>CAWFJH010000007.1:0-9576 GCA_963816105.1 uncultured Actinomycetes bacterium | reverse complement strand
TCCGGGCGAAGGTTGCCGGCGCGCCCGCCTAGCGCTCGTGCTGACGTAGGCTTCGCGCGTTCGCAATGGCGGGAGGACGGCAATGCGGTTGGACGGCAAGGTCGCACTGATCACCGGCGGCGGCAGCGGGATGGGGAAGGTCGCCTCGGAACTCTTCGCGGCCGAGGGGGCGAAGGTCATGTTGACCGACGTCAACGACGAGGCGGGCGAGGCGACCGCGGCGGCGATCGGCGATGCCGCCCACTACGTCCACGCGGATGTCTCGCGAGACGCGGACGCCGAGGCGATGGTCCGCGCCACCGTCGAGCGCTTCGGACGGCTCGACATCCTCTACAACAACGCCGGCATCATGCCGCTCGATGACGGCTCGATCACCGACGCCGACGGATCGATCTGGGACGCCGTTCTCGGCGTCAACGTCAAAGGCGTCGCCTTCGGCTGCAAGTACGGCATCCCGGCGATGCTCGCCAACGGCGGCGGCTCGATCATCAACGTGGCGTCGTTCGTCGCGTGGATGGGAGCGGCGACGTCGCAGACGGCATACACCGCCTCGAAGGGCGCCGTGCTGAGCATGACTCGCGAGATCGCCGTCGAGTACGCGCGCAAGGGAATCCGCTGCAATGCGCTGTGTCCCGGGCCGATCGAGACGCCGTTGCTGCTCGCCTTGCTCTCCGACGAGGAGAAGAAACAGCGTCGATTCGTCCACATCCCGATGGGGCGCCTCGGCCGGGCCGAGGAGCTGGCCAAGGCCGCGCTGTTTCTCGCGAGCGACGACGCGAGCTTTATGACGGGTGCCAGCCTTATCGTCGACGGCGGCATCACGGCCGCATACGTAACGCCGGAGGACTGAGCCATGAACATGCGTGACGAATCGGGTGTCTTCGCCGAGCGCGTCTTTGGCGCCGCGCTCGGCTACTTCCAGATCCTCTCGATGTACGTCGGACTCCGGCTCGGTCTCTACGACGAGCTGCACACCGCGGGGCCGCTGTCGCCCGCCGATCTGGCGGTCCGAGCCGGCATCGCGGAACGATACGCCCGTGAGTGGCTCGAGCAGCAGGCAACCATCGGTGTGGTTGCCGCCGACGTAACCGTAGATCCCCCGCTGTTCCGGCTCCCCGCCGGCGCCGCGGAGTCGCTGCTCGACGCCGACGCTCTGACATACATGGGCGCGTCCATCCGGCAGCTCGCAAGCCTCCGCGGCGTTATCGACCACGTCGTCGACGCCTTCCGCCACGGCGGCGGGGTTCCCTACGAGGCCTACGGCGAGGAAAGCGTCGACGGGCAGGGGGGCGCGAACCGGCCGTTGTACCTCACCACGCTCCCGAACGAGTGGTTGCCGGCGATCGATCCGTTCCACGCCCGGCTGAGCGCCGGGCCCGCGCGCGTCTTCGACATCGGCTGCGGACACGGCTGGTCCTCCCTCGCCCTCGCGCGTGCGTATCCGCATGCGGAGGTGCACGGGTTCGATCCGGACCTGCTTTCGGTCGAGCGCGCTCGCACGCACGCGGTCGAGCTGGGATTGGAGGACCGCGTGAAGTTCCACGCCGTCGACGCCGCCTCGATCGAGGGGCCGGCCGATCTCGCGATGGCGTTCGAGTGCGTGCACGACATGAGCGACCCCGTCTCGGTGCTCGCCGCGGCACGCCGCGCGCTGCCCGAGGACGGTGCGATGCTGGTCGTCGACGAGCGCACGCGCGAGCGATTCGACGGCGAACCCGACGAACTCGAGTCCTTCTTCTACGGCTGGAGCCTGTTCGATTGCCTGCCGGCGGGCTTGAGCGGCGGGACCGAGTTCGGCACGGGTACCGTCATGCGTCCGGCCACCCTTCAGGGCTATGCGCAGGCCGCAGGATTCACGGGATTCGACGTCCTGCCGATCGAGCACGACGCCTTCCGTCTCTACCTGCTGTCGCCGTAGGAGCAACCGACAGGATGCTCGCGGTCGGCTGGGGCGGTGTGCAGGCCGGCGGCGGAGCGCCGGTCTGGGTGTGGTGGAACATCGTCGGCTTCGGCATCGCGATCCTTGTGCTGCTTCGGCTCACCCGCCTCAACGTCGCCGTGGTGCTGCTGCTGGCGGCGATCGCGGGTCAGATCCTGGGAACGCTGACCGGTGCCGTCGGCGTCGTGCCGACCTGGGGCGTCGCCGTGCTGGCATGTCTCGCGTGGGCCCGGCTCGTTCGAAGGACTCAGCGACCGAACACCGGGCGTAGCGCGTCGTAGACGGCCCGGTAGCGCACGTAGGCCTCCTCGTATCGCTCCGACGTGGCGGCGTCGGGCTCGTGGACATCCGGGCGGAATCGGACGAACGCGGCCACCGCGTCGGCGACCGTGGCATGCACCCCTGCTGCGACGGCGGCGAGAATCGCCGCGCCGGTCGCCGTCGTTTCGACCGATTCCGGCACCCGCACCGGCAGGCCGGTCACGTCGGCCTTGATCTGGCGCCACAACGGGCCTTTTGCGCCGCCGCCGACGATGGTGAGCTGCCGCACATCGAGTCCGGCCGAGCGCATGGCCGTCAGGATGTCGCGCAAGGCAAACGCGCTTCCCTCCAGGATCGCTCGCGTCATGTGATCGCGCGTGTGGGCGAGCGTGAGCCCGTAAAACACACCGCGCGCCGCGCCGTTCCACTCGGGCGCCATCGCTCCCTGCATGCACGGAAGGAAGATGAGCCCTTCGGCGCCCGGATCGACATGTCCCGCTTCCGTGGACAGGAAGTCGTACGCATCGCCGAGCCCGACCGCCTCGGCGTCGCGCTCGATCGGGGCGAACTGATCGCGCCACCACCGAAGGTTGCCGCCGGAGACGAACCCGGGATTCTCGAGCAGCCACACGTCGGGGTCGGCGTGGGGATGGCATTCGACGAGCATCGTCGGATCGCTGCGCGGCTCGGCGCTCGCCGCACACACGGGCTCGGCCGTACCGACGACATCGCAGACATCGCCGGGCGCGTAGACGCCCGCGCCGAGCGTCGCCGCCATCTCGTCGCCACAGCCGATCGCCACCACCGTCGAGGCATCCAGACCGCTCGCATCGGCGAACGCCGCGGTGATTGTCCCGACCGCATCGGTCCCCGCGCCGAGTGAGGGAAGCATCGCGGTATCGATCGCCGTCGCGTCCAGGGCAACGTCGGACCACGAGCGTGTCCGCGGATCGAGGAGCGCGAGCGAGGACGCGTTGGAGTAGTCGACCGCCAGCGTGCCGCTCACATGGCGGAGCACATAGGACCCGGGCGGCATCACGTGGGCGACCCGCGCCCACGCGTCGGGCTCCTCGTCGCGAATCCACAGCGCCTTGAAGACCGCGTGTGACGAGTCGAGGTTGGCACCGACCGCCGCGTAGAACGCGGCCGGCGTGATCCTGTCGGCAATCCGGGCGGCCTGTTCCTCGGCCCGACGATCCATCCAAATCATGGCGGGGCGGACCGGGCGCCCCGCGTCGTCGACCGCGACCAGCCCGTCGAGCTGCGAACCGAACGAGAGGCCGCGGATGGCGCCGGGGCCGCCCGGGCACACGTCGACGAGCCGCCGGCACGCGCGGGCGACCGCCTCGTTCCAATCGTCGGGGTCTTGCTCCGCCCACGCCGGTTCCGGAAACGACAGCGGGTACGTCTCGTAGGCGGAGGCGACGAGCGTGCCGTCGTCCGCGTAGAGCGCCGCATTCGTCCCCTGGCTGCCGACGTCGCAGCCGATCACGAACGCGTCGCTCACGGAACGATCACCATCTTGAGACCCGTGCCCGCTCGGATCGTCTCGAACGCGTCGCCGATGCGCTCGAGGGGCCATCGGTGCGTGACCACGGCAGCCAACTCGTCCTGCTTGCGGTCGAGATAGTCCATCGTGATCCGGTACTGCCGGTGTGTGGCACCGTAGGCCCCGCGGATCTCGAGCTCCTTGTAGTGCAGCTGGTTCATGTCGAGCGGGCTGACCGGGTCGTGCTTGGGCAAGCCGGCGAAGTACACGACGACGGCTCGCTTCGCGGCCATCTCCAGCGCCGCCTCCTGCGCGGGCTTTGCCGGTGCGGCGACGCTCACCCGTTCGGCGCCGTGGCCGCCCGTCCGGCTGAGCACCTCCTCGACGCCGTTGTCCTCCCCGGCCACCCAGGCGTCGTCGATCGCGTGCCCGATCGCATCGAGCGCCACCTTCAGCCGCTCCCGGCTCACGTCGGTCATGTACACCTTGGACGCGCCGCGATCTCGTGCCATCACCGCCTGCCAGCACCCGATCGGGCCGGTCCCCAGGATCACGACGGTGTCGCCCAACCGCACGTCCAGTTGCTCAATGCCGTTCAGCGCGCAGGCGAACGGATCGGCAACCGTCGCGAGGTCCGACGGGAGCTCCGGCGGCAAGGGAATCAGGTTCTTGGTCGCGATCGGCGGCACCGCCGCTACCTGCGCGTAGGCGCCGGGGAACGGGTCGTAGCCGTACAGCAGATGGTGCTCGCAGAGATTCTGGAACCCTTCGAGGCACCATCGGCAGGTGCCGCAGGTCAAGATCGATCCGAGGAACACACGGTCGCCCTCGCCGATGCCGGGAGGCAGGACGGCGTCGGGACCGACATCCACCAGCACGCCGACGGGCTCGTGCCCGAGCTGCCACGGCGCGGGCGCCTTCGGATCGCCGTTGAAGAAGGTCCGCGCATCGGTGCCACAGATCCCGCACGCCTCGACGCGAAGCAGCGCGCCGGCAGGGTCGGGTGCCGGCTCCGCGACGTCGTCGCGAATCTCGACTTCGTTGACGCCGGTCATGAACGCGGCGCGCATCAGGCCAGCTCCTCCTGGAGCGCGCCGAGCGCTTTGTCCGCGGGCCAGCGCTCTCGAATCACGCGCGCCAAGGCTCGCGTGATGGCCTCCGGATTGGCGTGCATGAAGATGTTGCGCCCGACCGAACACCCGATCGCACCGGCCTCCATCGCCTGCTGCATACGGGTCAGCAACTCGGCGTCGTCGAGCCGGGAACCGCCGGCGAGCACGACGGGAATCCCGTTGGCCGCCTCCACACAGCGACCGAACGCGTCCTGGTCGCCCGGCCAGTTGGTCTTGACGATGTCGGCGCCGAGCTCTGCACACAGCCGAACGTTGCGCCGGAGATACTCGAAGCCGTAGGCCTGCTTGAGCTCCTCGACGGTCGCGTAGGTGGTGGGGAACTCCGCTTCGGCGATGAACGGCATCCCGAGCGCCGCGCACTCGCGGCCGACCGCCGCGAGGATGTCCATCATGCCGGCCTCCGCCTCGCCGCCGAGCGCAGTGAAGAGCACGACGGCATCTGCCCCCGCAACAAGCGCCTCCTCGACCTCGGCGATCTGGACGATCGTCGGACGCTCGGCGTCGGGCGTCGCACTCGCGGAAAGCAGCATCGCAAGCGACGTCGTGGGCGTAAATGCCGGGTGGGCGAGCCGGATCATGCCCTTGCTCATCATGATCACGTTTGCGCCGCCGGCGACGGTCTCTCGCGCGCGCGTCTCGATGTCCGCCAGCGGCTCGAGGAAGGTGGGCGAGGTCATCCCATGATCGAGCGCACAGATGACCGAGACCCCCGCCGGATCGATCACCCGCTTCAACCGCATCGCCTTACCGACGCTCATCCCCGTCTCCTTCCCGGTCCCCGACGCACCACGCTGAACTCGAACGCATCGGCACGATGGTGCTCTTCGGACAACAAGAGCGGCTCTCCTTCCGCGCCGTAATCCACCTGCCGCAGAAACATCAGAAGTTCTCCCGCCTTCATTCCCAACCGCTTTGCCATTTCCTTGCTCGCATGTTCAGGCGCGACGGTCACGATCCCGTGTGCTACCGGCGCGCCGCGGCGCTCGAGCATCTCGTAGACCGACCCGTCCAGCGGCATCGCCGCGATATCGGTGGCCGGAAGCCGGGTCGCGGCGATCACGTCGCGCGAGAACACGACGGGGCGCCCGTCCGCGGTGCGAACCCGTTCCAGCAGCACGACGGCGTCCCCCGGCTGCAAATCGAGCGCCGTTGCCTGATCATCGGTGGCCGGTTCCGTCGAGATCGTGCTTTGGATCGTTCCCGGGCGCATGCCCGCAGCTTCGATCGCTTCCGTGACGCCAAAATTGACATCGAGGTTGTTGCGCAGCCGGGGTCGGTGCGTCGCATACGTGCCCGCCCCACTCGTCCTCGTCACAAACCCGTCCTCTTCCAGCGAACGCAGCGCTTCACGCAGGGTCGCCCGCGAAACGCCCATCTCTTCGGCTAGCTCGGGCTCGGGCGGAAGACGAGAACCGGGCCGGATACGCCCACTGGCGATCCGGGTGACGAGTTCCTCCCGCACACGGAACGACAGCCGCCGTTTCACGGGAGATGCGCCTCCTTACTCGCCAAGAAGGCCACCGTAGTTTGTCTGACAAATATCGTCAAACGGCACCCACTCCCCGGCCACGCACGACCGGGCCCATGCGTTTGACAGACAAACCCTCCATATGTCTCGATACCGCCGGAGCGGAGAGGGGTCCGCCTCGAAGGGGGTCGTTCATGTCCGAGAAGCGGAAAGTCGGCTCGGTCACCTACCAGGAGGTGGGTGAGGGCTACTTCAAGGAGCGCGGGCTGCGTCGCCACGCTGGGATGTGGTCGCTGTGGGCGCTCGGGGTGGGTGCGGTCATCTCGGGCGAGTATTACGGCTGGAACTTCGGTCTCGGCACAGGCGGATTTGGCGGCCTCCTCATCGCCTCCATTCTGATGGCAGTCATGTACTACGGCCTCGTGTACTCAATCGCCGAGATGTCGCCCGCCCTGCCGCACACCGGCGGGGCGTACTCATTCGCGCGCTCGGCGATGGGCCCGTGGGGAGGGTTCCTGACCGGCTTGGCGGAGAACGCCGAGTACGTGATCACGCCGGCGGTCGTCGTCGGGGCGATCGCACTTCTCATGCAGGAGATTGTCGTCGGCATCTTCAACGTCACCAGCGATCCCTGGTGGAACAGCCTGCCGGTGTGGGCACTCCTGTTCTATGTGATCTTCGTGTGGATCAACATCGTCGGGATCGAAGCGACGATGCGGTTCACGGTGACGATCACCGTGCTGGCGCTCTGTGTGTTGGCGTTCTTCATCATCTCCGCGATTGTCTCCGGCAAGATCGACTTCAGCGTGTGGACGAACATCTCCGCAAACGGTGACGCAATCCCCGGTGGCGGGGGTCCCTGGCTTCCGTTTGGAATCGAAGGAATCTTCAAAGCGCTTCCGTTCGCGATCTGGTTCTTCCTTGCGATCGAAGAGGTTCCTCTCGCCGCTGAGGAGTCGATGGATCCGCGGCGCGACGTCCCTCGAGGCTCCGTCCTTGCGATGCACACGCTGCTCATTGCGGCAGCGCTCGTGCTGGTGTTCAACACGGCACTGCCCGGCGGTGCGTTCCTGTACGGAGCGTCTGGGTTCCCACTGCTGGACGGATTCAAGGAGATCTTCGGAGTGGGCGACGTCGCCTACTACCTCGGCCTTCTGTTCGTGATCGGGTTGGTGGCGAGCTTCTTCACAATCATCTTCGCCTACGGCCGGAACACGTACTCGCTCTCCCGGGCTGGGTACTTCCCCAAGTTCCTTTCGGTCACGCACGGGAAGCGCAAGACGCCGTACGTCGCGCTCATCGCCGGGGCAGTTGTTGGCTACGCGGTCTTCCTGCTCGTGTGGTACCTGCAAGAGCAGGAACTGGGCACACAGATCGTGGCCGCTCTGCTGAACATGGCGGTCTTCGCGGCGGTCATCTCCTACGTGATGCAGATGACGTCGTTCGTCCGCCTTCGTCAGAAGATGCCGAACATCGAACGCCCGTACCGCAGCAAGTGGGGCGTGCCGGGAGCCGTTATCGCCGGGTTGTTGGCCGCTACGTCCCTCGTGGCGATCTTCCTGAACGCGGCATACCGGCCTGGGGTCTACGGGGTCGCGATCTACTTCGTCTTTGGCGTCCTGTACTTCGCTATCGCGGGGCGCAATCGGCTGGTGCTCTCTCCGGAGGAAGAGTTCGCGCTCACGCAGGGTGAAAGCGGCGTGCCTGCGCAGGAGGGGTTCGCTACATCTTCTGCGGAGCAGGAGGCAATCCTGCGTGGGGGCGATGGCGACACCACGCCGCCGCCGTCGGACACCCCCGCGTCGTAGCACGCAGCACCGAACCATCGGACGGCGGGCCACTCGGCCCGCCGTCCGCCGTCTGAGGGAGGGTCAAGATGCAGACGCAAGGCATGCTGACCGTCGACGAGCTTGCCGAACTCGCCCACACCGGCGAGATCGACACGGTGCTCTGCATGTTCACCGACCTCCAGGGCCGGTTCATGGGAAAGCGGATCCTGCCCGACTTCTTCTTGGAGGAGGTGCTCGGCGCCGAAGGGCTGCACGCGTGTCTGTATCTACTCGCCATCGACATGGAGATGGAGCCGCTGCCCGGCTACGCCTACGCAAGCTGGGATACCGGCTACGGCGACTTCCGGATGGTCCCGGACATCGCGACGCTTCGGCTGTGCCCGTGGCTCGAGAAGACGGCGATGGTCATCTGCGACGTCGGCGACGAGGAAAGCGGCGAGCCGGTGTCGGTATCACCGCGGCAGATCCTCCGGAATCAGATCGCGGCGGCGGCCGACATGGGCTACTTGGTGAAGACCGGTTCTGAGCTGGAGTTCTACCTCTTCCAGGATTCGTACCGCGACGCGGCGGAGCGCGGCTATCGCGACATGCGTCCGAGCTCCCCGTACATCATGGACTACCACATGCTGCAGACGACGCGGGACGAGTGGCTCATCCGCCAGATCCGAAACGGCATGCGTGGCGCGGGCATCCCGGTCGAGTTCAGCAAAGGGGAGTTCGGCAAGGGCCAGCACGAGATCAACATCACGTACTCCGATGCGCTGTCCAACGCCGACCACCATGCGCTGTACAAGCACGGCGCCAAGGAGATCGCCGAGCTCAACGGGGTCGCGCTCACGTTCATGGCGAAGTGGACGATGGCGGAGGCGGGTTCCAGCTGCCATCTCCACTCGAGCGTATGGAGCCTCGACGGCGCGAGCAGCCTCATGTGGTCCGACGACGGGTCGCACCACATGTCGGACACCTACCGCTGGTACCTCGGCGGCCTCATGACCACCGCTCGGGAGATGGCGTGGATGTACGCGCCGTTCGTGAACTCGTTCAAGCGCTACCAACTCGGCTCGTGGGCGCCGACGGCAATTGTGTGGAGCCGGGACAACCGCACCGCGGGGTACCGCACGGTGGGCGAGCACAAGAGCGCGCGGGTCGAGTGCCGGCTCCCGGGGGCCGACGCCAACCCCTACCTCGCGTTCGCCGCCACGATCGCAAGCGGCATGTGGGGCATCCGCAACAAGATCGAGCCCCCGGACATGTTCAGCGGCAACGCCTACGAGGCAAAGGACGTCCCTCGCGTGCCCTCGAGCCTGCACGAGGCGATCGATGCCTTCCGCGGCTCCGAGGTTGCGCGCGAAGCGTTCGGCGACTTTGTGTTCGAGCACCTCCTGAACACCGCCGAACAGGAGCAGATCATCTTCGACAACCAGACGGTGACCGACTGGGAGCTCGCCCGGTACTTCGAGCGGGGCTGAACGTCAGAGCTGGGGACGCCGCTCGGC
>CAWFJH010000006.1:0-29506 GCA_963816105.1 uncultured Actinomycetes bacterium | reverse complement strand
AGGTGCGCGGACGGGCGGTCCGACGATCTCGATCCCGTACCGCTCTGCCACCGGAGCGAGCACCTCGGGGCCGGGGATCGTCAAGCCGGGCGGCGGCGTGTCGTCCGTCGCCGGCTGGCCCATTTCCTCCGCGAACCGCTCGAAGCCGGCGGGAGACGAGAACACGAGCACGCGGGTGGGCTCCACGTCCACCGTGAACGTGTGCGGGATGCCCATGGGTGCGTACGTCAACGATCCCGCGCCCGCTTCCAGCACGTCGTCGCCCACGTAGAACGTCATCGCACCGTCGAGCACGTACCACGCCTCATCCTCACGATGGTGGATGTGCAGCGGAGGCTCCGTGGCGCGAAACGCGAGCGCCTCGACGAGCGCGAACCGGCCCTGCGACATCGCATCGTCCACCTTGCCGGTGAAACGCCCACCCAGGGACCACACCGATGGTCCCTCCGAAGCTCCACGATGCACCGCGCGCCGTTCCTCCATCACCGGATCTCCTTCCATCGGTGCCATCTTGCTCCTCAGGAGCACCCGTGGCGATCCAGGCGCACTTCGTCGCCGACCTTGACACCGTGATCGGCGAACCAGCCGGCGTTGGCCTCGATCGCGGTCGTGTAGGGAGCGTCGGCGCCGTAGGTCGGGCATGGCTCGGCCTCACACGGCGTCATCTCGCGAACGGTCACGATCCGACCGTCCTCGCCGACGAAGGCGATCGACAGCGGGATCAAGGTGTTCTTCATCCAGAACGTGCCGGTGGATGGGCCGTCGAACACGAACGCCATCCCCTCGTCGGCCGGCAGCGCCGTGACCCCCATGAGCCCGCGCTCCCGTGTGGCCTCGTCGTCGGCGACCGTCACCGTCAGCTGGTTGACCCGATGCGGACGATCGACGGGTCGGGCGAGCAGTTCCCGGGCGTGGGCGTGTTGCTCCCGGAGCAGGCGACCAGGAACAGCACAACGACGAGGGCGAACCGGCGGCCGGACACGAGACGCATCTTCTCGCACCGCCGCCGGCGCAGGATCAGAACGGCGTCGGGATGTACCGCAGCGGCAGCACCGGTTCCTCGTAGCCGCCGCGCGACTGCCGGCGGGGAAGTTTCACGTCGGGCCGCTCGAGCGGCTCAAAGGGAATCTGGCCCAGCAGGTGCGTGATGATGTTCAGCCGCCCGCGCCGCTTGTCGTTCGTGTCGGCGATGAACCACGGTGCCCACGCCGTGTCGGTCGCCGCGAGCATTGCGTCGCGCGCCCGCGAGTAGTCGTACCACTTGCTGTACGACTTGAGGTCCATGTCGGTCAGCTTCCAGGTCTTGCGCGGGTCGTGGATGCGGCTCTCGAGCCGCCGGGTCTGCTCGTCGGGGCTCACCTCCAGCCAGTACTTGAGCAAGAGGATCCCCGACTCGGTCATCGCCTTTTCCACGGCGGGGGCCTGCTCGAGGAAGCGGTCGGTCTGCTCAGTCGTGCAGAACCCCATCACCCGCTCGACGCCCGCGCGGTTGTACCAGCTGCGGTCGAAGATCACGACCTCGCCCGCCGAGGGGAAGTGCCGGATGTAGCGCTGCACGTACATCTGCGACTTCTCACGATCGGTGGGAGCCGGCAGCGCCACGACGCGGAACACCCGCGGGCTCACCCGCTCGGTGATTCGCTTGATCGTGCCGCCCTTGCCGGCCGTGTCACGCCCTTCGAACACGATGCAGATCTTTGCGTCGGTGCCCTTCACCCACTCCTGGAGGTCGACCAGCCGCGCCTGGAGCTTCTCCAGCTCGCGCTCGTAGTCCTTGCGTTTCAGTTTTCCGGGCGCCTCGTCCCTCTTCGAGTGCTTCGCCTTGGTCATCGATGACTCCTTCCTGCTCGATCGCTCATGCGGCGCGGGCCGGCACGACCGCCGTCCGGACGGCGATCGCGTCCCCGTGCGGAGCGCGGCGTCGGCGGACCCACTTCCATCCTTCGACCACGACGGGCAGCAGCAGCGCGAGCCCGAGCGAGGCGAGCCACTCGTAGCCGCTGAGCGAGGTGGTCATCAGCGCCGTCTGGGAGTGGGGCAGCTCAGTCCCCAGGACGAGCAACGCCACGGTGATCAGTCCGAACCCGGTCGCCTTGAGGATCGGGGCCGCGAGGCCGGTGGCAGGGTCGCGGCGGTTTGTGATCGCGTTGAACACGGTGCCGAGCCCCATCACCACGAACGCCATCGTCATCGCCGCGCTCGCGTGCTCGGTGCTCGGACTGTCGGGCCCGGCGACGAGCGGCACGAAGGCGCCCACGAACAGCGCCGCGGCGTAGATCACCCACTGGACGATGGCGAATCGGTTGGCGAGCGGCACCGATGGGTCGCGCGGCGGTCGGCGCATGACATGGGGGTCCCCCGGATCGATGGCGATGATCACGACGCCCATCGCCGTGGCGAAGAACAGCAGGAACAGCACCATCCGCGGCGTGAGCGCCACCCCCTCGTTCACGTCGAACGCGGTCGCGGCGATGAAGAGCATGACGAGCGCCAGCAGCTGGGTCATCTGGAAGCGCACATACGATGCGATCTTGTCGTAGATCGCGCGGCCGATCTCGACGGCGTTCACGAGCGTGCCAAAGTTGTCGTCGGTGAGGATCATCCTCGCGGCCTGCTTGGTGACCTCGCTGCCGCTGCCCATCGCGACGCCGATGTCGGCCTGCTTGAGGGCCGCCGCGTCGTTCACCGCGTCGCCGGTCATCGCGACGATGAGCCCCTGCGCCTGCATCGTGCGCGCGAGGCGCAGCTTGTCTTGGGGCGAGACGCGGCCGAACACGTGCAGCTCGGGCAGGCGCTGCGTGAGCTCCTCGTCGGACAGCGCGCGCAGCTCCTCGCCGCTGATCGCGCCGGGCCCGAGGCCGAGCTGCTCGCCGATCGCCTGGGCGGTGACCGCGTGATCGCCGGTGATCATGCGCACGTCGATGCCTGCGGCGAGCGCCGTGTGGACGGCGCTCGTCGCCTCGGCGCGCAACGGATCGATGATCCCGACCATCCCGACGAAGCCCAGGTCCTGCACCGAGGCCATCGGGTCCGCTTCGAGACCGGCGGCCTCCGTCTCGTCCAGAACGCGCGCCGCGAACGCCAGCACGCGCAGGCCCTTCGCACCCATCCGCTCGTTTGCGGCGTCGATGTCGGCCCGGGCATCGGCGATGGGAACCTGCGAGCCTCGCAGCGGCGCGCCGGCGGCCGAGCAGCGCGCGAGCACCACGTCCGGGCCTCCCTTCACCAGCCCGATCACGCGCTCCTCGCCCTCGATCTCGATGCGGTGGTAGGTGGCCATGAACTTGTACTCGGAGTCGAACGGCACTTCCGCGATGCGGGGGTACGCACGCCTGGTCTCCTCGGCGTCGACGCCCATCTTCGCTGCCAGCACGACGAGGGCCGCCTCCGTCGGATCGCCGACCACGTCGCCGGTGTCGCTCACCGTGGCGTCGCTGTCCAGGCAGAGCCCCAGCGCCAGACGGGTCCAGTCGGGCGAGGGTGTGCCGGCGACCGACGCGATGACGCCGGTCTTGCGGTAGCCCTCGCCCTCAACCGAGAACCACGTGCCGTTGCCGTACATCGTCGAGACCATCATCTGGTTCATCGTGAGCGTGCCGGTCTTGTCGGTGTTGATGGCGCTCGTCGCCCCGAGGGTCTCGACGTCGGTCAGGTTCTTGACGACCGCCTTGGCGGCGGCGAGCTCCCGGGCACCCATCGACAGGAGCGCCGAGACGAACGCCGGCATCCCGGTCGGGATCGCCGAGATCGCCATCGCGGTGCCGAGGAGCAAGAGCTCATCCACCGGCAAACCGCGAAGCCAGCCGACCAGCACGATGAACGCGACCGCCGTCCAGGCGATGATCCCGAGCACCGCGGTGAGCGAGTCGAGCTCCTTTTGGAGCGGCGACTTCGTCCGCGTGACCGACGTGAGCATGGTCGCGATCCGGCCCATCTCTGTCTGCATGCCGGTCGCCGTCACGACGATGGCGCCGGTGCCGCGCGTCACCGACGTGTTCTGGAAGAGCATGTTGGTCCGGTCGCCGAGCGCAACGTCGCCGGACAGCACCGTGGGGTCCTTCCCGACCGGCGCGCTCTCACCGGTGAGCGCGGCCTCCTGCGTCTCGAGCGTGGCCGACCGAATCAGGCGCCCGTCCGCCGGCACGATGTCGCCGGCCTCGAGCGAGACGAGGTCGCCGGGGACGAGGTCGGTGGCCGCGACGAGCGCCAGCTCGCCGTTCCGCGTCACCTTCGCCTGCGGCACGCTGAGCTTGGAGAGCGCATCGACGCTTGCGCGGGCCGCGAGCTCCTGCCGAGAGCCGAGGACGACGTTCAGCAGCACCAGGAGCGCGACGACGAGCCCCGTCGAGACCTCGCCGATCGCGACGCTCACGATTGCGACCGCGACGAGCATGAGGTTCATGGCGTTGCGGAACTGCCCGAGGGCGACGGCGAGCACCGACGGCGGCGGCTCGCTCACGATCGCGTTCGGCCCGACGGATGCGAGCCGGCTCGCCGCCTCGGCCGCCGTGAGGCCCCGGTCGAGATCCGTCCCGGCGGCCGCGGCGATGTCCTCCGCGGATCGCCCGTACGGGGCCTCGATCGAGCCCGTCTCCCCGGTGGTGCCCGTCTGCATGCCGTCCCCCTCGGTGTGAAAGCGGTACCGCGCATCATCTTCGCGCATCGGCGCATCGGCCATCCGGGTGCTCGCCCGACCGAGGGCCGTGGTGGAGGCACGCTCCCCGGCGAAGGCTGCGGCGGGGCAGACTATGAGGGCGGAGCGGCCGCGCAGGCGGGGACGAGGTCGATGGATCGCGAGGACGACGGAGGTCGAAGGGGTCAGCCGGCCGTCACAGGCCTGCTCGTGGCGACCGTCGTGCTGGCCGTCGTCGCGCTGGCGCTCGGGGTCGTCGCGTGGCCGCATCTCGATACGACCGACGCGTACCCGCTGCTGGCGCTATCGATCGCCGCCGTGGTCTACGCGGCCCTCGGGACGCTCATCCTCCGCCGCGTCCGCAACCTCATCGGTTGGATCCTGCTCCTGGAGGGCTTCGGGATTGCCTTGCTCGCCATCACGTCGCTCTACGCGGTGATCGGGTTCGCACGCGGCGGCCTCGCGGCCGCCGACATCGTTGGCCTTTCCTCGGAAGTGCTCTTCGTCCCGGTCGTCCTGGCCCTGGCGGCTGTCGTGCTGTTGTTCCCGACGGGACGCCTTCCGTCTCCTCGCTGGCGTCCCGTCGTCGTCATCGCTGCGGTCCTTTCCGGCATCACCCTGATCGCCACCGTCGTCACGCCCCGCGACATCGCCCTCCCCGCGCCCGGCGGCGTGTCCCTGACGTATCCGAATCCGCTCGGGCTGTCCTTCCTGCGCGACGTGTTCATCGGCACGCTGAACGGTCTCAGCGTGGTCTCCATCGCGCTGCTCGCCGCAGCCGCCGCCTCGCTCGTCGTGCGGTTCCGGTCGGGCGATCCTGAGCTCCGCCAGCAGATCAAGTGGCTAGTGCTTGCCGCCGGCGCCTTTGTCGTGGTGCAGCTGGTCCTGACGATCTGTCTTGCGACTCTCGGCACGGACGCTGTGGTGACGACGGTGATCGGCTTCATCTCGGCGGCGCTCGCCCTCTTCGGTTTGCCCGTCGCGATCGGCATCGCGATCCTGAAATACCGCCTCTACGAGATCGACGTGATCATCAATCGCGCCGTCGTCTACACGCTGCTCGCCGCGGCGGTCACGGGCGTCTACGTCGCGATCGTTGCCGGCGTGGGCGCGCTCGTCGGCTCCCGCTGGGGCCCGGCGCTCACCCTCGTCGCGGCGGTCGCGGTCGCGGTGTCGTTCCAGCCGCTGCGCCGCCGCGCGGAGCGCGTCGCGAACCGCATCGTCTACGGCGAGCGCGCGTCCCCGTATCAGGTGCTGTCGTCGTTCGCCGACGCCATGGCGCGGACCATGCCGCTCGAGGAGCAGCTAGATCAGATGGTCTCGCTCCTCGCGAACGGGACGGGCGCGACCCGCGTCGAGGTCTGGATCCGCGTCGGCGACGCCCGTCGCGCGGTGGCCGTGTGGCCGCCGGTCACCGGAGAGCCCGCCGCCGATCGCATCGCGGGCGGCGTGACGTTCCCGGTGCTCCAGGGAGACGAGCCGCTCGGCGAGATTGTGCTGGCGAAGCCCCCGAACGAGCCGCTGTCGCCGACGGAGGCGGCGCTCGCCGAGCACGTGGCGTCGCAGGCGGGTCTGGTGCTCCGGAACGTCCGTCTCACCGCGGAGCTGCGCCAGACGATCGAGGAGCTCCGTGCATCGCGCCGCCGGCTGATCGATGCGCAGGACACCGAGCGCCGCAAGCTCGAGCGCAATCTCCACGACGGCGCGCAGCAACAGCTCGTGGCGCTCGGGGTGCAGCTCAGTCTGCTCGAGCGGCTGGCGCGGCAGGTGCCGGATGCCGATCGCGTGACGGCGGCCATTCCGCCGCTCCAGGCAATGGCGACGGATGCGCTCGATGACCTTCGTGATCTGGCGCGCGGAATCTATCCGCCGCTCCTCGCCGATCGCGGGCTTGCCGCGGCGCTCGACGCCCAGGCGCGCAAGGCAGCGGTGCCGACGACCGTCGACGCGGACGGGGTTGGCCGATACGACCAACAGACCGAGGCCGCGGTCTACTTCTGCACGCTCGAGGCGCTGCAGAACGTGGCCAAGTACGCGGGCGCGGCGTCGGCCGTCGTTCGTCTTCGCAGCGCCGAGGGCTGGCTTACGTTCGAGGTGCAGGACGACGGCGCCGGTTTCGAGCCCGCCGATGCCTCGGGATCCGGCATCCAGGGCATGGTCGACCGGCTCGATGCGATCGGGGGAAGCCTCGAGCTCCAAAGCAGTCCGGGTGCCGGCACCCTCGTTCGCGGGCGCATTCCCGCGATACCGGCTGTCGAGACATAGACGCCGCTTCCGGCAGCGTGCCTTCCTCTCGCTACACTGCCCCGAGCGCCGGAGTAGCTCAGTCGGCAGAGCGCCTCCATGGTAAGGAGGAGGTCAGGGGTTCGATTCCCCTCTCCGGCTCCACCTCTCTATTCTCCGCTCGATGGATATGGGAGCGGGCGCCGAATCGCAGACCCAGGTGCTGCATCGGCTCACCTCCTACGCGCCGGGGCGAGCGTGGGACGAACCCCTCGACGATCCGCGGCTGCTGCAGGATCTGGTCACCGATGACCTCGACCGGCTCCCGTGGTTCTACAAGCGTTACGACGAGGACCTGCCCGTCATCCCGCTACCTCGCCGGTTGCCGCGGGTCGACCGACCGGCCGTCGCCGTGCTTGCCGGCACCGCCGCGGTGACGCCTCGGTCGATCGATCTGCCGCACCTCGCGCGGTTGCTGTATCTCTCCTCCGGCGTCGTGCGCACGATGGAGCGCCCGTTCGGCACCTGGCTCTTTCGCGCGGCGGGCTCGGCGGGCGGACGGTTCCCGCTCGAGACCTACGTCGCCGTCCCTCGCGGCGGCAACCTTCCCGCGGGAGTCCATTGGTACCACCCGCAGGAACATGCGCTGATCACGATCGGCCCGCCGCCGGAGGGTGCCTGTCCCTCGATCGTGGTGACCGGCGTGCCGTGGCGAACCGCGTGGCGGTATCGAGAGCGCGGTTTCCGCCACGTCTATTGGGATGCGGGGACGATGCTCTCCCAGCTGTTGGCGGCCGCCGACGCGGCCGGCGTACCGGCGTTGTTGCGAACCGTCTTCCCCGACACGGCGATCGCCGCGCTCGTCGGCGCCGACGGTCTGCACGAATGGCCGGTCGCGGTGGTCTCGCTTGCCGATGCGGCCCCCGAGCTGCGAGCCACCGGTGCGACCAGATCGGGCTCGGTGGATGCGGCGCCGATCGAGCTCCCGCTCGTCACCGCGGCACAGCACGCCGGCGATCTCGATGTCTGGGGGTCGCCATGGCCGCGAGGGGAGAGAGTCGACGTCCCGAGTCAGACAGGCCGACCGCTTGACGAGGTCGTCCTCGCTCGGGGATCCCAGCGCCTGATGGACCGATCGAAGGGCGTGGGGGAGGACCTGGTCCGCACGGCGATGGCCGCGTCGATGCGCGGCATCGATATTCCGCATTTCGTCATCGCGCACGATGTCGACACGATCGAACCCGGTGTGTACCGCTGGCCCGATCTCGCGACGCCCGTGCGAGCGGCATCGATGCGGGAAGAGGTGTACGTCGTGTGCCTGGAGCAGGATCTCGGGCGCGACGCGGCGTTCGTCGTCATCGGTGCGATCAACGTGGCGGGGCTGGACGATCGCGCGTACCGCGCGGCGCAGCTCGGCGCCGGCGTGGTGGAGGGGCGGCTCCATCTCCTCGCCTACGCGCTCGGTGCGAGCGCTTCGGGCATGACCTTCGACGACTCGATGGTGCCCGGGCTTATCGGGAGCCCGCTCGACGCACTGTTGTTCACCTGCGTGGGCGTTCCCGAGTACCGCTCGGCCGCCGGTGGGCCTCCCGGATCCCCGACGGACGTCCGCCGGGTCGTTCCGCGAACGTCGGAGGCGATGCGGCGAATCATCGCCGGTCTTGCCGCTCGGTCGCCTACAACGTCGGGCCGGGCGGCGCCGGCGGCACGGGCGGCACTGCCTGCGGGGGCTCGTCCTTGGCGAAGAACTCCGTGGCGTTGGGCGTTCCCCACAGTCCAAAGATGACGAACGCGCCGATCACCAGCTGGATCCAGGAGCCGAAGCCTGCGGGGCCGCCGGCGAGCACCCGGGGAAGCGAGGACAGCATCCCCAGGCCCATCAGGATCGTCGCGATGATGCGGGCGCCGTTGCTCGCCCCGACGAGCGCGTAGGCCAGCAGGAACTCGAGCAGCCCGATCGCCAGGAAGATGAATCCGACGACCTGGAGCGCCTCGTGGCTGGGCAGCGTCTGCCCCGGTTTGGGCGCCACCTTGTCGAGCCGGACGACCAGGAAGATCACCCCGAGGAGGCAGAAGAAGAAGGCGTTGATCCCGATCAGCCAGGCGGCGAACCGCACGCCGCCCGGGGCGCGTACACGACGGGGCGCATCCATCAGGCGAAGGCTAGCCGGGGGGCGATCGGCGGCGCAACGGGCGCGCCACATGCTGCCGCACGCGCGTACCTGCAGGTAGACTGCGGGGTCGCGGCGGCGGGGTAGCTCAGAGGTAGAGCAAGCGGCTCATAATCGCTGTGTCGCGGGTTCGAGTCCCGCCCCCGCTACGAACTAGAGATCGTCGGCACCCCCCAAGGAGCGAAGACCTGATGGCCAAGCAGAAGTTCGAGCGGACCAAGCCCCACGTGAACATCGGCACGATCGGGCACATCGACCACGGCAAGACCACCCTGACGGCGGCGATCACCAAGCGCCAGGCCGACAAGGGTCTTGCCGACTTCACCCCCTTCGACCAGATCGACAAGGCCCCGGAGGAGCGCGAGCGCGGCATCACGATCGCGATCGCCCACGTGGAATACCAAACCGAGAACCGCCACTACGCCCACGTGGACTGCCCCGGCCATGCCGACTACGTCAAGAACATGATCACCGGTGCCGCCCAGATGGACGGGGCGATCCTGGTGGTCTCCGCCGCAGACGGCCCCATGCCCCAGACCCGTGAGCACGTGCTGTTGGCCCGCCAGGTGGGGGTCCCCTACATCGTGGTTGCGCTCAACAAGTGCGACACGGTCGATGACCCCGAGCTGCTGGACCTGGTCGAGCTCGAGGTCAGGGAGCTGCTGAGCTCCTATGAGTTCCCCGGCGATGACGTCCCGGTCATCCAGGTCTCAGCCCTCAAGGCCCTGGAAGGAGACGAGACCTGGGGTGAAAAGATCGACGAGCTCCTTGCCCAGGTCGATTCCTACATCCCCCAGCCCGAGCGCGACGTCGACAAGCCCTTCTTGATGGCGATCGAGGACGTCTTCTCGATCACCGGTCGCGGCACCGTGGTGACCGGCCGGGTCGAGCGCGGTGTCCTCAAGAAGATGGAAGAAATCGAGATCGTCGGGATCCACGACACCCGAAAGACGACGGCCACCGACCTCGAGATGTTCCGCAAGCTCCTGGACGAGGTCCAGGCAGGGGACAACGTGGGCGTCCTGCTCCGCGGGATCGACAAGGAAGAGGTCGAGCGTGGCCAGGTCCTTGCCAAGCCCGGATCAGTGTCACCCCCCACACCAACTTCGAGGCCCAGGTCTACATCCTTTCTAAGGAAGAGGGTGGCCGCCACACCCCGTTCTTCAACGGCTACCGTCCCCAGTTCTACTTCCGCACGACCGATGTGACCGGCACCGCCAACCTCCCCGGTGGGATCGAGATGGTCATGCCCGGGGACAACGTCGAGATGACGGTCGAGCTCATCGCCCCGATCGCCATGGAAGACGGCCTGCGCTTTGCCATCCGCGAGGGTGGCCGCACCGTCGGCGCCGGCCGCGTCATCAAGATCATCAAGTAAGACCAAAGAGAGAAGACATGGCCAAGAAAGAGGGCAACCGCCCGAAGATCACGCTCGCGTGCACCGACTGCCGGCGGCGGAACTACAACACGGTCAAGAACCGTGTGAACGACCGCGACCGGATCGAGTTCAACAAGTACTGCCGGTGGTGCCGCAAGCACACGCTGCATCGCGAAACGCGCTGACCGACCTGCCCTCCGAGGCAGGTTGACCGCCCCCGATACCCGGTCTACGGTCGAGTTGCGGCTTCCCCGAGCGCTACGAGAGGGGAGGGGTTGAGATGCGTCGCGGTCTCGTCGCGGGAGCGATCGCCCTGAGCTGTGTGCTCGCCGCGCTCCCCGCCGCGAACGCCGGGGCTCCGGGGTTGCTCGTCTACGCCGACGCGTTCGGCGGTTCCGCGCTCCGGGTGCTCAGTGCCGCCGGTGGTCATCCACTCGTGTTGCTCGGCACGGTGGGCGGACTTCGCCCGCGCTGGGCGCCCGACGGGTCCGGCGCCGCGTTCGTCGGGCGTCACGGAGCGGTTGCCTGGGTGAACGCGGACGCCGGCGACCGCCATGTGCTGTTCCCCCAACGAAGCCTGCCCGGGGCGAGTGCGCAGGTAGAGACGCTCGCATGGTCGCCGGACGGGTCCCAGCTGCTCCTAGAGGTGCAGGGGCGAACGGCCCGGCCGACGCTGTATCTGGCCGACCCTGGGACCGGTTCGATCCGGCTCCTGCTGCACAACGCCGGCAACGCGGACTGGTCGAGTGCCGGGGGGCGTATCGTCGCGGTCCGCGCCGACTCGCTGATCACCTTCGATCCCGACGGGTCGGACGTGACCGTGGTCTTGCGCGACTCGGTGCTCGATCCCGAGTGGTCGCCCGACGGCACACGCATTCTCTTTCAGCGGTATGCCGGCCACTTCGACCTGTTCGTCATAAACGCCGACGGATCGGATCGCACGAACCTCACGCACTCGCCCACTGTGGATTGGTCCCCGACGTGGTCGCCCGACGGCACGCGGATCGCGTGGGCGCGCTCGCGCGGGCTGTTCGGCTTCGACGACCTGTTCGTTATGAATGCCGACGGCTCGGGGGTGACGCGCCTGACGCGGACGCCGAAGGTCGACGAGTACGAGCCCGACTGGGGCTGAGGGTTAGACGACGTGCTCGAGGCCGTCGTCGCCGTCGGCCCCGAGCACGTCACGATCCGACGACGCAACGCCGGGAGGGGTGGCTTTGCCGAAGCGGATCGCTGCTACGACGGCGTCGGTTTTCGAGTGGACGCCGAGTCTGGTGAGGATGTTCTGCGTGTGGGTGCGCAGCGTGTGCCGGGAGATGCCGAGCTTCTCCGCGATCTCCTCGGTGGAGCGCCCGTCGGCCATCTGCTGCAGCACCTCGAGCTCGCGCGGGGTGAGCCGCTCGACGCGGCGTTGGAGGTCGCGGTCGCGCTCGGTCCGGGCGCGCTCGACCTTGAGCACGCGGTTGACCTCGGACGGACGGTGCAGCGGCTCGCCGCGGTGCGCGCGGCGCACGGCCGCGGCCACGTCGCCCACCGCGGAGGTCTTGGCGACGAGGCCCCGCGCGCCCGCCTGGATCGCCCGGGCCATGTCGACGTCGTCGCCTTCCCCCGTGAGGATCACGACCGCCGCGCGTCCGCCCTCGGTGCGGATCCGCCGCGTCGCCTCGATGCCGTCCATCCCGGGCATGCGCAGGTCCATCAGCACCACATCGGGCTCGCGGCTAAGGGTCTCGGTGATCGCCAGCTCGCCGTCGTCGACCACCTCGATCACCGTGAGGTCGTGTTCGGCGTCCAGGGCGATCTGCATCGCCTCGCCGAACGACCGATGGTCGTCGGCGATCAGGACCTTGATCGGGTCGGCTCGCGTCATCGTTGGGATGGTAGGCCCCCGGCTCTCGGGTTCCGGGTAGCCGCGTAGCCCCATTTCCCTTATCCCCCAAAGAGGGGACAGCATCTGTACGACGCTTGTGAGCAACCGTTTGACATGGGTTCGGGCGCCGCCCTAGCGTCCCCGCCCGATGAATCCGGCCGCCCAGGGCACCGTGTTCCCCGATGTCTCCTTCGTGGTGGATCCGGAGCGCGTTGCGGCGTTCCGGGCGGTCTTCGGCCAAACCCGGGGGGTGCCGCCCACCTTTGTGACCGCCGCGGAGTTCACGGTCTTCCCGCACGTGATCGGCGATCCCGCGCTCGAGCTCGACTTCACCCGCGTCGTGCACGGGACGCAGGAGTACCTCTACGAGCGGCCGCTCCGGGAAGGCGAAACCGTCGCGATCCGCGCCGAGATCGAGTCGATCCGCATCAAGGGCGGCACCGGGTTCATGACGGTGGTCATGCGGCTGTTCGACGACGAGGGCGCGCTCGTGTGCACGGCGCGCTCCCAGATGATCGAGCGTGGCGCCGATGGTTGAGGCCGGCCAGGAACTCCCGGAGCTTGCGCGCGTCGTGACCGCCGCGGACGTTGCCGCCTACGCCGACGCCGGCGGCGATCAGAACCCGCTGCACCGCGACGACGCGTTCGCGCGCGGCGTCGGGTTCCCCGGCATCATCGCGCACGGCATGTTCACGATGGGCCACATGGCCGCCGCGGTGACGGCGTGGGCGGGGGAGACCGCCGAGATCGTGCGGATCACGGCGCAGTTCCGCGAGCCCGTGTTTATGGGCGAGCGAATCGTGGCGGGCGGCCGCGTGAAGGAGGTCGACCAGACGGTGGGCACCGCAACGCTCGAGACGTGGGTACGTCTCGAGCGCGACGGGGAGACCCGCTGGCCGATCCGCAAGGGATCAGCGGTCGTGCGGATCGCCTGAGCGTTGGGCGGTGCCTCAGGCGATGTCGCGGCGCGCGCCCGACATGGCGCGGATCGCGTCGGACATCCGGTCGACCACGATCTGCAGATCGTTGCCGACGCCCTCGTCGACGCGCACCGACAGCCGGTCGATCTTGTGCCCGAGCACCTCGGCGACCTTGAGCATCGACTCCGCCTGCTCCTGCCCTTCGCGGTGCATCTGATCCGCGACCTGCTGGAACCGCGTGTCGATCGTGCCGAGCATGTCGGAGGCCATCCCCGCCTGAAGCTCCTTGATCGAGCGGAGCACCGCACGGAGCAGCTCGGCGTCGAGCGTCTCGGTCTGCGGTGCCATCGAGGTCATCTTGGCCGCCAGCGCCTCGTTGTCCGAGCGAACCAGACGCGCGATCTGCGCCATCCGCTCGTCCATGTGCGCCAGGAGCCGCTCCTCGAGCGCCTGCTGGCCCTCGGCCACCATCTCGTCCAGACCGTCCACCTGACCTGCGGCGGCGACCATCTTGTCGACGTTGCGCTCCATGGACGCGGCGGTGGCGCTCGAGAGGGCCAGCACCTGCTCGCCCATCGAACGCTCGAGGGCGTCCATTCGCTCCTCGACGATCTGGGCGAGCACGCCCAGGCGCTGGTCGATCGCGCCGGTCACAACCGATTCGTCGAAGGCCAGCTGCCCCTCGCCGTCCACGACAAGCGTGGGCTGGGCCAGCTGCTCGGTGATCAGCCGCTGCAACGCCTCGGCGTCGGAGCGCACCAGCTCGGCGAGCCCGCGCATCCGCACGTCGATCATCCGCTCGACCGCCGCCTGGAGCAGCTCCTGGTCGCGCCCGTGCAGGCCGACCTTCTCGCGGATCATCTCGAGCTGGGCCATGACGTCCTCGCCCGTGATGTTCACGGCCTCGAGCACGTGCTCGGTGATGTTGTGGTCCTGCAGGACGAAGAGCTTTGCGTGCTCCTCGATGCGCTGGGCGAGCCTGCCGATCGCCTCGGCGCCCCCCTGCACGTAGGCCTGCATCGACTCGACGATCCGGGCCGTCTCGTTCGCGATCAGGTCGCCGTGCTCCTCGACCTGCTGCTGCAGCTGCGTCGCGATCGCCGTGTCCCGCTCGTCGAAATGCGTGAACGCCTCGGCGATGTGCGCCTCCACCTGCTCGAGCTGGGAACGCACGGCCTCGACGCTGTGCAGGGTGGGGGACTGCGCGATCTCGCGCACGGCGCTCGCCGTCGCCTCCATCGCCTCGCGGGTGCGGCGCTCCGACTCGGCCAGATCCTGGAGGTTGTCCTCGAGGCGGGCCGTCCGCATCGCGATGGCCTGGAACCGCTCGTCCGAGGTGGTGATCAGCGAACGGATCGCCTGGTCGCGCGCGAGGATCGACATGATGCGCTCCTGCTCGGGGCGCACGTCTCGGGCGGAGCTCCGCCACACCTCGGTGGCGATCTCCTTCATCAGACCCGACGCGGAGTCCTCCATGGTGCGGACGCCCTCGTCGACGCTGCGGCGCACGGTCTCGTCGAGCCGTACCTCGGTTTCCGTCATCGGCGAGTCCGCGGGGACCTGCTCGCGACGGGGGAAAAGCCCACGGCGAGAGAGGCTCGAGTCCTCCCGCGCTGGGGTCGTCTCGCTCGTGTCCATATCAACGCCTCGCTTCGTCTGGGGGGCCGCGCGTGGTCGTCGCGCGAATCTTATGGCCCATATGGGCCGGACTCACGTATCTGACGTGGGGAAATGCATCCGCCGCAACGGGGGGCCGGATGCCCGGATCGGCGGGCTATACTTGGTCGCCCGAGGCCCTGAATCTCGGGGACCGGCTGCGAAGGCGCGTAGCTCAACTTGGTAGAGCACCGGTCTCCAAAACCGGGGGTTGGGGGTTCAAGTCCCTCCGCGCCTGCTAGGAGTCCCCAAGGAGCCACATGAACCGAGAAATGAAGCGGGCTCAGGCGAAAGCCGAGCGGCAGCAGAAGGCCGCCGGGCTCGACCGCAAGTCGGCCCCACAGACGGCGACCAAACGTGCGGCGGCGCAAGAGAAGAAGAAGCGCACCGGGGCGCGGCAGTTCCTCAAGGAGGTCCGCCTCGAGCTCAAGAAGGTGGACTGGCCCACGCGCCAGGAACTCACGACCTACTCCACGGTCGTGCTGGTGACGATCACGGTCCTCACGGGATTCGTCTTCGGCGTGGACTACCTGTTCACCAGGTTCCTGTTCCCGATCTTCAACTAGGGCCTCCTGGCGGCCCGATGATCCTGCGCGCCCTCGCCTAGAAGGCCTCTTTTGCCGGGTCCGCGAGCCACTCCTATACTGGGGCGACGCAGCGGGTCCGCCCGGTGCTCCCGCGGCCGGCCCCGGCCCGCACCCCGCGATCGAACAGCGAAGGATTCTTACGTGACCGACGAGCAGACCGACGAAGTGACCGAGGCGATCGTTGCCGCCGAGGTGTTGACGGAAGACGCCGCCGAGCGCCTCGAGACGGCCGAGCTGGTCGCCGAGGCCACCGACGAGGCCGCCGCCGACGCCCTTGCGACCGGCCACGAGGACGAGGCCGAGGCCATCGAGACCGAAGGCGCCGAGCTGGTCGCCGAACTCGTCGACGAGGCCGCGACCGAGCTGGCCGTCGCCGACGAGCTGGTCACCGAAGCGGCCGACGCCGTCGAGCACGGCCGCGACGATGTGCCGATGCTCGAAGCGCTCGAGGCCAGTGCCGAAGTGCACGAGCTCGCCGACGAGGCCGCCGAGGCAACGCTCGAGGCCGCCGCCGAGGAAGCCACCGAACTTGCCGAGGCGGGGGACACCGAAGCCGCCGAGGACGTGATGGTCGAGGCCACCATCGAGGCCGCCGTGATGGAGCAGACCGCCGATGAGATCGGCGAGGAGCTCATCGTCGAGGCCGTGGTGGAAGAGGAAACGATCGAGATCGTCGAAGAGGCAGTCGAGGAAGCGATCGTCGAGCAAGCGGCAGTCGTCGAAGCCGTCGCCGAGGAGAAGGAAGAGGCCGAGGCGCCGCCAGCGAAGGACGACCCGTTCCGCGGCCCCGGCGACTGGTATGTCGTGCACACCTACGCCGGCTACGAGAACAAGGTGAAGGCCAACCTCGAGTCGCGCATCCACACGATGCAGATGGAGGGCAAGATCTTCCGCGTCTACATCCCGATGGAAGACGTGATGGAGATCAAGAACGGCAAGAAGCAGATCGTCCAGAAGAAGGTCTTCCCGGGGTACCTGCTCGTAAAGATGGAGTACGACAACGACTCCTGGTACGTCGTGCGCAACACGCCGGGCGTGACCGGGTTCGTCTCCGCCGGCACCGGTCAGAAGCCGACGCCGCTGTCCAAGCGCGAGATCGAGAAGATCCTCGTCGTGAAGGCCGAGGAGGCAAAGCCCGCCGTTCGCCTCGGGTTTGAGGAGGGCGACGTGGTGCGCATCACCTCGGGCCCCTTCGCCGACTTCAACGGGACGATCTCGGAGATCAACGCCGACCAGGCCAAGCTCAAGGTGCTCGTCAACATCTTCGACCGAGAGACGCCGGTCGAGCTCGCCTTCGACCAGGTCGCGAAGGTCTAGCGGCCGCTACTGCACCCACATCTGACCGAGCAGCGGTCCGAGCACCGGGTTGTGCTGGACGTTGCCGACCCGCGCCGACACCAGGATCGTGCCCTCCGGGTTGGTGAAGGGCACCCACGGCGCCGCACGCACCACGTCACGATCGATCTGTGTCCAAAGCGCGTTGGCCCGAGCGGGATCCGTGGCGCCGAGCCGCTCGGTTGCGTGGATCCGTCGATCGAGCGCGGGGCTGCAGAACGCCGCGAGGTTGTTGATGTTGAACGGGGCGGGCGGTGGGCAGGTCAACGAGGGATCGAACGCCTCCGACGGGTTCGGGGTGTTCAGCCCCCACCCGGCCATGCCGACTTGCGCGTGGTTCGTTGGGTCGCCGACGTATGCGAAATACGCATTGAAATCGGAAACCACCTGTGTCGTCGCCCGATATCCCAACTTGTCCAGGACTGATTCGACGTCGCGAGCTGCCTTGGCGAGGACGAGCGGTGCCCAGATCGTGACCGCGTCGTTCTTCGTGCCGGAGGCGTCGACCATACTCTGTGCTGCGTCCATGTCGGGTTCGCCGTCGCTCGTGCGGTTCAACGTGTACGGGCAGTACGGCGCGTAGCCGGGGACGTTCGGCGGAAGGACCTGACAAGTCGGGGGCCCTCCTTCACCCAAGAGTCCGGCCGGACCGACGTCGTTCGCCATCTTCGTGCGGTCCAACGCGAAGTTCACGGCACGCCGGACGCCGGCAACGCTGAACGGCGCGACCTGCGTGTTGAGAAACACGTAGTAGACGGCCAGGGCGGTGTAGGGATGGATCTGTGCCGCGTAGCGGGTCTGGATCTCGCGTCGACGGCTCGGATCCGGTGTGCCGAGCAGCACGTCGCCGGGACCATCCAAGACGTCGGTCGTCGCGTTGGACAGATCCAAGCCGAATCGCACCACGATCTCAGCGGGGAATCCTGCCGGTTGGGCTGCTCGCGACCATTCGTGGAAGAACGGGTTCGGGATGAGGTGGATCTCTCCAGGTGTTGCGTCGTTGCCGGCCGTCACCGAAGCGATCATGTACGGCCCGGTCGCGGGAACGAACGGCGCGTTGTCCACGAGCTCCCGCGGGGTTGATGTCGGCACGATCGCCATACCGGGCAACGCGAGCCCGTCGAGGAACGCAGGATCCGCGCGTGTGAGGTGGAATGTGATCGTCCCCGCGGCGTCATCGGGCTTGATCCCCGCCGAGAGGTTGCATGACGCCTCGCTACAGCGGCGAGCGCCGCGCAGCGCACTCAAATACTCGATCGGCGCTTTGCCGATCAGAAGCACGCGCTGGAATGACGACAAGACGTCTGAGGGCAGCACCGTTGAACCATCCGAATAGTGGATGTCCGGCCTGAGGTCGAACGTGTACGTGGTGCCGTGCCCGGTCGCGCTCGGGATCGATCTCGCCAGGTCGGGAACGAGCGTTGAGCCTGCGGTTCCTCCAACTCGCGCGAAACCGAGCAGGCCGTCGTTCGTGTTGGACAGGATCGCGTAGGAAAAGTCGTCGTAGCTGGCGTTGGGATCGAGCGGCCCGGGCTGGCCGCTCGATTCGACGAGCAACGTTCCCCCTTGGTGGCTGGCCGCCGACCCTCGTGTCGAGACCCATATCGCGTCACCGTCGAAGGTGAGACCCAGGGGTGCGCTTCCGATGGGGGTGGTGCCCGCGACGCTACCCCCACCGGCCGGATCGATTCGAACGACCGCGTCGGTACTCGACTCGCCGACCCAGATGAATCCATTGCCGGCAGCGACCTGACTTGGCGCGCCACCCGTCTGGACCGTGCCCGTGACCTCGTTCGTTACCGGGCTGATCCTCGTCACGGTCCCGGCCTGGCTGTTCGCGACCCAGACGTTGCCCCCGTCGAAGGCGATGCCGCTTGGGCCCGCGCCGACCGGGATGCTCCTGGTGACGTCGCCGGTGTCCGGGTTGATCCGTGCGACGTTCCCACTGGCCTGGTTCGCCACCCAGATGGACCCGGCGCCGAGCGCGACCCCGATGGGGTCGGCGCCCACGGGGAACGTGTCGACGTCTCCGGTGGCGGCGTCGATCCGTGCAAGCGTGCCGTCGAGCGAGTTCGTGACCCAGAGAGACCCGTCGCCGAACGCGATCGCGCTCGGCGCGTTCCCCACCTCGATCGTGTCTACCTGCTTCTGGCTCGCGGGATCGACGCGAGAAACGGATCTCGCGTCGCCGTTCGTCACCCACACCGCGTCGTCGCCGTACGCGACCCCAATGGGATCGTCCTCGACGTCGATCCGCTGCGTGATCGTGCCGTTCTCCGGATCGATCCTCGCGACCTGATCCGTGGCGCCGAGCGCCACCCACGTCGACCCCGCCCCGGTGGCGATCCCGTTGGGCATGTCACCGAGCGGGATCTGCGTGGTGATCGAGCCGTTGGACGCGTCGATCACGCCGACGGCGTCCGCGTCGACCCCGGGGAGCCCGCGGTCGAGGCGTTGGATAGCCACCGGGACCGCCACCGCCACGACCAGGACCGCGAGCGCGACCAGCGCCGGCACCAGCCGGCGCCGCCGGCCCGCCGTAGGCATGATCCGGCCGCGGCGTTCCGCTGCGTCGACGGGATCGAGCGGTCCGGATCGCGGTGTCCCGTCGACCGCGGTTGCGGCATACACCTGCAATGGGCCGTCGACACCCTTCAGTTGCTGCATGCCGCGGTCCTCGAAGCCAAAGCCGGCGCCTCGGGAGAGCTCCGCGGCTGTGCCCGAGACGAGCACCTCGCCGGCGCCTCCGAGCGACATGATCCGGGCGCCGACGACGACGGTGATCCCGCCAAGCTTGTGCCCCATCTGTTCGCACTCTCCGAAGTGGACGCCCGCACGGATCTCGATCCCGAGGTCTCGGACGGCCTCCGCGGCCTCGCAGGCGCACGCGATCGCCGAGGCGGGCTCTTTGAAGCTCGCGAAGAAGCCGTCACCGGCGGTGTCGTGCTCCGTCCCACGGAAGCGCTTCAGTGAGCGCCGGACGATCCTGTGGTGCGCGTCGACGAGCGCCTTCCACCGTCGGTCGCCGAGCTCCTCGGCGACCGACGTGCTGTCGACCATGTCGGTGAACAACACGGCCGCGAGCGTTCGGCCGCTCGACCGCTGCATCAGGCGACCCGGGCGACGAGCGCTTCGGGATCGTCGGCGTCGATGACGACGCACCGCAGACGAACGTCCATGGCACGCATCCTAGGCGCGACTGGGCGAGGCCGGAGGCCCCGCAGTGTCGGCCTGCAGATCACGCCTCGTTCGGGGGAAGCGGCCTGAGCACGCAGAACTCGTTGCCCGCAGGATCGGCGAGCACCACCCACGGCACCTCGTCGCCCTGGCCGATGTCGGCGTGCGTCGCGCCGAGCGCGAGCAGCCGCGCGACCTCCGCCGCCTGATCCGCCGGGCGCAGGTCGAAGTGCAGGCGATTCTTGACCACCTTGTCGTCGGGAACCTTGACGAACAGGATGTCGGGCCCGCCCTCGGCCGGGTCGCCCTCGGGTGGCTCGAGGGCGCATTCCTCGGGCGTGTCGTACGTGAGCCGCCAGCCGATGGCGTCGGACCAGAACCTGGCGAGCGACTGGGGATCGGCGGCGTCGACGGTGACGTTCTGCAGTCGGATGTCCATTGGCGGCAAGCCTAGACGCACTCCGGTTGTCCCGGGTTCGGCTCGGCCGGTACCATTCATGAGTCCCGGACCCGGGACGGAACATCCCTACGGCGGGAGGTCGCCTCGGCGCGACCGTTGGAACCGCAGGAGGAGCGACATGGCACCGAAGAAGAAAGTTCTTGCCGTGGTTACCCTGCAGATCAAGGCAGGCGCCGCCACGCCCGCGCCGCCGGTCGGCACCGCGCTCGGCCAGCACGGCGTGAACATCATGGACTTCGTCAACCAGTACAACGCCGCCACCCAGCAGTACGCGGGCCAGGTCATCCCGGCCGTGCTGACGATCTACGAGGACCGCACGTTCTCGTTCATCCTCAAGCAGCCGCCGATGGCCGAGCTCATCAAGCAGGAGGCCGGCATCGAGAAGGGCTCGGGCGTTCCGAACCGCGACAAGGTCGCGACGCTCTCGAGCGATCAGCTGCGGCGGATCGCCGAGCGCAAGATGCCCGACCTCAACGCCAACGACGTCGAGATGGCGATGCGCATCGTCGCCGGCACGGCCCGCAGCATGGGCGTGGACACGGAGTTGGGCGCATGAGCGGCCACGGCAAGCGCTTCGAGCAGGCCGCCGGCACGTTCGACCGCGAGGCCGAGCACACGCCGTCGGAAGCGTTCCGGCTTCTCAAGGAATTTCCCGACGCCAAGTTCGACGAAACGGTCGAGGTGTCGTTTCGGCTGGGGATCGACACGCGCAAGCAGGACCAGGCGCTTCGCGGCACGGTCACGCTGCCCCACGGCACCGGTAAGACGGTGCGCGTCGCCGTGTTCGCCCAGGGAGACAAGGCCAAGGAGGCGCGCGACGCCGGTGCCGACGTGGTGGGCGCCGCCGATCTCGTCGAGACGGTCATGAAGGGCGAGATCGACTTCGACGCGGCGATCGCGACGCCCGATCTCATGGCGGAGGTCGGCAAGGCCGGGCGCGTGCTCGGGCCGCGCGGCCTAATGCCGAACCCGAAGACCGGGACCGTCACGAACGACATTGCGAAGGCCGTCAACGATGTCAAGGGCGGGCGGATCGAGTACCGCGCCGACCGCACCGGCATCGTGCACACCATCATCGGCAAGAAGTCGTTCGAGGAGCGGGCGCTCATCGAGAACTACCTTGCCGTGGTCGACGAGGTGCTGAAGGCCAAGCCCGCGAGCGCGAAGGGGCGCTACATCGAGTCGCTCGTCGTGTCCTCGACGATGGGGCCCGGCGTTCGCATCGATCCGACCAAGCCCAGGGAGATGGAGGGCGTCACGGCCTAACGCCGCCGCGACGAGACGCCCGGGTACGGCGAAGGGGCGGGGGCCGAAGGCCCCCGCCCCTTCGTGTTGTCGGCGGGAACAGGTTCGAGAAGGCCTCAGGCCTTCTCGAATACCTCGACGGACAGCGGGTCTTCGCCGCAGTCGAAGTTCGCCTGCGCGACGACCTTGCTGCCCGGGATGCTGATCGCGAGCTCGCGACCTTCCGCCACCATCGGCAGCGACAGGCGGCAGTAGCTCTCGACGAGCGCCTTGACGTTGCCCGCGGTCATGTTCGCCACCTCGCCGAGGGCGTCGCGGATCTCGTCGTCCGAGGCCGTCTGGGTGTCGAACATCACGCCCGCCACGCGCTGGGCGAGCGCCTCCGGACAGCTCACGAGCACCGTGCCTTCCCATCCGCCCGAGATCTGGACGGACGCCGACAGGTGCCGGGTGCCGTTCACGCCGATCGGCTCGCCCCGTGCCTCCACGGGAAAGCCGAGCATCGAGGTCCAGATGTCGGTCACGATCTGACCGAGCGCCTCCGTGCTGAACTCCATGGTGTCCTCCTATCCTGCCCCGCCGACGGGGTCGTTTTCCTTGGGCCGGTACCAGGCGGTCCGGCCGTCCAACTCACGGTCGTAGTCTTCGCTCACGCCGTAGGTCGTCTCCGCGGCCCCGAGCAGCAGGTAGCCGTTCGGCGCGAGCTGCGCATGCATCCGCGCGAGCACCCGCCGCTTCGTCTCGGGGTCGAAATAGATCATCACGTTGCGCATCAAGATCAGATCGAACGGCGGCAGCACCGGCCACTCCGCAACGAGGTTGTGGCGCTGGAACCGGACCATCCGACGGATCGGCTCCTCGATCTCCCACTCCATGCCCGCCCGCGTGAAGTGCCGCACAAGAAGGTGTGCGGGCAGCCCTCGGTTGACTTCGAGCTGACCGTACCGTCCTTCGCTGGCACGGTCGAGCACCGTGGGCGAGATGTCGGTGCCGAGGATCGTGAGCTGCCACGAGAGCAGCTCGGGGAACGACTCGCGGATCGTCATCGCGATGCTGTACGGCTCCTGGCCCGAGGAGCAGCCGGCCGACCAGACGGCGAGCGTGCGCGTGTGGCGCTTTCGTGCGACGAGCTCGGGCAGCACCGTCACCCGCAGCGACTCGAACGGGTTGAAGTCGCGGAAGAACGTCGTCTCGTTGGTGGTGAGCGCGTCGATCACCTGGTCGTGCAGGGGGGAGGTGTCGCCCTCGCGGCGCAGCACGGCGACGAGCGCCGAGACCGAGCCGACGCCCATGTCGCGGGCGACGGGGTCCAGCCGGGAGAGCGCGAGGTATTCCTTGCCGGGTTCCAGGACGATCGCGGCACGCCGGTGCATGAGCTCGCTCAGGTAGGCGAAGTCGTCGGGCCCGAGCTTGGTGGCCGGCATGCTCACGACGCGGCTCCCGAGACGACGGCGGGGTCGCGGCCGACGGCGAGCCTGCGGACGATCTCGTCGTGCAGCCCCGGCAACGGGAGCGCGGCGTCGGCGAGCCCGGCGCGCGAGACGAACCCCGGCATCCCCCACACCACGGAAGAGGCCTCGTCTTGGACGAGCACCCGCCCGCCGGCCTCCGCGACGGCCTCCGCACCGCGGAGCCCGTCGCTCCCCATTCCCGTCAGCACGAGCGCGAGCGCGTGGGGCCCGAACTGCTCGGCGACGGAACGAAACAGCGGGTCGACGGAGGGCCGGCACGAGTTCTCGTGCGGGCCGTCGTAGACGTGCAGCGACGAGCGATTGGCGATCGCCATGTGCCGGTCGCCGGGTGCGATGAAGACGCTGCCGACGTCCAGATGCGCGCCGTCGGCGCCCTCACGCACGGTGAGCGCGCTCTTGTGGTCGAGGCGCTCGGCCAGGATCCGCGTAAACATCGGCGGCATGTGCTGCACGATCGCGACCGGCACGGGAAGGGTCCCGGGAAGCGACGGGATGAGTTCGGCGAGCGCGGTCGGTCCGCCGGTCGAGACGCCGATCGCGATGAGGTCGACGCGCTCGAGCGGCCCGGTCGAGCGCCGCACTTCGCGGGTCAGGCGCGGCGGCCGCTGTGCGCCGCGAGTGGCGGCGCGCTCGCGCGCCTCCTTGGCCTGGGGCAGCAGCGCGGCGATGCGGGGGAGCAGCTGTGCGCGAATCTCGGCCATCGCCGAGGCCGGGTCGGTGCTCGAGGGTTTGAGCACGTAGTCGGAAGCGCCGAGCGCGAGCGCGTCGAGGGTCACCTCGGCACCGCGGCTCGTGAGCGTGGAGAACATGATCACCGGCAGGCCGGGCCAGCGCTGGCGGATCTCCGCGAGGGCGGTCAGTCCGTCCATGACCGGCATCGCGACGTCGAGGATGACGACGTCGGGGTGCAGCCGCTCGATGTTGGCCAGGGCGATCTTGCCGTCGGCGGCCACGCCGACGACTGCCACCTCGTCCTCGGCCTCGAGCGCCTTCGAGACGAGCCGGCGCACGACGACCGAGTCGTCGACGACCAGGACCCGCGGGCGTTGCATCAGTCCTGCTCGACGAGACCCACGAGGCCGAGCTTCTCGGCCAGCGCTTCCTTCGTGATCGGCTTTGTCGCGTACTCGTCGACGCCGGCCATCAGCGCGTGGAAGATCTGGGCCGGATCGCCTTCCGAGGTCACCATCACGACGCGCATCTCCTCGAACGCGGGATCGGCGCGTACCTGGTGCACGAAGGACATCCCGTCCATGCCGGGCATCGTCCAGTCCACCAGGACCACGTCGACGGCCCCCGAGGTCTGGAGCTTCTCCAGCGCCTCGTTGCCGTCGCCCGCCTCCTCGACGTCGAAGCCGAGCGAGACCAGCTCGCGTTTGAGCAGCATGCGCATCGCGCGCGAATCGTCTACGACCAGTGCTCGCATGTTCCTGTCACCTCCTTCGTCAGTTGGTCACCGCGGCGCGCAGCCGCGGCTCGTATTCGGGGGCCTCGGACATCGCGCCGGGATCGGCGTGGCCGTTGCCGTTGGTCTTCACCACGAAGCGCATGACGCTTCGGTTGAGCTCGTCCGCCAGGGCGGCGAGATCGCGTGCCGACAGCTGCGTCGAGGCAGCGCCGGAGGATGTGTCGTGCGCCGCCTGGGCCACGCCCGTGATGCTCGCCGCGATCTCGTTGGCGCCGGTGGCGGCCTCGGTCACGTGGCGCGTGATCTCGTTCGTGGTTGCGGTCTGCTCCTCGACCGCCGAGGCGATCGTGTTCTGGATGTCGGAGATCCGCCCGATGACGGTGCTGATCTCGTCGATCGCCGAGACGGCCGCCTGGGCGTCGCCCTGGATCGCGATGATCCGCTGGCCGATGTCCTCGGTCGCGGCCGACGTCTCCTTGGCGAGCTCCTTGACCTCGTTGGCGACGACCGCGAAGCCCTTGCCCGCGTCGCCGGCGCGCGCGGCCTCGATCGTGGCGTTCAGCGCCAGCAGGTTCGTCTGCTCGGCGATCGCGTTGATGACCTTGATGACCTCGCCGATCTCGGCCGAGCTCGTGCCGAGCTTGGCGATCGTGCCGGTCGCCCCGTCGGCGCTCACGACGGCCTGCGACGCGACGTCGGCGGCCTCGGTGGCGTTGGACGCGATCTCGCGGATCGATGCCGCCATCTCCTCGGCGCTCGCGGCCACGGTGTTCACGTTCGCGCTCACCTGCTCGGCCGCGGCCGAGACGGCGTTGGCCTGCACCGAGGTCTCCTCAGCCGAAGCGCCCATCTGCGTGCTGGTGGCGGACAGCTCCTCCGAGCTGGAGGCAAGGGTCGTCGCCGATTCGCGGAGCGAGAACACGAGCCCGGACAAGTCGTCGACTGCGCTGTTGAACGATGTCGCGAGCGCCGCGACCTCGTCGTCACCCTTGACCTCGACGTGACCCGTCAGGTCGGCCCCGGCGAGGCGGCCCAGCCCGGCGACGGCCTGCTCGAGCGGGCTGACGATGCCCCGCACGACGAGCCGGCCGGCGACGAAGACGCCGGTGACGGCGACGACGCTCAGCAGCAGCAGGAGCGCCTGAACGCGCGAGGCGTCGGCGTGCGCGCTGGCGGAAGCCTGATCGGAGGCCGCGATGATGCGGTCGTTGAGCTGGTCGAGCGTGGTGCGCAGGTCGCCGAACGCGGTGTCGAACGGGGTGCGTTGCAACATCGCGGCGTCGGGACTGGTTTGGGCGAGCTCGATCAGCATGAGCGCGGAGGCCGTGTAGTTCTTCGCCTGGGTCATCGCCGCCTGCAGCACGGCGGGATCGATGTCGCCCTGCATCTTGTCGGAGACGCCGGTGATGGCCGCCTGGAGGTTCTTCGAGTCGACCTTCGCGTCGGCGAGCACGCCGGCGATCTCGCTGTTGTTCTGGGCGAGCAGCGAGTCGTAGACGTCGGAACGCAGCGAATCGTGCAAGGCGTCGGCGGTCATGCCGTCGCGCACGGCCTCGGTCGTGCGGGCCTGATACTCGTTGGCGGATTTCAAGGTCTGGATGGCGTACTGGCCGGCGGCCATGACGAGCAGCGTTGCGGCGAGGCCGGCCACGGCGAGCGCGATCACCTTGCGTCCCACCGTCCAGTGGATGTGCAGGTGCGGACGGGGCACGTGCGGCAGCTTCGGCTTCCGCCGGCCGCTCGCAGGCGCGTCCACGCCGGCGTCGGCCTCGGCGGGCTCGATCGTCGTGTCGTCCATCGTGGTGGTTCCTCCGGTCAGGTCGTGATGTCGAGGGTCTCGTCGAGGTCCAGGTCCAGCAGCAAGGCATCGTCGAGCTTGAACGCTCCCTTGATGAGGGAGCGTGAGTCGGCAACGAGCGTGGCGGGCGGCGGCTCGAAGCGGTCCTCGGTCACCTCGACCACGTCGCCGAAGGCGTCGACGACGAGCGCGAGCGGTCCGTCGTCGGTCGAGACGATGATGTTGGCCGACGGTGCGTCCGCCTCGCGCGGACCGAGGCCCAGGCGCGCGCGCAGGTCCAGCGCCGTCACGATCTGACCGCGCAGGTTGAGAAGCCCGCCGATGTGCTCGTGCGCGAGCGGCACGGGCGTGAGCGGCTGGGAGCGCAGCACTTCCTGCACGCGCTCGACGGGGATGCCGAGGTAGCGGTCCTGCACGTGAAACGTCGAGTACAGGCGCGCGCTCATGCCGACAGCTCCATCCCAGTCAGGGCGGCGAGCGTGTCCTCGTCCCAGTCCGACAGGATCTGCGGCAGGTCGAGCACCTCGGTGACGCGGCTCTCGACGATCATCGTGCCGGCAACGCCCGGGCGCGAGCCCGGCTCGAGCTCGACGAGGCCGTGACGCACGACGTCGAGGATCTGCCCGACGACGACGCCGACGCGGCGGCCTTCGTGCGTGTAGACGATGACCGGCAGCGAGTCGGTTGCCCCCGACAGACCGTCGGTGCGCTTGGCATGGCGCCGCTCGAGCATCAGGCGAGAGATGTCGACGAGGTGCAGGATCTCCTCGCCGTACTGCACGACGGGGAACGGTCCGGAGTTCTCCAGCTGCGAGCGCGGGAACTCCTCGAGGCGGGTGACGAGTTCCAGGGGGATGGCCATCCGGCCGCCCTCGTGGTCGGCGAAGACCAGCAGGGCGACGGCGTCGGCGCTCGGACCGGTTTCGGCGTCCTCCGCGTTCGCGCTCGGCTGGAGCTCGCGCTCCTGCGCGGCGCTCAGCACGTGGGCGCGCCGGGCCAGACCGAGGACGTCGAGGATGAGCCCGACCGAGCCGTCGCCGAGGATCGTCGCGCCGGCAAAGGTGTCGACGCCCTTGAGATAGGTGCCGACCGGTTTGACCACGATCTCGGCGGAGTCGGTCACGCCATCGACGACGAGGCCGAAGCGGCGGTCGTCGGCCTGCAGGACGACGATGTGATGCGAGCGGGTCTCGGTCTCCCGGACGCCCAGCTCGCGGGTGAGGAAGACCAGCGGGAGCAGACGGTCGCGCAGCCGGAGCACCGGCGCGCCGTGCACGGCCTCGATGTCCTCGGGCGCGGCGCGCACGAGCTCGACAAGGTTGACCTGGGGGATGGCGTAGCGCTGCTCGTCCGCCAGGACGAGCAGCGCGGGGATGATCGCGAGGGTGAGCGGAATCTTCAGCGTGTAGGTCGTGCCGGCGCCGGCCTTGGTCACGACCTCGACGCTGCCGCCGATCCGCCCGATGTTGGTCTTGACGACGTCCATCCCGACGCCGCGACCGGACAGGTTCGTGACCTGTTCCGCGGTCGAGAATCCCGGCTGGAAGATGAGCTCGACGATGTCGCGCTGCGGGGCGCGCTTTGCCTGCGCGGCGGTGAGCAGACCCCGTTCGACGGCGCGGGCGCGCACGCGTTCGAGGTCGATGCCGTGGCCGTCGTCGCGCATCACGATCGTGACCTGCCCGCCCTCGTGGGAGGCGCGGATCTCGACGACGCCTTCCGGGGGCTTGCCGGCGGCCTCGCGCTCGGCGGGCGGCTCGATGCCGTGGTCGACGGCGTTGCGCACGAGGTGCATGAGCGGGTCCTTGATCGCCTCGATGATCGAGCGGTCGAGCTCGGTGTCGTCGCCTTCGGTCTCGACGCGCACCTGCTTGCCGAGCGCCAGTCCGAGGTCGCGCACGACGCGCGGGAACCGCGCCCACGCGGTGTTGATCGGCTGCAGCCGCGTGCGCATCACGCCGTCCTGCAGTTCCGAGGTGATGCCGTTCAAGTGCTGGGCGGCGGCGACCAGACCGGGGTCGTGGGTGGCCTGCGTGATCTGGGTGATGTGGTTGCGGGCAAGCACGAGCTCCCCGACGAGGGTCATGAGGTTGTCGAGCACGTGCGTGTCGACGCGGATGTTCGTATCCGACACGGAGCTCGCGGGCGCGGCGGCGGGTGTCGCGGGCGCGGGCGTGACGGTCTCGGACGCGGCGGCGGCCGTGGGCTTGTCGGGACGCAGTTTGGCGGGGGCGAGCGGGGTCTGCGGCACGCGCTGGGGCGCCATCTGCCCGTCGCTCGCGCGCAGGCGTTCGAGCGTGGCGACCAGGTGCAGGAAGTCGTCGTCCCCGTCGGTGCCGCTGCGCTCGATCTGACCGAGCAGCTGGCGAAGGGCGTCGCCCGTGGCGAGCAGGGCGCTCGTGATCGGCGGGGTGACCTCGAGCGAGCCGTCGCGCAGCGCACCGAGCAGCGACTCGGCGGCGTGTGCGACGCGTTCCAGCTTGGGGAAGCCCAGGAACCCGCAGGTTCCCTTGATGGTGTGCATCACGCGAAAGATGCTCGGGAGCACGTCGCGGGAAGTCGGATCGCGTTCCAACGCGAGCAGGTCCGCGTCCAGCCGGTCGAGCGCCTCGTAGCTTTCGACCAGGAATTCCTGGACGATTTCGCCCATCTCGTCGTCGCTCATACCCGCCTTGACTCCCCGTGCCTCGCAGACCACCCGCCAGCCTTGGCCGCCAGGTAAGGCTTTCGTCCGATGCGAAGGCGGTCTTGAGTCCTGGGGCGCCCGGGGGCCGGTGGTAGCGTCGCCGCGTGGTCTCACGGGCGAGCGGGCGCGATCGGCAGATCGACGTCGTGCTTTGGGCCGCAGCGCTTCTGTGTGGAGCCGTGACGCTTTGGCTTTCGCTGTGGGTCGTGCCGCCCGGGACGTCGGCGTTTGGGGGAGCCGACAAGGTCGAACACGCCCTCGCCTACTTCGTCACGACGCTGCTCGTGCTGCTCGCGGCCGTGTGGCGCCCCGGTCGTGGCGAAGGGGCGCTCTGGCGATGGCGCGGGTGGGTCGTCGTGGGGATGATCGCTCGCCGGCGGGGCGGTCGAGGTGGTGCAGTCATCCGTCGGACGCGAGGGGGAGTTCGCCGACTGGGCGGCCGAGATCGTGGCGGTCGCTGCGGCGGTCGGCGTGCTGTGGTGGCTGC
>CAWFJH010000005.1:0-878268 GCA_963816105.1 uncultured Actinomycetes bacterium | reverse complement strand
ATCTCATGGAGGAACAGGGCATCGTCGGTCCGTCGTTGGGCTCGAAGGCGCGCGATGTGCTGGTGACGCCCGAGGAGTGGGAAGACCGCCGAACCGCCTGACCTACAGGGCGCCGACGCGACGGGCGACCTGGAACATCGTGTCGGCGTGCTGCTGGGGATCGATCATGATCGCCCCGGCCGCGCCCACCTGGGCCTGCCAGTAGGTGTAGATCGACTCGTAGGTCCAACCCCGAGACAGCGCGCTCTTGACGTTGCGCACCATCTCGGAGCCGGGCCAGATGGACTCGGGGGCCACGAGGAAGCCACCGCGTGATCCGTCGATCGACAGCCAGAGAGCGCCGATGAGGCCCCAAGTGGCATCGTCGCGGTCCCCCGAGATGAGCAGGAACCGGACCGGCCCCTCCGCGAGGGCATCGGGCGCGATGATCCGCTCACGCAAACCAGCCAACGGCGATTCACGAAGCTCGTCATCACGTGCGCGCACGGTACCCTCCCCGGTCCTGCGTCCCTACGAATATGGATGCTAGTGGCGCGTGCGGAGCGCGCCAGGGGACGGAGGGCTACTTCTCGTGCACGATATGCGGGCCATCGGGCCTAGGTCCCTTGCGGCACCCATTCCTCGGCGGTGATCCCGTACAGGACGTGGTCGCGCCACTCGCCCTCGATGAACAGATACCGAGGGGCGTAACCCTCCTCGCGCCACCCGGTCGCCTCGAGGAGCGCGCGCGAGGTCGTGTTGTTCGGCTGGACGTCTGCCTGGAGCCGGTGCAGTCCGAGCTGCCCGAAGGCGTGTTCGAACACGAGCGGCATCGCGGCGCGCATGTACCCGCCGCCCGCGTACGGCAGGAACGCGTAGTAACCCACGAACGCGTTCTGGAACAGACCGCGGATGATCTGTGACAGGTTGTAGACGCCGACCAGTTCCCCGTCGTTGCGCAGAACGAGCGTGCACGATTCGTTCTCGCGGGAGGACCGTTCAAGGAAGGCATCGAACGCCTCGGTGGTCACCGGCGCCACGACCCATGGCCGGTGGAGCCCGCGGCTCCGCACCGCGGCGTCGATGAACGCCTCCCGGTCGGCGGGCTCCGGGGCGCGCAGGTGGACGAGCGGCCCGCGCGCGAGCTCGGTCATCCGTCGGCCGCCAGCCGGGCGCGCGCTTCCGCGATGACCGAGAGCGCGGCGCCCTTTTCCTCGAAGCCGTCGGTCTCGACCTTGTGGCCCTCGAGGTCCTTGTACACCTGGAAGAAGTGCTCGATCTCATCGAGCAGCGGCTGCGGGATGCCCTCGAGGCCGTCGACGTGGGACCACATGGGATCGCGCAACGGCACACAGAGGACCTTCTCGTCTTCGCCCTTCTCGTCGGTCATGCGGAACAGGCCGATCGGACGCACCCGGATGTGGCAACCCGGGAACGTCGATTCGCCCACGAACACGAGCGCATCGAGCGGATCGCCATCGCTGCCGAGCGTCTCGGTGATGAAGCCGTAGTCGGCGGGGTATTGCATCGAAGTGAACAACATCCGATCGAGGAACACCTCGCCCGTGTCGTGATCCATCTCGTACTTGTTCCGGGAGCCTTTCGGAATCTCGACGACGACGGTGAGGACGTCTTCCATGCGAGGAGTCTACGGGGCGGCACCCGGGGCCGGGAGTAGCATCGGACCCATGGCCGGCGCGATTGGAGTGGGTTCTGCGCTTCGTCGTGCCCGCGAGATCCGCGAGATCACGCTCGACGAAGCCGCGCGGGACACGAAGCTCCGTGCGGAGCAGTTGCAGGCGCTCGAGGACGAGGACTTCGATGCACTGGGCGATCCCGTCTACGGGCGGGCGATGCTGCGCACCTACGCGCAGTACTTGGGGCTTCGGCCCGACCGCGTGCTCTCGGTCTACGCGCGGCACACCGAGGACGTCGAGCCGCCCGAGCCACCGGGCAAGCTCGGGCGTGTCGAGCAGGGGCTCGCCGCGAGCCGCATCCGCGACAACCAGAAGTTCCTGCTCGTTGCCGCGATCGTGATCTTCGTTGCGCTGATCGGCGTGGGGCTCGTCTCGCGGCGGGGCGCCCCGCCGGCCGCGGCGATCCTGTCGCCATCGGGAGCCGCGGCGATCGCGCCGCCGACGCCGACGCTCGCGGCGGGGGTGGCGGTGACGATCACCGCAACCAAGCCGGTGACCGTGACCGCCGTCATCGACGGCTCGTCGCAGCCACCGACGCAGCTGCGGCCGGGGGAATCGATCGACTGGATGGCCACGGAGGAGCTCGTGGTCTCTGCCGATGACGGCGGAGCGATCGACGTGACGGTCGACGGACAGGACCGCGGTGTGCCCGGCGCGAAGGGCGAGCCGTGGTCGGCGACGTTCGTCCCGGCGGGGAGCGCGGCGTGAGCGAGCCCGCGCCTCGGCACGACCCGTTCGGCTTCGGGTGGCCCAACGTGGTCTCGGTGATCCGGATTGCCCTCATCCCGGTGATCTGCTGGCTGGTCGTCCAGGACACCGACCGCGCACGCTGGGCTGCTGCCGCGATCTTCGCGGTCGGCGCGGCGAGCGACTTCCTCGACGGGTATCTCGCGCGGCGTCACGGGATGACGACGCCGACCGGCGCGTGGCTCGACCCGCTGTCGGACAAGCTCTTCGTGGCCATTCCGGCGATCGTGCTGTCGCTGCGCGGGGAGTTCCCGTGGTGGGCGACCGTGGTGATCGTCGCGCGCGAGCTCGCGGTGACGTGGCTGCGCTGGCGCCTGGACCAAGGAGGACGTGTCTCGATGCCGGCGTCGCGGGTCGCGAAGGCGAAGACCGTCGCGCAGCTCGTCGCCGTCGGCATGGCGATCATGCCGCTCCCGGCGAGCTGGGACGACGCGGTGCTCACGGTCACGATCGTCGCGGTGGTGCTCACGGTGTACTCGGGGGTGGAGTACTTCGTCACCACTCGCCATCGGGTGGTGACGTGAGGGTCGAGATCGTCGCGGTCGGCACCGAGCTCCTGCTCGGCCAGATCGCCGACACGAACGCGCAGTGGATGTCGCAACGCCTCGCGGAGATCGGCGCGGACGTTCTGTACCACCAGGCGGTGGGGGACAACCGGGAACGGATCGTCGCGGCGCTCGGGCTTGCCGCCGCGCGCGCCGACGTCGTGCTCGTCAGCGGCGGCCTCGGGCCGACCGAGGACGACATCACGCGCGACGCGATCGCCGAGCTTGCCGGCGCGCCGCTCGAGTTTCACGAGGAGCTCGCCGACATGTTGCGAGAGAAGTTCCGGCGGTGGTCGACGATCGGGCGGATGCCCGACAGCAACCTGCGACAGGCCTGGGTGCCGGCGGGCGCCCGCTGGATCGTTCCCGATCGCGGAACCGCACCCGGGCTGGTGGTCGACGTCGGCGACGTCCGGCTGTTCGCGGTGCCGGGCGTTCCCGACGAGATGCGCGAGATGGTGTCGCAGACCGTCCTGCCGGAGCTGCGCGAGCGGGGCGGCGGCGACGTCATCGTCTCGAAGGTGCTCCGCGTCGCCGGGCTCGGCGAGTCCGCCGTCGCGGAAATCCTTGCCGACCTGTTCGCGGCCTCCGCCAATCCGTCCGTCGCCTACCTGGCGTCGATGGGCGAGGTCAAGGTTCGTTTGACGGCGAAGGCCGGCTCCGACGCGGCCGCGCACGCGCAGCTCGGGCCGCTCGCCGCCGAGGTGGAGCGGCGTCTCGGGGACGTGGTGTTCACGACCGAGGACGAGTCGCTGGAACAGACGGTCGTGCGTCTGCTCGGCGCCGCCGGCGCACGCTTGGCATGTGCTGAATCACTCACCGGCGGCGCCGTGGGGGAGCGTGTCACGTCGGTGCCCGGCGCTTCGGCGGTGTTCCTCGGATCGGCGGTGGTCTACACCGCGGACATGAAGCGGCGGATTCTCGGTCTGCGCGACGAGGATCTCGCCGGCGGAACCGTGACGGCGGCCTGCGCCCTGGCGATGGCGCGTGGCGCTCGCGACCTCTTCGGCGCCGATGTGGCGCTCGCCTTGACCGGCGCGGCCGGGCCGGAACCGCACGACGGAGCCGAGCCGGGCACCATCTGGCTGGCGCTGGCCGCAGACGGACTCGAGCACGCTCGTGGGTTCGTCGCGCGCGGCGAGCGGGACCGCGTCCGCCGGTGGGCGTCCCAGGCCGGGCTCGACCTGATCCGCCGGCACCTGCAAGGCGTGCCGCTGCCGGAGACTGCGCTGCCGGACGCATGAGCCTGCGGCTGTTCGTCGCGATCGAGCTTCCCGATGACGTTCGTGCGACGGTGGCCACCGCCGCCGCCGGGCTCGGGGACCTGCCCGACTGGCGGCCGACCCACCGAGACGAGCTGCATGTGACGCTGGCGTTCCTCGGTGCGGCCGTCGATCCGGGTCTGCTCGATCCGATCCGCGAGCGCCTGCAGGCCGCCTCGGCAGTGACGGCACCGTTCACGACGAGGCTCACGGGGCTGGGTCGTTTCCCGGAAGGAGGACGGGCACGTGTCGCATGGGTCGGCCTGGACGACACGGACGCTGGGCTCACCGGCGCTGGCCGACGCGATCGCCTCGGCGCTCGGGGGTCTCGTCGATCTTGCGGAGCGCCCCTTCCGGGCACACGTCACCGTCGCCCGGGCCGAGCGTCCGGCCCGGCTTCCCGCCGAGGTCCTCGCCGCGCCCGTGGAGGCCCGGTCCTTCGAAGTGCGCGAGATCACGTTGTTCCAAAGCACTCCGAGCGCGGCGCCCGGATCCCGCTACGAGGCGCTCGGGCGTTGGCCCCTCGGGTCGCTCGCACCGTAGGATGCGCGCGAGCGAAGGAGGGCATCCGAGTGGCAGCCGTTGAGACCGCGCCGGGCTTCATCCGTCCGGACGGCAAGGAGAAGGTCACGGGCACCGGCCGGTACACGGCCGACCTCAATCTCACGGGGATGGCGCATGCGAAGTTCCGGTATGCGGATCACTCGCACGCGCGGATCCTCGGCATCGACACGTCGAAGGCGAGCGCGCTGCCCGGTGTCGTGGCGATCGTCACGCAGGACCAGCTGCCCGACGTGCGGTTCGGCTCGTTCGTCCAGGATCGGTATCTGTTCGCGAAGGACGTCGTGCGCTTCGAGGGCGAGATCGTCGCCGGCGTCGCGGCCCTCACGCCTGAGATCGCGGCCGAGGCCGCCGCCCTGATCGAGATCCACTACGAGTCGCTGCCGGCGATCGCCGACTACGAGGCCGCGATGGAACCCGGCGCGCCGATCATCCATCCCGACCTCGCGACCTACGACAAGGACGACAACATCGTCGCGAACGGCAACACGATGGCCTACTCCACCATCGTCAAGGGCGACGCCGACGCCGCGATGGCGACCGCCGACGTCGTGGTCAAAGGCCGCTACGTCTCCGACGCGTCGCAGGGCGTGCCCATCGAGCCGCGCGCGGTCATCGCGCAATGGCAAGGGGACAAGGTCACCATCTGGTCCTCGACGCAAGTGCCGTACGCGGCGCGCGCCGGGGTGGCCCAGACCCTGCAGGTTCCCGAGGCTGACGTGCGCGTGATCGTGCCGCTGCTCGGCGGCGGGTTCGGCGCCAAGTGCGACCTCCATTTCGAAGGGCAGGTCGCGGCGCTCGCGCGCGCGGCCAAGCGGCCCGTCAAGCTCGTGTTCTCCCGCGAGGAGGAGTTCGTCGCGATCGCCCAGCGCCGCGAGGGGATCGTCATGGAGTTCGAGACAGGCGCGATGCGCGACGGGCGGATCGTCGCCCGCAAGGCTCGCCTGGTGCTCGACAAGGGGGCGTACTGCGGCGAGGGCGGGTTCCTCGGGCAGATGGCGGCGATGCACGCCTGCGGCCCGTACATCATCGATGCCATCCACGTGGAGTCCTATCTGAACTACACCAACAACCAGCCGTCGGGCTCGGTTCGCGCGCCGACCGCGCCCCAGGTGTGCTGGGGCCTCGAGCAGCACATGGACGAGATCGCGCGCGCCATCGACATGGACCCGGTCGAGCTCCGGCGCCGCACCCTGATCGAGGAAGGGGCCGAGGGACCGACGCGCCAGGTGTTCGACAAGGTCGGCGTGCGCGACACGCTCGAAACGGCGGTCGCGATGATCGGCTACGACGAGGCGTCGCTGCCGCCCGACGAGGCGATCGGTGTCGCGGTCGGCTGGTGGCCGTGCATGGCCGCACCCTCGGGCGCCTACATCCAGATGAACGGCGACGGCAGCGCGACGGTCCTGACCGGCGCGCAGGAGAACGGCAGCGGCGCCGTGATGGCGATGCCGGTGTTCGTCGGTCAGGAGCTCGGGATCGATCCGAAGGACGTCTCGATCCTGTATCAGGACACCGACGTCGCGCCGTGGGACATGGGCTCGTGCGGTTCGCAGACGACGTTCAACAGCGGCCGCGCGATCCTCGCGGCGGCCGAAGAGGTGCGCGAGCAGCTGCTCGCCGCGGCGGCCGACCAGCTGGAGGCCGACCGCGGCGACATCGAGCTCGCCGAGGCGCCAGGCGCGCGTCAAGGGCTCGCCCGATCGCTCCGTCGCGATCGCCGATCTGGTCGGCGAGATCGGCACCGTGCACGGCAAGGGCTCCGGCGAGGTGCCGGAGTCGCCCACCGGCGACACCGGCGGCTGCGTCGGGCGCCTCGGCAACGAGACGTTCCTCGCGCCGCAGCTCATCACGCAGGCCGCCCACGTCAAGGTCGACCGCGACACCGGCGTCGTCCGCGTGCTCCGCGTCGCCGCGGCGCACGATTCCGGGCGGATCCTCAACAAGGCCGGGCGCGAACGGCCAGGTCTACGGCGGCGTCGTGATGGGCGTCGGCCTGGCGCTCTCCGAGGGCACGATGCTCGACGACGAGGGCCACCAGCGGAACCCGCACCTGCTCGACTACAAGCTGGTGACCTGCTCGGACGCCCCGGAGATCGAGGTCAAGTGGATCGAGTACGACTCGGTCGGACCGCGCGGCTCCAAGGGCGTCGGTGAGCCGCCGCAGGTTCCGACCGCCGGTGCGGTCGCGAACGCGATCACCAAGGTGCTCGGCGGCCAGGTGCGACAGCTGCCGATGACGCCCGAGCGCGTCTGGGAAGCACGGCGGAAGGCGGGCACGTGAGCCGATCGTTCACATCGGCCACGACGGTCGAGGAGGCGCTCGCCGCGCTCGACGGCGGCGCGCGCCCGGTCGCCGGCGGCACCGACCTCGTCGTCGGGGCGCGTCAGGGCAAGGCGCCGCTCCCGACGCCATCGTCGCGATCGACCGCATCGGCGGGCTCGACGGCATCCGTCACGACGGCAAGGCCCTCGTGCTCGGCTCGCTCGTGACCCACGAGGCTTTGGTTGCCGACGCCACCGTGCGCCAGCAGCTGACCGCGCTGGCCGACGCGAGCGCGATCGTCGGGTCGCACGCGACCCGCGCCAGGGCACGATCGGCGGCAACGTGATGAACGCCTCGCCGGCGATGGACACCGGCGGCCCGCTGCTCTGCCTCGACGCCGCGGTCGACGCTGCGCTCGGGCGCGGGGGAGCGCACGCTCGGCCTCGCCGATCTGTGGACCGGGCCTGGTCAGACGACCGCGACGCCCAACGAGCTGCTCACGGCCGTGACGATCCCGATTCCGACGGCGGGCACCGGCTCGTGCTACGTGCGGCTGGAGTACCGCAGGCAGATGGAGATCGCGGTGGTCGGAGCCACGGCGGTCGTGACGGTCGCCGACGGCGCCGTGACCGACGCGCGCATTGCGATCACCGCGCTGGCGCCGACGATCCGGCGCGTTCCCGAGGCGGAGGCCGCCTTGGTCGGCACCGACGGGGGAGAAGCGGCGATCGCGGCGGCAGCCGCTGCAACCGCAGCCGCCTCGACGCCCATCAGCGACGTCCGCGGTTCGGCCGGCTACCGCTCCGCGATGGCCGAGGTCATCGCGCGCCGAGCGATCGCCGGTGCGCTCGCCCGGGCCCGCGGCGGCTCGGTCGAGATTCCCGCGAGCCAAGCCACGTTCGGCGACTAGGAGCCCATAGAGATGAAGGTCCCGGCATCCCTGACGGTCAACGGAACGACCTACCCGGTCGAGCTCGACCCGCACGTGAGCCTCTTGAACGCCGTCCGCAATGAGCTCGGCCTGACCGGGTCCAAGGAGGGCTGCGACGACTCCGAGTGCGGCGCCTGCATGATGCTGCTCGACGGCAAGCCCGTGAACGCCTGCTCGTATCTCGCCCTGCAGGCCGAGGGCCGCGACGTCACCACGATCGAAGGCCTCGCCGGCGACGAGGAAGTGGGTCCGCTCCAGCGGGCGTTCCTCCAGCAGTTCGGCGTGCAGTGCGGCTTCTGCACCCCGGGAATGCTCATCTCCGCGACGGCGCTCCTGCGGGCCAACCCGGATCCCACCGAGGACGAAATCAAGATCGGCCTGTCGGGCAACCTCTGCCGCTGCACGGGTTATGACGGCATCGTGAAAGCCGTCCGGCAGGCGGCCGCGGGCGACGTCGCCCCGCTCGGGCAGCCGCCCGTGCACGCCGACGCCACCCCGCCCCACCACGCCGGGTAGCAGTCGCGGCTCGCGTCCCTCCGAGGACCGCTGTTCTCGTCATCGGTAGGCTGCGCGGGTGGGATCGTTTCGCTCTCCACCTCCGCCCCCGTTCCGGATCGAACACGACGTCGGGCAGACTGACTGGCTCGACGAGCGACTCGACCACGATGTGGGTCTGCCCGCAACCGTGGGCTTCATCGTGCCGAGCGGGTACGACGCCTACGCCCGCATCCTGCATCCGGCACAACGTCTCCTCGGGCTCACCTACGAAGAGCGAGCGCCGCTCCGGTGGTCAGAGATCGCCGACGCGCGTGGCAAGACGATGCATCCGGAGGTCGCGCTCGACGCGCTGATCGATCACCGCGATACGGAGGACGACAACTATTGGAAAGCCATCACGATCGGTGACGGCACGTGGATGCCGGCGCGAGAGGGGACGCTAGACGCGACGGATGCTGCGGCACTCGTTTCGATTCTTCGCGGGGCCACCACAACCTCGGATGATGCGTGGTTCATGCTCTGGAACGGCTACGGCGATCTGGGGCCTTGGATGAACGACCTTCCCGTCGGCGTAATCCACCGTGCGTCGGAGCCGCCGGACGTGCCGGCCGCGCTTGAGGGCGGGATCTGGGCCTTCCGCCACTACATCGTCCTCCGCGGTCCGCTCGATGCACTCCCGACGTGGTTCGGGTGGCTTGGCGAAGGACACGGCCCGAATTACTGGTGGCCTGAGGACCGGGCGTGGATCGTGGCAACGGAGATCGATGGCTACTCGACGTACGTCGGCGGCTCGAGGGACCGAATCGAAGCCATCGTGGAATCGCCGCTGATGGAAGCACTGCCCAGCGATCTCTCACACCGCTTCGATGGTTGGAACGCACCCGATCAATAGCGTCGTCTAGGCGAAAGGCGTCAGGTACCTGCGGGGGAAACTGACTTGGCCTACTGCGGGAGGAATGAGGCATCAAATGGCTCACGGGTACGATCCCGGCCTATTGCCTACCCACTTACTTGCGCATCCGAACAGGTGTTCGGGTAGCGTTCGGCCGTCCGAATCGTGTATGACAGGGGTGTAATTCATGTCAGACCGTTCAGGTAGCGTGCTCGACCGTCAGACCGAAGCGCTCGCTCGACCCTCCTCCGGGGTGGGCCGTGATCAAAAGGAGGCTCGCGTGGATCGCGACAAGATGCTGGACGTCACGCTCCAGCAAATCGAGAAGCAGCACGGACGGGGCGCCGTCATGAGGTTGGGCGAGCACCCCATGAACGTCGCGATGGGCACCATCCAGACGGGGTCGCTCGCGCTCGACATCGCCCTCGGCATCGGCGGCATTCCCCGCGGCCGGGTGGTCGAGGTCTTCGGGCCCGAGGGCTCGGGCAAGACCACGGTGTGCCTGCACATCATCGCCGAGGCGCAGCGCGCCGGAGGCATCGCCGCGTTCATCGACGCCGAGCACGCGCTCGACCCCACCTACGCTCGCGAGCTGGGCGTCAACATCGACGAGCTCCTCGTCAGCCAGCCCGACTCCGGCGAACAGGCGCTCGAGATCGCCGACATGCTGGTCCACTCGGGCGCGCTGTCGCTCGTCGTGATCGACTCGGTCGCGGCGCTCGTGCCCCGCGCCGAGATCGAGGGCGAGATGGGCGACACCCACGTCGGGCTGCAGGCCCGTCTGATGTCCCAGGCGATGCGGAAGCTCTCCGGCTCGTTGTCGAAGTTCGACACCACCGCGATCTTCATCAACCAGCTCCGCGAGAAGATCGGCGTGATGTTCGGCTCGCCCGAGACCACCCCCGGCGGCCGCGCGCTCAAGTTCTACTCGTCGGTGCGCCTCGACGTGCGCAAGATCGAGAACCTCAAGGACGGCACCGAGGTCGTCGGCTCGCGCACTCGGGTCAAGGTGGTCAAGAACAAGGTCGCCCCGCCGTTCCGTCAGTGCGAGTTCGACATCATGTACGGCAAGGGCATCTCCAAGGAGGGCTCGCTGATCGACGTCGGCGTCGACCTCGAGATCATCAAGAAGTCGGGTGCCTGGTTCACCTACGAGGGCGAGCAGCTCGGCCAGGGCAAGGAGAACGCCCGCACGTTCCTCGCCGAGCACACCGACATGCGCGACGAGATCGAGGACAAGATCCGCCAGGCGGTCGGGCTCACGGGGTTCTCCGAGGTCGACGATCAGCCGATCCAGATCGACCCCGACCTCATCGAGCTCGAGGAGCCGGTCAAGGCGAGCAAGAAGGGCGACTAACCGATGTCCGCCGACCGCGGCGAGTATCGCGGGAAGCGGCCGGGCAAGCGCAAAGACGTCCACGAGCGGGCGCTCGGGCTTCTCGCGGTGCGACAACGAAGCCGTAAGGAGCTCGAGCGTCGGCTCGTCCAAGCCGGGTTCGATCCCGAGGAAGTCGGCGCCGAGCTCATTCGTCTCGAGCAGGTCGGGCTGATCGACGACGAGGCCTTCGCGCGGGCGGTGGTCCAGAGCCGGACAGGTTCGCGAGCCGAATCGCGGCGGGTGGTGGCCGGCAAGCTCGCTCAGGCAGGGGTCGACCGCGACGCCGCGTCGGCGGCCCTGGAGGAAGATCTGGAGGGCGACGAGGAGCGCGCGTTCCGCCTCGCCGAGGCCAAGGCGGTGCGCCTGCGTGACGGCGATCCTGCGGTGGCGTTTCGGCGGCTGTTCGGCCTCCTGGCGAGGCGTGGCTACGCCCCGGAGCTTGCCCGGCGTGCGGCGAGCAGGGCGCTTGCGGTGGAGGCCGTCGAGGACTGAGTCTTGCCTCGGGGGTTGGGTGGCCGTAAGGTGTGGAAAACCTGAACCACACACACTGAGAGGCACCAATCCGACCTGTCATCGAGCAACGAGACGACCATTGAGCACTCGACCCGACTACCACACACACCCGATCAGGGGGCCGGAAACTCCCTGAGGCGGCGGTTCGACGCTGCTCCGTGCAGGCCTGTGCGGTCCTCTCCCTGACATTCCCAGGGAGGCATCATGACCCCGGTGTTCGCGGGCGTCGCCCTCGTGGTCGGCGTCGCCGTCGGGTTCCTCGTTCGCGCCAACATGGCGAAGTCCTCGGCGAACAGCCTGGAAGCCCAAGCCCGTCAGAAGGTGCTCGAGGCCGATCAACGAACCGTCGAGGCCAACACCGAGGCCACGGCGATCGTTCGGAAGGCCGGCGAGGACGCCAAGGCCGAGGCGGCGCAGATCCGCCGCGAGGCGGAAGAGGACGTCAAGTCCAGGCGTGAGGAGATCGCCCGCCTCGAAAAGCGCATCACCGACTCCGAGGAAGACCTGCGTGAGCGCACGCGCCGTCTCGACGCTCGCAGCGAAGAGCTCGACGAGCGCGACGAGATGTTCCACGCGGCTCGGCTCACGCTCGAGAAGTCGGCGGAGCGGCAGCAGGCGCAGCTGGAGCGGATCGCGGGCATGACCTCCTCGGAGGCCCGCGAGGAGCTCGTCGCCCACGTCGTCGACGACGCGAAGCGGTCCTCGATGGCGCAGGTCCGCGAGATCGAACAGCAGGCCCGTGAGGACGGCGAGGAGCGCGCGCGCAAGATCCTGACGATCGCGATCCAGCGGGTCGCCTCCGAGCAGACGGCCGAGTCGACGGTCAGCGTCTTCGCCCTGCCGAGCGAGGACATGAAGGGCCGGATCATCGGCCGTGAGGGTCGCAACATCCGTGCGTTCGAGGCCGCGACCGGGGTGAACATCATCATCGACGACACGCCCGAGGCGGTCGTGCTGAGCAGCTTCGACCCCGTCCGGCGCGAGGCCGCACGGATGACGCTCGAGAAGCTGGTCCAGGACGGGCGGATCCACCCGGCCCGGATCGAGGAGGTGCACGAGCGCTCGCTCGCCGACATGGAAGAGCGTATCCGGCGCGCCGGTGAGGACGCGGTCGCCGAGGTGGGCATCACCGACATCCACCCCGAGATGGTGAAGCTGCTCGGCCGCCTTCAGTTCCGGACGAGCTACGGGCAGAACGTGCTGCGCCACCTTGTCGAGTCCGCGCACATCGGCTCAGCGCTCGCGTCCGAGCTGGGAATCGACCCGACGATCGTCAAGCGCGGGGCGTTCCTGCACGACATCGGCAAGGCCGTCACTCACGAGGTCGAGGGCTCGCACGCGATCATCGGCGCCGAGATCGCCCGCCGGATGAAGGAGGACCCCGAGGTCGTCCACTGCATCGAGTCGCACCACGGGGAGGTCGAGCAGCGCACGGTCCACGCCGTGCTCGCCCAGATCGCCGACTCGATCAGCGGCGGCCGTCCCGGCGCTCGTCGGGAGTCCCTGGAGACCTACGTGAAGCGCCTGGAGCGCCTCGAGGAGATCTGCAACGCCTTCGAAGGCGTCGAGAAGGTCTACGCGATGCAGGCCGGCCGCGAGGTTCGAGTGCTCGTCCAGCCCGAGGCGGTCGACGACATCCAGGCGCAGGTGATCGCCCACGACATCGCCAAGCAAGTTGAAGAGGAGCTGCAGTACCCGGGCCAGATCCGCATCACCGTGGTGCGCGAGATTCGGGCCACGGAGTACGCGCGCTAGCTGGGCTACCCTAGGGCGATGCAGGAGAAGTACCTGATCCGCACCTTCGGGTGCCAGATGAACGACCACGACTCCGAGCGAATCGGTGGCGTCCTGATGGCCGACGGGATGGTGCCCACCGAGGACGCCCGTGAGGCACGGGTCGTGGTGCTCAACACCTGCGCCATCCGCGAGAACGCCGACAACAAGCTCTACGGCAATCTCGGGCATCTCAAACCGCTCAAGGACGCGAATCCGGACCTGCGGATCGTGGTGGCCGGTTGCCTGGCGCAGAAAGACCAGGGCCTCATTCAGCGGCGGGCACCGTGGGTGGACGTCGTGGTCGGCACGCACGCCCTGCCACATCTGCTCGATCTGCTGGATCGTGCGGCGACCGATGGCCCGCAGATGGACGTCCGCGAGTACACCGAGACCTTCCCGAGCGCGTTGCCGGCCGCCCGGGCCGACGACATACGGGCCTGGGTGTCGGTCGCGACCGGCTGCGACAACGCGTGCACGTTCTGCATCGTGCCCTTCGTGCGCGGGCGCCAGCGCTCGCGCGCCATCGGCGACATTCTTGCCGAGGTGCAGTCACTCGCGGCCGCGGGTGTCGTCGAGGTCACCCTGCTGGGGCAGAACGTCAACACGTACGGGCGGGATCTCGAGACGGAGGGGGGTCGCAGGCCGCTGTTCGCGGAGCTGCTCCGGGTAGTCAACCAGGTTGACGGGATCCGGCGGATCCGGTTCACCTCGCCGCATCCGCACGATTTCACGCCCGATGTCATCGAGGCGATGGCCGAGAGCGACAACGTCTGCGAGCACATTCACTTCCCGCTGCAATCCGGATCGGACCGGGTGCTCCAGGCGATGCGGCGCTCGTATCGCAGCGAGCGCTACCTGGACTGGCTCGACCGCATTCGGATCGCGATCCCCGGCATCGCCGTCTCGACCGACATCATCGTGGGGTTCCCGGGGGAGACCGAGGAGGACTTCGGCGCCACGCTCGCCGTGGTCGAGCGCGCCGGCTTCGACAGCGCGTTTACGTTCCAGTACTCGCCGCGGCCCGGCACGCGCGCGGCCACGATGGACGAGCAGGTTCCCAAGGAGGTCGTCCAGGAACGGTTCGACCGGCTGGTCGAGTTGCAGACGCGGATCACCGCCGAGCGCAACGGGGCGCAGGTGGGCACCGTCGTCGAGGTACTCGTGGAAGGTGCCGGCAAGAAGGACGGCTCGACCCAGTCGCGGACGCGGACCAACCGGATCGTGCACCTCCCGACGCCGCTCGAGCCGGGCACGTTTGTCGACGCCCGGATTACCGAGGCCGGTGCGCATCACCTCCTCGGCGAGGTTGCCACAGCGGCCGAGCCGGCCGCGGTGTGATGCTCCGCGCGCTGGTCGGTCCCACGGCCAGCGGCAAGACCGAGGCCGGCATCGCCCTGGCACGTGCGCTCGGCGCCGAAGTCGTCTCGGTCGACTCGATGCTCGTGTATCGCGGGATGGACATCGGCACCGCCAAGCCCACGCCGGCCGAGCAGGCCTCGGTGCCGCATCACCTCCTCGATCTGGCGGAGCCCTCCGAGCGGTTTACCGTGGCCCGCTTTCAGGCGGCGGCGACCGAGGTGCTCGACCGGGTCGCAACGCCGGTGCTCGTCGGCGGCTCGGGGCTCTACTTCCGCGCGGTGGTCGACCGGCTGCGGTTCCCCCCGGAGGATCCCGCGGTCCGGGCGGCGCTCGAGGCGGAGGCCGACTCACTCGGGCCCGACGAGCTCTTCCGGCGGCTGGCCGAGGCGGACCCCGTGGCGGCCGATCGCATGGACCCCGCCAACATCCGTCGCACGGTCAGGGCCCTCGAGGTGATGGAGATCACGGGCACGCCGTTCAGCGACTTCGCGGTGGCGTGGGAGATCTACGACCCGGCGCACGTCCGGGTCGCCGGCGTCCGGATGGATGCCGCGGTGCTCGACGCCCGCGTCCGCGCACGCGTCGCCGCCATGCTCGAGGGTGGTTGGATCGAGGAGGTGCGTGGGCTCGTGGCGCGGGGCTTTGGGGCGTGGTTTACGGCCAGCCAGGCGATCGGGTACGCGGAGCTCGCCGCCCACCTCGACGCTAGGCTGGCCCTCGACGAAGCCATGGAGCAGACCATCAAGCGCACCAAGCAGCTCGCCCGGCGGCAGCTCTCGTGGTTCCGGCGCGACCCGCGGATTCGCTGGTTCGATGTCGGCGAGGGCGGCGCGCAGGAGGCCCTCGACGACGTGCGGGCATATCTGGAGGCCGCGTGAGCCGGCTGGATCTCAGCAAGTACCAGGCGAGCGGGAATGACTTCCTGGTCATCGACGAGCTCGACGCGGCGGCCGGCGAGCTCGACGTGCCGGCGCTCTGCGATCGGTGGCTGGGGGTCGGGGCCGACGGCTTGATCCGCGTCGGCCGTGGCACGGCGGCGCCGTATTCGTTCGCTCTGACCAACGCCGACGGGTCGCCGGCCGAGATGTCGGGCAACGGGATGCGCTGCGTGGGTGCCTGGCTTCGCGACCGCGAAGAGGTCGCGCACGGCGACTCATTCGACGTCGAGACCCCGGCGGGCGTGCGTCACGTCTGGCTGACGCTCGAAGGGGCCACCGTGGACATGGGCGTGCCCAACTTCACCAAGGCGGCGATCCCGATGCGGGGGCCGGCGTGGGAGACCTACCAGGAGCAGCCGTTCGACCTCGGCGACGGCCGGGAGCTGCGCGCGACCGCCCTCAGCATGGGCAACCCGCATCTGGTGCTCTTCACCGAGGAGGACCCCGAGCGCTACCACCTCGAGCACATCGGTCCGGCGCTCGAGCACCACGAGTTGTTCCCCGAGCGGACGAACGTCGAGCTGGCGCGCGTCCTCGGCGACGGGGAGATCGCCGTGCGCGTCTGGGAGCGCGGTGTGGGCGAGACGCTCGCGTGCGGCACTGGGGCGTGCGCCGTCGTGGTTGCGGCGAACGAGGCCGGCCGGACGAAGACGGAGGTCACCGCGCAATTCCGCGGCGGCCCGTTGCACGTCGATCGCCGGAGTGACGGCGAGGTGCTGCTCGGCGGGCCGGTCGCCCACGTCTTCGACGCGGTCGTCGATCTCGACGAACTCGCCGGATGAGCGGGATCGCCGAGCGGCTCGCGGCCGACACGCTCGCCCTCGTGGACGTCGCCTCCGAGAGTCGCGACGAAGGCGCGATCCTGGATGCGGTCGCGTGGCGTGTTGCCTCCGCGCCGGGTCTGCGGATCGAGCGACGCGAGGGCGTGCTTGCGGCCCTGCCGGCGCGCCACGCCGACGCGCCGTTGGTGGTGCTCGCCGGGCATGTCGACACCGTGCCGCTCGGGGGCGCCGCGCGTCCAGGCCGGCGCGCCGAGGCCGATGTCGTCGGGCGCGGCGCCGCCGACATGAAGGGTGGGCTCGCGGTGATGCTCGCCCTGGCCGAGGACGACGCCGCGGCATCCGACCTCGATCTCGGCTACGTCTTCTTCGGCCGGGAGGAGATCCCGATCACGGAGTCGGCCCTGCTGCCGGCGTTCGACGCGATCCCCGAGCTGCGCGAGGCCGCGCTGGCCGTCGTCCTGGAGCCGACCGCCAACGAGCTCGAGGTGGGTTGCAACGGCAACCTGAGCGCGCTGGTCACCATCCGCGGTCGCGCGGCGCACAGCGCCCGCCCGTGGCTCGGCGACAATGCGATCCACGCGGCCATCGAGGCGCTCGGCCCGGTGGCGGACCTGCCGATCCGTGACGTCGAGATCGACGGTCTCGTCTTTCGCGAGGCGGTGTCCGTCACGACGATCCACGGCGGTCTGGCCGGCAACGTGGTGCCCGACCGTGTGGAGGCGGAGATCAACTTCCGCTACGCGCCGAACCGCCGGCCCGCCGACGCGGAGGCGCGACTGCGAGAGCTGCTGGGCGACGACCGTGTGTCGCTCGACGTCCTCGGGAACGCGCCGCCGGGCCCGGTGTGCCTCGACAACCCGCTGGTCGGACGTCTGCGGGCCGCGGGGGATCTGGCGGTTCGCCCCAAACAGGCCTGGACCCCGGTCGCGGAGTTCGCGATGGCCGGCGTCGACGCGGTGAACCTCGGGCCGGGGGACCCGCGGTACGCTCACACCGACGACGAGCGGGTCGCGGTGGACGCGCTCGCTCGTTCCCACGCAATCGTGTCGGCGTTTCTGGCCGGCACCTCGGACCCGCCAAAGGACTAGCGAGATGGTGCATCTGTCGCCCGCGATGCGCGCGGTCGAGCCGTACCCCTTCGAGGAGCTCGACCGGCGCACGAAGCAGGCCGTGGAGGCCGGCCGCCGTGTGATCGACTTCGGCGTGGGCGATCCCCGCGAGGAGACGCCGCAGCTCGTGCGCGACGCACTCGTCGAGGCGATCGGCCCCGTCTCGTCGTATCCGCGCGCTGCCGGGCTGCCCGCGCTCCGTCGGGCCATCGGGGCCTGGGTCGAGCGGCGCTACGGCACGACCCTCGATCCCGACACCGAGATCCTGCCCACCCTCGGCTCCAAGGAGATCGTCTTTTCGCTCGCCCAGGTGCTGGTCGATCTGCCCGCGGGCAAGGATTTGGTCGTGACGACCGCGCCCGGCTACCCGATTCCCGAGCGTGGCGCCCGGTTTGCCGGGGCCGAGGTCGCGCGGCTCCGCCTCACCGAGGAGCTCGGCTTCCTTCCCGATCTCGACGAGCTCACCGCAGAACAATGGGATCGTGCGTGCGTGCTGTGGCTCAACTACCCGAACAACCCGACGGGAGCGGTCGCGCCGCGAGCGTTCCTCGAGGAGGCGGCGGAACGGTGCCGCGCGCACGACGTGCTGCTCGCATCCGACGAGGCATACGGCGAGCTGTGGTTCGGCGACGAGCCCCCGCACGGCGCGCTCGAGCTCGCCGATCGGACGAACGTCCTGGCCGTGCACACGCTGAGCAAGCGCTCGGCGATGACCGGCTATCGCAGCGGGTTCGTGGCGGGCGACCCATCGCTCATCGCAGCGCTGCTGCGCCTGCGCCCAGCGACCGGAGTGACGCCCCAGGAGTTCGTGCAGCGCGCGAGCATCGCGGCATGGGGCGACGAGCGCCATGTCGAGTCGATGCGGGAACGCTACGCGGCCAAGCGCGCGATCTTCCTCGACCTGTTCGCCCGCCTCGGTGTGCGCGTGGCCGCAAGCGAGGCGACCTTCTACCTGTGGCTTGCGGTCCCCGAGGGCCGCGCGAGCCTGGCCTGGGCACTCGACCTGCTGGAACGGGCCGACGTCGTCGTCGCGCCGGGCTCGTTCTTCGGCCCGGAGGGGGAGGGCTACGTGCGTATGGCGATGGTCCCGACGCTCGAGGAATGCCGGAGCGCGGCCGAGGCCATCGAGGCGGCCTTGGGAAGCGAGGTGCCGGCATGAGCGACGACCAGCTCGCCGCGCGGATCGAGGCCTCGTGGGAGGCGGCGGCGTCCGGAACGGACGCCGCCGTGGACGTCGAGGCGGTGGAGACCGCGATCGAGATGCTCGATCGCGGCCGGCTGCGCGTGGCCTCGCCCGGCGCGCCCGGGGAGCCCTGGGAGGTACATGTCTGGGTGAAGGAGGCCGTGCTGCTGTACTTCCGGGTGCGCGGCCTCGAGACGGTCGAGTCCGGACCGTTCGAGTACCACGACAAGCTCCCGCTCAAGCACGGGTTCGCCGAGGCGGGTGTGCGCGTGGTGCCGCCGGCGACTGTGCGCTACGGGGCCTTCCTGGAGCCGGGCGCGGTCGTGATGCCGAGCTACGTCAACATCGGCGCGCGCGTCGGCGCGGGCTCGATGGTCGATACGTGGGCGACGGTCGGCTCCTGCGCGCAGATCGGCGCCGGCGTTCATCTCGCCGGGGGCGTGGGGATCGGTGGCGTCCTCGAGCCGGTCCAGGCGGCGCCCGTGGTGATCGAAGACGGCGCCTTCATCGGATCGCGCTGTGTCGTGGTCGAGGGCGTGCACGTGGGCGCGGGGGCCGTGCTCGGTGCGGGCGTCGTGCTCACCGCCAACACGCCGATCATCGATCCGCGGGGCGCCGAGCCCGTCGAGTTCCGCGGCCGCGTGCCGGCCGGGGCGATCGTCGTGCCGGGCTCGCGCCGCCGCGAGTTCGCGGCCGGCGACTACGGCCTGCCCTGCGGCCTCATCATCGGTGAGCGTTCGGCCGCGACCGACGACAAGGTCGCGCTTAACGACCTGTTGCGCGATCACGGCTCCTCGTTGGGCTGAGCCGATGTCCGATCGAAACCAACGCATGATCGTCGAGTCCCCGATCGCCGCGACGTGGCGGTCGGTCCAGCACGAGAAGGCGGTGCTCGTCGGGATCGGCCCCGGCATCGAGGAGGCCGACCTCGACGAGCTGGCTGCGCTTGCCGAGTCCGCCGGGGCCGAGCCGGTCGGCCGGGTCGTGCAGAGTCGCACGGAGCCCGACCATCAGTTCTGGATCGGCAAGGGGAAGGTGGAGCAGCTCCACGATCTCGTGCACACAACCGGCTCGGAGCTCGTCATCTTCGACGAGGAGCTCTCGCCGGGTCACCTGCGGGCGCTCGAAGCGCGCCTGGGCGTGAAGGTGCTCGACCGCACCGCGCTCATCCTGGACATCTTCGCGCTGCACGCGCACACGCGTGAGGGCAAGGTGCAGGTGGAGCTTGCGCAGCTCAACTACCTGCTGCCGCGGCTGCGCGGCTGGGGCGAGGCGATGAGCCGTCTCGGCGGTGGCATCGGCACCCGTGGCCCCGGTGAGACAAAGCTCGAGTCCGACCGCCAGCACATTCGCCGGCGCATCGCCAAGCTGCGCCGCGACGTGAAGGCCATGGGGACCTCTCGCGACACGCAGCGTGCCGGGCGCCAGCGCTCGAACGTGCCGCAGGTCGCGATCGCCGGCTACACGAACGCCGGCAAGTCCTCGCTGATGCGCCGGGTCACCGGCGCGGACGTGATCGTTGCGAACCAGCTGTTCGCAACGCTGGATCCGACGACCCGGCGTATCCAGCTGCCCACCGGACGCACGGCGACGATCGCGGACACGGTCGGGTTCGTCGCGAAGCTCCCGCACGACCTCGTCGAGGCGTTCCGCTCGACCCTCGAGGAGGTGACGCTCTCGGACATGGTGCTGCACGTCGCGGACGCGTCCTCGCCGGCCATCGACGAGCAGATCGAGGCGGTGCGGCGGGTGCTCGATGAGATCGGCGCCGCGAACATGCCCGAGGTGCTGGCGCTCAACAAGATCGACCTCGTCCCCGGATCGCGGCGGGCTCGGCTTGCGACGCGCTACCCGGGATCGGTCGCGGTCTCCGCGGTCACCGGCGAGGGGGTCGAGGGCATGCTCGAGGCGATCGCGGCGGCCGTGCCGATGCCCCCCGTCGACGTGCGTGCGCTTATCCCTTGGGACCGAGGCGATCTCGTCGCCCTGCTGTACCGGGACGCCGAGGTGCTGAGTGCGGAAGCGGAGCCGCTCGGCACCCGTGTGCACGCACGGGTTGGGCTTCGCGAGCTTGCCGCGATTCGCGCCTTCACCACCGAGGAGCACCGGGTGGGCACCACGGAGCGCGCCGCCGGTACCGACTAACGCAGCGGCGTGCCGATCCGCCAGAGGTCGGGATCGCTCCACGCGCCGACGACCACCTGATCCGGATTTTGACTGCGCTCTGCCGCAAACCGAGCGGCCAGCATCTGCAGACGAACGGCGAGCGGGATCTGGGCGAGCAGGGTCGGCAGCCCGCTTGGTTCGTCGAGCCGCGTGGTGCCGATGCCGGCGGCCGTCGCCGCCGAGGCGATCGCTCCCACGAGGCCGTCCTCGTCGCCGAACGTGAGCGCCATGAGGTGGTCCTCGCCCGTAAGCGGCACGGCGCTCCCGTGCAGGAAGAACTCGGCGTCGTAACCCTCGGCCAGCAGGCGAGAGGCCTCGCGCACCTTGAGCGCGCCCTCACGCGCGGTGATCGCCGCGTGCCCGGCGCCGACGATCTGGAGCGAGCGGGCCGGCAAGGGCACGCCATCGGTTCCCGAGTTGTTGATCGCGCTGCGTACTGCGCCGGGCACGAGCCGGAGCTGTTCGGCCGACAGGGCGTCGGCGCCCATCTCGGAGGCAAGGAGGGCAAGGGCGAGGAGCGTCGTGGTGTAGCTGACGGTGTAGGTCTCCGACGTTTCCTTGGGAACCGTTTCGATGACGTCGTTGAGCCCGACCCCCTGGCGCGACACGGTCACCGTCTGCAAGCCGGCGGTGACCGCCAAGGCCCGCGCTGCGAGCGCATAGGAGGTCTCGCCGGTGTGCGTGATTACCACGATGCCGTCCTGGGGTCCGACGATCGGCGCGTTCTTGACGAACTGCATGGACGAAACCGCATGGGCCGAGCGGCCGGCATCCTGCAGCATCCCGGCGCCGAGGTTGGCGGCGTTCTGACTTGTCCCGGTGCCCACGACCCAGATGCGGCGCACCCGGTGCAGTCCCTCGGCCGCCGCATGAACCTGCGCCTTGACGGAACCGCTGACGAGCATCCGCTCGAGCTCGTCGGGCTGTGACTCGATTTGGCGCCACAGCTGTGTCGATTGCATGCGCGCTCCTTGCCCGTTTTGACGGGCCGGAGCCTACCCGACTCAGAGCTTGCGCAGGACCGCGACTACGCGCCCGACGATGCGCCCGTCGATCATCTCGAAGGGCGCGAGGGCGGGGTTCTCGGGGATGAGCATGACGCGGCCCCCGTCGTGGCCGAGCCGCTTGACCGTGGCCTCGTCCTCGGCAGGCCCCGGGAGGACCGCCGCGACGATGTCGCCGTCATGGGCGGCGGACTGGGACCGCACGACCACCGTGTCGCCGTCGAGGATCCCGACGCCGATCATCGAGTCCCCGCTTACCCGCAGGGCGAAATGCTCGCCGCCGCGAGCGAAGTCCGCCGGGACGGCAACATAGTCCTCGACCTGCTCGGTCGCGAGGATCGGCGTGCCGGCGGCGATCCGCCCGATGAGCGGCACCACCGTGCCGGCCGCCCGCGCCTCGTCGGTCGCAAGCGACATCGCACGGGGCTTGGTTGGGTCCTTGTGGATGAGCCCCTTGCGCTCGAGGTTCGCGAGCTGGGCGTGGACGGAAGAGGACGACGTAAGCCCCACCGCCTCGCCGATCTCCCGCACCGTCGGGGGATACCCCCGCTCGCGCACGGTCTCGGCGATGAAGTCCAGGATCCGCTGCTGTCGAGCGGTGATGTCAGACACGGCCCCTACCCTCCTCGGTTGTGATGGGCACCGTAGCACCGGGTCTGGGGGAGCGCAAACATATGTTCGAGACGTCTCTTGACACCGAACACCTGTTCGCGCAGCATGTGAGCATGCATCGAACGTACGTTCGCCGGCGCCGAACCACGGCCGTGGCCGCCACCGCGCTGATCGCGGTATTGCTGAGCCCGCTGGCCGCGGCCGCCGTGCGGCCCGTCGACGACGCGCCGCCCGCTCCGCAGCCTTCGAGCGCGGTTGTGGTTCGCGACGGGGACACCCTGTGGTCGATCGCGCTCCGGGCGCGTCCGGGCGAGGACCCGCGGGCGACGGTCCTCGAGATCCAGCAGCGCAACGGGGTCGACGCCGGCTCGCTCGTCCCGGGAATGACCCTGCAGGTTCCGGCCGCTTGACGCTGTTGCCGTGCCGCGGCTAGCGTTCCCGCCGCCACAACATCTTGTGGCTCAAGTCGATGCGATGTCCATGGTGTGGGGGCGACGACGACCGAGTTGTCGACTCCCGGGCGGCAGAAACGGGCGCGGCCATCCGCCGGCGCCGCCACTGCCTCGCCTGCGACCGGCGCTACACGACCTACGAGCGCATCGAGGACGTCGGCCTGGTGGTGATCAAGCGCGACGGCTCCCGCGAGCCCTGGGACCGCGACAAGCTCGAGGCCGGCATCCGAAAATCCCTGACGGGACGGCCGGTCACGAACCTGCAGATCGACCGGATGCTCGACCGTATCGAGACCCGCGTGCGCAAGAAAGGCCCTGCGGTGCCCTCCAGCGCGGTGGGTGCCGCGGTCCTTTCGGCCATGCAGAAGACCGACGAGGTCGGCTACCTGCGGTACGCCAGCGTCTACAAGGATTTCCAAGCGGCTGGGGACTTCGAGCGCGAGCTGGGTCTGCTGCTCGAGAAGACCGAGCCGGCCAAGCGCCGGCGCGCCACCTAGTCCACTGCCTAGTTCTCTGGGGCCATCTCGGCGACCACCATCTGTCGGACCCCGGCGACGGTGAGACACTAGATGTAGTGGTCACTCGATTCATATGCCACAACCCCTTGACGTTGGGAGGGGTTCGGTACATCATGCGCGGGCGGCAAATCACAGGGTTGTAAGTTTCCACATCCGATCCACAGGTTTTGCACCGGGGGACGGGCGACGGCGTCGCGGGGCGCACGAAGGAGGGGGTTCCAGTTGGTCACACGTGAGGGGGACGTCGAGGTCATCCGGGAGGGTCTGAGCTTCTCGAGGTACTTCACCAGTGAAGGGGTTCATCCCTTCGACCAGCTGGAATGGGAGATCCGAGACGCAGTCATCCCGAACTACAAGGAGGGCGGCAACGCCTTCGAGCAGCGCGACGTCGAATTCCCGGTCACGTGGTCCCAAAACGCCACCAACATCGTCGCCCAGAAGTACTTCCGGGGCACCCTCGGCACCCCCCAGCGGGAGTCCTCCGTCCGTCAGCTGGTCGGCCGCGTGGTCGACACGATCACCGGCTGGGGAACCAAGAACGCGTACTTCGCGACCCCCTACGACGCCCAGGTCTTCTCCGACGAGCTCACCCACCTGATGGTCACGCAGAAGGCCGCCTTCAACTCGCCGGTGTGGTTCAACGTCGGCGTTCCCGACACGCCCCAGCAGTGCAGCGCCTGTTTCATCCTCGCGGTCGAGGACCACATGAGCTCGATCCTCAATTGGTACGTCGAGGAAGGCACGATCTTCAAGGGCGGCTCGGGCTCGGGGATCAACCTGTCGCGGATCCGCTCCTCGCGCGAGGCGCTGGCGGGCGGCGGCACGGCGAGCGGCCCGGTGAGCTTTATGCGCGGGGCCGACGCGAGCGCCGGCACCATCAAGTCCGGCGGCAAGACCCGTCGGGCGGCCAAGATGGTCATCCTCAACGTCGATCACCCCGACGTTCGCGAGTTCATCTGGTGCAAGGCCGTCGAGGAGCACAAGGCCCGTGCGCTGCGCGACGCCGGCTTCGACATGGATCTCGACGGGCGCGACAGCTACTCGATCCAGTATCAGAACGCGAACAACTCGGTGCGCGTGACCGACGAGTTCATGGCCGCGTTCGAGAACGACGCCGACTGGCGCCTCAAGGCGGTCAAGAGTGACGACACGCTCGACACCGTGCGTGCCCGCGAGCTCATGCGCGAGATCGCGCAGGCCGCGTGGGAATGCGCCGACCCCGGCATGCAGTACGACACGACGATCAACGAGTGGCACACCTGCCCGGCGTCGGGACGGATCAACGGCTCCAACCCGTGCTCGGAGTACATGCACCTGGACAACTCCGCGTGCAACCTCGCGAGCCTCAACCTCATGCGGTTCCTCGATGCCGACGGCAACTTCGATGTCGCGAGCTTCCGCCACGCGGTCGAGGTCGTGTTTATCGCCCAGGAGATCCTGGTGGGCGAGTCCGACTACCCGACCGAGAAGATCGCGATCAACGCCCGGGCGTACCGCCAGCTGGGGCTCGGCTACGCCAACCTCGGCGCGCTGCTGATGGCGCGGGGTCTGCCGTATGACTCGGACCAGGGCCGCGCATGGGCCGGCGCGATCACGTCGCTGATGACCGGCTGGGCATACCGCACGAGTGCGCGGATCTCCGAGGTGACGGGTCCCTTCGAGGGCTACGCGCCCAACGCCGACGCGATGCTCCGCGTGATCCGCAAGCACCGCGCCGCGGCCGAGGAGATCGACGCCGAGCTGGTGCCCGAAGCGATGCTGTCGGCGGCCAAGCAGGCGTGGGACGAGGCGGTCGCCTTGGGCGAGCTGCACGGGTACCGCAACGCGCAAGCGAGCGTGCTCGCCCCGACCGGCACGATCGGTCTGATGATGGACTGCGACACCACCGGCATCGAGCCCGAGCTCGCATTGGTCAAGACGAAGAAGCTCGTCGGTGGCGGCACGATGCAGTTCGTCAACCAGACCGTGCCGCGGGCGCTCGACAAGCTCGGCTACGACCCCAGCCAGATCGAAGACGTCGTCGCCTACATCGCCGAGCACAACTCGGTGGTCGACGCGCCGCACCTGCGCGCCGAGCACTACCCGGTGTTCGACACCGCGATGGGCGCCGAGCCCATCCACTACATGGGCCACGTGCGGATGATGGGCGCCGCGCAGCCGTTCATCTCCGGCGCGATCTCCAAGACGGTCAACATGCCCGAGGAGGCCACCGTCGAGGAGGTCGAGCAGCTGTTCATCGAGAGCTGGAAGCTCGGCCTCAAGGCGGTCGCGATCTACCGCGACAACTGCAAGGTCGCGCAGCCGCTGTCGGCCGACAAGAAGAAGACGAAGGAAGCCGAGCCGCCCACGCTCGCGCACCCGGTGCGCAAGCGCCTGCCGCAGTCGCGCCCGTCGGTGACGACGTCGTTCCAGGTGGGCGATGCCGAGGGCTACATCACCGCCGGCTCCTACCCGGACGACGGGCTCGGCGAGATCTTCCTCAAGACCTCGAAGCAGGGCTCGACGCTCTCGGGCGTGATGGACGCGTTTGCGATCGCGGTCTCGTTGGGGCTGCAGTACGGCGTGCCGCTCGAGGCCTACGCCGCGAAGTTCATCAACACGAAGTTCGAGCCGAGCGGGATGACCAACGACCCGGACATCCGGTTCGCCACCTCGCTTGTCGACTACGTGTTCCGCCGGCTGGCGCTCGACCACCTGCCGATCGACGTGCGCGAGGGGCTCGGCATCAAGTCGATCCAGGAGCGCAAGGTCGAGACCGACGAGAAGATGGCGGAGCTCGAGGCGGCAGCGGCAGAGCCGCCGCCGGCCCTTGCGCCACCGCTTCCGGCGCAGCCGGTCGAGATCGGCGACCGGCCGAACGCGAAGACGCTCGACGCGCCGCTCTGTTACCAGTGCGGCTCGAAGATGCAGCCCGCGGGCTCGTGCTACGTCTGCGGCACCTGCGGCAGCACCAGCGGTTGCTCGTAGACTGCGCCGGTGGGCGAGAACACCGCGAAAATCCTCGGGCTGCACCACGTCCAGCTCGCGATGCCCGTCGGTGAGGAAGAGGCCGCCGTGAAGTTCTACGGCGCCATCCTGGGGCTCACGCAGGTGGCCAAACCGCCCGAGCTCGCGCCGCGCGGCGGCGTCTGGTTCCGCGACGAGCAGCTCGAGGTGCACCTCGGGGTCGAGGAGCCGGAGTTCGTTCCGGCGCGTAAGGCGCACCCCGCGTTCCTCGTTCGGAATCTTTCGACCTTGCGCGAGCGGATCGAGCTTGCCGGTTATCGCGTGACCGACGACGTGCCCCTCGAGGGGTTCCACCGGTGCCACGTTCGCGACCCCTTCGGCAACCGCCTCGAGCTTGTCGAGCCGATCGAGGCCTAAGTGGAACTCCTCGTTCAGCAGATGCGGCCGGAAGGGCGCCTTCCGTCATCCCAGCACGATGGCGACGCCGGGCTCGACCTGTGCTCGGCGATCGACGTCGTGGTCGGTCCGGGCGAGCGCGTGATGATCCCGACCGGTGTGGCCGTGGCGATTCCCGACGGGCACGCGGGTCTTGTGCTCCCGCGGAGCGGCCTCGCCGCCAACCAAGGCCTGACGATGGCGAATTCGCCCGGGCTCATCGACGCCGGCTATCGCGGCGAGGTGATCTGCGCGGCGGTCAACCTCGACCGCTCGATCCCGGTCTCGATCGGTGTCGGCGACCGCATCGCCCAGTTGGTGATCGTCGCCGTGCCCGAGGTCCAGCCGGCGTGGGTGGCCGAGCTGCCGGCGAGCGCGCGCGGCGAGGGCGGCTTCGGATCAACCGGCCGGTGAGGTGAGCGTCGTCATCCGGCCCGAGCGGCCGGAGGATCGCGCGGCGTCGATCGAGGTGGAACGCGCCGCGTTCGGCAGGCCCGAGGAAGCGGAGATCGCGGTGGTCGTTCGCGACGAGCCGGGATCCTTCGCCCTCGTCGCCGAGGACGACGGCGAGATCGTCGGGCACGTGCAGCTGAGCGCCGCGTGGATCGGCGACGACGGAGTGCTCGCGCTCGGTCCGATCGGGGTCATGCCCGCGCGGCAGCGACGGGGGATCGGCACAACGCTTGTCGCCGCTGCGCTCGAGGAGGCGCTCGAACGCGGCGCGTCGGCGGTCGTTCTGCTGGGATCGCCGGCGTACTACGGCGCTCGCGGGTTCGAGCCGGCGTCGCGCTACGGCCTCCACAATCCCTTTGCGGGTCCCATGGAAGACGGGTTCGTGATCGAGGAGGAAGACTTCCAGATTGCGGTGCTCGACGCCGGGCGCGCCGGGCACCTTGCCGGCGATGTTCGCTGGCATCCCGCCTTCGACTAGGAGCAGAACGCCGTTAGCGCGGACGCCTCGGCGTCGAGCTCGCGGCGAACCGTACGCGGGAGGGGCTCCAACGGCTCCCACCGGACGGTGGTGCCGTCAAGACGCCAGGTCGCCCGCACGGAGCCGTCCACGAGCACCGTCCCGACCGAGTGCGGCGTCTTGACGTTAAAGATTTGCGGCCGGAATTCCTCCGGCACGATCCCCGTGCGCCGCGCGTGTACGAGCAACGTGGCGTCCCACCAGGGCAGGAAACGAATCGGCGCCGCTGTGTCCGGATCGGGGAGCGGGGCGCCACGGACGTCGAGGAGTTCCCCGCCCGCTTCATCCGCCAACCGACGAAGGGGAAGCCGCTCCAGGACCGGCGCGAGGATCGTTGGCGGCAGACCGGTGAAGCTCGTGATGTCCGCGCGTGCGGCCGGTCCGTAGGCGGCGAGGTACCGGCGGACGAGGAGGTCGCGGCCGGCCTGGGCCGTCACGTCGCTCGGGCCGATCCAATCCTCGGCGTTGGCGTAGCGATCGGCTCGGCGCTGCTCCCATGTGCCCGACGGCGGGACTCGCATGGCCGGCGTGAACAGCCCGACGCCGACCCAGTCGGCCGCGTCGAGCCCGAGCGCCTCGACGATCTCCGAGCGTCGTCGCGGTCCGTCCGACAGGAGCCGCCTGCCCTTGCGGTCGATCGCACGAAGCCTCGCTCGCTCGTCGTGTCGCTTGGTCGCGCGGAACCACCAATCGAGCAATGGGTCCTCCACGGCGCGCTGCAACGGCCAGTAGTCGCGCCGCGAGACGAGGTGGATCGTCGCGCGCATCAGCGTTCCCTGGACGACCTGACGCCGCTCGAGGGCCTGGGTGAGGTGCTCCCGTTGCAGCCCTGCGACCCGCGACCAGAGCCCGATGTAGCCCGAGGGCGCGTATTGGTTCTGCAGGGTGCCCATCCGCTCGAGGGCGCGGGGGACGGAGACCGCGGCGCGTTCCAGCAGCATCTGCCGCGCAAGGAGTGCCCGATTGCGTTCCTGCTGGGTGAGCACTCGCGGCTGGGACATCGGCCGAGTCTAGGGGGCGGTTCGGTTGAAGCTCCGCGGAGCGGCTCCTAGGATGGGTGAGCAGTCACGCGGACGTGGCTCAGTTGGTAGAGCACCACCTTGCCAAGGTGGGGGTCGCGGGTTCGAATCCCGTCGTCCGCTCTCGATAGGTCACTTTCTCGATCCGGACCGCCTGAGCCGGCAACCGTCCACGAGGTGCCCTTTCGGGCCCCTGAGGATCGCTCTCGATCCAGCACGAATGTGGACGTAGTCGACGAGGCCAGAACCGGCCACCCGAAACAGCAGGCGGCCGTCCTGAGTGACGTGCTCCTCCCTGCCCAGAGATATGCCGTTCACATGGAGCGAGATCGGTTTGCCGTGGAGGGGTCGCAGGTTCCGAGCACGAACTGCAATGACACTTGAGGCCGATGCGCGCACGAAGCGCACGCGTCCAACAATGTTCGGGAACACAGCATTGCCGTTCAAGCGGCACTCGAACCTGGGATTCGCTGCAACGGATGGAACAGCCGAGTGGATCGTCTGGAACGTCATGCCGAGGAAGATCAGCACAACGGCGAGTCTGTTGCATCGCATGGCCCTCACCTCTATCTCGGTCGGATCCCGAGCCTGCATGCGAGGTCCCGGTACCGCCGGACGCTAGAGAGCAGTGGTCAAGAACGGATCAAACCTGGAGCAAGCTCTCGCGAACTCCGAGGCGGCGACCCGGCGGTGGACAAGACCGTGCCATACGGACCGCCGGTCCCAGGGATGTCGTCAGGTCCTAGGGGGTGGGACGGAACCGCAGGTCAGGGTCGCGACGACATCAGCGGGACGAACCGCCTAACCTTGGCAAGGTGGGGTCGCGGGTTCGAATCCCGTCGTCCGCTCCAAGCCTGACCCGCGGGAACGGGTTGGGGTACCGGGCCGGGACGTCTGCCTCGGCCTTCTGTGAGGGAGGAAGCCATGCAGAAGATCAGTCCGTTCCTATGGTTCAACGACCGGGCGGAGGAGGCCGTGGCCTTCTACACATCGCTGTTCCAAGACGCTCGGATCACAAAGACGCTGCGCTATCCGGAGAACTCGACCGTCGGCACGCCGGGCAGCGTGATGGCGATCTCGTTCGAGCTCGAGGGCCAGGAGTTCCTCGCGCTGAACGGCGGGCCAGAACCGGGCTTCGCGTTCAGCCCGTCGATCTCGTTCTATGTGCACTGTGGCGACCAGGCTGAGATCGACCGCCTGTGGGGGCCGCTGCTCGAGGGCGGAGAGCCCATGGCGTGTGGCTGGCTCACGGACCGCTTCGGCGTCACCTGGCAGATCGTGCCGACGCGCCTTGACGAGATGCTCACCGACCCTGATCAGGCAAAGGTAGAGCGGGTGACCGACGCGTTCATGAAGATGCAGAAGTTCGACATCGCCGAGCTCGAAGCGGCCTACGCCGGCTAGGTCGCCTCATGACCACAGCGTTCGTCTCTGATGAGTTCCGGCCACCCTCGGGTTTGCTTACGGAGTTCTTCCTACTCGAGCCGCTCGGTCCGAAGCACAACGCGATGGACTATGCGGCCTGGACTTCGAGTATCGAATTCATCCACACGCTTCCGGGATTCAACGACCCCGATTCGCATGACTCATGGCCGAAGCCGATGTCGCTTGACGAGAATCTGTCCGATCTCGAACGCCACGATCGAGACTTCAAGGAACGAAAGGGCTTCACCTACACGGTGCTCGATCCCACTTCTCGGGACGTGATCGGGTGCGTCTACATCTACCCCAGTGACGACCCGAATCACGACGCGTTGGTCGAGTCTTGGGTGAGTGTTTCGCACGCACAACTGGACCGGCCGCTCCGCGCGGACGTCACTACGTGGCTTGAAAACGAATGGCCTTTCGAATCGGTGATCTACCAATCATGAAGCTTCTTCTGACTTCCGCCGGCATCAAGAACACGAGCATCCGCGACGCACTGGTTGATCTACTGGGCAAGCCGATTTCCGACTGCAACGCCCTCTGCATACCGACGGCGGGATACGGGCACCCGCAGGGCAGCCCCGGTGGGGCATGGCGTTTCATCACCGGTCAGGCATCCACACCGATGTGCGAGCTGGGTTGGAACTCGATCGGCGTCTTGGAGCTCACCGCGCTGCCGAGCGTCGGCGAGGAACGCTGGGTCCCCTGGGTCCGCGAGGCCGACGTCCTGCTGGTGAACGGCGGGGACGCCTTGTATTTGAGTCACTGGATGCGGGAGTCGGGGCTTGCGGACCTCGTGCCGTCGCTGCGCGAGACGGTTTGGGTGGGGCTGAGTGCCGGGAGCATGGTCATGACCCCTCGTATCGGGGAGGACTTCGTCGGGTGGAAGCCGCCCGCCGGTGGCGACAAGGCCCTCGGCATCGTCGACTTCTCGATCTTCCCGCACCTGGATCACGAGGACCTTCCGGAGAACACCATGGCCGACGCAGAGAAATGGGCGGCAGGCATGCCGGTTCCGTGCTACGCGATTGACGATCAAACCGCGATCAAAGTGACCGATGGCACCGTCGAAGTCGTCTCCGAGGGGCATTGGAAACTGTTCAACGCCTGATATCGAGGGGCCATAAGAATTCGCCCATTCTCAGCCGCCTCCGCCGATGAACCCCCCTGTGTGGGCATCGATGACCGTCACCCAGTCGCCTCCCGTACAGGAGGGCTGTGGCGAGGCTCCGGGAGCAGGCGATGGGCCAATCACCGGGTTGCACACGCCACCCCAATCGACGCCGTAGTAAAGGTTCGTTCCGGCTCCCCAGTGCAGCTGGCTCGCATCTGCCGAGCCAAGCGTCACTTGTACCGTCATCGCGTCGAGGTGGCCGTCCTGGACGGCGGCGCGGCGCAGGGCGTCGTCGAAGGAAATGATGCCGCTGAGGTCCATCCCGTCCACGGGGCCGAATGCCCCCTGGGTCTGTCCGTCGGTGAGCGTGACATCAGCTAGCCGGTTCGCGATGCAGTCTTCAACAACCGTGGCGCACGGGGTTGGCGCGGACGATCCAGAGAGCGGTTCGTTCGCCGACTCGCCGCACGATGCGACCAGAGCAGCCGTAGCGATCGTTGCGGCGAGGAGCAGCTTCACGGTTCCATTCTCGTTTAGCGCGACCATCGGTCAACGGGATAAGCGTCACCGTGAACAGGAGCGCGCTTCTGGTCAGCCTTCCTTCATCAGTCGGCGCAGTTCCCGGTCGAAGCCCCGCGTCCCGGTCTCGGGGTTGAGGATCAGCGGGATGGACGCAACAAAGGTCAGCAGAAGTCCGAAGAAGAGGATGAGCAGCCCGCCGACCTCAACGATCCCGAGCACGGTCAGCACGACCCCTGCCGCCATCCCGATCTCTGCGAGGAGTGTGACCGGCAGCCGGGGACCTGGTCGCGTGTCGTTGGGCCTGGCTTGGGTTTGCATCGCCGTCCTCCTACCTCAGGTTCGGCCCATTGTAGGGAACCGCTCGATCCACTTGCGACCGTGCGATCGTGGGTGCTCAGGACCCTGAGGGATGGTCCTTCTCGTCCTTCGCGTCGGCGACCAGGCGCCGAAGGGTGAGGTTCTTGCCGCGATCTGCCGGCGGGCGCCCGATCCGGGGATCCGAGACCCAGTGGCAGACGCCGCAGGACCAGGCCTTGATCTCCATGTCGATGTCGTGGACTCGCTTGGTGAAGAAGATCTCGTTCGAGCCGCACTCAGGGCAGGTCTCAGGCCGCTCCATGTCCCGAGTGTAGGTCCGAGGGTTGGCCACCGGAAGCTTCTCGAGGCGACCGGTAGAATGAGGCTCCGCCCGGCTGAGCCCGGGCGGTTGCTTCGGCGGGGTGGCCGAGTGGTTAGGCAGTGGCCTGCAAAGCCGCGCACACCGGTTCGATTCCGGTCCCCGCCTCGAATCTGCGGCGGTAGCATTGCCGCGCTGGGGCGGTTAGCTCAGGGGGAGAGCGCTTCCTTGACACGGAAGAGGTCAGAGGTTCAAATCCTCTACCGCCCACCAGAGAAGTCGCAGGTCAAAGACTTGTTTCGGCACATCACGCAGGCCCACCTCACATGTGGAGGGGCGCTCGCGCAGTCGCAGCGTCCCCGATGATTGCGGCGAGCTCCTTGGGGCGTGACCACATGGGCCAGTGGCTCGTCGGTAGGTCGACGTAGGTCACATCGCGGAGTTCGGCGAGGCCGGCGACGAAGGGGAATCCCTCCTTGATGGCGTCCTTGTACTGCTCGGACGAGAACCCCGTGCACACGACGACGCTCGGGACGTCGAGTCGGGTGTCGTTCGTGAGTGGGTAGGCGTCGCGAAGCGCGCCGCCAGGCTCGGGAATGGCGCGCTGCCGGAACGTGGCGAGGTGTTCCTCGCTCAGTCCGTCGAGGTTCTCCTCCGCGGCGAGCGTCTCCGCCGACGGCATCGGCAGCTCCGCCTCGGCGAACTCCGCGTCGAGCGCACCCTTCGCCGCACCGGTATCGACGTAGACCATCGTGGCTATCCGGTTCGGGATGCGGTCGGTGACGGCGTAGCCTGGGGCGCCGGCGCCGCTGTGCACGGCGAGCACGACGGGTCGCCCTGCCGCTATGACTGCATCGCAGATCGCGTCGACGTGATCGGCGAGCCCGATCGAGGACCGATCCGTGTCGGGTGACTCGAGACCGGGGAGCGTCAGTGCGGTGACGTCGTGGCCATCGGCACGCAGGGCCGCAGCGACCTCGTCCCACGCCCAGGCGCCGAGCCAGAATCCGGGAACGAGGACGATCGGTGCTGCAGTCATGGTGACGCGAGCGCGTTTACTCGGTTGCGGTGGCGGCCACGCGGCGTTTGGTGGAGGTCACCGCGTAGATCAGCCAGAGCACGAGTGGCGTGAGCATCATGGCCGTCAGGATCGCGAAGTAGATGGCGAGCTGCGCGATGTGCTGGAGCCACGTCGGCAGCCAGCTCGTTGCGCTTTTCAGAATCTCCTGCATGCTCTCTGCGAGCATCGAATCCTCCGCTTGGGTCCGCTGGCCGCGTCATCCTACCGTCCTGCGGGCCGCTCCCGTCCGAAGTCCGGGCCGTTGGTATCGTGACGGTTCTCCGGGCGCGTAGCTCAGCGGGAGAGCGCTCGCCTCACACGCGAGAGGTCGCTGGTTCGATCCCAGCCGCGCCCACGCCACCCTCCTGAACGGCGTTAGTCGTCCGTGTCCGGCCAGGGAGCCACGTCGACCTCGTTGCCTTCCGGGTCGGCGAGCGTCCACCACGACGGTGCGTGACCGTCGTAGACGATGCGGCCGCCGGCCTTGAGCGCAGCCGCGATGCGCGCCTCCGCTTGATCGCTCGGCAAGTAGACGTCGATGTGAATGCGGTTGCGCTCGGGTCGTGGCGCGTCCATCTGCTGGAACCAGACCGTCGGTCCTTCGTAGTCGGGATCGATGAGCGTGTCGCCCAACGTCTCGTAGCCGAGGACGGCTGCCCAAAACGGCACGATGTCTGGGATGACGAGGGCGTCGATTGCGATCTGCGTCATCTGCAGCCGCGCGACGTCGACCTTCGCACCGAGGTCGGCGGCGCTCGCGGAGATTCGACCGGCGAGTACGACGTCAGCATCGGTGAGCCGGCCCTCCTCGTTCACCGGCAGCCGGACGGTGAGCCCGGTCGCTCGCAGGTCGAGATGGGCGCGATGTCCCGATTCGTCGGCCAGGCCCCCAATTGCATCGGCGAGGCGAAGTCCCTCCGCGAACGATGCGGTCCGAAAGTGCACCGAGGCGGCATAGGCCAACACTCGCCAGCCGACCTCGTGAAAGCGCGCCGATGCGATCTCTTCAGGCATGCGGCCTCCTTTCTTCTGGAGGCGACACTACCCGCAGGCCAGATCCGACCGTAGTGACGCGCGCCGCTAGAATCCAGCGGACGTACGGACTCATGCCGGTCGTACCCAGCGGCCGCGGACCGGCGACCAAAAACAGGGGGGACCACCGGGATGGCAACGACGACGCAACCTGCCGCTCGAGCAGAGGATCTTCGCAAGACCTACGGAACCGGCGGAGCGGCCGTCGAGGCGCTGCGCGGCATCACGATCGACTTGGCCGAGGGGGAGTGGACGGCCATCATGGGTCCGTCGGGCTCGGGCAAGTCCACCCTGCTGCACATCCTGGCGGGCCTTGACCGTCCGACCGACGGCAAAGTGCTCATCGGCGAGATCGACCTGACGACACTCAACGACAAACAGCTCACCTTGCTGCGGCGAGACCGCATCGGGTTCGTCTTCCAGGCGTACAACCTCATCCCGACGCTCACGGCCGCAGAGAACATCACGTTGCCTCTCGACATCGCAGGCCGCGACGTCGACCAGGCGTGGTTCGACGAGGTGGTCGACACCGTGGGGGTGCGCGACCGGCTCGCGCACCGGCCGGCGGAGCTTTCCGGCGGGCAGCAGCAGCGTGTCGCCGGCGCCCGCGCGCTGGTCTCGCGTCCGCAGATCATCTTTGCGGACGAGCCCACCGGAAACCTCGATTCGAAGAGCGGCGAAGAGCTCCTCCGCTTTCTCCGCTCGGCGGTCGACGACCACGGCCAGACGATCGTGATGGTCACCCACGACGCCCACGCCGCCGCCTACGCGGACCGGATCGTGTTCCTGGGCGACGGGAAGATCGTCGCGGAGATGCGCGAGCCGACCGCAGACCGGATCCTCGACCAGATCAAGGCGCTGGAGGTCTGAGCCGTGCTCCGAGCCACCTTCAAGAGCCTCATGGCGCGCAAGCTGCGCCTGTTCCTCACGGGTCTTGCGATCGTGCTCGGCGTCGGCATGTGCGCCGGATCGTTCATCCTCACCGACACGGCGCTGAAGAGCTTCGACAATTTGTTCGGCCAAGTGTTCAGCGGCACCGATGTCGTCGTCCAGGCGGAGACCGCGTTCGACGCCGGTCCCGGGAACGATTCGGGCGGCGGCAGCGAGCGCAAGCCGATTCCTGCGTCGGTGCTCGACCAAGTCAAGGGCGTCGACGGCGTGGAGGCGGCCGACGGAACGGTCGGCAGCACTGCGGGAATCATCGACCCTGTGACAGGCAAGTTGATCCAGAGCGGCGGCGCCCCGCAGATCGGCGGCTCCTGGGACGCGGACACCACCTCGCTCACCATCGAACCAGGTGGGACGCCCCCGTCCGGCCCCGATCAGGTGGTCATCGATGCGGGGACGGCAACGGAGCACAACCTCGCGGTCGGCGACCAGGTCAAGGTCACCACCACCAGGGGCACGGCCGAGTACACGATCTCGGGTGTCGCCAAATTCGGGGAGTCGAACAGCCTGCTCGGGGCGACCCTCGCGTTGTTCGATCTGCCGACGGCGCAGAAGGTATTCGATCGCGAGGGCGAGTACGACGCCATCTACGTGACGGCCGCCGACGGCGTCACGCCCGATCAGCTGGCCACCCGCATCTCCGCGGCTCTGCCGAAGGGCCTGGAGGCCATCACGGCGGCCTCAGCCGCGGCGCAGCAGCAGGATCAGGTCACGACTGCGTTGGGCTTCCTGCGAACGTTCTTTCTGATTTTCGGCTTCGTGGCGCTGTTCGTCGGCGCGTTCATCATCTTCAACACGTTCAACATCGTCGTATCCCAGCGGAGCCGGGAGCTCGCGCTGTTCCGCGCGCTGGGGGCGAGCCGTCGGCAAGTGCTTCGCTCCGTGCTGGTCGAGTCCTTCGTCGTCGGGCTCGTCGCCTCGATCGTCGGCGTCGCGCTCGGCCTGCTGCTCGCGCTCGTGCTAAAAGCGTTCCTTAGCTCGATCGGCCTCAAGCTGCCGCCGACGGCCCTCGTCCTCGAGCCCCGCACGGTCATTGTTTCCCTGATCCTCGGCACGGGCATCACGATCATGGCCGCCATGTCGCCGGCCCGTCGCGCGGCTCGCCTGGCTCCGGTGGAGGCGTTGCGGGAATCGGTCGCTCCGAGCGCCGGGATCAAGCGACGGGTGATCTTCGGTTCGATCGTGACCGTGCTCGGCGTGATCGCCATGGCCGCTGGCCTGTTCGGCGATGCGTCCAACCCGGGCGCGGTCGTGGGCCTGGGTGCCGCGCTGACGTTCCTCGGGGTGACCATGCTGCTGCCGCTGTTCTCGCGGCCGCTCGCCAAGATGATCAGCATCCCGCTTCGCGGCTCGGCGCCGGGCAAGCTCGGAAGCGAGAACGCGAAGCGAAACCCGCGTCGCACCGCGTCGACCGCGGCGGCGCTCGTTATCGGGCTGGGTCTCGTCGCGTTCGTGGTCGTCTTCGCGGCATCGCTGAAGGCGTCGGCGACCAAGACGCTCGACGAAGTGCTGGGCGCCGACCTGACCCTTTCCTCGCAGCAGTTCAGCCCGTTCTCACCGCAGCTCGCGAAGGATCTCGCCAAGGACCCCGATCTCCAGACGGTGACGCCGCTTCGCCAAAGCGAGGTGCATGCGGGAGGCTCCGGCACGTTCGTGACCGGTCTGGATCCGCAGGCGGCGACCGAGGTGATGAACATCGAGATGCTCTCCGGCTCGGTTGGCGACCTCGCCAAGCCGAACTCCGTGATCGTGTCGCGCACCGCGGCCGAGGGCGAAGGTCTCAGCGTCGGCGACACGGTCGACATGACGTGGATCGCCACGGGTGACACGCCGCTGACGGTGGTCGGCACGTTCGAGAACAACGGCCTGCTCAACGACTACGCGGTCTCGCTCGACACCTACGACCAGAACGTCGCGCAGACCCTGGATCTGACGGTCTTCGTCAACGTTCGTGAGGGCGTGCCGGTCGACACCGCGAAGACGAAGATCGATGCCTTCTTGGCGAGTAACTATCCGGGCGTCGAGGCGAACGATCAGGACGCCATCAAGCAGCAGTACCTCTCGTCGGTGGACCAGTTGCTCGCGATCGTGTCGGTCCTGCTGCTCCTGTCCGTCTTCATCTCGTTCATCGGCATCATCAACACGCTCAGCCTGTCGGTGTACGAGCGGGTGCGCGAGCTCGGGCTCCTCCGGGCGGTCGGCATGGCCCGCAAGCAGGTGAAGCGGATGGTGCGGGTCGAGGCGGTCATCGTCGCGATCCTGGGGGCCGTCGTGGGGGTGCTCATCGGCATCGCCTTCGCCTGGGCGATGCAGCGCGCGCTCGACGACGTCGGCATCAACACCCTGGCGATCCCAGTCCCGACGCTGGTGATCATGCTCGTGATCGCCGCCCTGCTCGGCGTCGTCGCGGCCATCATCCCCGCCTGGCGTGCCGCCAGGCTCAACGTGCTCGACGCGATCAGCTACGAGTAAGCCGGGCGGGCTGCGGGCGTCGGCTATCCTGCCGAGATGCCGACGCTCCGGCTGCCCGACGGATCGACCGTGGAGCTTCCCGAGGGGGAGCCGGTCGGCAGTGCCCTCGCGCCCGGGGTGATTGCGGCACGGGTCGACGGGGAGCTCCGCGACCTTTCCTTCGTGCCTGCCGGCGACGCGGTCGTCGAGCCGGTCGAGATCCGCACCGACGACGGGCTCCACGTGCTCCGGCACTCGACCGCGCACGTCCTTGCGCAGGCCGTCTCGCGCCTCTGGCCCGGCACCAAGCTCGGGATCGGCCCGACGATCGATGACGGGTTCTATTACGACCTCGCGATTCCCAAGCATGTGTCGGCCGACGACCTGCCCCGCATCGAGGATGAGATGCGGGCGATCGTCGCCGAAGATCAGCCGTTCGTGCGGGAGGACGTCGACGTCGACGAGGCCCTGCGACGCCTCGTCGATCAGCCGTTCAAGCGCGAGATCGTCGAGGGCCTGGGCACCGACGAGGCCGCCGGCGACATGGCGGCCGGTGGCGGCGAGCGCGAGCTTCTATCGCAACGACGGCTGGGAGGACCTGTGTCTCGGCCCGCACGTGCCGTCGTCCGGACGGCTCGCAGCCTTTCGCCTGACGAGCGTCGGAGGCGCGTACTGGCGTGGCGACGAGAAGAATCCGCAGCTGACCCGGATCTACGGCACCGCGTGGGCGACCCAGGACGACCTCGACGCCTACCTCGAGCGGTTGGAAGAGGCCGAGCGGCGCGACCACCGCAAGCTCGGCGCCGATCTCGACCTGTTCTCGTTCCCGGAGGAGATCGGCTCGGGCCTCGCCGTCTTCCATCCGCGCGGCGGCCTCGTGCGGATGATCATGGAGGACTACTCGCGGCAGCGCCACGTCGAAGGCGACTACGCGTTCGTCAACTCGCCGCACATCACCAAGCGCAATCTGTTCGACACGAGCGGGCACCTGCAGTGGTACGCCGACGGCATGTTCCCCCCGATGGAGCTCGACGGCGGCACCGAGTACTACCTCAAGCCGATGAACTGCCCGTTCCACGTGCTCATCTACAAGTCGCGCACCCGCTCGTATCGCGAGCTGCCGCTGCGACTGTTCGAGTTCGGGGCGGTGTACCGCTACGAGAAGTCCGGCGTGGTGCACGGCCTCACACGCGTGCGCGGGATGACCCAGGACGACGCGCACATCTTCACCACGCGCGAGCAGATGGGGGAGGAACTCGCATCGCTGCTGACGTTCACCCTGTCCCTCCTGCGCGACTACGGCCTCGAGGACTTCTACCTCGAGCTGTCGACCAAGCCCTCGGAGAAGGCCGTCGGTTCGGACGAGGAATGGGACGAGGCCACGGAGGCGCTGCGACAGGCGGCGCTCGCGATGGACCTCGAGGTGGTCATGGACCCCGGCGGTGGCGCGTTCTACGGGCCGAAGATCAGTGTGCAGGCGCGCGACGCCATCAAGCGCACCTGGCAGATGTCGACCATCCAGCTCGACTTCCAGACGCCGCAGCGCTTCGACTTGCACTACGCAGGCGCCGACGCCAAGCGTCACCAGCCGATCATGATCCACCGCGCGTTGTTCGGATCGATCGAGCGCTTCTTCGCGGTGCTCACCGAGCACTACGCCGGGGCGTTTCCGCTGTGGCTTGCGCCCGAGCAGCTCCGGCTGCTGCCGGTCGCCGACCGCAACGCAGAGGCGGTGCACGCACTCGCCGCCGAGGCGCGAGCCGCCGGGCTGCGCGTGGAGGTTGACGACGCCAAGCAGTCGGTCGGCAAGAAGATCCGGTCGGCGCAGCTGTTCAAGACGCCCTACGTCGTCGTGATCGGGGATCGTGACCTCGAAGCCGGCACGTTCACCGTGCGCAACCGCGACGGCGAGGAGATCGCGGGGCTGTCGTTCGCGACGATCGTCCAGCGCCTTGCCGAAGAGAACTCCTCGCGCGCGCTCGAGCAGACCATCCGGGCGTGAGCATGGAACGCCTCTGGAGCCCGTGGCGGATGGCCTACATCGAGGCGAACAAGACCGAGCCGCCCGACACCGCGTGTGTGTTCTGTGCGCTGCTCGAGAACGGCGACGCCGACGGCGAGCGGATCCTGCGCCGCGACGAGCACGCGTTCGTCACCCTCGCCAAGTATCCGTACAACCCCGGGCACCTGCTGGTGTTGCCGACGCGCCACGTCGGGGAGCTCGAGGAGCTCACGGCCGAGGAGATCGCGGGCACCGGCGCGCTGGTGCAGCGATGTGTGCGCGCGCTGCGGGCGGCGAGTGACCCGCACGGCTTCAACGTCGGACTCAATCTCGGCCACGTCGCGGGCGCGGGCATCCCGGAGCACCTGCACTGGCACGTCGTGCCGCGATGGGGCGGCGATACCAACTTCATGCCGGTCGTCGGCCAGACGCGCGTGCTCCCCGAGCTGCTCGCCGAGAGTTTCGACAAACTGGCCCCGTTATTCGAGGAGGACTGATGGACGGCATACTCGAGCTCGCCGACGGCGGACGCTTGGCGTTCGAAGACATCGGCGACGGCCCCGCGGTCGTCCTGTTGCACCCGGGCCTGTGGGACATGCGCACGTGGGAGCCGCAGATGGCCACCTTTCCGGCGGCCGGGTACCGGGTGATTCGATACGACCTGCGGGGCTACGGGCAATCGAGCAGGCCGACTGATCAGCCGTACTCGCACGTCGAGGATTTATGGGAGCTGCTCGGACATCTCGGCGTCGACCACGTCGCCCTCGTCGGCGTCTCGATGGGAGGCAGGGTGGCGATCGACGCGACGCTGACGGCTCCTGATCGCGTCTGGGCGCTGGTGCCCGTCGCGGCCGGCCTCGGCGGCATCGAAGAGTCGGCGGAAGAGGAGGACTGGTGGGAGGACGCGATGGCCGATGCCTACCGCGCCTACGACGCCGGCGACATGGCGGGCGCGCAGGATGCCCGGTTACGGGTCTGGGCCCCCCTCGGGACCGACGACGACGCGGGTGTGGCGATTCGCCGGATCGCCCACGACAACTTGCACGAATTGACGATGGACGAGGAGGCAGAGGTGGCCCTCGACCCGCCGGCAGCGCATCGCCTGCACGAGATCGACGCCCCGACGCTCGTCGTGAAGGCTGGCTACGACCCACCGTCCAGCGCTCGCGCGAGCGACATGATCGCCACCGGTATCCCCGGTGCCCGGATCGTCATGATCGATGACGCCGATCACGTCGTGAACCTGCGGCAGCCCGCGGCGTTCGATGCGGCGGTGCTGTCCTTCCTGGCAGAAGTGCGTCCGTAGGTGGGACGCGATCTGCTCGCCGTCGGCGCCCTGCTGGGTCTGATCGGCGTCGCCGCGGGAGCGTTCGGCGCGCATGCGATCCGCGAGCGCGTCACCCCCGAGCGCCTGGCCAACTGGAAGACCGGCGCGGACTACGAGCTCTGGCACGCGCTCGCGATTCTCGCGGCCGCGCTGGCCGCCGTTCGCTGGGACAGCGGTGCGGCGGCGGCGGCGGGCTGGTGCTTCGTGCTCGGTACCGTGCTGTTCAGCGGGAGCCTGTATGCGCTGGCCCTGACCGACAAGCGCAAGCTCGGCGCGATCACGCCGATCGGCGGTGTGCTGCTCATGCTTGGGTGGGCGCTGCTGGTCGTCGCGGCAATCCGCGGCCGCTGAGCGCTACCTCTTGTGCGCTTCCTCGCGGGAGCGCTGATATTCCTCGATCACCTTGCTCGCGAGGTGCGCCGGCATCTCCTCGTAGTGCGAGAAGCTCATCGAGAAGGCGCCGCGTCCGCCGGTCATCGAACGAAGATCGATGACGTAGCGCGCGACCTCGCTTTGCGGCACCAGGGCGTTGATGCGCTGCTTGCCGCCGCCGATCTGCTCCATGCCCTGGATCTTGCCGCGCTTGACGTTGAGGTCGCCCATGATGTCGCCGGTAAAGCTCTCCGGCACGATGACCTGGAGCGCGACGACCGGCTCGAGCAGGGCGACGCCGGCGGTCTCGACGGCCTCCTTGAGCGCGAGCGAGCCCGCCACCTGGAAGGCCATGTCGGAGGAATCCACGGTGTGGAACTTGCCGTCGACAAGCGCGACGTGGACGTCGACCATCGGGTTGCCGCTGAGCACACCCTCGGCCATCGTCCGCACGACGCCCTTTTCCACCGAGGGGATGAACTGTCCGGGAATCGCCCCACCGACGATCTTGGACTCGAACAGGAACCCCTCGCCGTGTGCGGTCGGCGAGATCTCGATGTCGCAGATCGCGTACTGGCCGTGTCCGCCCGACTGCTTCACGTGGCGTCCGTGTCCCGATGCCGGGCCACGGATGGTCTCGCGATACGCGATCTTCGCGGGCTGGTGGACGACCTCGACGCCGAACTTGGACGTGAGCCGGTGCATCTGGACGTCGAGGTGCGCTTCGCCCATGCCGTAGATGACCGTCTCGTGGGTCTCCTCGTTGCGCTCGACCCGGAACGACGGATCCTCATCGCGCAGGCGCGTCAGCCCGGTCGAGAGCTTGTCCTCCTCGCCCTTGGACGCCGGAGCGATCGCGTAGGCGAGCAGCGGCTCGGGAAGGGCAACCGCCGGGAGCGTCACGGGGTTGTCCTTGGTCGACCACGTGTCGCCGGTGCGCGCATGCTGCAGCTTGGCGACCGCGCCGATGTCGCCGGGGCCGACCGCCGGGATCGTCTCGTGCTCTTTGCCGCGCAGTGTGAACAGCTGGCTGATGCGCTCGTCGCTGCCCTGGCTCGCGTCGAAGACCGAGGAGTCCGGAGCCACCTGACCCGAGAAGACGCGGAACATCGTGATGTGCCCAACAAAGGGGTCCGAGACCGTCTTGAAGACATAGGCGCACAGCGGATCGGATCCGGCGGCACCGCGCGTTTGTTCGGCGCCGTCTTTGGCAACCACCGTGATCGGCTCGCGATCGGCCGGCGACGGAAACTCCTCGACGATGAAGTCCAGCAGGCGGTCGATCCCCATCGCCTTGGCGGCCGAGCCGCAGATGACCGGGGCGAGGCGGGCGCGCGAGAAGCCGTCCTTCGCACCCGAGACGATGTGCTCCTCCGGCAAGGTGCCGGACTCGAGGTACTCCTCGATCAGCGCGTCGTCGGATTCCGCGACGGCCTCGATGAGCTTCTCGCGAGCCGGGTCGGCCATCGCGTGCAGGTCCTCGGGCCATTCCGATTCCTCGGCCCGGGGGCCGCTGGGATACAGGTCTGCCTTCTCGTGGAGCAGGTCGGCGATGCCGCGAAAATCGGCCTCGGCGCCGATCGGCAGCTCGAAGGGCGCGACCTGGTTGCCAAAGCTCGAGACCAGCTGGTCGAGTGTGGCGCCGAAATCCGCGCGCTCCCGGTCGAGCTTGTTGACGAAGATCGCGCGCGGCAGGCCCTCCTCGACGGCGAGCTCCCAGGCGTACTCGGTCTGCACCTCCACGCCGTCGACCGCGGAGACGACCACGATCACGGCGTCGACCGCGCGGATGGCGTTGCGGAGGTCGCCGACGAAGTCCGCCGTGCCGGGCGCGTCCAGGACGTTGATCTTCGCGTCCTTCCACTCGACCGGCGCCATCGCAAGCGAGACGGAGAGCTGGCGGCGCTGTTCGTCCGGATCGTGGTCGGAGACGGTGTTGCCTTCCTCGACCGAGCCCATCCGCGTGAGGGCGCCCGCGGTGAACAACATGGCCTCGAGCAGGGTGGTCTTGCCCGCTCCCGCGTGACCGACCAGCAACACGTTGCGGATCTCGTTCGCGCCGTAGGTCCTCAACGGGCCTCCTTCGTGGGCCGGGCTCAGGAATCGGGTCCGGCGATACTACCCAGTTGCTAGGCTCGGCCTCACCCCATGGTCCGCTTTCAGCGTCAGCCGCCCGGCACGGCGGTCACTCGCTCCAGCTTGATCCTTGGCATGGGGCTTGCCGTCGGCGCCGCTCCGTTGATCATCGCGGGCGACGACGTGGCCGCGGGCGCGTGCGCGGGCCTCGGCGGCGCGCTGCTGCTCCTGGGCGGTCACCGGGCCAACCACGGGCGCGGCGGACCGGTCGATCGGATGCTGACGGAGCTGTTCGACCGAGCCTGGGACGCCGTCGTGCTCGCCCCGATCGTCTGGGCGACGTTCGGTACCGATCCGGCGATCTCGATCGGGGCCCTGATCGTGCTCTGCGCGAGCTTTCTGTCGTCGTATGTCCGCGCGAGGGGAGCGGCGCTCGGCTACTCCGTGGAAGAGAGCCACGTCACGCGTGGCTTCCGCTACGGGCTGGTCGCGGCGGGCCTGCTGTTCGGCTGGTTGTCGTGGACCATCTGGCTCGCGGGGGGTGTGGTGGTGCTCGCGGCCTCGGTGCGCACCGCACAGGTCGCCCGGGAGGCGCGCGCGTGAGGGACACCGAGACCGCCGTCGAGGAGCGTCCCGAAGAGGAACGCGTGACGCTTCGCGAGCACGCGGCGTACTACGCCTACGCCGGCGTGGCTCGATTTGCCGCCGCACTGCCGCGCCGGATCGGCCGCCCGGTGTTCGGTGTCATCGGTTCGCTTGCCTTCCGCGTGTTAGGTGGCGTCCGCGCGACCGTGCTTGCAAACCAAGCGCAGGTGCTCGGCCGGCCGGTCGACGACCCGTTCGTGATCGCCAACGCTCGCGAGGCATTCCGGCGCTACGCGCACTACTGGTACGACACGTTCGCCGGTGCCCGGTGGAGCGACGAGCAGCTGGACGCCGCGTTCGTGTGGGACGGCGACGAGTATCTCGTCGAGCCGACGTCGCGCGGCCAGGGCGTCATCGCGGTGCTCCCGCACATGGGCAATTGGGACGTGAGCGGGCGATCGATGGCCGCACACGGCATGCCGATCGTCGCCGTCGCCGAGTACCTGCGGCCGGAGCGGCTGTTCCGGTTGTTCGTGCGCCAGCGGCAGGCGCTCGGGATCGAGATCATCGCGCTTGGGCAGCATGCGGGGATCGGCAAGGCGCTCGCACAGGCGATCGAGGAGGGCGCGATTGTCGCGCTCCTTGCCGATCGCGACCTGACCGGCCGCGGCATCCAGGTGGAGATGTTCGGCAGGACGCGGCGGATTCCAGCGGGCCCGGCGATGCTCTCGCTGACGACGGGCGCCCCGATCGTCGTGGTGGGAAGCGTCGAGACCGCCGGCGGTTGGCGCGCCCAGGTACGGCCCCTCGCCATGCCGGAGCCGACCGGCGATCGCCGCACCGACGCGCGCGCGATCACGCAGGCGATCGCCGAGGCGTTCGAGCGGCTGATCGCGTCCTCGCCGCCGGATTGGCACCTGTTCCAGCCGGGATGGCCACCGGATGCCGCGCCGGACAGGGCAGACGCGTAACGGTGCGAGTCGCGATCGCCTGCCCGTATGCGTGGGACGACCCCGGCGGCGTCCAGGTGCACATCCGCGACCTCGCGGAGTACTTGCAGACGCGAGGCCACGACGTGCTCGTGCTTGCGCCGGTGCGGCATCCCCCGACCCAGTCCTGGGTCGTCGGTGTGGGCTCGCCGGTCGATATCAGGTACAACGCCTCGAACGCGCCGATCGATCCACGGCCGTGGTCGCGGCGCCGCGTTCGCCACGAGCTCGCGCGGTTCATGCCCGACGTCGTCCACGCCCACCAGCCGACGGCGCCGTCGACAGGGTTGTGGGCCACCCTCGAGTCCCGCGCCCCCGTGGTGGGGACGTTCCACACGGGGTCTGACCGCGCGCGTCTGTACGACATGGCGCTGCCCCTTCTGCGCCCGGCCGTGCGCAGGATTGCGGTGCGGATTGCGGTCTCGGAGCGGGCTGCCGCCTTCGAGCGCGGGCGGATCGGCGGTTCGTTCCGCATCGTTCCCAACGGCGTCGACGTCAGTCGCTTCGCCGATGCGCGTCCCGCGGAGCTCGGACCGGGTCCCAAGGTGTTGTTCGTCGGCCGGTTGGACGAGCGCAAGGGATTTCCCTATGCGGTCGACGCGTTCGAACGCCTGGCCGCAACGCATGACGACGTCCGGCTCATCGTCGTCGGGGAAGGCCGCGACGCGCACGCGGTCGAGCGGCTGCCGGTGTCCGTCCGCGCGCGCGTCTCGATGCTCGGCCACGTGGCGAACGCCGATCTCGCCGGCGTGCACAGCGCCTGCGACATCTTCTGCGCTCCCGCGCTCGGCGGCGAATCCTTCGGCATCGTGCTCATCGAAGCGATGGCGGCGGGCCTCCCCGTCGTTGCGAGCCGCACGCCCGGGTACGACGAGGTCGTCACCGACGGGGTCGACGGGCTGCTCGTCGCTCCGCGCGACGTCGAGGGGCTTGCGGCGTCGCTCGCCCGGGTGCTCGACGAGCCGAGCGTGGCGACCGCCCTCCGGGATGCCGGCCGGCAGCGGGCGGCGACCTACGACTGGGCGGTTGTCGGGGCACGGATCGAGGAGTGCTACGCGGAAGCACTGGCGGCAGGCCCGCCGCAGCTACGATAGACGCATGCCGATCTGGATCGTTATGGGGATCGTCGCGGTGGTCCTGCTGTGGGGGATCTGGGCGTTCAACCGCCTGGTGCGCTACCGCAACCGCGCAGACGAGGGCTGGTCCCAGATCGACGTGCAGCTGCGACGCCGCTACGACCTCATCCCGAACCTCGTGGCGTCTGTGCAGGGCTACGCCGCGCACGAGCGGCAGGTGTTCGAAGACGTCGCGAGGGCCCGGGCGGGCGCCGAAAGCGCGACCGGTGTCGCCGCGCAGGCCAACGCCGAGAACGCGGTCACGGCGGGCCTTCGCCAGCTGCTTGCCGTCGCCGAGAACTATCCCGACCTGAAGGCGAACGAGAACTTCCTCGCGTTGCAGGAGGAGCTCACGGGCACCGAGTCCAAGATCGCGTATGCGCGGCAGTACTACAACGAGCAGGTGCGGTTGCTGAACACCGCGACCCAGACGTTCCCCTCGAGCGTGCTGGCCAACCTCTTCGGGTTTCACCGGCGGGATTTCTTCGAGATCGACGAGCCCGTGCGAGGCCCGGTCGACGTCAGCTTCCCGCAGGAGTCCTAGGCGCCGTGCGAGAGCAGATCGCCCGCAACAAACGGAAGACCTTCTTCTTGCTCGCGCTCGCCGTGCTCTTCACCGCGCTCATCGGCTATGCGCTCGGCTATCTGTGGTTCTCCGGACCCGCCGGCGTGATCGTGGCGGTGATCCTTGCGATCGTGCTGTCGCTCAGCTCGTACTTCTACGGGGACCGGGCGGTGCTCAGATCCACGCGCGCCCGCGCGGTCACGCCGCAGGAAGAGCCGCGGCTGCACAACATCGTCGAGGGCATCGCGATTGCCGCCGGCGTGCCCAAACCCGCCGTGTACGTCGTGCCGGAGCAGGCGCCCAACGCCTTCGCCACCGGCCGCGACCCGGACCACGCATCGATCGCCGTGACACAGGGACTCCTCGACATGATGAACCGCGTCGAGCTGGAGGGCGTGATCGGCCACGAGATGTCGCACGTCCTGGACCGCGACATCCTGATCGGCACCGTCGTCGCCACGGTGGTCGGCGCCGCGGTGCTGATGTCGGAGATCTTCATGCGCTCGTGGTTCTGGGGCGGCGGCGGGCGCGGGCGGCGCGACTCGAGCGGCGGCGACGCGGCCGGTGGGCTCGCGCTGATCCTGTTCGCCGTCGGGATCGTCCTGCTCATCATCGCGCCGCTCGCCGGCCAGCTCATCAAGCTCTCGGTCAGCCGCAACCGCGAGTACCTCGCCGATGCGGAGGGCGTCCAGCTCACGCGCTATCCACCAGGGCTCATCTCCGCCCTGGAGAAGATCGGCGCGGCGCCGCACGCGATGCACGCCGCCAATAACGCGACCGCGCACCTGTGGCTGGACCAGCCCTCGCGGATCCCCGGTGAGCAGACCAGCAAGATGGAGAAGCTCTTCTCGACGCACCCCCCGATCCAGGAGCGGATCAAGCGTCTCCAGGAGATGTAAGCCGTTCCGACCCGGGCGATCGGGCCTTCCCGCGCAGATCATCAGCGGTACACTGAGATTTCCACGACGTTTTCGAAAGGGGATTCATCGTGCAGCGCGAAACCGGCACGTTTACCGTGAAGTCGGGCTTGGCCGAGATGCTGAAGGGCGGCGTCATCATGGACGTCACCACGGCCGAGCAGGCCAAGATCGCCGAGGACGCCGGTGCGTGCGCCGTCATGGCGCTCGAGCGCGTGCCCGCCGACATCCGCAAGGAGGGCGGCGTCGCGCGGATGGCCGACCCCACCAAGATCGAGGAGATCAAGGCGGTGGTCAGCATCCCGGTCATGGCGAAGGCGCGGATCGGCCACTTCGTCGAAGCACAGATCCTGCAGTCGCTCGGCGTCGACTACATCGACGAGTCCGAGGTGCTCACGCCGGCCGACGAGGCATTCCACATCGACAAGTGGGCGTTCACGGTGCCGTTCGTGTGCGGGTGTCGCAACCTCGGCGAGGCGCTGCGGCGGATCGCGGAGGGCGCGGCGATGATCCGCACGAAGGGCGAGGCGGGCACCGGCAACGTCGTTGAGGCCGTGCGGCACGAACGCGCGTTGCTGAGCGAGATCGCCGAGTGCACGCAGCTCCGCCCGGAGCAATACGTGTCGAAGGCCAAGGACCTGGGCGCACCGGTCGAGCTTGTCCGCATGGTCGCCGAGAAGGGAACGCTCCCCGTCGTCAACTTCTCGGCCGGCGGGATTGCGACGCCGGCCGACGCGGCGCTGATGATGCAGCTCGGCGTTGACGGCGTGTTCGTTGGCTCCGGGATCTTCAAGTCCGAGGACCCCACGACGATGGCCCGCGCGATCGTCGAGGCGACGACGCATTTCCAGGACCCCGACGTGTTGGCCAAGGTCAGCCACGGGCTCGGCGAGCCGATGCACGGCCTCGAGATCGACACCCTCGAGACACGCCTGCAAGACCGCGGCTGGTAATTCCATGAAGGCGGGCGTGCTCGCCCTGCAGGGCGATTTCCGCGAGCACGTGCGGGCGTTCGCCGCGCTCGGCGCGACCCCGGTCGAGGTGCGCACAGCCGAGCAGTTGGCCGACGTGGACTGTCTTGCGATACCGGGCGGCGAGTCGACCACGATCGGCAAGCTCGCGCGTGCGTACGGCCTCGTCGAGCCCGTACAGGACCGGGCGCGCCACGGGATGCCGATTCTCGGCACGTGCGCCGGCATGATCGTCCTTGCCGAACGGGTGGTCGGCGGCGAGCCGCTGTTCGCCCTGATGGACCTCACCGTCCGGCGCAACGCCTACGGCCGGCAGGTCGACTCGTTCGAGGCCGACCTCGATGTCCGCGGAATCGAGCACCCGGTGCGCGGCGTGTTCATCCGTGCACCGTGGATCGAGGACGTCGGCGAGCCCGTCGAGGTGCTTGCGACGTTCGAGAACCACCCCGTCGTCTTGGAGCAGGGCAACCTCGTTGTGGCATCCTTCCATCCGGAGCTCGTGGGCGAAACCGGGCTCCACGAATATCTGCTGAGGAAGGTGTAGCGCGATGTCCGGGCACTCCAAGTGGGCGACGATCAAGCGCAAGAAGGAAGCGACCGACGCGAAGCGGTCGAACATGTACGCCAAGCTGCTCCGCGCCGTCGAGGTTGCGGCGCGCGAGGGCGGCGGCAGCGTCGAGGGCAATATGACGCTCGCCTCCGCGGTCGAGAAAGCAAAGACCTTCTCGGTGCCCAACGACAACATCGATCGCGCGATCAAGCGGGGGACCGGCGAGCTCTCGGGTGGCCAGCGGTACGAGGAGGTCGTCTACGAGGGCTACGCGGCGGGCGGCGTCGCCGTACTCGTCGAGGCGCTCACCGACAATCGCAATCGCACCGCCCAGGAGGTCCGCCACGCGTTCAGCCGCAACGGCGGCAACCTGAGCGAAGCCGGAACGGTCGCCTGGCAGTTCACACGCAAGGGCGTGGTCGTCGTCGAGAAGGCGGTGGCACCCGACGAGGAGCACCTGCTCGAGCTGGCGCTCGACGGCGGGGCGGAGGATCTCGCCGACTCCGAGTCGAGCTGGGACATCGTGACGGCGCCGCAGGAATTCCCGGCCGTGCAGGCAGCGCTCGAACGCGCCGGGGTACCGATCTCCTCCGCGGAGTTGTCGATGCTGCCGCAGACCACTATCCCGGTTGCCGGTGGCGACGCGACGCAGGTCCTGCGGCTTATCGAGGCGCTCGAGGATCTCGACGACGTGCAAAACGTCTACGCCAACTTCGACATCCCCGAAGAGGTCATGGCGGCCCTGTAGTCACGCGCCCGCATCCCGGCGCTACCGTGTGGGGATGTTCGATCGATCGGCACGGATCTACGACCTCGTCTACGGCGGCGTCAAGGAATACGACGCCGAGGCCCGTGAGCTCGCCGGGCTCATCCAGGACCGGAACCCGGGCGCGTCCTCGCTCCTGGACATCGCGTGCGGCACCGGCCGGCACCTCGAACTTCTCCGCGCCTGGTTTCCCGATGCGGCCGGGGTGGACGTCGAGCCGGGCATGCTCGAGGTTGCGTCGGCGCGCCTGCCCGGTGTCCCGTTCACCCTCGCCGACATGCGCACGTTCGACCTCGGCCGCACGTTCGATGCGGTGACGTGTCTGTTCAGCTCGGTCGGATATTGCGCCGACGGCGACGAGCTTGCCGCGGCAATCGGCCGGATGGCGGGCCATCTTTCGACCGGCGGCGTGCTCGTGATCGACGGGTGGATACGGCCCGAGGAATGGCTGCCGGGAATCGGGTTGCATGCGATCGCCGGCGAGGACGACGACCTGGCCGCCGCACGGGTGTCCCGAAGCTGGCGCGACGGCGAGCGAACCGTGCTGGAGATGCGCTATCTGATCGCGACCGAGCACGGCTTCGAAGAGGAGCAGGAGCACCATGTCCTCACGCTGTTCTCCGACGAGGACTACCGGGCTGCGTTCGCCGCCGCCGGACTCGCGCCCGAGGTCGTGGCGGGTCCGATGGGTCCGTCGCGCGATCGCTATGTCGCCGTCGCCGGCTGAGGTCGTTGCCCGGTGGCTGCCCCAGCCCTAGACTCCGGCGAACAGATGTTCGATACCTGTGTCCTGGGGGTCGACCCCGGCCTTGCGCGCTGCGGTCTTGCGGTGCTGGCCGTCCGCGACCGCACGACGACCCTGCTGTGGGCCGGGACTGTCTCGACGGCGTCGGACCTCGCGGAGTCCGAGCGGCTTCGCCTCGTTGCCGAGGCGACGAGGGAGGCCATCGCCGAGTACCACCCCGTAACGGTTGCGGTCGAGCGGGTGGCGTGGAGCCGCAATCAGGTGAGCGCGCTGCATGTGGCTCGTGCGACCGGCGTCGTCATGGTTGCGGCAGCCGACGCGGGACTCGGGGTGGAGGAGTACGCGCCCAACGAGGTCAAGCAGGCGATTACGGGTGCCGGCAACGCAAGCAAGGAAGCCGTCCAGCGGGCGCTGGTGCGGATCCACGGGCTGCGCGACGTGCCGACGCAGCCCGACGCCGCCGACGCGGTCGCCGTGGCGCTCACGCATCTGCTCGCCGCCAAGATGCGCGGGATCGCGGTGCGGGCGGGCGCGCGATGATCGCGTTCCTCGACGGTGAGGTCGTCGACAAGGGCGCGGGGCGGGTTGTGCTCGACGTCGGTGGCGTCGGCTACGAGCTGCTCGTGCCGTCCTCGGTCCTCGCCGGCCTCCCGGCGACCGGGGAGCGCGCGCGCCTCGCGACGAGGCTGGTCGTGCGTGAGGACTCGATGACCCTCTACGGCTTTGCCACTCGTGATGAGCGGGAGCTGTTCGATTTGTTGACGGGCGTGAGCGGTGTCGGGCCCAAGGTCGCGATCGCCTTCTTGTCGGCCCTCACCGCCGACGCGCTTCGTCGTGCTGTGGCCGCGGGCGACGCGGCGGCGCTCACGGTCGTCCCCGGTGTCGGTACGAAGGTGGCCAACCGCGTTGTGCTGGATTTGCGCGACAAGCTCGGCGGCGAGGGCGCGGAGATCATCTCGATCGGTCCGCTCGCCGACGTGCGCGAGGCATTGCTCGCCCTGGGCCTCACACCGCCGGAGGCCGCAAAGGCGATGGCGGAGCTCGATCCGGACGGCAAGGCGCCGGACGATCTGCTTCGCGAGGCCCTGCAGAAGGTGGGACGATGAGCGCCGTGACCGATGCGCCGACCGATCCGCCGACAGATCGGGTGGACGAGCGGTTGATCGAGGCGGCCGCGCGCAGCCCCGAGGACCGGGAGTTCGACGTCGCGCTGCGTCCGCGAAGCCTGGCGGACTTCGTCGGGCAGGAGCGCGTCAAGGAGCAGTTGTCGGTGCTGCTCACCGGTGCGCGCGGACGCGACGAGCCCGTCGATCATCTGCTGTTTAGCGGACCGCCCGGGCTCGGCAAGACGACGCTCGCCCAGATCGTGGCGATCGAGATGGGGGCGGGATTCCAGCCCACGAGCGGACCCGCGCTCGAGCGGCCGAGCGATCTCGCCGCGATCCTGACGAACCTGGGCGACGGCGATGTGCTGTTTGTCGACGAGGTCCACCGCATGCCGCGGACGGTGGAGGAAGTCCTCTACCCCGCGCTCGAGGACTTCCGGCTCGACGTGGTGCTCGGCAAGGGGCCGACGGCGCGGTCGATCCGCCTCGAGCTGCCGCGGTTCACGCTCATCGCCGCGACCACCCGCCCGGGGCGGATCACGTTGCCGCTCCGGGAGCGTTTCGGGTTCAGCCCGCGCCTGGACTACTACGACGCCGCGGACCTCACGCGGATCGTTCGGCGAAGCGCGGGCATCCTCGGGGTTCAGACCGACGACGAGGGCGCGCAGGAGATCGCGCTTCGATCGCGCGGCACGCCGCGGATCGCGAACCGGCTGCTTCGGCGCGTGCGCGACGTGGCCGAGGTCCGCCACGACGGCACGATCACCGGCGACATCGCGCGCGCGGGCCTGGCGGTCTTCGAGGTCGACACCGAGGGGCTGGATCGTCTCGACCACGCGGTGCTCCAGGCAGTCGTCGAACGGTTCTCCGGCGGGCCGGTCGGTCTCTCGACGCTCGCGGCGGCCGTGGGGGAAGAGCCCGACACCGTGGAGGACGTCGTCGAGCCCTACCTGTTGCAACTCGGATTCCTCCAGCGAACGCCCCGAGGGCGGATCGCCACGGAGCGCGCGTATGCCCATCTGGGGGTCACCGCGCCGGGCCGGCTCCCGCTGGCCTGAGGAGCGGCACGGCCCGTTCCCGCAGGTAAACTCGCGTCTCGCGCCTCAGGGCGCACCGATGATGCGGAGGGGAACTTCGATGATGCTTGCCCAACAGTCCGGTGGTGGGGGCTCCGTCCTGCTGCTCATGATGCTCGGCCTTGGGGCGTTCCTGTTCTGGTCGATGCGCCAGCAGAAGCGGCGGACGCAAAAGCAGCAGAACTTCCAACGGTCCGCAGACGTCGGGGACGAGATCATGACGACCGCCGGCATTTTCGGCACGATCGTGGACGAAGACGAGGACGAGGACACGGTGATCGTCGAGATCGCGCCAGGGACCCGCATCAAGATGGTGCGCGCCGCGATCGCCCGCCGGATCGGCGAGGACGAAGAGGACGACCAGGCCTGGGACGACGAGGACGACGAGGACGACGAGCAGGGTGACGGGGATCAGGAGTCGCACGACGACGCCGAGGCTGCGCCGCCGGCGCTCGGCGACGGATCCGACCCCGCGGCGTCCGAGGGTCCGGAGCCCCAGTGAGCGACGACGCGATCGGCACCCCGAGCGGTGCGCCGATCCCGGAGGTGCCGGCGGCCGAGCCGCTGACCGAACGCGCCACCATCACGATCGAGGACGTTCGCGACGATCCTGAGTTGTCGCTCTACATCGCCTCGGCCGACCGCGTGATGGACGCGATGGGCTTCACGGAGCACGGGTTCCGCCACGCCGACCTGGTTGGAAAGATCGCGTATCAGGTGCTGCATCGGCTCGGCTACGACGACCGCGACGCGGAGCTTGCGCGCGTGGCGGGCTACCTCCACGACATGGGCAACGCGCTGTCGCGCGAGGGGCACGCCCAAAGCGGCGCCATGCTCGCGTATCAGACCCTCAAAGGCCGCGCCGACGGTGTGGATCTGATGACGGTCGTCGCGGCGATCGCCAACCACGAGGAGGCCGACGGCACCGCGGTCTCGCCCGTGTCGGCGGCCGTGATCCTCGCGGACAAGGCTGACGTACACCGCAGCAGGGTTCGCAAGCCGGCCGAACTGGAACTGGAGCACGACATCCACGATCGCGTGAACTACGCCGTCGAGCAGAGCTTCCTGCGGGTAGACTCCGACGCTCGCACCGTCAGTCTGGAGCTGACGATTGACACGCGGATCAGTCAAGTCATGGAGTACTTCGAAATCTTTCTGGGCAGGATGCAGATGTGCCGCCACGCCGCGGCGGCGATCGATGCGCGGTTCCAACTGTTCATCAACGAACAGGAGCTGGCATGAAGCGCAGTCGCGGACTGTGGGTCTCGATCATCGTGGTTGGGCTCCTGATCTGCGTCTCGATCGCGGGATTCGCCGCCAACAAGCTGACGCCGTTGCTCGGTCTGGACCTGCAGGGCGGTGTCTCGGTGATCCTCTCGGCGCCCGAGGGCACCGACTCGGCGACGATGAACCTGGCTCTCGAGAACATCCGTAACCGCGTCGACGCATTCGGCGTCGGCGAGCCCGACATCACGCTGTCGGGAACCACGATCGAGATCCAGATCCCCGGCCTGTCGGACAGCACCGTCGAGCAGCGGCCGGCTGACCTGTACTGCATTACCGATCCCAAGGGCGCCACCTATGGCTGCGCCGACGGCAAGGCGAGGCCGACCGAGGCGCTGACGGGCTTTACCGTCACCTCGCAGGTCGCGAAGGTCTGCGTTTACGCCAAGGACGTGCAGCTCGCGTGCTACGGCTCGCAGGTCGAAGCCGACCAGCAGAAGACCGGGATCACACCCGAGCCCAAGCAGGTCGCCGGCGCGACGCCGTCCGACTCGGCATCGCCAACGCCGACCGAGGGCCCGGGATCGACCGCCGGCCCGTACTGCCTGACCGATATCAATCGGACTGAACTGCACTGCTACCCGAACCACGACGCGGCACAAGCGGCCTTCGACGCGATGACCACCAAGGTCACCGAGACCAACTGGTGTATCGAGGCGCCGGCCGCGCAAACCGCGTCCCCGACACCGACCCCGAGCGCCAGCGCGAGTGCGAAGCCCCACGCATCGGCTTCGGCGTCGGCCTCGCCCTCGCCCAGCTCCGGGCCGAGCGACGCCTACGGTCAGCTCGATCGGTCGGGCTCGGCGACGCTGCCCGACTGCTCCTATACGTCCAAGACCGAAGCCCAGACCGCGCTCGATACCTGGTCGGTCGCGCACCTGACGACGCAGTACTGCGTGGTGAGCTCCCAGCAAGAGGATCTCGGCTGTTACACGAACCAAGAGGCCGCGACCGAGCGACAGCGCGAGACCGGCCAGCAGCACCTGTTGGAGCTGATCGGAAAGACCGCGCGCCTCGAGGAACGCCCGACGCTCGAGATCGTCTCGCCGAACGACCCGACGTTTCAAACGATCACGCTCACCTGTCAGACCCAGGTCCAACAGGACTCTAAGGACTGCAAGGGCGATGTCCAGGACAAGAACGACGTGTGGTATCCGGACGAGAACGGCAACGCGGTGCATCTCGCGCCCGTGGTAATCACCGGCGGCAACATCACGAGCGCGCGGGCAGTGCTGCAGGGCGATTCGCAGGCGCTCGCGCAGTGGGCCGTCGAGTTCACCCTCGACAGCGATGGCGCGGAGGCGTTTAAGAACGCCACCACCGCCGCCGTGGCGCAACCGGCGCCCCGCAATCAGATCGCGATCGCGGTCGACCGCAAGATCATCTCCAACCCTGTCGTACAGTCGCCGATCACACAGGGCCGGGGCGTCATCACGGGCAACTTCACCGAGCAGGACGCCAAGGACCTCTCGGCGATCCTGAACGCGGGTTCGCTCCCGGTGAACCTCACGCAGGAATCGGTGCGCACCGTCAGCCCGACGCTCGGCACGACATCGCTCCAGGAGGGCATCGTTGCCGGCGCCGCCGGGCTGATCCTGCTGTTCATGTACCTCCTCTTCTATTACCGGATGCTCGGCGTGGTCGCGTGGTTCGGGATGACGATCTGGGCGATCCTGGCGATCACCCTCATCTCCGTGGCGGGGGAGCGGTTCGGCTACGCGCTCACCCTCGCCGGCGTCGCGGGCCTCGTGATCTCGCTCGGGGTGACGGCCGACTCCTACATCGTGTTCTTCGAGCGATTGAAGGACGAGGTGCGGGCCGGTCGCTCGCCGCGCGCCGCCGTACAGCCGGCGTTCCAACGCGCCTTCAAGACGATCGTCGCGGCCGACACCGTAACCGGCATCGCGGCGGCAGTGCTGTACTTCACGGCGGTCAGCTCGGTTCGCGGCTTCGCACTGACGCTGGGCGTCGCGACCGCGCTCGACCTGTTCGTCGTGTACTTCTTCAAGCGCCCGACGGTGTTCCTCATCGCGCGCAGCGACAGACTCGCGTCTGCGCGCGGGTTCGGACTCGCCTCGGCGACCGGCGCCGACCACATCCTCGAGCAGGAGGAGGGCGCATGACCTTCCGCCATGCGTTCGAGGTGTACCGCGGCTACCGGATTCCGCATCTCCAGCTGATCGAGCACCGTCGCCGCTGGTTCATCTTCTCCGGCGTGCTGATCGTGCTGTCGCTCATCGGTATTCTCGCGCGCGGGTTTGTCTTCTCGATCGACTTTGTCGGCGGCGCGGAGCTCACTTACACGGTCTCGACGCCCGTCACGGTCGAGCAGGTCCAAACGGTGCTGGACGAGCACGCGCTCCCCGGGGAGGTGCAGCTCCTCGCCGGTGGCGACCAGATTTCGATCCGCACCGACTCGCTCACCCAGCTCGAGGACAGACAGGCGCTCATCGGCGACCTCGCCACACAGGCGGGGATTCAACCCGAGCAGATCAACGTCGAGGATATCGGGCCGACCTGGGGACAGCAGATCTCGCGCAAGGCAATCCGCGGTCTGTTGCTCGTGCTGTTCTTCATCGCCATCTATATCGCGTGGCGGTTCCAGTGGACGATGGCGGTCGGGGCGATGGTGGCCCTCGTGCACGATGTGGTGATCACCGCCGGGCTGTACGCGCTTGTGGGGCGACAGGTGACACCGGAGACGGTGATTGCGATCCTGACCATCCTCGGGTTCTCGCTGTACGACACCGTGGTCATCTACGACAAGATCAAGGAGAACACCGAATCTGCGGCGCTGACGGCGCGGCTGGGCTATACCGGCGTCGTCGACCTGTCGCTCAACCAAACGGTGATGCGGTCGGTGAACACGTCGCTCGTCGTGCTGCTGCCGATTCTGTCGCTGCTGCTGTTCGGCGGCGAGACCTTGAAGGACTTCGCCTTCGCCATGTTCGTCGGCGTCGCCATCGGCGCGTACTCGTCGATCTTCATTGCCGCTCCGGTGCTGACGGTCGTACACGAGCGGCAGGTGGCGCGCGCGGCGGCGTCGCAGCCGGCGTCGCGCCGCAGGGAGCCCCAAGCCGTCGCCGCCACCACGGGCGCGGGCGACCCCCAGTCGACGGGCACGCCGATCCCGCCGAGTAGTGGCGGCGCATCCAAGCCGCGACCAAAGCCACGTAACAAGAAGGGTCAGCCCGCCAAACGCAAGCGGAGGTAGCCAGTGCAGATCGAGCAGATCGAAGCCCTGATCCGGGACGTCCCCGACTTCCCCGAGCCCGGGATCGTCTTCAAAGACATCACGCCCGTGCTCGCCGACCCCATCGCCTTCTCGACGATCATCGACCTGATCGTCGTGCACTTCGGCCGTGGCAACGTCGACAAGGTGGTGGGAATCGAGGCCCGCGGGTTCATCCTCGGCGCGCCGGTGGCCTACCACTTTGGCGCCGGCGTCATCCCAGTGCGCAAGAAGGGCAAGCTGCCGCACGACACCGTCGATGAGGAGTACGCCCTCGAGTACGGCACCGCGGTCCTCGAGATCCACCGCGACGCCGTGCAGCCGGGAGAGCGGGTGCTGGTCGTCGACGACGTGCTCGCCACCGGGGGGACCGCGAAGGCCGCCGCAAACCTCGTGGAGCGGATCGGCGGCAAGGTCTGTGGGATCGCCACCTTGATCGAGTTGGAGTTCCTCCACGGGCGCGACAAGCTCAAGGGCTACGACCTCTTCACCCTGATTCGGTACTAGCGGTCGTTCCGTGTGCGCCGGGGCCGGCCGTAGACTGGCTTGACGTGGACACGCGCGATGAGCTCACCGTCGGCAACGAGGCCCTCCCGGCACGCCGGGGCGGGCGCCTGCCGCTGCCGCGCCGCCGCCGGGACCGAGAGGCGACGGGATACGACCTGCTCGCGCGGAAGGTGCGTTCCTACAACCCCAAGGGGGACCTCAAGGCGCTCGAGGGCGCCTATCAGCGTGCCGAGGAGGCGCACGAGGGCCAGCTCCGACTATCGGGGGAACCGTTCATCGAGCACCCGCTTGCCGTTGCTCGCATTCTCGCCGATCTTCGCCTGGACACCACCACGCTCGAGGCCGCGCTGCTGCACGACACCGTGGAGGACACGTCGATCACGCTGGAGCAGCTGCAGGCGGAGTTCGGCGAGGACGTCGCGGAGATCGTCGACGGCCTGACCAAGCTTGACAAGCTGCAGTTCCAAACACGCGAACTCGCGCAGGCCGAGAACGTTCGCAAGATGATCGTCGCGATGGCGGGCGATATCCGTGTCCTCCTCATCAAGCTTGCCGATCGCCTGCACAACATGCGGACTGTGACGGCGCTCGCGCCGGCCAAGCAGCGCCGGATGGCGACCGAAACGCTCGACATTTACGCGCCGCTCGCGAACCGGCTCGGCGTGCAGGAGGTCAAATGGGAGCTCGAGGACCTCTCGTTCAAGACGCTGCACCCCGGCCCGTACAAGGAGATCGCCCAGCTCGTCGAGACAAGGCGCGACGAGCGAACCGAGCGCATCCAAGATCTCACCGACCGCCTGCGCCAGAAGCTGAAGGAGCTCGGCATCAAGGCCGACGTCGACGGGCGGCCCAAGCATCTGTATTCCATCTACGAAAAGATGGTGATCCGCGGCAAGGGGTTCGAGGAGATCTTCGATCTCGTCGGCGTTCGGATCCAGGTGGAGTCGCTCCGCGACTGCTACGGGGCGCTCGGCGCGGTCCACGCGCTGTGGAAGCCGGTTCCGGGGCGCTTCAAGGACTACATCGCGATGCCCAAGGCCAACATGTACCAGTCGTTGCACACGACGGTGGTCGGGCCCGAGGGCAGGCCGCTCGAGATCCAGATCCGAACGCGCGACATGCACCGAACCGCCCAATACGGGATCGCGGCGCACTGGCGCTACAAGGAAGGCAAGCAAAAGGAAGACGCCGACCTTGCGTGGCTCGGTCAGATGATGGAGTGGCTGAAGGACATGGCCGACCCGCGCGAGTTCATGGAGGGGCTGCGGATCGATCTGTCCGGGGGACGCGTGTTCGTCTTCACCCCGAAGGGCGACGTCACGAACCTTCCGCAGGGGGCGACGCCGGTGGACTTCGCCTACACCATTCACACAGAGGTCGGGCACCGAACCATCGGTGCCAAGGTCAACGACAAGCTCGTGCCGCTCGACTATGAGCTGCGAACCGGCGACTCGGTCGAGATCCTGACATCCCGCGCCCAGGGGGAGGGGCCGAGCCAGGACTGGCTGCAGTTCGTCGCGACCCCGCGCGCGCGTAACAAGATCCGGCAGTGGTTCGCGCGAGGCCGGCGCGAGGACGCCCTCGACCAGGGCCGCGACCTCCTGCAGCGGCAGATGCGCAAACAGAACATGCCGTTCAAACGACTGGCGACCGAGGAGGTCCTCGAGCAGGTTGCCGGGGACTTGAAGTACCCGGATGTCGACGCGCTTTACGTCGCGGTGGGCGAGGGCCACGTCTCGCCGCAGTCGGTGGTCGCACGGCTTGCGCGACGCGTGAGCGGCACCGGCGAAGAAGACGTCACCGACGACGTCCCGCTCGCGCGCCCGGTACGCATCGGCCGTCCGGACGACATCTCGCACGGGGTCATGGTCAAGGGCCTGCCCGATGTGTGGGTGAAACTCGGGCGGTGCTGCACGCCGGTGCCCGGCGACGCCATCGTCGGGTTCGTCACCCGTGGACAGGGCGTGAGCGTGCACCGGGCCGATTGCCCGAACGTCAAGACCCTTCGGCGCGAGCCCGAGCGGATGATCGAGGTCTCGTGGTCGGAAGGAAAGTCGACCTCGTTTATCGTCGCGGTCCAGGTGGAGGCGCTCGACCGAAGGCGCCTGCTGTCCGACATCGCCACGGTGCTCTCGGATCAGCACGTCAACATCCTGTCGGCCAACTCGACCACCGGCCGCGACCGCATCACCCGGCTGCGGTTCACGTTCGAGCTCGGCGACATCACGCACCTGTCCTCGATCCTCGCGGGGGTCAAGCGGATCGACAGCGTCTACGACGCGTATCGGGTGGTGCCCTCGTAGTGCGGGTGGTGCTCCAGCGCGTCACCGACGCGTCGGTGACGGTCGATGGTTCGGAGGTGGCGTCGATCGGTCCCGGGGATCTGCTCCTCGTGGGGGTAGCCCGAGACGACACCGAGGCCGATGCCGAGCGGCTGGCCGCAAAGATCGTCGGACTTCGGATCTTCCGCGACGACGAAGGCAAGGCGAACGTCGATCTGGCCACCGTTGGTGGTGAGGTGCTGGTGGTCTCGCAGTTCACGCTGCTGGCCGACACGAGCCGGGGGCGCCGGCCGTCGTTCGTTTACGGGGCGGAGCCGGCACGTGCCGCCGAGCTCGTGGAGGTCTTCGCACGCGCGCTCGAGAGCTACGGGGTGCGCGTGAGCCGGGGCGTGTTCGGGGCCGAGATGACCGTTGCCCTCACCAACGACGGTCCCTTCACGCTCGTCCTGGACACCGTCGACGGCTAACCGCGCGGCGGGGCTCCGGTAGCATGGCGCTCCGCATGTACCTCGACGTCTTCGATCGAAACCCCTACGGCACGAACTGCTGGCTGCTCGCCAACGAGGACGCCGACGAGGTGGTCGTCGTCGACCCGGGATTCGATCCGCCGGCGGTCCGCGAGGTGCTCGAGACCGCCGGGAAGCAGCTCGCGGCGGTGCTGCTCACCCACGCCCACCTCGACCACGCGCAGGCGGCGGGCACGTTTGCCGGCGACCTGCCCGTCTACGTCCATCCGGACGATCTCCCCGCGTTCGACGACTACGCGGCCTGGGGTGGCATGTCGCCGGTCGATCTCGATCCGGTCAAGGACCTTCGGACGTTCGCCGACGGCGACCGGCTCCGCTTGGCCGAGATCGAGCTCGACGTGATGCACACGCCGGGACACACGCCGGGGTCGGTGTGCTTCCGGGTCGGCGCCGAGGCCCTGGTGTTTTCCGGCGATCTCGTGTTCGCCGGAACGATCGGGCGCTCGGACTTCGCGAACTCCGACCCGGCTGCGATGCGGCGCTCGTTGCTGCGCTTTCTCGAGCTGCCCGACGACCTCCGCGTGCTGCCGGGCCACGGCGTCGAAACGACCGTCGGGCGCGAGCGCGCGTCCAACCCGTTCCTGCGCGAGGCGGGCTGATGGAGCTTGCGCCAAGCCGTGGGACCAAGGATCTGCTGCCGCCTGCCGGTGGGCAGATGCAGGCGCTCTACGACCGGGCGGCCGCGATCGCGCGGCGTCACGGGTTCCGCTACGTCGAGACCCCGGTATTTGAGGCGACCGAGCTGTTCGCGCGGACCTCGGGTGCGACGAGCGACATCGTGACCAAAGAGATGTACACGTTCATGGACCGCAGCGACCGGTCGCTGACGCTTCGTCCCGAGGGGACCGCGCCGGTGATGCGCGCCTACCTGCACGAGCAGCAGCGGCTCGCGACCCCGTTCAAGGGCTACTACCTGACACGGATGTATCGGTACAGCCGCCCGCAGGCGGGACGGCTGCGCGAGCATCGCCAGTTCGGGGTCGAGGTGCTCGGGACCGACGCGCCGGCCGCCGACGTCGAGGTGATGGTGGTGGGCGACGCGTTCCTGCGTGCGCTCGGGTTGCGCCGTTTCCACGTCGAGGTGAACTCGCTCGGCGACGCGGTCTGCCGGCCCGCCTATCGCGAGGCGCTCGTTGCCTACCTGCGCGGACACAGCGCCGAGCTGCGCGACGAGCACAAGGACCGCTTCGAGGACAACCCGCTGCGGGTGCTCGACTGTAAGGACGAGGCATGCCGCGCCGTCGCCGCAGACGCTCCCGCGATGGTCGATCACCTCTGCGACGAGTGCGCGGCCCATTTCGACGCCGTGCTCGCCGGTCTTGCCGCTGCGGGGATCGAGCCCCGCCGGATGACCACCCTCGTGCGGGGGCTCGACTTCTACACCCGAACCGCGTTCGAGTTCGTCTCCGACGCGTTGCAGGAGGCCGGGAACGCCCAGCAGTCCACCTTGTTCGGCGGCGGGCGCTACGACGGGCTCGCCGAGACGCTCGGTGGGCCGCACGTGCCGGGCATCGGGTTCGGCATGGGTCTGGAGCGCGTGCTGCTCGCCCTTGCCGACGAGGGCGTCGCCCCGCCACGGGAGCCGGCGCTTGCGGTGTTCGTCGTGGCGATCGGGGCGGCGTCGAGCGCGGCCGGGGACGAGTTCCTGCGGATGCTGCGGGCGGCCGGGGTCGATGCCGACGCCGCCTACGAGGAGCGCCCGCTCAAGGCGCAGCTCAAGATGGCGGACCGCAGCGGCGCCCGCTACGCGGCCATCTTCGGCGAGCACGAGCTCGGCGACGGCACGGTCACGCTTCGGCGGCTCGCCGACGGCGTGCAGGAATCGGTGCCGATCGAGGCCGCCGTCGCCTGGGTCCAGGCGGGGGCGGAGGGGGGCGCGTGAGCGAGTCCCTGTTCCGAACGGCGCTTCGCACGCACGCGTGCGGTGAGCTCCGCGCGGACAACGAAGGCGATGAGGTCACGCTTTGCGGGTGGGTCGCGCACCGTCGCGACCACGGCGGCGTGACGTTTATCGACCTGCGGGACCGCGAGGGCGTTGTGCAGGTGGTGTTTCACCCGGAAGACGCCCCGGCGGCGCATGCGACGGCGCAGGATCTTCGTGGCGAGTGGGTCGTGCGTCTGAGCGGGAGGGTTCGCAACCGGCCCGAGGGCATGGCGAACCCCGAGCTCGGCACCGGCGAGATCGAGGTCGTGGCCGGGTCGCTCGACGTGCTCGCTCGCTCCGAGACGCCGCCGTTCGTCGTCGAGGACCGCGTCGAGGCCGAAGAGCTGCTGCGGCTCGAGTATCGCTACCTCGATCTGCGCCGTCCCGAGATGACGGCGGCGCTTCGGCTCCGGCACCACGTCGTGCGGCTCATGCACGAGCATCTGGACGGCCTGGGTTTCGTCGAGGTGGAAACGCCGCTGCTCGGCCGCGCGACGCCCGAAGGTGCCCGCGACTTCCTGGTGCCGGCGCGGGTGCGCCCCGGCATGTTCTTCGCGCTGCCGCAATCGCCCCAACAACTCAAGCAGCTCCTGATGGTCGGAGGGCAGGACCGCTACTACCAGATCGTCCGGTGCCTCCGTGACGAGGCGACGCGGGCGGACCGCGGCCTTGAGTTCACCCAGCTCGACATCGAGATGAGCTTTGTCGATGAGGACGACATCATGGGGGTGATCGAGCCGCTGTACGCGCGGATCGTCGCCGAGACCCAAGGCGCCGAGGTTCCGACGCCGTTTCGGCGGATGACCTACGACGAGATGGTCGCGCGCTTCGGGTCCGACAAGGCGGATCTTCGCTACGGGATGGAGTTAGTCAACCTGACTGACTTGTTTGCCGGTTCCGGGTTCAACGCCTTTGCGTCGGTCGCCGCCGACGACGGGCTGATCAAGGCGCTTGCAGCACCCGGCGGCGGCTCGCTCAGCCGCAAGGAGCTCGACAAGCTCGTCGATGACGCCAAGGGCCGGGGCGCGGCGGGTCTCGTGTGGATCGTGGTTGAGCAAGACGACCTTCGCTCGCCCGTCGAGAAGTTCTTGTCCGACGAGGAGAAGACGGCGCTCGTTTCGGCGACGGGCGCGGCACCCGGCGACCTGATCTGCATCGTCGCCGACCGTCCCGACCGTGTGCACGTCGCCCTCGACGGGCTGCGCCGCGATCTCGCCGTGCGCCTCGACCTGATTCCCGACGGTCGCTGGGAATTCTGTTGGTTTTCGGAGCCGCCGCTGTTCGAGTGGAGCGATGAGGAAGACCGCTGGGTCGCGAAGCACCATCCGTTCACGGCCCCGCTCAGCGAGGACCTCAACCCGGCGACGGCCAAGGCGCGCGCCTACGACCTGGTGTTGAACGGGTTCGAAATCGGCGGCGGCTCGATCCGCATCCACCAGCCCGACGTACAGCGCGCGGTGTTCGACGCGCTCGGTCTTTCCCCGGAGGAACAACAGGAGAAGTTCGGCCACCTGTTGAAGGCGTTCCGCTACGGGGCGCCGCCGCACGGCGGGATCGCGATGGGGCTCGACCGGTTCCTGATGGTGCTTGCCGGCAAGGATTCGCTCCGCGACGTCACGGCGTTCCCGAAAGCGCAGTCCGGCCTCGACCCGATGACCGGCGCGCCGGCGCCCGCCGATCAGGCCGTGCTCGACGAGCTAGGTCTTGCCGTCACCGTCGAGCACGATGATGAGGAGGCCACATGAGTGCGGAGCTGACCGCGGAGGATCGGGCGCTGCTGGCTGCGCCCAACTTCGCCTGGATCGTCACGCGCAACGACGACGGCTCGGCACACGCGACCCTCACCTGGATCGACGCCGACGACACCCATGTCCTGGTCAACACCGCTGCGGGGCGGCGTAAGGATCGCAACGTCGAACGCGAGCCGCAGGTGACCGTCGCCGTGCAGCGCCTCGGCGACGGCTACCGCTGGATCTCGGTGGAGGGGGTTGTCGAGGAGCGCGAGCTGGGCGAAGGAGCGGAGGCGCACATCGACGCGTTGAGCCGCGCCTACGACGGCAAGCCGTGGACGCCGACGCCGGGCCAGCGGCGCGTCCGCTGGCACGTGCGCCCCACCCGGATCATTCGCTACGAATGAGCTGCTCGTGAGCGATCAGCCGCTCGCCGCTCGGATGCGCCCGCAGACGCCGGGTGAGTTCGTCGGCCAGCGGCACCTCGTCGGGCCGGGCCGGGCGCTGCAGAAGCTGCTCGACCGTGGCGCGCTGCCCTCGATCATCCTGTGGGGACCCGCCGGGACCGGTAAGACAACCCTCGCCCATCTGCTCGCCGATGCCGTGGGCGCCGAGCTGGTGTCGCTCTCGGCGGTCAACTCCGGCGTCGCCGACGCGCGCAAGGTGATGGATGGCGCCCGCGGCGGGCTATTCAAGACGGTCCTGTTCGTCGACGAGGTCCACCGGTGGTCCAAAGCGCAGCAAGACGTGCTGCTCCCGGCGGTCGAAGAGGGGACGGTGACGCTCATCGGGGCGACGACCGAGAACCCCTACTTCTCGCTCAACACCCCGCTGCTCTCGCGCTGTCTGCTCGTGCGACTGGAGCCGCTCGAGGCCGACGACGTCGCCGCGCTCATCGAGCGCGCGCTGGCCGACGAGGAGCGCGGGTTGGGATCGCTGCATCTGTCCATCGAGCCGGCGGCGATCGAGCACCTCGTCACGATCTCGGGCGGCGACGCACGCATGGCGCTCACTGGGCTCGAGGCGGCCGCGCTCGCGGCGCAGGAGGACGGCGCGGCCGCGATCTCGCTCGACTTGGTGGCCGACGCCGTGCAACGCAAAGCCGTCGTGTACGACCGCCAGGGCGACGCCCACTACGACGTCATCAGCGCGTTCATCAAGTCGATCCGTGGATCCGATCCCGACGCGGCGCTCTTCTGGCTGGCCCGAATGCTCGAGGCCGGCGAGGACCCGCGGTTCATCGCGCGCCGGCTGATCATCCACGCGAGCGAGGACGTCGGGCTCGCCGACCCGATGGCGCTCCTGCAGGCGACCGCGGCGGCCCATGCCGTCGAGCACGTCGGTCTGCCCGAGGCCCGGCTCAACCTCGCCCAGGCGACGATCTACCTGGCCCGGGCCCCCAAGTCCAACAGCGTCTATGTGGCCCTGGCGGCCGCCCAGGAGGACGCCCTCGGCGCCGAGCCGGTGCCGGCGCACCTGCGCGATGCGTCCTACGGTGCTGCACGAAAGCTCGGCCACGGGAAGGGCTACGTCTACCCGCACGACGAGCCCGGCCACTGGGCGGAGCAGACATATCGGCCCGAGGCGTACGAGGGCCGGCGCTACCTCCGGCCCTCGGGCATGGGCGAGGACACCGAGTGGACCCCGGGCGCCGGGCCCAAACGCCCCGATGGGGGAGTCGGGTAGGCTAGGCGTCCTCGACGCATTGGCTCGACGGGAGTGGGGGGCAGCGAACATGGGGGTGGTGGCCATGACGGGCGGCGACTGGGCGATGATCATCCTGGCGGCCGGCTGGGTCGTGCTGGTCCTCGGTCTGCTCTTTGTCCTGCTCAACACGACGCGCGTGCTCGAGAGCACCAAGATGACCATCGACGCGATGCGGGAAGAGACCATTCCGCTGCTGCGCGAGGTCAAGACCTCGGTCGAGAAGACCAACCGCGAGATCGACCGGGTCGACACGCTGCTGGACAACGCCAACGTCATCGTCGGCCGCGTGGAGAAGCTCTCCGGGCTGGTCGAGGAGGCCGCCGGCAACCCGATCGTCAAGATCATCTCCATGATGGCCGGCGTGCGTAAGGGGTTCTCGAAGGCCTCCGGCAAGGGCGACAAGGGCGGCGGCTCGTGATCCGGCGCGCGTTCTGGGTGTCGTTCGGCGCTGGGCTCGGCGCGACCACTGTCGTGCTTGCGTCGCGGTGGACGCGCCGGCAGGTCCAGCGCGCGGCGCCGCAGACGATCGCGCGCGAGGCCAAGGGCGGTCTGCTCGACCTCACGAAGCTCGTGTCCACCTCGGTCGAGGAGGGGCGGCGCGCGGCCGACGCCCGAGAGCGCCAGCTCCGCGAGCGATACGGTCTGGACGAGGCCCGCAGCTAGACTCCCCGTCGTGAACGGGTCGGCGATCCGCGAGTCCTTTCTCGCCTTTTTCGAGGCGCGCGGGCATACGCGCGTGCGCTCGTCATCGCTCATCGCCGCGCCGGAGTCGGGCCTGCTGCTCACCGGCTCCGGTATGGAGCAGTTCATTCCGTACTTCCTCGGTCAGGTCGAGCCTCCCTTCCTCCGCGCGACGAGCGTTCAGAAGTGCTTTCGGGCAAACGATATCGAGAACGTCGGCCGGACCGACCGGCATCTCACGCTCTTCGAGATGCTCGGCAACTTCTCGTTCGGCGACTACTTCAAAGCGGAGTCGTGCGCCTGGGGTCTGGAGCTCGTCACCGACGTCTGGGGCGTCGATCCCTCGCGTCTGTGGACGACGGTGTTCGAAGACGACGACGAGTCGATCGGCATCTGGCAGGACCTCGGCATCCCCGCGGAGCGGATCGTCCGGCGGGGCAAGGCCGACAACTACTGGTGGACCCACGCCGCCGGTCCCGCGGGGCCGTCCTCGGAGATCTTCGTGGATCGCGGTGCGCGCTACGGGCCCGAGGGCGGTCCCGAGGTCGACGAGGACCGCTTCTGCGAGATCTGGAATCACGTCTTCACGCAGCACCAGGTTGACGGCCGGTGCGAGGTGCTCGGCGATCTTCCCAACAAGAACATCGACACGGGCGCCTCGATCGAGCGGGTGGCGATGGTGTTGCAGGACAAGGGGAGCTTCTTCGAGACGGATCTGTTCGCCCCGCTCCTGGAGGAGGTGCAATCGCTGTCGGGCCGCCACTACGGAGCCGACGAGCAGCACGACGTCGCGATCCGGATCATCGGCGAGCACGCCCGATCGGCGGCGTTCTTCGTCGCGGATGGCGTCCAGCCCTCGAACGAGGGCCGCGGCTACATCCTGCGGCGGATGCTCCGCCGGGTGGTCTCGGCATCCCGGCGCCTGGGCACCACCCGCGAGGTGTTCCGTCCGCTCGTGGCGCGTGTGGTCGAGGGCTTCGGCGACGCCTACCCCGAGTTGCGCGAGAACCGGGCCTTCGTCGAAGAGGTCCTCGCCTCGGAGGAGGAGCGGTTCGCCGGGACCCTTCGCCAGGGCATGTCGTTGTTCGACGACGCGCAGGAACGGGCGAGCGAGGGTCTGGTTTCTGGCGACGACGCCTTCCGGCTGTCGGACACGTTCGGGTTTCCGATCGAGCTGACGATCGAGCTCGCTGCCGACGCGGGCCTCCGCGTGGACGAGGACCGATTCCGCGTGCTCCTTCAGGAACAGAAGGATCGGGCGCGCGCCGCCGCCAAGAAGGTCGAGGTCGGACTTGATACCGGGACGGTGCCCGCGAGCGTGTTCGTCGGCTACGAGCAGCCTGAGGCCGAGGCGCCCATCGCGCTGCTCCTGAGCGAGGAAAACGAGCAGCTCGAGACGGCGGAGGAAGGGCAGCCGGTCCGGGTGTTCCTCGAGCGCACGCCCTTCTACCCCGAGGGCGGCGGCCAGGTCGGGGATCGCGGCCTCATCCGAACCCACACCGGCACGATCCGAATCCACGACACGCAGAAGGCCGGCGATCGCGCGATCGTGCACGAGGGGGTCGTCGAATCCGGCGAGGTGCTCGCCGGCCAGGACGCCATCGCCGAGATCGATCGGCTCCTGCGCGAGGGCACGGCTCGCGCGCACACGTCGACGCACGTGGTGCACGCGACGCTTCGCCGCATCCTCGGCGATCATGCCCGCCAGGCGGGCTCGCTCATCGAGCCGGGACGGCTCCGGTTCGACTTCTCTCATCCCTCGGCGGTCCCGGTCGAGGTGCTCGAGGAGGCCGAGCTCGAAGCGAACCGCCATCTTGCCGCCGACGACGTCGTGCGCGTCTTCGAGACCTCGATGGCAGACGCGCAGGCGCTCGGGGCGACGATGCTCTTCGGCGAGAAGTACGGCGACGAGGTGCGCGTGGTGGAGATCGGCGACTACTCGCGCGAGCTCTGCGGCGGTACCCACGTCGACCGCACGGGCAACGTCGCGGTAATCCGTCTGCTGCGCGAGGGCTCGATCGGCGCGGGGATGCGCCGTATCGAGGCGCTCGTCGGGCCCGACGCCCTCCGCGAGATCAACGTCGAGCGCGCGTTGCTGCGCGATCTGGTCGGCGCGCTCGAGGCGACCGAACCGCGCGCGGCCATCGAGCGGGCGCGCAAGGTGATCGAGGAAAACCGCACGCTCCGCAACCAGCTGGGGGCACTGCGGGCGGGCGACCGAGACGCGCTGATCGCGCGTCTCGCGGAGACGGCCGGCGACGTCGACGGCGTTGCCGTCGTCGCCGCGGAGGTCGACGGTCTGGACCCGGGCGCGCTGCGCGAGCTTGCGCTCAAGGTGCGGGATCGTCTCCAGGAGCGTCCCGCCGTGATCGTCGTGGGCAACGGCGATGGCGGCAAGGCGATGCTGGTCGCCGCGGCGACACCGGGCGCGGTCGCGCGTGGCGTCACGGCACCAATCGTGCTTGCCGACGCCGCGGCGATGGTCGCCGGCGGAGCCGGTGGCAAGGACCATCTGGCCAACGCCGGCGGCAAGCGCCCCGAGAAGGTCGCCGAGGCGGTGGCGTCGATCCCCGGGCGCGTCTCGGCACTGCTGGCCGGCGGCTCGTGAGCGCCGGGCGAGTCCTCGCACTCGATCTCGGCGACGTACGAATCGGTGTGGCGATCAGCGATCCCGACCGGCGCCTTGCGCTGCCCCTCGGAACCGTGCAGGTGGGGCGCCCGCCGGGAGAGCTGCGTGCGATCGCCGACCTCGTCGGTCAACACGAGATCTCGCTGGTCGTGATCGGGGAGCCCCTGTCGATGGACGGCTCACGCGGCACCCAAGCCGTCCACGCGGCGAGCTTTGCCGAAGCCTTGCACGGCTTTCTCACCGTCGAGGTGCTCCTGCACGACGAGCGTCTGTCCACGGTGGCCGCGACGCGGGAGCTTCGAGCCGCCGGCGTCGCTGCCCGCGATCAACGGTCGGTCATCGACGCCACCGCCGCACAGGTCATCCTGCAGTCCTGGCTCGACGAGCACCCCGAGCGGGCCTGAGCGAGCGCCCGGGTATCCTGCACCCTCGATGGACGAGCGCCCCACCTACCTGGCCGAGCCCGACCCGGTGATCGAGCGGCGCCGGCGCAAGACCGCGCTCATCGCCCTCCTCGTCGCCTTTGCGGTGTTCCTGGTCGCCGTGGTCGTGTCCTCGAGCTGGTACCGGGGCTGTCGCCGCGCGCCTCAGGCCGACGGCAGCACCGTGTCGCTCACGGTCGCCGAGGGAGCGACGGGCAACGACGTCGTGCACGACCTCGCCGACGACGGGCTGATCCGCTGCGGCGGGATCACCGGGCAGATGCTCTTGCGGGCGACCGGCAAGGCCAACGCCATCCGCGCGGGCACCTACGACATCCCGGTGGGGACCTCGCTCGCCGACATCATGGTCATCATCACGTCGCCCCCGGCGTCGGTGCCGACGGTGCGGGTTACCGTCCCCGAGGGCCTACGGATCCGCTCCACATTCCCGCGCGAACGCACCATCTCGAGTGTCATCGAGGAGGAAACGGGAATCGACGCGGACGCCTTTGCCGACTACATCGAGAACGCGGATCTCTCGCTTCCGCCGTACTTGCCACCGGGGCACAACCCGGAGGGATTCCTCTTCCCCGATACGTATCAGTTCGTCAAGAAGGGACTCTCGCCTCGGGTCATCGCGGATCGCATGCTCGAGCAGTTCCAGACGGAGGCGGACGATCTGCATCTCAGCGCCGGTGCGAAGGCGCTCGGGCTGACGCCCTACGAGGTCGTGATCGTCGCCTCGATGATCGAACGCGAGGCTCAGGTCGACAAGGACCGGGCGGTGATCGCCGGAGTGATCTACAACCGGCTCGCGGCGGGGATGACGCTCGGCATCGACGCAACCCTGCTGTATGACGATCCAACCCCCGACGGAACGCTCTCGACCGCGGACCTCGCCGCGGACACGCAGTACAACACCCGGATCAACGCCGGCCTACCGCCGACGCCGATCGCGAGCCCGGGGCGGGCCTCGCTCGAGGCGGCGCTGCACCCCGCGCAGACGGACTACCTCTACTACGTGCTCTGCCCGCCCGACGGCGAAGGCGTGCACCGCTTCGCCGTCACGTACCAGGAACACCTTGCGAACGTGCAGGCGTGTCTTGGCAACTGACCGAGCCCGGATCGGCGGGGGCACGCGCCTGGCCGGGGTTATCGGGTGGCCCGTCGAGCACAGCCTGTCGCCCGTCATCCACAACGCCGCCTACGAAGCGCTGGGGATGGACTGGGCCTACGTGGCGATGCCCGTCGCGCCGGGGAGCGCGCCCGCGGCGGTCGCCGGTTTGGCGGCGCTCGGGTTCGTCGGCGCCAACGTCACAATGCCGCACAAGGAAGCCGTGGCCGAGGCGGTGGACGAGCTGCGCGACGATGCGGCCCGATTGCGTGCGGTCAACACGATCGAGGTCACGGGGTCGGGAGCCATCGGGCACAACACCGATGCGCCGGGCTTCGAGCGGTTTCTCGAGCGCGACGTCGGGTTCGACGCCGACGGTCGCTCGGCCCTGCTCTTCGGCGCAGGGGGAGCGGCACGAGCGTGCGCGCTCGCGCTCGCGCGCGCGGGCCTGATCCGGCTTGTGGTCGCCCTGCGCGTGCCCGCGCGCGCCGATCCTCTGCGATCCGCGCTCGCCGGTTTCGACACCGAGGTCGTGGCCGTGTCGTTCGAGGACGCTCCCACGACGGGCGTGGATCTGATCGTCAACGCGACGCCGCTCGGCGCACACGGCGAGGAGCTCCCACTCCCTGCGGTCTCGGCCGCCACGACCGCGGTCGACCTCCTGTATCGCCCGTCGGCGACGCCGCTGCAGATCGCGGTGCGGGCTGCGGGTGGAGCCGCCTACGGTGGCCTGGGCCTGCTGTTACACCAGGCGGCGCTCTCCTTCGAGCTCTGGACGGGGCGTCCGGCGCCCCTCGAAGTCATGTCGGCGGCGGCGCTGGCGTCGATCGCCGGAGGCTGACCAGTCCTCCTGGGTGGTTTTCCGCCCGGTACCTCAAGGGGGTTTGGACCCCCGACGATGCCTCGGGCAGAGGAACTCCCATGGATGAATTTGCCGCGCTCGCACAGCGCGTCGTCCTGACCATGGACGACGTCCGAGGCTGTCTCGTGCTGTCCCGCGACGGCCTCGTGCTCGGCGCGTTCCCGGAGGACCGCGAGGCCGAGCTCAAGCCCGCCTGGCTCCGGTTCGTCCACGTGGGGGAGGCCCGCAAGGGCTATGTCGAGTTCTCCGATCAGCTCTGGGCCTTCGTCCACCGCGGGCCGTACGCCGCCTTCGTGGTGACCGGGACCACCGTGCGCCCGGGCGTGATGCTCGACCAGCTCGAGCAGGCGGTGATCGCGGCCGAGGAGTCGCGCGCGAAGCAGAAGGAAGTCACGTTGAAGGTCCCCGACGCGGCGAGCGCCCCGTCCGGGCGACCGCGGACGTCGCTGCACCCACCCGCGGACCGGCCGGCCACCGCACCGGTCGCGAGCACGCCGGCCGCGACCTCCGAGGAGCTGCCGAGCTTCGCGGCGCCGACCTCGGGTCCCGAGGACGCCGCGGGCTCCGCCGCCTACGCCGCGCCCGCCGGCGACACCGCCGCGCTGGAAATGCAAGAGATGCGCGAGCAGATGGCCGCGATGAAGGCCGAGCTTGATCAGCGCGCACAGGCGGCAGCTCCGGCGGCCGCCGAGGCCGCCGCGCCGCCAGCGGTCGCGCCACCCCGCGGTCAGCCACTTTCCGGCTATCGCCGGCCCGAGCAGAGCGCCGCCCCGCCGGCCACGGTCGTCCCGCCGACCGAGGCCGCCCCGCCCGTCGCCGCGCCCGTCCAGGTGCCCGAGCCGCGGTCCGGCGCCGACCTGTCCGCGGGCGCCAGGCCCTCGATCGAGGGCACGACGTATGAGGCCACGCTGCCGGAGGATCGAACCGCCGGCTTCGGGAACGAGTCCTCGCCGTTTGCGCGGCTGGACTCGGAGCGTGCCGAAGCCGAGAGCCGGCCCGCCGAGACGGCGCCACCGGCCGCGAGCCCGGCAGCCGAGACCCCGGCAGCCGAGACCCCGACGCCGACCGAGCCCGCCGAGGCCTCGCAGGACGCCACCGCGTTTCGCCAGGAGCCCCAGCGCCTGGTGTCGGCTGAACCACCGACCGCCGAAGAGGCACCGGCCGAGCAAGAGGATCCGCCGGAGGTCGATCGCGTGATGCTCGCCAAGGAGTTCTCGGGCCTGCTTCAGGTCGGTGAGGACGGTGACGAAGATTAGTTCCTGAAGACCTAGCCCAAACGGACCCGTGCGGGGGCGTGATGTCGACGGTCAAGCGGAAGTCAAAACAGCTCGGCCAGATTCTCATCGAGCTGGGCTACATCACGCCCGAACAGCTCGAGGTCGCGCTCGAGGAGCACCGCAAGACTCCCAAGTCGCTCGGCCGCGTGCTGATCGACCTCGGGATGATCAAGGAGTCCGACCTCGTTCGGGCGCTTGCCGAGCAGGTCGGGCTCGAGTTCGTCGACCTCGCCGAGTTTCAGATCGATCCGGTCTCGACGGCGCTCCTTCCCGAAGCGCTTGCCCGTCGCTATCGCGCGCTGCCGATCGCCGAGCGGGACGGCCGGCTGCTGGTCGCGATGTCGGATCCCGCCAACGTCTACGCGCTCGACGACATCCGGACGATCACCGGGCGCGACGTGTTGCCGGTTGTGGCGACCGCCAACGACGTCGAGGCCGCGATCCAGAAATTCGCGGGCCTCGACTCGCAGGTCGAGGCAATGGCGAGCATCGTCGCCGACGCCAACGACGAGGATCAAGAGACCGACCTCGACATCGCGCTCGAGGACGCGCCGATCGTCAAGCTCGTCAACGCGATCATGACCCAGGCCGTGGGGGACCGAGCCTCGGACGTGCACATCGAGCCTCGCGAGAAGGACGTGCGGATCCGGTTCCGCGTCGACGGGGTGCTCATGGAGCCCATGCCGCCGGCGCCCAAGAACATCCAGAACGGCCTCATCAGCCGGATGAAGGTCATGGCCGACCTGAACATCGCCGAGAAGCGCGTCCCCCAGGACGGCCGGATCGGGATGAAGGTCGGCGGCCGGGCCCTCGACCTGCGTATGGCGACCCTGCCGACGGTCTACGGCGAGAAAGTCGTGCTCCGAATCCTCGATACCTCCAACGCGATGATGCGCCTGGAGGACCTCGGCTTCCTCGAGGACTCGTACAAGCGCTACTCGGTGTCGTTTCACAAGCCGTACGGCGCGATCCTCGTGACGGGGCCGACCGGTTCGGGGAAGTCGACCACGATGTACGGCACCCTCAACATCCTCAACCAGGTCGACAAGAACATCATCACCGTCGAGGACCCCGTCGAGTACCGGCTCGCCGGCGTCAACCAGATGCAGGTGAACCAGAAGGCCGGGCTCACATTTGCCGCGGCGCTGCGGTCGATCCTGCGTGCCGACCCCGACATCGTGCTCATCGGTGAGATCCGGGACAAGGAGACGGCGACGATCGCGATCGAGGCCGCCCTCACCGGACACCTCGTGCTGTCGTCGCTGCACACGAACGACGCCCCGAGCGCGATCAGCCGCTTGGTCGAGATGGACGTCGAGACCTTCCTGGTCGCCTCGGCGATCGACTGCGTCGTGGGACAGCGCCTCGCGCGCCAGCTGTGCGAACGCTGCAAGGCGCCATACCGGCCCGAGGAGCAGGAGCTCTTCGCGGCCGGGTACCCCGACTGGCTGTGGCCCGAGGTCCAGGAGCTTCACAAGGCGGCCGGCTGCCCCGCGTGTGCCAACACGGGCTTTCGGGGGCGGATCGGCCTCTACGAGGTGATGCCAATGACCGAGGAAATCGAGCGGCTCACGGTCGAGCGCGCATCTGCCGATGCCATCAAAGCCGTCGCCGTGCAGCAGGGAATGATGACGCTCCGCGACGACGGTCTGGAGAAGGTCCGAATGGGCCTGACGTCACTGGAAGAGGTTGCGAGGGTGGTGAAGTGAGATGAGTTCGGTTGCTCCTCCCGAGGACGATCTACAGATTCCGATTCCGGAGCTTCTGGGCAAGCTGCTCGAGGCCAAAGGTTCCGACCTCCATCTGACCGCGGGCACGCCGCCCACGGTCCGGGTGCACGGTGAGCTGATCCGGCTGACCGAGTACCCGATGCTCACGCCGCGGGCGCTGCAGGGCATGATCTACGCGATCCTGCCGCAGAAGATGCGCGAGCGCTTCGAGCAGGAGCTCGAGCTCGACATGTCGTACTCGCTGCCGGGCCGGGCGCGCTTCCGCGTGAACGTGTACCAGCAGCGCGACGCCGTCGGCGCCGTGTTCCGGGTCATTCCGTTCGAGATCAAGGACCTCGACGAGCTTGGACTGCCGCCTGTGTGCGCGGACCTCGCTCGGTTCCCCCGTGGGTTTGTGGTGGTGACCGGGCCGACCGGTTCGGGCAAGTCGACGACCCTTGCGGGGATGGTCGACGTCGTGAACCGGGAGCGTGCCGGCCACATCATGACCGTCGAGGATCCGATCGAGTTCCTCCACAAACACAAGACCTGTGTGGTCAACCAGCGCGAGATCGGGGCGGACACGCACAGCTTCGCCGCCGCGCTCAAGCACGTGCTGCGCCAAGACCCCGACGTCATCCTCGTCGGCGAGATGCGTGACCTCGAGACGATCTCGACCGCGATCACCGCGGCGGAGACCGGCCACCTGGTCTTCGCAACCCTGCACACGCAGGACGCGCCGCAGACGATCGACCGCATCATCGACGTGTTCCCGCCGCACCAGCAGCAGCAGACGCGGGTGCAGCTGTCGACGACGCTACAGGGTGTGGTGACCCAGCAGCTCGTCCCGACGGTGGACGGCAAGGGCCGCGTCGTCGCCGCCGAGGTGATGGTGGCGACGCCCGGTATCCGCAACCTGGTTCGCGAGGGAAAGGTCCATCAGATCTATTCCGCGATGCAGGCGGGCGGTCGCTACGGCATGCAGACGATGGACATGTCCCTCGCCTCCCACGTCAAGGCCGGCCGCGTCACCCAGCAAATGGCGTTCGAACGCTGCCACGACCCCGAGGAGTTGCAGCGGCTCATCGGGTCCTCCGGTGCGCTGTCCGCCTACACGATGAGCGGGTCCTACTCGGACGCGAGCGACTACGGCGACACGCTGTCGGGTTCCGGCGGCTGGGCGTCGGACACGCTCGGAGACGGATGAGGTGGTGAGCGGCGATGCCTGACACCTATACCTACAGGGCCCGCGACAAGGGGGGCAACCTCCTCAACGGCACCATCGTCGCGGATAGCGAAGCGCTCGTTCTGCGCCGCCTGCGCGAGCAGGGGTATGTCCCCCTGGAGGTGGACAAACAACGGCGCGGAATGAACATCGAGCTCTCCCGTAAGAAGGTCAAGCTCAAGGAGCTGTCGGTGTTCTCGCGGCAGTTCGCCACGATGGTGAACTCCGGACTGCCGATCCTGCGTGCGCTGTCGATCCTTACGGAGCAAGCGAGGAACCCCGAGCTCGCCCGAGTGCTCGGCGTGGCCCGCACCGACGTGGAGCAGGGCGCCTCGCTCTCCGGAGCGATCGCGAAGCACCCGAAGGTCTTCAACGAGCTCTTCGTGGCGATGGTGAAGGCCGGGGAGACCGGCGGCTCGCTCGACACCGTTCTGCTTCGCCTCGCCGACATGCTCGAGAACGAGGTCAAGCTGCGCGGCAAGATCAAGTCCGCCATGACCTATCCCATCGCGGTGGTCGCGCTCGTCGTCTTGATCATGTCCGCGATGCTCCTGTTCGTCGTGCCCCAGTTCCAGTCGATCTACGCGTCGCTCGGCGGCTCGCTCCCGCTGCCCACGCGTGTGCTCTTGTCGATCTCGAAACTCATCCGAAACTACTGGTGGCTCGTGATCCTGTTCGCCATCGGGTTCCGATTCTTCTTCCGCCGCTGGAAGAAGACGGAGAACGGGCGCCGGACGGTCGACCGTATGAAGCTGCAGGCGCCCATCTTCGGTGCGATCTTCCAGAAGGTCGCCCTGTCGCGGTTTGCGTCCACGTTCTCGATGCTGCTGCGCTCGGGCGTGCCGATCCTGCAGGCGCTCGAGATCGTCATCGACACGGTCAACAACAAGGTCGTCGGCAAGGCGCTCGAGGATGTCGCGTCGAGCGTCAGCCAGGGTGAGTCGATGTCGAAGCCGCTTGCGACGCACTCCGTGTTCCCGCCGATGGTCGTGCAGATGATCGCGGTGGGGGAGGAAACCGGACAGGTCGACACGATGCTCGAGAAGGTCTCGGCCTTCTACAACCAGGAGGTCGAGGCGTCGGTCGATGCGCTCACCTCGCTCATCGAGCCGCTGCTGATCGCGGTCATCGGCGGAGCCGTCGGCGCGGCGGTGGTCGCGCTGTACATGCCGATGTTCAACATCATCAAGCTGATTCAGTAAGCCACCGGACGGGTCCGGTGAACGGAGACTCCGGCGCGATGCGCCGGAGTCTCCGTCGTTTCCGGGAGGCGCTGCCCTACCCGATTCCGGGTATCTACCCACAACGAGGGATTTCGGCGCGGTTCCTCCGTACGCACTTCAGGCGCCCCGGGTGCCAACCGAAACCTTGCCAGAACGCGCACCGTCGTGGTGTGCCTGGCATCAAGGGAAAGGAGGCGAAGGCAGAATGCTCAAGGGACTCAAGAAGCGCTTCCGTGAGGATGAGGGCTTCACCCTGATCGAGCTGATGGTGGTCGTTCTGATCATCGGCATCCTGGTCGCCATCGCTCTGCCAACGTTCCTCGGCGCTCGTACCCGGGCACAGAACCGGGCGGCGCAGTCGGACCTTCGCAACGCCCTCGTGGCGGCGAAGACCATGTACACGGACACCAGCTCCTACGCGAGCGCGACGTCGGGTGCGGCAGGCTTGATCACTGTTGAGCCGTCCCTCACCTACGTCACCGCCGCGTCGACCGTTGCGGCTCCGTCTGTGAGTGTCATGACGACCCCGACCGCCACCACGTGGGCCGCGGCTCGCATGTCAGCTTCCAGCGTGTGCTTCGGGATCTACGACACGGCCGCTGCAGGCACCACCTACGCACAGGGCATCGCCACGTGCACCGGTGATGCAGTGGCGGGTACACCGCCTACCGCGAAGAGCTGGACCTAAGTCCCGCTCGATCTCAGTACCGAACGGGGCGGCCTTCGGCCGCCCCGTTCGCGTCTTGGCGAGACAGACCGAGAACGCGCACCGTCGTGGTGTGCCTGGCATCAAGGGAAAGGAGGCGAAGGCAGAATGCTCAAGGGACTCAAGAAGCGCTTCCGTGAGGATGAGGGCTTCACCCTGATCGAGCTGATGGTGGTCGTTCTGATCATCGGCATCCTGGTCGCCATCGCTCTGCCAACGTTCCTCGGCGCTCGTACCCGGGCACAGAACCGGGCGGCGCAGTCGGACCTTCGCAACGCCCTCGTGGCGGCGAAGACCATGTACACGGACACCAGCTCCTACGCGAGCGCGACGTCGGGTGCGGCAGGCTTGATCACTGTTGAGCCGTCCCTCACCTACGTCACCGCCGCGTCGACCGTTGCGGCTCCGTCTGTGAGTGTCATGACGACCCCGACCGCCACCACGTGGGCCGCGGCTCGCATGTCAGCTTCCAGCGTGTGCTTCGGGATCTACGACACGGCCGCTGCAGGCACCACCTACGCACAGGGCATCGCCACGTGCACCGGTGATGCAGTGGCGGGGGCCGCGCCGACGGCCAAGAGTTGGACGTAAGTCCGCTCGAACCACGGAGCCTACGGGGGCGGCCTTCGGCCGCCCCCGTTTCCGTTTCATCAGGTGCGCCATCCCGGAAGCCAGGCGAGCGCGTCGAGCCAGCCCGCCGGCACCTGCAGCCCGAGCCACAGCGGCGCGAAGGCGACCGTGACCACGACCGCGGCGACCGCGCCCGCGATGCCGATCGCCCGACCCGTGGCGGGGGAGAGGCGGCGCAAGGTCGCCACCACGCAGAGGGCCATGAAAGGCACCATCGGCAGCGCGTAGAAGAAGAACTGGTTCCTCCCGACGAAGAACCACGGGACGAACAACGTCGCGTAGCCGCCGAACGCGACGGCGTCCTGCCACGTGGGCTTGCGGGCCACGGTGAGGGCCGCGACCGGGAGCAGCGCGAGGAACCCCCACCACAGCACCGGATTGCCGAGCGCCATGATGCGCTGCACGGAGCCGCCCGAGATGTGTTCGAAGTACTGGATGGGGTGCAGCAGCAGCGGCCACGTCCACGGCGCGGAGTTCTCCGGCTGCACCTTGTGATGATGCAGGTGGTACTCGAGCATCCGCCACTGCAACGTGAGAAACCCGCCCGCGTCGGGCCCGTGCTGCCAGAAGAACGTGGCGTAGCTCGCCAGATAGACCGCAATCGGGACGACGACGAACGACAGAAGGATGCTCCGCCGGGCGGCCGGCTCCTCGCCGCGTGCCCTGCCGGCCCACACGACGGCGAGCACGATCGCGAAGCCGAGCGCAAAGATCCCCGACCACTTCGTCGCCACGGCGGCGCCGAGGAACACGCCGGACCAGAAGCGGTACGGCGAGCCGAACCACCGCTCGGTGCGGCGCCACGTCGAGTGCCGGCCGGTGAGGGTGGTGCGTTCGTGATCGAGCACAAGGAACAGAACCCCCGTCACGATGAATGTGGACAAGAAGATGTCGAGCATCGCCATGCGGCTTTGCACGATGTGCAGTCCGTCAAGCGCGAGGAGCAGCGCCGCCAGACCGGCCCACCAGACCGATCGCCACAGCCGCAGCGCCAGCAGGTAGAGCACGCCCACTCCGGCGACGCCGAAGAGGACGGCCGGCAGGCGCCAGCCGAGTGGATGAAGCGACCCGATCGGTCCCACGCCGAGCAGGGCGATCATCCACTTGCCCATCGGGGGATGGACCCACGTCCCCTCGTCGGCGATCGTTTCGGGGGGCCGTTCGCCCACCGGCTGGCCGATACCTCCTCCGAGGTACGCGGCCGCATCGAGGACGTAGTACTGCTCGTCCCAGTACTGCTCGGGGGGGAGCTGACCGACCAGCACCGAAGCACCGCAGCGATTGCGAGCACGGTGAGCGGCACGGCCCACGCAGGCCATCCCTGGTCCCGCATGAGCCGCATCCTGGCACAGGGAAGGGGCCGCGCCGGGAACTCGCATCGGCCCCCGGCCGAGCCTCGCGTCGGCCTCAAGGGTGTCCCCCGACCTGCCGACCACTAAGGGACAGATCGGTGCGACTGGTGGGCTATCAGATGAAGTTCAAGCTTCGTCATACGCGCTGTGCCGCGAGGCTGCATGGGGAAGACGGCTTCACCATGGTCGAAATGCTGGCGGCCATCCTGATCTTCGGGCTCGTCATTACCGGTGTCGCCGTCGGGATGAGTTCCTCGCTCAACCTGACCCGTCAGAACCGCAACCGCTCGATTGCCGCCAACGTGGCGTCCCAGGAGATGGACTCCGTGCGCAGCTTGGAGTTCGACGACCTGGACCAGCTGACCCAGGCGGTGCAGCCGATTGTCTCGACGACCACCGTCGGCGGTGTCGACTACACCGTGTCGAGGTACGCCCGGTGGATCTACAAGAGTGAGACCGGCGCGACGGCGGGCCCGTGTCAGGTGCCGCCGACGACCGCCAACCCGCTCGCGTACGTCGCCGTCACCGCATCGATTTCGTGGGCCGCAATGAACGGTGTGCAGCCCGTGACCTCGAGCACCGTGGTCACGCCGCCGGTCGGGATCTATGACCAGACCGATGGGCACATCGCGGTCACCGTGCTTACCCGGTCCGGCGCACCACGGTCGGGCGTGAACGTCTCCATCTCCTCGACGGGTGTGAGCGACTCGGCCACCACCTCGTCGGACGGCTGCGCGTTCTTCGCGTTCCAACCAGTCGGGGCGTATGCGGTCGCGCTGTCCTCGGCCGTCGGCATGGTCGACGGGCAGGGGTCGGCAGCGCCGTCGCAGACGGTGACCGTCAAGGCGGCGTCGACCAGCTCCGTGCAGTTCCTGTACGACACGGCCGGCTCCGCGACGATCACGCTGACGGGCAATGCGGGCTACACCGTCGCGACGTCGGTACCGATCGCGCTTGGCAACACGCACCTGTTGCCGAGCGGGTCGATGGTGTTCCCCGGGTCGGGGAGCCCGCGCACGCTCAGCAACCTCTTCCCCTACGTCGACGGCTACGGCGCGTGGGCGGGCAGTTGTTCGGACGCCGACCCCGAGGGCATCAACCCGCTGGGATCGCCGTATTACACCGGTGCGAGTCGGTCGACCACGCTTGCGTTCCCCGCCAACGCGCCGTACACGGCGAGTGGGACGGTGGCGCTGCCGGGGCTCCAGGTGACGGTCAAGAAGGGTGCGACCCTCAAGTCCGGATATACGGTGACGGCCGTCCACGTGGTGCCGTCCGGTGCGACAAGCGATCCGGGATGTGCATCCGGAGAGACGTACGCAATGGGTTCGAGCAACGCGAGTGGCGTGGCGACGCGAGCGCTGCCCTTCGGCACGTGGGCAATCACCGCCACGAGCGGCGCAAGCACCGGGACCACCAACGTCACCCTGTCGCCGCTCAACGCGAACGCCCCCGCGACGCTCACGGTGAACGTCACGTGATGTGGCTCAGCGACGTCCGCCGCCTCCTGCGCAACCAGCAAGGTGTGACCTTGGTCGAGCTCATCGTCGTGCTGTCCATCATGTCGGTGGTCCTCGGGTTCGTCACGCGGACGTTGGTGACGATGCAAAACGCCTCGATGGGTGAGAGCCTTCGCCTGCAGAATCTGGATGAGGCGCGCACCCTAATCGACGATGTGAGCAAGGACGTCCGCACTGCGGCGCGCATGTCGCCCACCACGTCCCCATTCGATGTGACGGCCTGCACGGCGACCTCGCCGGCGCAGACCCAGCCGTGCGCGCCGGCCGGATGGAGCTCGGGCAACGCGGCCCCGTACGCCGGCAACCAGGAGGCGTGGTTCTACGCCAACCTGACCGTGGCGGACAACAACCAGGCGACCGCGTGCCCGGACATCATTCACCTGTACGTCGACACGTCGCAGAGCCCGCCGATCTTGCGCGAGCAGACCGTTGCAGACGCGAACCCGACGACCGACGCCCCGCCGAGCTGCGTATACGGCGCGCTGTCCGGGGGTGCCTACACCGCCACGTACAGCACTCGCATCGTCGGTAAGTACATCGCCAACGGCACGTCGAACTGCCCGACCTCGCCACAGGTCTTCACGTACTGGTACACCGACGCCAGTGGGACCCCGGTCGCATACTTGTCGACCGACACACCGCTCGACGCCGGCGAGCGCCTGCAGGTGAACGCCGTTGGTGTGACCTTTGCGGTTCGCCAGCAGACCAACTACGCGGTGCCGTGCACCACGCTCGTCAACCGGGTTCGCCTTGCGAACGTCGACTACAACCCGATCCCGAGCCCGTCGCCATGATGATCTGGATCCGCAACCGCGTGGATCTTCGCCGCGACGAGGGCGTGGTGCTCATCACCGTGCTCCTGGTGACGTTCGTCCTGATGATCCTGGTCGCCGGGACCATGAGCTACGCCATCGGCTCGCAGCCGATCTCCCGGCGGGACCAGGATTGGAACGCCGCGCTCACCGCGGCGGAGGCGGGCCTGGACGACTACATGTACCGGCTCAACCAGAACGACCAGTACTACTTGTACGGGTCGAAGCCGGCGCCTGCAACCGGCGCGTGCGGTGCGTACCCGACCATGCAGACCGCGCCCGATGCCAACCCCGCGTTCTCGAGCTGGGTCGCGGTACCCGGCTCGACGTCCAACGCCACCTTCCGGTACTCGGTCGACACCTCGTGCCTGGCGACCCAGGGTGCGATCATCGTGTGGTCGACCGGGAAAGCCAACAATGCGACCCGCACCGTCATGGCGACGTTCCGGCGTCGGTCGTTCATCGACTACCTGTACTTCACCGACTACGAGACGAGCGACCCTGCCGCCTACCCAAACGGGAACAACAGCAACAACTCGGCCTGGGCGCAGACGAACTGCGCGATGCACTACTACGAGGGCCGGAACGGAGGGCCACCCTACGACAACAGTCACTGCGTGGACTTGAACTTCGTCTCCGGCGACGTGATCAACGGCCCTGTTCACTCGAACGACGCAATGCTGATGTGCGGCTCGCCGACATTCAACAGCACGGTCACGACCTCATACCAAGGCACCGGGAGTCCGGTGAAGCGGTATCGCACGAACACGACCTGTTCGGGCACGCCGACGTTCGCCGTGGCCGGCAGTCCGAAGTATGCGGATCCGTTGACGATGCCGCCGAGCAACCTAGCGATCAAGACCAATGCCGACGCAACGCTCGGCGGTACCGGCTGCCTGTTCACCGGCCCGACGTCCATCACGCTCAATGCAACAGGCACGATGACCGTCGTCAGCCCGTTCACGAACTGGCCGGCCTCGCCGAACAACTGTCAGCCTGGGACGAACATCCCTCTGCCCTCGAACGGCGTCATCTACGTGCAGAACGTTCCGGCGGTCACGACCGATCCCAACTACACGGCCAGCTGCATTACGTCCACTCAGATCGGCGGCACCGCAACCGTCCAGCATCCACTCGGATACCCGCAGCGCTACGACATCTCTAGCTACGGCTGCATGAACGGCGACGTCTTCCTCAAGGGCACATTGAAGGGACGCCTGACCATCGCGGCCGACAACAACATCGACATCATCGGGAATGTGACGGACCAGGGCGGCACCGGCGGCTCGGACCTGCTCGGTCTCGTCGCGAACAACTACGTCGAGATCTATCACCCGGTCGGGGACTGCGGCTCGGGCTCGGCCCCATGTGACAACGGGAGTAAGAACAATGGGTACTACAACTTGGACGACCTGGCCGGCGGCCTGACGACCTCGTTCAACAACCCGACCGTCCAGGCCGCCCTCTTGTCGGTGAACCACTCGTTCCGCGTCCCGAACTACACCTACGGCGACGACGCGCCGCTGGGGACCATCTCGCTCACCGGTGCAGTGGCGCAGAAATACCGAGGCCCGGTTGGGACCAGCGGTTCGTCGGGATACCTCAAGTCCTACACGTACGACCAGCGGATGAAGTATCAGTCGCCGCCGTTCTTCCTCAACCCGGTGGCTGCCGCGTGGCAGATCGTGACGTGGATCGAGTGCCGCGGTACCCAGAACGGGACCGTCCCGACGACCTGTACGTAAAGGGCGCGCCGCCCTCCCAGACGCCAAGCGGACGAACGATACGATCGCGCGACCCATGGAACTTGCCTTCCGCATCGTGGTCGCATCCCTGATCGGTCTTGCGCTCGGAAGCTTTGCCACCGTGCTCGTCGCGCGCGTTCCCGCGGGTGAGTCGCTGCTGACCCCGGCTTCGAAGTGTCCGGTGTGCGGCACGCCGATTCTCAAGCGGGACAACATTCCGGTGGTGTCGTGGTTGCTGCTCCGCGGGAAATGTCGGGCGTGCGGCGCGCGCATTCCGGCCCGGTATCCGCTCCTCGAACTGTCCACGGCAGCCGTGGTGGTCGCGGCGGTCGTGGTGTGGGACGACCTGTGGATCGCGGCCGCGGTGGCGCTGCTGCTCGCGCTGATGCCGGCGCTGTCGCTGATCGACATCGACCACCGCATCATCCCCAATCGCATCATCTATCCGGCGCTGATCGCGTTCCCGTTGTTCCTCGTGGTCGCATGGCTGTTCGGGGCACCGTTGGACCTGGTCGACCTCGCGCTCGGGTTCGCGCTGTACGGCGGCGGGCTGTTCGTGGTCGCGCTCGTGTCCCGCGGGATGGGGATGGGGGACGTGAAGCTCGCCGCGCTCATCGGTCTCGTGTTCGGGGCGATCGACCTTGGTCTCGTCGGCGTCGCGGCCGCCGCGGCGATCGTCATGGGTGGCGTGATCGCCATCGCGATGCTCCTGCGTGGCGCCGGGCGGAAGAACACGCTGCCGTTCGGCCCCTCGCTCGCCGCCGGAGCCGTCATCGCCGGTCTGTGGGGCGTTCAGATCGCCGACTGGTACTCCCGCACCTTCATACGCGTCTGATTCTTTGCGGCGCCGTGCGTCGCAGCGAACAGGTGTTCGGTGGATCCCCTTCTGAGGTGTTTGACTCGTCCTGTGCGCTGCTGTTTCGTAACGGGGCTCACGTGGCTCGGTAGCCCAGATGAGCTTCTTGTGGAACTTGTGGCACATGAGGCAGTACGAGCAAAGAGCACAGCACGAGAACGAGGACTTGATGAAGGAGAGGAATCTCCTCTCGCCTCTGACGAATCTGGAGAACGCGGACGAGATGGCGACCGACGAAGCCCAGGTGTTCTTCGGCGACGGCGCGACCTTGCTGACCGTCGCCGAGGTGGCCGCGGCCATGCGCGTCTCGACGATGACGGTCTATCGCCTCATCAAGAGCGGCGACCTCCCCGCGGTTCGCGTCGGACACAACTACCGGGTACGCGGCAGCGACGTCGAGCGCTATCTCACCGCTCGGTCCGTGCGCGTGGAGGACCCGTGATGGCCAAGGGACGGATTGGGCTCGACATCGGCTCCACGGCGGTGCGCGCCGTCGAGCTTGTCGGCGACCCGCCGACCGTCGTGCGGGCGAGCCAGGTGGCACTCCCGCCGGGCGCGGTTGAAAGTGGCGAGGTTCGCGATCCCGTCGCGGTGACGGACGCGCTTCGCCGGCTGTGGTCCGACGGCGGCTTCAAGGGCCAGCAGGTCTGGCTCGGTGTGGGCAACCAACGCGTCGTCGTCCGCGAGATCGCCCTGCCGTACCTCCCCGACGACGCGCTGCGCTCCTCGCTCGGGTTCCAGGTCCAGGAGTTCATCCCGATGCCCGTGGACGACGCCGTGCTCGACTACAACGTCATCGGGGAGTTCGAGCAGGAGGACCGCCGCATGCTCCGGATGCTGCTCGTTGCGGCGCAGCGCGGCATGGTCGACCTCGTCGTCGAGTCCGTCACGAACGCGCGGCTCGAGCCGCTCGGGCTCGACCTCATCCCATTTGCGCTCGTTCGATCGGTCGGCGCGACCGACGCTCCGCTCGACCTCGAGGAGGGCGCCGTCGAAGAGGCCATCGTCGACATCGGTGCGCACGTGACCAACATCGTCGTGCACGCGCGTGGCGCAACGCGATTCGTGCGAATCCTGCCGAGCGGCGGCCGCGACGTGACCGTGGCGATCGCGCGGGCCGCCGGGGTCGAGGACGATATCGCCGAGCGACTCAAGCGCGGCGAACAGGTTGAGGACGCGCCGGAGCCGCAGGCGGTGCGGCAGGCGGCGTTGCAGCGCGCCGCCGCGTTCGTCGATGAGGTGCGGTCCTCGATCGAGTTCTACACGGCACAGGCCAAGGAAGCGCGCGTCGGCAAGGTGCTCGTGACGGGTGGCGGCTCGCGTCTGGAGGGGCTCTTCGACTTGATGCGCCAGCGGATTCCGGTCCCGGTGGAGCCGGGGTCGGTGTTCACGCACGTCGCCCACACGCTCGACCCTGCCGACGTCGGCGCGGCCGAGCCCCTCCTCGCCGTAGCCGTGGGGCTCGCGATGCCGGAGGTGGATCGATGAGCCGCGTCAACCTCCTGCCTCCCGAGATCAAGGCCGGGCGTCAGAACAAGCAGCGCACGGCGCTGGTCATCGTGGGCGGGCTGGTCGTACTGGGCGTGATCATCCTGTTCTGGCTTGCGCAAGGCGTGCGCCTCAGCGGCGTCAACGACGACATCCAGGCGCAGGAAACGACGAACGCGGAGCTGCAGCAGCAGATCAGCGGGCTCCAGCAGTACTCGGACCTGCAGACCGAGGCCCAGCAGCAGGAGCAGTTGCTGGCGGCCGCCTACGCCGATGAGGTGTCGTACTCGCGCATGCTGGTGGACGTCTCGAAGGCGATTCCGAGCGACATGTACCTGCAGACGCTGAGTTCCTCGGTCAACACGACCGCGCCGGCGCCCGGGACGGAGACCTCGACGACGGCGTTCGTCGGCACGATGGCCTTTACCGGCGCGACGCTGCACTTCGACTCGCTCAGCACCTGGCTGACGCGGCTCGAGGAGGTGCGCGGCTGGGAGAACCCATGGACCGCGAACATCACCTCGGATCCCTCGACCCCCGGGTCCTTCTCGTTCGACACGTCGGTCGATCTGTCGCAGGACGCGCTCACCGAGCGCGGCTTAGCAGGAGAGGCGGCGACCGGTGGATAACCAGCGGGCTCCCATCTTCGCCGCAGCCGGCGTGGTCGTCGTGGCCATCCTCCTGGTGTTCGTGCTCGTGCTGCCCAAGATGGCGCAGGTGTCGAAGGCGAAGGACGATCTCGCGGCAGCCCAGGCCCAGCAGCAGACGCTCGAGGCGCAGAAGGGCGCACTCGAAGACCTGCAGGCCAAGGCCGGCGAGAACAAGGCGATCATCAAGGACGTCAAGGAGAAGATTCCGCCGACGGCCGAGGAATCGGGTCTGCTCTTGCTGCTCAACAACGCGGCGATCGACTCGGGGCTCGACCTCGCCAGCATGGCGCCGAACCAGCCGGCCTTCGACCAAACGACGGGTCTCAGCACGATCGTGGTCGCGATGAGCGCGACCGGGACCTACAACGAGGTGACGACGTTCGCCTACAAGATCGAGACGCTGCCGCGGGCCGCCAAGATCATTTCGATCGACCTGTCGGGCAGCGACTCGGTCGATTCGCTGGGGACCCCGATCCTCACGGCGACGATCCAGCTCAATGCCTACACGAGCGACTCGAGCGCCGGTCCGGGCTCGACGCCGGGACCGACCGAGGCGGGGGGCTGAGATGGCCTTGACCGATCGAGACAAGCGAACGCTGAAGATCGGCGGGATCATCATCGGCGTCATGCTCGTCGGGTTCCTCCTGTACAGCCTGCTCGGCGGCGGAGGAGGCGGCGGCGAGGAGCTCGTCCTGCCCTCCACGCCGGGGCAGCCTTCAGGGCCGAGTGGGCCGACGACGTCGGGCACGCCGACGCTCGTGCCCTCGCCCGTGCTGGTGTTGCCCGCCCGGGACCCGTTCTCGATCCCACCTGGCTTTAGTACGGACGGCGGCGGCACCGGCACTGGAACCGGAACAGGAACGGGGACCGGCACGGGCACCGGGACGGGTACGGGCACCGGCACCGGGACCGGTACGACGAGTACCACTGCGCCGCCGACAGTGCCCGGGAACGGCTCGAGCGAGACGATCGGCGGGCACACCGTCGTGCTGCTCGACACGTTCACGGCCAACGGCGTCGAACAGGCGCAGGTCGAGGTCGACGGCACCGTGTACAACCCCTCGGTCGGCGAGACATTCGGACCAAACGATGAGTACCGGCTGCAGTCGGCATCGGGGAACTGCGCCACGTTCCTCTACGGCGACGAGTCCTTCACGCTCTGCGTGACGCCGCATAAGTAACGGCTTCGCGCGAAGCGCCGGCGATGCGCCCACGGGGGGAGCGGTCGCCGGTCAGGCGGGGGCGGCCGCTGCGGCCGCCCCCGCCACCCTATGATGGGGCGCGTGCTCCGTTTCCTGACCGCCGGCGAGTCCCACGGTCCCGGGCTCGTGGTGGTGCTCGACGGACTACCGGCGGGTATCCCCGTCAGCAGCGAGCTCGTCGCGCGGGATCTCGCCCGGCGCCGGCACGGCCACGGCCGCGGCGGCCGCCAGCGATTCGAGGCCGACGCGTTTCGGTTTGAGGGCGGCGTGCGGCACGGCCGCACCATCGGCGCGCCGGTCGCGATCTCGATTCCCAATGTCGAGTTCGAGACCAAGTACGCGGAGCTGATGGCGGCGGAGGGAACGCCCGACCCCGCGAAGCGCCTCACACGCCCCCGACCAGGTCATGCCGACCTCGCCGGTGCCCAGAAGTACGGCTTTGACGACGTGCGGAACGTGCTCGAACGTGCAAGCGCCCGGGAGACCGCTGCGCGCGTCGCTGCCGGCGCCATCTGCCGTTCCTTTCTCACCGAGCTGGGGGTGGACGTGCTCTCGCACGTCGTGCAGATCGGCACGGTGAAGGCGCGCCGCCGGGCCGCGCCGACGCCGGCGGATCGCGCCCGGATCGACGCGTCGCCGGTGCGCTGCGCGGATCCCGACGCCGCGGCCGCGATGGTTGCGGAGATCGACCGGCTGCGCGCGGCGAAGGACAGCCTCGGCGGGGTCTTCGAAGTGCTCGCCTACGGCGTGCCGCCGGGGCTCGGCTCCTACGTGCAGTGGGATCGCAAGCTCGACGCGCGCCTTGCCGCCGGGCTGATGTCGATTCAATCGGTCAAGGGCGTCGAGGTCGGCGACGGCTTCGCCACCGCCGCCCGACCCGGCTCGAAGGCTCACGACGAGATCGTGCGCCGCGGCGGTGCGATCGCCCGCGCGAGCAGCCGCTCCGGCGGCATCGAGGGCGGCATGTCCACCGGGCAGCCGATCCGGGTTCGGGCCGCGATGAAGCCGTTCTCCACCGTGCCCCGGCCGCTACGGACGGTCGACCTCGACACCGGCGAGCCGGCCACCGCGATCACACAACGGACGGACGCCTGCGCGGTGCCCGCCGGCGGGGTGGTGGGGGAGGCCGTGGTCTCCTTCAGCTTGGCGGAATGCGCCCTCGAGAAGTTCGGGGGCGATTCGCTGCCGGAGACGATGCGGAATCTCGCCGCGTACCGGGAGACGCTCGCGTGATCGTGTACCTGGTGGGGATGCCGGGCTCGGGCAAGTCGGTGGTCGGCGCCGAACTTGCCGGACGGCTCGGCGTGCCGTTCGTCGACCTGGACCTCGAGATCGCCCGAGCCGATGGCCGTTCGATCACGGAGATCTTCGAGGCGGAGGGCGAGGCAGGGTTTCGCGCGCGAGAGGCGACGGCGCTGCTGGGCGCCTCGGCGCAGGATCCCGCGGTCGTCGCGTGCGGCGGCGGGGTCGTGCTCGAGCCCGCCAACCGGATCACGCTGCGCAGCACGGGGACCTGCGTCTTCCTCGACGTGCCGCTCGCCGTGTTGGAAGCGCGCGTCGAGCCCAACGCCGAGCGCCCGTTGATCCGCGCGGACGGCGACCTCCAACGTTTGCTGGACGAACGCGAACCGCTCTATCGCGAGTTCGCCGCGCACGTCGTGAACGGCGCAGGGACACCCGACGAGGTGGCGGAGGCCATCGTGGAGGAGCTCCGTTGGAGCGTGTGACCGTCCCGATCCCGGGGCGGCCCTACGACGTCGTCGTCGGCACCGGTGTCGTCGAGCGAGCGGCAGAGCTGCTGCCCAACCTCGGCGCCGCCGCGCAGGCGTTCGTCGTCGTCGACCGCGCGGTCGCCGATGCGTGGCTGCCGCCGCTGACGGCGGCGCTGGAGGCGCGGGGTCTCCACGCGGTGCCGCTGACCGTTCCTTCGGGCGAGGCCGCCAAGGCGCTGCCGGTGTTCGAGACTCTGCTGCACCAGCTTGCGACCCAGGAAGCGCATCGCGACGACCTGGTGGTCGCGCTTGGTGGCGGATCGGTCGGCGATCTCGCCGGGTTCGTGGCCTCCACGTACATGCGCGGGACCCGTTTCCTGCAGGTGCCGACGACCCTCGTCGCCCAGGTGGACGCCGCCATCGGCGGCAAGACCGCGGTCAACCTGCCGGAGGGCAAGAACCTCGTCGGCACGTTCCATCAACCGGTGGCGGTGCTCTGCGACGTGGGAGCCTTGGCGACGCTTTCCGACCGGGATTTCCGTTCGGGGCTCGCCGAAGTAGTGAAGTATGGGTTCGCATTCGACGCGACGCTGCTCGACCAGCTGGAACGCGATCCCGCGGCGACGCTCGCTCGCGACCCCGGTGCGCTCGCGACGCTCGTCGATCGGTGCGTGCGCATCAAGGCGCGCGTCGTGGCGGGCGACGAGCGCGATGCCGGTGCGCGGCTGATCCTGAATTACGGCCATACGCTCGGCCACGCGCTCGAGCGGCTCGACGCATTTTCGGGGCGGTCGCACGGCGAAGCGGTGGCCGTCGGGATGGTCTTCGCCGCAAAGCTTGCGGAGGAGCGCCGGATCGCGGCGCCGGGCCTCGCCACTCGGACCGCACGGCTGCTCAGCTCGCTTGGCCTCGAGACCGACGGGGCGCTGCCGCCCGTGCGTGACATCCTGTCTGCCTTCCGAATGGACAAGAAGTTTCACGGCGGGATGCGGTTCGTACTGTTGGAAGACGTCGCACGCCCCGTCGTCGTCGAGCGTATTGGTGAAGAGGAGCTGGGTTCGGTGTTGTCGGCGATGGGGGCTCCGGGATGAACGTGCTGTTCCTGTTTGGGCCGAACCTCGGCGCGCTCGGTCAGCGGGATCCCGCGATGTACGGGTCGGCGACGCTCGCGGAGATCATGGCCGGCGTCCTCGAACGCGGCGAAGGACTCGGGCACACCGTCAGCTGGCGGCAATCCGACCACGAAGGCGAGCTCGTGGGCTGGTTCCTCGACGCGGGCGCCGAGGGAATCGAAGCGATCGTGCTGAACCCCGGAGCGCTCGCCCATTACTCGTACGCACTGCGCGACGCCGTCGAAGCCTCGGGCGTGCCGACGCTCGAAGTGCACATGTCCAATATCGCCGCCCGCGAGTCGTTTCGGCACACCTCGGTGATCGCCGAGGTGTGCGCAGGGTCGATCATCGGCCTTGGAGCGGGTGGCTATCATCTGGCGCTGGAGGCGATGCCGTGGATTACCACCTGAGGAGGCGCGCGCTGAGCGCGCGCCTCGAGGACCTGTCGATCGACGCCCTGCTCATCACCCGATTGCTGCACACGCGCTACCTCACCGGATTCACCGGCTCCAACGGCCAGGTGCTGATTCGTCCAGACGCCGCGCTGTTCCTGACCGACGGGCGCTACACCGAGCAATCCCGCCGCGAGGTCCCCGATCTCGAGCGTGTGACCTACCGAAACCCGCTTCGCGAGGATCTTCCGTCCTACCTCGAGGGAATCGGACGACTTGGCTTCGAGGCCGACGACCTCACGGTGGCCGCGCGGGACCGATTCGCCGCGGCGTTCGGCGACGGCGTCGAGCTCGTGGCGACCACCGACGTGGTCGAGCCGCTGCGGGCGGTCAAGGACGACGAGGAGCGGGCCGCGATTCGCGCGGCGCAGGCGATCACCGACGCCGCGTTTGAAGGCATTCTCGAGCGCTTTGCCGTTGGCGTCACCGAGCAGCAGATCGCCCGGCAGCTCGAGGGGCTGATGATGGACGAAGGCGCCGACGGTTTGGCCTTCGACTCGATTGTCGCCTTCGGCGAGAACGCCGCGGAACCTCACCACGAGCCCAATCACCGCACCCTCGAGGAGGGCGACGTCATCAAGCTCGACTTTGGGGCGATGGGTGCCGGCTACCACACCGACATGACACGCACGATCTCGTTCGGGCAGCCGCCGAGCGAGCTTCGCAAGATCCACGACGTCGTCAAGGAATCCCAGCAGGCGGGGATCGACGCCGTCCGTGCGGGCGTGACGGGCACGGCGGTCGACGCGGTCAGCCGTGCGGTCATCGAGCGGGCGGGCTACGGCGAGTACTTCGTGCACAGCCTCGGCCACGGCGTCGGGCTTGAAATTCACGAGGCACCATCGCTCGGGCGCGCCCAGGACGACCCGCTGCCCGTGGGTGCGGTCGTGACCGTCGAGCCCGGCGTCTACATCCCGGGGCTCGGCGGGGTTCGGATCGAGGACATGGTCGAGGTGCAGGACGACGGCTGCACGGTCGTCGGTGTCTCGAGTCGCGAGCTCATCGAGCTGTAGGAGCCGATCGTGAGCGTCTCGACGAACGACTTCAAGAACGGAATGACCCTGGAGCTCGACGACGTGCTGTTCCAGGTGGTCGAGTTCCAACACGTCAAACCGGGGAAGGGCGGCGCCTTCGTGCGCACCAAGCTCCGCAACGTCAAGACCGGCGCGGTGATCGAGCGGACGTTCAACGCCGGTGTCAAGGTCGGGCTGGCGATCGTCGAGCGAAAGCAGATGCAGTACCTGTACTCCGACGGCACCGACTTCGTCTTCATGGATCCCGACAGCTTCGATCAGATCCACGTGCCGCCCGAGGTCATGGACGATGCGGGGAGCTACCTCGTCGAAGGGGCCGATGCGCAGGTGTCGATGCACGAGGGCGTGCCGATTGCGGTCGACCTGGCCGCCTCGGTCGTGCTCGCGATCACCGACACGGCGCCCGGTGCAAAGGGCGACACCAAGACGGGAGCCACCAAGCCCGCAACGGTGCAGACCGGCGCGGTCGTCCAGGTGCCGCTGTTCGTCGAGACCGGCGAGCGGATCAAGGTCGACACGCGCTCCGGCGAATACATCGAACGCGTCAAGGGCTGAGCGTGACCCGCCGCCAGGAACGGCGTGTCGGGATCGACATCCTGTTTCAAGCCGACGTCACCGACGCCGATCCGACCTCGGTCCGTGACGCCTGGGCGGCGGCCGGCCGCGACGTGCCGACCTTCGCCGCCGAGCTGGTGACCGGCGTGACCGAGCGGCTGCCCGACATCGATCTGTTGTTGGAGACGCACGCCGAAGGATGGTCCGTGGCACGGATGGCGCCGCTGGATCGAACGATCCTGCGGGTCGGGGTCTACGAGCTGCTGTGGTGCGACGACGTCCCGTCGTCGGTCGCGATCAGCGAGGCGGTGGAGGCCGCCACGGAACTGTCCGCCGATGAGGCGCGACGATTCGTCAACGGCGTGCTCGGTCGAATCGCCCGTGACGAGGGCGTCGGCTGAGCTTCAGGAGGCGGGCTGGTCGCCCTCGGCGCGGGGCTCGGGCGCGGGGGTTTCCGCGTCGGTATCGGCGCCCTCTTTCAGGCCCTTCTTGAACTCGCCCTGGGCCTTGCCCATGTTGCGAGCGATCTGCGGCAGCTTGGCGGCCCCGAAAATGACCACCACGCCAATTACGAGCACGATCATCCAGTCCTGCATCGTCGTTTCCTTCCGGGAAGCGTGCTCCAAGGATAGCCCCGACGGTGGCCTTCCTCCATGGTTTCCCTGTGAAGTCGGCGCCGAGCGGGTATCCTGCCCGCCAAGAGCCCTTTAACGCCGGTCCCGTGAGGCCGGGAAGGGAGCACCAGATGGGTCACAACATGTCCGCCTCCTCGCGTGCTCGGGGAGGCGTTGCCATCTGAGTGCCGCGGTGCTGGAGGCCGACGACATCCGGCGAGCGCTCGTGCGGATTGCACACGAGATCCTCGAACGCAACGGCGGCGCCGCCGGCGTGGTCCTGGTCGGCATCGCGGATCGCGGCGACGATCTCGCCCGGCGACTGGCCGTCGAGATCGAGCAGATCGAAGGCGCGCAGGTGCCCGTCGGGGTGCTCGACATCACGTTCTACCGCGACGACATCGGGCTACGCGCGGAAGCGCCCGAGGTGCACGAGACGCGGATCACGTTCGACATCACAGGCACGACGATCGTGCTCGTCGACGACGTCTTGTACACAGGGCGGACGATCCGCTCGGCGATGGACGCGCTGATGGACCTCGGCCGGCCCCACGCGATCCAGCTGGCCGTGCTTGTCGATCGCGGGCACCGTGAGCTGCCGATCCGTGCCGACTATGTCGGCAAGAACGTTCCGACGAGCCGGACCGACGACGTCCGCGTCGCCGTCGCCGAGTTGGACGGTCACGACGCGGTGACGGTGACGCCCCGCCGGGAGGGTGCCGCATGAACAAGCACCTGCTCTCGATGCACGACGTGAGCGCCGAGGACGTCGTCCGCATCCTCGACACCGCGGCGTCGTTTCGCGAAGTCGGCACGCGCGTGATCAAGAAGGTGCCGGCGCTCCGCGGCCGTACCGTGGTCAACCTGTTTCTCGAGAACTCGACGCGTACCCGGATTAGTTTCGAGCTGGCGGCCAAGCGGTTGTCGGCCGACGTCATCAACTTCAGCGCGGGCGGTTCGAGCGTCGCCAAGGGAGAGTCGCTCAAGGACACGGCGTTAACGCTGCAGGCGATGGGCGCCGACGCGATCGTCATCCGGCATTCCTCGAGCGGATCGCCGCTGCAGCTCACGCGGTGGGTCGACGCGCACGTCCTGAACGCCGGCGACGGCACGCACGAGCATCCGACGCAGGCCCTGCTTGACCTCTACACGATGCGCGAGACACACGGCCGTCTCGATGGCCTGCGGGTCGCGATCGTCGGCGACGTGCTGCACTCGCGCGTGGCGCGCTCGCTGTCGTTCGGTCTGGTGACGATGGGGGCGGACGTCACGTTGGTCGGTCCACCGACCCTCATCCCGCCCGATGCGCCGTCGTGGGGCGTGCAGACGGGTGCCGATCTCGATGCACTGCTGCCCAAGCTCGACGTCTGCTATGTGCTGCGGGTGCAAAAGGAACGCCAGCGCCTCGAGTACTTCCCGAGCGTGCGCGAGTACGCCCGGCTGTTCGGGCTCACGAGCGCGCGCGCCGCATTGTTGCCCGAGGACGCGACGATCATGCACCCCGGGCCGATGAACCGGGGAGTCGAGATCGATTCCGACGTCGCCGATCTGCCCGAATCGGTCATCGAGGAGCAGGTCACGAACGGGATCGCCATCCGCATGGCGCTGCTGTACTTGCTGCTGGGCGGCACCGGGACGGCGGCCGAGGAGTGAGCGGCGCATTCGTCTTCGAAGGAGCCCGGGTGATCGACCCGGCGACCGGGGTCGACGAGGTTCGCGACGTGGTGATCGCCCGCGGGGTGATCGCGGGACCCGAGGCCGCGGACGGCGCGGAGCGGATCGACGCGCGCGGGCTCGTCCTGGCTCCTGGGCTCGTCGACCTGCACGCGCATCTGCGCGAGCCCGGACAGGAGCACAAGGAAACCATTGCCACCGGCACCAGATCCGCGGCGGCCGGGGGCTTCACGGCGGTCGCCGCGATGGCGAACACCGAGCCCGTCACCGATCACGCCGCGATCGTGCACGAGGTGCGCGACCTCGCTTTCGCCGCCGGCTCGTGCGACGTGTTCCCCGTGGGGGCGATCACGAAGGGCCTGGCGGGCGAGTCGCTCGCCGAGATGGGGGAGATGGTCGAGGCCGGCGTGCGGCTGTTCTCCGACGACGGTCACTGCGTCCCGAACGCGCGGCTGTTGCGCAACGCGTTGCGCTACGCCACTGCGTTCCCGGCCGAGGTCGTGCTCGCCGATCACGCCGAGGACCCCCCGCTTGTCGAGGGCGGTCACATGCACGAAGGGCGGGTCTCGTACACACTGGGGCTTGCGGGCCGCCCCGCTGAGGCGGAGGAGATCGTCGTGGCGCGCGACCTCGCGATGGCCCGGGCGACCGGCGGGCGCCTGCATCTGTGCCACCTGTCCTCGGCGCGAGCGGTGACGCTCGTGCGCGCGGCAAAGGCCGAAGGGGTCCGGGTCACTGCGGAGGTGACGCCGCACCACCTGGTCTTCACCGACGAGGACCTCGCCACCTACGACACGGCCAAGAAGGTCAATCCGCCCCTGCGCACCGCCGAGGATCGCGACGCGCTTCGCGAGGGCCTCGCCGACGGCACGATCGACGTCGTCGCCACGGACCATGCCCCCCACGCCGTCGAGGAGAAGGATCGCGAGTTCGACCTGGCGCCTCCCGGCACGATCGGGTTCGAGACGGCGCTCGCAGCGGTGCTCACGCATCTCGTGCGTCCCGGCACGCTGTCGATCGCACGTGCGATCGAGGCGATGTCGACGACCCCGGCGCGCGTGCTGGGTGCGGCCGAGCACGGCGGTCCGATCGAGGTTGGCCGCCCCGCCAACGTGGTCGTGTTCGACCCGGAGGCCGCCTGGGTCGTGGAGCCCCCCTTCGTCTCCAAGGCGCGCAACAGCGCGTTCACGGGACAGGAACTCATCGGCCGGGTCCGCTTCACCGTGCTGCGCGGGGTGCTGACGGTCGCCGACGGGAAGCCCACCCGATGAGGGGCGCGCCCGCGCTGCTCGTCCTGGAGGATGGCTCGGTCTTTCACGGCACCGGGTTCGGCGCCGAGGGCGAGACGTTCGGCGAGGCCGTGTTCAACACGGGCATGGCGGGCTACCAGGAGATCCTCACGGACCCGTCGTATGCGGGGCAGATCATCACGATGACCTATCCACACCAAGGCAACTACGGGGTCAACGAAGAGGATCCCGAGAGCTGGCGTGTGCAGGCCGCGGGGCTCTGCGTCCGCGAATTGTCGCGACGCCCCAGCTCGTGGCGGGCCGATGGCTCGCTGGGCGATCTCCTCGCCACCGCGGGCGTGGTCGGGATCGAGCAGATCGACACGCGCGCGCTGACCGTGCGACTGCGCGAGCACGGCGCGATGCGGGCGGCGGTCTCCACCGACGAGACCGACCCGGCGGCGCTCGTCGAACGCGTGCGCGCGGCGCCGGGGATGGCGGGGGCCGACTGGGCGCGCAGCGTTTCGACGGCGGCGCCGTACGAGGCGAGCGAGATCGTCGGTCCGCCGCCGGCCTTTGCCGGGCCCCGCTATCGAATCGCCGCCTACGACTTCGGCATCAAGCGCACCATCCTCCGGCTGCTGGGCGCCCACGGCCTGGACGTCACGGTGTTTCCCGCGACCACGCCGGCAGCGGAGATCGCGCTCGGATCCTTCGACGGCGTCTTCTTGTCCAACGGACCCGGCGATCCGGCGGCAACCATCTACGGCGTTGCGGCGGTGCGAGAGCTGTTGGGCAAGGTGCCGATCTTTGGAATCTGCCTCGGGCACCAACTGCTCGGGCTCGCGCTCGGCGGGCGCAGCTACAAGATGCCGTTCGGGCATCGCGGTGTGAACCAGCCGGTGCGCGACGTCGCGAGCGGCCGCATCGAGATCACGAGCCACAACCACGGTTTTGCGGTCGATCCAGCCGGCTGGGCCCACGACGACGACGGCGTGGCGCGCACCGACTACGGGCGTGTCCAGCTCAGCCATTGGAACCTCAACGACGGCACGCTCGAGGGTCTCCGGTGTCTCGACGTGCCCGCGTTCGGCGTGCAGTACCACCCGGAGGCCGCGCCCGGCCCGCATGACTCCCGCTATCTCTTCGACGAGTTCCGTGCGTTGCTCGGGGGCACCGCCTGATGCCGCGTCGCGACGACATCCACCGGATCATGGTGATCGGCTCGGGGCCGATCGTGATCGGCCAGGCGTGTGAGTTCGACTACTCGGGCACGCAGGCGTGCAAGGTGTTGCGCGCCGACGGGTACGAGATTTCGCTCATCAACTCGAACCCCGCGACGATCATGACCGACCCGGCGTTCGCCGACCGCACCTATATCGAGCCGCTCACGCCTGAGTCGGTACTACAGATCATCGAGCGCGAGAAGCCCGACGCGCTGTTGCCGACCCTCGGCGGCCAGACGGGGTTGAACGTGAGCGTGGCGCTCGCCGAGTCCGGCGACCTGGAGCGCCTCGGCGTGCGCCTACTGGGCGCCTCGCTCGAGGCGATCCGCACGGCGGAGGATCGAAGCGGCTTCAAGCAGGCGATGCTCGCCGCCGGGCTCGACGTGCCACGCGCCGGCGTGGCCCACACCGTCGACGAGGCGCTCGCCGTCGGGGACGACCTCGGCTATCCACTCATCCTGCGGCCGTCATTCACGCTCGGGGGCGGCGGCAGCGGCTTCGCACACGACCGCGAGGAGCTTGCGACCGCGGCGGCGCGGGCGTTGACGGCGAGCCCGGTCTCCGAGGTGCTCGTCGAGGAGTCGATCGTCGGATGGAAGGAGTTCGAGCTCGAGGTGATGCGCGACGGCGCCGACAACGCCGTCATCGTGTGCTCGATCGAGAACGTCGACCCGATGGGCGTGCACACGGGCGATTCGATCACCGTGGCGCCGCAGCAGACGCTCACCGATCGCGAGTACCAGCGCATGCGCGACGCGGCGATCCAGGTGCTGCGCGTGATCGGCGTCGAGACGGGTGGTTCCAACGTGCAGTTCGCCGTCGACCCCGCCACGGGCCGGCAGGTGCTGATCGAGATGAACCCGCGCGTCTCGCGCTCGAGCGCGCTTGCGTCGAAGGCGACGGGCTTTCCGATCGCCAAGATCGCCGCACTGCTTGCGGTGGGGTACCGGCTCGACGAGATCCGCAACGACATCACGGGCGAGACCCCCGCGGCGTTCGAGCCGACGCTCGATTACGTGGTCGTCAAGATTCCCCGGTTCGCATTCGAGAAGTTCCCGGAGGCCTCGCCCGAACTCTCCTCGACCATGAAGTCGGTCGGCGAGACGATGGCGATCGGCCGGACGTTCGCCGAGGCGATCGGGAAGGCGTGGCGGGGGATCGAAAAGTCTTCGCTCGATCGAACGTGGGGCGGCGACGCGGACGGACCCGACCGCGGCCCGCTCGACTACCCGTCGGAGACCCGTTTGCATGCCGTCGCCGACGCCCTGGCCGCCGGCGAGAGCGTCGAAGACGTCGCCGCCCGTTCCTCGATCGACCCGTGGTTCGTGGACCAGATCGAGCGCGTCGTCGCGGGCAACGCCGTCGCTCGCCGGGCGGCCGCTGCACGCGCTCGGCGCGCAGGAGCTCACGGATGCCAAGCGCCTGGGCATCTCCGATGTCCGCATCGCGGCGCTGACCGGCGCCTCCGAGGCGGCGGTGCGGCGGCATCGCGACGCGCTCGGCGTCCAGCCCGTCTTCAAGACGGTGGATACGTGTGCGGGGGAGTTCCCGGCGCGCACGCCGTATCACTACTCCACCTACGAAACCGAGACGGAGGTCGCCCCCGAGGAGCGGCCGCGGGTCATCATCCTCGGCGCCGGCCCCAATCGGATCGGCCAGGGCATCGAGTTCGACTACGCCTGCGTCCACGCGGCCTTCGCGCTGGAAGAGGCGGGGTTCGCCTCGGTGATGCTGAACTCCAACCCCGAGACGGTCTCCACCGACTACGACACATCGAGCCGGTTGTACTTCGAGCCGCTGTCGGCCGAGGACGTCCTTGCCGTCTGTCGTGCCGAGCAGCCGTTCGGCGTCATCGCTCAGTTCGGCGGGCAGACCCCGCTGCGCCTTGCCCGGGTCCTGCAAGAGGAGGGGTTCGCAATTCTCGGCACCGGCCCAGAGGCGATCGACCTCGCCGAGGACCGGGGCCGCTTTGCCGAAATCCTGCGCGAGCTCGAGATTCCGGCGCCGCCGCACGGCGAGGCGCGCACGCTGGAGGAGGCAGAGGCGGTTGCGGCACAGATCGGCTACCCCGTCGTCGTGCGGCCCTCCTACGTGCTCGGCGGTCGCGCGATGGAGATCGTCTACGACGACGAGGAGCTCGAACGGTTCGTGGCCACCGCCGCCGAGGCCTCGCCCGATCACCCGGTCCTGATCGACCGGTTCCTCGAGGGTGCGATCGAGGTCGACGTCGACGCCGTCTGCGACACCGCGGGCGGCGTGTTCATCGGTGCGGTGATGGAGCACATCGAGGAGGCGGGGGTGCACTCCGGCGACTCGTCGTGCCAGATCCCGCCGGCGACGCTGTCGGACGAGGAGCTCGATGCGATCGAAGGGATCGCGGTTCGCCTGGCGCGCCGACTCGGCGTCGTCGGACTGCTCAATCTGCAGCTTGCGGTCAAGGACGAGCGGATCTGGGTGCTCGAGGCGAACCCGCGGGCCTCGCGGACCGTACCGTTCGTCTCGAAGGTGACCGGGGTCTCACTCGCGCGCGTGGCGACGCTCGTTCTCACCGGGCGAACGATCGCGGATCTGCGTGCGGCGGGCATCGTGCCCGAGCAGGCCGCGCACTACCGCACGCTGCCGTACACGAGCGTCAAGGCGGCCGTCCTGCCGTTCGGCCGGTTCCCCGGCGTGGATACGATCCTCGGACCGGAGATGAAGTCCACGGGCGAGGTGATGGGCATCGACACCGACTCCGGGATGGCGCTTGCCAAAGCCATGGTGGCAGCCGGTCACGCGCTCCCGGTGGCCGGCTCGGTGTTCGTGAGTGTCGCCAATCGCGACAAACGCGCGATCGTGTTTCCGGCCAAGCGTCTGGCCGATCTCGGCTTTCACCTGCTCGCGACCGGCGGAACGGCCGGCGTGCTCGAGCGCGCCGGCATCGCGGTCGAGCGCGTGGCGAAGGTGAGCGAGGGAACCGACAACATCGTTGATCGCATCCGGTCCGGGCGCGTCGACCTCGTGATCAACACGCCGTTCGGCCGGGCGCCTCGCACCGACGGCTCGTTCATCCGGACCGCCTCGGCGGCGGCCGGCGTGCCGTGTATCACGACCCTGCCCGGCGTCTTCGCGGCCGTGCGTGGCATCGAGGCACTTCGCGGCGATCCCACGGAGCCGCGCTCCATCCAAGAGCACCACGCGGCCGCGGCGCGCGAACCGCTCCAGGAGCGCATTTCCTTCGATGTCGCCGTCGAGGCAAGGGGACCGGGGCCGTGAAGCGCATCCGCGCCGAAATCCTGTCGGTTCGAACGGTCGGCGCGTTCCGCACGCTGACCTTGGTTGCGCCGGATCTCGCCGAGCGCGCGCGGCCCGGTCAGTTCGTCGCGGTGGCGATGCCGGAGGGGCGAGACTTCCTGCTGCGACGGCACCTCACGATCCATCAATCGTCACGGCGCGGTGGCTGGGCAGGCACGGTCGAGTTCGTGCTCGAGCCGACCGCCGGACCGGGCACGTCGTGGCTTGCGGACCGGCGCGCGCATGAGTTCATCGACGTCATCGGGCCGCTCGGACGGCCGTTCTCGTTTCCCAAACGTCTGACGAAGTGCCTGCTCGTCGGCGAGGGCCGGTCGGTCGCAGGGCTGTACTTCCTCGCGCAGGAGCTGATCGCGCGGGGCAAACGAGTCGACATGGTGATCGGCGGGCCTTCGCTCGAGGGCGTGTTCCGTCCCATCGAAGCCAAGCGCCTGTCGCAGCTCGTCACCGTCGTCACCGACGACGGGTCGCTCGGAGAGCGCGGCACGGTCATCGACGCGTTGCCCGGGGCCATCGATCGCGGCGGCATCGAGGTCGTGTACGCGGCCGGACGCCCGACGCTGCTGCGCGCCGTCGCGGCGCTTTGCCGGACACGGACGCTGCCGGCGCAGGTCGCTGTCGAGGAGCGCATGGGGTGCGGCTACGGTCTGTGCGGCACGTGTGCCGTGCCGGTCGGCAGCAAGGACGGCACCGGCTGGGACCACCTGCGCGCCTGCATGGACGGACCGGTCTTCAACCCTGCGCGCATCGTGTGGGAGCGCTGGCCCGCCGCGTCCACGAGCGCCGACTCGGTGCGTGCCGATGCACCGGGCGAGCCGACGGCAGAGGACGCATGAGCACCCAGAAGCGCTCGCTCGCCATCGATGTGGCCGGACTCGCCCTTCCGACGCCGGTGCTCGTCGCGGCGGGCTGCGCGGGGACGGGGCGTGAGTTGCAGCGTCTCGTCGACGTGCGGCGTCTGGGCGGGGTGGTGTCGCGCACGATCACGGTGGAGGCGCGAACCGGGTCGGCACCGCCGCGTATCGCGGAGACGCCCGCCGGGCTGGTGTGGAGCACCGGGCTCCAGAACCCGGGGATCGACGCCTTCTGCGAGACGGAGTTGCCGCTGTGGGCGCACAGCGGCGTGCCGCTCGTCGTGTCGATCGGCGGCGCGACACTGGAGCAGTATGTGCGCCTCGTCGGCGCGCTCAACGGTCGCGCCGGCGTCGCGGCGATCGAGCTGTACCTGTCGGGACCGGACGAGGAGCGCGAGCGTCCCGTGCTCGGCGCGCACGCCGACCGCGTCACGGAAATCGTCGGTGCGGTCGCGCGCATGTCGCTGGTCCCGGTGATCGCGAAGGTGCCCGGAGGCGTCGACGTCGCGCCGCTCGCGATCGCGGCCGCCCGCGCGGGCGCGGCGGCGCTGACGCTGACGGCGTCGCCGCCGGCACTCGCCGTCGATCCACGGACGGGCGAGCCGGTGCTCGGTGCGCGAGCGGGTTGGCTGTCGGGGCCCGCGCTCAAACCGCAAACCCTTCGGGCGATCGCCGACGTCGCGCGGGCCCTCCCGCGGATGCCGCTGTTCGCAAGCGGCGGAATCCGCAGCGCCGGGGATGCGATCGAGGCGATCGGAGCCGGGGCCATCGCGGTGCAGGTCGGCACGGCGACCTTGATCGACCCGGCGTCCCCGGTCTCGATCGCCCGCGGTCTGGTGGGTGAGTTGCAGCGGCGATCGCTCACGTCGACGGCACAGCTGCGCGGCGTCACGACCGCAGCGGGGAGCGCGCCGCAGTGATCCCCCGACCGGCGAACCCGCTGATCGTTGCGCTCGACGTCTCCGATCTCGACGCGGCCGTCGCGCTCGCGGAACGGCTGGCGCCGGAGGCCGGAATGCTCAAGGTTGGCCTCGAGTTGTTCTCGGCGCTCGGTCCCGACGCCGTGCGTGCGATCGCGCCGCACGCGCCCGTGTTCCTCGACGTCAAACTGCACGACATCCCGACGACGGTGGAGCGCGCGAGCGCGAACATCGCGCGCGCGGGCGTGCGCATGTTCAACGTGCACGCGCTGGGCGGCGACGCGATGATGCGCGCTGCCCGCGACGGTGCGTCTCGCGGCGCCGCCGACGCCGGGCTGGATCCGCCGCTCGTCATCGCGGTCACGGTGCTGTCCTCGCTTGGCGGTGAGGGACTCGCGTCCCCGGCGTCGCTCGCATGGGAGGCGAAGGAAGCCGGTCTCGACGGGGTGGTGGTCTCCGGTGCCGACGTGCGCGACGTGCGCGACGTCTGCGGCGGCGCGTTCTGCCTCGTCGTTCCGGGCATCCGTCCGGCCGGGACCGACGGGCACGATCAGGTGCGCGTGCTGACGCCGCGGGAGGCCATCGAACACGGCGCCGACTACCTGGTTGTCGGCCGCTCGATCACCGCCGCAGCCGATCCGGTCGGCGCGGCGCGGATGATCGTTCGCGACGCCGGCTGATTTGCGCAGGTCAGCCTTGGGAATGGTTTGTCCCGACTCCGAGGCGGTGCGTATACTCCCCGGCGTTCTCGCACCGTCCATCGATTCCGAAGGAGACTGTTCATGGCCCTGCCGACGCTTACCCCGGAGCAGCGCGCCGACGCCCTCAAGAAGGCGGCGGCGGCACGGAAGAAGCGTGCCGAGCTGAAGGCGGAACTCAAGTCGGACCGCAAGACGCTTGCCGACGTCCTCAAGATGGCGGACAAGGACGAAACGATCGGCAAGATGAAGGTCTCGACCGTCCTCGAGTCGCTGCCGGGCGTGGGCAAGGTTCGTGCGCAGAAGATCATGGAGGAGCTCGACATCTCCGCGACGCGGCGCGTGCGCGGTCTCGGGAGCAAGCAGCGGGAGCAGCTCCTCGCACGCTTCGGCAAGAAGTAACCGTCGGGAGCGCGCGTGCGTACCGGCACGCTCATCGTGGTTGCCGGACCATCCGGCGTCGGCAAGGGAAGCGTGGTGCAGCGGCTGTTGCACGCACGCCCGGACTCGTTCGACCTCTCCGTGTCGGCGACCACGCGCCCCGCGCGTGCGGGGGAGCGCGACGGTGTCGATTACTGGTTCACGGATGAAGCGGGCTTCGATCGGATGGTCGATGCTGACGAGCTTCTCGAATGGGCGGAGGTCTACCCAGGGCGCCGGTACGGGACGCCGCGGCGCCCGGTGGAGACGGCAATCGAGGCCGGGCGTGACGTCGTCCTCGAGATCGACGTGCAGGGCGCGGCTCAAGTGCGCTCCCACGCGCCGGAGGCCGTCCTGATCCTGCTCGTGCCGCCGTCGCTCGAGGACCTCGGCGGGCGGCTTCGCTCCCGGGGAACCGAGGACGAGGCGGGGATCGCCGAACGGTTGCAGGCGGCCGAGCGGGAGCTCGAGCAGGCGCCCTGGTTCGATCACGTCGTCGTCAACGACGACCTCGGGCGTGCGTCGGCGCAGGTCGCTGCTATCATCGAGGCGTCGCACACCCGCTGACCTGCGGGAATCCCGGCTACAGGAGTGCATGCACGATGATCGAACCCAAGATCGACGACCTGCTCGCCGCCGTCGACTCCAAGTACACGTTGGTGATCGTCGCCGCCAAGCGTGCGCGCGAGATCAACTCCTACTACAGCCAGCTCGGCGAGGGTCGCGGCGACTTCGTGCCGCCCCTCGTGGAGACGGGGCTTCGGAACAAGCCGCTGTCGATCGCCCTCGAAGAGATCGCCGAGGGCAAGATCTCCTACGAACGTCCAGAGGAGATCGTCGAGGTCGACTGACATGGCGGACCTGCGGGGTCGCAGGATCGTCCTGGGCGTGTCGGGCGGCATCGCCGCGTACAAGTCCGCATATCTCGCCCGCGAGCTGACGCGCGCGGGCGCCGTCGTCACGGCCGTCCTCACCGAGTCGGCGACACGCTTCGTCGGCGCCGAGACCTTCGCTGCCCTCACCGGCAACCGCGCCTACACCGGGCTGTGGGACGTCCCGGGCGAGGCCCTGCATGTGCGCCTGGCACACGAGACCGATCTTGCGGTGATCGCGCCGGCCACCGCCAACACCATCGCGAAGCTCGCGCACGGTCTGGCCGACGACCTGCTGTCGGCGACGATGCTCGAGTTCGACGGTCCGCTCGTGATCGCCCCGGCCATGCATACGGGAATGTGGGCGGCTCCCGCCACGCAGCACAATGTTGCAGCGCTTGCCGCGCGCGGCGTCGTTGTCGTCGGTCCCGTCGATGGGGAACTTGCCTTTGGCGACGAGGGCGTCGGCCGGATGAGCGAGCCGCAGGAGATCCTCGCGGCGGTGGTCGCGGCGGCCGGCACGACCGGCGCAGGTGCCCGCGGTGACCTGGCCGGCCGCCGGGTGCTGGTCACCGCCGGTCCGACCTACGAGCCGATCGATCCCGTTCGATTCGTCGGCAACCGGTCGAGCGGCCGGATGGGCGCGGCCGTGGCCGCGGAGGCACTCGCGCGGGGCGCCGCGGTGACCGTGGTGCTCGGTCCCGGTACCGTGCATCCGCCCGCGGGCGTCGAGATCGTCGAGATCGAAACGGCCGAGCAGATGCACGCCGCGGTCCTCGATCGCGCGGACGCGTCGGATGTCGTCGTTATGGCCGCCGCGGTGGCGGACTTCCGCCCCAAGGCGCCCGCAGATCGCAAGCTCAAGAAGGATGCGGGCCCGCCGGACCTGGTGTTCGAACCGACACCCGACATCCTTGCCGAGCTCGGCTCGCGGCGCCGGCCCGGGCAGGTGCTCGTGGGGTTCGCGGCCGAGACGGACCACGTGGTCGACGCGGCGCGCGACAAGCGGGCGCGCAAGGGTGTCGACCTGGTGGTGGCGAACCTCGTCGGGCGGCCCGGGACCGGATTCGCATCCGAGACCAACGAGGCGGCCATCGTCGGTCCCAGCGGCGACGAGACGCTCCGGACCTGGACAAAAGCCGAGCTTGCGACGGGGCTTTGGGATCGCGTCGCAGCGATTCTCGCGGCGTCCTGACGACGTCGGTGCGCGCCGGTAGACTCAGCCGACCATGAGCCGAGATTTCCTGTTCTCGTCTGAATCCGTCACCGAAGGGCATCCCGACAAGCTCGCCGACCAAATCAGCGATGCCGTGTTGGACTCGATGCTCGCGCTCGATCCGACGGCGCGCGTCGCGTGCGAAACGCTCGTGACGACCGGCGTGGTGTTCGTCTCCGGCGAGATCACGCTCAACGACGGCTACGTCGACATCCCATCGGTGGTGCGGGAACGGATCGTCGAGGTCGGCTACACCGACGCGCGATTCGGTCTCGACGGCTACACGTGCGGCGTCATCACGGCGATCCAGGAGCAATCGGCCGACATCGCGATCGGCGTCGATCACGCACTCGAGGAGCGCGAGGAGCATTCCGGCGACGACCTCGACCATCAAGGGGCGGGCGACCAGGGCATGATGTTCGGCTATGCGTGCCGCGATACCGACGAGCTGATGCCGCTGCCGATCGCGATGGCGCACCGCCTCGCCAAGCGCCTGTCCGACGTCCGCAAAGCGGGCGTCGTTCCGTATCTGCGGCCCGACGGCAAGAGCCAGGTCTCGGTGCGCTACGCCGACAACCGCCCCGTGCGCGTCGATACCGTGCTCATCAGCGCTCAGCACCGCGAGGAGGTCGACGTCGAGACGCTGCTTCGTCCCGACGTGGAGTCCGAGGTGATCGACCCGGTGCTGCGCGAGTTCCCGGATCTCGACACGAGCGGCGTGCGCGTGCTCGTCAACCCGACGGGCCGCTTCGAGATCGGCGGTCCCAAGGCGGACACGGGCCTCACCGGGCGCAAGATCATCGTCGACACCTACGGCGGCATGGCGCCCCACGGCGGCGGCGCGTTCTCGGGCAAAGACCCCTCCAAGGTCGACCGCTCCGCGGCCTACATGGCGCGCTACGTCGCAAAGAACGTCGTCGCGGCGGGCCTGGCCGACCGCTGCCAGCTGCAGGTCGCCTATGCCATCGGCACCGCGCACCCGGTCTCGCTGATGGTCGACACGTTTGGCACCGAGACCGTGGATCCCGCGGCCGTCGAGAAAGCGATCTGGGAGATCTTCGACTTCCGGCCGGCGGCGATCATCCGGGATCTCGACCTGGCACGGCCGATCTACAGCGAGACGGCCGCCTACGGGCACTTCGGGCGCAAGGAGTTTCCCTGGGAGGCCACCGATCGGGTCGACGAGCTTCGGAGCGCCGTCGACGCCTGAGGTCCTCGCCGGTCCGGTCGCCGTCTGCATCGACCGCCCGCTGCTCGCCCTCGACAAGCCGTTTACCTACGACCTGCCGTCCGAACTCGGGGCGGGGGTCGGCTCCTACGTTCGCTTCCGGTTCCACGGGAAGCTGACGCGCGGCTGGGTGCTTGGTCCGACCGAAGACCTGCCGGCCCGAATGCTGCCGGTGATGCGCACGGTCTCGCCGGTGCGGTTCTTCGACGACGCCATGCTCGGCCTTGCCCGCGCTGTCTCGGAACGGACGGTCGCCCCGCTCGCCGTGGTGCTCGGCGCGCTGTCTCCGCCACGAGTCGCCGAGGAGGAGCACGCCCGACCCGCGCCCCGTTGGGAACCGCCCGTCGCCCCGCCCGCGTCATCGAGTGGCCCCGGGCTTGCTCGATGCCTATCGCGGCGGACCGGAGCTCGCGGCCTCGGTGCGCGAGGGCGTCGGCGCCTCGTGGATCCTGCGTCCGGCGCCCGAGGAAGAGGTCGCGCTTGCCGTCGCGCTGGTCGAGGAGACCCTGCGTGCCGGTCGTCGTGCCCTCGTGGTGGTGCCGGAGGCCGATCCCGTTCCCGCCACGGCCGCCGCGCTGGCCGCGGCCTTCGGCGATCGCGCGGTGCAGTTCCTCGGCGGGGGCCGCCGCGAGCGCTACCGGCAATGGCTCGCAATCGGCGAGGGTGCCTACGACGTCGTGGTCGGCACCCGCTCGGCCGTCTTCGCCCCGATCCGGTCCCACCTCGGGCTCGTCCTCGTGTGCCGGGAGTCGCATCCGGCGCTGCGGGAGGATCGCGCGCCGTACTACCACGCGCGCGACGTTGCGCTCGCTCGAACGCGCCTCGGCGCTGGAGCCGCGGCCGCGGGCGCGCCGACGTGTGTGCTGCTCGCCATCTGCCCGTCCGCAGAGGCCACCGCGCTCGGACTGCCGGTTGCCGCCCCCCGCGAACGCCGATGGCCCCAAGTCGAGGTGGTGCGTCCCGGCACCGAAGGCCGGGCGCCCCGCGTGGTGCAGGCGCTCTCGAACGTGCGCCGGGCGTTCGTGTTCGCGCCGGTGCCCGGCTACGGGATCGCCCAGGTCTGCCGCGCATGCGGCGCGCCCGCCGCCTGCGCCGCGTGCGGCGGGCTGCTTCGTGCAGAGGACGGCCTGGTCCGGTGTGTGGTGTGTTCCCAGCCCGGCCGGTGCGCCAACTGCGGCGCGACGTCCTTCGGCATCCGACGGGGCGGCGCCGAACGAGTGGAGGAGTGGGTCGCCCGCACGGCCGGCGTGCCGGTCGCCCGCGTCGACCGGCCGCGTCTGCCGGATCCGGCCGGGGAGATCCTGATCGGCGGTCCTGAGGCGGTTCGCGACCTCGGTCCTGCCGGTCTCGAACTCGTCGCCGTGCTCGATGCCGACCTCGCCGCCCGGCGTCCGGGCCTGACGGCCCAGGAGCGTGCGCTCGCGGTCTGGATGGAGGCGGCGGGCTGGGCGCGGCCCACCGGGCGCGTCATCGTCCAGAGCTCGCATCCGTCGGACCCCGCCGTGCAGGCGCTCGTTCGCGGGAACGCGGACCGCTTCCACGCGCGCGAGCGTGAGCGGCGAGCGGCGGCAGGGTTCCCCGTCGGTGCGCCGACGTTTCGCGTGGAGGGCAACGCCGAGCTGCCGGCGGCCCTTCCCGAGCACGAGCCGATTACGTCGCTCGTCACGGAGCTCGGAGGGCGAACGGTATGCTTGCTCGCGCTTCAGGCGGCGCGGGTCCCGGCGTTCGGAAAGGCCATGCGAACGCTTGCGGCGGCCGGCGTCGTCGAGCGCGTTGAGGCCGATCCACACATCTGAGTGCACCTGCGAGAGGAACATCCATGCAACTGCCGATCCGAACGCTTGGCGACCCGGTCCTCCGCGAGCCGTCGAAGCCGGTGGAGCGGTTCGACCGCGCGCTGCGACATCTCGTGAAGGACATGATCGAGGCGATGTACGACGCCCCCGGTGTCGGACTGGCGGCGCCACAGGTCGGCGTCTCGCTCCAGCTGTTCGTGTTCGACGACGGCGAGCACGGCCCGATGTGCATGGCGAACCCGGAGCTCCTGGAGCCCGAAGGCGAAAGCATCGAAGAGGAAGGCTGTCTGTCGATCCCCGGGCCGTACCACCTGACGCCGCGCGCCAAGCGGATCCGCTGCCGCGGGCTGGATCAAAAGGGCAAGCCGCTCGATCTGGTCGGGGAGGGGCTGCTCGCGCGGATCCTCCAGCACGAGACCGACCACCTGTCCGGGAAGCTCTACATCGACCGCCTCGACGAGGACGGCCGCAAGGCCGTGCTCGCCGACCTCCGCCGCTTCGAGCTCGGTCTGGCCGAGCCCCGCCCGGCCCGCAAGCGCCGCTAGGCGAGGGCTATCCTGCGGCGGGTGAGCCTGCGAGTCGTGTTCCTCGGCAACGATCCGTGGTCCGTGCCGTCACTCGAGGCGATCGATGACGATCCGGGCCTGGCGGTCGCGATGGTTCTGACCAACCCGCCGCGGCCGGCGGGCCGCGGCGGAAACCTCCGCCCGACCGCGGTCGCGGAGGCCGCGCGTGCGCGCGGCCTCCCGCTCACCGAGGCCGACGGGGTACGCGACGGGGCGGGTGCCGCCGCCCTTCGCGATGCCCACGCCGACGTGCTCGTTGTGGTGGCCTACGGGGAGCTCCTGCGCCCCGCCGAGCTCACGATCGCGCCACACGGGGCGGTCAACCTCCACTTCTCGCTGTTGCCGCGATGGCGTGGGGCCGCACCGGTGCAGCGCGCGCTGATGGCGGGGGACGAGACCACCGGGGTGACGGTGATGCGGATGGACGAGGGCCTGGACACGGGGCCGATCCTTCGCCGGCGGCCGGAGCCGATCCGGCCCGACGACGACGCGGGGTCCCTCGGGATGCGCCTGGCCGCGGTCGGCGCGACCGAGTTGGTCGCGACGCTCGGCACGATCGAGACCGGCGCCGCCGAGGCCGAGCCACAGGACGACACCGCGGCGACGGCCGCACCGCGAATCGGGCCTGCAGAACGGGTGATCGATTGGGGAGCTCGCGCCTCCGTCATCGCCGGGCTCGTCCGCGGGCTCGCCCCGGATCCGGGAGCGACCACGACCTTTCGCGGACAACCGGTGAAGATCCTCTCGCTCGCGACGACGCAGGATGTCCGCGAGGACGCCGACCCGGGTGTCGTCGTCGGCGCCGACGACGACGGGGTGCTCGTCGCGACCGGCGACGATGTCGTCCGGCTGCTGGCGGTCGCGCCGGCCGGCCGCAAGCGGATGGGCGCCGCGGCCTGGGCGCGCGGCGCGCGGTTCGGCCCCGGCGACCGGCTCGGATGAGCGCGGCGTCGGCTCGCGCGGTGGCGCTCGACGTCATCTCGCGCGTCATCGATGAGGGCGCCTACTCGAACCGCGTCCTGCCGGCGGCGCTCGATCGCTCCGGGCTCGATACGCGCGACCGGGCCTTCGCCATGTCGCTCGCATACGGCACACTGCGGCGGCGCTTGCCGCTCGATGCCGCGATCGCCGTGGCCGCCCGGCGACCTCTGGAACGGATCACGCCGCTGGCGCGACAGGCCCTTCGTCTCGGGGCCTATCAGCTGCTCGACGCCGATGTCGCTCCGCACGCGGCGGTGTCCGCGACGGTCGATCTTGTTCCCGGCAAGGAACGGGGCTTCGTCAACGCCGTGCTTCGCCGGCTGGCGACCGAACCGCCTTCGCCGCCCGTGGGAGAGGACACCGAAGCCGTCTCGATGCGAACCGGTCTGCAGCCGTGGGCCGTGGACGAGCTCCGGGCGCTCGTCGGCGAGGAGGCCGACGACGCCGCGGCAGCGCTCGCGCGGCAGGCGCGGCTCACCATCCGCGCGGTCGGCGGCGCGACGGCGGCGCTCATGCTTCACGAGGAATTTGTGGCGGCGGGGGTAGACGCGGCGATCGGCGAGGTGGACCCGGCGTGCCTCACGATCGGCGGGGGTGACCCTCGGCTCTTGCCGGGATTCGATGCGGGCCGCTTCGCCGTACAGGATCAGGCCTCGGCGTTCGTCACCCGGGTCCTCGACGCGCAGAGCGGGGATCGCGCCTACGACGCGTGCGCCGCACCCGGCGGAAAGACGCTGCACCTTGCCGAACTCGTCGGGCCTGACGGACGGGTGCTCGGTGCGGACCGCTCGGCCTCGCGCGTCGGCTTGATCAGCGCGAGCGCCGAACGCCTGCGGGCACGAGCGTGGCTGGCCGTCCAGGACGCGTCGGCGCCTGCGGTTCGTGACGATGGATTCGATCGCGTGCTGGTCGACGCGCCGTGCAGCGGGATCGGCTCGGCCCGGCGGCGTCCCGAGCTGCTGTGGCGGGTTCCCAAGCGGCGGCTCCCCGAGCTCGCCGCCCGCCAGCTCGCCATCGCCACCGCCGCCGCGGATGCCGTGCGTCCCGGCGGCCGGTTGGTCTATGCGGTGTGCACCTTCACCCGCTCGGAGACCGACGCGGTATGCGACGCCTTCCTGCGAACGCGCCGCGACGTGCGCCCGGTGGCCACCGACGGCCCCGACGGCGCCCAGGAGCGGCATCGTCTGTGGCCGCACCGCCACGGATGCGACGGGATGTTCGTCGCCGCGTTCGAGCGCACGTCGTCGGTCCTCGGCCGCTAGGTGGGTGTGGCCTCGCCCGGTACCATTGGCCGGACATGGGGACCCTTGCCGCCTCGATCCTCGCCGCCGACTTTGCGAACCTCGGCGCGCAGGTCGCCGCCGTTGAGCCCTACGTCGGCGTGTTCCACATCGACATCATGGACGGACACTTCGTTCCACCGATCGCGCTCGGCGCCGTGATCGTGCAGAGCATGCGACCGATCACCGAGCGGACCCTGCACGGTCACCTCATGGTGGAGGCCCCGGCCGGCTACTTCGAGGAACTCCGGCAAGCGGGGCTCGACATCGTGAGCTTCCACATGGAGGCCGTGGCCGACCCCGCGCCGGCAATCGCGGCCGCGCGCGCCGCCGGTCTGGGCCTGGGCCTGACGCTCAACCTGGAAACCCCGGTCGAGGCGGCGTTCCCGTATCTGGAGTCCGTCGACGACGTCATGCTGATGAGCATCCGCCCGGGCTGGTCCTATCAACAGCTCGACCCGGTCGTGTACCAGCGCCTGGCTGCGGTGCGCGAGGAGATCGACCGGCGAGGACTCGACGTCGCGCTCGAGATCGACGGCGGGGTCAAGGTCGACAATGCGCAACGCGCGGTCGACGCCGGCGCGACGGTGCTCATCGCGGCCTCGGGTATCTTTGCGCAGCCCGATCCGGCGGCGGCGGCGCGCGGTCTCGCCGCGATCGCCGAGGGAGCGTCGGCGCGTGCCTGAGACCATCCTCGTCGTCGATGACGATCCGGACATCGCCCGATTCGTCGAGGTGAACCTGCGCTCCGCGGGCTACGAGGTGACGGTGGCGGCTGACGGCGAAGAGGCGCTCACACGCGCGGCGACGCTCCGGCCCGATCTCGTGCTGCTCGACGTCATGATGCCGCGGATCGATGGGTTCGAGGTGGCGCAGCGCCTCCGGCGGAATCCCCAGACGGCCAACACCAGCATCATCATGCTCACCGCAAAGGCGCTGTCGGCCGACAAGGTGACCGGGCTGCAGTCCGGGGCCGACGACTACATCATCAAACCGTTCGATCCGATCGAATTGCTGGCGCGCGTGAAGGGCACGCTCCGGCGCGCCAAGGAGATGCGCAACCTCTCGCCCCTGACCGGGCTTCCCGGCAACATCCGGATCCAGGAGGAGATCGAACGGCAGGTGCGGGAGGGCCGCGAGTTCGCGGTCCTGTATTGCGATCTGGACAATTTCAAGACCTACAACGACCAGCAGGGGTTCGTTCGCGGCGACCGGCTGATCCAGGCGACCGCCCGGATGATCCAGGATGCCGTGGTTGAGGGATCGGGCTCGGAGGGCTTCGTCGGTCACGTCGGTGGCGACGACTTCGTCGCGGTCGTGGACCCCGACGGCGCCGAGGACGTCGCCGTGCGGATCTGCGAGCGGTTCGATGAGGCGCGTGCGGAGTTCTACGACCCCCAAGACCTCGAGCGCGGGTTCGTCCGGATGGAGGACCGCAAGGGCGTCGTCCAGGACATCCCGCTCGTCGCGGTCTCCATCGGCATCGCAAGCACCTCCAAGCGGCATTTCGCGCACTACGGCGAGGCGGTCGCGGTGGCGACCGAGATGAAGTCCTTCGCCAAGCGCGAGCACGGCTCTTCCTACGCGGTCGACCGCCGTACCGACGTCTAAGCCCGCCGCCGCCCCCTGGCGGCTTTCCCCCTCGCCGCGACGCGGCCTATACTGGCCGGAGCCTGTTTCCGGGGCGGGGTGCAATTCCCCACCGGCGGTAACAGTCCGCGACCCTGCCGCCGCCAGCGGTGGGTGGACCCGGTGCAACTCCGGGACCGACCGTGAGAGTCGGGATGAGAGGGAACAGGGCACGTCGTGCCGCCGCGTCCGCGGCGGCGTCGATCGTGTTCTCCACGCCCCGGTCGAGGGGGAGCGCATGGAGACACGAACCGACACCGACCACATGCGCGAGGCTCTGACGCTTGCCGAACGTGGCTGGGGCCGGGTCTCGCCCAATCCGATGGTCGGCGCCGTCGTCGTCGATGCAAGCGGCGCCGTGGTGGGCCGAGGGTGGTACGAGGGGCCTCGCGGCGCGCCGCATGCCGAGGTGCGCGCACTGGCCGAGGCGAGGGAGCGCGCCGCCGGCGCCACTCTGTACTCCTCGTTGGAGCCCTGCGATCACCACGCGTCGACGCCGCCGTGTACGCGGGCGGTGATCGATGCCGGTATCCGCCGCGTCGTGATCGGCGCCGGCGATCCGAACCCGCTTGTCGACGGCCGGGGCATCGCGCGACTCCGCGATGCCGCGATCGACGTCGATGCCGGCGTGCTGGCCGACGCCGCGCACCGGCTGAACGCCGCCTTCGAGCGGCACATCACGACGGGCCTGCCGTTCCTCGTGTGGAAGAACGCCGCGTCGCTCGACGGCAAGACCGCCGCTGCCGACGGCTCGTCCCGCTGGATCACCTCGCCCGAGGCGCGGGCCGACGCCCATCGGCTGCGTGCTTGGGCCGACGCCGTCATCGCCGGCGCCGGCACCGTCTGTGCCGATGACCCCGCGCTGACCGCTCGATCGCCCGAGTCGCCCGAGGCGCGGCAGCCCCTGCGCGTACTCGTCGACGCGACCGGGCGGATCCCCTCGACCGCGACGGCGTTCGACGACGCCGCGCCGACGCTCGTGGCGACCACCGACCGTGCGCCAGAGGAGCGGGTTCGCGCCTGGCAGGCGGCCGGGGCTGAGGTCGTTGCGCTCGAACCCGACGAGGGAGGCGGAGTTTCGCCGGCGGCCGTGGTTCGGCACCTCGGCAAGCGCGACGTCCAAGGCGCGCTGCTCGAGGGTGGCGGCACGCTCGCGTGGAGTTTTGTTCGCGACGACGTCGTGGACCGCATCGTGTCCTATGTCGCGCCGGTCCTCCTTGGCGGTGCTGGCGCACCGGGCGTGCTCGGTGGGGACGGGTTTTGGCCGGTCGAGAACGCTCGGCCGGTGACGATCACGGGGGTCGAGCGCGTCGGGCCCGACCTGCGAGTGGAGGCCGATGTTTACCGGGATCGTTGAAGAGCGCGGCACCGTGCTCGCCGCCGGGCCGGGTCGGCTGTCCGTGGCCTGCACCATCGTCACCGGCGACAGTCCGATCGGCGCATCCGTCGCCGTGAACGGCACGTGCCTGACCGTGGTCGAACGCGACGACGAGCACCTGGCGTTCGATCTGAGCGACGAGACGCTCGCTCGCACGAGCCTGCGACGCCTCGCGCCCGGACGGCCGGTGAACCTCGAACGCCCCGTGACCCTTGCGGCCCGGCTCGGCGGACATCTGGTGCAGGGCCACGTCGACGGCGTCGGCGAGGTGCGTGCGTTCGAACCGGCCGCCGCCGGCGGCGGCGTGCTCCGCGTCGATGTGCCGGCCTCGCTTCGCCGCTATGTGGTCCCGAAAGGCTCGATCACCGTCGACGGCGTGAGCCTGACGGTCGCCGAGCTACATGACGACGGCATCTCGATCGCCCTGATCCCGTACACCCTGGCCGCGACGACGCTCGGGGATGCGTCGCCCGGCGATCCCGTGAACCTCGAAGTGGACGTGCTCGCGAAATACGTCGAGCGCCTGATGGAAAGGTCCTGACGATGCACGAATCCGTGTCCGAAACCGCGCCGGCGCTCCCGTTCGCGACGATCGACGAGGCGCTCGAGGAGCTCCGCGCCGGCCGCATCGTCCTTGTGGTCGACGACGCCGATCGGGAGAACGAGGGCGACTTCGTGATCGCCGCCGAGCGTTGCACGCCAGCTGCGGTCAACTTCATGGTGACGCACGGCCGTGGGATCGTGTGCCTGCCGGTCGCCGCCTGGCGGCTGGACGAGCTGCAGATCCCGCAGATGGTGCCGCACGACGGTGGTGACGACACGGCGTTCACCGTGTCGATCGACTACCGGCCCGCCATCACCACCGGCACGAGCGCGCACGACCGTGCCGTCACGGCAGCGGCGATCGCGGATCCGGCGGTCGGACCGCAGGACTTTCACCGGCCCGGGCACGTCTTCCCGCTCCGAGCGAAGGAAGGCGGCGTGCTCCGGCGCGCCGGCCACACGGAGGCGGCCGTCGATCTGGCCCGGCTGGCGGGGCTGTTTCCGGCGGGTGTCATCTGCGAGGTCATGAACGAGGACGGCACCATGGCGAGAATGCCCGAACTCCTCCGGGTCGCCGGCGAGTTCGATCTCAAGCTGATCTCGATCGCCGATCTCATCGAGTACCGCCGCCAGCGCGAGGTGCTCGTACACCGCGTCGCCGAGGCGACGATCCCGACCGAGTGGGGCGACTTCCGGGCGCACGCCTACGACAGCACGGTGGACGGTCGCACGCACGTGGCGCTCGTGTGCGGCGACATCGGCGACGGCGAGAAGGTGCTTACCCGCGTGCACTCGGAGTGCCTCACGGGCGACGTCTTCGGCTCGCTCCGCTGCGATTGCGGAACGCAACTCCACACCGCCCTGCAACGCGTTGCCGAGGAGGGCCGGGGCGTGGTGCTGTATATGCGCGGCCACGAGGGTCGCGCCATCGGGCTCTCCCACAAGCTGCGTGCGTATCAGCTGCAGGAGCAGGGCCGCGACACGGTGGAGGCGAACCTGGAGCTGGGGTTTGCCGCCGATCAGCGCGATTACGGGATCGGGGCGCAGATCCTCGTCGACCTCGGCGTGCGGACGATGCGCCTGCTGACGAACAACCCCGACAAGCGAGCAGGGCTCGAGGGCTACGGTCTATCGATCGAGGAGCGCCTGCCGCTCCAGACGGAGCCGACGCCGGAGAATCGCGCGTATCTGCGCACCAAGATGGAGAAGCTCGGGCACCTGCTCGACGTCGGGCCCGAGGCAACGGCGTGAGAACGGTGCGCGGCGAGGGCGACGGCGCGGGGCTGCGCGTCGCGATCGTGGCCGCGCGGTTCAACGATGTCGTCACCGAGCCGCTCGTCCGGGGCGCGGTCGGCGGCCTCGCCAACGGCGGCGTCCGCGACGAGGACGTCACGGTCGTCTGGGTGCCGGGCGCCTTCGAGATCGCGCTTATCGCCGAACGGCTCGCCGCGAGCGGCACGGTCGATGCCGTCATCGGGCTGGGGGCGGTGATCCGCGGCGAGACGGCGCATTTCGAGCTGGTTGCGGCGGAGGCGGCCCACGGCCTTGCCGAGGTCGGACGTGCGACCGGCGTCCCCTGTGTGTTCGAGGTGCTCGCGACCGACGATCTGGCGCAGGCGCAGGCCCGCGCCGGGGGCACGCACGGCAACAAGGGCTGGGAGGCCGCCGGTGTGGCGATCGAAATGGCACAGCTCCTGCGGCAGCTGCCGCGAGGCAGCTCATGATCGTCGATCGCCCGTGGGGGCGAACGCAGACGTACGCGCTCAACCAACCGGCGACCGCCCGGCTGGTGACGGTCGTACCGGGCGGCGACACGGGTGCGCACTACCACCGCCTGCGCGACGAGCTCTGGATCGTGCTCGACCCCGGGCTCACCATCGAGATCGGCAACCGTGTGCTCGAGCCCGTGCCCGGCGACGAGCTCCAGGTACCGGCGGAGGAGCCGCACCGGATTCGTTGCGGCCCTGATGCTCCCGGCCGCATACTGCAGATCGCATTCGGCTACGCCTCCGAGGAGGACCGGCTGCCGGTCCTCGGCGTCGAGCCGGGCGACGGATGATCGAGGAGGTCGACGCCCGTCGGCGCGGCCCCCTATACTGCTCGGGCGTCACAGCGCACATGTGTTCGACATGCACCGGCGATGCCGGTGCACCTTTTTCCACAGTAAGGAGTGATGCGGGGTTTCAGCAGATCCGAGGATCAACGACAAGATCAGGGCACCCCAGGTTCGCCTGGTGGGCCATGACGGACAGCAGATCGGGGTCGTCGAGACCCGCGAGGCGCTGAGTCAGGCCCGGGCGCTCGATCTGGATCTCGTCGAGGTCGCGCCGCAAGCAGATCCGCCGGTGTGCAGGATCATGGACTACGGCAAGTACAAGTACGAGCGCGACGTCAAAAACAAGGAGGCCCGCAGGAAGCAATCGCGGACCGGCCTGAAAGAGATCAAGTTCCGGCCCAAGATCGACCGGCACGACTACGCCACCAAGAAGGGGCACGTCGAGCGGTTTTTGTCGGCGGGCAACAAGGTCAAGGTCACGATCATGTTCCGGGGGCGCGAGATGGCGCACACGGAGCTCGGTCGCAAGATCCTGGACCGCCTCGTCGTCGACTTGGGTGAGCTGGCGATCGTCGAGGCGATGCCGAAGCAGGAGGGCCGCAACATGATCATGGTGATCGGGCCCAATCGGCGCTTCCTCGAGGAGCAAGCGAAGCAGCAGGCCCGCGCCGAGCGCGACCTTGCTCGCGGCGCTGCGACCGACGAGACGCCGGCGCCGGCAGTTGTTGATCCGGCCCCCGCAGCCGACGAAGGGTAAGAGCGATGCCGAAGATGAAGAGCAACAGCGCAACGTCCAAGCGTTTCCGCGTCACGCGCAAGGGCAAGGTGCTGCACCACAAGGCCGGGGGCCTCCACATGCTCACGAAGAAGAGCGGCAGCCGCCGGCGCCGTGTCGAGGGCATGGCCGAGGTCAGGTCCACCGGCGAGCAGAAGAAGATCAAGCGACTGTTGGGGAAGTGACCGATGGCCCGAGTGAAGCGATCCGTCCACGCCAAAAAGAAGCGCCGTGAGACCCTCGCGGCGGCCAAGGGATACACGGGCAGTCGCCGCGTCCGATACCGCGCCGCCAAAGAGCAGGTGCGCCACTCCGGCGTCTATGCCTATCGCGACCGCCGCGACCGCAAGGCGCAGTTCCGTCGTTTGTGGATCGCGCGCATCAACGCCGCGGTGCGGCCACAGGGGCTGTCGTACTCCCGGTTCATCAACGGCTTGAAGGCCGCGGGCGTCGAGGTCGATCGCAAGATCCTCGCCGACCTCGCCGTGCACGACCCGGGCGCGTTCTCGCAGCTCGTGCAGCAGGCGAAGGACGCGCTCGCGACGGCCGCGGCCTGAGCCGGGCGCCGTTCGCGAGACCCCCAAGGCTAGACTCCGGACGACCGGAGCGCCGGGGGCCGTTGTGATCTCCAGCACTAAGAACCCGAAGGTTGCCGCCGCCGTGCGGCTGCACAAGCGCGCGTTGCGAGAGCAGGACCGTCGGTTCCTGGTCGAAGGCGCACAGGGCGTGCGTGAAGCACTCGACGAGCGGCCGGCAGCCCTCGAGACGCTGTTCGCCGACGACGTGCTCCACGAGCTTGTCGTTCGTGCTCGCGAGCAGGGAGTCGACGTCGTCGAGGCGGCCACGCCGGTGCTTCGGCGCATCACGTCGACGGTCACGCCCCAGGGGCTCGTGGGCGTCGCGCCCTTCGTCGATGTCCCGGTCGAGGCCATGCCACCGGGCGGATGCGTCGCGGTCCTTCACGAGGTCCGCGATCCCGGCAACGCGGGCACGATCCTTCGTTCAGCCGACGCCGCCGGCGCGGCCGGCGTCGTGTTCACGTCCTCCTCGGTCGACGTGTACAACGCGAAGACGATCCGGGCATCGGCGGGCTCGATCTTCCATCTGCCGGTCGCCCGCGAGGTCGCCACCGAGGACGCCGTCGATGCGCTCCGGGCGACGGGGCACCGAATCGTCGCCATGGATGCGCATGGGAGCGAGCCGCTGTACGCGACCGACATGGGCGCTCCCACGGCGTTCGTCTTTGGTAACGAGGCGCACGGCCTGCCTCAGGAGATCGTCCGGCTTGCCGATGCGACCGTCCGCGTCCCCCACGCCGGCCGGGCGGAATCGCTCAATCTCGCCGCGGCCGCGACCGTGTGCTTGTTCGAGTGGTCCCGGCGCCACGCCGCGGCGGGCGCCTCGCTGTCCTCGCTCATCAGCGCCGCCGCGCACGACATCCGTTCGCCGCTGACCGCGATGAAGGGCTTCGGCTATGCGCTGGAGAAGCGCTGGGGCGACATGTCGGCGGACCAACGCCGGATGATGCTCGGCGGGATCGTGCACGACGCCGATCGCATGGACCAGATCCTTCGGCTGCTGGTGGATGCGGCGCGGATCGCCGAGGGCTCGCTGGAGCCGTACCCCGACCGGGCGGACCTCGCCGAGATCGTCGCGGCGATCCGAGACCAGCAGCAGCGCGACCCCGAGCATCCGCCGATCGAATGGGCGGGTGATCCGGGACCGTACTTCCTGGATCCCACCCGGCTCAAGACCGCGCTGCTCGCCTTTGACGAGTCGCTGCAGTGGTGGGCCACAGACGGGCCGATCAGGATCGGTGCCACACGGGAGGGCGGCGACGTGGTGATCGTGGCCTCGCGCGGCGGCGCAACGATCGAGGTCGACGCGTTGCCCGGGCTCTTCGAGCCGCGCCGTCCGGGCTCGGGCGGCGGTTCGAAGATCGGTCTGTTCGTGGTGCGCGGCGTGGCAGAGGCGCAAGGGGGCACGGCCTGGGCGGGGCTCGACGGCGACCGGCTGCAGCTGTTCCTGCGCGTGCCGGCGGGCGGCTAACGGCCGCGGGCCGCTCCGGCCGCGCGAAACCCCCTTGCTAGACTCGCCGAACCATGGACGCCGCCGCGATGCTGCACGAGCTCGACACCGAGCTTGCGCGGGGACGCGACGCGTTTGCGCACGCCGCCTCGCTCGATGAATTGGATGCCGCCCAGGTCGCGATCCTCGGGCGAAAGGCACCGTTCAGCCAGCTGCAGAAGTCCCTCGGTGGGCTTGCCGAGGACGACCGGCGCACGGTCGGCGCGCGGGCGAACAAGGTCCGCGCCGAGCTCACCGGTGCTCTCGACGCCCGTCGCGAGACGCTGCAGGCCGATGCCGACGCCGCCCTGCTCGAGGCCGACCGTGTCGACCTCACCCTGCCCGGGCGTCGCCCCCGCCCCGGCTCGCTGCACCCGATGACGCTCGTCGAGCGCGAGGTGGTCGGCGTCTTCACGAGCCTCGGCTTCCGCGTGGTGGAGGGGCCGGAGATCGAGGACGACTGGCACAACTTCGAGGCGCTCAATATCCCACCGGATCACCCCGCACGGACTATGAAGGACTCCCTGTACGTCGCGATTCCGGGGCACCCGGAACTCCTGTTGCGCACCGAGACCTCGGCCGCGCAGATCCGGACAATGCAGTCGCAGCCGCCGCCCGTGTACATCGTTTCGCCCGGGCGCGTGTACCGGCGCGAGACCGCGGACGCGACGCACTTGCCCGTCTTCCATCAGGTGGAATGTCTCGTGGTGGACGAGGGCATCACGTTCGCCCATCTGAAGGGCACGCTCGAGGCGATGGCGCAGGCCCTGTTCGGTGCGGAGCGACGTATACGCCTGAGCCCCGCGTACTTCCCGTTCGTCGAACCGGGTGCGCAGGTCGACGTGAGCTGCTTCCTGTGCGGGGGCGTCGGCTGCCGTGTGTGTGGCAACGGATGGATCGAGCTGCTCGGTTCGGGCATGGTGCATCCGCAGGTACTCGAGAACTGCGGCTACGACAGCGATCGGTACACCGGGTTCGCATTCGGCGTCGGCGTCGAGCGGATCGCGCTTCTGCGTTACGCGATCCCGGACATGCGGATGCTGGTCGACGGCGATGTCCGCTTCCTCGAACAGTTCGGAATGGTGCCGTGAAGGTTCCGCTCGGGTGGCTCCGGGAGTACGCACAGACGACGATGAACGTCGGCGCGCTCGCCGATGCCCTGACGGCGCGTGGCGCAAAGGTCGAAGGAATCGAGTACCCGTGGGCGGGGCTTGCCGGGGTCGTCGTGGTGCGGGTGCTGGAGGTTCGCGATCACCCCAACTCGGACAAGCTCTGTCTCGCACGGATCCAGCACGGCGCCGGCGAGATCGAGCTCGTCGTCGGTGTCCGGAACATGCAGGCCGGCGATCTCGTGCCGTGGGCGCCGCCGGGATCGCGCGTGCCGGTGCTCGACGAGCCGCTCGGGGCGCGCGAGATTCGCGGCGTGGTCTCCCACGGCATGCTCTGCTCGCCCCGCGAGCTTGGGATCGGTGCCGATCACAGCGGCATCCTGGTTCTCAACGACGCCGGGTTCGAGGTCGGCACCGATCTCGCCGGTGCGCTCGAGCTCGACCAGCCGGTGCTCGACATCGAGGTCGAGCCCAACCGCCCCGACCTGCTGTCGGTGCTCGGGGTTGCGCGGGAGGTGGCCGCGCTCGCCCGGGTGCCGCTCGGCGATGTCGACCGCCGCATCGACGAGGTGGCCGAGCGTGCGGCCGACGTCGCCACGGTGCGGATCGACGCGCTCGACGGGTGTCCGAGATATGTGGCACGCGTCGTCCGAGGGGTCACCCACGGGCAGTCACCGTTGCTTGCTCGCGCGCGACTGGTCGCATGTGGCATGCGCCCGGTTGATGCCGTCGTCGACGCGACGAACTACGCGATGCTCGAGGTCGGCCAGCCGCTGCACGCGTTCGATCTTGCCCGCGTGGCGGGTCCGGCGATCGTGGTGCGCCGAGCGACGGAGGGCGAACGCCTCACGACGCTCGATGACGTCGAGCGCGATCTCGCGCCCGGCGACCTGCTCATCTGCGACGCGGAGCGCCCGGTCGCGCTTGCCGGCGTCATGGGCGGGCAATCGTCCGAGGTCTCCCCGGCGACCACCGAGGTCTTGCTCGAGAGCGCCTACTTCACGCGCGGCGGTGTGCTGCGGACTGCCCGGCGGCTCGACCTGCACTCCGAAGCGTCCTACCGATTCGAACGCGGCACCGATCCCGAGGGGCTCGAGCGCGGCGCCGCGCGAGGTGCGGCGCTCATGGCGGCCTGGACCGGCGCGACGGTCCTTGCCGGCATCGCCGAGGCGGGAGACGTGCCCGCCCGCAGATGGGTCTCGATGCGTCCGTCCCGCGCGAGCGCGCTGCTCGGCTACCCGGTATCCACACAGGAGGCTGCCGCGGTCTTCGACGAGCTTGGCCTGGCGCATCGCGACGAGCCGGACGAGGTGGTCGTCGAGGTTCCCGGGTACCGCACCGACGTCGATCGGGACGTCGACTTGATCGAAGAGGTTGTCCGAGTTCAGGGCTACGACCGAGTGGGGAGCGCGCTGGTGCGCTCGCCGCACGCAGGCGGCGTGCCGGCGACGACCGCGTTCGCCCAGGCGGTGAAGGACGCCCTCGTCCGGGGAGGTCTCCGCGAGATTCGCCCGGTGCCGTTCGTCTCGCAGGCCGATCTGGACCTGTTCGGCGATACCGACGCGATCATCGTGGCCAACCCGTTGCGTGCCGAAGAGGGTTTCCTGCGCACACGCCTCACGCCCGGGCTGTTGCACACCGTTGCCCGAAACGTGTCGCTCGGTGTCGCACGCGTGGCGCTCTTCGAAGTGGGCACCACGTTCCGTCGCGCCGACCCGTTTCTCGAGCAGCGCAAGGCCGGATTCGCGCTCCACGGGCCGGCCGGCGAGGGGTGGTCCGAAGACCGCCGCCCGCTCGATGTCCTGGACGCGAAAGGCATCCTCGAGTCCCTGCTGGGCGATCTCGAGATCGATGACTGGGAGCTTGCCGGAGAGGCCGGCGGGCCGTTTCACCCTGGGCGGTCCTCGCTCGTTCGCGTCGGGGACCAGCACGCGGGCGTCATCGGAGAGATCCATCCGCGGGTTGCAGCCGACCTGGGGATCGAAGGACGCGTGAGCGTGTGCGTGCTCGGCCTCGCGCCGCTCGCGGCGGCCGCATCGGGCGTGCGGGCGCTGCGCGAGGTCCCGCGCTTCCCGCCCGTTCGCCGTGATCTCGCGTTCATTCTGCCGGTGGCGGTCCCCGCGGGACAGGTCGCCGCGGTGATCCGCGAGGCCGCCGGTGCGCCACTGTCGCGCTGCCTGCTCTTCGACGTGTACGAGGGCGCTCCGCTGGAGCCGGGCACCCGATCGCTTGCGTTCGCCGTGGAGCTGCGGGAACCCGACCGGACGCTCACCGACGAGGAGGCCCAGGTCGTCGTTGACGCGGTCGTCACGGCGGTCGCCGGCGAGCTCGGCGGCGCGCTGCGCACCGGCTGAGCCGGTTCCGGCGCACGGATCGCAGGTCCTGCCGCTAGACTCCGGCGCCGTGGCGCGCGACTACCTGTCCGTCGACGACCTTTCGAGCGAGGAGCTGCTGGGCCTGCTCGATCTCGCGGCGCGGATGAAGGCAGACCGATCGGTGCATGCCACTGCGCTCGCAGGCCGGTCGGCAGCTTTGATCTTCGAGAAGGCTTCCACGCGGACCCGCGTGTCGTTCGAGGTCGGCGTCGCCCAGCTCGCTGGGCACCCGCTCACGCTGACGTCGAGCGATCTCCAACTCGGCCGGGGCGAGACGATCGAGGACACCGGACGCGTGCTGTCGCGCTATGTCGACGTGATCGTCCTGCGGACCTTCGAGCAGGAGCGCCTCGAGGCCCTCGCCGAGGCCGCCGACGTACCCGTGATCAACTCGCTGTCGGACTTCGAACACCCGTGTCAGGCACTTGCCGACCTGCTGACGATCCGCGAGCGCCGTGGCTCGCTCGCTGGCGGCATCCTCACCTATGTGGGCGATGGGAACAACGTTGCGCATTCGCTGTTGCTCGCCGGAGCCAAGGCGTCAATGACGGTGCGCCTGGCCACGCCGCCGGGGTTCGCGCCCATTCCTCAGGTTGTCGAACGGGCTCGCGAGATCGCGGCCGAGACCGGCGGCGCGATCGAGATCGGCGCCGATCCCGTTGCGGCGGCCACGGGCGCCGACGTGCTGTACACCGACGTGTGGGCGAGCATGGGCCAGGAGGCGGAGGCGACCGAGCGCGCGCTCGTCTTCCAGCCGTATCAGCTCGACGAACGCTTGATCGACGCCGCGAGCCCCGATGTGCTGGTCATGCACTGCCTGCCGGCGCACCGCGGCGAGGAGATCGCCGACACCGCGATCGACGGCGAGCATGCCGTCGTCTTCGATCAGGCGGAGAACCGGCTGCACACGCAGAAGGCGCTGTTGGTCTTCCTGCTCGGCGACGCGCCGGCGTGACCGCGGCGCTGTCGCGCCGGTGGTTCGAGCGGCCGGCACCCACCGTGGCGCCGGCGCTGCTTGGTCGTCATCTCGTGCGGCGGTTCCCGGACGGCGCCGTGCTCCGAGCCAGGATTGTCGAGACAGAGGCGTACGAGCCCGATGACCCCGCGAGCCATTCCTTCCGTGGGCCGACGCCGCGCAACGAGGCCATGTTCGGTCCGGCGGGGCATCTGTACGTCTATCGGATCTACGGGCTGCATTTCTGTCTGAACGTCGTCACCGGCCGGCGCGGACACGCCGGCGCGGTGTTGCTCCGCGCGGCCGAGCCGCTCGAGGGGCTCGAGGCGATGGCCGGCGCCCGCGGTGTTGACCGGCCGCTCCAACTCTGCCGGGGACCCGGAAGGCTCGCCCAGGCGTTCGGCCTGGACCTCGTCGCGGACGGCGCCGACCTGCTCGACGGAGGCGACCTGCGTCTCGAGTCCGGCACGCCGGTTCCCACGAGCCGCATCGAGGTGTCGGAGCGCGTGGGGATTTCCGTCGGGGTCCAGGCCAGGTGGCGGTTCTTGGAATCCGAGTCGCCGTGGGTGAGCTCCCCGCGCCGACCTAGCCGTCGTGCGGCGAGCGCGCGATCGTCATGGTGACGACACTCGTCTGCAGCTGCGACGTGCCCGCGGCCGGCGTCTGCCCGATCACGGTGCCGGGCGGCTGGGTCGAGGGCTCGCTCGTCAGCCGGACGTAGAACCCCGAGGATTTGAGGGTCGCGGTGGCCTCGGCCACGTCGAAACCGATCACCGAGGGAACGAGCACGTTTTGCAAGGAGTCCGGCTGCGTGCAGACCGTTGTCGGCTCGGTGCCGGCGAGGTAGTTCACGATCGTGATGTGGTTCGGCAACGTGAACTGGTTGGGCAGACACGCGGGGTCCTGCGTCGTGTCGATCGCGACGGCGACGTAGTGCGCCTCGGGCGTCGGGAAGGGTTCGGGTGCGAGCGCCGTCGTCGCGCGCTGCATCAGCAGCCGCCAGATCTGGGCCGGCCATGTGCCGCCGTAGACGGTGATGCGGGTGCGCGGGGGCTCCATCGGGATCTGCCCCTCGTGAAAGCCGACCCACACCGCCGCCGACAGCTGGGGGACCGCCCCGACGAACCAGGCGTTGTCGTGGTTGTCATCGGTGCCGGTCTTGCCTATCTGCGGGCGACCGATGTTGGCGGCGGTCCCCGTTCCGTAGAGGACGACGTCCTGCAGGATATCGTTTGCCGCCGCCGCGACCTGCGGCTGGACGACCTGCTTGAGCTGCGGGTTGGGCTGCCACAGGATTGTGCCGTCGGGCGCGACGATCGATTCGACCGGCACGGGGTCCACGTGACGCCCACCGGTCGCAAGCGTGCCGTAGGCGCTCGCCATCTCGAGCGTGTTCGCCTCGTTTGACCCGAGCACCGCGGAGTCCACGGCGAGCAGGGGAGTCTTCGGCTCACCAACGGCGGTGCAGCAGCGCATCCCCATCTCCTGGGCTGTGCGAACGACGGTGTCGGCGCCGAGTTGTTGGATCAGCTGGGCATAGACCGTGTTGACCGACTTCTCGGTCGCGGTGCGCAGGCTGAGCGTGCCGTAGCCGGAGCCGTCGGCGTTGGTGACCGACCACGACCCGCCTCCCGGCAACGGCAGCGTGATCGAGGCCGGCGCGGCAAACGTCGTGTCGGGGGAGTAGCCGTTTTCAAGCGCCGCGACCAGTGCATAGGCCTTGAACGAGGAACCGGTCTGGCGCCCGGATCCCCCCGCGCCGGTCGCGAGGTTGACGCGCCCGGCCGACTCGTCCGCCCAGTAGTCGGCGTCCTTGCCGCCCACCATCGCGCGCACGAACCCGGTCCGGGGATCGATCACCGTCACCGCGGCGTCTGGATCGCCCGGATACGACAGCACGCTCGAGACCGCGTCCTGCGCGGCGGCCTGCACGGCTGGGTCGATGGTCGTGGTGATACGAAGGCCGCCGGTGAAGAGCAGCCGATACCGGTCGTCGTAGGTGCGACCGAAGGCCGGGTTCGAGAGGAACCAGCGTTTGAAGTAGTCGATGAAGTAGGGGTAGGGGTATTGGTCCTCGTACGTGCCGCGATGCACGTCGAGCGGCGCCGTCGACGCGCTCCGCCCGCGTCGCGGCGAGACCGTGCCCATCTGACGCATGATCCGCAGCACGACGTTGCGGCGCCCGCGCGCGGAGCTCGGGCGAACGAACGGATCGAAGTGATTGGGCGAGGTGATGAGCCCCGCCAGCATCGCCGACTCGGGCAGCGTGAGCTCGCTTGCGTGCTTGTTGAAGTACGTCTCGGCCGCCGCTTCGATGCCGTATGCGCCCTCGCCGAAGTACACCGTATTGAGATAGCTCGTGAGGATCTCGTCCTTGGAGAACCGCTGTTCCATCTGGATCGCCAGCGCCGCCTCGTCCACCTTGCGCCGAAGGGTCTCGGCACCGCCGGTGTAGAGGTTCTTGACCAGCTGCTGGGTGATGGTGGATCCGCCTTCGACCACCTGCCCGTGACTGAGGTCCATGGCCGCGGCGCGCAGGATCGAGTGCAGGTCGACCCCGGGGTGTTCGTAGAAACGGCGATCCTCGATGGCGACCGTGGCGTTTCGCACGTCGGAAGTCATCTGGTCCTCGGTCAGGACCACGCGATCCTCCGCCGCGTGCAGCGGCGTGATCAGCGACCCGTTGCTTGTGTAGACGAACGTCGTTTGGGCAAGCGGACGCTCCCGCTGCTCTTCGAGGCGGGGAAGATCACACGCGCTCGCGACAAAGGCGAGCACACAAAAAAGGGCGAGCGGCCCCCGGGCCTTCACCATCGCGGCAAGGGTACCCCCCGACCTGCGGGTTTCCGTGGAGGCACTGGTACCATCCGCGCGATGGCGGCCGAGCCCGATCTGCTGCGCAGCGGCACCGCGGAGGTCATCCCCGGCGACGGCCTCGAGGCCAAGCTTGCGCTTGGCCGGCCGCTGCGAGTCAAGCTCGGCATCGACCCCTCGCGCCCGGACCTCACGCTCGGTCACACGGTCGTGCTTCGCAAGCTGCAACAGTTCCAGGACGCCGGCCACGTCGCGGTCCTCATCGTCGGCGACTTCACGAGCCGGGTGGGAGATCCGTCCGGCCGCTCCGAGACGCGCCCGATGCTGAGCGCGGAGGAGGCGGCCGAGAACGCGCGGACGTATCTCGAGCAGGCGGGCCTTGTCCTGGATGTCGAGCGCGCCGAGGTGCGCGGCAACGCGGAATGGCTTGGCGCGCTCGACGCGGCGGCGATGGTGTCGCTCGCCTCGGTCGCCACGGTCGCCCAGATGCTCGAGCGCGAAGACTTCCGGAGCCGCTACCAATCGGCCCAACCGATCAGCGTCGTCGAGTTCCTCTATCCGCTGCTGCAGGGCTACGACTCAGTGGCCGTCGAAGCCGACATCGAGCTCGGCGGCACCGACCAGACGTTCAACCTGCTGATGGGGCGCGAGGTCCAGCGCGCCTACGGTCAGGAACCGCAGACGGTGCTCACCCTGCCTCTCATCGAGGGTCTCGATGGCGTGCGCAAGATGTCGAAGTCCCTGGACAACTATGTCGGGCTGACCGAGCCGGCCGCGGAGATGTTCGGCAAGCTCATGTCGCTGCCCGACGGGCTCATCGCGAAGTACGAGCTGCTGTGCACGGACTTGGGTCCGGGCGACAACGACCGGGTGGTCGCCGGGCTTGCCGACGGGTCGATTCATCCCAACGCCGAGAAACGGCGCATGGCGCGCGCGATCGTCGAGCTCTACCACGGCGCAGGGTCGGGGCAGACCGCCGAGGCGGCGTTCGATCGCGTGCACAAGCAGCGCGAGCTGCCCGATGACGTCCCCGAGGTCGCGGTTCCCGCATCCGTAATGCGCACGGCGGAGGACGGATCGTCATTCCTCTATGTGCCGGCCCTCCTCGAGGCCCTCGGCATCGCTGAAAGTCGTTCCGAAGCGTCACGTAAGCTCGCCGCAGGCGCCGTGCGCATGAACGGGGAGCGGGAGACCCGGGAACGGATCCCGCTGGTGGCTCCGCAAGGCCTCGACAGTTACGCGGGCTCCGTTTGGCAGATTGGGCGCCGCCAGTTCGCCAAGTTCGGGGTTGTTACTCCGTAAGGGTTCCCGGAGGCTTCCCCACGCACGAGTTGACGGTTCCAGGTGGACTGTTACCATCTCCCCTCGGCGCACCGCGGTGGACGCTTCAGAATGCCCACGGCGGTTCAGCGTGCCGTTCGTACCTTGAGAACTGAACAGCGTGTGAATGCCAGTGCCTCGTCAGACCGAGGTGTGGTTCGCCACGTCTCGGCCTTGACAGCAGTACATGCCGCCCTTCGGGGCGGTCGGAACAGGTCGGCCCACGGTGCCTCGTGCGGTCGGCCAACTCCGGAACCGAACACGATCGAGCCGGCGCCTTGTGCGCAGGTCCGATCGGTTTCTCTACGGAGAGTTTGATCCTGGCTCAGGACGAACGCTGGCGGCGCGCTTAACACATGCAAGTCGAACGGTGAACGGGGCTTCGGCCCCCGGATCAGTGGCGAACGGGTGCGTAACACGTGGGCAACCTGCCCCTCACTCTGGGATAACCCCGGGAAACCGGAGCTAATACCGGATACTCCGAACGGTCCTCATGGTCTGTTCGGGAAAGGTCCGCCGGTGAGGGATGGGCCCGCGGCCTATCAGCTTGTTGGTGAGGTAACGGCTCACCAAGGCGACGACGGGTAGCTGGTCTGAGAGGACGACCAGCCACACTGGGACTGAGATACGGCCCAGACTCCTACGGGAGGCAGCAGTGGGGAATCTTGCGCAATGGGCGAAAGCCTGACGCAGCGACGCCGCGTGGGGGACGACGGCCCTCGGGTTGTAAACCCCTTTCGGCAGGGACGAAGCGATTGTGACGGTACCTGCAGAAGAAGCCTCGGCTAACTACGTGCCAGCAGCCGCGGTAAGACGTAGGAGGCGAGCGTTGTCCGGATTCATTGGGCGTAAAGAGCACGCAGGCGGTTTGGCAAGTCGGATGTGAAAACCCGGAGCTCAACTCCGGGCCTGCATCCGATACTGCCCGACTAGAGGTAGGTAGGGGAGATCGGAATTCCTGGTGTAGCGGTGAAATGCGCAGATATCAGGAGGAACACCGGTGGCGAAGGCGGATCTCTGGGCCTTACCTGACGCTCAGGTGCGAAAGCTAGGGGAGCAAACAGGATTAGATACCCTGGTAGTCCTAGCCGTAAACGTTGGGTGCTAGGTGTGGGCGGATATCAACCCCGTCCGTGCCGAAGCTAACGCATTAAGCACCCCGCCTGGGGAGTACGGCCGCAAGGCTAAAACTCAAAGGAATTGACGGGGCCCCGCACAAGCGGCGGAGCATGTTGCTTAATTCGATGCGACGCGAAGAACCTTACCTGGGCTTGACATGCAGGGTGAAACCCGTGAAAGCGGGCGCTCTTCGGAGCCTGCACAGGTGGTGCATGGCTGTCGTCAGCTCGTGCCGTGAGGTGTTGCCTTAAGTGGCGCAACGAGCGCAACCCCTGTCCTTAGTTGCCAGCGGGTCATGCCGGGAACTCTAGGGAGACTGCCGGTGCCAAACCGGAGGAAGGTGGGGATGACGTCAAGTCATCATGCCCCTTACGTCCAGGGCTGCAAACATGCTACAATGCTCGGTACAAAGGGCTGCGATCCCGCAAGGGGGAGCGAATCCCAGAAAGCCGGGCTCAGTTCGGATCGGGGTCTGCAACTCGACCCCGTGAAGTTGGAGTCGCTAGTAATCGCAGATCAGCATTGCTGCGGTGAATACGTTCCCGGGGCTTGTACACACCGCCCGTCACACCACGAAAGTGGGCAACACCCGAAGCCGGTGGCCTAACCCTTGTGGAGGGAGCCGTCGAAGGTGGGGCTCGCGATTGGGGTGAAGTCGTAACAAGGTAGCCGTAGCGGAAGCTGCGGCTGGATCACCTCCTTTCTAAGGAGCCTATTGGCACTCCGATCCGCCGGCGATCCGTTCGGCGGCATCGGACGACTCCAGGTTGATGACACTGGCGCCGCCGGTTTCGCACCGGCGGCACACGCTGTTCAGCTTTGAGGGTGCGAACCCTCGGGCACCTTGAGAACTCGATAGCGAGCGCGAGCATCTAAACAGTCAAGTTATAAAGGGCTGACGGTGGATGCCTTGGCGCCAGGAGCCGATGAAGGACGCGTCTGGCTGCGAAAAGCTGCGGGGAGCTGCCGAGAGAGCTTTGATCCGCAGGTGTCCGAATGGGGAAACCCGGCCGGGGTCATGCCCGGTCACCCATGCCTGAACACATAGGGCATGTGGAGGGAACCGCCCGAAGTGAAACATCTCAGTAGGGCGAGGAAGAGAAAGCAAACGCGACTCCCCTAGTAGCGGCGAGCGAACGGGGAACAGCCTAAACCGGGGCGGTGTCAAAGCCCGACGGCGTTGCCGTCCCGGTGTCGTGGGACCCACACGAACCTCCGTCGGGGGGTTCAAGGAGTGACAAAACCGACGTCTAGACGAAGGCCATGGAAAGGGCCGCCACAGCGGGTAACAGCCCCGTAGTCGAAAGGCGAGCGGTCTCCTCGTGGGGATCCCGAGTAACACGGGACCCCTGAAATCCCGTGTGAATCTGGGGGGACCACCCCCTAAGGCTAAGCACTCCCTGGCGACCGATAGTGAACTAGTACCGTGAGGGAAAGGTGAAAAGCACCCCGGGAGGGGAGTGAAAGAGCACCTGAAACCGTGAGCCTACAAGCAGTCGGAGCTCTTCTTGGGCAACCAAGGGGGGTGACGGCGTGCCTTTTGAAGAATGAGCCGGCGAGTTAGCGGTACGTGGCGAGGTTAACCGTTCTCGGGTAGCCGAAGCGAAAGCGAGTCTGAAATGGGCGAACAGTCGCGTGCTCTAGACCCGAAGCCGAGTGATCTACCCATGGGCAGGTTGAAGCGAGGGTAAGACCTCGTGGAGGACCGAACCCACCTAGGTTGAAAACTGGGGGGATGACCTGTGGGTAGGGGTGAAAGGCCAATCAAACTCGGTGATAGCTGGTTCTCCCCGAAATGCCTTTAGGGGCAGCCTCGGGCGTTCTCCGACGGAGGTAGAGCACTGATTGGGCTAGGGGGCCTACAAGCTTACTGAACTCAGTCAAACTCCGAATGCCGTCGGACTAGAGCTCGGGAGTGAGGGCGCGGGGGCTAAGCTCCGTGTCCGAGAGGGAAACAACCCAGATCGCCAGCTAAGGTCCCTAAGTTCGTGCTAAGTGGGTAAGGATGTGAGATCGCAAAGACAACCAGGAGGTTGGCTTAGAAGCAGCCACCCTTGAAAGAGTGCGTAATAGCTCACTGGTCAAGTGGTCTTGCGCCGACGATGTAACGGGGCTCAAGCACGACACCGAAGCTGCGGGATCCTTCATATGACTCGGCCCTGGCGGGAGGCCGCCTGGGTCCAGGTCGAAGGATCGGTAGGGGAGCGTTCCGATGCGCGTGAAGCGGCGGGGTAACCCAGCCGTGGATGCATCGGAAGTGAGAATGCCGGCACGAGTAGCGAAAGAGGGGGGAGGAACCCCTCCGCCGAATGTCCAAGGGTTCCTGGGGAAGGTTCATCCGCCCAGGGTTAGTCGGGACCTAAGCCGAGGACGACAGTCGTAGGCGATGGACGACTGGTTGATATTCCAGTACCACCTTGATCGCGCCCAGGCCGAATCCAGGGCACTAAGGGAACCCCTTCGGGGGCTACCGACCAACCTGGTACTAGGCCAGCGATGGGGGGACGCAGGAAGGTAGCTCGACCCAGGCGTTGGTTGTCCTGGGGCAAGTGTGTAGGGAGGCTTCCCAGGCAAATCCGGGAGGTCAATCCTGAGGCACGACGCCGAGCCGTCTAGGTGAAGCGAGTGATCCTATGCTGCCGAGAAAAGCCTCTAGCGAGTGATCAAGGTGCCCGTACCCCAAACCGACACAGGTGGACACGTAGAGAATACGAAGGCGATCGAGAGAACCCTGGTTAAGGAACTCGGCAAATTGCGTCCGTAACTTCGGGAGAAGGACGACCACAGTAGGGTGAAGGATCTTGCATCCTGAGCCTGAGCTGGTGGCACAAACCAGGCCCAAGCGACTGTTTACTAAAAACACAGGTCCGTGCGAAGTCGCAAGACGATGTATACGGACTGACGCCTGCCCGGTGCCGGAACGTTAAGGGGAGAGGTTAGTGACTTCGGTTGCGAAGCTTTGAACCTAAGCGCCGGTAAACGGCGGCCGTAACTATAACGGTCCTAAGGTAGCGAAATTCCTTGTCAGGTAAGTTCTGACCTGCACGAATGGCGTAACGACTTGGGCACTGTCTCAACCAGGGACTCGGCGAAACTGCAATACGAGTAAAGATGCTCGTTACCCGCGGAAGGACGGAAAGACCCCGGGACCTTTACTCTAGCTTGATGTTGCGTTTTGGCGCATGTTGCGTAGGATAGGTGGGAGGCATTGAAGCGGAGCTTCCGGGCTTCGTGGAGCCAATCTTGAAATACCACCCTTCATGTGTTGGGACCCTAACCCAGGCCCGTTAACCGGGTCGGGGACAGCGTCTGGTGGGGAGTTTAACTGGGGCGGTTGCCTCCTAAAGAGTAACGGAGGCGCCCAAAGGTTCCCTCAGCCTGGTTGGCAATCAGGCGTCGAGTGCAAGGGCACAAGGGAGCTTGACTGCGAGATCGACGGATCGAGCAGGAGCGAAAGCTGGGCCTAGTGATCCGACGACGCTGTGTGGAAAGGTCGTCGCTCAACGGCTAAAAGGTACCCCGGGGATAACAGGCTGATCCTGCCCAAGAGTTCATATCGACGGCAGGGTTTGGCACCTCGATGTCGGCTCGTCTCATCCTGGGGCTGGAGCAGGTCCCAAGGGTCGGGCTGTTCGCCCGTTAAAGAGGCACGCGAGCTGGGTTTAGAACGTCGTGAGACAGTTCGGTCCCTATCCTCCGTGGGCGTAGGAAACTTGATGGGAGCTGCCCCTAGTACGAGAGGACCGGGGCGGACGAACCTCTGGTGTGCCAGTTGTCGCGCCAGCGGCATGGCTGGTTGGCCACGTTCGGAAGGGATAAGCGCTGAAAGCATCTAAGTGCGAAGCTCGCCCAAAGATGAGGTTTCCCACTGGGTAACCAGGTAAGGGCCCTGGAAGACCACCAGGTCGATAGGCGGGAAGTGGAAGCGCGGCAACGCGTGGAGCTGACCCGTACTAATAGCCCGAGGACTTGACTTTTACCCGCTCGCGCTCGCTATCTGGTTCTCGGGTTTCCGAGGGCCGCACTCTCGACCACGTCCGCTTTGCGGACACCGCGTTTCGGTGGCCATGGCGGAGGGGAGACACCCGGTCCCATCCCGAACCCGGAAGTTAAGCCCTCCTGCGCCGATGGTACTGCCCGGGCGACTGGGTGGGAGAGTAGGTCGCTGCCGAGACATCTTCGAACGGGTCGCCTTCGGGCGGCCCGTTCTATTTCCCCATCCACTACCCTCGGGGCATGCCCAAGCCCCTGCAGCCGCGCGCCGGCGCTCGACCCAAAGGCACGCCCTCCAAACAGGCGCCGCTACCTCGCGACGTCGAGGAGGACCTCAAGCGCACGACCAGACCCAACCGTCAGTCGGAGGTGGCCGCCCGTCTCGGGCGGGCGATCGAGCTGCTCGAGCGATCCGATGCGGCCGCGGCCGTCAGTGAAGCCGAGAAGGCCAAGGTCCTCGCTCCGCGCACCGCGTCGGTCCGTGAGGTGCTCGGGATGGCCTACTACGGCGTGGAGCGCTGGCGCGACGCGGTCACCGAGCTCAAGGCGTACCGCCGTATGACGGGCAGTTCGGACCAGAACCACCTGATCGCCGACTGCTACCGCGCACTCGGGCGGCCCGAAGAGGCGGTGCCCCTTGCCGACGAGGTGCTTCGGGACCGCGGCGCTCCCGATGAGGCCAAGGCCGAGGCGGTGATCGTGGCCGCTTCGGCGTTCGCCGATCGCGAGCGTTACGTCGAGGCGCTCGCGCTGCTTGCTCGCGCGCGCACACGTGAGGATCTCGCGCGCGACTACACCCTGCGTCTGTGGTACGTGCGCGGCGACATCCTCGAGAAGGCCGGCAGAACAGAGGAAGCGGCCGACGAGTTCCGCAAGATCATGCGGCACGACACGGGTGCGTTCGATACCGCCGAGCGCCTGGCGGCGCTCGGCTAGGCGTCTTCTTCGGCCTCGCGTTCCCAGCGCTTGCGCCAGTAACGCGTGAGCCCTTGGGCGTTCATGCCGACCGATCCGAGCGCGTCGTAACGCGCGGCCTCGAACGGGCGGTGGGCGTCGGCCTCGAATTCGGACGCCGCCAGGGCGGCGAGTGCCGCGACGACGGTCTCCTCGGAGACAGCGGGGTCGGCCTGCAACAACTCGCGCACCGTCGCCGCCCACCCCGTGATGCGCTCCGTTGCGCGTGCGAAGGCGGCAGCCGGATCGGGGACCGGTCCGAAGTGCGACGTCAGCAGCGCGGTCGGCGTGAGTTGGCGCATCCGATCGATCGACGCGAGCGCGGCCTCGATGTCCACCTCCGGAGGCGGCAGCGCGGGGCGGAAGCAATCCGCCCACGGCAAGTAGGACCCGATGGCTTCGCCGGTGCACAGGGCGCCGGTCTGTTCGTCGAAGAGCGCGACGTGGTGGGAGGCGTGTCCCGGCGTGTGCACGACCCGGAGCGCGCGATTCCCGAGCTCGAGACGGTCGCCGTCGCCCACCGCGCGCACTCGATCCGCGGGCGACGGGACCATGTCGCCGTAGAGGGTGTGCATTCGTGCGGGGCCGTAGGTGCGAGCGGTGCTCGCGATCAGGCGGGTCGGATCGACCAAATGGCGTGCGCCGACCTCGTGCACCCAGACCTGCGCCCCCGGATACGCCTCGAGGAGCGATCCGACGCCGCCGGCGTGATCCATGTGGATGTGGGTGACGACGATGTGGGCGAGATCGTCCGCGCCGATGCCAAGGGTCTCGAGCCCCGCCAGGACGCGATCGTGATCTGCCTGCGGCCCGGTTTCGACGAGGCACGGCTCCGCGGCGGCCACCAGATAGACGGCGTTGAGCTCGCGTTCGCCTGCCATCACGGTGTCGATCGCGAGTATGCCCTCGGCGACCGGGCGGGGTTGGGGAGCCATGTCGCGAAGTCTCGCAGGCGCGACGATGTCGAGCGCGTGGTCGCGGCGGCCGGTCGTGTCGGCACCTCCCGCTAGGGTTCGAGCGCGGAAGGAGGACGTAGATGGTCACGGTCAACGTCGTCGTTTTGGCGGGGACCGTGGCGGCCGAGCCCGTCACCCGGCGCATGCCGTCGGGCGACGAGGTCACCGAGCTACGGATCTCCGTTCCGGAGACGGGCAGACGTCTCCTCCCTCTCCCGGTCGCGGCGTGGCACGCCACGATCGGTGCCCAGACCATTGAGACGATCGCCAAGGGCGACTCCGTCTTGGTGCACGGGCAACTCGTCCGCCGCTTCTACCGGTCCGGAGCCGGCGCGCGGAGCCTCACGGAAGTGGTCGCCACGGGCATCAAGCGGCTCGACCCAGCGTCGAGTTCGAACGAGAAGGGAGCGGTGACGGTCGGGAACGGCTAGCGAACCGGCATGAACAGCAGGCCCGACCGAGGCTTGGGCCAGAAGAACGTCGACTTTCTCGGCAGCCGTTCCCCGCGGTTGACGGCAGCCATGATGCGCCCGGGTGTCGTGTGCGGCAGGACATATGCCGCGGTCGCCTCACCGGAACGGACGGCGGCGTCGGCGTCGGCGAAGCTGTGCGTGAAGCGCAGCGCTTCCCCCGGCGCACTGCGATCGAGTACTTCGGTGTGTAGCGCCTCGACCGCGGGCGGCCCACCGTGAAGGTGGAGGAGTCCGTACGTCGGCTCGCCGGCGCCGTTGCCGACGATCAAGCCGACCACCGGGGGATCGTCGAGCACGCCGCGCTGCATATCCTCGCGGGCGAGGGGCCGGTTGATGGCCGGCACCGGCCCCGCCACCTGCACTCGGTGATAGGGCAGCACCGGCACAGTTTGTGTTCCCGCATCGACGACGAACGCAAAGATCGTGTCCCACGGCCCCGGACCCGACGTCGCATGCCGTTCGTCGCGATACGCGAGCGCCGTGGTGTAGCGGTGATGGCCGTCCGCGATCAACAGCGCTTGATCCGCGAGCCAGGAATCGAGCGGCTCGGACGCCGGCACTTCCCACAGCCGGTGTGTGACGCCTTCTTCGTCGGTTAGCGCCTCGAGCGGGTCATTCGCGACGACGCGATCCAACAGGCGGGCGAGTTCCGGGCACGGACCCGGGACGGTGCCGTAGATGGGAGACAGGTGCACGCCCGTGGCGCGCAGCAGCTCGAGCCGATCGGCGACGGGTCCCGGCATCGTGTGCTCGTGCGGCAGCACCGCGCCGCCCCACGGCTCGAGCTGCAGTGCCACGAGGACACCGCGGATGCGGCCGGCCGGCTCCTCGCCGGCGGGCCATGACAGCTCGTAGGAGTAGTAGCAAGGTCGCTCGCTCTGAATGAGCGCTCCCTCGGTTCGCCACGACGCCAGCAGCGTGGCCGCACGCGCGTAGCGGTTGTCGGTCGCATCGGCGTCGATCGACCCTTCGGCGAGGTCGAGGTGCACGACGTTGTACGGGCTGGCCGTGCGGTAGTCGTCGCGCCGCGGCTCGCTGATAACGTCGTACGGCGGCGCGGTGAGGGCCGGAAGCGGCCCCGCGACCTCGGGGCTGTAACGCAGGCCGCGGAAGGGGGCGACGCGTGGCATGGGTCCTGTATAGCAGCGCCCGGACGATCGCGACCCCGCGGGCGGGGCGCGATGATCGCCGATAGCTACGACGCGTTCCTGTTCGATCTGGATGGCGTGCTGTACCGGGGCGACGACCCGATCCCCGGTGCGGCGGCAGCGATCGCGGTCCTGCGCGGTGCCGGCAAGCGTCTGGCGTTCGTGACGAACAACTCCGCTCGTCCGCCGGTGGCCGTCGTCGAACACCTGGCGATGGTCGGGATCGCCGCCGGGGTCGGCGAGGTCGAGACCTCGGCGCTTGCGACCGCGGCGATGCTGCGGGGCCGCGGAGTGACGTCGGCGTTCGTGGTCGGTGAAGCCGGGCTTCGCGAGGCGCTCACCGGCAGTGGGATCGCCGTGGTCGATGCGGGCGCGAATCCCGATGCGGTCGTCGTGGGGTGGGACCGTTCCCTCACCTACGAGACGCTTCGTCTTGCGTCGCGGTGCGTCCAGGGCGGCGCGGCGCTCGTCGCCTCCAACGACGACGCCTCCTATCCTGCGCCCGACGGCACCACCTGGCCGGGCGCGGGGTCCATCGTCGCGGCGCTCGAGCGGGCAACCGGCCAGCGCGCCGAAGTCGTGGGCAAGCCGAACGCCCCGATCCTCGAATCGGCCCTGACACGCGCCGGCGGCGGGCGGCCACTCGTGATCGGCGACCGTGTCGAGACCGACATCGAGGGAGCGCGGCGGCTCCGGTGGGACTCCATGCTGGTGCTCACCGGCATCTCAACCCGCGAGGACCTGCGTGCCGCGGGGATCGCCGCGACCTACGTCGTGGACGATCTCGCCGGGCTCGTCGCCCCGTAGCTCGGCGCCGGACCCGGCGGGTCACGACTATGCTGGAGTCCTCACGGCGCGAGGAGCGATCGATGGCCAATATGCAGGAAGTTCGCAAGTCTTTGGAGGCATCGCTCGGCAACCTGAACACGGCCCGCGCGCAGGAGGTGGCCAAAGGGATGCTCGATCGCGAAGCCGCGAAGGAGCAGGTCTCGAAGCTGACGGCCGACCTCATGGAGTGGTCCCAGCGCAACCGCAACCGGCTCACGGAGCTTATTCGCTCGGAGGTTCGCGACCAGCTGAAGCAGATCGGCGTGGTGACCGAGGAGGACCTCAACGCCCTCCGCAAACGGGTGCGAAACCTCGAGCGTTCGTCCCAGGGCGCCAAGAGCACCCGCGCGCGCGCGTCGACCAAGAGCGCGACGGCCAAGCGCACGACCAAGAAGGCCTCGACGGCGACGACCGCCAAGCGCGCCGGCTCCGGGACGGCGTGACCCGGCGTCGGCTCGACGCGGAGTTGGTGCGCCGCGGGCTGAGCCCGAGTCCTGAGGAAGCCCGGCAGGCCGTGACCGCCGGCATGATCGAGGTCGGAGGGATCGTGACAAACACGCCCGCCACGCTTGTCGATCCCGACGCTGCGATCCGGCTCGCCGGCGAGGCTCGGCCGTTCGCCTCACGAGCCGGCGGCAAGCTGGCGGCGGCGCTGGATCGATTCGACATCGACCCGGAAGGTGCCCAGTGTCTCGACGCCGGCTCGTCGACGGGCGGGTTCACCGACGTGTTGCTCCAGCGAGGAGCGAGGCACGTCGTGGCGGTCGATGTCGGCTACGGCCAGCTCGCATGGGCGCTTCGGACCGACGATCGTGTGACGGTGCTCGAGCGGACGAACATCCGCGACGTGACGGACACAGACCTGCCGTACTCGCCGGGCCTCGTCGTCGCGGACCTGTCGTTCATCTCGCTGCGAACGGTCCTGCCCGGGCTCGTCGGCGTGGCCGACACCACCGCGACGTTTGTCTTGCTGGTCAAACCGCAGTTCGAAGCCGGCCGCGGTGCCGTCGGTGCGGGCGGCGTCGTTCGTGACGATGCCGTGTGGCGCCGCGTGCTGGGCGACGTCGTCGCGGACGCGCGTGGGCTCGGTCTTGGCATCCGAGGATCGATGGCCTCGCCCGTGCGCGGGCCCGCGGGCAACGTCGAGTTCCTATTGTGGCTGAGCACGGTCATCGGCCCGGAGCTCGATGATGCGGAACTCGACGCCGCCGTCGCCGAAGGGCGGGAGCTCGCGCGGTGAGCACGGTCGCGTTCGTTGTGCACGAGGGGCGACCGTCGGCGGTGGCCGCGGCCGACCGGCTCCGCGGCGAGCTCGAGCGCGCAGGGGTGGAGGTCGGCGCGCCGGAGGACGCCGGCGTCGATCTGATCGTGGCGATCGGGGGCGATGGAACGTTTCTTCGCGGGGCGCACGCAGCGATGCGCGCGAACGTGCCGGTGGTCGGCGTGAAGGTGGGACGCCTCGGCTTTCTCACGGAGGTGGAGCCCGACGAGGCGGCCTCCCTCGTCCTGCGCGCGCTTGCCGGCGAGACACCGGTTGACGAGCGGCTGGCGGTGCTCGCCGAGCCATTGGGGGGCGCAACGTTCGAGCCCCAGTGGGGGATGAACGAAGTCATCGTCGAGAAACGCGCGCGCCACCGGCTGGTTCGCCTGCGGGTGGAGGTCGACGGCGCTTACGTGACGACGTTCTCGGCCGACGGCGTCATCGTCGCGACGCCGACCGGATCGACGGCGTACTCGTTCTCCGCGCGGGGACCGATCATGTCGCCCACCGTTCCGGCGCTCGTGCTGACCGCGGTTGCGCCGCACATGGTCTTCGATCGTTCGATCGTTCTGGATGCGAGCCAGGTTGTCTCGTTGCAGGTGGTGGGGGACGAGCCGGGGCTGTTGTCGGCGGACGGGCGCGCGGCGATCGAGCTGCCCGTGGACGCCGCGGTCCGCATTCGCGCCGCCGATCGACCGGCTCGATTCGTCACGCGTCCCGAAGCGCCGGCCTTCCTGGAGCGGGTGCGCGACAAGTTCGATCTGCCCGACCCGGCGGGCGAAGCCGGTTGACAACCGGCGTTGTCGGTGCCCGCGGCTAGGATGCGGGGGTGCTTCGGCAGCTGCACATCACCGGGCTCGGGGTGATCGACGAGCTCGATCTGGAACCCGACGCCGGCCTCACGGTGCTGACCGGCGAGACGGGCGCCGGCAAGACGATGATCGCGGCGGGGCTTTCGCTCGCGCTCGGGGCGCGCGGCAGTGCCCAGGTCGTGCGTGCCGGCGCTGCGTCCGCAAAGGTCCAGGCGCGATTCGACGCGCCCGCCGACGCGACCGAGTGGGCCGAGGACGGCGAGGTCATTCTCGCGCGCACGATCGGCGCCGACGGCCGTGGCGCGGCGCGCATCGGCGGTCAGCTCACCACCGCCTCGGCGCTCGCGGAACTCGGTGCCACCCTCGTCGAGATCCACGGGCAGCATCAGTCGTTGCGTCTGCTCGACGCCGCGACGCAGACGGACTTCCTCGACCGGTTCGCCGGTGCCGAGCACGTCCGCACGGTCGAGGCTTACCGACAGGAGTACGCGGCGCTTCTTGCGGCCCGACGCGAGCTCGCCGCGCTGACGGAGGCCGCCCGCGACCGGGAGCGGGCCATCGACCTGCTGGGCTATCAGGTGCGCGAGATCGAGGCCGTCGCGCCCGGCGCGGGCGAGACCGAAGCGCTGCGTCGCGAGGAGGCCCGTCTCGGGCACGCGGAGCGCCTTCGCGAGCTCGCCGGCGAGGTGGGCGGGTCGTTTGGCGCCGACGGGGGGGTGGCCGACCTCGTCTCGGAGGGCGCCGCCGGCCTCGAGGCGATTCGCGCGCTCGACCCGCAGGCCGGCGTGCTCGCCGACCGTGCCGTCGCGCTTGCCGCCGAGGCGTCGGATCTGGCACAGGAGGTGCGTGGCTACGGCGAGTCGATCGCCGAAGACCCGGGCCGGCTGGCCGCCGTACGCGATCGCATCGCGGCCCTGAAGGCCTTGCAGCGCAAGTACGGGGCGGATGATGACGAAGTGCTTGCCTTCCTCGACCGGACGCGCGCAGAGCTGGGCGAGCTCGAGTCGGCGGGGGAGCGGCTTGCCGAGATCCAGGCAATTCACGACCAAGCCGTCTCGGCCGTCGCCGCGACCGCCGAGACGATTCACGCCACCCGCGCGCGGAGCGCCCCGGCGTTGTCCGACGCGCTGTCGGCCCATGTGGGCGATCTGGGGATGCCCGGCGCGACGATCCAGATGGGCGTCGAGGAGGCTCTCGAACCCGGGCCACTCGGCCGCGATCGCGTCGAGATCCGGTTCGCCGGCGCCGCCTCGCAGCCGCTCCTGCCCGTCGCCAAGGCCGCCAGCGGCGGGGAGCTGTCGCGCGTCATGCTCGCGTGCCGCAGCGTCATGGCCGACCTCGACGACGTGCCGACGCTCGTGTTCGACGAGATCGATGCCGGGATCGGTGGCGAGGCCGGGCTGGCGGTTGGCCGGCGGCTGGCCCGGCTCGCGCGCAGCCGACAGGTGCTCGTCGTGACGCACCTGCCGCAGATCGCGTGCTTTGCCGACCGCCACGTGCGCGTCCGCAAGGACGACGGCACGGCGTCGGCCGCGGAGCTCGACCCCGAGCAGCGCCTGCGCGAGCTCTCGCGGATGCTTGCCGGGATGGAGCGGTCCGAGCATGCGCTCTCGCACGCGGAGGAGCTGCTCGAGGTGGCGACGCGCGCGCGCGCCGAGGCCTCCTGAATCGTCGATCGCGCAAAGTTCCGGGGCCGATCGCCGTGGTCTGTCGATGGCGTCTGCTACAGTCGCATTCCGTGGTGAGGCAGGACACGAGGTTCATTTTCGTCACGGGCGGTGTCGCTTCCGGGCTCGGGAAAGGCATCACGACCGCCTCGCTTGGCCGTCTCTTCGCCTCCCGCGGTCACAAGGTCGTCCTCCAAAAGCTCGATCCGTACGTCAACGTCGATCCGGGCACGATGAATCCGTTCGAGCACGGCGAAGTCTTCGTCCTCGACGACGGCGCCGAGACCGATCTCGATCTCGGTCACTACGAACGGTTCCTCGACGCCGACCTGCATCGCGGCTCCAACTTCACGACCGGCGCGGTCTACTCCTCCGTGCTGGCCAAGGAGCGCCGCGGCGACTACCTCGGCAAGACGGTGCAGGTCATCCCGCACGTCACCGACGAGATCAAGGCACGCATCCTCGCGCTGGCCGAGACGGAGCAGGCGGACATCCAGATCGTCGAGGTCGGGGGCACGGTCGGCGACATCGAGTCCCTGCCGTTCCTCGAGGCGATCCGCCAGCTGCGTAACGAGATCGGCCGTGACCGGTGTGCGTTCGTCCACGTGTCCCTGATGCCCTTCATCGGGCCGTCCGGCGAGCTCAAGACCAAGCCCACCCAGCACTCGGTCAAGGAGCTGCGTTCCCTCGGTCTGCAGCCCGACGCGATCGTGTGCCGCTCCGACCGGCCGATCGGGCGCAACCTCAAGGAGAAGGTCTCCCTGCTCTGCGACGTGCCGATCGCGGGCGTCGTGAGTGCGCCGGACGAGCCCTCGATCTACGAGGTCCCGCTTGTGCTGCACCGCGAGGGTCTCGACAACCTGCTCGCCGAGCACCTGCGGATCGAGGGCGAGCCCGACCTGCGGGAGTGGACAGCCCTCGTCGAACGCGTACACGCGGCCGTCGATCCCGTCGACATCGCCGTCGTCGGCAAGTACGTCTATCTTCGCGACGCGTACCTGTCGGTGATGGAGGCGCTGTATCACGGCGGGTTCGAGCACGGGGTCGACGTGCGTATCCACTGGATCGCATCCGACGACCTCGTCGGCGAGGCGACCGAACCGGTCCTCGCCGAGATGGACGGCGTGCTCATCCCCGGCGGATTCGGCGTGCGGGGGGTCGAGGGCAAGATCGATGCCGTGCGGTACGCGCGGGAGCGTGGAGTGCCTTTCTTGGGTATCTGCCTCGGCCTGCAATGCGCGGTCATCGAGTTCGCGCGCAACGTGTGCGGGCTCGAAGGCGCCAACTCCTCCGAGTTCGACCCGGCAACGACGCACGCGGTGATCGACTTGTTGCCCGAGCAAAAGGACGTGACCGATCTCGGTGCGACCATGCGCCTCGGTGCGCAGCCCTGCTATCTCGAGCCCGGCACCCTGGCCGCCGCGGCCTACGGCGTCGACGTGGTCGAGGAGCGTCATCGGCATCGGTGGGAGGTCAACCCCGCGTATCACGACGCCCTCACGGCCGGCGGACTCGTCATCAGCGGTTCCTCGCAGAAGGGGCGCCTGGCCGAGATCATCGAGCTGCCGGACCACCCGTTCTTTGTGGCGGGCCAGTTCCATCCGGAGCTGCGGTCGAGGCCGACCCGGCCGCATCCGCTGTTCGGCGCGTTCGTCGGCGCCGCCAAGGCCGAGCGTGCGCGCCGCACCGCCGAGCGGCCGGCCGCCGTCGCCGGCTGAGCCACGCGGTGCCCGGGCCCCGGCCGACCGCCGCGCGCGAGGCGTGGTCCGGCAACTACCTCACCGTCTCGGTCGAGACGTGGCCCGGTGTGGGCGACTACGAGCTCATCCACAAGCACGATGCCGTGGCCGTGGTGCCGGTCACCCCGACGGGCGAGGTCGTGCTCGTACGACAGTTCCGGCCGCCGATCCGCGCGGACCTCACCGAGATCCCGGCGGGACTGCTGGACATCCCCGGTGAGGACGCCTTGACCTGCGCGACACGGGAGCTGATGGAGGAGACCGGCTACCGGCACACCGAGATCGCCTTCTTGGGCGGCGCCTATGTCTCGCCCGGGTTCACCGACGAGTACCTGCACCTGTTCTGGGCGCGCACCGAGGAGCATCCGGTCGGCGAACCGGAGGCGGGTATCGAGGTGATCCACCGGCCACTGCACGAGGTCGTGGCTGCCTCGCGCGCCGGCAAGGTGCGCAACGCGATGACCGCGCTCGGGCTCCTTCTGGCTGCCGGGGTGCCCGCGTTACGGGACGAGGCCACGGCGCCGTCCTAGGCTGACGGCATGCAGGAGCCCGCGGCGGCCGCTCGCCGCTTCCTCGAGCATCTGACGGTCGAGCGTGGCCTGTCGGACCACACCCTCGATGCGTACCGGCGCGACCTCGATCGATATCTGGCGTTCTTGCGGAGGCGCCACATGGAGGACCTGTCGGCGATCGACACGCGCACGGTCCGGGCATTCGTCGCGTCGGTCTCGGCCGGTACCTACGGCCCCGACGGCGAGCCGTACAAGGCGACGACGGTGGCGCGGCGGTTCTCCTCCGTCCGGTCGTTCCACCGGTTCGCCGTTCGCGAGGGGCTGTCCGCCGAGGATCCGACCGCCGGGGTCCTCCGGCCGCGCCTGCCGCGCCTCCTGCCCCATCCGCTCTCGATCGACGAAGCGGTCGCGATCGTCGAAACACCGGTGGCCTCGACCTCGGCGGGGCTGCGGGATCGCGCGATCCTCGAGCTGTTGTACGGTGCGGGCCTGCGTGTGTCCGAGCTGACGGGGCTCGACGTCGACGACGTCGACCTGGAGGAGGGATCGGTGCGCGTCTTCGGCAAAGGGAGCAAGGAGCGCATCGTGCCGCTCGGCCGGCCGGCTCGCGAGTCAGTCGCCGCCTATCTGCGCCGCGCCCGTCCCGCCCTCGCCACCACACGTTCGCGTGGCGCGCTGTTCCTCAATACGCGTGGCGGGCGTCTGACCCGGCAATCGTGCGCCCGGTTGGTCGAGGCGCACGCACGCGCCGCGGGCCTGCGCCGTTCCGTCTCGCCCCACGACCTGCGGCACTCCTACGCTACGCATCTGCTGGAGGGCGGCGCCGACGTCCGGGTGGTCCAGGAATTGCTCGGGCACGCGAGCGTCGCGACCACGCAGATCTACACGCTGGTGACCAACGAGCACCTGCGCTCGGTCTATGAAGAGGCGCACCCGCGCGCGCGGCGCGCGCGTCCGGCCAAGCCACGCGCGGCGGCGACATGAGCGACCCGTGGCTGTCCTCGCAACGCCGGGCGCTCATCGACCAGGAGGCGGCGCTTCGTCGTGAGATTCAGGACCTCGGGGCCGACCCGACGGCGGACGAGGTGGCCTTCGAGACCGACGCGGGGTTTTCCGACCGGTCGCACAGCACGGAGGAGCGCGGCCGCGTGATCGCCACGGCGCGGGCGCTCCGTGCCAACCTCCGCGAGGTCGAACGAGCGCTCGAGCGGATCAACGAGGGCACCTACGACACCTGCGAGCGGTGCGGCAAGCCGATCGGACACGAGCGCCTCGAGGCGATTCCGTGGGCGCTCCTGTGCATCGATTGCAAGAAGCTGGTCGGCTGAGGTGCCGGTGCCGAGCGCACCGCTGGTCCCGCGCGTCTGCGTGCTCGTGTGCGACTCGTGGGGAGTCGGTGACGCGCCCGATGCGGCGGTCTACGGCGACGTCGGCGCGAACACCCTGGCGCACACCGCGGCGGCCGTCGGCGGCCTCCGCACGCCCGCGCTCGAGACGCTCGGCCTCGGGTTCCTCACGCCGATCGACGGCGTCGCTCCACGGGCGGACGCGGGGACGGGGCACGGACGCGCGACGGAGGTTTCGGCCGGCAAGGACACCACCACCGGGCACTGGGAGATGATGGGTGTCGAGCTCGACGAGCCCTTCCCGGTGTTTGCCGAGGGCTTTCCACCAGCGGTGATCGAGCCGTTCGAGCGAGCAATCGGACGGTCGGTGCTCGGCAACGTGCCCGCGTCGGGGACGGAGATCATCGCGTCGCTCGGCGCCGAACACATGGCGACCGGCCGGCCTATCGTGTACACGAGCGCCGATTCGGTGTTCCAGGTCGCCACGCACGTCGATGTCGTCCCGCTCGAGCAACTCGACACGTGGTGCCGCACCGCGCGGCAGATCCTCACCGGACCGTATCGCGTCGGCCGGGTCATCTCCCGGCCGTTCGACGGGACGCCCGGCGCGTTCCTGCGGCGTCCGGAGCGGCGCGACTACAGCGTGCCCCCGCCCGGACCGACGGTGCTCGATGCGCTCGTCGACGCCGGCGTCGGTGTGCTCGGCGTGGGCAAGATCCAGGACATCTTCGATCATCGGGGGCTCACCGACGCGACCTACTCGTCGTCTAACGACGACGGTCTCACCCGGACGATCGAGGCGCTTCGCGCGGGCGAGCATGCGTTTGTGTTCACGAACCTCGTCGACTTCGACTCAAAGTACGGCCATCGCAACGATGCCGTCGGATACGCAGCGGCCGTCGAGGCGCTGGACCGGCGTCTTCCCGACGTCATCGCGGCGCTCGACGGCGGTGTCCTGGTGCTCACGGGCGACCACGGATGCGATCCGACGACGCCGTCGACCGATCACACGAGGGAACGAACGCCGTTGCTCGTCGCGGGATGTCCCGGCGAGGCCGCCGCAGTCGACATCGGCACGCGCGGCTCCTTCGCCGATCTCGGCGCGACGGTTGCCGATCTGCTTGGCGTGCCCGACGTGGCGGGAACCGGGCGGTCCTTCGCCGTCGAGCTGGGGTTTCGGCGGTGACCCGCGATGCCCGTGCGCTTATCGGGATCAAACGCTCGGGTGACGCGGTGTCGCCGGAAGACCTGCGGCAGCTGATCGCCGACTACACGTCGGGCGAGGTGGGCGACGGCCCGATGGCGTCGTTCCTGATGGCCTGCGTCTGGCGAGGGATGGATCGGGCCGAGACGATCGCGATGACGCAGGCGTTCGTGTCCTCCGGCGAGACCGTGGATCTGGGCGACGTCGGGCGACCGGTAGTCGACAAGCACTCGACCGGGGGTGTTGCCGACGGCGTGTCGCTCGTCTTCGCGCCGCTCGCTGCGGCCCTCGGTCTCGCATGCGTGAAAATCTCCGGGCGGGGGCTCGGGCACACCGGCGGGACCATCGACAAGCTCGCCGCCATCCCGGGATTCCGCTCGGATCTCGACGGGGAGACGCTGCGGCGGCAGGCACGTGAGGTCGGGTGCGCGATCGCCGGGCAGTCGCCCGCGCTGGTTCCGGCCGACGGCGCGATCTACGCGCTTCGCGACGAGACCGGAACCGTCGCCTCGATCCCACTCATCGCGGCGAGCGTCATGGCCAAGAAGCTCGTCATCGGTTCCGACCTGATCCTGCTCGACGTGAAGGTGGGTTCGGGCGCGTTCATGGGCTCGGTCGCCGAGGCGCGCGAGCTCGCCTGGGAATGCCTGGAGATCGCCGCCGGATTCGGCCGGCACGCACGCGCCGCGATCACCGACATGTCCCAGCCGCTCGGCACGGCGATCGGCAACGCGTTGGAGGTGCGGGAGGCTGTTGCCGTCTTGCGAGGTGAGCGACCAGGGCGCCTTCGCGACCTCAGCGTCGAGCTTGCCGGGACGGCGCTCTCGGTCCTGACCGCCGCGTCGTCCGAGGACGCGCACGCGCGTGCCGAGCGGGCGCTTTCGGACGGCACCGCGCTCGAGGCGTTTCGGGCGATGGTTCTCGCGCAGGGAGGCGACGGAGCGGTGGTGGACGATCCCGGCGGTGTGCTGCCGGTGGCCCCGATGCAGATGCCGATCGTTGCGGACCGATCGGGCACGATCGCAGAGGCAGACGCAGCGGAGATCGGCGCCGTTGCCCACAGGCTCGGCGCGGGCCGGCACGGCAAAGGCGAGCCGATCGACCCTGCGGTGGGTATCGTCCTGGAGCCGAAGGTGGGCGATGCCGTCGAGGCAGGGGAGCGAGTCGGGACGGTGCACGCCCGCACCGAGGCTGCGGCGGCCGAGGCCGTTGCAGGGGTACTGGGGTCGATCGCCATCGTCCCCGACGCGGTGGCGCCGCCGCCGCTGGTGCACGCGTGGATCGAGGAGGTGGGCTGAGATCGGCTGGGAATCGTGGCGGTATGCGATCGAGCTCGGTGTCTCGCTGCTCATCGGCATGATCGCCCGGGAATATGCGCGCGCCTGGGCGGGCACGCGCTTGCACGATCCGACACCAAGGTTGTGGGGGCGCTTGACCCTGTCGCCGCGATCGTGGTTTGACCCCTTCGGCTCGGGACTGCTGCCCGGCCTCATCCTCGTGCTGTGGGGTGCGGCGACGGGGCTGTTCCCGCCGCCGGTGGCCTACGGCAAGCCGGCGCCGGTGGATCCGTCCTATTTCCGGCGGCGCACGCGCGATCAGATCGTTGTCGGGCTGGCAGGTCCTGCCGCGAACGTCGTCCTCGGTGCCATCGCGGGGCTCGCGCTTCGCGCCGCCGGTCTCCGGGTGGGCTCCGGCGTCGCGGTCGCGCTGCTCGCGTTCGAGTTCACGCAGTTTTGTCTTGCGATCTTCCATCTACTGCCGGTCCCGGGGCTCGACGGCGCTCGGCTTGTGGCGCTCGCGCTGCCGCCGGAGCCGGCGACGGTCTACCGCAACGCGGACAAGTACCTGCCGTTGTTCGTGCTGGTGCTCGTATTCCTGCTCAGCGGCGTGCTGCATGTGCTTGTCTATGGCCTCGTCGATGCGCTCTGTCAGCTGTTCTCCGGCATCGCGTGTAGTCCGGGGTAGCTCCCGGCCGCGCACAGGACGCGCGCTATCATCGCGCCCATCGTGAGCGGAGCCGTCGTCGATACACGCGTCAAGCGCGTCGTGACCGGTTACCGTCCGACGGGACCGCTCCACGTGGGCCACTGGGCGGGCAATGTCGAGAATATGCTTGCCCTGCAAGCCGATCCGGCCTACTCGTGTTGCTTCTTCATCGCCGACTGGCACATGCTCACGACGCACTACGACCGTACCGACGAGCTGCCCGGCTTTGTCGAGGGCCTCGTGCTGGATTGGCTCGCTGCGGGGCTCGATCCGGATCGCGCGGTGATCTACCGGCAGTCGGATCTGCCCGAGGTGGCGGAGATGACGCTGCTGCTCGGCATGATGACCCCCCTCGGATGGCTCGAACGGGTGCCGTCTTTCAAGGAACGCCTGCGCGACATGGCCGAGCGCGATATCGCGAACTACGGTCTGCTCGGCTACCCGTTGCTGCAGACCGTCGACGTCGCGATCGTTCGCGGCGAACTGGTACCGGTGGGAGAAGACCAGGTCGCCCACCTCGAGCTCAGTCGCGAGATCGTCCGGCGGTTCAACCGGCTTTTCGGCGACGTCCTCGTCGAGCCACAGCCGCTGCTGTCCGAGGCGCCGCTCATTCCGGGGTCCGACGGGCGCAAGATGTCGAAGTCGCTCGACAACACGATCGGGATCCGCGACGACGAGGCCGCGGTGCGCGCCTCGGTACGGTCGTTCCTGACCGACCCGCAGAAACTTCGCAAGGGGGACCCCGGCCGCCCGGAGATCTGCCCGGTGTTCGCGCTGCACTCGACGTTCTCGCCCGACCAGGTCGAGCGGATCGACGCGACCTGCCGCACGGGAGAGCTCGGCTGCGTCGACTGCAAGTCGATCCTTGCCGACAACCTGGTGCAGCGGTTCGCGCCGTTTCGCGAGCGGCGCGCCGAGCTTGCCTCGCGGCCGGGCTTGGTTGCGGAGGTGCTGGCCGCGGGGGCCGCAACGGTGCGGCCGATCGTCCGCGAGACGATGGACACGGTGCGGACCGCGATGCACTTTGGGTGAGCCGATGACGGAGGAACCGACGGAGATCGACGGAGTCGCGACCGGCTATGCGGTCGACGTGCCCGGTTTCCAGGGACCGTTCCGGGTGCTGGCAGACTTGATCCTCGAACAGAAGGTGGACGTGTGCGACGTCCCGATCGCGGCCGTGACCGAGGGGTTTCTGCAGTACGCCACGGACGCCGGGTCGTGGAACCTCGAGGAGGCCACGTGGTTCCTGGCGATCTGCGCGGTGCTCCTCGAGCTCAAGGTTGCGCGGCTCACCCCGCGGCAGACCGAGCTGGATGAGGAGGACCTCGTCGGCGGCTCGCCCGACCTGGCGTTCGCGCGATCGATCGAGTTACGTGCGTTCCGCGCCGTCGCCACCGAGCTCGCCCGCCGCCTCGAGGACGAAGCCGGCTACTTCACCCGCGATGTCGGGCCTGGCCCCGAGTACGCGCACCTGTATCCGGACCCGATGGAGAAGGTTGGCGCCGAGCAGCTCGCCGCGCTCGCCGCGCAGCTCCTGCGGCCGCCGCCGACGCTCGATCTGTCCCACGTCACGCCGATCCGATTCACGGTGACCGAGGCGATGGAGGCGGTCCAGACGCAGCTGGCGATCGCCGACCGAGGGCAGGCGACGTTCCGCGAGCTCACGGCGGACTGCGAGGACCGGATGCACGTCGTCGTGCGATTCCTGGCGCTGCTCGAGCTGTACCGTGACGGCAAGGTCGAGCTGCAGCAGGCCGCGACGTTCGGGGAGATCGAGGTGGCATGGACGGGATGAGGCGGCGATGACGGTGGAACCGGCGGCGACGGACACGCGGACCCTCGAGGCGCTGTTCTTCGTCTCGGATGAACCGCTGACGCCGGCAGTGCTCTCGCAGGCCCTCGAGGTCGACCGCAAGACCGTCGAGGCGCTCTGTGACCGGCTGCAGCGACAGCTCGAGGAGCGCGGCTCTGGGGTCGTCCTGCGCAACGTGGCGGGGGGGTGGCGCCTGTTCACCCATCCCGACACCCAGCCGGCGGTCGAGCAGTTCGTGCTGTCCTCGCGCCAAGCCCGGCTCACCAAGGCCGCGCTCGAAACGCTTGCCATCGTCGCTTACAAGCAGCCGGCGACTCGTCATCAGGTGAGTTCGATCCGCGGCGTGAACTCCGACGGGGTCTTGCGGGCGCTGGTCGACCGGGGCCTGCTCGAGGAAGCCGGCCGCGACGAGGGGCCGGGGCGCCCGCTCCTGTACGCGACGACGCCGCGCTTCCTCGAGCGCCTGGGTTTGCCGTCGCTCGCCTCGCTGCCCTCGCTCGCTCCCTTGCTGGAGCCGGCCGCCGAGGTGACCGACGCGGCCGATCTGGTGGCCGACGCCGAGGAGGACGAGCCGGTGATCGTCGACGAGGCCGTCGACGAGTCGGCGCAGGAGTCCTGAGGTGGCCGAGGAGCGCCTCCAAAAGGCGCTCGCCAGGGCAGGGCTCGGATCCCGGCGACACGGCGAGGAGCTGATCGCCGCCGGGAGGGTCACCGTCAACGGGAGGGTGGCGACGCTCGGCGACAAGGTCGACGTCGAACACGACATCGTGACCCTGCGCGGCGTTCGGCTCAACCTCGACCCCAACGCGAGGTACTTCGCCGTCAACAAGCCCGCGGGCGTCGTCACGACGATGCGGGACACCCACGGCCGGCCGGACATTCGATCCCTCCTGCCGGCCGGGCAGCCGCGCCTGTTCCCGGTCGGGCGCCTCGACCGGGACAGCGAGGGGCTGCTGCTGCTTACGAACGACGGCGACCTCGCCGAGGGACTCACCCACCCCCGGTTCGAGATCGAGAAGGAGTACCTCGTCGAGGTGGCCGCAGCGCCGACGACGAAGCAGCTCGCCGCGATTCGCCGGGGCGTCGAGCTGGAGGACGGCCTCGCGCGTGCACGTTCCGCCCGGATCGTCGATGCACGGGGCGAGCGGGGGAACGTTCGCGTGGTGATGACGGAGGGTCGCAAGCGCGAGGTCCGCCGGTTGTTGGCCGCGGTCGGCCTGCCGGTGACCCGGTTACTGCGCGTCCGGATCGGCCCGATCACGCTGGACAAGCTGAAGCCCGGTCTTTCCCGCGAGCTCACCCCAGAGGAAGTCTTCGAGCTGCGGCGCCTCCTCGAAAAGGCCGAGCGGCGCCTGCGCCACGCGCGCGACGCCTCCCTGTAGCCTGTTCGCGCGGGTCCGGCCCGCACACGCGGCGCGAGTGCGGCCGCGCGCGGTCGGGCGGACCACTCGAGACCGGAGGAGATCCGAGCATGAAGGTGCGCGCCGCCCGCGGGGCGATCGTCGTCCCGGAGGACACGCCCGTCGCGGTCCACGACGCGACGGGGCGCCTGCTTGGCGCGCTGCTCGAGCGCAACGAGGTCGCCCACGACGACCTGATCAGCATCCTGTTCACGGTCACGCAGGACCTGCGAAGCGCGTTTCCGGCCGAAGCCGCCCGGCAGATGGGGATGGGAGACATCCCGCTGCTGTGCGCGCAGGAGATCCCCGTCGACGGGGCGATGCCCTCCGTGGTTCGCGTCCTCGCGCATTTTCATTCCGAGCGGGCCTTGGGCGACGTGACGCACGTCTACCTGGACGGCGCGGAGAAGCTGCGCGACGACCTCGACGCGGCCACGTGAGGTGGACGCCGTGGCCCCCTCCTCATCCCCATCGCGTGTCGCCATCCTCGGCACGGGTCTGATCGGCACCGCCGTGGCCATGGCGGCCGCGCGGGCGGGACACGAGGTGCGGGGTTGGGATACCGATGAGCAGACGGCGGCTCGCGCCGCCTCGCGTGGCGGCCTGCTGCCGATGCCCTCGATGGAAGCCGCGACGTCCGGCGCCGATATCGTCGTGGTCGCCACGCCGATCCCCGCGGTCGTCGAGGTCGTCGTCCGGGCCCTCGAGATGGCGCCGACCGCGGTCGTCACCGATGCGGCGAGCGTGAAGGGACTCATCGTCGAGGGCGTCCATGCGGCGATCGGCGATAACGAGTTGGCGATCGGTCGGTTCGTGCCGGGCCACCCCATGGGCGGCAGCGAACGTTCCGGCCCCGAGCACGCCTCCGCCTCGCTGGTCGACGGGATCGTCTGGGCGTTGACCCCCGGTGCCCGTACGAACCCGGAGGCGGTGACACACCTGGCCGGGTGGATCGAGTCGATCGGCGCGCGTCCGGTCGAGCTGACGCCGGAACGACACGATCACCTGGTGGCGATCGTGAGCCATCTGCCGCAGCTCGCGTCCTCCTCGCTGATGAGCCTGGCCGCCACCGAGGAGGCCGACGAGCCGGAGATCCTGCTGCTCGCCGCCGGGGGGTTCCGCGATCTCACGCGCCTCGCTGCCTCACAGCCCGCGCTTTGGAGCGAGATCCTCATCGCCAACCGCCGGCAGGTGTCGAGGGCGATCGACGCCTTCGTCGCGCGGCTGCAGGAGCTACGAGCCGCCATCGACGAGGCGGACGAGGCCGGTGTGGCGGCACGATTCGACGAGGCCAAGACCGCCCGGCTTCGCCTGGCAACCAAGCCGACCGTTCGCGCCGGGGTCGCCGTATGGCGTGTGGAGATCCCCGACGAACCCGGAGCCCTTGCCCGAATCACGGCGGTCCTCGGCGAGGGCGGGGTGAACATCGAGGATCTGCAGATCGTCCACTCGCCCGAGGGAGGTCGCGGGACCGTTCACCTGACGGTGGCCGCCGATTCAGCGACGTCTGCCGCATCGGTGCTGACCTCGGGCGGCTATGACCCGATCAGGCTGGCGTGACCATGGACGTGCGGGTTCGTCCGGGCTCCCGGCTCAGCGGCGTGACCGCGGTTCCGGGCGATAAGTCGATCGCACATCGATGGTTGATCCTTGCCGCGACGGCCGCCGGTCGCAGCCGCCTGACTGGCCTTCCACCTTCGCTTGATGTCAGGTCGACCGCGGGGTGCCTCGCCTCGCTCTCGGGCAAGGCTCGACCTCCGCTCGACCTCTTCGCTCGCAACGCTGCGTTGATGGTGGAGGGCGGGGGTTCCACGTGGAACGTCGATCATCTAGACACCCTTGGTGCGACCGTTGAAGTCGAGGGTGAGGGTCGGCGCGGGCTCCGCGCGCCGGATCAAACGCTCGAGTGCGGGAACTCCGGGACAACGATGCGCCTGCTTTCCGGTCTGGTGGCCTCCGCGCCGTTCCAGAGTGTGCTCGCGGGCGACGCGAGCCTGTCGCAGCGGCCGATGGAACGGGTGGCGGAGCCGCTTCGGGCGATGGGCGCGCAGGTCGAGACAAACGACGGGCATGCCCCCGTGATCGTCGAGGGCCGCTCGCTGCGAGGCATCCGCTACGTGCCGCCGCTGCCGAGCGCCCAGGTGAAGAGCGCCGTCCTGCTTGCCGGTTTGGACGCCGACGGCTCGACGGTCGTCGCCGAGTCGGCCGCAACCAGGGATCACACGGAGCGGGCGCTTGCGGCGCTCGGGGCGCCGGTCCGGATCGCCGAGGCCGGCATCGCGATCGAGCGCTACCAGCACGAGGGCTTTTCGGGGGAGGTGCCGGGCGATCCCTCCTCAGCGGCGTTCCTGGTCGCGGCCGCGGCGATCACGGGCTCGGCCCTTGCGGTCACCGGGGTCGGGCTCAACCCGAGCCGCCTGCACTTCCTGCGCGTGTTCGAGCGCATGGGGGTCACGACGCGCTGCACCGAGGTGACGACGAGCATCGGTGAGCCGGTCGGCGTCATCGAGGTGGAGGTTTGCGACGAGATCCGCCCGGTCCGCGTCGAGGCGGACGAAGTGCCGTTGATCATCGACGAGATTCCCGCTCTCGCCGCCGTCGCGACGCACGCGACGTCCGACTCCTGGTTCCTCGAAGTGGGGGAGCTTCGAGTAAAGGAAACCGATCGGCTCGGCGCCGTCGCGGCGGGTCTTCGCGGTCTCGGTGGGGTCGCCGCGGAGGAGGGGCCGGACCTCGTGGTTGCGGGCGGCGGCCTCGCCGGCGGACGCGCGGATGCGGCCGGCGATCACCGGATGGCGATGGCGCTGTCGGTCGCGGCGCTCGGCGCGATGGGGGAGTGCCGGATCGACGGCGTCGAGGCGGCCGACGTGAGCTTCCCGGGTTTCCTCGATGTCGTTCGCGGGCTCGGCGCCTCGATGGAGCCCGTCTGATGGCGCCGACCGTGATCGCGGTCGACGGCGCCGCCGGCAGCGGCAAGTCGACGCTGTCGCGGTCGCTTGCCGCGGCACTGCGGCTTCCGTACATCAACACGGGGTTGATGTACCGGGCGATCGCGGCCGCGGCGTTGCGAGCGGGCATCGCTCCCGACGACGTCGAGGGTCTGGATCGCGCGGCCGCGGAGCTGCGCTTCACGCTTGCCGGGAATCCGCCCGAACTCGAGGTCGAGGGTTACGGCCTCGACGAGCTTGCGAGCGCCGACGTCGAAGCCGTCGTGTCGACGGTCTCGCGGCACCCCGCCGTTCGGCGGCGAATGCGCGACCGGCAGCGCGAGCTCGGCCGCGACGGGGCGGTGATGGAGGGGCGCGATATCGCCACCGTCGTGTTCCCGGACGCCGCGGTGAAGCTGTTCCTTCGTGCGGGCGATCGCCAGCGAGAGCGACGGCGGGCGGATGAGCGCGCCGGGGCAGACGAGTCGTTCGTGGCGGCGGCGCTTCGAGCGCGCGACCTGTCGGATGCGAAGACCACCCCGCTCGAGCCCGCTCCCGGTGCGGTCGTCATCGACACGGACGGCCTCGATGTCGCCGCTACCCTCGACGAAGCCCTGCGCATCGTCCACGAGACCCTGGCGGCGGGCTGACGTGAGCGGCGCGCCTCCCCGCATTGCGGTCGTCGGCCGGCAAAACGTCGGCAAGTCCACCCTCGTCAACCGTCTGTTCGGAAAGCGCGCGGCGATCGCGCACGATCTGCCTGGGCTCACGCGCGATCGCCTCGAGCTTGAGGCAACGTGGCGCGGCCGGACGTTCGGGCTCGTCGACACGGCCGGGTATGTGCATCGCCCAACCGGCGTCGAGGCGCTCGCCGCGAAGCAGGCCGTGCGGGCGACGAGCGAGGCGGAACTCATCCTGCTCGTGGTCGATGCCCGCACCGGCATCACGGAGGAGGACGCCGGCCTCGCGCGAACGCTTCGCCGGAGCACCACGCCCGTGCTGGTCGTGGCGAACAAGGTCGACACGACCGCGGAGTCCGCCGAGGTCGCCGCATTGCACCGGCTTGGACTCGGCGAACCCTTCGCGGTCTCGGCCCTGCACGGCCACGGCATCGGCGACCTGCTCGACCGCATCCTCGACCTGCTGCCCGACGCACCGGTGGCCACGGAGCGGCCCGTCGAGCCGCGCTTCGCGATCGTTGGGCGTCCGAACGTCGGCAAGTCGAGCCTGTTCAACCGGTTGGTCGGTACCGATCGAAGCGTGGTCTCGGAGGTCGCCGGCACAACGCGTGACAGCGTCGACTCGTTGGTCATGTGGCCCGATCACGGTCCGGTGCGTTTCGTCGACACCGCCGGCATGCGCCGCGGCACGAAGGTGCGCGGCGTCGAGTACTACAGCGTGTTGCGGGCGCACGAGTCGGTCGCCCGCGCCGACGTCGCGCTGCTGGTGCTCGATGCGACCGACGGGCTCACCGTCGAGGACAAGAAGATCGCGAACCTCGTGATGGACGACGGCCGGGCGCTGCTCATCGTTGCGAACAAATGGGACCTCGTCGAGGAGCGCGACCGTTCGTTCAAGCAACTCTCGATGGAGGTTCAGCTGTACGCCAACTCGACGGTCGTCCGCACCTCGGCGGTGCGTGGCCAGGGGATCCCACGCATCCCGCCGCTGTTGCTCGACCTTCACTCGAGGTGGTTGTCGAGAGCGGCGACCTCGCGTGTCAACGACATCGTGCAGACCGCACAGGAGGAGCAGCCGACGCCGCGGCGCACGGGCAACCTGCATTACGCGACGCAGGTCGCGACCGCGCCGCCCACCTTCGTGATCTTCTGCGGGGCGAAGGAGCCGGAGCCCCGCTACCGGCGCTTTCTTGAGAACCGCCTTCGCCGGGAGCTGCACCTCGAGGGCGTGCCGATCCGGCTGCGATTTCGCCCCAAGACTCGGGCCTCGGCCAAGCCCACGACGTGATCGCAGCGCCACGGGCGCGAGTGGCTACACTGCCGAGCGGTACACGGGCCGTGGCGCAGCTTGGTTAGCGCGTCTGACTGGGGGTCAGAAGGTCGCCGGTTCGAATCCGGCCGGCCCGACGGATGGACACGAGCGAGGGAAGCGGGGAGACGCGTCCCGACAACCGGATCCTGACGATCCCGAACGCGATCTCGGCGTTGCGGATCCTGCTCATCCCGGTCTTCGTGGCAATGATCGTCGATCACGACACGACCGAGGCCGGCATCGTGTTGTTCGCGCTAGTGGTCGCGACCGACTGGGTCGACGGCACCGTCGCGCGGCGCACCGGCCAGGTGACCGAGCTCGGCCGGGTGCTCGACCCGGTCGCCGACCGGGCCGCAATCGCCGCCGGCCTCATCGCCCTCGTGGTGCGGGGCGTGTTCCCGGTGTGGGCCGCCGTGCTCATCCTTGCCCGCGACGTCGCCGTGCTCGTGATCGGCGCGGTCGTCCTGTCCCGGTATCACGTGCGGCTCGACGTGCGGTGGATCGGCAAGGTCGCGACCTTCTCCCTCATGATCGCGATTCCCGCGATCTCGTGGGGAGCCCTCGACTTGCCGCTGTCGCCGGCCGCCACCGTCATCGGGTGGGCGGCCTTCGTGACCGGCATCATCGAGTACTACATCGCGGCCGCGGCGTACTGGCTCGACGTGCGCGCCGTGACCCGGCACGCGTAGGCGCCTCGGGCGTTATCGTTCGCCGAGTCGCTAAGAACCAGACCTGAGACCAGGGAGGAAGCCGTGGAGTTCCCGGAGGACCTTCGGTACACGAATGAGCACGAGTGGGTGCGTATGGAGGGGAGCCGGGCGCGCGTCGGGATCACCGATTTCGCTCAGGACGCACTTGGCGACGTGGTCTACGTCGACCTGCCGGAGGCGGGCACGGCGGTCGAGGCCAACCAGCCGCTCGGGGAAGTCGAGTCCACCAAGTCGGTCTCGGACGTGTTCAGTCCCGTCTCGGGCACGATCGTCGAGCGAAACCCCTTGGTCGATCAGCGGCCCGAGCTCGTGAACGAGCAGCCCTACGGCGACGGCTGGCTGGTCGTCATCGAGACCTCCGGACCCGACGCGGCCGACGGCCTGCTGGACGCCGCCGCCTACCGTGCGGCGGTCGCCCCGGCCTGAGTCTCGACACGGTCTCGAGCATCGAGCGGCACTTGAGGTCGGCTCGCATCCTGCCTTGAGGGTGCGCCAACCTGCACCTTCACCCTGGCGGTCGCGTAGGATACCGTCCAGCTGGCGTCCAGGATCGAGGGTTTCCCCAACCCTGGACCGTGACGCGAAGACGCACCCGAAGGAGTCGTGCACGTTGTTCTGCAGCCGTTGTGGACATCCAAACCGCGACGACGCCAAGTTCTGCGTCGAGTGCGGCCATCCACTTCACGAAGACGTCACCCTTTCCCTTCCCGCAATCGAGGGTGAAGAGGAACCGCACGAAGAGTTCCCCCTTCCGCACGACGCACTCGAGGCCGGGCAGGCGCTGCTGCTCGTCAAGCGCGGGCCGAACGCCGGAACGACCTTTCTGCTCGATGCCGACGTGACCCCGGCCGGGCGCGATCCTCAAACCTCGGTGTTCCTCGACGACATCACCGTGTCGCGCACGCACGCGGCATTCGACCGCCGTACCGACGGGTGGTTCGTCCGCGATGTCGGAAGCCTCAACGGCACCTACGTGAACGGCGAGCAGGTCGACGAGACCAAGCTCGCGACCGGCGACGAAGTCCAGGTCGGCCGGTTCAAGCTGATCTTCTTCCAGGCGGGATGACAGGAGCGGACGACACATGGCCGGGACGCGCAACTACCAGTCGATCGGAGAGGTCCTCGTCAACGTCAAGACGGAGTTCCCCGACATCACGATCTCGAAGATCCGCTTCCTTGAATCCGAGGGGCTCATCACCCCTGAGCGCACGCCCTCCGGGTATCGAAAGTTCTATGCCGAGGACGTCGAGCGGTTGCGCTCGATCCTGCGCTTGCAGCGCGACGAGTATCTGCCGCTCAAGGTGATCAAGGAGCGCCTGTTGCGGGCCGACGCGGGGGAGAGCGAGGAGGAGCCGACGCTCGAGGAGGCGGCGGGCGGAGCCGAGCCCGACGGGACCGACGAGGTTGCCGAGGCGCCCGCCGGGCTCCAGATGTCGCTCGAGGAGATGGCCGCGGCCACCGGTGTGGAGCGCGATCGAATCAAAGAGTTGGAAGGGTTCGGCATCGTCTGCGTGCACGGCCCCGAGGGCGGCAAGTACTACGACGGCGACGACTACGTCACGTTGTCGATCGTCAAGGACTTCCTGCGCTTCGGCATCGAGCCGCGGCATCTCACGATGTACAAGCATTTCGCCGATCGCGAGTCCTCGTTCTTCGAGGCGCTGGTCGCGCCGACCCTGCGGCAGAAGAATCCCGATGCGCGCCGTAGCGCCACCCAGACGCTCAGCGAGCTCACCGCCACGTCGCGGAAGTTCAAACAAGCGCTTCTGCGCAACGCCCTACGCGAGCATCTGGCCGGCTCGTGATCTCGCGCCGTGCGCGCGTCGCCGCGGTGGCGGCGGCGCTGGCGCTCGCCGCGCTTGCCGTCAACGCCGGTGCGGCGACACGTCCCCAGACGCCGCCGCCGACACCGGTGCCGCCGCACGGCAGTCCCTCGCCGTTCCCGACGTCGCTGGCCACGCCGAACGACACCACGCGGGCGCCGACGATCGCCGCTGCCGCCGGGCTGCTCGTCGATCCGTCGACGGGACAGATCCTCTATGAGAAGGAGGGGGCCACGCCCCGGCCGATCGCCTCGCTGACCAAGGTGATGACGGCGCTGCTCACCATGGAATCGCTGCCGATGGACGAGGTCGTGCGGGTGGACGAGCGCGCCGTGTTCGACCGCGACGACTACGGCGCGTCCTCCACGCTCGGGCTGCGGGCGGGGGAGCGGATCACGGTTCGCGACCTTCTCTACGGGTTGTTGCTCAGTAGCGCCAATGACGCCGCCGTCGCGCTCGCGATCGCCGTGGATGGTTCGGAAGCCGCGTTCGTCAAGCACATGAACGCGCGCGCCCACGCGCTGCGCATGCGGCAGACCCAGTTCTTCTCTTCCAACGGGCTCGACGACCGGGGGCACTCGACGCCGCGCGACCTCGTCCGTCTGATGCAGGCCGCCGAACAAGACGAGGCGTTCGGGCGGATCACGGCGACACGGGTCCATCGGATCCCTGCGCCGAACGGGCATGTCCGGGTCATCCAAAACCGCAATGCGCTCTTGTGGCTCTATCCCGGCACCGACGGCGCGAAGACCGGCATGACGGCGCGCGCAGGCGCGTGTGTGATCGCCACCGCCCAGCGCGACGGCAGACAACTGCTCGCGATTGTGCTCGACGCGCCTCGGGAAGCGTTCTCCGCCGCGGCGTCGCTGCTCAACTACGGATTCGACGGATGGGAGCGCGAGACGCTCGTTACCGCCGGCCAGGCCGAGGGCACCGTCGAGATACGCGGGGGCACCGTTCCGGTCGTGGCTGGGGAGAGCCTCGAGACGCTGGTGCCGATCCACAACGACGATGTCAGCACGCGCATCATCGTGCGGCCGGATGCAGCGTTCCCGCCGCCGCCCCGACAGCCGGTCGGCTGGCTCGCAGTGCGCGCGGGGGACACGCTCGTCGGCCGCGTGCCGCTCGTCGTGCCCGACGTCCCGCCGGCGCCGGCATCGTCGGGGCCGTGGTGGGCCCGGGCCGCAGGCGCCGTCGCCGGCGCGACGGCCGACGCGATTCGCGCCATCGCCGCCTGAGGCGCCGGGCTCCCCCGATTGCGCGGGGGCCCTGTTACGCTCCCGCGCGATGGCGGAAGTCGCACGCGTCCTGTACGGGCGCGAGGACGTTCGCCGCCGGGTAGCTGAGCTCGGCGCCACCATCACCGGGGACTACGTGGGGCGAGAGCCCGTGTTTGTCACGGTGCTGAAGGGCGGCGCGATGTTCCTCGCGGACCTCATGCGTGCCGTCGATACACCCGTCGAGCCGCATTTCATGGCGATCAGCAGGTACGGCGATGCCGAGGAGTCGCTCGGACGCGTTCGAATCCTGCTCGACATCGACGCCGATCTCACCGGACGCGACGTGGTCCTGATCGAGGACATCGTCGATACCGGGCTCACGTCCCGATACCTGCTGTCGGTGCTCCGCTCGCGCGGGGCAGCGAGCGTGGAACTGTGCGCGCTCCTGGACAAGACCGCCCGGCGGATTGTGCCGATCCAGCCTCGCTACGTGGGGTTCGAGTGCCCCGACGCGTTCGTCGTCGGCTACGGCCTCGATTTCCAGGAACGCTATCGGCACCTGCCCGACATCCTGCGGGTCGATGACCTGGCGGCCCTCCGAACCGACCCCGCGGTCCTCGAGCGCCTCGTGCGCCCGGCGGCCTAGGGTTGCCCGACCTCGGGCCCCTGGCTACCCTGGCTGACGAAGCCATGATCGAGATGGAGCTGACCGGCGTTCGGGTGGAACTCCCGACGAACCAACCGATCGTGCTGCTGCGTGAGAAAGGGGGGGAGCGATACCTGCCCATTTGGATCGGCCCCTCGGAAGCCGCCTCGATCGCAATGGCGCTGCAGGGCGTGGTGACCCCGCGACCGATGACGCACGACCTGCTCAAGTCGATCCTCGATGACCTGACCGTCCGGGTGATCCAGATCGTGGTTACCGAGCTTCGCGAGAGCACCTTCTATGCGGTCATCACCCTGGATCGCGCCGGCGAGCAATTGGAGGTTTCGGCGCGCCCGTCCGATGCGATGGCCCTCGCGGTGCGCATGGCGGTGCCGATCTACGCCTCCGAGGATGTCCTCGAAGAGGCGGCGATCCTCATTCCGGGCGAAGAGGACGAAGAGGTCGAGAAGTTCCGGGAGTTCCTCGATAACGTGACGCCCGAGGACTTCGCGTCCTGAGCCGGTCTTAGCCGTAGAAGAAGACGGTGACCCACAGCACGCCGTCGACGCGGACCGCGCCGATCGCAACGTGCTGGAACGTGCGGTTGAGGATGTTGTGCCGGTGGGGGGCCGAGCCCATAAACGCCTGCTCGAGGCTCGGCACGGTCTCGGTCGTGTAGCCCACGTTCTCGCCCCAGTAATGCCACTGCACGCCTCGCAGATAGGAGCTGGAGGGGTTGGTGGTGTGGAACAGCTCGTTGCGCTTGGCCATCTGCAGCGAGTGGTGGCGGGCGATCCCGGACATGATCCGGTTCATTCGAACCATCTGCACCCGGTGGTGCTCGCGGCTGGTGTTGGTCGCCTTCAGCATGGCGTGGCGCTCGTGGTACGGCTGCTTCAGACGCTGGGCACCGGCGGGCGTACCCGGGGCCGTCCCCGGCAGGGCGCCGAGCAGCGACCCGACGATCGCCAGCGCCGCGATGATCCGTCCCGTCCTGCTCATCGACCCTCTCTCCGGTCGTGCCTCTAGTCCGTCGTGACTAGACGAGACATCGGTCGGGAGGCCTACCACCTTGAGCGCCGAGATCGGCCGCTCCGCCACAGTCTTGACGGGGGTCCATGGGCTCCGTACGCTGCGGAATCACATCGTCGTGATTCCTTCCCTATGGAGCGTGCAAACATGGCCGAGCAGGGTTTCGCAGCCCCCGAGGTGTGCAAGATCGTCGGGATCACCTATCGCCAGTTGGACTACTGGGCGCGGACCGAACTGGTGACACCGTCGATTCGCGACGCGTCGGGCAGCGGCACCCAGCGGCTGTACTCGTTCCAAGACCTCGTCACGCTTCGTGTGATCAAGAACCTCCTCGACACGGGTGTCGCGCTGCAGCGGGTGCGCGTGGCGGTCGAGTCGCTGCACGACATGGACCGCCCGCTGGCCGGGGTGACGCTGATGTCCGACGGTCGGGGGGTCTACGAGGCGCACTCGCCCGAGGCTGTGGTCGACCTGTTGCGCAGCGGCCAGGGCGTGTTCGCCATCGCGATCGACCGGGTCTGGGACGACGTCGAGCGCTCGCTGCCCAAGGCAAAGGCAAAGCGGGGCGGCCGCCAGGCCGCCGTCGGGGGATCGTGAGCGCGCGGCCGACCGAGGATCTCCCCAGCGACGCCGTTCGGTTCGCCCACGCGTCCGAGCGGCAGTTCGCGCGCCTGCTCGACTTCTATCAGATCGCCTGGGACTACGAGCCCACGTCGTTTCCCATCGCGTGGGATCGCGACGGCGAGCCCGTCCAGCGGTTCACGCCGGACTTCTACCTGCCCGAATACGACCTGTATATCGAGATCACGACGCTCAATCAAAAGTTGGTCACCAAGAAGAACCGGAAGGTGCGGCGACTGCGGGAGCGCTACCCGGAGATTCGGTGCAAGATCTTCTATCAGCGCGACTATCTCTCGCTCGTGGCGAAGTACGGGCTTGAGGACGCCTCGGGGTGAGGAACGGGGCTCGGGCCGGGCGGCCGTAGACTCGCAGCCGTGGATTTCACGCCGCACACCGACGACGAGGTCGGCGCGATGCTCGCCACGATCGGCGCACCGTCGGTGGACGCGCTCTTCGAGCAGATCCCGGAGCATCTTCGGCTCGCATCGCCGCTCGGCGTGCCGCCCGGCGTATCGGAACAGGAGATCCTGGCCGACGTCGCGACGCTCGCACGCCGGAATCGATCCGGCGACGACCTGGTGTGCTTTGCCGGCCGGGGCGCCTACGATCATTTCATTCCGTCGGTCGTGTGGGCCCTCGCCGGCCGATCGGAGTTCTATACCTCCTACACGCCCTACCAGGCCGAGCTCTCCCAGGGCGTCCTCCAGGCGCTGTTCGAGTTCCAATCGATGATGTGCGAGCTGACGGGGCTCGACGTGTCGAACGCTTCGCTCTACGACGGGGCGACGGCGCTCGTCGAGGCGGCACACATGAGCCGGACACCCGACCGGAGGCGCCTGGTCGTGGCGGGCGGCGTCGATCCCCGTTATGTCGAGACGCTCCGGACCTACGGGGCAGGGGCGGGCTACACGATCGACGTCGAGGCTGCACCGACGGGCGCCGCGGGCATGCAGGCGCCGATCGGCGGCGACACCGCGGCCGTGATCGTCCAGCACCCCAACGTCTTTGGCGTGTTGGAGGATGTCGAGGCCTGGTCGGCGTTCGCGCACGCTGGCGGCGCCCGACTGATCCAGATCTTCGACCCGACCTCGCTGGGGGTGCTCGCGCCCCCGGGGGTGCTGGGGGCGGACATCGCGGTCGCCGAGGGACAGCCGCTCGGGAACCATCTCGCGTACGGCGGTCCGTATCTCGGCATCCTGGCGGCGCGGATGGACGACGTGCGGCGCATGCCGGGGCGGATCGTGGGCGAGACCGTCGACGTCGACGGACGCATCGGCTATGTGCTCACCCTTCAGGCACGCGAGCAGCACATCCGTCGGGAGAAGGCGACGTCGAACATCTGCACCAATCAGACGCTGATGGCGCTTGCGGCCACCATCTACCTCGCGTGGCTCGGACCCACGGGCTACCGGGAGCTGGGGGAGCAGTGCGCCGCCAAGGCCGCGTATGCCATCGAGGCACTGACGGCAATCGACGGGGTCGAGCCCGCCTTCCCGGGACAACCGTTCTTCAAGGAGTTCGCCGTGCGTCTGCCACGCCCCGCCGAAGAGGTGCGAGACCGGCTGGTCGACCACGGGCTGCTGGCCGGCGTCCCGCTGCCGTGGCTTGGCGACGATGCGTTGCTGGTCGCGGTGACGGAGCGGCGCACCCGCGCGGAGATCGACGCGCTCGCCGCGGCGATGGGGGAGGTGCTGGCGTGAGCGACGTGGGCGCGCCGGTGCGTCACCAGGGACCCCCTTCGGGGACCGGCACGATCATGGACGTGTCGCGCCCCGGCCGGCGAGCTTCGGCGTTTCCGCCGCTGGACGTGCCCGCGGTGGCGATCCCCGCCGCGCACGAGCGCACAACGCCGGTCGGGCTTCCGCAGGTGGGGGAGCTCGATCTCGTTCGCCACTACACGAGGCTCTCCCAGCAGAACTACGGCCTCGACACCGGCTTCTACCCGCTGGGGTCGTGCTCGATGAAGTACAACCCCAAGCTCGCCGAGACGGCGGCGGCGCTCCCGGGGTTCGCCCGCCTCCATCCGTTGCAGCCCGACGCCACCGCCCAGGGGACGCTCGAGCTGCTGTGGCGTCTCGAGGAGGCGCTCTGCGATATCACCGGTATGGCGCGCGCGACCCTGCAGCCGCCTGCGGGGGCATGTGGCGAGCTCACCGGGCTGCTCATCATGCGGGCGTTCCACGAGGACGCGGGCCGGCAGCGCACGAAGGTCCTGATCCCGGACTCGGCGCACGGCACGAACCCCGCGAGCGTCAATCTCGGCGGGTACGCGGCGGTTGCGGTGCCGTCGAACGATCGCGGCCTGGTCGACGTCGACGCGTTGGAGTCGCTCGTCGACGACGACGTCGCGGGTCTCATGCTCACCAATCCGAACACGCTCGGGCTCTTCGAAGAGGAGATCGAGCGCATCACGAACGCCGTGCACGCGGTCGGCGGCCTCGTCTATTACGACGGGGCGAACCTCAACGCGATCATGGGACGTTCGCGCCCCGGCGACATGGGTTTCGACATCGTCCACATCAACACGCACAAGACGTTTGCGACTCCGCACGGCGGCGGGGGACCGGGGGCCGGCCCCGTCGGCGTCGTGGAGCGCCTGGTGCCCTTCCTGCCGGTTCCACGGGTCGAGCGTGACGGCGACCGCTTCGCGCTTCGCGACGAGGCCGAACGCTCGATCGGGCGGATGCACGGATTCCACGGCAACACCGCGGTATTGGTGCGGGCGTATGTCTACGTCTTCCTGCACGGAGCCGACGGCTTGCGGGCCGTGAGCGATCGTGCCGTCCTCAACGCCAACTACCTCGCGGCGCTGCTTCGTGACACGCTTCCGCTCGCATTCCCTGCGACGCCACCCATGCACGAGTTCGTGGCGACGACGGCGGCGCTGGAGCGCGAGACCGGGATCCGGGCGATGGATGTGGCCAAGCGCCTGATCGATCTGGGCTTCCACCCTTCGACGGTGTATTTCCCGCTTGTCGTGGACGAGGCGATGATGGTCGAGCCCACCGAGACGGAGTCCAAGGAGACTCTTGACACCTTCGCTGATGCCTGCCGACAGGCCGTCGCCGAGGCCCGCACCGACCCGGATCTCCTCCACGAGGCGCCGACCACGACGCCCGTGCGGCGTCTGGACGAAGCCCGGGCCGCCAGGCACCTCACCCTTCGCTGGTGAGGGGGAGGTCCCTGGGGAAGGCCGTTTTGAGGCCCGGATTTCTCAACGTTACATAATGTGCATTATGGGCGTTGGGATCCCGGGAGTTGTGCCGCCCGTCCGTCCGTCGCGGGTTCACAGGGCGGGGTTCGAGCGAAACCGCAGGTCGTATCCCCAGCGAGCGACCATCCACAGCGCCTCCAGGACAATGGAGCGGGAGATCTTGGAATGTCCGAACTCGCGGTCGCGAAACGTTATCGGCGCCTCGCCGACGGCGTGGCCAAGCCGGTGGCTTCGCAGGACGAGTTCGATCTGGAATCCGTAGCCGTCCGTGGAGAACGGCCGGCGAAGGAGCTCCTCCAGCAGCGGCCGGCGGTAGACGCGATAGCCGCTCGTGGCGTCGTGAATCGGAAGTCCCAACATGAGGCGGGCGTACATGTTCGCGCCACGGGACAAGGCGACCCGGGATCGGCGCCAGTTGGTAACCGATCCCCCGGGGACATAGCGAGATCCGACGACGAGGTCGTGCGTATCCGCCGCCGCGAGCAGCCTCGGGAGCTCGGTCGGGTCGTGCGACAGGTCGGAGTCCATCTCGATGGCGACGTCGTAGTCCTCCGCGATCGCGACGTGAAACCCAGCCAGATACGCGCTCGCGAGCCCCGCCTTCGTCGGGCGCTCGAGCAATCGAACGCGAGTCTCGGTCGCGGCGATCGCCTCGACGATCGCACCGGTCCCGTCGGGCGAGGAGTCGTCCACCACGAGCACGTCGATCCCCTCGGTGGCGAGCACCCCGCGGATCGCCGACTCGACCGTGTCGCGCTCGTCGTAGGTCGGCAGCACCGCGAGGCCGCGTAGAGGCCGCGGCAGGGGCGCGGGCGCGGGGCGCGCGAGCGCGCGACGACGAGGAGTGAGAACCGTCATAGCGATAAGCGCGAGGCAGAGGACGGGGAACCAGTCTCCGTAGCGAACGTACGGGGTCTGGGCCGTCGACGTTTCGATCTGGCCACGCAGGATACCCGGCGCGAACAGCGCGGTCCGGCGCACGACCGTACCGTCGGGCTGGATGAACGCGCTGATCCCGGAGACGCCGGCGTCCACCACCCACCGGCCGGTCTCGACGGCCCGCATCTGACTCATCTGCAGATGCTGGTCGGCCGCCGCAGTGAAACCGTAGGAGGCGTTGTTCACGGGCACGACGAGGAACTGGGCTCCGGCGCGCACGAACGCGCGCGGGATCGCCGGAAACGCGTTCTCGAAGCAGATCGGCGTGCCGTAGGGGGGCACGCCGGGCTGCTCGAGCGTATGAATCGACTCCCCCGGCACGCGATCGACCGGCACCTGCTCGATCGCGTGGATCCAGCCCAGCCGCGATCGAAGCGGCACGTATTCCCCGTAGGGAACGAGATGCACCTTGTCGTAACGACCGACGAGTTGCCCGGTCGCGTCAAACGCGAGCACGCTCGTGTGCTGGTTCCCGACGGCGTCGTTGATGATCGCGCCGACGGTCGTCGGCGCCCCGACCTCGGTGATCGCGTTGCGGACCGCCTGGATCGTCGGCAGGTCGTCGAGCGCGGCCGGCTCCAAGGCGCCCTCCCCCCAGACCACGAGGTCCGGCGGGGGTGCTCCGGCGAGCGAACGGTGCACCTCCACGTTGCGATCGGCGACGATCCGATCCTCCTCAGCCGCCGGGGTGCCGGCGGGCACTCGCACGTCGACCTGAACGACGGCGATGTCGAGGGAGCCGCCGGTAGGCGTCTCGGCAGGGATCGCCGCAGGCAGCAGCACGGCCGCCACGGCCATTCCGGCGAGTACGAGCCTCCGTAGGCCGCTCCCCTGCCGGGTCGCGATCTCGACGATCGCGGTGTTCACGAGCGCCACCACGAACGTGACTCCCCAGACGGCGGTCACCGCGGCGAGGGGCAGCAGGGCAGGGTTTGCGACCTGGGAGATCCCGAGGGCGCTCCACGTGAAGCCGCCGAACGGCCACAGCCCTCGAAGGCAGTCCACGGCGGTCCAGGCCGCCGCCGTGCCCACCGCCGTGAGAATCGGGCGCCCGGGTCGGCGCAGCACAACGGCGAGCCAGCCGAACAGCGCCGCGGAGCCCGCCAGCAGAAGCGACAACGCCGTCCACGCGAGCGCCCCGAACAGGAAGATCCAATAGATCGAGGCGCCGTAGAGCCCGATGCCGAAGCAGAGGCCGTACAGTGCGCCCCGCGGCGCGGTGGCCGACCGAAGCAGCCACAACAACGGGACGAGGCCGATGAAGGCGAGCGGCCACAGGCCGACGGGTGGAAACGCCAGGGAGGTCGCGAGCCCCGCGCCCACAGCGGCCGCGCACCGGAGCAGGGTTGCGGACCGCGGCGGGTTGATCACCCGCTCACGCGCAGTCGCGGCAGAGCATCTTCTTCTTGTCCGCGAGCTGACTCCGGTGCTTCACCAGGTAGCAGCGCTTGCACATGAACTCGGTCTCCTGCATGGGGACGACCTTGTTGTCCAGGGGCTCGGCGGTGCGGTCCTCTCGCCCGAGGTCGGCCGGGACCGCCGCCTCTTCCTCCTCGACCGCCTCCTTGGCGGTCTCGGTGGCCTCCTGCTTGGCGAGGAGATCCTGGATCGACTCCACCTCGCCGAGGCCGGGCTCGGGGGGCACGGTTGCCTCCTCGAGGTCCTCCGGCGTGGGCTCGCCGTCCTCGTCGTCCTCGTCGATCGGCAGGTCTTCGTCTTCGTCGACCATCTCGTCGATGTCGTCAGCCATGCGTGAGTCCGTCCTTCGTGTCGGGCCCAAGGGCATCCACCCCGTCCGCTCAGCGCGGCATCCTACAACGGCCCGTCGCGAACGATGGGAGGCGCCGACAACGCAAAGGACCCAAGAGACTTCGTAGCCTCGCGACGCCGGGGCGCCACGTTCTCCACTCAGCCTCTTGGGTCCCGCATCACCGCCGGGGCGGTGACGAACGCACGCTACTGAAGCCGCCGCGCGCCGGTCAAGATCGTGGGGCCGAAAAGAGTGACAAGTCCCCCGGCTCAGGCGAGCCACACCTCGCGGCCGAGCGAGACGGTGAGGATCGGGCGGAGGTCGCGAACGTCCTCTGCGGCGAACGGGTCGACGTCGTAGGCGGCGAAGTCGGCGTGCATCCCGGGCGCGAGGCTGCCTTGTTTCTCGTCTCGGCGGGCAAGTCGGGCGCTCCCGACCGTGTGCAGGCGCACGGCCTCGTCGCGTCGTAGTCGCTGGGCGGGATCGTGATGGTGCTCCAGCGCATGCACGGTGAGCCAGGGATCGAGGGGCACCACCGGAGCATCGGAGCCGACTCCGAGCACAAGACCGCGATCGAGCAGCACGCGAACGGGATTCATGGGCCAGGCGCGCGCGATGCCGACGCGCTGCTCGTAGAGCGCGCCGGGGCCGCCCCAGGTGAGGTCGAAGGTGGGCTGCATCGAGATCGCAAGGCCGAGGGCGGCCGCACGCTCGATCTGCTCCGCAGTCGGCATTTCGAAGTGCTCGATTCGGTGCCGGCGGGCGCGGAAGTGCCGCCGTTGCCTCGAGTCGAGCCCGCGGTAGAGCCCCTCCCAGGCACGCAGGGCCTGATCGATCGCGCGATCGCCGATGGCGTGGATCCCCACTTGCAGGCCGGCTTCGTACCCGTCGTGGAAGAACCCGAGCAGCACGTCGTCATCCACGAAGAGGCTGCCGTGCCCGTCGGTCCCCTCGTAGGGCGCCGAGACCGCGGCCGTCGAGGCGCCGAGCGAGCCGTCGAGCGGGAGGTCGCCGCCGATCGAGGTGAGACCGAGCTCGACCGCCCAGGGAACGTCCATCGAGCCCAGGATCACCTCCACGTCGACGGGAAGCCGCCGCCGGTGACCGAGCAGCACCTCGACGTCCCCGTGGCCGTGCTCCAGGGGCAGCGCCATCTCGTGGACGGCGGTGACCCCTCGCTGAGCCGCGAGGCCCGCGGCGACCAACTGGAGCTCCTCGATGCGATGCGGGGTGCGGGCGGCGGCGAACCATCCGCAGATCAGCCGGTTCGCATCGGCCGTGATCCACCCCGTGGGCTCACCGGCGTTGTCGCGCGCCAGGCCGTCGGCCCCCAGCGCGCCACCGAGCTCGAGGGCCGCAGTGTTCGCCAGCGCGGCGTGGCCGTCCGTTCGCCGGATGAGCAGCGGCGCCGTCGTCGCAGCGTCGAGCTCCGCGAGGGTCGGCAGGGAGGGATGGGTCCACCGCGACTCGTCGAACCCCTGGAGCTCGATCACCTCGTCGCCGGCGGCGGCCGCCCGAGCCGCGGCGATAGCCAACAAGCCGGCGGCCGAATCGGCGGCCCCGACGTCGGCATTCGCAACCCCGATCCCGGTCGACGTGAGATGGACGTGGCTGTCGACGAACCCCGGCTGGATCGTCGCGCCCGGGAGCTCGACGACGCGGTCGGCCTCGGGCACGGACCCCGTGCCGACACGCTGGACGTGCCGGTCGTCGATCAGCAGCCACTTCCCCGCCGGTGGGTCACCGAGGGTGTAGACACGCGATGCGCGGTAGAGGGTCCTCACGACCTGCGGATGATGCCACGGCGGTGCTCGCTCGCGGCGCAGGCGCAGGCGGACAGGCCGGTCCAGGCGCGCAGCTCGTCGAGGTCGAATTTCCTTCGCTTCGACTCGTTCTCGCTCAGGCCCAGCTCATGAAGCGTCGCCACCCAGCGTGCGGTGGCGCGGGTGACGTCGCCTCGGGTGCCGGCGAACAGCACGTCGTCCACCCAACGGATGATCGTCGCCCCTTCACGACCGGCCGCTTCGTCGGCGATCGCCAGCGCCGCGTCGGCGAGATACGAGGAGGCGATCGGTCCGATGGGCAGGCCGGCGACACCGGCGTCCCAGAACGCTCGCAACTGATCGAGCACGCGTGCGGGGTCGCCGCCCGTTCGGCTCGCGGCGAGATGGATGGCTCGCTCGCGTATGGACGGGTAGCAGTCGGCGACGTCGCCGACTGCGAGCGCCGGGGCGCCGGCCGCCGCGGCGACATCGGCACGCCAGGCGCGGCGTTCGGCCGCGAACGACCGGGCGGGACGGCTCGGCCCCCGAGCGCTGCCGTAGGAGCGCGGACCGCTCGGCGACCGCGGAACGGCCAGCCGCGCGGCACGCGCGTACGCGGCGTTCTCGGCATCGTCGAGCCTCGTCAGCACGCGTCGCCGGCCGGTGGGCGACGTCCAGAGTTCGATCTTCACCTGCACTCCCCGTGTCTCGGACCCGAGGGAGGCGGGCGCGGCGCCATTCGACCACGCGCCCGAACCGCCGCGCGATGCCCGGTCTGGGTGGTTCCAGCTCCCCCGCTAGGATGGGCCGGTGCTCGACGAGCGAGACGTGGCGATCGTGGCGGCGTTGCAGGCGGACGCCCGCGCGACCTACGCCGATGTCGCGGCGCGTGTGGGGCTGTCCGCCTCGTCGGTGCACGACCGCGTCCGTAAGCTGGAGGCGGCCGGCGTCATCCGGGCCTATCGAGCGGTCGTTGATCCGGCGGCGGTGGGCCTGCACGTGACCGCGCTGATCGCCGTGACGCCCCTGGATCCCACGCAGCCCGACGACCTCCCCGATCGGCTCGCCGAGTTCACCGAGGTCGAGGACTGCCTCAGCGTGGCCGGGGAAGCCAACTACATCCTCAAGGTCCGCACGCGCGACACGCGCGATCTGGAGGAGCTCATCCGCAAGCTGCGGGAGAAGGCCGGCGTCCAGACCCGCACGACGATCGCGCTCTCCATCCCCTTCGAGGGACGCCCCGTCACCCTCTAGGCCCGAAGCCCCGTATCCTGGGTCGATGCGGCTGTACGACTCCTTGACGCGCGAGCTTCGCGAGGTCGATCCGGTCGAGCCCGGTCACGTGAAGATGTACGCGTGCGGCCCGACCGTGTATCGCTACGCGCACCTCGGGAACCTGCGGAGCTTCATGCTCTACGACCTGATCCGCCGTGCCCTCGAGTTCGAGGGTTTCACCGTGACCGAGGTGATGAACATCACCGACGTCGGGCACATGACCGACGAGTCCTCGGCCGAAGCGGTCGACAAGATGCAGCTCGCGGTCGAGGACGAGGGGCTGCAGCCGTTGGAGATCGCTCAGAAGTACGCGCAGGCGGTGTTCGACGACATGCAGGAGCTCGGCATCCATCCCGCCGACCGATATCCGCGTGCGACCGAGCACATCCAGGAGATGATCGATCTCACGCAGGCACTCGTCGAGCGAGGCTACGCCTACGTCGTGGACAACGGTTCGGTCTACTACGACGTCACCACGTTCGACGGATACGGAAAGCTCTCGGGCAATACCCTCGAGAAGCTTCGCGAGGGTCACCGGGATCTGGAGACCGATCCGCGTAAGCGCCACCCGGCCGACTTCGCCTTGTGGAAGGCGGCCGGGCCCGGCCGGGTCATGAAGTGGCCGAGCCCCTGGGGCGAAGGGTTTCCCGGGTGGCATATCGAGTGCTCCGCCATGTCGATGAAGTACCTCGGCGATCGCTTCGACATCCATACCGGCGGGACCGACCTGCGGTTCCCCCACCACGAGGACGAGATCGCACAATCGGAGGGCGCGGTCGGGCACCCGGTCGTGTCGATCTGGGTGCACGCCGGGCACCTGCGGCAGGCCGGGCAGAAGATCGCGAAGTCCACGGGCAACGTCGTGTTCGTTCGGGATCTCGTCGAGCGCGGATACGATCCGCTCGCGTTTCGGTGGCTCTGCTTCCAGACTCAGTACCGCTCGGAGATGGACTTCACGTGGGACGCGGTGATCGCGGCGGACCAGCGTGTTCGGCAGCTGCGCCGGCACATGGCCGATTGGCAGCCGGGAGTCGACGCCTTGGGCGACGCCGCCGCTGCGTTCGACGCACGTGTTCGGGACGCGCTGGCCAACGACCTGCACCTGCCCGGTGTCGTCGCCACCATCAACGAGCTCGACCGTACCGCCGACGTGGCGCCCGGCGAGAAGTACGCACTGCTGGCATCGTGGGACCGCGTGCTCGGTCTCGATCTCGAGCGAGACGCGCTCGAAGCATGGGAGCCAACCGACGAGATGCGTACCAAGGTCGCCGAGATCGACGCCGCTCGCGAGGCCAAGGACTACGCGACGTCGGATCGCATTCGCGACGAGCTCGTCGCGATGGGTCTGGAAGTGATGGACACGCCGGAGGGCACGCGCGTGCGTCCCCGGGATCCTTCGTTCAGCTGACGCTGAGGAGCTCGCGGGGCGACGTGTTGAGCGCTCGCACACCATCGGATGTGACGGCCACGATGTCCTCGATCCGGACCCCGAGCCTCCCGGCGAGGTAGACGCCCGGCTCGACGCTGAAGGTCATGCCGGGCTCGAGCACCGTGGGGTCGTCGGCCGCGGCGTACGGAGGCTCGTGAACCTCGAGGCCGATCCCGTGGCCGGTCCGATGGAAGAACGCCTCGCCAAACCCGGCGTCGGCGATCACGCTGCGGGCGGCGGCGTCGACCCGCCGGATCTCGACGCCGGGGCGGACGGCATCGGTCGCCGCGGCCTGTGCCCGGCGCACGACCTCGTGTACGTGGGCGAGCTCGGCGGTGGCCTCGCCGACCACGACGGTGCGCGTCGTGTCGCTGTAGTAATCGTCGAGCACGCCGCCGAAATCGAGGACGACCGCGTCGCTCGGCTCGATCACGCGATCCGTCGGTTCGTGGTGGGGTGAGGCCGCGTTCGGCCCCGAACCCACGATGGTGAACTCCGCTCGCTCGTGCCCGTGAGCGACGAGAAGCTCGGCAAGATCGGCGGCGATGGCCCGTTCGGTTCGCCCGGCGAAGGGTCGCATCCGCACGTCGGCGAACGCGGCGTCGGCGGCGGCGGCGGCGCGGCCGAGTGCCGCGATCTCCCAGTCGTCCTTGCGTGCGCGCTGGACCCCGAGAACGGGGCGCGCCGACGTCCATCGAGCCGCCGCTGCGCCACGTTGCAGCGCAAGCAGGTGCGAGCCCCACATGCGGTCCCCCACCGCGATGAGGGCTTTCGCCGGCACCCGCTCGATCGCGAGCCGGTAGGGATCCTCGGCGTCGGTCCACCCGATGAGTTCCAGTTCGCCGGCCGCCGGGGCGGTCGCGACGAGCGGCCGCTCGAGCATCGGGACGATGAGCGCGGGCGCCTCACCCGGCCGTACGACGAGCAGCGTGAGCCGCTCGAGCGGCATCGGGTCATAGCCGGTCAGATACCGCAGATCGGGCGAGGGAGCGACGAGCAGGACGTCCGCGCCCGCCGCCGCGGTCAGCTCCGCCGCCGTGCGGAGCCGTCGCGCGTAGTCAGGCCCCATGTCAGATCTTCAGCAGGATCTGCTGCGGCACGACCTGCACGGTCACCGGCGTCGTGCCGAGCCGGCGGCCGTCGGCAACCACCGGCAACGCCCGCGGGGCCTCGACGTCGATCTTCAACCGCGCGCGTAGCTCGGTGATGTTCGGGTCGGGGAGGTGATCGCCGTGGCGGAAGATCCGCGGCAGCAGCCGGTAGGCGTCGGAGCGCGGCCCGGTGAACACGAGGGCATCGAGCACGCCGTCGCCCGGGAACGACCGCGGCGACAGCCGGATGCCGCCGTCGGCAAACTGCCCGTTGCCGATCACGACGCTCCAGGCCCGGGACTCCGCGCCCGCGCGTTCGGTGCCGATTCGGAGGTTCTGAGGCCGGCTGCGAACATATGCGCGCCAGAACCCGAGGAACCGCCGGAGGTTGGCCGTTCGTCCGGGCCCGCCGCTCGCGATCGTCGCCGCCGCGTGAAACCCGACTTCCACCAGGTTGTGGGCGTAGCGGATCTCCCGCTCCCCCGCGCGGTTGGTCACGGCGACCTTCATGACATCGAAGGGATACGTCTCCGAGCCCGACAGGTGCCGCACGGCGCCGTCGACGTCGCGCGGGAGTCCGAAGCTGAGGGGCAGGTCGCACGTCGTGTTCGCGCCGACGACCCCGAGGACCGAATCCTCGACGATCGGGCGGCCCTCGCGAAACATGCCGTTGACGACGTCTTGGATCGTTGCGTCGTCACCGACCGCCGCGAGGAACCGGTAGCCGTCGTCGAGGGCCTCGGTGCTCAGTCGCCGAAGGTCCGCGGACGTCTGCGCTACCTGGAGCCGGTACTCGAGGCCACGCGCCTCGAGCGCGCGCTCGACGGCGCCGATCTCGCGCCCGACCGAACCGTTACCGGCCTGGGGATCGACAAGGACGGCGAGCGGACCGAACGGGCTGGTCGTGGGGCTCATATCGGGCGGTCATCGTACGCGACGCCGGTGTACCCCACGACGCCGCGGGAGACCGCCTGCCGGGCGGCGCGCACCTGTGGCTGAAGCTCGGCGCTCGCGACGCCCTCGATCTGCCGGAGCAGATCCAACGATTGGCGGCAGTTCCGCACGAAGTCGCCGGGCGCCATCTCGGTATCGTCGAGCACGTTCTCGAGCGACGCCCCGCCGGCCCAGGCATACAGGGGTCCCGCGAAGCCGGGCTCGAGCTCGCGGCAGAGCTGCACCTCGTGCGCATCCTCGGTCGTCCGAATCCGCCGCCACAAGTGGTGCAGACGGTCGTAGGACTCCGCGAGCGCACCGGTGGGGAGCACGCTGGACAGCGGCGTGCGCTCGCGGGCCTCGTAGACGACCGTAGACACAAGCCCCGCGACCTCCGCGGACGTCAGCCCGCCGAGGACATCGTCCGCGAGGGCCTCCCCGACCAGCAGGTCCCCCTCGCCGTAGATCCGTGTGAGCACGCCACCCTTGTCGGTCAGCGACCATCCGTCCACGTACCCGAGCTCTTCCAACACGCCGAGCACTCGGTCGAAGCGCCTGGCGAGCGTCTCCGTACGAAGCTTGATCCGGCGGTCGACCCCTGCGATCTGCTGCTCGAGCTTGTCCGCTCGCTGCGCCCACCGCTCGTGGGTTCGCCGGTCGGGACACGCGTGGCAGGGATGGTTGCGGGCGGCGCGGTCCAGGCGGGCTGCCTCACGTTCGACGGCGGGATCCGCGGCGTGCACCGCTCCCCGTCGTGGCGGACGCACGTGCAGGGAGGTCAGCGTGGCGGCCACGTCGCGGCGGTACCGCGCGCTTCGTGCCGAGCCCGATCGCGGAAGCTGGATTCGCGTCAGGGCGCGCGGCGGCTCCTCGAAGTCGTGGGCACCGAGCCGGAAGAACGAGCGATCGTCGGTCAGGACGGTGGGCCGGCCTTCCCGCACCGCGAGGACGACGCCGAGACCACCCCCCGCACGTGCCCGCGGCATCGCGATCACATCGCCGGGCCGCAGCGCCCGCAAGGCCGCCCGGACGTTCGTATCGCGCTCCGTCTCTTTGCCCCGCTGCTCGGTGGCGCGCAACGCCCGCGCCCGGCCGCGAAGCGCCCAGTACTCGTCGAAGTCGCCGAGGTGGCATACGAGATTGGACCGGTAGCCGGCCAGGGCCTCCTGGTCGCCTTTCTTGGACCGTTCGAGCTGCACGACACCGCGATCGGCGAGGAACTGCGCGAACGAGCTGTTCAGCATTTGGTGCGCCTGCTCCCGCGAGTAGTTGCGGACCAGATTGACCGCCATGTTGTAGGAGGGCCGAAACGACGACGTCAGGTCGTACGTGCGCGTGGCGGCGAGACCGGCGACGCGCTCGAACGGCACCTGCCGTTGGTACACGACAACGGCATGACCCAGCGCGTCGATCCCCCGCCGCCCGGCCCGGCCGGTGAGCTGCGTGTACTCCCCCGGCGTGACGAGCTCGTGGCGTTCTCCTTGGAACTTCCAGAGATCCTCGATCACAACGGTCCTAGCCGGCATGTTGATGCCGAGCGAAAGCGTCTCGGTCGCGAAGACCACCTTGATGAGCCCCAAGGCGAACAGCTCCTCAACCGTCTCCTTGAACACCGGCAGCATGCCGGCGTGGTGCGCGGCGACCCCCGAGGCCGCCGCTTCGAGGAACTCGCCGAATCCGAGCGCCGCGAGATCGCCCTCGTCCATCCATGCGGCGCGCTCCTCCACGCGATCTCGGATGCGGTTCGCCTCCTCCCGCGTCGTCAGGCGCACGCCCGCCTCTGCGAGCCAGCGAACGCTCCGATCGCAGCCCGCCCGGCTGAAGACGAAATAGATCGCGGGCAGCATGCCGGCCGACTCGAGCGCGTCGACGACTTCCTCGCGGCGTGGGACGAGCCGGCGCCCACCGCTCGGACCCCGGCGGCCGTGTTCTCGCCGCCCCGTCGAGCGGATGCGTATCTCCTGCCGGTCGAGCACCACCACGTCGGGGTTCGGCACGAGCTGGCCGTTCTGCTCGACGTGCATCGGGTAGAGCCGCGAGCCGACCAGGTAGTGATGCTGCAGGGGCACGGGTCGCCGTTCCTCGATGACGACCCGCGTGTCGCCGCGGAGCGTGGCGATCCAGTCGCCGAACTCCTCCGCGTTGGAGATCGTCGCCGACAGGCATACGACCGCGACGGAGCGCGGCAGGTGGATCAGCACTTCCTCCCAGACGGCGCCCCGATAGGGATCCTGGAGGTAGTGCACCTCGTCCATGACGACGCTCTGCAGGCCTTCGAGGGTGCCGCTTCGCTCATACAGCATGTTCCGCAGCACCTCGGTGGTCATGACCACGATCGGCGCGTCGCCGTTGATCGCGTTGTCGCCGGTCAGGAGTCCGACGGCCGCGGCGCCGTGGACCGCCACGAAGTCGCCGAACTTCTGGTTGGACAGCGCCTTGAGCGGCGTCGTGTAGAAGCACTTGCGGCCCGCCTCGAGGGCGCTGGCGATCGCGTAGTCGGCAACGACCGTCTTGCCGGCACCGGTGGGGGCGGCGACAAGCACCGAGCTGCCGGCAGCGAGCGCATCGATGGCGTCGAGCTGAAAGGCATCCAGCGGGAAGCCGTAGCGCTCGGCAAACGCCGCCGGGGAGGTCACGGACGCCAGTGTATGGGGCGCCTCAGAGCTCGACGCCGCACGCCGTGACGTGCCCGCGCAACGCGGCGGTAAACGCCGCAGGGGCCTCCACGTTGGAGAGGTGACCGACACCCTCGAGCACGAGGAGCTCGGCACCGGGAATCGCCTCGGCCATGGGCGCGGTGAGCGCCTGCGGGATGAGCCGGTCGCCGTCGGAGGTGATGACAAGGGTCGGTACGTCGATCCCGGCCAGGTCCGGGGTGGAATCGGGACGTTCGGCCATGCCGGCCGCCGCCGCGGCGATCGCCTCGGCCGGCTGGTCGGCGATCCAGGCGGTCACCTGCTTCTGCAGCTCCTCGCTGGCGTCCGCCGCGAGCAGTGGCGGCGGCGCGTCGACGAGCACGTTCCCCTCCGACCGCAGGCGCCCCGCAAGGGCGAGCCGTCCCTCCACTGCCTCAGTCGTGTCGGCGCCGGACTTCGTATTCGCGAGGACAAGCCCCGCGATGCGCTCCGAATGGCGGCGCCACAACTCGAACGCGACGTAGCCACCCATCGACAGCCCGCACACGACCACGCGGTCCAGTCCGGCCGCATCGAGCGCCTCGATGCAGCGATCGGCGCTCGACGCCATGGTCGTCACCGCGCCCGCACCCGCCGAGCCGCCGAACCCGGGGAGGTCCGGTGCGATCACTCGGTCGCCGAGCCGTTGGGCCGCCCACATCCGCGCGTCGAGGGGAAATGCATGGATCAACAGCAGACCGTCGCTCATCGCACCGCCTTCGGGTTCGGGCCGACGAATACGGACAGGGACTCGGGGACGACCTCGAAGGAGGCCGGCGTGGGTCCCACCCGCTCGCCGTCGGCGTAGACCATGACTCGCCGATCCGTCTCGATCCGGATGGCGGACGCCCGCGCCATACGCACCGCGGGATGCGAGACGTGGGTTCCTCGGAACACACGGGGAAACGCCCACAGAAACGTGGGCTTGCTTACGGCTTTGAGCATGCATACGTCGAGCGCGCCGTCGACGACCGAGGCCTCGGGTGTCACCTTCATCCCGCCGCCGTAGGCGTTCGAGTTGCCGATCGCCGCGAGCATGAACTGGCCGCGCACGACCTCGCCGTCGAGGTCGATGGTGAATCCGGCCGGTCGGAACCGCGACAGCGTCTTGACGAGGGCGACGACGTAGGTGCCCGTCGCGCCGAGCCGCACCGTCATCGCGTTGGCGGCTTCGTTGACTTCGGAGTCGAATCCGCAGCTGGCAACCGACACGAACGTGCGCGTGATGTCCCCGGCCCGGACGAGGCCGGTATCGATACGGGCGGTCGAGCCGTCGACGATCGCACGCACCACGGTGTCGAGGTTCTTCAGTCCGATCGAGCCCGCAAAGTCATCGGCCGTCCCGGACGGGAAGATCGCGAGGGTCGTCGCGCTGCCGACGACACCGTTGGCCGCCAGACCCGCGGTGCCGTCGCCGCCGATGCAGCCCACGGCCGGCGCGCCCGCCGCCGCCGCCCCGCGAACGCGCGCCTCGAGGTCGGCCCCCGACTCGGACAGCAGCACCTCGTGACGGATCCCGGCCTGGTGCAAGAGCCGGGCGACCTCCCCGACGGCTCGCCCCGACCGGCCACGCCCGGCCGTCGGGTTGGCCACGACGACCATCGGCGCGTCGGTCACGATGGGTTCGCGCTCAACCGAGACCCTGCGGCAGGGTCGGCTGCATCCCGGCGGCAACGAGGGCGTTGGTGTACTTGGTCCATCCCCTCGCGATCAGCTCTTGCCCGGTGTCGGAGGCTTCTTGCGCCGCCGCGGCAAGCTCCTTGTGGAGCGCCGGCGTCTCGATGGCAAGGGCGGTCAGCCGTGCCGCCACCGCGAGGGACCGCAGCCCGGCGACGATCTCGGCGTGCGCCGATGTGATCGAGTCGACCTGCCCCCGGTCGAAGCCATGGTCGGCGATCTTGTCGCCAACCTCGAACTTGTCGAGGGTGTCGGCCGCACCGTCGAGTTCCTTGGCGATGGCCGTCATGTCCTTAGCCGAGACCTTCGGATCCTGCCCCTTGGCGATCGCGGCGATGGCCGGCGCGAGGGACGGAGCCACCTGCGGCGAGAGTCCGGTCTGGTTCGGGCTGAGCTGCGACATCACCGGCTCGATCGCGCCTCGCCACACGGCGATCGCTTCCTGCTGCTGCGCCTGCGTGCTCGCGGCGGCTTTCTGGTTGCGGTCCTTGTCGAGGTTCTCCCATACCCACCAGCACATCGAAAGCAGGAACACGCCGGCGATGAACGCGGCCGTGAGGCGCACCCAGGTTCGCCGGGCGAAGGGGGGCTTGACCGGGACCGGTTCGTGACGCGGCGCCCGGGCCGGCTTCTTCCCATGCGCCCGTCCCTTGCTCTTGCTCTTGATCGCCATCTAGGCCGCCTTCGGTTCTCGTTTGGCTATGCGGCCGACGATGATAGCTATCTCGTAGAAGATGTACATCGGGATGCCCATCGCGAGCATCGTGTACGGGTCCGAGCTCGGGGTGATGACCGCGGCGAACAGCGCGATGAGGAAGATCGCGTAACGCCGGTTCTTCGAGAGCCATTGGGGGCTCACCACGCCCACGAGCTCGAGAAACACGAGCAGCACGGGCAGCAGGAACGACAGTCCGAACGCGAGCGTGACGAGGAAGACAAAGCTCAGGTACTTGTCAAACGTGAGCAGCGGGACGACGCCGGGGCCCGCGAAGCCCAGCATGAATCCGAACGCCTTTGGCAGAGTCACGAAGGCGAACGTCGCCCCAAGCAAGAAGAGGAGGAACGTCGTCGTGACGAACGGGATTGACCATTTCTTCTCACGAGACGTGAGACCCGGCACGATGAAGGCCCAGAGCTGGTACAGCAGCACCGGCAGCGCGATCCCGAGCGCGATGAACAGCACCGTCTTCATCTTGACGAGCATGCCGTCGATCGGGCTCGTGAAGACGAGATTGCACCCCGAGACGGGCGAGAGCGTCGGGTTCTGCGCAACGAAGTCGCAATACGGGCCGCGAATGAGATTGAGGAAGGGCTCGTAGAGGAACCACGCCACGATGGCGGCGATCCCGATCGCCCAGAGGCAGACGACGATCCGGTGGCGGAGCTCCTCGAGGTGCTCCACAACCGTCATGGTGCCGGCCTTCTTCTCCGGGGTCTTGCGGCCGGGAAGCAGCTTCATGGCGGTCGCCGGCCCTAGTCGCTCGGCGCGGCGTCCGCGTCGGCGGTCGGTTCCGCCGGCGTCGAGGGCGCCGCGGGCCGCGCGGAACGGTGGACCGTCGTCGGTGCGGGCGCGCTGTCGGCGCTCGCGGCTCGGACGGGGCGAGTGGCCGGTGCCGGGGTCTCGTCGGCATTGAAGGAGACCATGCTCTTCACCTCGTCGAGGTTGACCATCCCCTTGACGTCGTCCTGGATCTTGCGGAACTCACGCAGACCCCGGCCGATTTGGCGCGAGAGCTCGGGCAGCCGCTGCGGCCCCACCACCAACAGGGCGATGACGAGTACGACGATCAGCTCTTGCGGCCCGATGTTCAGCATGGGGAATCGCCTTTCATGGTACCCCCGGGCTCAGTCCCGGCGGCCCGCCCCCGGCATATCGAGGTTGCCGGCGTGCTCCCCCGCCGCCGCGGCCCCGCGCGAGATCTCGGCGGTGAGCGATCCAGCCTCCTCTTGGAACCGCTGCGCCGCACGTGCGATCTGTACCCCCGGCAGGACGATCCACGCCACCACTGCGATGGCCAGCACGGTCACCGCGAACAGGCTGGCGATCAGCCACACACCGATCCACATGCGGGGATGCTACCGCGAGCGCGGGAGTCCGGGGAACTCAGCGCTCGGCGAAGAATTCGCGGATGTAGGAGTCGTCCTCGAGCAGGTAGTGGAACTCGATGACGTCATCCGTCGTGAACGCCGGCGCGGGGGGTCCGGTGTCATCCTCGTCGTCGAGCGGCATATCGAACAGCTCCGGATGCCGATGACCGGGATCCTCGGTTCGGTCGATGTCCACGCCCGCCGACACGAGGAGCGCGACGATCTTGCGGTCCGCACGCTTCTCTACGGCGTCCTCGCACTCGGGGCACGTAAAGCGGTAGCTCCCCTCGCGCCCGTTCGCGCGCACCGAAAGGAGGATGGACTCGGGGCCCATATCCACTTCGCCGCAGCGCGGGCATGTCGTTCGGATGGTGGTCATCTCACCCGGAAACATCGGCGGAGAGGTTGGTCGGCTTGAGCGGGCGCACAGAGGCCCCACCGAGGGCCGATCGGGGGACGTTACGTGGCCGGACGGTAGCGTTCGAGGGCCGCCGCGGCCTCCTCGAGCACCGCTTCACCCACGCCGGGCGGCGCGAGGACCTCTGCGTCTGCTCCGACGCGAAGCAGCAGACGCGCGAGCCACCGGATCTGCCCCGTCGGGAGCGTGACCTCCAGGGAGCCGTCGTCTAGTTCCGCGGGGTCGATCGCCACGTAGTACTCGGCCACCCAGCGAGCAGCGGGACGAAGCCGGACCCGGACGTCGACGTCGCTCCCGCCCGGCGTGTAGAGCGGACGCCCCGCGCCCTCGAGCCCGCGCGGGGTGAAGTGTTCGTCGGTCTGCGCGACCGCGGCGATCCGGTCGATCCGAAGCAGGCGCTCGTCGTCGAGGTCCACGTCCCAGGCCGCCAGATACCAATGGCCGGCACTGACGAAGACCACTTCGGGGTCGACCACCCGTTCGGTCTGCTCCCCTGTGCTGGCGGCGGCATAGGAGATCCGACAACGGCGGTGTTCCTCGGCCGCCGACCGCACGGCCTCGAGGTGCGCGGGGGGCGCTCCGCGTTCTGCGGCGGCCACCACCGCGGCGTCGCCCAGGGTTTCCTCCCCGAGCGCGTCCCGGAGCTTTCCAAGGGCGGCGGCGAGCGCGGGGGCGCCCGGAATCCCGGGGGTTGCCGCCAGTTCGGTGGCGCGGACATAGACGGCCAGGGCCTCCGGCCGCGTGAGCCGCAGCGGCCGGGCGAAGTGATCGGCCATCGCGATCCAGATCGCCCCGTCTTCGTCGATGTCGACGTCGATCAGGTCGCCCGGTCCGTACGGTGGCAGACCGGCGAGCAGGAGGAGCTCGAGATCGCGGCGAAGTTGCCGAGCCGGCAGCGCGAACAGCGTCGATGCCTCCCCGAGGGTGGTCCCCGGGTGCTGCACGAGATACGGCACGACCACGAGCATCCGCGCAAGACGCTCCTCCACGCGGAGGCCGCCGCTTCGCCGGCTCACGCGAGCGTCTCCGTAAGGCGGCGGATGACTTCGTCGCGAAGGGTCGCGGGTTCGAGCGCCTCGGCTTCCGCGCCGAAGCCGAGCACGATGGGTGCGAGATCGTCGGCGTCGGGTGCGGGCAACGACAGCACCGTCCAGCCGTCGTCGCGGACCGACTCACGGACCGCCCCCGGGATACTCGCCTCGGCCAGTACGGCCGCGGCCGGGCCGAACGCCACCCGCGCCCGTTCCGAGCCGCGAACGTTCCATGGGCCCGCCTCGACGTGCTCGATCGCATGAAACCCCTCGGGCGGCTCCGAACCGGCGCCGGCGTCCTCGATCCGATCGGTGATGCGCGACAGCCGGAACGCACGGAGCGCATCACGTTCGTGGTCGTGTCCGACCAAGTACCAGTGGCCGGATCGGAACACGACCCCGAAAGCATCCACCGCACGCTCCCCGGCGGTGCCGGTGGCCGTGCGATAGCCGAATCGCACGTAGCGGTGCCCGCTGGCCGCGGCGGCCGCCGCAAGCAGCAGGGTCTCGTCGGTCTCGCTCGCAACCGACAGAGGTCCCCCTGCGGCCCCCGCGAGCAAGCCGCCCTCGGCGCCGTAGAGCAGCTTGCGCACGCCCTGTGCCACCTCTGCGGTCTCTGAGCCGCTTTGGGCCGCCAGGAAGAGCGCGGTCACCTCCTCGGGCGTGAAGGCGATCTCGGGGACGTAGTAGCGATCCTTCGGGATGATGTAGCCCTGCTCGACGTCCCAGACGTCCGTGGCCGTCATCTCGAGCGGGACGCCATATGCCCGCAGCATGTCCTTGTCCCGCTCGAACTTTCGCTTGACGCTGTCGAGATTGTCCCCCTGGTATGCCTCCTGCTTGCTCCGGATCTGTTCGAACGTGAGCGGCGTCGGCGTTTCGAGGAGCAGCCCGACAAGGTTCAACAGGCGCTCGAGGGGTTCGATGGGATCGGCACTAGCCATCGTGCGCGATGATAGTCGCGGCATGCCCCCGATCCCGACGGCGCCGTGATTCGCTACCCACGGGGAACGCTCGAGGGCGTGCCCGTCGCGGGCGACTCAATCGTCCTCGCGCTCGCGTCGGGATCCCTGCTCGTCGAGGTCCCCGTGGATGTCGGTCCGGCGGGTGCCGGCGACCTCGCAATCGCTGCGACGACGACCGTGCACGTGGGCATCGAGGATCACGATGTCGCGATCCTGCTCGGCCCCTGGACGCACGGCACCGCCGACCCCGGCGGGCCTCTCGGCCTGGGTGGCCGGCCGGTGGTGGTGGTGCCCGACGCCGCGCTTGTGGGGATCGCGGCCGCCGGTCTTCACCGGGCGGGACGGTCGCCCTCGCACCGGGAACCCTCCCCGGACCTGCCCGGCTTGGGGCTTGCGATGCTCGAGGCGGCGACTGCCGGGGTCGAGGCGATCGTGATCGGCGGGGCCGCCGCGCCGGCGCTCCGCCTGGCGCGCGTCCTGGGCGGACGGCCCGTGGCTGCCCTGCCGCTGCCGGACATGAGGGCGGCGACCGCGCTGCTCGCCACCGGCGTCGACGTCACCGTGGCCGTGCCCGCCCCCGACGAGGACACGCGCGAGGCCGTTCGGGCGCTGCTCGCGCCGCTGGCGCTCGAATCGGTACACCAGCTGGTCGAGGTGGACCCGACGCCGGCGTTTGCGGAGATCGGCCGGCCCGTGGCGGACGCCTCGCTCACCGAGCTCGCCGCCGGGGCCGCCGGCGTGCTCGCGGGCCGGATCGCGAGGACCGGCGGACGATGGCGCGAGGAGCTCGGCCGCTAGCCGCTCACATGTGCGCGATCAGCTGGTCAACGCGATCGTCCGTAGCACGGAACGGGTCCTTGCAGAGCACCGTCCGCTGCGCCTGATCGTTCAGCTTGAGGTGCACCCAGTCGACCGTGTAGTCGCGCCGCTTCGCCTTCGCCTGCCGGATAAAGTCGCCCCGGAGCTTGGCCCGCGTGGTCTGCGGCGGCTGGCGCATGGCCAGCTCGACCTCGTCATCGGTCACCACGCGGTCCACGGCGCCGCCGCGCTCAAGCACGTAGTAGAGCCCGCGCACTCGGTTCACGTCGTGATAGGCGAGGTCGAGCAGCGCGACACGCGGAGATCCCAGCGTGAGATCGTGCTTGGCCATGTAGCGCTCGATCATCATGCGCTTCGTGACCCAGTCGACCTTTCGAGCGAGCCGCTCGGGCTCGCCGGCCCGCAGCGCCTCGAGCGCATCGCCCCACTCGCGAATGAGGAGCGTCGCGGTGTCGTCGGCGCCCCGGCGCTCGATAAACCGGGCGGTCTTCTCGAAGTACTCGGTCTGCAGATCGAGCGCCGACAGCTCCCGCCCGTTTGCGAGCTTGACCGTGCGTGTACAGGTCGTGTCGTGGCTGATCTCACGGATCGCACGGATCGGATTCTCGAGCGACAGATCGCGCATCACCGTGTTCGCCTCGACCATCCGCAGGACCAGGTCGGTGATTCCCACCTTCATGAACGTTGTCCACTCGCTCATGTTGGAGTCCCCGACGATCACGTGGAGCCGGCGGAAGCGCTCGGCGTCGGCGTGGGGCTCGTCGCGGGTGTTGATGATCGGGCGGCTCCGTGTCGTCGCGCTCGAGACGCCCTCCCAGATGTGCTCGGCGCGCTGGGCGATGCAGTACTGGGCGCCGCGCGGCCCGTGGAGCACCTTGCCGGCCCCACACCAGATCTGCCGCGTGACGAAGAACGGGATGAGCACGTCGGCCATCCGGGCGAACTCTCCTTGACGGGCAACCAGATAGTTCTCGTGGCAGCCATAGGAATTGCCCGCGCTATCGGTGTTGTTCTTGAAGAGGTAGACGTCGCCCGCGATGCCTTCTTCGTGCAGACGGACTTCCGCGGCGGCGAGCAGATGCTCGAGGATCCGCTCCCCCGCCTTGTCGTGGGCCACGACCTCGCGAATCTGATCGCACTCCGGTGTGGCGTACTCCGGGTGCGAACCTACGTCGAGGTAGAGGCGTGCGCCGTTCTCGAGGAACACGTTGGACGAACGGCCCCAGTGCACGACGCGGCGGAACAGGTACCGCGCGACCTCGTCGGGCGACAGACGCCGCTGTCCGCGAAACGTACAGGTCACGCCGTATTCGTTCTCGATGCCAAAGATGCGCCGTTCCATCCGGCATCAAGGGTAAGCCGGGTGGGCGCGAACGGGGGGATGCGGCTCCTTACCCGGTGATCGCGGCGCTGATCTCGTCGGGGCTCACGCGCCGGAACTTGCGGCGCTGCTCGCGGGTGCGGTCGAGCACGCCGGCTTCGATCTGCTCCCCCGGCACTTCGCGGGTCTCGGGAACCGTCGCCAGGATCTGCACGGCGGTCCGCATCGCGGTCGCGAGGTCCCAGCCCTGCTGATAGCGGTCCCGCAGTGCGTCCGTGAGCTCCTCCGCGTGCCCGCCCATCGCGACGTATCCCTGCTCGTCGGAGACCGACCCGTCGAAGAGCACGTGATAGACCGAGATGCCGTCCGCCTCGCCGTTGACCTCGCCCACGAGGATCTCGATCTCGTAGGGCTTCATCTGCTGGGTGAAGATCGTGGACAACGCCTGGGAGTAGGCGTTGGCGAGGTCGCGGGCCTTGACGTCCTCCCGCCCGTACTGATACCCGCGGAGATCGGCCAGTCGAATCCCGGCGATCCGCAGCTCCTCGAACTCGCTGTACTTGCCGACACCCGCAAACGCGATGTGGTCATAGACCTCGCTGATCTTGTGCAGGGTGGTGCTGGGGTTCTCCGCCAGGAACAGGAGCCCGTCCGTGAACTCCAACCCGATCACCGACCGGCCGCGCGCGATGCCCTTGTGCGCGTAGTCCGAGCGGTCCTTCATGAGCTGTTCCGGCGCGACATACGGCATGAAGCTCACGACGCGCCTCCCCGCTCGGCGAGCACGGCGTCCACTGCCGCCGACACCTCGGCTTCCGGAACGTCCGCCGCGCCCTCGGCGGTGACGACCACCATCACCGGCCAGATGCCGCGCACCGTGTCGGGTCCACCCGTCGCCGAATCGTCGTCCGCCGCGTCGATCAGGGCCTCGGCCGCCACGCGCAGCGCATCGTCGCGCGCGAGTCCGGACCGCCACCGCTTCTTGAGGGAGTTCTTTGCCGGCTGGCTGCCCGAGCCGATCGTCTGGTAGTCGTCCTCTTCCCAACGGCCGCCGGTGGCGTCGTAGTAGAAGATCCGCCCCTCGCCGCGGCGCTCGTCGAATCCGCCGAACAGCGGCACGACGATCAGCCCCTGCACTGCGAGCGGGAAGTTGCTCCGGATCATCTGGGCGAGCCGGTTGGCCTTGCCCTCGAGCGACAACCGGTCCCCGGTGATCTTCTCGTAGTGCTCGAGCTCGAGCTGGAAGAGCTTCACCAGCTCGACGGCCTGCCCGGCGACGCCGGCGATCGCGATCGCCGAGTAGTCGTCGGCAGCGAAGACCTTGCGCATCTTGGCATCGGCGATCTGGTTGCCGACGGTCGCCCGGCGATCGCCCGCCATCACGATGCCGTCGGTGAACTTCAGTCCGAGCACCGTCGTGCCGTGCGGGACGGGGAACGGCGGCGCCTCGCCCCGTGGGGCCGGCAGCGCGTCGGGCAGTTCGTGGCGAACGAGTTCGACAAAGCTCGGGCTCGAGCCGAACGACGCCCCGGCACCGGGCAGGTTGATCGATTCGGTCACTGGCCGCCCTTTTGGACGTAGGACTTCACGAACTCCTCCGCGTTCTCCTCGAGCACCGAGTCGATTTCATCGAGGATGTCGTCCATCTCGTCCTTCAGCTCGGCGGCCTTGCCGGAAGAGCGGACCTGACCGGCGTCGTCGTCGTCGCCGGCCTCGCCGCCCTTCTTCTGGACACGCTTCTGCTCGGGCACGTGGGACTCCTTTCCGCGGAAACATCCTACCCCCGGTGTTGGTACAGACCGGGGTGCTCAGCCCTGGAGTCGATCGATGAGATCGGCGGCCGTCGCCGAGGCCTCAAGCAGTTCCTCGACGTGCGCGCGGGTGCCCTTCAGCGGCTCGCGCATCGGCACACGCTGCAGCGAGTCGCGGCCGGCATCCATGATGACCGAGTCCCAGGAGGCGGCGGCGATGGCGTCGGGATAGCGCGAGATGCACCGGCCACGGAAGAACGCGCGGGTGCCTTCGGGGGGCTCCATGATCGCCCGCTCGACTTCCTCGTCGGTGGTCAGGCGCTCGACGCGATCGGTGGCGACCAGCCGGTCGTAGAGCCCGCGATCGCGGCGCACGTCGTGATACTGCAGGTCGATCGCCCGCAGCTTGGGGTCCTCCCAACCGAGTCCGTCACGCGAACGGTAGCCCTCCAGGAGGCGAAGCTTTGCGACCCAGTCGAGCTGGCCGGCCAGTGTCATCGGGTCGTCCTCGAGGCCGGCGAGCACGGATTCCCATCGGGCGAGCACCTCGCGGTTCTCGGGTGTGTCGTCCTCGCGGTCGACGTATTTACGTGCCAGCTCCAGGTACTCCACCTGCAGCTGCAGGGCACGCATCCGGCGTCCGTCCATAAGCTCGAGTTCGGCGGACAGGTCCAGGTCGCGCGACACCTCATGCAGTGCGGCGACGGGGTTGAGCAGCGAGAAGTCCGGCAGGAAGCCGTCCTCGACCATCTTGAGCACGATAGCGGTCGTCCCGACCTTCAAGAACTGCGCCACCTCGCAGCGGTTGGCGTCGCCGACGATCACGTGCAAACGCCGGTACTTCTCCGGATCGGCGTGCGGCTCGTCGCGCGTGTTGATGATCGGCCGCTTGAGTGTGGTCTCGAGCCCGACCTCGGTCTCGAAGAAGTCGGCGCGCTGGGTGAGCTGAAAGCCCGCCGCGGTCCGGTCGTCCCAGCCTCCCTCAAAGCCCACCTTTCCCGCGCCGATGAACACCTGCCGCGTGACGAAGAACGGCGTCAGGTCGCGGACGATGTCGGCGAACGGTGTCGCCCGGTCGACGAGGTAGTTCTCGTGCGTGCCGTAGGAGTTCCCTTTGCCGTCGGAGTTGTTCTTGTAGATCGCGAGCGGCGGCGCCTGCGGCATGTCGGCGGCAAGCACCTCCATGGACCGCTCGAGGATGCGCTCCCCCGCCTTGTCGTGCACCACAAGCTCGCGCGGTGAGAGACATTCGGGCGTCGAGTACTCGGGGTGCGCGTGGTCGACGTAATAGCGCGCGCCGTTCGGAAGGATGACGTTTGCCAGCCCGAGGTCCTCATCGGACATCTCACGGCCCGGCTGCGGGTCGAATCCACGCGCGTCGCGCATCGGCGACTCGTCTTCGTAATCCCACCGAATCCGCCGCAGGCTGCCCGCATAGGACGAGATGAGCATCGAGGAGGACAAGACGGGGTTGAAGTCCGGCTGGCCGGTCGCGGCGATGCCGTACTCGGTCTCGGTTCCCATGACCTTGGGGATGGCCATAGGGGGCACCTTACCCTGTGCGAGAGGCTAGAGATACTGTCCCGCGCTCACCCGTTCGACCTGGCGCCCGTCGCCGTCGTGGCCGAGGAGAGTGCGCACGTAGACGATCCGCTCGCCCTTCTTGCCCGAGATTCTGGCCCAGTCGTCCGGGTTGGTGGTGTTCGGCAGATCTTCGTTCTCCTTGAACTCGTCGCGGATCGCGAGGAAGAGGTCGTCTGCCTTGATGCCCTTCTCGCCGGTCGACAAGAAGCGCTTGATGGCTTCCTTCTTGGCGCGGCGCACGATGTTCTCGATCATCGCCCCCGAGTTGAAGTCCTTGAAGTACAGGATCTCCTTGTCGCCCGAGGCGTAGGTGACCTCGAGGAACCGATTCTCCTCGGAGTCCGCGTACATGCGCTCGATCGTCCTTTCGATCATCCGCCGGCAGGTCACGGAGACATCGCCACCGTAGCGCTGGATCTCGTCGGGATGGATCGGCACCGACGGATGGAGATACTTGCTCATGACGTCCATCGCCTGGGGGGCGTCGGGGCGCTCGATCTTGATCTTCACGTCGAGGCGGCCCGGGCGCAGGATCGCCGGGTCGATCAGGTCCTCTCGGTTGGAGGCACCGATCACGATCACGTTCTTGAGCGTCTCGACGCCGTCGAGCTCGGACAGCAGCTGCGGCACGATCGTCGACTCGACGTCGGAGGAGATGCCGCTGCCGCGCGTGCGGAAGATGGAGTCCATCTCGTCGAAGAACACGATGACCGGCAGCCCTTCTTCGCTGCGCTCCTTCGCGCGGATGAAGATCTCGCGGATCTGCCGTTCCGTTTCGCCGACGTACTTGTTGAGAAGCTCGGGCCCCTTGACGTTGAGGAAGTAGCTGCGCGCGTCCTCGCGACCGGTGCGCTCGCGCACCTTGTCGGCCAGGGACTTCGCAACGGCCTTGGCGATCAGCGTCTTGCCGCATCCGGGCGGGCCGTAGAGAAGCACACCCTTGGGCGGCTCGAGTTCGTGCTCGTTGAACAGCTCTGCGTACAGGAACGGCAGCTCGACGGCATCGCGGATGAGGTCGATCTGTCCCTCGAGCCCGCCGATGTCCTCGTAGCCGACATCCGGGATCTCCTCGAGAACGAGTTCCTCGACCTCCTCGCGCGGGAGCAGCTCGGTCACGACGATCGAACGCGGATCGAACAGGGCGGCGTCGCCGGCGCGGACGCCGGTCGACAGCAGGTCGCCCGCCAGGTAGGCGACGTGCTCGTCGTCACCGCGGGCAAGCACGATGGCGCGGTCATCGCCGAGCTTGTCCTTGACCTTCACCACGTCGCCGGCCCCGTCGGGCAGGAGCACCTCGACCACGTTGAGCGACTCGTTCAGCACGACCTGGGAACCGGGCAGGATCTTGGCGACCTCGATGTCGGGGGCCGGCAACACCCGCATCTTGCGGCCTGCCGTCACGATGTCCATCGACTGGTCGTCGTTCGCCCGCAGGAACACGCCGAACGTGGCGGGGGGCTGGCTGAGCTTCTCGACCTCGTCGGCGAGGGTCTCGATCCGGTCGCGCTCGGCGCGCAGGGCGTCGGCGAGCTTCTGGTTCTGCGCGGTTGCCCGCGCGAGCTGACCGCGGGTCTCGACGAGTTTCTCCTCCAGCACCGCGACCTGGCGGGGCGAGCTCGAGACACGACGGCGAAGCAGACCGACCTCCTCTTCCAGGAACTTCACCTGGGACTGGAGTTCGTTCACCTGCTGTTCGTACCGCTCGACCTGCTCGTGGCCAGCCATGTCGGTCGCCTCCTGTTGCAGCGCCGGAGTCTATACCCGGGTCCCGACGTCTCCGGGGAGGCGGCGGGGCGAGGATCCTCTCTTCCGGTATCTACGGCACGACACGTCGGAAGGCTTAGGACATCGGGGCGGGAATCCCCACGATTGATCAGACGATGCGGCGAGCGATGCTCAGGAAGCCGGTGTGACCGACCATCCGGTGATCGGGCCGCACGCTGCGCTCGGTGATGTGCCATCCCCGCCGCAGCACCTCGAAGGTCTCGATGTGCAGGAATCCTTGTGCCGCAAGACCCAACACAAACTGCTGTATCTGCACCGTCGTCGGCATGTAGGCGCAGAGCACCCCGCCCGGCTCGATGGCGCCGGCGAGGGCCTCGAGCGGGTCCCACGGCGAGGGCAGGTCGAGAACGCAGCGGTCGAACCGTTCCCCCGTTTGGCCGACATCGGAAACGAGCCCGGATCGCAGGTCGAGCGTGTCGGGGATCTTCCCGAAAAAGCCCTCGATGTTGCGCACGGCCTGCGCGAGATGCTCCTCGCGGGCCTCGTAGGACACCACGCGACCGGTCTCGCCCGTCGCCCGGCAGAGCGCAATGGTGAGCGCTGCCGAACCGGTGCCCGCCTCGAGGACGCGGGCGCCCGGGAACACGTCGGCGTAGGTGAGGATCGGCCCGAGGTCCTTGGGATAGATGACCTGCGCGCCACGCTTCATCTTTAGGGCGTAGTCGGCGAATCGGGGGCGAAACGCCGTGACGGTCATCCCGCCGGACGTTGCCACCCGCGTGCCCTCGGGGTGCCCGAGGAGGGCCTCGTGGGCGAGCGTGCCCGAATGCGTGTGGTACGTCGCGCCGTCTTGCAGCACGAACAGGTACGTGCGGCCCCGCTGGTCGAGGAGCACGATCCGTTCCCCCGCCTCGAACGGCGCGCTCACGCGCGCTCCCCCGCATAGATCTCGACCGGAAGAACCTCGTCGGCGAGCTCGGCGACGACCTCGGTGTCCACGGGCGGCTCCCCGAGCCGTTCGCCGAGCACCTGCGCCCGCGCCCGGCAGAACGCGCAGAACGGCGAGGTGGTGGGCTGGCCGCAGTTGGCGCACACACGCAGGTCGACCCGCCGCTGCTCGGTGCGGAACAGAGCCTGCCCGCGATCGAGGTAACCGAGGAAGAACTGTCCCTTGGTGCCCGGCGATCGCGACTCGATGGCGTTCATCGCCTCCTTGTAGCGAAGCTGGGTGTTGCCCGCGACGAGCGGGCATTCCTCGACGATGTAGTCGATGCCTCGCAGGAATGCGTATGCGGCGGTCTCCAGCTCGGAGAGCCGGAAGAGCGGTTTGACCTTTCGCACCAGCCCGTCGCCCGCCGGAAGGACGGGCGACTGCCGGGCGATGTACTCGACGTTCCAGCGAAGGGTGTTGCCGAGCAGGGTAGCCGCCTCGTCGTCCAGATTGTGACCGGTCGCGATCACGTCGTAGCCACCCTCGCGGGCGGCGGTATTGAACACATAGCGTTTCGAGAGCCCGCATACCGCGCAGGAGGATCGTGACCCCGCGCGGCCGGCGAGTGGGATATCGAATCCGTGCCGCTCGCGAAGATCGACGGTCACCAGGGTCGCACCGCGATCCTGCGCGAATGCGCTGGCGGCCTCGTGGGACCGGTCCGAGTACTCCGCGATCCCGAGGCCCAGGTACAGCCCGTCCACTCGGTAGCCCGTCTCGAGTAACACGTCCCACAGCGCCAGCGAGTCCTTGCCGCCCGAGACCGCGACGAGGATGTGGTCCTCGGCAGCAAACATGGCGAACTCCTCGATCGCGCGCCGAACCTGATTTTGGAACACAGTGAGGAAACAATCGCGACAGTACGCCGCATTGTGCCTGCGAATCTCGACGACCGCGCGCCCGCCGCACCGCGTGCATCTTGCCGGCGCGCCCCCGGAGATCACCGGCCGGATCTCGATGCGATCGGCGTCGCGCACGCGATCGCGGCGGGTGATCAGCGCGCCGTCGCGAATGACCAGCACCGTGTCGGGGTCGATGGCGAGTTCCTCCAGGACGTCCCGGACGAGCCGCTCGCCGGCGAGGTCGAGCTCGCGGTCGGGGTTGCGCAGGGACACCTTCACCGCCCCAGGCTAGCGCAGGGGCCGCGGCGCTTCGCGCCGCGGCCCCTGCGTGGTCGGGGGAAGATTCTGGTGCCGTTACGGCATCTGGGTGGGCATGGGACGCGCGCCCAGGCTCACATCGAAGGTCTTCTCCTGGCCGTCGCGGTTGACCACGACCGAGGCGCTATCGCCGGGCTGCAGCTTTCCGAGCACGGCGCCGAGGTCGTCGGCGCTCGCGATCGTGCTGCCGTTCACGTCGACGATCACGTCTCCGGACTGGACGCCGGCTTGATCTGCGGGTCCGTTGGGCGTCGCGGCGATGACATACGCGCCCTCCTGCACCTGCAGGTTGAGCTGGTAGGCCATGTCGGCGGTCACGCTCTGGGTCGAGACGCCCAGGTAGCCCGTCGCCGCGAGCGGCGTGTCGATGGCCTGCTGGATGGCTTCCTTCGTGGAGTCGATCGCGATGGCAAAGCCGATGTTCTCAGCGCTGTCGTCGCCGGCGGAGTTGATGCCGATCACCTGGCCCTGCATGTTGAGCAGCGGGCCGCCGGAGTTGCCGTGGTTGATGGCGGCGTCGGTCTGCACGACATCGGAGTAGGTTCGGCCGCCGTTCTGACAGACCTGGCAGTTGGGGTCCTGCACCTGCACCGTCCGGTCGAGCGAGGACACGATGCCCGTCGTGACGGTGGGACCACCCTGCAGCGCGAGCGCGTAGCCGATCGCGACCACACGCTGGCCGAGCTCGAGGTCCGAGGAGTTGCCGAGCGCGAGCGTCGGGAGGTTCTTCCCGTCGATCTTGAGGACCGCCAGGTCGTGCTCGCAGTCGCCCCCGATCACGCGCGCGTCGTACTGGACGGGCTTCTCGGCCGAGGAGAACACGGTGATCTTGGTCGCGCCCTCGACGACATGGCAGTTGGTGACGACGATGCCGTCGGAACGAACCACGAAGCCGGTGCCGACGCCTTGACCCGTCCGACCGTCGTTAGTGACGACGTCGCTCGTCACGTTCACGACCGCCGGCAGCGCCAGGCTGGCGACCGCGGCGATCGGCTCGTTGGTGGCGGGCAGGGTCGGGCCGGTCTGGCCGAGCGCGCTGCCGGTGGCGGCCGAGCCCGTCGAGGAATCGGCCCGTTGAATGGTGCACGCGGACGCGACCAGCGCAAGGCCGATCGCGCCGAGGGTCAGGACTTTCGGAAACCGCATGTCGACATGCCTCCCGTGACTGGTGGGGTCTACATCCACTATGCGTCCCGAGCGCGCGGGTGGCCTTGCCCGCGAGCAGGTTCTCAGGGTTTGCTCAGGAACCGGCTCAGGCGTCGGCGGCGGCGTAGACGCGTTCCCCCTCAACAAACGTCTGCAGACACCTCGCGGCGGCGATCTCATCGACCGGATTGGCGAAGATGTTGCGGTCGAACACCGCCAGGTCCGCCCGCTTGCCCGTCTCGATCGAACCGGTGGTGTCTTCCCGGTGGTTCACGTATGCCGAGCCCATCGTGAAGGCCCCGACCGCGGTGGCGAGGTCGAGCCGCTCATCGGGAAGGAAGACGTCCTCGTTGTCCACGCGATACGGGTAGTCCGACGGCATCTTCCGGTTGACCGCGACGTGCATCTCCTCCATGGGATTGGCGGTCGAGACCGACCAGTCCGAGCCCATCACGATCGTGGCGCCGTGGCGCACGAGCGACCCGAAGGGGTACTGCCAGGTCCACCGCGGCTCACCCAGGAACGGGATCGTCAGCTCGTCCATCTGCGCCTCGTGGGCCGCCCAGAGCGGCTGCGCGTTGGCAAGGGCACCCAGCTCGCGGAACCGGGGCAGGTCGTCCGGATGCACGATCTGCAGATGCGCCAGGTGGTGTCGCAGGTCGTTGAACCCGTTGGCGGCACGGGCGGCCTCGATCGCATCGAGCGCCTCCCGGACCGCGCGATCGGCGAGGGCGTGGAAATGCACCTGGAAGCCGAGCCCGTCCAGACGGGTGACGACCTCTTTGAGCAGCTCGGGCTCAACGAACGAGATGCCCCGGTTGTCGGTCGGGTGTCCGTGTTCGTCGAGGTAGGGATCCAACGTGGCGGCCGTGAAGTTCTCGCACACGCCGTCCTGCATGATCTTCACGCTCGTGGCGGCGAATCGCCCCCAGACCGCCTCGTCGCGCACGGCAACCAGGTCCTCGATCTGCTCGATGCCGCGCGTGCGATCCCACCACAGGGCGCCGACGACGCGACCCGTGAGCGTCGCACGGTCCGCGGCCATTCGGTAGGCGGCGAGGTTCCCGATCAAGCTGCCGGCGTCGACGATGGCGTCCTGCCAGCCGGTGACGCCCAGTCCGTGCAAGTACGCCTGTCCTTTCAAGAGCCCGTCGTACATCACCTCCGCGGACAGCGGCGGGATGTGATCGGTCACGAGGCGTTGCGCGCCCTCGTGCAGTGTGCCTTGGGGCGAGCCGTCGGCGTTGCGCTCGATGCGCCCGTCCACCGGGTCAAGCGTGTCGGCGGTGACCCCGGCGATCTCGAGCGCCTTGGAGTTCACCCACGCGCCGTGTCCGTCTCGGTTGGGCAGAAACACGGGCCGGTCCGACAGGACCGCGTCGGCCGCGTCCTTCGACGGGCAGCCTCGGGCGAACAGGTCCTGCGACCACCCGCCGCCGAGAATCCACGGCTCGTCGGGGTGCGTCGCAGCGTAGGTCCCGATGGCCTCCAGATACTGCTCCACCGTCGTGAGCTCGTGCATGTCGCACTGAATCATGTCGAGTCCGCCGGATGCCGGATGCACATGTGCGTCCTGGAATCCGGGCAACAGCATCCCGCCCCCCAGATCGACCACCTCGGTACCGGCGTCGACGAGCGGTCGCACATCGTCCTCGGTACCGACCGCAACGACGACGCCCTCCTTGACGCCGACGGCTCGCGCCCACGATCGGGCGGCGTCGACCGTGTAGATATCTCCGTTGACGAACACCAGGTCGGCAGACGTGCTCACCGGTTGCGCTCCTTTCCGTCCCACGATCCGGCGCAGTGTAGTGGGGCCTCTACGCGAGTTCGACGAGGTCGAGGTGCTCCTCGCCGAAGTAGTCGAGCTGCCCATCCGGCATCAACAAGACCAGCTCCGGTGCAAGCGCTTCGACGAACTCGGGATCATGGCTGACGATCACCATGGCGCCCGGCCAGCTCTGCAGTGCCTCCGCGATCGCCGTGCGCGACGGCGGATCGAGGTTGTTCGTGGGCTCGTCGAGGAGCAGTAGGTTCTTGCGACCGGCAACGAGCTGCGCCAGCGCAAGCTTGGTCTTCTCGCCGCCGGACAACGTGCCGGCGTCCTGGAACGCAATCTCGCCGTGGAGTCCGAACATCCCGAGCAGCGACCGCAGCGTGAGGTCCTCGGCGCGCGACATGTCCTTCATGTGCTGCAGCACCGTCTCGCCGTCGCGGATGCCCTCGTGCTCCTGGGCGTAGTAGCCGGGCTCGACGCCGTGGCCGTACGCGAAGGAGCCGGCGTCCGCGTCGATCTGCCCCGTGAGGATTCGAAGCAGACTCGTCTTCCCCGCGCCGTTCAGGCCCAGGATGAGCAGCCGCTCCCCGCGCCCTACCGAGAACGTCACATCGGTGAAGATCGGAGGTCCGCCGTAGTTCTTCGCAAGGCCGTCGGCGGTAAGCACCGTCCGGCCACAGTGCGGCGGCTCCGGAAACCGGAAGCGCACCTGCTTTTCACGCGACGGCCCCTCCACCTTGGAACGCTGGAGCTTGGCCACGCGGGAGTCCAGCGACTTTGCCACCCGGGCGCGCCGAACCGTCTGGCCGCGCATCTGGTCGGCGAGCGTCTTGAGCCGCTTGATCTCGGCGTCCTGGCGTGTCGAGAGCTTGGTAAGCCGCTCCTCGTCGCGGACCCGGGAGATTCGGTACTGCGAGTAGGTGCCGCGATACTCCACGACGGCGTCACGTTCCAGGTGCAGGATGCGCGTGATCGAGGCGTCGAGGAGCTCCATGTCGTGGCTGATCACCATGAGCGCGCCCTTGTAGCCGGCAAGGAACTTCATGAGCCAGACCTTGGCGTCGACGTCGAGGTGGTTCGTCGGCTCGTCGAGCAACAGCAGATCGGACCCACCGAAGAGAATCCGCGCGAGCTCGAGGCGACGGCGCTCGCCGCCCGACAGCAGTTTGACCGGCAGCCCGAGACGATCTTCCGCGAGACCCAGACCGGCGACGATCGTCTTCGCCTCAGACTCCGCCCGGTACCCACCCAGCAACGTGTACTCCTCTTCCAGGCGGGAAAAGCGCCGGATCGAACGCTCGTCGTGCGCCTCGTCCAGGGCGATGCGCGCCTTCTCCACGCGGCGGCTGAGATCCACCAGGCCGCGCGCGGACAGGATGTGTTCGAGTGCGAGGTCGTCGTCCTCGGCGCGATGCTGCCGTGGATCCTGTCGCAAATAGCCGACCGAACCGCGGCGAACGACGGTTCCGCCCGCGGCCTCGTCCTCGCCGGCGAGCACCTTCATCGTGCTCGTCTTGCCCACGCCGTTGCGACCGACGACGCCGATCTTGTCGCCGGTGCGTAGGTCGAACGACAGTCCGTCGACCACGATCTTGCCGCCGACCTCCACGACGAGGTCGCGCGCTTCTAGGGCGATCATGTGGGTGCTCCGGTGGGATGCGATACGAGATGGGCTGCGAACATGCGAGAACTCCTCGACGGTGGGGTGACCACGGCCGCGAGCGCGGCGGGTCGGCGAGGATGATTCGCTAGCTCATGCGCCGGTCATGGTACGACGCCGGCGGTGCCGAGACCAGGCCCTACACTCGGCCGATGCTGACCGACGCCGGAGCACGGGCAATCGCCGAGGCGTTCATACTCGGTCCTGCACAGGACGTTCGGGGTCCCGTCGCACGCGGTGAGATCGGCCAGATCTGGCGGCTCGACACGACCGCCGGCTCCTACGCCGTCAAGGAGTGGTTCGAGGACCCCCCCACGGAGGCCGAGCTCGCCGAGGGCGCCGGCTTCCAGGGAGCCGCGGCGGCGGGCGGCGTCCCCTCCCCCGCCATCGTTCGACGGCCCGACGGCGCGCTCCTCCTCGATCTCGAAGACGGCCCCGTGCGCGTGTTCGCGTGGGTGGACCTGCGCGATCGCGACTCCGGCCTCGATGCCGAAGAGGTGGGGAGGCTCCTTGCGACGCTCCACCGGGTGCCGTTCGCGGGCACGGAGCCGATGGATCCCTGGTATGCGGAGCCGGTGGGCGCCGCACGATGGCGGCAACTGGCACGCGAGCTTGCGAGTCGCGGCGCGCCGTTCGCCGGACAACTGGACGACCTCCGAGGCGAGCTGGAGGCGCTCGAGGCCCTCATCGTGCCACCGTCGAATCTGCGAACCTGCCACCGAGACCTGTGGGCCGACAATCTCCGCGCGACACCGGCCGGAGAGCTCTGCCTTATCGACTGGGACGACACCGGCCTTGGCGATCCCAGTCAGGAACTCGCGCTCGTCCTGTTCGAGTTCGCGCGGCACGACCCTGCTCGGGCGCGAGCGCTCGTAGATGCCTACACGGCGGCGGACGGACCCGGGCGGGTGCGATCCGCACACGACTTCACCATGCCCATCGCGCAGCTCGGACATATCGGCGAGCGTTCATGCCAGTTGTGGCTCGACGCGTCCGACGAGGTGGCTCGGAACCGGGCGGCGACCATGGTTCGCGAGTTCGCCGACGACGCGCTCACCCGCGATGTGATCGACGAGCTGCTGGCCGCGGTGGCCGAGTGACTAGTCCGGCTCCACCGGGCCGCAGATCTTTGTGCCGTCCGGGAACCAATAGACGTCGAACGGCTGGACGAAGTCCACGACGTCCTCGGGCCAGTAGCACACGCGGATCGGCACGGATTCCTGGCCTCGCTTGCAGAAGTCCGGCCACGTAACGTCCGGCCAGAAATAGATGAAGCCCGCAACGACACCCTCGCGGTTGGCGGTGTAGGCACGAGGGTCCGGCGAGACACCGCCCGTCACCCGTTTCTTGTGGTCAACCGGAGTGAAGGTCTTCGTGCGGTAGCACTGGAAGGTCAACCGGACGGTGCCCGAGCCGGTGTACGCGTAGTTCTGGCCGGGCTGGAGGCCTCGCTCCTCGAAGTTGATGAGCAGGCTCTGTCCGGCGGTCGACGCGAGTACCTCGCCGAACGAGGCGGACGCCATGGCGGGTGACTGGAACATGGCGAGCGCAAGGAACGCGCCCAACACTGCGATCAAGCCTCGCCGCATCGCCCCTCCCAGGCTTTGGAACCGACCCGATCATCCTACAGAGATCAGGGGATCGGCATCTCGATTCGGACGACGCGGTGTCCCGTATGGACAAGGGCCACGGCGCGCGAGCCACGATGCAGGTCGTTCCACCACAGACCGATCCGGCGGTGCGGCAGCGCGGTTCCCGTGAGGCGCACCATGGCGTGCACGACCCCGCTGCCGGTGTCCATTTCGACGCGACCGCTCACCCCGGCGTCCTCGACCCACCGGACGTCGTGGAGATCCCAGCGCCGGAGCCGGGCGCCGACGGCGGTGAAGGTCCCGCCACGAAGACCGACGCCTTGGCTGCCGCTCATGACGGCCCAGCGCGCCATGACGTCGGCGACCGTGTTCGCGGCCACCGAAGCGGCCCGTCGGGTGGCCGATCCGGGCAGGTCGTCGGCATGCACCGCGAAGGCCGGAACCGTCCGGACCGGCAAATAGCTTGTGCGTGCGCATGAGGTGTCGCCTGCGGACCGCGTACGGAAAAACCGTCGCACGATCCCTGACGCGCATCCGACCGCGTCCCCGACGGCGCTCACGTGCACCATGTTGTGCACCTCCACGAACGTGGCGTTCGGGAACCGAGACGCGACGGTGCGGGATCCCTCGGCGGATGTGACCGAGTCGAGATCCCCGACCAGAACGAGCGTAGGGACCGCAGGATAGGCGTGCCCCGGCGGCAAGAGCGGGTGAGGGTGGGCGGGCACCGGATAGCCCAAGCAGGAGTCGTAGTCCTCGTCGCCCGACGTCAACGCCTGGTGCACGGTGAACGGTGCGAACGCGCGCGGATGGGCATGCGTCAGTTGGTGGATCGCGTGTGCGTACTGCACCCGACGGTCCGACGGCGCGGCCATCATGTCGTAGAGCTGCGGGTAGTCCGTGCACGACACCGCGTAGTCCAACCCCTGCGAGTAGTACTTCACGGCCCCGCCCCCGCCGAGGTAGAGGTTCTCCCGGGCGAGGCGCAAGATCGGCCGGTCGTCGGGATGCGGCGCGAGCGCGGCACGCACGGCGGCGTCGAGTTCGCGGTACGGGTCAAACGAATAGCCGGCCGCGTCGTAGATGGCGATCAGCACCGCCGGGGTCACCGTGACCGCACCGGGGCGACCGTTCCCGTTGGGCGCGATCCCGCTGATCGGATGCTTTTCGACAAGCGCGACGAGCTGGGCAAGACGGCGGACCGGATCGCCGCCGAGGGAGGCGCACTGGTGGTCGCGACGGCAGACGAGCCGGTACCCGGACCGTGCGGCACGCGAGAGATCGCGCCACCACGGGTCGGTGCCTTCCACGGGGTAGGCGGCGTCGAGAACGAGCGCGCGCAACCGAGCCGGATGCCGGATCGCGAACACCTGGGAGAAGAACGTGCCGTAGGAGTCGCCGTACAGGTCGATCTTGGTGAGGCCGAGCGCGTCGATCACCGACACGAGGTCGTCGGAAGCGTCGGATGTGCTGTAGAGGTTCGAGGCCTCGCCGAGCTGCTTGCCGCACGCCCGAACCCCTGCGATCCATCCTTCGTAGGGATAGCGGATGTGCTGCAGTGGCTCGCAGTCGATCACGCCCGACGTTCCGGTGCCACGTAAGTCGACGAGCAACAGATCGTGGCGAGCCATCATCGGTCGGAACAACGGCAGGTAATAGGAGCGGCTCTCGGTCGTCGGGTAGCCGGGTCCGCCTTCGATCGCGACGATCGTTTCGAGCGGCGGGCGGCTTCGGTCGGTGTGCGGATAGCGCTCGTAGCCGATCTGCAACGTGCCCGACACCGGCCCGACGCGATCCAGCGGAACCGTCACCGTTCCGCATCGTGCCTTGTGGCCGGCACCGCACGCGTGTTCCACCGGCTTGGCGGCCTGAGTGCCGGCACCCGCCGCGATGGGTGCGGAGGCCAATCCCACGCCAATCAACGAGATGCAAAGGAGCAGAACGAGGGTCAGCCGGCGTGCCACGCGAATCGCTCCGTCCATCGAAGAGAAAAGTCGGCGAGAGTCGAACCGATGTCTGTCGGTTCTCGGCCCTCAACCGGCCTCCGAGCATATCGCTCGGCGTCGACGGGCGACCGAAGAACCCAGAGACACCTTCACGGCGCAGGTATGGGTAGGCGCCGGGCACGCGGGGAGACTACGTTTACCGTCGGACAAGGAGGCGTGATGGGCATCCACTTTGGAGTCGATCTGGGCTCGTTCCCGCAGATCATGGTTCACGGTGGAACGCTGCAGGCAGCGGACGGCCAGCAGGTTGTCGCCGAGCTCGACCGCGCCGGGTGGAATGGCCAAGATGCGATCTCAATGGACTGCACCCATCTGGACGGGGTGGCCCCGGACGGCGAGACGGCGTTTCAGGACATTGCAAAACGTGTCATGGACAAAGGTCAGCCCTTGGCGGTGTTCTACGACCCGTCGCAGGAGGGCGGAGCCGCGCTCGTCGCCTCGGGAATCGTGGTCAGGGACACGCGCATCGCATGGAGGAGCGCGAAGCCATCGACCGCGACGTGGCCCGCGGCTCCAGACCAACAAGCAACAACGGCCGAGGAACGTGACAGTCGATGAATACGTACGCCTTGATCGTGCGGTGTCAGTGTCGGAGGGGGGATTTGAACCCCCACGCCCCGTAAGGGACGCTCAAGCCCTCAACTTGGCTAAGGGGTGTTTCGGGATGTTGCCCTGTCCCCTTCGTGCTGGTCAGTGTCGTGTGGCAGGCGGGCTCCGACATTCGCCCAGGTGACAGTGGGCGGACAACGGGCGGACAGGGAACTAGCCCGCAGCGTCGATCTCGGCCAGCATCCGGGTCACCCTGCGCCTTGCATCCGAGTACATCGTGAGCGAATCGATGATGTCGGCCAGCTCGTCTCCGGCGTCGTCGCGGTAGCGCAGCAGCGCCGAGGCGATCACCTCGCGATCGACATCGTCACGGACCAGAACGCGGCGAAGGAGGGCTCGGGCGCCGGACGAGCGGTCCGCCAGTGTGGCGCGGAGGGCATCGCTCACGACACACCGAGCCGTTCCAAATCGATCAGGTTGCCGTGTCCGCATCCGGGATGCTGTAGATGCCTTGGCGTCCGTTGCTGCATGTGTACCGATCGAAGTACATAGTCGTCGACCCACCGGTCTCGTCGAGGGCGAACGTCGTCAGGGCATCCCTGCCGTCGGGGAGCGTCGCGATGACCACTCCCGGACCGCCCACCGGGTATCGGATGAGCCTCGCGTGGTTCCCGCACTCCCAGTGATCGCGGTTGCGGGTGCGCACGAGGTAGACCGTGCCGTCACCGGACACGGCGCCCGCATACTGCTGCTGAGGCCCTGGGTTCGCGATCTGCACGAGGTTGTCTGTCGAGATCTGGTAGCGATAGACCTGACAGTTGCTGAACTGCGGCCCGGCGAGTCACACGATTCGAACGTGGCCCAGTCGCCATTCACCTGATCGCTCACGACGTAGGTCGAGCGGTTCGGAATCTTCTTCTGGAGCACGATGCGCGCAGAGGTGGAGACGTTGAACAGCACGACCGATGTCCACACGTCGCGCCGCGACACGCGGTTCGAGTTCGACCGCGTGAACAACAGCCAGTCGCCCGAAAGCGACGGCCGACCCTCGGAATTCGAGGTGTTGACACCGGCCGGCGGGTCGGTACGCACCTCGGTGACGGCGTCAAAGAACCCGAGGTCGTCGTTGCCCCACTCCTGGTACACGATCGTGGTGCCATCAATAGCGGCGCTGTAGCTTTGCCCACCGGGGGGATCGATGCGAACCGGTGAGCCTGCACCGGCCATCACGTAGCTGTGGGAGCGGTTGGGGCTCGCCTTGCTTTTCGCGCTCCAGACGAGGTAGCCGTCCGACGCCGACGAGGTGTTCTCCTGCACGCCGGGGTCGTCCAGCACAACCACGGGAGTCGCTGCGTAAGCCACGGTCGCAATCGTCGCGAGCACGGCCACCAGGCCGGACGCCGCCAGAATCGAGAGCCTGCGCCGAGGTGTGCGACGCTCACGGGTAGCACGGGCCATGGTGCCCTCCCCCTTAGCCCCATCGGGGCTTGCATTGGCTATCCGGGACCGAGCGGCCGGATACCGCGGGGACCGTTGCGCCTTTGTAGGTCTACTCCTCTAGCAACCGAGGCGCAAATCACCGGCGGGTCAAGATCGAGAGTGGGCTCTAACGCCACCCGAACAGCTCGTGCATCCGCTCCCACACATCGGAGGACGGCCAGCGGGTGCCGGTGTCGACGTTCTGTATGTGAGCGAGCTGCTCGGCCACAACACGCCGACGATCACGATGAATGTCTATCAGTACGTCCGCCGCGAACGGCTCGAGGGAGCCATGAACACCATCTCGGAGGCCATCCACGGCTGAGCGGGCAGACAACGGGCGGACAGGACCAAAACAGATGGCCCCGGGCAACCGGGGCCTTTCCCTATCGCTGCTGGTAGTTGGGTGTCGGAGGGGGGATTTGAACCCCCACGCCCCGTAAGGGGCACTAGGCCCTCAACCTAGCGCGTCTACCAAGTTCCGCCACTCCGACGTGCGCGGGGCATGGTACCAACCACCTTCGTCCGGCGAGTTAATACCACTTCCAGGAGAGCCAGAAGACGCTCATTGCCCAGACGATCGCCGTGACGACGGTGATGCGGTCGAGCGTGCGCTCTAGCCCGGTGCCGCCGGAGAGGTTGCTCGACCCGCCGAACATGTCGGAAAGCCCGCTGCCCCGTCCCGAGTGCATGAGGATGGTGATGATGAGGAACAGCGAGGACACGACGAGCAGCGTGACGGCGACGGCGTTGATCACGATTCGACCCAGACTTTCAGGACTCGGATAGGTCCTCAATGATAGCGGCCTGCAACGGGAAATGGCAGGCGGCGATGTGTTCGGGCGCGAGCTCTCGAAGCTCCGGTTCCTCGACGCTGCAACGCTCCTGCGCGACGTAGCAGCGGGGATGGAACCGGCACCCGCTCGGCGGGTTGATGGGTGAGGGGACGTCCCCTTCGAGGATGATCCGTTTCTTCGTCTTGGCCAGACGTGGATCGGCGATCGGCACGGCGGAGAGCAGCGCGCCCGTGTACGGGTGCTTGGGCTCCGTGTAGAGCGCGTTCCCCACCGCGGCCTCGACAATCTTGCCGAGGTACATGACGGTGACGCGGTCGCTGATGTGCTTCACGACCGACAGGTCGTGTGCGATGAACAGGTAGGTCAAGTTCAATTCGTTCTGCAAGTCGCTCAGCAGGTTGAGGATCTGCGCCTGGATCGACACGTCGAGGGCGGAGACCGGCTCGTCGCACACGATCAGCTTCGGTTTGAGCGCGATCGCCCGGGCGACGCCGATCCGCTGACGCTGGCCGCCTGAGAACTCATGCGGGTAGCGGTTGTAGTGCTCGGGGTTGAGCCCGACGAGCTCCATAAGCTCCTGGACGGCGCCCTTGATCTTGTCCTTCGGCAACGTCTTGTGAAGGCGCATCGGCCCACCGACGATCGTGCCGATGGTCTTGCGGGGGTTGAGGGACGCGTACGGGTCCTGGAACACCATCTGCATTTCGCGCCGAAGCTCGCGCAGGTCCTCGCCCTTGAGGTTGGTGATGTCGCGGCCGTCGAAGATGATGCGCCCGCTCGTCGTGTCGAACAACCGCATGGCCACCCGGGCGAGCGTGCTCTTGCCGCACCCGGTCTCCCCTACCAGGCCGAGCGTCTCACCCGGATAGATGTCGAGATCCACGCCGTCGACGGCGTGCACCGCACCGACCTTCTTCTGGAAGATGATCCCGCGCGTGATCGGGAAGTGCTTCACGATGCCCTCGAGCCGCAGCAGTGGCTCGCCGGCGCGTGCGGCCTGCGGCGAGGGCGTTGCCTCAACGGCGCTCATTGCGCGGCCAGCACCTCCGCGGCGAGGATCCGCTCCCGGTCCTCGAGACTCAGGTGGCATGCCGCGGTGTGGCGGCTGCCGTCGATGGGAAGCAGCTCGGGCTCGACCGCGTGACACTCGTCGAACACGTACGGGCACCGCGGCGAGAACGAGCAACCCTCCGGCAGGAAGATGAGCGAGGGCGGTGCGCCCATGATCGGGGTCAGCCGCTCCGTGTCGTGCCCGAGGCGGGGTATGGACCGGAGCAGGCCCCAGGTGTACGGCATCATCGGGTGGTAGTAGATGTCGTCGCCGGTTCCCTCCTCGACGATCTTGCCCGCGTACATCACCTGGATGTGATCGCAGTGCTCCGCCACGACGCCCAGGTCGTGGGTGATCAGCGCGACCGCTGTGTTGAACTCGCTCTGCAGCCGGTCCATCAGCTCGAGGATCTGCGCCTGGACGGTCACATCGAGGGCGGTCGTCGGCTCGTCCGCGATGAGCAGGTCGGGGTTCAGGGACAGCGCCATCGCGATCATGGCTCGCTGGCGCATGCCCCCGGAGAACTCGTGCGGGTACTGCCTCACGCGTTCCTCGGGCTGCGGGATGTTGACGCGCCGGAGCATGTCGATCGCCCGGTCGGCGGCCTCCTTCTTCGAGACGTCCTCGTGCGCGAGGATCATCTCCGCGATCTGATCGCCGACCTTGTAGAAGGGATGCAGCGACGTCATCGGATCCTGGAAGATCATCGCGATCTTCTTGCCGCGGATGTCGCGCAAGGCATCGTTGTCCATCTCGATCAGGTTCTGGCCCTGAAAGATCACTTCGCCCTCGATGACGGCGCTCTTGCGGCTGATGAGGCCCATGACCGTCAGGAACGAGACGCTCTTGCCCGAGCCGGACTCCCCGACGACGCCGAGTGTCTCGCCCGGGTACATGGTGAACGAGAGGCCGTCGACGGCCTTGACGACGCCGTCCTCGGTCGGGAAGTGCACCCGCAGGTTCTTCACTTCCAGAAGCGGTTCGGCCATCGGTTCCTCCGTTACTCGAAGCGGACGCGTGGATCGAGGAACGCGTACAGGATGTCGACAATCAGGTTCGCGAGTACGACAAACGTCGCGGCCACGAGGGTCACGACCGCAATGGTATTAAGGTCCTGGCCGCCGACCGCCTGCACCGTCAGCTGGCCGACACCTGGGAGATTGAAGATGGACTCGGTGATGATGGCGCCGCCGAGCAATGCCGCGAGGTCGAGGCCGAAGACGGTGACGATCGGCGTCAAACCCGCGCGGAGCCCGTGATGCAGCACGACCCGCCTCTCGGACAGGCCTTTTGCGCGTGCCGTCCGGATGTAGTCCTCCCCCATCGTCTCGATCAGGTTCGACCGAGTGAGTCGCGCGTAGAAGGCCGCGTACAGCACGGCGAGCACGACCCACGGCAAAATCCAGTGCCCGAACCACGGCCCGAAGCCGTACTTCCCCAGCGAGTAGTAGCCCGTGCCCGGAAGCCAGCCTAACTTGAACCAGAAGATGTACAGCGCGAGCGGTCCGAGCACGAACACCGGAATCGCGATCGCGACCACCGCGAGACCCATTGCCGACCGATCGGCAAGCGTGTGGGGGCGGAGCGCCGCCAGGATGCCGATCGAGAGCCCGATGACGATCCACACGAGCGCCGCGCCAAGCGCGAGCTGGGCGGTGACGGCGATACGGGAGAAGATGATGTCCTTCAGCGGGACCTTCGTGGTGAACGACAACCCGAGCCCCGGCCACCCGTATTGATCGCCGAGGAACGCGTGCTTGAGGAACAGCGCGTACTGGATGTACCACGGATGGTTCAAGCCGAACTGCTGCCGGATCTCGTTGAGCAGCTGTGGCGTCTGATTCTTCCCGGCGAGCCGCACCGCGGGGTCACCCGAGGGCAGCAGGAAGAAGATCAGGTACGTCATGAACACGACGATCAAAAGGACGAGGACCGCCCACAGGACCCGTCGAATGATGTACCGGAGCATCGTCTCGCTCTCACGGAAGCGACCGATCGGGGGAGCCTTGTGGGCTCCCCCGATCGGTCACCTCTCGCGTTGTCTTAGGCCACGTTCTCCGGTGGGAGGCCGTTGTTGACCGCGACGTGTGCCCACGCCGGGTCACCACCGTTTTGGTCGTAGACGTACTGCGTGACCGTTGGGCTCGTGAGGATGAGGTTCTTCCCCCAAGCCCACGGAACCCAGATCATGCCCTCCTCCATGATGCTCTTTTCCATCTCGGCGTAGCAGCTCTGCTGCTCGTCGCCGCTGAGGGCTACGCATTCCGCCATCTTGGCGTCGATCGAGGGGAGCTTGCCGTCCGGGTAGTTCTGGACAGCCGCGTTGTACTCGTCGAGCACATCGCACTCCTTGGCCTGCTCCTCGGTCATGCCGAGCAGACCCTCGTCGTACGAACCGGTGCAGCTGATGGTCTCGCCGTTGAACACGAAGTAGCCGAAGCCGTAGGGGGACCCGAAGTCCTTGGCCCATCCCTGACCGAACGTCATCGGAACCAGCTTCTTCACCGTAATGGCCTGCGCGTTCACGACGTCAGGCTTGACCTCGCTTAGCGTGGCTTGCAGACCGATCTTCGCAAGGTCCTCGACGAGGATCGGGTTCATGTTCGTCCACGGCGTCGTGTTACTCGCGAGCAGTAGGAATCCGGAGCACTCGGGAGCGTCACACTGGCCGTCCTGGTTCGTGTCGTACTTCGACTGCTTCATCTCCTCCATGGCCGCGTTCGCATCGCCGGCGAAGTTCTCCGACGGATACGGGTTGTAGTCGGCCGTCGCCGGCAGCACCGACGGCGGGTCGACCGTCGTCGCGGGGTCGGCGTGGAGACTGCCCCCATAGCCCTTGACGAGTGCGGCCTTGTCGACGACGTATTGCACTGCCTTGCGGACGTGCGGGTCGTCGAAGGGCGGCGTCAGCAGGTTCATCGTGATGTACCACGTGCGATCGCCCTGGTTTGAGTGGATGTACTGCTGCAGATCAGGATTGGTTGCGTACTCCTGCTCCACCGTTGCCGGAGGCGTATCACCGAACGAACCGTCGAGGTCGCCGTTCTGGATCTTCTGGAAGATGTCGTCCACGTTCGAGTTGATCTCGACCTGCAGACCGTCCAGGTAGTTCGAGAACATCGCCGGGTCGTACGTGGACGTGTCGTAGTCGGACCGCTTGACGATCGTGATGCCCTTGTCGGGGTTAATCCCCGCGATCGGCTTCAGCGTCTTGCAGCCGCCGGACAGGTCCATCTTGTCGGCACCGAAGTACATGTACGCACCGCTGGAAACCAGGTAGCGGCCATAGTCGCCCGCCTGGTCGAAGCAGCCAGAGACTTCCTTGGGCTGCGGGTAGGAGGCAGGCATGGCGAGGCGATACAGGAAGTCGCCGGTTGGACTCTCGAGGTGGAACGTGATGTGCGTGTCGTCAACGACATCGATCCCGGAGACCGCCTTGGTTGTGGTCAGGTCGCAGGTCATGCCCTTGATCACGCCGCAGTAGTAGTTCCCGTAGTACGCCGCGAGGTTCGCATTGTTGATCCGCTCGAACGCGTACTCGACATCCTGCGCCGTAACGGCGCGATCCACCGGCGGGGCCCACATGACGTTGTCACGAATGGTGAACGCGTACGTGAGGCCGTCGTCGGAGATCTGGGCGTCGGTCACGAGGTCCGGCTGCGGCACGTTGCCCGCCTCATCCGGTACGTGGTTGTAGTTGTAGAGCCCGCGGATAAGCATGTTCTGGAACATCGCCCACGCGTAGCCGTAATACTCGCCCGTGGGATCGAAGTTCGAGGTGTTCGACAACGTCTGGGTGGCGGTGCGATAGGTGCCACCCGCTGTCGGCTCGCCCGACGTGGATACGCTGCTCGATGTGGAGTTGCTCGAGCACGCGGCCGCGACGAGCGCAAGGATTGCGACGCTCGCAATCCCCGAGAGCCATCTCTTTCTCGACACGTGTTCCCCCTTCCGAAAAGGACTGTTCTTCACCTTGGTCTACGTTGTCTGACGTCCGTCAGGCTTCCTCCTTCGGTGTTGAGCTTTGATGACACATCAGCGCTGCGACCTCGGGTCCAGGGCATCCCGCAAGGCGTCGCCCACGAGGTTGAACGCCAGCGTGGTCAGCACCAGCATGAGCCCCGGGAGCAGCATCATCCACCACGCAAAGCGATAGAGCTGTCCCTCGTTCGCCTCCGAGATCATCCGGCCCCACGAGGGCGTGCCCGGGGGAATGCCGACCCCCAGATACGAGAGCGATGCCTCGAAGATGATGTTCACCGGAATGAGCAGCGTCGTGTAGACGATGAGGGGCGCCATCAAGTTGGGCACGATCTCGCGGAACATGATGTGTATCCGACCGTAGCCGGTCGCCCTTGCGGCTTCGACGAATTCCCGTTCTCGCAGCGAGAGCGTCTGCCCGCGCACAATACGGGCGATATACGTCCATCCGAACAGGGCGATGATCAGCGTGACCAGCCCCAGCCCCGGCCGCAGCACGCCGCCGAGACAGCCCTCGACGGTCACGCTGCAGCTGGCCGAGATGCCGATCGCGATCAGGAAGACGGGCAGCGACAAGAAGATGTCGGTGAGCCGCGACGTGAACGTATCGGTCTTGCCGCCGAAGTATCCCCCGAGGAGGCCGAGCGCCAGGCCGATGACGACGGATATCGCCGTAGCGATAAGCGCGACCTGGATCGAGGTGCGCGCACCGTAGAGGGTCCGGACGAACACGTCGCGCCCAAGCGCGTCGACGCCGCCCCAATAGGTCTTGCCCGGGCCGATGACGGGGATATTGAACTCGTTTGAGAGCGTCGGATGAATAGCGTTGGGACCGTTGTGCGAGACGAACTTGACGAACAGCGGCACGAGCAAGGCCGACACGATCAGGAGAATGACCCAGACCAGGGCGAGCATCGCGATCCAGTCGCGGCGGAAGCGTCCCCAAAACAGCTGCCAGGGAGTTCGTCCCTCGACTCGCTTGAGCTGATCCTCACCCGCCGGCTCGTAGCTCAGAACCGCAGGCTCATCCTGTTGAACCTGGCTCACGAAGTCAGTCTCTCCCGGTCAGTGAACGCGGCAAGTCTAGGCCACGGCTCTACCCCGCTCAACTTGTACGCAGATGGGCCGCCGGGGGGATGCATTCAGCGCAAAGCCTCTTGCACCAGGGGCAACACGTCGACACCCCGTTGCTCTCCAAGGGAACCGGTGGCACAGGATCGTTCGCCGTAGGACGTGGTGCCGTCCGGCGCGAACGATCCTCCGCACAGCAGAAGCGGGACGGGATCGGCCGTGTGTGCCTTTCGCACGCACGAGGTGGCATGGTCGGCAAGTACGCCCACCACTGTGCGGCCGAGATCGATGCGCGGCAGCAGTTCTCCAAAGAACGCCCGGTCGATGGCGGCGATGACGTCGCGCTTGTCCTCGGCGCGCCCGTCATGGGCCGGCACGTCCGGTCCCTTGATATGGACATACAGCGCCTGGTAGCCCTCGAGGGCCTCGGCAGCCAGATGCGCCCACGCGGCATAGGCGTCCTCGGCCGCAGGCCCGAATCCCTTGGGGTCCGACCTCGGCGCATCGACCGGCGCCATGCCGAGCACCTGGGCGATGCCCCGCTCGACGGGCATCTCGACGAAACAGCCCCACGACCAGCCGAAGCGCTCACGGATGGGCTGAAGGTCGGGCACGTGGTCGGCGGCGTCCCGCGTCAGGATGAGGTTGGCCGGCAGCCTGCCCGCGGCGCGGCGCGCGGCATTCGTCTCGGAGCGGTCGAGCACCGCGGCGGCTCCCTCCACGAAGGCGTTCGTGAGGTCGGCGGAACGGCGGGCCTGCGGCGAGTCGTCCATCGGGCTCGCGGTGACGACGACCGGCTCGAACGTCTCGAGCGCGACGCCGAGATGACCCTCCCGGCGATAGGCGGGATCGGTGTTGGTCACGTTGGCCGACAGCGGTCCTTCCTCGGAGCGGATGACGAGCGCCCCGCGGTGCTCGAGGGTCGCGGTCAGGTCGAACCGCTGCGCGCGGCAAGCTCAGCGTGTTGCTCACCTCCGCCGCGAGCGCGTGAGCTTCCTCCGAGCTGAGGTCGCGGCCGACGCGCCGATCGAGGATCGCCGGCCAGTCGCACGTGGCGAAGTTGACGCGGTACGCGAGATCGCCGTCGGAAAACGCCATTCCGGAACCGAGCGCTTCGAGGACGCCTCGCCCGGGATGCTCCTCCGTCGGGTCGTAGCCGAGAATCCCGAACACACCGATGTCGGACTCCGGGGCGATGCCCGGGCCGACGGTGACGACCGTGCCGCAGCGTCCGCGAGCGGCGAGCGCGTCGAGATTCGGCGTCGGCGCCGCCTCGAGCGGCGTCCGGCCGTCGAGCTCGGGGCAGGGGTCGTCGCCGAGACCGTCGAGACAGACGTACAGCAGCGCGTCGCTCATGTGGGCCTGTCCTTTTCCTATCGCTTGATGATCAACGCGAGATCCTCGGCGTCAAGACTCGCGCCGCCGACGAGCGCCCCGTCGATCTCGGGGTGCGCCATGAAACCCCGGATGTTGCCCGGCTTGACGCTGCCGCCGTACTGGACGCGCACGGCACCGGCGACCGCGTCGTCGTATCGCTCGGCAAGCGTCGCCCGGACGACCTCGACGACCCGGCCCGCGTCGGCCGGCTCGGCGTTGCGGCCGGTGCCGATCGCCCAGACGGGCTCGTAGGCGATCACCACCTTCGCCGCCTGCTCCGCGTCCACCCCGTCGAGCCCCCGGCGCACCTGCTCGCGCACTTTCGACTCGGTGCCGTCGGCGTCGCGCTCCTCGAGCGTCTCCCCCACGCAGAGAATCGGCGTCATCGCGTGGGCGAACACCGCGCGCACCTTCTTGTTGACGAAGGCGTCGTCTTCGCCGAAGAGCTGGCGGCGCTCCGAGTGCCCGACGATCACATAGCCGACCCGGAGCGCCACCAGCATGGGCGGCGCGATCTCGCCGGTGAAGGCACCGTGGTCCTCGGGATGCACGTTCTGCGCACCGAGGCCAAAGGCGAGCTTGTCGGCCTCGATCAGCGTCTGCACGGACCGCAGCGCCGTGAACGGTGGCGCGATGACCACTTCGACGCGGTCGGTGTCGGCCGCGTCGAGCAGATAGGAGAGCTTCTGCACCGCTTGGATCGCCTCGAGGTGCGTCTTGTGCATCTTCCAGTTCGCCGCGATGATCGGGCGCCGTTCGGTCATGGTGCGTCCTCCAGGATCGAGATGCCGGGCAGGGCGCGACCCTCGAGGAACTCGAGGGATGCGCCGCCACCGGTCGAGAGATGGTCAAACGACGATGCCAGGCCCGCCTGGCGGACGGCCGCGAGCGAATCGCCGCCACCGACCACCGAGAAGGCGTCCGCGGCCGCGCAGGCCTCCGCGACGCCGCGGGTGCCGGCGGCGAACGGCGCGAGTTCGAACACGCCCATCGGGCCGTTCCACAGGATGCGTGCGCGCCGTGGCGATGACCTCGGCGAAGGCCGCCACCGTCTCGGGTCCGATGTCGAGCCCCATGCGACCGTCCGGGATGTCGGTCGCCGGAACGACGGCGGTTTCCGCCGACGCATCGATCCTCTCGGCGGCCACGACGTCGACCGGAAGATGGATCGCGACGCCGCGCGCACGGGCGAGGTCGAGCGCCGACCGCACTTCGTCGAACCGATCCGCCTCGACGAGCGAGGCCCCGACACGGCCGCCGGTCGCAGCGAGCAGCGTGAACGCCATCGCGCCCCCGATCAGCAGGGCGTCGACTCGGCGCACCAGCGACTCGATGACGGCGAGCTTGTCGCTCACCTTTGCGCCCCCGAGGATCGCCACGTACGGGCGAGCCGCATCGTGGAGCAGCCCGTCGAGCACCGACACTTCCCGGGCGAGCAGCTCCCCCGCCACGGCGGGCCGGCCGGTCGCGTGGAAGAGGTCGGGCAACGCCTGGACCGATGCGTGGGCGCGATGCGCTGCCCCGAAGGCGTCATCGACATAGGCGTCGGCGAGATCGGCGAGCCGCCCCGCAAAGCCGACGTCGTTGGCCTCCTCGCCCGGGTCGAACCGGAGGTTCTCCAGGAGGACCACGTCGTCCGGCGGCAGCCCTGATGGCGTCACGTCGTCCAGGGCGCGAACGGGGTGGCCGAGGGCGTCGGCCAACGCGGCGCCGACCGGTGCGAGACGCAGTTCGTCATGAACCGCCCCCTTTGGGCGGCCGAGGTGCGACGCGAGTACGAGCGAAGCGTCGCGCGCCAGCAGCTCCTGGAGCGTCGGCAACGTCGCGCGGATCCGGCTGTCGTCGGTGATGACGCCGTCGCGGAGCGGAACGTTCACATCGATGCGTACGAACACGCGTGCGCCGGCAACGTCGCCGAGGGACTCGAGGGTCCGCAGCGTCACGGGTTACCGGGAGCCCGCGACCAGCTCGACAAGATCCACCAGCCGGTTCGAGTATCCCCACTCGTTGTCGTACCAGCCGACGATCTTGACCGTACGGCCCATCACCATCGTCGAGAGCGCGTCAAACGTACACGAGGCCGGCGTACCGACGATGTCCGAGGACACGATCGGGTCCTCGGTATAGACGAGCTTGCCCGCGAGCGATCCCTCGGTGGCGGCGGCGCGAAAAGCCTCGTTGACCTCCTCCTTGGTCACCTCGCGGCCGAGGGTCGCGACGAGGTCGGTCACCGAACCGTCGGGCACGGGCACACGCATCGACATGCCGTCGAGCTTCCCCTTGAGGTGCGGCAGGACCAGTCCCGCAGCCTTCGCCGCGCCGGTCGTCGTCGGAATGATGTTGACGGCGGCGGCGCGCGCGCGGCGGAGGTCGCTGTGCGGCAGATCGAGGATCTGCTGGTCGTTCGTATACGCGTGGATCGTCGTCATGAACGCCTGCTCGAGGCCGAAGGCGTCGTCGAGCACCTTCGCCATCGGCGCCACGCAGTTGGTCGTGCAGCTGGCGTTGGACACCACGTGGTGCGTCGCGGGGTCGTAGCTGTCGTCGTTGACCCCGAGCACGACGGTCAGATCCTCACCCTTTGCGGGCGCGCTGATGATGACCTTCTGGGCGCCCGCCTCCAGGTGCTTGGCGGCCTTCTCGCGATCGGTAAACAGCCCGGTCGACTCGATCACGATCTCCGCGCCGAGCTCCTTCCACGGGAGATTTGCCGGATCGCGCTCGGCGAGTACGCGCAGCTCGTCCCCGTCGACGTTGAGCCCGCCTTCGGAGACCCGAACCTCACCCGGATAGGTGCCCAACACGGAGTCGTACTTGAGCAAGTGCGCAAGTGTCTTCGCATCGGTGATGTCGTTGACGGCGACGATGTCGATGTCGGCGCCGCGCTTTTTGGCGGCCCGGAAGAAGTTGCGGCCGATGCGGCCGAACCCGTTGATGCCGATCTTCGCGGTCATTGCGCAGGAAACCTCCTGGTCGTGGGGCATGTCGGGAAGGACTCCATGCTATCGGGCGGGCGCATCGCCGACCCGCGGTGCTCAGGCCCGTTCGAGGTCGCGATGCACGACACCGACCGCAAAGCCGCGCTCGCGAATCCAGGCGGCGAGCTCCTCCGCAACCACCACGGATCGGTGGTGGCCACCCGTACAGCCGATGGCGATCGTGAGGTAGCTCTTGCCCTCCGCGACGTAGCCGGGGAGCGATGCGTCGAGCAGGGCTTCGAGCCGTTCGAGATAGACGGCGTAGCCGTCGCTTGCCTGAACGTAGTCGCGCACTGCCGGATCGGTGCCGGGATGTGGCCGCAGCGCCGGCACCCAGTGCGGGTTCGGCAGGAATCGAACGTCGAACTGCAGGTCGGCGTCGCGCGGCGCACCGTACTTGAACCCGAACGACACCACCGATACCTGCAAACCGTTCTCGGGCGGAAGGTCGGCGAATGCCTCGCGCACGCGGTCGCGGAGTTCGTGCGGGTTGAGTCCGGACGTGTCGATGACGAGATCGGCATCGCCGCGCAATTGCGCGAGGATGTGGCGTTCCTTGCGGATGCCCTCGATCACGCGGTCCGCCGGCGCGAGCGGGTGCCGGCGCCGGGTGGCCTCGTACCGGCGCACAAGATCCTCGTCGGATGCCTCGAGGAAGACGATGCGGGCATCGCGGTGATCGGCGCGGAGCTCGTCGAGCGCGCGGGCAAGCTCGGCGAAATAGACGCCGCCACGGGCGTCTACCACGATCGCAACGCGGGTCGGCGAACCCGGCCGCAGGGTCAGCTCCGCCATCTTGGACAGGAGCGCCGGGGGCAGGTTGTCAACGACAAAGAACCCGAGGTCCTCGAGCGAGTGCGCGACCTCGGAGCGGCCCGCCCCCGACAACCCGGTGATGATCGTGAATCCGGGCGCCTCGTCGCCGTGCCGGCTCACGCGCTCACCCTGCGGGGTGCGTCGCCGGGCTCGTGCAGCGCGCGATACACGGTCTCGGCAAGGCTCGGCCCGACGCCGGGCGTGTCGGCGAGCTCCTCGACGGTTGCCTGGCGCACCTTGGTGAGCGAGCCGAACTGTTTGAGGAGCGCCTTCTTGCGTGTGGGCCCGACGCCCGCAATGTCGTCGAGCGGCGAGCGGAGCGCCCGCTTCTCGCGCAGCGACCGGTGATAGGCGACGGCGGTCCGGTGCGCCTCGTCGCGAATGTGCTGGAGCACGAACAGCGCCTCGGATCCTCGGGGGATCCGCAAAGGATCGGGCCGGTCCGGGAAGTAGACCTCCTCCAGGCGCTTGGCAAGCCCGACGTGCGGGATCGACAACCCGAGCTCCGCGAGCACCTCGCTCGCCTGGCTGAGCTGCCCTCGTCCGCCGTCGACGACGACGAGAGCCGGGGGGTATGAGAATCGGCGCGAGCGCTCCTCCGGCGGGCGGGCCTGCTCCTCGATGAGCCGTCCGAAGCGCCGCCGGAGCATCTCCCGCATCGAGGCGAAGTCGTCCTGGCCGGCCACACCCGTGATGCGGAACTTCCGATAGTCCTGTCGTTTGGGAAGGCCGTCTTCGAACACGACCATCGAGCCCACCTTGTCGCTCGGACCGAGGTTCGAGATGTCGTAGCACTCGATGCGCAGCGGTGCTTGATCGAGGCCCAGCTGGTCTGCCAGCCCGGCGAGCGCTCGCGAGCGCGCGCCGAAGTCGGATGCGCGCCGCAACTTGTGCCGCTGAAACGAGTCCTTGGCGTTTCGCTCGACGGTTTCGAGCAGGCGGCGCTTTGCGCCCCGGGTTGGCACCGCAATGTGCACCGGGCGCCCCCGGCGCGCCGACAGCCACGCCTCCAGGAACGCCGAGTCCACCGGCAACGCGGGCACGAGCACGCGCGGCGGCACCTCGGGACGCTCCATGTAGAGCTGCTCGAGGAACGACGCGATCAAGCCGGCCTGATCGAGGTCCTCGACCCGGTCGACCACCCATCCGCGGCGCCCCAGCACACGCCCGCGGCGCACGAAGAAGACCTGAACCGCCGCCTCGAGGTCGTCCTCGGCGAGCGCGACGACGTCGAGGTCCTCGGGCGGCGAGAGCACCATCTCCTGGGACTCGAGGGCCCGGCGGGCGGCGAAGAGCTGGTCGCGGTACCGCGCCGCTTGCTCGAACTCCTGCCCATCGGCCGCGGTGCGCATCTCCTGCTCCAGCCGTCGGAGGATCGGCCGTGCGTTGCCCCCCAAGAACTCCGCCATGGCATCCACGTGCCCTCGATACGACTCCTCGGTGGCACCCGTGGTCTCCGGGACGCACGGACCGGCGCAACGGCCGATGTCGTAGTAGAGGCAGGGCCGGTGCGCGCGCGCCCGCTGGTCGAAGAAGGAGTTCGAGCACGTCCGCACGGGGAAGACGCGGGTCAGCGCATCGAGCGTGTCGCGGATGGCCCACGCGTGCCCGTAGGGCCCGAAGTACCGCACCCCCTTGCGCTTCGTGCCGCGGAGTACCTGCGCGCGCGGCCACTGCTCCCCGACGGTGAGCGCCAGGTAGGGGTAGGACTTGTCGTCGCGATAGCGGATGTTGAACCGCGGCTTGTGCCGCTGAATGAGGTTGTACTCCAGGAGCAAGGCATCGACCTCGGTCGCCGCGACGATCCATTCCACCGATGTCGCCGCCTCGGTCATCGCCGCCGTCCGCGCGTGCAGCGGCCGGCCCCAGTACGACACCAGGCGCTTGCGCAGCGAAGCCGCCTTGCCCACGTAGACCACTCGCTCGTCCGCATCGCGGAACAGGTACGCCCCGGGCTCGTCGGGAATCGAGGAGGGCTTGGGACGGGGGACGGTCATGCCCGCGATGCTAACGCGGGCACCGCGATGGACCTGCTAGCTGGCACCCTTCACGACCGCGATCTGCCCGGTCATCGTTGTCGGGTGCACGTCGCAGTGGAAGTAGTAGGTGCCTGCCTTGAGCGCCGAGACGTCGTAGGTGGTGGTGACGACGCCGGTGACCGTGTCGCCGGTGAACAGGTTGTCGGTCGCCGAGGAGTCCGTGAAGATCGCGATGTTGTGCAGGACGCCGGCGTCCTCATTGTCGAAGGAGATCTGGAACGGCTTGTCGGCGGGAGCGACCAGACAGCCGTTCTCGAAGGCCAGGCTCTTGGCCACCTCGTCGAGCGCCTCGGTCTTGCCGCCGCACTCGCCACCCCCGCCCGGTGCTTGCGACACCGTGAGCGACGGGCTCGGCTGCGCGACCAGCACGTCCTGGAGATCCCCGAGGAACCCGACCATCAGGTTCTGCTGCTGGGTCTCGTACCAGCTGAGGGCGACGCCGTTGTCCGACGCCGCGAGCGATGGGCCGGCGCCCGAGGCGGTCGTATGCCCGATGTCGACCGGCGAAAACGAGTCGGTGCCCGAGGACAGGTGCAGCCCGTCGTCGACCCAGGCGACGTAGACGGTCCCGTCCTTTGCGATGACGGTCGAGGTGACCGGCGCCAGGTTGCCGGTGACCGACGGATCGGGATCGGCGGCGTCGGCGACCGTGGCGCTCGTCCAGCTGGTGCCGTCGAACGTCGCTGCCTCGATGGACTTCGCGCCCGTGTACGACGCGGCCACCGCCGTGGTGCCATCGGTCGAGAAGGAGAGGCCGAGCCCTTCGCCATCGCCCACCTGGGTCGTCGTCCAGCCGGAGCCGTCCGAGGTGGCCGCCTGCATCGTGCCCGCGGCGACATCGGCGTAGACCACGACAACCGAGGAGGCGACCACGCCGATGCCCGTCGGCTGCGGCGCGGGACAGCCGTTGCAGGTCGCGGCGGTCTCCGCAACCTCGTCGGTCCACTTCCCGTTGGCGAGATGGGCCACGTGGACGCTGCGCTTGCCGTTCTCCTCGGCGGTAAAGGCGACCCACGGGTTGCCGTCGGCATCCAGCGTGATGCCGGGGCGTCCGATCGGACCCGCCTGATCCACCGTGCCCGGCAGCGTGTAGACCTCGTCGACCGTCGATGTGCCCCCGAGCTTGGTCGAGGCGTGGAACACGCCGTTGCCCATCACCCAGGCAACGTGCACGGTGCCGTCGCCGGCGATCGTCACGGCGGTGCCGTTGCTGTTCGCCGGCGTGAGGTCGAGCTTCGGCGTCAACACCGGCCCGAACGGGACCGACACGCCGTTCGCCTGGAGCTCGGGCTCGATGGTATTGACGGCCCCGCGCTGCCACATGCCGTCGCTTGACCCGGTCGCGAGCATGACCCCCGGGACGGCGGGCGCACCGAACGGCCGCGGGATCGCGATCTGGCCTTCCGCAACCTTCGCCGGGAATCCGAAATACGCGATGTACGGCAACCCGTCGGCAGTCAGGGTGACGGCGTCGCCCTGACCCATGTCATCGGTGGAATCCACCACGAAGGGGACGAACCGGCTGCCGGTGCCGTAGTCGACCGCGGGGGTCGAGGAGGAGATACATGCGGTGGTGGCGAGCCCGAGGGCAGCGAGGGCGATCAGGGCACGCGTGCGCATGTCGGCGGCGATACTAGCAAGGTCGCTCACGCACGCGCGGAGGCGGTGGCCGCGGCGAACGGCAACCCCGCAAGAACCTCCTGCAGGAATTGCCCCGTGTACGAGATCGGGTCTGCCGCCACGTCTTCGGGTGTGCCCGCCACGATTACCGACCCGCCCTGGTCGCCGCCTTCGGGCCCCAAATCGATGATCCAGTCGGCGGTCTTGATGACGTCGAGGTTGTGTTCGATCACGAGCACCGTGTTCCCGGTCGAAACCAGTCGCTGCAGCACATCGAGCAGCTTGCGAATGTCCTCGAAGTGCAGCCCGGTGGTGGGCTCGTCGAGCACGTAGAGGGTGCTGCCGGTCGCCCGCTTGTGAAGCTCCGAGGCCAGCTTGATCCGCTGGGCCTCCCCGCCGGAGAGCGTGGGCGCCGGCTGGCCGAGCTTGACGTAGCCGAGGCCGACGTCGGCAAGCGTCTGCATGTACCGGCGGATCGGGGGGATCGGGTCGAAGAACACGAGGGCCTCGTCGACGCTCATCGCCAAGACATCGGCGATCGTTCGCCCCTTGTACTTGACCTCGAGCGTCTCGCGGTTGTACCTGCGCCCCTTGCAGACCTCGCACGTGACGTAGACGTCGGGCAGGAAGTGCATCTCGATCTTGATCTGGCCGTCGCCCGCGCAGTTCTCGCACCGTCCGCCGCGCACGTTGAACGAGAACCGCCCCGGCTGGAATCCCCGCACACGTGCCTCGGGGACCTGGGCGAAGAGCTTACGGATGTGGTCGAAGACCCCCGTGTAGGTGGCGGGGTTCGACCGCGGGGTGCGCCCGATCGGCGACTGGTCGATGTCGATGATCTTGTCGATGTGCTCCCACCCGGTCAATCGCCGATGCTTGCCCGGCAGGTGCCGCGAGCCGCTCACCTTCTGGGCGACCGCCCGGAGCAGGACGTCTTGGACGAGCGTCGACTTACCCGAGCCGCTCACACCGGTGACGCAGACGAACAAACCGAGCGGCACCTCCACGCGAATGTCGCGAAGGTTGTGCTCGCGAACGCCCGACAGGACAAGCATGCGGCCTCGCTGCGGTGCCCGGCGTGTCGTCGGCACCGGGATGACGCGCCGTCCCGAGAGGTAGGCACCGGTCAGCGACGCGTCGCACTCGAGCAGTCCCTTGAGGTCGCCCGTGTACACGATCTCACCGCCGTGCTCCCCCGCCGCCGGACCGATGTCGACGACGTGATCGGACTCGATCATCGTGGCCTCGTCGTGCTCGACGACGATCAGCGTGTTGCCCAGATCGCGGAGCCGGATGAGCGTGTCGAGCAACCGGCGGTTGTCCCGCTGGTGCAACCCGATCGATGGTTCGTCGAGGATGTACAGCACGCCCACAAGCCCGCTGCCGATCTGGGTCGCCAATCGGATGCGCTGGGCCTCGCCGCCCGCGAGCGTGCCCGATGCACGACCCAAGGTGAGGTAGTCGAGACCCACATCCACCAGGAATCCCAGCCGTGCGCGGATCTCCTTGAGCAGCCGTTCGGCGATCATCGTTTCGCGCTCCGACATGCCCATGTCGTTGATGAAGGCGAGCGCGTCGCGGATCGCCAGATCGGTCACCTGGGAGATGTGCCGGCCCCCGATCGTCACCGCGAGGGTCTCGGGGCGCAGTCGGGCGCCGCCGCACGCCCGGCACGGGATCTGCCGCATGAACTGCTCGAGCCGGTCGCGCGCCGCGTCGGAGTCGGTCTCGGCGTGGCGTCGCTCGATGTTGGGGACGGCGCCCTCGTAGGTGGTCCAGTACGCCCGCTGGCGTCCGTACCGGTTCTTGTAGCGGACGTGGATACGCTCGTCCGAGCCGTACAGCAGGATCTCGCGCGTCGCCTTGGGGAGCCGGCGCCACGGGGTGTCCAGGTCGAATTCGTGCGCGGCGGCAACCGCTTCGAGCACGCGGTACCAGTACTCCAGCGTCGCGGAGGCCCACGGCGCGAGCGCCCCGTCGTTGACCGACAGATCGGGGTTGGGCACCACGAGCTCGGGGTCGACCTCCAGGCGGGTGCCCAATCCGTCGCAGGTCTGGCACGCGCCGTACGGCGAGTTGAACGAGAAGTTCCGCGGGGCCAGCTCGTCGAAGGACAACCCGCAGTGCGTGCACGCGAGGTTCTGCGAGAAGGTCTGCACCTCCTCGTGGCCCTCGTGGGTCACCACGGCGATCGAGGCGATCCCTTCGGCGAGCTCGAGCGCCTGCTCGACGGAGTCGGCGACGCGGCGTCGAATGTCCGCTTTGGCGACGAGCCGGTCGACCACCACCTCGATCGTGTGCTTGTAGGTCTTGGGCAGGCGAATCGGTTCCGAGAGGTCACGCACCTCGCCGTCGATGCGAGCTCGTGGATACCCCTTGCGCGCCAGGTCATCCAGAAGCTTGCCGTACTCCCCCTTCCGCCCCTGGACGATCGGGGCGAGCACCTGGAACCGGGTGCCCTCCGGCAAGGCCATCACCTGGTCGACGATCTGCTCGGGGGTCTGCCGCCCGATCGGGCGGCCGCAGTTGTAGCAGTGCGGGTGCCCGACTCGCGCAAACAAAACCCGCAGGTAGTCGTAGATCTCGGTGATGGTGCCGACGGTCGACCGCGGGTTGCGCGAGGTGGACTTCTGATCGATCGAAATGGCAGGGGACAGCCCCTCGATAAAGTCGACGTCGGGCTTTTCCATCTGCCCCAGGAACTGCCGGGCATAGGCCGACAGCGACTCGACGTAGCGGCGCTGGCCCTCCGCGTAGATGGTGTCGAAGGCAAGCGATGACTTGCCGGAGCCGGACAGCCCGGTAAAGACGATCAAGGCGTTGCGCGGCAGGTCGAGCGTGATGTTCTTGAGGTTGTGCTCGCGGGCCCCGTGCACCACCAGGCGGTCGGTTCCCATGGCGGCGAGTGTAGCGGCGCCCGCGGACATGCCCGGGGCGGCCGTCGGGTGGCTCAGGCCACGCCGGCCTCGCGAAGCTGCCTGAGCTCTTTCCGCAACTCGTGGACCTCGTCGCGCAGGCGCGCCGCGTACTCGAAGCGCAGGTCCTTGGCCGCCTGGTGCATCTCCTCTTCGAGGCCTTGGATCAGCCGGCCCAGTTCCTCGGTGGGAATGCCCTCGGGCGCGGTGACGACCCGCTGGCGGGCCGGCACCGTCGTGGCGTCCTCCCCGCGAAGCGACAGCAGGATGTCGGTGACTTGCTTGCGGATGGTCTGCGGATCGATCCCGTGCTCCTCGTTGTAGGCCAGCTGGATCTGCCGGCGGCGCTGAGTCTCGTTGATCGCCGACCGCATCGAGTCGGTGACGCTGTCGGCGTACATGAGCACCGTGCCGTCGACGTTGCGCGCCGCGCGCCCGATCGTTTGCACCAGCGAGGTCTCGGAGCGCAAGAAGCCCTCCTTGTCGGCATCGAGGATCGCGACCAGCGAAACCTCGGGAAGGTCCAATCCCTCGCGCAGCAAGTTGATCCCGACCAGCACGTCGAATTCCCCGAGCCGCAGGTCGCGCACGATCTCGATCCGCTGCAGGGTGTCGACCTCCGAGTGGAGGTAGCGCACGCGGGTGCCCATCTCGAGGAGGTAGTCGGTCAGGTCCTCGGCCATCTTCTTGGTCAGCGTGGTGACCAGGATTCGCTGATCGTTTTGCGCACGCGCGCGGATCTCGCCGAGCAGGTCGTCGATCTGCCCGTGGGTCGGCCGGATCTGGACCTCCGGATCGACCAAACCGGTCGGGCGCACGATCTGCTCGACGATTGCCGTGGAGTGCTCGAGCTCGTAGGGACCTGGGGTCGCCGACATGTACACGACCTGGCCGACCCGTTCGCGGAACTCCTCGAACCGCAACGGCCGGTTGTCGATCGCGCTCGGCAGCCGGAACCCGTACTCGACGAGCGTTCCCTTTCGGGAGATGTCACCCTCGTACATGCCGTGGAGCTGCGGGACCGTCACGTGCGACTCGTCGAGCACGACAAGGTAGTCGTCGGGGAAATAGTCGAGCAGGGTGAACGGTGCGGTGCCGGCGTCGCGTCCGTCGATGTGCCGGGAGTAGTTTTCGATGCCGCTGCAAAACCCCATCTCGCGGAGCATCTCGAGGTCGTAGTTGGTGCGCATGCGCAGCCGTTCGGCTTCCAGGAGCTTGCCCTGCCGCTCGAGGAGCGCGAGCCGCTGGCCGAGCTCCTCCTCGATCGTGACGATCGCCCGCTTCATCCGCTCGTCGGATGCGACGTAGTGCGACGCCGGGAACGTCGTGTGGTCGACGATGTCGTCCTTGACGATCTCGCCGGTGAGCGGATCGAACATGCTGATCCGCTGCACCTCGTCGCCCCACCATTCGATCCGGTACCCGCCCAGCTCGTACGGCGGGAAGACCTCCAGGGTGTCGCCGGTGACGCGGAACGTGCCCCGTGCGCGGCTGACCTGGTTGCGCTGGTACTGGATGTCGACGAGTCGCTGGATGGCAAACTCCATCGGCACGTCGGTGCCGCGGTAGACACGCAGGAGCTGCCCTTCGTACTCGTCGGGCGAGCCCAGGCCATAGATGGCGGAGACGCTCGCTACGATGATCACGTCGTCGCGGCTGAGCAGCGCGGCGGTGGCGGCGTGGCGCAGTCGCTCGATCTCGTCGTTGACCGAGCTGTCCTTCTCGATGTACGTGTCGGTCTGCGGGACGTACGCCTCGGGCTGGTAGTAGTCGTAGTAGCTGACGAAGTACTCGACGGCGTTGTCGGGGAAGAAGCTTCGGAACTCGTTGGCGAGCTGTGCCCCGAGGGACTTGTTGGGCGCCATGACCAGGGTCGGGCGCTGCAGGCGCTCGATCACATGGGCGATCGTGAAGGTCTTGCCGGTGCCGGTGGCTCCCAGCAGGGTGATGTGTTCGTCGCCGTGCTGCAGGGCGGCGGCGAGCCCGTCGATCGCGGCCGGCTGGTCGCCGGCGGGCTCGAACTCGGAGGAGATGCGAAACGGGGGCACCCGGGCAGTTTAGGCGGCCCCTCCGACATCGCTCGCCCCGAGGTCGAACGAGTCGACGAACGTGGTGGCGTCCGACACCTGTGCCGAGCCCGCGGGCGCCGATCCCACCACCTGGAACAGCGTGCCGCCGGACGCGAACAGGCGCACGTCATACGTCGTCTGCTCGATGGTGATCACCAGGCCGAAGCCCGGCGCCCCCTCGTCATCGAGCGAGGACTCCTCGTCCGCAAGCCGCCCCACCAACGGGCGGAGCAACCCGACCTCGCCCTGCTCGAGCGCCTGCTGGTCGTCGAGCCCGACCGGCACGGCGAGCCAGGTGACCGAGTAGGCACCGGCGTCAAACGTGGTCTTCTTAGCGGGGCCAAGCGACGTCGACAAAACCCCCGTCTTGGCGTCGGCGGGGCCGGTTACGTGAAACGCATGGTCGTCGGGGACGAACGTGGTCCAGCCCGACGGCGTCGCGACGCCCGGGCTCGAGGTACTGGTCGCCGCGCCCGCGGCCGTGGAGTGATCCCGGCTGATGGCGATGGGGATCGCAAACAGCGTCGCGGCAAGGCACAGGGCGAAGGTCAGCCAGAGACGCCGGGAACCGCGCATCCCGGGGGGTTCGACGCGAAGCCGCCGCCGGTTCGGCTCACATGCGGCCCGCGGCGATGATCCGGTCGAGGAACAACCTCGTTTCGGCTTCGCGCGGCTCGGAGAAGATCTGTGCGGGCTCTCCCTCCTCGACGATCGCCCCGTCGTGGAGGAACGCCACTCGGTTCGCCACGTCGCGCGCGAACCCCATCTCGTGGGTTGCGATCACCATCGTCATGCCCTGCTGCGCCAGCTCGCGGATCGCATCCAAAACCTCGGCGACCAGCACCGGGTCCAGCGCGCTCGTCACCTCGTCCAACAGCAGGATGTCGGGCTGCATCGCGAGCGCCCGCACGATGGCAACCCGCTGCTGCTGTCCGCCGGAAAGGCGGTCGGGAAACTCGTCGGTCTTGTCGGCGAGCCCGAACCGCTCTAACAAGTCGCGTGCGAGCGCCGAAGCGTCGGCCGAAGACATGCCGAGCACCTCTCGCGGGGCGATTGTCACATTGCGAAGCACGTCCATGTGCGGGAACAGATTGAAGGCCTGGAACACGATGCCGATCTGCCGCCGGACGGCGTCGATGTCGACGTGCGCGCCCGTGATCTCCACGCCCTCCACCCAGATTCGGCCGGCGTCGACCTCCTCCAGAAGGTTGATACACCGCAGCAGCGTCGACTTACCCGAACCACTCGCGCCGATCAGGCACACCACCTCGTGATCCGCGACCTCGAGATCGATCCCCCGGAGCACCTCGAGCGCTCCGAAGGACTTGTGGAGCCCATCGACACGCAGCGCTGCTTCGGTCACGTCGTGCCTCCGGCCAAGCGGCGGCGGCGATCCCGTTGAATCATGTGATCGACAAACCGCGTCTGCGGGATCGTGATCACGAGGTACACGAGGGCGAGGGCCACGAACGGTGTGAAGTCAAACTTGGCGCTCGAAATGATGTTGGCCTGGCCCAGTCCATCGACGACGCCGAGCACGAAGACCAGCGCGGCATCCTTCTGCAACCCGATGAAGTCGTTGAGCAACGGGGGCAGAACGCGCCGCACCGCCTGCGGCAGGATCACGAAGCGCAGCGATTGGGTGCGACTCAAGCCGAGCGAGCGCGCCGCAGCCGCCTGACTCGGATGCACCGACTCGATCCCGGCGCGATAGACCTCTGCGACGTAGGCGGAGTACACGAGGACCAGGGCGACGATCGCCCAAAACCGCTCCGATTTCGGCACACCTTGGAGCCCAAGAGCCGGCATCCCCACGCCGAGCAGCAAGATGACGAGGATGGTCGGGATCCCACGGAAGACGTCGATGTAGCCGATCGCGAGCAACCGAAGGGGCGTGAATGCCGAGCCCTGCAGACTTCGCAGCACCGCGAGGAAGAGCGCGAACACCAACACGATGCATTCCGCCACGACGAAGATAAAGATGTCCGTGACGAACCTGTGGAGGATCTTCGGCAGGGAATACAGCAGGACCTCGCGGTCGAAGAAGGTTTGCTGCAGGGCCGCCCAGCCCGGCGAGCGCACAACGATGATCGCGAGCACGCCGAAGAACGCGACCGTGCTGAGCACCGCTACCCAAACGTTGCGCTGCGCCTTCGTGCCGGGGCCACCCCCCAACAGCCGCGACCGGCCGTCGCCCGGCGGCAGGGGGTACCGCGGATCCTCGCCAGGCACTCCCGGCGGCGACTGCGGCCCGGGCCCGGCGTACGACACTGATCAGCCGCTAAGGACGGGTGCAGATGCTTTGTCCGAGATCCACTCCTTCTCGATCTGCTGGAGGGATCCGTCCGCCTTCAGTTCGGCGATCGCCAGATTCACGCATTCGAGCAGCGGATCTCCCTGGTCGAGCACGACGCCGAAGCGGTCCTGCTCACCAGCTGGCGGAAGCTGCCCCACGATGATGCCGTTGGGCACCTGCACGGTGGACATGTAGAAGGCGGTCGGGAGGTCGACCACGATGCCATCGATCTGGCCGTTCTTGAGGGCGTTCACGGCGCCGTTGAGGTCGTCGTATGCCTTGGCGTCGTTAGTGGGCTGGATCTGGTCGACGATGTAATCGTATCCCCGGTCCCCGGAGGCCGACCCGAGAGTTGCATCCTGCAGGTCCGCGATGGAAGTGGCTCCGTCGATTGGGGAACCCTTCGTCGAAACGACCGCCTGAGTCACGTCGAAGTACGAGTCGCTGAAGTCGGCGGCCTTCGCACGGCTCTCGCTGTATGCGATCTGCTGAATCACGAAGTCGAACGGCTTGTCACCGGGCGCGTACGACTGGTTGAACTTGACTGGAACGAACGCCACCTGGTCGGCGTCGAACCCCATCGCCTCGGCGATGGCGAACGTCACCGCGCCCTCGAAACCCTTGCCCAGGTAGGGGTCGTTGCCTTCCCAGTCGCTGTGGGCGGTCGTGGTGCCGCCCTCCCACCAGGGGGGATAGGACGGGTTCCCCGTGCCGACGGTCAAGGTCCCGTCGGTCAACAGATCGCCCGTATGCGCTTCGGTGCATGCCGCCGCCGTCATCGACGTGCTCCCGCTCGGTGCCGCCGCCGATGTCGTGCTGGACTCGGGGGCACACGCCGCAGCCAGGATGCTGACCATGGCCGCCGCAACCAGAACTGCCTTGCGCATGATGGGGACTCCCTCTCGCTCTCGCATCAGGACGGCTCGAAGCCTAGCACCGGCTACCGGTCCGGCTCCCACTTGAAGGTCCGGGTCGCGACCGCGATCGCGGCCACCATCCACGCGGCCATGACAGCAACGTCCGACCAGTGGAACGGCAGCCCCAGATACGAGTCCTGCATGGCGAGCACCAGGTGCCGCACCGGAAAGATGCGCCCGATCCACAAGATCCACGCCGGCGCATCCAGGGGGATCGCGATGAACACGCCGGACAAGAACAACAGAGGCAGGATCACCGCGTTCACGATCGGTGGGCCAGCATCAGCGTTTGGCACCAAACCCGAGACGGCGAGGCCGATCGATGCGAAGCAACCGGCGCCGACAAGTAGGCTCACGATGAATAGCAACAGGTCCTGGCCCGACGGGAAATGCGCGTCGTAGACGATGACGCCAAAGGCGACCGTGATCGCCACGAGCAGAAACCCGACAAGCGCGGCATGGATCACCCGAGCGGTCAGGTACGAGCGCGCCGGCATCGGCGTGCCCCTGATCCGTTTGAGCACGCCCTCCTCGCGCGCGAAGACGACCGAGATGGCGATGTTCGTGTAGCAGGCCGAGATCATCCCGAAGGCCGCCATGGCGAACACGTAGTAGGTCGCCAGCTTGATCGTCGAGCCGTCGGGCTGCTTCACGTCTCCGTTGCCGATCAGCGTCGTGAAGATCACGAGGAACAGCAGCGGGAACGCGAACGTGAAGAAGGCGGACGCGGGGTTGCGCCAGAAGGTCTTGTTCGTGTAGCGCACCTGACGAAGCACCTGGCTCATGCCTCGCCCTCCTCGCCCCCGGTGAGCTGGAGATAGACGTCCTCGAGCGTGGGCTGCGTGACCTCGAGCATCTCCAGCGGTCCGCCGTGCTCGAGCGCCCACCCCGTGAGTTCGTGAACCGCGCGCGTCGCCTCGTCGGTGTGGAGCGCGAAGGAGCCGTCCCCGTTCGCCAGCTGGCCCCAATCCGGGAGCGCCGCTGCGCCCGCCCCCGGTCGAAATCGGATCGTGGTTCGCATGTGGTCGCGCCCGGCAAGCGAGCCCGGCGGCCCTTCCGCGACGATCGTTCCTTTCGCGATGACGGCGACCCGGTTCGCGAGGTACTGGGCCTCGTCCATGAAGTGGGTCGTGAGCCAGACGGTCTTGCCGATCGAGGCGAGGTTGCGCACCATCTCCCAGGCGTTACGCCGGGCGGACGGATCGAACCCGGTCGTGGGCTCGTCCAGGAAGAGCAACTCAGGGTCGCCGGCGAGCGCGATCGCGACGTCGAGGCGGCGCTGCTGTCCGCCGGAGAGTTGGCGCACGCGGACGTCTGCCTTCTCGGCCAGACCGACTACCTCGATGACCTCGGCGGTGTCGCGGTGCTGCGGGTAGTAGCCGCCGTACATCTCCACGGTCTCGCGGACCGTGAGAAACGGGTCAACCCCGGTTGACTGGAGCACGATCCCCATGCGCTCGCGCATCGCCTGCTCCCCGCGTGCAGGATCGAAGCCGAGGACTGCCACCTCGCCGGCGGTTCGCGGGCGGTACCCTTCGAGGATCTCGGTGGTCGTCGTCTTGCCCGCGCCGTTGGGGCCAAGGAGCGCGAACACTTCCCCCCGGTCGACGTGCAGGTCGATGCCGGCAACGGCCTCGAGATCGCCGTAGGACTTGTGCAGACCCTTGATGTCGATCACGCGCTCGGCCATCGGATCGAGCCTAACCCACCCCAAAACCAGCGTCGGTGTCGACGAGATTGCGCAGCGGCTCACCGGCGATGAACCGACGAAGGTTGTCGACGAAGACCGCGACAACCTCGGTCTCCCACCCCTCGACGTCGCCGCATACGTGGGGCGAGACGATGATGTTCGCCAACCCCCACAGCGGCGAATCCTGCGGCAACGGCTCACGCTCGTAGACGTCGAGCGCAGCGCCGGCGATGGTCCCCGATCGGAGCGCGTCGACCAGCGCGTCCTCGTCGACCGTGCCGCCACGCCCGACGTTGTAGAACCGCCCGCTCGGCCGCATGGCGCCGAAGGCCGCAGCATCGAACAGATGGCGCGTCGTCGAGGTCAGCGGAAGCGCGTCGAGCACGTGGTCGGCCTCGCCCAACCTGCGCTGGAGCTCCCCCGGCGCGCCGATATCGCCCAGGACGTCGTCGGTTCGCGCGGCGCGGCCAACCGCCGAGACGGTCATGCCGAGGGCGCGTGCGCGCACGGCCGTCGCGCGCCCGATCGGCCCCGGACCGACCACGAGGAGATGCTGACCGGCCAGCCGCTCGCGATGCCGGTCGTCGCCCCAGTGGGCGCGCGCGCCGTCGAGGATCGACTGGTACAGCCCCGCGACGAACGCCAGCATCGCCCCGATCGCCCACTCCGCGATCGCGTCGTCGAAGACCCCTCGTTGGTTCGTCACCAGCACGTCGCTCGCGGCGAGATCATCGAAGAGCAACCCGTCCACACCGTCGGAGGCCGACTGGATCCAGCGGAGCCGGCCGGCCTGGGGCAAGAGGGGCTCGAGCCACGTCCGTCGCCCGCCCCAAACGAACAACGCGTCCGCCTCGGCAATGTGTTCGGCGAGCGTGTCGCGATCCGGCGCGTCGCGAAGATCGGCAAGCTCGGCGGCCGAATCGAGGTCTGGCGCGGGATCCATGTCGGCGGCGCCGACCACGACGACGACCGGCCGGGTCACAGCGGCTTACGCGCGCTGAACCCCGCGTGCTCCCCGTGGTAGTAGGCGACGTCGTCCTCGCCGAGACGCCAGCACAGGAACACGCGGCCGCCGTCGTGCTCCGCCGGGAAGTCGACGAGCCCGGTGTCGGGGTCGCGCAGCAGAATCCCTCGCTCGGCGAGATAGGTGACCTCGGTCTTGAGTGTCTGCTGGTGGGCGAACCAGTCCGACCCCGCCACGCCGCCACCGTCGGTTGCGACCGCCTCTTCGATCCGTTCGGTGACGTCGATCAGACCGCGTCGCGCCTCGCGCAACAGCGGCAGGCGTCGACGAAGCTCCTCGAGCTCCGCGTTCGCATCCTCGACGGTGAACAGCCGCTCCCCCACTACGCCGCCCCCACGATCTCGGCCGACAGCTCGCGCAGATCCGTGATCCGCCTGCAGGTCGCGTCGGGGAACCGGTTCCGCCGATCGATGAGGACCGGCGTCATCCCCAGCGCGGCGGCCGGCTCGACGTCGAACTCGGGATTGTCCCCGACATAGACGACATCGGCCGCGGACATCCCGATTTGCTCGAGCGCGAGCGTGAAGATGCGCGCGTCGGGTTTCTCGACCCCCACGATCCCGCTGATGACCCGGACGGGGAAGCGCTCGCGCACGCCAAGACGCTCCAGCAGATCCTCGAGCCACGCCTCGAAGTTGGACACGATGCCGAGCTGCATGCCCCGAGCTTCCAACGCCTCGATCGCCCCGGGAACGTCGTCGAAGAGCGCGTAGTTAGCGGGGTCGGTGAACGTCGCATACAGGATGTTGCGAAGCTCGATGGATCCACCGAGTTCCAACGCGTCGAGCATCCGCTCGTAGACCGACGTCCAGAAGCGCTCGGAACGCTGGGGCGAGGTCGTCCACAGCTCGTTGTCACGGGCGGCCTCCGAGAACCGGTGGAACACCGAGTGGGACGCCTCGATGACGGCGGCCGGATCCCGGTCATAGCCCGCGCCGGCGAGCACGGACGAGAACAGTTCCGGGAACGACGGTGCGGGGTGAACGAGGGTCTCGCCCGCATCGAACAGCACGGCCCGCGGCATGCGGTGGATGATACGGGGCGCTCAGCCGGCGGTGCGGGCCGCGAGGTCGCGCCAGAGCGCGTCGACCTCCTGGGTGAGCTCCTCCAACGACCCCTCGTTGTCGAGGATGACGTCGGCCAGTCGCGCGCGCTCTTCGAGCGAGAGTTGCTGCGCGATACGCGACCGGACGTCGGCCTCGTCCATGCCACGGGCCATCGAACGGCGGACCTGCGTCTCCGGAGCGGCGGACACCACGACGACGACGTCGCAGTCACGGTGCGCGCCCATCTCGATGAGCAAGGGGTTCACCAGGACCACCACGTGGTCCGTATCAAGCTCGGCCTGCAGGGTGTCGGCGACCATGCGCCGCACCTCGGGGTGCACGATGGCCTCGAGATCGTCGAGCGCCGCCCGGTCTGCGAAGACGATCGACGCGAGCGCGGCACGATCGAGCTCCCCGTCGCTTCCAACGATGTCGTCGCCGAAACGGCTCCGTACCGCGTCGAATGCCTGCGTCCCGGCACGAACCGCCTCCCGGGCAAAGACGTCGGCGTCGACGAGTACCGCGCCGCGCTGTTCGAGCAAGCCGGCAACGGTGGACTTGCCCGATCCGATGCCACCGGTCAGTCCGACGAGGAGCATGCGGTCACCGCGCCACCCGGGGGCCGGCCGAAGGCCGGCCCCCGAACAGCGTCACTCGTTGCGGCCCTCGCGCCGCTTGAGGTCCTGGAGGATCGCCTCCAGCGAGACCTCCTCGTCAACCGGCTCGGCGACGGGTTCGGCGGTCTCCTCGACCGCCGCTTCCTCGACCGCCGCTTCCTCGACCGCCTCGGCAATGGCGACGGCCTCGACGGCCTCCTCGACAGCCTCTTCCTCGACGGCTTCGGCGACCTCGGCGACGGCGACGTCCTCAGCCGCCTCCTCCTCGGTCGGGGCCTCCACGGCCTCTTCGATCGCGGCCGCTTCCACGGACTCGGCGACCTCCGCGACCTCGACCGCTGCCACGACACGGGTTGCGGCTTCGGCGTCCGCGGCTGCAACCGCCTCGAGGATCTCGGCCGGCACCTCGATCGCGGTGGACATCTCCGGACCCGCCTCGCGAGCGGACTCGGGCTCGACCTCGATCTCCTTGGGCTTGGGCTCCGGCGCCGTTACCTGGCGCATCGAGAGGCTGACGCGCCGACGCGAGACGTCGACGTCGATCACCTTGACCCGGACCTCCTGGCCGACGCTCAGCACCGACTCGGGCGAGTCGACGTGCTCGTGGCTGATCTCGGAGATGTGCACGAGTCCCTCGATCCCGGGCGCGACGCGGACAAACGCGCCGAACGGCACGAGCTTCGTGACCGTGCCGTCGATGATCGCGCCGGCCTGCGACGTGCGCTCGAACTCCTTCCAGGGGTCCTCCTGCGTCGCTTTGAGCGACAGCGACACGCGCTCCCGCTCGAGCTCGACGTCGAGCACCTCGACCTCGACCTCCTGGCCGACCGTGACGACCTCCTGGGGATGATCGACGTGCTTCCACGACAGCTCGGAGACGTGCACGAGCCCGTCCACCCCGCCCAGGTCGACGAACGCGCCGAAGTTGACGATCGAGCTGACCGTGCCCTTGCGGCGTTCCCCCTTCTGGAGGTTCTGCAGGAAGGTCTTGCGACCCTCGGACTGCGACTCCTCGAGGAAGGCGCGGCGGCTCAGCACGACGTTGTTGCGGTTGCGGTCGAGCTCGATGATCTTGCACTCGAGTTCCTGGCCGACGAACGGCTGCAGATCGCGGACACGCCGCAGGTCCACGAGCGATGCCGGCAGGAACCCGCGCAGGCCGATGTCGAGGATCAGCCCGCCCTTGACGACTTCGATGACCGGGCCCTTGATCGTCTGGCCCGACGTCATGACTTCTTCGATCCGGCCCCACGCACGCTCGTACTGCGCGCGCTTCTTGGACAGGATGAGCCGGCCCTCCTTGTCCTCCTTCTGCAGGACGAGCGCCTCGAGGTGTTCCCCGACCTGGACGACCTCGGCGGGCTTGACGTCGTGGCGGATCGACAGCTCCTTGGCCGGAATCACGCCCTCGGACTTGTAGCCGATGTCCAGCAGCACCTCGTCGCGGTCGATCTTCACGACCTCGCCCTCGACGATGTCGCCATCCTTGAAATCGCGGAACGAGGCCTCCATGGCCGCGATCAGCTCTTCGGGGGTCAGGTCGGGTCGCAGTTCACCCGCCTTCGGGGTCGCCTCGGCGACCGATGTGTCTTCACTCATGCGACGGTTCTCCTTCCGGCGCACGGGGCTCACCGTCTCGCGGCTTTGGATTTGCGAGCGGCGCAGGAGACCCGTGGCCGCGCCGATCGTAGGTGACCGGCGGAAACGACGTCAACGCGTCAGTGGCCGGCCGGAGCGGCGTCGGCCCAGTTGGGCCCCCAGCCGATCGAGGCGACGAGCGGCACATCGAGCTCGACGGCGTGTTCCATCCGATCGCGCACGACCGCGGCGGCCTCCTCGACCACCCCGGCGCCGACCTCGAAGACGAGCTCGTCGTGCACGGTGAGGAGCATGTGGCAGCCGAGGTCGGGCCGATCCCGCAGCGCCGCGTCCACGAGGATCATCGCCATCTTGAAGACGTCGGAGGCGCTGCCCTGGATCGGCGCGTTGAGCGCCTGGCGCTCCCCCAGCTCGCGCAGCCGGCGGTTGTCGCTCGTCAGCTCTGGGATGTAACGGCGCCGGCCCAGGATGGTCTCCGTAAAGCCGTCGAGCCGGGCACGCTCGACCTGGGTGGACAGGTACGTCTTGATCTTGGGGAACCCCGCGAAGTAGCCGTCGATGATCTCCTGGGCTTCGTCGGGCGCGATGTCGAGCCGCTGCGCGAGACCCCACGCGTTCATCCCGTAGGCGAGCCCGAAGTTGACCGCCTTGGCCCGGCGGCGGAGCTCCCCGTCGACCTGGTCGATCGGCAGATCGAACACTGTCGCGGCCGTCGCGGCGTGGATGTCCTCGCCGGCCGCGAACGCCGCGCGCAGCCCTTCGTCGCCCGAGAGGTGCGCGAGCACGCGCAGCTCGATCTGGGAGTAGTCGGCGACAAGCAGGACCTGGTCCTCGCCGCCCGGCACGAACGCCTGGCGTATCTGGCGCCCGAGCTCGGAGCGCGCGGGGATGTTCTGCAGGTTCGGATTGGAGCTGCTCAGCCGCCCCGTCGCCGCGGCCGCCTGGTTGAACGTGGTGTGCACGCGGCCGTCGCGCGGATCGACCAGCTTGGGCAGGGATTCCAGATAGGTCGAGTTGAGCTTGTCGAGCTCGCGCCACGACAGCAGCGCCTCGACGATCGGATGCTCGTCGCGAAGCTTCTCGAGGACGCTGGCATCGGTCGACAGCTCGCCCTTCGGGGTCTTCTTGCCCGGCTGCAGACCGAGCTGTCCGTAGAGCACCTCGCGCAGCTGCGGCGGCGAGTTGAGGTTGAACTCCCGCCCGGCAAGCGTCGTGATCTCGGCGTGGAGTTCGTCCATGCGCCGGCGGACGCCGTCGCCCATCGCGCCGAGCAGGTCGACGTCCAGCCGCACGCCGCGGGCCTCCATCCGCGCGAGCACGGCGGACAGCGGCAGCTCGACGTCGGTGAGCAACGCACCGAGACCCTGCTTGTCGATCTGCTCGCGCATGACGGGGGCGAGCAGCCCGACGGCCGCGCTCTCGGCCGCCGTGCGCCGCCACGGGTCTTCGGCGAACAGCTGCCCGCTCTCCTCCTCGTCCTCAAGACCGGCGAGCACATCGGTGCCCAGATAGCGCAGGCTCAGGCTGCCGAGGGCGTAGTCGGTCGTGCTCGGATCGAGCAGATAGCCACCGATCAGCGTGTCGAAGTCGACGCCGTCGATCGAGCCCCCGGCGGCCGTGACGGCCCGCCCGATCGCCTTCGCGTCGTAGACCTGCTTGGCGACTGCCGCGTCCGCCACGGCGTCGCCGAGCGGACCGAGGCCGTCGAGGTCCGCATACACGGCTTGGGCGCCGCCGGCGGACGCGGCCGCCCCCCGGATCGCACCCTCCTCCACGCGGATGGCCAGCGCCGATGCGCCACGCGACAGGGCGCTCGTGAGGCGCCGTGGCGTCACCTGCTCGAGGTCGAGCTCGGCCACCTCGGCAACCGGCTTGCCGGCGCCGGTCGCCTCGAACAGCCGGTCGAGCAGCGATCGGAACTCAAGCGAGGTGAAGAGCGAGCGCACCTGGTCGGGGTCATAGGCCCCCATCTCGCAGTTAGCCGGCGTGATCGCGAGATCGACGTCGGTGACGATCCGGGCGAGCTGCTTGTTGAGCCCCAGCCGGTCGGCGGCGGCCTCGATGTTCTCGCGCTGCTTGCCCTTGAGCTTGTCGGTCGCCCCCAGCAGCGCCTCGACGGAGCCGAACTCTGTGACCAGCTTGGCCGCCGTTTTGTCCCCCACGCCGGGTACGCCCGGGATGTTGTCCGACGTGTCGCCCTTGAGGGCGACGAAGTCCAAATACCGCGTTGGCGGGATGCCGTAGCGGGCCTCGACGGCCGCGGGGTCCATCCGATCGATCTCGGAGATCCCCCGGCGGTTGAACAGGACGGTGATCGCGCCGGTGCCGTCCGCACGGTCTCGCACGAGCTGGAAGAAGTCGCGGTCCGCGGTCACGATCACCGCGTCGAGGCCCGCGTCGCTCGCCTGAACGGCGAGCGTCCCGATGGCGTCGTCGGCCTCATGACCCTCCATCCGGATCACCGGGATGTGCAGGACGTCGAGCACCTCCTCGATCAGCCCGAGCTGCGGCCCGAAGTCCGCCGGCGTCTCGCGCCGGCCGGCCTTGTATTCGGCGTCCATCTCGAGCCGGATGGTCGGCGCGCCCATGTCGAAGGCCACGGCGATCAGGTCGGGATGCTCGTCGCCGAACAGCTTGATGAGCATCGAGGTGAACCCGTAGACGGCGTTGGTGACGGTGCCGGCGCTGGTCGCAAGGGTCGGCGGAAGCGCGAAGAACGCGCGATACGCGAGGCTGTGACCGTCCAGCAGGAACAGGCGGCGGGGCTCGTCGGTCACGCTCTCATGGTAGTCGGCGTCCCCCGACGGGCCCGTCGGCCGCCCGCGCGACAGGAACGGTCCGGCGGCGTATGGTTCGTACCCGTACCACCTTGACCTGAATCCGACCTCTTCAGTAGGATTCCGCCGTGCTGCCAACCTTCGTGATCGGTCTTCGAGAGGGTCTCGAGGCAGCGCTCATCGTCGGCATCATCGCCGCCTTCCTCTTGCAGCGCGGGGAAGGCCGTGCGCTGCGGTGGATGTGGCTCGGTGTCGGGCTCGCGGTGCTGCTGTGCATGAGCGTCGCGGCGGTGTTCCGGGCCGTCAACCGCTCGCTCCCCCACAAGCAGCAGGAGACGCTTGCGGCCGTGATGGCCCTGCTGGCCGTCGGTGGCGTCACGTACATGGTCATCTGGATGCGGCGGCACTCGCGCGAGCTCAAATCCTCGCTTGAGGACCACGCGGCGGCCGCGCTCATCACCGGCTCGACGTGGGCGCTTGTCGGGCTCGCCTTCTTCGCCGTCCTGCGCGAGGGCCTCGAGACCTCCGTGTTCCTGATCGCCGCCTTCGACAGCTCGCTCAACCCCCGGGCGACCGGCACGGGCGCCGCGCTCGGGATCGCGCTGGCCATCGCGTTGGGCTACGGGATCTACAAGGGCGGCATCCGGATCAACCTGTCCCGGTTCTTCCGGTTCACGGGGTTCGTCCTCGTGCTCGTCGCCGCCGGTCTGCTCGCCGCCGCCGCACATTCCGCCGCCGAGGCCGGCTTGCTGCACGTCGGTCAGGCAAGCGCGGTCGACCTGAGCTGGCTCATCGCACCGGGAACCGTGCGAGCGTCGTTGCTCACCGGCATGCTCGGCTTGCAGCCGGTGCCCACGTACACCGAAATCGCGCTGTGGCTCGCATATGCGATTCCGATGAGCCTCTACGTGCTGTGGCCGCAACAACGGCCGCTTGCGAAGCGATCGGCGTCGACGACCGCACCGGCAACGGTCACGTAACAAACGTGTACGGAACCCTCGCGCGCGAATCGAGGGTTGTTCGCAAACCCTCGAGTCGCACACGACTGTCGAGTTGACAGCCCTCAACCCTGCGTCTAGATTCCGCTCCGGCCCCGAGAGGGGCCCGAGCGTTACGGGCCGCGGCCCTCGATAGGTAACGATCGCGTATGGGGAAGGCGCGATCGATACCGAGGAGAGCCGCGGCCCGTCGCTTGTATCGAGCGCTCGCTCACAACACCGCGTCAAGGAACTTCTTCGTCTCGGGCTCGCGCGTTTCGTTGAAGAGCTGATCCGGCGTTCCCTCTTCGAGGATCACACCCTCGTGGAAGAAACACATGCGGTTCGCGACTTCGCGTGCGAACCCCATCTCGTGCGTCACGACCATCATCGTCATGTGGAAGTCCGTGGCGAGCGACTTCATCACCGCGAGCACTTCGCCGATCAACTCGGGGTCGAGCGCCGAGGTCGGCTCGTCGAACAGCATGACGTCGGGCTCCATCGCGAGCGCCCGCGCGATCGCCACGCGCTGCTGCTGGCCGCCCGAGAGTCGAATCGGGTACTGATCGGCCTTGTCGGCCAGCCCGACCTTGGCCAGCAGCTCCCGGGCAAGGGGCTCCACGGTGTCGTGCTTGAGCCCCTTCACGGTCACGGGTCCCTCCATGACGTTTTGCAGCGCAGTCATATTGGGGAACAGATTGAACTGCTGGAACACCATCCCGGCGTGCAGCCGCATCTGCCGGATCTGCTCGCGCTTCTGGCGGGTTCGGTGCCCGCCGTGGAGGCGGATGCCGGCAACCTCGACGATGCCGGCGGTCGGATCCTCGAGGAAGTTGATGCATCGAAGGAGGGTCGACTTGCCCGAGCCCGAGCGGCCGAAGATCACGATCACCTCGCCCGCGCGGACCTCCATGTTCACGCCCTTGAGGACCTCGAGCGGGCCAAAGTACTTGTGCAGGTCCTCGATGCGAACGACGACGTCGCGCTGCTGACTCATGTGTCGTCCTCCGGGTCGATCCAACCCGGCGCGGTGCCGCTAATCCCGTGCGTCTGTGTCGTGCCGTCCTCGTCCTCGGTCGTCAGCATGCCGCCGCCGCCGCCACCCTGTCCGCCGCCGGATGCGGGGATGAACTGCACGCGTTTGCGGCCCGTCGCCGTCGAGACCTCGGTACGCACGTACCCCTTCGAGATGCGGCGCTCGAGACGCACTTGGAAGAACGTGAAGATGGATGTCAGACCCCAGTACAAGCCGGCCGCGACGATCAGCGACTCGAGCCGGTCGGTGAGATTCGCCGCGAACGCGTACTGCGCACGCAGGAACAGCTCCGCCGTCACGGCATTGCCTGCAAGGATGCTGACCAGCGCGGTGTCCTTCATCATCGCAATGAACTCGTTGCCGGTCGGCGGAATGATGACCCGTGTCGCCTGCGGCAACACCACGCGGCGCATGCGCTGGAAGTAGCTCATCCCGAGCGCGTCGGCAGCCTCCGCCTGTCCGTGGCCGACGGACTGGATGCCCGCGCGGAAGATCTCCGTCATGTACGCGCCATAGTTAAGCCCGAGCCCGATAAGACCTGCGAGGAACGCGCTCAGCGTGAGGAAGTGGCTGATCGACACCCGCTCGAGATTGCTCCCGATCTGCGGCAGCGCGTAGTAGATCAGGAACAGCTGGACGATGAGCGGCGTGCCTCGGAAGAACGACGTGTAGAAGCCGGAAAGGCCAAAGGCGACGGGGTTGTGGGACAGGCGCCCCAGCGCGCCGAGCAACGCGAGCAGGGTCGCAAGTGCGATCGCGCCAGCGGCGAGCAGGATCGTGAACTCCAGCCCCCGGAAGATGAACCAGAAGTTCTCCTGGATGAAGCCGAAATCCAGCTGCGATAGCGCCAGGAACAACCCGAGCATGAAGAAGATGGCCACCCAGACGATGCCGACCTTGAGACGGAAGGGCAGGCGGGCGCTGGCGAGCGCCAGCCATTCGGATTGCCCGGCGGCCGGGCGGCCGATCAGGAGCAGGATGACCGCCCCGACGCTCATCCCGATCGCGACGTAGGCCTCCCGCACCGACGTGAGGCCGCTGGTGGCGTACAGGTAGCCGGCGCACCCGATCGCGGCGAGGAGGGCGACCCACCAGCCCCACCGACGCGGAAGGTAGATGGCCCCTCCACCGCCCAGGCAGAGGACGCCGATGACGCCGAACATCGTGATCCGGCCGGGGGGAATGTTGACGTGCGTGCTGAAGACGAGGACCGGCAGGAAAACGAGGGCGAGCGCCCCCTCGGTCATCATGACCCAGGCGGCGAAGAGCAGGTACTTGGCGCTGGGCGACTCCTCAAGGTGCGGCGCAGGGGGCCGGGCTTCCCCGACCCCCTGCGTCACCGTCCCGGTCGTCACCCGACGACCTCAAACGGTCCCGTCGTTACGACGACGGCGATGCGGAACCTCCGGATCCTTCCGTGGTGGTGAGGTCCGTGTGCCACCACTTCTGGGACAGCGCCGAGAGCGTGCCGTCCGCGTGCATGTCCTCGACGATCTTGCTCACCGCGTCGGCCAGGGTTTGCTCCTCGACGGGCGAGTTCTTGTCGAACGCGATCGACAGAGGCTCGAAGTACAGCGGGTCGCCGATGACCTTGAGCGGTCCGCCGTCGTCGATGTAGGCCTGGATGATCGGCAGCGCCGAGATGGCCGCGTCGCACCGCAAACCGTCGCCCTGGGCGAGGTTGTCCAGAGCGGTGGTGTCGGTGTCCGAGGTCGTCAGCTGGGCGTCGTCCACCTGGAACTCGAACGGCGGTGCACCCGCGCCGAGCACCAGCTTGTGGTTGACGTAGTCCTGGTACGTCGTCGCGACGCCGACGCAGATGTTCTTGCCGTCGAGGTCGGTGCCGACGTCGCTGATAGATGTGTTTGTGTCGTACACGGCGGCCGCTGCGGGCGTGTAGTAGTAGGCCGGGGAAAAGGTGAAGAGTTCCTCCCGGTCGACGGTGTCGGTCATGGAACCGACGCTCACATCCCAACGATCGTTCCACGACCCTGCCGTGATGGCGGCCCATTGCTCGGCTTGCGGCTCGGACGTGACGCCGAGGCGCTTGGCGATCTCGGCAGCGACGTCGACGTCAAAGCCGTTCCAGTCGCCGGTCTTCACGTCGTACCACGAGGCGGGCTTGTACTTGGCGTCGGTGGCCACGCGGAGCGTGCCGCTCGAGCACACCTTGGCGAGCGCGTCGGTGCCGCTCTTGTCGACACCGGCGCAGACGCCGGCGCCGCTTGCGGCCGACGTGGTTGAGCTGTCGCTGGCGCAGGCCACACCGACGAGCGAAAGCGCCGCGATGGCTGCGAGCACAACTCGGGAACGAACGATGCGCATCAATCCCTCCTTCACAGGCAGGCCTCCGGTGCGGACGACCTGATTCTTGGGCGGACTATAGGTCCGCGGGGCCGGGCGGGCAACGCCAGCCCTTTGCTCCCACCATGCTGTACGGACCCGAAGGGTCGGGGGGATGCCGGCTCCGCCCGTTCGTGGGCGCCACCCAGAAACCGCTGCCCGGCAGCGTCAACATGCGGAGAGCCGCAGTGGCGGCCGCTCGCCCGCACGCGGGGCGCCCGGTATGGTGACGTGCGCGCTCCACCGGCCGGGATGGCGGAACTGGCAGACGCGCGGGACTCAAAATCCCGTGGCCTTCGGGCCGTGAGGGTTCGACCCCCTCTCCCGGCACTCAGACGACGAGACCCTCGACGATCAGATCGCGCTCCGCGAACCGCTCGAGGCGCACGGCCGAGACGTCGACGGTGCGCGACGCGCCATCGACGATCATCTCGACCAGGATCTTGCCCACCACCGGGCCTTGCTGGAACCCGTGCCCGCTGAAGCCGGCTGCGATCCACAAACCCGCGATGGCGGGGCCGATCACGGGGTGACGATCGGGGGTCATCTCGTACAGCCCCGCCCAGCTGGCGCGGATCCCCGCCTTCAGCACCGGCGGGAAGACCGCCGCCGCCCGTGGAACAAGCACGTCGTCGATCCACGCGTGGTCCACCCCGACGTCGAACGTCGGCTCGTCGGCGCCGGCCATCCCATCAGGATGCCGTCCTGCTCCCGATGGAAGTAGAACGAGGAGTCCGTGTCGATGACGAGCGTGCGGCGCCGTAGGCGGGGTTGCCCGAAGCTCAGAAGGGCTGCGCCGCCGCACGAAACGCGCCGGCGAGCTCGAGGAACCCGGGCCGGTCGCCCTCGAGCAACCGCGCCATGAGCGCCGAGCCGACGATCGCCCCGTCGGCAAAGGCGCACGCCGCGGCCGCGTGCTCGGGGGTGGCGATGCCCACGCCGACCAGCAGGGGCAGGTCCGTGTGGCGCCGCATCGCGTCGACCACCTCGCGTGCGGTGTCATCCAACTCCTGCCGCGCGCCCGTCACGCCGTAGGTGGCGACGCAGTAGACGAACCCGTGCGAGGCCGCCCCGATGGCCCCGTAGCGCTCCGGCGCGGTGCCGGGGGCGGCCAACAAGACCAGATCGATGCCCGCGCGTTCCGCGAGCGGACCCAGCTCCTGCGTTTCATCCACGGGCAGGTCGGGCACGATCAGGCCGCGGACGCCCGCGTCCGCGAGCTCCATGCAGGCCGTCGCGAAGCCCGGGCGCGAGAGCACGTTTGCATACGTCATGACGCCAACCGGAATGTCCAGTGCGGCCGCGTGGATTTCCCCGAGAACCGCGGGCAGGCGCGCCCCGGCCTCGAGCGCGATACGCGAGGCCTCCTGGATGACGCCGCCGTCCATGATCGGATCCGAGTGCGGCACACCGACCTCGATGGCGTCGGCGCCGGCGGCGGCGATCTCGCGGAGCAGGTCGGCGTCCACGCCGGGAAACCCGCCGGTGACGTACGGGACGAACGCTTTGTTGCCGGCATCGCGCACCGCGCGCAGCCGGTCCTCGAGTGCTCCCATCAGGCGTCCCCGAGCGCCGCGCGAATCGTGTCGAGATCCTTGTCGCCGCGTCCGGACAGGCATACCAGCACGCGCGAGCCCGTCGGCAGCTCCCGGCGTGCAAGCCAGCCGATGACGTGCGACGGCTCGAGTGCGGGCAGGATCCCCTCGGTCCGTGCGAGCAGCTGGAAGCCGGCGAGCGCCTCCTGATCGGTGACGCTCACGTACCGCGCCAGCCCCGCGTCCTTGAGGTACGCGTGCTCGGGTCCGACGCCCGGATAGTCCAGCCCCGCCGAGATCGACTGCGTCTCGACGATCTGACCGTCCGGGTCCTGCAAGAGGTAGCTCAGGGCACCGTGGAGGACCCCCGGCTGTCCGAGCGTCAGCGAGGCGCAGTGTCTACCGAGCTCGGTGCCGGTCCCGCCGGCCTCGACACCGATGAGCTCGACCCCCTGAGCGCCGACGAACGCCGTGAACATGCCGATCGCGTTCGATCCCCCGCCCACGCACGCAAGCACGAACTGCGGGTCGATACCGAGACGCTCGGCGTACTGCACACGCGCCTCGTCACCGATCACGCGCTGCAGGTCGCGCACGAGCATGGGGAACGGATGGGGCCCCACGACCGAGCCGATCACATAATGGGTCGTGCGAACGCTCCCCGCCCAATCGCGAAGCGCCGCGTTGACGGCCTCCTTGAGCGTCCGGGTGCCGGCGGTGACAGGCCGAACCTCGGCGCCGAGCAACGCCATCCGCGCGACGTTGGGCGCCTGCCGGTGCGTGTCCTCCTCACCCATGTACACCACGCAGGGCAGCCCGAGGAGCGCGCACGCGGTCGCCGTCGCGACGCCGTGCTGTCCCGCACCGGTCTCGGCGATGATGCGTTCCTTGCCGAGCCGACGGGCGAGCAGCACCTGCCCGAGGGCGTTGTTGATCTTGTGCGCGCCGGTGTGCGCGAGGTCTTCGCGCTTGAGCCAGATCGCGAGCCCAAGCTCGTCCGACAACCGGGCCGCGTAGGTGATCGGCGTCGGCCGGCCGACGTAGTCGGCCAGAAGCGCCCCCAGCTCGCCTCGGAACACGGGGTCCTCCCGCAGGGCGAACCAGGCCGCGGCGAGCTCGTCGAGCGCGGGGATCAGCACCTCGGGTGCATACCTGCCGCCGTAGGCACCGAACCGGCCGCGCGCATCGGGTAGCGTGCCCAACGTCGTCATCTCAGCGCCTCCGTGCCGCGGACGAGCTCCCGGAGAGCGGCGCCGGGATCCGGCGCGCGCATCAGCGTCTCCCCGACCAGGACGGCGACGGCTCCCGCGTCGGCGGCGGCCCGCACGTCCTCATGCGTGCGAACGCCGCTTTCGAGCACCGCCAGGCGGTCGGCGTCGATGCGTGCGAGCCGCGTCCGCGCCGCGGCGGGATCGACGCGCAGCGTCTCAAGATCGCGGGCGTTGACCCCGATCACGCGGGCGTCGGTCGCGAGCGCACGCTCGAGGTCGTCATCGGAGTGCGCCTCGACGACGGCCTCCATACCCAGATCGCGCGTGGCCGCGAGCATCGTGCGGAGGTCGGCATCGTCCAGACACGACACAATGAGCAACACCGCGTCGGCCCCGGCGGCGCGCGCCTCGAGCACCTGGTCGGGTTCCACGAGGAAGTCCTTGCGCAGGACGGGGCGCCCGGTCGCCGTCCGGACCGCGCGGAGGTCATCGAGCGAGCCCCCGAAGTGGTGCGGCTCGGTGAGGACCGAGATCGCCGCCGCGCCGGCGGCGTCGTAGGAAGCCGCCCGCGCCGCCGGGTCGGCATCGGGTGCGATCTCGCCCGCCGAGGGAGACGCGCGCTTCACTTCGGCGATGACCGCGATCCCGTCCGCGCGCGCGCGTTCGCGAAGCGCGCCCGCGAGGTCGGTCGTCGGTGGAGCTGCGGCGGCGGCGGCGGTCAGCGCGTCGCGGTCGCGTGGGTGCGCGGCAAGCTCTCGCCGCACCTCGTCCACGACATCGCTGAGGAAGCCCATGGGAGCGGGCAGTCTACCGAGCCCGATCGGGACGGCGCGATCGGACCGGGCGGGATCAGGATCCCTCGGCCCACTCGAGCGCGGCACCGAGGTCGAGCGAGCCCTCCACCGCCGCCCGCCCGACGACGGCGCCGTCGGCGCCGGCCTCGCGTAGCGCCGCGAGGTCCCCGATGGATCGGATGCCGCCCGCCGCCACGATCGGCACGTCGGCGGCCGCCGCAACCCGCCGTACGAGCGCGGTATCCGGCCCGCTGCGGGCCCCGACCCTCCCGACCGCGGTGACCAGGAGGCCGCCGACGTCGGCCGTGCGCACGCGCGCGAGCGTCTCGTCCAGATCGAGATCGACCTCGACCGCGCCACGCGATCGCACTCGGCCGTTGTCGACCTCCAGACCGAACACCAGCTCGTCGGGGCGGATCCACCCCATCAGGTCCCGCATCGAGTCCTCGTCGGCGAGTACCGACGAGGACACGACGATCCGGGCGGCGCCAAGCTCGAGCAGCGCATCGACCGCCGCCCGCGTTCGCACGGCGCCGCTCGCCTGGACCCGGATGTCGGGCAGCATCGCGATCTCGCGGATGATCGCGGCGTTGTCCAGCGAGCCCCGAAAGGCGAGATCCATGTCGACGACATGGATCCAGCGGGCGCCGGCGGCAGCAAACGCGGCGGCGGCGGCGATCGGGTCGCCGCCGAAGGCCTCGATGGGCCGCGGGCCTTCGGCCGTCAGGACGCCGAGCCGGCCGCCGGCGAGGTCGATTGCGGGCAGGAGAGCGAACGCCACGGTCGAACGATAGCCGGAGTCAGACCGGCTCACGCTCGAGCCGCGCGGCCGCCGGACCGAGAAGGTGCCGCAGCTCGTCGAGCAGCGATCCCTGGCTGTTCACCGTGAAGGCGCCGAGCGACAGCGGCTGGACTCCCTGCGAGGACAGGAATCGCACCCGCACCGGCACCTCGCCCGGGGCTCCCTCCAGGAGGGTCTTGAGTTTGGCGAGCACACCCGGCGAGCAGATCGCCGCCGGCAGATCGACCACGAGCACGTCGGCGGCCCGATCCGCGCCTACGGCCAGGACCGGCTCCCGGATCTCGCTCGACCGGATTTGGAGCTCCCTGCCCCGGCGGTCGATGCGGCCGGCCACGAGGACGACGCGGTCCTGCTCGATCAGCTCGGGCACCGCCTCGAAGACGCTCGGGAACGCCACGACCTCGACACCACCGGTGAGTCCCTCGAGCCGGAACTGCGCGTAGGGCTCACCGCGCTTGGTGAACTTGCGTGCGAGTGCGCCGATGATGCCGCCGAGCGTCACGAGCTCACCGTCGTCGCGCTGGTCGAGGTCCGGGATCGGACAGGTCGTCTGCGCGAGCAGCTGCTGTTCGATCCCGAGCAGCGGATGGTCGGTCACGAACTGCCCGAGCATCTCCTTTTCCTTGGACAACAGGAGCCGCTTGTCAAGCTCGGGACCCACGAGGGCCGACTCGTCGATCGTCGTCGCGGTGTCGCCGTCGCCACCGCCGAACAAGGAGAACTGGCCGGCGGCCTCGGCCTTGCGTTCGGCGATGATCGGCGCCGCGACGCGCTCGAACGCCGCCTGCTCGCCCACTTGCTGGACGAGACCGCCGCGCGTGTAGTCGAGCGAGTCGAACGCCCCGGCAAAGATCAGCGATTCCAGCACCCGCTTGGTGAGCGACGTCGGCTCGACACGGCGGCAGAAGTCGGCGAACGAGGTGAAGGGTCCGCCCTCCGGCCGTGCGTCGAGGATCCCCTGGACGACGCCCGAGCCGACGTTGCGCACGGCGGAGAGACCGTAGCGGATCGCCCGCCGGTCCCCGGGCGCCGGGGCGAAGTCCATGTCGGACTCGTTGACGTCCGGTGGCAGGACCTCGATCCCCATCCCGCGGCACGCATACAGGTAGAAGGGTTTGCGGTCCTTGTCGTCCTTGACGGAGGTGAGGATCGCCGCCATGTACTCGACGGGGTGGTGCGCCATCAAGTAGGCGGTTTGGTAGGCGACGTAGCCGTACGCGCACGCGTGCGAGGCGTTGAAGCCATAGTCGGCGAACGGCTCGATCAGCTCGAAGATCGACTCGGCGGTGCGCCGCTCGCGGCCGAGCGCCACGGCGCCGGCCACGAAGCGCTCGCGCTCGGTGGCGACCTTCTCGCGGATCTTCTTGCCCATGACCTTGCGAAGCGTGTCGGCCTCGCCCATCGAGAAGCCGGCGATCGCGACCGCCGTCTGCATCACTTGTTCCTGGTAGACGATGATGCCGTAGGTGTCGGCGAGCACCGGCTCCAAGTCCGGGTGCGGATACGTCACCTTCTTGCGTCCGTGCTTGCGCTCGGCGTACTCCGTGTGCTGGCCCATCGACAGGAGTCCGGGGCGGTACAGCGCGACGCAGGCCATGAGGTCCTCGAAACGGTCGGGCTCGAGCAGCTTGATGAGGTTCTTGACACCCGGCGACTCCATCTGGAACACGCCGATCGTGTCGCCCTTGCGGAGCATCGCGTAGGTCGCCTCGTCGTCCAACGGCAGGTGGTCGATGTCGAGCGTCACGCCGCGGGCCCGCAGATGCCGAAGGGTCTCCTCGATCACCGACAACGTTCGCAGCCCGAGGAAGTCCATCTTGAGCAGGCCCAGCTGGGCGACGCCGTTCATGTCGAACTGCGTCACCATCTTCTTCGCGTCGTCGCGCGAGTCCTTGGTCAGCTTGAGCGGCAGGTACTCGACGAGGGGCCGGTCACCGATCACGACGCCCGCGGCATGCACGGAGTCCTCGCGACGCAGGCCCTCGAGTGCCCGTGCCGTGTCGATGATCTCCTTGGCCTCGGGCTGACGCTCGTAGGCCTCCCGGAGCTCAGGGCTCGTCTGCAGGGCCGAGTCGATCGGCTCGTCGCGACCCATGATCGCCGGCGGGTACATCTTGCAGAGCTCGTCACCGACCCGCGGGGGGAACCCCAGCACCCGGGCGGCGTCGCGAATCCCCTGCTTCCCCTTGATCGTCTGGAAGGTGACGATCTGCGCGACGTGATCGGAGCCGTACTTCTCGGTCGCGTAGCGGATGACCTCGTCGCGACGACGCTCGTCGAAGTCCATGTCGATGTCGGGCATCTCGATGCGGTCCGGGTTGAGGAACCGTTCGAACAGCAGGCCGTATCGCAGCGGGTCGAGGTCGGTTACCCGCAGCGCGTAGGACACCACCGAGCCCGCCGCCGAGCCGCGGCCGGGACCGACCCGGATTCCCTGCTCGCGCGCGAACCGGATGAGATCCCACACGATGAGGAAGTACCCGGCGAACCCCATCTTCGAGATGATCGTGAGCTCGTGGTCGACGCGCTCGATCACCTCGGCCGACAGCGGATCGCCGTAGCGCTCCATCGCGCCGTGCTGCACCAGATCTCGCAGGTAGGCATCGAGCGGTTCGCCGCCGGGCGTCTCGAATCGCGGCAGGCGGTACTCCGTACGTCCCTCGACGAGGACGCGCTCGAGCTCGGGCAACAGGTCGATCCGCTCGGCGATCGCGAGCGTCGCATCGCAGGCCTCCGGCACCTCGGCGAACACCCGGCGCATGGCGGCGGGGCTCTTGAGATAGAACTCGTCGGCGTCAAAGCGCAGGCGCTTGGGGTCGGACTGGAGCTTTTGCTGCTGGATGCACAACAGGACGTCGTGCGGCTTCGCGTCGTCGCGCCGCGTGTAGTGCAGGTCGTTGGTCGCCACCGTTGCGACGCCGAGCCGCGTTGCCAGCTCGATCTGCCGCGGAATGATCGCGCGCTGGTCGGCAAGGCCGTGGTCTTGGAGCTCCACGAAGTACCGGTCGGCACCGAAGATGTCGCGGTACTCCCCCGCGGCGCCGAACGCCCGCTCGTCCTGGCCGGCGACGAGGGCGACGCCGATCTCCGAGGACAAGCACCCCGACAGGCAGATCACTCCCTCGGCGTGCTCGCTGAGGAGCTGCTTGTCCATTCGCGGACGGTGATAGAAGCCCTCCAGATACGCGGCGGAGACAAGACGCAGCAGGTTGCGGTAGCCGGTCTCGTTCTCGGCGAGCAGGGTGAGGTGGTAGTACTTCTCTTCGCGCTCCCCCGGCGTCCGGTCGAAGCGCGAGCCCGGCGCCACGTAGGCCTCGACGCCGATGATCGGCTTGACGCCGGCGGCGCGGGCCGCCGCGTAGAAACGCAGCGTGCCGAACATCGCGCCGTGATCGGTCATCGCAAGGGCCGGCATGCCGTGTGCCACCGCCTCGGAGATGACCGTCGCCGCGGACGGGTTGGACTTCGGCGCCTCGATCCGGGCGGCGCCGTCGAGCAGCGAGTACTCCGTATGGGTGTGCAGGTGGACGAACTGCTCTTCCATGTGTCCCAGCTCACAAGCCTTTCGCACCGGTTGTCCACAGCGCCCCGGCCGCCTGTGGAGAACTTACACGCATGTGATTCGAAGGAGTTCGAAGGTACGCCGGGGGCATCGGAGCGTCAAGGCTGCAGGTCGGCGCGGGCTCGCTCAAGCGCCTCCGCCAGGTCGGGAGGCAGGGGCTCCTCCAGCTCGATCGGCTCCCCCGTGATGGGGTGCGTAAACGCGAGCCGCCACGCATGCAGGAACGGTCGCGACAGGCCGAGCAGGCGAGCCTCCTCACCGCCGCCGCCGTAGGCGCGATCCCCGACGATTGGGTGCCCGATCGCCTGCAGGTGAACCCGGATTTGGTGCGTACGCCCCGTCTCGGGTGCCGCCTCAACCAGGGTGGTCCGAGCGAATCGCTCGCGCACGGTGACGCCGGTGCTCGCCGCACGTCCCTCGACACGATCCACCACGATCCGGGCGGCGCGCCGGCCGAGCGGGGCCTCGATGCGCACGACGTCATCGGCCGGTGCGCCGCGGACGAGCGCCATGTAGCGGCGCGCAATCGTGTGCCGGCGGAACATGGGCTGCAGCGCGGCGTAGGCCTCGTCGGTACAGGCCACGACCAGCAGGCCGCTGGTGCCGGCGTCCAGCCGGTGGACGATGCCGGGCCGGAGCTCCCCGCCCGCCGGGGCAAGCGGCACGCCCATCGCGAGCAGGCTGTTGACGAGGGTTCCGTCGCGGCGCCCGACCGTCGGGTGGGTCAGCATCCCCGCGGGCTTGGCCACCACCGCGAGCGACGCGTCGCGGAAGCGAACCGGCACGGGCGGCCCGCTTGCCGGCACCGGCACGCCCGCCGCGAGGTCGATCGCGAGGGCTTCCCCCCCGGTGAGACGAAACGACTTGGGGCGCTCGCGGCCGTCCACGGTGACGCGGCCCGCCGCGATCGCTCGTTGCACGTCGGCCCGTGGCGCGCCGCTCAACTCCGCGACGACCGCGTCGAGCCGTCCCGCCACGCCGACGTAGCGCTCAGTCGCCATGCGCCGGATCCGTCGGCGCGGGCGCGGATCGGTTCTCCCGCAGGGCGATGACCGCGAGCAGGATCGCACCGCAGACGACGGCGGCGTCGGCCGCGTTGAACACGGGCCACACGTGCACGTCGACAAAGTCGACGACACGCCCGGTCAAACGGGGGCCGCGAAGGATCCGGTCCAGCAGATTCCCGAGCGCGCCGCCGAGAATCAGGCCGAGCGCCACCGCATGCCAGGTGCCGCGCGCGCGAAACGCCGAGACGCAGATCGCGGCGGACACCGCAATCGCCGCGGCCGCGAAGAACACCGGCGCCCGGTCCCCCATGCTGAACGCGCCGCCGCTGTTCGTCGCGTAGCGCAGGGTGAGCACGCCGTCGATGAGGTCGCGAGGATGGTCGGCGAGCGCGCGTTCGGCCCACGCCTTCGAGAACCGATCGATCGCAAGCACCACCAACGCGGTCCCGAACACGATCAGGCCGCCGCGCCGGCGGGCGGCATCCATGCCCTCAGCGGCGCGACTGCGCCCGCGCATCCTTGATGCACAGGTCGACGTACGGCAACGCCTTGAGGCGGGCCTTCTCGATCGGCTTGCCGCACCGCTCGCAGATCCCATAGGTGCCGACCTCGATGCGCTTGAGCGCCCGGTCGATCTTCTGGATCAGATCGCGAACGTTCTGCTCGATGGAGAGCTCTTTCTCGCGCTCGAAGGTGGCCGTGCCCGCATCGGCCGACTCGTCGTCGACGCCGACATCGCCGGACAGATCGGACTGGCTCGCGGCGAACGTCTGGTCCTCGATGGTTGCGAGCTGGTCGCTCAGTTCCGCGTGTTCGGCTCGCAGCCGGGCCTCGAGGTCGCCGATCTCCTGCTTCGTGAGTTTGGCGGCCGCCATGGTCGGCGAAGGATAGCAGGACCGTCCCTTACGGAGTCCCCGCCGCGCCGAGGTGCGCCGTGACCCGTTGCACTACCACGTGTAGCATGCCGCCATCGGCCTGGACGGGAAGGAGTAGCCGAGGCACCGCGTCTCGAGCGAGCCGGAACGGTGGAAGCCGGCGTCGCGGCCTCGGCGAACATCATCCCCGAGCCCCTGTCCGAACCGCCCGCGGAACGTCCGCGCGGCGCAGTAGGCGCAGGCGGGAGCCGCCCGTGAGCGCGGCGGGTCGCCCACGGGCGACCGCGAGCGGCGCCGTTCGCGGCGCAAGCGAGGTGGTACCGCGGGGCCCCGGCCTCGTCCTCGCACCGACGAGGACGGAGGATCGATGACGCGGTACGAACCGGTCGATACGAAGGTGCGCTTTCCCGCGCTCGAGCAGGAGATCCTCGCCTGGTGGCGTGACGCCGGTATTTTCGCGCGAACGCTCGAGCGCCACGCCGAGGATCCCACGTGGCAGTTCTACGAGGGTCCGCCGACCGCAAACGGCAAACCGGGCATTCACCACGTCGAAGCGCGAACGTTCAAAGACGTCTACCCGCGTTACAAGACGATGACGGGACACCTTGTCGAACGCAAGGGCGGATGGGACTGCCACGGGCTGCCGGTCGAGATCGAGGTGGAGAAGGAAATCGGCACCACCGGCAAGCGGGACATCGAGACCTACGGTGTCGCGGCATTCAACGAGTTGTGCCGGGCGTCAGTGCGTCGATACGCCGGGGAGTGGGAACGCCTCACCGAACGGATCGGCTTTTGGATCGACATGACCGACCCGTACTGGACGATGTCGACCGAGTACATCGAGTCGGTGTGGTGGTCGCTCAAACGGCTGCACGAGCGAGGGCTGCTGGTCCAGGACCACAAGGTCACGGCCTACTGTCCCCGCTGCGGCACGGCGCTCTCCGACGCCGAGGTCGCGCAGGGCTACCGGCAGGTCGCCGACCCGAGCTTGTACGTGCGGTTCGAGATCGTCGAATCGAGCCACAACGACCTTGTGGGGGCCTCGCTCGCGGTGTGGACGACGACCCCGTGGACGCTCCCTTCCAACGAGGGTCTCGCCGTGGTGGCAGACGGCTCCTACGCGCTGTACGAGCGCGGTGGCGAGCGCCTGATCGTCGCCGAACCGCTCGTGGGGGTGCTCGGCGAGGGCTGGACGAAACAACGGGGGTTCGACGGCCGGACGCTTGTGGGAAGCCGCTATCGGCCGCCCTATCCCAATGTCGAGGGCGCGCACACGGTGGTCGCGGGAGACTTCGTCTCGATGAGCGACGGCACCGGCATCGTGCATCTCGCACCGGCATTCGGGCCCGACGACCTCGCCGTCGGCCGTGCCCAAGGCTGGCCCGTCTGGCGGCCCGTTGCCGACGACGGCACCTTCACCGAGGACGCGCCGGCGTTCGTGCGCGGCACGTTCGTCAAGGACGCAGACCCGGCGATCATCGAGGAGCTGCAATCGCGCGGGCTCGTGATCGAGGCCGGCACCTATGAGCACGCGTACCCATTCTGCTGGCGATGCGCGACGCCCCTCCTCTACTACGCGCGGACGTCGTGGTACGTGCGCACCACCGCCGTCAAGGAACGGCTGCTCGCGGTCAACGATACGGTCGCGTGGTACCCGGAGCACATCAAGCACGGCCGCTTTGGCAACTGGCTCGAGAACAACGTCGACTGGGCCTTGTCGCGCGAACGCTACTGGGGAACGCCGTTGCCGATCTGGCGATGCCCGAACGGACACGACACCGCGATCGGTTCGCTCACCGAGCTGTCATCGCTCGCCGGTCGCGACGTGACGAGCGTCGATCCGCACCGGCCGTTCATCGACGAGATCACTTTTGCCTGCCCGACGTGTGCGGAGACCGCGACACGCGTCCTGGACGTGATCGATACCTGGTACGACTCGGGCGCGATGCCGTTCGCCCAATGGGGCTACCACCCTGATCTCGGCCGTGGCATCGAGGCGTTCGAGTCCACCTTCCCAGCAGACTTCATCGCCGAGGCGATCGATCAAACCCGCGGCTGGTTCTACACGTTGATGGCCGAAGGGGTGCTCCACTTCGACGAGACCGCGTATCGACACGTCGTGTGTCTCGGCCATCTCATCGCCGAGGACGGACGAAAGATGTCCAAGTCGCTGGGGAACCAGTTCGACCCGTGGGAGGCGCTCGATCGACAGGGGGCAGACGCGCTGCGGTGGTGGATGCTGACGAACGGCTCGCCGTGGGAATCCCGCCGCATCGGGCATCAGGTCCTCGATGAGAACGTCCGGCGGCTGCTGCTCCCGCTGTGGAACGTCTATGCCTTCTTCGTCACCTACGCGAACGCCAGCGACCTCGATGCCGATGCGATCGGCGGCGGCGAGGCCGCGGGCGATTCCCTCATGGATCGCTGGGTGGCATCACAGCTGGCCGGCACCGTGCGCGAGGTGCGCGAGCGGATGGAGGCTTACGACGCGACCGGCGCCGGGCGGCGCCTCCAGACGTTCATCGACGATCTGTCGTCGTGGTACGTGCGCCGATCCCGGCGCCGGTTCTGGAACGCGGGCGGCACCGCCGACGCCGATACGCTCGCGGCGTTTCGCACGCTGCATCGATGCCTCATCACCCTGGCGCAGCTGCTCGCGCCGTTTACGCCGTTTGTCGCGGAGGCCATCTGGCGCAACCTGGCGGCCGGACGTGCCGGGCGCCCCGATTCGGTCCACCTGTCCGACTATCCGGTCGTCGCGGCCCACGAGCTCGACCCGGGCCTGGACGAGGCGATGGCGGCCGCGCGGTCGGTCGTCGAGCTCGGCCGCCGGGTACGAACGGACACGGGGATCCGCACGCGCCAGCCGCTTGCCGAGGCGGTCGGCGCCGTTCCCGGCAACACGCCCGAGCTGACGACCCTGCTGCCGATCATCGGTGAGGAGCTGAACGTCAAGCGGATGCGGCTCGCGACTGCCGAAGACGCTTTCGGCACGTGGCGGGCAAAGCCGAACTTCAAGGTGCTGGGTCCGCGTCTGGGGGCTCGCGTCCAGGCGCTCGCGGCGGCGCTCGGCGCCGACGACGGCGACCTGGCCGATCAGCTCGCTCGCGGTGCGTCGGTCGACGTGCCCATCGACGACGGCCCGGCCGTCACGATCGGGCCCGACGACGTCGAGCTGACCCACACCGTGCTCGCGGGCTGGGGGGTCGCCTCGGAAAACGGCGTCACGGTCGCGCTCGAGCTGGACATCACGAGCGAGCTCCGGCTCGAAGGGGTCGCCCGCGAACTCGTCCGGCTCGTCCAGGACGCTCGCCGCGACGCCGGGCTCGACGTGAGCGACCGGATCGAGCTCGCCATCGATGCCGATGGTTCGGTCGCGGCCGCGCGCGACGCCCATGCGCCGTTGATCGCAAGCGAGACGCTCGCGACCCTGCGCGATGTCGTCGCGGACGCGTCGCATCGCGCGACGGCCGAGCTGGACGGTCAGCGAGTGGCGATCAGCCTTCGGGTGATCCCGGCGGAGCGGCGCTAGCGCTCGTCTCCCCAGAAGAGACTCTTGAGCGAAGGATCCCCCTCGCCGCCGCGCGCGTCGGCGGCGACCCCCTGTTGGCGATCGCGCGGCGCATCCGGTTCCTCGGTCTCCGGATCGGAATCCGCGGCATCCTCCGGCTCGTCCTGTGCCTCGGCGCGGACGTCGATCGTCTCGTTCGTGTCGTCCTCGGCCGCAGCCTCGGCCTCGTCGCTCGCGCTCTCGGCGGGGGCTGCCTGCGGCTCATTCCCGGATGCCGTGGCCCTGGCCTCGTCGTCCTCCTCAGGCTCCGCGGCTGCCGGCGCGGCCGCCTCGGCGGGCGGCGGGGCCTGGCGGGTCTTGCGCGCCATGCCCTTGACCGACTCCGCATGTCCTTGCACGAGCGTGGCCAGCCGCTGGAGGAAGTCGCGCTCCTGCACCAAGAACGGGTCGATCGCGGCGCGGTTCGCGGACATGGTTCCCGCGGCACCGGCCGCCGCCGCGGCAGCCGCGGGAGCCGCCTCCCCACCGCCCGCGCGCGCCTCCGCGTCGGCAACGATGCGGGCGGCCTTCTCGCGAGCCCGTTCGAGAATCTCGTCTGCCTGGCGGTTGACATCGTCCAGATCGGACGTGCCCACGATCGGGCCGCCGCCGCGCAGCCGCTCGTTTGCGAGCAGCATCGCCTGGGTCGATTCCGTCAGCCGGTCGAGGAACTCGTCGACATCGCGCATCTTGTAGCCCCCGAACCGGGACACACCGAACTCCTGGTGCTGGATGTCCTCGGGCGTGATCGGCGGGGTTGCGGGCGTGGCCGCCGGCGCGGGAGTCGTCTCCTGCGGCTCTGTCGTCATGGTGCCTCCCTTGGCTTCAACACAGCGCCTGCTGCGCGACGAAGATGATCACGAATGCTACGAGGACCGAGATGTCGAACATACCCGCCGGGGGCACGATCTTGCGCAGCGGCTTGAGACCGACGTCGGTCACCTCGACCAACAGATCGTATGCCGACCGAAGGGGGCCCGACACCGGTATCCGGCCCCCGAACTGCTGGATCCAACTCACGATGACCCGGATGAGCAGCAGGAGCCAGATGAGCGTGAGCGCCAGGCACACGAGCCGGGCGAACGGGTTGAGCGCGACGGGCATCATCGGGCGGGAAGGCTAGCAGCCGCTCCCCTCCCGGTCCTCACGCGAGCGGGCGGCGCGATCAGAACTGGTTGTAGAAGGCGCCGCCCGCGAGCTTTTCGCGGTCCTCCGCCGAGACCTCGACGTCGGCCGGGCTCAGCAAGTAGACACGGTTGGCGATCAGCTCGATCTTGCCGTCGAGCCCGTAGACCAGCCCGGACGCGAAATCGACAAGCCGCCGTGCGGTCGCGTCCTCGGTTCCCTGGAGATTCATGATGACCGCCGCGCCTTCCTTGAACCGGTCGGCGACCTCCCGCGCCTCGTTGAAGCGCTTTGGTTCCGACTTGTGGATCGCGGTGGGACCCGCGGCGACCGGCCGCGGCGTCGAGATGGTACGCACGACTCCCCCGGCATCGGCCGATCCGTCGCCGGCATCCTGCGGCCGCATCCGCCGGACGGTGGCCGGCTCCGCGGTCGGGAACTCGTCGACGTAATCCTCGTCCTCTTCAACCAGGCCTAGGTAGTTCAGCGTCTTCTTCCACACGCCGGCCATCCTCGCTTCCTCCTGATCACGGCGAGGCCCGTCCAGACCGCTCACCGCGGCCGGACGCCAAACACCGCCGTTCCGACGCGGACCATGGTAGCGCCTTCTTCGACCGCAACGAAGTAATCCCCCGACATCCCCATGGAGAGCTCGACGGCCTCGGGATGGTCCCGCTGCAACGCATCACGCAGTGCACGCAACCGGCGGTACCACGGCCGCGCGCCCTCGGGCGTCTCGGCGATCGGCGCGATGGTCATGAGTCCCCGCAGCCGCAAGCCGTCCAGACCGGCCACGAGGTCCCCCGCCGGCGCGACATCCGCGGGCGCGACACCCGCACGCTCGCCGGTGAAGTCCACCTCGATCATGGCGTCCAGCTCGCGGCCGGCTCGGGCGGCGCGCCCGGCCAGCCGGCGTGCGGCATGCGCGCCCGACACCGTCTCCACAACGTCGGCGAGATCGGCGACCTGGTTCGCGGTCCCCGACTGCAGTGCACCGATGTAGTGCCAGCGCACGAGCTCGCCGGCGAGCGCGGCACGCTTCGTCCGGAGCTCCTGCACGTAGTTCTCGCCGCAGTCGGTGACGCCGGCCCGCACGGCCACCTCGATGGTCTCGACATCGACGGTTTTGGTCGCCGCGACGAGGCGCACCTCGGTGGGATTCCGCCCGGCCGCGATCGCCGCTTCGGCGAGACGGCTGCGGACGACCCGCAGGTTCTCGACGATCTCGTCCGGAGCGAGGGGCACGGCGCGAGCATACGGAAGGAGTGGCCGGGCCCGGACCTCGAGGCGGGGGAAGGTCGCCTCCGGTCCGGACCCGGCTCGCGCGTGGGGCCGCGCGGCGCGGCGTCGCCGCGTCAGTTCTTGAGGAAGTCCGGGATGTCCAGGTCCTCCTCGGCATCGAAGGAGACCGGCGCGGGCCGGTCGGTCTCCGACGTGAAGACGTCCTGGTCGTCCTCGTGCAGCAGCGCCGGCAGCGCCGCCTCGTCGCCCTCGCTGCGGACGGGCTCTTCGAGCAGACGGGACAGTCTGCTCTCGAACCGGTTGTCGGAGGCGAGGGCCACCTTGTCGAACCCGGCGGCAACGACGGTCACCCGGACCTCCTCGCCGAGCATGTCGTCGACAACCGCCCCGAAGATGATGTTCGCATCGGGGTGGGCGACGCGGGTGATCGTTTCTGCGGCCGCGTTCACCTCGTGCAGGGACAGGTCAGTCGGGCCCGAGATGGACAGCAGCACGCCCTTGGCGCCGTCGATGGACGACTCGAGGAGCGGGCTGGAGATAGCCGCCTTCGCGGCTTCCGTGGCTCGGTCATTGCCCGATCCGATGCCGATGCCCATGAGCGCCGAGCCGGCGCCGGCCATGACGGACTTCACGTCGGCGAAGTCGAGGTTGATGAGCCCCGGCGTGGTGATCAGCGACGTGATGCCGTCGACGCCTTGATACAGCACTTGATCCGCCATGCGAAATGCATCGATCATCGGCATCGTCGGATCGACCACTTGGAGCAGCCGATCGTTGGGAACGACGATCAGTGTGTCGACCGCCTTCTTCAGATCGGTGATGCCGACGTCTGCTTGCGTCGCGCGCTTGCGGCCCTCGAAACCGAACGGGCGCGTCACGACGCCGATGGTGAGCGCCCCAAGATTGCGCGCGATCTCCGAGACCACCGGCGCACCGCCGGTACCGGTGCCGCCGCCCTCGCCGGCAGTGATGAACACCATGTCGGCGCCTTTGAGGATCTCCTCGATCTCGTCGCTGTGCTCCTCGACCGCGTTCTTCCCGACCTCGGGGTCGGAGCCCGCCCCGAGCCCGCGCGTGGTCTCGCGACCAATGTCGAGCTTCACCTCCGCATCGGACATGAGGAGCGTTTGCGCGTCGGTGTTGATGGCGATGAACTCGACGCCCCGGAGGCCTGCCTCGATCATCCGGTTCACCGCGTTCACGCCGCCGCCGCCGATGCCGACCACCTTGATAACGGCGAGGTAGTTCTGGGGAGCATCCATCATGGCTCGTCCTGTCCTCCGGCGGCGGCTCTGCCGCCGCGCCACTGCCTCTTCAGACTTGGAGTTGATGCCGTTCCTCTCGACTGACAGTAACTATGAAGTAGATATCTACTGTTAGGCACATCTACCTTCAGTCAAGCTCGGGACATTACTAGGGCCGATCAGGGTCGTCAAGGCGAACGAGACGGTGCGTCGCACCACAATCGACAGTTCACAGTGCATGCGATCACAAGTAGAGGAACGGACTCAAAGACCGAACGTCGAGCCGCCCGGAAGCGTCGCGCTCGGTGCGGTCGGACTCGAGACATCGATCGACGTGAACGTGACGTCCTGTTGCTCGCCGAGTCGAAGGAGCGCCCGAAGCGCCTCGGCCTTCGCGGCCTCGTCGCCCGCGACGCCGGTAACGACCGGCGTCCCGTCCTTGAGGTGGATGGTGACGATGCCGTCCTGCGAGACGAGGACGTCGCGAACGTCGATCGGCGGCGCGGTGTCCAAGGCGGTGAGCATGGCGGCGGCGGCTTGGCGCTGGGCTTCCGACGGGGCTCCCAGTCCCGCCCGGACAATAGGCAGCGCGGTCAGATCGACATCGGTGACCGGCAACTCCGTGCCGTCGTCGGCGAGAACCGAGGTGTCGCCGAGCGAGGCGATACGACCCACTGCCCGGCGCTCCACGATCGCGAGCACGACGGTGTTCGGTAAGTCGCGCCGCACGCTCGCCGAGGCGATCCAGGGATCCTCGAGGAGGCGGGCCGCGACGGTTTCGATGTCCAGGTGGAACACATTGGTGTCCTCCGTGATGCCCGAGCGCGCCCGGACCGCCTGGGTGTTCAGGCGCCTGTTTCCCTCGACGCGGACGTGCTTGGCCGCGAACAGCGGCGAGTAGGTCAGCGCCCAAAGCGCCACGATCGCGATGAACACCGCGGGGGCGATCCAGAGCCAGATGCGTCGATGGGGGCGCATCGTCAGCCGGCGAGCTCCCCCACCACGCGCACCTCGGGCTCCAGGCGGACGCCCGTTTCAGCCTCGACCGTATTGCGGACGACCTCGATCAGCGCGACCACGTCGGCCGCCGTCGCCCCGGGTTCGGTCACGATGAAGTTCGCGTGCTTAGCCGATACGTGCGCGCCGCCTTGGCGGGCGCCCTTGAGCCCGGCGGCATCGATCAGGGCTGCTGCGTGCTCCCCCGGCGGGTTCGTAAACACGCTGCCGCAGTTGGGTTCGGCGATGGGCTGAGTCTCGCGCCGCCAGCGCCTCGCATCGTCCATCGCGGCCCGGATCTCGCCGTGATCCCCCGGGAGCAGGCGAAGCGCGGCTCCGGTCACGACGCCGTCGGCGGGAAGCTCGCTGTGGCGGTAGGCGAAACCGGCTGCGGCTCCCGTGACCCGCTCGCGCGTACCCGCGTCGAGCCGGAAGACATCGACCGTCTCGACCACGTCGCTCATCTGCCCGCCGTGCGCCCCGGCGTTCATCCGGACCGCCCCGCCGAGACTCGCCGGGATGGCGACCGCAAACGCCAGCCCGTCCAACCCATGGTGCAGCGCGACGCCGGCGAGTGCCGGAAGCGGCATCGCGCCGCCGGCCGACAACAGATCGCCCTCGCGCGCCGACCATCGGAACCCGCGCCCGAGCCGCAGCACCAGCCCCGTGAAACCGGCATCGGCGACCAGGACGTTCGACCCCTTTCCGAGGATCGCCACGGGGATCCCGGCACGCCGAATCGCGTCGCTCGCGGCCGCCAGGTCGCGTTCGTCCTCGGGTTCCAGATAGAGCGCGGCCGCACCCCCGATCCGAAAGCTGGTCAGCGGCGCCATCGAGACGTCCTCACGAAGGCGGTCTCCGGTGACCCGACGCAGGATCGACCGAGCGAGCGTGAGATCGCCGGTCATCGGCCGTCGATCTCCTCGATGCGTTCGCGAACGGCGTCGCCGAGCATCCAGACGTCGCCGCATCCCATCGTGACCAGCAAGTCGCCGGGGCGAACCTCCGCGGCAAGGAACGACACGACGTCGCCACGATGCGGCAGATACACCGTGGGTGTCTCGGGGGCGGCGAGGAGCACCCCGTCGGCCACGAGCTGGCCGGTGACGCCGGGGATCGGCGGCTGTGCGGCGCCGTACACATCGGTCACGACGACGAGATCCGCAGCGGCGACGCTCGCGCCGAGCTCGCGCCACAACGCCTGGACCCTGGGATACCGGTGCGGCTGCACCAGCGCGATGAGCCGGTCGGGGCGGCGGCGGCGGGCGGTGTCGATCGTGACCGCCATCTCGGTGGGCACATGACCGTAGTCGTCGTAGAACGCCGCACCCCGGGCGGTGCCACGGAGCTCGAAGCGCCGGTGCACCCCGGCGAAGGTCGTCATCGCCTCGGCGGCGACGGCCGGCTCGACCCCCGCGTGCACGGCCGCGAGAAGGGCAGCCGTCGCATTGAGCAGGTTGTGCTCCCCGTCGATCCGAAGCGCAAGCTCGACTTCGAACGCCGGACTCCGAACGATCCCGCGCGCACCATCGGGGCCGAGGGCGATCGGCTCTACCCGGACGTCGACGCCCTCGCCCGTGCCATAGGAGGTCGCTGGCACATCGACGCGGGCGAGCGCGCGACGGATCGCCGCGTCATCGCCGTCCACCACGGCGTTGCCGCATCCGGCGAGGAACCGCGCGAAGGCCGACTCAATCTCGGCGACGCCCCCCGGATAGAACTCGACATGGTCGAGCTCGATGTTCGTCACGACTCCCAGCCACGGCGCGCCGAGCAGGAACGACCCGTCGCTCTCGTCGGCCTCATAGACGAACAAGTCGCCCTCACCGTGGCGCGCCCCGCCGCCCGTCTCGTGGAGATCGCCGCCGATGAGGTAGGAGGGGTCGAGGCCGGCCGCGTCGAGGATCCCCGCGAGCAGCGACGTCGTCGTCGTCTTCCCGTGCGTGCCGGCGACCGCGATGCTGCGGCCACCCGCGGCGAGCGCAGCGACCGCCTGCTGGCGGCGCCAGACCGCGATGCCGTCCCGGTGGGCGGCGACAAGCTCGGGGTTGTGCTCGGCGATCGCGCTCGACGTGATCACGGCGTCGGCGCCCGCAACGTGGGCGGCATCGTGGCCGACCCAGGTCCGCACACCGATCGCCTCCAGCTCGGACAGCTGGCGCGACGCACGCAGATCGGAGCCGCTGACGACAAGACCTCGTGCAACCAGCAGCCGGGCCAAGTTGCGCATGCCGGCGCCGCCGATGCCGATCAGGTGGACGTGGCGGACACCCGCCAGGCTGGGAATCGCCAGCGTGGGAATCGAGCCGGCCGGGGCGACATAGATCTCTTCGCCCGCCATCGAGGTCTCAGCGCTCCCCCGCGAGCTCGGACGCGAGATTGGCGATCCGATCCGCCGCGTCCGGATGCGCCCATGCGCGCGCGGCCTCGGCCATGCGCTCGCGAGCCGGCCGATCGTCGACAAGCTCGAGCACCGCATGCGCCAGACGCTCCGGGGTGAGATCGGCGTCGAGCACGACGCGCGCGGCGCCGGCGCGCTCCACCTCCCGCGCGTTCAGCTCCTGGTGGTTCTCGGTGGCGTGAGGATACGGCACGAGGATCGAGGGTACGGCGCACGCCGCGAGTTCCGCGACGCTCCCGCCCGAACGCGACACGGCGAGGTCGGCGACGGCGAGCGCCCGGTCTATCCGCTCGATAAACCCGACCGGTCGGACGATCAGCGCGGTGTCCGACCGCACCGCCTGTTGCACGACGTCGACGTGATCCGGCCCCGTGCCAACGAGCAGCTGGAGATCGCCGCGACCGCCGAGACGGTCCAGCGCGCCCGCAACGGCCTGGTCCAGGTGCAGCGCGCCCTGGCTGCCGCCGACGACGAGCACCGTGATGCGATCCGCCGACAGATCCCACGTCTCGAGTGCCTCGGTCCGCAGCCGGGCGCGATGGTCGAGCACGGCGGCGATCTCGGTCCGGATCGGGTTGCCGGTGCGCTCGATACGAACCGTCGAGGGCAGCCGGGCGGCCGTCGCCTCGAACGTCGTGGCAACCGCGGCGGCCCAGCGCGCGGCGATGCGGTTGACGGCTCCGGGCACCGCGTTGGGCTCGATCAGCAGCAGCGGTCGGTGGGTGCGCCGGGCGGCGAGCGCAGCCGGGGCGCTCGCAAACCCGCCGATGCTCACCACGATGTCGGCGGCGCGCACGAGCGCCCGGCAGTGCCGCGAGCCCGCGAACGCCAGCCGCAGCGCGTGCAGCGTCGCAAGCGAGACGCGCGTCTGCGCGGCCGCGACCCGCAGGCCGACGAACGGGAAGCCCGCCTCCGGCACCAGCCGCGCCTCCTGCCCGTCGGACGCACCGACGAATGTCACGGTCGCGCCGTGACGGTCGCGAAGCGCGATCGCGGTGGCGAGCGCCGGGAACACGTGCCCGGCCGTCCCGCCGCCGGCGACGACGACGTTCATCGGCTCGCAGGACGGCGGCGCCGGTCGCCGCGAGCGGCGTCACGCGCCACGCTCGCGAGCATGCCCAGCCCCACGAGCGTGACGACAAGCGCCGTGCCGCCGAACGACACGAGCGGCAGCGGCACGCCGGTGATCGGGAGCAGCCCGGTGACCGCCCCCATGTTCACGATCGCCTGCAGGCCGATCCACCCGGTGATCCCGGCCGCCAGCAGCCGCTCGAAGGTGCCCCGCGCGTGCAGGGCGATCCGAACCCCGGCATAGATAAGGACGCCAAAGGCGACGAGCACGGCAAGCGCGCCCACGAGGCCGAGCTCCTCACCGATCACCGCATAGATGAAATCTGAATGCGCGTTCGGCAGGAAATCCCATTTCGCCCGGCTCGTGCCCAGGCCTGTGCCGAACCAGCCGCCCGAGCCGATCGCGATCAGTCCCTGGATGAGCTGGTAGCCGTTGCCCTGTCGGTCGGCCCAGGGGTTGAGCCACGCGTCGAAGAACCGTGTGCGCCGGTAGGTCTCGCCAACGATCAACGTGAGTGCACCGAGCAGCCCCACCCCGCCCGCCACGGCGAGATATCGCAGGCGCACGCCGGCAACGAACAGCATGATGAGCACGACGCCGCACAGGATGAGCGTCGTCCCGAGGTCGCGCTGGGCGATGCCGAGCATCCCGACGACCGCGACGATCACGCCAAGCGGGAACAGGAGCTGCATCGGCTGATCGAGCCGGTTCCATTTGTTGGTGAGCACCGCGGCGGTCACGGCGACGAGACCGAGCTTTGCGAGCTCCGAGGGCTGAAGCGTGACGGGGCCGAGGTCGATCCACCGCGATGCGCCGTAGAGCGACGTGCCGGAGGACGGGTGCACGGCGATCGCCATCAGCAGCGCCGCGACGCCGAGGACCGGCAGGCCCAGACGCTTCCACACGACCGGTGGCACGCGAGCCGCCAGCAGTGCGGCGACGATGCCGACGAGGGCGTACAACACCTGCCGCTGGAAGTACCAAAAGCTGTTTCCGCCGTACCCCTGGGCTGCGGAGACCGACCCGGCCGATAGCACCATCACGAGTCCCACGACGGTGAGAAAGCCAGCCGACGCGCCAAGGAGTGCAAGGTCGCGGCGCGCAAGGCGCTTGCGCTCGCTCGTGGACCGTTGCTTCGGCGGACGGACGAGCCGCAGATGCGGCGTGGACGCTGGTGCGAACGGGCGCCGTGCCCGCCGCGACGTTGCCGTGCCCGGTCCGGCAATCGCCGGCGTGCGCTCAACCATCTCGCGGTTCCAGTGCCCGCGCAGCGACCGCAAAGCGGTCGCCGCGCTCCTCATAGGAGGCAAACTGATCCCAGCTGGCGCATGCCGGCGCGAGCAGCACGACGCCGGGCCGGCCGGCGGTCGCGAACGCGGCCGCCACGGCGTCCTCGATGCTCGCCGCCCGAGCGACGGGTACACGCCCGGCAAAGGCATCTTCCAAAGCCCCAGCAGACTCGCCGATCGCAACGACGGCCCGGAGCCGGTCGGCGCCGGTCGCGAGCGAACCGAGATCCTGGCCCTTCGCGCGGCCGCCGGCAATGAGGACGGCGTCGTCGACGGCGGCCACGGCGGCAAGCGCCGCATGCACGTTGGTCGCCTTGGAGTTGTCGAGAAACCGGACCCCGTCGACGTCGGCGACGATCTCCCCGCGATGCGCCGCGGGCTCGAAGGCGGCGATGCCGGTCTCGACCGCCGAGGGCGCGACCCCATACGCAAGCGCGGCCGCCGCCACCGCGGCGGCGTTCTCGCGGGCGCCGGCGCGCGCCGGTTCGACGGTCCCCAGCTCCGCGTCGCCGTCATCCATTCGCGCGATGAGCCGGTCACCCGCGTATCCGACCTCCGCGGGGCCCGGATCCGTCCCGGTGAACCACCGGATGGCACACGTCGCTCGCCCCGACACGGCCGCGGCCGCCGCATCGTCGCGGTTGCCGACGTGGACATCGTCGCCTCGTTGGTTCGCGAAGACCGCAGCCTTCGCGGCTCGATAGGCGTCGAAGGACCCGTGGTGATCCAGGTGGTCCGGCGCGAGGTTGAGCAGGACCGAGACGCGGGGGTGAAACGACCCGTCACGCTCTAGCTGGAACGACGACGCCTCGACGACCAGCGCGTCGTGCGGCTCCCTCGCCGCCGTCGTGACGGGATAGCCGATGTTGCCGCACGCGACGGCGTCCAGCCCGCCGGCCCGCAGGCAGGCCGCGAGCATCCCGGTCGCGGTCGTCTTCCCGTTTGTTCCCGTCACCGCCAGATACGGTGCGCGCGCCAGCGCCGCGGCGAGCGCGAGCTCCCCCCAGACCTCGAGACCACGCTCGCGCGCCCAGGCGAACACCTCGGCGCCCGGCGGAATCCCCGGGCTCGCGACGACGAGGTCGGCTCCGACGAGGTGCTCCGGGCGGTGCCCACCCGCGCGGACGTCGATGCCAAGCGCGACCAGATCGTCGACCGGGCCGAGCCCGCCGGCCGATCGCGCCTCGGAGACCACCACGGAGGCGCCCTCGTCCACGAGCGCGGCGGCGGCGGCCCGGCCGGCCACACCCGCGCCCAATACAACGGCGTGCCGGCCCGCGAACGCCTGGGCCCCGGCGCTCACCCGAGACCTCCACGCGCGATGAAGTCCGCGTAGAACAGGCCGATCCCCACCGCCGAGCAGAGCCCCCCGATGATCCAGAACCGGACGATCACGGTGAACTCCGGCCAGCCGGCGAGTTCGAAATGATGGTGGATCGGCGACATCAAGAACACGCGCCTGCCGAAGCCCCGGTAGGAGATCACCTGCACGATTACCGACAGGGTCTCGAGCACGAACAGCCCGCCGATGATCACGAGCAACAGCACGGTGTTGGTGACCAGCGCAAGCGCGCCAAACAGGCCGCCGATCGCGAGGGCGCCGGTGTCCCCCATGAAGATCCGCGCCGGGGCAGCGTTCCACCACAGGAACCCCGTCGCCGCTCCCATCATCGCGGCCGCGACGATCGCGGCGTCCTGCAGGTCGGCGCCCTGCACCGAATAGCAGCCCGGCGTGCCGCCGAGCAGTCCACACGTATGGCGGAACTGCCAGAAGCCGATGACGATGTAAGCGGCCGACACGAGGATCGACGTGCCGGCGGCCAGCCCGTCCAGACCGTCGGTCAGGTTCACCGCGTTCGAGGATCCGGTCAGGACGAAGAACGCCCACACGACGAACAGGCCGCCGAGCGCGATCGCCGTCGGGCGGACGAACGAGACGTGGGTCGAGATCCCGGTGCCCCCGCCGTAGTGCATGACGAGACCGGCGAACAGCAGCGACACGACCGCGGTTCCGATGAACTTCTGCGTCTTGGTGAGCCCGAGGGACCGCTGGCGCGTGACCTTCGTGTAATCGTCGAGAAATCCGACCAGCCCGAACCCCACCGCGGCGGTCACCAGCGCCACACCCGTCGTCGTGAACCGCTGGGTCGTCACACGGGAAGCCAGGTAGCCGAGCACGAGCCCCGCGATGATCACGAGCCCGCCCATCGTCGGCGTGCCCATCTTTTCGAAGTGGGTGTGCGGGCCGTCCTCGCGGATGCGCTGGCCCCATCCCCAGCCGCTGAAGGCGTGGATCGCAAGCGGCGTGCCGAGCAAGACGACCGCGAGGGCGACACCGGCGGCCACGAGGATGGAGATCACGTCAGTGCCTCCACCAGCCGCTCGGCCAACTGCTCGAGCCTCGCGACACGCGAGCCCTTCACGAGCACCACGTCGCCCGGCCCCACGGCAGCCAGCACGTCGGCGACGGCCGTATCGGCGTCGTCGTAGTCGGCGACGTGATCGGGCTCCACGCCTTCCCGAACGCTCGCGACGGCGATCGCCTTGGCGTCCGGACCGATCGTGATGAGGCGGTCGACCGGCAGGCGCGCGGCGAGCTCGCCAATCCGCTCGTGTTCGGCCGCCGCGATCGAACCAAGCTCCGCCATCTGCCCGAGCACCGCCACCAGCCGCGCATCGGCGGCCATCCACCTGGCGGTCTTGAGTGCGGCGGCCACCGACTCGGGATTGGCGTTGTACGCGTCGTTGACAACGGTGACACCGGCGCCGGTGGTCGTCGTCTGCATCCGCCACGGCATCAGGCGAGCGTCGGCGATCGCGCCGGCACACGGCGCAAGGTCGATCCCGAGCGACCGTCCGACGGCGATCGCGGCCAGGGCGTTGCTCACCATGTGTTCGCCCGGCACAGGCAGCTGCACACGCGCCCGGCCGGCATCGTCGATCACGGTGAACGAGGCGCGGCCGTCCCGGGAAACCGTGACGTCGTCGGCGCGCACCGCGGCCTCCCCTCGGCCGACCGTCACCACACGCGCGCCGGTGCGAGCCGCGTAGCTCGCGACCACCGGGTCATCCGCGTTGAGCACCGCGATGCCGTCGACGGGCAGCGCCTCGACGGGCTCCGCGCCCGCCTCGACGATCGCGTCCCACGAGCCGAACACCTCCATGTGCGCCACCCCGACGTTGGTGACGACGGCGATCCGCGGGCGCGCGACCTCACAGAGCAGGCGCACGTCCCCCACGTGCCGGGCGCCAAGCTCGGCAACGATGACCTCGGTATCCTCCGGCGCGCCCAACAGCGTGCGCGGGACGCCGACCTCGTTGTTGAACGACGCGGGGCTCGCGTGGGTTCGAAAGGTGGTGGCGCACACGGCCGCCGTCATGTCCTTGGTAGATGTCTTCCCGTTCGCCCCCGTGATTGCGACGACCTCGCCGGCGAATCCCCGCCGCTCGTCGGCGGCAAGCGCAAGCAGCGCCCGGCCGGTGTCCTCGACAAGGACGGCGGGTTCGGCGACGCGGACGCCTCGCCGCACCATGGCGGCGGTCGCCCCGCGCGCGAGCGCGTCCTCGACGAACGCGTGGCCGTCGAGGCGGTCACCGGCAAGCGCCACGAACATCGTGCCGGGGCCCGCCAGGCGCGAGTCGGTCTCCACGGCGTGCACTGCAACCTCGGCTGCACCGATCACGGACCCGCCGACGGCCTCGGCAACGTCGGCGAGCGTGCGCGACCTCATCCGGATCCCTCGCGGGCGACGATTGCCTCCCGGGCGACCACTCGGTCGTCGAACGGCACCGCCGCCTGCCCGATCTCCTGCACCGTCTCATGTCCCTTGCCGGCGATCACGACGATGTCGCCGTCGTGTGCGGTCTCGATCGCGTCCTCGATCGCTGCCCGGCGATCGGGTTCGACGCGGTACCGGGCGCCCTGGGGAATCCCGGCCACGATGGCGTCGATGATCGCGTCCGGGTCCTCGGAGCGCGGGTTGTCGCTCGTGACGATGGCGAGATCGGCTCCCTCGGTGGCCGCGCGTCCCATCAAGGGACGCTTCGCACGATCACGGTCTCCCCCGCAACCGAACACCACAATGACCTGGCCGTCGGCCAGCGCGCGTGCACCCCGGAGCACGCTGAGGATGCTATCCGGCGTGTGTGCGTAGTCCACTACCACGCCGTAGCGCTGACCCGCGTCCACGGGCTCCATCCGCCCCGGCACGGTCCGTACCGAGGCGATCCCCGCGGCAACGGCGTCGGCGTTGAGGCCGAGTGCCAATCCCGCGGCAAGGACCCCCAGGCAATTGGACGCATTGAACCGCCCGCGCAAGGGGCTCTGCACCTCGACCCCGGCGGCGCGAAACCGCAGGCCCGCCGTCCCCACGACGAGGTCCTCGGCGTGCAGATCCGCGTCGGCGTCAAGCCCGAACGAGGACGTCGGGATCGCCGGTGCGTCGAGCAGCGTGCGACCCCACGGGTCGTCGGCGTTGACCACCGCCCGGCGTGCGTGCGCAGGCGTGAACAGCAACGCCTTGGCGTCGAAGTACGCCTGCATCGACGGATGGAAGTCCAGGTGATCCTGGGACAGGTTCGTAAACATTGCCACGTCGACGACGAGCCCGTCGGCGCGGTGCTGGGCAAGCGCGTGCGAGGACAGCTCCAACGCGACGGCCCGAACACCGCTCGCGCGCATCCGCGCCAGGAGCCGATGCAGATCCGGTGCCTCGGGCGTCGTGCGCTCGATCGAGCCCGGCATGCCGTCGATCCGGACGCCGGTGGTTCCGATCACCCCCGGCGGCAACCCGCACGTGCCGAAGACGCCCTCCAGCAAATAGGTGTCCGTCGTCTTGCCGTTCGTGCCGGTCACCCCGACGACCGTCAGCGCGGTGGCCGGGTTGTCGAACAGCGCCGCCGCCATCGGGCCGATCGCCTCGCGCACGACGGGAACGCGCACCTGTGGCGCCGCAACCTCGAGCTGGCGCTCGACGACCAGGGCCGACGCACCGGCCGCGACCGCGGCGGCGGCAAAGTCGTGCCCGTCCGCCGTCGCGCCGGGGATACAGAAGAAGAGGCAGCCCGCCGCAACCGACCGGGAGTCATACGCCGCGTCGCGAACCAGCGTCTGTGGGTCGCCGTGGACGACGCCGTGTCCCGCCCGCGCGACGTCGGCCAGACGCACCGAGGGGAAGGTCACGTCCACCGTGTGCGAGCCTACACGCAGGCCTGCGCGGCTCAGGGAGCCGCCAGCGCGTGAGCGGGCAGGCGCACCGGCGGGCTGGGCTCGATCCCCAAACGCTGGATTGCGTACCGCGCCACATGCTGGAACAGCGGCGCGGCGGCGATACCGCCGTAGATCGTGTCGGGCTCGTCGATGATCGCGGCGACCACGATCCGCGGCCGCGACGCCGGCAGGAACCCGATGAACGACGCGACGTAGCGATCGATGTAGTTGCCCTGCTCGTCGATCTTCTTGGCGGTTCCCGTCTTGCCGGCGACCTGATAGCCGGGGATCTGCGCCGCATAGCCGGTGCCGTCGGCGACGGCGTAGGCGAGCATCTCGGTGAGACTGCGCGTGATCTCGGGCGTCAGCACGCGCCGTGGGTCCGGTTCCGGCACGGGCGTCACCGTGCCGTCGGGCGCGACGGTCGCGCGGACGAGCCGCGGTTGCACGTGCACGCCGCCGTTGGCGATCGTTGCGTACACGGTCGCCATCTGCAGCGGCGAGACGGCGACGCCGGCGCCGAACGAAACGGTCGCGCGCGTGATCGGACTCCACGTGCCCGCCGGCGGCATCAGCCCTGCCGCCTCGCCGGGGAACCCGACACCGGTCGGCGAGCCGTACCCGAAGTCGGAAAAGACCTGCTGGAGGCGCTCGCTGCCGACCTGGTCGGCGACGAGCGAGATCCCGACGTTGCTCGAGTGGGCGATGATGTCGCCGAGCGTCATGCGCTCGGTCGCGTGTTCCTCGGAGTCGTGGATCGTGTACCCGTCGATGTCGCGGGTCGCCGGCACGATGAACCGCTGTGTCGTGGAGACGGCCCCCGTCTGCAGCGCCGCGGCGGCCGTGACAGTCTTGTTCACCGATCCGGGCTCCCACGTGTCGGTCACGGCCCGGTTGACGAAGCGGCTCGGATCGGCGTCGGCGAAGTCGTTGGGATCGAAACTCGGCGAGGTCGCCATGGCGTAGATCTCCCCGGTCCGGGGATCCATCACGATCACGGTCCCGCCCTTGGCATGGTTGTCCTTGATCGCCTGTCGCAAGTACTGCTGCGCCTGGAACTGGATCTGTCGATCGATCGTCGTCTCGAGATCGGCACCGGGCTGTGGCTCCTGGTCGACCTGCACGCCTCCTGCGATCTCCTGTCCCATCGCGGAGAGCTCGACCGTCCGCACCCCGGGTGTGCCCGCGAGCGCCGTGTCGTACTGCCGCTCGAGACCGGTGATGCCGACCCCATCGACGTTGACGACACCGATCACCTGGGCCGCGAGCGAGCCGGCCGGGTAGTAGCGCTTCGCGACGGGCAGCAACCCGATGCCCGGGAGGTTGAGCGCCGCGACACGGTCCGCCACATCGAGGTCGACGCCGCGCTCGACGTACACGAACGTGGTGTCCGACGTCGCCAGCGTCGTGGCGACGTCGGCGGGATCCAGACCGAGCACCTCTGCCAGTGGCCCCGCCTCGCCCGAGGGATTGGTCACGAGGGACGGGTTCGCATAGACGTCGCGAGCCTCGAGCGTCACTGCGAGCGGGCTCCCGGTGCGGTCGAGTAGCCGCGCCCGAACGGCCGGTAGCTGTTCGGTCCGCAATCGCTGCTCGACCCCGAGCGCGGCGTAGGTGCCCGACTCCCGAAGCTGCAGCATGCCGAGCCGAGTCACCACGCCAGCCAGGGCGACCACCATGCAGACAAACAGCGCGAGCAACCGCCCGGCCGGCGGTCTGCTCACCCGGCGTCCTCGCTCGCAGCCGGCAGGCGCAGGATGACCACGCGATCCGGCATCTGCATCCCCCGGATCGCCGCCCACTCCATGATGCGTTCGGGCGAGGACGCCTCGGCAACCTGTTCGTCGAGGACCTCGTGCTGCTGGGCGAGCGTCGCCTGCTCCCCGCGAAGATCGTCTACCTGAAAGCTCAGCTGCACGAGCAGGGCAGACATCGAGGCGATCCCCAGGATGAGCGCGCTCGCCACGAGCCCCACCAGGATCCAAAACGCAAGTGGGGACCCGCGGCGCGCCCGCCGCGAGGCGTGGGGAAGGGTCACGCCGGGCGGGCGCGCCGCGGACGGCGCGGCGGGCTCGGGCTTCTCGATGGGGTCGATCGAATGGAATGGATCGGTCGGATCGAGGCTCGGCGCGGGGACGCTCACGCGGCTTCCTCGATCCGTTCGGCGGCGCGCAGCTTTGCGCTCCGCGATCGCGGATTGGCCGCGCGCTCCTTCTCACCGGGGGTACGCGGCTTCTTGGTCAGGACGCGCAGACGCGCGTCGTCGCGCAACGCGTGTTTGGCGATCCTGTCTTCCAGCGAGTGATAGGAAATGACGACCACGCGGCCACCGGGATCGAGGAGCCCGGCCGCGTGAGGCAGGGACGCGGTGAGCTCCTCGAGTTCCCGGTTGACCGCGATGCGCAGCGCCTGGAACGTCCGGCGCGCAGGGTGGGGGCCCCCCGGACGTCGTCCCACGGCGCCGACGATGACGCCGGCAAGCTGATCGGTGGTCGTAATCGGCCGGTGGCGCACGATCGCGGCGGCAATGCGACGCGATCGCCGCTCGTCGCCGAACCGATAGATCAGATCGGCAAGTTCCTGTTCGGGGAGCCTGTTGACGAGATCGGCCGCCGTCGGCTCGTCGGCGGCTCCCGCGTCCATGCGCATGTCGAGCGGACCGTCCTGCCGAAAGGAAAGGCCGCGCTCCGGCTGATCGAGCTGCATCGACGACACCCCGAGGTCGAAGAGCACGCCGCCGGCGAGACCGCCGACGACGTCTTCATCGACATCGGAGAATCGAGCGTGGACGACGCGCACGCGCTCGCCGTAGGGGGCCAGGCGCGCACGCGCCTCCTCGAGCGCCCGCTCGTCGCGGTCGATGCCGACGAGCGATCCCACACCGGCATCCAGCAGAGCGGCCGCGTGTCCGCCGGCGCCGAGCGTCATGTCCACCACGACGCGCGCGGTCCCGAGGAGCGACACAACCTCCTCGGTCATGACGGGAACGTGGGGCGCGTCCGTCACCCGACACGCCCGACGAGAAGCCCGAACGCGATCGACGCGATGAGCGTCAGCGCGGTCATGCCGAGCAGCGACAAGCTCTGCCGTATCTCCACGCCGAGCTTCATCGGCGGATCCACCCGTTCAGCCATCGATTTCCCCTCATCCACGGGGTTCGAGCGTCCCGGCCTGATACGCGCCGGCGAAGGTCGCCTGATAGCGCTCGTAGGTCGCTCGATCCCAGATCTCCACGCGCTCGCGCACACCGAGCACGACGACGTCCTTACTGATACCGACCGCCTCGCGGAGACGCCCGGGCACGGTGAGCCGGCCCTGCCCGTCGAGCCGGAGCTCGTCCGAGGAGCCGAAGAACAGCCGCGCATAGGCACGCCCACTGGCGTCGGAAAGGGGGGACGCGGAGACCTCGTCGGCGCGCCGCTCCCACTCGACCCTGGGGAAGGCGAACAAGCAGCCGTCTTGCCCGATCGTCACCCAGGCGCCGTCTGCGAACGCCTCACGGAAACGTGCGGGCAGGGACAGCCGCCCTTTCGGGTCCAGCTGATAGCTGTGCGTGCCGAGCAGTTCGGCCACGCGTCCTCCCCTTTCCTCCACTTTGGGTCCCGTTTATCCCACTTGCCCTCCACCACGTCAACATCGACTGCGGCCGAACTCTTGTTCGACCTTGACCAGGGCACGGCGGTGCCGGACCACTACCGGTCAGAAGGAGGTGCGGCGGTTAGGTCGGTGGCCGCGAGCGGCTAGACGAGGAAGCGTTCCCAGCCCGGTTCGACAAGGCCGAGGGTGAGGCGGAACCCGTCGGAGGGCGCGAACGGCTGCCTCGCGAGCGAGAAGCCGGCCTCCTGCGGGGTGCGATCCATCTTCTTTGCGTTACAGCGGCGGCACGCGGCGACGACGTTCTCCCACACGTGCAGACCGCCGCGCGAGCGCGGCACGACGTGATCGAGGTTCTCGGCCGACCCACCGCAGTATTGGCACAGGTGCTCGTCTCGGGCGAAGACCGCCCGGCGGGTGAGCGGCGCGTGCGGACGATACGGCACACGCACGTAGTACCGGAGCCTGACGACCGACGGCGCCTCGATGTGCACCGTCTCGCTCCGGAAGATGGCCCCGTTGCTCGCGACGACGTCCGCCTTCTCCTTGAGGACGAGCACGACCGCCCGCCTCGCGGAAAGCACCGCGAGTGGCGCGTCGGTCGCGTTGAGCACGAGCGCTCGGCCCATGGCGGGGAGTGTACGGCTCGCGCGACGAATCACAAACGTGTAACCTTGCCGCGGCCGGTCCGGGCGGGATACCTGGAGTTGCGAACAGGGGCCGCGCGGGGTGTCCGAACGTCCGGACCGGCCTACCCCGATACGCAGAGCCCAATCGGCTTCTCATTCGTACAACCAGTAAGCGTTTCCGCAGTCTCGTGCGTCTTCATAACTGGGGCGGGGGAATGTCACCCTGCCCAAGGCGAGCGGCGGGGGGTACGATGTGATGCAACCGATCGACGCGTCGGACGGGGGGTTTCGAGTGGAACTGCGCGAGGACGCGCGCGACTGGCAGGAGTTCGGCGGCCGCTTCACCGCGCTCGAGCAAAACGTCGAGAAAGTGGTCCGCGGCAAACACCATCAGATCCGGCTCGCGCTCGTCGCACTTGTCGCCGAAGGACATCTCCTGATCGAGGACGTGCCGGGCGTTGGCAAGACGATGCTCGCCAAGGCGATGGCCCGATCGATTGACTGCTCGTTCCGGCGGATCCAGTTCACCCCCGACATGCTGCCCACCGACATCACGGGCGTGAACGTCTTTAACCAAGAGCGGGGCGACTTCGAGTTCCGCCCGGGCGCCGTGTTCGCCAACGTCGTCCTTGGCGACGAGATCAACCGGGCCTCTCCCAAGACACAGTCGGCGCTGCTCGAGTGCATGGAGGAGCGCCAGGTCACGATCGATGCCCAGACGCACGCGCTCGGCACCCCCTTCATCGTCATCGCCACGCAGAACCCCGTCGAGCACGAGGGCACCTATCCCCTGCCGGAAGCCCAGCTCGACCGGTTCATGATGCGGCTGTCCGTGGGGTACCCCGAGCCCGAGATCGAGGCCGAGATCCTCGCGACCCACAGCGCTCGCGAGCCGCTCGGCGACATTGAGGCGGTCTGCGACTCGCTTGCCGTCGCCGAGATGATTACGGCGGCGCAGCGCGTGCACGTCGCGCCGGCGATCCGCACCTACATCGTCGACCTCGTGAAGTCCTCGCGCCGTCACCCCGACGTGTTCCTCGGCGGAAGCCCGCGCGCCTCGATCATGCTGCTGCGTGCGGCACGCGCATATGCGGCGGCCGAGGGGCGCGACTTCGTGATTCCCGACGATGTGAAGGAACTGGCGCACCCGGTCCTCGGGCACCGAATCATCGTGACGGCCGACGCATCGATGGGCGGACGCGCGCCGGCCGAGGTGATCACCGAGCTGCTCGCCACGGTCGAGGTGCCGGTCGCGGAGCGCGAGTAATGCTCACCCGCCGCGGCGTGAGCCTGGCGATCACCGGCGTGGTGATGTGGCTCACGGCGCGGTTCCTCGGCTCCCCCGGTCTCGAGGTCGTCGCGATCGGCCTTGCGGTCCTGCCGTTCATTGCCGCCGGGTTCCTGCGCTGGAGCGACCGGCCCGTTTCGGCGACCCGCCACCTGTCCGACGCCCGGGTCGCGCCGGGATCCCGCGTCAGCGTCAGTCTCGACGTCACGAACCGTGGGACTGCATCGGGTTCCTTCCTGCTGCTCGAGGACCGGCTGCCGCAGACGCTCGGGCGCCCGGCTCGGCTCGTCGTGACGGGCGTCGGCTCTCGCGGCACGCAGCGGGTGTCCTACTCCGTGGTGCCGCAGCACCGCGGGACGTACGGTATCGGTCCGCTCACCGTGGATCGCACCGACGCGTTCGGCCTGTCGCGGCGGCGGGTCCGGATCGACGGACGCGACCAGCTCATCGTCACGCCGGAGGTGGAGGATCTGCGGACGCCGGCCGACGCCGCGAGCGGCTCGAACATCGGCAGCGCCCGCGCACGACAGCTGCTGCGAAGCGGCGACGAGTACTACACGATGCGCGGCTATCAAGAGGGCGACGACCTTCGTCGCATCCACTGGCCCTCGGTCGCGCGAACCGGCGAGCTCATGATTCGGCAGGACGAGGCCGCCCGGCGCGCCGGCGGCTTGCTCTACGTCGACAGCCGTGAGTCGATGCTCGGTCCCGCCGGCGGCCCCGCGTTCGAGCGAGCCGTGTCCTGCGCGGCAAGCATCGGCGCGCTCTTCGCCCGAAACGGCTACACGCTCCGCCTCGGCGCGGACGAGATGCCGATCCATCCCACGAGCGAGGAGGGCTTCCTCGACGAGCTCGCCGGGCTGGTGCCGGGACGCAGCCGGAACATCGCCCGCGTGCTGACCGGCATTCGCCGTTCCGTCAGCACCGACACGTCGTTGGTGTTCATCGGGGCGCCGCTCGCGCCGCAGGAGCTGCCGCAGCTCGTACGTGTCGGCGCAGGGGCGGGCCCCAAGCTGGCCGTACTGGTCCACCCGCTCGACCCGGAGCGAGCGCCGTCCAGCCGGCGCCAGCAGATGGAGTCGCGCGCAACACAGTCGCAGTTGACCCTGGTCCGTGCGGGATGGGATTGCCTCGTGCTGACCCCGACCACGAAACTCAGGGAACGATGGCACACACCCCTGGCACGTCGCCCCGCATCCAGCGCCTGAGCGCGCTCGTCGCCATCCTCGCGGTGGCGGCGTCGATCGCGCTCGCCTTCGGTCGCGTCCTCATCGGCGGCCCCGCCACGATGCGTCTCCTTGCCGTCGGCGTGGCCTCGGGCGTCATCGCGTGGGCGACCGAACGCCGGGGCATGCTGCTCGCCACAGCGTGCAGCGCCGCGGGCCTCGTGTTCGCAATGTCGTGGATCGCCGCGGTGCACGCGACGTGGTTCGGTGTGCCGACGCTGGAGACGTTCCGGACGCTCGGCACGCTCGCGACGCAGGTGGGCGGCCAGGCTCGGGAGTACGTCTCCCCTGCCCCGGCGACACCCGCCCTGCTGCTCGCGACCACGGTCGCCGTGTGGGCGGCCGTGTTCTCCTGCTACGCGCTGGCGTTCCGCGCCCAGAGTCCCCTCCTCGCCCTGGTGCCGCCGCTCGCGCTCATCGTCTTCGCCGACAGCGCCCTCGATCACACGGTCCGGCCGCTGTTCGGCGTCGCGTTCCTCGTCGCCGCGCTGGCGGTGCTGTTCGCGGACTCGCTGCGGCGAATCCAGGGATGGGGACCCATCTGGAGTCCCGCCGGGCGCCGCGACCGGCTCACTCCGGCCGCCGGGCGCAACGCCCGACGCGTTGGCGCAACCGCGCTCGTGGTGGCCGTCATGGCGCCGTTGTTCATGCCGGGGTTTGGCTCGCACGCCGTGCTGAGCCTGTCGTCGGTGGGGAGCGGCGGGAAGATCCAACTGAGCCCGCTCGTGTCCATCGGTGGGTGGCTCCGGCAGGCGGAGGATGACAACCCCGCGCTGTTCCAGGTGGTATCGGCTCGCCCCGCCTACTGGCGCATGGTCGCCCTCGACGACTTCAACGGGACAACCTGGCAGGCAACACCGGACACCGGCGAGGCGCTCGGCGTCGGCGGCACCATTCCGAACCAAGTGGTCCAAGGCGACGCGGTAAAGCAAGTTGTCACGGTCGAGACCGATCGCCTCTCGGGTGAGCTCGGGTGGCTGGTCGCCGCCGGCGAGCCCGTCGCGGTGTCGATCGACCACGACGTGTCGTGGCACCCTGCGTCGTCGTCCTTGCAGCTGACCGAGTGGCCCGGCGATGGCGAGCAGTACACGGTGACCTCGGTGCGACCCAATCCGACCGCCAAGGACCTGCGCGCAACGGGGTTGGCGCAAGTGGGGCTGAACGAGACGGAGGTCCCCGAGCCGGAGCCCCCGGAGTTCGAGCAGATCCGGCAGATCGCCAACGACTGGACGAAAGACGCTGAAACACCCTTCGACAAGGTGGCCACGATCACGCAGAGGCTGACGACGGCTCCGTTCACGTACAGCCTCGACGATGTCGGCAACCGCGACGATCCGGCGACGCTGCTCGACATGTTGACCGTGACACACAAGGGCTTCTGTCAGCAGTACGCCAGCCTCATGGCGCTGATGCTCCGGCTCATCGGCATCCCCGCACGAGTGGCGCTGGGCTTCAAGAGCGGGGACGCCATCGGTGCTGCGACGTACACGGTGCGCGCGGATGACTATCACTCGTGGGTCGAAGTGCCGTTCGAAGGCCAGGGCTGGCTGCCGTTCGACCCCACTCCCGGTTCGCAGGCGGGCGACCCCTCGTTCCGCTACATGAACCAGGCAATCTCGGCACAAGCGCCGTGCGACACGGCCGCGCCCAACAGATCCCCGCTTTCGTGTCGTCCCGGCGGGGGGAAGGGCCAGGTAATACCGAGGGACATACGTGGGCACCCTCACGAGCTTGGAACAACGTCCGTGGCGTCGCTGATTGACGCCCAGAAGCCGCCGCCACACCGGTCATCGGTGCCGGTCTTCTGGATCCTCTTGGCGCTCGCCGTTCTTATCGCGATCGCGGTGCCGCTGCTGACGCGCGTTCGCCGCCGGCACCGGCTTCACGCGGCCACCGATCCTCGGACCCTGGTCCTTGCCACCTACGACGTTTGGGGGGACCGGCTTGCCGAGCTCGGCTGGGGCCGTGGTCCCGGCGAGACTCCCCAGGAGTTCCGGGGACGACTTGCCGGCGCCGAGGCGCTCGATGAGCCCGGCAGGGAGAGTCTCGACCGCCTAACGCTGACGGTGGTGCGAGCCGCCTACGCGCCCGAGCCGCCCGAGCCCTCGGCGGCGAAGGACGTCTCGCGCGACACCGAGGCCGTGCTCGAGGAGATCCGCGGGGCAACGCCGCTCAAGCAACGGCTGCTTGGTCTGTACCGGCGCGACCGGCTATGACCCGGTGGCGGTAACGGCCGCCGCTTCACGCAAAGCCCGCACGAACCGATCGCGATCGTCCTGGAACGACCGCACGTTCGAGTCGACCGAGGTCGCGATGTCGTCGATCGCGACGAAGAACGCCATCTGTCCGTCCTTGAGGGCGTCGATGACTTCGCCGTCACGACGGCAGATCTTGAAGATGCTCTGCCCGTCGGTCACGAGCTGGACCTCCGAGAGGTGCCGATCGAGTCCGGCGCGTTTGTTGAGGAACGTCCACGCACGCCGGACGCGCTGCAGCGACATGCCGCCGTCCAGAAGCGACTTCACCACCCGAAGTGCGACGAGGTCGCGAAAGGAATAGAGCCGCGGTACACCTGGCCGACCGCCCGTGCCTTGCACGGTCGGCGATACCAGCCCGATCTGATCCCAATACCGAAGCTGTCTCGCCGATACCGCCGTGAATTTGCTCGCTTGATGAGCGGTGAACCCCTCCATGCCGACGCCCGACCTCCATCCTCCGTTGCCAACCACTCGCGCCGTGGGCGTCGCCTTGCGCGGAGAGGAAGTCCACCCGTGTCTCCGGCCGGTCCCTGCGGTCGTGCGCCCTTTGGGGAAGGGGGACTCGTTGTACACCGAGCGTTCACCTGGTGGCAAGCGTCGAGCTAGTGCGGCATGCGCGGCGTGCAGTTCGCCGGCGCCGCTGCGTCAGGGACGTCGAAAGCGCGCGGCGACGCGACCCAGCAATCCCGACAACGTAAAGCCCTCGTCTTGCATCATGCGGAGCTGGTCGCGCCCGAGTTGGCCGACGTAGCGATAGAGCAGGACGGCCGAGAGCACCGTGACGACGAAGCCGATCGCGGCCAGGAAGACCGACCACACGAACAGCATGATCATCACGAGCCCGATGACGAAGGCGATCGAGGCCAGGCGGATGCGCCGGGACAGATGCGTGTACAGGTTGGTGCGCCCCACCTGTTCCACGAAGGCGGGGTCGTCCTCACTGAGACGGCGTTCCATCTCGTCGAGGATCCGTTGTTCGTGTTCGTTCAATGGCATGGTGCCTCCGGTCGCGGGGCCGACCTCATCGATTATAGGAAGGACGATCGATAGGAGGAACCGGTTCGGGAAAACGGGCGGGTTTTGGCTCGGGAGGCTGGACCCGCGTCTGCGTACGGTCGAGCAATGTTGCCTGGGTCGCAGCGTCTTTGCCGAATCGATGCTCGATGCGATCAAGCACTCGCTCGACGTCGCCCCAGCGCCCGGTATGCAGCAGAGCAAGCTGTTCCGCGCCGGCTTGCTGCAATCCCGATGCCTGGACGCCCAGCAGACGCACGCGTCGCGAGGAGCCCGGCAACGCACGGTACAGCTCGGCGACGACGCGATACATGTCGGTGCCGAGGTCGGTCGGATCCGGCAGCGTGCGGGCTCGCGTCAGCGTCGTGAAGTTCGCCAGCCGCACCTTGAGCGTCACGGTGCGCGCTCGGTAGCCGTCGTCGCGCAGCCGCGCCGCAACGCGACCCGACAGATGCAACAACTCGCGAAGGATCGCGTCGGTGTCGTCCAGATCGTTGCCAAACGTCTCCTCGTGACTCACCGACTTCGGTGCCTCATACGGGATGACGACGCGATCGTCTGATCCGCGCGCGAGGTCGGTGAGGTGCTTCGCCGACGCCTCGCCGAGCAACCGCTCGAGCACAGATCGCGGCGTGCGCGACAGATCGCCGACGGTGCGGATGGCCAAGCGCCCCAGCAACTCCGCGGTCTTTTCCCCGACGCCCCACAGGCGCCCCACCGGCAGTGGCTCGAGGAACGCGGTCGTCTCGGCCGACCGAACGTGGAGCAGTCCGTCGGGCTTGCAGTGCTCCGATGCGAGCTTGGCGACGAACTTCGTCGCGGCGATGCCGGCCGAGCACGTCACGCCCACCTCGCGCTCGACGTCAGCGCGGATTCCGGCGCCGATCGCCTCGGGCGAACCGAACAGCCGCGTCGCCCCACCGACGTCGAGGAACGCCTCATCGAGCGAGATCGGCTCGACGAGCGGTGTGTACGACAACAACACCTCGCGGAACCGGTTGGAATGCAATCGGTAGGCATCGAAGTCCGGCGGCAGGAAGATGCCGTCGGGGCAGAGCCGGCGCGCGCGGACGGCCGGCATCGCCGAGTGCACGCCGACGCGCCGGGCCTCATAGGAAGCGCTCGAGACGACGCCACGAGACCCCGTGCCCCCGACGATGACCGGGCGGCCGCGAAGCGACGGGTCCTTGAGCACCTCGACGTTTGCATAGAAGGCATCCAGATCGACGTGCAGGATCGGCTCCGGGGGACGCATCGCCATCGCGGCCACCCTAGCCCGCCGAGCCGGGACTGGCGTGCCACAGACGCCGTCGCTGCTCGCCGGCCACCGGCTGTCGCGGGTGCTCCATCGCTTCGCGCAGCCGTCCCGTCCGGCGAGCCTCCTGCAGGTCGAGCAGATCCCAGACGTCCTCGGCGATCACGCTGAGGCCCTCCTTCCCGGTGCGGCGCAGCTGACCCCACACCGCCATCGCATACGCGTGAAAGACGGTGCGAGCCGTCTTGTGCTGCACCGACGGGAACACCGTCACCTCGATGAGCCCGGTTGCGTCGTCGAGCGAGACAAAGATGATCCGCTGGCCGCTTCGCACCGCCGGGGTCTGCGTGGCGACCTTCACACCGGCGATCATCACCCACTCCCCCTGCCGGCGCCGGCGCAGGTCGGCCGCCCGTGTGACCCCCAGATCGCGCAGCAGCGGCTCGAAGAAGCTCACGAGGTGATGCGTCGCGTCCATTCCGAAGACGTCGAGCTCGGCGCGCACGACCTCGGCGTCGGTGTAGCCGGGGAACACCGGCGGCGCCGCGGTGGCCCCGGCAAGGGTCAGCTGATCGCCAACACGGACCGCCTCGACCGTGATGGCCTCGTACAGCTGGCCACGTCGCTCCCCCGCCAGCGCGTCGAACGCGCCGGCGTGGGCGAGCGCCTCGACCACCGGACGCGGCACGGTGGTGCGGCCCAAGACATCGCCCACGTCGCGGAACGCCCGCTCGGCACGCGCCTGCAGAATCGAGCGGATATCGGCCGCCGAGATGCCGTGGACGTCCTGCAGGCCGATCCGGATGCCGAGCGTGCCCTGGGGTGTTTCCTCGGTCACGTACTCGTGCTCGCTGCGATGGATGTCGAGCGGCAAGATCGGCACACCCGCCCGCCGCGCGTCATCGAGCAACAGGCGCCGGGGATACATCCCCGGGTCGTGGGTGAGGATCCCGGCCATGAATTGTGCCCGGTAGTGCGTCTTCAGCCACGACGACCGGTAGGTGGGCACCGCGAACGCAGCCGCGTGCGCCTTGCAGAACCCGAAGCTCGCGAACTGCGCCACGTCGTTCCACGTCTGCGCTGCCGCGGCAGCGTCGACGCCCCGCGCCTCCGCACGCGCGAGGAAGTCGGCGCGCAGCGACGGCAGCATCGCCTCGTCGTTGAGATGACGGCGCACGTGGTCGGCATAGGTGAGGTCGTAGCCGGCAAGCGCCGCCACCGTGCGGATCACCTGCTCGTGGTAGACGATCACCCCGAAGGTCTCCCGCAGCGCGGGCCGCAGGTCCGGATGCGCGTAGGTCGGCGCCTCGAAGCCGCTGCGCCGCTTGATGTAGGGCCGGATCATGTCGGACTTCACCGGGCCGGGCCGAAACAGCGAGATGTCGACGATCAGGTCCTCGAACCGATCCGGCTGCAGCTTCTGGAGCAGCTCGCGCTGGCCCGGCGACTCGATCTGGAAGCACCCGAGCGTGTCGGAGGCCCGGATGAGCTCGAACGTGGCCGCGTCGTCGAGGGGAATCCGCTCGAGGTCGATCTTCTCCCCGGTGGTGCGAGCGATCTCGTCGATCGCATGGCGCATCGACGAGAGCATCCGCACGCCCAAGACGTCGAGCTTGAGATAGCCGAGCAACTCGACGTCGTCCTTGTCGGCTTGGATCATGCGGTGCCCGTTGGCGCTGCGCTCCAGCGGCACCCGGCGTACGAGGTCGTGGCTCGCGAGCACGATCCCGCAGGGGTGCAGGGCGATGTGCCGCGGGAACCCGTCGAGCCGCTCGGCCACCCGGAACAGCAGATCGAGCTGTCGCATCGGCAATTGGAGGCCCTGCAGCTCGGGCAGCTCGGCGAGGCCCTTCCGCAGGTTCCTGGCCGAGATGTGCGGGAAGGCCTTGGCCACGACGCCAACCTCGGTCTCGGGCAGGCCGAGGGCCTTGCCGACCTCGCGCACGGCCGAGCGCGCCCGGTAGGTGTCGATCATCGCCACGCACGCGGCGCGCTCGTGCCCGTGGCGCGTGAGGACCATGTCGTAGACGTCCTCACGGCGGGCGGACTCGACGTCGATATCGATGTCGGGCGGTTCGCTGCGCATCGGGTTCATGAACCGCTCGAACGCGAGGTCGTGGTGCAGCGCGTCGACGTCGGAGATGCCGGTGAGGTAGCACACGAGCGAGCCGGCGGCGCTTCCCCGGCAAGCCGCGAAGATGCCCATCGCCTTGATGTCGGCCACGATGTCGGCCACCGTCAGGAAGTAGGCCGCGTAGCCCATCCGGCGGATCATCGAGAGCTCCAGGTGCAGCCGCGCGCGCACACGCTCGTCCTCGCGGAGCCCGCGCTCGGGCACGCCGCGCCAGCATCGCTCGGCGAGCAGCGTGTCGGCGCTTCGACCAGCCGGCGTCGGGAAATCGGGAAAGTGCACCTGCCGCAGCCCGAGATCGAACGTGCACCGCTCGGCGATCTCGAGCGTGCGGTCGCACAGGTCGGGGCGCTCCGCGAACAACGACCGCATCGCGGCGGGCGGCTTGAGCCATCCCTCGGCGTTGGCGCGGGTCACGTTTGTCGAGGCGATCGGCACGATGCGGCGCATGCACTCCAGCGCGTCGGCGACGAAGGCGTCGGCGGGCTCCAGATAGCGAACGGGGTTGGTGGCGACCGCGGCGGCATCGAGGCGCTCGGCGAATCGGAGCATGGCGCGGATCTCCCCGGACGAGCCGGCCTCGAGGCGATGCTCGACGGCGACCACGCACCGGTCGGGGCCGAACGCCTCGCGATAGGACGACGCGAGGGCCGCCGCCGCGTCGGCGCGGCCCGCAACCGCGAGACGGCCGGGATGGGAGCGCGGTCCCAGCAACACCGTGAGCCCGGCCGCGTGCGCACAGATCTGCTCGGTCGCGACCCAGGGGTCGCCCCGCTCCCCGAGCAGGTGCGCGTCGGTGAGCAGCCGACAGAGGTTGGCATAACCCGTGGCATCGTTCGCGAGCAGCACCACGTGTGCATCGCCGGGCGGCGGCGTGGGCGCGCGCACGGTGAGCGATGCGCCGAGGATCGGTTGCACGCCGGCGGTCTCGCACGCCGCGACGAACCGCGCGGCGCCGTAAAGCCCGTCGCGATCGGTGAGCGCAACCGCCGGCATCCCCAGCGCGGCCGCGCGCGCCACCAGCTGCTCGGGGGTAAACGCCCCCTCCTTCAACGAGAAGCACGACCGGACGTCGAGATGGACGAAAGGGGCATCCATCGCGACGACCTAGGGAGCCCGGTGGAAACGCCGGCTCAGCGCGACCAGATCGCCGGATCGTGCGCGAAGTGAACGCGCACCGGGTCGAGCGCCCGCAACCGCGCGACGGAGCCCTCGTACGCCGGGGGATCCTGCGCCTCGGACAGGCCCGACACCGCCTCGCCGGTTTCGCCCTCCCACTCCCCCCGCGACTGCAGCGCTTGGCCGGCGAGCACGATCACGCCCTCGGGCGCATCGATCACGAGCGATTGATGCCCGGACGTGTGCCCGGGTGTCGGCACCAGACGCATCCCGGACGCAACCTCGGTCTCGCCGTCCAGTACCTCGTAGGACAAGTGCGGCGCATCCACCCATGCGGGAACCGTGTAGTCGGGCTCGTACACCTTCGCCCACTCGGCGCGCTGCACGAAGATCGGCACGCCTGCGGGCAGCCGGACGTTCTGACCGCAGTGGTCGAAGTGCAGATGGCAGTTCGCAATGCCGGTGAGATCCGCGATCGCGATGTCGTGCTCGGCCAAACAATCCTCGATCGGCCGGGCGCGGGGTGTGTAGCTCGCCTCGACCTCGGCATCGCCGAACCCCACCCCGTTGTCGAACAGGAACACGCCACCGGGATGCACCACCGCGTGGCCGTACGAGGGCCACCACTCCCGTTGGAGCACCGCTTGCTCTTCGGGCGGCAGCCGCGCCTCGGAGACCAAGAAGGGGAACACCTCGACATCCACGGGCACCAGCTAATCCCATAGCCGTTCCATGTGCCAGCGGTCGCGCTGACGATCGAAGTAGAGGTCCCAGACCGCACCGCCGCGCGCCTCGACACGCCAGTACTCGCGGTCGCGGCCGTCGGCCCACCAGCGTCCCTCGATGCGCCACTTCCCGATCACGTCGGCGACCTCGTAGCGCGTTCCTCGCCACTCGAACGCCGAGGGCATGCCGGCGTCGCGTTCGACCCGGACTTCCTCGTCGAAGCGCTTGGTCATCCCCGGCCCTCGCCCCCCGGCTGTCGGTACCCGTCTGACCCTGATCGAACACATGTTCGAGAGGGAAGTGCGACGCTACTCCCCGGCGCCGACATCCGTCAAGGTCACCGAACCTCCATCCCCCGGCCGCTGTTGCGACGGGTGCCGGCGGTACGCTCGATGCCATGGGAGGGTCCACCACCACTGCGCAGCCGGAGGACGCCTTCGTCCCGCATCGCGAGGGCGACGCCGTCGCGATCCGGGAGATCTGGGACGGCCGCGTCTGGTATGCGCGCCCTGCCACCGTCGTGCGCGACGAGCCGAACCTCACGATGCTGCACGTGCCGCCGCGCGTCCACGCCAAGGAGCCGGTCAACGCCGACGGTGCGCCGCTGCGGATCCCGACCGCCGAGTGGGAGCTCCGCGACGCCGAGCGTGGCGACACCTCGAACCTCTCGTTTGCGTTCCCCGACACGCCGTACTCGGTGATCCTCGGCTACGAGGCCGACGGTGGCCTTCGGGAGTACTACGTGAACCTGCAGACCCCGCTGGTGCGCTCCCCCGTCGGGTTCGACACGGTCGAGCACATCCTCGACGTCACGATCCCGCCGGACCGCTCGAGCTGGTCCTGGAAGGACGAGGACGAGCTCGCCGAGGCAGTCGATCGCGGCCTGTTCACCGAGGAGGACACCGCCTGGTTCCGCTATTGGGGCGAGCGCGCGGTCGAGCACGTCCTGCTGCGCGAGCCCCCGTTCGACGAGGATTGGTCGGCCTGGCGGCCCGACCCCGCCTGGGCCGAGCCCGCGCTTCCCGCCGACTGGGATCTCCTGCCCGCCTAGGGCGCGCGGGGGACCTCCCACATCTTTCCCCGCCCCGGCGTACTATCCGCCCGTTCGAGACCAACTCCCAGGAGGGAAGAGTATGTCCGGATTCGACAACGGCGGCGCTGCGCCACCGCCACCGCCACCCCCGAGCGCCGGCGGTGGCGGGGCGATCCCCCAGCGCGGTCTCGGCGACATCTTGACCGCTGCGTTCGAGCTCTATCGGGCGAACGCGGCCAAGCTGATCACGATCGTCGCGATCGTGGTCGTGCCGCTTACGTTCCTCATCGCGTTGCTCACCTCGACGCTGAACAACAATGTCCAGAAGGTCGCAACAATCGTGGTCGACCCGAACACGGGCCAGATCACGACGAAGGCGGCCGCGACCACGAGCTGGGGCAACATCATCCTGCTGTCGCTGCTGACTGGGTTACTCGGCTTTGTCATCCAGTACCTGCTCACCGGTGCGCTGACGCGCGGCGCGGCAGGCTCGATGCTCGGCCGCGAGGTCGACGTGAAGGCGAGCTACAGCTACGCGTTCTCCCGGCTGCTCCCGCTGATCGGCCTGGCGATCCTGATCGGCCTCGTCGTCGCGGGTGGGCTGATCCTGCTCATCATCCCGGGCATCATCTTCGCGGTGTTCCTGTCGATGGCCGTGCCGGCGTTCATCGTCGAGCGGCTCGGGGTGACCGCCTCGATGTCGCGCTCGTGGAACCTGGTGCGGAACTACTGGTGGCACACGCTGGGCGTCATTGTCGTCGCGGGAATCATCGCGGGCGTGATCACCCGGATCCTCGGTGCCATCGGCGGCTCGAGCTTCATCGGCGTGTGGATCACCTCGGCGATCGGCCAGATCATCACGGCGCCGTTCACCGCGCTCGTCGCGGTCGTGCTGTACGTCGACCTTCGCGCGCGCCACGAGGGCTTGACGGCCGACCAGCTGGGAACGGAGCTCGACGCCGCGCACTCGTGAGCTCCTGACCCGCTTCACGGTGTATCGGAGGCGCCCCGTTGGGGCGCCTCCGGCGTTCCGGGACCGAGTCGCGCGGCGCCGCCCATCTGTGGGAGGCTCCGGGCCATGGCCGCGACCGATACCGCCCTGGATGCGACCGCGGTTCGCGCGCGCTTTCCCGCGCTGCATCGACCCGGACCGGACGGCCGGCCGATCGTCTGGGCCGACGCGCCCGGCGGCTCGCAGATGGTCGACGTGGCGATCGAGGCGGTCACCGCGAGGATGCACGCCGGCGTATCGAACACCCACGGCGCCTTCGAACTCAGCGTCGAGATCGACGAGCTCATCGCCGAAGCCCGCGCGGCCGGTGCCGACTTCCTCGGGTGCGATCCCGGCGAGGTGGTGTTCGGCCAGAACGCGACGTCGCTGCTGCTGCACCTGTCGCGATCCATCGGCCGGACGTGGGGACCAGGCGACGAGATCGTCCTGACGCGTCTCGATCACGACGCCAACGTCCGGCCGTGGCTGCTCGCCGCTCGCGACGCGGGCGCCACCGTCCGGTGGGTCGATGTGCGCGAAGACGACGTGACGCTCGATCTCGATTCCTTCGACGCGGCCCTGTCGGATCGAACGAAGCTGGTTGCGTTCACCCTCGCCTCCAACGCCGTCGGCACCGTGCCGCCGGTGGCCGACCTGGTCACGCGCGCAAAGGCGACCGGGGCGCTCGTCGCCCTCGACGGCGTGCACTACGCGCAGCATCGCGCGCTCGACTTCCACGGCTGGGGAGCCGATCTTGTGGCGACGTCGCCGTACAAGTACTTCGGCCCGCACCAGGGGATGCTCGGGGCGCGAGCCGAGCTGCTCGCCTCGCTCGAGCCCTACAAGCTGCGCGCGGCGCCGGACGAGGACCCCGACCGCTGGGAGACCGGGACACAGAGCCACGAGGCGCTCGCCGGCACGATCGCGGCCATCGGGTACATCGCCGAGACCGGCGGCGGCCCGGACCGTCGGGCGGCCATCCGCGAGGGCTTCGCACGGTTCGAAGCGCACGAACGCACGCTCGCCCGGCGGTTCCTCGACGGCGTCGCCGGCATCGCCGGCGTGCGGCTGGTCGGCATCGCCGATCCCGAGCGTCCGGCCGAGCGCACGCCGACGTTCGCCGTGCGCGTCGGCGACCAGGATCCCGTCCAGACGAGCCGCATGCTGGCCGAGCGCGGGATCTTCACGTGGGACGGCCACTACTACGCGATCGAGGTGTTCGAGCGGCTCGGTCTGCTTGCGACCGGGGGCGCGGTGCGGATCGGCTTTTGCCACTACCACACGCTCGACGAGGTGGACCGCGTCCTAAGCGCGCTCGGCGACATCGCGGGCTGAGCGGCCGCGAGGCCGGTACCATCGAGGGGTTCCCACGACGCAAGGTCCTCGTATGCGCATCCTTATTCTGGGCGGCGACGGCTATCTCGGCTGGCCCACCGCGATGCGGTTCTCCAGCCTCGGCCACGACGTCCACGTGCTCGACAACTACCTGCGCCGGCGCGCCCACCGTGCGGCCGGCAGCGACTCCCTCACCCCGATCGGTCCCGATTTGCCGAGCCGTGCCGCCGTCTGGCACGAGGTCACGGGCCACACGATCGGCGTGACGGAAGGCGACCTGTGCGACTGGTCGGTGGTGGAGCAGGTCTTCGAGGAGGTCCGCCCCGAGGCCGTCGTGCACTACGGCGAGATGCCGAGCGCCCCCTACTCGATGAAGGACCGCGAGCACGCGGTGTTTACGCAGACCAACAACGTGGTGGGCACCCTGCACGTGCTGTGGGCGATCCGCGATCTCGCACCGGACTGCCATCTCGTGAAGCTGGGCACGATGGGCGAATATGGCACGCCGAACATCGACATCGAGGAAGGATTCCTCGAGATCCGACACAACGGCCGCGAGGACTACCTGCCGTTCCCGAAGCTGCCCGGCTCGATGTACCACTTGTCGAAGGTGCACGACTCGCACAACATCCACTTCGCCTGTCGCGTGTGGGGACTTCGCGCCACCGATCTCAACCAAGGCGTCGTCTACGGCATCCAGACCGAGGAGACGCGACTGGACGAGCGGCTGCTCACGCGCTTCGACTACGACGACGTGTTCGGCACGGCGCTCAATCGGTTCTGCCTGCAAGCGGTGATCGGCCATCCCCTGACGGTCTACGGCGCGGGAGGCCAGACGCGCGGCTATCTGAACATCCTCGACACCCTGCGCTGCGTCGAGCTCGCCGTCACCACGCCGGCCCAGCCCGGGGAGTTCCGCGTCTTCAACCAGTTCACCGAGTCGTTCTCGGTGCTCGAGCTTGCCGAGCTCGTTCGGAAGGCAGGCGCCGAGTCCGGGCTGGAGGTAGAGGTCGCCCCGATCGAGAACCCGCGGGTGGAGCAGGAGGCGCACTACTACAACGCGGCGCACACCAAGCTCCTGGACCTCGGTCTGCGGCCGCACCTGCTGTCGGCGGCGCTGGTCGAGTCGATGTTCTCGGTGATCGAGCGGTTCCGCGACCGCGTCCTGGTCGACCACATCCTTCCGCGCGACCACTGGCGCCCCCAGGGGTGAGCGCCCGGTGACGACGGTGCGGTTCCTCGGCATCGTTGCCGCCGTCCTCGTCCTCGTGCTCGCCGCGTGGGCCTACGACCGCCGCCGAATCAGCCGGCTGAGCCTGCTGATCGTCGCCGCCATCGCGATCGGCGCGACGATCCTCGCGATCGCGCCGTCGCTGTTCGCCCCCGTCTTCGGCTGGTTCAACGTGGAGCCCGGCCAGGAGCGCCAGGAGCTGTTCGTCGTGGTGGTCGCGGTCATCGTGCTGTTTGCCCTTGTCGTGCGGCTCCAGTCCGAGACCGACACCAGCGAGCGCGCGATCCGGCTGCTTGTCGAGGCGCTCGGTCGTGAACGGTTCGACTGGGGCCGGGCCGCGGCCCTGCCGGAAGGACCGCGGCTCGTTGTGGTGCTCCCGGCGCTCAACGAAGCCGGCACGGTCGGCGATGTCGTGCGGTCGCTCCCCCGGCACCTCGACGGGTTGCACGTCGTGCCGATCGTCGTGAGCGACGGCAGCACCGACCGCACGGCCGCGGAGGCGCGGGAGGCGGGCGCCTTGGTCACGGAGCTGCCGATCACGCGTGGCGGCGGGCTGGCGCTTCGCGTCGGCTACGAGATCGCACTGGAGCTCGAGGCGGCGATCGTCGTCACGATGGACGCCGACGGCCAGCACCTCGCGAGCGAGCTGCCGACGCTTATCGAGCCGATCCGTGCCGACGAGGCCGACTACGTGAACGGGTCCCGCATGCTGGGCGCCTTCGAGGCGGAGAGCACCATCCGCCACGTCGGCGTGCACGTGTTCTCACGGATCGTGACGGTGCTCACCGGCAGGCGGATCACCGACCCGTCGAGCGGCTATCGCGCCGCGCGCGCCGAGCTCCTCGAGCGGCTGGTGCTGAAACAGGATCAGTTCTGGACGAGCGAGATCCTGATCGAGGCGCTTCGCCAGCGGGCACGCGTCGTCGAGGTCCCGGTGACGATCGTCGCGCGCGCCGCCGGCACGACGAAGAAGCCGCGGTCGCTGCGCTACGGGTGGAGCTTCTCGAAGGTCATCATCCAGACGTGGCTGCGCTGAGCCTCAGAAGCGGCTGAGGGCGCCCTTCCGGTCGCGGGCCACCCGGCGCTCCCGCCGGAACTTCTTCCAATCGCTCGAGCGCGTGCTGAGCGTCACGTCGGTGACGATCTGCACGATGCCGATGACGAGCAGCACGAGCGCGGCCCAGGCCGGGGCGTTGGTCGCAGGCCACAGGGCGATCGCCAGGAAGGGCGCGATCTTGGTCGCGATGGCTCCGCTCGCGTGGAACCACGCGCGCAGGCTCGGCTCGGCCCGCAGGTACGTCGCGTAGTCGGTCTTGAGCCCCGGACGCGGTGGCGGCGGACCGCCCAGGAAGGCGTCGGTAAAGCGGATCCCGGCGAGCCACCCGAAGAACGCGTGGGCCGGCAGGTGCCACCCGATCGCCCACGCCAGGCCGGCGCCCACCAGGGCCAGGCCCGCCCAGGTGCCATCCCAGACCGCCGCGAGCCATACGCCCGCGATCCCCAGCAGCGTCAACAGCACCATCGCACCGATGCCGGCCCACGGTCGAACACGAGTTCGGACGCGAGCCCGGAACGCGTTACGGTCGATGCGTCCGACGCGATCCGCGAACGTCACGACGGCGACCTGGTCGCGCTTGATGACCGCGACGACCTTCCAGAAGCCGAGCGCGACCAGGTCGGTGTTGCCCGCGCCGAGCGCGCCCTCGATCCGCGCCAGCTCGCGGTCGATCTGGCGGAGTGCCTCCTGCGCAGGAGTTGGTCGCAGCACCTCCACGGTTCAGGGCCTCCCCCGGTCTACTATCCGCTCGACGCGCTCCCTCCCAGGTTCGAGCGCTTCCCCGACGGGAGGTCGATGTCCAAGAGCATGACACAGCGCGCCCGGAGCGACGCCCCGGGCGACGCTTTGGTGACCCTCGACGGCCGCTACCGGATCACCGAGCGGATCGCGTCGGGAGGCATGGGCGAGGTCTACCTCGGCCATGACGCCGTGCTCGACCGCGAGGTCGCGATCAAGGTCCTGCACCGATCCCTCGCCGCCGATCCCGGGTTCGTCGACCGGTTCCGTCGCGAGGCTCGCGCGGCCGCGACGCTCAACCACCCGAACATCGTGACGGTCTTCGACTGGGGCGCGGTCGACGGCGTGTACTACATGGTGATGGAGTACGTGCACGGACGCTCCGTGCGCGAGATCCTCAACGCCCGCGGCGCGCTCGTGCCGGCGCAGGCGGCCGCGGTGCTCGATCAGACGCTGGCGGCGCTCGAGCACGCGCACGCGCGCGGGATCGTCCACCGCGACCTCAAGCCCGAGAACATCCTTATCACGACCGAGGGTGTCGTGAAGCTCACCGACCTCGGCCTCGCCCGGGCCTTCGCCGACGCGAAGAGCACGAGGGCGGGCGCCGTCACGGGCACCGTGCAATATCTCGCACCCGAGCAGATCCGCGGCGAGCCGGCGGACCCGCGCTCCGACCTGTACTCCCTCGGCATCGTCGGCTACGAACTGCTGACCGACCGGCTGCCGTTCACCGGCGAGACGCCGATGGCGATCGCCTACAAGCACCTGTCCGACCGCGTCCCGGCCCCCTCGGAGCACGCCGAGGGCGTGCCCGCGGATCTCGACGCCTTCATCGCGAGCGCCACCGACCCCGATCGGGAGATGCGCCCCGAGTCCGCCGCAGCGATGCGCCGCGACCTCGCAACGATCCTGCCGACCCTCGCCAAGGCCCGCACCCTCGCATCGCTTTCCCAAGACGTGCCACGCGTGGTGCGCGAGCCGACGACCGTCGAGGCGGTTACGAGCGCGATCCCGGCAATGGGAACGGTCACGCAGACGATCCAACCGTCGGGGCGAAGCGGCGGGCGCTGGCGCAGGGTCCTGGCCTGGGCGCTCGCAGCCGTGCTCGTCCTCGTCGCGGCCTGGGGCGTGTGGACGTATCTGGTGCCGCACAGCCACCCGGTGCCGGCCGTCACCGGCCAGAGCCTCGAGGATGCGAATGCGGCGCTGCATGATCTGGGCTTCACCGTCGTGATCGCGGACGGCCGCTACGACGACCAGGCCAAGGGAATCGTCTTGTCGGTCGACCCGGCCGAGGGAACGTCGCTTCGCGAAGGCGCGACGATCACGTTGGTGCCCTCGCTCGGTCCCCCGCCGGTGCCGGTCCCCGACGTCTCGGGCAAGACGCTCGAAGCGGCCACCGCGGCGCTCGGCGTCGCCGGCCTTCAGGCCGGCGACGTTCACCGGATCTACAGCGATCACGTCGCCGACGGCGACGTGATCAAGCAAGCCCCGGCCGACGGTCAAGCGCCGAAGGGGTCGGCCGTCGACCTCTGGGTCAGCAAGGGGCATGCACCAGTCGCGATTCCCGCCGTCGTCGGGAAGAAGCAGGACGCCGCAGAGCGAACCCTTCGCGCCGGCGGCTTCACGCCGGTCGTCCAGGTCGCCTTCTCCGACGACGTCGAGCGCGGACGCGTCATCGCGGTGCAGCCGACCGAAGCCACCATGACCGCCTACGGCAGCCCGGTGACCATCACGGTGTCGCAGGGACCCGAGACGTTCGCGATCCCCCGGTTCACCGGCCTCTCACCCTCGGCGGCCGAGGCGCTCGCCAAGCAGTACGGGCTCAAGGTCTCGTTCTTCGACGTGCCAGGGACCCCGCACACCACGGTGATCAGCCAGATCCCGACCGCCGGCACGACGGTTCGCTACGGCGACACCGTGACGCTCTACGTGGCCTGACCGGCGCCGCCCGACTCCTCAGCGCTCGAGCTCGGCGCCCGGTCCCTCCTGATAGCTGTAGCGCTCCTCCGCGAAGGGCTCTGCGTGGATGTGGTAGCCCCGCACCTCCCAGAACCCGCGGGTGTTCTTGGCGGAGAACTCGAGGCCGGTGAGCCACTTGGCGCTTTTCCACGCATAGCGCTTTGGCACCACCAGGCGAAGCGGCCAGCCGTGCTCGGGCGTCAGGTCCTCGCCGTCCTTTCGCCAGGCGACGAGCACGTCTTCGTCGTCCATCGCCTCGAGCGAGAGGTTGGAGGTGTACCCGTGCTCGCAGTGCGCGATTACCCACTTCGCTTCGGCGGTCGGCGCCGCCATGGCGAGCAGCGTCCGAAACGGCACGCCCTCCCAATCGTTGTCGAGCTGCGACCACCCGGTCACGCAGTGCATGTCCGCGTGCACGGTCGTCGTCGGCATCGCGCGGAGCTGCTCGTAGGTGATGGTCTGCGGGTTCTCCACGAGACCGAACAGCTCGAGGTTCCAGTTGGCGCCGTCGAAGGACGGCACCGGCCCATAGTGCAGGACGGGCCAGGTCTTCACCAGCCGCTGACCGGGCGGGACCCGGTCGGCGATCTCGGGCGGATAGTGCTTCTGGAACAGACTCACGAGGCCTCCTTGGTCGCGTCGACGGCGATCGCCCGCCAGGCGTCGATCGCGGCGTCGATCCCCGCATCGTCCACGTCGGCGTGCGTCACCATGCGGATCCCGCCCCCCGCGGGAACCGCGCCGATTCCGGCGGCCGCCAGTCTCGCCAGGGTCGGCGCGACGGGCAGCCCCAACGCTTCCGTGTCGACGAAGACCATGTTTGTGACAACCCGATCGAGATCGACCGTGCCCGGCAGCACCTCGTCCACGGCTTCGCCGAGGCGTCGAGCCCGCTCGTGGTCCTCGACCAGGCGCTCGCGACCGGTCTCGAGCGCGACGAGCCCGGCGGCCGCCACGATCCCGGCCTGCCGCCAGGCGCCGCCGTAGAGGATCCAGATCCGCCTCGCCTCGCGGATGAGCTCGTCCGGCCCGCACAGGACCGACCCGATCGGGGCGCCCAGCCCCTTGCTCAGGCAGAACATCATCGTGTCGACCTGGCCCGTCCAGTCCGTGACCGGCAGGCCGGTGGCCGCGACCGCGTTCCAGATCCGGGCGCCGTCGAGATGGATCGCGACATCGGCCGCCCGTGTCAGCTGCCGGACCGCGGCGAGCTCCCCGACCGGCAGGATCGTCCCGCCGCGGGCACCGACCGTGTTCTCGACGCCGAGCACGTCGATGACCTCCACGTCGAAGTAGTCGTCCGGTTCGAGCAGCCGCTCGGCGAGCGCGGCGGTCATGTACCCGTGCGTGTGATCGGTTCCGGTGCGAAACGCGATCCCGGCGAGGGTGGCGCTCGTGATCACCTCGGTCGTCGCGATGTGGGCGTTCGCCTCGCTCGCCACCAGGTGCCCCTGACCGGTCACGTGCAGCCGCAGTCCGATCTGGTTGGCCATGGTGCCGGTCGCCACGTAGAGACCGGCCTCCATGCCGGTGAGCTCCGCCGCGCGCTCCTGGAGCCGGTTGACTGTCGGGTCGTCGCCGTACCAGGCGTCCCCGACCTCGGCGCTCGCCATCGCCGCGCGCATCGCCTCGGAGGGCGCGGTCACGGTGTCGGAGCGCAGGTCGACGGCGAATCGCGGCACGCGGCCAGTCTAGTGGCGACCGGCACGGACGCCCGCTCGCGCCCGCTCAGTACAGGAACATCGGCTTGCCGTCGACGTGCCGGATCTTTGGCCGGTACTGCTCCGCGTCATACAGCGCCTCGACGTCGACGCGCTTGACGCCTTGCCCGAGCACGTCGAGCGGCAGGTTCGCATAGTTCCCGTTGCGCAGGGCGACGAGGCGCCCGGGTGTGCCCTCGGCGATGAGGTCGGTGGCCATCACGGCGTAGTTGATCGCCACCATGAGGTCGAGGGAATCGGGCGAGCCCGAGCGCATCAAGTAGCCGAGCTGCTGGTGGATCATCTCCCGGCCGGTACGCTCGCGCAGCAGCTCCGAGGTGATCTGGCCGATGCCACCGAGCTTGCGATGCCCGTAGGCGTCCTCCTCGCCGCCGAGCACCATGTCGCCGCCGACCAACGTCGCACCCTCGCTGATCGTCATCATCGCGTAGTTGCTTGGGTTCCCCCGCTGATCGGCCAGCAGCAACTCGGCGAGCCGGTCGATGTCGAAGGGCACCTCGCTGATCACGGCCCGGTCGACCCCGGACAGATAGGCCGATACGAGCGACGTCTCGCCGCTGTAGCGCCCGAACACCTCGACCACGGCGAGGCGCTCGTGCGAGCCGGCGCTCGTGCGCAGCTGGTGCACGAAGTTGACCGTCCGCGTCACCGCCGTCGAGAAGCCGATGCAGTAGTCGGTGCCGTGGACGTCGTTATCCATCGTTTTGGGAATCGCGACGACCGGCACGTTCTCGCGATGCAGCCGCAGGCCGAACGACAGCGTGTCGTCCCCGCCGATCGCGATCAGCGCGCCGATCCCGAGCCGCTCGAGCACCCGCAGGACATGGTCGGTGTGATCGCGGACCTCGGCGTCGTCGACGCGTCCCGCCGCCAGATGCGCGGGCTCGTCGGCCGCGCGGACCTTGGCGGGATTGGTCCGCGACGTGTGCAGGAAGGTGCCGCCAGATCGGTCGATCGTCCGCACGGCGGCTGGGTCCAGCGGCAGGGTGTTGACCTGGATCGACAGCGGGTTCTCGACGTCGACGCCGACGAGCCCCGCCCATCCGCGCCGAATGCCGATGACCTGGTGTCCTTCGGATGCGGCTCGCGCAACGACCGCCTTGATGCAGGCGTTCAGCCCCGGGACGTCGCCGCCGCCCGTGAGGATCCCGATCTTCATGGGGCGAAGCCTACGCCGGGGACACGGCCCGGCAGCTCATGTGCACAGGACCTCCGGGATCGACCACAGCTCCTGCGGCACCGTGCGCGTGCCCCCCAGCTCCGAGATCGGCACCGCGCGAACGTCGGTCCCGTCGAGGCCCACCAGCGACCCCCAGTTCCCGGCGGCCGCCTCGTCGACCGCAGATCTGCCCAGTCGCGTGGCAAGGACCCGGTCGAAGGCGAGCGGCGATCCGCCGCGCTGGACGTGGCCGAGCACCGTAACTCGGGTCTCGAAGCCCGTCCGGCGCTCGATCTCCGCCGCGACCACGGAGCCGATGCCCCCCAGGCGCGGGAATCCGTTCTCATCCAGCGCGTAATCCGGAACCGGGAGCGTTCCCTCGACCGGCGCCGCACCCTCGGAGACGACCACGATCGAGAACGGGCGCCGCACCGCGTGCACCTCGCGGATTCGACGGCACGCCAGCTCGATGTCGAACGGATACTCCGGCACCATGATCACGTCGGCCCCGGCCGCCACGCCGGCCGTGTAGCCGATCCATCCGGCGTGGCGGCCCATCACCTCGCAGACCATCACCCGGTTGTGGCTTTCCGCCGTGCTGTAGAGGCGGTCGATCAGGTCGGTCGCGATCTGTGCCGCCGTGTGGAACCCGATGCTCGCGTCGGTTCCGGCGATGTCGTTGTCGATCGTCTTGGGCACCCCGATCACCGGCACGTCCAGCCGGGCCGCCTCGCCGATCGTCCCCTCGCCGCCGATCACGATGAACCCGTCGAGCCGATGGACCGAGAGCGCCTCGCGCACCTTCTCCGGGCCTCCCGCGACCCGATGGGGCTGGGCGCCGCTCGTCCCGAGGATCGTCCCGCCGCGGGGGAGGATCCCGCGGACGTCGTCGTCGGTGAGCTCCTCCGCCCGCCCGTCGACCACACCGCGCCAGCCGTCGCGAAAGCCAATGAGCGTGCAGCCGCGCTCGCCGTCGCCGCGCCGAACCGCCGCCCGGATGGCGGCGTTGAGTCCCGGGCAGTCCCCGCCCCCGGTCAGCAGCCCGAACCGCATGCGGGCACCCTACCGGAGGACCGGCGACCATCCGGCTGGTGCGCCGCGGCGGCGGCTAGGATGACGTGGTGATCGCTCGCATCCTCCCCGAGCACATCGGCATCCTCGAGGGGATCTTCCTGGGTGCGCTGGTGGGCCTGACCGTCCTCGTCGGGTTGTTCGCGCTGTTCGTGGTGACCCAGCAGTTCCGCAATCCCGGCCGGCCTCCGCGCCGGCCCTAGCCGACCACCTCGGTACCGGCCTCACCGGCAAGCGCGGCCGGGGCGTCCTTGAGATCGGCGATCACGGCTCGTCCGCCGCCTTCCGCAAAGAGCACCGCCGCCTCCACCTTTGGCTTCATGGAGCCGGTTCCGAACTCCCCCGCCTTGAGCAAGCGCTTGGCTTCGGCGATGTCCATCCGCTCGATCTCCTCGGGCATGAGCGATCCGAAGCCGCGCTGGACGCGCGCGACGTCGGTGAGGATCAGCAGGACGTCGGCCTCGACCTCGTGCGCAAGGATCGCGGCGGCCAGGTCCTTGTCGACGACGCCCTCCTTGCCGATGAGACGCGGGCCCTTCTCGATCACCGGCACGCCGCCCCCGCCGCCGGCGATCACGATGACGTCGCTCGCGACCAGCGTTCGGATGACCGGCGTCTCGACGATCGAGTACGGCTTGGGGCTCGGCACGACCCGCCGCCAGCCGCCGTGCGGATCCGCCTTCGTCACCCAGCCGCGCTGCGCCTCACGCCGGTGCGCTTGCGCCTCGGTGAAATACGGGCCCACGTACTTGGTGGGGTTGCGAAACGCGGGGTCCTTCGGCCGCACCCGGGTGAGCGTGAGCACCGTTGCGACGGGCCGCTCCATGCCGCGCTCGAAGAACACGTCGCCGATCGTCACCTGCAGCAGGTAGCCGATCTGGCCCTGGCTCTCCGCACCGCACACGTCCAGCGGCATCGGATGCACCTGCTTCGCAGCGGCCTCCTGCTGCATCAAGATCCGGCCGACCTGCGGACCGTTGCCGTGGGTCACGACCACCTGCCAGCCGTCGGCGGCCACGTCGGCGATACGCTCGGCCGCGCCGCGCGCAGCGGCGTACATCTCCTCGTACGTGTCGGGCGCGCCACGGCGAAGCAGAGCGTTGCCGCCGAGGGCGATCACCACGCGCCGCATCGCGCCTCCCGGACGGCTACAGCACCGGTGCGAGGATGTCGGCGAGCTGCGGGGAGTCCGGCAGCATCTCGAGGTCGTAGCGCACGCGCACTGCGGGCTTGGACATGTCGATCACCCGGCGCAGGTCGATCGGCGTGCCGATCACGACCACGTCGACGTCGGCCGCATCGATAATCTTCTCCATCTCCGCGAGCTGACCGTCGGAGTAGCCCATCGCCGGCAGCACATGCCCCACGTCGTAGCGCTCGAATGTCTCCGCGATCGTTCCCACCGCCCACGGCCGCGGGTCGACGATCTCGGCCGCGCCCAGCCGCTGGGCGGCCACGACGCCGGCGCCGATCTTCATCTCGCCGTGCGTGAGCGTCGGGCCGTCCTCGATGACGAGCACCCGCTTGCCGCGGATCGCGTCCGGATCGTCGGCGGTGACGCGCGAGTTCGCCTTGGCGACCACGGCGGTCGGGTTGAGCTCGGCGATGGTGAGCTCGAGCTCCGCGACCTGCTCGGGCGTCGCCGAGTCCATCTTGTTGATGAGCACCACATCGGCGCCTCGCAGATTGGTCTCGCCCGGGTGGTAGGTGCGCTCATGACCGGCGCGGAGCGGATCGACCAGGGTGATCCAGACGTCGGGCGTATAGAACGGGATGTCGTTGTTCCCCCCGTCCCACAGCAAGACGTCGCATTCGGCCTGTGCCTGCTCGAGGATGGCGCCGTAGTCGACACCGGCGTAGATCACCGTGCCGCTCGCGATATGCGGCTCGTATTCCTCGCGCTCCTCGATCGTGCACTGATAGCGGTCGAGGTCCTCGAGCGCCGCAAAGCGCTGGACCGCCTGGGCGGCGAGATCGCCGTAGGGCATCGGGTGCCGAACGGCGGTGACGCGCTTGCCGGCCTCCTTGAGCGCCCCGGCCACGGCGCGGGTCGTCTGCGACTTCCCCACCCCGGTGCGCACCGCGCACACGGCCACCGTCGGAACGCTGGCACGGAGCATCGTCGCGTCGGGACCGAGGAGGATGAAGTTGGCACCGGCGGCCATCACCCGGGACGCCTGGTGCATCACGAACTCGTGGCTCACGTCGGAGTAGCTGAAGACGACGTCGTCGACGTCGAATTCCTCGATGAGCCGGGTCAGCTCGGACTCGTCGTAGATCTGGATCCCGTCCGGATAGCTTGGTCCGGCAAGCGACGCCGGGTAGCGGCGGTCGTTGATGAACGGGATCTGCGTTGCCGTAAACGCCACCACCGTGGCAGACGGGTCGTCGCGGTAGACGGTGTTGAAGTTATGAAAGTCGCGCCCCGCCGCGCCCATGATGAGCACACGTCGTGTCATGACCGGATCCCTTCGGCTCGAAGTGGTCTGATACGCGGACGACCCGGTCCTGGGGCACGCGGGCCCCGCTCTTCGCGCTGGACTCTACTCCAGGAGCGCCAAAAGGGAACCCCCGCGCCGCGCCGCGATCAGCCCGGGGCGCTCACCCAGCGGTCGGCCTGAACGCGACCGAACGGCTCGGCGAAATGCGTCGCGCCGACGCGGTATCCGTTGGAGAACGCACGCCAGAGCAGCACGCGCCGCGACGCGACCCCGAGCAGCGGATCCTCGTCGTGAGCGGAGAACCAGTCGCGATGCGCAACCTGGATCGGCTGATGCAGCAGGTCGCCGCTCAGCAGCACGCCCTCGTCGCCGTCGCGCACAAGCACCGCGCGGTGCCCGGGCGTGTGCCCGGGCGCATGGATGAGGCGCACCCCCGGCACGACGTCGTGGTTGGCATCGGAGGCGCGGAGCAGCCCGAGCGACTCGAGACGCTCCGCCGGGCGAATCGCGACGTACGCGTCGTCGTGCGCCTCTTCGAAATGCCGGAGGTCCGAGGAGTGCAAGTGGTAGGCGGCGTTCGGAAATCGCGGCGAGAACTCGGCCGCTTCGACGCCGCCGGCGTGATCGGCGTGCAGGTGGGTGAGCACGACGTGCGTCACGTCCTCGAGGGACTCCTTCGCCCACGCGTCGGCGTTCCAGTGCTCCCAGGGACGGTACGGCCCGAACGGACCGACGCCGGTGTCGACCACGACCGTCCCGTTGGGCGAGTCGACGATGAAGGCGTGCACATGCCAGGCCCAGGCGTACCTGCCGTGATAGCCCCAGGGATAGGCGTCGCGTTCCGCCGCCCACTCGACGTCCTGGTCGGGAAACTCCTCCGTGAGCGGCAGCGCGGCGAATCCCTCGCAGATGGTGCGCACCTCGACGCGGCCGATGTGGACCGGCGTGACGTGGGTCATGCCCGGAGCCTACTCCGACAGGTCCGAGGGGACGTCGACGTCGAACGCCGACCGGCGCGCCGGATCGAGCGCCGTCCACGTGGCCTCGTCGATCACGGCCGTGCGCAGCCCGTCGATCGCGTCGCGCAGCCGCCGGCGGCCCGCATGCAGCAGCGTATGGACAACATCGGCCGCCGGCAACGAACGCAGCACGCAGGGCAACGGCCGTGGCCGGTCGCCATCGGCGAGCACGACGGCGTCGACGCCCGCGTCGTCGAGCACACGCACCATCTCGCGCGCGACGGCGGGCTGGAGGTCGGGCATGTCGCCACCGATCACAAGGACGATGTCCGAGCGGACGACCGCGAGCAGACCCGTGTGGAGGCCGGCGAGCGGTCCCTCTCCCTCGGTCGGGTCGTGAGCGAGGCGAATCCCGGGCGGCAGTCCCGGGTCGACGGCATCGGGCGCCAGCACGACGACCACGTCGTCGCAGAGCTCGGCCAGCCGAAGCGCGGCGTGCTGCAGCAGCGGCGTTCCCCGGTACGGCGCCGCGAGCTTGTCGGTGCCAAAGCGCGTCGAACGCCCGCCGGCAAGCACCACCCCGGCGAGCACGGCGATCAGCGCGCGCCCGCGTCGTTGCGGCTGCGCCGGCGCTGGACGAACTGGAACCCGAAGCGCCCCTTGATGCACAGGTGTCCGTTCGTCACGCCGTTGTCGGCCGGCGAGGTCACCGTGACGATCGTGTTGTCCTGGACGTGGACATCAAGCTGGCATCCCACGCCGCAGTACGGACAGATCGTGCTTGTCACGGTCTGGGCGTCCTCGTCCCAGGTACCGGCCTCGCGCATTGCGTGCTCGCTCGAGAACATGAGCGCGCCGGTCGGACACACCCCGATGCAGTTGCCGCAGTACACGCACGCGCTCTCGTCCAGCGGCACGGCGTACTCGGTCGAGATCCGCGCGTCGAACCCGCGGCCGGCCACGGCGATCGCAAAGGTGTGCTGCGCATCGGTGCCGCAGGCCTCGACGCACTTGTAGCAAAGCACGCAGCGCCCGTAGTCGCGCACGTACAGCTCGTTGTCGACCTTGACCGGCTGGGCCACCGTCTCCGCGGCCGCCGGGTCGGGATCGTGGTGGTGGCCGGGTGTGCGCGCGTCGCGCTCGCCGGAAGCCATGGGCGCCATCACGGCGCCGAACCGCGCGGGGTCGGCCTCGTAGGCGCCCTGCCAGCGGTGCCAGTCGTCGCCCGCGAGCGCGGTGTCGACGCTCGAGTCCAGGAACTCCATCACAAGCTTGCGCGAATGCCGGACGCGCTCGGTGTCAGTCGCGATCTTCATGCCGGCCTCGGCGCGCCGCGAGCACGCGGGCACGAGCACGCGCGACCCCTCGACCTCCACGACGCAGACGCGGCACGCGTTGATCGGGGTGAGGTTGTCCGCGTAGCACATCGTCGGGGTTTCCACGCCGGTTGTGCGACACGCGTCGAGGATCGTCGCGCCCTCCGGCACCCGCACCGTCTCACCGTCGATCTCGACATCGATCAGCATCCGCGGGGCATCGACCGGAATCGCGCTCATGAGACGGCCTCCGTGCCGAACAGTCCGAACGCGTCGATCGCGGACTGCACCGCGGATGCTGCGGTTTGACCGAGCCCGCAGATCGAGGCATCGCGCATGACCTGGCCCACATCGCTCAGCAGCGCGAGCTCGTCGGCGCGCGAGCCGAGGGTCCTCCCGTCGACCAACCGGTACAACGCCTCCTCCTGCCGCACCGTCCCGACGCGGCACGGCACGCACTGTCCGCAGCTCTCGTCGCGGAAGAACCGCGCGATCCGCAGGCACAGGTCGACGAGGTCGGTTCCCTCGTCGAAAAGCATCACGACCCCCGAGCCCAGCGTGTAGCCGCCGGCGCGGGCGTCTTCGAACGTCATGCGTGCGTCGAGCCGGTCGGGGCCGACAAACCCGCCGGCCGCGCCGCCGAGCAGCACCGCCTTGAGCGCCGCCCCACCTCGAACACCGCCCGCCGCTTCGATCACCTCGCCGAGCGTCACGCCATGCGGGTGCTCGTAGACGCCGGGTCGTTCGACGTGGCCCGACAGGCAGAACAGCCGTGTGCCCGTCGAGTCGGCGGTCCCGACCGAGGCGTAGTCCTCGACGCCGAGAGTGAGGATCGGCAGCACGTTGATGAGCGTCTCGACGTTGTTGATCCCCGTGGGCTTGCCGAACACACCGTGGGTGACGGGAAACGGCGGCTTGTTGCGCGGCTCGCCGCGCTTGCCCTCGATCGAGTTGAACAGCGCGGTCTCCTCGCCGCAGATGTAGGCCCCGGCACCGCGCCGCAGCTCGATGTCGAACGCAAAGCCCGCGCCCATCACGTCGGAACCCAATAGACCCGCCTCGCGCGCTTCCGCGATCGCCGATTCGAGCGCGCTCGTCGCGCCGGGGTACTCGCCGCGGATATACAGGAACCCGCGCTCGGCTCCGGTCGCGAACCCGGCGATCGTCAGCGCTTCCACAACGGCGAACGGGTCTCGTTCCATGACGACGCGGTCCTTGAACGTGCCGGGCTCGGATTCGTCGGCGTTGCAGATGACGTAATGGGGCGTCACGGTTTGGTCCGCGACCGCCCGCCATTTCACACCGGTCGGGAACGCGGCCCCGCCGCGGCCGAGCAGCTTGGCATCGGTCACCCGCTGGATCACCTCATCCGGGCCGACGTCAAGCGCTGCCCGAAGCGCCGCATACCCACCGCGCTCGCGGTACCCCTCCAGCGTTGCTGCGGCGTCGTCGCCGACGCGCGCGAGGAGCCGGTCGCCCCGGTAAGCGGGAGCGGTCGGGGTGAGGGCGGCCACGAACACCGGCTGGTCGCGGACCGCCTGTGCGATGTGCTCCGGCCCGGCAGCGATGTGGGCGAGCACAACGTCCGAGCGACCGTCGCCGGAGCGCTGCACTAGGGCAACCGGTGCTTGCTCGCACATGCCGAGACAGGGGCTGGCGACGACCTTCGCCTCGCTCCCCAGCTCCCCCTCACACGCCGCCAGGAGCTCCAGCCCGCCGCCGACACGGCACGCCAGGTCGTCGCATACGTGCACGACCGTCGAGGGCTGCTGCCCGCACGGAGAACATCGCGTAGAAGGTCGCGACGCCGTAGGCCTCAGCGGGCGGCACGGTGAGTCGCTCGCACGCGTAATTGAGCCCGCCCTCGCTGATCCATCCGGCCGCCGCCTGCAGCGCGTGCAGGACCGGCAACAGTAGCGTCCGCTGTTCCTCGGGGGCGCGCGACACGCGAAGGTCGAGCACGGAACGCTCGCCGCCGTCCCAACCCGTCTCGGGCGGACCGAGCACCGCGTCGACGGCGGCCCGTTCCTCGGCGGTCGCCGCCGCCGTCATCAGGTGGAGATCCACGCTAGGAGGCTACCTCAGCGCTTGCGCCGGACAGCTTCTCCACCCGGATCGCCGTCGCCTTGAACTCCGAAGTCCCCGACTTCGGGTCATAGGCCTCGTTCGTGATCTTGTTGGTCGCCACCTCGTCGGGGAAGTGAAACGTCATGAACGCCAATCCCGGCCGCAGCGCCGTGGTCAGATGCACCGGCGCCTCGATCCCTCCGCGACGCGACACGATGCGGACACGCTCCCCTTCCGCGACGCCCAGCGCCTCCGCGTCCTCCGGGCACAGGTCCAGCGACTCGCCGCGATGCAGCGGCGAGGAGAACGCCCCGGTTTGCACACCAGTGTTGTAGGACTCGAGCCGCCGCCCGGTCGTCAGGCGCATCGGGAACTCCTCGGTGAGCTCATCGACCGGCGGCTCATCGAGCACGACACTGAACGGGGCCTTGGGGCCTTGGCGAGCGGGATCCTTGAAGCTCCAGAGCCGCTCGTGGAGGAACTGCGCCCCCTGCGGGAACTCCTCGTTGCACGGCCACTGCACCCCGCCGAGTTCCTCGATGAGCTCCCAGGTCATGAGCGTGTGCATCGGCGACAGGGAGCGGAGCTCATCCCACGCCTGTTTCGCTGTGAGGTCGCCCCAGTCAACGCCCATGCGCTTGGCGAGCTCGGCGATGATCCAGATGTCGTCGCGAGCCTCCCCCGGCGGGTCGAGTGCCTTGCGGACCCGCTGCACCCGCCGCTCGGAGTTCGTCACCGTGCCGTCGGACTCGAACGAGGCGTTCGACGCCGGGAACACGACGTCTGCGAGCTCGGCGGTCGCGGTCATCATCAGGTCCTGCACGATGAGCGTGTCGAGGCCCTCGAGCAGGTGCACAGCGTGGTCCTGATCGGCCTCGGAGGTCGCCGGGTTCTCCCCGATGCAGTAAACGGCGGTGAGCTCACCTCGTTCCATCGCCTCGAACATCGCCGTGAGGTGCCAGCCGCTCTTCGGCATGATCGGCACGCCCCAGGCGTCCTCGAAACGCTCCCGCGCGGCGGTGTCCTTCTCGATGTCCTGGAACCCCGGAAGCTTGTTCGGGATTGCGCCCATGTCGCCGCCGCCCTGCACGTTGTTCTGGCCGCGGAGCGGATTGAGGCCGCTGCCGTACTTCCCGACGTGGCCGGTCAGCAGGCCGAGGTTGATGAGCGACAAGACATTGTCGACCGCGTTGTGATGCTCGGTGATGCCGAGCGTCCAACAGATCATGGCGTTGGTCGCGCCGGCGTAGGCATGCGCCACCTCGCGAATGACATTGGCCGGCACGCCGGTCACCGCCTCGCCCTTCTCGAGGGTCCACTCCTCGACGCTCGCGGCGTACTCCTCGAAGTTCGTGGTCGCGCCTGCGACGAACGCCTCGTCGGTGAGATCGGCGTGGATGATCTCCCGCGCGATTGCGTTGGACAGCGCGATGTCGGTGCCGACGTCGATGCCGAGCCACAGATCGGCGAACGCGGCGGTCTCGGTGCGGCGCGGATCGACGACGATCATCCGCGCGCCGCGCTCGAGCGCCCGCAGGACATGGTGGAAGAAGATCGGATGCGCGGCGCGCGCATTCGACCCCCACAGCACGATGAGATCGGCGAACTCGATCTCCTCGTACGAGCTGGTACCGCCACCGGCACCGAACACGGTCGCCAGACCGACGACCGAAGGTGCGTGTCAGGTGCGGTTACAGCTGTCGATGTTGTTGGTCCGAAGAACCTGACGAGCGAACTTCTGGGCGACGAAGTTCATCTCGTTGGTGGCCTTCGAACAGCTGAAGATCCCTGCTCCCCAACCCGGGTTGCGATCCATCGCGCGGCGCAGGCCCTGGGCGGCCCGGTCGAGGGCCTCGTCCCAGGTGGCGGTGCGCAGCACGCCGTTCTCGCGGACCATGGGCTCGGTGAGCCGGGTCATCGTGGCTGCCATCGATCGGTGGTCTCCTTCCGCCGGGAACTCCCGGCTGCCTCGATTGTAGGTCGGCGGGCTCGTCGTTTGAGAAAACGCCGGTCATCTGAGCAAGGCGTAGCGAAGATCGGCCTCCCGGCCGCAGTCACGAATGTGAAGATGACCCGGAGCCTTGGTCTGGCCGAGAGGGTGCCGGGGAGTGCCTCCGGCCCGAGCGCTGCATGAACAGTCGAATGACGAGAACGACTACGAACACGAAAAACGCGATTCCGGTCAAGGCGGCCAGCCAATCCATGGGTTGCGAAGCGTAGTCCGATTCGGTTGCCAGGTCGCTAGCGGAACGTTCAACGCGCGGGCGGCCAGCACCTATGGGAGCAGTAGGCCAACCCCCTAGAGCTGCACTTCGGACCAGCGGAAGCACACTTCTACGTGATCGTTGACCATGCCTGTTGCCTGCATGAACGCGTAGCAGACGGTCGGTCCCACGAACCGGAATCCCCGGCGTTTGAGTTCCTTCGACATAGTCTTGGACGCCGGTGTCTCTGCCGGGATGTCGGCGAGTGCGGTCCATCGGTTGAGGATCGGCGTGCCGTCGACGAAGGACCACAGCAGATCTGCCAATGACTCGTCGAGCGCGAGGATGGCGTTTGCGTTGGCGATCGTCGACTCGACCTTCAGGCGATTCCGCACGATCGACGCGTCGCCGAGCGCCTTCTCGATCCGCGCCGGGGAGAACGCCGCGACCGCCTTCGGGTCGAAGCCGTCGAAGACCCGCCGGTAGCCCTCGCGCTTGCCGAGGATGGTCCGCCACGAGAGCCCCGCCTGCGCGCCCTCCAGCGTGAGCATCTCGAACAGGCGCCGCTCGTCGCGCACGGGCACGCCCCACTCCTCGTCGTGGTAGGCGACGTAGAGCGGGTCATCGGCCGGCGCCCAGCCGCAGCGTGTCGCCATTGCGCCACGCTACGACGCCCGTGAGTGGACCGTCCGAGCGAATCCGGTCCATGATGCGGGGATGCAAGGACCGATCCCGATCAACATCCGCGACGACGGTCCGGCGCCCGAGCAACCCTCGAACGAACCGGACGGCGCGCCGACCCCAACCGAGGGCAGCCTCGCCGAGGCCTTGGCCGAGGCGTTCGCCCAGCTCGTGGCGATCGGTGCGGGCGTCGCCGCCGGCCTGGCCGCCACCGACGAGCAGGACGATCCCGGCGCGTCCAGCCGCGCGGTACAGGCGGGGGCGGGTCTCGTGATCGAGGCCACACGTGCCGTCGGGGCTTGGGCGGGGTCGCTCGAGCGATCCGCCCTCGACCCGGCCGACGACCTTGCCGGTAGCTCCCCCACGACCAAACGGCTCGTGGAGCACTGGCGCGGGACGTGGGAGGAAGCCCGCGAGCGCGCCGACACCGACGGCGGGGACGCCCTGCGGTCGGCGCTGGACGCGGTGCTTGATCGGCTCGACCTCACCGATCTGGTCCGGCGGCATCTCGACCTCAACGCCGTGGTCGAGGACCTCGACCCCGACCCCATCGTGGCGCGTATGGACATGGACGCGCTCACCGACCGCATCGACGTCGACGCCCTCGCCGCACGCCTCGACGTCGAGAAGCTTCTGGACCGGCTCGACCTCACGGCGATCGCATCGGCCGTCATCGAGGAGCTCGACCTCGCGCAGCTGATTCGCGACGCGTCGTCGAACACGGCTTCCGACGAGGTGAAGAACATCCGGCTTCGCAGCGTCGACGCGGACCGGGCGGTGCGCCGCGCGATGGACCGGGTGCTGGGCCGCGGGCGGGAGCAGGAGTCGTGAGCGCCGCGCGGTTCGACACGGTGCCCGCGGAGGCACGCGCCTTTCACGGACAGCCTGCCGGCATCGTGACCCGCGCCGGGGCCAACGTCATCGACTTGCTGGTCGTCGCCGTCCTGCTGGTCGGGGCCTACTTCGCCGCTTCGGGCTTCCTGTTCCTGCGGCGCGGCGCGCGGTTCCACTTCCCCGTCGTCACCTACCCCGAGGCGTACGTAGCAGGGTTCGTGTTGCTGGTCGCGTATTTCACGTGGTGTTGGCGAACCAGTGGCCGCACTTACGGGGACCGGGTGCTCGGGCTCCGCGTCCATACCCGCAACGGCGGCGACCTGGGGTTTTGGCGATCGCTGCTGCGGGCCCTGCTGTGCGCGACGTTCCCGTTGCTGCTCGTGTGGGTCGCGATCGACTACAAGAGCCGGTCGGTGCAGGACCTCATCGTGCGGACCAGAGTCGTCTACGACTGGGGCGGCGCCGCGCCATCGAAGCCGGCGGCTTCAGCCGATGCGGCCGGGGTGGCTGTAGACGTTGCAGCGCCCGTCGCGGACGAACCCGAGGACCGTCACGCCGAGTCGTTCGCCGGCCTCGACCGCGAGGGATGACGGGCGCGCTCACCGCCGCCACCACGGGAATCCCCGCCACCGCGGCCTTCTGCACGATCTCGAACGACGCGCGCCCGGAAACCTGCAGCACATGATCGGCGATCGGTACCGCCCCGGCGAGCAGTCGCTCGCCGATCACCTTGTCGACCGCGTTATGACGACCGACGTCCTCGCGAACCGCAACGGGCTCCCCCGTCACGGTGAACAGCCCGGCGGCGTGTAGACCACCGGTCTGGTCGAAGACGCGTTGCGCGGCCCGCAGACGGTCGGGCAGCTGAACGACGATGTCGGCGGGCACCGTGAAGCCGGCGGGCACCACATCACAGCGCACCTCGATGTCGTCGAGCGAGGCCTTGCCGCACACCCCGCACGAGCTAGTCGCGTAGAAGTTTCTCGACAGGCGCGCCTCGTCGAACGGCGTCTCGAGCGTCACGGTCACCACGTTGTAACGCTGCTCGGGCACATCGACGTCGTCGCAGTAGGCGACCCGCCGGATGTCGCTCGGGCTCGCGAGCCCCTCCGTGAACAAGAAGCCGGCCGCCAGCTCGAAGTCGCCCCCGGGAGTGCGCATCGTGACCGCGACACGCACGGCGTCCTGGCCCGGACCCTGCGCGCGGATCTCGAGCGGCTCCTCGGTGGCGAGCGCATCGGTGCGCTCCGCCCGGTTCCCCGACCGCACGCTGAGCACGCGCACGGGCGTGACGTTTCGGCGAACCTCCTCGGGCGCGGCCATGCTGCCAGTATGGCCGCGTTGCCGCTCTGGCGGCCCGCTGCGCTATCTTCCGAGGCGCCTCGCCCGTTCCCTCCATCGCACGAAGGAGTGCACACGCGCCCATGAAGTCCGGTCTCGAGATCGCCCAGGAAGCAACGCTCCAGCCCATCGCCGACGTCGCCGCGGCGGCGGGGATCGAGCCGCAGGAGCTCAAGCCGTACGGCGCCACCCGCGCGAAGGTCTCGCTGTCGATCCTCGACCGGCTGGCCGATGCGCCCGACGGCAAGCTGATCATCACCACGGCGATCACGCCGACCAAGGCCGGCGAGGGCAAGACCACCACCTCGGTGTCGCTCACGCAGGGGCTCGGCGCGCTCGGACACCGCGTCGTGCTCGCGCTTCGCGAGCCGAGCATGGGGCCGGTCTTCGGCATCAAAGGCGGCGGCACCGGTGGCGGGTATGCGCAGGTCGTGCCGATGGAAGAGATCAACCTGCACCTCAACGGCGACTTCCACGCCATCACGGCCGCGCACAACTTGCTGTCGGCGGCGCTGGATGCCGCCATCTACCACGGCAACACGCTCGGCATCGACCCGCTCACGATCACGTGGCCGCGGACGCTCGATGTGAACGACCGCGAGCTGCGCAACACCGTGGTCGGTCTTGGCGGCAAGGTGCACGGCGTGCCGCGCCAGGAGACCTTCGTCATCACCGCGGCCTCCGAGATCATGGCGATCCTCGCCCTGGCGGCCGATCTGCACGACCTGCGGGCCCGGCTCGGGCGGATCATCGTCGCCTCGACGTACGAGGGCGCGCCGGTCACGGCCGAGGACCTCAAGGTCGCCGGCGCGATGACGGTGATCATGCGCGATGCGATCGAGCCCAACCTGGTGCAAACGCTCGAGCACCAGCCGGTGCTGTTGCACGCCGGGCCGTTCGGCAACATCGCGCACGCCAACAACTCCATCATCGAGGACCGCATCGCGCTCAAGCTGGGTGACTTCGTGGTCACCGAGGCGGGGTTCGGATCGGATCTCGGATTCCAGAAGTTCTGCGACATCGTGTGCCGTTTCGGCGGCTTCGCGCCGAGCGCGGGCGTGCTGGTCACGACGGTGCGGGCCACGAAGTCGCACGGCGGAATGGCCTTCGACGACCTCGGCACCGAGGACCTCGACGCCCTGCGGCGCGGCATCGACAACCTGGCGGCGCACGTGCAGATCTCGGGGCGCTACGGCGTGCCCTGCGTTGTGGCGATCAACAATTTCCCCTCGGATACGGCGGCGGAGATCGAGCTCATCCGCGAGCTCGCCGTCGAAGCCGGCGCCGAGACGGTCGTCGTCAACCGCGGCTTTGCCGAGGGCGGCGCCGGCGCGATCGAGCTGGCGGAGGCCGTCGTTGTGGCGTCGGAGCGACCGAACGAGTTCCGCCGGCTCACCCCCGACGGCACGCCCCTTCGCGGTCAGATCGAGGCGATCGCGACCGAGCTGTACGGGGCCGAGGGCGTGGACTACCTCCCCCAGGCCGACAAGGACCTCGCGCGCATGGAGGAGCTGGGGTTCGGCAACGTGCCCGTCTGCATGGCGAAGACGCATCTGTCGCTCAGTCACGATCCGCTCCTGCGCAACCGGCCCTCGGGGTTCCGCCTGCCGGTGCGAGGCGTGGTCCCCAGCGCCGGCGCCGGGTTCGTGGTCGTGCTCTGCGGCGACATGCAGCGGATGCCCGGGCTCGGCGCACGCCCGAACTTCATGGGCGTCGACATCGACGCCGACGGGCGCACGGTCGGGCTGTTCTGAGGCGGTCGTGGCTCAGGCCGCGTCGTCGGGTGGCATCACGCAGAACTCGTTGCCCTCGGGGTCCTGCATGACGCACCAGACGCCGCCGTCGCCCTCGGCCCAATTGCGGATCGCCGCGCCGAGCCCTTCGAGCCGCTCCACCTCCACCTCGAGGTCCTCGTCGGCCATCACGTCCAGATGCACGCGGTTCTTGGCGACCTTCTCGTCGCTCACCTCGGTGAAGAACAGGACCGGCAAGTCCACGGCGTCTTCCGGCGGCTCCACCATGACGGTGGGGTCGTCCTCCGGATCGGTGATGCCCTTGGCCGCGAGACGGGCGAGCTCGACCTCGTCGTAGGGCGCGAGGCGCCACCCGAGCGCGTCCGCCCAAAACCGCGCGAGCGGAGCCGCGTCGTGACAATCGAAGACGATCGCGTCGATGCGCACGGCGCGAGCGTGCGCCGATGGGCCCGGGAACGCAAGTCCGCCCCGACCGCAGCCCCGCTAGGCGTGCAGCGCGATAAAGAACGCCTCGCTCACGTCGCGCAGGATCGACTGCGCCCGGTTGCGAAGCGACGCGGCCGACTCGGCAAGCTCCTGCTGGCGGGTCTTGTCGAGGAACGTGATCGCGTTGATGTCGACGTTGGCGAGTGCCGAGAGCGCCGCGGCATGCAGCGCCGTCGCGGCGCTGAGCGCATCGGAGGCGGCGTTCGGATTGCCGCTTGAAAGCGTCTCCTCGGCAAGGCTCATCAGATATACCGAACGGCGCGCGACCTCGAGTGGAATGTCGGCGGCGCGCTCGAGCGCCTTTTGCAGCGTGAAGGACCACGTGCTCTGTTCCTCGGGGGTGGCCTTGGGCAGTTTGTATGCGGCCATCACGTCGCGGTACGCGTCGGCGTCGCGATCGGCGAGCCCGAGCAGTGCGTGGCGCTCGTCGTCGCATTCCTCCGCGATCGTGCTCATCCGGTCGGCGACGGCTTCGAACCCCTTCTTCTTGAGCGTCAGACGCGCGACCATCGCGATCATCGCCGCGCCGGCCGCGGCCGAAATGGCCGCCCAGGCGCCGCCACCGGGCGTCGGACTGTCCGAGGCGAGATCCTCGAGGTACTTGCCGACGCGCGTGCCCGCGGTGGGCAGCTGTTCGATCGGCACCTTCGCCGGAGGACCGGATGCGGCCGGGTTCGGCGTCGCCCAGCTGCCCGAGGAGCGTTCGCGCAAGAGCTCCGTCCCATCCTCGGGCCGCGGCGCATCGGCCGGCGTCGCCGGCGGCGTGGATCCCTCGTTCGACGTGGCCCAGTTCTCGCTCATGCGATTCCCTCGATCAGTCGTTCCAATACCTGCGTGCCGGGATCGAAACCCGCAAGGCGAACGTACTCCGCCTCGCCGGGGCCGAGCGCGGCCTCGGGCACGAGCCCCACGATCTCGCTGTCGGTGACCTCGAGCCCAGAGGCGCGCGCCCGCGCAACCACCGCATCGTAGGCGCTCCGCGGCCCGTTGACCTCGTAGTCCACGAGGTTCATCGATACGGTCACGCAACCACGTTCGGGGACCAGAAAGCCGATGGCTCGGACGGCCGCGAGCCCGCCGCCCGATTCGCGAACGGACCGGGCGATCTCGCGGGCGGCCTCCTCGTCGTCGCCGTCGAAATAGACGTTAAACGCGACCAGCGGCTTGCGAGCCCCAACCGCCGTGGCGCCCGCGTGACCGATCGTGTGGGGGCCGAAATCAGGCAGGCGATCACCGTGGGCCACCGCCTCGCGCAGGCCCTCGTATTCGCCGCGGCGCACCTCGGCAAGCGAGCGGCGCTCCGGTACGAGCGCCGCCTCGTCGTACAGGTACACCGGCAGGTCGAGGCTTTCGGCGAGCTCGGCCCCCACGGCGCGGGCGAGCTCGACGCACGCGTCCATGCCGACGTCTCGTACGGGCATGAACGGGATCACGTCGGCCGCACCCATCCGCGGGTGCCCGCCGCGATGATGTTCCATGTCGATCAGCCCGACCGCCACGCGCACGCCGGCGATCGCCGCGCGTCGAACGGCGTCGCGATCCCCCAGGACGGTCGTGTCGAGCCGATGGTGGTCCGGATCGGCTTGGCGATAGACAAGACGAGCGCCGGGAACCTGCAGGGCATCGCAGATGGCGTCCATCACGTCGGCGCGGCGCCCCTCCGAGAAGTTCGGCACGACGCCGTAGATCGGCGCACCCATCGACCGCAGGATAGCCAACGGGCCGGCCTTCGGCCGGCCCGTTGGACGTGCCTCGAACGCGATCAGGCGCGGGCGCGCTGTTTCTGCGGGTCCAGGATGGACAGCGGCCCGACGGTCGCGACCTCGTCGCCGACCTCGACCTTCGCGCCGTCCTCGGCGGCCGCGGTGTCGAGGATCGCAAGCGCGATCGGCCCCACCCGCGGGCTCTCGGCCGGCGAGGTCACCACGCCCACCTCGGCGCCGTCCTTCGTCACGACCGCGCCCGCCTCGGGTGCCGCGCCTGCGAACGAGAGCGTCTTGAACCGCTTCGGCGGGTTCGCCCCGTAGGCGGCGAGCGCCTCGACGGCGACGTTCTCGGTGTCGGTCTTGATAAACCGGTCCATCGACAGGTCCCAGGGCGAACGCGCGCCCGGGTCGTAGTCGACGGCGATGATGACCAGACCGACCTCGGTGCGCGCGAGGTCGATCGCGTTCAGCCCGAACGGCGTCGCACCCGCGGCCACGAGCGCGTCCCAGACCACCTGGGCATCGCCCGGATCGAGCACGAGCTCGTATCCGTGCTCGCCGCTGAACCCCGTCCGCAGCACATAGGCGGGAACCCCCGCCACGGTCGTCATCTTCGGCCAGAATCGGAAGTATCCGAGCTCGCCGAGGTCTCGCTCCACGAGCGGCTGCAGCGTCGCCTGCGACGTCGGGCCCTGGACCGCGATCATCGCGAGGTCGAGGGTCTTGTGCGTGATGGTGGCGTCCAGATCGCCGGCCGTCTCGCGGAACCAATCCTCGATCCCGGCGGAGTTGATCATCATCCAGTACCGGTCCGCAGCGAACCGGTAGACATTGCCGTCGTCGATCATCAGGCCGTCAGGATTGACGAACGCGCCGTAGCGCACCGACCCATCGGACATGCCGTCCAGCGTGTTGGTGAAGCGCCGCTGAATCAAACGGGCGGCGTCGGGACCGGTGACCTCGTACTTGCAGGTCGAGAACAGGTCCCAGATGCCGGTGCCGGTACGAATCCCCTCGTACTCCTGGGCGACCTCGGTGCCCTCGTCCATCGTCCAGGGGAACCCGTCCTCCCAGATGATCTCGGCGCCTCGGGCGACGTGCCAGTCGTGCAGCGGTGAGCGAACGTCCTCGGTCATGGTGCTCCTTCCTGCGCCGCCGGCTCCGCCGCCGGCGGTCGTGCATCGTGTGCGTGACCTATCGAACCACAGGCCACGCTACCGGGAAACGCCGGGTGTGCGGTAACCGCCGTTGCCCCGCGGCGCCTCATCGGGAGAGCTGGAGGAGATCACCGACACTCGGGGAAGGACGCTCCGGCAGCTTGGCCGCAAGGACCAGGAACAGCTGCGCGGTGACCAGCGCGTCGTCCAGCGCGTCATGGGGATTCGCAACGGGCACGCCGTAGCGCTCCGCCGTCGCCGTGAGACCGTAGCCTCGGGCGGCGCGCGCGCTCGCCGGGCCGCGGTCGACTGCGATCGCGAGATCGCGAACATCGACCGTCCGCCGCCGCCACGCGCGCTCGGACCCGCCGTAGATCCGCCGGAGGAACGCGATCTCGACCTCCGCGAACCAGGCGAGCAGCACCCGGCCGTCGATCGCCGCGCGCAGGTCGCCGGCCACTTCCCCGATCGTCGGCGCCGACGCGAGGTCCACGGGCCGTAGCAGGTGCACCGTCTGGGTGCGTCCGGGGGGCCCAGTTGGCGGGTGGACCAGCTGGCGCCGTGCGGACCCGGCCAGCGCGCGGCCGCCTTCCACCGGCACGACGCCGTAGGCGATGACATGGTCGCTCGCGGGGTCCAAGCCGGTCGTCTCGAAGTCGAGCGCGACAAAGCGGGCCTCGCGCCAGTTCGTGGCGCGCGCATACCGCGGACGCGACGGACGGCCGTGCGTCCTCAGCGCGCGCATCGAATCGTCTCCGTGGGCGTTACCACCACATCGACCCCGAGATCGAGCGGTCCCGCCGGCAAGGGATCGTGGAACACCAGCGCGTCCACGGCGATGCCGACGCGTGTGGCATCGCGGCGCAGGCGCGGCAGGAACCGGTCGTAGAAGCCACCGCCGTAGCCGATCCGGCATCCGGCTCGGTCAAACGCGACGGCCGGAACCACGACGACGTCGATCGCCCCGGGGTCGAGCACCGCGCCGTTCGCCGGCTCCTCCGCGCCGAACGGTGTCGGCGTGGTCGGATCCCCCGGCACATAGGTACGCATCTCGAGCGTGTGGCCGGTCACGACGGGGAGCCCCACGGTCACCCCCCGGGCGACGAGCGCCCCGAGCAGCGGCGCGGTCGGCAGCTCGGAGCCAAACGACCAGAACGCCGTCGCCACGTGTGCGGCAGCGACCTCCCGCAGCATGAGCACACGCTCCGTCACCGCCGCCGCCGCCGCATCGAGCTCTTCGCGCGTCATTGCGTCGCGGCGCTCGAGTACCGCGTCGCGGATCGCTCGCTTGGCACGCGCGAGCGCATCCGGTGCGCTCACGAGCGAAGGGTCGCGGCGATCAGTTCGACACGGTCGGCGGGTCCGGCCGCCAGCGGGATCATCCAGGTGCACCCGAGCCCGGCCACGTGATCGCGGACCCGGCGCAGGTCGTCCACCGTCCCGCGCCAAATGTCGAGCGAGCCACCGCGCTCGGCGCGCTCGCGCTCCAGCCGCTCGAGCTCGGCGGCATTCTCACCCACGAGCGCGATCGCCGCCCAGGTGGGTGGCACCTCTGCCGGGTCGCGGCCGGCCTCGCGTGTCGCCGCCGCGAGCTGCCCGGCGCGCTCGGTGAACGCCTCGAGCCTCATCCCCCACCCGTTCCAGCCGCCGGCCGTCCGTGCCGCCACCTGCACGACTCGCTCCGATGTGCCGCCGATCCAGACGTCGGCCGAACCGGGCGGAACGAGCGGGCCCGCCACCGGGCCGATCGCCTCCCCGCCAGCCCAGGGTTCCCCCCGAAACAGCCCCCGAAGGGCGAGCGAGGTCTCGCCGAGCGCCACGGTCCGATCGTCGATCGGCGGATAGGGCAGGCCCAGGGTCGCGTGTTCCGCCTTGCCGTGCTGGTCGCCGAGCCCGAGGCCGATCACGGCGCGGCCGCCGGTGAGCTGGGCGAGCCCGGCGGCCTCCTTGGCCACCATCCCGACGGGGCGAAAGAGCGTTCGCGTCACGAGCACACCCGCCCCGAGACCGGGGTTGGACGCGGCGGCCGCCGCGAGGAGCGCAAAGGGCTCGACCGAGGGACGCTCCGGTGCCCCGGGCGGGAACACGTGGTCGTAGACGAACACCGCGTCGTAGCCGGCGGCCGCGGCACGCCCTGCGACCGCGAGCGGGCCGGCGGGCTTCGACGTGAACGCCGACAGGAACAGCCCGATGTTCACGAGATTCCCTCGAGCGCCCACACCGCCGCGCCGATCGCCGCGCCGTCGCCACCGAGCGCCGCCGGAACGATCGGCACCTCGGGCCGGTGCCCGATGCCTTCGATCCCGGCCTCGGCGGCCCTGCGGGCGGGCTCGAGCAGCAGCTCTCCGGCGCCGATCGCCGCGCCGCCGCCCACGACGACGAGCGCCGGATCGAACGTGTTCATCAGCCCAGCGAGCCCGTCGCCGAGCTGCGCGCCAACCTCCTCGAGGATGGCGGCGGCCGTGGCATCGCCCGCGCGTGCGGCCACCACCACCCCGGCGCCGTCGATGTCGGCACCGAGTCGCTCGCGCCCCAGGCGCGTGATCGCCGAGCCGCTCGCGACGGTCTCCCAGCAGCCCCGGCGACCGCACCCGCACTGGTGACCGGCGGGCTCGACACGGATATGACCGATCTCCCCCGCAAAGCCGTTGGCACCGCGGCGAACCTGGCCGTCGAGCACGAGGCCCCCGCCGATGCCGGTGCCGACACCGACGTACAGCAGGTCATCGACGCCGCGGCCCGCGCCGACGGCATGCTCACCGAACGCCGCCACTGTGCAGTCGTTGTCGACCACGACCGGGACATCGAACGTCTGCAGCTCGTCCACGAGCGCCACCTCGCGCCAAGCGATGTTCGGGGCAAAGCGCATGCGCCCGGTTCCGGCTTCGACCAGCCCCGCGGCACCGACCCCGATCGCGCGGACCGCGGGATCGATCACCGCGCGCGCGACCGTTCGCATTGCCTCGAGCACCGACGGCACATCGTCGGCCGGCGTCGGGACCGAGGCGCGCGCACGTACCGTTCCGTCGGCAGTCGCACGCACCGCCGTCGCCTTGGTGCCGCCGACGTCGATACCGACCGCCTGCGGCGCGGTCATCCGACGTCGATCTTCTCCAACCGGACGGGCTCAGCGGGCGGCTCGAAGTCCTCCGCCCGCGTTTCGATGACCGCGCGGAAGGCGAGAAACATCTCGGTGCCCGCCTTCAACAGGTGCCCGATGACGTCGGGTGCGATCGGCTGGATCGCGCCGACACCCAGACACACAGGGCACCACGCCACCGAACAGGTTCCCGCCCGCCGATCCTTTGCCGCGTGCTCCTCGCTCGTCGCTGCCGCGGGGTTCTGCTCCTCGCTCATGCTCAGCTCCCTTCCGCCGGCTCCGGCGCTCGTTCGAACACGATCTCGAGGGTGTCGCCGTTGAGGCTCGCCCCCCGCACGACCATCCGCTTCAAGGTCTGGGGCAACAGGAGGTTCCGTTTGTAGGGGCCGACGCGCACGAACAGCTCGTCGCCGCGGCGGTGCACGTCCAGATCGCCACCGCGCACGAACGGCAGATGCATCCACAGCATGTAGCCGTCGCCGTCGCGCCGCACCTGGATCGGGTCGTCCAAGAACAGGATCCCGGTCGCATCCTGGTCGCGATAGACCTCCGCGGCCATCTCCTCGAGCAGCTGCACACCGACCATCTCGCGGTCGAACAACCGCGACTCCAGGATCGGCACGGGCTCGAAGGACTCGTGCACGGTCGCGAGATGCTCGGCTTGGATGTCCTTCCATTTGCCGAAGTACGGATCCGTCACGTCGCTCGGCAGGATGCGGTTCACGATCACGGCGTCGACGCGATAGCCGAAGAGCCCGAGATAGGTGTAGGTGCGCCGCGCCTCGGCGATCACCATCTTCTCCGGGTTGAGCACCAGACGCACCGACGACATCGTTTCGTCGGCCAGGATGCGGCGGACGGCCTCGAGGTTGTGGTGCAGACGCTCGACGGCCGCGAAGACCTTGTCGCCGGCGATCGGCAGGTTCGTGGTGCGCGACACCAGCGGACGCACCATCCGCACCACGCGGCGCTGTACCGGGAAGATCCGCTCGATGTACCAGTTCATGATGTCGGGCAGGCTCAAGAGGCGAAGCGTCTCTGCCGTGGGCGCGCAGTCGACGATGACGACGTCGTAGGAGCCGGATTCCACGTGGGTCTTGACGTCGATCAGCGCGAAGATCTCGTCGATCCCCGGGATGACGGTGAGCTCCTCGGCCTGGAGGGTGTCGGTGCCGGCCCAATTCATCACCTGGACCATGTAGTCCTGGATCTCGCGCCAGTTGTCCTCGAGGCGTCCCTGCGCGTCGATCTGCTGGGCCCACAGGTTGTCGATGATGAGGTTGGGCACGTCGCCGATCGTCACCTCGAACGCATCGGCGAGCGAGTGCGCCGGGTCCGTCGACATGATCAGGGTGCGTTTGCCTTCCCGCGCCGATCGCACCGCCGTCGCGGCGGCGACCGTGGTCTTGCCCACGCCTCCCTTGCCGGTGAACAGGATCACGCGCATCGGGCCAGCTTAGCCGGGGCGCCTCCGATCGGGCGGCCCTATCTGGTCGCGATGGCGAGCAGCACGGCAATGACATTGAGGGTCGCGTGCGCGCTCATGCTCGCAACCAGGGTCCGCCGCTTCTCGAACACGGTGGCAAAGAGCATCCCGGTCACCCACAGCGACAGCAAGCGGATCGGTTCCACGTGCACGAACGCGAAGGTCAACCCCGAGGCCGCGGCGGCCGGACCCAGCTGCCACCACCGGCGCAACCCCTGGAAGAGGTAGCCGCGGAAGTAGATCTCCTCGCAGATCGGCGCCACGAACACGGCCATCGCGGCGAGCGCCCAGAACGAGCCGCCGGTGCCCAGACCGGAATCGGGCGGCTCATAGGGATGTCCGAGCACCGCCTCGACGACGCCGAGCGTCACGGCCAGGACTACGGAGCTGGCAATCATCGCCACCACGCCCATGCCGATGCCGGCGCCCACGTCGCGAGCCGACCACGAGGAGTCGAGCCCGAGCGGGACCACCGATCCCTGGGTCCGGCGCACCCACAGGACGATGGGCACCGAGATCGCCAGCTGTTGCAGGAGCGTCACGACCACCCGCGCCCAGTCGCTGTCCCAGGAGAAGAACCCGAACACGAGCATGTACGCGAGCATCACGAGCCCGAACGGCGCCAGGGCCATCGGGAGCCATTCGCGCAGTGGCACCGACAGCCGGGGCCAGTCCGGCGGGACGGCCGTTCCGTCGGGACGCGGAACCGGCACGGCCGCGGCGCCGGCGGCCGGGACCGGTGGGATCGCGGCCATCAGCCCATCTCGACGCGACGCTTCAGCCGCTCGAGCGCGTTCTCGATGACGCGCTTGGCGCCCTCGGTGCGCAAGAAGCCCGGCACGAGCGGGCCGAGCTCCACGCCGAGGCGGTAGGTGACCGTGGTGCGATCCGGCTCCCGATCATCCAGGAGGTACTCCCCGCGGATCTCGCGAACGGCGCCGTGCGCCTCGATGGATTCCCAGGAGATCGCCGTGCCGCCGGGCTCGTAGCGATAGCGGAGCACGTAGGAGGCCTTGCCGATCACCGGCACGTCGACCTCGAAGCCCACCTCGGTCGGGCGACCGCCCTCGCCGCGCTGGCGAACGTCCACGCGGCGTACCTCGGCCCATTCCGGATAGGCCTCGTAGTCCTCGATCACGTCGGTGACGTCGTCGAGCGGCGCGTCGATCACGATCGTGCCCTCGGCGTGCTCCATACGAGCGAATCTTACCGTCGGGCTGTCGTCGCCACGGACAGCCCGATCGCCCCGACGACAAGAAACATCACCACCACGAGCGTCCACAGCAGGAACTTGGACGGCACGAGCAGCGCACCGCGCTCCGCGAGCCCGTCGATCTCGAGGAACGACACCACGTAGACGCCGCCGGCGAGACCGACGCACACCACGACGACGAACAGGATCGCCGGCGTGCGCGGCGCCCCGGTCAGCAGGAACAGCGCCACCGCGAGCGACACGACGAACAGACAGCCGCGGGCGAACCCGTCGGTGCCGTAGCCGAGCAGCGTGTGCCCGGCACCGGGAAAGAACAGCGAACGGCGCCTGGCCGCCGCCGGATCGACGTTGCGCGTCGGCGTGCCGCGCATCACCGCGACAAAGGGCGTGCCGCAGGTCTCGCACACGTCCAACGCGATCGGGTTGTGTTCCCCGCACACCGTGCAGGGCCAAAACGGCTGCTCGGCTGCTGGCGCTTCCGGATCCGGCGGCGCGACGGCATCGACGGCCTGGCCCGGCGCGGCCACCGCCGGCGGCGCCGCAACGACCTCGGCGGTCGGCGGAGCGGGAACGGCCGGGGCGGGCCGCGGGCGGAGGTCGCTGAAACACTGACCGCACCACTCCGCGTCCGCGCTCACCAGCGCGCCACAGGTCGGACATCGCCGTTCCTCGCTCACGGTGGGGAGGGTACCCCCGGCTCCCGGCGGCACCGGGCAGCCTCAGGCTCGCGGTGCGGTCGCTTCCGCGGCCTCGGCGAGCCACCCGGCCAGGCGCTGGGCGATCGCGGGCCAGGTGTGGTCGCGCAGGACACGTTCCCGCCCCGCCCGGCCCATGGCCTCGGCGCGAGCGGGGTCCGCGAGCAGCCCCGCGACGGCCTCGGCGACGCTGGCGACGTCGCGGCCGTCCACGAGCAGCCCCGTTTCCCCCTCGACGAGGGATTCGCGGGCGCCGCCCGAGTCCCCGACGACCACGGGCCGCCCGCACGCCGCGGCCTCGAGAAAGACGTTGCCCCACCCCTCCACCTCGAGCCCGCCCAGCCGGTTGCGGCACGGCATCGCGAACACGTCGCCCGCCGCGTAGTAGGCGGGAAGCTCGGCTTCCGCCACTTGGCCGGCGAAGGCGACGGCGCCCGCGGGCAGCGCGGCCGCCATGGTGTGGAGTCGTTCCTCGGCCGGACCGCCCCCCACGATGAGCAGCGCGGCGTCGGGCACCCGTCGGCGGATCGCCGGCATCGCCCGGATCAGGGTGTCCTGACCCTTGCGCGTCACCAGCCGGCTCACGCAGACGACGAGCGGCACCCCGGCGAGCCCGTGGCGCTCGCGGATGGACGCGGTTTCGAGGTCGGGACGGAACCGGTCGACGTCGGCGCCGGGGTACAGCACGGAGACCGGGACCGAGCGCGGCACGGCGGTCCGCACGGTCCGGGCGATAAAGGCCGAGCACATCACCGGCACACGGGACGCGCGACCCGTCGCGTAGCGCATCAAGGCGTGCGCACCCGGGGCGATCGACAACCAGTACTCGAACCCGTGCGCCGCGGCGAGATACGGCAGACCGCGCGCCGCGAGGCGAGGCCCAAGAAGCGCGAGCGGATACGCCGCGCCGAACAGCAGCACTTGCGCGCCCATCTCGTGCGCGGCGGCTTCGATCCGGTCGGCGAGCTCGGGCGTCGGCCACAGGAAGCGCTCCGGCTGACGGAACATCCGAAACGGCACCGCAGCGTCGTAGTCGGCCGCGTCGTCCCAATCGGGGCAGAACACGCCCACCCGCTCCGGCGGCAGCGCGAGCCACAGGGCCTCGAGGGTCCGCTGAATGCCACCCACGCGGGGTGGAAAGTCGTTCGTCACGAGCAGCGTGGTCGGAACGTCCACGCCGCCGATAATGACGGAGGAAGGGGATGGCCGACCACGACGCCTTCGCGCAGGATCTCGCCGCGCTGCAGCGCGGGCGAGCCTTCGCGGACCTCTCGGAGCGACGCAAGGTCCGCATCTTCGGGACCGACGCCGTTGCGTGGCTGCACGATCTGCTGACCGCCGATGTCGCCGGACTCTCGCCGGGACGGACCTGCCGTGCCTTGCTGCTGTCCCCGACCGGCCGCATCCGCGCCGACGTGCACGTGTTTCGGCGCGACGACGACCTGCTCCTCGTCCAGCGGCTCGATCAACCGGAGCACATCGGGCTGCTCCTGGCGCCGTACGTGTTGTCCTCGGACGTCTCGCTCGAAGACGCGACCGGCTCGCTGGCGATGTTCGCCGTCCTGGGGGACGCCGCCGCTCGCGTGGGCCTTCCCGGCTTCGAGCCCTCGACCCTCGGCCCGGGCATCGATCTAGTGGCGCCGACCGGCAAGCCCGCCTGGCGCGTGGAGGATGCCTTGGTCAAAGCCGACCTCGTCGAGATCCACGACCGAGCGCTCGAGGTGTGGCGCGTCCTGCACGGCGACCCGCGCATGGGCGTGGACTTCGACCCGAACGCATATCCCGCCGAGGCGCGGCTGGACGACACCGTGGATGCGGAGAAGGGCTGCTTTCTCGGCCAGGAGGCGGTCGCAAGGATTCGCAACCTGGGTCATCCGCCGAGCGTGCTTCGTCACATGCGGGCCGGCGTCGCCCTGCACACCGACGCGCCGGTCTATGCCGACGGCGAGCGCGTCGGGACCGTGACCTCCGCGGCGGCCGACCTCCACGGCGGGGTGGGCCTGGTGCGCGTGCGGTACGCCGCCGCGACCACCCGCCTGACCGACAGCGAGGGTCGCTCGATCGTCGATGTCTCCACGGCGGGCTAGTCCTTCCGTGTCATTTCCGAGCCGGGCACGCTGCCATCCGGTCATCATCGACGCCAGACCCCTTCCGCTCGAAGGATGACTTCTGCTATGAAACGGTTCCCAGGAGTCGCGCGGGAGGGACGAGGGGTGCGGGATTGAGGATTGAGCGGTTCCCGGAGGTTGATCTTGCATCGCTGCCGGCCCACCCCACTCCCCCGGATTTCTGGCAGGAGCGCGCCGCCTGTTTCGGCGTCGAACCCGACGTCTTCTTCCCGATTTCCGAGGAAGAGGCGGGTCCCGCGCTCGCGTTTTGTGGGACGTGCCGCATTCGCGAGGAATGCCTCGCATGGGCGCTCAAGAACGGAGAGCGCTACGGCGTGTGGGGCGGCACGACCGAACAGCAACGCCGGCGCCTGCAGCGGTTCGTCGCCTGATCGCCGCGCCCTAGACTGAGGCGCGCATGACGCCCGACCTCCGCCCGATCGACGCCGTCGCGCCGCTTCGCGTGAGCTTTGTCGGCGGCGGCACCGATTTTCCCCATTGGTACGAGGAGCACGGGGGCGCGGTGGTCTCGGCGACCATCGACCACGCGGTGCGCGTGCGCGTCACGCCACGCGAGGACCGGCTGGTCGAGGTCCGCTCGCTCGACCTCGAGCAGCTGGTCGCCTATCACCTCGACGACGGCCCCGTGTACGACGGCGCGCTCGACCTCGTCAAGGCGGCGATCGACCACGCAAGGCTCGAGGGCGGCATCACGGTGGCGCTCCGCAGCGAGGCGCCGCCGGGCAGCGGGCTCGGGGGCTCCTCCGCGGTGGTCGCCGCGATGGTCGCGGCACTCGCCATGCACGCGGGCAGGCGGATGGCTCGCGACGAGTTGGCGCACACGGCCTACCGGATCGAGCGCGAGGATCTCGGGATCAGCGGCGGCTGGCAGGATCAGTACGCGGCCGCGTTCGGCGGGTGCAATCTGCTGGAGTTCACGCGCGACGGGACACGCGTTGCGCCGGTCGCCGACGCCGGCCGGATGTCGACGCTCGCCGAGGGGCTCCTGCTCTGCTACACGGGTCACGTCCGGCGCGACGTCGGGCTTATCGATCGTCAGATCGCGATGCATCGCGAAGGTCGCGAGGAGACCCTGCTCGGCATGAAGCGCCTCCAGGAGATGGCCTACGCGATGCGGGACGTGATCGAGCGCGGCGACCTGCCCGCCCTCGGCTCCCTGCTGCACGAAGCGTTCCTCGCAAAGAAGCAGATGAACCCGTACGTGGCCGAGCACACGCCGATCGACGACATGCTGGAAGCCGCGCGCGATGCCGGCGCGATCGGCGGCAAGATCTGCGGCGCCGGCGGCGGCGGCTACCTGCTCGTCGCGGCCGAGCCCGATCGGCAACCCGCCGTGCGGGCGAGGCTCGAGGCTCTCGGCGGCCAGTTCGCGCCGTTTGCGTTCACCCCGACGGGTGTGCGGGCGCGGCGCGGCGACGAGCAGTGGTCGCCGGCCCCGTGAGCCGCCGGTTCGCCCTCGTCGACCGCGACGGGACGATCATCGAGGAGCGGCACCACCTGTCGGATCCCGACGCGGTCGCCCTCATCCCCGGCGCCGCCGCGGCACTCGTTCGCCTGCGCGAGGAGCTCGGCATGGGGATCGTTGTGGTCACCAATCAGGCCGAGGTCGGCCGTGGCAACCTGACCCTCGAACAGCTCGAGACGATCCACGAGCGCCTGCGGATGCTCCTGGGCGAGGAAGGAGCGACCATCGACGCCATCTTCGTGTGCCCGCATCGGCCCGAGGACGGCTGCGATTGCCGCAAGCCCGGCACGCTCCTCGCGCGCGACGCGGCCGAGGAGTTCGGGTTCGATCCTGCGGGCGCCTTCGTCATCGGCGATCATGCGGGCGACATGGGGATGGGCCGGGCGGTTGGCGCGACCACGGTGTTCGTGCGAACGGGACACGGTCGCGAAGAGGAGCCCGCGGCCGCGCCGCTCGCCGATTTCCTGGCCGAGGACCTGGCGGGTGCGGTGGCTATTATCGCCGGACTCGTCGCACGGGAGGCCTGAGGTGGACCGGGAGCTTGCGCAGCAACGGGCGGAGACCTACCTTCGCGATGCGGCGACCGCGATGGACGCCGTCGTCACGACGTGTCTGACGGACATTCTCGCCGCGGCTTCGATGCTCGTGACCGCGTTTCGAGCCGGGGGTGGCCTCCTGATCTGCGGCAACGGCGGGAGCGCCGCGGATGCCCAGCACCTGGCGACCGAGTTCGTGAGCACGCTGACGCTCGCCCACACCCGGCCCGCGATGCGAGCGATCGCGCTGACCACCGACACGTCCGCCCTCACGGCCATCGCCAACGACTTCGGCGCGGAGCGGATGTTCGCCCGCCAGGTGGAGGCGATCGGCCGCACCGGCGACGTGCTCCTGGCCATCTCGACGAGCGGCAACTCCCCCAACGTGCTCGCGGCCGCGCGAGCGGCCGCCGACGCCGGCATCGGGGTCGTCGCGCTCACCGGTGCGGCCGGTGGCGCGCTGGCGCCGCTGGCCGACGTCGCGATCCGCGTGCCGGCCCGCGAGACCGGCCATGTGCAGGAATGCCATCTCGCGGTCGAGCACCTGCTCGCCCTGCTCGCCGAGCGCGAACTCCACCCCGACCCCGAGCCGGCCTAGCCCGCGGGCACACCCGCGCGCCGACCCCGATGTCGGAGGGGGCGGTCACGATCGGCGGATATGGCATCGGGCGATCCCCTCCCCCGGCCTCCAACAGATCGAACATCTGTTCGATATGATCCCGCCCTGCCTTCCTCCCCCACGCCCGCGCAGATCCTGTGGGAGCCGGTCCAAACGACGCTCGGCGACGGCGTGCCGCTCGACGAGGTCTTGTTCGTGGTCGTCGACCTCGAGACGACCGGCGGCTCCCCGGTCGATGACGCCATCACCGAGATCGGGGCGGTGAAGTTCCGGGGCGTCGAGCGCGTCGGCACGTTCCAAACGCTCGTCGACCCCGAACGGCCGATCCCGCCGACGATCGCCCACCTCACGGGGATCACCGATCACCTGGTGGCGGGAGCCCCGAGCCTGCCGCAGGTGCTCCCCAGCTTCCTCGAGTTCGCGCGGGGAGCCGTGATCGTGGCGCACAACGCGACGTTCGACGTCGGTTTTCTCAACGCCAACCTGCTTCGGCTCGACCACGAGACCTTGCCGGCCCCGGCGGTGTGCACCGCCAAGCTCGCACGCCGCCTCGTGTGGCCGGAGGTACCGAACGTCCGCCTCGGCACGCTGGCGCGCTACTTTCGCACGCGCGTGCGCCCGACCCACCGGGCGCTCGACGACGCCGAGGCGACCGGGGAGGTGCTCCAGGGCCTGCTCGACATCGGTCGCCACCTCGGCATCCAGACGCTCGGGGAACTCTTCCACGCATGCAGCGCTCGCGGACGGCCGAACTACGCCAAGATCACGCTCGCCCAGGAGCTGCCGCAGGGGCCCGGCGTCTACGTCTTCCGCGGTCGCGACGACGGCGTGCTGTACGTCGGGAAGGCCAAGAACATCCGGGCGCGAGTGAAGTCGTACTTCTACGGCGACGAGCGCAAGAAGGTACAGGACCTCGTGGCGGCGGTCGTTCGGATCGACGCGGTGCCGACCCCCGGCGAGCTCGAGGCGCTTGTCGTCGAGACCCGGCTCATCGCCGCACACATGCCGAGGTTCAACGCCCGCGGCAAGCGCTGGCGGCGTTATGCCTATCTGCGCCTGGACCCGGCGGAGGCGTGGCCGCGACTCAAGCACGCGCGCGAACCGGTCGCCGACGACGGCGCGCTGTATCTCGGCCCGTTCGGCTCGGCGGCGCGAGCGACCCTCGTCAAGGAAGCGCTCGAGGAAGTGTTCCCCATCCGGCGATGCACGCGATCGATGGGCCGGCGCACCCGGTTCGCGCCGTGTGCCCTGGCGGACATGGGGCGGTGTCTCGCCCCCTGCGACGGCAGGACCGACCTGGTGGACTACCACGCACTCGTCGGGGCGATCCGGGCGGCGATCGAGCGGCCGGCGGAGCTGCTCGGCGCCCTCGAAACCCGCATGCGGGAGCTGGCCGGTCAGGAACGCTTCGAGGAAGCGGCGCTCGCGCGGGAACGCGTCCGTGCGCTGGCGGACGTGCTCACCCGCATGCGCGCCGACCGCTGGCTCACCGCGGGGCGGCTCGTGCTGGCCGGCCCGGAGGGGCGGCCGGTCACCCTCGTGCAGGGAGGGCTCGCATATCCGGCCGGAGCGGGCGAGCCGATCGGCTCGCCCGCTCCGCGCGACCGGATCGACGAGCTCGCGGTCGTGCGCTCGTGGGTGCGGCGGATGCCGGTGCGTGTGCTCGACTGCGACATCGCCCCCAGCGAGCCGGTCGACGGCGGCGCGGTGCTCGCCGATCTCCTGCGACGCATCGGTGCGGTCGAGGACGCGACACCCGCCGCATCCGACCGCCGCGCCGCTTCGCGGCGCGGCTCCCCCACCGGGGTGCGGCCGGGGCGCCGGTAGAATCGATCGCATGGAGACCGCCGTCATCCTCGAGGGCGCCCGCACGCCGATCGGACGATTCCTCGGCTCCTACGCCGACACCCCCGCGGTCGATCTGGGCGTCCGCGCCGCGGTCGAAGCAATGCGCCGCGCGGCGGTCGAGCCCGGCCAGATCGACCAGGCCATCTACGGGCATGCGCGTCAGGCCGGCAACGGCCCCAACACGGGCCGCCAGGTTTCCGTCGGCGCGGGCGTGCCGGTTGAGGTGAGCGCCTACAACGTCAACATCGCGTGCGGGTCCGGGATGAAGGCCGTCCAGCTCGGCGCGCAGCAGATCGCCCTGGGCGACAGCGAGGTCGTGCTCGCCGGCGGCATGGAGAACATGACGCGGGTGCCGTTCCTGCTGCCCGACATGCGCCGCGGCCACCGACTCGGCAACACCGAGGCGCTCGACGCGATGTACCGCGACGGGCTCCTGGATCCCCTGTGCGGGCTCATCATGGGCGAGACCGCCGAGAACCTGGTGGATCGATACGACATCAGCCGCGAGGAGCAGGACACCTTCGCGCTCGAGTCCCAGCAGAAGGCCGCGGCCACCGCGGCGGATCGCGCCGCCGAGATGTTCCCCGTCGAGACGACCCTCGGGCGGAAGGCCGTCACCGTCACCGCCGATGAGCATCCCCGGGCCGATGCGACCATGGAGAGCCTCGCAAAGCTCCCGCCGGTGTTTCGGAGCGGCGGCAGCGTCACGGCGGGCAACTCGAGCGGGCTCACCGACGGCGCGGCGGCGATGGTGCTCATGGCGGAGTCCCGCGCGACGGCCGAGGGCCGCGAGCCGCTTGCGCGGATCGCCGGGTGGAGCTGGGCCGGCGTGCCGCCGGAGATCATGGGGATCGGCCCCGTGCCCGCGACGATGCGCGTGCTGGAGCGCACCGGTCTCACGATGGCCGATATCGACCTGATCGAGATCAACGAGGCCTTTGCGGCCCAGGTCATCGCATGCGAGCGCGAGCTGAAGTTCGACCGCGACCGGCTGAACGTCCGCGGCGGCGGGATCAGCATCGGGCATCCCATCGGCATGAGCGGCGCGAGGATCCTGCTCGCGCTCGCCTACGCGATGCGCGACCAGGGCGCCGCCCTCGGCCTCGCGACCCTGTGCATCAGCGGCGGGCAGGGCCTCGCCGTCGTACTCGAGCGGACCTGAGGCTCAGACCGGCGGCCAGTCGATCCGCACGAGGAACGCCGTTCGGCTCCAGTCCTGCAGATCGTCATCTGCATACGTCGGTGCGTATTTCGCAACCACCGCCCGGCGCACGGTCGCGTTGGCCGGATCGTCGCCGTCGACGGGGCGCGCCGTCGTGTCCCGCCGCTCGCCGGCGATTTCGAGCGTCACGGCAGGGGTTCGCTCGATGTTGCGGTACCAGTCGGAACGTCCGGTATCCGACAGCAGGTACGCGCCGTCGTCGTGGGCGATGAACCAGATCTCGATGCGATGCGGGCGGCCGCTTCGCCGTCCGGTGGTCGTGAGGTAGCAGTAGTCGGTCTCGGCGAGGCCGCCGATCGAGGTCACCCGAAGAGGGCCCAGGCGAGCAGCGCACCGATCACGACGATCGCGGCAAGCAGGAACAGCAGGTCTCCCCGCTTGATCTTGCCCGGCTGCATCGCGTTGAAGCCCACCGACTCACCCCTGGGTGATCAAGTTCTGCGACTGGCGCTGCAGCGAGGAACGTATCTCGGCGAGCACCGAGCGCTCGTCGATCGTGAACGCCGGGCGAAGGTCGGCGATCTGTTCGAGGGCGAGCTCCAGCCGCGTGCCGAACTCCTCGGCGGCGCCGAGCGCTTGGATCAGTGCGAGCGCGTAGTCGGCGTTGAACGGCTCGCCGTCCCAGGGGCATTCGCCGCCGGCCGCGATCACCTGCTCGGCCAGAACCTCGCGCCCGCAGCGTTTGCACGTCGCCTTGATCTTCACACCGACTCCTCCTGGGGGACGAGCCCCCGCTCCTCGAGACGCTCCCATAGCTTGTCGGCCACCGCAAAGGGATCGGGCGGCTTCACATACCAGGCATCGGCGCCCGACCACGACGCCAGCCACGCATCGTGGCGACGCTCGAGCAAGATCACGATGACGCCGGTGAACGATTCCGCGTCGTCGCGGAGCGACCTCGCGAGCGCAAACGCGCCCATGCGCGACGCCAGCTCGTCGGCGATGACCACGTCCGGACGGTCGCGCAAGGCCGCACGAAGGGCAAGCTCGCCGTTGGCGGCGGCCCGAAATCGCAGGGGTTGGCCGAGTCGCCGCTCGATGCTTCGCACGGTGAGCGCCATCAATTCGCGCGTGTGCGGATCGGGCGACATGAGCAGCACGTCCACGCGGCGCAGGCTACCATGGCGACCTTCGACGTTGCCCCGCAACGCTCCCTCGGCTAGCGTGGGCGCCGGATATTCACCGCAGCCAGGGAGGGCAACGTGGAGAACCTCACCAAAGCCAGCGTGGCCGAGTTCATCGGCACCTTTGCGCTGATCTTCTTCGGCGCCGGCGCGATCGTGATGACGGGCGGCCAGGATCTCGTGGCGATCGCATTCGCGCACGGCCTTGCCATTGCCATCATGGTTTCGATCATGGCCCACATCTCGGGCGGGGTATTCAACCCGGCGATCCAGATCGCGCTATGGGTGACCGGGAAGATGCCGAGCGCGCGCTCGGCGGTCTACATCGTGGCGCAGATGCTCGGCGCCGTCGCGGCGGCGCTGCTGCTCAAGTACCTCGTGCCGGCGAGCGCCTACGACACGGTCAACGGGGGCATCCCGGCGGTCGGGGGCGGGGTCGCGCTCGGCAAGGCCGTCGCGATCGAGGCGGTCTTGACGTTCTTCCTGGTCTGGGCGGTGTTCGGCACCGTCGTCGATGACCGCGGGCCGTTTATGAAGACCGCGGGGTTCACCATCGGCCTCGTCATCACGATGGACATCTTCATGGGGGCCGCGTGGACCGGCGCCGCGATGAACCCCGCGCGGTGGTTCGGACCGGCCGTGGCGACCAACGACTACACGAACTGGTGGGTGTGGATCGTCGGGCCGATCGCCGGCGGCATCATCGCCGGGGTCGGCTACTGGTACCTGTTCCTGCACGACCGCGAGCCGGCGACGCCGTAGGCGACGAGCCCACCCGCCCCATGGGCGACGTGTATCTCGACGCTGCTGCGGGCGCGCCGCTCGCCGCGCCCGCGCGCGCGGCCGTGATGGCGGCGCTCGACCGGTTCGGCGATCCGCTCGCCATTCACGCACCGGGGCGAGCCGCCCGCGAACTGCTCGAGGCATCCCGCGGCGTCGTGGCGGCCGCCATCGGCGCGCAGGCCGACGAGATCGTGTTCACGTCGGGTGGCACCGAATCGGTCGCGCTCGGCATCTGGGGCGCGGCGCAGGCACGGCGCGACGACGGCCGCCGCATCGTGGTGAGCGCGATCGAGCATCCCTCGGTGCTCGGCATCTGCCGCACGCTTGCCGACGACGGCTTCGAGCCGACGTTCGTGCCGACGGATTCGGAGGGCCGGGTCGACGTCGACCGTTTCGCCGCGGCGGTGCGCGTGCCGGGGACGATCCTGGCCACGCTGCAGCACGCGAACCACGAGACCGGCACGATCCAACAGCTCGCGGAGGCGGCCCGGCTCGCCCGTGCCGCCGGCGTGCCGCTGCATACCGATGCGGCCCAGACGGTCGGACGGCTGCCGATCGATGTGGAGGCGCTCGGGATCGACCTGCTCAGCCTGTCGGGGCACAAATGCGGCGCTCCCGCCGGGATCGGGGCGCTGTACGTTCGGCGCGGCCGCTCGTTCTCCGGCTTCCCGCGCGGCGACGATCGAGAGCGCCGCCGCCGTGCCGGCATGGAGAACGTCCCGGGCGTCGCGGGTCTGGCGGCTGCCCTGGAGGACGACCTGGCGACAATGGCCGACGACGCTGCGCGCCTGTGGGCGTTGAGCGGGCGACTCCGCGAGGGTCTCGCCGCAACCGTGCCGGGCCTCCGGGTCTTCGGACATCCAACCCACCGGGCGCCGCACCTCGTCTGCTTTTCGGTGGCGGATCTCGACCCGGCGACCCTCGCGATGGCGCTCGATGACCGCGGCGTGCACATCGGGGCCGGCTCCGTCGCGACGGGGCGTCCCGAGGACCCCTCCCCCGTGCTGGAACAGCTCGGCGCGCCGGGGACACCGAGCTTCCGCGTCGGGCTGCATCGGGGAACCACCGACGCCGAGATCGACGCCTTTGCGGCCCTGCTGCCCGCAGTCGTCGAGGAGCTTCAGACGGTGCAGCGCGCGGCCAACGCCGCCATGGCCCGATTCGAGGCGCCAGGCCGGCCCTGAGCCCGCGCCGTCGCCGCTAGGGCTCGACCGTCCAGGTGTCGCCGCCGTGCACGAGCGTCGTCAGATCGCCGGGGCCAAGCCGATCGGTGGCCTGCTCGATCTGCGCGTGGATGGCGTCGCCGTAGGTGTCCCGCTGGACCTCGCGGAACACGCCTATACACGTCGGCTCGGTCGGTCCCTGCGACAGATGCGCCAGCGCGAACGCAAGGGACGGCGGTCCGTGCACATCGTGTGTGACGATCGACGCGGGGTCGGTGTCGGCGACGGCAGCGATCTCCAGCCGTCCGTTCGCGCCCACACGGACACAGCGCGTGCCGTCGTCGAACAGCACCGGCTCGCCGTGCGTCAGGCGGATCTGGTTGTGGGTGCCCTGCGGCTTGTCGCGCAGCAGGTCGAACGCTCCGTCGTTGAACACGTTGCAGTTCTGATAGATCTCGACGAATGCGGCGCCGGGATGCTCCGCGGCCTGCCGAAGCACGTCGGTGAGGTGCTTGCGATCGTTATCGATCGTGCGGGCGACGAACGTCGCGGCGGCACCGAGCGCAAGCGCCACCGGGTCGAAGGGCCGGTCGACCGAACCGAACGGGGTCGACTTCGTCACCTTCCCCACCTCGGACGTGGGTGAGTACTGGCCCTTCGTCAGTCCGTAGATCTGGTTGTTGAACAGCAGAATCTTGAGGTTGACGTTGCGCCGAAGCGCGTGGATGAGGTGGTTGCCGCCGATCGACAGCGAGTCGCCGTCGCCGGTCACGACCCACACGGCGAGGCTCGGGTCGGCCGTCGCGATGCCGGTCGCGATCGCCGGCGCGCGGCCGTGGATGCCGTGGAACCCGTAGGTATCCATGTAGTACGTGAACCGCCCGCTGCAGCCGATCCCCGAGACGAAGACCGTGCGCTCCGGCGCCACGCCGAGCTCCGGCATGAACGACTGGACGGCCGCGAGGATCGCGTAGTCGCCGCAGCCGGGACACCACCGCGGCTCTTGATCGGACGTGAAGTCCTTCTTGGTGAAGGCGAGCGTGTCAGCCACGGAGCATCTCCTCGATCGCGTCGTCGAGCTCGTCCGCCCACAATGGGCGTCCCTGCACGCGCGAGAACGACCGCGCGTCCACGAGGAACCGCGCCCGCAACAACCAGGCGAGCTGCCCCTCGTTGATCTCCGGCACGAGCAGTTTGGGATAGCGGCGCAGGACGTCGCCGGTGTTGGTCGGAAGCGGGTTGAGCCACCGAAGGTGGGCGCTCGCGATATTGGCGCCGGCGTCGCGCGCCCGCCGGACCGCCGCGCGGATCGACCCCGCAGTCGAGCCCCAGCCCAGCACGAGCATCTCAGCGTCACCGGAGGGATCGTCCACCTCGAGCGGAGGCAGCGCCGCCGCGATGCCCTCCACTTTCTCGCGGCGCAGATGGGTCATGCGCTCATGGTTGACCGAGTCATAGCTGATCGCGCCGGTGACATCCTCGCGCTCGAGCCCGCCGATCCGGTGTTGCAGGCCCGGAGTTCCGGGAATCGCCCAGGGCCGCGCGCCCACCTCGTCACGGGCATACGGCTGGAACGGCTCGTCGCCGTTGGGTTGGGCGAGCATCGGATCGATCACCGGCAGCGTGGACAGGTCGGGAAGCAACCACGGCTCCGAGGAGTTCTGCAGAAAGCTGTCCGAGAGCAGGATCACCGGCGTGCGGTAGCGCACGGCGACCCGGGCGGCATCAAGCGCCACCTCGAAGCAATCCGCCGGAGACGACGCCGACACGATCGGAATCGGCGACTCGCCGTGCCGGCCGAACATCGCCTCAAGCAGGTCGGCCTGCTCCGTCTTCGTGGGCATTCCCGTGGACGGTCCGGCGCGCTGCACGTCAACGACGATCAGCGGCAGCTCGGTGATGACGGCCAGACCGATCGTCTCCGCCTTGAGATCGAGACCGGGGCCGCTCGTGCCGGTGACGGCGAGCTGGCCGGCGAACGCGGCGCCCAGCGCGATGTTGGCCGCCGCGATCTCGTCCTCGGCCTGCACGGTGATCACGCCGAAGTTCTTGTGCCGCGACAGCTCGTGGAGAAGGTCCGAGGCCGGCGTGATCGGGTAGCTCGCGTAGAACAGGGACAGCCCGCTCATCCGTGAGGCCGCGATGAGCCCCCAGGCGAGAGCCTGGGCCCCCGCGATGTTGCGATAGGTACCCGGTGTCGCCGGCGCGGCCTTGACGTGTACCTGGTGCGCGAACAGCTCGGTCGTCTCGCCGAAGTTGTATCCCGCCTTGAACGCCGCGACATTGGCCTCGAAGATCTCGGCCTTGCCGCCGAATTTGCGCTCGAGCCACTGGAGGGTCGGCTCTGTTGGACGGCCGTACATCCACGACACGAGTCCGAGCGCAAACATGTTCTTGGCCCGCTCGGCCTCCTTCTTGGCGACACCCACGGGCTCGACGGCCCGCACGGTGATCGAGGTCATGGGGACCGAAAAGACCTGATAGCCGGCGAGCGTGCCGTCCTCGCGAGGATCGCCGCCGTAGCCGGCCTTGTCGAAGTTGCGTGCGGTGAAAGCATCCTCGTTGAGGATCAGCGTGCCGCCTCGGACGACCGTCCCGAGGTCTGCCTTGAGCGCCGCCGGGTTCATCGCCACGAGCACATCCGCGTGGTCCCCCGGCGTCGTCACGTCGGTGGATGCGAACTGGATCTGGAACGCCGAGACCCCGTGGACGGTGCCGGCGGGCGCCCGGATCTCCGCGGGGAAGTCCGGCAAGGTCGCGAGATCGTTGCCGGCGAGCGCCGTCGCGCTCGTAAACCGATCGCCCGTGAGCTGCATTCCGTCGCCCGAGTCGCCGGCGAAGCGAACGACGACGCGTTCTCGTTCCTCGACGGTCTTGCTCATTGCGCCCCCGGGGGGCCTCACTCCTCGTTTCGCCTCGATCGGTGCCTCGTCAAACAGCGTACTGCCACCCGGGGCTCATGACCGCGATCGTGTGCTTGTATCTGTGGCATGCACACACGACGACTGGGCTCGCAGGGCCCCGACATCTCCGTTATCGGTCTCGGCGCGTGGGAGGCGGGCGGCGACGCCTGGGGCGCAAATCCGCCGGAAGACGACATCGTCCGCGCCTACCACACCGCGTTCGACGCGGGGATCACGTGGGTCGACACCGCGGAGGTCTACGGAGGCGGCGTCTCGGAGGGCATCGTCGGACGGGCGCTGGCGGGACGGCGTGACGACGTCGTGCTCGCCACGAAGGTCGCGCCCTCCCCGGAGGGCACCGGGTTCGCGCCGGACCAGGTCCGCGCGGCCGCGGCGGCCTCGCTCGCGCGCCTCGGCACCGACCGAATCGACCTGTATCAGCTCCATTGGCCCGACGAGACCGGCGTCCCGATCGAGGAGACCTGGGGGGCGATGGCCGAGCTGGCGGCGGCGGGCACGGTCCGGGCGATCGGACTGTCCAACTACGACCGGGAGCTCATCCAGCGCTGCGAGGCAATTCACCACGTGGACTCGCTCCAGCAGGAGTTCTCGATGCTCGCGCTTCGCGACCGCGCGCTCATTCGCTGGTGCGGGGAGCAAGGCATCGGGGTCGTGAGCTACTCGCCCCTCGGCGTCGGCTTCCTCACGGGCCGGTACTCGCGCGCCGACGCCGAGGCGATCGAGGACTGGCGTGCCGGCGACGAGGACTGGACGGGCGCCGCACGCCTCGATGACATCTTTACCGTGATCGACGGGCTGCGCCCGATCGCCGCCGAGCTGGGGATCTCGATGGCCGAGCTCGCCCTGGCGTGGAACATCGCCCAGCCGGGCATCACCGCCGCGATCGCCGGCAGCCGCAGCGGCCGGCACCTCCGCACCAACGCCGCCGCCGCCGAGCTCTCCCTCGACGAGGGCACCCTGGCGGCGATCGAGTCGCTGCTCACCCATGCGTGACCCGCGCCGGGCGCTCCTCCTGCTCGTGGTCGGCCTCGTGCTCGCCGCCGCGGCGTGCACGTCTTCGCCACCGGCCACCTCGGCAGGGTCCACCCCCGCGATTCGGGTCACCGACAGCTCGCTCGTTCCCGACACCGTCGACGCCTTGCCCGACATGGACGTCGACGGGTTCACGGCGATGCGCCAGGCGGTGGCCGGCACACCGCTCGTCGTCAACATCTGGGCGTCGTGGTGCGGGCCATGCAAAACCGAGATGCCGATGCTCGCGCGGGCCGCGCGTACGCACGGCGACAGCGTGCAGTTCCTGGGCGTCGACACCCTCGATGACCGAGGCGCGGCGCGAGCGTTCCTGGCGAGTACCGGCGTGCCCTACCCGAACGTCTTCGACGCGAGTGGCGCCATCAAGACGTCGCTCGGCAGCATCGGCCAGCCGGTGACCGTCTTCTACGACGCGAACGGGAACCAGGTCGCAAAGATCGACGGCCAGCTCAGCCAGTCCGAGCTCGATACGCAGCTGCAGGCGATCGGCGGGGGTGCCGCGACGGGCTAGGACGCGTGCCGCTGGATCTCGCGGATCCGCCGAACGACCCCGTCCAGCAGCTTGAGCGTCAGGCGCGGTTCGTCGCGCAGGAGCGAGACGAGCGTGTGCCGGAACAGTCGCAGCACGCGCATCGGGGTTTCGGCGATCACGCTGGCGCTTCGCGGACCGCCGTCGATCGCCGAGAGCTCTCCGAAGAAGTCCCCGGGAAGGACGGCGCCCACCTTCTTGCTGCCGCGCGTGACCTTCCCGCTCCCCGACAGCACCACGAAGAGGGTCTCGCCGAGCTTTCCCTCCTCGACGATGGTCTCCCGCTTGTCGAAGGTCAGTTCGTCGGTCTCGGCGGCAAGACGCTGCAGGTGCTTCTTCGAGAAGCCCGCGAACAGCGGCACGGACCCGAGGGTCTCCGCGTTCTCCCGCACCGTCCGGCGGATGCGTTGCTCCGGCTGGTGCGCGTCGAGACCACGTCGGGCCCCACGAAGCATCATGTCGGCAGCGCCCTGGCTCACGGGCGACAGCCTACCCCGACGGCCCGCGGAGCACAGCATGCCGCAGGCCTCGGGTAGGCTCGATTGATGGCCACGAACGCCCGAGATCGCCTGAACAGCCTGTTCGCCGAGCGCATCGTCGTGCTCGACGGCGCGTGGGGCGTTCTGCTCCAGGGCCGGGGCCTTTCCGAGGAGGACTTCCGGGGCGATCGGTTCGCCAACCACGACCGCGACGTCAAGGGCGACCCGGACCTGCTCAACATCACCCGGCCGGACATCGTCACGTCGATTCACGACGCCTACTTCGAGGCCGGCGCCGATATCACGACGACCAACACCTTTACGGCGACGTCGATCGGCCAGGCCGACTACGGGCTGCAGGATGCCGTGCGCGACATGAACCTCGAGGGCGCCCGGCTCGCCCGCGAGGCAGCCGACCGCGCCGGCGGGCTGGTCGCCGGATCGATCGGTCCCCTCAACGTCACCCTGTCCCTGTCGCCGAAGGTGGAGGACCCCGCCTTCCGCACGGTGGGCTTCGAGCAGGTCTACGAGGCCTACGCGGCCCAGATCGCCGCCCTTCGCGACGGCGGCGTCGATCTGCTCTTGATCGAGACGATCTTCGACACGTTGAACGCGAAGGCCGCCATCGCGGCGGCGATGGACGTGGCGCCGGAGCTTCCCCGGTGGATCTCCGTGACGATCGTCGACAAGAGCGGCCGCACGCTCTCGGGGCAGACCGTCGAGGCCTTCTGGACATCCGTCGCGCACGCCGATCCGGTCATCGTCGGCGTCAACTGCTCGCTGGGCGCCCGCGAGATGCGCCCGTCGGTGGAGGCGCTCGCCCGCGTCGCGCCGGTCCCGGTTGCGAGCTATCCCAACGCCGGATTGCCCAACGCGTTCGGCGGATTCGACGAGACACCCGAGATCACGAGCGCCTTGCTCGGTGAGTTCGCGCGCGCCGGCCTCGTCAACGTCGTCGGCGGCTGTTGCGGCACGACGCCGGAGCACATCCGGCAGATCGTGGCCGCGATCGACGGCGTCGAGCCCCGAGCGCTCCCCGCCGTGGACGCGGTGACGTCGTTCGCGGGGCTCGAGCCGTTCCGGATCACCCCGGAGACCGGGTTCGTGATGGTCGGCGAGCGCACGAACATCACCGGCTCGAAGGTCTTTGCGCGTCTGATCGAATCCGGCGACTTTCAGGCGGCGGTCGACGTCGCGCGTCAGCAAGTCGAAAGCGGCGCGAACCTGATCGACGTCAACATGGACGCCGACCTCATCGAGGGCGAGGCCGCGATGACGACCTTCTTGAACCTCGTGGCCACCGAGCCCGAGATCGCAAAGGTGCCGATCATGATCGACTCGTCGAAGTGGACGGTGCTCGAGGCGGGTCTGCGCTGCGTCCAGGGCAAGGCCGTCGTCAACTCGATCAGTCTCAAGGAGGGCGAGGAGGACTTCCTCGCAAAGGCCGAGCGCATCCACCACTACGGCGCCGCGGCCGTCGTCATGTGCTTTGACGAGCAGGGGCAGGCCGACACGGTCGAGCGAAAGGTCGAGATCGCCGAGCGGTCGTTCCGGCTCCTGGTCGATCGCGCGGGGTTCGACCCGCACGACGTGATCATCGATCCCAACATCCTCGCGGTCGCGACGGGCATCGAGGAGCACAACGAATACGCGAAGGCGTTCATCGAGTCGGCGCGCGAGATCAAGCGGCACTGCCCCGGCGCGAAGATCTCCGGCGGCGTGTCCAACCTGAGCTTCTCGTTCCGCGGCAACGAGGCGGTGCGCCGGGCGATGCATTCGGCGTTCCTGTATCACGCGATCGCCGCTGGGCTCGACATGGCGATCGTCAACGCGGGCCAGCTCGACGTGTACCAGGACATCGAACCGGCGCTGCTCGAACACGTCGAGGACGTCATCTTCAACCGCCGCCCCGACGCCACCGAGCGCATGGTGCAGTTCGCGGAGACCGTCGCCGGCGGCGCAGCAAAGGCGCGCGAAGAGGACCTCACGTGGCGCGAGGGCTCCGTCGAGGAGCGCCTCTCGCACGCCCTCGTGCACGGCATCGACCGATTCATCGTCGAGGACACCGAGGAGGCTCGCGCAAAGGCCGAGCGGCCGCTCGACGTCATCGAGGGTCCGCTGATGGACGGCATGTCCATCGTCGGTGACCTGTTCGGCGCGGGCAAGATGTTCCTGCCCCAGGTCGTCAAGAGCGCGCGCGCGATGAAGAAGGCGGTCGCCTATCTCGAGCCGTACATGGAGCAAGAGAAGACCGGCGGTTCGGTCCAAGGCACCGTCGTGCTCTGCACGGTCAAGGGCGACGTCCACGACATCGGCAAGAACATCGTGGGCGTCGTGCTGGGCTGCAACAACTATCGGGTGATCGATCTCGGCGTGATGGTGCCCGTCGACAGGCTGCTCGACACCGCCGCCGAAGAGGGCGCGGATCTGATCGGGTGCTCCGGCCTCATCACGCCCTCGCTCGATGAGATGGTCGTGGTCGCCAAGGAGATGCAGCGCCGCGAGCTGCACACGCCGCTGCTGATCGGCGGCGCGACAACCTCTCGCCAGCACACGGCCGTGCGGATCGCGCCCGCGTACGAACAGCCGGTGGTCCACGTGGTCGACGCCTCACGGGTGGTCCGCGTCGCGTCGTCGCTGCTTGACCCCGGCAGGCTCGGGGCGTTCGACGACGAGAACCGCGACCTGCAAGCGCGCCTGCGTGCGCAGCACGAGGAACGCCAGCGCACCCCGCTGTTGCCGATCCGCATCGCGATCGAGCGCCGGACGCCCATCGAGTGGCGCGCCGAGGACGTCGCACCGGCACCCTTCGAGGGAACCCGTACGGTCGAGCCGGCGATTGCGGACGTGCGCGACGTCATCGACTGGACGTTCTTCTTCACCGCGTGGGAGCTCAAGGGGTCGTTCCCGCAGATCCTCGATCACGAGATCTACGGCGAACAAGCACGCGAGCTGCTTGCCGACGCACAGGAGCTGCTTGCGGAGATCGAAGCCGAGGGGTCGCTGCAGATTCGCGGCGCCTACGGACTCTGGCCGGCGGTGAGCGAGGGCGACGACATCGTGCTCGGCTCCGGGCTCACGCTGCCGATGCTCCGGCAGCAGGCCGATCGCGGCGAGGAGCCCAACCGATCGCTCGCCGACTTCGTGGCCCCCGTCGAGACGGGACTCCGCGATCACATCGGCGCGTTCGCCGTCACAGCCGGTCTCGGCGTCGATGAGCTCGTCAAACGGTTCGAGGCCGATCACGACGACTACCGGGCCATCATGGTCAAGTCGATCGCCGACCGGCTCGCGGAGGCGACGGCCGAGTGGCTTCACCGGGAGGTCCGGCGCTCCTGGTACGCGGTGGACGAGGCGTTGTCGACCGAGGACCTCATCTCCGAGGCCTACCGAGGCATCCGCCCGGCGTTCGGCTATCCCGCGTGCCCGGACCACTCTCTCAAGCGCCGCGTGTTCGACCTGCTCGACGCGCGCGAACTCGGGATGGATCTCACCGAGCACGGCGCGATGTTGCCGGCGGCAAGTGTGAGCGGTCTCTACTTCCAGCACCCGGAGGCGAGGTACTTCAACATCGGCCAGATCGGGAAGGACCAACTCGAGGAGTACGCCCGCCGGCTCGGCGAGAGCGTCCAGGAAGCCGAGCGTTGGCTCCGCCCCAACCTCGCCTACGACCCCACCTAGCCCGACTGGCTAGCCCGACTGGCTAGCCCGACTGGCTAGCCCGACTGGCCCGCCGGCGCCGACCGGCATATGGTGGCCGAACCATGGCCGTCACGACGCGTCCTCCCCAGACGCCGGTCAGGCCGCGCTCGATCGCGGAACGACCCCGCCGATGGCCGAAGCGCGTGCTGGCTGCGCTCGTCGTGATGCTCCTCATCGCGGTCGCCGGCTCGTGGGCCTGGCTGGTGCGCTACCAACCACTGGTCGGCGGCGGTACCGGGTCTTACATCGTGACGCCCGCCCGTCTGCAGACCGGATCCTCAAGCGTGGAAGGCTACCTCGACGGATCGTTCTCGCAGGTGCAGATGCGCTTGGTGACGGGAACGAAATACCGCTTCGAGTTCCCCCTGTGGAACAAGGGCCGGCTTCCGGTCACGATCACCGGACTCTCGGAAGCCTCCGAGGGCGCTCCGGGCGACACAGTTCGTTTGCGACTGGCGGGAACAACGTCGATGACGGCTCACCTCGCGAACAAGCCCTCGACCGCGCCGTTCGTCCCCGTGACGCTTGCCCCGGGGGAAGGGATCGAGGTCTTCGTCGACGTGCGCATCGATGCCAACGCCTACGAGGGCGGCGCCGTTGTTGGAATCAACACGCTCGTAGTCAACTACACCGTGTTGCGCTTCCTGCACCGCGACGCGACGGTGTTCCTCGGCATGTCAGTCCAGTTCTGCAAGCCGCGCTGCGACTCGAACGCTTAGTGGAAGGAGTTGCCGCAGGCGCAGCCGCCCTGGGCAGCGGGGTTGTCGATCGTGAACCCGGTCTGCTCGAGGGTGTCGATGAAATCGACGGTCGCCTGCGAGAGATATGGCGAGGACATCTTGTCCATGACAACTCGGACGCCGTACTGCTCCTCAACGGTGTCCTTGTCGCTCGTCTGGTCGTCCAGATACATCGCGTAGCGAAGGCCGGAGCACCCACCGGGTGAAACGGCGACGCGCAGCGCGATGTCGTCGCGACCCTCCTCCGTTACGAGTTCCTTCACCTTCGTGGCAGCAATCTCGGTCAGGGTGAACATGGAACCTCCGCTCGAAAACGTCTGTGCGCAAGTGTACCGGTGAGGGGCGTCAAACCCTATCCCTGGGATGGGCTTTCGGCGAAGTCCGCCCAGGGCGCGCAAGCGAGCCGCGCCAGCTCCGAAGGGGCGATCGGAAAGACGGAATCGGGCGTTCCGCCTGCGGCCCAGACGATGTCGTACTCATCCAGCGTGCGGTCGGCCCACGTTCGAACCCGTTGCGGATGCCCGAAGGGCGGGGTGCCGCCGATCGCGAACCCGGTCGCCGCACGGGCGTCCTCGGGCGTTGCCCGGCGCAGGCCGGCGGTTCCGGCGAGCTCGGCGAGGCGCGCCTCGTCGACCCGGTGCCGGCCCGACGTGAGCGCCATCACCGCCTCCCCTTCCGCCGTGAGGAACACAAGCGACTTCACGATCTGATCGACGTCGCAGCCAATCGCCCGAGCGGCCTCCTCCGCGGTCTTCGTTCCCTGCGGGAACCGGCACACCTCGGGCTCGAAGCCCAGGGCTGCGGCGGCATCGGCGAACCGGTCGGCGCCGCCGCTCATCGGCCGAGCTCCTCCGCGAGATCTGCCGCGACCAGTTCCAACGACTGACGCGCATCGCCCATCGCGGCGTCGTGCCCGACCCGCTCGACGAGCGAGCGTACCGTTGCCTGTTCGGGGGCGACCGAGGCGACCCCGCAGACGATCGCGACGGGAACGTTCGCCGTGCGTGCCAACTCCAAGACCCCCGCCGGCACCTTGCCGCGAAGCGACTGCTCGTCCAGGGACCCCTCACCCGTGATCACGAGGTCCGCGTGCACAAGGCGCTCCGCCACGCCGGTCGCCTCCATGACCACGCCGACTCCCTGGCGAAGGCGCGCGCCCAAGAACGCGAGGAGACCGAACCCCGCGCCGCCCGCCGCGCCCGCGCCCGGTTCCCCGGACCGGTTGGCGCCGAGGTCCCTCGCGGTTATGGCAGCGAGGTGTGCGAGCGCCCGATCGAGCAGCACGACGTCGTCGGGCGACGCACCCTTCTGCGGTCCGTACACCGTCGCGGCGCCGGACGGGCCGCAGAGGGGGTTGTCCACGTCGGTCACGCCGATCACCTCCACGGTTTGCCAGGCGGTCTGGACCTGGCCGACATCGATACGCGCCAGATCGAGGAGCGCCGCCCCGCCGCGACCGATCGGCTCCTCGTGCGCATCGAGGAACCGCCCACCCAGCGCCTGCACCATGCCGACGCCACCGTCGGTCGAGGCGGAACCACCCAGACAGACCAACATTCGATCCACGCCCTCGGCGAGGGCTTCGGCGAGCAACTCCCCCGTACCGAACGTGCTCGCCTTGCGGGCGTTTCTGCGATCCGGATGGACCAGCTCGAGCCCGGAGGCACGGGCCAGCTCCACCACCCCCGAGGCGCCCCGGACGCCGAACGGAGCGACGATCGGATCGCCGAGCGGCCCCGTCACCGTTCGGTGATACCGGCGCGCCTGCGGATCCCCCGTCGGCGCCAGCACGTCGAGCGTCCCCTCGCCGCCGTCGGCGAGCGGCGCAAGGTCGACGTCGTCGTCCGGACGAATCCGGCGCCAGCCGCGATCGATCGCCTCGGCCGCCTGCTGCGCACTCAACGTCCCGCGGAACTTGTCCGGACACACCAGAACGCGCATGGCGGCGACTGTACAATCCCCGCCGAACCGAGTGGGAAGGGCTGCGGCATCGTGACGATCGACCGGGAACAGTTGGTAGGCATCGCGCATGCGGAGCGACAGCGCCTCGGTCGCATGATCCAGTACGCCGACCCCGACACGTGGGAGAAGCCAAGTGCCGCCGACGGCTGGTGGAACCGCGACGTCATGGCGCACCTCGCGGCAAGCGACACGGCCGCGGCGCAGCTCGTGGCCGGCCTCCCGGCCGAGGAGCTCGATACCTATCGCGAGGAAATCGGCGCCGACGGGTTCACCGTCGACGGATGGAACGCCTGGTCCGTCAACCGGCGCTCGGGGCTCGAGACGCGTGCGGTCCTGGAGACGTGGGGCGCCGCGGCCGAGTCGCTCCTCGAGCACTGTGCCCGCCTCGACGACGACGCGTGGCGCTCCGAGCGATTCACCTGGCTTGCCGGCGACATCGCCACCGCCTACCTCATACAGTCGCGCGTCGTCGAGTGGTTTCTGCACGGCGAGGACATGCGAGCGACCAACGGTGTCGCCGGTGGGTGGCAGGTCAACTGGCAGCACTGGCCGGTCTTTCTCACGATCGATCTCGGCGTACGCATGTTGCCGTGGGCGCTCGCGCAGGCGGGCCACGACGTGTTCGGTCGGTCGGTCCGTGTCGACGTCACGGGCGCGGGTGCCGGCACGTGGCATTGGGGCCTCGGCGCAGGCGAGGTGCCGCCGCCCGATACGAAACCCGACACCGTCATCGTCGGCCGCGCGCCGCAGATGGCGCTTGTCGCCGGCCGGCGCCTCGATCCGGAGGAACAGCTCGCCTCGGGCGCGCTGGTGATCGGCGGCGACCTCGAGCTCGGCGAGCTCGTGCTGCGGACGATCCGCGCCTATCCCTAGGCGTTCCGCTCGGCGACCAGCCGGCGCACCGCCCGCGCCGTCGCACCGAACCGGTACTTGTACGCGTAGTCGCCCTTGAGCAGGTCGAAGACCTGCGCGCCGTCCTCGATCGCCAGACGGATGTCCTCACCGACGAGCACCATGCCCGGTGCGAGCGATCCCCAGCTCCGGTCGAACGCCGAGTTGTACAGGTAGGCGTGCTCCTGCCACCGAAACCCGATCGTTCCCGCCGCCAGCTCGCCGTTGACCTCGATGAAGTTGAGCCGAAACGCGCCCGAGGACAAGAACGCCTCGCCCAGCCGCCGAAAGAAGATCTCCATCCCCGGAATCATGAAGACGCCCTTCGGTCCTTCGCTCAGCCGGTGCAGCTCGACGAATCGATCCAGCAGCGTGGCCAGGTCCTCGGTGCCCGCCGTCACGATCCGAAACGGCCCGCCGTCGGCCTCGAGCTTCTTCGCCTTGCGCCGGATCTCGTGACGGAGCTTCGCGGGAAGACCTTCCAGGTACGCGTCCCAGGTCGCCGGCAACGGAAGGATCGGCGCGACGCCGTCGTGATCGGCCTCCTCGCGCACCGTCAGGCCGCGCGCGCTCGCCGCCTCCGCGAGCAGGTCGTACCACCCGGGATCTTGGCCGGCGTCCTGCGCCAGCCCCCACAGGTCGGCGCGCGCCCAGTCGTCACGCGCGAGCAGCGCGTCCCATAGGCCCTCGGCGAACGCGGCCTTGTGCGCGGGCACGGCAACCGGCCCGAGGTAGTCGGTGATCTCGGTGCCCCCGAGGAATCGCAGGGTGTCGCCGTCGCGCTCGAATCCGACCGCGCCCACCTGGTTGCCCTCGTGTTCGCCGAAGGCCAGCAGCAGCCCGGCGATCTCGTCGCCGAACTCCTCCCAATAGAGCTTGAGAAACGCCGGCAGGTGAAAGAACGTCCCCGCCGGATCCCCCGACACCAGGGCGGACCAGTTGCGCCGCTGGAAGTCGCGGGCATCCTCCGAGAGCTCGATCTGCACGGCGCCCATGCTACGGGCTGCCGTTGCGGCCTCTCACCACGACCCCCCGCCGCCACCGCCGCCGCCACCGCCGGCCCCGCCGCCGCCGCCGCCGCTCGAGCCGCCGCCCATCGCCGCGCCGGTCGCGGTGGTAAACCCGGTGAGCGAGCCGGAGAACGACTGGATCGATCCGGCGCCGCTCGGGACCCACCAGCTCATCGTCGGCGATGTCGTCGGATCCTCCTGCAGACCCTCGAAGGCCTTGATCCATTTGGTCGTGAGCCCGAACGCAATTGCGTACGGAAGCACGCTCGGGAACACGTTCTCCTGTTCGGCCCATTGCGCCAAATGCTGGTCGGCGGTCTTGATGACCGTGCGGTACCCACGTAGTCGCCGGCAGAGGGCGGTGCCGGCCGCCGTCCGCGGCGTTGTTCGTGCGTACCACTTCCAGGCCGCTACACCGACGATCGCGACCGCGACGCCAAGCCAGCCAAAGTTCGTGCCGCGAATGACAAACCAGGCGACCACCCCGCAGAGCGCCGCGATCCCGAAACCCGCCGCGGTCCAGCGCACGCGTAGCCGGGCCGGGTCGACCGCAAACCAGCCGCGCGCCACGGACGCCGCGCCCATCGTTTTCCGCACGTGCACGAATCTGGCGGCGGCGTCGGCGCGACGCGACGACAGCAGCACCTCGTCGGCTCCGGCGAAGAGACCGCGAAGGATCTCCCCTTCGTAGGGCTCGAGCGTTCCGAGATCGCGATCGGTGCGTCGCAGGCGCCAGTCGCTGCCCTTCTTCCGCAACCATCCGGTCCCCGGCACCTCTTCGATGACAAGCCCGCCACGGACGGCGAGGTCGACGATCGTCGCGGCGACCGCGGGACTCTTGACGGAGCCGTCAAGCACAAGCGCCGCCATGCCCGGCCGGACACCGCCCGGCGGTGCGAACTCCGGCGGCGCGGCATCGTCGGCGTGACCGAAGGGGACGGGCTCGGTCCGCCCGTCGGTGTTGCCCATCACCTGGTCGACCGGCGAACCCACATACTGACGATCTCGGCCGCGACGCCACACGATGCCCGCGACCGCGCCGAGCCCGAGCACCAGCACGAGCAGCGCCGAACCGAGTCGGACCGGCCCGCCTCGAAACACGTTCTGCAGCGTCCAGCGCTCTTCGAGGATCGGGGCAGCCACCGTCACCGTGCCCGGCGGGAGCTCCAGCTCGATGGTGACGGCCTCATAGGGGTCAAGATGCCGCTGTGCGAACGACGCCGCCGAGCCGCGCGCCCGCGTGTCGTCGCACGGATCGGTGGAGCCGAGCGGGCCGGCGACACACCCGGCGTCGCCGATCCGTGCCGGCGCGTTCACGTGCACGGTGACATCGTCGATGGGAACGCTCCAGTCGGCGCCGACCGCGTTCCAGACGAGCGCCGGGGCGCCGGCGGACGTGGTGTCCAGGGCGCCTTGGACCGTGTAGGCGATGACGTATCGATGCCGCCCGCTGATCGTGCGATCGGGATCCCCGATCTTGATGCGGGTCATGCCGCCGCCGGCGTCCTCGACCGTGTAGTCGACGGGGGTGCCCGGCGAACCGGTCACCTCGTCGACACGAAGCGGCTCCAGTCGGTCGAAGCGGTCGTCGTAGACGTACCGCGTCGGGACGTCCCGGTAGATGCCGTGATGATCCGTATCGCCGAAGTCGTAGTCGATCGTCTCGACGATGTGCAGCAGGCCGTCCGACGTGATCTGGATCGCAACGTCGTAGCCGACGATGCGCTCCTGGCTCGCGCCCGCGGGCCACGCGTTGGCAAGGACGAGCAGGGCCCCGATCGCCGCGACAACAAGGGTCCATCGCCGGATCACGAACGACAGCCTAGGTCAGCGACAACGCGCGAGGAACCGATCGGGGAGTTCAGTGCGCCTGCGAAGCAGCGGCTTCGCCGTCGCTCTGGAGCGCCTCCTGCAGCACATCCCAGGCGAGGACCGCGCACTTGATGCGGATCGGGTACTTCACGACGCCTTTGAGCGCGACCAGGTCGCCGAAGCGCTCCTCGTCGGGCTCGACCTCGCCGGCCATCATCCCGCGGAAGTCCGCGGCCAGCGCAAGCGCCTCCGCGACGCTCGTTCCGGTGACTGCCTCGGTCATCATCGAGGCCGAGCTCTGCGAGATCGAGCAGCCGGCTCCCTGGAAGGTCACCGCCGCCAGACGGCCTTCCTCGACGTCCGCCGAGACGGTGATCTCATCGCCGCACAGCGGGTTGTTCCGGGTGCAGACGTGATTGGCCGCGGGCAGCTCCCGCTTGTTGCGCGGGCTTTTGTAGTGATCGAGGATCACTTCCTTGTAGATATCGTCCAGCGCCACCGATTGCCCCCGTGTGCTCGTATGTGTTCGCGTGTCTTTCGCGCGCCCAGCCTAGGCGAAGAGCGCGCCCGCCCGCTCCAGACCGTCGAGCAGGGCGTCGACGTCCTCCGTCGTGTTGTATAGGTACAGCGACGCGCGCGTCGTCGCCGGTACGTCGAAGCGCCGCATGACGAGCTGCGCGCAATGGTGCCCGGCGCGAACCGCCACCCCCTCCTCGCTCAACACGGTGGCGAGGTCGTGCGGGTGGATGTCGCGATACCAGAACGAGACCTCGCCGCCGCGATCCGCCGTGTCGGTCGGCCCGATGATGCGCGCACCGGCCTCCTGCAGCCCGTCGATCGTGTAGCGGGTGAGCGCCTCCTCATGGGCCCGGATGGCATCCATGCCGACGCCGTCGAGATACTCGATCGCCGCGGCAAGACCGATCTGCTGCGCGATGTTCATCGTGCCGGCCTCGAACTTGAACGGCGGCGGCTTGAAGGTCGAGCGATCGTGGTGCACCTCCTCGATCATCTCCCCCCCGCCGAGGAACGGGTCCATCGCCTCGAGCAGTTCGAGGCGGCCGTACAGCCCGCCGCTCGCCGTGGGTCCGAGCATCTTGTGCCCCGAGAACGTCAGGAAGTCGCAGTCGAGCGCCTGCACGTCGACCGGGTGGTGCGGCACCAGCTGCGCGCCGTCGACCACGACGACGGCGCCGACGGCGTGGGCCGCCTCGATGATCCTGCCGAGCGGCGGCATCGTGCCGAGTGCATTCGACATGCCGGTGACGGCTACGACCTTCGTACGTTCGGTCAGCCCGTCGAGCCCGCTGAGATCGAGCAGCCCGTCGTCGGTCAACGGCAGGTAGCGAAGCGTGGCCCCGGTCGCCTGCGCGGCGAACTGCCACGGGACGATGTTCGAGTGGTGCTCCATGTCGGTCAGGAGGATCTCGTCACCCTCGTGCAGGAACGCGCGGCCCCACGCGTGGGCCACGAGGTTGAGCGACTCGGTCGTGCCTCGCGTGCTCACGATCGTCGCCGGGTCCGGCGCGCCGAGGAAGGCCGCGATCCGGGCACGAGCGCCTTCGAACAGCTCGGTGGCCTCCTCGCCCAGCGTGTAGATCGCGCGGTGCGCGTTGGCGTTGTGCAGCCGGTAGAAGTCAGCCTCGGCCTCGATGACCGACGCCGGCTTGTGCGACGTCGCCGCCGAGTCGAGATAGACGAGGCGATGCCCGTCGAACGTTCGCTCGAAGATCGGAAAGTCGCGCCGGAGTGCCGCCGCGTCGAGCGTCACGTCAGGCACGCGCCTCCTCGGCGGCGGCCTCCTCGAGCCCGAGCTCGTGCCGCAGACCCTCGTAGCCCTTCTCCTCGAGCTCGTGCGCAAGCTCGGGACCGCCGGATCGCACGATGCGTCCCAGCATCATCACGTGCACGTACGCCGGCGTGACGTAGTTCAGCATCCGCTGGTAGTGCGTGATGATCAGCACGCCGAGCTCGGGCCCGGCGAGCTCGCTCACGGACTCCGCCACCAGCTTGAGCGAGTCGATGTCGAGGCCCGAGTCGGTCTCATCGAGCAGCGCGATCTTTGGCTCGAGCACCGCGAGCTGCAGCACCTCGTTCCGCTTCTTCTCGCCCCCCGAGAAACCCTGGTTGACGTAGCGCTGCACCATCGAGTCCTCAATGCCCAGCCGCTCCATCTGCGTCTTCATGTGCTTGCGGAACTCGAGCGCGCTGATCTGCTCCGCCTTGACCGACTGGTAGGCCGTTCGCAGGAAGTTCACGACCGAAACCCCGGGGATCTCCGTCGGGTACTGCATTGCGAGGAAGAGCCCGCGCTTGGCACGCTGGTCGGCGGGCAGCGCCGTGATGTCCTCGCCGTCGAGGAGCACCGCGCCCTCGGTCACCTGGTAGCCCGGGCGGCCCATGATCACGTTGGACAGCGTCGACTTACCCGAGCCGTTGGGGCCCATGAGTGCATGGATCTCCCCCTGGCGCACGGTCAGGTCGATGCCGCGCAGGATCGGCTTTCCCTCCACGCTCGCATGCAGGCCGCGAACTTCCAACGTCGCCGGCATCGTGCCGTTTGTCGTCGTCATCTCGTGTTCACACCTCGATCCACACATCGTCGCCCGTGACGGTCACGGGGAAAGTCGCCACCGGCTTGATCGCCGGGAGTCCGAGCGGCGCGCCGGTCGCGACGTCGAAGAGCGAGCCGTGCTTGGGGCATTCGATCGTGCCCTCGGCGACGTCGATCTCCCCTTCGTCGAGGAACGACCGCTCGTGCGAGCACACGGCGTCGAGCGCGCGCATGCCCTGATCGCCGAGGTTGACGACCGCGACTTCCTGCCCGTCCACGGCGAACCGCCTGGCCTCCCCGGCCGGAACGTCGGCGGTCGCACACACCCGCACCGCAGCCATCACATCGACCTCCGGAGCTCTTCTTGGATGGCAAGCTCGGCGCCCTGGCGGACTTCGGCGAGCGTGACCCGATCAAGTACCTCCTGGAAGAAGCCCGTCACGACCAGGCGCTCGGCCTCGTCCGGCGGAATCCCGCGGCTTTCCAGGTAAAAGAGGGTCTCCTCTTCGACAGGCCCGACGCTGGCGGCGTGCCCGCAACGCACGTCGTTCGCCTCGATCTCGAGGTTGGGGATGGCGTCGGCCTTCGCCCGCTCGGACAGCACCATGTTGCGGGAGGTCTGCATTGCCTGGGTCTTCTGCGCGTCGGGACGCACGTGCACCCAGCCGCTGTAGACCGCCCGGCTTTCGTCGCGCAGCGCCCCCTTATAGAGGAGATCGCTCGTGCAGTTCGGCGCGACGTGGTCCTGGACCGACCGATGGTCGAAATGCTGATCGTCGTCGGCGAAGAAGACGCCGAGCATCTCGGAGAACCCACCCGGCGCCGCCAGGATCGTCTCGGCTTCCGCCCGCGCGAGCGTCGCCCCGAAGCCGATCGCGAGCGACCGGTAGTCCGCGTCGCGACCGACGGTCGCGCGCTGCACGGCGAGATGCGTCACGCCGGCACCCCACTCCTGAATCGAGGCGTAGCGGACATGAGCACCGTCCCCGACGACGATCTCGGTGATCGCATCGGAGAGCGCACTCCCGAGGTCGGGTGACGCGTATCGGTCGATAAAGGTGACCTCGGACCCCCGCTCGGCGATGAGCAGCGTGTGCGGGAACACGGCCGCGCCGTCGGCGTCGAGGTACGTGAGGGTCTGCAGCGGCAGCGCGACGGAGACGTCGGCGGGCACGTACAGGAACGTGCCGCCCGTCCGGAACGCCCCGTGCAAGGCGGTGAACCGCGTCCGGTCGGTGGGCACGAGCGCGTGCAGGTGCTGCTCCACCAGCTCGGGATACTTCTCCGCGGCCTCGTCGAGGTCGCAGAACACGACGCCCTGGGCCGCGATGTCCTGCCCCGAGGTCGTCATGACCACGCTCGAGTTGTGCTGCACGATCGAGGCGGCGAAGGCGTCGGTGCTCGCCGAGGCGGGAGCGTCGTCGCGGTGCCCGGGTACGTGCGGCGAGAACTCAAGCGCGAGGCCGGTGAGATCGGTGTAGCGCCACTCCTCGGTCTCCGGGGAGGGCATCGGCAAGGCCTCAAACTGTTCGAAGGCGCGCTCGCGGATCGCGCCGGTTGCTCCGGGGGCGATCGGCAGCGCGTCGAGCGCAGCTCGATCGAACGTCGTCATCCGACGGAGCCCTCCATCTGCAGCTCGATCAGACGGTTGAGCTCGACGGCATACTCCATCGGCAGCTCGCGCGTAATGGGCTCGATGAAGCCGTTAACGATCATCGCGGTCGCCTCGACCTCGGTGAGACCCCGGCTCATCAGGTAGAAGAGCTGATCGTCGCCGACCTTCGAGACGGTGGCCTCGTGACCGAGTGCGGCGGTCTCGTCCTCGACCTCGATGTAGGGGTACGTGTCGGAGCGCGACTCGTCGTCGAGGATCAGCGCGTCGCAGCGGACGGTGGAGCGCGCGTGATGTGCGTCGGGCTCGACGCGCACGAGGCCGCGATAGCCCGTGCGGCCGCCGTCCTTGGAGACCGACTTCGACGTGATGACGCTGGTGGTGTACGGCGCCGCGTGGATCGCCTTGCCGCCGGCATCGGTGTGCATTCCCTTGCCGGCGAACGCGACCGACAGCACCTCGCCGCGCGCACCCTTGCCGAGCAGATAGATCGACGGGTATTTCATCGTGACCTTCGAGCCGATGTTGCCGTCGACCCACTCCATCACGGCGTCCTCGTAGGCGGCCGCGCGCTTCGTCACTAGGTTGTAGACGTTGGTGGACCAGTTCTGGATGGTCGTGTAGCGAACCCGCGCGCCCTTCATCGCCTTGATCTCGACCACGGCCGAGTGCAAGGAATCGCTCGAGTAGATCGGTGCCGAGCAGCCCTCGACGTAGTGCACGTAGCTGCCTTCGTCCGCGATGATCAGCGTCCGCTCGAACTGGCCCATGTTCTCGGCGTTGATCCGGAAATACGCCTGCAGCGGGATGTCGACCTGCACGCCCGGCGGCACGTAGATGAACGACCCGCCCGACCACACCGCGGTGTTGAGCGCGGCGAACTTGTTGTCGTTGGACGGGATGATCGTGCCGAAGTGCTCCTTGACCAGATCGGGGTAATCGCGAAGTGCCGAGTCCATATCGGTGAACAGCACCCCGATGTCGTCGAGCTCCTTCTTGATCTTGTGGTAGACGACCTCGGACTCGTACTGCGCGGAGACGCCACCGAGATACTTCTTCTCGGCCTCGGGGATCCCGAGCTTGTCCCACGTCCCCTTGATGTCGTCGGGGAGATCGTCCCAGTTCGCCGCCTGCTTCTCGGTCGAGCGGATGAAATAGAAGATGTTCTGAAAGTCGATGGCCGACAGATCGGCGCCCCACCAGGGCATCGGTCTGCGATCGAAGTGTTCGAGTGCCTTCAGGCGGCGCTGGCGCATCCAGTCGGGCTCGGACTTGAGATGGGAGATCTCCTCGACGACGGCCGGCGAGATTCCCCGCTTCGGCTCGAAGACGGAATGGGAGTCGTCCTTCCAGTCGAAGCGGTAACCCTTGCTCAGTTCCTTGAGGTGCTCTTCCTGACTGATGACCACCGCGGGTCCCCCCTGCCGTGTCGATCCCGGCGGATCGAGTTCGAACAAAGTCTACCGGATGGGTCGGATTTGCTCCCGTGGAACACCCCCGCTACCGTGCGGCCGAACGACTAGGGGGGGTTCAAAGACATGGCAACGCAACCCGCAACACCCCAGACGTGGAAGACCGTGGCTGTTGCCGTCGCCGCGGTACTCGTCGTCGTCGGTGCCGTCGTCGTGGCCACCACGGGCGATTCGTGGGCGGTGCGGATGACGCTCACCCTGGTGACCCTGGATATCGCAGTCCGGCTCTTCCGGTGGAGCCGAAGCGGCGCGTCCTAGACCGCCGGCCGGCTACCCCAGCTCGACCGGCACGCCCACGAGCGAGCCGTACTCGGTCCAGGAACCGTCGTAGTTCTTGACGTCCGGGTACCCGAGCAGCTCGTGCAGGGCGAACCACGTGTGCGAGCTTCGCTCCCCGATCCGGCAATACGCGATCACCTCGCGGTCGGCGCCGATGCCCTGGGCCTCGTAGAGCGCCCGGAGCTCGTCCGCGCTCTTGAACGTGCCGTCGTCGTTGGCGGCCTGCACCCACGGGATGTTGGCCGCACCCGAGATGTGGCCGGGCACCTGCGCCTGCTCCTGCGGCAGGTGGTCGGGGGCGAGCTTCTCCCCGCGGAACTCCTCCGGTGAACGCACGTCGATAAAGGCGGCGTCCCCACCCACCTTGGCGAGAACCTCGTCGCGGAACGCGCGAAACTGCGGCCGCTCCTCATCCAGGAAGACGTGCTCGGAGCGCTCGTAGGTCGGAACCTCCGAGACCAGCTCGCGGCTCTCGAGCTCCCACTTCTTGCGGCCCCCGTCGAGCAACTGCACCTGGTCGAAACCGCGAAGCTTGAGCAGCCAGTAGGCGTAGGCCGCGAACCAGTTGTTGTTGCCGCCGTACAGGATCACCGCGGTGTCGGGGCCGACGCCGGCGTCGGCGAGCAGATCGGCAAAGCCGAACTGGTCCTTGTACTCGCGGCCGACCGCTTCGTGCAGGTCGGTGGTCCAATCCCACGCGACGGCGCCACGGATGTGGCCCTTCTCGTAGGCGGTCGTGTCCTCGTCGACCTCGATGATGCGGACGTCGGGGTCATCGAGGTTCGACTCCAGCCACTTGGTGGAGACCAGCACATCGGGGTTGGCGTACTCGGCCATTGCAGCAACCTCCTAGACGAACGATGGGTGCGGGACGTGGCGTGCCGGATCGGTGAATTAGTGCGCGGTCGGCAAACAGCACAGGCGCGCCGGGATCATCGCGGCCACGAGACCGCGACAGCGGGTGCGGATCATGGCGTCCCCCCTTCGTGCCCTCGGTTGCCTGCACCGATCTTGCAGGTGCAACAAGTACCCCACAGGGGGAGCGCTTCGTCAAGGCGAGGTGCGCCTAGAAGATCCCGAGCGCGGCCTTGGCTTCCTCGGACATCATCTCGGGACTCCACGCCGGCCGGAAGACGAGCTCGGGGCGGACCTCGCCGATGCCGTCGATCGGCGCGAGAAACGCGCGCATCTGATCCTCGATCAGCGGCCCGATGGGACAACCCATCGTCGTCAGGCTGTATTGGATGTCGATGTCGCCGTTGTCGTGCACGTCGACCTCGTAGACGAGACCCAGATCGACGATGTTGATGCCGAGCTCCGGATCGAAGACCTGCATGAGCGCGCCGCGCACCCGTTCCTCGGAAAGGACACCCGTCGTCGCGTCGTCGTTCGTCGCGCGAGCCGTCGACGTCTCGAACTCTTCCTGCATACTGATCACCTGCTCATCCGGGCATAGACTTGCCGATACCTAGGGTACCCGGGACCGACCGATTGAGGAGGCGCAGTGGCGTCGATCCGCGCGCTGATCGTGGATGACCACCCCGTGACACGGGAGGGTCTGCGAACCGCGCTCGAGTTGTCCGATGACGTGATCGTCGTCGTCGGTGAAGCCGGCACCGGCGAGGAGGCCGTCGAGCAGGCCCGCGCGCTCTCGCCCGACGTCGTCTTCATGGACGTCCGGATGCCCGGGATGGACGGGATCGAGGCGACGCGTCGCATCAAGGACGCGGCGCCCGACACCAAGGTCATCCTGATCACGGTCGACGAATCCCGCGGCGCCGTGTCCGAGGCAATCCAGGCGGGCGTGTCCGGCTACCTCCTCAAAGACGCCACCCCCGACGCGCTCGTCGACGCCGCCCGCAACGCGATCGAGGGCAACGCGGTGATCCACCCGCAGCTGACCAAGACCTTTATCGAGGAAGCGCGGAGCGCGGGCGACGAGCCGCGGTCCACGCCGCTGTCCAAGCGGGAGCGCGAGATCCTGCAGAAGGTGGCGGATGGGGCCACGACCCGCCAGGTGGCGTCCGAACTGGGAATCAGTCCGCACACCGTCAAGACGCACCTCGAGCGGATCTTCGAGAAGCTCGGCGCGAACGACCGCGCCCAGGCGGTCGCGATCGCGATCCGCACCGGCATCGTGCAGTAACCCGCGTCGCCCACGGGTTCCGTCCCCCGTCGGGCCGACATCTCAACCCCGCCCGGGCGGGGCCGATATCCCAGCAAGATGGGTGCAACGGTGCTCGTGTGCGATGCCGCCGACGAGGTGGCCTACTTGCAGTACCTGCTGCTGCGAGAGGCGCCCGATCTCGTCGTCGACGTGACGTCTGACGCCTTCCGGGCGATCGAGACCGCGGCTCGGTCGCGCCCCGACGTGGTGACGGCCGATCTCGGTCTTGGCGGCGTCGGCGGGGCCGAGCTCATCCGGCGTATCTGCGCATCGACGCCGGGCACCCGTGTGGTGGCGCGTTCGTCCTCGCGCGATGCGGCGGTCGTCGCCGAAGCATTCGCCGCCGGCGCCGCCGGCTATGTGTTGCGCGAAGACGGTCCCGAGGCGCTGCTCGCTGCGATTCGCGCCGCCCTCACGGGCGCGGCAGTGCTCTCCCCCGTCGTCGCGACGTCGTTCGGCATTGAGGTCGCCCGCCTGGTCGCGAGCGAGCAGGAACTCGCCGACGAGCTCGAGAGTCTTCGCGCATCCGTCGCCAACGGGACCTCGGCCAAGGCGGACTTTCTCGCGAACATCTCTCACGAGCTGCGTACCCCGGTGACGGTCGCGAAGGGCATCGCCCACGTGCTGCGTAACCCGTCGGTACCGCCGGAGGAACGCGATCACTTCCTGGGCCAGCTCGCCGCCTCGCTCGACAAGCTGATGGGCATCGTCGATGAGATCATCACGATCGCCGACCTCGAGCGCGGCACGTTCGCGCTCGACCGCACGCCGATGGACCTCGCGCCGCTCATCCGCCACGCTGTCGATGAGGTCGGCCGCGAGTACCCCGCCGTCGCGATTCGCGCGTCGGTGACCGACGAACTGCGGGCCGTCGCCGACGGGCCACGCATCGGCGGCGTCGTGCGCGAGCTCCTCGACAACGCCTGCCGGTACTCGCCGGCCGACGCCGCGGTCGAGCTCGCCGCACGCCTGCTCGACGAAGGAATCGTCGTGGGCGTGACCGACCGTGGAGAGGGCCTGGACCGCCGGCTTGCCATTCGAGCCTTCGAGCAGCCGTTCTCGACCGGCGAGGCGACCTTGCGCAAGGAGAAGTCGGGGGTCGGCGTGGGGCTGCATTTGGCGCGCCAGATCATCACCGAGCACGGCGGGGTCCTGTGGTCGGACCCACTCCCCGGCGGCGGCACGCGGGTCGCGTTTTGTATCCCGATCGTTGAGGGGCAGCGGTTGTCCGAGCCCCCGGCCGGCGCCGCCTGATCCAGCCTTTCAGGGACCTGCTCGGAAGCGTATTCTCCGGGCCGGAGGTTCCAGACCTGGTCCGTTCGATTGCCGTTTCCGTTCTCGTCATGCTCGGGGCCGCCGGCTGCGCCGCCGACGCATCCTTCGGAGCGGCGCCGGAAGCAGCTGTGGGCGCCGATGCGGCGCTCACGCGCGTGTCGGCCTACGGGGTCTCGGCGCTCGTGCCGCCGGGCTGGATCGCCCGACCCTCCGACGACACCTCGGCCTATCTGGGGCTCACCGCGTCTCCGGGGCCCGGCGGCGCCGAGGCGCAGATGATCCCGAGCCAGGGCCTGCTCGCCACACGGATCGACGCGGCCGAGGTCGGTGCCCCCAGCGACTTCTACTACCTGGCCGCCAAGGGACCGGTGCTCGCCGGCGTGACCGATGAGGCCGGGTGTCAAATCACCACGCAGCGCGTCATCGTCGATCACCGGCCGTCGTGGCTCGAGGGACGCCCGCGCTCACCCGGTGACTTCGTCGCGACCGGGTCGGGCGAGTGCCGTCGTCACGGCACGACCACCCGGTGGTCCTACTTTGTGGCGGCCCCGGGGTACGGGCCCGCCAGCGCAACGGGAATCCCAGGCTCGGGCCTCTACCTGATTCTCGCGTCGATGCCCGCGTCGCCGGGCGCGCTGCGCACGCTCGATCGCATGATCCGCGACGTGCGATTTGGCACCGCCGGCACGCGCGATTTCGTCCACGCCGTCGAGATGTCCTAGCGCGGGCTGCGCTCCACGAACGGCGGCCGCACCACGGTGGCAGGCCCCCGGCGCCCACGAATATCGACCTCCACCTCGTCCCCCACCGCAGCGGCGTCGGGGGGCCACAGGTAGGCGAGCCCGATCCCGGTCTCGAGCAGCGGCGAGAAGGTGCCGCTCGTCACCTCGCCGATCAGCTGGTCTCCCACGAAGACGGGGCAATGCGCCCGCGGAATGTGGCGCCGCTCGTGCATCCGAACACCCCGCAGGATGCTGGGCAGCCCCTCCTCCTGCTGACGCGCGAGCGCCGCACGACCGGTGAAGGCTCCCTTGTCCATCGCCACGGCCCACGACAGCCCCGCCTCGAACGCCGTCGAGGTCTCGAACAGATCCTGGCCGTAGAGCGGGTAGCCCATCTCCAGGCGCAGCACGTCGCGGGCCGCAAGCCCGCAGGGCATCCCGCCGGCCGACTCGACCGCGGCGAGGAGGGCACGCCACAGATCCACGGCGATGTCCTGATAGGTGAACAGCTCGAAGCCGACCTCGCCGGTGTAGCCGGACCGCGTCACGATCACGGGGCGCCGGCGAAACGCCGATTCCGTGCACCGCATGAACGACAGGGCCGCCGCCTCCGGGAACAGCCCGGACACGATCTCGGGCGATGCCGGGCCCTGGACGGCGAGAAAGCACCAGTCCTGGTGATACATGAGGTGGACGGTCGCGGGCGCCTCGGCCTCACCCAGGATCTGCAGCACACGATTGGTGTTCGACGCGTTGGGAACGACGAAGTACCGCTCCTCGGCCATGCGGTAGACGATCAGATCCTCGATCACGCCGCCACCGTCGTTGAGGACGAGGTTGTACTGGGCTTCCCCGACGGCGACCGTCGAGACGTCGTTGGTAATGACCCCTTGGAGCAGGGCGCACGCCCCGGGGCCTTCCACGTCCACCTTGCCGAGATGGGTCAGGTCGAACAGGCCCACACGCTCGCGGACCGCCTTGTGCTCCGCCAGGGCGCCTCGATATTCGATCGGCATATTCCACCCGCCGAACGGCCCGAGCTTGGCCCCGAGCGCCCGGTGCTCGCCGTCCAGAGGCGAGGCCTTGAGGTCCACGGTCGTCTCCACGCCCGCGATGGTACGCGCGGTGGCGGGGGAATCCGGCCGCCAACGGGAACGACGGTAGACTTGATTCCCGCATGGGGAACTCCTACGACGTCGTCGTCATCGGTGCCGGGACCGGCGGGTATTCCACGGCCTTGCGCGCAGCAGAACTCGGCAAGCGCGTTGCCCTCGTCGACCGCGACGCCCGGATCGGCGGCACATGCCTGCTCCGCGGGTGCATCCCCACAAAAGCACTGCTGCGATCGGCCGAGGTGTACGACACCGTCGAGCGGGCCGCGACGTGGGGTATCAAGGCGGCCGGCGAGCCCGACTGGTCGGCGATCCAGGCGTTCCAGGACGGGATCGTCGACAAGCTCGTGAACGGCGTCACCGGCTTGCTGCGCCAGCGCGGCGTCGAGGTGCTGCACGGGACGGCGACGCTCGCGGCGGGACCACACGTCGAGGTCGACGGTCAGGCGGTGGAAGCGACGGACGTCGTGCTCGCAACCGGGTCCGCGCCGAGGCTCCTGCCCGGACTCCAGGTGGGCACGCGCGTCCTGACGAGCGACGAGGCCCTCCGCGCCAACGCGATCCCCACCTCCGCCGTCGTCATCGGGGCCGGCGCCGTCGGCCTCGAGTTCGCATCCCTGTATCGCTCGTTCGGCGCAGACGTGACCGTGCTCGAAGCCCTGCCGCGACTGGCACCGCTCGAGGACGAGGCGATCTCCTCGGCGCTCGCCCGCGCGTTCCGCAAGCGCGGGATCACCGCCGCCGCCGGCGCCTCGGTGACCTCGATCGTCGACGGCGAGGCCGAGGCGACCGTCATTTACGAGGTCGACGGCGAGTCGCGAACGGTGAGCGCCGACCTGTGCCTCGTCGCCGTCGGTCGCGGCCCGGTCACCGACGGGGTGGCCGCATCGGGTGTGGCGCTTGACCCCAAGGGGTTCGTCCAGGTCGACGAGCAACTCCGCACAAGCCTGCCGCACGTGTGGGCGGTCGGCGACGCCGCGGCGACGCCGCTGCAGCTCGCCCATGTCGCCTTTACCGAGGGCATCGCGGTCGCCGAGCGGATCGCCGGGATCGACGTGCCGCCGATCGACTACGTGAACATTCCGCGCGTCACCTACAGCACGCCGGAGATCGCGAGCGTCGGGTTGACCGAGACCCAGGCGGTCGAGGCCGGGCACGACGTCGTGGTGGAGCAGTTGGATCTCCGCGCGATCGGCAAGGCCAACATCCTTGCGGAGAGCGGCATCGTGAAGGTCGTGGCCGCCGCCGGCGACGGGCCCGTGCTCGGCGTCCACATGATCGGCCCGCACGTGACCGACCTCGTGGCCGAGGCCATGCTGATCACGTCGTGGGAGGCATCGCCCAGCGACGTCGCGGCGCACATCCACCCGCACCCGTCGTTGTCCGAAGGGCTCGGCGAGGCGATGCTCGCACTTGCCGGCAAGTCTTTGCACACTCCGTAGGAGGAACGTGGCGACCACACTCGCATCGAACGCGGCGGCGGCGGACCAGCCGCTGGGCGACGAGCAGCTGCGCGAGATCCTGTACATGCTCAAGCTGGCCCGCTACGTCGACGAGCGGCTCGAGGCGCTCTACCGACAGGGGCGCCTGCCGGGCGCGATCTACTCGGGTCGTGGCCAGGAGGGCACCCACGTCGGCACCGTCTATGCCCTGCAGGAGCGCGACTCGCTGTTCCCGACGCACCGCGACCTCACGGCGCAGCTCACCAAAGGCCTCGACCTCAACCGGGTGCTTGCCCAGTTCTGGGGTCGGATCGACGGGTATCTCCGCGGCCGCGACGGCAACAGTCACATCGGCGACTGGGACGGCCACCGCACGTTCGCTGTCATGTCGCACCTTCCGATTGCATATCCGGTCGCCGTCGGGGCGGCGTGGGCATACCAGCGGGCGGGCGACGGCCGCGTCGCGATGGCGATCTGCGGCGACGGCGCCACCTCGAATGGGCGGTGGCACGAGTCCATCAACACGTCGGCGATCATGCGGTTGCCGGTCGTGTGGGTGGTGAACAACAACCAGTTCGCGTACTCGACACCCAACGAGAAGGAGTTCGCGGTGCCCACGATCGCCGAGCGCGCGGCCGCCTACGGCATTCCCGGCATTCGGGTCGACGGCACCGAGGTGCTCGAGGTGTTCGAGGCCGCGAGCGAGGCGGTCGAGCGGGCACGCGGCGGTGGCGGGCCGACCCTGATCGAATCGGTGTCGCTGCGGTGGCGTGGTCACGCCGGACACGACCCTGCCAAGTACGTGCCGCGTGAGCTGCTCGAGCACTACATGTTGTCCAAGGACCCGGTCGCAAACTTTGAGACGCACCTCCGCGAGCGCGGGCTCGTCGACGACGCCTCGATCGCCGAGATGACTGCGCGCGTCGAGACCGTCTTCGAGGCGGCACACGAATACGCCCTTGCCTCTCCCTTTCCCGAGCCCGGCGACGTGAACAAGGGCGTCTGGGTCGAGGACGGCTACTGGCGCTCCGAGCCCGGCCGTGGCGGCGGGACGGAGGGGACGTGATGGCGAGCCAGCAGGTCGAGGCCGCGGCGGCCGGCCACGGCGCCGAGCCGCGCGGGAAGCGTTCCGAGGACGGCCAGGCGACCTACCTCGTCGCGATCGCCGAGGCCCTGTGGGAGGAAATGGAGCGCGACGAGCGCGTCTTCATGCTCGGCGAGGACATCGGCGTCTACGGCGGCGCCTTCAAAGTGACCGAGGGGTTCCTCGATCGATTCGGTCCCGAGCGCGTGGTGGACACCCCGATCGCCGAGGAAACGATCGTCGGGATGGCGGTGGGCGCGGCCATGGAAGGGCTTCGGCCCGTCGCCGAGTTCCAGTACGCCGATTTCATGTCGAGCGGCTTCGACGAGATCACGACCGTGCTCGCCCGCTATCACTACCGTTCGGGCGTGCCGCTGCCGGTCGTCCTGCGCGCGCCGAGCGGCGGGGGCGTACGTGCCTCCAACTTCCACTCGATCAACCCCGAGCCGTGGTTCGCCTACACGGGGGGCATCAAGGTCATCTGCCCCGCCTTCCCGAGCGACGCCAAGGGGTTGCTCAAGTCGGCGGTCCGCGACGACAACCCGTGTGTGTTCCTCGAACACAAGGCCTTGTACCGGCGGATCAAGGAGCAGGTCCCGGAGGATCCGGAACTGCTGGTGCCGATCGGCAGCGCCGAGGTCAAGCGGGCCGGCGACGACGTCACGATCGTCACGTACGGCGCGCTCGTCCACAAGGCGCTCGAGGCCGCGGAGACGCTTGCCGGCCGTGGCGTCTCGGTCGAGGTCGTCGACCTGCGCACCGTCTACCCCCTCGACGAAGAAACGGTGCTTCGCTCGATCGAGAAGACGTCGCGCGCGCTCGTGCTCTACGAGTCGTTCCGGACGCTCGGCATCGGTTCGGAGGTCGCCTCCGTCATCGCGGAGCGCGCCTTCGAGCATCTCGACGCCCCCGTGATGCGCCTGGCGCCGCCCAACCACCCCGTGCCGTTCTCGCCGCCGCTCGAGGACGCGTTCCTTCCGCAGGTGGCCGATATCGAGGCCGCCGTCGACCGCCTGTCCGCCTGGTAAGGAGACCGTGTGACGACCATCCAGATGCCCCAGCTCGGCGAGACCATCGTCGAGGGCACCATCCTCAAGTGGCTGAAGAACGAAGGGGAAACCGTCGAGCGCGACGAGCCCCTGTTCGAAATCTCGACCGACAAGGTTGACACCGAGGTCCCGTCACCGGTCGCCGGCACCGTCACCAAGCTCCTCGTGGCCGAGGGAGCGACGGTGCCCGTGGGCACCGACGTCATGGAGATCGACGACGGCACCGGCACCTCGGGCAACGGCGCGGGCGCGCCCGCCACCCCGGCAGCGGTCGAGCCACCGGCTGCGCCGGTCGCCGCGGCCGTGCCCGCCGCGATGGCCCCGGCGCCGGCCGTCGCCGTACCCGACCGGGGGCCCCGTTCGCAGATCCTTTCCCCGATCGTCCGACGCCTCGCCCGCGAGCATGCGATCGACCTCGCGACCGTCGTCGGCACCGGCGACGGGGGTCGGATCACAAAGGCCGACGTGCTGGCCGCCGCGGGCGGCGCGACCGCGCCGGCGGCGGCGGTGCCGAGCGCGCCGCTCGCCGCAGCTCCCGCGCTGGCTACCGTCGCCCCGCCGGCCGTCGTATCGGCCGAGGGCCAAGACGTCCAGCCGATGTCGCACATCCGCAAGGCGATCGCGACCCACATGCTCGCCTCGGTCAACGAGACGGCGCGCGCGTGGACGATGGTCGAGGTCAACGTCGAGCGGATCGTCCGGCTTCGCGAGGCGGCCAAGGAGGGCTTTGCACGGACGTACGGCGTGAAGCTCACGTATCTGCCGATGGTCGTCCGCGCGACGGTCGACGCGCTGCACGAGTTCCCGCTCGTGAACTCCCGGATCGACGGCGACCAGATCGTTACGCCGCACTCGGTCGACATGGGCATCGCCGTCTCCTACGACGCCGGGCTGATCGTCCCGGTCATCAAGGGCGTCGACGCGATGAACACCGTCGGGGTGGCCCGGGCGATCGCGGACCTCGCGGCGCGGGCCCGATCGCACGAACTGCAGCCCGACGAGGTGCAGGGGGCGACCTTCACGATCACCAACCCCGGTCCGTACGGATCGCTCGCGTCGGTCCCGATCATCAACCAGCCCAACGCCGGGATCCTGTCGCTCGATGCGATCCAGAAGCGGCCGGTCGTCGTCGAGGAGGACGCCATCGCGGTTCGGCACATGGTCTACATCTCGATGTCGTGGGACCACCGGCTGATCGACGGCGAGCTCGCGACTCGCTTCCTCGCTCGCGTCAAGCACAACCTGCAGACCTGGGACTTCGCGGAGGACCTCGGGCTGTGAGCACCGGGCACGGCTGGCTGCTCGCGCCCGAACAGCCGGTCCCCTACGACCGCGCGAACGCGGCGATGCACACGCTCGGCGAACGGCGGCTCGCGGAGGAGATCCCCGACACCGTGATCCTGCTCGAGCATCCGCCCGTGTTCACGGCCGGACGCCGGGCGAAGGACGACGAGCTGCTGTGGGACGAAACCGCCGTGGCGGCGCGCGGCGGGCTCGTGCGGAAGATCGACCGGGGCGGCTCGTTTACGTTTCACGGCCCCGGCCAGCTCGTTGGCTACCCGATCCTGGGCCTGGGCCCCCGGCCGGACGCCGCCGGCTATCTGCGCCGTCTCGAGGAGGTCGTCATCCGCGCCTGCGCCGACCTCGGCGCGACCGTCGGTCGTCGCGACGACGTCCAGACCGGGGTGTGGGCGGGCGACGAGAAAGTATGCGCGATCGGCGTGCGTCTGTTGCGTACGCGCGTGACGCTCCACGGCTTTGCCGTCAACTGCGATACCGACCTGAGCTGGTTCGACGGGATCGTCGCCTGCGGGCTTCCGGAGCACGGCGTGACCTCGCTCTCCCGGCTGCTCGGCCGCGACGTCACGGTGGCCGAGGTCCGCCCCGTGCTGGAGCGACACCTCGCGACGGTCTTCGATCTGTCGTTCTCGGCGCCGCCCGAGGACGTGGCGCGCCTGTTGTCCCCCGCGGCGGATGCCGCCTGAGGTTCATCCGGCCGCGGCGATCGGATTCGATCGCTCCCCCGAGGCGTACGAACGCGGCCGCCCGGACTATCCCGACGACGCGATCGCGATCCTCGTACGCGAACTCGGTCTCCGTACGGGAATGCGCGTGCTCGACCTGGCGGCGGGCACGGGCAAGCTCACGCGGTCGCTTGTCGCAACCGGCGCAACGGTGTTGGCGGTCGAGCCCGTCGCGGGTATGCGTGACACGCTGCACGTCGGCGTGCCCGCCGCCTGGACGATCGGCGGGCTCGCGGAAGCCATTCCCCTTGCGGACGGGCGCGTCGATGCCGCGACCGTCGCGCAGGCGTTCCACTGGTTCGACGCCACACGCGCGGTCGAAGAGCTCCATCGGGTCCTGCGGCCCGACGCGACGCTCGCCCTCATCTGGAATGTGCGTGACGACGCGGCGCCGATCCAGGCGGCGCTGACCGCACTGATCGAGCCGTATCGCGAGGAAACACCGGGACACCGGACGTCGCCCTGGCGAGAGTCCCCGGCTTGGGCGACGGGTTTCGCCCCGCTCGAGCGGACCACCGTGCGGCACGAGCAGCGACTCGACGCCGACGGCGTCGCAACCCGCGTCTCCTCGATCAGCTTCATCGCGCGCCTGCCGGCGGTGGAGCGGGCATCGGTCGAGGATCGGGCGCGGGCGCTCATACCGCCTGGGGCCGTGGTGACCCTTCCCTATCGAACCGACCTCTGGATCGCCCGTCGCCGGTAAGCGGTGCGCTCGATCACGCCTCGGCGACGATCGCGTAGCGAGGCCGCTGGGTGAGGATTCCGAGCGGCCACGGCTGCCGCCGCGCGATGGTCCACTCGACGTCGCGCAGACGCGCGATCCGGATCCGGCTCCAGCCCGCGGCCGCGACCGCATCGAGGTACGGCTCCGGCGAGCGCATGCCCTGCAGCGGCAGGGGCAGGTCGTCGGGATACACGTCGTGATGGTGCTCGTCGATGCCGTAGGCGCGCTGGATGAGTCCGGCGAGCGCCTCGGCCGCCGCGACGAACGGTCCTTCTCCACCCCAGGAGCCCTCGAGCAGGACGAGACGCCCACCGGGACGGGTCGCCGCCCGCCATGCGGCGAGCGCACCCGCAGGATCGGGCATCGTCCAGAGCACATGGCGTTCGACGACGGCGTCGAACGGGCCTTCCGGCGGGCTCTCGGCCGGACCGTGCACGAGCGTCACATCGAGACCCTGCGCCGCGACCTTCGCCCGCGCGCGCTCGAGCATGTCCTCGGAGAGATCCACGCCGGTGACTTCGTAGCCGAGCTCGGCCGCGAGCAGCGCGATCGACCCGGTGCCGGTGCCGGCGTCGAGCACGCGGGCCGGCGTCGGCGGCAGCGTGCGCTCCAGCGCGCGGCGCCACGCGGCAGCCTCGACGGGATCGGAAAGGGCGTGACCCGCGGCGTCGTCGTACACGGTCGCGTCGGCGTTCCACCAAGCGCGGATCCGTTCGTGGGTTTCGCTCATGCGCGCCGGCTCAATAGAGTGCGGCCGCCAGCCTTCGCCGGTACTCGGGAACGATCGGGTCGTCGTCCCCGAGCGCCGCGAACACGGTGACGAGCGCTTGGCGGGATGCGTCGCGATCCTCGTCGAGGCCGCCGATGAGGCCGTCGAGCGCCTCGGACCACCGGCCGGCGGCGGCGGCGTGTTTCGCCGCGCCGATCGTGCCGTCGGCGGGTTCGCTCGCCCACTCGGCGATCTCCAGGCGCGCGTGCAGGTGCTCCGCCTCGGGGTCGGGCAGGTGCGGCATCACGAGCGGACGGGCTTCGTCGACGGCGCCGCGGTCGATCAGAATCCGCGCGAGCCCGAGGGCGGCGTCGCGATTCTCCGGCTCCTTCTCGAGCGCATCGCGGAACCCCGTCTCCGCCTCCCCGACGTCGCCGGCGGCGAGCTCGTCGGCGGCTTCGGCGGCCTCGATCTCCGCGTCGGTCGGCAGGATCGAGTCGATGAACCGGTTGACCTCGTCCTCCGGGTAGTTACCGATGAACATGCTCACCGGCTGCCCGTCTCGGAAGGCGATCACCGTCGGGATCCCTTGGGACCGAACGGCCCCGAGCAGCGCGTTGCCGACCTGCTGGGCGTCGACGTCGATCTTTGCGAGGGTGAACGCTCCCTGGCGCTCCTCCGCAACCCTCTCGAGCACCGGCCCAAGCGTGCGGCAGGGGCCGCACCAGTCCGCCCAGAGATCGACGACCACCGGGGTCGTCTTGGATCCCTCGACGACGACCTGCTCGAAGGTCTCGTCGGTGACGTCGATCGGGGCTGCCATGCCACCCATGCTACGGGGTTCGCGCCGAATCGAAGCGCCGAAGTCGCAGTGCGTTGGCGACCACCGTGACGCTGGAGATCGCCATCGCCGCGGCAGCCCACATCGGGTCGAGCACCCCGATCATCGCGAGCGGGATCATCACGACGTTGTAGGCGAAGGCCCAGAAGAGGTTCTGGCGGATGACGCGATACGTCCGCCGAGCGAGCGCCAGCGCATCCGCCACGCCGGCGAGCCCCGGCCCGAGAAGATTGACATCGGCCGCCGCCAGCGCCACGTCGGTCCCGGTCCCCATCGCCATACCAACCGTCGCGCTCGCCAGGGCCGGCGCATCGTTCAGACCATCGCCCACGAAGGCGACTCGGAAGCCGGCCGCCTCGTCGGTCCGGATCGCGCCCACTTTGTCACCGGGGAGGACCTCGGCGCGAAGCCCGTCGGGATCGATTCCCACACCGGCGGCGATCGCCGCCGCCGTTGCCGTGCGGTCCCCCGTGAGCATCCCGACACGAAGGCCCAACTCGTGGAGTCGCCGGATCGCTGCAGGCGCGTCGGGCTTCACTCGATCGCTCACGGCAAGCAGGCCGACCGGGCGGCCGTCGCGCTCGACCACTGCGACGGTTTCTCCGCGCGCCGCGCCGGCGGCAGCCACCGACGCAAGCTCGTCGGGAAGCTCGGCCGGACGCCCGACCCAGACGGACACACCGTCGACGTGGGCACCTGCGCCGGCGCCGGGTTCGACACGATGCTCGGCCGCATCCGGGACGGCGATGCCACGCTCCCGGGCGCCGGCGATCACCGCGCGGGCAATCGGATGCTCCGATCCCATCTCGACCGCCGCGGCAAGCGCGAGCACCGAGTCGGGCTCCGCGCCTGCGACGGTCTCGATCGCCACGAGGCGCATGGCGCCCTCGGTGATCGTCCCCGTCTTGTCGAGCAACACGGTGTCGATGACGCGGGCCGCCTCCATGACCCCGCCGCTCTTGAACAGGATTCCCAGCTCGGCCGCCCGGCCCGTGCCCGCCATGATCGCCGCCGGTGTCGCAAGACCGAGCGCGCACGGGCATGCGATGAGCAGGACTGCCGTGGCGTGCAGCAGCGCCTGGCCCGCGGTGGCCTCGCCCCACGCGATCCAACCGAGGAAGGTGACGGCGGCGAGCCCGAGCACGATCGGCACGAACACCGCCGAGATCCGGTCGGCAAGCGCCTGGACGGGCGCCTTGGAACCTTGCGCGGCTTGCAGCAGCCGGACGATCTCCGAGAGCTTGGTCCCCGCGCCCACCGTGGTCACGAAGACGACCAACCGGCCGTCGCCGTTGATCGAGGCGCCGACGACGTCGTCCCCGGCGTGCACGTCGACCGGGGCCGACTCCCCGGTGAGGAGCGATAGATCGACCCACGACGTCCCCTCCCGGACGACGCCGTCGGCGGGGATCTTCTCGCCCGGGCGCACCACGACGCGCATCCCGGGACGCAGCTCGTCGATCGAGATCCGGCGTTCGCCCGCTTCCGTCAGGAGCGTGGCCTCGGTCGCGGCGCGGTCGAGCAGCGCCCGCGACGCGTCGCCGGCCGTCGACCGCGCGCGCGCCTCGAGTGTCTTGCCGACAAGGATGAGAGTCACGATCACGGCCGCCGTGTCGAAGTAGGGGTCTACCTCGCCGCCGTTGGACCATCCCGCGATGACCAGCCACGAGGAATACAGATACGCCGAGAGCGCGCCAAGCGCGATCAGCGTGTCCATGGTGGTCGCCCCGTGCCGAGCCGAGCGCACCGCGTTGCGGAAGAACGGCCACCCGGCCCAGAACACGACCGGAGTCGCGAGCGCCCAGCTCATCGTCGCGGCGGGCCCCCACGCGGGGACGGCGAACGTCAGGAACAGAATGGCGAGCGTCAGGGGTGCCGCCACGACGAGACGGCGGCGGTACGACCGCTCCTCGTCGGCAGGATCGCGGTGCCCATCGTGCGCCCGCGCGCCATAGCCGACATGCACGACCGCACCGATCAACGGATCGACGCCGGCCACGTCGCCCCGCACGGTCGCCGTGCGATTGGCGAGGTTGACGGCCGAGGCCTCCACCCCGTCGACGTCGTCGAGGGCGCGCTCGACCTTGCGCACGCACGACGCGCAGGTCATCCCCTCGATGTCGAGCACGAACTCCTTTGTCGGCACCGCAGACTCACTTCCCCGCAAACCGGCCGACCGCGGCCATGAGCTCCTGAATCTTCGCGTCGCCGTCGCCCGCCTCGATGCTTTCCGCCACGCAATGGCGAACGTGCCCGTCGAGCAGACCCATCCCGACGGCGCGAAGCGCCGCCGTCGCGGAGTTCACCTGCGTCAGGATGTCGATGCAGTAGGCGTCTTCCTCGACCATGCGCTGCAGGCCGCGGATTTGCCCTTCGATCTTGCGCAGCCGCGACTGCAGGTCGTCCTTGCTCGCCGCATACCCGTATGTCATCGTGCCTCCTTTGCGTTCCTACCCTCGGGGGGTATCAGGACATTCCGCGCTCGTTCGGCCGCAGACGAAGGAAGCGCTCCGGGTCCTCACGGAAGCGCGCCAGACAGCCGACCGAACAGAAGTAATACGTCGTTCCATCGTGTTCCCAGGCCCCCGCCGCCGTTTCGGGCGTGACCTTCATCCCGCAAACCGGATCGGTGTGCACGGTCTCTCCTCGCGATCGCTGTCGAACAACATGAGCATACCCCCCGGGGGTATGGGTGACAACCGCGTTCGTCACGGCAGCAATCCCCCCGGGACAGCGGTGTACACTGCGCGGCAGAGTGCGAGGAGACACGAGGTGTCCACGCAGGTGACGGCGGCGCCGCACGAGGCGCTCGGACTGTCGCCCGATGACCTCCTGCGGATGCAGCGGCAGATGCTCACCGCGCGCCTGATCGACGAGGCCGCGTTCCGTCAGAACCGAATGGGCCGTGCACCGTTCGTCGTACCGGTCTCCGGGCACGAGGGCTGTCAGGTGGGCACCGCCGCAGTGCTGCGTCCCGGCATCGACGTCTGGGTCCCGTACTACCGCGATCTCGGCGTGGTGCTGGTGGCCGGGGTGACGCCCTATGAAGTCTTCCTCGGCGTCTTCTCGAAAGCGGACGACCCGTCCTCGGGCGGACGCCAGATGCCGAGCCATTGGGGATCGCGCCGTCTGGGCATCATCAGCCACTCCTCCCCCATCGCCACGCAGGTGCCGCACGCGGCGGGCATCGCCTACGCCATGCGGTACCGCGACGAGGACGCGGTGGTGGCGTCGTGGTTCGGCGAGGGCGCGACGAGCGAGGGCGACTGGCACGAGGGGCTGAACTTCGCGGCGATCCACCACCTCCCGGTGGTGTTCATCTGCGAGAACAACGAGTACGCGATCAGCGTGCGCCAGGACAAGCAGATGGCGGTGCGCGACGTCGCGGACCGCGCCGCCGGCTACGGCATGCCGGGCGTCGTCGTGGACGGCAGCGACATCCTCGCCTGCTATGAGGCGATGCGCATCGCCCACGACCGGGCGCGCGCCGGCGACGGTCCGACGCTCATCGAGTGCAAGACCTACCGGTACCTGCCACACACCTCCGATGACGACGACAAGAGCTACCGTCCGAAGGAGGAGGTCGCCGAGCACAAGCGCCGCGACCCGATCGACCGGTTCACCGCATACCTCATCCGTCACGGTCTCCTCGACCACGACCGAATGCAGGCCATGCACGACGAGGTGAAGGAGGAGGTCGATGTGGCGATCGCGACCGCCTGGGAAGCGCCCGATCCCGATCCGACCACCGTCGCGCGGCACCTCTTCGCCGAGGAGCCCTCCGCGTGAGCACGAACGTTGTCTCGGCGATTCGCGACACCCTCCACGACGAGATGGCTGCCGATGATCGGGTGCTGCTGCTGGGCGAGGACGTCGGCGCCCGCGGCGGCGTGTTCAAGGTCTCGCAAGGCTTTATGGAGGAGTTCGGCGAGCAGCGCGTGATCGACACGCCCCTGGCGGAATCGGGCATCGTCGGCGTCGCGATCGGGATGGCGCTGCACGGCCTGCGTCCGGTCGCCGAGATCGAGTTCGCCGATTTCATCCACCCGGCGTTCGACCAGATCGTCTCGGAGGCCGCCCGGATGCGATACCGCACGAACGGCGACTGGGGCTGCCCGATGGTGATCCGCGCCCCCTGTGGCGGCGGCATCCACGGCGCCCTGTATCACTCCCAGTCGATCGAGGCGTTCTACGCGCACATCCCCGGCCTCAAGGTGGTGATGCCGGGGACCCCTGCGGACGCAGCGGGTCTGCTGCGAAGCGCCATCCACGACCCCGACCCGGTGCTGTTCCTCGAACACAAGAAGACCTATCGCGCCGTGACCGGCGACGCGCCGCCGGCCGATCATCGCGTACCGATCGGCACGGCCGACATCAAACGCCCCGGCACCGACCTGACCGTCGTGACCTACGGCTACGAGCTCCATCGCTGTCTGGAGGCAGCCGACCGGCTCGCGCAGAGCGAGGGCGTCGAGACCGAGATCGTCGACGTGCGGACGATCGCGCCGCTGGACACCGAGACGATCCTTTCCTCGGTGCGTCGAACCGCCCGGGCGATGGTGGTCTACGAGGACAACCGCACCTACGGCGCCGGCGCGGAGATCGCGGCAACGATCGCGGAAGAGGCGATGTTCGACCTCGACGCTCCGATCGTCCGCATCGGCGGGCCCGACATTCCCGCAATGCCTTACGCCACAGCGCTCGAGCACGTATTCACCGAGCCCACCCCGGACCATCTGTACCGGGCGATGCTGAGTCTCGCCCGCTTCTGAGGCGGTTTCAGTCCCCGCCGCGCGTTCCGATATTTGCTGTGACGTGCGCAAACGTGAATCGACGCCGCCCTCCCACCGCGGGACGGGCCGCCGCGACGTGCTCTTTGTCGTGGCGGCCGCCGGCGTGCTGTTCGCGCTCGGGGTCGCCGCCGGTGGCGGGGAGCGGCTCCGGAGCCTGACGCAGAGCCCCGTCGGCGCCGATCTGGTGCTGCTGGCGATGGTGGCGCTCGTCGCCACCGTCGCGCTCGCGATTCGCCGGCGCCGGCTCCCGGGGGTCGGCGCCGAGCCGACGCCGCGCGGGGGCGACGACCTTCACGCGCTCATCACCGAGTCGCCGGCCGTTTCCTACAGCTGGGTTCCCGATGAGGACCGCTACCTCTACGTGAGCCCGCAGATCGAGCAGCTGTTCGGCGTGACGCCGCGCGACCACATGGAGGACTGGGCCGCGCAGATCGTCGCGGAGGACCGCGACCGCGTCGTCGCGGCCTCCGACGCCGCCGACCGCGACCGGACGCCGTGCGCGCTCGAGTACCGCATCGCGCGGCCCGACGGCACGGTGCGATGGGTTCACGACGAGTCGCATTTCCACCAACCCGACGAATACGGCCGCCCGACCGTCGCGCAAGGCGTGCTCTACGACATCACGGAGCGCAAGGAGGCTGAGGCGCGCGCCCTGGCCGCCGAGGAGCGCTACCGCACGCTCGTGGAGCGAGTGCCGGCCATTGCCTACTCGTGGGACACGGCCTTTTCGCCCGGCACCGCGCCGGCCGACTACATCAGCCCCCAGATCGAGACCGTGCTCGGCGTGCCCGCAGAGTCGTGGCTGCAGAACCCTGAGGCGTGGACCGATCACGTGCATCCCGACGACGTTGCTCGGGTGATCGACGCATGGCACGCCGCCACCGATTCCAACCAAGCGTTCTCCCAGGAGTACCGGCTGCGCACCGCCGCGGGCGCGTGGCTGTGGGTGCGCGACGAGGCCAACCCGGTCGGGCCCGGCGCGCACGGCTCGCCGATCTACCAGGGTGTCATCGTGGACATGACGGCTCGGCACCACGCGGAGGAGGAGCTGCGGGAAGCCGAGACCAGGTGGCGCGAGCTGCTCACCAACCTGCCGATCGTCGCCTACCAAATCAGCTTCAATGCAGACGGTGACTCGCGCGATCGCTGGGTCGCGCCGAGCATCGAGTCGCTCGTCGGTGTCCCGGTCGCGGACTGGCTTGCCGATGACGATGCCTGGAACAATCTGATCCATCCGGCCGACCGGGACGAGGTGCTTGCCGGGTGGCGGCGGCTCAAGACCGAGGGCCGGCCGTTCGACGCTCGATACCGCATGCTCCACCGGTCGGGCGCGGTCGTCTGGGTCCACGACCAAGCCGTGATGACCGAGCGCAACGGTGTCCGCATGGTCGAGGGCGCCTTCGCCGACATCACCGCGCACCGGCTGGCCGAGGACGCGCTGGGCCTTGCCGAGGACCGGTTCCGCACCCTAGTCGACCAACTGCCGGCGATCACCTACATCGAGGATGCCGAGACGGGCCTCGAGACCTACATCAGCCCGCAGGTCGAGACGGTCTACGGCTACACCCCCGAGGAATGGATTGCCGAGCCCAAGCTCTGGCAGGAGCGGCTGCACCCCGAGGATCGGGATCGAGTCGTCGCGTCCAACGAGGGCGATATCGGAGATGACTGGAACATCGACTACCGGTCGATCACCCGCGACGGCCGCGTGATCTGGGTGCACAACGACGCCCACCTCATCCGCGACGCGGACGGCACACCTCGCTACTGGCAGGGCGTCGTCTACGACATCACGGAACGCAAGGACGCCGAAGAGCGGCTGCGGGAGGCCGAGGAGCGCTACCGCTCCCTGATCGAACAACTGCCGGTCGCCGTCTACACCGATGCAGTCGACGAGGTCGCGACCGCCCTGTACATCAGCCCGCGGTACGAGGAGCTGACCGGCTACAGCCCGGAGCAGCGCCTCCGCGATCCCGATCTGTGGGTGCACATGCTGCATCCGGACGATCGCGACCGCGTGCTCGAGGAGTCGGACCGCACCAACGCCTCCGGCGAGCCATTCGACACCGAGTACCGGATCATCGCGGCCGACGGACGCGTGGTGTGGCTCCACGACCACGCCGTGCAGGTGCGCGACGCCAACGGCAACCCCTGCTGGCAGGGTGTGCTGCAAGACGTCACCGAGAACCGGATGGCGGCCGATGCGATCGCCCGGCGCGACGCCATTTTGGAGGCCACGAGCTTCGCGGCGGAGCGATTCCTGCGGTCTCCTTCCTGGCAGGAGCATCTGCTCGAGGTCTTGACAAGACTGGGGCACGCCGGTGGAGCGTCACGGTGCGCCCTGTGGCGCAACGAGGAGCTTCCGGACGGTGCGCTGGGCGTGCGACTCGTCGAGGCCTGGATCGACCACGCGGTGGGCGAGGAGGCCGGCCCATCGACGCAGATCTTCGCGTGGGAAGCGGGCGGCCTCGGACGCTGGGCGGCCGAGTTCGCCGCGGGGCGGCCGATCCACGGCGACGTCCGCGACTTCCCCGCGGCGGAGCAGGAGGCGCTGCGGGTCGGCGGATACGGCGTCCGGTCGCTGATCGCCATCCCGGTCGTGGTGGCCGGGACGTGGTGGGGCTATATCAGCGTCGCGCGGTTCGACGACGAACAGCGATGGGTCGACGCCGATGTCGAGGCGCTCGCGCTCACTGCCAACACCGTCGGCGCCGCGATCGAGCGCGAGATCACCGGTCGCGAGCTGCAGGAAGCACAGGCGCGGTACCGGACACTGATCGAACAGATCCCGGCCGTTACCTATATCGAGGACGTCGAGAACGGGGACGAGATCTTCTCCAGCCCGCAGACGCAACGGCTTCTTGGTTATGCGCACGGCGAGTGGGGCCTCTCGCATCAATGGGAGGCAGCGCTGCACCCCGATGACCGCGAGCGCGCGCTGGCGGCCAACCGGGCCGCCGACGAGGCGGGCGGACCCTTCCATTGCGAGTACCGCCTCCGGCACAAGGACGGCCACTGGGTGTGGGTCCGCGACGAAGCGGTGCTCGTGCGCGACGCCGACGGATCGCCGCGGTTTTGGCAGGGCGTGCGCTTCGATATCACCGCCGAGAAGGAGTCGGAGCAACACCTGCGCCAGGCCGAGGAGCGATACCGGGCGATCGTCGAGCACGTGCCCGCGGCGATCTACCTCGACCGGCCGGACGCCGACATGGAGACGATCTACATCAGCCCGCAGATCGAGGAGATCGCCGGCGTCTCTCCGGAGCGCTGGATGGCCGATCCCGAGATCTGGCTCTCGCTGATGGATCCGGTCGAGCGGGATGCACTCCGCGAGTCGTACCTGGCCTCGATCCGGGAACGGCTGCCCTGGCGCGCCGAGTACCGCATCCGCCGCCCCGACGGCAAGACCGTCTGGATCCACGACGAGACGACCTTCCTGCACGACGGTGCCGGCGAGCCGTCGCTGCTGCAGGGTGTCGTGTTCGACATCACCGAGCGCAAGCTCGCCGAGCAGGCCCTCCGGGAATCCGAGCAACGCGAGCGCGACGCGGCCGAGCGGCTGCGCGCCCTCGACGAGATGAAGAACACGTTCCTGGCCGCCGTCTCACACGAGCTGCGGAGCCCGCTCACCTCGATCCTCGGGCTGTCGCTCACCCTGGAGCGCACGCCGGACCTGCCCGAGAGCGACCGCAGCGACCTGCTCGTGCGGCTGGCGATCAACGCCCGCAAGCTCGACCAGCTGCTCAAGGACCTGCTCGACATCGATCGTCTCCACCGCGGCATCGTCGAGCCCCAGTACCGCACGACCGACGTGGCCGCCCTCGCGCGCCGGACGGTCGAGCACCTCGACGGTCTTGCCGGACGCGAGGTGATCGTCGCCTCCGACCCGGTCGTGATGCCGGTGGATCCGCCGAAGATCGAGCGCATCGTCGAGAACCTGCTGATCAACGCGGTGCGTCACACGGCGCCGGATCGCCGCATCTGGCTCACGGTTCGGCCGCACGAGGGTGGCGTGCGCATCAGTGTCGAGGACGACGGACCTGGCGTTCCCGGGGATATGCGCTCGGAGATCTTCGAGCCGTTCCGCCAGGGAATGCCACCCTCGACCCACGCGCCCGGCACCGGCATCGGTCTGTCGCTCGTCGCGCGGTTCGCCGAGCTGCACGGCGGACGGGCATGGGTGGACGAGCGCGACGGCGGCGGCGCCGCGTTCCACGTGTTCATCCCCGGACGGCTCCCACACGAGGCCGCCGACACCTCCGAGGCCGAGGACGCGGAGCACGCCGACGCGGGCTAGCCCGGTGTGAGGTCCGCCGGGCACGCGAGGCGGCTCTTGGCTTCCTCGTAGCTTCGTTGCAGCCGCTCCGCCACGCCGGCCGTCGCCGCGACGTGCGGCGCGAAGGCGTCGTCGTCGCCGAAGTCCTCGATGGCATCGCCGTACTCGTCTCTGGCGTCCGTCAGGGCGGCGTCCTCGTCGTCGGGAATGGCCGCGTCGTCGTGGAGCGCGTCCCATGTGGAGTCGAGCTTCTCGAGCGCGCCGCGCACATCCCCGACGGTCGCATCCGGTGGCGGCTCCGCGAGCAACGCCACGGTCGACTGCAGGTTGGTCAGGTCCTGGCAAAGGGCCGCGGCCGCCGACGACGACGACCCCCCGCAGGCGCCGAGGGCCACCAGCACGAGAATCGTCACCACGACGACAGCCCGACGCATCGCGCGAGCGTACACTCGCGGTCGATGCCCGAGCGCGACCACAACCCCACCGGCCGCCGCCTGCACCTGCCGATCGTCGGTGTCACGAACGGGCCCGGCGTGAACGCACCGGGCGAGCGCAAGCCGCCGTGGCTCAAGGTCCGGCTCGCGAGCGGTCCGAACTACGCCGAGCTCAAGGACCTCATGCGCGGCCAGGAGCTGCACACCGTCTGCGAAGAGGCGATGTGCCCGAACATCGGCGAGTGCTGGGAGGAGCGCGAGGCGACGTTCCTGATCCTCGGCGCGAAGTGCACGCGCCGCTGCGGCTTCTGCGACGTGATGACCGCGCGGCCCGATCCGGTCGACGCGGACGAGCCGCGACGGATCGCCGAAACGGTGGCCGCTATGGGTCTTCGCCACGTCGTGCTGACCGGCGTCGCCCGCGACGACCTCGACGATGGCGGGGCGCGGATCTGGGCGGCGGCGATCCGCGCGTGCCGCGATGCCGTTCCCGGGATCGACGTCGAGGTGCTGCCGAGCGACTTCAAGGGCGGCGAGCGCGACCTCGCGACCGTCCTCGACGCGGGGCCGGCGGTCTTCGCACACAACCTCGAGACGGTCCCCCGCCTGCACGACCGGATCCGGCCCGCGTTCGGCTACGAGCGCTCGCTCGGCGTGCTTCGCTTCGCCAAACAGCATCGGCGCGGCCAGATCACGAAGTCGAACCTGATCCTCGGGATGGGCGAGCGACCCGACGAGGTCCGCGACGCCATGCGCGATCTGGTCGCCGCCGAGGTCGATCTGCTCACAATGGGCCAGTACCTGCAGCCGACGCGCCAGCACCTGCCGGTGGACCGCTGGGTCACGCCGGAGGAGTTTGCCGAGCACGCGCGGTTCGGCGAGGAAGAACTCGGCTTCGCCCACATCGAGGCCGGCCCGCTGGTGCGATCCAGCTACCACGCGGGGCGACAGCTCCGGCGCGCCCAGTCCAGCGCCGCCGTCTGAACGGGGAACGGAGGAGCCGGCCTGTAAGCCGGATCCTGTGCGCGGGTTTCCCCGCCGGCGACCATCTCTCTCGCCCGCACCGAGGCGCGGACGGCGGTCCGTTCGCCGGACCGCGGCGGTCTACCCGAAGGCTCGGGCGGGCCGCCCTCGAACGCCTCCTGCTCGACCTTGCTCCGGACGGGGGTTGCCGAGCCGCGGCGGTCGCCCGCCGCGCTGGTGGGCTCTTACCCCACCGTTGCACCCTTACCGGCCGCGTTGCCGCGCCCGGCGGTTTGTTTTCTGTTGCCCCTTCGCGAGGTCGCCCCCGCCTGGCTCGCGCCAGCGTCCTGCCCTGCGGAGTCCGGACTTTCCTCGAGCGCACGAAGCGCCCGCGGCCGCCCGGCCGGCTCCTCCGCGGGCACCGTACCCGCTAGGAGCGGTGCTCGGCCAGCCAGTCGTCGACGCCGCGATTGGCGAGACGATCCGCCTCGACATTGCGCTCGCGCGGCACGTGCTCGAACTCGACTCGGTCGAAGTCGCGGACGAGATCGCGGATCCGCCGGTGCAGCGGCTGCAGGTGCGCGGTCTTCACTCGGTAGCGCCCGGTCAGCTGGTTGACGAGCAGCAGGCTGTCGGAGCGCAGCAGCACATCGCGCGCGCCCAGGCGCGACGCCTCTTCGAGCCCCCGGATGGCCGCGGTGTACTCGGCAACGTTGTTGGTGGTCTCGCCGAGCCCCTCCGCAACCTCCGCGAGCACCGCGCCCTCCGCGTCGACGACGACGGCGCCGGCGCCCGCCGGTCCCGGGTTGCCACGGGCGGCACCGTCGCAGTTGATCACCACGCGCATCGGCCGCTCGCTCACAGCACGAGGATCCGGCGGCAGTACTCGCACCGCGCGATGCCGTCTGCATGGCGCACGCGGTCGAGCTCCACCGACGACAGCTGCTCGTGACAGCCCTGGCAGACGTTGTCGACGAGCGCGGCGGCCCCGACGCCCTTCTTCTGCGGCCGAAGCTCCTCGTAGAGCTCGAGCGTCTCGGGATCAACGGTGGCAACGAGGCCCGGGCGTTCCGCCTCGCGTTCGGCGAGCTCTCGCTCGACACGCCCGAGCTCCTCGTCGCCGGCGACGCGCGCTTGATCCGCGGCGGCTCGGCGGAGCTCGTTGTCGGCGGCCGCCTCGCGCACCGCCGCATCGAGCGTTTCGCGCCGTTCCATGACCACGAGCAGCTCGTCCTCCCGGTCGTGAATCCGTCGCTGCAGGTTCTCGATCTCATGACCGATCGCGTCGAGCTCACGCGGGTTGGCCACCGCGCCGCTCGAGCGGCGCTGCTCCTCCGCTTTGGCCTTTTGAGTCAGCGAGTCGATCTCGTGTTCGAACACCGATGTGTCGCGGTCGAGCGCGTCGATCTGCAGCCGCAGCTCGCCCAGGCGGGCCTCCGCGGCGTCGGCCTCGGTCCGCGCGGCCGCGAGCTCGGTGCCCGAGGAAAGCACGCCGCCCGCGCGCGCAGCCGATCGATCGCGAGGTCGAGCGCCTGCAGTTCGAGCAGATGCGCCGTCGCCCCCATCGGCGGGCAAGCCTAGCCGATGGGGGCGCGGACGCCGGAGGGGTTATGCGGGTGGCGGCGGAGGCGGCGGTGCGGCGGCCATGGAACCGCCGCCGGCCGCGGGACCCATGTACTGCGAGCTGCCCCACGCGAGGATCGCGAGGAAGATCCACGGCAGGAAGATCAGCCCGACCGTGTAGCCGCCCCCGTGGCCGAAGCTCTTGGACAGGTCGTACCACACGATGATCAAAATGATGAGGCTGACGATCGGGATGATGTACAGGATCAGCCACCATCCCGGGCGCCCGACGACCTTCAGCAGGACGTAGATGTTGAAGATCGGGATGAACGCCCCCCATGCCATGTCGGAACCCGCCTTCTTGAACACGAAGAAGAGCGGGATCACGTAGATGACGTAAAGAACGATGTACCAGAGCAGCAAGCCGCCGCCGCTTGCGGAGCTCGTGGTCTCTTGCGCGAGCATGGCGCACACCCCTTTCCGGGCAGGTCAAAGGAACCCTGCCACGGAGGTCACTCCGACGCAACGACCTACGGTGTGAAGGACATGCTGCCGAACGCGCTGCTGGTCGACTGGCCGAGGAACTGCACCGCAGCGAACACGACCATCGCGATCAGCATGAGCATGATTGCGTACTCCACGGCGGTGGCTCCGTCCTGCCCTCCCAGGCGGCGGACCATCGCGCGGGCACGCGCACAAAGCACCTGCACCGTTGTCACCCCTTCCTCCGAGGCGGTCGTGGGGGATCGTCCGTGGTACCGGGGTGGACGACCCCACCGCGCCGTCTTATCACGAACATCGGCGCGGGACCAGACGGCTCTTGAGTCCCGATAGCCTAGAACCGTGCAGGCAGAGGCCCTAGACCGTGTGGCCCTCGTGACCGGCGCCGGCGCGACTGACGGCATCGGGTTCGCGACGGCGGCCGCGCTCGGCCGTGAGGGAGCCCGCCTTGCGATCTGCTCGACCACCGATCGGATTCACGCTCGCGCCGACGCGCTCGGCCTCATGGGGTTCGAGGCCGCCGGGTTCGTCGCCGACCTCACCGATCGTTCCGCCGTCGGGGCGATGCTCGACGAGGTGCTCGCGCGGTTCGGGCAGATCGACATCCTCGTGAACAACGCGGGCATGGTGACCGTCGCGGATCCCGACGACGGGGAAGAGGAACCGTTCGTTGCCCTCGCCGGCGCGGACTGGGATCGGGCCATCGACCGGAACCTCGGCACGGCCTTCAACGTCACGCGCGCCGTCGTCGGGGGCATGGTGGAACGGGGCTGGGGCCGCGTCGTGATGGTGTCCTCGGTCACCGGCCCCCTCGTGACCGTGCCCGGTGCGGCCGGCTACAGCGCCGCCAAAGCGGGCATGGACGGGCTGATGCGCGCCGTCGCGATCGAGGTGGCCGCCTCGGGCGTGACCGTCAACTCGGTGCAGCCCGGCTGGATCGCGACCGGGTCGCAGCTGCCGAGCGAGACCATCGCCGGGACGCACACCCCCGTCGGCCGCTCGGGTTCGCCGGCGGAGGTCGCCGAGGTAGTCGCGTTCCTGGCGGGCGAGCGCGCGAGCTACGTCACGGGCACGACGATCGTGGTCGACGGCGGCAACACCATCCAAGAGATGAAGGGCTGAGGTGGCCGCGCGCAGCGCCCGCCGGATCGGACTCGTCGTCGTCGCGCTCGTCGTCACGGTGGTCTGCGTGCGCCTCGGCTTCTGGCAGCTCGACCGGCTCCACGGGCGGCGCGCCGTCAACGCGCTGCTCGTCGCAAAGGAATCCGCGCCGCCCGTGGACGTCGCGGGCGTGACGGACCCGGCAACGCTTGCGTACGCGCACGTCACGGCGACGGGGACCTACGACCCGGCGCACGAGATCATCCTGTCCGGACGGACCTTCCAGGACCAGCCGGGGAACCACGTGCTCACGCCGCTCGTGCTCGCGAACGGCTCGGCGATCCTCGTGGACCGCGGCTGGGTCCCCCTCGACGTCGGCACGCCGCCGGTCGGCGGCGCCACGGCCCCCCCGGCCGGCACGGTCACGGTCGCGGGGCTGGCGCTCCCACCCGACGCCGTCTCGGACCCGCCGCCTTCCCCCGCACCCTCGGTCGTGACCCGGATCGACGTCGGTGTCGCAGGCCTGCCCTACCGGCTCGCGCCGGTCTATCTGTTGCTCGGCACCCAGGACCCGCCGCAGACCGGCGGGTTGCCGGCGGCGGTGCCACCACCGGTACCGGACGAGGGGCCGCACCTTTCCTACGCCTTCCAGTGGTTCTCGTTCGCGGCCATCGCGGTGGTCGGCTGCGTCGTGCTCCTCGTGCGGGATCGTGGGCCGGAGGGAATAGCCGAGCCCGCCGAGCCGTTCTAGGCGCCATGCCCGCCATCACGCCCGCCGACGCCTCGACCCTGTCCCGCCTCGATCCGGCCGAGGACGCACCGACGCGTCCCGTTCGCGAGATCGCCGACGCGCCGTCGTTCCTCGAAGGCGAGGGGTTCAAGGTGCGTCGCGCCACGGCGGGGATCGACCTCACGTGGGCCGATCCTTTCCTCATGCTCGATCACATGGGCGCCGTCGAGTACCTGCCGGGCGAGGCCAAGGGCGCGCCCGATCATCCGCACCGCGGCTTCGAGACGGTGACCTACATGATCGACGGGAAGTTCCGCCACCTCGACTCGTTCGGCGGCGGCGGTGTGATCACCGACGGCGCGACGCAGTGGATGACCGCCGGCTCGGGTGTCGTGCACTCCGAGATGCCGACGCAGGATCTTCTGGACCAGGGCGGGCTCTTCCACGGGTTCCAGCTCTGGGTGAACCTCCCGGCAGCGCAGAAATGGGCCGATCCCCGGTACCAGGATCTCGAGGCCGCCGATGTCGCGTTGCTCGCCTCCGAGGATGCCGGCGCGGTCCTGCGGCTGATCGCCGGGGAACTCGGGGGGGTGCAGGGGCCGGGCGACACGCGCACCCCGATCGTCTACGGCCACGCCACCATCGCGCCGGGCGCACGGCTGCGCACCGCCTGGCGCGCGGACTTCAACGCGCTTGCCTACGTCGTGTCGGGCCGCGGCAGCGCCGGGACCGAGCGCCGTCCGGTGCACGAGGGCCAGATCGTGGTCTTCGGCCCCGGCGACGCGATCGAGCTCCGCGCCGACGCGAGCCAGGACGCTCGCGACGCCGCGGGGATGGACGCGCTGCTTCTGGGCGGTCTGCCGATCCGCGAGCAGGTCGCCTGGTACGGGCCGTTCGTGATGAACACCCGAGACGAGCTGGTCCAAGCCGTCGAGGACTACCAGTCCGGACGCATGGGCGAGATTCCGCCGGGCATCAGCCGCACCTGAGCATCCTCAGCCGTCACCCGCGACGATCGCCCCGGCAACGATCGTTGTCGTCACCCTCGTGTCGAGGATCGCCCGTGGATCATCGGTTGCGAACAGGTCGCGATCGAGCACGACGAGGTCGGCGTCCATCCCCGCGACCAGCGAACCGCGCCGGTGCTCGAGGTGGTTCGCATACGCAGAGCCCCATGTTGCCGCCCGCACGGCATCGGCGAGGGAGATCCGCTCCTCGAGATTCCATGCGCCGTTGCCGTCGAGGTCGGCGCGGGTCACGGCCGTGTACAGCCAGACGAAGGGATCCATCTCGGCCACGTTCCAGTCGGAGCTGAACGCGAGCACGCCGCCGGCCGCCGCGATCGAGCGGAACGGCCAGGCGTAGCGCTCGCGCTCGGGGCCGACGTTGGCCCGCCACTCCTCGACGATGTCCGGCGCGCAGTGGCGCGGCTGCATGCAGGCGACGACGCCCAGCTCGCCAAAGCGAGGCACGTCGGCCGGGTGCACGCATTCCACGTGGACGATCTGATGCCGGACGTCGGCGGGACCGAAGCGTTCGCGGCACGAGGCGACCGCGTCGAGCACCGTGCGGATCCCGCGATCCCCCGTCGCGTGCGTGAACGCCTGCATGCCCCGGCGCTCGAGCTCCTGGAGGAGGGCCGCGAACTCCTCCGGCGGCCAGAACGTCTCGCCGGAGGTCGGCGCGTTCGCGTAGGGCTCGAGCATCGCGGCGGTGTGCGGCTCGACGACGTCGTCGATGTACAGCTTGATCGGGCCGACGCGGAACCGCTCGTCGTCGTGGGCCCGGGCGGCCTCGGCGAGCGCGTCCAGGCGCTCGCCCGTCGTTCCGGGGAGGCACAGCATCGCGGCGATGAGCCGGGATCGGAGCGCACCGGCATCCCGCGCGGCGACGAACAGGTCGATGTCGTCGAGGCCGTTCTGCGGTTCGACGATCGTCGTGATCCCGAGCGCCGTCGCCATCTCCAGCGAGGTGGTCAGCCGCTCCAGCTGGCGCGCCGGCGCATACCCCGGGACGTGCGGCGCGAGGGCTCGCTGTCCCTCCTCGCTGATGCCGAGCACCGCGAAGTCGTAGACGTACCCGGTCGGCTCACCACTCCGCGGATCGATCTCGGCCGTTCCCCACGGCAGATGGCGGTTCCCCTTCCCGATGCCGAGCCGGCGCATCGCCTCGCGATTGAGCCAGACGGTGTGCACGTCGTAGGAGAACAGGAACATCGCCACCTCGCCCCCGCAGCCCTCGAGCATGTCGGCCGTCGGCGTGCCACCCGGTACCGCGGCGTAGTTCCAGCCCTCGCCTTCGATCCAGGCCGCGTCGGGGTGCGCCTGCGCCCAGGCGTCGATACGCTCGCGAATGTCAACGAGGGTCCTCGCCCCCGCGAGTGCGACCGCACCCGGGTTCGAGCCCAGCCGCACGTGGTTGTGCGCGTCGATGAAGCCGGGCAGCACAGTCGCACCGCGCGCGTCGATGACCCGCGTGGCGTTCGCGACCACGGGGCGAATGTCGCCCTCCGAGCCGACCGCGAGGATCCGTTCGCCCTCGACCGCGACGGCCTCGGCAACGGGGTTGCCGGGGTCGCCGGTGTAGACCGATCCGCCCACGATCGCAAGGGTCGCAGCCATCAGTCGCGGTTGCGCATCGACTCCGCGGCGAAGGCGAAGTACTCGTCGAAGCGCGCGCGCAGCTCCGGCACCGGCGCCAGCTCGTCGAGCGCAGCCGTCATGTGGAGGAGCCACCGATCGCGCTCGCCCGGTCCGATCACAAACGGGGCGTGGCGCATCCGCAACCGGGGATGTCCCCGCTCCTCGCCGTAGGTGCTCGGGCCGCCCCAGTACTGCGCCAGAAACAACGCGAGCCGGTGCCGGGCGCCGCGCAGATCCTCGGGCTCCGGATAGACGGCAAGCAGCTGTGGATCCTCCGCGACGCCGGCGTAGAAGCGGTCCACCAAATGCACGAAAAACGCCATGCCGCCGGCGGCTTCGTACACGGTGACCTGCTCCTGGTCGGCGCCCTCTTCCATGGCAAGGAGTCTACGAAGCGAGCCTCGTCGGGACGCTGGGCGGCCGATGGTTCGGTGCGCCCGGATTAGGTCGATTGCACACCGATACCGACGAAGGGTGTCGGGACGCACATCCCCCGCACGTCGTACCGTATCGGCATGAATTCACGTCTGCTCCGCCTCACCATTGTCGCCACGGCCATCCTGGCCACATTGGCGATCCCGTCGGCCAGTGCCGTCAATGTCCCGCACAACCAGGTCGTCTCCGCCAACCCGGCGGACTGGACGCCGTGGGTGAATGACGGGGCGGTCTATGCCCTCGTGCAAATCGGCAACCAGATGTACGTCGGGGGCACGTTCACCACGGTCCAGGAACCGAACGCGACGTCGTTCAACCGGGCCTTCCTGTTCGCGCTGAACGCGAACACGGGCGCGGTCAACCGGAACTTCCACCCGAACCTCAACGGGCAGGTGAACGCGCTGGCTACCGACGGCACCAACCTGTTCGTCGGCGGCACCTTCACCACCGTGAACGGCGACGCCCACCGCGGGCTCGTGGCGCTCGACTCGAGCGGGGCGACCGTCTCCGGGTTCGGCACGGACCTCAACACCGGTCCCTATGTGGACGACATGGTGTTCGCCAACAACCTGCTCTATGTGGGCGGCGCGTTCACCCAGATCGGCGGACAGGGCCGCAGCAACCTGGCGGCGCTCGACCCGGACACTGGCGCGGTCCAGCCGCTCAACGTCGCGTTCACCGGTAACCACAACGGCGGCACGACGCACATCGCAAAGCTCGACGTGTCGCCCAACGGGCAGACGCTGATCGCGATCGGCAACTTCACCTCGGTCGGCGGGCAGTCGCGGGACCAGATCGCGTTGCTCGACCTGTCTGGGAACACTGGATCGGTCTCGACCTGGCAAACGACGCGGTTCGTCATGCAGTGCGCCCGGGTCTTCGACACGTACATCCGCGACATCGACATCGACCCGACGGGCACCTACTTCGTCGTGAGCACCACCGGTGCCTTCAACGGCGGGCTCGGCTCGAACACGCTCTGCGACACGATCTCGCGCTGGGAGCTCGGCCGCACAGGCGCCAACCAGCAGCCGACCTGGGCCGACTACGCGGGCGGCGACACGACGTGGAGCATCACCGCCACCGGCAGCGCCATCTACGGCGGCGGGCACTTCCGTTGGTTCAACAGCCCATACCGCGGCGACCGCCTCGGGCCGGGCGGGCTGAAGCGACGCGGCATCGCGGCGTTCGACCCGACCACCGGAATGCCGATCGCCTGGAACCCGAGCCGCTCGCCGGGCGAGGGCGCCTTCATCCTGTACTCCACGGCCGACGGCCTGTGGGTCGGTCACGACACCAACCAGATCGGCGGGGAGTTCCACCCGCGCCTGACGTTCTTCCCGCTCCAGGGCGGCGCGCCGATCGCGCGTGAGACGCAGGCGACCCTGCCGGGCATGCTCTGGACCCTGCCCAACGGCGGCGGCTGCGACTCGGCCGACGCACGCGTGCTCTACCGCGTCAACGCCGGCGGCCCCGCGCTGCCGTCGCTCGACTGCGGGCCTGACTGGGCTGCCGACAACGGCTCGTCGAGCCCGTTCCACAACACCGGTAACCTCACGAGCAACTACTTCATCTCCCCGCCGGTCGACTCGACCGTTCCGACATCCACACCGACCGCGGTGTACTTCACGGAGCGGTACGACCCCAACGGCGGGGCCGAGATGCAGTGGAACTTCTCGGTTCCGAGTGGCACCCACGCCCGCGTGCGGCTGTACCTTTCCGACCGGAACCGCAACACGCGCAACCCGGGCACCCGGCGCTACAGCGTGCAGATCGAGGGCAGCACGGTGCTGTCGAACTTCGACGCGAACGCGGCGGTGGGCCATAACCACGGCACCATGCGTGCGTTCGACGTCACCTCGGACGGCACGATCACCATCACGTTCCTGCACGGCGGGTTGAGCGATCCCCAGATCAACGGGATCGAGCTGCTCGACCAGGACGCGTCGGCGCCGGGCTACACCCAGTCGACGTCGGTCGCCCGTCGCTCGTTCGACGGCTCGACGGCGGGAGCGCGGTCGCTCCGCACCTCCTCGATCGACTGGTCGCACGCCCGCGGGGCGTTCTATTCCAACGGCCGGATCTACTACGGCTGGGACGACGGGAAGATGTACCGGCGCAATTTCAACGGCACCACGTTCGGGCCCCGGTCCGTCGTGCAAACCAACGATCTGTCGCCGGTTTACTTCCCCGTGCCGCTCATCACGGGCATGTTCGTGACCGACGGCCGGCTCTACTACACGCTGCGCGGCGACGACCGCCTCTACTGGCGGTACTTCAGCATCGACTCGAACCTGGTCGGCGCGCAGACGTTCTCGATCGCCGGACCCGGCAACGGGTTCGACTGGGGAACGGTGCGGGGCATGACGCTCGCCGCCGGCACGCTGTACCTGGCGCGCGCCGACGGCACCTTGTGGTCGACGGGCTGGAACACCGGGCTCGAGCACGGCGATCCCACGAACAGCCTGAGCCTCGTCAGCAGCGACGCGGGGCAGCTGTGGGCCTCGCGAGGCATGTTCGTCAGGAACTGATCCAAGGCTGGGCGCTCCACGGGCGGCAGTAGCATGCCGCCCGTGGAGACCTGGGCCGTCCTGCTTCGCGGGATCAACGTCGGCGGCAAGGCCGTCATCCCCATGGCCGATCTTCGCGACCTGTTCGCGTCGATCGGCTACACCGAGCCCCAGACGTACATCCAAAGCGGCAACGTGATCGTCGGCGCGAAGGCAAAACCGACGCCCCGGACACTGACCGCGATCGAGCGCCGGCTTTCCGAAACGTTCGGCTACGAGGCCCGCGTCGTCGTCCGCACGCTGCCGGAGATGCGCACGGTCATCCGGCAGATCCCCGACGACTGGGACGCGGCCGACAAGACCACCCGGTACTACGTGCTGTTCCCGACGGAGCGGGTACGGCCGCGCGACCTGGTCGCGAGCGTGAAGCCGAAACCGGACCTCGAGGCGCTCCGCGCCGGCACGAAGGCCGTGTACTGGTCGGCGCCCTTCGCGACGCTCACAAAGACGTCGATGTCGCGGTTCACGCAGCACTCGATGTACCCCGAGGTCACGATCCGCAACCTCAACACCACCCTGAAGCTGCTCGAGCTGATGAGGGCGCGATAGCTGCCGCGCGTGTCCGTGGGAGCGGGTAGCGTGAGCCGATGAGCCTGCAGGGCTTCTCCCCCGCCGCGCGCTCGTGGTTCGAGGCCACGTTCGACGCGCCGACACCGGCCCAAACGGCCGGGTGGCCGCCGATCGCCGAGGGCCGGCACACACTGCTGCTCGCGCCGACGGGGTCGGGCAAGACGCTCGCGGCGTTCCTGTGGGCGATCGACCGGCTGGCGGCCGCACCGCCGCCGGCTCGGGAGGAACGCACCCGCGTCCTGTACGTCTCGCCGCTTCGTGCGCTGGCCGTCGACATCGAGAAGAACCTTCGTGCGCCGCTCGCAGGCATCCAGGAGGCCGCGGCCACCCTGGGTACGCCGCTCCCCCACGTTCCCACCGTCGGGGTCCGGACGGGCGACACCGACGCGCGGGAGCGGCGGCGCCTGCTCCGCGACCCGCCCGACATCTTGATCACGACGCCGGAATCGCTGTACCTGCTGCTCACGTCCTCGGCGCGCGAGACCCTGCGCGGCGTCCAGACGGTCATCCTCGACGAGATCCACTCGGTGGCCGCCACCAAGCGCGGCGCCCACCTCATGCTCTCGCTCGAGCGCCTCGAGGCCGAGACCGGCCGGCCATTCCAGCGAATCGGCCTGTCCGCAACCCAGCGGCCGCTCGAGGAGGTCGCGCGGTTTCTCGGCGGCTTCGAGGCGCCGGGGACACCGCGCGAGGTCGCCGTCGTCGACGCGGGCGTGCGCAAGCAGCTGGACCTCGAGGTCATCGTGCCGGTCGAGGACCTCGCGGTGGTCGGCGGTCCGCGCGAGGAACGCGCCGCCGGCGACATCGCCTCGATCTGGCCCTCGATCCATCCGGTGCTGCTCGACCTCATTCGGACGCACCGCTCGACGATCGTGTTCGTCAACAACCGACGCTCGGCCGAACGTCTCGCCGGTGCGCTCAACGAGCTGGCCGGCGAGAACCTCACGCGCGCGCACCACGGCTCGCTTGCCCGCGAACAGCGCGTCGAGGTCGAGGACGCCCTCAAAGGCGGCTGGTTGCGCGCGATCGTCGCGACCTCCTCCCTCGAGCTCGGGATCGACATGGGCGCGGTCGACCTGGTCGTCCAAGTGGAGGCACCCGACTCGGTCGCGAGCGGTCTGCAGCGGATCGGTCGCGCCGGCCACCAGGTGGGTGCGCCGAGCGTCGGCAAGCTGATCCCGAAGTATCGCGGCGACCTCCTGCAGACGGCGGTCGTCGCCGAGCGGATGCTCGATGGCGCGATCGAGGCCACCCACTACCCGCGGAATCCGCTCGACGTCCTCGCCCAGCAGCTCGTCGCGATGACCGCGGTCGCAGGAGTGGCCGGTCGCGGATCTCGCCGCGACGGTGCGCCGGGCCGCGCCGTTCGCCGACCTGACCGACGGAGTGTTCCGATCGGTGCTCGACATGCTCGCCGGGCGCTATCCGAGCGATACGTTCGCGCAGCTTCGCCCGCGCATCGTGTGGGATCGAACCGCCGATACGGTGCGGGCGCGCGACGGCGCGGGTCGCTTGGCGATCACGTCCGGGCGGCACCATCCCCGACCGCGGGCTCTACGGCGTGTTCACCACCGACGGCTCGCGCGTCGGCGAGCTCGACGAGGAATGCGTGTACGAATCCCGTCCCGGCGAGGTGTTCCTGCTGGGCGCGAGCGCGTGGCGCATCGAGGAGATCACCCGCGACCGCGTCGTGGTCACCGCCGCACCCGGCGAACACGGCAAGCTGCCGTTCTGGAAGGCGCCCGGGCCGGGCAGGCCGGTCGAGCTCGGCGAGGCGATCGGCCGGTTCACACGCGAGCTGCGTTCGACCCGGGCGGAGGACGCGCTCGAGCGATTGCAGCGCGACCTCGGGCTCGACGAACGCGCGGCGCGCAACCTCGTGCAGTACGTCGACGAGCAGGCGGCGGTTGGCGCCGTGCCCGATGACCGAACGATCGTGGTCGAGCGCTTCCGCGACGAGGTCGGCGACTGGCGCGTGTGCATCCTGTCGCCGCTCGGCGCGCGCGTGCACACGCCGTGGGCGCTCGCGATCGAGCAACGCGTCCAGGAACGCTTCGGACCGGGCGCGCAGGTGCTGTGGTCCGACGACGGGATCGTGCTTCGGCTCCCGGAGGCGATCGAGCGGATCCCGGTGGAGGACCTCCTGTTCGATCCCGACACGATCGAGGACGCCGTGATCGCGACGCTGCCGGGCACCGCGCTGTTCGCGAGCATCTTCCGGGAGGCCTCGGCGCGGGCGCTCCTGCTTCCGCGGCGGCGACCCGGTCAGCGCACCCCGATGTGGCAGCAGCGACAACGAAGCGCCGACCTGCTGAGCGCGGCCGGGCGGTTCCCCGACTTCCCGATGCTCCTCGAGGCGACGCGCGAGTGTCTGCGCGACCATTTCGACGTCCCGGCGCTCCGCGAGCTGATGGCCTCGATCGCCGCGCGGCGAACGCACGTGGTGTCGGTCGACACCGAGCGGGCGTCGCCCTTCGCGCAGTCGCTGCTCTTCGGTTGGATCGCCGTCTACATGTACGAGGGCGACGCGCCGCTGGCCGAGCGTCGCGCGGCGGCGCTGTCGCTCGACCGCGACCTGCTGCGCGACCTGCTCGGCTCGGAGGACCTGCGGGAACTGCTCGACCCGGCGGCGCTCGACGAGGTCGAGCTCGAGCTCCAGCGTCTCGCCGACGGCCGCAGAGCGCGCTCGCTCGACGGTGTGCACGACCTCCTCCGCGATCTCGGGCCGCTCGACCGGATCGGCATCGCGGCTCGCACCGACGGCGACGACGGTCCGTGGGTGGTCCGGCTGCTCGAGGAGGGCCGCGCCATCGAGGTGACGATCGCCGGCGAGGAACGGACCGTGGCGGTGGAGGACGCCGGCCGTCTGCGCGATGGTCTCGGAACGTCGGTTCCGGCCGGCGTGCCCGAGGCGTACCTCGAGCCGGGCGGCACGCCGCTCGCCGATCTCGTCGCGCGATACGCGCGGACCCACGCGCCGTTCACGACCGCCGACGTCGCCGCCTGGCTCGGCGCCGACCGCAGCCGTGTTGCGGCGGCGCTCGAGTCGCTCGCGCAGGACGGACGCGTCGTGCAGGGCGAGTTCCGGCCGGGCGGGCTCGAACGCGAGTGGTGCGACCCCGACGTGCTGCGCCGCATCCGGCGCCGGTCACTCGCCGCGCTGCGCCGCGAGGTCGAGCCGGTCGATGCCCAGGCGTTCGGGCGGTTTCTGCCCGCGTGGCAGGGCGCCGACCAGCCGCGCGGCGGTCCCGACACCCTGATCGAGGCGCTGACACGCTTGCAGGGCGCGACGATTCCCGCCTCGATCCTCGAACGTGACGTGCTCCCGGCGCGGGTCCAGGGGTTCCGGGGGGCCGACCTCGACGCGCTCGCGGCGAGTGGCGACCTCGTGTGGATCGGGGCGGGAGCCCTCGGCACCGACGACGGCCGCGTGACCCTGCTGTTCCGGGACCAGGCCTCGGCGCTCGCGCCGCCGCCTCCCGCGCCGGACACCATGCCCGCGGGGCCGGTGCACGACGCGATCCGCGCGTTGCTCGCCGATCGCGGCGCGTCCTTTTGGCCCGACCTCATCGCCGCCGCCGGCACCGCCGAGGAAGCGGTCGTGCTTCGCGCGCTCTGGGACCTCGTGTGGGCGGGCGAGGTGACGAACGACACCCTCGCCCCGCTGCGAACCGTCGCGCGCGGGCTTGGCCGGCGTACACGTCCGTCCGCTCGGCCGCGTCCGGGATCGCTTCGGCGTGCCGGTCCACCCGCGGGTGCCGGACGCTGGTCGCTCGTCGCGGAACTGACGAGCGCCGCCGCCGCGCCGACCCAGATCGCGGTGGCGCGCGCCGAGCGACTGCTCGACCGCCACGGGGTGGTCACTCGCGAGGCGGTCCTCGCCGAGAGCATCCCCGGCGGTTTCGCCGGCGTCTATCCGGTGCTCCGCGCGATGGAAGAGGCGGGTCGTGCGCGGCGCGGCTACTTCGTCGCAGGCCTCGGCGCCGCGCAATTCGCGCTCCCGGGAGCGGTCGAGCGCCTCCGGTCGTTTCGGGAGCCGGGCGGCGAGCGCCTCGTCCAGACCCTTGCGGCGGCCGATCCGGCACAGCCGTACGGCGCGTCGCTGCCGTGGCCCGAAACCGCGGGCCGTCCCTCGCGGAGCGCCGGTGCGTTCGTGGTGCTGGACAACGGCGCTCCCGCCGCGTTCCTCGAACGCGGCGCCAAGCGTGTGCTCACCTTCCCGGGGTCCGACCCGGCGGTGTGGGCGGACGCGCTCGCCACGCTCACAAAGGACGGCCGCCTGCGGACGATCGAGCTGCGGCAGATCGACGGCGAGCCCGCATCGCGACACCCCGCGATCGACGCGCTGCACGACGCCGGGTTCGTCGAGGGCTACCACGGCCCCACGCTGCGCGGCTAGCGCACCGGCACCCGAGCCCGCGCGATCGCCGGGTCGCGCATCTTCATCAGCGGAATCCCGACGCCGTACGTCACAAACGCGTCCTCCGGAACGATCTCGATGATCGTCGCCGTCGACCGCCGCTCCCTCGGCAGGAGCGACCCGAGCTTCACGAGCACGGGGGTCATCTCGGGCGAGCCGGGCTCGTAGACCGTCGCCCTCGCGTGGAAGCTGATCGTGGCCGGCGGGATCGGCATCAGGAGCGCCAGGAGTCCTCCGCGCCGGACCGGCACGGTCACCGCGACGCGTCCCGTCTGCGGAATGTCCCGCGCCTTCCACCCGTCGGGCGCAACCGCGACGTAGAGGCGCCGATCCAGGGTCTTGTACACCACGCCGCTCGACCGGGGCTCGCCGCCGGGCGTCACGTAGCCGAGCACCGCGAACGACCGCGTGTCGATCGCGCGCCACACCTCGTCCACGGACAAGCGCGCGGCGCCGACCATCGTTGGTGCAGTCCGTATGGCCATGTCATGCCTCCTTCGCCAATACAGGAGAACGGCCGGCCCCAAGCGCTGTGAACAGCTCGGCCGAAAACGCCGCAACCTTGTCGCGCCACCCGTCCTCCAGCGGGCCTTTGATGCCGGTCACGTAGACCTTCTCCTCCGCGACTTCGATCAGACCCTTGCCCTGCAGGATCTCGTTCATGATCGGGCGGACGTGCTGGTACTTGCACGTCTCCTCCTCGGTCGGCATCACGCCCGTCTTCTTGTCGGGCTTGGGCGCCATCTCGGTGGTGAGGAGCGCGTACCGCGTCCCGGCCGGGAGACCGACGGCGCCCAGGAACTTGCGCATGCCGCGGATCGGTCTGCCGTAGCGGCCCGGCGTGCTGAACACATACAGATCGGCGGGCGCCAGTTCCGTCGGTCGCGCGTCGTCGATGTGCGAGACGCCGACCACAACGTCGCGATCCGCCATCCGCGCCCAGAACTCCTCGGCCACCCGGGCGCCGTTGCCGTATTTCGATGCGTGCAGGTACTCGATCCTCATGACGCACCCCTTTCCGGGGCCGATCCAGCCCACCCTTGGGTCGGATTCCTACGCCTTCAGCGTGTCGCGCAGAGCGGCCGAGCGGGCGGGCCATTCGGACCCCGTTGAGGCGGACCAGTGGCGGGTGGGCGGCCTTCAGGACCGGCTTACGGTGGAATCGGAGATGAAGACAACGATGAAGCTCGGGACGCTCGTCGGCCGCGGGGACAAGATCGGGCTGTTCGTCCTGCCCGTCCTGGTCGTCGGGCTACTGCTCAATCTCGCGTTTCCGTCCTTCTTCGCGGTCGGCGGACCGTCGAATGCCCTGTGGACGCTCTCCATCCTCGTCCTCGCCGTCGGCGTGACGATCTGGATCTGGTCGATCGTCCTGATCCTGTGGAAGGTGCCGCGCGGCGAGCTCATCACGACCGGCCCGTACGCGCTCATGAAGCATCCCCTCTACGCCGGCGTGTCGCTGCTCGTGCTCCCCTGGCTCGGCTTCCTGCTGAACACGTGGCTTGGCCTCGTGCTCGGCGTCGCGATGTACGTCGCGACTCGCCGATACGCACCCGCCGAAGAAGTGCAACTCGAGGAGCGATTCGGCGCCGAGTGGGACGACTACACCCGAAGGGTCGAGCTTCCCTGGCTGTGAACGAGCTCTCTACTCGAAGTGGGTCAGCGCGCGAGTTCCGTTCGACGTGACAGCGGTGATCAGCGCGGAACGAGGCAACGGGCCCCGGGTCGCGGTCCAGCCGATCTCACCGGTGTCGCCGGGTGAGAAGGAACCCGCATCGAACGTGTAGTGGGTCGTCTGCGCCGAGATCGACTGCAGCCCCTGGACCATCTCCTGGCAGGTACCGAACTCCTGCATCGACCCCGGGTCGTATCCCTGCACCGCGCAGATCCATTGATTCGAGAACGTGATCCGCACGGGACCGGACTGCTGATTCGGCACGAGGATCTTCACCCGCCAGGCCCGGCGACTCTTGGACATCGCCGCGCTCCCCGGGTCCACGCGGATCCCCGAAACGCCCGCGCCCGATTGACGCCCGTGCGCACTGGGAACACCAACGCCGGGAATGGACTCCGTCACGGTGATCGTCGTGCCGACCGCAAACGCGCCGAGCAGCCGGCACTTCGCATTCGGTGCGAGGACAGGTTCCACGTCAACGTGGTGGCTCCCCGATGAGAACCGGAACGCATGTTTCGTTGCGGGGCTCAAGCCGTAGTAGTCGTACGGGGCGCCGTCACCGATGCCGCCGTTGATGTTCGTGCAGACCTGCACCTTCTGGCGTGCAACCGTGGCGCTCGCCTGCCGATCGCTCGGTGCACGCACAAGGCCGGCCGCAAGAACGAGACATAACGCTGCCGCAACGCGAGCCGACATCCCTCCCCCTCAGGCAGACGACCCCCGTATCCGACCACAGGGCGATGCCGACGGGAACCCCCAACGGCCAAGTGGGGCGAAGCGTCGATATACGCTGGCGTCCGTGTCCGAACCCGCGCGAAGTCCGGTCGCAATCCGTTGGGTCGCCCCGGTCGTCGCGGCGGCCGTGGTCGCTCTGTGCGTGCTCGCGATCTCCGCCACGTATCCGCTCCCGATCGTGATCGGGGCACAACCCCGACCCCTCGTCGCCGCGCTCGCTCTCGCCGCTGCCCTGCTGGTGGTCGCGCTGCAGGCGAAGCCGGAGTCGCGCACACCACGGGTCGACATGAGCGGCCGCGAGCTCGCCGGTCTGCTCGCGTGGTGGATCGGCGTCTTCTTCGTCGCAGCCCTCCTCGCGTACGCGTCCTGGAAGGCCTGGTACATCGTCGCGCTCGTGGTCGCGATCGCGCTGTTCCTGAAGGTCCTGCAAGTCGCCAGCCACTTCGACCTGCACGTGGGCTTTCGTGTGTGGATGCCGTTCGCCGGCATCATGCTGTTCTTCGCCTTCCTCGTCGTGATCGGACAGTTCCTCGGCCGGTCGAGCATGCCGCCCCCGCTCGAGTCGGCGCTCGCCGCGTATGGGCCCGACCCGCCCGCGCTCGCACCGCCGACCCGCCCGGCTCCGGACCTCTCCGCGATCCATGCCAGCCTGCAACGAAGCGGCGACATCACGATGGGTGGTCTGCAGACGACGGCGTTCACCTACGAGTTCCGGGGCAGCGGCGTTGACGTGTACCTCGCCGACGTCGGTTTCCCCGCGCCGCGCGGATCCGAAGGCTCGGATGACCCGCCGGGGTGGTCGACCGAGGTGGACGGCACCGCGCTTCGGACCGGGCCGAAGGGAACGAACTTCCTGGTGGTCGCGTGGGAGCCCGACGTTGCCGATCAGTTCGCGGCGGCGCTTGCCGATCAGATCCAACCCTGATGCCGCTGCCTCGAGGCGCGCCTCGGCGAGCGCCCCACTATCGTTGACGCCATGTATTCCGAGCGAACGATCACAGCTCCAGATGGACGTACGCTGCGCTCGGCAATCACGGGTCCCGAGGAAGGACTCGTCGTCCTGTGGAACTCCGGAAACCCGGGCGCGTTCCTCTCCCCGATCGACGAGGAGACCGCGGCGGCCGAGAACATCCGCGTGCTCACGTACGACCGTCCCGGCTACGGACACTCGACCCCGAAGCCCGGCAGGCGAGTGGCCGACAGCCCTGCCGACGCCGAGTTGATACTCGACGCATGGGACCTGGAGGAGTGCGCGAGCGCGGGAATCTCGGGCGGCGGTGCGCACGCGCTCGCGGCAGCCGCACTGCTCCCCGGCCGAGTGCGCTGCGTCGCCGTCCTCTCGGGGGCGGCACCAATCGACGCGGAGGGCCTTCACTTCACCGATGGTCTGACCGCGACGAACGTGGCCGCAACCGAACACCCCGACATCGAACGGGCTGCCGAGCTGGACGAGATGGAGCCGGAGCGACAACGCATCCTTGCCGATCCGAAAGCCGCACTGCAGCGTTACACGGCGGAGATGCCCCAGGCCGACCGCGACGTCCTCCGAACGCACCCCTGGATCGAGCGCTATGTGGCGGACGGTATGCGAGAGGCCGTGGTGGTTTCCGGTGAAGGCTGGCTTGACGACTCGCTCGCCTGGTCGGAGCCGTGGGGTTTCGACCCGGGATCGATCTCCGTTCCCGTGAGTATCTGGCACGGCCGTGACGACACCGCCTCCCCGCTTGCGCATGGCCAGTGGATCGCGAGGAACATCGAGGGAGCCGAGCTTCGCGAGCTCGACGGCGGGCACTACGCGCCCCTCGTCGCGTTGCCTCAGGTCTGGGCGTGGTTGCACGAACGATCCACGAACACGCAACCGCCGTTCGCCTAGAACGCGCTCAGGCCCTCCGGAGTGCCCAATCCTGTTGGTGCGTCGTAGCCGGCCACTGCATGGCACATGTAGTAGGGGTCGGTTGTGTTCGGGTAGCAGTCGTGCGTCGCATTCCCGTTGTATCCAGACGTCACGTCGAACAAACCGGTCCGGTTCACGTAGAGCCATTGCGCCGGGTAGGGATACGAGCTGTTCTTCGTGGCGTCGCCGGCAAGCGCGAACAGCCCGGCAATCAACGGCGTCGGGACGCTCGTACCGCCGAACCGATACCAGTTGTTCGCGTCGCTCGATCCATAGCTGTCATAGACGGCGACCCCCGTCTGCGGATCAGCGACCGCAGCCACGTCGGCCACGGTTCGGTTGACGCACATGTATCCGCTAGCGTCGGCCGTGATGAGCTTCTTCTGCCACGAAGGCCGGCCGAACTCGGTGCTGCACCAGCTCCCGCCCCCGCTCCACGCGGTTTCGGAGACGCGGGCGCCAGTCGTCGGGTCGAGGGTCAATGAGGTGCCGCCCACGGCGATCACGTGTGAGGAACTCGCCGGGTACGTGCTGCCGTAGCCCCCGTCGCCGGAGGCCGCTGTGATCGCGACGCCGGGGTGCGTGTAGTAGCTGTCGAACAACGGGGAGAAGAAGGACTCACCGCCCCCGTAGCTGTTGCTGATCGCGACGGCTCCGAGCGCCGCGGCACGGTTCTCGGCGGCCCCGAGGTCCAGGAACGACGCTGATTTCGCCTCGACGAGCAGAATCTTGCACTCCGGGCACACGGCGGAGGCCATCTCGATATCGAGGTCGATCTCCTGGCCCCACGCGACGTTCCCGGCGGGAATCTTGGCGGAGGCCGACTGGCCCGTCTTCGTGAAGCACCCGTTGTCGACCGTGCAGGGCGGCAGCCCATATTGCTGCCGGTAGGCCGCGAGGTCGGCCGCGGCGTTCGGATTGTCGTACGCGTCGACGATCGCGACGATCCGGCCGTTCCAGGTCCACGTATCCCCGAGCGGCGACGGGAATTGATAGGCCGTCGACAGATCCGTTGGTCCGTAGCCAGTCGGTGCGACCGTTGCCAATGGCTTCGTTCCGTCGGCCGTCGTGACGATCAGCGACTGGCAGCCCGCAACCTTCCGAACGTGGCCGGGCACGCAAACTCTCCGATGGCCCCACCGCTGCGCGTCGACCGATCGAGCACTTGCCGCCGGTGGCGTCACGTTCACCGACAGACCGGTCAGAACAGCGACGACAACCACGAAGCGACGCCTCATCGCATCCTCCACATCCCCCGGACACGCCCCGTCAAGCGGGTATCAGACTCGTTGTATGGTCAGCTGCTTCGCCAAGAGCCGCAACCGCCGAACGGTGTAGCTCGCGCAGAGAGGATCCCACCCCCGACAGAGGGAACGAAGCTGTGACGGTCTCATCGCTGATCGATCGCGATGCATACCCAACGTTGCGGGAGTGCGTCTATCTCAACCAGGCGTCCCTGGGTCTGATCGCCAATCCTGCCGTCGATGCAATGCACGAACTGCTGGATCGAGTCGTGCGCCACGGCAATCTCCACCTGTCCGACGAGGACGAAGCGGGCTTCCTCGACGACCTGCGTCGGCGCGCTGCCCGATTGTTGTCGGTACCCGAAGCGGGGATCGCGATCCTATCCGGCGCCAGCGAGCTGCTGGGCCAGGCGCCCTTCCTGCTGGCGCCGCGGCAGGGATCGAAGGTAATCGCCGTCGCCACCGACTTCCCGGCGATCACACGGCCCTGGCTGCGCCTGCAAGAGCGTGGCGAGTGCCGAGTCGACTTCGTCGAAGATCGCCCCGAGTCCGACTTGACGGACGATCTCGTCGCCCGAATCGACGCGAACACATCGGTGGTTGCCGTCGGGTGGGTCCAATACGCGACGGGGACGACCATCGATGTTTCCCGGCTGCGGACGGCCACCGAGGGGGCGGGCGCCAGACTTGTCCTCGATGTCTCCCAGGGGGCCGGCGCGAGGAAGTGCGAAGGGAGCAGCTGGCACGCCGACCTCATGGTGTCCAGCGGATACAAGTGGCTCGGCGGCCCTGGCGGAGTTGCGATCGGGGCGCTCGCTCCGGACGTCATCGACCAGATACCGCCACTGCCGGGATGGATGGGCGCCCCCGCACCCTTCGCGTTGGACGCCACGCACCTCGCCCTCGCCGAAGGCGGCCGGCGGTTCACGCAGTCCACGATGTCCTATGTCGCCGTCACCGGCTTGACCACGGCAGTGGATCAACTCCTGGCGATCGGCTTGGATCGGGTCGAGCAACACGCGACGGGACTGCGCGACCTGTTGCTCCGTGCCGTCGAGGACCGTGGCTGGCTGCCCTTTCGTCCTTCCACCGACCCAGCGGCTGCGCCGCACATCGTCTCGCTGGAACGTCCGGGTTCGGAGTCCGCCAGCGTCCATGCGCAGCTGCGAGAAGCCGGGATCGTATGCAGCCTTCGCGGGGGCCGACTGCGCGTGTCCTTATCCCCTTACAACAACGAGGACGACGTCGCCGCTCTTGCGACGGCACTTGCATAGCGCGCTCGACCCTAGGTGTCGGGGATCCTTCACGGCCGCCTGTGTCAAGAGCGCGTCGGTCTCGGCGAGCGCAGGAGCGGCTTGGAGTCGTTCGAAGATCTCGCCGCTTCGTTCAACGATGCAACGGCTTGCGCTCCATCGCCTGTTGCGAGCCGGCACCGAGCCAGGCCGACTGACGCCATCGCCTGCGCGTACGGTTCGCCGAGGTCTCGCCAGGCCTGCAACGCAGCTCGGAAGCCTTCGATGGCCTCGTCAAGGCGCCCCTCAGCCTCGGCCATCATCGCGTCGAACGACCGCTGAGCCGCGGGGTCGTGCACGCTGAACGAGTGCCGCTCGAGCGTCGCGAGGTCTCGCGCCATGTCGATCCGACCCAGAACGAGCGCTTCGCGTGAGAAATCGACGACGTCGAGGGTGTCGATCGCGACGTGATCGTGCCGCAGGTCTCGGATTGCGTCCGCGAGGAGGGCGGCCGCTGCATGATCCTCCCCACGTGCCCTGAGACCTCTGATGCGCACGGTCAGAAACCTGTAGGCGCGATCGTCCTGAGTGTTCTCGAGTGCGGTCCTGGCAGCTTCATCGATGAAACCCATCGGTTCGCCGCTCACGCCGGCGTGCTGTGACGATCGTCACCTGAGCCGGTCGGGAGGCTCGGCCGTAATACCTGCCGACACGAGCACAACGCTCGAACGGGAGGTGCGTGATGGCACAGAAGAGCACAGGCTACGGTCGCAAGTGGAAGAAGTGGCTGGCGATCTATCTCGTCATCGGCGTGATCGCATACGCCGTCATCTATTTCTTGTTCTTCACCGGTGGCGGTGGCGGCGGAGGAGGAAGCATTTACTAGCGGTCACGCTGCGCGGAGCGCACTTCTCGTTCGTAGAGACGTCGCTTTGCACGCACGACATCGGGGTCGCGAGGGTCGATGGGCAAGGGGTCCATGCGCGTCGGCTCTCGCTTCACGATCCTCTTGGTCTGGATCTGTCGCATCTCGCCACCACCTTCCTGAGAAGGTGCTCGGCCCGCACGACCCCGTTGATGATGGTTCCAAGCAAAGATGCCTGCAATCGAGTAGTCGGCGGGGATCATCGAGCCGCGCTGACGCTCGCGCTGTACTGTTGGGTGGTGACCCGAAGGGGGCCTGTCGAATGAGGTACTCGGTGCTCCGACGCAGCGAGGTCCAAGGCGTCGTGCTTTTGGAAGACGGCGAGTGGTCGACGGAGGGGTTCGTGGCTGATCCACCCCTCGGGAAGACCCTGATCCGGCGATTCACCGATCAGATGGTCGGCAAGTCCGACGATGGCGAGCCGACAGTCGTGATGAATGGGCCGGCGCTGTACAAGATTGGCCAAGAGCTGAACGTGACCTTCAAGCCCAAGCGCCACTGAGCAGTCGCCAACCCCGCGTTCCCCCGATCGAGACAACCGGCAGTGCCATGCGGTTGGACGAGCGGGACACGATCCCCTAGCTTCGGGATATATGCGACGAAGCATCGTGGTCTTCGAACTCAATGAGGTTCCTTGGGAGATCCTCGACGACTACGTTGCGGCCCGACCTGCCTCGTCCCTGGCTCGTGTGCTCGCACGATCGCACTGCTACACGTCGATGGCCGCCGATCGAGGCAATCTGTCTCCGTGGACGACCTGGCCCACACTGCACCGCGGCGTCAACGACGAGCAGCACATGATCGCGAGCTTCGGCCAGGACCGCCGCCGTGCCGACCAGCAATTCCCCCCGATCTGGTCGCTGCTCCACGACGCCGGAGTCACCGTGGGCGTCTGCGGAACGCTTCACACCTACCCTGCCCCTGTCGATCTGGACTCCTACGCGTTCTACCTGCCCGACGCGTTTGCCTCCGAGCCGGTCGCGTACCCGCCGGAACTCGTCGATTTCCAGCGTTTCAACCTCGCCATGTCACGGGAGTCGGCGCGCAATGTCGACACCCATATCGATATGAGGGATGGCTTCGCGGTGTTCCTGCACAGCCGTCGGTTAGGGATACGTCCGACGACGTACGCGGCGCTCGGGAAGCAGTTGCTGGCCGAGCGGCGTCGACCGGCGATGAGCAATCGTCGCCGGACCTATCAGTCAGTGCTTCTCTTCGACATCTTCGCCCGCCAGCTGACGCGGTCACGGCCCCGGTTCAGCACGTTCTTCACCAACCACCTGGCGTCCGCGATGCACCGCTATTGGGCGGCCCATCGCCCCGAGGATTACGAGCAGTTCGGGCTGGGCCAGGAGTGGGTCGACGCGTTCCACGACGAAGTCATCTGGGCCACCGGCCAGGCCGGAGACATGATCGAGCGTCTCGCGAACCAAGTCGACGCCAACCCCGGCTCCCAATTGTGGATTGCGTCGAGCATGGGACAGCGGGCGACCATGGCCGAAGCTTTGGAGACCCAGCTGTATCTCACGCACCCGGACCGCTTCCTTGCGGCGATGGGCCTGCCCGGCAAGGACGCGTGGCAGGAGCGACCGGCGATGCTGCCTCATTTCAACCTGGTCGTCGAGCCCGAGTACGCCGATGCGTTCCACGACGCCTTGCACACGGTCTCGGTGCGCGGAGAGGCCCTCCTCGTCAAACGATCCGACGACGGCTTCTTCTCCATCGAATTCGGCCACATGAACGTGCACGACTTGGTGGATGCGGTAACGATCGCTGGAGAAGCTCGGCCAATCGCCTCGCTCGGTCTGGAGACGGTGGAGATCGAGGACCGCTCGGGTACCACCGCCTATCACGTTCCGGAGGGGATCCTCGCGGTCTATGACCCGGCCCGCCCGCCGGCCGTCAACGGCTCACGTCCCGAGGTTTCCGTCCTCGAGGTGGCGCCGGCACTCCTCCGGACACTGGGTGTCGAGCCGCCGACCTACATGGCACGGCCAGACATGCTCGCCGACTTGCTGCCCGTCTGACGCACCGGCCGTTGGCTCACATGGAGGGCCGATTTGGAGGGCCGATTCTCAACGATCGCTGCGGCGCCCGTGCACGACGCAGCGATCTTGATTGACGGTCGAGCGGAACGCCCCGCGCCGCTTGATGACCGCGGAGAGCGCCAGAGCCGTTCGGAAAGGGAGTCGGTGAGGGGCTCGCACCACTTGGAGGCGGGTGAACCCGACATCTCGCATCATCGCCAACAGCGCGGCCGGGTTCGGCGCCCACCAGTTGGTCGAATCGTGGTTGAGCTCGTCTGCCGGATAGAAGGCCATCGCGGGGCGTCCGTGTCCGACAAGATCGACCTGCGTTTCGACGATGAGGAGTTCCCCGGTGATGGTCGCCAGCCGTTCGAGCGCGAGCAGCGGATGGCGGAGGTGGTACAAGACGCCCGAGAACAGCACGACGTCGAACACCCCGACGGTCTCAGGGGCGAGATCGAGAACCTCCATCTCTCGGTCCTCGACGTTGGAGCCCAAGACCTCTCGAGCCAGCTCGAACCCTGCCTTCGTACCCCACCCGGGCCCGCTCCACGAGAACGAGTCCACGGCGACGACCCGACTCGCACCTCTCCGCTCGCATTCGAACGAGTAGAAGCCGTCCCACGCCCCGATGTCGAGCACGCTCTTGCCGGTCAGGTCATCGGGCAACGCGAGTCTCGCGAGACGACCGGGCGAGTCGTCGATCCCCGGCGTGACGATCCCGTCGCCGAGGTCGATCCGATGGAACCATTCGATCTGGGCAACGGCGCGCTCGAGAGCTGCCCGTTCCACGTTCGAGATCACCCTCCGCCGGTCAATCCGGCCTCTCCCTGTGGAGCCTGTTCCGCGCCGAGACGCGCGTCAAGGCGAGGGTCGTCCCACGAACGTCTGCGGCCACCCGCACTGACTTGCGAGCACTCAGGATTGCTGGGGTATCCGTGGCTCGCGGAGGTCGACGACATCCGGCGCCGCGCCGGGACGGCCGGCGAGCCGGCTGATCGTGCGATCCAGCAGCTCGCCGATCATCCGGGTGTAGTCCCACCCCGCGGCGCGTGCCGCGACCGGGAAGTACGAGATGACCAGCGGATCGTGGTACATCCCCGGCAGGGTGTTGATCTCGAGAAGCTGCGGACGCCCCTCCTCGTCCACCCTCATGTCGACCCGTGCCACATCTCGGGAGTCGAGGGCGAGGAAGGCCTGCGTCGCGAGAAGCTCGATCTCGGTACGCTCCGACGCCGTGAGATCGGCCGGGCATCGCGCTGCGGCCCGTCCGGCCTCGCTGTCCTCGAAGAACCACTTCACCTCGTACGAAGCGAATCTCGGCAACTCCGGCGGGAGGACGCTGTAGTCCTGCTCGACGATCGGCAACACGATCGGTCCGTCGCCGATCCCCGGGTTGCCGAGCACGGTGACCGAGAACTCGCGGCCGGGCAGGAACTCCTCGACCAGGATCGCCCCGCCGATAAGCGCTCGGATCTCCGCCACCTTCGGCATGAGATCGGCCGGGTGCTCGATGAGGTTGTCGTTGAACAGGCCCTTGCTCGACCCTTCCGCGTTCGGCTTGACGAGCACGGGGAATCGCAATGCGTCGACCACCATCTCGGACGCAGCGTCGCCGAACACGACGAACCGGGGCGTCGGCAACCCGTGGAAACGCCAGACCTTCTTCGTCAGCGACTTGTCGAGCGAGATCGCGTGTGTGAGCGAACCCGAGTGCGAGAACGGGATGTCGAGCATCTCGAGCATGGCCGGAATCTGCGCCTCTCGCGACTGGCCCCGCCGACCCTCTGCGATGTTGAAGACGAAATCGATCGATCCGCGCAGGGCACGAAGCGTCTCGAACGCTTCCTCGTCGGCCTCGACATCGATGCAGGTGTGCCCGTTCGCCTCGATCGCGTCATGGATCGCGGCAATCGTGGCCGGCTCGTCGAACTCCGCCTCTGCCTGAGCTGCACTGTCGACGCCGGCGCCGGCGTGACGAACGTTGTAGCAGAAGGCGACCCGCATATGCGGGACGCTAGCAGCGACCCGTCGCTCGGTCTATCCCTCGGAGGTCGGCGTCGGGCGTGTCTCCATAGGGAGCGCTGCGAGCCGCGACTGCGCAGCTCGCGTCAGCACCCGCGATCGGACCGCTCCCTGCGAAACGATGTCGAGGAACTCCTGCCCCGGGATCCGATACAGGTGGCTCGGCTCGACCGTTCGGACCGTTGCGGTCCGCGGTACCTGTCGGAGGAGGCCAATCTCCCCAAAGAAGTCGCCGGGACCGAGTGTGGCGACGATGTGGTCGCCCTCGCTTGTCTCGGCGACGACCTCGAGACCGCCCTCGATCACGACGAAGAGGTCGTCGGGCGGATCGCCTTGCCGGATCACCGAAACCCCCGTGCCCACGTGCTCCTCGCGAAGGACCTCAGCCACATGCTCGAGGGTCGAGCGCGTAGCGCCGCGGAAGATCGCGAGTCGGCGCAGCGACGCGACGCGATCCCGAAGCGGCCCGGCATACGCCTCGATCGACCGGTCGATCGCTCGGGCTTGCACCAGCACGCCGGCGCCCGCGACGAGCATCAGCGCGCCGCCGGTCAGGAGCGCGGCATCCAGCCCGACCCTCGCGACGAGCACCGGCGCCAGCACGATTCCCACGAGGATCCCGCCAACCGTTAGAGAGTCAAGCGTTCCGAAGGCCCGGCCGAGGACGTCCGCGCCGAGAAGCCGCTGCAAGGAGGTGACGACCATGACGTCGACGACGATCATCGCGGCGCCCTCGACCAACAAGACGGCGATCGCGACGCTGGGCACCCGGATGAAGGCGAGCGTCGCCATGGGCAGTCCGCACAGTGCTGCCGAGACCGCCAGCACCAAACCTGCCTCCGACCGTCCGGACAGCCGCTGCGCGATCCCCGCTGCAGCGATCCCGCCCACGCCGATCGACGCGTAGAGGAAGGCGACGCCGTCGACCCCCATCCCAAGCAGACTTGTCGACGCGAGCGCGTACAGCACCGTCTCCAGGCCATACAGCACGTTGGTCATCACCTGGGTGACAACAAGCGCGATCACGAACGGACTCGACATCAGCGCATGGAGCCCATCAACCAACCCTGGGCTCGGAACCGCGACAGCCACCGAGATTGGGACATCGGCGACGTGGTCCGCATCCGGGCCGAGATCTCCACGGATCATCGCCGTGAAGATGGCGGAGATCAGGAACGTGAACCCGTTGACGGCGAGGGCCGCCGCGGGTGACCCCAGGATCAGCAGGACCCCGCCGAGGGCGGGGCCGAGCGCGTAGCTGAGGTTCGTGACGGTCGCGGACAGGGTGTTCACGACCGAGAGCTCGTCCTCGTCGACCAGCCGTGGGATCGCGGCGTTCACGCAAGGGCTGTAGGCGACGGAGAAGGTCGTTGCCACGCCGGCAAGGACGACCGCGAGCGCGGGCGAACCCTCACGCGCGACGACCACCGTCATCACGAACATGACGATGGCGCGGATCACATCGGAGGCGATCATCGTGCCGCGCCGCGGGCGCCGGTCCGCGATCATCCCGCCGATCGTGCCGAACAGGACGTACGGCACGAGCCGCACAATGCCGGCCGCAGCGACCCAGGCAGCGGACCCAGTGCGGTCGAACACGAATACGATCAGGGCGACGTTGTAGAGCCAGTCGCCGATCTGGGATAGCCCGGTGCCGCCGATCAGGAGGCGGACGTTCCGAGCGCGCAATGGCGCCCACAACCGCTTCCGCTCCACCCCGCCCCTCTCCCCGCGTCAGTCGGCGGGAGTATGCGCTCGGGCGGATATGGGGTCCAGCCGAGCAGCACGTGGCAAGAGCCGGGTGCCGTTTCCAACGTCGTGGGTCCTTCTTGACCCGTGGTCCGGGCGAACGTAGATTGCGGTGCTCGTTCAGGCCGTTGCCCAGTCGAAGAGAGGGGGCGAATCGTGCCCGGCATCGACACCGGCGATACTGCGTGGGTTCTCGTCTGCGCCGCCTTGGTGATGTTCATGACCATCGGGCTGGCGTTCTTCTACGGTGGCCTCGTCCGGGCGAAGCATGTGGTCGGCACGATCATGCAGTCGTTCATCGCCCTCGCGGTGGTCACCATTCTCTGGGTGTTGATCGGCTACTCGCTTGCGTTCGGGCCCGACAAGGCGGGGCTGATCGGCGGTTTGGACTTCGTCGGCCTTCGCAACGTCGGCGCCGCGCCGAGCGCGTATGCGCCGACGATCCCGGCGACCGCCTACATGGTCTTCCAGATGATGTTCGCGATCATCACGCCGGCATTGATCGCGGGTGCGTTCGCCGAGCGGATGAAGTTCTCCGGCTATCTCATGCTCATGGGGTTGTGGTCGATCCTCGTGTACGCGCCGGTGGCGCACTGGGAATGGGGAGGCGGCTTCCTCGGCGCGAACGGTGTGGGCGCCCTCGACTTCGCCGGCGGCGCGGTCGTGCACGCGAACGCTTGGACGCATCGCAGCACGGCGAGATTGCGTACCGCACCTGAGCCAAACCCGTGTGACGTGGGCGCTGAGGGGCTCGAACACCCGACCTTCCCCTCGTTGGGACATCGCGGTCCTCGTCAAGCTTCGGGGCATGACCTCGCCCAGGTCGGGATTCATCGTCTCCTAGTCGCGACCTGTTACTGAAGTCAGTGACGACCCGCGGCAACCGCGGCGAGGGAGATGACTTCGCACCCGTGGAACCTGTTACGTCCAGCATCACCGTGGCATCGGTCGAATCCTGGCCCCCCGAAGAGCTCGTCGTCGCCCTCTCCTCCACGGAGGACATCGTTCCCGCTGCCGCCGCGCATCCGGTCCTTCCCCGGGCCGCCTACCAGTTTGTCGCGCCCCCCAAGGGACGCCATTCTGTCGTTCCCGAGGCCACCGATGAGGCGATCATCGCCGCCATACGTCACGAGGTAGAGCGTCCCGGAGAACGCTGAACCGTCGATCCAGTCGTCACCGTCAGCCTGCTCGTCCGTCCAGAGCTCCACTATCTCGACAGAGGTCTCGGGCAAGACGACGGGATCGGGTTCAACGCGTTCGAGTTCGGCGTCGGTCAGGATCCAGTTGTCGCCGCCCATATCGACGGAGACGAAGTCTTGACCCGAGCCCCCATCCACCGTCGCACCGTCGGCCCCGACCCTGATCTCGTCCGACTCGCCACCGCCGGCGATGGTGTCGAATCCGCCCTTGCCATCGATGAAATCCCGACCGGGGGACCCGGTGAGTACATCATCGCCGGCGCCGCCGAGGAGGAAGATCCCCTCCCCCCCGGAGAGCGCGGTGAAGTCGTTCGTGTGGTCTACGTGCTCCAAGGTCACGGTGTCAGCGCCGTCGCGGCCGCGGATGACCATGGCCGTGAGCGAGGAGCACGCGGCGAGCCCTGTAGCCGGATCGGATCCATTCACTTTCGCCGACCCCGCATCGCATGTGATGTCGATGGAATCATCAGCGGTATCCCCGAAAACGCGGAGGACGTGGTTCTCCACGAGGGACGACACGGCTGCCTCGGCGGGGATGTTGGGAAAGAAGGTGGCGGCCGCCGCCAAACCGAGGGCCGCGAGTCGGATCCCGTACCTCTTCACATGCACCTTCTACGCCACAGCGTGTAGATAGGCAAACCTATGCCAAGGCACGCGGCCAGCCGTACTGCCGACCCAGCAGAGGTCACCCCGGAGTTCAAGATCTGCCCGATTGCGCGGAGGAAATGCGCTTCGCCGGTCAATTCTACGGGGACAGCTTATCGGTGAATGGGTGTCAACGCCGCCATCCGCGTTGACTGCTGTCCTCGACGAATCGTCCCTTCTACACTCCACGACCGTGAAGATCGGCGTTGACCTCCCAGCCGCTGAAGAGGCAGGCGGCACCTCCTTGCCATCGTGGGCCGACGTACGCGCGTACGCGCTCGAGGCGGAGGCTGCGGGCCTCGATTCCGTGTGGATGTTCGACCATTTCTTCAACCGTCGAGACGACGGGACGATCCAGAACATGTACGAGGCGTGGACCATCCTGTCGGCCGTGGCGTCTGTCACCGACCGTATCCTGCTGGGAAGCCTCGTCATGTGCGCGACCTTCCGTAACCCGGGGCTTCTCGCGAAGATGGCCGCCACGCTTGACGAAGTGAGCGGTGGTCGACTGATCCTCGGGATCGGCGCAGGCTGGTACGACCCGGAGTATGAGGCGTTCGGTTACCCGACAAACCGGCGCGGCACCCGCTATGAGGAGACACTCTCAATCGTGCGTCGGTTGCTCGACGGCGAGAGGGTCACGTTCTCGGGCGAGTTCCATCAACTCCGTGATGCCGTTCTCACACCGGTCCCATCGCGGCGGATCCCGATACTCGTAGCGGGCGATGGTCCCCGGGTGCTCCGTCTGGCCGGCCGCTACGCGGACGCATGGAACGACAACGGGTTCGGCCTTCCCGACGACCCAAACTATTTCGGAATGCGGCTCCGCACGGTGCTCCAGAGCCTCGACGAGGCGCTCGAGGCGGAAGGACGCGACCCGACAACGATCGAACGAACGATCGGTGTGACGGTTCGTCACCCAGACGTGGCGATCGACCCCGATGACGAGCCCGCCTTCCAGGGCACGACCCAAGAGATGGCGGCGATGTTCGATGCCTACGCAGATCTCGGGGTGCATCATCTGATCCTGGAGGTCGGGCCGAAGACCGTCGCATCGATCGGTTGGGTCGCCGAGGCGATCGAGCTCTTCCGTCGCTGAGGTGGGCTCCGAAGTGGGCGCTGAGGGGCTCGAACCCCCGACCTTCGCCTTGTAAATGCGAGACGAACCCGCAGATCAGAGTCTCGCGGCCTCGAAAGTCCGCACCACGGGGGTCAGTTGAGTGTCGTTGAGTTCCGTTGCGTCGTTGTACGCGCGTTGTACGCATGCCGCGGCTCATCACCCGGATGCCGATCCTGCTTCCCTAAGCGTCACCCATAGGCCTGGGTCCGGATCCTCGCCTGTCGCATGCATCTCATGGAAGCTCCTGTAGACGGCGGAAGGATCCGGCGAACTCTGCATCCGCTGCACAAGGGCGTCGTACTCGCGTCGGACTCCGTTCGAGTCCTCGGCGTCCCCGTAGAGACTGGCGAACTGACTCCAGAAGGTCCACCGGGGGGTCACGGTCATGTCGGGAGGGAACACGCTGGCAGAGCGCGCAAGCCCACCCGCCAAATCGAAGCCGTGGAGATGGAGCTCAGATCCGAACCAGTACATGAAGACGGGCATGCCCGGCTCGTCCGAACTCACGATCAGCGTTCGACTGTCCAGGGGCACCATCGGCGGAACGTCGCCGATGTGCTCATCGATCAGACGATCGAGCTCGGCGTCGTAGGAACGCCTCCACTCCTCCTTGTCGCCCGAGGGGGCCGGCCTCCAGTCACCCTGATCGGGTCGTGTCGGAGCGGGCCGTGGTCCCCACTCCAGCGGCCATGCACCATTCTTCTGGATCTCGAAGCGGAGGATGTCCAGCTGCCTACCGAGTGCAAGCTCCTCCACGAACGCGACGTTGCTCGGCGTTGTCTTGCCCCAATCGACAAACCCCCAATGCATGTAGGTGGCTTCCCGAAACAGCCGTCGTCGAGCGAGTGACGTGGGGATCTCGACGTGACGTCCACGCACCCTGAGGATTGTCGTCCCCTTCGAACTTGTGACCGGGCCGACGCTGCGCATGTCTTCCTTCCGCGCGGCGACCGGGTAGCCGATACTGAGCAGCTCCCGCATCTCGGGGGGGAACACGAACCCAATCCGTGTCTGCCAAGCGTCCATGTCGGGGTCAGTCAGTCCACGAGCGAACTTCCATCCGCGGCCTTCCTGGATCTGCTGCACTCGGCGACAGAACGCGCTGAACGTCTCGCCCATCGGCTCATCTTGCATGCCATCATGGTGCCGCGCCAGCCGCGCAACTGCATCCGCGAGGTCACGGTCTTTGCTTCGGTGGGCGCTGAGGGGCTCGAACCCTCGACCTTCGCCTTGTAAGAGTGGGCGCACCTGTCTCAGTGGTGACACCCAGTCGCCTGACCTGCAGGTTCGTCGCACGCGCTGATACGGGACGGCACCCCAGAGAACCCGACCGGCTGTTCTTCCTTCATGTGCGCCTAATGTCACATCACCGCCACCAACCACGGTTACGCCGTCGCTACTGTCGCGCCATGAGACACAAGGCGCTGATCGCGCTCGCTTGCGTCTTGGTGTTCGGCGCGTTCTGGGCGTGGCCCGCGTTCCATGAACCCGCGGACCACTCCTGCACCAGCGAGGACGAGGGCAGTTGGTCGTACAAGGTCACGTCCCGAACGTGGGACTGCGGCGAGTTGGGCTGGCACATCGGGCGCTACGGCTTCCCGGGCATCTGACCCGCCAAAAAGTGACCTCAACCCCCGACCTTCGCCTTGTAAGGGCGGGACGAACGTGCAGGTCAGAGGCTTGCAGTCTCGAAACGCGGCATCACGAGGTCAGTTGAGTGTCGTTGAGTTCAGTCGGCTCGTTGTACCGATGTTGTGCTGCTGTCGACGTCGAGAACCGTCCGAGAGAGCCGTCTGAGTGACGAGATCGCCGTTCCTATCCGCGCACCTCCTCAGCGAAGCGACTCAAACGCGGCGCGCATCTCTTCCGAGAAGAGCTTCGGTTCCTCCCAGGCGGCGAAATGGCCGGCCTTATCGACCGTTGTTGAAGTCGATGTCGACGTTGGGTTACCGCCCGCTCCACCCAGCTGCGCGGGGTCTGCCAGATCTCCCCGGAGAACGTTGCTGAATCCGACCGGAATCGAGATTCGGCGCACCAGCTCGGCCGTCCGCACGAGCATTCTCTTGATCTTCCTCCCAGTACGAGCGAGCATGGCGGAGCCCCTGATGCGACGAGTACCGAAGCTCACGTTGGCTGCCCCGTCCCCGTCCCGACAGGCACCGTGCCGTGCGACCCGTCCCCACGCAAGGGATCTCCGACGTCGTGCCTCCAGATCCGTCCGCCGGTCGCTGGTATCGATAGGCCGTCCCTCTTGACGACCGCCACCTGCGCGCCACCATCCCAGTGCCTCGGCCGCACGGACGGCGTCTGTTCCGTTCGCCCAAAGCCCACTCGCGTGGTCGATGCACGGCCCCTTCCTGGAACGTGAACCATTTCAGCGTGATGTTGTCGATGCATGGTCCTCTGGTAGACCGTCCCGAGGGTTCGCCGTTCACAATGCGCGGGCGATCTTCTCGTAGCTATCCGTGTCGTGATCCATGTTCCAGGCCGCCAGGGCGATCGGGTGAATCGAGCAGGCGCATAGCCGATCGTCTCGAGGGCGCGTTGCCTGCTCCATGAAGTATCCAGTGCCGGTCGCACGTTATGCGTCGAGCTGGCCGAGCGCCGCACGCTCTTCTCCGGTCGGGCGGCGAGCGGCCGCTGCCGAGCGGCATCGGCGATCCAGTCCGCGTCAGTAGACCGTGCGCGATCCCATCGTCAGCGCAGCCCGTGGCGCTGACGTCACGCGGGTGTATCCGAGGTGCTGCATGAGCTCGTGCCTGGCTCGTCCAATGCGGATAGGGCGCCAGCCGACCTCGGTCGGCTCGTCGTAGAAGCCGTAGCCGGGGATCGACGGCAGCACGAGGTGGAACGCGTCCTCCTCGCTACCGCCGTGGGCGGTCGGGTCGGTGAGGGGGCCGATGGTTTCGACCAGCTCGATGATCGAGCGCGGCCTGCGCGTGGTGTCCGGTCCGAGCGCGGAATCGATCACAAGGCGGGTGCCGTCGACGTCGACGATCCACAAGAGGTCGCGCTGCCCGGCTCGAGGTTTCTCTGTCCTCCCATTGGATGGGTCCACGTCCTGAACTCTCCTTCGTCGCAGTCGGCGGGGTCCATTCGGGCGGGCGTCGTGAGCTCCATGTATTTGCCGCTGAACCCGGACAGCGAAACGTCGGTCGCCGGTGTCGGGTGTCGGTCCTTCTGGCTCAATAAGCCGGCGACGAGACCATCGACCGATGGATCGATCGGTGGGTCCAGAAGGGTGCCCGCCCATTGGCACGGCTCGGCGTAAACGTTCGCGACGGTCCACGCGCTCATCCCCTGACCGCCGTCGGTCCCGAAGACAACCCCGTGGTCGCTCGTGTAGCCGTCCAAGAGAGGCATCGTGATGCGGTACTTCGCGTCGATGCTCGGATCGCCCGTTGTGAAGACATGCGTCCCGGGCTCCGGAGGCGAAGTCTTTCACAGGAGCGTTGGTCTTCCTGTCCCTGCGTGCCTGAAAAAGCAGGGCGGATACTCAATCCTCGCCGCGCCCGTCCCGAGGCGCAGGTCCCGACGGACCGCGTCGGACACGCGAGCGAGAAGCGAGTTCTCTTGGTGGGCGCTGAGGGGCTCGAACCCCCGACCTTCGCCTTGTAAGGGCGACGCTCTTCCAGCTGAGCTAAGCGCCCGCTTTCGCGGTGTGACCACACGCTCGGCACACGATCTCACCGAGCTGAATCGACAGCCGCGTGCCGCCGCAGGAGGCGCACCGGTCCAGGCCCTCGGCCCAGCTCGGTTCCGCCTGGCACTCAGGACAGATCAGCACCTGCCGACCGCCCGCCACCGCTCGCGCCCACGGCACCGAACGCTTGTCGGGGTCGTAGGTGGCGCGGCCGCATCGCCAGCACGCCGGTCGTTGCTCCGGCTCGTGGGGTCCGCCGAACGGACTCACCCGCCCAGGATACCGGCACGCCACGGCCCGCGTAGACTCCCCGGGCCGAACCATTTGCGGAGGAACGATGAGCGATCCGATCCCATCCCTGTCGACCGGTCTGTTCAAGGGCCTCGACCCGCACGATGCCGACGGCATTCTCGGCGCGGGCGAGCGGATGTCGTTCCCGGCCGGCGAGGCAATCTTTGAGCAGGGCGATCAGGGCGATGCGATGTTCGTCATCGCGTCCGGACAGGCGCGCGTCGACGTCGGCGGCCGGTTTCACACGCTCAAACCGGGGGACTTCTTCGGGGAGATGGCGCTGCTCGCGCCGGGCCCACGCATGGCCACCGTCAATGTGGAGTCCGACGTCGAGGCGATCCGCATCAACGCGGATGACTTCCAGCAGTTCCTGATCGCACACCCCGCGGTCGCGCTCTCGATGATGAAGCAGCTCGTGATTCGGCTTCGCGAGGTCGAGCAGCGGATCGACGCCTGGATGGCCTGAGTTCTCCGGCGCGGCTCAGCCGCCGTCGAACACCACACGGCCCGCGGCGATCGTCGTCGTGACCGTGGTCTCGTGAATGTCATGCACGGACCCGGCGAACGGGTTGCGAGCGAGCACGGCGAGGTCGGCGCGCTTTCCTTCTGCGATCGTGCCTGCTTCGTCGTCGTGATTCACATAGGCCGAACCTCGCGTGAAGGCGGCGAGCGCCTCGGCAAGCGTGATCCGCTGTGAGGCGTCTTGGACCGGCGCGTCGACGCCGGCACCGATGACCTGACGCGTGACGGCGACCTGCATCTCGCGGAACACATCGGGCGTGGTCACGGGCCAGTCGCTGCCCATGGCGAGTACCGCGCCGCTTCGGACGACGTCACCGATCGGATACAGACGGTCAGCGCGCTCCCCCACGCGCGGCCGCGTGAGCGTCTCCGAGGCCGGGTCGGGACACGCCCAGTAGGGCTGCATGTTCGCCACGACACCGAGGGCGCGCATCCGCGGCACATCGGTGGGATCGGGCAGCTGGAGGTGCGCGATGTGATGCCGGGCATCGTTCATCCCGTTGGCTGTACGCGCGGCCTCGACCGCGTCGAGCGACTCGCGAAATGCCCGGTCACCCAGCGCGTGCTGATGCACTTGGAACCCGAGCGCATCCAGTCTGACCAACGCTTCGATCAGTGCGTCGCCCTCGACGAACTGGATGCCGCGGCCGTGCTCCTTACCAAAGGCGCCCTCGTACGGTTCGAGCATCGAGCCGGTCGTGCTCTCGGGACAGCCGTCGAGCATGATCTTGACGGTGCCGGCGTCGACGCGGCCGCCCGTCCCCCACTCGCGTTGCTCGACGAGCTCGTCGATCTGCTCGGGACCCCGGTGACGGTCCCACCACAACGCGGTGACGACGCGCATCGAGAGCCGGCCCGCGTCGTCAAGCGCGCGGTAGGCGCGAAGGAGATCCGGACGTACCCATGCGTCCTGCCAGGCCGTGATCCCGAGAGCATGCAGGTAGTCCTGCGCGACTTCGATCGAGGCCATCCAGTCCTCGGTGGAATCGGCCGGCATGTGGTCGGACCAGAACGAGTAGGCCGTTCCTTCTTGGAGGCTGCCCGTCGGCGTGCCGTCGGCGTCACGCACGTAGTAGCCGTCCCACGGGTCCGGGGTGGCCGCGGTGATCCCGGCGAGCTCGAGCGCCTTGGTGTTCACCCAGGCTCCGTGCGTGTCGGTATTCATCAGATAGACGGGGCGATCCGGCACGATGGCGTCGAGCTGGCTCCGATGCGGTCCGACCTCGCCGAACACCGGCGGGTACCAGCCGCCGCCGACGATCCACGGCTCTGCGGGATGCGTGTGGGCGTGATCGCGGATGCGCGCGAGGTAGTCGTCGACGTCGTCGAGATCGTCGAGGTTGACGTGCCTGCGGATACGTCCGGCGAACGCCGCGTGGATGTGGGCGTCCTGGAAACCCGGAACGATGCAGGCACCGGTGATCAGGTTCCCTGCTCCGGGAAAGCGCTCGCGGACCTCCTGCTCGGTTCCGACCCCCACGATCCGATCGCCGCTGATGGCGACGGCCTTTGCCCAGCTGCGGGCGGCGTCGACCGTGTAGATGTCGCCGACAACGACGAGATCCGCGTCCCCGCTCACAGCGGCGGACGCTATCACGGGGCTCAGGTCATCGTGATGGGACCGTGCATGCCGAAGGCGTAGTGCCCCGGCAGGTGGCAGGCGAACTCCCACCCGGGCGCAAGCTCGTTCGGGAAGGTGAACGTCGTCTCGACGGTCTGGCCGGCGGGCACCGAGATCTCACCTGGACGTGCGCCGTGATGTGCCTCGGTCCCGGCCTCGTGGATCGCCTGCATCTCGGCGTCGCCGACGAGGAACTCGTGGTCGATCGGGTCCTCGTTGGTGACGACGAACCGAACGGTCTCGCCGGGAGCGACCTGCAGGGAAGCCAGGTCGAAGCGCGAGAAGTGGATCGTCACGGCCACCGTTCGCACGTGGTCGGGAGTGGCGGTCGCGGCGGCCGTGACCCCCGCGATCAGCACCACGGCGGCCACTGCCGCCGCGACCGCCACCCCACGCTTCACCGAACCGACCCCAGATGCTGGATCCGCCCGCGCAGCGCGAAGGCAAGCAGGGCGAGCGCCAGACCGAACCACAGCGCCTCCTGCGCGGCCTGCGGGTTGGGCATCGGCAGCGCCGGCATCTCGAAGCCGGCCGCGACGGGGTCCGGATGCCCGTAGCCGCTCGCGTCGATCGCGAGGTCGTATGTGATGGCCGAAGCCGGCGCGTCGATCTTGATGTAGGAGAACCACGCGTCGTTGGGCACCCATTGCGAGCGCTGGTCGGACTGGAGATCGGCGAGCAGGCTCGACGACGCGCGCTCGCTCCGTTCCAACACGAGCCCCTGTTGATCGGCGTTCCCGTTGGGCGCGATTGTCTGCGGGAGCATCGCGGGCTTGCGATCGGTGAGCAGGAACACGTCGGCCTGCACCAGATCCTCGGGCGAGCGGCCGAGCGTCAGGATCCGCAGCGGCACCCACGGGTTGGGCGTCGGGATCACGACGTGCACGGGCGTGCCCTCTCCTTGGGTCAGCCCCTGCGCCGCGGCACGGCTCGCGTTGAACCGCGTCGCCATGAAGATCGGGCTTCGCTGCGCATAGAAGTCGAGCACCTCCGGCGCGTCGGGCGGCAGGAAGAACCCGTGCTCGCGCGCCCAGTTGCCGACCGCGACCGCGCCGCCACGCAGGACGGTGATGTCGAGCGCGTCCACCTTCGCCTTGAGGATCACCTCGGCGTCCCGAGCTTCGGGAACCGCCGCGCTCGCGAAGGCCAGACCATCGGCGACCGGCGGCTGGACCTCGCGCACGAGCCGCTGCAGCGTCCAGTCGCCGGCCTTGATGACCTTTGTGGGCACGCCCGGCAGCGGCGTGATCGCGCCGAGCGATCCATCGATCTTCCCGGCGTAGCTGAACGAGGTGATGTAGTGCTCGATGCCGCGGTGATACGCCGCGAGCGTCGTGGTTCGGAGCAGGCTGATGGTGCCGTTGGGGGCGATGAGCCCGCCACACGCAGAGGCGGCCGCCGCCGAGCCGATCACGAGGGTCATCGCGACCGTGCCGGCCGCAACGACGCGGATGCAACGTCCGATCATTGGAAGCCCCTTTCCGGGCGAACGATCGACGTTGGACGCCCCGAGGCGTTGGTGGGGTTCCCGTCGGACGCGGGGCTTTGCGCAAGCGCCTATGCTCCGGCCCGTGCAGTTGAACCCCACTGAGGAGGATCGCCTGCGCGTGTTCGTTGCCGCGCAGCTCGCGCGAGCCACCCTTGATCGCGGGCTCGCGCTCAACGCTCCCGAGGCCGTGGCGCTCCTGTGCGACGAGATGCACATGGTCGCCCGCGAGGGCGCGTCCTGGCAGGAGGTGCTCGACGCCGGCGCCGCGCTGGCAGCGACCACGCCGGTACTCGACGGGGTACCCGAGTTCGTCGCGGAGATCAGGCTCGAGGTGCTGCTCGATGAGGGCACCCGGCTGGTCGTGTTGCGGTCGCCGTTCGGTGCCGGCGAGCCGCACGTGCGATACGGGGCCGGCGATGTGCCGTTGGTGGCCGATCGCGAGCGCCGCACGATGGCGGTCACGAACGAGGGCCGGCGACCGATCCGCATCTCGAGTCATTTCCCGTTCTGGGACGCCAATCCGAGCCTTGCGTTCGACCGGGAGTCGGCGCGCGGCTTTCGTCTCGACCTGCCCGCGGGCGACTCGATGCGCTGGGCACCGGGCGAGACGAAGGAGGTCGCGCTGGTCGCGCTTGGAGGAACACGCGATGCCTGATCGTCTGTCGCGCGAAGAACACGCGCTCCGGCATGGACCCACCGCCGGGGACCGCGTGCGTCTGGGCGACACCGATCTGTGGATTCGTATCGAGGAGGACCTCACCGAGCCCGGCGATCAGGCGCTCTGGGGCTACGCGAAGAACTGGCGTTCCCGGATGACGCAGCACGACGCGGCGACCAGCGCATCGGAGCTCGACACCGTGATCGGCTCGGTCATCGTGATGGATCCGCTCCTGGGCATCGTCAAGGCCGACCTCGGGATCAAGGACGGCCGCGTCGTCGGAATCGGGCGGGCGGGCAACCCCGACATCACCGACGGTGTCGACCTCACGATCGGGCCGAACACCTGGCCGATCCCCTGCCACGGACTGATCGCGACCCCGGCGGTCGTCGACTCCCACGTGCATCTGCTGTCGCCGCGGCTCGTCCCCGTCGCGCTGTCGGCGGGCGTGACGACCCTCATCACGGCGGGGTTCGAGGAGCCGCCCGACCGAATGCGGGCGACCTACGCGGCGTTCGAGCGGCTGCCGGTCAACCTCGGGCTGCAGCCGAGCGCGCGCACCGACGTCGCCGGCGGGCTCGACGCGGCGATCGAGGCCGGCGCGGTGGGGTTGAAGATCCATGAGGACTGGGGCGCCTACCCCGAGATCATCGATGCGACGTTGCGCGCGGCCGAGGCCCACGACATCGCGGTGTGCCTGCACACCGACAGCCTCAACGAGTCGACCGAGCTCGAGGGAACGGTCGCCGCGATCGGCGGACGCACGGTGCACGCCTATCACGTCGAGGGGTCGGGCGGCGGTCACATCCCGGATGCGCTCGGTCTGGTTCGGGAGCCCAACATCATCTGCTCCTCGACAACCCCGACCCTGCCCTACGGACCCGCGACCGCGCTCGAGCAGCTCGACATGAAGCTCATCGTCCACGAGGGAAACCCGTGGCTTGCCGAGGACGTCGCCGCAGCCAAGGAGCTCGTGCACCCGGCGACGATGGCGGCGGAGGGCCCGTTGCACGAGCTCGGGGCGATCCAGATCGTCAACTCGGACTCGCAGGGCATGGGCAGAATCGGCGAGACGCTCCGGCGAACGCTGCAGCTCGCGCACGTGATGAAGTCATGGCGGGCGGGCGAGCCGTGGGCGGTCGCGCCGGACGTTCGCCGCGAGCGTCCCGCGGTCGTCGCCGACAACGGAGAGCCCGACGACAACGAGCGCGTGCTCCGGTATCTGGCGAAGTGCACGATCGAGCCGGCGATCGTCCACGGCATCTCGAACGAGGTCGGCACGCTCGCGCCGGGTCGGATGGCGGACATCGTCCTGTGGTGGGCCTCGCATTTCGGCGTCAAGCCGCTGATGGTGATCAAGGGCGGCGTCGTCGCCTGGTCGGCGATGGGCGAGGGAAACGCGAGCGTCCACGGGGCCGAGCCCACCCGGTACGGGCCCGATTGGGGCGGGCTCGGCGACGCACCTTCGCGCTTGTCGACGACGTTTGTCTCACAGGCGGCGTTGGACGCGGGGTTCGCCGCGACGACCGCGCGCCGCGTCGCCGCCGTGCACGGCACACGCGGTCTGACACGCGACGCGCTGGTTGCGAACCGCGCCGCGCCGGCGGACATGAGCGTCTCGCCCGTCGACGGCACAGTAATGATCGGCGGCCGCGTGCTCGCGGTCGAACCGACGGCCGTGGTTCCGTTGTCGCGGCGATACCTGCTCGCCTGAGCGATCAGTCCTCGGCGAGCGGCGCGTCGGCCGCGGGCTCCTCGACCGCCGGGGCCGCCTGCGTCGTTTGCGTCGTCTGCCCTTGCCCGGCACGGTGTCTGCCGGAGCGGCCGCCCGGAACGGGCGGCCGCGGACCCGTGCGGGCGCGCCAGGACGCCACCACGACGGTGCCCAGACCGAACATCGCGCCGAGTCCCCACCAGACGATGCCGAGGAACGGCACGAGACCGACCGCCGCGCCGATCCCCCAGCCGGCGAACAGCGCGCCGACGCGCGACCCCTTGACCACCAGCCGGCCGAGCACGAACGACGCGACGGCAATGCCGACAAGCCACAGCAAGCCCAGTCCGAGCAGCAACGCCAGCCCGATCGGGAGACCGAGCACGGTGGCGGCCAACGCGACCGCCAGGATCGGCACGCCGATCGCGCTCAGCACTCCCCAGCCCGCCGACGCCCACGGTGCACCGCGTCCCGCCTCGGCCGTGCGCTCGAGGCCACGCGGCGCAAGCAGGAGCAGCACCAGCGCCGCGACAAGCACCGACACGGCGACCGCAAGGCTCGCCAGCAAGGCACCGAGCGCGGCGGCCCCGGAGAACGTGAAGCGGACGTCGCGGCGCACCGTTCCCTGCACTTGCGCGCCGTCGACGACGGTCAGGTTGCCGCCGGCAAGCACGTCGCCCGTCACCTGGGCCGTGGCGAGCAGCCGAATCGGGCCGTGGATGGCCACCACGTCCCCGCCCACCTGGCCGGCGACCGTGACGGGGCCGTCGAGCACCACCACGTCGCCCTGCGCCACGCCTTCGATCGTCGCGGACCCGGAGAAGACGACGACCTCCCCCACCACGGTGCCGCGAGGGACGAAGACATCGCCGGAAAGCATGACCTGGTCGGCAGGCTTCGGCCCGGTTCCCGCTGCCTGGGCGTGTGCGGCGATCGGCCACGCCACCGCGAGCACCATGACGACGAGGAGGACGGCCCGGCGGATCACGGCCGCATCCTACGGCAGCCCCTCCGGGCGCCGGGATGACAGACTGGCGGCGTGACCACGCGAGCAGACGGTCCCCGTTGGGGGATCGCCACCCCGCACACGGCCGCCACCGCGGCGGGCGCGGCCGCCTTCGAACGGGGCGGCAACGCGATCGACGCCGCCGTCCATGCGGCGATCACGCTCGCCGTCGCCTACCCCCATATGTGCGGCGTCGGAGGCGACCTGTTCGCGCTCGTCCAGCGTGACGACGGCAGGACGACGGCGATTTCCTCGAGCGGGCGGAGCCCCGCGGCCGCCGACCCCGGGGCGCTCGACAAGGCCCGGATGATGCCGATCCGCGGCTCGGTCCCGATTACCGTTCCGGGCGCCGTTGCCGGCTGGGCGGGAGTTCTGGAACTCGGCGGGCGTCTTCCCTGGGCCGATGCATTCGAGGTCGCCGTCGAGCTCGCGGAGTACGGCGTGCCGGTGAGCGGCTCACTCGCGCGTGCGCTCAACGAGCCCGAGACGCCGTTTGCGCAGGACCCCGGGCTCGCGCCGATCTTCTATCCGGGCGGTGCTGCCGCACCCCTCGGCTCGACGGTGGTCCAGCCCGCGCTGGGACGCACCCTGCGCGCGCTCGCGGGCGACGGCCCCGCAACGTTGTACGGCGGCGACACCGGCCGCGCATACGCGGCCGGGCTCGCCGCCGCCGGGTCCCCGATCACCATCGAGGACCTCGCTGCGCACCACGCGGTGACGGACGCGCCGCTCCGCGCCGCGTTTCACGACCTGCACGTGAGCGTGGCGCCGCCCAACTCCCAGGGGTTCGTGCTGCTGCAGATCCTCTTGTTGCTCGAGCGGCTCGGCGTCGACCCGGATCTCGACGGCCCCGAGGCCGGCCGCATCGCGCGGATCATCGCGGCGGCAGACGCCGACCGGGATCGCCATCTCGCCGACCCGGATCGGATGCTTGTCCACCCCTCCACCCTGCTCGAGGACGGGCACCTCGCCGGCCTCGCGGACGAGCTGAACGCGGCGGAGATCGTGAGCGCCGCCGTGCGCCCCGACGGCGACACGATCGCGCTGGTCACGGCCGACGCCGAAGGCAACGCCGTCTCGCTCATCCAAAGCCTGTTCTGGGGGTTCGGGTCCGGCATTCTCGAGCCCGACACGGGCATCGTCGCCCAGAATCGCGGCGCATGCTTCACGCTCGCCCCCGGACACCCGAACCGGTTCGCGCCCGGCGTGCGGCCGCTCCACACGCTGATGCCGGTCTTGATTCACGATCGAGACGGCCTCGCCGGCGTCGCCGGCACGATGGGCGGCTACCAGCAGCCGCAGATCAACCTGCACACGATCACGCGCGCGTTCCTCGGCGGGCAGCATCCCGCCGACGCCGTCGCGGCGCCGCGATGGGTCGTGCTCGGCCCCGACGACGTGTCGCCCGGTGCGATCGGTATGGAGCCCCGGGTACCGACCGCCGCCCGCGAAGCCCTCGAGGACCTCGGCGTCGATGTGACGGAGGAGGACTCCTTTGGCCACGCGCACCTCATCCGGCGCACCGCCGAGGGGTTCGCCGTCGGGTCGGACCCACGGGCCGACGGCTCGGCCGCGGCCGGGTGATCGGCCCGTCGAGGCTAGGCCCTTCGGGGCTGGCGGGCGCCCCTGTTTCGCTGCAAGACTTGCGCCCGAGCCCATGCCACACCCACCGACGGATCCCCCCGGTCCGGTGCCGCGTTCGCGGCCGTTGATCGACGACCTGGACGCCATCGTCTGGGCGCTTGACCCTGCCACGGATCGCTACACGTTCGTCTCCGACGCCGTCGAGCGGCTCCTTGGATACCCGCCTTCCGCATGGCTCGGCGCGCCCGGGTTTCGCGGCTCGATCGTGCACCCGGAGGACCGCGAGCGAGTCGTCGGGCTGTTCGCCCGCGTCACCCGCTCGGGCGGCTCCTTCGACGAGACCTACCGGCTGCGGGCGGCCGACGGCACCTACCGGTGGCTCCGCGACGTCGGGCACTCGGTTGCCGACGCGTCGGGCCGGGTCGTCCAGGTGCTCGGACTCCTCATCGTCGCGACCCTCGAGGCCGATATGCAGCGGTTCCGGAGCGTCGTCGAACACCTGTCCGCGATTGTCTACATCGAGGAGATGCCGACCGACGAGTCCGCCGGGCGGATGCTCTACGTCAGCCCGCAGGTGCACGAGATCCTCGGCTTCACCCAGGAGGAATGGATCGCCGACCCGATCGCCTGGGCACGCCAGTTCCATCCGGAGGATCGCGAGCGCGTGCGGGCCGTCTACGAGCGCATCGAGCGCACGGGCGAGCCCTTCCACGCCGAGTACCGCATGTTCGCGCGCGACGGGTCGATTCGGTGGTTCCGCGACGAGGCAATCGTTGTGCGCGACGACCAGGGCACGCCGCTGTACTGGCAGGGCGCGATGTTCGACGTCACCGGCGAGCGCGGCGCCCGCGACCGTGCCGACGAGTCGGAGGAGCGCTACCGCACGCTCGTCGAGCAGATCCCGGTCATCGTCTACCGGGAGGCAGTGCGCAGCGACGCGCTCGAGGTGGTGTTTATCAACTCGCGCGTCGAGCAGCTGCTCGGCATCTCGCCGGCCGAATGGGTCGCCGACTCGGGCGTGTGGATGCGCGCGATCCATCCCGACGACCGCGCAAAGGTCGAGGCCGAGAACCGGCGGACCGAACGCACGGGCGAGCCGTTCGTCGTCGAGTACCGGATGCTTGCGCGCGACGGGCGCATCGTCTGGTTCCGCGACGAGGCGCAGCTCGTTCGCGACGACCAGGGCAACCCCGATTCGTGGCAGGGCGTGATGATGGACATCACCGCGCGCAAGGAGGCCGAGGCGGGGCTTGCCGAAGCCGAGGCGCGGTATCGCGCACTCGTCGAGCAGCTGCCCGCGATCGCCTACATCGATCCGGCCGATCGCCGCGGGACGATCTACATCAGCCCGCAGGCCGAGGCGATCCTCGGCTACGCGCCGGAGACCTGGTACGGCGATCCGGACCTGTGGCACACGATCGTGCACCCGGAGGACCGCGACCGTGTCGACGCGGCACGCCGCCACGACGCGTCCCCGGTGACCTACCGGATGATCGCCCGCGACGGTCGCGAGATCTGGATGCACGACCAGGCCCGTCCCGTCTTCGACGACACCGGCACCCTCGTGTACTGGCAGGGGTTGCTGCTCGACGTGACCGAGCAGCGGCGGGCACAGGACCTCCAGCGCGAGCTCGACCTCGAACGCCTGGAAGCCGACCGCCTCCGCGACGAGGACGAGATGAAGACGACGTTCCTGCACGCGGTCTCCCACGACCTGCGCACCCCGCTCGCCGCGATCCTCGGTCTTGCCGTCACGCTCGAGCGCGAGGACGTCGGGCTCTCCGCGGACGAGGCCCGCGACCTCGCGCACCGGATCGCGCAAAACGCGCGGCGCCTGGACCGAATGGTGAGCGACTTCCTCGACCTCGAACGGCTGAGCCGCGGCGCGGCCGAGCCCACCTTCCAGCGCATCGACGTCGGCGCCCTTGTGCGCGAGATCCTCGCCGATTCCGAGTTCGTCGCCGACCGCCGCCTCGCGCTCGACGTGACGCCGAGCTGGGTGCAGGCCGACCCGGGCATGATCGAGCGCATCGTCGAGAACCTGATCGGCAACGCGGTCAAGCACACGCCCGTCGAGGCGCGGATCTGGGTGCGGCTCGAACGCACCGACGAGGGCGTCGAGTTGGTCGTCGAGGACGACGGGCCGGGTGTGGATGCCGCCGACGCCGAAAGCATCTTCGAGGCGTTTCGCCAGGGCGGGGGCGCGGCGGCCGGCTCGGGCGTCGGGCTCGCCCTCGTCGCACGGTTCGCCGAGATCCACGGAGGCCGCGCCTGGGTCACCGAGCGTCCGGGAGGCGGGGCGTCGTTCCACGTCACGATCGCGGCCGAGCCGCCGGAGCGACGGATCGATTTGACGGAGCTGGAGTCGGATCAGCCGACGGAGACCGGATCCTCGGCCGACAACCAGGCGTAGGCCTCTTCCTCCTGCGCGAAATGCAGGCGCAGGATCGCGTGCAGCCCGTACAGCACGCGACGCAGATCGACGAGGTCCTCGCGGTCGGGTCCCTGCGGCGACATGTCCTCGAGCAGCTGCCGGTACACGCGGATGAGGTGGGAGATCTCGACGTGCGCGCGGGCCATGCTCGACATCGGGTCCTCACCACCCATGAGCTTGGCGACGACCGGATAGACGGCCTCCTCCTCTTCCTCCTCGTGGCGCGGCAGCCGATCGCAGAGGAACACCCGCACGGCCTCGAGCTCGGCGCGTAGCTCCTCGGGCGGCAGGGTGTCCATCCGATCCGCCACGGTGCGGATACGCAGCACCTCGGGTGCGAACTCGTCGTGCTCGCGGCGGAACCGCTCCGCGACGTCGGTTGTTTGACGCGCCGGCTGCGCGCCGACACCCGCCCCGAGCGCGCGCAGCGCGTTGGTGATCGCCAGCACGTCGATGAGCTCCTGGAACAGCGCGCCGACGGCCGGCGTAAACAGGCCGAAGGCGCCAAGCCCCATGAGCGCGAACGCGAGCCCCATGCCGAGCAGGACGCTTTGGACGGCGATCCGCCGCGAGCGCTTGGCGATCGACATGGCGTCGATCAGCCGGTCGAGCCGGTCGACGACCAGCACGACGTCGGCGGCCTCCGACGACGCCGTCGCCCCGCGGGCGCCCATCGCCACGCCGATGTCGGCCGCCGCGAGCGCCGGCGCGTCGTTGAGGCCGTCGCCGACCATCATCACGATGCCTTCCTCGCGCTCCGCGGCCACCGCCTCGACCTTCTCCTCGGGCGCGCGCTCCGACAGGATGCGATCGACCCCGAGCGCGGCACCCACCGACTCGGCGACGTCGGGGTGGTCGCCGGTCACCATGACGACTCGCCGGATGCCGGCACGCCGCAGCGAGCGAATGACCCGCGGCGTGTCGGCACGGATGGGGTCATCGACGATCAGGGCGCCGGCGATCTCGCCGTCGACGCCCACGAACACGCTCAAGGACCCGTCAAGCATCGTCCGGCGCCGGACGTCGCGCGCCCGCGAGGGAAGCGGCGCGCCGTCCGAGACGAAGCTCGCCTTGCCGAGCCGGATCGTTCGCCCGCCGACCACGCCGGCGATGCCGGCGCCGTACCGCTCGTTGACCTCCTCGGGGAACTGCAGGTCGGCGCCGCGCTCGCGCGCGGCGCGCACGATGGCCGTGGCGAGCACGTGGGGGGAGACCTGGTCGAGCGAGGCCGCGAGGGCGAGCAGCTCGTCGGCCTCGACCGACCCGAACGTCTCGACATCGGCGAGCCGCGGGACGCCCGAGGTAAGCGTTCCCGTCTTGTCGAACAGGAGAATGGTGGCCTGCGCGAGCGTTTCGAGTGCGCCGCCGCCCTTGACGATGATGCCGCGCTTTGCCGCGCGCGAGATTCCCGCCACGATGGCGATAGGCACAGCGATAATCAGTGGGCACGGCGTCGCGACCACGAGCACCGACAGCGCCCGCAAGGGGTCGCCAGAGGCAGCCCACGCCACGCCTGCGACGAGCAGCGTGATCGGGATGAACCACATGGCGTAGCGGTCCGCCAACCGCACGGCCGGCGCCTTCTCCTTCTCGGCGGCTTCGACGAGCCGGACGATGCCGGCGTAGGTGCTGTCGGCCGCGGTCGCGGTCGCGTGCACGTCGAAGGCGGCGCCGGCGTTGACGGCGCCCGACCGCACCAGATCGCCGCGAGGGCGTTCCACCGGCCGCGATTCGCCCGTCAGCGCCGACTCGTCGAGCACGGCATCGCCCTCGAGGACGCCGTCGACGGGGACGACCTCACCGGTCTTGACGAACAGCCGGTCGCCGAGCGCGACGGCGTCGATGTCGCGCGAGACGAGCTCGCCGTCCTCGTAGCGATGCACCTCGTGCGGCGCGCGCTCCAGCAGCGCCGACAGCTCCTTGTGCGCGCGGCGGTCGGCGTAATCCTCGAGCGCCTGGCCGCTCGCGACCATCACCGCGAGCACGGCGCCGGCGAGGTACTCGCCAAGACCGAGGCACCCGAGAATGGCGAGGATCGCGATGAGGTCGAGACCGAACTCACGGCGCGAAAGCGACCGCACAGACGTCGATCACCAGCGGGAGTCCCGCCGATCGCGGTGGTGGCCGCCCAGATCGCGTCGGCGGCCGTGTCGTTGCCGGCGAGCTGCGAAGCCGGTGCCGGCCACGAGCCCCGCGATACAGGCGAAGAGCCAAATCCGCTGCCAGCTCGGACCTTGCGTGCTCACGCCTGTCTCCGGAGGGTGGCCTCGAGGTGCGCGGTGAGCGGCGTCTCGGCCGTCGCCATGTCGAGCTGGTAGGTCATCACGTCGCCGTCGATCCGATAGCGGCGTTCGAGCTCGCGCACGTCCAACCCGGTGGCCGCGCGCGCGATGTCGCTGCCGCGGGCCGTGAAGGAGAGGTGTTGACCCTCGACCCGACCGTGCGCGATCTCCGTCACACCGATCGGGTGCGCGAGACAGAGTTCGAGATCGCCGTCGTGCTTGCCGGGCCGCAGAAAGCCGCGCTCGAAGTGCACGGGTGCGCCGGTGGTCAGATCCCAACTCTCCTGGCGGTACAGCACGAACGAGTCGCCGACATCTTCGAACAACATCTCCTCGCGGTAGGCGAAGTCCTCGATCGTCGGGTAGCAGCCGGTCCCCTCGCCGCGCCAGGATCCCAACAGGAAGGCGAAGGGCGCCACGTCATCGTGCGGCGCAGTTGCCATGGGCCGACCGTACCATGCGGCCCCGACCGGGCCGGGTCAGCCGCCGGCGGACAGGTGGCGCCCGCCGGAACGACTCTCGGCGACGGCCTCGGCGTAGGCGTTGATCTCACTTTCGAGATCGCGAAGGCGCTGTCGGATCGCCTCGATCCTCGCCTCGGCGTCGTCCGCACCGATGGTGATCCGCTGCGTCTCGGCGTCCGCGACGACGACGACGTCTTGCTCCTCGTCGTAGGTCGCGCGAGCCGGTTCCAGCTCGGGCTCGGGCTCGGGCTCCGGCTGTGGTTCGGGCTCGGGCTCGGGCGCCAGTTCCAATTCGGGTTCGGGTTCAATCGCCGCAACCGGCTCCGGCTCGGGTAGGGCTTGCTGTTCGGGCGGCTCGACGAACTCCGCCACGGGCTCCAAGGCCGGAGCTTCCTCGACAGGCACCGGCTCGCCACGCAGCCGCGCCTGCATCTCGATCAGGCTGTTGACGACCGACCCATGCGGAACGGACTCGTCGGCTTCCTCGATCTCCTGGGGATCCTCTTGGGTCATGCGTACACCCTCCGGCGGGTGGGGCGATTCATAGGAGTTCAATCGGCCTCCCTCGCCCGGTCCTCAAGTAGTTTCTGCTGGTGACCTCGCTCGCAACAATCAACGTCACGCCGGTCAAGGCGACTGCCCTGCAGCAGCTGGACACGGCGACGCTCGGCCCGGCCGGGCTCGAAGGAAATCGTCGTTTCTACCTGATCGATGCCTGGGGGCGTCTGTTCACCGGTTCGTCGCACGGACAGCTAGTTCAGGTGAGGAGCGAGGTGGTCGGGGATGCGTTGCGCTGCACGTTCCCGGATGGATCGGTGGCGGAGGGTCCGGCCGAGCGGACCGGCGAGGCCCTGGTGACGGACTTCTACGGCCGCCCGGTGCCCGCCCACGTCCTCGACGGCCCGTTCGCCGAGGCGTTCTCGACCTTTGTCGATGCGCCGGTTCGGCTCGCCAGGACGGACCGAGACGGCGACGGCGCCGACATCCTTCCCCTCACCTTGCTCTCGCACGAGTCGGTCGCGGACCTGGGAGGTCGCGGCGGCTATCCGGGCAAGCTCGAGCCGGCGCGGTTCCGCATGAATCTGGAGCTGACCGGATGTGCGCCGTTCGAGGAGGACACCTGGGACGGGCAGCGAGTTGCGATCGGCGAGGCGGTGGTCCGGCTGCGCGGCCAAGTGCCGCGATGTGTGGTGACGACACAAGATCCTCACAGCGGTTTGCAGACCTGGAACACGCTGAAGCAGATCGCGAACATCCGCCCGCGGATCGACGACGGCGTCCCATTTGGGATGTATGCGCAGGTCGAGACGCCGGGAGCGATTGCGCTCGGAGACACCGTGACGCCCATCGGCGTCTGACGGTCGCTCGGCCCTGCGGAAACTCCCCCATCCGGGGTATGGGGGTCTCCCCGGTTTCCCCCGATATCACCCGGGACGGAAAAGGTCCCGACGATCGAGGAGGAACCATGACCTTCCGCAAGTTCTCGAAGCGCGCGACGATCATGTCGCTGCTTCTCGGCACTCTGCTTCGCCGGTAGCGTGGCATTCGCCGCGTGGACGGCCACCGGCACAGGCGACGGTTCGGCTGCCGCGGTCAGCGCCGCCAGCATCACGGTGACGGCGACGACGGCTACCGCCGACCTGTACCCCGGCAAGAACGACGGTAGCTTGTACGTCACGCTCGTCAACCCGAACCCTTACCCTGTCCAGTTGACGAACCTGACGAGAAACACGGGTCTCACGGTCACCTCGGTCACGCTGGCTGCAACGTTGCCTCGGTCGGTCTCGTACGGCGTCATCCCGGCGCCGATCGACCTGGCAGCCAACAATGGCTCGGCGGGCGGGCCCGACGAGTTCGCCGGTCCAATCTCCCTAACGTCGTCACCATGTCGACTGCAGCCGTGGACGCGTGCCAAGGCGCACCGTTCACGATCAACCTGACGATCAGCGGTCTATCCACCTAAGCGGATCGGATCAATCGTCGAGTGTCGGGGCGGGGCGAAAGCCCCGCCCTGACCTGCATCAAGAGGTGACGTGCCGTGCGAATCCCAAAGCGAGCGTCGTTGGTCGCACCCTTGCTGGCGTCGATGCTGACGGTATCCGCCGTGTGGGCTTTTGCGCCGGGCCCGTCCGCACCTCGGCCGGACCATCCGCTGCATCCTCTTCGGATTACGGGGCACGTGAGTGAGCTCTATCCCGGCAAGGCAACGAAGCTGGTGCTCCACGTGCGTAATCCGCTCGACATCGCAGTCAAAGTCACCCGCCTAACCGTGCGTGTGGGAATGGGGACCGGGCCTTATGGGCAATGCGCCGCGCGTACGCTTCGTGTGCGTCCGTGGACAGGTCATCGCCGGATCCCCGCGGATGCCACGAAGAAGCTTCGTTTGCCGATAAAGATGCGGCGCAGCGCACCCGGTAACTGCATCGGCACGCGCTATCCGCTGACCTACTACGCAAAGGCCGTCCGGTGAGAAGGACCTACTGGATTGTCGCTGTCGCCCTTGCGCTGGCCTTGGTGACACCGGGGATCGCCGCAGCCAAGTACAACGCCAGTGGAACTGGTCCCGGGAGCGCGGAAGCTGAGGACGGTCCCGACGGAAACCAACCGACCCTCTCGCTTACGGGCCGCAGCGTGAAGGTCTCTTGGGTGAAGAGCACCTTCGACGACGGAACGGCCGTCAGCGGATACACCGTTGCGCGGTACAACGCGACTACGGGAGTGGCCGCAACGATCGGGGCCGGATGCACTGGCACGATCGCCGCGCTCACGTGCACCGAGAACAACGTGTCCCCAGGAACGTGGGTCTACGCCATCACGCCCCGACACTTCAACTGGATCGGCGACGAGGGCAACGACAGCGCGCCGATCACGATCGATCCCCCGTCGCTCACCATCACGACCCTGGGCAACATCACGACGCTGCCGAAGGTCCTGAACGGCACGATCGACGACTACCTTCCTGGCGAGACGGTCACGTGGCGCCTCGACAACCAGACCACCGGGACCATCCTCGCGGGAACGATCACGCCGAGCCCGGTGCCCGCCAGCGGGACGTCGGCGATCACGGTCACCATTCCTGCCGGGACGTCCAACGGCACCCACACGATCTTCGCGATCGGCTCAGGCGGCTCCGTGGCGAGCGCGACCATCGCGATCAACACAAACGACGTTACGGCGCCGGTCGTTTCCGCCGCCGTGATCGCCAAGACCGCGGGCGGGACGCCCGGCTACATCCGCCAGGGCGGCGCCTACTACATCTATGCGAACGCCAACGACCCGGGCGTGCCGAGCTCCGGCGTCGCCCAGGTTCGGGCCAACGTCTCGAACATCACGACCGGACAGACGAACGTCTCGCTCACGGCCGGCTCCTACACCGTCGGTGGGGTGACCTACGGCTATCGAAGCAACACGCTCACCGCCACCAACCCGCAGACCGCCGGCTCGAAGACGTTCACCGTTTGGGCAATCGACGCCGTGAACAACACGGGGTTGGCCTCGACCTACTCCGTCACCGTGGACAACACCGCACCGGCGCCGACGGACATCCAGACGGTCAACGCCGGAATCGCCGGTCGCGCGGAAGCGGGCGACAAGGTGATCTACACCTTCAGCGAAAACATGGAGCCCAACGCGATCATCGCCGGCTGGACGGGCGCATCGACCACCATCACCGTCCGGCTCCAGAACAATGGAGGTGGCGATCGGATCCAGATTCGCAACGCCGGTAACACGGCGACACTGCCGGTCGGCGTGGTGCGCCTCAACCGAACGGACTACGTGTCGTCGACCGTCTTGTTTACGAACTCCACCATGACCCTCGTCGGTGGTGTCATCACGGTCACGCTCGGCACGCTGACTTCGGGGACGGTCACCACCGCGGCCGGTACCGGCACGATGCGCTGGAACCCGACCGCGACCGAAACCGACCTTGCGGGCAACCCCGCGCCCACGGCGAACTTCAACGAGCCGGGCACGGTCGACGTCGACTTCTAAGTCTCAACGTCCCCGGTCGCGGCTAGGATGCCGGGTCTGATGGCGACCACAAGCGCGCGCCGCCACCTCCGTCTGCTGATTCCGGCGCTGGTGCTCCTTCTCGCCGCATGCGATCACTACGCCGCGGCTCGGACGGCAGGTCCGTCGGGTGCGCCCGGTCCCGGCCTCACACCGATTCCAACCTCGGTGGCCCTGGTCGGCGACGATTGTCGGCCACCCGCTGCCGCCCCGCCCGTCACGGTCGCGCTCATCCGGCGGAGCGACGGCGGCTGCGAGCCGCTGAGCGACGCCTTTCTCTACCGGTGCGACCCGGCGCGGCCCGCCGTGGCCGTGATCCGCACGACCACCGGCGTTCGACGGTTCCTCGGCGGTGCCTATGCCGTGGAGGTCCCCGGCCCGCCCGAGACCGCGTTCCCGATCGGCGTCACCGACTTCGGGGCCCTGTTCCAGGATCCGTCCCAACCCGACGCCCTGTGGATCGAGGCCGACGGGCTCACCAAGCGCTGGCTTGCCATTCCCAACCCGACCAAGCTCTCGCAGCCGGTGACCCTGCAGCTCATCGGCGACTCGATTCTGGACGGCGGCCAGTACGACATCGTCGATCAGCTCGGCACGTGGACCACCTCGGTCGACGCCCTCGTGGGCAGGGGCTCGGAGGGAGCCGCCGGGGTCGCCGAGAGCCTTCCGGATCCCATCGCCGACGCGGTCGTCGTCGAGGTCGGGGTCAACGACCACGATCCCGCGGCGACCGCCGCCAACGCCCAACGGATCATCCAAGCGGTCGACGGCACGAGGTTGCTGGTCTGGCTCACCGCGCATGGTCCCGAGTCGGCGGTGCCCGAGATCAACCAGATCATCAAACAGGCGATGGGCGGCATCCCGAACGGCGCGGTGTTGGACTGGGATCACCTGGTGCCGCTTGACGCGCTTTCCAGCGACGGCATCCATCCCGATACCGGCCAACAGGGCGTGCTCGCGTCGATCGTCGTGCCGTACCTGCGGGTCTGGCGCGAGGCCGCCGAAAGCCAGGTCGACGGTCCCACCGGCTGCCAATCCGCGATCCACGCAGCCGAGTAGCATCGCCCGCATGGAAACGCGTCGAATCGGCTCCCTCGACGTGAGCGTTGTGGGACTTGGGTGCAACAACTTCGGCCGCCGCTGCGACGAGGAAGCCACCCGCCGCGTCGTCGATGCCTCACTCGATGCGGGCGTCACCTTCCTCGATACGGCCGACATCTACGGCGGCACCAAGAGCGAGGAGTTCCTCGGGCGGATTCTGCAGGGCCGCCGCGACCGGTTCGTGGTGGCGACCAAGTTCGGCATGGAGGTCGCGACCGGCAAGTCGGGCGCCGCGCCCGACTACATCAAGCGCGCGGTTGCCGACAGCTTGCACCGGCTGCAGATCGAGACGATCGATCTCTACCAGTTGCACGAGCCGGACCCGTCGGTTCCGATCGCCGACACGCTCGCGGCGCTCGACGAGCTGGTGCAGGCGGGCATGGTCCGTGAGATCGGCTGCTCCAACTTCAGTGCGAGCCAGCAGCGCGAGGCCGCCGACGCGGTCGCCGAGGGCGCCGCGCGTTTTGTGAGCGTCCAGAACGAGCTGAGCCTGCTCGACCGTGCCGACGAGACCGACGGGCTCGTCGGGGCCGCGGAGCTCGGGCTTGCGTACATCCCGTACTTCCCGCTGGCGAGCGGGGCGCTCACCGGCAAGTACCGGCGGGGCGAGCGGCCGCCGGCCGGCACCCGGCTCGCGGCCCATCCCGAAGACCTCACCGACGCCGCCTACGACCGGATCGAGGCGCTCACCGTGTTCGCCGAGTCTCGAGGTCGAACGCTTCTGGAGCTTGCGATCGGATGGCTGCTTTCCTTCGATCAGGTGGGATCGGTCATCACCGGCGCGACCCGCCCAGAGCAGATACGAGCCGAACGCGACGGCCTCCACCTGGCGCCTCGACGACGAGGAGATGGCCGCGGTCGCCGAATTGGCTGTCTCGCCCCGGCAAGCGACGTAGCTCCTCGCTCCCTAGGATTTCGGGCATTCGTGGGAGACGGTGAAGCGACTGAGCGAAGGCAATCTCGGGTAGGACATGGTCGGCATGGACGACTCCTACGACATGGCGATGGCCAGTCTCGTCCGAGCGGCGTGGGACGACCTTGCGGGCTTTCTCGGAGAACCGAGCCCCGACCCCGTGTCCCAAGAGGAACAGGAGGCGGCCGCGATGGTGATCCGTCACGAGCTGGCGCGACTGGACGCCGAGCTGGCGCACACCTCACTCGACGGGATCATCGCCGCGGCGAAGGGTGAGGCGTTCGACGCGTACTGGAACGGCGTCGCAAGCAAGGTCGTGGTCCTGCCCGAAGCGCGCATCGGTCTTCTCGCCTTCATGGAATCGATCTGCGGCCGGCCGATCACGCTCGACCACACGTGAGTACCCAACGCGAGGAGATCGGATGGAGCTCGACTTCAGAGGTTCGAGGAACCCGACGAGTTGCGGGTCTTCGAGAAGGGCATCTTGGAGGTGGTGCGCATCGGCGACATGACGATCGGGCGGGCGCGATACGAGCCGGGATGGAAGTGGTCGGAGCACGTCGGCCCCACGGTCGGCGCGACGTCATGTCAGGTCGAGCATCTCCGGCTGGTGGTCTCGGGACGGGCGATGGCCGCGATGGATGACGGGCGGGAGTTCCTGATGGAGCCCGGCCACCTGTTCGCAATCCCGCCCGGGCACGACAGCTGGGTCGTCGGCGATGAGCCGTACGTCTCGATCCACTTCCTCGGCGCGGCAGAATACGCGGCCACGCACGACTAGCGGACGATGGTCGAGGGGCGAGCTAGTACCACTCGGGGTCGTGCACCGGCCGCCGCCGGAAGGCGTAACTGACGAGATAGACGAGCAGACCGAACGCCGTGAGCACCACCATTCCGTACACGGTGCTCTGGCTGGGAATCGTCTGGCGGGCGGTGAGCGCACCACACGCGAGGCCGGCGCCGACCATCAGCAACCCCACCCACTTCGCGACAAGCCCCACCAAAGACTCATCGTCACGAGAGGGGCCAAAACCAAAGCGCGATGAGCAAGATCGCCGCGCAAGTGGGGCGGGCAGGGCTCGAACCTGCGATCGACGGATTATGAGTCCGCGTCAGGCCGATTCGCTGACCTGCGTCGTTGCCACGAGACGCCCGACTACCTGCAGGTTTCGTTTCGCGGCACAACGCATCGGTTCGCAACGTTTCGCGGACTCTCGCGAATTCTGTGCGGACTCACAGCTCCACGGCGTCGACCTCGGCCAGCATGCGGACCACCTTGCGGCGAGCCTCCGGGTTGATGCTCAGCATGTCGATGATGTCGGCCAGCTCGTCGCCGGCGGCATCGCGGTAGCGCAGCAGCGCCATGGCCGCGGTGTCGCGGTCGGCCTGGTCGCCGATCAGCACACGGCGCAGCAAGTCGCGGGCCGTCGGTGGCAAGCCTTCAATCGCGGCTCGCAGGTCCTCATCCAATAGACGAACGCCCCGAGAGGTTTCCGACAGGCCACTCGAACAGCGCCCATCCGCTCCCACAGCTCTGAGGTGAGTGCCAGGGTCCCGGCCTCGAGCGCGTCGGTACTGGCGGACCGTCAGACCGAGCATCCAAGCTGCACGGCATTCGCGTAGACCGAGCCGCCACGGTCGCGACGTATCATCGCGGGGAATGCAGCCAGGGACGCCACAGGCCAGGCTACTTGCGCTCTGCTCTTCAGTGCCGAGAGGTCATCACGAGCGGCCTTCTCAAGCGCATGCACCGCAGCCAGGACGGGTTGAGCGGCCTCCTTCGCCTGCTTCGACCCATTGGCAAAGGCTGGGTCGTCCTTCGCGTAGAACTTCGCCAAGGCATCAGACCAGTCCATGAGTCGATCACGACCGCCTTGCTCCCGAATCCTCCCGCGAGAGCGTTCCGGCGCGCTCGCTCCTGGACGGTCATCACTGGATCGCCTCCCGGTGGCGGCGGGGAGCTGAACACTTGTGAGCGCCGGTGCACCGGCGCCGTGTAGAGGCGGATGGCCGTCAGTATCTCCAGGTAGGCGTCGGAGCGACGCTCACGCGTAGCCATTCGTTCCGTGTGCTTGCGCTGGCCGCGCGCCGAGAGGGATGCGGCCGCGATCGCCGCGACGCCCACGGTGGCGGATGCGACGACCGACACAGTTTCGACCCTCATACCCCGGATTCTTACCCAGTTTGCTCGGCTGACGCCCCGCTGCCATCCTCCCTCCAGAGTGTTCGACAGGAAGGTGGTCCCCATCCCCCAGCAACTAGGGCTCGGCTTCATGTCGCCGCCACCCCACTCGATTGAGTCTATGACTACGGCGAGAAGCGGGTTGCCAAGCTTCGCGAGGGGACGCAGCGCCTCCTTCAGACGATTGCTGCCAAGAAGGAGCAGCCGGTCTCCGATGCCATCGGAGCCACGAGCAAAGATGCATGGGTGGAGGCCCAAGCGCACTCCAAGGCATGGCAGCAAGCCCTCAACGGCTCGAAAATGGCCAACCTTGTGATGGGTACGTCCGTGAGCTTTGAGAGAATACGCCGAATCGTGATCAGCGTCCGGACACTGACCCGTTCGTTGGCATCGATGCGCAGGAACTCTTGAAGCCACCTGAGTATCTGCTTGGCAGGATCGAGGCTGCTGGCTGGGACGGACTCATCGGTCAACTGGCTTGTGAGAGCGAAGAGCGTCTTGGCTCGCTGAGGGCCGAGCGACCCAGAAACGGAGGGCACGATGAGTCATCCGGGCACTGCCGGGACCCAAGAGTTCCCGGAAGGAGCCTGAAAAGGCTGACACGGCTCTGTCACTGCCGCCAGACGTAGATGACTCTTCGCACTTCGACGGCCCCGAACGCCCGCGGAAGCCGGGACTTCTGGCAGTAGGGAGGCAACGCGCGCCGAGCAACGATGGTGGCGTGCAAATGAGTGACAACGTCATCGTCGCCGAGGATCTCACCAAGTCGTACGGTGCAAGCCGCGGCGTGATCGACCTGACGTTCCACGTCCGCGCAGGTGAGGTCTTCGGCTACCTCGGGCCAAACGGCGCCGGCAAGTCCACGACGATCCGCACGATGCTCGACCTGCTGCGGCCGACCTCGGGGCGCATCACGGTGTTCGGCCTGGAGCCCCGCGCGCACGCAACCACCATCCATGCCCGGGTCGGCTACGTGCCCGGCGAGTTCGGGCTGTACGAACGGATGAATGGCCGCGCGTACCTTGAAGCGTTCGCCGCGTTCCGCCACGGCGCCGGGCTCAGCGAGTTCGAGAAGCTGGCGGAGCGGCTGGATCTCGACCTGGACCGGCCGATCCACGAGCTCTCTCACGGCAACAGACAAAAGGTGGGCCTGGTCAGGCGTTCATGCATCAGCCGGAGCTCCTTGTGCTCGACGAGCCCACGCAGGGCCTCGACCCGCTCGTGCAGCAGACGTTCTACGAGCTCATCGACGAGACCAGCGCGCGCGGCGGCACGGTGTTCTTGTCCTCCCACATCCTGCCGCAGGTGGAGCGCACTTGCGACCGAGTCGGCATCATCCGCGAAGGGCGGCTGCTGACTGTCGACGACGTCGGTGAGCTGAAGGCCAAGGCTCTGCGGAGCATCATCTTCCATTTCGACGGGCCGGTGGACGCCGAGACATTCGCGCACCTCCCGTCAGTAGTCGCGGCGAACCGACAAGGTGACGCGCTCGCGCTGACGATCCAAGGCGAGCTCGACGAAGTCGTGAAGGAGGCCGCCCGGCACGTCGTTGTGAATGTCGAGACGCACGAGCCGAGCCTGGAGGAGATCTTCTTGCGCGCATACCAGGAAGGTGACGACACGTGAGTCCGCTGTTGCGAGTCTCGTTGTCGACCCAGCGCCGGCCCGTGCTCGGCTGGGCGATCGGCCTCGCAGCAGTGGCGGCGATCTACGCGGCCGTCTACCCGTCGATCCAGCAGAGCGCAAGCGACCTCAACGCCTACGTTGACAAGATGCCAGAGGCGTTTAAGAACGTGGTCGGCGAGAACTACACGTCACCGGCCGGGTACTTGCGCGCCGAGCTGTTCGCGGTCCTCGGCCCGATCCTGTTCCTCGTGTACACGGTCGGCGCCGGCGGACGTGCGATCGCCGCCGAGGAGGAGGAGCGCTCGCTCGACCTGCTTCTCGTCACGCCGCTGTCGCGAACACGCGTGGTCGCAGACAAGGCCATGGCGCTTCTGCTGTCGATCGTGGCACTCGGGTTATTCCTGTTCGCCGTCGTGGTGGCGATCGGCCGGCCGTTCGATCTGATCGTGCCGATCCCCAACGTCGCCGCGGCATGCCTAATGCTGATTCTGCTTGGTCTCGTCTTCGCGTCGCTCGCATTAGCGATTGGCGCAGCGACAGGGCGACGTGCCTGGGCGTACGCCGTATCCGGTGGGTTTGCCGTCGTCACATACGTCGCCAATGCCCTCGGGCCGAGCGTCTCCTGGCTGGAGTGGGCCCGGCCACTCTCGCCGTTCCGCTGGTACCTCGACCCCGACCCCTTGACGACGGGCCTGCACTCTGTGAACGTCGCGGTGCTGCTCGTGATCACCGCCGTGTGCACGGCGATCGCGCTCTGGGCGTTCAACCGCCGGGACCTGGCTGCTTAGCGGTCAGTATCGTCGTGATCCTCGTCCCAAGGGTGCAGAGAGAGGCGAATGGCCCTTTGATGATCGGGACCCTGGTGCCGGCGGGCCACTCGAATGGTTGCGGTGTTCTCAGAATTGGCTGGCCACGCAGAATGAGCGGCCCGTGCGAGGAGTGCCCACAGGTCAAGAGCGGTAGTACCCACAGCAGGTCAAGAGCGGGTCAGGGACCTTCCTATCTAGCATGACCCTGATACCGCGCTCGGCAGACCGTGATCGAACAGCGAAGACTCGTCCAAGGTGTCGCAGGTGCACGTGCTCGTCGCCTCGAGCCAACCCCTGACTTCCATCGCCCGCGCGATGAGACCATCCAGTTCCGGCAGCTTCCGCCCGGCCAACTGCTTCAACTGCGCATGCGCGGGTGCGCCGCTCCGCTCCGAGGTGCAGCAACCGGAAACTTGGTAGTAGGGGCGATCGTCGCCGCAGTCATCGCCGTTACCGCAGCACCCGCTCCGAGCCCTTCGCTATTGGTGAACTAGGGCGCGACTTCGACCTCGCTGTGTTCTCTTGTCACGGCCGCTTCCCGCAGATTCTCCCGTCCCTCGTTCGCCGCAGCGAATGCCACGAACAGGGCTGCGGCTGGGTCGGCCCATGCCCACCCGAATCCAGCGTTAAGCGCGAGCCCAGTGAGCGTCAGAGTCGATAGAACCCCATCAAGAAAGGTCATCGACGCCTCCGACCGAAGAGGGGCGGAGTCGAGCGCGGCGGCGGTGCGGCGCTTCGCGATCGCCAGGGCGAACATGACAACCGCGGTCACCGCCAGGTAACCGATACCGACGAAGCTCTCACCGGCGCGGCTGCCTGTTAGCAGCTGGCGCAGCGAGGCGACGGCCAGCACGGCGGCGAGGGCGAGGAACGCGAAGGCCACGAGGCGCAGCGCCTTTCGGGTACGCGCTGCACCATCGGTCACTTGGCCGGTGCGAATATGCCAAACGACCACTGACGACGCGAACACCTCGATGATCGAGTCGGTGCCGAATCCGATGAGTGCCAGGGAGCCGGCTGCGATCCCAAGGCTGATGGTGAAGACAGCCTCGCCGATGTTCCAGGCGATCGTCGCGTATTCGAGCACGAGCGCCCGCCGCTGCAAACGTGCACGCGTGGCCGTCACGGGCACAGCCTAATGGAGGCTCTCGTCGGCAAAGATCGAACTCACGGTCCGGCCTGTCTGAAGGTCCCGCCCGGTTGAGGTACAAGTCCCTTGGTCTTCTGAGTCTCCTGTTCTAGGTTGACTTCATGAGCCCGACCACGTCGCTTTTCATCGTCTTCGTAGCCTTTGTCACGATCGGTGTCATGGCCTCGATCTTCATGGGCAGGCGCGGGCACAATCCATTCGCCTGGCTGCTACTCGGCATGGTCCTCGGCCCACTCGTGATCCCCGTGATCGTCGTCGGAGTCTATGAGGAGCGGATGCGCCAGCGTCGGGAGGTCGTCCACGGAACGGGCGGCGAAGGTGCCGTCGACGTCCTCGTGGGGATCGACGGTTCACCCGAGGCGGTGACCGCATTGCACACCGCAGTAGAGCTGTTCTCGCCGATCATCGGACGCCTCACACTCGCGACCGTAGAGGACTTCGATAGTGCCGGGGCCAGGACTCCGCTCGAGACCGACAGGAAGGCGGTCGAAACACTCGAACGCGCGGCCTCCTCCGTGGATGCTCAACAGCCTAGCGCCGTAATCCTCACGGGTCGCCCCGCTGATGCCTTGATGCGGTACGCGGCCGATGAAGGATACGAAGTGATCTCGATTGGCCGTCGTGGCCGGGGAGCGAGCAAGGCCGTGATGGGAAGCACAGCGTCCCGGTTGACGCACGGGGCCGACGTGCCTGTCCTCGTTGTCTGAATCCTTCTAGCCAGTTATCGGACGTCGGCGGGGCACACCGACCAGGTACAGGATCGCCAAGCGTCGCCTCATGAACAGGTCGGATGGCTCCGGTCTTGGCCGTTCTCCGGCGAGAGGCTCGAGGTGATGCGGTCATCAGACTCGGGAGCGGGCTTGCAGTGGCGCCTGCCAGTGTTCACGTCCCTGGCGGGCTATCGCCGGGCGTGGTTGACGAGGGACTTGATGGCTGGCGTCCTCATCGTGGCGATCGCGATCCCGCTCAGCATGGGGATGGCGGAGGTCGCTGGGTTGTCACCGATCGTCGGGCTGTACAGCTGTGTCTTGCCACTGCTCGGCTACGCCCTGTTTGGATCGTCGCCGCAACTCGTGATCGCCCTCGATGCCTCGACGGCAGCGATGGTGGCAGCGGCAGTGGCGCCGCTGGCGGGGGGAGACCCGATCCGGTACGCGGTGCTCGCGGGAGCCGTTGCCCTTATCGTGGGCGCGATCCTCATCGGGGCAGGCTCGCTTCGGCTCGGAGTCGTGACGAACGTCCTCTCCCGGCCGGTGTTGCTCGGTTACCAGGCCGGTCTCGCGCTGATCGTCGTCGTGAGCCAGCTGCCCAAGCTCCTCGGACTCGACGTCGCCGAGGATCGAACGCTATGGCGGGTGATCGAGACCTTTCGCGGCCTGGTCGAGGTCCGCCCGGGGGTCATCGCAATCGGCGTCATCAGCCTCGGCGTCGTCCTTTGCTTCGCCGCTAGGCACTCGCGGCTCCCCGGTGCCCTTATCGTGATCGTCGGGGCGACCATTGTCGTCGAGGTGTTAGACCGTGCGTTCGCCGACGTGCCCGTGTTGGGAAGCCTGCCCGCAGGTCTGCCCCCGATCAGCCTGCCGGGGATCTCGGCCGCCGACGCAGTCGCCCTGCTGCCAGCGTCAGCCGCGATCGCGCTCATCGCGGCGGCGGACACGATCGTGAGTTCCCGCGCCTTCGCGCAGCGCAACCACTACGAGGTGGGCGCCAACCGCGACTTGGTCGGACTCGGGGCGGCCAACCTCGCCTCGGGAATCTCGGGCGGGATCACGACTAGCGCGAGTGCGGCGCGAACCGCCGTTGTCGAGATGGCGGGCGGAAGGTCGCAGATCGCCGGCGTGACCGCCGCGATGCTGATGGCCGCGGTCTTGCTCTTCCTGACTAGACCCCTCGAGCGGGTGCCCACGGCGGCGCTCGCCGCGGTCGTCATCGCTGCCGTCCTCCGACTGATCGAGATCGGCTCGTTGCGAGGGTTGTGGCGGATCCGTCGCACCGAGTTCGCGATCGCCATTGCGACCACCGTCGGCGCCGTGGCCGTCGGCCTCCTCGAGGGGATCGTCCTCGGCGTCGCCTTGTCTGTCGTTGATCACCTCGTCCGCGTTGCCCTACTCCGCCCGGCCGGTCGGCAACCCAGAATCGGGGGCACGGGCAACGGCCGTTCGACAATCGACGCCGCGACGTCGCGCCACGAGATCCTCTATCAGTTTGAGGGGGCGTTGTACTTCGCGAACGCACATCGCTTTAAGGCAGGCGTCCGCCGGTGCGTGAAGGAGCAGCCTCTCGCCAAACGGCTGCTCGTAGACGCTTCCTGCATCACGGATATCGATACGACGGGGCGGCAGATGCTCGCGGAGCTCGCCGACGATCTCGCGGGCGGCGGGATCACCCTGGAGATCATCGGACCCCCTCCTCAGATGCGTGCTGCGCTGGATGGGACCGGACTGAACGTTGCGCCGGACGAAGGAGGAACGAGGGGGGGATGGGATCGGAGGGGAGCGAATACGCGGTCCGCTTCGTCGCGGGTCTCTCAGGGCAGCTGATCCCAGCGCGCGCGGCCGGGGCGCGGATGTCGGCCACGAACTCATCACTCCCTGGAGTCGAGTCCGGCGTGGGTCGGACGACTCCCAGCCATCGGGACGTTCAACCAGAGGCCCGCCCGGTGTGCGACCTATCGTTGCGGTAGGAGGAGCATGCTCGACGCCACGACTGTCGAGCGGTTGGGTGACCCTCGTTGAGTGCTCGGATTGGAAAGGGGTGGCACCGATGAAGTCCATCGCTGGAGTGGAGCGCTTCCTCCAGGGCGCGGCATACGAAGTGCAACACCGGCCGGAATCGCCGACCCTGGAAGCCCGCCCCACGATCACCATCTCTCGCCAGGCTGGCGCCGGGGCGCACATCGTGGCTAAGGCGCTCGTCGCGGGGCTCCAAGCCGAGGAACCGCAAACGTCACCGCCGTGGACCATGTTCGACCGCGACCTCGTTGAGCGGGTGCTCGAGGACCACGAACTTCCCAAACGGTTGGCGGAGTTCATGCCGACGTTGCCGATCTCGGCGAGGCGCAGGATCGTATCGGCCGTCTTGCGAACCAGTGTCCACGTCGGGGGGATGAACCCCCAGAAGCCCGTCGATGGTTTCGGCGATGCCGGATACCCGATCCTCCGGCGGATTCCTCGTCGGAGGACTCGCGGAAGTCCTCCAGGTTGGCGAGGAACCCCTTCAAGCCGGCCTGCTCGAAGATGCCGCCCATCGTGTGGCACCACGCCTCCAGCGACCCGAGCGGTGTGCCCGACCACGTAGGACGGCCGATCGAGAGCCAGTTCTGGATCAGCGTCAGACACGCCCACACGAGGTCAGTACGGTGCTCGTAGGCCCATGCCGGCAGCGAGTGCGCGAAGCCGGCTCAGTCTTCGGGGTGATCAACGCCGGCGTCCATCCGGCACCGCATGGTGCGGCGCGCGAGCTCGCCGGCGAGTTGCTCTTCCCCAACGAGGAGGGCTCGCACCTGGCGGTCACCAACTGGAAGCGCCGGGTGTTCGATCCAGCGGCCGCGCGCGCTGGCGTCGGTCCGCTTCGAGTCCACGACCTGCGCCACACCGCCGCGAGCCTGCAGATCAGCTCGGGCGCGTCGGTCTTGACCGTGCAGCGACAGCTCGGGCACCGCTCGGCGACAACGACGCTGGACACCTACGGGCACGTGTGGCCGGGCGAGCTCGACGCGCTCGCCGAGGCGCTCGACGCCCTGCGGAGCCGCTTTCCGGCGGACGATCTGCGGACTCCCGTCGCCGGCGCCGACGTCGTCCGTATGCCGGCAAGCCCCTGACCTGCACGAACGGTGGGGCGGGCAGGGCTCGAACCTGCGACCGACGGATTATGAGTCCGCTGCTCTGACCAACTGAGCTACCGCCCCGCGGGACGAAGCCTAGCGACTCAGGTCGCCGCTTCGACGCGGTCCTTCAACATCGCAAGGCGCTTGCGGATGTCCGGCTTCCCGGCGAGCGGGAACAGGATCGGGGCCGCCACCGTCGCCATGCCGTGCATCTTCGGAAACGTGATCGTATACGACACCTCGGTTGCGCCATCCCCAGTCGGCTTCAGGACATACGCGTTCAGGAACACGCCTTGGGGATCCTTGGAGCGGAACGCGAACCTGGTCGGCTCGACGCGCTCGGTGATCTCGACCTCGTTCTCGTTGTGCTTGGCGCCCGGGATCGACCCGACGGAATGAAACGTCGAGCCGACCTGGTTGGGCTCGCCCCTCGTCCAGTCGAACTCGTATGGCTTTGGCGACCACGACGCGTGCGTGCCGACGTCGGACACCACCGCCCACACCTGTTCGACCGGTGCCTGGATCGTGGTCGTAAACGTGCCGCCGAGCGTCATAGCTCAGAATCCTTCCTCGTATTCCTCGTCGGTCACGGGATCGCCCCAGACCGCGTCGCCACCGCCGTTGATGGCGACGTGCACGAGCGGGCTGTCGGGCGTTCCGCCGTGGAAGTGCCATTCGCCCGCGGCCACCCGGATCACATCGCCGGGAACGAGGACATGTCCGGTCTCGCCGCGGCTCCGCACACGACCGCGGCCGGCGACCGCGTAGAGGAACTGCCCGCCGGTGTGATGGTGCCAATGCGTCCTCGCGCCCGCGGCGAAGTGGACGATCCCGACGTTGGTGTCGTCCTCGGCACGAAGCGTGCCCCGCAGCGACACCTCGCCGGTGAAACGCCCGGCATCTCCGTGTTCGTAGGCGCCGTCGGCCGCGCGGGCGATCTCCATGTTCGGCAGGGTACTCCGTCCGCCGGGGACCGGCGCTGGCTACGATGGGTGGGACGCACGACAAAGGACTCGCCATGACCGAGTACCGAACCGAGACCGACTCGCTGGGGCCGATCGAGGTCGACGCCTCCATGTACTGGGGAGCGCAAACCGAGCGCTCCATCCATCACTTCTCCATCGGATGGCCCGAGGTCGACCGCATGCCCGTTGAGGTGGTGCGCGCGATCGGCATCCTCAAGAAGGCTGCGGCACAGGCAAACATGGAGCTCGGTGTGCTCGAGCCGGCGATCGGCGATCTTATCGTCGCGGCCGCCGAGGAGGTGATCGACGGAACCCTCGACGAGCATTTCCCGCTGTTCATCTGGCAGACCGGATCGGGAACGCAGTCGAACATGAACGGCAACGAGGTCATCTCGAACCGCGCGATCGAGATGGCCGGAGGCGAGCTCGGCTCGAAGTCGCCGGTGCACCCGAACGATCACGTGAACCGCTCGCAATCCTCCAACGACACGTTCCCCACGGCCATGCATGTCGCCGGTGCCGTGATGATCCAGGAGCGCCTCTTGCCGCAGGTGCGCAGCCTGCGCGACGGTATCGACGAGAAGGCGGCGGCGTGGGCCGACATCGTCAAGATCGGCCGCACGCACATGCAGGACGCGGTGCCGATCACCCTCGGTCAGGAGTTCTCCGGCTATGTGGCGCAGCTCAACGCCGACATCGAGCGGATCGAGCACGCGATGCCGGGGCTCTACGAGCTCGCGATCGGCGGTACCGCCGTGGGGACCGGTTTGAACGCGCCGGCCGGGTTCGACGAGCGGTGCGCCCACTACATCGCCGAGATCACCGGGCTCCCGTTCCGCGCGGCACACAACAAGTTCGCCGCGCTCGCGGCCCACGACGGCGTGGTGTTCCTGAGCGGAGCGCTGGCGACGCTCGCCGCATCGCTAATGAAGATCGCCAACGACATCCGTGTGCTGGGCTCGGGCCCGCGCGCCGGGATCGGCGAGCTCGTCCTGCCGGAGAACGAGCCCGGCTCCTCGATCATGCCCGGCAAGGTCAACCCGACCCAGGCCGAGGCGATGACGATGGTCGCCTGTCAGGTGCTCGGCAACGACAGCACGATCAAGATCGCGGGCTCGCTCGGCAACCTCGAGCTCAACGTGTTCAAGCCGGTGATGATCGCCAACCTGCTGCACTCGGCGGTGCTGCTCGCCGACAGCTGCCGGAACTTCCGCGAGTTCTGCGTCGAAGGCCTCGAGCCCGATCGAGAGCGTATCGAGCAGCTGGTCGAGAGCTCGCTCATGCTCGTCACCGCGCTCACGCCCCACATCGGCTACGACAAGGCCGCGGAGATCGCCAAGAAGGCCCACCACGAGGGGACGACGCTCAAGCACGCCGCGCTCGCGCTCGGGTATGTGAGCGAGGAGGACTACGACGCGATGGTCGTGCCCTCCAAGATGGTCTGACAGCAAGCGTCATGCGAGGGTGACGACTACCGGCGCGTGGTCGCTCGGCTTGCCCTCCCCCGCCGTCGGCTTGCGCTCGTTGCGATCGACCACGACGTCCTCGAGCCGGGCGGCGACCGGAGCCGTGCCAAGCGCCAGGTCGATCCGCAGCCCCCACCCCTTGTGGAAGGCGCCCGCCGTGTAATCCCAGTACGCGAACGGGCCCTGGACGTCGCCTGCAGCAGCACGGCCGAGGTCGGTCATGCCCCAGTCGAACAGGCCGTGCAGGCGCTCGCGCTCGGGTTTGCTCGCAAGGTTCTGATCGCGCCACAGGTCGGGATCCCAGACGTCGCGGTCATCGGGCGCGATGTTGAAGTCGCCGGCCACGACGAGCGAGCCGCCGGGCTTGTACGTGGATCCGATCCACGCCGTGAGCGCCTCCAGCCACACGAGCTTCGTCTCGTATGCCGGGTCGCCCACCGCCTTGCCGTTGACCACATAGACGGCGACCACGTCGACGTCGCCGGCGCGCGCGGCGAGCACCCTCGACTGTTCCGGCACCGGGTCGCCGTCAAAGCCCATCCGCACGTCGCTGAGGCCCACGCGCGAGAGGATCGCCACGCCGTTGTACGCGCGCTGGCCGAACGTCGCGCTCTCATAGCCCGCCGCGTCGATCTCCATCGTCGGGAACACGGCGTCCTCGACCTTGGTTTCCTGCAGGAACACGATGTCTGGTTCGTGCCGATCGAGCAGCGCAAGCAGGCGCGGCAGCCGCTGCCGGATCGAGTTGACGTTCCAGGTGACGAGCTTCACGAAGCCGGAAGCATAGCCAGCTCGGCCCGGACGACCTCGGCCAGCACGTCGCAGAACGCGGGGTCGGCGTTGGGCATCGGCGTGCGGGCGAAGGCCAGGCCGGCCGCCTCGGCCTCCTGCTTGGCCTCGATGTCGAGGTCGTAGAGCGTCTCGAGGTGATCGGCGACAAAGCCAGCGCAGCAGACCACGACGGCGCTGCGCTCCGATGCCGCGACCTCGGGAATGACCTCGTCGATGCCCGGGCCCCACCACGGGTCCGCCGTGCGCCCGACCGATTGCCACGCGATTCGATAGTCCTCGATGCCCACCACGCCGGCGACCAGGTCGGCGGTCTCCTGCAGGCCGTCGCGGTAGCGGCACGACGGCTCGCAATCGCAGTATTTGCACAGGAACGTTCCATCGGGTGCTTCGCGTACCGGGAGCGAGTGCGCCGAGAACAGCACGGTCGGTCGCGCGGCCGCGTCCGGCGGCAACGCGTCGAGCGTCGCGCGCAGCCGGTCGGCGAGCAGCGCGATGAACGCCGGGTGGTCGTGGAACGACCGAACGAACCGCAGGTCGAGCGTCAGCCCTTGTTCCTCGATCGCGCCGGTCGCACGACCGACGTAGGTCTCGATCGACATGCCGCTCCAGTGCGGCGCCATCACGATACCGACGCCACGCGTGATGCCGTCGGCCGCCATCTGCGCGATCGCGTCGGGAACGAACGGCGGCGAGTGCTTCATGCCGAGGTAGGCGCGATACATGCCGGTGCCGTCCGCGTTCAAACGCTCGACCAGGCCGTCGGCCTGCGCACGCGTCGTCTCGAGCAGCGGGAACACGTTGCCAATGGCGGCGTATCGCGCTCGCAGCTCGTCGAGATGCTCTGGGCTCGGTGCGCGGCCGCCTCGGATGTCCGTGTAGTACCGCTCGATGTCGTCGGGACCGTCGGCAGTGCCGTAGGCCATCACGAGCACGCCGATAGGCGCGGAATCCGTCATGTCGATGTGGGATCCTCCCTCACGGCGCATGCCGCTATCGGCGAGGGATGCTCCCAGACGGCGGGCTTAGGTGGCCCGCCACTCCGACCAACGCGATGCCGGCGGCCGCACCGGATCCGTGACGTCGTTCTCCGCATCGCGAAGATCCACCACGATCTCGGGCTTGTCCGGCTCCTCGGGCTCGAGCGCCGGCTGTGCCTCCCACGCGTTCGGCTCCGTCGCGGCCGGCGTCTCGCCGCTCAGTCCCGCGATGCGCTCGTCGAGCGACGTCAGTCGCTCCTCGACATCGGCCAGCCGGATTTCGGCCTCGGCGGCGCGCGTCGAGGCCTCGTGCGCCTCCACGTTCGCCTCGCCGGCAAGGCCGCGTGCGGCCATGAGGTCCTCCTCGGCGCGCTCGGCTCGCATTTGGGCGGCACGCAGATCGGCGTCGTCGCGCTCGATCACGACACGCTGTGCCGTCGCCGCGCCAACCTCGGCAAGCGCGCGGCGGAGGCTCGACTCCAGCTCCACGACACGGGCGCGCAACCGATCGACTTCGGCGCGTGTGGACATGAGCTCGCTTTCCATGAGCTCGGTGGACCGCGTCGCCGTCTCGGCGCGGTTTTCCGCCTCGAAGAGTGCGCGCTCCGCCGCTTCGGTCCGCGCCGCAAGATCGGCGAGCTGGGCGACTTGGATCTCCAGCTGCGCAAGCCGGTTGCCGTCGCGAACCGCAAGCTCGGTCATCTCGCGCTCGCGCTGTTGCGCGTAGGAAAGCTGGAGTTCGAGCGCCTGGACCCGCTCCAGCGCCAGACGCTCGCCGGCGGGCAGCTCCGGGGCACCGGGCGTCGCGATGCCGCGCGGCCGCAGCCGCTGGCGCAGGTCTTCGACGCGCGCGCTCGACAGCGATGTCGGCTCCGCGGGCGTGGACGCGGAAGGCTCTTGGGGGGTCTCCATCTCCTACGGAGGGTACTCCCCGTACGCCTGCGCGTGTAGGCCCGGAGGGCGAGTCCGACATCCGTCGGACTAACTAGGTCCTTCGGTCCCGGCTCCCCTGCACCGCTGGTGGACAGCGGTTCTGGTATCGTTCGATCACTAACCATTAGGGAGCAAACGATCATGGCCGAGAGCCCGTTCGAGGGGACCGTTACACGGGAGCTCATCCACGCGGCGAAGAGCTTGCGTGCCTACTTCCAGCAGGTACTGGCCTCGGAGGGCGAGTCGCTGTCGACGTTCCTGGTCCTCGACGTCGTCGCCCGCGGTGAGGGCCGGCGACAGCGCGAGATCGCAGACGGCATCCGAATCGAGGGCGCGACGATGACCAAGCACCTGGACCGCCTCGAGGCCGAGGGACTTGTCGCACGCCGGCGCGATCCGTCGGACCGGCGAGCGATCCTGATCGACCTCACGCCCACCGGACGCAGCACACACCGGCGGCTGCTCGAGATCATGCGCGCGGCGCACGACGCCTGCTGGGCGGGCATCAGCGACCGCGACCGAGCCGCCACCAAGCGCACCGCGATGCAGGTGAGCGAGAACATCGCCGCGCTCGGCGTGCCCGAGCTCGCCCTGAGGAGGGCCGCCAATGGCTGAGCCGGCGGCGGTGATCCGCACCAAGGGACTGGCCAAGACCTACTCCACCGGCGTGGTCGCGGTCGACGGTCTGGACCTCGAGGTATATGCGGGCGAGATCTTCGGACTCCTGGGTCCCAACGGCGCCGGCAAGACGACGACCGTCGGCATGCTGACGACCCGGGTACTCCCCACGAGCGGGTCGGCACACATCGGCGACGTCGACGTCATCGCGCACCCGACGGCGGCCAAACGCGTCATTGGCGTCGTGTCGCAGACCAACACCCTCGACCGGAGCCTCACGGTCTGGGAGAACCTCTTTCACCACGGCAGGTACTTCGGGATGCCGGCGAAGGCCTCGCGCGCCCGCGCCGACGATCTGCTCGAGCGGTTCCGGCTCGCCGATCGCGCCTCGGCGACCGTCGACACCCTCTCGGGCGGCATGGCCCAGCGGCTGATGGTCGCGCGGAGCATCGTGCATCACCCCTCGATCCTGTTCCTGGACGAGCCGACCTCCGGGCTCGACCCGCAGAGCCGCCTCGCGCTGTGGGAGATCCTCGGCGAGATCCACGCCGACGGGCAGACGATCCTGCTCACTACCCACTACATGGAGGAGGCCGACAAGCTCTGCTCGCGCGTGGCGATCATGGACCACGGCAAGCTGCTCGCCCTGGATCGGCCCGACGAGTTGAAGCGAACGGTCGGAGCCGACACGATCCTCAAGCTGCGCGCCGAGGGAAACGCCGAGGCGCTCCGTGTGCTGCTCGAAGGGGTCGCCGGCGTGCGGACCGCGAGCCTCGTCGACGGCGACGTCATGATCGCCGCCCGCGCGACCGACGGGCTCTTGCCCCGTCTGATCCAGCAGGCCGAGACCGGCGGGTTCCCGGTTCGCGACGTCTCGGTCGCCGAGCCGACGCTCGAGACCGTGTTCATCAACCTGACGGGCAAGGACTTGCGCGAATGAGCACGACGACAACTGCCACCGCCATCGTGACCCCCCGGTATCGCAGCACGCCGACGACCGCGTTCATCGCGCTGCTCATGCGCGACCTCAACGTGCTCCGCAAGAACGTCGTGGAGTTCGTGGTGCGCTCGGTCATGCAACCGCTCCTGTTCGTCTTTGTGTTCACCTACGTGTTCCCGAAGATCGGCTTTGGCGTCGGCGGCCCGGGTGCGGGCGAGTCGACGTTCTCCAGCCTGTTGGTACCCGGCGTGGTCGCGATCGCGTGCATGTTCCAGGGTGTGCAGGCGGTGGCACTGCCGCTCGTGACCGAGTTCGGCTATACGCGCGAGATCGAGGACCGCGTCATGGCGCCGCTGCCGGTCGGCGGCGTCGCCGTCGAGAAGATCGTCGCCGGCGCCATCCAGGGCATGATCGCCGCGCTCGTCGTGTTTCCGCTCGCGATGTTTATTCCGGCGACCCAGGTGCACCTCGACGTGCAATGGCTGCTGTTGATCACGCTCCTGCCGCTGACCGCCCTCACGGGGTCGGCCCTCGGCCTCGTCATGGGCACCAAGGTGGAGCCGCGCAAGGTGCCGCTGCTGTTCGGCGTCGTGGTGATCCCGCTGACGTTCCTGGGCGCGACCTACTACCCATGGGCGCTCCTGCACGACATCCGCTGGCTCCAGATCCTCGTGCTCATCAATCCGCTCGTGTACATGAGCGAGGCGATGCGTATCGCGCTCACACCCCAGCTGGTCGTGCACATGCAGACCTGGATCGTCTACGTGGCCCTGATCGGCTTCACCCTCGGCCTCGGCTGGGTCGGCGTCCGAGGGTTCCGCCAGCGCGTCCTCTCCTAGCGCCCGTTCAAGGATCGGCCGCCGCGGCCGAACATCACATGTGGGGAGGCACATGGAGAGGCCCCGTCGATGGACCACGTACCTACGGACGCCTACGAGCGGCTTCGGCTTGCCCAGGAGCAGCTCGCGCGGGTCCAGCACGCCGTCGAGGAGTTCGAGGCGCCGGCGCCCGGCACGGACAAGGCGAGCGCCCTCGCGCGCGCCGACGCGGCGCTTCGCGACGCGATTCAGCTGCTCGAAGATGCCGACCTGGGCGGCGCCTAAGCCCTCGATCTTGGCCCTTCCTTAGCCCGCCGTTGGGAGAGCCCTTGCGCCGCCGCGTCTAGCGTCCTTCTGGCAACGACCCAAGGAGGCTGTGATGGCGTTCGTGATCGCTGAGCCCTGTGTCGACGTGCACGACCGTGGGTGCGTGGACGAGTGTCCCGTCGACTGTATCTACGACGGGATTCGCAAGGGATACATCCATCCCGACGAGTGCGTCGACTGCGGCGCGTGCGAGCCGGTGTGCCCGGTGAGCGCGATCTTCGCGGCCGAGGACCTGCCGGCCGGCTGGGCGCAGTACGCGCGGATCGACGAGGAGTTCTTTGCGGCAGGCGTCACCGGTCTCGGCGCCCCGGGCGGCGCGACGACGGTCGGCGCGATCGCGACCGACCACCCAGCGGTGGACGACCTCGACGCGGCCTGAGCAAGACCGAGCGGGCGCGAACCGGCTCGGCGATACTGAGTCGATGGCACCAGCCATGTCGCCGGAGGAGTACGTAACGGCGCTGTACCGCCTATGCCTGGGGAGAGAACCCGACCCCGAGGGCATGGCGGCGTGGACGGCGGCGCTCGAGGCGGATGACGACCCGACCGCGGTCATGGCGGGGTTCCTCGGGAGCGAGGAGGCGCAGGCTCGGCGCGGGGAGGCCGAGGCCGTCGAGGTCGAAGGCGGCACGATCGAGGACCTCGCGGCGCGCGCGGCCGCCAGGCTGGGCCGGCGTCCCAGGATCGTGGACGTTGGCGCGCTCTCGCTCGGCGAAGGCACGCACCCCTACTCCCCCCTCATCGACAGGATGCCCGTGGACATCGTGGGGTTCGATCCGCAAGGGGACCGGCTCCGCGAGCGTGCGGCGAGCGAGACGGTGCAGGGCAGCGTGCAGCTGCTCCCGTTCGCGGTGGGTGACGGCAAGGAGCACACGCTCTACGTCAATGACGACGACGCCACGACGTCGCTCTTCCCACTCGACGCCGAGCGGAACGCCGCATTCAACCACCTGGCCACGCTCCACACCGTCCGAGAGGAGGAGATCGTGACGAAGCGGCTCGACGACGTCCTGCCAGCGGGTCCCATCGACTTCCTCAAGCTCGACGTCCAGGGAGCGGAGCTGATGGTCCTGCAGGGCGGGCCGGCGAGCGTGCAACGCACCGCCGTCGTTCACTGCGAGGTCGAATTCTCACCGATCTACGTGGGGCAGCCGCTCTACCCAACGATCCAGATCGAGCTGGGCGCCGCCGGGTTCGAGCTGATCGACCTCCTGGTGCCGGCTCGATACCACTACCTCACGGGCTCCGGGCGAGCGACGCCCGACCAGCTGATCTGGGCCGACGCCGTGTTCTTCCGCGAGACCGACGAGCCGGAGACGCTCGCCGTGCAGGCGCTCATCGCCGCGGCGATCTACCGCAAGCCGACGCTCGCCGAGCATCTCCTCGGGCGAGCCGAAGCTCGGTCCCGCTAGTTCGTCGCTCGGCAGAAAAGCTCCGGGGGTGGGACTCGAACCCACAACCTACGGATTAACAGTCCGCCGCTCTGCCAATTGAGCTACCCCGGACCGGAGCGCACGCAGTTTACCAACGGCCCTGCGGCCGCCTTGGAAGCGATAGGCTGACTCCCCCATCGGCACGGAGGATCGCCGCATGAAGCTTCGGACCCTGGCCGCGTTTGGCGCCGGCATCGCCGTCGGCGTCACCGTCATGCGCAAGCTCACGGAAGACGATCCCGACGTCGTTCATGGGCCGCAGCGGCAACAGGCCAATCCCGCGCTGCGAGTGATCTCAGACTCGACCGCCCGCATCTCGGACAAGGCAACCGTGCTCAGCCTCGACGCCATTCGGCGCGCGCGGGAGATGATTCGCGAGCGGCTCGATCAGACCGGCGACGACGCCGCGTGGAGCTGATCGGTTACCAGGAACTCGTCCACGCGGGCACCGAAGCGCCGTTTCCCGCGTAGCACGCCGCGATGGCCGCGTTGTCGATCCGCCCGTAGCGGGTGTTCGTCGGCGGATCGTCGCGCAGAAAGAAGCAGACGCCCGACTTCGAGTACGACGCGATGGTCAGCACACCACCGGTGTTGTCCTCGCTCACCGTGGTCGGCTCGGCAGAGGTCGACGCCGAGTTGACCCACCCGATCGAACCCTCGACCGCCTGCAGGTTCGGGATCGTCGCCGTCGTGTAGGTGCCTCCGTCCGAGAACAGGATGCGACCGGCGACGAGCGCCTGTCGGAGCGATGCCTGCGCCGCCCGGTCCTGCGCGCGGCTGCGCGCGCCTAGGAAGGTTGGCAACGCGATGGAGACCAGCACGCCGATGATGAGCACGACGACCATCAGCTCGATCAACGTGAAGCCGTCTTCATCGCTGCCTACGCGACGCACTGATGCTCCGATCGGTCGATGGGCGCTGCGTTCCAGACCATCGACCTGATACGGGCCGGCTTGACGGACGCGCGTGTAGTTCGAACGGGTGATGCGGTTTTGCCCCGATGCGGGGGACGCGCGGCTCCCCTATTCCAGGTAGTCGCGGAGCTTTTGCGACCGGCTGGGGTGCCGCAGCTTCGACAGCGTCTTCGATTCGATCTGCCGGATGCGTTCGCGTGTCACGCCGAATTCCTTGCCCACCTCTTCGAGCGTGCGCGGATGACCGTCGACCAAACCGAAGCGGAGCTGGATGACTTTCTTCTCGCGCTCCGACAGCGTGTGCAGCACGCCCTCGAGCTGCTCCTGCAGCAGGATGAAGCTCGCTGCGTCGACCGGCACAACGGCGTCGGCGTCCTCGATGAAGTCGCCGAGCTGGGAGTCCTCTTCCTCACCGATCGGCGTGTGGAGGCTGACGGGCTCCTGGGAGACCTTCTGGATCTCGCGCACCTTCTCGGCGCTGATTCCCATCACCTTGCCGATCTCATCGGGCGTCGGCTCACGGCCGAGGTCCTGCAACAGCTGACGCTGCACGCGGACGAGCTTGTTGATCGTCTCGACCATGTGCACCGGGATGCGGATGGTGCGGGCCTGGTCGGCGATGGCGCGTGTGATGGCCTGGCGGATCCACCACGTGGCGTAGGTGGAGAACTTGAAGCCCTTGTCGTAGTCGAACTTCTCGACCGCGCGGATGAGCCCCAGGTTGCCCTCCTGGATCAGGTCGAGGAAGAGCATCCCCCGCCCGACGTAGCGCTTGGCGATCGAGACGACGAGGCGGAGGTTCGCCTCGATTAGCTTCTTCTTTGCGAGCTGGCCGTCGCGCTCGACGCGCCGGCAGAAGTCGTCGAGCTCCGGCTCGGTCTTTGGGCGGTAGCTCTTGGCCATCTTGTCCCGGCCGATGCCCTCGACCTTGCCGAAGGCGTTCAGCTGGTGATCGCGGATCTCCCAGACCTTCTCCACCATGAATTTGAGCGCGCGTGTGTCGGGTTTGCCGTCCTCGGCCACCTGGCGTTGCAGGGCGGTCGAAAGCTCTCCGGCCTGGATGCGGCGGGCGAGATCGACCTCCTGCGGCGCGTTGAGGAGCGGGACCTTGCCGATCTCCTTGAGGTACATCCGGACGGGGTCGTTGGTCGGCGCGCGGAGCAGGTCGACCTCGATGCGCACCTGCGTGGCGGCGTCGGTGTCGTCGCCGGGAACCTCGATGACCTCAACGCCCTCGGCCGTCAGGTGCTCCTGCACCTGCGTCAAGAACTCCTCGACCTGTTCTTGTGTGAAGTCGTCGACGGGAACGGCTTCGAGCAGGTCCTCGGATGTCACAAAGCCGCGTTCGCGACCCTTGGTGACCAGCTGCTCCTTGACCTCGTCAAGGGTCAGCGGTTCGGCTTGCTGGGCGGGAACGCTCATAGGTGTTGGGGGATCTCCGTCACGACCGCCACAGTGTACGGAAGCTCGCTCAGGGTGACTCCTCCTTCAAACGGCGCAGTTCGCCGTCGACCGAGACCAGTTGGAGGAACAACTCGTCGTATCCGGCATCGGTCTTCGGGTTGAGCTTCTGGAGTTGTCCGCGAAGTTCGTCGCTTTGCGCCTTGAGCACGAGCGCGCGCAGCCGCGCGCACACCGCCTCGGCGTATTCGGGACTCAGGTCGCCTTCGAGGGGCTCGACCGTCGCGGCGGCAACGTCGGCCGCGAGCTTCGGATCGGGGCCGCCCGCGAGCGCCGCGGCGTCCCAACCCGCGTCGCGCAGCGCAATGAACAGCGCGCGCTGGCGCGTCGCGGCGAAATCCGTCTCGTCGAGCGTCGCGGCACGCTCGGGCGAAAGCGCCCCGCGTGCGATGAGCCGCACGACCTCGCGCTCGACCCGCTCGCGAGCGGTGCCGCGGCGCACGGCGGTGGCGACCTCGGCCGGCGCGGCGCCGCCGCGGCGATCGAGCGCCTGCAACACGCCGGCCTGCGCCACCCCGGCGAGGTCGGCGAGCAGACCCGCGTACTCCGAGCGGCGCACCGGATCGCGTAAGCCCTCCAGGATGGGCAGCGCCGCAGCCACGGCCGCCGACTGCCCCTCGATCGTCGAGAGATCGTGGCGATCGACCGTGCGGCGGACCATGTACTCAACAAGCGGGCGGGCCGTCGCGGCCGCCGTCCGGACGGCGTCGGCGCCGTGCTTGGCCACGAAGTCAGCCGGGTCGAGCCCCTCCGGCATGATCAGCACGACCGCGTTCACCGGGAACCGCTCGAGGAACGCGAAGGCCCTCTCGGCAGCGCGCGCGCCGGCCTCGTCGGAGTCGAACGAGAGGACCGCACGGGTCGCAAAGCGCGAGAGCAGCTCGAAGTGCTTCTCCCCCAGGGCCGTGCCACAGGTGGCAACGACGTTGGGGATCCCTGCTTGCGCGAGCCCGATCACGTCGGTGTAGCCCTCGACGACGAAGACGTCGCCGGACCTCGCGACCTCCTGACGCGCGCGATGCATGTTGTAGAGGACCTCGTGCTTGCGGTAGATCGGCGTCTCGGCGGTATTGAGGTACTTGGCTTGCTCGCCGGCGCGGGCGTCGGAAGGCAGCACGCGCGCCCCGAAACCGATGTACCGGCCTTGCAGGTCGTTGATGGGAAACGTCAGGCGGCCGCGGAACCGGTCGCGCACCGCCCCGTCGTCGCCGCGGGTCGCCACACCGGCCTCGAGCAGGATCTCGGGCGACAGGTCGCGCGCGCCGCTCAAACGCCGCAACAGGAAGTCGGCGTAGCCCGGCGCATACCCGATGCCGAAGGTCTCGAGCGTCTCCGGCGTCATGCCCCGCTCGGTGACGTAGGCGCGCGCGTCGGTGGCCTCCCGTCCCTCACGCAGCATCGTTGCGAACAGCCCGGCGGCCTGCTCGTTGGCTCGGTAGAGCGCCTTTCTGCGTTCGACCGCGTTGCGCTCGGCGGCGGAGTCGCCCTCGTAGCGAAGGGACACACCCGCCGTCGCGGCCAGCCGCTCGATCGCCTCGACATAGGTCAGCTGCTCGAGCTCACGCAGGAACGTGATGGCGTCGCCGCCCTTGCCACAGCCGAAGCAATAGAAGACCTGCTTGGCGGGCGAGACGCTGAACGAGCCCGTCTTCTCCTGATGGAACGGACACAGACCAGTCAGCGAGTCCTGGCCAGATCGCTTGAGCGTGAGGTACTGGCCGATGAGCTGGACGATGTCGGTCCGCTCCTTCACGGCCTCGATGTCGTCTTGGCGGATGCGCGCCACGCTTGTCCCTTCTACAAGAGCCAACCCTGGGGAAGGAAGAGCCGCTCGTAGGTGCGCACTGCATATCGGTCGGTCATGCCGGCGACGAAGTCGGCCACGCGGGTCGGCGTGTCGCCCGGCACCCGATGGTACTCGGGCGGCAGCTCGTCGGGATGCTCCAGGAAGTAGGCGAACAGCTCGCGCAGCAGCCGGATCGCGCGATCGTGCTCGTCGTCGGCGGCCGTCCGCAGGTAGACCTCGGCGAACAGGAAATCGCGGAGCTCATCGAGGGCCTGGAAGACCGTCGGCGATAGCCGCACCTCGGCGGCGCCGGCGCTCGTCTCGACCAGATCGGTCACCAGCGTGTTGATACGCGCGCCGTGGGTCGTGCCGAGGACGGCGACCGCCTTGGCGGGGAGCTCGGAATCCTCGAGCACGCCGGCGCGCATGGCGTCGTCGACGTCGTGGTTGACGTAGGCGATGCGATCGGCGAACCGCACGATCTGCGCCTCCAAGGTCGACGGCGGGGCCATCGACCAGGGGTGGTGCAGGATGCCGTCGCGGACTTCCCACGTGAGGTTGAGCCCTTCGCCGTCGTTCTCCAGGTGGTCCACGACACGGAGCGACTGCTCGGAGTGGCGGAAGGGTCGTCCCAGCACGGGCGACAGGGCTTGCTCGCCGAGATGCCCGAACGGCGTATGCCCGAGGTCGTGGCCGAGCGCGATCGCCTCAGTCAGGTCCTCGTTGAGCCGAAGCGCGCGCGCCGCCGTGCGCGCGATCTGGCTCACGTCGAGCGTGTGGGTCAGGCGGACCCGGTAGTGGTCGCCCTCCGGAGCCAGGAACACCTGGGTCTTGTGCTTGAGGCGGCGAAAGGCCTTCGCATGCACGATGCGATCGCGGTCGCGCTGGAAGCAGGTGCGCAGGGCGTCGTCGGGCTCCGGACGCTCTCGCCCCTTCGTCTCCGCCGCGAGCACGGCACCGTCGGCAAGCGTGTCTCGCTCGATCTCCTCGGTGCGTTCGCGGGGTGTGATCACCCGTTCATCGTACCGACGCCGGCCGACGCAGCCGCGGGTCGGTCTCGTCCGCTGATCATGCGCCGAAGAGCCGGTAGTAGAGGTACGCGAAGGTCTCGCGGGCGTATGCGCGCCCCCGCGAACCCTGGGTCTCGTCGGCAGAGGTCCACGTGGCCGACGGGTAGCCCTCGACACCGAGATCGGACGCCATCGCGTCGAGCCGGGCGTTGTGCCACGGATCCGAAACGAGGAACGCGGAATGGAGCCCGCGATTCTCCATTTCGTGCGCGGCCGCCTGGAGGCTCTGGTACGTGGTGTGCCCCACCTCGAGCGCGACGATGTTCTCGGGTGGAACGCCCTGGTCGATCAGGTAACTGCGGCCCGCCTCGGCCTCGGTGTGCTGATCCCCCGGTTGCTTCGAGCCGACGGTGATGACGAGGTCTGCCCGGCCCTGATTCCACAGGAGCGCCGCGTGATCGAGACGTCCCTTGAGCAACGGCGAGGGCTTCCCGTTGTACTGGGCCGCACCCAGCACGATGATCGCGTCCGCGCGGTCGACGTCGGCGGCGCCGTCGTGGTGGGCCGCTCGCCACACGGTGATCGCGGATGCGCCCACGAGGGCGAACGCGACGAGCCCCAGCACGGCGAGCACCGTCCAGACGGGGTGCCGGCGGATCCAGCGCACGCGCCCATGCTACGGGTGGGGCGGCGCGGCGCCGCCCCACCCCGGTGGCTAGGACGGGCACCGGGCGTGACATTCGGGCGACCACGCCTTTCGGCTGAGCGCGTGAATGTCGGAGTACTGACGGTAGATCTCCTCGGAAATCTCCACACCGACGGTGTTGTTGTGCGCGTGGATCACGAGGTCCGAGCCGGATCCAAGCTCCTGCCACAGCATCGCGATGTGACGGTCGTCGCCGCGATACCAGACGAACGCGTCCATCGGCTGGGTGGTCGCCTGGTCCTTCTTGATCTGCTTGAAGGGGTCCGACGCGAGCGGCGTGTAGTAGTCCCACGTGAACCAGGGTCCGTGGATGTCCTTGTCGTAGTCATATCGTTTGTAGCCGGTGGTGCCGTCGGTCTTCAGCGCCCAGACGCGGAACACGAACCCGGAACAGTCCGTGCCCTCGCCGCCGGCGTCGGCGGCCAGGCTGGGCGTGTCGTCGCGATCGTTCAGCTTGTAGCACCCACCGCTGAGTGCGTATCCCTCGTGCAGCGGGGGCTGGGTGTAGGCGATGGCATCGGCGCGCGACCAGAGCGACAGGCTCGTGGCGCCGCCCCCGCAGTTGGCGGTGCTCCACGCGTCGGCGACGGCGGCGCGCGCTCCCCAGCCGACGACAACCAGGGCGCCCAGCGCGATCGATGGTCCCAGCATGCGAAGGAACTTCGTCGTGCTCATCGTCTCCCCCGTTCTTCGATCGCGAAGCGTTCCAGCCGGATGCCCTGGCCGGCGTCGACGGCAAGCAGCACCGCCCGTGGCGACAACGACCGAACCGTCGAGTACGGCGCCATGATGTGGCTCGGTTCCGGCAGCAGCGCGAACGTCCGCACGCGCCCCGTCGCGTCGATCCGCAGCACCCCGACGCCGAAGTGCGTGTCGTCCCAAAGCCCGCGCGCGACGAGCGCGCCACCATCGGCCAGCGGCTCGACGAAGTAGTCCGCCCCGGCGCTGATGCCGGCGGGCAGTTCCAGCACGACCCCGCCTCGGGAGCCGTCGGGGCGCGTCCACACGACGGCGAGCCCGCCGTCCTGGAGCTCGTTCGCGGCGCCGATTCGACCGTTGGGCATCGGCACGCTCGAGACGCCCAGACTTGTTGCCGCAGGTCCGAGCGCGGCTCCGTTCGGACCTCGATAGGGCACCCACTGAGCGGCGCCAACGCGGACGCGCGGCAGCGTGCCGTCGACAACTCGCGAGACGACCCCAAAGGCCACCGGGTAACTCCCACGGACGCCGTTGGCATCGAGGTCATACGCGGTGGCAGGCGTGCCGAGCGTCGCAACCGCCGCGTGGAAGGCCTCGCCCGCGGCGATGTCGACGGGCCGCGTCGTGGGCAGCGCCACGGCGCGCAGGAATTCCCCTCGGTGGTCGAACCACTCGAGTCGCCGGTTGACGGGGTCCGCGACCGCGATGCGGCCCCGGGCGCCGACGTCGAAGCTGCTCGGTCCACGGACGCCGTCCTCGGTGCCGGCGCCGGTAAACCCGACCTGTCCGTCACCCTGACCGCTTCGCAGACGCAGGACGACGGCCTGCGGATGTGCACGGCGATTCCACGAGAACGGCGCGAGCGCCCGCTCGGGGAGGCCGGCGGTCGTCACCACGCGGATCGGCGAGGACTCTCCGCCGGGCGGATACGCGACGGAGACGCCGGCGGTGGTGACGATGTCGAGCCAGTACGAGAACCCTTCCGGTGGGATGAGCATCCCCGGCACGTCGAACGACATCGTGCCGGCACGGATGTGGCCGTCGACACGGGTCCACCCGTCGGCGCCCCACGGACGGACGAGCGCGGCGGCGCGCGCGAGGGTGCAGGCGGGCTGCGTCGGGTCATCGCAGATCGCCGTCGCCTGCAGCACGAGTCGGGCCCCGGCACTGACCACCGCCGGGGCGGCGTGTAGCACCTCGGGTGCAACGGCGTCCACACTCGAGACCGATGTCTGCCCGAGCCGTCCGGCCCCGAGCGCCGCCCCCGCCAGCACGCCGGCGGCGAGCCCGGCCGCCAGGAACCGACGACGAAGGGCTGCCGATCGATCGTTACGCATCGCACCACCTCCAACACGGGGGGAGGTGGGAGGACGACGGAGCCTAGCCGCGCACGACGACACGGAAGGTGTTCGTCGTCACACTCGCGACGCGAACGCCGGCGTTACTTCGTGACCGACGTGGCCGCCGAGACCGCCGCCTGGCCCGCGGCAAGACGCGCGGTCTCGACCCGGAACGGCGAGCAGCTCACATAGTCGAGCCCCAGCTCGTGGCAGAACACCACGCTGGCGGGATCGCCGCCGTGCTCGCCGCAGATCCCGAGGTGCAGTGACTTGTTGGCCTCGCGACCCTCTTCGCACGCCATCGCCATCAGCCGACCGACGCCGGACCGGTCGATCGTGACGAACGGGTTGGCCGGGACGAGCTTGCGTTCCTCGTACAGCGCGACGAACTTGCCGATGTCGTCGCGGCTAAAGCCGAACGCCGTCTGCGTGAGGTCGTTGGTCCCGAAGGAGAAGAAGTCGGCGGCCTCCGCGATCTCCCCGGCGGTCACCGCGGCGCGCGGCAGCTCGATCATCGTTCCCCATTCCAGGTGGGTGAGCGTGACTCCCTCGCGCGCAAGGATTTCCAGGGCGACCGGCTCGAGCTCGGCGCGCGTTTGCTGCAGCTCGCCGACCACCGACACCAGCGGGATCATGATCTCGACCTTCGGGTCGAGGCCCTCCGTGCGCACCGCGCAAGCCGCCTCGATGATCGCGCGCACCTGCATCGCGTACAGGCCGGGCCGGAAGATGCCGAGCCGCACGCCGCGCAGGCCGAGCATCGGGTTTATCTCGTGCAACTGGCGCACTTTGGCGAGGACGGCCTCCTTGTCCGCAACGTCCTCCCCGCGCTCGCCGCCAAGCGCGACCTCGACCGACAGCTCCGTGAGATCCGGCAGGAACTCGTGCAGCGGCGGATCGAGCAGCCGCACGGTGACCGGCAGGCCGTCCATCGCACGGAAGATCCCGACGAAGTCGCCGCGCTGCAACGGCAGCAGGATGTCGAAGGCCGCCTGCTCCTCCTCGGGGGTCTCGGCAAGGATCATCTGCTGTACCGCGGCCACACGCTCGGGGCCGAGGAACATGTGCTCGGTGCGGCACAGGCCGATTCCCTCCGCGCCGCGATCGCGTGCGTTGGACGACTGCTCCGGCGTGTCGGCGTTCGCGCGAACACGCAACCGGCGCCGGTCATCGGCGATCCCCATCAGCTGTTCGAACGCGCGCCAGATCGGCTCCTGCTGCGCGGCGGCGTCCCCCTGGCGCGCACGCTCGAGCACGGAGTCTGCCATCGGCAGCTCCCCGACGAAGACGTTGCCCGTGAACCCGTCGATCGTGATGGTGTCGCCCTCACGAACCACAGCGCCGTTGGCCGTGAACGCCCGCGCCTGGAGGTCGAGCCGAATCTGATCGGCGCCGCACACCGCCGGGATGCCCTCCCCGCGGGCGACGACGGCCGCGTGCGAGTTGGTGCCGCCCGCACTCGTCAGGATGCCCTGGGACGCGATCATCCCGTGGTAGTCATCGGGCGTCGTCTCCCGGCGCACGAGGATCACACGGGCGCCGTCCTCCTTGGCCCAGCGCTCGGCCTCGTCCGCGCTAAACACGACGGCGCCGGTCGCCGCCCCCGGCGAGGCGTTCAGCCCCGTCGCGATCGGCGTCGCCCCGTCGGCCTCGACACGGCGCTTAAAGAGCTCCTCGAGCCGGTTCGCATCGACTCGCTGCAGCGCGGTGTCCTCGTCGATGAGCCCCTCGGCCAGCATTTCGGCAGCCATGACCCACTCGGCGAAGGCCGTGCGCTTACCGACCCGGGTCTGCAGGATCCACAGGCGGCCCTTCTCGATCGTGAACTCGATGTCGCACATGTCGCCGTAGTGCTTCTCAAGCGTGTCCATCGTCGAGCGGAGCCCTGCGTAGGAGGCGGCGTCCTTCTCCTCGAGCGCCGCAAGCGGCAGCGTGTTGCGAATACCGGCGACGACGTCCTCGCCCTGGGCGTTCGAAAGGTAGTCCCCGTAGGGCGCTCGCTCGCCGGTGGACGGGTCGCGGGTGAACGCCACACCGGTGCCGGAATCCTCACCGCGGTTGCCGAACACCATCGACTGAACGTTCACTGCGGTGCCGAGGTCGTCGCTGATCTTGTTCTGGCGACGGTAGTCGCGCGCGCGCTTCCCGTTCCAGCTGCTGAACACCGCGTCGATCGCGAGGCGCAGCTGATCCCTCGGCTCCTGCGGAAAGTCCTCCCCGGTGTGCTCCCGGTAGATCGTCTTGAAACGCTCGATGAGCGCCGACAGATCCTCGGCGTCCAGATCGGTGTCCTGTGCGCCCTCGAACTTGGCCGCCTTCGCCTCGTCGAGCGCGTGCTCGAAGGCGTCACCGGGCACGTCCATCACGATCTTGCCGAACATCTGGATGAACCGGCGGTAGGCGTCGCGCGCAAAGCGCGTGTCGCCGCCCGTCTGCGCCGCAAGTCCTTCGACCGAGCCGTCGTGCAGACCGAGGTTGAGGACCGTGTCCATCATCCCGGGCATCGAGAACTTCGCGCCGGAGCGCACGCTCACGAGCAACGGGTCGGTCGGGTCACCGAGATTCTTGCCCATCGATTCCTGGAGCGCTACGAGGTGCTCGCCGGCTTCCTGGAGCATCTCGGCCGGCGCGCCGCCCTCGTTGAGGAACGTGAGGCAGGCCTCGGTCGTGATGGTGAAGCCCGGCGGGACGGGGATCCCCATGTTTGTCATCTCGGCGAGGTTGGCTCCCTTGCCGCCGAGGAGGTCCTTCATGTCCTTGTTGCCTTCGGCGAAGTCGTAGACGTACTTGGTCACCGCATGCCTCCGGAACGGTCGAGCGGGCTCGGAAGCTTCAGTCTACGGCGACCAACCGCAGGAACCCGACAGCCACCTGGGCTCGGATGCCGTGCGGCACGTTCAAATAGTGCCCGTCGACGATGCCAAGGACGGAACGCCAGGCCGCGAAGAGCACGCCGGGGTCATCCGTGAAGGTGGTCGACAGCCCCGACAGGACCGTCACCCCCGGGCTCGCCCGCCGCGCCTGCGCCGCGGCCTGGGCCACGAACTCGGAGTAGGCGTCAAAGTCGTCTTCGAGGTACTGCCCCTGGATCTCGACCACGTCGGCCGCGCGGGCCGCGGCGCCCTGGATCCCGCAACGCAGATACGCCGACGTCAACGGCTCGCCGGGCGCGGCCCCACAAACGGCGCCGGGCACCTCGACCAGATTGGGATGCGGCGTGATCACCGCGACATATCCGTTGCGCCGGGCGAGCGCGCCGAAGGCCGCCATTGCGCGCACTGGATCGATGCGCTCGGCCTCGGGGGTGGCGGTCCATGCTTCCGGGTCGTACAGGACGATCCGCACCGTCGACGGGATTCGGTTCGCCGCGAGGTCGGCGGCAAAGTCCGCCTCGCTCGCCCACGCTTTCGCGGTGGGCGCCGAGGTGCCGCCGAGCGACACCGATTGCGCTCCGGACAGGAAGGTCGTCGTGATCGCCGGATCGACGTGGGCAAGGGTCGCGGCCGTCGCGACGGTGCTGATCCAGATCTGTCCGTGCGGGGCGACCGACGGTGTTGCCGAGGCGCGGCCGGGGCCGGAGGCGATGGCAACCACGAGCACGAGCGTCGCGGTCGCCAGGAGGACGGCGCCGCGCGACCCCAAGCTCGTGCGAACCCCCCCGCCGACGCGTTGCGCCTCGATGCGGGACACCATCTCGTTCCTCCCGACTTGCATCGGTCGATACGACGTAGACCCTTGAGGAGTTCGAATCGTTCCCCGGACGCCGTGTGGGCGTGCGAGCACGAAATCGCCGCGATTGAGGGGGGTCATAGAGCGCATCGTGTCGCCGCGGGTGCCGGATGCCGGCCCCGATCAACTGGCGCACCTGTACCGGTTGCTCACCGGGAGCCCGCTGCCGGCGACGGTGGGCTAGGCTAGGGGCTCCCACAAACGATCGTTCCTGCCGGAGGAGAGCCATGGCGCACGCAAAGGACAAGGGATCCAAGGACAAGAACGTCAAGCGGAAGGCGCAGGCCTCCATCAAGGAGAAGCGCGCGCAGAAGAAGGCCAAGCGCGGCTCGGCCGATCGCGGCTCCTCGATCCCCCCGGCCTAGCCACCGGACGCCGCCGGAGCTACCCCGCGGCGAGGGCATCCGCGGCCGCCGACTGCGGATCGGCAGACGTCGCGAACACGGCTGTGACCGTCGTGCCGTCCTGCGTGACCACCGGGCGCGGCGTGGTATCCGCCGACCAGTTCGCGAGCGCCGACGCGAAGGCCGCAGCGTCGCCGTCGGTATCCCACGCGGTGCGCAGGACCACGACCACGTCGGTGCCGTCGGTGAACGCTCGGTAGGCGCCCCCGTCCCACCCCGCGGCCGCGTCGTCGGCATCCGAGCCGTCCAGCCGAAGGGCGAGCATGGCGCGTAGCCACTCCTCCCCGATCGTCATCGCGTCGAGATCGCCCCACGTTTCACCGAGCGCACGGGTCACGTCCGGGATGTCCACGGGGGTCGGCGCATCCGTTGGAAACCGGTCCGGATGGATGACTTGCTCGGTCGAGACCGGGAACTGCTCGAAGGCTTTGTCGACCTTGGCGGTGCCGCCCTCTCCCTCGAGCGTGCCGACGAAGGCCATCCCTGCGCTGTACGGCCAGGTGCTGATGGCGTAGACAAACGGTGGGACGTCGGGGGGCGCGCTGGCGCCGGCGAGCGATTCCGCGATGGCCTGGAGGAGGTCGGGGAGGCTGATGTCGGGGTTCTCCGCTGCCGTCGCGGCAGAAAAGTACTGGGCGCTCCCCTCGACCAGTCCGAGCGCGGCGGCGGAGCGCTCGTCCTGGCAGGAGTTGGTCATCGCGTCCAGGCGCTTCAGGTCGAAGATCTGATCGTCGAGCGCGTGCGTCAGCTCGTGGGCGAGCGTCAGGCGTTCGATAAAGCTCGGGTTCTCCGATCCCTGGTAGACGAGCTCGCCGGTCTCAGGGTCATAGAACCCGACCACCTCGCCGGTAAGGAACGTCCGGTATGCCTCGTGCAGGTCGGCGTTCTCGGGAATGACGCCGATCGTGCGCCACGCAACCGTCCGTCGGTCGTAGAGGTCCTTCGGGTAGTAGGCGGCAAAGCTCTCCTGTAGCCGCCGATCCATCTCCTGGCTCGAGATCGCCTCCGCGGCCGGGGGCGTGACGTAGTCGTGTCCACGGGCGACCTCGACCTGGTGCGCGATCGATGCAAGCTCGGGCGGGAGCGCCCCGGCCGCGGGCGTCCCCGAGGGCAGCGTGCCCGAGACGCAGAGCTTGGCGATCGCCTGTGCCAGCGTCGGCGCGCCGCCGGGCGCGATCGACGGGATTGCCACCGCGGTGGCCGCCGGAGACGAGGGGGACGACGAGCCCTGCGACGACGGGCCGGTGCAGGCGGCCGTCACGAGGATCGCGGCCACGGCGAGGGCCGCAACGATCCGGACGCGGCTCACGGCTGCCGGCTCTCCGTATGCCGGGCGAGCGCGACCAACGCGCAGACGACCGCGCCGGCCGACAGGACGATCGCGACGTAGAGCGGAGCGAGCGAGGCCAGGAACGTCGCGGCGGCCGACGCGATGAGCCCGCCGGCAACGATCAGGAGGACAAAGGCCCCGAAGAACCAGCCGTAGCCCCGCCGGCTCATAGGCGCTCCCGCAGATAGGCGACAAGCCCGTCGATCGGGATGCGCTCCTGCGCCATCGTGTCGCGCGCGCGCACCGTGACCGCCTGATCCTCGAGCGTGTCGAAGTCCACCGTGACGCACAGCGGTGTCCCGATCTCGTCCTGGCGCCGATAGCGACGGCCGATCGCCCCCGCGTCGTCGAACTGCGTGATCCACTGCTCGCGCACGAGTTCGTGCAGACGCCGGGCCTCCGGGGTGAGCCGCTCGTTGCGCGACAGCGGCAGCACCGCGACCTTGACCGGCGCGAGCTCCGGATGCAGCCGGAGCACCGTGCGCTTCTCGATCGTGCCCTTTGCGGTCGGCGCCTCGTCGACCGCATACGCGTCGATGAGGAACGCGAGCAGCGCCCGATCGACGCTCACGGCCGGCTCGATCACGAACGGGTGAAACCGCGTTTCCTTCTCCTGATCGAAGTAAGTGAGGTCCTGACCGCTCGCCGCCTCGTGTGCCTTGAGGTCGAAGTCGGTGCGATTTGCGACGCCTTCGAGCTCGGCCCAGTCGGTCCACGGGTACGCGTACTCGAGGTCGACCGTCCGCTTCGCATAGTGGCTGAGCTCATCCGCGTCGTGCTCGCGCAGGCGCAGGTGCTCCGGCTTGATGCCGAGGTCGAGGTACCACTGATGCCGCCGGTCGATCCAGTACTGGTGCCACTCGTCGTCGGTGCCCGGCTCGACGAAGAACTCCATCTCCATCTGCTCGAACTCGCGCATGCGGAACACGAAGTTGCCCGGAGTGATCTCGTTGCGGAACGACTTGCCGATCTGCGCGATCCCGAACGGCACCTTGCGCCGCGAGGACGACTGGATCTGGGCGAAGTCGACGAACATCGCCTGGGCGGTCTCGGGCCGGAGATAGACGGCGTTGTCCTCGTCGGGCACCGGGCCCATGTGGGTCTTGAACATCATGTTGAAGTCGCGTGGGTCGGTGAAGCCCTTGCCGCCGCAGTTCGGGCAAACGCGCGGGTCGGGCAGATGGTCCTCGCGGAAGCGCTGGTGACAGCTCAGACACTCCACGAGCGGGTCGGTGAACACGGCGAGGTGCCCGCTCGCCTCCCACACGCGCGGCGACATGATGACCGCGGCGTCGAGGCCGACGACGTCGTCGCGACGCTGCACGTTGTCGCGCCACCAGAGGCGCTTGATGTTGTTCTTGAGCTCGACGCCGAGCGGGCCGTAGTCCCACGACGAGCGGAGGCCGCCATAGATCTCGGAGGACTGGAAGGCGAACCCGCGGCGTTTCGCGAGCGAGACGATCTCATCCATCAGGTCGGGCACCTGGTGGCTCCTTTCGATTCCCGGCCGCCGGATGCGGCCGCTGGCGTGGTCGCCATCGTACGCGCCCGTGCGGCCGCATCCGGCGGCCGGTGCGAGTCGTGACCGAACCTCCATGGTCGGTGCGGCGGTGCCGATATTCCGCGTATGACCGCTCCCCGCACCTGCCGCTCCTGCGGCGCCGCCCTCCCCGGCGACGTGCGCTGGTGCCTGCGGTGCCTCGAGCCCGCGCGCGAGCTCACGCCGCGCGAGCCCCAGTGGCAACCGGGCGAGTTCGTCGACAACCCGATACACGAGGGGCGCACCGTGGCGCACTGGTCGCGGTGGGAGCGAAGCGCCACCACCCTCGGTCCGGTCGGCCGAACGGTGGCGACCGTCGTGACGATCCTGTGGGCGCTGAGCTGCGCCGTGGCGAGCCCGCTGACGATGATCTTCGTGCTGCCGGTGATCGGTCTCGTGCTCCACGAGATCTGGCAACCGGGCTGGGTCGTCCCGGGCGACCGGTCGCGCGACCGCCGTGACGCGAGCACGCCCAAGAATCCCCCGGGCTGGCTCTGGGATCGCCAGGAATTCGTTCGGTCGGTCGGCGCGGCGGTCGCCGCGGCGATCGGGCTGGGACTCCTGCTCGAGGTCCATCAGCCCGTCGTACAGTTCGTCGTGATCGTCACCGGCCTGGTCTACGGCGGGTACGTCGTGCTCCGGGCGATCGGGGGCTCGCGCTACACCTAGGCGTCGTCGGCGATGGCGCCGAACCGGCGTTCGCGCTTTTGGAAGTCGCGGATCGCCTCGAAGAGCAGCTCGCGCGTGAAGTCGGGCCAGAACACCGGCGTGAACCACAGCTCCGAGTAGGCGAGCTCCCACAGCAGGAAGTTGGACGTGCGCATCTCGCCGCTTGTGCGGATGAGCAGATCGGGATCGGGCATGTCCGGGGAGTACAGACGCGACGCGATGGCCGCATCGTCGATCTTGGACGCCTTGAGCGTGCCGTCGGCGACCTCGCGCGCGATCTGCTTGACGGCGTCGACGACTTCCTTGCGACCGCCGTAGTTGAACGCGATCGACAGGGTCATTCCGGTGTTGTCGCGTGTCAGGCGTTCGGAGATCTCGATCTCCTTCAACACGCTGCGGGGCACGCGCCAGTCGCGGCGTCCGATAAACCGGATCCGCACGTTCATGCCGTGGAGCTCATCGCGCCGGCGCTGGAGCAGCCCGCGGTTGAAGTTCATGAGGTAGAGCACCTCGGCAGGCGGGCGCGACCAGTTCTCGGTCGAGAAAGCGTAGACGGTGAGCCATCGGACGCCGACCTCGACCGCGCCCTTGACGGTGTCCCAGAGCGCCTCCTCGCCGGCGCCGTGGCCCTCCGTGCGCGGCAGGCCGCGCTGCTTGGCCCAGCGGCCGTTGCCGTCCATGACGATCGCCACGTGGGCGGGAACGTTGGCCCGGTCGATGTCGTGCAGGTAGCTGCTCATCGCGCCGTCCGCACGAGCATCGGCACCGATCGCATCCGGCGCTCCAGGTGGTACTCCGTGAACCCCACGAGCATCGCCCGGGCGTCGGTCGCGACGCGCGGGTCGGGGCGGCCGACCTCGCCCACCACCGACAGGTCCGAGCCCGCGAGCAACGCGAGGAACGCGAGCGCGTCGTGGGAGACGGCCCCGGCGCCCGCGTCGGCGCAGCCGGCGCACACCGCCCCGCCCAGGCCGGCCGACCACAGGCGCACATCGGCGGAGCCGCAGACGGCGCACGCGGTGAGCGCCGGATGAAACCCGGAGAGCGACAGCAGCTTGAGCAGGAACGACTCGGCGACCGATGCGGGGTCGGCCGGTCCGGCGTCGAGCGCACGCAGCCCGTTCAGCAACAGGACTACGAGCGGCACGTTGCGCTCGTGCTCCTCGGCGACCTTGTCGGCCGCCTCGACCATCGTCTCCGCCGCAGCGAACAGCGAAAGGTCCTCGCGAATATGCCGGTGCGGGGCCACGATCTCGGCCTGGGTCACCGTGTCGAGCGCACCGCGGCCGCGGTAGAGCATCAGGCTGACGTGGGTGAGCGGCTCAAGCCGCGCGCCGAAGCGCGACGTCGTCTTGCGCACGCCCTTGGCCACCGCCCGGACCTTGCCGGATCCCTGGGTGAGGATGGTCACGATCTTGTCGGCCTCGCCGAGCTTGACCGAGCGCAGGACGATCCCCTGCTCCTTGTACGGCGGCATGCCCGGATGGTAGCGCCGAGCACCCGCCGCAGGGCAGTGTTCCGCTGTGTTGTTTCCGTTGCGGCGCTGCTCGAACGCGCAGGTCAGCAACGGAAATCATGCGAGCAGCGCGTCGAGCAGCGAGGAGGCGCCGATCCGAAAGGTCGCGGGCACCGGCCAGCCGGGGCCGAGGATCCCACGCACGAGGTCGAGATAGCCCGCGGCCTGGGCCGCGCCACGGATGCCGCCGCTGACCTTGAGCCCGACCGGCCGGCCCGCGCGGGCAATTTCCTCCGCGAGGATCGCCGCCGCCTCGGGCGTCGCCCCGGGCCCGATCTTCCCCGTCGACGTCTTGAGAAAGTCGGCGCCGGCCGCGATTGCGGCACTCGCGAGGGTGCGGATCGCGCCGGGCTCGAGCGCGCCCGTTTCGAGGATCGCCTTCCATGTCGTCGTGCCCGCCGCGGCGCGTGTCGCGGCGAGTTCCCACGCGAGGCGGCTCGGGTCGGTCACGAGCGCTCGGTCGACCACGACGTCCACTTCGTCGGCACCGGCGTCGATCGCCGCGTGGATCTCATCGAGCCGTCGCCCGAGTGTCGCGGACGGATCGGGGAATCCTCCGGTCGCCGCCGCGACGCGAACCCGCGTCCCCACAAGCGAGGCGCGGGCCGCCGACACCCGGCGCGGCCACACACACACGGCCGCCACCGAGACGCCCGGGTCGGCGGACACCGGCTGCACCGCCCTCGCACAGAGCTCCCTCACCCGTTGCGCGTCGTCGTGTTCCTCGAGCACAGTCAGGTCCAGGCAGCGGATGAGCAGCAGACGATCGGCATCCACGTGCCGAGCGTACGTGGTCGGCGCATCCGGGTGCCGCTAGGCTCCGCCCCCGCATGATTCGTCGCCTCGCCGTCGCCGCGCTGCTCGCCCTTCCGCTCGGCACCGCGGTTGCGTGCAGCTCCTCGCCGCCGAGCTGCGATGCACCGACCGCCACCACGACGGTCGACATGCAGGAGAACCTGTTCGCGCCCGCCTGCGCCGAGGCGCACGCGACCGACACGCTGACGCTCGTCAACCACGACGACATCCCGCACACGTACACGGTGAAGTCCACCGACGTGAACGTGAAGCTCGACGGCGGCGCCACGGCAACGGCCGCCTTGACCGGCATCGCACCGGGCACCTACGCCGTCACGTGTCTGTATCACCCGCAGATGACGGCGACGCTTCGCGTCGGCTGACGGCGCTCAGAAACCGAGCCGCGCCAGCGCCTTGGGGTCGCGCTGCCATTCCTTCAACACCTTCACCCGCAGATCGAGGAAGACCTTCGCCCCGAGCAGCTCTTCCATCTCCTCGCGCGCGCGCGTCCCGATGGTCTTGAGCGTGTCGCCGCCCTTGCCGATGACGATGCCCTTCTGCGAGTCCCGCTCGACGATCAGCGACGCGTGCACCGTGACCAGCTCCGGCTCGCGTGCAAGCTCCTCGATCACCACGGCGATGGAGTGCGGCACCTCCTGGCGCGTGACCCCGAGGGCCTTCTCGCGGATGATCTCGGCCAGACGCGCCTCGATCGGCTGATCGGTAACGTCCTCGGCCGGATAGAGCTGCGGTCCCTCCGGCACGCGCGCGACGATCAGTTCGCGCAGCAGCTCGACGCCGGCACCGGTCTTCGCCGACACGGGGACGATCTCGTCGAAGTCCCCGAGCGCCTCGGCGGCCGCAAGCCCGGGGAGCTCGCTGCGTCCCTTGGCGGCATCGACCTTGTTGACGGCACAGATCGCCGGCGCGCCGCCGGGGCGTACCTGATGCTCGTAGACGAACGCATCGCCGCGGCCCACGCCCGCAGCGACATCCACCACGTGCACGATCAGATCGACGCCCGCGACCGCGTCGCCGACGAGATCGTTGAGGCGCAGCCCCAAGAGCGTCTTCGGCTTGTGGAAGCCGGGCGTGTCGGTAAACACGACCTGCACACCCGCCGCGTTCCAGATCGCGCGGATGTCCCGGCGCGTCGTTTGCGGCTTGTCCGAGACGATCGCGACCTTCTGGCCGACGAGCGCGTTGACGAGGGTCGACTTCCCCACGTTTGGCCGCCCGACGACGGCCACCACCCCACTGCGAAACGGCGGCGCGCCGCTCATCGCGACCCACGCTCGAACGGGAAGGGCAAGAGCTCCACCAGCCGCCAGACGCGCCGGAGGCCCGCAAGGGTCTCCGCGACGACGATCGCCTCCGGACCGAACTCCCACAGCGCCTGCCGGCACGTGCCACACGGCGGGGTCGGCTCGGCGGCGTCGGTCACGATGGCGATTGCCACGAGCGTCCGCTCGCCCGCGGTCACCATCGCGCCGAGCGCGACACGCTCGGCGCACACCCCGACGGGAGAGCTCGCGTTCTCGACGTTCACCCCCAGGTACGTTGCGCCGGCCGCGAGCGCGGCCGCCGCGACCCCGAACCCCGAGTAGGGCGCATAGGCGCGCGAGCGCACGCCGCGCGCCGCGGCGATCAGCGCGTCGAGGCTCGCATCATCCATCGTCGGTGACGTCGTCGGGCTCGACCTCCTCCGCACGGGAGATCACCACGGTCGCGACGCGCCGCCCCTGCACCTCGTCGGCCCGGAACCGCAGCCCCTGGAACTCGGCTTCCTCCCCGGTGTCGGGGATCTTGCCGAAGATGTCGAGCACGAGCCCGCCGACGGTATCCCACTCCTCGTCGGGCAGCTCGACCTCGAGCAACTCGTTGAGGTCGTCGATCGAGGTCTTGCCGGAGACGCGGAAGATACCGTCGCCCACCTCGACCATCTCGGGCTCCTCGACGTCGTACTCGTCGGTGATCTCTCCGACGAGCTCCTCCAGAAGGTCTTCCAGGGAAAGGATTCCGGTCACCGACCCGTACTCGTCGGCGACGAGGGCTTGATGGAACTTCTCCAGTTGCATCTCCTTGAGCAGATCGGCGACCTTCTTGGACTCCGGCACGAAATGGGCCGCGCGCATGATGTCGGCGATCGGGGCGTCGAGCTGGCCCTGGTGCAGCGCACGCAACACATCTTTTGCGAACACGACCCCGATCACGTCGTCGAGGTCCTCGTGGAACACCGGGATCCGTGAGTAGCCGTGCTCCAGCATCAGCGCCTCGACGTCGCGAAGCGTCGCGGTGTCCTCGATCGCGATGATGTCCGGCCGCGGGACCATCACCTCGCGTGCGATGGTGTCGCCGAATTCGAAGATCGAGTGGATGAGCTCCTTCTCTTCCTCTTCGATCTCGCCCTCCTCGGAGGCGACCTCCGCCGAGGCGCGCAGCTCATGCTCGGTGATGAACGGCCCCTCGCGCAGTCCCTTGCCGGGCATCAGCGCGTTGGCAAGCCGGACCAGGCTGTTCGCGACGGGTCCGAGCAGCGTGCCGATGAAGGAGATCGGCCGTGCGACGAAGAGCGCCACGCCGTCGGTCCGCTGGATCGCGAACGTCTTTGGCGTGACCTCCGCAAAGAGGAATAGCAGCAGCGTCATCGCGACCGTCGCGACGATCTCGCCGGCGCTCTCCCAGTGCCGCACCGCAAACGACGTCGCCACGGTCGAGCCGCCGATGGTGAACAGCAGGGTCAGGAACAGCACCACGTTCAGGTAGGGCGCCGGGTTCTCGACGATCCGGACCAGTTGCACGGAACCCCGCCGGCCCTCTTCACGCAGACGCAGGGCACGGACGCGGTTCATCCGCGTGATGGTGACCTCCGACGCTCCCAGGAACCCCACGACGAGGATCGTCACGAGCACGATGATGACCGCGAGCCAGTCCGAACCGGTCATGGCGCGCGCACCCCGCTGTAGCGCTCCTGGCGCGCCCACATCACGGCCTTCTCGGCGTCGATCTCGTGGTCGTAGCCGAGCAGGTGCAGGATCCCGTGGACGAGCAGCAGCCGGATCTCGGCGTCCGGATCCGCGGGGTTATTCGCGGCCGCGACCGACGGCGCGATCACAACGTCGCCGAGCAGGCGGACGCCGGCCTCGTCGACGTCGTCGAGCGGAAAGCTGAGTACGTCGGTCGGCCCGGGCTCGTCCATGTAGCGCACGTGCAGGTCCGCGATCTCGTCCTCGTCGACAAAGCTCACCGACAACTCGGCGTCGGTCAGGCCCTCGCCCAGCAGCGTCTCCCGCGCGAGACGTCGCAGGGGCTCGTCCTCGATCACGGCGGCGCTGCGGTTGCTGAACAGCACCGCCGGGCGCGCGGACGGAGGCTCGTCGAGCGTGCTCATCGCGCCTCACTCATCGGCGGTGAGCGACTGCTGCCCGAAGCGCCCGTACGCCTCGACGATCTCCTGAACGATCTGGTGGCGGACGACGTCCTTCCCGCCGAGGTGCACGAACGAGATGCCCTCGATCTCCTCGAGGATGTCCTCGACGACACTCAGGCCGCTTTGGCCGCCCTGGAGGTCGACCTGGGTCGCGTCGCCGTTGACGACGGCCTTGGATCCGAAGCCCAATCGCGTGAGGAACATCTTCATCTGCTCGGGGGTCGTGTTCTGTGCCTCGTCGAGGATGATGAACGCGTTGTTCAGCGTGCGCCCCCGCATGAACGCGAGCGGCGCGACCTCCACCACACCTCGCTCCATCAACCGCGGCAACGTGTCGGGCCCGGTCATCTCGTACAGCGCGTCGTAGAGCGGGCGCATGTACGGATCGATCTTCTCGTAGAGAGTGCCCGGCAGGAATCCGAGCCGCTCCCCGGCCTCGACCGCGGGGCGGGTAAGGATGATCCGCGAAATCTGGCGCTCCTGGAGGGCGCGCACCGCGACGGCAACGGCCAGATAGGTCTTCCCGGTGCCCGCCGGTCCGATCGCGAAGGTCACCGTCGAGCGGCGGATCGCATCGACGTAGCGCTTCTGGCCAAACGTCTTGGGCGCGATCTTCTTGCCCTGGGCGGACAGGAGGTTGTCGCCCAGCACCTCCGAGGGGCGCGGGGCCTCCCCGCCGGCCTCGCCGCCGCCGCCCACCATCGAGATGGTCTGGCGCACGACATCCTCGGTGAGCTCCGTCCCCTGTTCGAGCAACTCGAGCAGCTCCTCGAAGACACGGCCGACCTGCTCGGTGATGTCGGGGCGCCCGGTGATCGTGATCTCGTTGCCGCGCACGAGCACATCGGCGGCGAAGGCCGCTTCGATCTGCTTCAAAAAGGAATCGCGCTGGCCGAGCAGGGTCACCATCGACTGGTGCCCGGGAACGAGGATCTTCACTTGCGTGGTGGCGGTCGCCACGTGTCCGGTTGATCCGGGGCGCGTGCCCCTTCCCTCCTGCTCCGACAACGACGGCCGTCCTGATGGACGGCCCGGCTACATGGTACCCCGTTCAACCCGGCGGCCACTGCATCGCCCGCCCGCCGATCAGGTGGAAGTGCAGGTGGAAGACGCTTTGGCCGGCGTCGGCGCCGACGTTACTGACGAGGCGCCAGCCGCTCTCGGCGATGCCTTCGGCCCCGGCGAGCTGGGTGGCGGCCTGCACGATGTCGGCGAGCAGACCCCCGTGCTCGTCGTCGATGTCGCGCATGTCGACGATGTGTTCCTTGGGGATCAACAGGATGTGGGTGGGCGCGACGGGACTCACATCGCGAAACGCCACTACCCGGTCGGATTCCCGGACGATGTCGGCCGGGATCTGGCGAGCGACGATCTGGCAGAAGATGCAGCTGCTGTCGACCATCGCCTGAGCCTAGTACTCGGGGCGTCGCAGGTCGCCGCGAGCGCCTCCGGACTCGCCGCGGAGCTCGGCCAGTCGTTCGAGCAGCTGCGTCTCCTCGCGCGACAGGTCGGTCGGCGTGACCACGTGCACGGTGATGTACAGGTCGCCTCGCCCCCGTCGTTGGAGGTTGGGCACGCCCTTTCCCCTCAGCCGCAGGATCGTTCCCGACGGTGTGCCCGGCTCGATGCGTACGCGCTCCTCGCCCTCGAGCCCCGGAACGGTCAGCTCGGCGCCAAGCGTCGCCTGCGTGATGGAGACGTCGAGGACGCCGTACAGATCCTGGTTGCGCCGCTCGAACGCGGCGGAGGGCTCCACCTCGAGCCGGACGAACAGATCGCCCGCGCTGCCCGTGGCGACGCCCGCGTGCCCGGCGCCGGGCACCCGCAGCTCCATGCCGTCGGAGACGCCCGCGGGAATCTCGAGCGTCACGCTCCCCCGCTCCCGCAACCGGCCCGCGCCGCCGCAGGCCGGGCACGGATCGGGGATCTCCTGTCCGGAGCCTTCGCACGTCGTACAGGTGCCGCTCGTCATGAGCGTCCCGAAGACGCTCCGACGGGCGGACTGCACCTCGCCGGTGCCACGGCACGTCCGGCATGCGACGGGCGCGGTGCCCGGCGCGGCGCCGTTGCCGAGGCACGCCTCGCAGACCGCGAGCCGCTCGATCTCGACGTCCCGGCGCAGTCCGAACGCGGCCTCGCCGAAGTCGATCCGCATACGGAGCGCAAGGTCCTCGCCCCGCCGCGTGCGGCTGCGCGAGCGCCGGCGTCCGCTCCCGCCGAAGCCAATGCCGCCCCCGCCGCCGAAGAACATCTCGAAGATCTCCGAGAGATCGCCGAAGCCTGCCGCGCCCGTTCCGTCGGCGCTGCCGAACGCGTCGTATCGAGCGCGCTTGTCGGGATCCGACAGGATCTCGTAGGCGCCCGCCGCTTCCTTGAACCGCTCCTCCGCCGCCGGGTCCCCGCTCACGTCTGGGTGGTGCGCGCGCGCGAGCCGCCGGTAGGCGCGGCGGATGTCCTCGTCCGAGGCGGTGCGGTCCACGCCGAGGATCTCGTAGAGGTCGCGGGCCGGCGCCACTACTCCTCCTCGTCCGCCGCGGCCTCGGACAGGCGCTCTGCGACGGCGTGCACCGCCGCCATGGCCGAGAAGTAGTCCATACGTGTCGGCCCGACGATCCCGATCGTGCCCACCGTGGCATCCCCGGCTCGGAACGGCGCCGCGACGATCGAAGCGCCCCACTCGCCGGTCGAGGGGTGCTCCTCGCCGATCGTCACGCGCACATCCTCGGCGGGTGCGACGTCGTGGAGCACTCGAACCATCTCCTGCTCGCGTTCGAGAGTCTCGACGAGGCGCCGCAGAGTGTCTTGGCGCCACGCCTGCGTCTCGGTGGTGAGGTTGGCGACGCCCCCGATGAGGACGTGGCCCGCACGATCCCCGGAGGTCGCCAGACGAAGGACGTCCGCGGCGAGCAGCAGACAATCGTGCACGCCGGCGGATTCGGTCGCCGCAATCTCGAGCAGGAGCGCCTGGGCATCCGCATACGTCTTGCCGCGGACACGGTCGAAGCGCCGGTCGGCGCCCGCGACGGCCGTCGCGTCGATGTGCTCGGGCCGGTCGACGATCTCCTTGTCGACCCTGCCGTGTTGCCCGACGGCCAGCACGAGCAAGGTCGGCCCCATGTCGATCACCTCGAGCCGGGCGAGCGGCTCATCCGCGGGGCCGGGCGGCACGGCAAGCCCGGCGTACTGCGTCAGCCGCGACAGCAGGTGCACGGATCCCTTGAGCACTTCCTCGAGGTCGAGGATGACCTCGGCGAAATGCGCGGCGATCTGGCGACGCTGCGCTTCCCGGAGCCGGGTCGGCGAGGGAAGCGCATCGACGTAATGCCGATAGCCCGTGTCGGTCGGAATCCGGCCGGCGGAGGTATGCGGATGGCTGAGGAAGCCCTGCTCTTCGAGCGCGGCCATCTCGTTGCGGATCGTCGCGCTCGACACGCCGAGGTTCGCCCGGTCCGCGATCGTTTCGGAACCCACCGGCTCGCCCGTTGCGACGTAGGCCTCGACGACAGCGTGCAGCACGGTGGCCTTGCGCGACGAGAGTTCGGATCGTTCCGCCATGCCCGCGATGATAGCTGGCACTCTCTTGCACAGAGTGCTAACGATCGTAGTTCAACAGGGAATCCCCCGGGACGCATTGGCCACCTTGCGTGCCGCCTCGCTCACATCCCCTTGCGACGCAAGGGCATCGCGATACGCGACAACAGCCGTGCGCATCTTCAGTACCGCGGCGGCAAGGTCGGCGTTGCCCTCGGCTTCAATGGTTGCGGCGTCTTCCTGCAGGGTCGTCGCCAGCCGGGTGAAGGCATCCTCTCGCGGCGTCTGGAGATCACGCAGGTGCAGGCAGAGCAGCTGCGTCGAGGTCGACGGCGTCGGCGAGGCCGAAACGGCCACCTGATCGCCGCCGAGCGAGGAGAGCGCGAACGCGATCACGAGGACGGCGGCGATGCCGACCACGGCGATCGCGGCCAGCTGGCCGCGGGTCATCGGCCCCTTCGCGCGCCCGGTCGGCGCGCGCTCGTGTCGAGCCGCGCCGCTCTGGCCGAGCGCCCCTGCGGGCTCGTCCTCGCCATCGTCCGGGGCGAACGCCCCCATCCGCGACTCGCCATTTTCGTGACCGCATTCCGGACAGACCCAGTCGGTGGTCCCGGGACGCATATGGAATCGGACGCCGCAGTTGGCGCAGGCCGCGAACACCCACTCCGCGCCGCACGAGACACAGGTGTAGCCCGCCGACTGTTCGGGGCTCTGCCGCGTCCCGCACCGCGGGCAGGTGACCTGCATGGTTCGCCAACGATACTCGCCCCGCCCGCACGTCCGGGCCGGCATCCGGGCCGGCGATCTGGCGATCTGGCGGGCAGCGGACAACCGCGCGATGGCCTCGGGCGTCCTAGGCTCGGAGGGAAGGATGGATGAGACCGAGCTCCGGCAGTTCCTACGTGAGGACTACCCACGGCTGGTCGGGGCGGTCGCCCTGGTCACCGGCGACCTCGCGACCGCCGAGGACGCCGTCCAGGAGGCCGTCGCGCGGGCCTGGGAGCGCACGGAGCGCGGCCAGCCGATCGCGGCGCTCGACCGGTGGGTGGCGGCGGTCGCGATGAACCTGTCGCGCAGCCGGCTTCGGCATCTCCGCGTGGAACGGCGTGCCCGCCACTTGCTCGTCCAGCCGGCCTCCGTCGAGGCGCCGAACGCGGATGCGGTGGACGTGCGCAGTGCCCTCCAGGATCTCCCGCATCGGCAACGCGAAGTCGTCGTCCTTCGCTACTACCTCGACCTCGACACCGCGCAGGTGGCCGAGGCGATGGGGACGAGTGCGGGCACCGTGAAGAGTCAGCTCGCAAAAGCGCGCCGGCATCTGGCCGACGTACTGGCCATCCCCGACGGCGACGAGGAGCAGTGGCATGCCGACGTTTGACAACGATCTTCGCGAACGGCTCGCTGGGGCCGCCGAGTGGCCCGGCGAACACGACGACCTCTTCGGCGAGATCGCGCGTCGTCGTCGGCGCCGCGCTCGTGCGCGGAAGACGGGAGCGCTTGTGGTGGTCGGCCTGGTGCTCGCCCTCGTGGGCGGCGGTTTCCTGCTCATCGACCGACCCGGCGAGACCGCGCCGCAGCCGGCAGCGCCGTCGGTCGCCAACGGTGGCCTCGTGGTGAGCCGTGGCGGTTCGAGCGGCACCCACCTGTACGTGCTTCCTGCTGGCACCATCGACCTCGATCCGTCCGACGGCGCGCATCCCGACACGACCGACCAGGAACCCCTCACGACCGGGCGCTCGGGAGCGGACGTTCAGCCGGCGATCAGCCCCGACGGCGCCCTCGTCGCCTTCCTGCGATGCCCCGACGATCCCTGCACCGGCGGGTCGGTCGTGGTCGTGGGGACCGACGGATCCGGCGAGCAGCCGATGCAGGGCGCACCCGACGCCCTCTCGGTCGCGTGGTCGCCAGACGGTGCATGGCTGGCGATCGCCGGTACCGACGGCGCCATGTGGCTGGTGCACCCCGACGGGTCGGCGCTGCACACGGTCGCGATTCCCGGTGTGGCAGCGGTGGTCGACGTCGCGTGGTCCGCGGACGGCTCGGGCTTGCTGTTCTCCGGCGCGCGCGAACCGGGAACGCCGACGGATCTGATGTCGGCCGGCATCGACGGAAGCAGGCTGCTCGACCTGACCAACACACCGGGCGTGGCCGAGCGCCAACCGAGCGCCTCACCCGACGGCGACTCGATCGCGTACCTGGCCGACGGCGACATCGATCGAATCCCGGCGAGCGGCGGCGCCCCGGAGGAACTGGTGGGATCGCCTCCCCCGCAAGACGCCGTGCTCAGCCGGCCCGCGTACTCGCCGGACGGGGCGTTCCTGACGTTCGTGATTTCGGGGGCGGCCACGTCGACCGTGTACGCATTGCCCGCCAACGCCGACAGCGCGTTTCCGATCACGCCGGGCTCGACGTACGCGTGGCAGCCGCTTCCCGCTTCTGCCGCGGTGCCACCCGACCCCGACACACTTGGACTCCCCATCACCGTGTGCGGGGTCACCACCATGCCGATCGCGAGCGAACTCGGGGCGGGCACGGCCGCGGTGTACACGCGCGAGAACGAGGACGGCACATGTCCGAGTCGTGGCCACGGCTACACGGCGGTCGGCGTCGACGTCGACGGCGACGGTCGGCTCGACGCCACCTACGGACCGCTGCTCGACTGCTATTTCGCGTGCGAGGCGTTCGCGGCTCCCGACATGACGGGCGACGGCACGTCGGAGATCACCGTGTCGAACGCGGGCGCCAACGGCTACGGCGTCTGGTTGTTCCGGATCGGCACATCGCCGGCTTCGATCACGCCGGTGCTGCACGACGGCGACCTCTTCCAATTCACGTGGCTCGACGTCGCGACGCACGCATCAAGCGCGCGATGCGAGACGATCGACGGCGCGTTCCCCGCTCTGCTGGTCGACGATGTGGAGAAGGATCCAAACCCGGCACAAGTGACGGAGCGGACGTTCGTCCTCGACGGAGACAACGCGGTGCCATCAGGAACCCACGGCTACACGACGCCGCTGGAGCAGGCGCCGCTGCCCGGCTCGACCCTGTGCGGTGCCCCCATCCGCGTGCCCGGCGCCCGTTTTGAAGGCACGGGCGGCGGAGCGGCGCCGTAGGTCAGCCCGTGAGGCCAAGCACCAGTTCGTTGAGCAGGAGCATGCCGCGCTCGGTCGGCACGAGCTGCCCGACCTCGTCGGTAAGCAGACCGCTTGCGACGAACGCCTCGAACCGGTCGGGCTCGAACCAGCTTGCCGGCACGCCCTCGAGAATCCGAAGCTTGAGGAAGACCTCCTCGAGATAGGCGTCGGCGGGATCGAGCGACTCGCTTCCGCCGATCGGGAGCTCCCCCGCCTCGACCTGCTCCAGGTACGTCTCGGGCGGGCGAACGTTCCACCACCGGACGTCGTCGCGATAGGCGTGCGCGCCGGCGCCAAGACCGACGTACGGACGCCGCTCCCAGTACCCGAGGTTGTGCCGGCACTCGAACCCGGGCTTGGCCCAGTTCGACACTTCGTAGTGGTGGTAGCCGGCGTCGCGAAGCAGTTCGCATGCCGCCTCGAACATGTCCGCCTGCACGTCGGGGTCCGGAGCCGGACGCGAGCCCGCCGCGACCTGCCGGCCCAGCGGTGTAGCGGGCTCGATCGTGAGGGCATAGGCCGAGACATGCTCGGGTGCCAGCGCGATCGCTTCGCGCAGCGTTCGCTCCCAAGACTCGAGCGTCTCGCCGTCGGTGCCGTAGATGAGATCGAGGTTGACGTTGTCGTAGCCGGCTCGGCGCGCCGCGCCCATCGCCGCCCGTACCGACGCCGGCTCGTGCAGCCGCTCGAGCGACGCGAGAACGGCGGGGTCGAACGACTGGGCGCCCATCGAGAGCCGGTCGTAGCCCGCGTCGCGGATCGCCGTGAGCGAAGCCGCATCCACGGTGTCGGGGTTCGCCTCGATCGTGATCTCGGCCTCCTCGGCAACATCGAAGCGATCTCGCAGATGCACCAGGAGCGCACGAAGGTCCGCCGGCGCCATCGTCGTCGGCGTCCCGCCCCCAAGGAACACGCTCACGAACCGGGTGCCGTTCCATCCGGGCGACGCAAGCTCGGCCTCCGCGAGCAACGCGCGCAGGTATCGGGGTTGCAGCTCGTCGAGGCCCGCGTAGGCGTTGAAGTCGCAGTAGCCGCAGCGCGTCAGACAAAACGGCACGTGGACGTAGATCCCGGCGTCCTCGGTCACTTGCGTCCACCCGCCTTCGCGGTGTCGTCGATCCGGAGCGCGGCGATAAACGCGTCCTGCGGCACGTCCACCTTGCCGACGCGGCGCATGCGTTCCTTCCCCTTCTTCTGTGTTTCGAGCAGCTTGCGCTTCCGTGTGATGTCGCCGCCGTAGCACTTCGCGAGCACGTCCTTGCGCTTGGCCTTCACCGTCTCGCGCGCGATCACCTTCGAACCGATCGAGGCCTGCACCGCGACGTCGAACAGCTGCCGAGGAATGAGCTCCTTGAGCCGCTCGGTCATCCGGCGGCCGTACTCGTAGGCCTTGTCGCGATGCACGACGCTCGAGAACGCGTCCACCGGATCGCCGTGGAGCAGCACGTCGACGCGCACGAGCTTGGCCTCCTGATAGCCGTAGGGCTCGTAGTCGAGGCTCGCGAACCCGCGCGTGCGCGACTTCAGCTGGTCGAAGAAGTCGAAGACGATCTCCGCGAGCGGCAGCACGTAGTGCACCTCGATCCGCTCGGGCGTGAGGTACTCCATGTCGACCTGCTCGCCGCGCCGGCCCTGGCAGAGCTCGAACACCGCGCCGAGGTAGTCGCTCGGCGTGATGATCGTCGCGTAGATCACGGGCTCCTCGACCCGGTCGTAGTCCCCGCCGGGCGGCATTTCGGCCGGGTTGTGCACGATGATCTCCTCGCCCTGGCGGTACACATGGAACTCGACGTTGGGCGCCGTCGAGATGAGTTCGAGGTCGAACTCCCGCTCGAGACGCTCGCGCACGATGTCCATGTGCAACAGACCGAGGAATCCGACGCGGAACCCGAACCCGAGGGCCTGTGAGGTCTCGGGCTCGTAGACGAGGGCAGAGTCGGAGAGCTTGAGCTTGTCCAGCGCTTCGCGAAGCTCGCTGTAGTCGCCGCCGTCGGCGGGAAACAGCCCCGACCACACCATCGGTTTGGGCTCCCGATACCCGGGCAGCGGCTCGGTCGCCGCCTCGCGCCCGGCGATGGTGATCGTGTCGCCGACTTTGGCCTGGTGGACGTCCTTGAGGCCCGTGACGAGGTAGCCGACCTCGCCGGGCCCGAGCGCCGCGACAGGGGTGGCCTCCGGCGCCATCACGCCGGCCTCCTCCGCCTCGGCCGTCACGTGCGTCGCGAACATCCGGATGGTCGCGCGTGAGGGCAGGACACCGTCTTTGATGCGCACGTACGTGATCACGCCGCGGTACGTGTCGAACGCCGAGTCGAAGATCAGCGCCCGCAACGGCGCCTCGGAATCACCCACCGGCGGTGGAACACGCTCGATCACCGCACGCAACAGCTCAGCGACACCCGACCCCGACTTCGCGCTCACGCGCAGAATCTCCTCGGGCTCGACACCGAGGAGATGAGCGAGCTCGCCGGCGCGCGCGTCCGGCTCGGCCGCCGGCAGGTCGATCTTGTTGATCGCGGGCACGATCGTAAGACCCGCGTCGCGAGCCAGGTGAAAGTTGGCGAGCGTCTGGGCCTCGAGACCCTGCGCAGCGTCGACCAGCAGGATCGCGCCTTCGCAGGCGGCCAGCGACCGCGACACCTCGTAGGTGAAGTCCACGTGGCCGGGCGTGTCGATGAGGTTCAGCTCATAGCCCTCGTGCAGCAGCCGGACCGCCTGGGCCTTGATGGTGATTCCCCGTTCACGCTCGAGATCCATCTTGTCCAGGTATTGGGCGCGCATGTTGCGGCCCTCCACCGTGTGGGTGATCTCCAGCATCCGATCGGCAAGCGTCGACTTGCCGTGGTCGATGTGCGCCACGATGCAGAAGTTCCGAATGTGGGAAATGTCGGTGGCCACGGTGCGTCCATGGTACGGGGCAGCGGGTGGGGCACACGGAGTCCGCTGGTAGACTCCCCGACTCGTATGGCCAATATCAAGTCGCAGAAGAAGCGCAACATTCAGAACGAGAAGCGCCACCAGCGCAACATCGCGTCCAAGAGCGCCCTCAAGACCTCGTCCAAGAAGGTCGACGCGGCGCTCGCCGAGGGCGACGCCGACGAGATCGCGGCGCGCCAGCGCGAGGCCGCGCGGGCGCTCGATCACGCGGCCAGCAAGGGCGTGCTGCACAAGCGGACCGCCGCACGGCGCAAGAGCCGCCTGGCGAAGACGGTCAACGCCGCCACGGCCTCGGCCTAGCCGGCCGGATTCCTTACGCCTACGCCGCCGCGATGGCGGCGATCAGCACCGGCATCACGACGTCGCCGGGCGCGCCGGACTTCAGGGCTCCGTCGGTTTCGGCGATTCGCCCGTGGAGCGCCACCAGCTCCTCCATCGTGAAGTTGCGCGCCTGCTGCTGATAACGGCGTGCCTGCCAATCGAACCGGAGCCCCGCCTGCTTGGCGACCTGTGCCGGCGGCAGCCGGTCGGGCAGCGCCCGCACCCGGATCAGATCGCGCAGACGCGCCGCGATCCCGCCAAGCACCATCAGCGCCTCGTCGCCGTTCTCCTCGATCGATCGGAGCGACCGGATCGCACCCGGGAGATCCTTGCCGAACGCGCGGTCGCAGAGATCCCACGTCTTCTGCTCGCCGAGACCGCGAAACTGCTGACGCACCTCGGCCGGCGTCACGCGCCGGCCCGCGAACGCGCCCGCCAGTTGTTGTGCCGCCGCTGCGAGCTGTCCGGCGTCCTCGCCAAGTGTTTCGATGAGCACGCGAGCGGCCGGGACCGTGAGCTCCACGCCCTCGCCGGCGGCTCGCTGGACGAGCCATGGCTCGAGCTCCTTGCGCGCGAGCTGCAGACGGCGAACCTCACCGACCGGCTCCACCATCTTGAGGAGCGCCGCGGGCGGCTTGCCGCGCTCGGCGACGGTACATGCGAGCACGAGCGGCGCATTGGGGTCGGGCTCGGCGGCCAGATACGCGGCGAGCTCGGCCAGGGTGTCTTTCGAGAGCGACCGGCAATCGGTGACGAGCAGGGCGCGCGGCTCCCCGAACAGCGACGGCGTCGCCAGGTCCTGGAGCTCGCCCCCCTGCCACTCGGCCGCATCGACCTCGGTGATCCGCCGGCCCTCGAGCGCGGCGAGCGCCGCCTCGCGGAGCAGGAACGCCTCCTCACCCCAAAACAACGTGACCGCCGCGGGCCCCTTCACGAAGGCGATGCTACCCGGCGCCGCCGACGCTCAGGGCTCGGTAGGGTTCGTCGGTGCCCGCCGCGACCCTGACCGTCGGAAACGTCGAGATCACCGCAATCCTCGACGTCGACACCTCGATGCCGCTCACCGAGGTGTTCGACGGAAGTGGCGACCCCCCGCCCGGCGGACCGACGTCTCTTGCTTCGATGTATCCGGACGAGTTCACCGCCGACGGGTGGCGCTTTCGCGACCATTGCTTCGTGGTCCGCACGCCGATGCACCTCACCCTGATCGATACGGGTGCCGGCCCGGCCGACTCCGCCTTCGGACGATGGCTCGGCGCGGGCGGGACGCTGCCGGAGGAACTCGCCGCGCGCGGTGTGCTATCGGGCGACGTCGACGACGTCATCCTCACCCACGCCCACTCGGACCACACGGGGTGGAGCACGGCGCCGTCGCCGAGCGGATGGGTCCCGCGGTTCCCGAACGCCCGGTATTACCTCCACGACGCAGACGTGGCATGGATGCGAACGTTCGTCGATGAAGAGGACGTCCGGGAGTTCGCCGAGGTGATCACGCCCCTCGAGTCGGCGGGGCAGCTCGACACGTCCGTCGAAGACCGCGAGGTGTCGCCCGGCCTGAGCCTGCGACACGCGCCCGGGCACACCCCGGGACACCGGTGCGTCCTGTTGGATACGGGCGACGAGCGGGTGCTGTTCGCCGGCGACCTCCTGCACTTCACGTTCCAGCTGAACGATCCGGAGTTCCGATCACCGGGCGACGACGATCCGGACGAGGGGAGCCGCACACGGGCCGCGTGGCTCGACCGCGCGGAGTCCGAGGAGCTGACGCTCGCGACCGCGCACGTGCCGCCCTTCCCCATTGCTCGGATCGTCCGTGAAGGCGGACAGCGGCTGCTCCGGCGCCGCTAGCGGGACTCCTACTCGTCGGCGAGGCCGTACTCGAACATCACCTGCGGGTTGCCGTCCCACCGTCCCCCGGTACTCCGGTAGAGACTCATCGCGGCCGTGTTGTCCTCGTCGGTGAGCACCCAGATGCCGACGCACCCGCGTTCCCGGCCAACCCGCTTCAACTCCTCGATGAGCGCACGGGCCACCCCACGACGGCGGGCACCGTCGATCACGCCGATTTCGTTGAGGAAGAGTTCGCTGGGCTTATCCGGGTGAAAGACCTCCACGGCAGACACGAAGCCCGCCGGTTGGTCATCGACGTAGCCGAGCAGCAGGTGATGTCGCTCGTCATCGAGGAACCGCCTCGTCTCTTCGGAATTGACCGCGTTGTCGAACGCCTCCTCGAACCGAGCAACCTCGTCCTCATCACCCTGGCCCACCCGCGCAACTCGCACATCGCTTGTCATGACGGGGAGCGTAGCGAACGCAATCGAGGAGACTCACCGTTCGCCGCTGACGACGGGATTGCCGTTCGCATCCCACGTGATCGTCAGCGTGCCGTGCTCGTCGGTCCGCCATATCGATGCGCCCGTCACCGCCGCCTCCGCCAGCGCCGTCGGGTCGGGGTGTCCGTACGGATTAGGTTGCCCGACGCTGATCGCGATCACCTCCGGCGAGACCGCCGGGAAGAGTTCCGGCAACGAGGTGTCGCCGCCGTGGTGCGGCATCTTCAGCACGTCGACGTCGGTGAGGACGCCGTCGTCGAGGAGCACCTGCTGGGCTTCCCGCTCGGCATCGCCCGTGAACAGCATCGAGTCCGGCCCGTCCTCGAGCAGCAGGACGAGGGAGTCGTTGTTGGGATCCGAGTGGGAATCGCTCCAGCAACGATCGGGTGAGAGCACGCGAAACGTGAGATCCCCGACGGTCACCGTGTCGCCGAGCCGCGGGGTGCGCACGGGGATGTGCTCGGCGTCGATCTCGTCGTGCAGCGCCGCTTGGAGCTCGGTCGCGTCCGGACAGCCGGGCTCGAGAAACACGCCGACCGGGAACCGCGCGAGCACCTGCGGAAGCCCGGCGATGTGATCGGCGTGCGGGTGCGTGGCGACGACCGCGTCGAGGCGCTTGACGCCGTAGGAGACGAGCAGCTGCGCGGCGAGCTCCTCATCCGGCCCACCGTCGATCAGGACCGTGGCGCCGGCTGGACTCGTGATCAGGATCGCGTCGCCCTGACCGATGTCGAGTATGCGCACCGTCAGGCCGGCGGGCGGTCCCGCCCCGACCGCCGCCTGCCACACCACCAACGGCGAGAGCGCGACGGCGATCACGATCAGGCGTCGCGAAGGCCGCCACCCGCCGCGCAGCCACACGGCGACCCCGGCGAACACGGCCAGCCCCCCGACGAGTACCCAGGGGCCGCCGCCCGAGGTGATCCACGCGACGGGCGCCTTCGCGAGCGAGGAGGCGATCACCTCGAGATAGCGCATCGGGATCTGCGCAAGGGTCGCGACGGCGTGACCGAGGGGGAGCCATACGAGCCCGAGCGCCGAGGCCGCAATCCCGAGGAGCAAGGCAGGCGAGACCGCAGGGAACGCGGCCAGATTCGCGAGGATGGTGATCATCGGCACCTCGTGGAAATGGAACAGCAGCAGCGGTGTCACACCCAGCTGCGCGGCAAGCGTCGTGCCGGCCGCCATCGCCACGGCCGTCGGCAGGAAGCGCCCGAGCCGCTCCGCGAGCGCCGACGCGAGCGTGACCATCCCCGCCGTGGCCGCGACCGAAAGCTGGAACCCGATGGCGTGGACCAGCCAGGGGTCCAACACGATCAGCAGCAACACCGCCGCCGCAAGAACCGTGCCCGCCGCCCGCGGTTTGCCGAGGAGAACGCCCGTGAGCGCGAGACCCGCCATCATCCCCGCGCGCAGCACCGACGGCTCCGCACCGGTCAGCACGACGAACAGGACGACCACCCCGAGACCAAGACCAAAGCGCGTCACCGCCCCGAGCCGCAACGCCGCCGCGAAGGCCAGCACCGGCGCGAGCACCATCGCCACGTTCTCGCCCGAGACGACGAGGAGGTGTCCGAGCCCGGTGGTCTGGAAGTCGCGGGTGGTCACCGGGTCGAGCTTGGAGGCATCGCCGAGCACGAGCCCGAGCAGCAAGCCGGCTTCGCGCGGCGGAAAGATGCGCTCGATCGTGCGTCCCACGAACGCCCGGACGATCTGTGTCATGCGGACAAACGGTGCCGGCGCGCCGCCGATACGCGATACGTCGAACGCGCGGATGCTCACCGAGAGCCCGCGATGTGCGAGCGACTCCGCAAAGCCGGCATCTTCCGGAAGCTCGAGCGTGCCTTTGATCTCGAGCTCGTCGCCCCGCACGGCGGCGGGGACGTCCTCGTTCCCGCTCACCCACACGGTCTCGCGAACGGCGGCCGCACCGCCGCTCCACGTGACGCGGCCCACATCGACGAGGGCGTGCCAGCCGTAGGAGCTCTCCTGCGGATCCTCGCGGAGGGTGCCGGTGATCGTGACTGTATGCGGCGCGAGGCGATGCAGGAACGACGACCGCGCCCGCGCCTGCGCCAGGCCGGCCCAGCCGACCCCGCAGAGCGTCGTGCCTGCGAGCAGGAGAGCGATCGCCGCCGCCGGCGCGCGACGCCGTTCGGGCGTCGCAGCGGCGACGGCGGCGATCGCGGGGTCGACGGGCGGCGCAAGGCCGGCCAGCTCGAGGGGGTCCTCGCGGCGCCTTGACGGCGCCGCGAGCCACGCGCCGACAAGCAGCAGACAGCCGACCAGCACCACTACCCACCACGGCAGGCCGGCGACCATCGTGGGCCGCGGATCCCACAGGAGGAGTCCGCCCCAGAACGCGGCCGCGGCAAGCGGCGCTCCCCAGCCCCGCATGGCCCTGTTAGACGGTCACCTGGGAGCGGAGATCCTCGAGCGTCGCCGGGCCGATCCCCGACACCTCGTCCAGCTGATCGACCGAGGTGAACGGACCGTGCTCCGTGCGGTACTGGATGATCGCCGCCGCGAGCACCGGACCGACGCCGTTGAGTAACTCCAGCGTGGTCTCGTCGGCGGTGTTGATGTTGACGAGGGCGCCGGTCGTTCCGGTGGTGCCGGTCGTGCCGGTTGTTCCGGCGGGCGCGTCGCCTTGCTTGGGAACGAGGATCTGCTGACCGTCGGTGAGCGGCGCGGCAAGATTGAGCAACGTGAGGTCGGCGTTCTCGCGCGCACCGCCCGCGCGCTCGACCGCGTCGATCACCCGGTCGCCGGGTGCGAATTCGAAGACCCCCGGCTTCCGAACGGCACCGGTGACGTCGACGATGAGCACCGCGGGGCTGGCACCCGCAGGGCTGGCGAGCGCGGCGACCGACGCACTCGGCACCGCGGAAGGATCGACCGCCGGCGCCACCGAACCCGCCGTCGTCGCCACCTCGATCGGGCGGGGCAGCGAGCGTGTGTACCAGAGCCCGACCCCGGCGAGCAGCAGCACGACGACGGCCGCCAGGCCGGCCAGTTCGCCGCGCGACAGCGAGTCCAGACGTTCGCGGAGGTTCACGCGCGCGACGCTACGCGCGCACGCGCACTCGGTCCGTGACCGCCGTCACGCCCGAACGCGACAAGCCGCGAGACGCGAAGGCCGCTCTATTCGGGGGCCCGGAACCCCAGCATCCGGATGCCGGCCTTCTGCAACGCTCCCGGGATTTCTCTCGCGAACGGGTGCTGCTCGAACGACTTGGCCCCCGGATTCTCAACGGCGAACAGCACGGCCCGGTTGTCGATCGTCCGCACCCGGTGCACTCGCGCACCGAACGACGCGAGGACCGATCGCGCCGTCGCCGCGTCGCCCGGAACAACGCTCACAAGCAGCCCGTTGATCGTGTTGTCGTCGGCCAGGTCCGACCGGCGCCGCGCGACCAGGGCGGGGTCGAAGGCGACGGCCGGCGCGCCGGCCCGATGTCCGTCGGGGTCGGGGCCGAAGATCGCGTTCCACAGCAGCTTGCGCGATCCGGCCGACTCGTCGCGATAGTTCGGATCGAGCGCGAAGGTGATGACGCGCCCCGATCCTGCTTGCTCATCGGCGACGACACCCTGGCCCAGAAGCTGATCGGTCCCTCCCGGATAGCCGTTCACTTCCACGCCGCCTTGCTGCTGCGTCGGGAACCGCGCGGCCACCCCGGATGCAGGACTCGTGCGCATCACGACGTCGCCGTCGTAGACGAACCACGTCTGGTTTCCCGCGGTCTCCGAGAGCGGGCTCGACGGGTCGAGATCCGCGCGGATGAGAATGTCGCGCAGCGAGATGCTCGGGTAGCCGTAGCGGGCCTGCGAGAGCCCGAGCGCCCACGGCAGCTGCGCGCCGCCCCAACGCCACCCCACATAGCGGCCGCCCCCGTTCACCCAGTCGACGAATGTCTGCTGTCCCTTGGTGCCAAGATCCTTGAGCACGGCCGGCGCGCTCCCCGCCGGGAACAGAAGCACGTCCGCCCCGTCGAGCGCCCCGTTTCGGATGTCCCGGCAGTCGATGACCTGGTACGGGATGCCGCCCCATTCGTGGTCCAGGAGGAACTGGAGCCAGCGCGTCCCCTGCCACGAGTAGAAGTGGTCATCCGAGATCTTGAGGATCTTGATCTTCGGCATCCTGCCCTGGTGCTTGGGCGGCGCCGGCTTCGGGATCGACGGTGCGGGTTTCGCCTTCGGATGGAGCACCGAGCCGGACCACCCGGTGGGAGCACCCGACAGCAGCGCGAGGCTGAAGCCGGTGAGGCCGTACGCCTCGTCGATCGGCACGTACGTGTCCTCGTTCATCGCGGCTTGGATCCAGTGCTTCTGCCGCTGTGCCATGGAGATCCAGTACGTGCCGGCCGGCAGCGTGACGTGCCGCGGCGTCTCGCGGTGGGGACGGTAGTCGGGCACGGAGAGATCGTCCGTCAGCACCTGGACGTCGACGTCCATTCGCTGCAGGAGGCGTACGAGGCGCCTGGTCTCACGCGTGGCGTCGGGTTCGTCGTCGCGGATGAAATAGTGCCGCACCGGCTGGTTCGGCACCGGAACGCGCACGTGATTACCACGCTCGTAGACGCGGTTGGGCAAAAGGTCGCCCGCACGACCCTGCTCCACGGCCTCTACCGAGGCCCGGTGCCGGTCGAGGAGGAGCTGACGACGACGGTCCGCTGCGGCGGCGACCGTCACCCACATGACGGTCTGATGGCGACTCCATCGGCCGGACATGCGCCAGTCGTTGTAGACCTCGACCGTCATGCCCGCCCCCTGGAAGCCGAACGACGTGACGGTGTCGGTGAAGATCGGTGAGAAGAAGTCGTAGCCGTAGCCCTGGTTGAAGTAGCTCCAGCCCTGCCGGTCGAACTCCTTGGCGATCGCCGGGCCGTAGATGTCGTAGATGTCCCGGACCTGTCGGTTCGTGACCTCGTGGAAGACCGGGTCATCCGTCGGCGGAAAGAACGACCGGTAGTAGCCGAACTCGTGATGATCGGTAAGCACGAGCGGCGGGTACATCCGCATCAGCTCGATCTTCGCGTCGGTCTCGGGCTGCGTGCGCCCGAAGTGGTCGCGGTTGAGATCGAAGGCGTACGCGTTGCGCCGGAAGTCGAGCGCCCGGCCGTCGGGGTTCTGCACCGGGATCACGACGACAACGGCATTCGCCAGGATCCGATTCACCACGCAGTCGTCGCGATCGGCGAGGCCATGGACGAGCGAGACGATGGCATCCGCACCGCTCTCCTCGTCTCCATGGATGTTGCCGCACACCCACAGGAACGCCGGTGTCGTGGTCGCGAGGTGCTCGACTCGCGCCTGAGGTGTGGTGGGGTCGGCGATCTCCAGGTGCGCCCGACGAACCGCCGCAAGGCCGGCGGGCGTCACGTGCTCGGGCCGCCCGATCACCGCGTAGCGTATCTCGCGCCCCACGCTCGAGTGACCCACGACGCCGGTCCGGACTCGGTTGCTCGCCGCCTCGACGGCGTCGAGGTACGTGTAGATCTGCTGCGTGGTCATCTCCCTCGTGCCGGCATCGAAGCCCACCACCTGGGTCGTCGTCGGCACGATGCCCAGATACTCGGGTGGCGTCAGGATCGGGTGGCAGCCGGCTGCCTGCGCCGAGAGGCCGCCGACGCCCGGCAGCACCACGGAGGCGGCGGCCGCCCCCGAGAGCGCCAAGAACGACCGCCGAGAAAACGAGCTTTCCCCGGGCTCGCGCTCCTTATCGTCGTGTGCCATCGATCCTCCCTTGTGTGCCGTGGGCGTGAGGCATATCACAACGTACGCACGCGCGCGTGCCAGACGTTTTGCCAAACGCCGCGATCAGCGGGTGACGAAGTTCACGAGCTTGGGAGCCCGGACGATCTCGGCCCGGACGTCGCGGCCTTCGAGCGCCCGGACGGCTCCCGCGCTCGCCCGTGCCGTCTCCAGCGCGTCGGCTTCGGAGATGCCGGCGGCGACCTGCAGCTTGTCGCGCACCTTGCCGTCCACTTGCACAACAAGCGTGACGAGCTCGTCGGCTGCAAGCGCCGGATCGAAGCCCGGCCACGACGAGCGGTGCACCGAGACGTCGTGCCCGAGGTCGTTGCGCCACAGCTCTTCTGCGGCAAATGGCGCAAGCGGTGCGAGCAGCAACGACAACGCCTCGGCAGCACCGCGGGCGCCGTCGCCGGCATCCAGCGCGGCGCGCATTGCGTTGGTCAACACCATCAACTTGGAGATCGCGGTGTTGTACCGGAACCGCTCCATATCGTCGGTGACGCCCTTGATCGTCTTGTGCGTCAGCCGGCGCAACACCTCGGGATCCTCCCCTTCGGCCGCGACGGCATCGCCGACGGCGGCGAAGACGCGTCCGAGCCATTGGTGCACGCCGGGCCGCTTGTCGGGATCGCCTGCGATCAGCATCCAGTCGATGTCATCCTCGAACGGACCGGCGAACAACATGGTCAGGCGCATCGTGTCCGCGCCCCAGCGCTCGACGAGCGGCATCGGCTCGACGATGTTGCCCTTGGTCTTCGACATCGACGCGCCGCCGTAGATCACCTGTCCCTGGTTCATCAACTTGGGGAACGGCTCGACGAACGTCACCATCCCGAGGTCGTACAGCACCTTGGTGAAGAACCGGGAATAGAGCAGGTGCAGGATCGCGTGTTCGACGCCGCCGGTGTATTGACTCACGGGCATCCACCGCTCGACGTCGGCCGGACGAAACGGGCCGTCCTGGTAGCCGGGTGAGCAGTACCGGAAGAAGTACCAGCTCGAGTCGACGAACGTGTCCATTGTGTCGGTGTCGCGCGTCGCGTCGGCCCCGCAGTTCGGGCACGAAACGTGCTTCCAGGTGGGGTGTCGCGCCAAGGGCGATTCGCCGCCCGGCTGGAAGTCGACGTCCTCGGGCAGCAGCACCGGCAGCTGGTCGTCGGGCACCGGGACCTCGCCACACGAAGGGCAGTGCACGATCGGGATCGGCGCGCCCCAGTAGCGCTGGCGCGAGAGCAGCCAGTCGCGCAGCCGGTACTGGACCGCGGCGCGTCCGCGGCCCTCCTGCTCGAGCCACGCCGCGACCGTTGCGATGGAGGCCGGCGAGGGCTCGCCGTCGAACGGCCCGCTGTGGACCATCACGCCCTCGTGGGGCAGCGCTTCGGTCATCGTCGCCGCATCGACCGGCTCCCCCGGGGTCTCGATGACGATGCGCACCGGCAGGTCGTGCTGGCGGGCGAACGCGAAGTCGCGCTCGTCGTGGGCGGGAACGGCCATGATGGCGCCGGTGCCATATTCCATCAGCACGTACGGCGCGACGTAGCACGGCACGGCCTCTCCGTTGACCGGGTTGACGGCGTGCACGCCGAGGGGGACCCCTTGCGTTGTGTCTGCCTCGCCCCGCTCCGCAAGCGATGTTGCCCGCACCGCCTCGACCAGCGGCCGCACGTCCTCCCAGGTGCCGGCCAGCTCGGCGAGACGTTGCACCGCCGGATGCTCGACCGCGAAGACGAAGAACGTCACCCCCCAGAGCGTGTCCGGGCGCGTCGTGAAGATCGTGATCTCCTCGCCGGTCTCCTGGATCGTAAACGTGACCTCGGCGCCCTCGGAGCGTCCGATCCAGTTCCGCTGCATCGTGATGACGCGCTCGGGGTATTCGGTCAGGAGCGCCATGTCGTCGAGCAGACGCTGGGCGTAGTCGGTGATCTTGTAGAACCACTGCGTCAGATCGCGGCGCTCGACCGGTGTGCCGCACCGCTCGCAGTTGCCCTGGATCACCTGCTCGTTGGCAAGGACGGTCTGATCGTTCGGACACCAGTTGACCGGCGCGTTCTTCCGATACGCCAGACCCCGTTCGAAGAAGCGCAGGAACAGCCATTGGGTCCAGCGGTAGTACGCCGGGTCGGAGGTGTGCAGTCGCCGCGACCAGTCGAACGACATGCCCATGCGGCGAAACGAGGCCGCCTGCTGGTCGATGTTCTCGTAGGTCCAGACCTTCGGATCGACGCCGCGCTTGATCGCGGCGTTCTCGGCGTTCAGTCCAAACGAGTCCCACCCGACCGGGTGCATGACGTTGTGGCCGCGCATCGCCTGGTACCGCGCCACCGCGTCGCCCCCGCTGAACGCCTCGGCGTGGCCCATATGAAGGTCACCCGATGGGTACGGGAACATGTCCAGCGCATAAAAGCGCGGACGGGGATCGTCCTCATCGTCGACGGCCCGGTAGAGGCCTTCGGCTTCCCATCGTGTGACCCACGCAGGCTCGATTGCGGCGGCGTCGTAGCGGCGGGTCATGACGGAGCATGCTACCGAACGGCTCCGCGGTCCCCGCTCGGCCCAGGGTCAGGAACGGCTGGCGGAGGGCAACAGGCCCTCCTCGCGGCGCGCGAGCGCCGGGATCTCGTCAGCCGGCACCGGCCGAGAGAACAGGAATCCCTGCGCGAGCCGGCAGCCGTTCGCCCGCAGGAACTCGTACTCCTGCGGCACCTCGACGCCCTCGGCGAGCGGCACCATGTCGAGCCCGTGGGCGAGCTGGATCATCGCGCGCACCATGCTCGCCTGGCCGATGTCGGTGTGGACGTCGCGGATGAAGGAGCGATCGATCTTGAGCACGTCGACCGGCATGTGCTTGAGCCGCGCGAGCGAGGAGTACCCGGTCCCGAAGTCGTCGAGCGCGAGCGTGAACCCCCAGGCGTGGAGGTCGGAGAGCACCTTCTGCGTCCGGTCCGGGTCGGTCATCGCGGTCGACTCGGTGATCTCCACCGTCACCTGGTGTGGGTCGAGCTCGCCGGCACGAAGACACGTCATGACCTTCTCGGCGAGGCGCGCCGACCACAGCTGGCGCGGCGACAGGTTGAACCCGACGTGCAGGTCGAGGCCGTCCTCGCGCCACACAGACGACTGCCGCACGAGCTCGCCGAGCACCCAGTCGCCGATCGCCTCGATCAGCCCGAGCTCCTCCGCGAGCGGGATGAACTCGAGCGGCGGCACGAGCCCGCCCTTGGGATCGCGCCAGCGCACGAGCGCCTCGACGCTTTGGACCCTGCCGGTCGCGAGATCGACGATCGGCTGCCAGTGCAGCACCCACCGCTCCTCGCGGACGGCCTCGCGCAACCGGGTCGTGAGCGAGAACTGCCGCGCCGGATCGTTGTCGCCGGCGGTAAAGACCGTGAACCCGCCGGGCTCGGTCCGCTTCGTGCGGTACATCGCCGTGTCCGCGTTCTTCATGAGCGTCTCGGCGTCCTGCGCGTCGTGGGGGAACAGCGAGATGCCGACCGAGCCAGAGGCGTAGAAGGGCGCGTTGTGCAACACGAACGGCTCCGCGAGCGCCTCCTCCACCCGGTAGGCGACCACCTCGGCCGCGGCGAGCGCGGGCGTGACCCCGCCCTCCTCGGTCGAGCGATCCAGATCTGCGAGCAGCAGGAGGAACTCGTCGCCGCCCTGGCGGGCGACGAGGTCGGTGTCCCGCGTGCACATTCGCAACCGGTCGGCGAGCTGTGCGAGCAGCAGATCGCCGGCGTGGTGACCAAGCGAGTCGTTGACGAGCTTGAAGTTGTCCAAGTCCAGGTACAGCACGGCGACCGCCGTGTCGTTGCGCCGGGCGCGCGCGATCGCGTTGTCGAGCAGCTCCTCGAACAACGCGCGGTTGGGCAACCCGGTGAGCTTGTCGTGATAGGCGAGAAACGCGACCTGCTCCTCGGCGTTCTTGCGCTCGGTGATGTCGAAGATGACGCCTTGGATGAGCCACGGACGGCCGTGCTCGTCGTCGATCGGGAACGCCTGCTCGAGCACCCAGCGGATCGTGCCGTCCTCGTGCACCATTCGGTACTCGTGATTGAGCGTCTGCAGCTTGGAGTACGCCTCTTCGTACTCCTCCCAGACCCGGTCGATGTCCTCGGGGTGCACGTGGGCGCGCCACGCGTAGGGGTCGGTGAGCCACTGCTCGGGCTCGATACCGATCAGATCGCGAATCTGCGGGCTCACGTAAATCGACGCCTGGTTCTCGTCCACGGGATCGAGATAGACGACGGCGGGAATGTGCTCGACGAGCGCACGGTACTTCGCCTCGGCCTCGAACTGCGCGTCGCGGCCCGCCTGCAGCTCAGAGAGATCGCGCAGGGTCACGACCAGCAACGGCTCGCCCGCGTCGATCGCACCGACGTTCACCTCGACCGGGAATTCCTCGCCACCGCGACGCCGGCACAGCGCCTCCACCCTGGCATCCGGAGGCAGGCTGAGGACGTCGGCCGCGATGAGCAGTTCGATGGCCGTCCCGACGAGCTCGTCCTCGCCCAGCCCCGTGAGCTCCCGGGCCCGGCGATTGGCATAGAGAATCTCGCCGTCGGCGCGCGTCACGACGAGGCACTCGGGTGTCGCCTCCAGCAAGGAGCCGGCCTCGATCGAGGCGGCAACGCGCGCGAAGCGCCCCTCCTCCGAGGGATCGGCGTCTGGAGTTCCGGTTGCCATTGCGAAGCCTCTCGTGAAGGTTCCAGGAGAGGCTTCGGCGTGTCCCGCCGTTGACCTAAGCGGAATCCCCGTCGGGGGAGGACGTTCGCGCCGAGCCGGGGGTTCGCTCCTCCATTCCCCATGGCGAGCCGTACTCGGTGAGCAGGTCCAGGAACGCGCCGGGCTCGAACGCCTCCGGTCCCAGCACCCCCGCACCGGACCAGGCGCCCGTCGCGAGCAGCTCGAGGGCCACCACGGGGTTGATGGCGGTTTGCCACACCACCGCCTGGGCGGCGTCTCGGCCCCAGGTCTCCTCGTTGTCGACCACGTGGTAGAGGTAGACCTCTCTGGGGCTACCGTCGGTGCCCGTGCCCGTGACCCAGGTGCCCGCGCACGTCTTGCCGCTCATCTGCGGGCCGAGCGTCGCGGGATCGGGCAGACACGCCGCCACGACGTCGCGCGGACTGACCTGCTGCCCCTTGACCGTGACGGGATCGGTCTTGTCGAGGCCCAGCTTGTGCAGCGTCTGCAGCACTTCGATGAACTCGTCGCCGAGTCCGTACTTGAAGGTCGCCCGCCGGCACTCGACCCATCGGGGGATGAGCAGCACCTCCTCGTGCTCGACATGGACGCACTCGACCGGACCGATCCCCTCCGGGAACGTGAACAGCTCCGGTTCCGAGAAGGGCGGCAACGTGAACCAGCCCCGGTCCTTCTCCCAGACGACGGGCGGGTTGAGGCACTCCTCGATCGTGGTCCAGATCGAGAACCCGGGGGCGAAGTCGTAGCCGCTGACGACCAAGTTGGCGCCGTCGCGGACACCGGCCTCGTCGATCGCCGAGAACAGGTGATCCTGCGCATAGCGCGCGAACACGTCGGACAACCCGGGCTCGACCCCGATCCCGACAAGCGCCAGCTGGCCCTTGGCCTCCCAGTCCGCCGCCTTCGCGAACTGCTCGTCGCCGAGCTTGACCCCGGTCTCCTCGTACGGACGCTCGGCATGGGGATGCGACAGCGACATCGCCATGTCCAGGTACGTGGCACCGGCGTCGAACGCACCATTGAAGATCGGCATCACGAACCGGGGGTCGACCGCATTGAGCACGTGCGTCGCGCCGATGGACCGGCAGAGCTCGGCGACCGCCGACGCGTCCGAGGCATCGACTCGGGCGGCGCTGAAGCGCCCGGTGCCGCCGTCATAGCGATCCACGACGCTGGTCGCACGGCCTTCGTCGTAGTCGGCGAAGGTCACCTGCTCGTAGAAGTCCCGCCGCGCGATGATGGGCGCGACCGCCGCGCCGACACCGCCCGCACCGACCACCAGGATCCGCATCAGACGCCCCCTTCCGAACCCATGCAGGCGCCCAGCCTAGCGGTGCGAGGCGCAGCTGCGTTGGGGGAGGCGGCTCAGATGTCGACCAGGCGCGAGTGCTTGAGGGCGGCGGTCGCAACCCGGCGGAACACCGGCTCGAGGTCCGAGCTGCCCGGGGTGCAGAAGTAGTTGTCGCCGTCCGTGTTCTCGGTGGTGGCGCAGCCGCCCGGCAGGTCGTCGGTCGACGTCGTGGCCGCCATCGCAAGGTTCGTCGTCGCGTACCTGTTGTAGAAGAAGCCCGAGGTGTCGGTGCACTTCACCGGCGGGTTATCCAGCCCGTAGGCGATCGTGTAGACCGTGATGCCGGCGTTCTTGGCGGCCGTGGCCTTCGTGTTGAGGTAGGCGCACGGCTGCATGCCGTAGGGCTGGTTGGCCTGCCCGTCGGTCTCGAAGATGATCACCTGCGGCACGCCGGGGCGCCCCTGGGCGAGGAGCATCTGTCGGGCCGCGTCCATCGGGTCACCGAGGTTGGTGTGCCCGGCGCTCGTCCGGTCGGTGCCGTTCACCCGAATGGTGGGGTTGTTGGCAAGCACCATGCAGTTGATCGCCCTGCCGATGGTGCTGTTCTGGTTGAGCGTCCCGTCCGTATTGTCATAGCCGCCCTGGATCGGGACGACCTGCCAAAGCGACCCCAGGGTTGCCGGATACAGCTGGGGGTTCTGGACGGTGCACTTGGGCTGGGCCCCGGTGGTGGCTCCGTACGGCAGTGAAACGAGCCCCACGTACTGGTCGGACGCGTCGTAGAAGTCCAGCACCGAGCGGGCGCCGTTCTTCAGGTTGTCGAGGTCGGCCTGCGTCATCGACGCCGTGCGGTCCAGCACGAGGACGACATCGAGCGGCCCGACGGTCTTCGAACAGGGGTCGGTGCACGAGGCTGCCGTGACGGAGCCGGTCGACCCCTGGTTGTAGCCGATCACCGGCGCGAAGTGGTAGGAAACGATGTCGGAGCCGGTGACCACGATCGTGTTACAGAGGTCGCCGTGATATGGGTCGCACGCGTGCGACGCCCACCGGCGCTTGGTGGTCCACCCGGTGGGCCACGAGCCGCGGACCGCCGGACCGCACGAGATGCCGAGGTCCGGCGCGTCCTGCCCGCCGTTGATCTCCGGGTCGTCGACGATGCAGCGGAAGGTGATGTTGAAGTATGACGTGGGCACGTGCGGAGCGTTCGCGTGCGCGACCATCAACGCTTCGGCGACGGCGGCGTCGGCCTCGGCCGGCGTCTTGACCGGCAGGTAGCCGGCACCCGCCAGTGCGCCCAAGTCGACGGCCTTCTGCACCACCGCGCGGTCGTGCCGGAGCAGTGCGATGTCGATCGCAAATGCGGTCGAAGCGAGCAGGACGACGAGCAGGAGCGCCGTCAAGACCGCGACGACGCCGTCTTCCCGATCGAGCCGGCGGCGAAGACGTCCGGCGGTCACTGACCCTCGAACCTTGCCTCGGAAACGGCCGTCTCGTGCAGGTGGTCTCCGAGACCCACCCAGGTCCCGAGCGGCGTCATGAAGTCGTAGTCGTAGGTCACAGTGACGCGCACGATGTCACCCTCCGCCCACGTCGTGGAGACCGGACAGGAGCCGAAGCTGATGCCGTTGTTGTGGCTGCACGCCACCGTCACGCCGAGCTTGGACGCGTCGAGCACGCTCGCCGCACTCTGCACGCGAGCGATGATGTGACTGGTGTTTGGATCGACAGCCGCGGTCCGGGCGCCCTCCCGCGAGGCGTTCTCGGCGGCGTCCCACGCGTGGAAGCCGAAGCCGAAGTCGATGATGCCAAAGACAAGGAGAAAGAGCAGCGGCGCGACGAGCGCGAACTCGACGGCTGCTGCACCACGCTCTGAGCGGAACCATGCGAGACGCTTGCGTCCCCGGGGGGGCTGAGTTTTCATCTTTCCTCCACGGCCTGACTGCAGATAGTGACGTTGTTGGCTGTGGGAATCATCGACCGGATGGCTGCGTTCTCGGTCGAACCTTGGTCTCGACCCTATCAGGGTCCGCCCTACACACCATGATCCGTCCGCCTTAAGTCTTCCGCCGTATCGCCGTTCAACGCGGCTCGCCGAAGTCATGAGTGAAGGCGCGAAACGGTTCGGGCTCGTAGGCGGCAAGTGCGCCCAGCCAGCCCGGCATCGCGTCCTGAATCGTCTCGTCCTCGTGCACGAGCCACGCGAGATGGCGCAGTCCGTGCTCGACAACTTGCGTGAAGTGCACCGTCGCCGGCGGGCCGGTGGCGTGACCACGGGCGAGATCCGACCGGGTCACCAGCTCCCCGGCCAGGCCGGACGGCTGCTCGGTGGGCGCCTCGACGACGACCAAGAACGTGAGCACGACGTCGCGGTCCACAAGCCGCCACGACGTCGAGTGGACCATGCGCGGCGCGAGGCCGAGCGACGCCACGGCGTCGACGATCGACTCCGTCGGATCGAGCTCGGGCTCCCAGACCGCGTGGAGCGTCTCGTTGCCACGCGGCGACAGATGCCGGATCCCCTCCGGCGCCAGGTACAAGACGATGGCCTCGAGCTGAGGGCGTGCCATGACCGGCACGATACGGACTCAGTCCTCGCGCGCGACCGCCGGTGCCTTTGCGAGGAAGTCCGCGTAGTCCAGGCGCCGGTACGCGACGGTGCACGGGTGCCCATCGGCCACCCACATCGTGGCGGTGTCCAGGTCCATGAGCACCGAGGCGACCGTGGCGCCCTGGTCGATCGGCGCCGACCGAGGGTCGGGGTGGCAGCACACGCCCGACGGGTAGTTCGCGTGATCGGCGAGGGCTCCCTGAAAGGACTCGATCGCGAGCGACGAGGGCGCGTCGGCAACCGCCCGTCGAATGCGCTCGAGCCGGAACGGACTGTCCGGCATGAGCCACAGCCCGACGTCGACACCGCGGAACTCCTCCGTGAGGAAGTGGTTCGTGTGCAGGAGCACCCCGTCGACGGGGAACGACAGGAACAATCGCTCGAAGCCCCCGGGCGCCGCCTCGACATCGACCGCGAGGCCGTCGCGATGCGCGATCAGGTAGTTGGCGGAGGACGACCGGAATCCTCGCTGCAGCACGGCGAGCGCATCGGAGATCGTCTCGGCATCGAGGATCCCGCGCAGCGCCAGGTGGTAGGGCACACCGGGCACGCCGGCGTCGTCGTCGCTCACGAGGGCGTTGGTCACCAGGCCGATCCCGCTCGAGTTCATCCCGGTCTTGGCGAGCAGGCCGGCTTCGACGACCGTCACGTAGTCGGGTCCGTCGTCCCGCGTCACTTCGAGTACGACGCACGTGTCGTACGCGTGCAGCAGCCAATCCCAGTTCTGCCCGATGAGGGTGTGGCCGGCGGCGCTTCGCTCCGGCAGCACCGCGAACGCCGAGCACTCCCCCGGACGCCGCGACCCGCCGGCCGCGTCGCGGGCCTTTGCGGCGAACATCACCTCGGTGCGCACGTTGATCGCCAGGATGTCCGCCTCCTCGAGACCGGCCCCGTCGGCGATCCCGCGGATCTCCTCTGCGAGTCTCGGGTCGAAGCGTTCGATCGGCTCGCGGTAGGCGAGCGCCTGTTCGCGCACGGCGTCCCAACGCCAGCCGGCGTAGGACGCGAACACCTCTCGATAGGCCTCCACGGATCGGTGCACGCGCTCGCGCGCCTCCTCGCCGTAGGCGCGCCCGCGCGAGCGCGGATCGCCACCGCGGACGCGGACGTGCGGGAACGCGGTCATGGCACACGCTCCGCGAGCTCGCGGCACGTGGCCACCCACACGTCGTCGTGGCCGAGCACGTGATCGAGGAAGCCCTCGAGCAGCTCGAGCCGGTAGGGGCGCCCAATGATCTCGGGGTGCATCGTCAGCACGAGCGCGCCACCGAGCTTGCGGTAGCCACGAAGCTCCCCTTCCCAGATCTCGCGGACCGCGGAGGCGGTCGAGATCGTCTTGTTCCAACTCTCGGCGTCGAACCAGAAGTAGGCGGCGTCATCGAGCGTCCACTGGATCGGCACCTCAACGATCCCGGACGCCTCGCGGCGGTACGGCCGCAGATCGTCCATAAAGTTGGAGGAGTAGGCGAACCCGTGGCGCACCAGCAGATCCTCGGTGTGCGCGCTGAAGTCCCAGGCGGGCGAGCGATATCCGACGACCTCCGCGTTGAACGACCGCAGCACCTCGAGACCCTTGCCGAGCTCGTTGTCCTCCTCCTCCGGAGAGAGGTCGCTCGGCGAGGTGTGGGTGTAGCCGTGGTGCGCGAGCTCGTGCCCGGCGGCCACGATCTCGGCGATCCGCTCCGGGTGCCGCTCGGCGGTACGGCCCGGCACGAAGAAGGTCGCGCGCACGCCCCTGGCGGCGAGCAGCTCCAGCAGAAGCGGGACCGCGATCTTCGCGCCATAGGTGCCCTGCGACAACACGCCCGGCCGCCCGGCGTTGGCGGGATCGGCCGCGAGCACGCCTTCCTCTGCGTCGACGTCGAACGAGAACGCGACGGCGCTGCGCTTGCCCTCAGGCCACATCGACTGCTCCACGTCCGGCGAGTCTAGACATGGAACGGCCGGCGGCCCGAAGGGCCGCCGGCCTGCGAGGCGGTGCGACGGTCGTACGCTCAGACGGTCGCCGGCACCTTGTCGTCCCTCGTCACGATCACCTCGTTCTCGAACCGCCGCATGTGGCGGAACCCGAGGATCGCCAGCACCAGCATCGCGATGCCCGCGACGACCATCACCACGCCCGCCCACAGGGCAATCGTGGCAACCGTCCACCAACCGTAGGCGTTCAGCAGGATCGCCCGGAGCGTCTCGCCCTTGAACAAGATGTCGGCCTTGATCGCCAGGTCCGCGGCCTCCGTCGGCGGTGTGTTCTCATCGCGCGCCAGAGCGCTCGTTTGTGAGTAGGTCTGGCCCTCGTTCACCTCGGCGAGGTGGCCCTCGATGTACCGGGCGAACGCCTCGGCCTGCGGTCCGGTCGTGACCTGCTGGCCGGCGAACTCGCCGACCTTCTGCTGCTCGTCAGCCGTCATCGCGGACAGCGGCGGGAACGACACCATCTCGGGCGCCAGTCGGTCCTTGACGTTGTCCTGTCCGAACCGCCCGCCGTAGATGGCCATCGAACCGACAAGAATCAGCACAATCGCGACGATTAGTCCTGACCAGCTCACCAGCCGGTCCCATCCCTTGCGATCCATGACTCCCCCCTTTGGGTTCATCAGAGGCTGTGTGCCCCTTCGTTGCCCCGATACTCAACGACACCTCGCCGCGAGGAAGGGGTCGAGGGGACCTATGCCGAGGGGACCTTCGGGCCTCTGGGATACGCTGCTTCGCAGGGCTCGGATCGGAGTCGCCCGAGGAGACGCAGATGGCAACGTTCGAAGGCACCGAGGCGACGCTGCACTACGAGCAGGAGGGGGAAGGCCCAGATGTGGTCTGGGTCTCCGGCGGCGGCGGACTGTGGAGTGACTGGGTGCCGTATCAGATGCCGTTCTTCGGCGGGTCCTATCGCAACACCTTGTTCGACAACCGCGGCATCGGGGAGACGACGAGCGACGTGCCGATGCCGTGGCCGCTCGCCTCGTTCTCGAGGGATACCGCCGAGTTGGTCGAGGCGGTCTGCGAGCCGCCCGTCGCCCTCGTCGGCCTTTCGTTCGGCTCGGCGATCGTGCAGCAGGTCGCGCTTGACCGCCCTGACCTCGTGCGCTGCGCGATCGTGATGGGCACGGGTGCCCGAAGCGTCGAGTGGGGCTGGGACTACCAGGAGGCCGAAATCGAATTCCGCCGGGCCGGCGGCAGGCTCTCGGGAATGATGGCGGTGACCCACTACGCGGCGCTGCAGTACCCGGCGCGCGTGCTCGGCGATCGCGAGCTGTGGCCGAAGCTCCGCGAGGAGCTGACGGCCTGGATCGACACGGGCGAGAACGAGGTCGCGCTCATTCCGCAGTGGGAGGCGTGCCTGCGCTACGACCAGCGCGAGGAGCTCCCCGGCTGCACGGTGCCGATGCACGTGCTGGCCTTCACCGAGGACGTGCAGGCGCCGCCGCAGGACGCCGAGGAGCTGGTCGCGCTCACGCCCACGGCGGAGCTCCACCTGTTCGAAGGAATGGGGCACTGCTCCATCTATGGGCATACCCACGACGTGTTAAACCCGTACATCCGCGATCTGATCGAGCGGCACCCGGCCTGATGTCGCGGGGCCGGCTCGCCCTGGTGCTCGCGCTCGGCGGCTACGGGCTGGCCGAGTACCTCGGCGCGACGTGGGGAAGCACGCCCGAGGAACGAGCCCGCCGCTTGCCGAGCGACGACCTCGTTCCGGAAGCGACCATTACGACGAACCACGGCATCACGATCCATGCACCGCCGGCCGAGGTCTGGCCATGGCTCCTGCAGATGGGCTGGCATCGCGCCGGGTGGTACACGTACCGCTGGGTGGACCGACTGCTGTTCCCGGCGAACGACCCGAGCGCCGAGGAGATCGTTCCCGAGCTGCAGGCGCTTGAGGTCGGCGACCGCATCCCCGACGGGCCGCCCGAGACCGGCGTCCACTTCGTCGTCGAAGCGCTGGACGACGCCGGGCGGCTGGTGCTCCGCTCGCGCACCCATCTGCCGCCGTGGCCGCCGGGCGGCTGGATCGACTGGGTCTGGACCTACACCCTCGAGGAGGCGGAACCAGGCGCGACGAGGCTGCATCTCCGCACGCGCGGCGCAATGGGACCGCCGCTGCTCGCTTTGGCGTACCGATCGCTGCTCTGGATGGACTTTGTCATGGCGCGGAGCCACCTGCGCGGCATCCGCGAGCGCGTCGAGCGGGCGGGCGCGGCCCCGTAGTCGGCGTGTCGTTCCACGACGCCAGCGCCATTGCCGGCTCCTCCAAGCCCGACACGGTTACTCGCGCACGAGCATGAGGGCCAGTCGGGCTCCGAGTCGCGAATGTCGACGTTGATCGTGCCCGTGAAGTCCATCCCTGCCATCCGGCCCACACCTCCGTCGGAGAAACGTGGCCTCGCGACAGGAGCGTAAGAGACCCTTGCCTGAACGGCATTTCGCGAGGCACCGAGGGAAAGTCCCCGTCAGGTGCCCACGTGGACGGTTCCGCACGTCGCAAAGACGATGGCCAGCAACGCCACGACGACGATCGCCATCGCGATCAGCCATTGCTTCCGCACGATGGGCCGCTTGTCCGTCACGCTCGGGATGGTAGCTGCCGTCAAGCAGCGTGTCCCAAGCTCGCGTATCGGCGGACGTCCCACACAACAACGTCCCCCATCGAATCACTCGTTCAGCCGACAACTGAGCGCGATGCCGAGACGTAACGTGTCAGTCATGGGAAACGGACATCTGCAACCCGATCAGTTGACTGCCCGAGCCGTTGCGCGAACGCTCGACGCCGGGCATGTCGATGTCGAGCCCCCAGAGATATCGATCGTCGACGCGCTCTTGCTCGACGACGAGGACGACCAGCTGAATTGGTTCGTCAGCCTGCTGGTCGAGAACAACGCCAGCACGAAGTAGTCCGCCGCTCACCGCGGCTCGCGTCAATTCGCGATAGACGGCAGCGGCGCCTTCGTCCGCGCGATCTCCGCGATCCATCCAACCGCCTCGTCATGCGGTGGCAGTGCGGCGATCTCACGCCGCAGCGCTTTGACAGCGCTGCGATAGCGCTCGTCATGAAGCACGGCGTACACCGCGTCGTGCACCGCCTCCGGCGTGAGCGTGGCGTGGTCGAGCACGATCCCCGCCCCCGCCGCGGCTGCGCACTCCGCGTTCGCAGGCTGATCGCCGAACAGCGGCACGAACACCATCGGAAGTCCGGCGTTGATCGATGCGATCAGCGTGCCCGCACCGGCGTGCGTGATGATCGCGTCGCAGCGGGGCAGGAGCAACGAGTGCGGGATGTACGCGGCGGCGCGCACGTTCTGCGGCAGAGGTCCGAACGTCGCAGGATCGTTGGAGGGACCGGTCGCGAGGATCAGTGTGTACGCCTCGTTCGCCGCGCCTTCGACCATCACGCGCAAGAGGTCGAGGCGGCCCGCAACGGTCCCGAGCGACGCATGGACGATGGGCCGGCTCGGGAGGGTTTCGACCCACTCGGGCAGCACGTCGTCCGTCGATTCACTGAAGATCAGCGGCATGGTGCGCCGTGTTGTTGCGCCCAACGGCGAGTCGGCATGACGCAATGAAGGCGGGAATGGCGAGAGCGTCAGGAAACGGTGGAGCCTCGCGAGTTCGAGGTCGGGCGTCAGGCCTCGGCGCTCGCGCCAACCGTTGAGCGTGGTCCTCATGCCCTCCTCGCTCCAACCTGGCTCCCCGGACGCGTACTCCACCACCGTGACGTATGGGATGCCACACTCCTCTGCCGCGATCCAACCCGCATACGTCAGGTGCGCGCGGATCAGGACGGCCGGGTGCCACCGGCGAATCGCTTCCAGCAGCCCGGGCAGCATCGCTTCGACGTACACATCGCCGAAGAAGAGGCGCCGCGCACGTACCGTGCTCTCCCTGTCGACCGGCGGAGTTCCGCCACCGGTACCGGGCAGGCGCAGGTCGGGGTACCGCTCAACCACCATCGCCCGCGTCTTCGCCGCACCTTTGCCGGCCGGGAAGAACTCGAGCCCGGAGCGCTCGATGACCGCGCGGCGCTCGTCGGACGTCGCGAACGCCACCTCATGGCCCGCAACGCGAGCCGCGAGCGCGAGCGCCATGATCGGATGGAAGCTGCCGAGACCCGGCGTCGACGTGAAGAGCATCCGCATCGTCCGTGTCACCTCTCATGCAACGCGACGATCAGTTGCCCGCACCCTACGCCCCTCGCGGAGCTGCTCCGCTCTGACGCCGAGGCAGTGAGGATCACCTGAGCGATCGGACCTATCGGAGGAGCGTCTGCGATGGGCGAGGGACCGAACGCCGTCCCGGCGTGGAGCGACTAAGGAATCCACGGCGAGGTCGCTCAGCCGGGTAGTCGGAGAGGCTAGTGGACCCAAGGGGGGTCGATACCCCATCTCTGACCTGCGTAAACAGCCTCCCAGGCGTGTGGGCATCGTGATCCGCAATCATCGCCCGCTTCCGAGCGTCGTCCCGAGACCGGGCTGGGAGCGTCCGCTTGGTCAGCTCGCCCTCCCTGAACGTCCTACTCCGCCCGAAGAAGTTACGGGTGAAGAAGCCCCTGCCCTCGAGTTCGACCGCAAGGGCGCGGACGGGTAGTCCTTGAGGATCACTGCCGTGTCGTCTCCGCGCCAAGCGGCGACAACATGGTCGAACTCACGCATCGCCGTAACGGACGATGCCGCTCGACGTCGCGCAGCCTCTGTGTGAGACGGTTGGGTTGACGACGCTGCAGTCGTGCGCACGAAGGGAGTCAGCCGAATGAGGATAGCGGTGCTGGGTGCCGGCGGTGGAGGGCTAGCGGTCGCCTACGAGTGGACGAGTCAGGGGCATGAGGTCGCCCTGTACGCACAACATGCCCATGAGCACCATCTGGTGCCGGTCCGCGAGCGCGGCGGGATCCAAGCAGAGGGCAAGCTTGAGGGGTTCGTCTCTCTGGCGACGGTCACCACCGACATCGCCGAGGCGCTGGACGGTGTGGACGTGGTCTTCGTCGTCGGTCCCGCTTATGCCACGGAGCCGTTCGGCCATGACACTCGCGGTCACCTGCGCCCCGGGATGACCGTCGTGGTCTGCCCCAGTTCGTGCGTCGGCAGTCTGGCCTTCAAACACGCAGCGGGGTTGGACCTCTATGACGAGACCGTCGTCGTGGGCGAGACCAGTACGCTGCCGTACGCCGCACGCGCATCGATGCACGCCAGTGTGCGGATCTTCCACCGCTTCGACACCGGCTTCTCGGCCGCTGCCGCCCCGCGCAGCAACACACCTCGCCTGCTGGAGGTCCTGCGGCAGGTGTACCGCAACACCGACGAGGCCGCGGGGATCTTCCAGACCACGCTGCAGAACGGCAACCCGGTCATCCATCCGGCCGTCACCTTGCTCAACGCCGCCCTCATCGAACGCACGGGTGGTGATTTCATGTTCTATGAGGAAGGGGTTACCGAGGCGGTCGGTCGCCTCATGAAGGCGGTCGACGGCGAGCGGCAGTCCGTCGCAAAGGCCTTGGGCGTGGAAATCCTTGCCGAGCCGGATCTCGGAGTCCGGCAGGGCTACATGAGAGAGTCCAACTACTCCACCGGCTACTCCACCGCACCAGGCTTTCGTGGCATCAAGGCGCAGGGCGAGCTTCATCATCGCTACCTGACCGAGGACGTGGGCTACTCAATGGTGTTCCTCACCGACCTGGCTCGGCACCTGTCGGTGCCCACCCCCACCATGGATGCCGTCATCCGCATCGCCTCGATCGTCGTGGGCGAAGACTTCGCCACCGAGCGTGCCCGCACGATGGACAAGATGGGCCTGTCCGGCCTGACGCGAGAACAGCTCGCGGTGTACTGACTGGGAGACAGGACCTGCGGATTTCGGTGGACCCAAGGGGGATCGAACCCCTGACCTCATGGCTGCCAGCCATGCGCTCTACCAGCTGAGCTATGGGCCCGGAAGTCTGCAGTCTACCCCGCAGACCTGGCCGCCCCTTCGGAGGCCCAGGCGGGCCTCGGAGCGTCGCTCCACAGGCGCTCGAGGTCGTAGTACGCCCGTTCCACAGTGCCGAAGACGTGCACGACTACGTCGATGTAGTCGAGCAGCCACCAGCCTGCGTCGGCCTCGCCCTCGCGGCGGACGGGGCGCAGGTCGATCTCCTCGCGGACCCGCTGTTCGACGGCTTCGATAACCGTCTTCAACTGCCGGTTGGACGTCACCGAGCAGATCACAAAGTAGTCGGTGATCGACAGGAGTTCGGCAACGTCGAGGACGACGACGTCGACCGCCTGCTTGTCGCGGGCGGCCTCGGCTGCGGCGAGGGCGATCGCCCGCGAGATCGATTGCGTCTTCGTCATCCGTGATAGTCCTGGCCGACGATCACGGAGACGTCGGCCAAGCCCGAGGATACCTGGGACACGATCACCTTCCCGATGCCGAGCGCCTGCTTGGCGTCCTGCGCGGCGCCGGCGTTCTCGGTCCCCGCCGCGATGATCTGCGTCGTCTGGTGATCGAAGGTGTCGGCGTTGTCCGAGAGCACGATGCGGAAGCCCGCGGGGATGAGCCGGGCGCCGACGGACTCCCCCACTCCCGGCTGGCCGTTGCCGTTGCGAACCTCGGCGCGCAACGGGGTCGGCGTGCCGAACAGCTGGGTCATGAGCTCGTCCAGGTCGGGCTGCGCGGCGATCATGGCCGTTCCCCCGACCACCTGCGTCGGGAGGATTTGGGCGGGCGCCGCCCCTGCGCCGAGCATCTCCGCCGCCGCCTGCGCGTCGTCGGTCTCGGTGAAGTCGTTGGAGGCGAGGTTGGGCTGCGCGGCGAGAAACGCGGTCAACACGTCGGCCCAGCGGGCGGCGATGTCATCCTCGTCTGCGCGGAGCAAGGCGACGACCTGGTCGCCCGTCAGGTGGATCTGGCCCGGTCCGATGACGTCCGCACCGGTCACGTAGGCATCCTGGAGGTCGGCGTTGAGACCGCCGAGCCGGTCGACGGCGTCGCCGAACGAGATGAGGTCCATCACCGCGTAGTGCTCGTTCCATGCGCCGTCGACGTTGGACACACCGATACGCATCGAGCCGCCGTCGAGCTGCTGCAGCTGCTCGGTGGTGATCTCCCCGGAGCCGGGCATCGTGAGGGTGAGGTCGGACGGAAGCACCACGGACGCGTCGACGGTGCCCCTGCCCACAGTCGCGAGCAAGGCGTGCGGCGCTCCGGTCACCGAGAAGGCCAGCAGATCGGCGGGACCGGCGGGCGCCGACGGCGACGTCGTCGCCGACGGCGTTGCGGCCGGGGTTCCGTCGTCGCCGCTTCGCGCCACGACCACCGCGACGAGCACCGCCAGTACCACCACGATCGCCACCGCACCCCAGATCCGGCGTCGCCGCTCGCCGCGCTGGGAACGCTCGGCGCGCGTGGGACGAAGCTCGTCGCTCACCGATAGAGCCCCTTGTCCTCGATGTAGTCCTCGACGCCGGCGGGCACCAGGAAGCGGATCGGACGTCCTGCCTGGACGCGGCGGCGGATGTCGGTCGAGCTGATCGCGAGCGCCGGGATCTGCATGACCGAGACGCCGGGACGATCCTCGAGCTGCGAGGCGTCGGTGCCGGGGCGGGTCGCGGCGATGAAGTGGGCGAGATCGAAGAGCGCGTCGGGCTCCTTCCACTCGACGATCTCGCGCATCGCGTCGGCACCGGTGATGAACCAGAGGTCCACCGTCGGGTCCTCGTCGCGGAGCGCGCGGAGGGTATCCACCGTGTAGGTCGCGCCGCCGCGGTCCACCTCGATACGCGAGACGCGAAAACGCGGCTCGGTCGCGATGCCGATCTCGGTCATCCGGTAGCGGTCTTCGGCAGGTGCGACGACCTGATGCTCCTTCATCCAGGGCCGTCCCGTGGGGATGAAGACGACCTCGTCCAACGCGAACTGATGCAGCGCTTCCTCGGCGGTGACGAGGTGGCCGACGTGGATGGGATCGAAGGTGCCCCCCATCACGCCCCGGCGTGCCGCCATCGGGTCGGAGTCTAGGGCACCGATCCGGCGGAACCGTTCAGCCGCTCGAGCATTGGAAGATGCTCTTCGTAGTGCTCGACCGTGCTGGAGAAGAACGCCTCCTTGGCACCGTCCGAAGGCTCGGCGAGCGAGCTCAGCGCCGTGCGCAGGCGAGCCCGGGCTTCCTCCAGCGCGACTCGCGCCTCGCCGAAGGCGATGCCGCGCGATCCCTCCATGGTCCTGGCGTTGAACGCGTCGACCTCGACGTCCTCGGTCTCGTTCCAGCCCCGGTTGCCTTCGATCGCATCGGAGGCCAGGTCCATCCATGCGGCCACGTGGTGACAGACGAGGGCCGTCGACCAGCCGTCGTCGTCGCGGGCGACCGGGTCGATCGCCTCGAGGAGCCGGGCGAACGGAACCCAGACGTCGGCGTCGTCCTGCAGAAGCCGGCCGACCGCCGGGTCCGACGTCGTGTCGGCGAGCCAAGCGGTGAGGTCGTGCACGTGTTTGGCGTAGTGGTTCGGGCCGGACTCCTCGAACCAGCTCCACGCGTCGCGCGTGAGCTCTGGCACGGCGCTCCACGCGGCCCGGGCGCGAGTCCGGGCGGCCGCGACGGCCGCCTCGGCCCCCGATCTGGTCAGCGCGGCCGCCCGCGCCGCGTGCTCGGCGTTCGTTGCCGCGACCGACTCGGGGGTCTCTTCGGACTCGGCGTCGGGCTCCCAGGTGCCGGCGGTCATCGCTTCGAGTACGCGGCCGCATTCGTCGAGCCACCACGCCATGTGCCCGAGCAGCACGATGGGCGTCCACCCGTCGGGCGGGATCGCCGCCTCATTCCACCGGTCTTCGGGAATCCGCGCGAGCACTGCGTCGAATGCGTCCGCCCCGGTTTCCTCTTCGTTCAGCAGACGTTGGCGATCAGGCATCCGCCCTCGTCTCCTCCTCGTCGTCGGGCACGAACTCGAACACCCGTCCGCGGATCTGGACATCGTCGCCCTTGCGTGCGCCGCGGGATCTGAGCACGCGATCGACACCTTCCTTCTTGAGACGAGCCTGCAGCCGGCGCACCTGGCCGTCGTCGTCCAGGTCCGTGTCCATCACCCAGCGCTCCACCGATTGGCCGCGGACCTCCCAAGAGCCGTCGTCGTGACGAGCCACCGTGAATCGCGGGCGCCCGGGACGAAGGATGACGGTCGGCGCGGCCTCGGGTTCGGCGGCCGCGGCCTCGTCGGCGAGCAGCGAGAGACGTTCGAGCAGGGGCTCGAGACCCTCGCCGGTCATCGCGGAGACGACCGCGACGTCATCGCCGAGCGTGGCCGCCACCGCGGCGGGCTCCTCGACGAGGTCGGCCTTGGTGCCGACAACCACCGCACGCCGCGCCCCGAGCGCCGCGTCGTAGGCGGCGAGCTCGGCTCGCAGGGTCGCAAGGTCGGCGGCAGGATCGTCCGCCGCAAGATCCACCACGAGTACCAGCGCGCGGCAACGAACCACATGGCGCAGGAACCGGTGCCCGAGCCCCTTGCCGGCGGCCGCGCCCTCGATGAGCCCGGGCACGTCGGCGACGACGAAGCGTTCGGCGTCGTCGCCGGCGACGCCGAGGTTGGGCGTCAGCGTCGTAAACGGATAGTCGGCGATCTTCGGCTTCGCCGCGGTCATGCGCGACAGCAGCGTCGACTTGCCCGCGTTGGGCAGCCCGACCAGCCCGACGTCGGCCACCGAGCGCAACTCGAGATGGAGCATGCGATCCTCGCCGTCCTCGCCGGGCTCGGCGGTTCGCGGCGCCCGGTTGCGCGAGGAGGCGAGCGACGCATTGCCGCGTCCGCCGCGTCCGCCGCGCGCGATCTCCGCCCGGAACCCGTCGCCGACGAGGTCCGCGACGAGCCCGCCGTGGTCGTCGAGCACCACGGTGCCGTCGGGAACGGGCAGGACGAGGTCGGGCCCGGTCGCGCCGTCACGATTGGCCGAGCGCCCCGGGCCGCCGTGGACGGCCCGCTGATGCGGATGGTCGGCGAGCCAGGACAGATCGCTCACACCGGTCGTGACCTCGAGGATCACCGACCCGCCGTCGCCCCCACGGCCGCCGTTGGGGCCGCCACGCGGCTTGAACGGCTCCGAGTGCATCGAGGCCGAACCGGCGCCCCCGTTTCCGGCGGTCACATACAGCGTGCACTCGTCGACGAAGGCCATGGCCCTCAGGGTAGGTGGTCGAGGCCGGGCCGTGCGGGCAAGATAGACGGGTGCCCGAGCCGACGATCGTGTGGATGGTGCAACTGGACCGTTCCACCGACGACGTCGAGGGGGTGCTCCGGCTGGACGAGGACGCCCTGCGCTTCGCGGCCACCGAGGAGCAGCAGGCCCGCACGATCGACCTCCGCGACGTCAGCCGCGTCAAGCGGGTCATGGGTTCCCCCATCCTGATCGTGCACTCCGAAGAGGAGGGCGCGCGTCGCATCACGGCGTTCTACTTCAGCAAGCCGCCGCCGCTGCACCCGGAGATGCCGGATCCGAACGCGCCGCCCCCGACCACGATCGCGATCGGCCGCAACCGGACGCCGTCGAGGCGGCGTCAGCGCCGCAGCAACGCGGGGTATCTCGCGAGTGTGTCGGCGAACTACGGCCAGACGGTCAAGGATTGGCATCGCGCGGCGAAGACGGCGATCGCGACGGCGAAACGGGGAACGGGCGAGCGCTAGACGGTCGCGGGCTCGAGGACCGGGTCGACGATCGCGAAGGTGCGCCCGCGCGACTCGTGGAATCGGACCTGACCGGCACGCGTTGCGAACAACGTGTCGTCACCGCCCTTGCCCACACCCTCACCGGGGTGGATACGAGTACCGCGCTGCCGCACGATGATCGAGCCGGCCGTCACGACCTGGCCGCCGTAGACCTTCGTGCCGAGGCGCTTGGCGTTCGAGTCGCGCCCGTTGCGTGAGGAGCCGCCGCCCTTTTTGTGTGCCATCGCTCGTCAACCCTATCAACGGTCAGCCGAGGCTGACCTGCTCGATCTCGATCAGCGTGTACCGCTGCCGGTGGCCGGTCTTCCTGTTGTACCCGGTCTTGGGCCGGTACTTCACTACCTTCACCTTGTCGCCCTTGGTCTCGCCGACGGGCTTGGCGGTCACGGTCGCCTTGGCGGCCGCGGAGCCCGCGTGGGCCTTGCCGGCGTCGTCGACGACGAGCAGTGGTGTGAACGTCAGCGTCTCGTCCGCGTCGAGGATCTTCTCGACCTCGATCACATCGCCGGCCTGCACCTTGTGCTGCTTGCCGCCCGCTTTGATGACCGCGTACATGCTGCGTCCTTTCAGTTCACGTCGTAGTTGAGGATGATGCCCCGGCCCTCGCAGGTGGGGCAGGTTTCGGAGAACGACTCGACGAGGCCCGAGGATACCCGCTTGCGTGTGACCTGCATCAGGCCGAGCGGGCCGATCTCGAACACCTGCGATCGTGTCTTGTCGAGCGCGAGCGCCTCGCGCATCGTGTCCTCGACCTGCTTCTTGTTCTTCTCCAAGAGCATGTCGATGAAGTCGATCACGATGATGCCGCCGATATCGCGGAGGCGCAGCTGCCGGGCGACCTCGCGTGCGGCCTCGAGGTTGGTGTTCACGACCGTCGCCTCGAGGTTGGTCTTGCCGACGGACTTGCCGGTGTTGACGTCGACGATCGTCATCGCCTCGGTGCGCTCGATGAACAGATAGCCCCCGGAGGGGAGCCAGACCTTCTTGTCGAGCGCCTTGTGGATCTGCTCGACGATCCGGTGCTCCTCGAAGGCCGACAGCTTGCCCTCGTGCAGCTTCACCTTCTCGGCAAGGTCGGGCGCAACCTCCTTGAGATACTCGGTGATCTTGCCGTAGATGCGCGGCGAGTCGGTGTCGAGGACCTTGAACTCCTCATCGGTGAACAGGTCGCGAACGACCCGCACCGTGAGCTCCGGCTCCTCGTACAAGCCGGTCGGCGCCTTGCCCTTCTTGGCCGACTTCTGGATGTCGTCCCAGATCTCGAGCAGCCGGCGAAGGTCGGCCTCGAGGGCTTCCTCGGTGGCTCCCTCGGCGGCAGTGCGCACGATCACGCCGTGCTGTGGCGGCTTGACACGCTTGAGCAGCGACTTCAAGCGCTTGCGCGCGTCGTCGCCCAGACGGCGGCTGATTCCTTGCAGGTCCTGGTTGGGGGCGAGCACGATGTACCGACCGGCGAGGCTGAGGTTCGCGGTCAGGCGCGCACCCTTGCCGCCCATCGGGTCCTTGGTGACCTGGACCATCACGGCCTGTCCGGGCTTGAGCAGCTGCTCGATCCGCGGGGCCGGGCCGTCGATGTCCTCGGGACTGTAGTTGACCTCGCCGGCGTAGAGCACGCCGTTGCGACCCCGGCCCACGTCGACGAACGCGGCCTCCATTCCCGGCAGCACGTTTTGGACGCGGCCGAGATAGACGTTGCCGACCATCGATGTCGCGCCGGCGCGGGTGACGTAGTGCTGGACGAGGACGTCTTCCTCAAGCACGGCGATCTGATCGCGCTCGCCGTGCTCGGTGATCACCATCACCTTGTCGGTGATGCGTGGCGGCAGAATCATGGGCTCGCGACGACGGCCGATCCGGCCGGTGCGCGTGCGCGAGGTGCGGATCCCGCGTGTGGGACCGCCCGCGGCGACCTGCTCCTCGATCGACTTCGCCGAGCGCTTGCCCGGGGAGGAATCGGGACGCTGGCCGCTGCGGCGCCGGCTCGGCCGCGCCTTCTCGGCATCGTCCGTGTCGGGCGTCGCGTCGTCACGCTGCGTTTCCGGCGTGTCGGCGCTGGTGGTGGTCTTGTTCTTGCCACCCCGGCCGCGGCCACCGCGGCGGCGGCGCTTCTTCGCTGCCGGCATCGCGACATCGCCGGTGGACTCCGCCTTCTCGGTGGTCTCGGTCTTCTCCGCCTTTGGGGTCTTCTCGACCTTGTCCTTGGCGGGCTTCTTGGCGGGCTGCTTGTCGGGCCGGTCGCCCTTGTCGGCTTTCTCGGCCTTCGCGGGCTTGTCGGTCTTTCCGTCGCGGGCGTCGGCGGTCGCGCGCTCGGCGCTCTCGCCGTCCTCGATCGGCGGCTTCTTCGCGGCGCCGCCACGACCGCGTCCGCCTCGGCGGCGGTTGCGACGCGGCGGCGTCGTGGCGTCCCCGGCGTCGTCGCCGGCGGGTCGGTCCTCGGCCTTGGGAGCCGCCTCACCGTCGGCGGACGGCGGCGCGGAACTGCGCTGCGGGCGGGGCCGAGGCGCCGGTGCCGTCTTCTCGACTGGCGTGCGCGCCGGGGTCCTCGGCGTGGGCTTCGCGGCCGGCTCGGCCACAACGGTCGCGGCGGCGGGTGCCGCAGGGGTTGCGGCGTCCGCCTTCTTGACCGGGGGCTTGACCTGCACCTTGCCCCACTCGGACCGGCGGCGGGGCTGCTCAGGCTCGCCGGAGGTACCGGCGGGGTGTTGCTCCACGGCGGGCGCCGTGTTCGTGTCCTGATCCATGATTCGGATCACTCCTCTCGCGTCGCGCGAGGGATGCCGCAATCGGAGGGAACGTTCCGTCTAACCGCCTGTCCTGAGGACGGGCGGGTGTGTGTTGCAGGGAAGCCGGCGCGGCGGAAATCGCGCGCCCGGCTGCGCACTGTTGGCACCCGGTACGTTCCGATCCGGTGCTGCGGACCGCCGCGGCGCCGTTCTGACGGCTGCCGGCGGGGCTCGCGCACCACCTCGACGTTTGTTCAGCCGCTCGGGTGCGGTTGTCCGCCCCGGCGGTCACATCTGTGGGCCAGCTTACCAGCAGGCAGACGCCGACCCGCTCAGGCGGCGCGAATCCCCGATTGTGGGCCATATGCCCGACAGGTCTGTCCCCCGAAGAACCGGACATCGGTTGGATAGCCGTCCATCCCGGGCGCACCGATGCTTCCTAGGTGAGCGCGACCCTTCCCCTCGGTGCCACCGAGCGCATTCGCGTCCTTGTCGTCGACGACAACGACGGCTTTCGCGAATCGCTGGTCTTCCTGCTGAGCGGGGAGGACCTCGAGGTCATCGGGCAGGCGCGCTCGGGCCCGGAGGCGATCGAGATGGTGCGCCAGCTCGCGCCCGACGTCGTGTTGATGGACGTCCGGATGCCGGAGATGGACGGTATCGAAACCACCCGGCGGCTCAAGGCCAGCCGCCCGGCTCTCGGCGTGGTCGCACTCTCCAGCATGGAAGAGCAGCGGGCGGTGCGCGACATGCTCGTCGCGGGCGCATCCGGCTACGTGCTCAAGGACTCCGACGGCGACGCCATCGTCCACGCGGTCCGTGAGGCGGTCCACGGCGGGGCGCTGCTGTCCCCGGAAGTGACGCCCGTCGTCATCGAGGAACTCACCGACGCGCTCGAGCGCGAGCGCCGGCGGGCGCGCCAGCTCGAGATGGCCCAGGAGGCCCTGCTCGAGCGCGCCGCGCACCGCCAGCAGCTCATCGGTCGCGTCGGCCACGAGCTCCGCACGCCGATCACGGTCATCCTCGGGGTGGCCCAGACGATGAAGCGCGGGCAGATGCCCGCGGCCGACCTCGAGGGCGCGCTCGACTCGCTCATCGAGCGCGCCGAGGGGCTCGCACGGCTGGTGCAACGGTTCGAGGCAGTCATCGAGGCCGGCCTGACCGAGTGGCTGAACGTCACGGATCTGGCCCGCGACGTCGCCCAGCTCGACCCGCGCATCCGGGTCGAGGCCCCGCCCGGCCCGACGATGACCTCCCTCAACCGGACCGCCGGGCTGCGGATCCTGGAGGAGCTCGTCGACAACGCCCTCGCCTTTAGCCCGGCCGTCGGCGAGGTGCTCATCCAGGTCGGCGATCACGACGGCCTCACCGTGCGGGTCTCGGATCACGGACCGGGCATCCACCCCGATGCCGTCTCGCGGATCTTCGAGCCGCTCGAGCAGGCCGAGCAGCTGCACACGCGAACCCACCAAGGAGCGGGGATCGGTCTGTCGATCGCACGGATGTCCGCGCTCGCGATGGACGGCGATGTGGTGCTCGAGCAGACGGGGCCTGGAGGCTCGACGTTCCTGTGGCGGGTGAGCGGCGCGGCCGCTACGTGAACCGCCGCATGTGGATGCTCTCGAGCAGCCCGATCGCGGCAAAGCTCACCAGCACCGACGTGCCGCCGTAGGACAGGAACGGCAACGGGATGCCGGTGATCGGCATGATCCCGATCACCATGCCGACGTTGACGAACATCTGGATCGCAAACATCGAGGCGATGCCGGCCGCGACGTAGGTGCCGAACGGGTCCTTCGCCAGCCAGGCGATGCGGATCGCGCGCCACAGCAGCAGCGCGAACAGCGCGAGCACCGCGAGCGCCCCGACGAAGCCGAACTCCTCCCCCGCCACCGTGAAGATGAAGTCGGTGTGCTGTTCGGGCACGTAGTCGAGGTTCGTCTGGGTGCCCTGGAGGTAGCCCTTGCCGAACAGCCCGCCCGACCCGACGGCGATCAGCGACTGGTCGAGGTTGTAGCGGGCGTCGGAGGACACGTTGGACGAGTCGAGGAACGCCTGTAGCCGCTCACGCTGGAAATCCTGGATCGCGCCGGACTGGAAGACCAGCGCGATAAGGACGACCCCGACCGCCGTCAGGACGAGCAGATGCTTCAAGCGCGTGCCGGCGACGATCAGCATGCCGACCACGATCGCGGTGATGCCGATCGACGTGCCGATGTCGGGCCCGAGGAACACCAGGACGAGCGGCACGGCGGCAAGGGCGAGCACCTTGATGAGATCGCCGACCGTCGGCTCGGGCGTGCGCAGTCCCGCGAGCACCGCGGCAAGCATGATGATGAGCGCGATCTTGGTGAACTCCGATGGCGTGACCTGCAGCCCGCCGATCGCAAACCACCGCTGTGCCGTGCCGGTCGCGTCGGTCGAGCCGAGACCGGGAACGCGCACCAGCAGCAGCAGCACCAGCGACGCGAGATAGATGAACCCCGCGTACACCTTGAGGAACCGGTAGTCGATCCCGGCGACGACGAGCAGCACGACAAGCCCGAGCCCCATCGTGAACGCCTGCTTGTTGACGCGGGCGAACGGGTCCAGGCCGTCTTGGCGAAGGGTCTGGTTGGTCGCGGAATAGAGCAGCAGAAGCCCGACGACCGACAAGGCGATCGTAATGACGATCAGCACCCAGTCGACGTGACGAATCGGCCGCCGTTCCTCCGCCCACACCCTCCCCGCGACGACATCCATCAGCGGTCACTCGCCACGCAGCTGAGGGGCGCGGAATCGTCGAGCTGCGGATAGAGCGCGTCGATCACCCGCCGCGTGATCGGCGCGGCGGTCTGCCCGCCGAAGCCACCCTGCTCCACCGACGTCACGATGACGTAGTCGGGCTTATCCGGGTTCGGGCCGACCATCGAGGCGAACCATGACGTGTCCTGTGCAGGCGGGCGCTCGGCGGTGCCGGTCTTGCCGGCGACCGCGACCTGCGAGGTCGGGAATCCCGACGAACGCACATCTGTGCTGTTCCGGAAGACGACCACGCTGCGCAGCGCGTCCCGGATGTACGAGAGCTGCTGGGATGTGTACGGGACCGTCTTGTCGCAGTGACCGTCGACCTTGTCGCTTGACCGCGCCGTTGGCACCGATGACCTGGTCGACGACGTGGGGCTCGCACAAGTGGCCGCCGTTGGCGATCGCCGCATATGCGCGCGCCAGCTGCGAGCGGCGTCACGTTGACGTACCCCGATCCGATCATGGTGAGGATGTCGCCACCGGGAACCCAGCCGTACGGGAACAGCGAACTCCCTCTGCCGTCGGGCTGTGACGCCCAGGCCGGATCGGGCACGAACCCGCTCGCCTCGTACGGGAGGTCGACGCCCGTCGACTGCTCGAACCCCCACTCGTGCAGATCCCGCTCCAGCAGGTCGGAGTGCTCGCCGATCGAGTTCTGTACGTAGCGATCGTAGAAGTTGGCGCCGAACGCATCGAAGACCGTGTCGCACGAGATCTCGAAGCGCCTCGCCGATGCTCATGTACCCGAGGTTGGCGGTCGTCCAGTTGCTGAAGATGGTGCCGGACGTATCGCCCGGCTTCACGTACTCCGCGGACGCACGGGTAGTACCCGTCGAGCGACGCGAACCCCTCCTTGACGGCCGCGAGACCGGTGATCGGCTTGAACGTCGAACCTGGCGTATACGCCGACTGGATCGCTCTGTTGAGCGACGGCGCGTTGGTGTTCTTGTTCAGGTACAGCGACTGCGCCGGCGTGAGGCCGTGCACGTACCACGAGGGGTCGTAATCGGGGTACGACACCATCGCGACCACCCCTCCGGTGTTGGCGTCGAGCACCACCACGGAGCCGGCGTTGGCCTTGTACGGCACCCCGTTCTCGTCGTGATAGGCGCGCGCGCTGGCCATCCCGTCGAGCAGGGCCTGCTTCGCGGCCGCCTGCACGCGCGCGTCAAGCGTGAGCTGCAGGTCGTCGCCCGCCGTCGGCGGAATCGTGCCGAGGGCCCGGATGAGATCGCCGTCGGAGTTGACGATGAGCTTCTGCTTGCCCTGCTTGCCTCGCAGGTACTGCTCGTAGGTGAACTCGACGCCGGACTGGCCGACGGTGTCGTTGAGCCCGTAGCCGTCCTGCTTGAGCTGCTCGTACTGGTCGGGCGAGATCAAGCCGGTGTAGCCCAGCACCTGGGCGGCGAGATCGCCCTTCGGATAAGAGCGCACGGGGGTCTCGACGACCTCGACACCGGGGAACTTGCGCGGGTTCTCGCGCACGTACCACTGGACCTGTTTGCGCACGAACTCCGCGACGGGGATTGCCTGCGTGGGCAGATACTTCTTGCTCTGCAACGCCATTGCGATCGTCGCGGCATCCACGCCGGTGAGCCTCGATACACGAAGGACGACCGCCTCGCCCTGGTGGCCGAGCTCGCTCGGCGTGATGCGAACCTCGAGGCTCTCCGTGTTCATGACGAGCGGGCGGCCCTTCGCGTCGTAGATCTGCCCGCGAAGCGGGTCCGTGTAGGCGAACCGAATGGAGTTCCCGAGGGCCTCCTGCTCGAACTGCTGGGAGGCAAGGACTTGCAGGAACCACAGGCGGGCGGACAGCGCAACGAACATCAGCGCCACAAGCAATGCGAGCACACGCAGGCGCGACGAAGCCTTCTCCATTTAGAAACGCACCACCCTGCGCGGTCGGGATCCCTCAACTATGCGTCGCAGGAGGGGGTAAAGGATCGGTGTGAGGATCGCGTTGTAGAGCGCGGTGAGCAGCGCCACGCGGACGCCGTAGGACGCAGGCGCGTCAAACGTCCCCAGGAGGAACGCCACGACCTCGTAGAACGCCATGCCGATCGTGGTGGCGATCGCCACCGCGACCGTCGGCACGAGCGGCGAGGGCGACGTGATGTACTGCTGCGCCATTCCGACGCCGTAGCCGAGCAGCGTCAGGGTGAGCGCGGTGATCCCCTTCGGCTGGTTGAGAAACATGTCCTGCGCGAGGCCGCACACGAACCCGACGACGGCTCCCTCCGCCGGGCCCTCGAGCAGCGCGAGGATGATCGTGACGAGCATCAACAGCTCCGGTCGCACACCCAGCAATCGGAGCTGCGCGAACACCGTCGACTGCAACAGCACGGCGGTGACCACGATCGCGGCGATCGAGATGACGCGCCGGATCACGCGCCGGCCCCGGCGTCGGGCGTCTTGAGCACGAGCACGAACTCCAGCGCCGAGAAATCGACCGCCGGCTTGACCGAAACCTCCGGCTCGAGCGCGTTTGTTCCTTGATGCACCGAGGACACCTGACCGATGAGGATGCCCGGCGGATACCTGCCGTGCTGGCCGTGGATCTCGTAGCTGACGGTGAAGACGTACTCGGGCGTGTCTCCCTGCGGGATCTCCACGTCGATGGGGAGCGTCTGCATCTGCAGGTCCTGGTCGCCCTGGCCCACGACGAGCCCGGTCTCCCCCGAGCTGCTCAGCTCGCCCGCAACCGAGAACCCGCGGTCGATCACCAGCTGCACATCGGCGGAGATCGGCGTGACGGCAACGACCTGGCCGACCAGCCGCGACGACGTCGCGCTCCCGGTGACCACCGCCTGTCCCACCGCGATCCCGTCGTTGGATCCTTTGTCGATCGTCACGCTGTAGTCGAAGTTCGACAGGCCGTTGGCGATAACGACGGCGGCCACCGAATCCGGGTCGAGGCTCGCGCGGAGCCCGAGGAGATCGCGAACCTGCTGGAGCTGCTCCTGGGTCTGGGCGTAGGCGGCGACCTCGGTCTGCAAGTCAGCGACCTGGTCCTTCAGGTCCTGGTTCTCGCGCGAGAGCGACGGGAGATGGGCGAGGCCCGAGAAGAAGTCCCCGACAGGGCGCGTCGCCGAGGTCACGGCCTCCTGCAGCGGCGCCATAAACGCCTGTGCGCCGCGACCCATGCCGGCAAGCGGCCCGGCCTGGCCCTGCCGGTAGTCGAGCGTGATGATCGCGAGCGAGACCGCGACGAGCGCGACAACGAGCAGGCGGGTGTTGCGATTTCCCGATCGGGATGCCACGGGCTACCGCCGGCTGCTCGGGCTCACCAGGACCCGCTGCAGCACCTCGAACTCCTCGAGACACTTGCCGGACCCGAGCACGACCGCCTGCAACGGCATGTCGGAGATGCGGACCGGCATGCCGGTCTCGTGGCGCAGCCGCTTGTCGAGGCCGCGCAGCAGCGCGCCGCCGCCGGTAAGCACGATGCCTCGGTCCATGATGTCGGCAGCGAGCTCCGGGGGCGTGCGATCGAGTGTGGTCTTGATCGCGTCGATGATCGAGTTGACGGGCTCCTCGACCGCGCGGCGGATTTCCTCGGCGCTGATCGTGATCGTCTTGGGCAGGCCGCTCACAAGGTCGCGGCCCTTGATCTCGGCCACGAGTTCCTCAGGCATCGGGAACACCGACGCGATGGCGAGTTTGATCGCCTCGGCCGTGCGCTCGCCGAGCAGCAGCGAGTACTCCTTCTTGACGTGCTGGATGATCGCCTCGTCGAGCTCGTCGCCGCCGATGCGGATCGACGTCGACGTGACGATGCCGCCGAGCGAGATGACCGCCACCTCGGTCGTGCCGCCCCCGATGTCGACGATCATGTTGCCGGTGGGCTCGTGGATCGGAAGACCGGCGCCGATCGCGGCGGCCATCGGCTCCTCGATGATGTAGGCGCGACGGCTGCCGGCGGCGATCGTGGCCTCCTCGACCGCGCGCTGCTCGACGCCGGTGATACCGCTCGGCACGCAGACGACCACGCGCGGCTTCGCGAGCAGCCGGCGCTTGTGCACACGCTGGATGAAATACCGGAGCATCTTCTCGGTGACGTCGAAGTCGGCGATGACGCCGTCCTTGAGCGGGCGCACCGCTTGGATGTGGCTCGGGGTACGACCGATCATCCGCTTGGCCTCGGCGCCGACCGCAAGAACCGTCCCCGTGAGCGTGTTGATCGCAACCACGGAGGGCTCGTTGAGCACCACGCCGCGCCCTCGCACGTAGACAAGCGTGTTCGCAGTCCCTAGGTCGACAGCCATGTCTCGACCCAGGAACCCGAGAACCCCTTCCGCCCCTTGGGAAGATCGGGACGTGGGGGAAGAAGTATTGCGCTGCGAACTCGCGGCCATGGGAACCCATTCATTCAACAGGACCGGTCATGGCCGTGGCAACCTGTGGCCCGCTTCGTGACGGGAGCGTCACAGCCTCCTCCCGATAGCTTGGCCGATAGCTTGGCCGATAGCTTGGCCGATAGCTTGGCTGCTCATCCGGCCGCTAGGCTGGCCCGTCATGGGAACCGCGGTCGTCTTTCCCGGACAGGGGTCGCAATTCCTCGGGATGGCCGATTCGTGGTCGGCCCATCCGGCTTCCGCGGCAGTGCTCGAGGCGGCATCGGCGGCACTCGGACGCGATCTGGCGGAGGGCTGCCGCGACGAGGATGCCCTGGCCACGACCGCATTCGTCCAGCCAGCGTTGCTCGCCTGCGATGTCGCGGCCTGGGCGGTTCTGCGGGCGGAGGGGCTCGCAGACGTCGTGGGCGTGGCCGGTCACTCGCTCGGAGAATTCGCGGCAGTCGTTGCCGCCGAGGCAATCTCGCTTCCCGACGCCTTGTCGCTGGTGGTGGTGCGTGGCGAGGCGATGCAGCGGGCCGGCGAGGCGCGACCGGGCGCCATGGCCGCCCTGCTCGGCCTCGACGCCGGCAGCGCGACAACCCTCTGCGAGCGGGCGCGAGGCACAGACGAGCTGGTGGTCGCGAACGAGAACTCCCCCGTGCAAAGCGTGGCGAGCGGCGACGTCGCGGCGATCGAGCGTCTGGAAGCGCTGGCCAAGGAGCAGCGGGTTCGTGCCGTTCGCCTGCCGGTGGCGGGGGCGTTCCACTCCGAGCTGATGCGTCCGGCCGTGGCACCGGTTGTGGATGCGCTCGAGCGCATCGAGGTCCGCGACCCCGCCGTCCCGGTCGCCGAGAACGTCTCCGGCGCGCTGGTGACCGACGGCGCCCGCCTCCGCGAGCTGCTCGGCGCTCAGGTGGTCTCCCCGGTGCGTTGGGAGACCGGAATACGAACCCTGGCCGGCGCGGGCGCGGACCGATTCCTCGAGGCGGGCGTGGGCGACGTGCTCACCAAGCTGCTCAAACGGATCGACCCCGAGGCCACGGGGGTCGCGGTGGGCTCCCCCGAGGCCGCGGCGGCGGCAGTTTTGGGTGCCTGAGGGCGTCCCGACGGGCCGTCCGATAAGCTCGGGAACCGTGACCAGATACGCCACGATCACCGGCGTCGGGTCCGTCCTTCCTCCCAACCGCGTCCCGAACACGTGGTTCGAGGACAAGGTCGAGACCTCCGACGAATGGATCCGCGAGCGCACGGGCATCGTCGCCCGGCACTTTGTCGACGAGGGCGTCGTCACCTCCGACCTGGCCGTCGAGGCGTCGACCATCGCGTTTGCGACCGCCGGCATCTCTCCGGCGCAGATCGACATGATTGTGTGCGCGAGTGTGACGGGCGACACGCCGTTTCCGTCGACCGCCGTCTGGGTGCAACAGAAACTTGGGTTGTCGTGCCCCGCCTTCGACGTGAACGCCGCCTGCGCGGGCTTCTCCTACGCCCTCGCGACGGCGACCGCGTTTGTCCAGTCGGGCGTCGCCGACACGGTGCTGCTGCTGGGCGCCGAGGTGTACAGCCGGATCCTCGATTTCTCCGACCGTCAGACGTGCGTGCTCTTCGGCGACGGCGCCGGCGCGGCGATCGTGCAGGCCGCGGACCGCCCCGGCATCGAGGGCACAGTTCTCGGCGCCGACGGCACCGCCGCGGAGATCCTCATCTTGCCGGGCGGCGGCTCGCGCGAGCCGGCCACGCCGGCGACGGTCGCGGCCGAGCGCCACAAGATCCGGATGCCCAACGGGCGCGAGGTGTTCAAGCGCGCGGTCGTCGAGATGTCGGCCGCATGCCGCGAGGTGCTCGAGAAGAACGGTCACACGACCGAGGACGTCGACCTGCTCATCCCCCACCAGGCCAACGCGCGGATCATGACGGCCGTCGCCGAGCGGCTGCACATCCCGCCGGAGAAAGCCGTGATCGACGTCGCGGAGGTCGGCAACACGTCGGCCGCCTCGATCCCGATCGCCATGGACCGCGCCTATCGCGCCGGCCGCATGCGCCCGGGCGACCTCGTCGTGTTCACGTCGTTCGGCGCGGGGCTGACATGGGGCGCGACCGCAATGCGGTGGACGATGCCGGAGCCTGCGGCATGACCTCGAAGGTCGCCGTCGTCACCGGCGGGTCGCGCGGGATCGGCCGTGCGTGCGCCGTCGCGCTCGCGGAGGCGGGGTGGACGGTCGCGATCGGCTACCGGACGAACGAGCAAGACGCCAAGGAGACCCTCGAGGCCCTGACGGCGGCCGGTGTGCCCGGGCTTGCGGTCGAACTCGACGTCACCGACGAGACGAGCGTGACCGAAGCGTTCCGCCGGGTGAGCGACGAAGCGGGCCACGTCACCGGTCTCGTCAACAACGCGGGCTTCTCCAAGGATGGCCTCTTGCTGCGCTACCCGATGGATGTCTACCAACAGACAATGGACACCAACCTGCGCGGCGCGTTTCTGTGTGCCAGCGCGGCGCTGCGGGGCATGCTCCGCCAGAAGTGGGGCCGCATTGTCAACGTGTCGAGCGCTGTGGCGCTGCACGGCAACGCCGGTCAGACGGTCTACGCCGCGACGAAAGCGGGGGTCGTCGGCATGACGAAGTCGCTCGCACGCGAGGTCGCGCTCAAGGGCGTGACCGTCAACGCGATCTGCCCGGGGCTGCTCGACACCGAGATGACGTCGCATCTGGACGACGCCGCCCGCGCGTACTACATCGACCAGACGCCGCTGCAGCGACCCGCACGCCCGGAGGAGGTCGCCGCGGTCGTGCGGTTCCTGATGTCGGAAGAGGCGTCGTACGTGAACGGGGTCGTCCTTCCCGTCGACGGAGGGCTGACGGCGTAGCAGCTGGCCGCGCGGCCCGCTACCCTTGGCGGACCGCCAACGCAAAGGGAGGTTTGCCGTATGACCGATCGTGCCGAGATCGAGACCCGGGTCCGCAAGGTGCTCGCCGAGCAGCTTGCCGTCGACGAGGCGCAGGTCGTGCCCGACGCCCGCTTCGCCGAGGATCTGAACGCGGATTCCCTCGACCTCGTCGAGGCCGTGCTCGCACTCGAAGAGGAATGGGACATCGAGATCCCTGAGGACGAGATGGAGCAGATCAAGACCGTCGGCGGCGCCGTCGACATGGTCGCCACCAAGCTCGGCGTGAACTGAGGCGTTACGTGGCCGAGCCTCGTCGCGTTGTCGTCACCGGGATCGGACCGGTCACACCGGTCGGCATCGGTGTGGACGACTTCTGGACGGGCATGACCGGCGGCCGCAACGGCATCGGCCCGATCACGCAGTTCGACACCACCGACCTTCCCGTCAAGCTTTCCGGTGAGGTGCCGGGGTTCGACCCGTCCGACTACCTCGACCCCAAAGAGATCCGCCGAACCGATCCGTTCGTGCGCTATGCGCTCGCCGCCACCCAGCTCGCCTGGGAGGACGCCGGCGAGCCCGCGATCGTCTCGGAGCGTGGCGGGTGCATCTTCGCGACGGGCATCGGCGGGATCCAGACGCTGCTCGACGCGCACACGCTGATGATCGAGAAGGGACCGAGCCGCATCTCGCCGTTCATGGTCCCGATGCTGATGGCCAACGCCGCGGCCGGCCACGTCGCGATGCGCTACGGCCTCACCGGGCACAACATGGCGACGCTGTCGGCGTGCGCGTCGTCGAACCATGCGATCGGCGAAGGCCTGCGCCTCATCCGCGACGGCTACCTCGACCTGTGCGTGGCCGGGGGTTCGGAGGCCGCCACCGTGCCAATCACCGTCGCCGCGTTCGCGCAGATGACGGCGCTGACCAAGAACCCCGACCCCGAGACGGCCTCGCGGCCGTTCGATGCGAATCGCGACGGGTTCGTCCTGTCCGAGGGCGCGGCCGCACTGATCCTCGAGTCGGAGGAGCACGCGCGGGCTCGCGGGGCGCGGATCTACGCGGAGGTCGCCGGCTACGGCGCCTCCGACGACGCGCACCACATTACGGCGCCCGATCCGAAGGGATCCGGCGCGACGCTCGCCATGCGCTGGGCCCTCGAGGACGCCGGCGCCGAGCCCGCCGCGGTCTCCTACATCAACGCGCACGGCACCTCTACCCCGCTCAACGACGCGGCCGAGACCGTGGCGATCAAGGCGGTGCTCGGCGAGGACGCGCACCGGGTGGCGGTGAGCTCGACCAAGTCGATGACCGGACACATGCTCGGCGCCGCCGGCGCGGTCGAGGGCGCCGTCTGTTCACTGGCGATCGCCAACGGCCGCATCCCGCCGACGATCCACTATGTGGCCCCCGACCCCGACTGCGACCTCGACGTCACGCCGAACGAGGGGCGCGACCTCGAGGTCACGCTCGCCCTATCGAACTCCTTCGGATTCGGCGGCCAGAACGCCTGCATCGCGTTTCGCGCGGTTGCTTGAGGCGAACGGCCGACGCGGAACCCCGCCGTCATGAGCGCGAACCCCCCGCCCCTGCCGCCCCCGCCGCACTGGGCTCCGCCGTCGCAGCCGGCGGTTCCGCGATGGGACGAACCACCGGAGCCCACGCACGATGCGCGACCCGCGTGGCGCGATGGCCACGCCGGCTGGACGCTCATCCATCTGGCCATCGGCGTCGGCGTGTGGTTCGGCGGGCTGTTTGCCGCCGGCGTCGTGCTGGCGATTGCGGGGCGCACCTCGGAGCAGCTCGACGCATCCGGCGACGGCTCGGCCGCCACGTTCCTGCTGTCGCTCGCCGGCGCGGTCTGCGGCTGGTTGCTCTTCGCGTACCTGCGCGGCTCGGCCGCCCGCCGCTGGGTGGCGTTCGCCGTCGTCGCGGGTGGCACGTGGCTCGTGATGGTCGCCGCGATGCTCGCGGATACGCGCTAGCGCTCGAACGAGCGAAACCACGAGCCGCCGTTGAACTCGGCGACGACGGCCAGGCCGCCCGTGCCCGAGCCGAGGAAGCGAATGCGCCGGGGGTCGCGCTCGACGCCCACGGCGAACCACCCGTCGGCCATCGGCACCAGCTCGAGGTTGGCCTCCTCGTCGGAGGCCGCCGAGGGCCACTGCAACGCCAGCGCACCTTTGCGCGCGCTGATACGCAGCGTCGCGCTCCACGGATCGTTGTTGCGGTACACGCCGACACAGCGCAGCCATTCGTCGGGCACCGGCGCGGGCCCCGGTCCCGCGTAGCGCTCCGAGCGAAACCACGTGTCGCCGTGGAACGCCTCGACCACCACGCCGGCATCGTCGCGACCGAACACCAGCGGGAACCGCTCGAGCGCCTCGTGCGGCACGAGGAATGCATCGGTCGGGTCGCTCAGCGGATCGCGCTCGAGCGCCACGAAGATCGTGCCGGCGCCGAGCACCAGCTCGCCGTCGCGCGCCGTGAGCTCGAAGACCCGACCGTCCTCGCCGATGTAGGTGCCGGCGTAGTCCGCGGCGGCCGGGACGCTGGTCGGCGACGCCGGCATCCACGCGGCGGGCGGCTCGGCGCCGGCGAGGCACGCGCGGATCTCCGCGACCGCCTGCCGGACGAGACCGTGCTTGTTTCCGTCCCCGTTTTGCAGTGCAACGATGCCGATCCCTTCGTCGGGGAGCGTCGCGAGCATGGCCGTGTAGCCGACCATGCCGCCGGAGTGCCCGAGCCAGCGCGCGCCGTCGACCTCCTCAACCCACAGGCCGTAGCCGTAGGTGCCGCCGGCGCCGTCGTCGACGCGCTGCTCCGTCCAGGCGGCGAACTGCTCGCCGGTCAGCATCGGCCCACCGCCGGGGCCGCCCGGGACGTCGCCGCCGGCGAGCAGCATCCGCGCGTAGGCGGACATGTCCAGCACCGTGGACACGATCGAGCCGTCGGCCGTGTTGGACACAATCCGGTGCGCCGCCACCAGCGGGTGTCGCAGCTGCACCGGCCGGTCGGAGAACAGCGGCTCGTAGCCCACGGCCATGTCCAGGTACTCGGCGTCGGTGATCGCACCGGACGACCGGTCCATACCGAGCGGGCGCAACACACGCTCTTCGAGCAGCTCGTGCACCGGCGTGCCGGTGACCTCCTCCAGACATGCGCCGACGATCTTCCAGCCGTCGTTCGAATAGAGGAACCGCTCCCCCGGCGCCGTCGTCGCCGCCACGCCCGGCAAGCGATACAAGGCACCGGGGCCGGTGGGGGCATCCTCCGTGCCGATCGGCAGCCCCGCGGTGTGGGTCATGCACACATCGAGGGTGATCGGTCCGAACGGCTCGGGCAGCCCGAGCCACGGCAGGATCTCGTTGACCGAGACGTGCAGATCGAGGCGGCCGGCAACGACCTCCTGCAGCACAATCAGCGACGCAAAGCACTTGGAGATCGACCCGATCTGGAATCGCGTCTCGGCGCGCACGGGCTTGCCCGCCGCGACGTCGGCGAGACCGCGAACGACGACGCCGAGCACCTCCTCGCGATCGGTGACCGCGAGCGCCAGCCCGGCGGCGTGAGACGCCTCCAGGTGGTGCTCGGTCGCGCTCCCGATGCGCTCGAACGCCTCTTCGAGCCCTGGCATACCGGCGCGCTCAGCCGAAGAAGAGCCCGAGCTCGCGGGCGGCCGAGGCCGGCGAGTCGGAGCCGTGGACGATGTTCTCGCCGATCACTGTGGCGAAGTCGCCACGAATCGATCCCGGCGGCGCCTCAACGGGGTTCGTCGGACCCATCAGGGTCCGCCAGCACGTGATGGCGTCCTCGCCCGTGACCTTGGCCACCACGACCGGGCCGCCGGTGATGAACCCGACGAGCTCGTCGAAGAAGGGCTTGTCGCGATGCTCGCCGTAGTGCTCCTCGGCGACCGAGCGGTCGATCACACGCAGATCCATCTGCTCGATGGCAAGGCCCTTCGCCTCGACTCGGCGCAGCACCTCCCCGATCAGCGCCCGGCGGACCCCGTCGGGTTTGACGATCAACAGCGTGGACTCGATCATTCGGCTTCGCTCCTTGGTCGGTCGCCGCAGTCTACCGGCGGGTTCCGGCGCCCCGGCCCGCGTTGCGCACGTGATGACCCGCGCCGGACGGACAGGGAGGTGCCGATGGAGCCGCAGCCGGGGATGTTCGTTTCGCACGCCGACGCCGCCGTCTGGGAGCCCGATCCGGAGGTCCCCGGCAGCGACATGTACGAACTGTTCCACGAGGGTGGTCTGTGGGCGGGGCAGACCCGGATCACGGGCTCGCCGCCACCGATGACCTGGACCCCCGAACAACGTGAGGTCGCGGTCGTGCTCGAAGGTACCGTGCGAATCGCGTTCGAGGACGGCACCGACGTGACCATCGGCGTCGGGGACATGATCACGATCCCTGCCGGGATGACCACGACCTGGCACGTCCGGACGCCGTTTCGCGAGATGTGGGTGCTCGCCGAGCGGTAGCCGCGCGCGGTCAGGACGCGGCGAGCGCGCGCTTCGCGTCGGCGACGGTGAACAGCGAGCCGGTGACGAGCACCAGGTCGCCCGGCCCGGCCGCGTCCCGGGCCGCCGCCATCGCGGCGGCGACGCTCGGGTGCTCCTCGACGGTGGCCGCCCCGGCGGCCCGGGACGCGGCCGCCACTTCGGCGGCCGGCGCGCTGCGAACGGAATCGTTCGGCGCCGCGTACACCGCGTCGGCGAGTCCTGCGAGCGGCCCCACGACGCCCGCGACGTCCTTGTTGCCGCTCACGGCAAGCACGACGTGCAGGCGCTCCCACCGGAAGGTCTGGCCGAGCGCCGCCGCGAGCGCCTCGGCCCCCGGCGGGTTGTGCGCGCCGTCGAGCACGACGGCGGGCGTGTGTCCGACCACGTCGAGGCGCCCGGGCGTCCGCACGTCGGCAAGCCCGGCGCGAAGGGTCGCCTCGTCGATCGTGTGACCGGTGAGCGTCTCGACTGCGATGGCACCGGCGGCAGCGTTGGCCGCGGCGTATGTGCCGAACACCGGGATGTACAGATCTTCGTAGGTGGCCCGGGGCGTGCGCAGGCCGAAGGATTGCCCGCCGACGGCGAGGAGCGGATCGAGCACCTCCCAGTCCGCGCCCTCGTGCAGCAGCGTCGCGCCGACGTCGTCGGCGCGACGGGCGAGCACGACGGCGGCCGCCGGATCCTGCGAACGCACCACCGCGGTCGCGCCCTCCTTGATGATCCCGGCCTTCTCCCCGGCGATGTCTTCGACCCGGGGCCCCAGCTCCGCAACGTGGTCCATCCCGATCGGCGTGATCACGGCCACCTCGCCGGCAATGAGATTCGTCGCGTCCCACGAACCGCCCATCCCGACCTCGAACACGCCGAGCCCGACCGGCTTGTCGGCGAACCACAGGTACGCCAAAGCCGTCACCGCCTCGAAGTACGTCACCTCGCCCATCCCGAGGCCGTCGACGAGCTCGAGATACGGGGACAGGTGCTCCCATTCCTCGGCGAAGTTGGACACCGAGATGTCCCGGCCGCACACCGAGAAGCGCTCGGTCACCTCGATGAGGTGCGGCGAGACGAAGAGCCCGGTCGAAAGCCCGGTCGCACACGCGACCGCCGCAGCCGACCTCGCGGCGGTCGACTTCCCGTTGGTGCCCGTGACGTGGATCGTCGGGTAGGTGCGCTCGGGATGGTCAAGATAGTTGACCAATTCGCGGATGCGATCGAGCGACGGGCCCGGCATGTGCTCCGGCTGCCGGGCATCGAGCGCCGCGATCGCGTCCGAGTAGCGCACTACGACGCGTCCGCGCCGGGTTGCGCAAGCTCCACCCCGACCGACACTTCCGGCGCCGGCTCCAGCACCAGCTCGTCGATCGCGCCCGCCTCGCACAGATCCTCGCTGCCATGCCGCAGCAGCTCGAGACGCTCGGCCGGCGCGTGCACGACCACGCGCGTGGCGCGAAGCTTCAACGACACCTTGGCGAGCGCCTTTTCCTTGCGGACGGCGGTCAGCACCTCGGCACTCGCAGCGTAGATCTCCGGGTCGGCGCCTTCGGCAACTGCAAGCTCATCAACGCCCGGCCAGGGGCTCCGGTGGATCGAGCCCTCGCGCCACCACGACCAGACCTCCTCGGTCACGTACGGCAGGAACGGCGCGAACCCGCGCAGCAGCACGTCGAGCGCCTGCCGCAGCGCGGCGACCGCGCTCGCCGCCCCCTCGGGCCCGTGGGCCCCGTAGGCGCGCTGCTTGACCAACTCGAGATAGTCGTCGGTGAACCCCCAGAAGAACCGCTCGAGCAGGTCGAGCGCGCGCGCGTGCTCGTAGTCCTCGAAGGCCTCGGTCGCCTCGTGGAGCACGCCGCGGAGCGACGCGAGCATGGCGCGGTCGAGCGGCGCGGTCACCGCACCCGGCTCGACGTCGAAGCCCAGCACGAACCGCGATGCGTTGAGGATCTTGATCGCAAGACGCCGGCCGACCTTGATCTGCTGCTCGTCGATCGCCGCGTCGAACCCGAGCCGCGCACTCGCGGCCCAGTACCGAACGGCGTCGGCGGAGTGCCGCTCGAGGATCTCGGTCGGCAACACGACGTTGCCCTTGGACTTCGACATCTTCTTGCGGTCCGGGTCCAGGACAAACCCGCTGATCGCCGCGTTGGTCCAGGGGATCGAGTCGTGCTCGAGGTGCGCGCGAAGCACCGTGTAGAACAGCCAGGTCCGGATGATGTCGTGCGCCTGCGGCCGCAGATCCATCGGGAAGAGCCGCCCGAACAGATCGTCGTCCTCTTCCCAGCCCGCGGCGATCTGCGGGGTGAGCGAGGAGGTCGCCCACGTGTCCATGATGTCGGGGTCACCGACAAATCCCTGGGGCTTGCCGCGCTGATCCTCCTCGAAGCCCGGCGGCACGCCGACTTGCGGGTCGATCGGCAGGACGGCCTCCTCCGCGAAGATCGGATCGTCGTAGTCGGGCTCGCCGTCAGCGTCGAGGCGGTACCACACGGGAAACGGCACGCCGAAGTACCGCTGGCGGCTGATCGCCCAATCCTGGTTGAGCCCCTCGACCCACGAGGAGAACCTCGTGCCCATAAAGCCGGGGTGCCAGTGGATCTCGCGACCGCGCGCGAGCAGCGCCTCCTTGAAGCGGAGCGTCTGGACAAACCACTGCCTGCTCGTGATGACCTCGAGCGGACGATCGCCCTTCTCGTAGAACTTGACCACGTGCCGCACGGGCGTCGGCTCGCCCACAAGCGCGCCGTCGGCGGCGAGCAGCTCGGCGATCCGCCGGCGCGCCTGCTTGGCACCGCGCCCCTGGAGCTCGGCCATCGCCGCGTTCGCCGCGCCCGGATCCTCCGATTCCCAGCCGGGCTCGCCGAAGCGCCCGGGCGCGAGCGTGCCGTCGCGGCGCATGACGACACGGGTAGGCAGCCCGAGCTCGCGCCACCAGGTGATGTCGGTCACGTCGCCGAACGTGCAGATCATCGCGATGCCGGTCCCCTTCTCGGGATCGGCGAGCTCGTGGGCCACCACGGGGACGGGCACGCGGAACAACGGCGTGCGTACCGTGGAGCCGACGAGCGACGCATACCGCTCGTCGTCGGGGTGGGCGACCAGCGCGACGCAGGCGGGGATCAGCTCGGGACGCGAGGTCTCGATCTCGACGGTGCCCGCACCGTCGGCACGGTCGAACGCGACCCGGTGATAGAGGCCTTCGATCTCGCGGTCCTCGAACTCCGCCTGCGCGACGGCGGTGTGGAAGTCCACGTCCCACATCGTGGGCGCGATCGCCGTGTGGGCGAACCCCGCCTTCGCCAGGCGCAGAAACCCGCGCTGGGACGCACGCAGCGCGCGCGTCCCGATCGTCGTGTACATGTGCGTCCAGTCGACCGAGGCGCCCAGCCGCCGGAACAGCTCCTCGAAAGCCCGCTCGTCCTCGGTCGTCAGACGCCGGCAGAGCTCGATGAAGTTCTGGCGCGAGACCGCGACCGGATCGTCGGAGGGGCGCTCGAGCGCCGTCACGTCGAAGTCCGGGTCATACGGGAGCGTCGGGTCGCACCGGACGCCGAAGTAATTCTGCACGCGCCGCTCGGTCGGCAGCCCGTTGTCGTCCCAGCCGATCGGATAGAAGACCTCGAAGCCGCGCATCCGCTTGAACCGCGCCATCAGGTCGGTGTGGGTGTAGCTCTCCACGTGCCCGAGGTGCAACGAACCGCTCACCGTCGGCGGCGGCGTGTCGATCGCGTACACCTGCTCGCGCGTGGCGCTTCGATCGAAGCGGTAGGTGCCGGCGGCCTCCCACCATTCGCCCCATTTGGCCTCCAGGCCGTCGAGGCTCGGCTTCTCCGGGACGTTCATGCGGCAGAGTCTACGGATCGATGCAGCGCTAGCCGTTCGGCGATCCGCCGCGCAACAGCCGCCGACGGACCTCCGGCTTCCCCACGTCTCGGCTCTCCGGTAGAAGTGGGTTCTCAGCCGCCGCCCGCTCGTACCAGGCGGCGTAGCGCTCGGCGCCCACGACCGCCGAGCATCCGTGGAAGATCACGCTCAACGCGACCGTGCAGTAGACGGCGCCTACGAGGACCTCGCCGTGCGGCAGCGCGGCATCGGCCAGCAGCAGCCCGAACACGATCGAGGCGAGTCCGCGTGGCCCGAACCAGCCGACGTACGCGATCGTGGGCCGCGAGAGCCCCGTCCGGACCATCGCGATCGCGACCGGGACCATCCGGATCAGCGTCAGGCTGGCGACCGCATACACGACCGCACGCCACCCGATGTCGCCCATGGCGGGACCGAGGAGCATTGCGCCAAACCCCAGGAACGACAACGTCGCGAGCAGCGAGCCGAGCTCTTCGGAGAGCACGCCGACCTCTGGGACGCGGCCCCGCAGCACACGTCCGAACGCCACGCCGGCCACCCACGCCGCGATGAAGCCGCTTCCCTCGACTCGGTCGGCACTCGCGACGACAAGCGCGACGAGGGCCAGTGCGGCGATCTGCGCCCATTGTCCGCCCACCCAGCCTCGACGATGGGCCGCCACCAACAGCCGACCGCCGGCCCAGCCGAGCACGCCGCCGATGAGCGCGGCGAGCCCCAGCGATCGCGCGAACACCTCGACCACGTGGACCGGCGCGGTGGTGTCGGCCTCGAGGGCCGCCGCGAGCGCGAGGATGAAGAACGGCAGCGCGAGGCCGTCGTTGAGGCCGCTCTCGATATTGAGCGTTTCGCGGATCAGCCCCGGCACTCGCGGGTTGGACACCACTGCCTGCCCAAGCGCCGCGTCGGTCGGGGCGAGGCAGATCGCGACCACGAGCGCCTCGAGCGGCACAAAGCCCGGCGCGAGGAACAGTGCGCCCACAGCGCCGACCACGATCGTGAGCGGCAGGCCGATGACCAGCAGCCGCCCAGGCAGCGAGCTCTTCGCGCGCCAGTTGCCCGAGCTGATCGCCATCGAGTCGGTGAACAGCACGAGCGACAGCGCCGTCTCGAGGAGCGTTGCGATCTGCGCTCGATCCGCGCTCCCCCCGATGAGACCCAGCCCTGCCGGTCCGATCGCAACACCGAGGAGCATGAACAGCATCGCGGCGCTGACCGGCGTCGCGGCGAGCCGTTCGCTGACGAGGGCGTAGGCAACAACGGCGAGGGCGATGACGATCAGCGCCATGTGCGAGGCATCCTAGGCAACGAAAACGGGGGGCGCCGCGAAGCGGCGCCCCCCGAACGGTTCTCGAGCGATGAGCCTAGATCGACATCATCGCGCGCTTCTTCATGTCCTCGTACTCCTCCGCGGTGATCTTGCCCTCGTCGCGGAGCTTCGCGAGCTTGGCCACCTCGTCGGCGGGCGAGTACCCCTGGACACGGCGCTGGGCTTCCTGCGCCTGCTCCATCATCTCCTTGTCCTGCTCGGTCATCTTCGGCCGCGCAATGACGTAGATCAGGATGCCGAGGAGCGGCAGGATGAAGATCAAGAAGATCCATCCCGCCTTGGCCCACCCGCTGATGTCGTTGCGGCGGAAGATGTCCGCAAAGACCATGATGAAGATCCAGATCAGCATGAACCAGAAGAAGAAGACGATCATGGCCCATAAGACGGAACCGAACGTCCATTCGTATGCAAGCACCGCTGCCTGCCCCCTTCCCTAGCGTCGGCTGCCCCGCGATGACCCGCAGGGCCCCCGGATACTACTGCGGCGGAGCCGAATCCGCGTCGCTCGACGCCGGGGAGCCGTCGGCCGCCAGGGCGGCCGATTCCCCTGCCGGTGGGTGGATCCCGGCGAGACCGGCGTTGACGAACATCGCGGCCACCCATCCCCACGACAACAGGTAGAGCCAGAGCAGCATGACGATCGCGATCCCGAGGGATCCATAGAGGTCGTCGACCCGCGCGAGGTGGTCCGCGAAGTACAGGTCTGAGGCCAGCACCATGCCGCGCACGACGATCGTGAACAACGCCGCACCCGGCAGCACGACGAGCCAGGGCCGCCCGGCGCGCGGGAGCAGCGCCATCGCGAAGGTGGCAACCGCGAACGTGCCGGCGAGGATCGCGAGCCACGCAACCACCGTGACCACCACGCCGCCACGCAGCAACCGATCGCTGACATAGCTCAGCAGCGTCGCGGAACACCATCAGGCCGGTGAACACGAGCGCCGGTACGACACGGCTCGTTTTCGGCACGCGCGGCTGTTCCCAGGCGATCTGGCTGATCAGCCGGAGGGCGCCGGCCGCGCTACGGCCCGCCCACAGCATGAGCCACAGGCCGAGCACCAGCAGCCACCAGGCCGCCGACGAGGTCTGCGACACGGCCTGGCCGATCGTCGCGGCGAGCGCCGCGCCGAGCCCGACGTCGTGCGCCATCTGCTCGGGCGTGAAGCTGCCGATGTCGGTGAACAGACTAAGGATCGACACCGCCACGAGGGCCGCCGGCAGTTCCCACAGGAAGATCCGGTACGCGAGCCCCCCGCACAACAGCGGGCCGCCGCGCCGATGCATCCGCAGCAGCGACTGCCACGCCGACTCGAGCCAGCCGCGCCGGCTGCGTTCGTGTTCGAACCGCTGCTGCGCATGCTGGACGAGCTCGTCGCCCCGCTCGCGCGCGGCACCGTACCGATCGCGCAGCCGCGGCCGCGCCGGCTCCTCGCCGGAAGGGGGCGATGCAGGCGCGCCGTTATCGGCCATGGCACCGAGGCTACGTCACGGCGACGGTCTGCGGAGGCCACGTGGCTACACTTGCGCGCCATGAGCCTCGGCCCTGCCCGGCGGATCCTGCGCTTCGGCGCCGGGGCGACGCTTCTTGTCGTCAGCTATGCCGAGGTACGACGCGACGAGCTTCCCGACTACGAGGAGCGCGTCTTTCGCTGGGCCAACGGTGCCGACGACCGGATTCGGGTTCCCGTCCGGGCGATCATGCAGGCCGGGACGCTCATCACCGTGCCGATCGTCGCGGCCATCTGCCTTCTCGCGGGACGCCGGCGCCTCGCGCTGCGGGCGCTGGTCGCCGGGACCGCCGCGTGGCTCGGCGCCAAGGCGATCAAACCGGCGGGCGGGCGCGACCGGCCCGCCGGTGTCCTCGACGACGTCGTGCTCCGCGAGGGCATCGAGGGCGACCTCGGCTGGGTCTCCGGGCACACCGCCGTGGCGACCTCGCTCGCGTGCGTGCTCGCCGACGACCTGCCGGCGTGGACGCGGCCACTCCTGGCCGCGATCGTCGCCCTGACGGGCTACGGGCGGATGTACGTCGGCGCACACCTGCCGCTCGACCTCGTCGGCGGGGCGGGCCTCGGCCTCGCGATCGGCGCGGTCACCCCCGGCGGCGGCGCGACGCGTTAGGCCGTCGCCGGCTCCCCCGTCGGGCCGCGCGCCACCCGCCAGGCGGTGAACTCGAGCACCCCGACGAGCAGCACGAACACCAGCCACCACACGGCCGAGAAGTCGGCCCACCACAGGATCACGACCGCCACGACGCCGATCGCCGCCATCACCGGAATGCGATGGGCAGCGACCCACGCCGAGGGCTCGCCGGTCGGGACGCTGCCGTCGGGGTGCACCGTGTTGCGTGCGAGGTCGGCGGCCGCGGCGCGAAGCCAGAGCGCCCACGGGTACGGTCCGGTGACGGCCGCGATGAGCACCGTCAGCAACGCGATCACCAGGAACCACACGCTGTAGTTCAGGAACCACTGGACGAGCGCCTCGGCGACGGCGCGCACCGCCGCCTGGTTCTCCGGTTTCGCCAGGTTGACGACGTCGTTGACCGATGAGATCGCAACGCGCCGTTCAATGACCGTGACGATCGCGATGGCGGTGGTGAGCTGCAGAAGCGTGCGCCGGCGATGCGGCGAGACCCAGAGCGAGAGACCGATCGCGAGCAGGAACACGACGATGAGGCCGATCAGGCTGCGCCTCGCGATGTTGACGGCATCCTGCACGCCCGAGATCGCGTCGCCGCTGTAGACGACCACCGAGCCGAACGTCGCCGGCAGGCTCACGCCGAGCGCCGCGTTGAGCTTCGCGATCGCGTCGGAGGGCACCGTGTCGGCAGTGATCTCCGGCAGCGTGATCGGGCGGTTGAGCAACTGGCTCAACGTGCCCGAGACGGCCTGCAGCGCCTGATTGATGAGCGGCAGATAATTGAGGACCACCTGGCCGTTCTGGAGTGAGACGGCGTCCGATTCGCCGCGGAGCACCGCCACGAGGTTCTGCTGCACCAATCGGTTCGCCTGCAGCCAGAACGTCTGGAATGCCTCGCTGGCGAGGATCTTCTGCACCTGTCCTTGCGTGAAGTCTTGCACCGACTGGGTGATCGGTCCGGCGAGGAACACGAGCTGCGGCGCCTTCTCGGTCAGAACCTCGGTTAGCTTGCCCTGGACGTCGACGGCGACGAAGACCGCCGCCGTGATCTGGCGGGCGAGCGCCTCCTGCACGGCCGGGTCGGACGCGAGCGGCCCGACGACCGACAGATATGTGTCGGTGTTCGTGACGGTCCGGCGCGCCCACGCCCCCGGCAGCGCGCCTGCAAACGTCACCACGGCGAGCACGATCGCCACGACGGCGGTAACGGCCCGCAGCTTGTGGTGGCGCCCCGCACGCATACGCTCGACCTGTCCTTGCAGTTCGTCGCGCTCCGAGCGGAGCTGCTCGACGTCGTCGCCCGTGGGCTCGACGTTCGCGGAACCGTCAACGCCGTCAGCCAATGCTCAGCCCTCCTCGTGTCGCACGTGAAACGCCAGAACGATCTCGCCGATCCCACGGAACAGCGCCATGAAACCGACCCAGATCAGGATCAACGTGGCACGCGCCGGGTAGTACTGCTGCGAGGCCCAGAATCCCAGCAGGATCTCCAGGATGCCGACGGCCAGCCCGAGCCCCCACAGGGGTCCCTTTCCGGCGACGGCCGCGAGCAGCGTCATGGTGCCCTGCAGCACCAGCAGGAACCCGAGGATGGACGCGAGCGCCCAGAAGGCCTCCTTTGGCTGCAGGAACGCCCACAGCGATCCCAGCAGGAAGAAGATCCCCAGGATCATGTGGGCCACGCGCCACGTGTCCACCACCGCGTAGACGAGGAACTCGTTGATCGCCACGGCGAGGAACAAGATGCCCAGCAGCACACCCACCGTCGTGATCGATGAGATGTTGAACCGCAGGACGACCATCGAGATGATCAGCCAGGCGATTCCGGTGATCAGAAACGCCCACCACGGCCATGTCGCCTGCTGGCGCGTCTTCACCTCCGACATACCAGGACCCCCTTCGTCGATGTCGATTCCGGCAACCGTCCGTTGCCGATCCGAAGCATGCACCAGCCCGCCGTGAACTGCCAATCCACCGCGCGGATGCCTATGCCTTGCCCGTGAAGCCGAGCAGGAGCTGCCCGCCGGCGTCGAGCAGGGTGAGCTGATCGCCCTCCACCGCGTAGGAGGCCGTCGCCTCGAGCCCGGAGAAGAACGCGTGCTCCTGGTCCGCGGCCGGTTGCTCGCACATCTTCTTGGTCGATGCGACCGGACCGAAGCTGAGCGACGGGTCGGAGGTCTCGTAGGACGACGTGATACGTGTTGCACCCGCCCGAGCCGTTGGCGGTGCCGCCGTCGAGCGTCATCGTGACCTCGGTGCCCGCAACGGTCGAGGAGACCGCCTGCGTGCCGGGCGAGGCGACCGTCGTGAGCGTCCACGTTGTGTTCTCCAGCGGCAGCGGCGCGGCCGGCTGCTCGGCGCGGAACGTCAACGCGACATCGCCGCCGGTGAGCACCAGCCCGCGTTGCTCCCCCGACACCTGGTAGTCGGTCACGTCGCCGAGGGCCGCGAGGTAGGCGGATTCCAGGTCCATCAGCGCCTGGTCGCAGGCCATCATCGTGGCGCCCAAGTTTGCGAACGACAGGGTGCCGTCCTGTGCGTCGGCCTGGTAGCCGCCGAAGTAGCTATTGCACGCCGCGCGGCCGCTTGCCTGGGATCCGTCGAAGACCAGATCGACACGGGCGCCTGCCGGCGCACCGTGCGAAAGCGTCGTCATCGACGCGGCGTCGAGCACCCACGTCACGCCGGTGAGATCTCCGCCCGCCGACGGGCCGGAAGACGAGGAGGATGCGCACGCGGTGAGGGTGAGTACGGCGCACGCGCCGAGCACCGCGACCGAGCGCATCAGGCGGTGCGTTGCTGGCGCTCGCCGCGCGACTTCTTGGCCTCGCGCGGCACCAGCGTGGGGTTGACCCCGGTGAGGACCACGTCGCGGTCGACGAGGCACTTCGTGACGTCCTCGCGCGAGGGCAGCTCGTACATCACGTTGAGCAGGACCTCTTCCATGATCGCCCGGAGGCCACGCGCACCCGTGCCCCGCTGGATCGCCTGCTCCGCGATGGCCTTCAGCGCCTCGTCGGTGAACTCGAGCTCGACCCCGTCGAACTCGAAGAACTTCTGATACTGCTTCACGTAGGCGTTCTTGGGCTTCGTGAGGATGTCGACCAGGGCGTTGTGGTCGAGTTGGTTCACATGGGTGATCACGGGTAGGCGCCCGACGAACTCGGGGATCAGCCCGAACTTCAGCAGGTCTTCGGGCAGCACGGTCGCGAACAGCTCGCCGATGTCCTTCTCGTCCTTGCTCATCACGCTCGCGCCGAACCCGACGCCCTTGCGCCCGATGCGCGACTCGATGATCTTGTCGAGCCCGGCGAAGGCCCCGCCACAGATGAACAGGATGTTCGTCGTGTCGATCTGGATGAATTCCTGGTGCGGGTGCTTGCGTCCGCCCTGCGGCGGCACGCTCGCCTGCGTGCCCTCGAGGATCTTGAGCAGGGCCTGCTGCACGCCCTCGCCCGACACGTCGCGCGTGATGGAGGGGTTCTCGGACTTCCGCGCGATCTTGTCGATCTCGTCGATGTAGATGATCCCGGTCTCGGCCTTCTTGACGTCGTAGTCCGCGGCCTGGATCAGCTTGAGCAGGATGTTCTCGACGTCCTCGCCGACGTAGCCGGCCTCGGTGAGCGCGGTCGCGTCGGCGATCGCGAAGGGCACGTTGAGCAGCCGTGCGAGAGTTTGCGCCAGGTAGGTCTTCCCGCAGCCGGTGGGACCGAGGATCATGATGTTCGACTTCTGCAGCTCGACCTCTTGATCCTTCTGGCCGACCTGGATCCGCTTGTAGTGGTTGTAGACGGCGACCGACAGAACCTTCTTCGCCTGGTCCTGTCCGACGACGTATTCGTCGAGGAACGAGAAGATCTCCACCGGCTTGGGGAGCTCCTCAAGCCTGAGCTCGGTGGTCTCCGCCAGCTCCTCTTCGATGATCTCGTTACAGAGATCGATGCACTCGTCGCAGATATACACGCCGGGTCCGGCGATCAGCTTCTTCACCTGCTTTTGGCTCTTCCCGCAGAACGAGCACTTCAGCAGGTCCGACTCGCCGAACTTTGCCATCTCTCTCCTCGGTCGTTCACCCGATGCCCTCGGCCGCGGGCCGGAGCCCGCCGCCGCGTCGGGCGATTATCACGCGCCGTTGGAGCCGACGCCAGCTACTTCCGCCGTAAGTCCCCTGCGAGCGAGAATGTCGTCGATGATGCCGTAGGCCACGGCCTCGTCGGCGGTGAGGATGAAGTCGCGATCGGTGTCCTTTGTGACCTTCTCGAGCGTCTGGCCCGTGTGTGTGGAGATGATCTGCTCGAGCAACGCTCGCAGGCGCATGATCTCCTTGGCCTGGATCTCGATGTCGACCGCCTGGCCCTGTGCGCCGCCGTGCGGCTGGTGCAGGAGGACGCGCGCGTTCGGCAGGCCGAAGCGCTTACCCGGCGCGCCGGCGAGCAACAGCACCGCCGCCGCGGAGGCCGCGAGCCCCATCACGATCGTCGACACGTCGCACTTGATGTACTGCATCGTGTCGTAGATCGCGAGCAGCGCGCTCACGTCGCCGCCGGGCGAGTTGATGTACAGGTTGATGTCCTTGTCCGGATCCTCGGACTCGAGGTGCAGGAGCTGCGCCATGATGAGGTTGCCCACGGCGTCGTCGATCGGCGTGCCGAGGAAGACGATGCGGTCCTTCAGCAAGCGCGAGTAGATGTCGTAGCCCCGCTCGCCGCGGCTCGTCTGCTCCACGACGGTGGGCACGAGATAGCCGTGCACCGGCTGGATGGTCATGACTGCTCCTCCGTTTCCACGCGTTCTCCCTCGGCGGTCGCTTCGGGCTCATCGGACGCCTCGGGCTCGAGCGCCTCTTCGGGCTCCGCCGCCTCGTCCGCCTCGTCCGCCGCCGCCGAGGTCTCCTCGGTGATGTCGGCACGCTCGACCAGGATGTCGAGCGCCTTCGAACGAATGATATCTCCGGCCAGCGTTACCACCTGCCCGCTTCGGTCCAATTGCTTGGCGAGTTCCTTCGGATCGCGGTCGTAGGCCTGGGCCATCTGGCTGATCTGGATACCGATCTCCTCGGCCGTGACCTCGATCTTCTCCGAGCGGGCGACCCCCTCGAGCACGAGATCGGCCTTGATGGCGCGGAGCGCGTGATCGCGGCTGTCCTCGGTGAGGCGATTGCGGTCCCAGCCCTGGATCTCGAGCATCTGGTCGAGGCTCAGGCCGTAGCGCTCCGCCTGTTGCTCGGCGTGGCGGATGCGGTGTTCGGTCTCGTCGGCGATGAGGGATTCCGGCAGATCCACGTCGACCGTCTCGACGAGCGCCTCGAGCACGCGGTCGCGCACGATCCCTTCCCCGTCGCGCTCCTTCACCTCGCGAAGTTTCTCGCGCAAGTCCTCGCGAAGCTCGGCGAGCGTGTCGAACTCCGAAGCCGTCGAGGCGAACTCGTCGTCGGCCTCGGGTAGTCGGAGCGCCTTGATGTCCTTGACCAGGACCGTGAACGTCGCGGCGCCCGCGAGCTCCTCGCCGAAGCGCTCGGCCGGCAGCTCCTCGTCGAACTCGACGATGTCGCCCGGCTTGGTGCCGAGCAGCTTCGCGTCCATCGCCTCGCCAAACTCGCCGGAGCCGACCGAGTAGAGGTACTCCTCGCGCGCAAGCGCGTCGAGCTGCTCGCCGTCGCGCGCAACGGTGAAGCTCACCGTAACCAGGTCGGATTCCTGCGCGGGACGGTCCACCGGCTCGAGCTCCGCGAACTGCCGCTGCAACCGCTCGACCCAGGCGTCGATCTCCTCTTCGGTCGGTTTGATCGGCGGCCGGGCGACGGTGACGCCCTCGTAGTCCTTCGGTTCCAATGCCAGGCGCGGCCGAACTTCCACCGTGGCGGTGAAGATGAACGACTTGCCCGGCTCGAGCTGCTCGACGTCGACGTCGGGATCGCCGATCGGCGCGAGATCCTCATCGGTCACCGCCTCGCGAAAATAGCTCGGCACGCTTTGCTGGACGAACTCCTCGAGCACGACGTCACGACCGACCTGCGCGTCGATGATCGGCTTGGGCGCCTTGCCCGGACGAAAGCCGGGCACCTTGATCTCGCGTGCAATGGCCCGGTACGTGTCGTCGAGGTCCTTGTCGACCTGTTCGGCCGGCACCTCGATCGTGAGCTTGACGGTATGGGTGTCGGTCGTCTCGACGGTCGTCTGCATGGTCGGACCAGGCTACCGGAGTTCATCGGCAGCGGGCGCGAAACGTGCAGGTAGGCTGCGCCCCATGTACGAAGACGAGCTCGCGTTCGCGCTCGCGCTCGCCGACGACGCCGACGCCATCGCGATGCGCTTGTTCGCCGGCGACGATCTCTCGGTCCGGCAGAAGCACGACGACACGCCGGTGACCGAGGCCGACACCGCGATCGAACGGAAGGTTCGCGAGCGGCTCGCCGCGACGTTTCCCGACGACCGCATCTTGGGCGAGGAAGAAGGCGGCTCGGCCGAGGGCGACGGGCGCGTGTGGATCGTCGATCCGATCGACGGCACCGCCAACTTCGCCCGCGCGATTCCCGTGTGGGCGACGCTCATCGCGCTGCAGGTCGACGGGACGATCGTCCTCGGCGTGGCGAGCGCGCCGGCGCTCGGTGAGCGCTACGCGGCGGTCCGCGGCCACGGCGCGACGATGAACGGCAGGCCGATCCAAGTGAGCGAGACCGCCGCCCTCGAGCAGGCGCAGGTGCTGTACGCGCAGCTCGACCGGCTGCTCGCCACCCGGTACGGACCGGCGGTGCTCGAGCTTGTCGCCGGTGCCAACCGCGAACGCGGCTTCGGCGATTTCTGGGGCCATCTGCTCGTCGCTCGCGGCGCGGCCGAGGTGTGTCTCGAGCCGTCCCTTTCGACGTGGGACTACGCGGCGCTGGTCCCGATCGTGGAAGAAGCCGGCGGCGTGATCACCGACTTCACCGGCGCCCCGCCCGCGCACAAGGGCAGCGTGCTCACGACGAACCGCGCGATGCGCGACGACGTGCTCCATCGGCTCGAGAGCAGCTCCTAACGGTCGAGCCACGTGCCGGCGTCGGCCGGCGCGTTCGCCAGCACCGCGTTGGCCGCGGCGACGTCCTGCACGCCGACGCCCGTCAAGTCGCAGACGACGAGCTGGTGCTCGTCCGTCCGACCGGGCGCCTCGCCCGCGCAGATGCGGCCGAGCTCGACAGCGCGATCGGCGAGCGCCGGCGCGTGCTGGAGCTCGCCGAGCCGGAGGCATTGGTCGAGCGAATCGACGGCGAGCACATCGGCGCGGCGGAGCAGTTCAGGGTCGAGCTCCTGCTTCCCGGCGCCGTCGGATCCGAGCGCGGTGACGAGCGCGCCCGGCGCGATCCAGTCGGCCGCCACGAGCGGCTCGCGCGCGGCCGTACACGTGATCACGACGTGCGCGTCGCGCACGGCGTCGGCGACCGAAGCGACCGCCTCGCCGCCGACATCGGCGGCGGCGAGCGCCGCGTGCTCGGCAGTGCGGCCCCAGACGCGAATCTCATCGACGTCCCGGACGCAGCGCAGCGCCTCCACCTGCCGGCGCGCCTGCGTCCCCGTGCCGATCACCGCCACGACGTCGGCTCGCGCGGGCGCGAGCCAGCGCGCCGCAACCCCGCCTGCGGCGCCGGTTCGAACGTTGGTCAGCTCGCCGCCGTCGAGCAACAACGCGACGGGAGCGCCCGTCCGCGCGTCGAATACGAGCACGAGGCCGTCGATCGCCGGCGGATCGACCCCCGCGAACCCGCTCGCGACCTTGACCGCATAGGCCGGCTCGCCGTGGATGTGCCCGGCCTTCACGTGGATCTCCCCGCCCGCCTCGGGGACGTCCAGGTGGATGACGCCCGGAAGCTCGGCCGACCCTGCGCTGTAGGCGACAAAGGCGGCCTGCACCGCGTCGATGCACGCGGCCATCGGCAGCGCCGAACGGACATCCTCCCGCCGCAACACCCGGACACGTGCCATGGCGGGAGCCTGCCCGCGCGCGGCCCGCCGGTCAACCGCCGGGGTTGAGCGTGCATCGCGAACCGCACTACGGTGCTCTTATGGATATCGACCTGTTCGCCATGGAGCGCTACCAATCGCGGTACTGGCATGTCGTCGATCACGACCTGTCCGAATCCGGCGTCTCGCCGCTCTCCATCCGGGAGCTGCTCGGGCCCGGCGCCGACGCCGAGGCGTTCCTTGCGAACGCACTCGGCTATCCGCTGTCCGAGGGTTCGTACGAGGCCCGCGCCGCCATCGCCGAGTGGTACCCCGAGGCGACGGCCGGGCACGTCACGATGATGAACGGGGGCTCAGAGGCAAACCTCCTGTCGTTGTGGTCGCTGCTCGAACCCGGCGACCGCCTCGCGTTCATGGTCCCCAACTACTGCCAGGGGCTCGGGCTCGGCGCGGCCTTCGGCGCCGGCGTCGACACCTTCCGGCTCGTGCCCGACGGCGAGCGGTGGGCGCTCGACCTCGAGTCGCTCGAGCGCGCCGTTGGCGAGCACACCAAGGTCGTCATGATCTGCAATCCGAACAACCCGACGGGGGCCGTCCTCACCGAAGGAGAGATGGAGGCTGTTGTCGAGGTCGCCGAACGTGCGGGCGCGTGGATCGTCGCCGACGAGATCTACCGCGGGGCCGAGATCGCCGGCGAGGCCGTCTCACCGACGTTCTGGGGCCGCGCCGAGCACGTGGTCGTGACGAGCGGTCTGTCCAAGGCGTTTGCGATGCCCGGGCTGCGCGTCGGGTGGACGGTCGCACCGCCGGCGATCATCGAGCGCATCTGGCAGCGCCACGACTACACCACCCTGACCCCGGGGGTGCTGAGCGACCGTCTCACGGCCGTTGCCCTGGAACCGCACACTCGGCAGCGGATCATCGAGCGGACGCGCGGGATCATCCGAACGAACCTACCCCCGCTCGAGACGTGGATCGCCGCGCAGCCGTCGCTGCACGCGATCCGTCCGGTGGCCGGCGCGATCTCGTTCGCACAGGTGGACCTCCCGGTCCCGACGATCGACCTCGTCGATCGCATCCGCATGGAACGAAGCGTGCTGCTCGTTCCCGGCGAGATGTTCGGCATCGAGGGCGGCATCCGCTTCGGGTTCGGCTTCGACATCGACGAGACCCTCAAGGGGCTCGCGCTCGTCGGCGAGACGCTCGCCGAGGCTGCCGCCGGCCGGTAGCGGACCGCTGGTCCCGGCGATTCCGGGTCGTTGCGCAGGCGGCACGCCCGTCCGCTTCGACCAAGCTGCGGGTATGAGACGTGAGCCCGAGATCGCGGGAACCCGCAGACCGATCGGTGCGTGGGTCGTCGCGGGCGCCCTCGGGCTTATCGGGCTCGGTGGGCTGGTGACCGGTCCCATGCTGATCGCCGACCCGACGGGCGCCGTTATCGGCGCCCGCGTCTCATGGCTCGAGGCGACGCCCGTGCCCGACTGGACGCTGGTCGGTTGGTTCCTGCTCGTGGTGATGGGCGTCGTCCCGAGCCTCATCCTCGTCGGCGTGGTGACCCGGTTCCCGTGGCCACTCGCCGAACGGCTCGACCCGAGCCGCTCGGAGCACTGGTCCTGGACGGCGACCCAGGTCATGGGCGCAGGGCTCCTCGTCTGGATCGCGTTGCAGATGGCGCTGATCGACCTCCACGGCGGTCCGCAGCCCCTGTTCGCGGCGCTGGGCGTCGTGTTGCTGGGGGTGCCGCGGATGCCGAGTGTTCGCAGGTATCTCGCCACCGAAGTAGCCTGACCCTCGGTCATCCTGAGGCCGCTCACGAGGCGTACGCTCGCCGGTGACCTGCACGAATGGAGATCCCGACGCCCACTGACCAGAAGTCACGTCGACGCAGCGCCCGAGCCGAGGCCAAGCGCGAGCTGATCGTCCAGTGCGCCATGCGCCAATTCGCCGAGCACGGCTACTCAGGTGCTCGCGTCGAGGACGTCGCATCCGAGCTGCAGATCGCGAAGGGGTCGGTCTTCCAGCACTACGGCTCGAAGGCCGGGCTCTTCTTCGAGTGCTACAAGCGCGCGGTGGCCTCGCTCCCCGCCTGGCTCGACGCTCCCGACGAGATCAAGGACGGCGGGTTCTTCGTCGTCGTCCGGTACTGGCTCGATCGCACCCGCCACCTGGTCGAGGAGGATTGGGTGCCCAATCGCGTCGTGCTCGTCGGCAACTACGGCACCGACCTCGATCTCAAGCGCGAGATCAACCGGTTCTTGGTGAGCGAGGATCCCTACGGCACGCTCGACTTCGTGGAGTGGGGGCAGTCCCGCGGCGAGGTGCGCGCCGACCTCGACCTGGAGACGATCGTCTCGCTCGTCGACTGGACCTCGAGCGCAATCCAGGACGCGCTCGTCACCGAGGAGCTCGACCCCGGGCTCTTCCATCGGTGGCGTAACCAGCCGGAACGCCAGCGCATGCGCCTGGATCACTTCGCGATCCTGCTCGAGAGCGCCATCGGCTCGCCGGGCGAGGCGCGCGCGGTCGTCGCCGTCGACGCGAGCTAACGCCGTCGGCGCCGCAGCGCCTCACGGGCATCGTCGAGATCGACGCGTTGCTTGCGGTAGTTGTGTAGCGCGAAGCGGTCGCACGCCGTCTCGGCCTGGGACTTCGTCCCGCGGCGCTCCTTGAGGAACCAGTGCATCCATTCGTGCAAGTACAGGAACCGCATCACCTCGCGTGGCGTGCGAAACGTGATGCCTTCGGTCAGCCAGATAAAGCGCATCCCCTTGCCGGGTCGGCGCTGCGCCGCGTACGGAATCACCTCACCGAACGGCAGGAACGGCTCGGGGATCTGGATCGTGATCGTGTGCGCGGCGAAGTCCGTCCAGGCGGAGAGGTGCGGCTTGTCCCCGCGGTAGCGCAACGGGATGACGTGGAGCTCGTATCCGTCGGCGTGGGGCAGGCCGGCGAGCGCCCGGCGTATAACGCCGGGCGTCAGGTCCTCGACGGTCGAGCGCACCTCCATCGGTCCCAGGCTACGGGCCGGCGCCGCTAGCATCGGGCCGTGTCGGAGAGCCGCGGCTACCGGGAGGGGGCCCGCGCCGTCGTTCCCCTGGCGGTCGCGGTCGGCGCCTTCGGCATCTCCTACGGCGTGCTCGCGCGCGCGACCGGCTTCGGCGGGCTCGCGGCGGTCGTGATGTCGATCACCACCTTTGCCGGCTCGGCGCAGTTCGCCGCGATCTCGGTGCTGGCGGGCGGCGGCGCGGCGACGGCGGCCATCACGACGGCGCTCCTCCTCAACAGTCGCTACCTCCCGATCGGGGTCACCGTCGCGCCGTGGATCACCGGCAGCGTGTGGTCCCGGCTGCTGCACGCCCACCTGACCGTCGACGAGTCCTGGGCGGTCGCCGCCGAAGGCGAGGGACGGTGGAACCAACGGGTCTTGCTCGCCGTCGGCGCCGGCATTTGGATCGCGTGGGTCGGCGGCACCGTCATCGGTGTGCTCTTCGGCGATCTCATCGGCGACCCGGCCCGGCTGGGGTTCGACGCGGCGTTTCCGGCGCTGTTCCTCACGCTGCTCGTCCCGCAGCTCGACGGTGCCGACCTTCGGCGTCTCGGGAGCGCGGGCTCGCGGCCGCTCATCGCCGGGCTGCTCGGCGCCGCCATCGCGCTTGTCCTGACACCGTTCGCGCCGGCCGGTGTGCCGATCATCGCGGCGGCCTCGGCGTGCGCGATCGGGCTGATTCCGCAAAAGGAACCGTCCACGTGAGCGAGGTCGCCGTCGTCGTGGTGGTCTGCGCGATCGGCACGATCGTGCTCAAGGCCACCGGCCCCGTGCTGCTCGGCGGGCGACAACTGCCGGCCAGACTCGACGCCGTCGTCCGGCTGGCCGGTCCCGCGCTGCTCGCGGCGCTCGTCGCGACCAACACCTTCGCGGACGGGCAGCAGCTGACGATCGATGCGCGCGTCGTCGGTCTCGCCGTCGCGGCCGTCGCCATTCGCTTCCGCGCGCCCGCGCTGCTCGTCATCGTGCTCGCCGCCGCGGCGACCGCGCTCGTGCGGCTCGCCGCGTAAGCAACTACCCTGCGCGACCATGACCCGGCTTCGCGACCTCGGGCTCTCCGTCGGACGGCTTCCCACCGGACCGCTCAACGCCATCACCGACGTCGCGGGCGTCCGCGTCGGCATGACCACCCTGATCCACGGGGAAGGCCCGCTCGTCGTCGGCCAAGGACCCGTGCGCACCGGCGTAACGGTGATCGTGCCGCACGACGGCATCGGTGACGCACCCCTGTTCGCGGGCTGCCACACGTTGAACGGCAACGGCGAGATGACCGGGCTCGAGTGGGTGCGCGAGGCCGGGCAGCTCACCACCGCCGTCGGCATCACGAACACGCACAGCGTCGGGATCGTTCGCGATGCGCTCGTCGCAGCCGACATGGCCCACCGCGACGCGCGCGGCTCGTTCTGGTCGCTGCCGGTCGTCGCCGAGACCTACGACGGCGCCCTCAACGACATCAACGGCATGCACGTCACCGCGGCGCACCTACACGAGGCGCTCGCCACCGCGACGAGCGGTCCCGTCCCGGAAGGAAACGTCGGGGGCGGCACCGGGATGATCTGCCACGAGTTCAAGGGCGGCACGGGCACGGCGTCCCGGATCGTCGACGGCTGGCGCGTCGGCGCGCTGGTGCAGGCGAACTACGGCCAGCGCGAGCGCCTCGCCATCGACGGCGTGCCGGTCGGTATGGACATCGGCCGCACGGAGATTCCGTCCGCGTGGGACCAGGAAGCGGCGACCCAGCCGCCGCCCGGCACCGGGTCAATCATCGTCGTGCTCGCGACCGACGCGCCGCTGCTCCCCCACCAGCTCCGGCGGCTCGCACAGCGCGCCGGACTCGGCATCGGACGGATGGGCGGCAGCGGCGCGCACTCCAGCGGCGACATCTTTCTCGCGTTCTCGACGGCGAACGCCGGTGCCCTGCGCAGCTACAAGATCGAGGAGACGCCCGACGCGGTCGACGTCACGATGCTTCCCGACGGATCGCTGTCGGAACTGTTCTGGGGTGCGATCGAGTCGACCGAGGAGGCCATCTGCAACGCGCTCGTGGCCGCGGAAACGATGGTCGGCCGCGACGGCGTCACGGCCTCGGCACTGCCGCACGAACGCCTCGTCGAGGTCATGACGCGCTACGGGCGTGGCCCGGGCGCGTAGCCTGCGCGCGCGATTTTCCACAATCGGGTATACATGCTCTGTCGTAACGAGTTGTGTCGCATGAACACATGGGAGGGGAACCCATGACCACGTTGGTAATGCTCGTAGTGCTGAACGGGCTCCTGTGGACGCTGACCGGCTTCGGAGTGTGCTGGGCGACCCACCGCCAGCGCGGTATGGAGGCCGACCGCCTCGACATCGTGTGGCCGGACACCGTCCCCGACTGGCTCGCCGACTGGGTCGACGGCTTCCCGGACGGCGCACCGCCGGCGCCCGCCGGAACCCTCGACGACCGCCTCTAAGCGCTTCCGGTCGGGGCGGCGGGATTCGAACCCGCGACCTCGTGCTCCCAAAGCACGCGCGCTAGCCAGGCTGCGCTACGCCCCGAAGAATTGAGACTACCCGTGGAGCCCGGGAGGCGGTACTGTTTGCGCCCCATGTCCCCATCCTCCCGATCAGTCGCAAGCACCTACATCGCAACCATTGCACTCGTCATCCTCGCCCTGACCGGAATCGGGCTCGTCGCGTCGATGGCCTTGCGCCCCGGGGTCCCGGAGGCCGCGGCTACGGTCACGACCGGACGGATCGCGATCAGTTGCCCGACCGACCGCAAGGACACCTCATGCTTCCTGTCGCGGGTGTCCAACACCGGGGGAGCCGACAGCTCATTCACGTGCAACGTGACCCCCTTCGGCGACACGACCGCGGTCTTCGCCGACGGCAGCAGCTCCGTCCAGGTTCAGATCGTGGCAGGCGGCTCGATGGACATCATCTCTGCGGTCACGGCATCCACGACGGGGGGGTCACCCGCGCCGCCCACCGTGCAGTGCGTGCGACCAACCGCCTAGATCCGAAAGACGCCGTCGCCCATCGGTCGGACGCCGCCGCCGACGTCGACCTGCCAGGAAGCCTTCGCGTCGTCACCCTCGACAACCACGTGCAGGAACGACGGCCGTCCGGTCTGCTCCCCCTGCGCCACGGTGACCCGGCCCGGCATGCCCGCAAGACTGTGCATCGAGAGGTACACGCCGAGCGGCCCGGCCGCCGATCCGGTCGCCGGATCTTCCCCGATCGACGGGAACCGGTCGAACATCCGGGCGCGAACGTCGCCCGAGCCGCGCACCGCGAAGAGGTAGAGCGATTCGGACTCCTCAGCTGAGGCGCACACCGCCGCGCAGCCTCGGTCGTCGCGCGCGGCGCGCCGAAGCGTCTCGTCGTCGCGAACCGGCACCATCAGGTGCTGGAGCCCGGTCGAGATCGGCACGATCGGGAGGCCGTCGACCAAGTCGCCCGACTCGAGGCCGGCGGCCACCGCAACCGCCGCTCGATCGACAACCTCGCCGCCGACGTAGGTCTCGAGCTGCCGCATCGTGGCGTGGCCACCGTCGAGATCGACCCGGACCTCGACCTCGCCGGCCCCGCATCGCTGGATCGCCGCAGCGCCGATTCGCCCCTCCTGCGCCAGGGTGAACGCCGTGCCGAGTGTCGGATGTCCCGCGAAGGGCAGCTCCGTTTCCGGCGTGAAGATCCGCACGTCGTACCCGTCGGGGCGAACGTCGGTCACGAACGTGGTCTCGGAGAACCCGATCTCCCGGGCGAGCGATTGCATCGTCTCGTCGTCGAGCCCATCGGGAACCTCGGGCACCACACACAGTTGGTTCCCGCCGAACGGCGACTCCGCGAACACATCGACCAGCCGGAACGGGACGTTCATGAGCCGCAGCCTATCCACCCTCTATGCTGGGTTGGGCAAATACGCGGGTGTAGCTCAATGGCAGAGTTCCAGCCTTCCAAGCTGGCTATGCGGGTTCGATTCCCGTCACCCGCTCTACTCGCGGCGGTAGCTCAGCCCGGACAGAGCAGAGGACTTCTAATCCTCAGGCCGCAGGTTCGAATCCTGCCCGCCGCGCCGATTTTCGCTACCGCTGCCCGAGCCACAGCCCGAACAGGACGGCCACGACACCGCTGACCAGACTCCCGAGCGAGTACGCGCCGGCGATCACGTACTGGCCTCGGTCCATGAACAGCACGGTTTCGAGCGACAGTGCCGAGAAGGTCGTGTAGCCGCCGAGGAACCCAACGGTCAGGGTCTCCTGCACCCACATCGGCGGACTGAATCGATGAACGACGAGTCCCGCGATGAGCCCGATCGCAAACGCGCCGGACACGTTCACGAGAAATGTTCCGAACGGGACGTTCCCCCAGCGGGGCACGTGTGTCTGCACGAAGTGACGGGCGAGAACACCGAGCATCCCCGCGAATCCCAGTAGCAGCCAATTCCGCATGGCGACCTCCTACGTGATATCCGTAGGAGTCATCAGCCCTTGTGGCGGTTAATGGCGGACCCCATCGCCCGCCAGCAGGATACGCAGAGCGCTACATCTTGGGATAGACGTAGCCGTAGCCGCGGACACCGAGCGCCTTCGTCGACGTGGAGTACATACGGCGGCGCGGCAGTTCGTTCTTGGCTTCGCAGTACCCGCAAGTGTAGGCGGTCATCCAGCGCGAGGGGATGGATTGCTTGAAGTCGCACGCGTTACAGGTTTCGAACACGATCTCGGCGTAGCACGACATGCAGGCGTACTTGACTGCGTCGTCGCCGACCGAGTTCGGCATCATGCAATCGGGACAGGTCAGATAGGCCACGGGTCAGGAATCGGCACATGCACCGAAACCTGAAGGACTCGACGCCGCAACACATCCGCGTCGGTGGCAATCACCGTCACATGGCCGAGTTTGCGACCGGGACGGGACTCCTTGCCATACCTATGCAGATGGGCTCCCTCGACGGCGAGCACGTCGTACGCCGATGGTTCGGAACCGATCAGGTTGAGCATCGCCGAGTGGTCACGTGTGTCTACCCCTCCAAGCGGGAGTCCGCAGATTGCCCTGAGATGGTTCTCGAACTGGCTCGTGGCCGCGCCCTCGATCGTCCAGTGCCCCGAGTTATGCACACGCGGGGCCATCTCATTGCCCAGTAACGTCTCTCCCATCTGGAACAGCTCGATTGCAAAGACCCCCACGTAGTCGAGGCGCTCCGCGACGGCGCGCGCATGCGCTTCGGCGGCGGTCTGGAGCGTCGCGTCGAGATCCGGCGCCGGCGCGAGGGACAGCCGAAGGATCCCTTCGCGGTGGTGGTTCTCGACGAGCGGCCAGCAGCGGAACTCGCCGTCGCGAGCGCGAACCGCGAGCACCGAAAGCTCCCTGTCGAACGGTACGAGCGCCTCACCGATTGCGGGTACCTCGCCGATCGCTCGCCAGATGTCCTCGGCAAGCGCGCGATCGCGAATGACCGCCTGCCCCTTGCCGTCGTAGCCGAGCCGGCGTGTCTTGAGGACGGCGGGCAGTCCAACGGCATCGAGCGCCGTGTGCAGGGACGGCAGATCCTGTACCGCCGCGAACGGCGGCACGGGCAGACCGGCGTCGGTGAAGAGCGTCTTCTCGGCGATCCGATCCTGTGATGCGGCCAGCGCGGCTGCCGGCGGATACACGGGGAGCCGTTCGGCCAGCCGCTCGACGCCGTCGACGGGCACGTTCTCGAACTCGTAGGTCAGGACGTCGGCACCGTCGGCCAGCCGATCGAGCGCGGTGGGGTCGTCATACGCGCCGACGATCGACGGCCCGACCTGGGCGGCCGGCGAGTCGGCGGCCGGGTCAAGCGTCGTGCACTCGATCCCGAGATCCTGGCCGGCCTGGACGAGCATGCGGCCGAGCTGACCGCCCCCGACGATGCCGACGCGCACGCGCTCAGCCTTGGGCGGCAGGATCCGGGCGGTCGAGCACCGATCGCGTTTGCTCGCGACGGAAATGCACGACGCGCTCGCGCAGCTTCTCGTCCTGGAGCGCGACGATCTCGGCGGCAAGCAGCGCCGCGTTGATCGCGCCCGAGCGCCCGATCGCGAGCGTGCCGACGGGCACACCGGCGGGCATCTGAGCGATCGACAACAAGGAGTCCATGCCCTTGAGCGCGTGACTCTCGACGGGCACGCCGAGCACCGGCAAATGGGTGTGCGCGGCGGTCATGCCCGGCAGATGGGCCGCGCCGCCTGCGCCGGCGATCAGAACCTGGAGGCCGCGCTCGGCCGCCGTTCGCGCGTACTCCGCCATCAGGTCGGGCGTGCGGTGGGCAGAGACGACCCGGGTCTCATACGCGACGCCGAGGTCCTCGAGCGTGTCGCACGCGTGCCGCATCGTGTCCCAGTCCGAGCGCGATCCCATGATGACGCCGACGACAGGCTCAGCCATGCGCGCAGTCTACGGGTCGGCGTCGCTCGAGGAATGCTCGCTGTCGGCGGCGTCCTGGCCGTCCGCTTCCTCCACTTCCACGGTCCCGTCGCCGTCGACGACATCGTAGGTCTTCGACCAGTTGATCACGGCGGCCTGAAGCACGCCGGCGACAGGCAGGGCGAGGAACGCGAACAACAGCCCGCCGAGCGCGCCACCGATGAGCGCCGCCGCGAAAGCCACGGCTGGGTGCAACGACATCGTCTTCGCGGTCAGCCGCGGGCTCAGCAAGTAGTTCTCAATCTGCTGGTAGACGATCACGTACCCGAGCGCCCACAGCCCGGCCGTCGGACCGATCAGGAACGCCACGAGGATCGGCGGGACGCCGCCGATGTAGGTGCCGACGATCGGGATGAACTCCGCGACGATCCCCTCGAAGATCGCCAGCGGCGCGGCGAACGGCACGTTGTTGAACCGCAGCACGAGGTACATGCCGGTGCCGTTGATCACGGCGAGCAGCAGCCGGGAATAGAAGTAGCCGCCCGTCTGCTCGATCGCCTTCTCCCACACGAACAGCACGTGCGACTGTCGCTCGGGGCGCATCCGCGACAGGATCGTCCGGCGAAGCTTTGGTCCCTCGGCCACGAAGTAGAACGTGAACAGCCCGACCGTCGCCAGGCGGAAGAGCGTCCCAAGAATGGAACTGGCGAGTCCAAGGAGGAACACACCGGCAATGTCTTTGGCGGCCGAGATCACGCGGTCGGCGTTTGCTCGGAGTTCGTCAATCAGGTTGACGGTGTGCAGATCCACACCGAACGGTCGCAGCCAGCCGGCGAGACGGTCGACAAGGTCCGGCGCAGAGTCGAACAGCTGCCGGAATCCCGACACCACCGCCGGAATGATCAGCGCGATCAACAGTGCGATCACGAGCACAAGAAACAGCAGGATCAGCCCAGTCGCCAGCCCTCGGCGCCAGCCCCGCTTCTCGAACCAGGTCACCGCGGGCTCCAGCGCGAAGGAGAGGAACGCAGCCAGGGCGATCGTCTCGAGGAACCCCGCGAGCTCGGACGCCAGCCACCGGATCGCGACCACCGTCATGGCGGCGCCCACCAGCACGTAGAACAGCTGCTTCGCGGACACCTTCACCGCGTCCGGCACCCACGCCGGCATGCGTTGTTCGTCGGGGGTATCGCTCACCCGGCGAGGCTAGCCCGGGCGGGACCGCGATTCACGCACCCGGCGCCTCAGCCGGCGATGGCGGCGGCCATCTCCTCGAAGTTGGCGACGTAGCGCTCGGCGTCCTCATCGCTCATCACGATCGAGGTGGTCCAGCTCTCCCACTTCGATCCGGGGCTCTTGAAGACCCCGCGGTTGAGCTGCCAGAGCCACGCGAGCTGCGGGATGCGGTCATCGATCGCCCAGAGGTCGCGGTACTCGTGGATCGGCGTCTCGCTCCAGTCGATCGAGCCCTTCGCGCCGAGTGTCTTCATCGAGGCGGTCAGGTGATAGCGCTCGATGACGTCCTCGCAGCGGCGCAGGATCGCGTTGATCTCGTCCAGACGGACGTAGGCGTCCTTGGTGAGCACTTCCTCGAGATTCACTTTGGCGGCCGCCATCGTGAGCGGATTTCCGTTGAACGTGCCGACCTGGTCCACCTCCCCGGCGATGACCTGGCGCATCGCGTCTTCGGTCCCGCCGATCGCGCCGCAGGGCAGGCCCGCCCCGAGCGCCTTCGCGAACGCCACCAGATCGGGCTGCACGCCGAACGCTTCGATCGCGCCGCCCCATGCCACAGTGAAGCCGGTCTTGACCTCGTCGTAGCCGAACATCGCCCCGTGGGTGTGGCAGACCTCCTTGAGCCCTTCGAGATAGCCGGGCTCGGGAAGCACCACTCCGCAGTTGGTCATCACCGGCTCGACAATCATCCCGGCGATCTGCTCGCCGCGCTCGGCGAAGACCTGCTGGGCGGCCTCGAGGTCGTTGAACGGCACGACTATGGTCGAGTCGGTGGTGCCGGGGATTAGTCCGGCCGTCTGCGGCACGGAGTTCGGGTGCGCACGATCGCCGGCCTTGTCCTGCGGTGGGAACACGCTGACCATCAGGGCGTCGTGATGACCGTGATAGGTCCCCTCGATCTTCAGGATCAGGTCGCGTCCGGTCGTCGCACGCATGATGCGAACCACGTCGAGCGTCGCCTCGGTGCCGGAGTTCCCAAAGCGCCAGAACGGCAGACCGGTGCGAAGCGTCAGCTGCTCGGCCACGGGCAAGGCGTCCTCCGTGGGCTGGGCGAAGTGCGTGCCGAGCTCGACCCGCTTCTGAACGGCCGCGACGATCTTCGGATGCGCGTGGCCCATCACCATGACGCCGTAGCCGTTGTGGTAGTCGACGTACTCGTTACCGTCGATGTCCCAGACGTGCGCGCCCTTGCCTCGATCGACATAGATCGGGTGCGGGGGCCACGTCTGCCACGACGACGAGACCCCGCCCGGAAGATGCCGCTTGGCCTCCTCGCGATACGACAGCGACCGCTCGTGCTTGCGGTCGAGCGCCATGACCTCACGCTTGGTGAGGTCCTCCACCAACCCCATGTCGATCTGAGACGTCTCGCTCACGATGCATCTCCTCCCCGCGATGCCGCCGCCCGCGCGACGACGTCAGGATACGTGGGCGTTGGCCAAAGGCGTCAGCTGCACGCGTCCGTCGTGGTCAATAACCACCCACCCTGCCCGTCGGACGCGTACCCGAACGAGTGGGTGGGCACGCCGTTCTCGAGCCCGACGAAGGTGACGTTGTCGTCCGTGCGGTAGCCGGCCTGCCTGACCTCGAGGCCATCCGCATGCTTGCGGGCGTCGGCCAGCGGATCCTCAGTGCCGATCGCTCCGGGCGCGTAGTCGGCATTGCCGTTGACCATGCCGCCCGGGCACTGCAGCTCCGGCGACACCCAGCCGGCGGGAGCCGCTACGTTGAAAGTGGCCCACCCGTCCGGCGAACCGGGATCGTCGTGGAGGGATTGGCACCGGACCTTCCCTTCTCCCGGTGGAATGGGGAACACGAAGGACGACCGCCCAGGCTTCGCGCCGTCGCCGCCGCTGTCCCAGTCGATCAGCAGCTCGTCGGCGCTCGTGTTCTCCACGTACAGGTGGACGCCGTCCGTCCGCGCCTGAACGGCGTCGGCATCCACGGTCGTCGTCGAGCCGTCACACGCGACGTCGAGGATGTCCGCCGGCGCGGGTTGGTCCGCCGGCGGTACCGAGGACGTCGCGTCGGCACAGGCCGTCAGCCCGAGCACGAGGACGAGCGATGTCCATCGCATGACGACAGTGTCGCTCGGCAGAGCCCAGCGAGCAATCAGCTCGTGACGGCCTGGGCGAACTCCTCGAAGTTCCCGATGTAACGCTGGGCGTCCTCCTCGGTGTGCGCGACCGACAGCGTCCAGGTCTCCTGCTTCGTCCAAGGCGACTTGAACACGCCGCGATTCTGCTGCATCAGCCACGCGAGGTACGTGATGCGCTCGTCGATGCCGACGGCGTCGCGATACTCGCGCACCGGCTGCTTCGAATAGATGACGGAGCCCTTGGCGCCCACGCCGGTGACGTAGCACGGCAGGCCGTAACGCTCGACGACCGAGGACAGCCCGTCCTGCATGACCTTGTCGATCCTCGTCAGGTGCTCGTAAGCCTCAGGTACCAGTACCTCGGTCAGCGCGGCGCGGCTAGCCGCCATCGTCAGCGGGTTGCCGTTGAACGTGCCGGCCATGTCGTACTCGTTGCGAAGGACCGGACCGTAGAGCTCGGTGGTCGCGCCGATCGCGCCGCACGGCGTGCCGCCGCCGATCGCCTTCGCGAGGCAGATCACATCGGGCACCACGCCGAACACCTCGGTAGCACCGCCGTAGGCGAGCGTCGCGCCGGTCTTTACTTCGTCGAAGATGAGATACGCGCCGTTCGCGTGACAGAGGTCCTTGAGCCCCTGGAGGTAGCCCTCCTCGGGAAGGATCACGCCGCAGTTCATCATCGCGGGCTCGATGATGAGCCCGGCGATCTTTCCGGGGTTCTCGTCGAACGCACGCTTGGCCTCGGTGAGGTCGTTGTACGGGACCACGCGGACCAGGTCGGCGAACGCCTGCGGAATTCCCATCGCTTGGTGCACCGTCACCGGGTGCTCGCGCGGACCGATCTGGCTGCGGTCGGGGCCGACGCTGAACATGATGGAGTCGTGGTGCCCGTGATAGGTCCCCTCCATCTTCACGATCATGTCGCGGCCGGTGTTCGCCCGCACAAGGCGGATGGCCTCGAGCGTGGTCTCGGTGCCGGAGTTGGCGAAGCGCCACAGCGGCAGCTTGAACCGATCCGAGAGGTTCTCCCCGATCACGTCGAGGTCGCGCGTCGGCTGCGCGAAGTGGGTGCCCTTTGTCGCCTGGCGCTGAATCGCCTCGACGACCTTGGGATGCGCGTGCCCGACCACCATCGCGCCATAGCCGAGGTGAAAGTCGATGTACTCGTTGTCGTCGATATCGAACAGACGGCTGCCCTGTCCGCGGTCGACGTAGACGGCGTGCGGGGGCGAGTCCTGCCAGCTGGAGGCCACGCCGCCGGCAACGTGCCGCTCGGCGATCGCTCGGTAGGCGACGCTCTCGGCGTGCTTGGGCTCGAGGGTCGCTTCCTCCTTTGCGATCAGCTCGTCGATCTTCCCGAGGTCGAACTCGGTGATGGCCATGACTGGGACTCGCCTCCTGTGTGGCCGTCCGGAATCGGTCGGTTGTGTTTGAACGGCCGTTCAAGATTCTCGCCGATGACCCCCGTGGAAGGCAACTCCACCGCGAAAACCGCCTGCTCACGAGGGGCACGAGGACGGTTGGTATCGTTGAACACGTACGCTTCGGCGTGCGCATGGCGGCCGTAGCTCAGTCGGTTAGAGCGCCTGGTTGTGGTCCAGGAGGTCGGGGGTTCAATTCCCCTCGGTCGCCCTTCAAGAAATGCATGCCCCGAAGCCGATGTCTCCGCTAAGGGTGTCGACCGAGGGGGATCTCATGACACATCCGTTCGAACCGCTGCGCATGCTCGCGGCGATGCGGAGTAACGGGGTTTCGTACGTGCTGGTAGGCAGCTTTGCCTCCGCGGCGCACGGCGCACCGATCACGATGGACGACGTCGATGTCTGCATTCCGCAGGATCAGGACAACCTGCGGCGCGCGGGGCTCACGCTCCAGCAGCTCGGCGCCGAGCCGATCGGATCGGACTCGCCTTCCCGCAGCTCGTATGAGACCACCGCCGGACGCATCGACGTGATCGAGCTCGGCGATGGTTTTGCCGGCCTGTACGAGCGGGCCGCCGACATGGACCTGGGCAACGGCGTCATCGCCCGCGTCGCGTCCATGGGCGATCTCGTCGAGATGAAGAAGACGTCAGGCGACCTGATGGGTCTCGTGCAGATGTCCACTGCGCGGGCGCCCCGCGTTTCGCCTTTCGCCGACGACGTCGACGAGTTCGGCCCGGCGGATCCGCGCGAGTGGCCGCGATGGATCGCTCGGATCTGGGAAGCGTTCGAAGGTGTCGATTCCTTCTTGACGCGGAAGGTCTTCGGCGAGAGCGACAAGATTCGCTCATAAGGCCGCGGCGGGGGCCGGGCTCGCCAGATGCACCGGCGAGCCCGGCCCCAGCGTGATGCCCAGCTTGCGGGCGTAGGCTGCAGACATGTCGACACCGGATTTCTCACGCGGCGGTGGCTTCGGGAACCCAGAGCTGAAAGCCGACATGCTCGGGGAGCATCAGCGGGAGGCAGCAGAAGCAATCAAAGCCGATCACGACGCCAAGCTAGCCCTGGAGGCTGCGCACCACGTGCCCTGGTACCGGCGACTCTTCCGCCGTTCCTGAGATCTGGCCCACCGAACGGGTCGCGCCATACACTCAGCGCATGAGCATGATCAGCCCGGATGGACGCGGTCGCGGATGGGGCACACCCGAGATGAACGCGGAGCTCGAAGAGGAGCGACACGAGCGCCAGACGAGATCTGCGGAGGCCGGTCGGCAAGCGCGACAAGCCGCCACCGAGCGTCCGCGCGTGCCCCGGTACCGCCGACTGTTCCACCGCTCCTGAACCCGACCCATGCGAACAGGTCAAGCCGGTCCAACTCCCGATAAGCTTTGGCGGGCCTCTAGCTCAATCTGGCAGAGCAACGGACTCTTAATCCGCAGGTTCGGGGTTCAAGTCCCCGGGGGCCCACTTCCGACTCCCCACGAGAGTCAATCCGAGAGCGGTCGAACACCTTCGGGCTAGCGCCACGTCTCCCGGAGCCCACCCTCGGCAACCTCCACCAGCCGCCACGCCACCGTCTTAGCTGGCTTTCCTCTACCCCACACATTGTCGCCCTGGGCGCGGACCCTGACCTCGGAACCCGTCCCTAGCTGCGTGATGCTCACGACTACGTGCACTCTGTGAAACCCGTCCTGTGCGGTGCCGAGCAGGAGCCGCCTTGCCGGGTCCTGCCCGGTCACTCTTCCGATCGCCGTCAGCGCGTCCTTCATGGCGATGTAGGCCTCATCAGGCGCGTTCCAGCCCTCCACGACAACCTCATTCGCCCTGATGGCCATGGACCGAATGGTGTCACCCGTCATTAGCGACGGGAACGGCATTCGATCTAGGCCAAAGGTCTGGAAGAACCCCGCGTCCACGAGCCCGCGGGTCGCGGATAATGACCGGGGCCACCACTCGACCTTTGCAGGTGAACGCATGAACGACGCAACCATCCGACCCGCGTTCAGTTCCTGGCCGCGGTACAACCAGCGCCTGCGCGAAACGGTCGCCATGCTCAGCGACGATCAGCTCGCAGTCGCCCCGTCGCCGGAGCGCTGGCCGCTGTGGGCCACCGTCGGGCACCTCGCCTGTCAGCGCGTGTTCTGGCTCTGCGACTTCGCCGGAGCGCCGGGCGCGGAGACGACACCGTTCACCGAAGCCGCCTCGAACTGCCCCGGCGACGACGACCTCGAGCACGTGCTCGACGCGGCCGCCCTCGCCGCCGCGCTGGACTCAACGTTCCGGATCGTGGAGCAGTGTCTCGATACCTGGACGATCGACGCGCTCGCCGAGGTGATCAGCCATCCCGAGTGGGACGAGACCTGGACGCACACACGCGGCTTCGCCCTCGAGCGGGTGCTCAGCCACGACGTCTACCACTGCGCCGAGATCAACGAGGCGCTCAGCGCCGCGAACCTGCCCCTGATCGACCTCTGGTAGCGAGGCGAGCTCAGGCCGCAGCCGTACCGAGGACGTCGAGGATCTGCTCGAGCCCCCAGCCGAGGTCCTCACGGGTCACGACCAACGGTGGGGCGAGGCGCACGGTCGTCTCGTGCGTGTCCTTCGCGAGCACGCCGCGTTCCATCAGGCGCTCACACACGGTGCGCGCGTCGCCCGCCTCGGGCGCCAGGTCGATCCCGATCCACAGACCCCGGCCGCGTACTTCGACGACCTGCGGGATGCCCGCATCGCGAATCTCGTCGGCAAGCCAGGCGCCGAGCTCGGCTGATGCGCGCTGGTACGTGCCGTCGCGCAGCATGTCGATGACCTCGATCCCGATCGCGCAGGCGAGTGGGTTGCCCCCGAACGTCGAGCCGTGCTCCCCCGGCCGGAACACACCGAGCACGTCGCGGTTCGCGACCACCGCCGACAGCGGCATGATGCCGCCGCCCAACGCCTTGCCGAGCACGTAGATGTCGGGCACGACGCCCTCGTGCTCGACCGCGAACGTGGTGCCGGTGCGCCCCAGCCCCGACTGGATCTCATCGGCGATCAGCAACACGCCGCGCTCGGTGCACAGCCGGCGCGCCGCCTGCAGGTATCCCTCGGGCGGGATGATGACACCGGCTTCCCCCTGGATCGGCTCGACCAGGAACCCCGCCGTGTCGTCGTCGATTGCCGCGGCGAGCGCGTCGGCGTCGCCGTAGGGCACGACCTCGAACCCCGGCGTAAAAGGCCCGAACCCCGCCTTGGCCGACGGATCGGTCGAGAAGCTCACGATCGTCACCGTCCGCCCGTGGAAGTTGCCGCCGGCCACGATGATCTTGGCGCGGTCGGGCGCCACGCCCTTCACGTCGTAGCCCCAGCGTCGCGCTGTCTTGATCGCCGTCTCGACCGCCTCGGCGCCGGTGTTCATGGTGAGCACCATGTCCTTGTCCGCAAGCGCGGCGAGGTCGCGGCAAAACACCGGGAACGCGTCGTTGTGGAAGGCGCGCGAGGTGAGTGTCAAGCGATCGAGCTGGCGATGCGCGGCGGCCACGAGCCGCGGGTGGCGGTGTCCGAAGTTGAGCGCGCTGTACGCGGCGAGCATGTCGAGGTAGCGCTTCCCCTCGACGTCGGTGACCCACGCGCCGTCGCCCTCCGCGATGACGACCGGCAGCGGGTGGTAGTTGTGCGCGGCATGCGCCTCGGCGAGCGCCAGCAATTCCTCGGTGCGCGTGCCTGCCGCCTGCTCGATGCTCATGCGGGTCCTCCCGGTCGACTCGCTCGTGCCGCCGACATCATCCCAGGACACGCCGCCGGAAGCGCGGACTCAGCCGTGGATCCACACCGGCGTGCCGAGCGGAACATCCTCGAGCGCGGGCAACTGCGCGTTGTAGACCCGAACGCAGCCCTCCGAGACATCGCGGCCGCTATCCGAGGGATCCTCGGTGCCGTGGATCGCCATCCGCCGGCCGTCGCGGATCACCCGCGAGAACCCTGACAATCCCAGGATGTAGGCGCCGTAAGGCCCCAGCGGATTGGACGGAATGCTCGCCCAGACAAAGAAACGACCCGTCGGCGTCGGCGTGGAGGACGCGCCGGTCCCGACGGCCAACGAGACGACGAGGCGCCGGTCGTCGTAGCGCCGGAGCCGGTGCTCGGACAGATCCACCTCGATGCGCTCACCGAGGGCGCGCGTCACGACATCGGGTGCCCGGACCCAGCCGAGCGCCCCGTTGGGCCGGATCGGCAGCCGCACGTGGAACCACCGGCCCCCCGAGGCATCGACGCGCCGCTCGACCGCCGGGAACCACAATGCCTGCCCCCAGTCGTTGGTCCTCGCCAGTCTCATCGACACGCTGGCCCACGGGACGGGACGGTCGTAGATGACGAACTGCGTGCCGAGCGCGCGCACCGATAGCGAGGTCCCGATGCGCCGGGTCTCCGCCCGCGCAACCGACACCGTCGTTTGCCCACCCGGACCGTTCCGGTCCGGCAGGACTGGCTGGAGACCCGGCATCCGGACACATCCGGACGCCGCCGCGATCGCCACCAACATGACGAACGCCCGACGCATGAACCCCCATCTTGCCCCTGCAGGCCGATTCGCGCCACTTCGCGACCGAGCGCTGGCGCGGCCGATACGAGGGTTGCGCCGCGAGGTCGTGCCTCGGATACTCCCCTCGACGTAAACGATCCCGGCCGACCGGGAGTTGACCCCACGATGACGGCGCAAGAACCGCGAGCCGGCCCGGGAAATGTATGAGCGCATCTCCGCAGCCGACGCCCGCCCGCGCGACCCTCGCGGAGCCGTCGAAGCCGGTCTCGCTCTCCTTCGACGCCTTCTTCCGCGCCCACCATCCCCGGTTGTTCGCCGCGCTGTGCCTGACCACGGGCAACCGTCACGAAGCCGAGGAGATCGCCCAGGAGGCGTTCGTGCGGATGCTCGAGCATTGGGACCGTGTCGCCGCGTTGGACGAGCCCGCCGCCTACCTGTTCACGACCGCCATGAATGTGTTCCGCCGACGCTACCGGCGGGCCAAGCTCGCGGCCAAACTGCCGCTTCCCATCCCCCGTCAGACGCCCGACGACGCCTTTGCGAACGTCGACGATCGGGACGCGCTCATCCGGGCGCTTCGTGATCTCACGCCGCAACAGCGGGCTGCGATCGTGCTGACGACGATGCTCGACTTCCCGTCGGAAAAGGCCGGCCAGATCCTCGGCATCAAGGACTCGACCGTTCGGGTCCTCGCGGGACGAGCCCGCGAGCAACTTCGATCGAATGCAGGTGATGTGCGATGACGCCGCGAAACGACCTGCTCGATCGTGCCGTGGGGCTCTTCCCGGAGCCCGAGGGAGCGCTGCAGCACGTACTCGTACGTCACGAGCGACGCCAGCGCGCCCGCCGCCTGGCGGCCGGCGCAACCGTGGTTGCGATCGCGATCGGCATCGGTCTGGCCGCAATGCGGCTGTCCCGCCCCCAGGAGAAGATCCCCGCGACGCCCGTGCCTCCGATGTCGGTCACCGAGCACGACGTGCGCCGGGGCTACACGACGTCGTTCGCAAGCGGCGCAGGGTCGCTGTGGGTCGGGTACGACGGCAATGGGCTGGTTCGGATCGACCCCGCCACCGGCGAGGAGGTCGCGCGCATCGATACCGCACGCGGAGTGAACGCCCTCGTCGCGACGGAGACCGGCGTCTGGGTGTTGACGTACGGCTACTCGGCGCCGGCGAGAGTGCTGCTCGTCGACGCGGCAACCAACACGATCGCGCGGTCCTTCGACATTCCGGGCGCCGAGCACCTGTGGGCCTCCGATGGATCGATCTGGGTCCAGGCCTCCAACCAGGAGTCCGGCGATTACGTCGCGCGGCTCTATCGGATCGACCCCTCGACGGGCGCGGTCGATCCCCCCTCGGGCGTCGTCTTGTCGGAGCCGTACCAACAGGCCACCGTTGGCGGTGGCGCCATGTGGACGGTCGCCGAACGACAGGGACGGCGATTGATCGTCCGCGTCGACCCGGCAACCGGTGTGGAGACGACCGTCGCCGAGCTTCCCCACGCCGCCAACAACACCGACCTCAGCGGGCGGCTGCTCTTCAGCGCCGGGCGTCTGTGGTCCACCGACGATTGCGCGTGGAACGCGCCGTGTGTGAACGGCCGGCTTTGGTCCTACGATCCGGCGACCAATCAGCTCGACGTCACCCCAGTCGGCAACGTGACCACGCAAGATTGGGCCGACGGCCCAAGGACGGTGAACAACCACCTGCTCACGCTCCTGGCGGCGGACGACCGGGCCGTGTGGGTGATGGCCTACGACGAGTACGGTCCGGTCCCCGCGTACGTCATTCGCTACGACATCTCCACCGGTGACGTCACGAACTCCGAGAAGCTCTGGATCGGACACGAAGGAGCGATCGACGGCGACGCGCTATGGCTGGTCACCCCGCAATACCTCCATGGCGCGGACTCCATCCAGCCGCAGCTATTCCGGATCGATCAGCCGGAACCGACGACCTGATCGGGGCGCACGGGCGCTCCGTGCGTCTACGCTAGTGGCCACGCGAGAGTGGCGGAACTGGTAGACGCGCCGGCCTTAGGAGCCGGTGGCCGAGAGGCCGTGGGAGTTCAAGTCTCCCCTCTCGCACCGGCCGTTTGTTCGTGGTGCACGTCGCATGCCCGCTCACGCGCATCTCACTACGATGCTCGCGGGGGTGTCGAAGACGGCGGAGCGATTGGTCCTCGGTCGAGACGACGAGCTGGCGGCATTGGGGCGATTCATCGCCGACATCCCGCTGGGACCTTCCGCAGTACTCCTCGAAGGGCCGGCAGGTATCGGCAAGACCACGTTGTGGACCGAGGCCACGGCCGCGTGCGAGCGGCAAGGACTGCGGGTGTTGACCGCGCGATCGTCCGAGTCGGAAGCTCGAATGTCCTACACGGGGCTCGCCGATCTGTTCTCCCTGGTCGTCGATGAAACGCTCGGCGAATTACCGTCGCCACAACAACGTGCGCTCGAGGCCGCCATTCTCCGCACGGAGTCGCTCGACGCCACGCCCGATCAGCGGGCCGTCTGCCTCGCCGTGCTGGGGGTCGTTCGTTCGCTCGCGGCATCCGAGCCGTTCGTGATCGCGATCGACGACCTGCAATGGCTCGATACGCCGAGCGCGAGGGTCCTGTCGTTCGTGTTTCGGCGCTTGTCGCACGAGCCGATCTCGATCATCGCGACGCTCCGAGTCGGACCCGGCGCGCGGGGCGATCCGACCGACGTGGAACGCACCGTCCCGTCGCTGGTCCGGCTACAGGTGGGACCGATGGACCCGGATCCACTGGGCCGACTCATGCGGGACCGAACCGAGGCGGATCTCCCGCACCCGACCATCGTGCGGCTGCATCGCGCCGCACACGGCAACCCGTTGTTCGCGCTTGAGATTGCGCGGGCCGTCGTCCGTGAAGGCGTCCGGGCCGACCAGCCCGGCCAGCCCCTGCCGGTGCCCGACGATCTCCAGCAGCTGTTGGCCGCTCGCTTGGCGGCATTGCCGAGCACGGCGAGCGAACCGCTGCTCGCGATCGCCGCGACGTCGCAGCCCACCCCCGACTTGGTGCAATCCGCCTCGGCCACGATCGAGGGCGCGCGCGAAGGACTGGCCGCAGCCGAACTCGCGGGCGTGGTCGAGCGAGCCGGCGGGCGCCTGCGCTTCTCCCACCCGCTGCTCGCCTCGACCGTGTACGTCAACGCCGCCACATCGGAGCGACGGGCGGTGCACCGGCGCCTCGCCGAGCTTGTGGACGATCCGGAGGAACGAGCCCGCCACCTGGCGCTCGCAGCTCCAGGGCCGGATGATGCCGTTGCTCACGCACTTGACGACGCGGCCCGATTCGCACGCGGGCGCGCCGCCCCCGATGCCGCGGCGGAACTCGCGGAGCTCGCGCGACGGTTGACCCCGCCACAGGACGTCGATGGTGCCCGCCGTAGAACACTCGAGGCGGCCGAGTACCACTTCGATGCGGGCGACGCGATCCGAGCCATCGAATTGCTGCGCGAGGCGATCGACGCCGAGCTTCCGGGCCGGGAGCGGGCCGAGATGCTGTTCCGCCTCTCGTCGATGAGCTGGATGAACCTGATTGTCGGCGTTCGGGCGCCCGCCGAGCAAGCCCTGGTCGAGGCGAACGGGGATCACGAGATCGGCAGTGGCGCCGAGCAGTCGCTCGCCTGGGTAGCCTTCTACCTCGGGGATCTCGACGAAGCCGAAACGCAAGCCCGGCGCTCTGCCGAGGACGCCGCACACGTTGAGGACCCTGCCGTCAAAGCCGATGCGCTGGCGACCGTGAGCTTCATCGCATTTGTGCGAGGCATGCCGGGCAGCGATGGCGTCGGCGATGCCATCGCGTTGCAGGACGAGATGATGGCGCACGGATCGTGGACCGAGGGCTCGGTGTACACGACGCCGCGCTCGATCCTCGGATTGCAGCGCATGTGGTCGGGCGACCTCGACGATGCGCGGGACATCTTCCAACGGGAGCTCGCGGAGTACGAGCGACACGCGATGTACACGGTTCGCCAGGAGGTCCAGTGCTACCTGGCGGAGCTCGAATGCCGGGCCGGTCGCTACGAGCTCGCGGTCGACCTGGCGTCGGAGGCGATGGAGACCGTCGTGGAATCGGGACAGACGTCGACGCAAAGCCATGTGGCGTTGTTCAATCAAGCGCTCCCCGCCGCCTTCTTGGGCCGCGCTAATCAGGCGCGTTCGTGGGCCTCCGAGGGCGTGCGCCTCGCCGTTGCGAACGACGACGCATTCAACGCGAGCTGGAACCGGTCCGTGCTCGGCTTCCTTGCCTTGTCGATCGGCGAGCCGGCCGAGGCCTGGGAGCATCTTGAGCCGGTCGTGCACTACCTGCAACGGATGGGAGCGGCAGAGCCCGCCATCATCCCGGCGATACCCGATGCCATCGAGGCGCTAATCGCCCTCGGCCGGCAGGGTGAGGCCGAACCGCTGATTGAGCGCCTGGACGAGCAGAGTCGGGCGCTCGACCGCCCGTGGGCACGTGCGTGCGCCCGCCGAGGCCGCGGCGTGCTCCTGGCAACGAGCGGCGACCTCGAGGAGGCCGAGCATGCGCTCGAGGAGGCCGTCGAAGCGCACGGCCGCACCACGCAGCCCTTCGACCTGGCCAGGTCGCTCCTGGCGCTGGGGCAGATCCAGCGCCGGCGGAAGCAAAAACGCCCTGCGCGCGTCTCGCTCGAGCGGGCGCACGGCATCTTCGACACGCTGGGCACGCCGTTGTGGTCAGCCCGGGCTGAGGCGGAGCTCGGCCGCATCGGCGGACGTGCGCCGGCGCCGCTCGAACTCACCCCGACGGAGCGGAGCGTCGCGGCGCTCGTCGGTGAGGGTCGGACGAACCGCGAGGTGGCCGATGCGCTGTTCATGAGCCCGAGCACGGTGCAGGCACACCTCAAGCGCATCTATCGCAAGCTAGGCGTGCGGTCGCGCACCGAGCTGGCAGCGGGGATCGACCGGGCCGGTTCGTCATAAGCCGCACGCACGGTCGCGGATCAAACGTACCCGTCCGGGCGATTCCAACGATCCCGATGCTGCCTAGCGTTGACTTCCGCAGGCAGGCACACGTCCTGCCAAGAGGAGGAGGGTCATGTCTACCCAGGTGCTCCCCAGAAAGGCGGCTCCCAGCTGGGCCGCAGCCCTTGCCGCGATCGTCGTGACGCTGTTGCTGCTTGCGCTCGCGGCTCAGGTGTCCACGCTGAGAACCGACGTCGGTCCACCAGCCCGACCCGCGGCGAGCTTCTACATCCCGGCGGGTGTGGCCGCGACAACGGCCTTGCACGTCCCGGAGGGGTGCCGGCCGAAGACCCGGTGCCCGGCGCCGCGCGCCACACACGACGGCGGCGCGTGAGAACGGCACCCGGCTGCGCCACTACTCGGGGATGCAGGGTCCCCGGACCTCGGCGCCGACATGCCGGTCGCCGGAGTCGGTTTGATAGTGATCCGTTCCGGTGCCGCCGAAGATCGAGTCGTTGCCGTGCACGCCGTCAAACCCGTCGAGGCATCGATCGTTGCCGGGACCGCCGTGGATTACGTCGTCACCGATGATCCCGGTCACGATGTCGCTGCCCGCATCGCCGAAGGCCTCGTCGTCGCCGCGACCGCCGTTCACCAGATCTGGGCCGGAGCCGCCCCGAACAACGTCGCCGTCGACACCGCCCTGGATCAGGTCAACGCCGGCACCGCCGAAGACCGTGTCGTTCCCAGGCCCGGCGTCGATGTCGTCGCGGCCGGCGCCGCCGTAGATGATGTCGTCGCCCCCGGTGCCTCGGATCTTGTCGTCGCCACCTCGTGCGCAGATGACATCCGATCCGGAGGTTCCCGTGAGCACATCCCTGTGCTGCGTGCCGGTGATCGTGCAGTGCCGGGCCGCGGCGGCGTCGACGGTGCCCACCGCACCCATCACGAACAACGACATCCACAGGGCCAGGCTCGGTGCGAGGACGCGACGCATGACTTCCCCTCCCTTGTCCGATGCGGCATGTCCGCCAGCGGATACCTCACCGTCACACGGTGCGGCGGATGGGTCAATCGGACACATTGGGACGGCCGCTCACCCCGATCGGCCGACGTGCCATCATGCGGGCCTCATGATTCCGGATGTCCAATACGCGCGAGCGGGTGGCGTGGCGATCGCTTACCAGGTGGCCGGCGAGGGGCCGGACACGGTGCTGTACGCGCCCCACCTCTGCACGATCGACGGTCTGTGGCGCCAGCCGTACACCCGGCGACTGCTCGACCTCATCGCCGCCCAGACCAGGCTCATCGTGTTCAACCCCCGTGGGACCGGGCTGTCCGACCGCCCACGGGGTGTCACGCTCGAGTCGCGCATGGACGACATCAACGCCGTGCTCGACGCGGCGAGTGTCGATCACGTCACCTTGTTCGGAGTCGCGGAAAGCGGGAACGCGTGCGCGCTGTTCGCCTCCACCTACCCCGAGCGCTGCGACTCGCTCGTGCTGTTCTCGCCCTATGCCACGGTCGATGCGGACGAAGCAGACCGCCAGGCATGGGTTCGCGAGATGCGCGACCACTGGGGCGAGCGCGCGTGGATGGAGAACTTCAGCAGACAGATCAGCCTGGGATACGGCGACGACCCCGAGCTCCTCGATTGGTTCGTGTGGATGCAGCGCGCCGCGGCGAGCCCCGCCGCTGCCGCCGACTTCGCGCGGATGCAGATGGAAACCGACATCACCGACGTGCTCCCGACCATCAAGGTCCCGACCCTCGTGCTGTTTCGCGCCGAGCACCGCGCCGACTCGGAGGCGTTCGCTCGCCCGATCGGCAAGGTCGAGCTCCAGGAGGTGCCGGGGACGGGCGCGGACCCCTACTCCTCCTCGGAGGAGATCGCCGCCGCCGTGGTGGATCGTGCGCGCCGCGAGTCGAGCCGACTCGTGCCCGACTCGGTGCTCGCGACGCTGCTGTTCACCGATCTCACCGACTCCACGACGATGGCCGCGAGCATGGGCGACCGCGCGTGGCGGGAGCTGCTCTCCGCACACCACGCCGACGTACGCCGCGAGGTCGCACGCTTTCGTGGGATCGAGGTGGACTCCGCCGGCGACGGGTTCCTTTGCCGGTTCGACGGCCCGGCGCGCGCGATCGCGTGCGCGCAGGCGATCCTTCACGACGGCCGCGAGCGCGGACTCATCGTGCGCGCGGGCCTGCACACCGGTGAGTGCGAGCTCGTCGGTCCCAAGCCGGCGGGCATCGCGGTCCATATCGGCGCGCGGGTGCTCGCCGCCGCGGAGCCGGGCGAGATCCTCGTGTCGAGCACCGTGAAGGATCTCGTCGCCGGTTCCGATCTCACGTTCGACCCCCGCGGCGAGCACGAGCTCAAAGGCGTGCCCGACCGGTGGCGCCTCTACCGCGTCAACGCGTGACGCCGTCCAGCACGTCTTCGACCGGCCAGGTGCCCTCGCTCGTGTTCGAGATCACGGTCACCGTTGTGTCGGTCTCCGGATCGTGCCTGGTTCGGAACGAGACCCCCGCGTCGTATCCGTGGAGCTCGAGCCCGGGTCCGTCCGGAGCGAGCCAGATCCCCAGCCCGTAGCGGAGCGACTCCTCGGGTGCCTCGCTTCGCGGCCGCACCATCTCGGCGACCCACGACGGCTCGACGATCCGGCCCGCGAGCAGCGCGACCCAGAGCGAACGCACGTCGCCCGCGGTGGTGTAGATCCCGCCGTCGCCGTTCCCGCGAACCGGCAGATGCAGCACGTTGGTGCGCGGCCCTGTGCCGAGATAGCCGATCGCGGCAGTGCCCGGCAGCTCGTCTGACCGGAGGAACGCCGTGTCGGCCATCCCCGCTGGTTCGCATACGCGCTGCTCGACGAGCTCCTGGAACGCCACGCCGCTCACGCGCTCCGCGACCAACGCCAACACGACGAACCCCCCGTTGTTGTAGACGAACCGTTCCCCGGGCGAGAACACCATGGGATACCCGTCGAGCACGGACAGAAAGCCTTCGGTGGTTGCGAGCTCGTGCACGGGTACCGACAGCGCGTAGTCCGCGATGGACTCGACCGCCTCCTCGTCGAAGTAGTCCCCGATCCCGGACCGATGGGCGAGCAGGTGCTCGATGGTCACGTCGTCGCCGATGAGCGGCAGGTCCTCGCCGAGGATCGAGCGAGCGGTGGTGGCGAGGGTGAGCGCGCCCTCCTGAACCAAGCTGATCACCGTGAGGGCGGTGAACCCCTTCGTGCCGCTTGCGACGCCGAACTGTGTCTCCGCGGTGACCGCGATCCCGTGCGCCCGGTCGGCGAGGCCGTATGCCCTGGACACCTCGGTTCGACCGGCGCGATCCACCCGGACGACGCCGGAGAACCCGGTGCGATCGGCGCACTCGTCGAGCGCCTCCACGAGCGATGGCATGCGGGGACTCTACCGGCGGCGCCCCGGCGCGGCGGTGGCGACCCGTGGCTACCATGACGGGAGCAGGCGAGGAGCGACGACGACATGGCCGACACCGAAGCGCCGACAACGACCTGGGGAGATCTCGCCCGGGCCGAACCCGATCTGGCGTCGTTCGGCCGGACGTGCCTGGAGGCGCGGCCGTCCTACCTCGCCACGCTGCGGGCCGACGGCGCGCCGCGGGTTCACCCGGTGACGCCGATCGTGACCGACGACGGGCTGTTCGTCTTCTCCGAGCCCGCCTCGCCGAAGGTGCGCGACCTGCGCGAGCGCGCGAGCTTCGCCCTGCACAACGGCGTGCCCGACAACGAAGGCACGGGTGGAGAATTTCTCGTGAGTGGTCGCGCCGTCGAGGTGATCGACGATCCCGCCGTACGTGCACGCGTCGCCGCCGCCGCCCGCTACGAGCCGAAGGACCGGTATCTCCTGTTCGAGCTCCGCCCCACGGCGGCGCGGTGCAACGGCTACGGCGACGTGGCGTTGCCGCCCCGGACAAGCTGGTCCGTCGGGGCCTAGGCCGGAGCTTTCCGTACCTTCCAGATCTCGACGCTCGGCCAGCGGCGCGCCCAGTCCCCCGGGATGTCGCCGGACCAGTGGCCGCCGCCCTCCGGCTCAGGCAGCTCCAGGAGGTCCTCGACGACGAGCCCGTTGCCGCGAAGGAGCCGGATCATCTCCCCATGCGGCAGGTGGAACTCGATCGCGTCCACCTCGCCCGCTTCGTCGTGCCATTCGAATCGATGCATCCCGAAGAAGTCGCGGTGCAACACCGGCTCGGCGGGCAGCGTGTCGTCCTCAACGGGAAAGCAGAGCATGACGAGCGGCGTGAGCGTTTCGAACAGCAGCAGGCCGCCGGGGCGAAGGATGCGTGCGGCCTCGGCGATCCACACATAGGGATCGCACCAGATGGCCGCGCCGTACTGCGAGGTCGCGAGGTGGAAACTGGCATCCGCAAACGGCAGCTGCTCGGCGTCGCCGTGCACGAGCGGGAACGGCAGCGCAAACTCCACCTGCAACAACCTCGCCGTTGCGAGCTGTGCCATCGAGTTGTCGATTCCGACCGCCCGGGCGCCGCGCCGCATGAGCCAGGCCGAGATGTATCCGGTGCCGCACCCGAGATCAACCGTGTTGGCACCGTCGACGTCGGGAAGGATCCGCAACTCGGATTCCGGCGTCCCCCGCCCCCAGGAGGGGTCGGCCGCCCACGCCGCACGGCCGCGCTCCACCCAGTTGGGCGCATCTGCATCCCAGGAGGCGCGGTTCACGCGCACGTGGTCGAGGGGCATGCCGCACAAGGTAGTGGACGACGTCGACACCTGCGTGCAACAGCGGGGCCGGCCCTTTGGGCCGGCCCCGTGTGCTCCGATGGTGTCACCGGATGCAGCCGGATTACCCCTTTGCCGCGGCGTGCGCTGCGTTCACCTCGTTCAGCTGGGGAGCGCGGTACGACGCGCGTGGGTACGTCGTCGGCGTCTGTGGTGCGCGGTACGGAGCCCGCGGGTACTGGACCGGGTGCGTGATCGTGACCGGTCCGTTTTGAAGCGGAGCCTGCGTCGCGCCGCGGTCGGTCAGCGCACCCGCGGCGAACACCGCGAGCAGTACGCCGATCACGATCGCGCCCACGACCGCCGCCCACATACCGATGGGCCGCCGCTCCTGGATCGCAACTCCTGTCTGGATCGCCATCTGTCTCGCCTCCTTCCGTCTGGCATCACCGTAGGAGCCTCGAGGCGGCCGACCCGATGCCGGACGACACGGATCGAGGCTGCGATCCGACACGGGCCACCGGTGTCGTGCGTCACGTGGTCTGCGGACCGCTCGAGCGGCACGCCTGTCATGATGTCGCACGATGTCCGAGCCACGCGAGCCCTACTACCGACCCGACCTGGCGCGCGTCCACCATCTCGGCTTCTCGTTTCACGCCGAGGACTGCGCGCCGGGCATCCTCGCGCTGCTCGAGCCGGTGCGGGAGCGCGGTGGCCTCGTCGTGGAGCTCGGTTGCGGGAGCGGTCTGCTCACGCGCTTTCTCGTCGATGCGGGGCATCGGGTGATCGCCACGGACGCGTCGTTCGCCATGCTCGAGATCGCGCGCGAGTACGCGGCGGGAGCCGAGGAGATCCGCCAGGTCGTGCTGCCGGACGATCCGATCCCGGCGGCCGATGCCATCGTGTCGACCGGCCATGCGCTGAGCTATCTGCCGAGCGCGGAAGCGATCGACCGGGCGATCGTGGCGATCGCCGATGCGCTTCGCCCCGGCGGCATCGTCGCGTTCGATCTGTGCGATCGGAGCTATGCCGAGCCGCGCACCGGCGAGCGACCGATCGGCTGGGAGTCCGAGACCTGGGCGCTCGTGACCAGGACCTCGGTCCCGTCACCCGACCGCTTCGTCCGGGAGATGGCGATCTTTACGCGCAACGACGACGGCATGTGGCGGCGCGACGACGAGCGCCACGACAACGTGCTCGTCGACACGAGCCTCGTTCCGGGCTTGTTCGCCGCCCACGGCGTGGATGCGACGGTCGGCACCTCCTTCGGCGACGAAACGCTCCCACCCGGCCTGCACACGATCATCGGGCACAAGCGCTGAGACAAGCAGCGTCAGCCGTCGCCTGCAGAACCAGGCCATGTGTGGAACCATCATCGGTAAGCGAGGTGCTGCGGTGACGGAGAAGGTCACGGTCGGACGCATGGTGGGCGATGCCCTGTCGGAGGGCTCGTCGCGGCGCGCGCCGGGGCTGCGGCGCCGGACGGCTGCCGCGCTGCACGAGGTGCCGCTATTCGCCGGCCTGTCGGCGCGGCACATCCGTCGTCTCGCCGCGAACGCGGAGGAAGTGCACTACGGCGCCGGGCGGACCATCGTGTCGCAGGGCTCGCGCGGCGATTCCTTCTTCGTGATCCTCGAGGGCACGGCGAAGGTCCGGCGCGGCACCCGCACGATCGGACGGCTCGAGCCCGGCGACTTCTTCGGTGAGATGGCATTGCTCGACGGCCGGCCGCGTTCCGCCACCGTCATCGCCGAGACCCCGCTCGTGACCGTGCGGCTCCTCCGATCCGCGTTCAACAAGGCAATCGACACAGAGCCCGCGATGGCGCGGGGCATTCTGGCCGAGCTCGCCGCCCGCGTTCGCCGGCTCGAGTCGCCACAGAGGGTCTGAGCTCGCGCGCTTCGGTCGACCCCCTGAACCGCTACCGAGGAAGGGTCGCCATGTCCTGCTCGAAGATCTGGCGATCCTCGTCGTCGTCGATCGCCTCGGCCGCCTGCCACGCCGCTGCTTCCGCGGCGGCCGCGCCCGGACGGTCACCCGCCACGAGCAACGCCCGCGCGAGCGCCTCGTTGGACGCAGCGGGCAGGAACCCCGTAACGCCGCCCTCATCACAAAGCGCCAGGGCGCGGCGGGCATGCCATTCGCTCGGCTCGGGCCGGCCCAGCACCGCGTACACGCGCGAGCATTGCCACTCCCCGGCGATCAGGTTCGACACGTCACCCACCTGCTCCCAGTGGAATCGCGACGCGTGAGCCGCGTGGATCATCCGGTCGTTCTGGGCGGGCGTGCGATCCGCCGTCTCGAGCAGTTCCCACGTGTGGTTGAACAAGTCGGCGGCAAGGCGCCGCTCCTGGTCGGAAGCGAGCGCCCCGGGCGTTCCTTCGGTGATCGTCGTCATGGTGGTCTCCTCCTGGTCGGTCATGTTCCGCAGTTGATGCAGGATCCGCTGGCGCCGGTACAGATCGGCCTCGACCGTCCGCGCGTAGGCGGCCAGCCGCTTGTCGACCTGCGCCGGATCGTCGAGCACCCCCCGAATCTCCTCGAGCGGCACGTCGAGATCGCGAAGGCGGCGAATGAGGCGACCCGCCGGTACTTGGTCGCGGTCGTAGACGCGGTAGCCGTTCGGCTCGACCCCCGCCGGCCGCAGCAAGTCGAGCTCGTCGTAGTTCCGCAGCTGCTTGACCGTCAGACCGGTCAGTCGCGCGAAGCCGCCGATCGTCACACGCTCATCCATCGCCGGCGAGCCTAGGGCCTCCCCTCGGGGGAAGGTCAAGCGCCCGACGGAATTCGGCACCGTAGGCTGAGCCGATGAAAGAGCTGCGATGACGCCTCGCGACCACGCCGGCCGGTTTGCCGACCGGCACCCGCGGATCGGTGCCGCATGGACGACGGCGATCGACGTCAACGAGCAGGTTCGGCAGGATCAGCTGGGGATCCACGCGGGCTCCCTCACCTACGCGGCCTTCCTCGCGATCCCGCCGCTGCTGATCCTCGGCCTCACCGCCGTCTCGCTCGTGCTCGCCGACGACGCCGCAGCTCAGCAGCGCTTCCTCGAGGCGGCGACGTCGTTCATCCCGGGACTGGACGAGGTGATCTCCTCGCAGTTCACGCTGGCGACCGCGACACAGCTCGGGCTTGGCATCGTCGGCGTGCTGGCCCTGCTCTGGGCGATTTCGAGCTTCGCCGCGCGCACGCGCACCGCGCTCGGCGTCATCTTTCGGACCGGACTGCCGACGCTCCTGTCCGGCCGCCTGTCCGGCACGCTGATCGGCATCCCGGCGCTGATCGGACTGGGGGCGATCGGCGCGCTTGCACGATGGGCGAGGGCCCTCGACACGCCGATCGCCGTCGGCGTGGTCGTGGCCGCCTGTGTCTGCGCGGTCGGAGTCGGGCTCTTCACGGTGATCTACTGGGCGCTCACGCCGCCCGGACCCGATCGGCCGACCGTACGCGCCCACCTCCCCGGCGCGTTGCTGTTCGTGGCCGCGGCGGTCGGGCTCGAGCGACTGGGCGCCGCCTACGTGCAGGCCCTGGTCGCGCGCGCGACCGCCCTGTACGGCGCGATCGGCGCCATCTTCGGGGTGCTGGCTTTCCTGTACATATCGATGTGGGCGTTCCTGCTCGGTGCGGAGCTGTCAGAACTTGTGCGGCAACGACACCGGCCGAACGCGAAGGTTACTGGCGATGGTCGCGGGGCTGTGTGAGGATTGATTGCGGCGGGTATCGACCCCCGCGCGGAGAGGAGAGAACATGAGCGATCGAGGGCCGAGCTCCGGCGCAGTCGGCTGGACCATGTTCGCCGGCTTCGTGATGATCCTCGTCGGGAGCATGCACGCGATCTGGGGCCTCGTGGCGATCATCAACGACGCCTTCTACACGTCGGTGTCGGAGTACTTCTTGAAGTTCAACGTCTCGACGTGGGGATGGATCCACATTCTGGCGGGCGTCATCTTCGTGCTTGCCGGATTCGGCGTCTTCAGCGGGGCCGTCTGGGCCCGCACCGTCGGCGTGATCATGGCGCTGGTGAGCGCGATCGCGAACTTCGCCTCGCTCCCGTACTACCCGATCTGGGCGATCTGCATGATCGCGATCGACGTCGCGGTTATCTGGGCGCTGACAGTGCACGGGCGCGACATCACCGAGATGAACTAACCGTCCCGCGAGACGGCGCAGCCTCGAAGGCCCCCGCCTCCGGCGGGGGCCTTCGTGTACCCGCTACAGATACCGGTTTGCCCGCATCCACCGCATCGCGAAGGACCCCCAAATGGGAGGAAGGTAGAACGTGATCAGCCGGAACATGATCGCCGTCGACGTGGCCGCCGCTTGCGGCACGCCGATCGCGATGAGCCCCGCCGTGTAGCCGGCCTCGGCGACGCCCACCCCGCCGGGCACCGGCATGAACCCCGCGAACAGGCTCACGAAGGTGTTCACCAGGATCAACTGCGCAAGGGTCGCCGAGTACCCGAAGGCACGCAGGCATAGGCCGAGGATCGTCGCGAGCATCACCTGGGCGAGGAAGTTGCCCACGAAGAGCTTTACCAGCTTGTGCGGGTCGCGCAGGACCTTGAGCGCCTCCCGGCCGTCGGCCGCCTTGTCGCGCAGACCGTCGTAGAACCGGCGCAGGAACGCTCGCGTCTTCGGCACCAGCAGCGCGGCGACGAACGCAAGCACCAGCAGGCCGAACGCGATCGCGATCGTCTCCCAGCTGATCGAGCCAGACGTGCCGGAGCCGCTCGACGAGCCACCGAACAGGTGGAGGCTTGCGAGCCCCGAGATCGTGATGATCAGGATCAGAAGCATTTGCACGGTGAACCCGGACACGCTGTCGATCATCCCGATCGACACGGCGCCGGCCGCCGGAACCCCGACGCGCTCGAAGAACCGGATCTCGAGCGCGACGCGCGCAGCCGAGCTCGGCACCGCGAGCGCGATGAACTGGATCCCGTACTCCAGCATCAGCACCGGGAACAGCCGGACCGGCCGCAGCGACGCCCCGATCGTCGAGAAGGCCTGCGGAATCTGGACGAGCGGGGTAAGCAGGAGGGCCGGCAGGAGCCACGCCTTGTCGGCCTCCTGGAACTCGTCGACGATCGTCTGGATACCGACGTTGGCGATCGCGGAGATCAGCGCGTAGGCGACGAAGCCGATCAGCCCGAGCTTGAGCAGCGATCCCCACGTGACGCGCCGCAGCTGTTCCAAGTCGCGCGGGGCGCTCCCCGTCTGCTGCTCGGCCTGCACCCGGAGGTCCTCCAGGTCCCAGCCGCGGCGCTTGACCTCGCGCCACACGGCCGGATCGAGCGCCGCACGCTGCAGATACGGGAGGAACGCCTCCACCTCGGTCTGCCCGATCGAGTGCGCGACGATCTCGACCGCCCGATCCCGCCCCACGACGAGGGCGGTGGCCACGAGCAGTTGTGCGCGGTCGGCTTGGACGGCGCCCGCGTCGGCGGCGAGCGAGGCCTCGCCGAAGCGCCCGAGCGCGACCGAGCCGTCCTCCCGAAGGAACAGCGCGCCCGGATCGACGACGCCGAGGGCCACGCCGAGCTCGCCGAGACGCAAGAACGACTGCCAGAGCCCCTCGATCGAGTCGTCGCCGATCTCGCCTGCCTCCTCGACCGAATCGAGTGCGCGCCCCGAGTTGTCGAGCACCAGCAACGCGTCGCCCTCCGCCGCGACGCCGGCGGCCACCACCGGCATGACGGGCACACCGCCGCGCTCGGCGAACAAGGACGTGAGCGCCTCCTGCTGGACCCGCTGCCAGTTCCCGCCGAGCTGTGGGAGGGTCCCGCGTCGCCGGATCGACGACCACGTCGAGGAGATGAATCGACCGCCGCGCGCATCGTTGCCGAACACCTTGATCAACAGCGGATGGCCCTCGTCCCCGGTGCCGACCACCACCGCGACCCCGCCCGGCTCGAGAGGTCCGTCCTGCAGGTCGGTCGCCGTCACGCCGAGCTCCGCCAGGGCCGCGGCCGTTTGCTCGAGGGTAAGCCGTCCTCCGGGCGAGCCGAAGATCAGGTGCACCGTCGCCGCAGCGGCGATGCCGATCAGGAACCCGGCCAGTGTGCCCACAGGTTGCGCGAGCGCGAGGGCGATCGTCGCGAACCCGCCGAGCAACAACACCCAGCGGCCCACCGACCGCAGCGGTTGCGACATGTGCGGCGAGGCGGTGGCGATCAGGGCCGTCGCGATCGCGAGCCGCGCCGCGAGATAGCCGGGGTCCGACGTCGAAAGGATCTGATGCATGTCTGCGTTGAGTGTCGAGCCGGTTTGGGTCGCCGCGAGCGCCGAATAGACGAAGGCGAGAACGAGCGCAAGCAGCAGATCGCGGAACAACGCCTTGCGACCCCGGGCCACGAGCGTGGCGGCGAGCAGCACCACCGGCCACACGAACAACAGGTCGTAGGCGACCTCCCACACCCCGCCGAACAGACCGGGGAGCTTCTGGAGGAGCGTGGCGATCGAGGTGTCCAACTGGGTCGCGGCCGGCGCCGGCACGAGACACAGCAGGACGCCGATCAGCGACCCGACGATGACGATGGCATCGGCGGGCCGCCGTGCCCGCGGCGCGTCGCTCGCCGAGGAGAAGATCCGGATGCGGACGCGGGGGCGCTCCCGCGTGGCGCGAGGCTCCGGCTCGACGGGTGGCTCTGCGGCGGCGACCTCGACATCGTCCATGGGCTCTCCCGGTCGCCGGGTTCAGACCACGTTGCTCCAGGCGCGGCGACCGCGCTCGTCCGCAACCACCACGCGCCACCACCGGCGGACCCGGCGATCGGGCCACTCGTTCTCGCCCGGCGCGAACCGAACGCGGACGATGAGCCCACGATCGTCGCGCTCGAGAACGGCGGCGTCTTCAAAACGACCCCGCGGCCCCGCACTTGCCCCGACCCCTTCCTCCCAGGCGCCGTGAAGCCACACGTCCAGGGCCGGGGAGCAGCGCACCTCGACGACGTCGCCGTCACGAACGACGTCAAGGATCGCCGGGCCGTTGGACGCGTAGACGTGCCCCGCGCGAAGCGCCGCTACCACCGAGTCGCGCGTGCGATCCGCCGCCCGCACCATCGTCCACGCGTCGTTGACGTCGAAAGCCGGGTAGTGGGAGTCGTCGGTCGCAAACGGCGCGAACGATAGCTCGGCATCGAGCGCGAGATCCCAGAGCAGCGCGCTGTCGCCGCGATCGTTCTCCCGATGTGCCGAGGCGTTCCACACCTCGATGCCGTGCATCGCCCGGGCCGCAAAGACCGTCGCCTGCGGCAGACCGCTCCACGACGGGTGACAGAGCACCGAGGCGCCGCCGAACTCCTCGACGTAGGCGGCGCCGTCGTCGAAGGTCGCGAAGGTCTTGATCACGCTGTTTTCGTACGGATACCAATTGGCCTGGTCGCCGTTCGGCTCCTCGGGCACGTCGTCGATCCCGATCGCAAGGAACTCCGGACACATCGGCCCCTCGACCGGATCCACCATCAACTCCGCGCCGGGCACGAGCAGCAGCCCCGGTGAGCCGTCGATCTTCGTCATCGTCCAATGGTCGGAGATCGTCAGCACGTCGAACCCGTGGTGGGCGTACTGGCGTGCGACCGCCTCGGCGGGAAGCTCGCCATCGGAGTTCAACGAGTGTGCGTGGAATTGGGCCTTGAGCCACATCCCCTCGGCACCGAACGCTCCGTGTTCGACCATTGCATCCCCCTCGGCGGCAACGACGCGGAGCGTAGCAGCCGCTCACGCCGCGACGAGAATCGCGACGACCCACTGCTACGCTCGCCCCCGATGCACGCCGAACGCACGACGTGGTGGGCGCGGCCGGGGCTCGACGTGGTCGAGGGACGGCTCGCGATCGCCGGGCGCGACGCCGAGCGCATCGCGCGGGAGCACGGGACGCCGCTGTTCGTGCACGACCTCGCGTCCGCGGGCGAGCAGGCCGAGCGGCTCCGCGACGCGATGACCGCCGCGGGCCTGCGCTTCCGCATCCGGCTGGCGCTCAAGGCCCAGCGCGATCCGGATCTGCTGCGATTCCTCCGCACCGAGGCGCAGTGGGTGGGCATGGACGTCTGTTCGCCAGGAGAGGCCGAGTGGGCCATCGCCCACGGCTGGACGCCCGGGGAGATCAGCTTTACCGGCACCAACGTCTCCGACGCCGACTTCCGCCGCGTGCTCGCGACCGGCGCGCACATCAACGTCGACCTGCTTTCGCAGCTGGACCGCATCGGGCGCCTTGCACCGGGCGCAACCGTCGGTCTGCGCGTGAACCCCGGTATCGGCGCCTCCTACCTCGGCGGCGAGGAGACCCTGTACGCGGGGAGCAAACCGACGAAGTTCGGCATCCTGCCCGAGCGGCTCGAGGAGGCCGTCGCGATCGCGCGGCGGCACCGTCTCGTACTCGACACGGTCCATTACCACACGGGCTACCTCTACATGACCGAGTCGATCCCGACGGTCGAGGAGGCCGCGCGACGCGTCGCCGGCATGGTGCGCGAGCTGCGTGCGCTGGACTGCCCCATCGCCGAGGTGAACACGGGCGGCGGGCTCGGTGTTCGATTCCGAGCAACCGACAGCGGGCTCGACGCCGACGAGTGGGCTCGCGCGCTCGCCCGCCAGTACGGCGATCTCGATCTCGTCGTCGCCACCGAGCCGGGCGAGTACCTCACCAAGCATGTCGCGACCCTGTTGGCCGAGGTCCTCACCGTGGAGGAGCGGGGCCAGGGCGCCGTGTTCGTCGGCCTGGACGCCGGCTGGAACACCGTCAACGAGTCGTTCGTCTACGGCATCCCGTTCACACCGATCCTGTGCCGTGCCGCCGACGCGCCGCCCGAGGGCGCGGTCACCATCACGGGCCATATCAACGAGGGCAACGACCTGTTCGCGACCGACGTGGCGATGCCGGCGATCGCCGAGGGCGACATCGTCGCGTTCCCGAACGTCGGGAGTTACAACCTGTCGATGGCGAGCCATCACTGTCTGCGCCCGCCGGCGCCCGTGGTGTCGTTCGCCGCCCGCGTCTCGCCGCCGGAGCGTTAAGGCTCAGACCGCCTGGAGATCGACCGGCGCCGGCGGCACCTCGACGGGGCCTTCGACCTCGCCGGGCAGCAGCACCACGAATCGCGCGCCCCCGCCGTCGCGATCCTCGACGCTCGCCTCGCCACCGTGCAGCTCGGCGAACCGGCCGACCAGCGACAGCCCGATGCCGACGCCCCCGCGTGCGTTCTCGCCCTGCCGGAACGGCTCGAAGATCGACTCCTTGAGGCTGTCGGGCACACCCGGTCCCTCGTCCTCGACCACTACTTCGACGCCGTCGCGCCGGTCCAGCACGCCGACGTGGATCGGCGTTCCCGGCGGCGTGTGGCGTGCGGCGTTGTTGAGGAGGTTCTCGATGATGCGCTCGGTCATCGTCGCGTCAACGCCCACCAGCATGTGTGTGCCGTCGACACGGACGGGATGACCCGACAGCGTCGGCAGCTCGCCGGCAAGACGCTCGGCGATCGCCTCGATGTCGGTGGGTTCGCGCTGCGGCTCCAACTGGCCCCGGTCGAGCCGGTCGAGGTCGAGTAGATCCTCGACGAGCCGTGCCGCTTTCGCGCCGGCCTGCTCGATGACGCCGTAGAGGTCGTCCATCTCCTTGTCGGTGAGATGCAGCTTCTCGGCGCGGCGAATCGTTTGCATGGCGCCGAGCACCCCGGCGAGCGGGCCTTTGAGGTCGTGGGAGACGGCGTGCAGCAGCGTGTTCTTCATGTCGTTCTGGTGCCGTAGCTCCTCGGACAGCTCGCTTTCGCGAACGATCCGCCGGCGCTGGCTCCCCACGACGTGCTCGAGCGCGTCGACGAGCCACACGACACAGGCAAAGACGACAAACCAGACCACCGCGTTCCACGAGTGGATGAGCACGCTCGACTCGTCGGGCGCATCCGCAAGGCGTGTCGCCACGGCCGCCATCCCCGCGACGCCGAGCCCCCAGGCGCGCCCGCCGGTCCACGTGGCGAGCACCACGGGCATCAAGTAGAGCGGCGCGAGCGACACGCGTGCGCCGGTCAGGTGATCGATGATGCCGACGACGATCACGAAGGCGACGCTCAGGGCGATCCCGACTGGCCCCGGCGCCGCGCCGATGAACCGTTCGATCGGGGTCCCCGCGGTGACCGTCGACGTGCCAGCCTTGTTCCGCTTCACGAGAAGAAACGTCGGCGCCGGGGGTGGCTACCTTGAGTTCGGTAGCCCGGGAAAGGGCCTACGCCGGGCCGGCGGCGAGGATCTCGGCGAGCGCGCGGAACGCGCGTCCCCGATGGCTGATTCGGTCCTTCTCCGCATCACCGAGCTCGGCCATGGTCACATCCCGACCGACCGGGACGAAGATCGGGTCGTAGCCGAAGCCGCCCTCGCCCGCACGCCTGGTGCGAAGCGTTCCCTCGCAAGAACCTTCGGCATACACGAGCTCGCCGTCCGGCTGCGCCAACGCGGCCACGCACCGATAGCGGGCGGTCCTGCCCGCAGCCGGGATCCCCCGGATCGCCTGAACGAGGGCCGTGAGGTTGGCCTCGTCGGTCGCGCCCTCCCCGGCGTAGCGGGCGCTCCGCGGCCCCGGCGCTCCACCAAGGGCATCGACCTCGATCCCGGAGTCGTCGGCGAGGGCCGGCAGCCCGAGCGCCGCCGCGACCGCCCGGGCCTTGAGCCCGGCGTTGTCGAGATAGGTCGCGCCGGTCTCCTCGACGTCGGGAAACGCCGCGGGGTCGTGCGTTTCGACACTCACCCAGGCGACGGGCCAGTCGGCGCAGATGCGGCGGAGCTCGCGGAGCTTGTGCGGATTCCGGGTCGCGAGTGCGATCCGGTCGGGCATAGTCACGGGCTGTCCAGGATCGAGCGCTGGATCGTCGTCAGTTCCCCGATCCCGGCGGCGGCAAGGTCGAGCATGGACTCGAGCTCCGCGCGGCTGAACGGCTCGCCCTCGGCGGTGCCCTGGACCTCGACGAGCCGGCCCTCCCCCGTCATCACGATGTTGGCGTCGACCTCCGCCGCGGCGTCCTCCTCGTAGCACAGGTCCAGACGGGGCTCGCCCTCGACGAGCCCCACGCTCACGGCGGCGACCGAGTCGCGCAGCGCATGCGAGAGCTCGAGCCCGCGAAGCGCAAGGGCGAGCGCGATGTACCCGCCGGTGATCGAGGCCGTGCGCGTGCCCGCGTCGGCCTGGAGCACGTCGCAGTCGATCGTCACGACGCGCTCGCCCATCGCGCGCAGATCGGTCACGCTTCGCAGCGCGCGCCCGATGAGCCGTTGGATCTCCTGCGTACGTCCGCCCGGCCGGCCCCGGTTCACCTCCCGCGAGGAGCGCTCGTTGGTGGACGCCGGCAGCATCGAGTACTCCCCGGTGACCCACCCCTTCCCGGACCCTCGGAGCCAGCGGGGCAGGTCATCGGAGACCGAGGCCGCGCAGAGCACGCGCGTCTTGCCCATCGAGAACAGCACCGAGCCGGCGGCCCACTCCTGGAACCCCACGTCCCAGGCGACCCGGCGAAGCGTGGCGTTGTCTCGCCCGTCGGGGCGGGTCACGCGCCCACCTCGATGACCATGTCGGGCACCGCGACGTCGATCGCGCCGTCGTAGCCCGCCGCGGCCTCCTCCAGGGAGCGCCCGGGATCGAGGTTTGGCGTGATGTGCGTCAGGACCAGCCGCGAGGCGCCTGCGGCCTGCGCGAGCTCGGCCGCCTGCAGCGCACTGAGATGGAAATAGGAGAGCTCGGAGTCGTTCTGGTACGTCGACTCGCACAAGAACAGATCGGCCTCGTGCGCGAGCGCCACCGCGTTGTCGCACGGACCGGTGTCGCCGGTGTAGGCGAGCACCTTGCCCTCCGCCTCGATCCGATAGCCGAGCGACGGCACGCCGATATGGGTCATCTCGAACGACGTGAGATGGAACGGCCCCAGATCGAACTCGTCCCCGTGCCAGATCTGGTGGAAGTCGTAGGTCTGCGCCATCACGTTGCGCCCGGCCTCCGAGACGAGCAGCGCCGCGAGGTCGGTGAAGCCGGGCGGCGAATAGAACGGCATCCCGGGCTCCCCGAGATGTCCGTAGTGCAGCGCGTAGAACGCCGGGATGATGTCGAGAAAGTGGTCGGCGTGGCCGTGGGAGATCACCATTCCCCCGAGATCGCCGACGGGCAGGTGCTCCTGCAGCCGCGCGAACGTCCCCGTGCCGGCGTCGAGCCATAGATGGAACCCGTCGACGGAAAGGACGTAGCCGCAGCACTCGCGGCCCGCGCCCGGCCACGTTCCCTGGGAACCGAGAACGGTCAACCTCACGCTGGAGCTCCGGCCTCGATATGGACGGCAGCCACGCGGGCCACCTCGCGTCCGAGGAAGCGCTCCGCGAGTTCGCGGAACGCCTCGGCGTCCCCGGTGGTGAGGAACTCGTGGTGGGGCGGGCCGGTGGCGGCACGTTCCGCGCCGCCACGCACGAGCTGGGCGTACACGTCCTTGGCGGTCTCCTCGGCGGAGGACACGAGCACCACGTCCTCGCCAAGCTCGAGCTGCAGCAGACCGGACAGCAACGGATAGTGGGTGCAGCCCAGAATCACCGTGTCGACGCCCTCCCCTCTTAGCGGAGCAAGATACCCTGCCGCGACCGATCGCAGCTCGGCGCTCGAGGTGTCCCCCCGTTCGACGAACTCGACGAAGGCCGGACAAGCGACCTGATGCACGGCCGCCGCCGACCCGATCGCCCGAAGATAGCTGTCGCTGCGAATCGTTGCGTCGGTTCCGATCACGCCGATCACCCCGTTGCGCGTCGTGCGCAGGGCGGCCCGTGCGCCGGGGCCGATCACGCCGAGCACCGGCACGTCGGCGGCGGCGGCGATGTCGCCGATCGCGGTCACCTCCACGGAGTTGCAGGCCACCACGAGGAGCTTTACCCCGCGCTCGATGAGGTAGCGGGCGATCGCCAGCGCGTAGCCGCGGATTTCCTCGACGGAACGAGGGCCGTAGGGAAAGTGCGCACCGTCGCCGACGTAGATCAGCGACTCGTTGGGCAGGAGCTCCCAGACCGCGCGAGCGACCGTCAATCCCCCGACCCCCGAGTCGAACACGCCGATCGGGCGGTCATCACTCATGCGCTACCACCACAACGAGGCCTCGACGCCCTTGTCCGCCGCGGCGAGATCCTCGGCCCATGCGTCGGTCGAGAGGTACTTCCACCCGCCGTCCGGCAACAGGCACACGACGTCCCCGCTTTCGAGCTCCTGCGCGATGCGCTGGGCGACATGGAGCACGGCGCCGCTCGAGATCCCCGCGAAGATGCCCTCGCGCTCGGTGAGCGCCCGCGTCGCGCGCAGCGAGTCGGCCGAGTTGACGAGGAACTTTCGGTCGATCTGCGCCGGGTCGAAGATCGGCGGCACAAACCCTTCCTCGAGCGAGCGCAGCCCGTAGACGAGATCGCCGAGCTCGGGCTCGGCGGCGATCACGCGGATCGCGGGGTTGTGCGCGTGCAGGCCGCGGCCGGTGCCGGTGAGCGTGCCGCCCGTGCCGAGTCCCGCGACGAAGTGCGTGACCTCCGGCAGGTCGGCGACGATCTCCGTGGCCGTGCCCCGTTCGTGCGCATCGGGGTTGGCCGGGTTCCCGTACTGGAAGGGCATGTAGTACTTGTCGTCGCGCGCGAGCGCCCGCGCGACTTCGATCGATCCGTTCGTTCCCTTGGCTGCGTCGGAGTAGACGATCTCGGCGCCAAAGAGCCGCAGCAGCGCGATGCGCTCCTCGCTCGCGTTTTCGGGGATGACGACCGTGAGGCCGTAACCCTTTCGCCGAGCCACCATCGCAAGCGCGATCCCGGTGTTCCCGCTCGTTGGCTCGAGGATCATGCCGCCGGGCGCGAGCTCGCCGCTCGCCTCTGCGGCCTCGACCATGGCCAGCGCGATGCGATCCTTGGTCGAGCCCGTCGGGTTCTGCCCCTCGAGCTTGGCCCAAATCCGCACGTTTGGGTTGGGCGACATTCGCGAGATGCCGACGAGCGGCGTGTTGCCGATCGCGTCCAGGATCGAGTCGTAGCGCACCGTCCGGGGAGTATCCCAGGGCGGGAACGCTCAGCCGAGGACGCGCACGAAGTGGTAGGCGAAGGTGTGCCCGCCAAAGGCGAGCGGGATCATGTCGGTCTCCACCAGGCAGTGGGAGCCGTCCTTACGCGTGCCGCGGAACCGGAACGTCGCCGGAAATGCGAGCGCCTGGATCCGATTCCAGTAGTTCCACGAGAACAGTTCCTGATCGTCGGGGTGGACCAGCCGTTGGAGCAGGTGCGGCGTGTCGTTCAACTCGGCCGGCGAGTCGTAGCCGAACAGAGCCGCGAATCGATCGTTGCAAGCCCAGTGCTCCTCGTCGAGCCACACGTACACCCCGTCGGGGCTCGCCGCGAAGACCGGCCGCAGGTGCTCCGCAAGCTCCTTGGTCGCGATCTCGTGCGGAATCTGCTCCATCACGGGGCCTTCGCGTAGTTGCTCGCGCCGAACCAGTCCACGACCACGACCGGCTCGTCGCCGACGACCCACGCGTCGTGCCCGCTCGGCAGCGACGTGACGTCGCCGGGCTTCGCGACGAACTCGGTGCCGTCGTCCATCTGGATCGCGAGCGTCCCGCCACGTGGTACTGGAAGTGCGGCGCCTCGCAGCTGGCGGTCTGGACGACCGGCTTCAGCGTCTCCGACCAGCGCCATCCCGGCTCGAACGATGAGGCGTCCGATCTCGGCGTCGCCGACCATCAGGATCTCGGCCCGGCCCTTCGGGAACTCCCGGATCTCGTCGGGCTCGCCAAACGCGCGGTGCTCGGTCTCCTGCTTCGCTCCCTTCATGGGCTTCCCTCCTCGTCGTCCTTCGAGTATCCTGACCTACTAGTAAGTCAGAAGTCAAGTAGGTTTGACAGGGAGACTGCGAAGGTGAAGCCGACGACCGAGGGAACCGCGACCCAGATCCTGGACGTCGCCGAGCGGCTCGTGCAGGAACGGGGCTTCAACGGGTTCAGCTACGCCGACGTCGCCAAGGAACTGGGCGTGTCGAAGGCCGCGCTGCACTACCACTACCCCGGCAAGGCCGAGCTCGGCGAGGCGCTGATCGCTCGCTACGCGGCGCGGTTCGCCAAGGCCCTCGACGCGCTCGATCAGGGCGACCTCGACGGCCGCGCCAAACTCGAGGCCTACGCGCAGCTCTACGCGGAGGTCTTCAGCGACGACCGGATGTGCCTGTGCGGCATGCTCGCCGCCGACTACGCGACCCTGCCCGAGCCGATGCGGCAGCGCGTCGTGACGTTCTTCGACGACAACGAGGTGTGGCTCGCACACGTCTTGGAGGACGGCAAGAAGGCGGGCACGCTTCGATTCCACGGACCGGCGACGGGTGTCGCGCGCACGCTGGTCGGTGGGTTGGAAGGCGCGATGCTCGTGGCGCGCCCCTACGGAGACCTCGAGCGCTTCGAGCGCGCGGCCGACCTGCTCATCGACGGCCTCGCCGTCGAGTAAGGGCGGCGGGTTCAGCCCCCGGCGACGGCGGGGAGGATCGAGACCGTGTCACCCTCGGCGATCGGCGTCTCGAGCGAGCCCAGGTAGCGCACATCCTCGTCGTTCACGTACACGTTGATGAATCGGTGCAGCCCGCCGTCATCGGCGATGACGTTCTTGGTGATCCCGGGGTATCGCGACTCGAGGTCCTTGAGCACTTCGGCGAGCGTCGCGCCCTCGGCGCGCACCTTCGCCTCGCCGTCCGCGTGTTTGCGCAGGATCGTCGGGAGCTTCACGGTCACGGCCATCGGATCAGCAACTCCTCACTCGGGTCGGGCGGGCACGCCGCAGAACTGCTCGTAGTCGATGAGCTCGGTGATCGTCGGCTCCTTGCCGCAGACCGGGCAGTCGGCGTCCCAGCGGATCTTCACTTCCTGGAAGTCCATGTGCAGCGCGTCGTAGAGCAGGAGACGCCCCTCCAGGGTCTCCCCCTCCCCCGTGATCAGCTTGATCGCCTCGGTCGCCTGGATCGAGCCGATCACTCCGGGCAGCACGCCGAACACCCCGCCCTCGGCGCAACTCGGCACCGTACCCGGCGGCGGCGGTGCCGGGAACAGACACCGGTAGCACGGCGTCTCCTGTCCGGGCAGGAAGACCGTCGCCTGCCCCTCGAACTGGTAGATCGAGCCGTAGACCAGCGGCATGCCGGTGAACTGGCAGGCGTCGTTGACGAGATACCGCACCGGGAAGTTGTCCGTGCCATCCACGACCACGTCGTATCCCTCGAAGACCTCGAAGACGTTGGTCGAGTAGAGCAGTGTCTCGTGACCGACCACCTCGATCGTCGGGTTGATGGCGCGCAAGTGCTCGACGGCGGATGCCACCTTCGGGCGGCCGACGTCGGCGTCGGTATGCAGGATCTGACGCTGCAGGTTGGAGACATCCACCGTGTCGAAGTCGACGATGCCGAGCTTCCCGATGCCGGCGGCGGCGAGGTACATGGCGACCGGCGAGCCGAGGCCGCCGGCGCCGATCACGAGGACGCGCGCGTCGAGCAGCTTGCGCTGCCCGGCCCCGCCGATGTTCGGCAAGATGATGTGGCGCGCGTAGCGCTGCACCTGTTCTTCGGTAAACGGCGTGCTCACGACACCGTCAGCTCCTCTTCGGTCACCGTGCCGTCGACGATCCAGAACGACCGCAGCACCGGCGCGCTGCGATCCGACAGCGACAGCAGCAGGTACCGCGCGTCCGGATAGAACGCGAGCCGGATGTCCGTCTCGCTCGGATAGGCCTCCGAGTGCGTGTGCGAGTGATAGATCGCCCACAGCTCGAGGCCCTCGTCGTCGATCTGGTCGAACACCTGGAGCTGTTCCTTGCCGTCGAGGCGGTAGGTGACCGGGCTTGCGTCGGCGTTCGTCATCGGGAACACCTTGGCGGGCACCCCGTCGGCGGCCGCGATGAGCCCGCAACTCTCGTTGGGGAACTCGCGGAGCCCCTGCTCCACGATCTCCTTGTAAAGGACGCCGTCCAGCTCAGCCACCTGATCACTCCGGAAGGGTGCCGGTCACGCGCGGCATTCGCGCCTGTTGCAGGTGCAAATGCTACCAGCGGGCCGGATATTCCCAAGCGCGGTACACGCCGTCGATCAGGCCCGCAGCAGGCGTCCCGTGACCGCGATCGACCCGGGCGTTCCCTGGGTGAGGCTGCCGATCGCCGCGGCGGCGACGCCGGCGGCCGTAAGCCCCTCGAGCAGGCCCCCGGGGTCGGCGGTCGCCAAGAGCAAGCCGCCGCTCGTCTGCGCATCGGCGAGCACCAGCTGCTCGGGCGGCGTGCAGGAGCCCCAGTCTGTCGTGGACTGCACCCAGGCGTGGTTGCGCTTGGTCCCCCCCGCCACGACGTCGCGTTCCGCGAACGCCAGCGCACCGTCGAGCACCGGGACGGCGGCGGCGTCGATCGTGGCCGCGCAACCGCTTGCCTCGAGCAGCTTCCGCAGGTGGCCGAGAAGCCCGAACCCGGTGACGTCGGTGCCGGCCCGCACCCCGGCGGCAACGGCGACTCGCGAGGCTGCCGCGTTCAGCGTGGTCATCGTCTCGACGGCCGCGGCAAGCTGCGCGTCGGTCGCGACGCCGCGCTTGCCTGCCGTACTCAGCATGCCGACGCCGATCGGCTTGGTGAGCACGAGCGTCATCCCGGGCTTCGCCTCGGTGTTGCGGATGAGCGCCGCCGGGTCGGCCATGCCCGCGGCGACCATCCCGTACAACGGCTCCCGCTCGGTCGTGATGGTGTGGCCGCCCACCACCGGCACACCCGCCGCATCGGCAATCGCCCGGCCGCCGCGCAACACGTCGCCGAGCAGCTCGAGCGGAAGCGCGTCGACCGGCCAGCCGGCGACGTTCAGCGCAAGCGTGGGCTCGCCGCCCATCGCATAGACATCGCTCAGGGCGTTTGCGGCCGCGATGCGTCCCCAGTCGAACGCATCGTCGACGAGCGGCGTAAAGAAATCAATCGTCAGGACGAGCGCTCGGTGTTCGTCCAGGAGGTACACGGCCGCGTCGTCGCCCGTGGTCTCGGTGACGAGCAGCCGCTCATCGGGCGCCGACGGACCGAGCAGCTCCATCACCGATCCGAGCTGCGCCGGCCCGAGCTTGCAGGCACAGCCGGCCCCGTGACTAAAGCTCGTCAGCCGGACGGATTCCTGGACCACCGTCAGAACACCCCCAGGTTGGTCTGCCACTCGCCCCACGTCGTGGCGCCGTCGAGGCTGATCCGCAGGGTGATCGGCCTGTTCCCCCCGGTTGGGTGAAACACGAGCGCGCCCCGCAGCGTACCGCCGGGCGGCACCGTCACCGCGCGCACGAGCGTGCGGTTGCTGCCGCCGTACCGCTCGGGATGCGGGTGGAGGTCGCCGGGTCGCGGCGGGACGGCGGAAAACGTTGCACCCGTCTCGTCGGTGATCTGCGCGTTCGCTCCGACCCTGCCCGTCCACGGCGCGTCCCCCGGATTCTCGAGCGTGACGTAGACGGCGAGCGACCGGGCGGCGTCGACGTAGTCGACCGTCATGGTGGTGGTGACCGGTGTGACGTGCAGGACGCCGCCACCCTCGACCGGCAGCGTCAACGTGTCCGGGATGAATCCGGTTGTCCGCTCGACGAACGGGGTCGTCGCCGGCGAGTACGGCACCAGCGGGTCGACACCGGCTGAGGTGGCGGGCATCGAGACCCCGCCCGGCGCCGTCGTGGTGGGTTCCGATGTCGCGTCGCCGCTCGTGCAGCTGGTGAGCGCAACGACCACGGCAACGGTCGCGAGCTGCGCAGCGAGGCGAAGGCGAGACATGGACGGGGAGCGAGTCTAGCGGGCACGCGCGATACTCCCGCTGTGGAGCCCATGGCGTTCCTGCGGCAGCACCATCCCTTCTCCGAGCTGAGCGACGAGCAGCTCGCGCAGGTCGGCTCAGGGCTCCAGATCGTTCACCTCGGTCCCGGGGAGGTGTTTCTTCGCGAAGACGGTTCCCCTGCGGAGTCGCTCGGCATGATCCGGAAGGGGGAGATCGAGCTGGTGGCCGGCGACGTCGTCGTCGATCTGCTCGAACCGGGCGACGTCTTCGGCGTGACGTCGGTCATGACGGACCGTCCGCCGACGATGACGGTCCGCGCGATCGACGACACGCTCTGCTACCTCGTGCCGGCGGCGGTCGCGCGGACGGTGCTCTCGAGCCCGGAAGCTGCGGCCTCGGTCTGGTCGATCGCGCGGCAGCGCGTCCGCGCTGCCGACGCCGCCGCGCGGGCCCTGCACGGTGCCGATCCGCGCTTCGCGCGGATCGGCACCCTCTTGCGCCGCGCACCCGTGACGATCGAGCCCGGCGCGACGGTCGCGGAAGCGGCCGCTCGAATGCGCGACGAGCGTGTCTCGTCGCTCCTCATCCATGGCCCCGAGGGCTGGGCGATCCTCACGGACCGCGACCTACGCTCGCGTGTCGTCGCCGAGCGTGGCTCCTTCGACCGTCCGGTGATCGAGCTCGCAACGCAGCCGGTTCAGCTTGCGCGACCGGACCTGCTGGCGGGCGAGGCGATCCTGCGGATGCTCGAATTCGACATCCATCACCTGCCCGTCGCCGACGGCGATCGCCTGCTCGGCGTCATCACGGACACCGACTTGATGGATCTCGATCGGACGAGTCCCTTCGCGATCCGCAGCGCCATTCGGCGCGCGGGCACGCGCACCGAGGTCGTCTTCGCGGCGCGGGGCTACCCGGCGGTCGTAACCGGGCTGGTCGACGCCGGCGCCGATCCGCTCGATGCCGCGCGCGTGATCTCGTTGATCGCCGACGCTGCCACGGCTCGGCTCCTGGCCCTCGCCCAGGAGGAGATCGGCGAGCCGCCGTGCGCCTTCTCGTGGCTGGCGCTCGGGAGCGCCGCCCGCCACGAACGGTCGCTGCACTCCGATCAGGATCACGCGCTCGTGCTCGCCGAGACCGACGAGACCACGGACGCCTACTTCGCCGATCTCGCCGAGCGCGTGACCGGCGGTCTCGAGGAGATCGGGTTCCCGCGATGCACCGGCGACGCGATGGCGGTACATCCCGCGATGCGTGCATCGCTCGCGACCTGGGTCGAGCGCTTCCGAACGTGGATCCATCAGGCCGATGTCGACTCGATCATCCTGTCCTCGATCGGCTTCGACTATCGGTCGGTCGCCGGTACGCTCGAGGTCGAGGCGGCTCTCGACGCGGCCGTCGCGGAGGCGCGCCGGGAGCGGCGGTTCCTCAAGCTCCTCGCGCGCGTGGCGCTCCGAGAGGAGCCGCCCACCGGCTTCGTGCGTGGGCTCGTCGTCGAGTCGAAGGGCACCCACGCCGGGACGCTCGACGTCAAGCACGGCGGTGTCACGATCGTGACATCGATCGCCCGCGCGCGCGGGATCGCGGCGGGAACACCCGCAAAGGACACGCTGTCCCGGCTTCGGGCCTCGACGGAGGCAGGCACCCTCGGCGCCGAGGAAGGCGCCGGCCTGGCCGAGGCGTTCCGGTTCCTTACCGACGTGCGGCTGCGACACCAGGTGGCGCAGGTCCGGGCGGGCGTCGCCCCAGACGACTTCCTCGACCCCGCGACACTGGGCACGATCGAACGAGCCGGACTGCGCGAGGCGTTCCGGTTTATCCGCGCGGAGCAGAGCGCGCTCGCGCTCGACCTCGGTCTCCGCTAGCCACCGACGAGCGGTTCGGTGCCCATCGCGTGGAATCCCCCGTCGACGTGGATGAGCTCGCCGGTGATCCCTCTCGACAGGTCGGAGAACAAGAAGGCGACGACGTCGCCGACGGGCGCCGGCTCCCGCGCGTCCCACCCGAGCGGCGCGCGTGCATCCCAGCCGTCGGTGATCTGATCGAACCCGGGAATGCCCTTGCCGGCCATCGTCCGGATCGGCCCGGCGCTCACCGTGTTGACGCGGATCCCCTTCGGACCGAGGTCGCGCGCGAGATACCGCGAGACCGCCTCGAGCCCGGCTTTGGCGACCCCCATCCAGTCGTAGACGGGCCAGGCGACCTGTGCATCGAAGTCGAGCGAGACGACCGAGCCGCCGTTAGCCTCGAGCAGCGGCAGCATCCCGACGGCGAGCGCCTTGAGCGAGTACGCGCTCGTCTGCACCGCCGTGGCGACCGACTCCCACGGGGTGGTGAGGAAGTTCCCACCGAGGGCGTCCTGCGGCGCGAACGCGATCGCGTGCAGGAGGCCGTCGATACTCCCCCACCGCGACGCGAGCTCTCGCTGCACGGCCTCGATCTGCGCCGGGTCGTTAGCGTCCATCTCGAGCACGTCGCAGGGCTCGGGCAGGCGCCTGGCGGTCTTCTCGGTGAGGCTGACCGTGCGGCCGAAGTTGGTGAGCACAATCTCGCCGCCCTGCTCCTGCACCGAGCGCGCCGCGGCGAACGCGATCGATTGCGGAGTGAGCACCCCGGTGATCAGGAATCGTTTGCCCGCGAGGACCATGGGGGCCGAGCCTAGCCCCGGCCCCCGGCACCGGCAACGACCGGCGTAGCATGCCGCCATGGACCTCGGGATCGCGGGCAAGATCGCGCTCGTGACCGCCGCATCGCGCGGTCTCGGGTTCGGCACCGCGGCCGCCCTCGCGGCCGAGGACTGTCGCGTGGCGATCAACGGCCGCGATCCCAAAGGCCTCGCGGCCGCCGCGGCGGCGCTACCGGGCGAGCCGCTGCCCCTGCCCGGAGACGTCACCGATCCCGACGCGCCCGAGCGCCTCGTCGAGGCAACGGTGGAGCGCTTCGGCGGGCTCGACATCCTGGTGGCCAACGCCGGCGGTCCGCCGCAGGCGCGGGCGCTCGAGCTGGACGACGACGCGCTGCGCGCGGCGCTCGAGGCGAACCTCCTCACGTCGATCCGGCTCGTGCGCGCCGCCGTCCCGCACATGCGGCGCGCCGGCTGGGGGCGGATCGTGCTGCTGACCTCGAACGCCGTGAAGCAGCCGATTCCGGACCTGGCGGCGTCCAACACCGCGCGCACGGCCCTGTGGGCCTGGGCCAAGACGGCAGCGGCCGATCTGATCGGTGACGGGATCACGATCAACCTGCTGTGCCCCGGTCTGCACGCCACGGAGCGCACCCGCGAGCTGGGCCGCACCGGGCCAATGGGCGACCCGGCGGACTTCGGCCGCATCGCCGCGTTTGTGTGCTCTGCCCACACCGGCTACCTGAGCGGCACCGCGCTCGCGGTGGACGGCGCCGCTACGCTGGGGCTCCTGTAGGAGCCAAGGAGGATTCGCCCGTGAACTCGGAACAGCAGTTCGACGATCTTGCGACCAGCGCCTGGGAGGGCGTCCTCGAGCGCGAGCCGCTCATCGGCACGTTTATCGGGGACGACCGCTACGACGACCGGCTTGCCGACCCGTCGGAGACCGGGCGGGCCGAGGAGGAGGCCGCCTGCCGCGACGCGCTCGCACAGCTCGACGCGATCGACCGCGAGGGTCTGGACGAGGGCAGAGCGCTCTCCGCCGACATCCTCGAGGCGATCTGCCGCCGCTCCCTCAGCCGGATTGAGCATCGCCTCGATCTGCTCGACGTCCCGAATCACATGAATGGCGCGGTGGCGATGCTCGCCCAGATCGCGACCCTGCAGCCTGCCGAGACCCCCGAGCAAGTCGATCGTCTCGACCGGCGCCTTCGGGCCTTTCCCACCTACTTCGCCGCGTGCGTCGACTTGCTGCGCGAAGGCATCGCCGCCGGTGTAACCGCCCCGCGCGTCGTCGTGGAGCGCACGATCGCCCAGGTGGATCGTCTGCTCGAGCTGCCTCCAACCGAATCGCCGGTGGCCGTCGGGCTCGAGGGCGACGCTCGCGACACGATCACGGCCGCCGTCGCTGACGCGGTCAATCCTTCGATCGCATCGTTCCGCGACGAAATCACCGGCTCCTACCTCGCGGCCGCCACCGAGACCATCGGGATCTCGTCGCTACCCGGCGGCGAGGCGATGTACGCCGCGGAGATCCTCGGCTGGACGTCGCTCCCCCAGGATCCCCGCGACGTGCACGAACGCGGTGTCGAGCGGCTGGCCGAGATCAACGAGGAACGGCGCGTGCTCGCGGTCGAACTGGGATATCCGGATCCCGCAACCGCGATCGCCGCGCACACCGCGTCGGGCCTCAACACCGCCATCAAGCCCGAGCAGCTCATCGCGCTCGCCGAGGACCAGGTGCGGCGCAGCTGGGAGATCGCGCCGAGCTACTTCGGGCGGCTTCCCTCGGCCAACTGCGAGGTCCGCCGTGTCGAGGAGTTCCGCGAGGCCGACGAGCCGATGGCCTTCTACTACCCGCCGAGCGAGGACGGCTCCCGCGCGGGGATCTACTACATCAACTGCTACGACCTCCCCGACCGCGCGCTGCACCACGTGGCGAGCGTGACCTACCACGAGGCGAACCCCGGCCATCACTTCCAGCTCGCATTGCAGCAAGAGATGCCGGACCGCCCACCGATACGGCGTTTCGGCGCGATGCTCGCGGGTGCCGCGTTCGCCGAGGGCTGGGGCCTCTACAGCGAGCGTCTCGCAGACGAGATGGGGTTGTACGTCGACGGCTGGGAGCGTCTCGGCATGCTCGAGAACCAGGGCCTCCGCGCGGCCCGGCTCGTCACCGACTCGGGGATCCACGCGTTGGGCTGGTCGCGCGAGGACGCCGTGCGCACCCTCGACGAAAGCGGCCAGACGCACACCGACTCCGTCATCGAGGTCGACCGATACATCGGCATGCCGGGACAGGCCCTCTGCTACATGACGGGACTGTTCGAGATCCAGCGGGCACGGGCGAGCGAGCAGGAGCGGCTGGGCGCCGACTTCTCGCTCCAAACGTTCCACGACCAGGTGCTCGCGCTCGGCGAGGTGCCGCTGCCGTCGTTCCGGCGCGTGTTCGGAACGGGCTGAGCCGCACGGCTCGGATCGCCGGGCGGGCGGCGGCTCAGGCGCGCCGCGCGGCGAGCAACAGATAGTCGATGTTGCCCCGCCGCCACAGCACCTCGGCCTGATCGAGCATCGTGCGGGCCGCGAGGCGTTGCGCGCGGTCGGCTGCCCCACTCGGCGCCGTCGTGCGAAGCCGGTCGCGGACGAACCGGAACGCCGGTGCGATGACCCGCTCGCCGACCAGCTCGGTACGCACGTCGACAAAGCCCGCCGCGCTCGCCAGGGCCTCGATCTCGCCGGCGGTGGCCGCGGCCTGTCGGCGGATCCCCCACAGCCGGAGCATCGCCGCGCCGGCAAGGAGCTCGCGCGGCGCCGTCGGATACCGGAGCACCGGCACGTCGCTCATGGTGAGGACGCCGCCGGGACGCACCACGCGTGCCGCCTCGGCAAAGAACCGGGCGCGCGACGAGAAGTGAAACGCCGCCTCGACGCTGATCACCCCGTCGAAGGAGGCTGCGGGAAAGGGCATCCGGCAGGCATCGCCGTTGACGCCGTGCGCGCCGGCCACTGCCAGTCGCTCCCGGCCCGCCCGCAGCTGCGACACGGTGATGTTGAGCGCGGTGAGCGAGCGGGGCCGCGCCACCGACGCGATCACCGGATCCTGCGCCGCCAGGCCGTTGCCCACGTCGAGCACGTCGCCACCGGAGGGCAGGTCGCTCGCGATCCGCTCGACAAGCCGGCGCACGGCGACCGGCGCCTCCGCCGGATCGGAGCCGTCGCCCTCCCACAACCCGAGGTTGAGCCACCCCTCGTCCAGCGCCAGGAAGAAGTCCGGACCGATCGAGTCGTAGACGGTGGCCGCCGGGTTGTGCCCGAACCGCAGCATGCCCGTGGCGTGACGCAGGTTCTCGCGCGTGATGCGGGTCATCGTCCCGCCCGTCCCGCGCCCGCCCGCTCGCCAGCGCCCCAGGCGTCGCGCAGGCGCACGCGTCCGCCGGTGCGAAGCACCGCGCCCTCGTACAGGCGCGCGCCCACCGGCACGAGCACGATCGTCGAGCCGATGAGCAGCACCAAGGCCAGCGCGATCTGCGGCGGCGTCGCGGCGCCGAGCACGATGCGCACCGGCATCGCGAGCGCCGAGCTCACCGGCAGGATCGAAGCGATGACCGAAATAGGGGCATCCGGATGTTGCAGCGCCCCGACCGAGATGAAGAACGAGACGAGGATCGTGAGGTTGATCGGCACGATCACGTTCTGCAGCTCCTCCATCCGGGTCACAAGCGAGCCGGCGGCCGCGAACAGGGACGCGTAAAACGCGAAGCCGAGGATGAACCATCCGACGACGAGCGCGGCGGCCCATACCGCGGTGGACGAAATCGGTTGCGCGTGCGTGACGGCGGCGAGCGCGATGGCGAACCCAGCGATCACCACCAGCTGGCACAGACCGAGCGTCCCGATGCCGATGATCTTGCCGGCGAGGAGCTGCCGCGGCCGGATGGCGGACAGCAGCATCTCGACCACCCGCGAGGCCTTCTCCTCGATCACGCCGGTCGCCACCCAGAGCCCGTAGCCGAACAGCTGCCCGTAGAGCAGCAGGACGCCGATGAACGCGATGGCGGCGTTCGCCGGGCGGTCGGCGGGCGTCGCGTGGAGCACGCCGGTGTCGAGCGGCGCGCGCTCGTTCGCCGCGTCGCGCTCGGCCTGCGGCACGTCGTGGCGCGCGAACACAGCGTCGACCGCCTCGTCGTGCGCGCTCGTTTGCACGAGCGCCTCGAGCGTCCGGTCGATCGTTTCGTTGCCCACGAGCCGTCCCTCCGACAGCACGGCGTCGACGGAGCCGTCCTCGAGCGCCCCATCGGCGTCCGCCGGCTCGATCGGCACGACGCGGATCGTGACCCCGCCCTCGTCGGCGAGCGCGGCGGCGCGGTCGGCGATCGCCGCGACCGAGGATCCACCGACGACGCCGAGGTCGAACGACGGCGAGCCGCCGCCCCCGCTGGCGGCCCGCGCGAGCACCAGCACGGAGATGACCGTCATGTTCAGCACGGTCGAGATCAGAAAGCTTCGCTCGCGCAGTCGTACCCAGAAGTCGCGCATCGCGACGAGCCGCCACGCACCGCGGTCGGGCCGGCTCATCGAGCGCACCTCACGCGACCACCTCGCGGAACAACTCGGCGAGCGTCGCCCGCACCTGGCCGAAGGCCTCGACGTCGCCCGCTGCGCGGGCGACGTCGAGCACCCGCTGCGGGTCGACGCCGCCGTCGAGCTCCAGCTCGACGGCGGCACCGGCCATGCCGACCGCGGTCACGCCCGGCACGACTTCCCACCACCCGTCCGGGGCACCGACCACGTCGATGCGCCAGAGGTTGCGTGCCCGCGACCCGCGCAGCTCCGCGATGGTGCCCTGCGCGGCGACGAGTCCGTGGTCGAGCAGAACGACTTCGTCGCAGAGACGCTCGACCAGCTCGAGCTGGTGACTCGAAAACACCACCGCCGTTCCCTGCTCGCGCGCGGCATCGGCGAGCACGCCCGCGAGCACGTCGACCCCCACGGGATCGAGACCGGAGAACGGCTCGTCGAGCACCAGCACCTCGGGGTTGTGCACGAGCGCGGCCGCCAGCTGCACACGCTGCTGGTTCCCAAGCGAAAGCGATTCCATCCGCGCACCGGGCTCCCCGATCACCTCGAGCGTCGTGAGCAGGCGCCCGGCCCGCGAGGCTGCGTCCGCCTTCGCCATCCCGTGCAGCCGCGCCAGGTAGACGAGCTGCTCGAGCACCCGCATCTTCGGATACAGCCCGCGCTCCTCGGGCATGTACCCGAACCGGCGCCTGATCGCCGTGTCCACCGGGGTGCCGCGCCACCGGACCTCGCCGGCGTCGGCCTGCAACACGCCGAGGGCGATCCGCATCGCCGTGGTCTTGCCGGCGCCGTTGCGGCCCACGAATCCGACGATCCGGCCCTCGGGAACGCCGAACGAGACGCCGTCGAGGGCGACGACGTCACCGAACCGGCGGCGAAGATCGATCAGCTCGAGCACGTGCGCAGCAAGGATAGGTGAGCCCCGGCCCTATCCGAGGGCACGGGTATCCTGGGGGGCCGTATGCCCGACGCAATCATCCGCACCGAGCAGCTCACCAAGAGCTTTGGCGAGGTCCACGCGCTCAAGGGCGTCGACCTCGAGGTCGCCGAGGGGACGGTCTTCGGCCTGCTCGGGCCGAATGGGGCCGGCAAGACGACCGGCGTCCGCATCCTCACGACCTTGCTGCTGCCCGACGGGGGCTCGGCCACCGTGGCCGGCTGCGATGTGGTGCGCGACGCCGAGGCCCTGCGCTTTCGCATCGGGCTCGCCGGACAGTCTGCGGCCGTCGACGAGAACCTCACGGGCCTCGAGAACCTCGAGCTTGTCGGGCGCCTGTACCACCTCGGGAAAGCCGAGGCCCGCACCCGCGGTGGCGAGATCCTGGAGCGATTCGGGCTCTCGGGCGCGGCGGATCGGCCGACCAAGACCTATTCGGGCGGGATGCGTCGTCGCCTGGACGTCGCGGCCAGCCTCGTCGGGCGCCCGCAGGTGTTGTTCCTGGACGAGCCGACAACCGGACTCGACCCGCGCTCGCGCATCGACGTGTGGGAGTTCATCCGGGAGCTCCAGGCCGACGGGACCACGTTGCTGCTGACGACGCAGTACCTCGAGGAGGCCGACCAGCTCACCGACCGGATCGCGGTGATCGATGCCGGACTCGTGATCGCCGAGGGCACCTCGAACGAGCTCAAGCGCCAGATCGGCGGCGAGGTGCTCGAGCTGCACGTGTCGGACCGCGGGCAGACGGCGGCCGCCGCCGATCTCCTGACCGGTCTCGGCCACGGGGACCACGTCGTGGAGCCCGCGACCGGCCTCGTGCGGATCCAGGTGGGTCAGGACGGCACGGCGGTGGTGTTCGAGGCCGTCCGGCGATTCGACGGCTCGGATGTTCGGATCGAGGACATCGCCTTGCACAAGCCGAGCCTGGACGACGTGTTCCTGTCGCTCACCGGCCACGCTGCGGAGGAGGGCGAGGAAGCGATGCCGCCCACCCGCCGGCGGCGCAAGCGCGCGGAGGCCCGCTCGTGAGCGCCACGGTCCTCGCGCCTTCCCACGGGATCGGGCCTCGCGTCCGGTTCGCGCTCGCCGACGGCTTCGTCGTCGCGTGGCGGAACCTCGTCGGGATCTCGCGCGTACCGACGGTGCTCGTCTTCGAGCTGGTGCAGCCGATCATGTTTGTGCTGCTGTTCCGGTTCGTCTACGAGAACGCATTCGCTCACATCCCCGGCGGCGATTACGTGCAGTTCCTGATGCCGGGCATCTTTGTCCAGAACGCGATCTTCGGGTCCACCGCAACGGCGATCGGCCTCGCGGAGGACCTCAAGAAGGGCTTGCTCGATCGGTTCCGCTCGCTACCGATGGCGCGCTCCGCGGTGCTCGTCGGTCGCACCACGGCCGACATCGTGAAGAACTTCCTGTTGGTCGTGGTCATGGTGGTCATCGGCTACATCGTGGGCTTCCGGTTCGAAAACGGCCTGCTCGCGGCGCTCGGCGTCGTCGTGCTCGTGGTCGCGGTCGGGTTTACCTTCTCCTGGATCTCCGCGACGATCGGCCTGGCGATCAAACAGGTGGAGGCCGTGCAGGCCGCGATCTTCACGCTGATCTTTCCGATCGTGTTCGTGAGCGCGGCGTTCGTGCCGGTTGCCGGCATGTCGAAGATCCTGCAGCCGATCGCGCGGCACAATCCGGTGACGTACTGGTGCAACCTCGCCCGATGGCTGTCGATCGGTCCGGTCGCGGTGATCGATCCGGTCACCGGCGCCGCGAACTACACGTTTCACCAGCTGGTCACGTTCTCGATCGGGTGGATCGCGATTCTGCTGGCGATCTTCGTGCCGCTCTCGATCCGGCTCTACCGCAAACTCACCTGATCGGGAAGAAACGGACCAGCTCGGCCGGTTGAGCTAGGGCAACCGCCCCGGCCAGGGCAGGCGGGGTCCAAGGAGGACGGATGTTCGGATTCGAAGGTGAGAACGCCCGCGAAAAGGGCATCGTGCTGCTCACGATGTGCTTCGCCCTGGCGATGGCGATGCTCGACAACACGGTCGTCAACATCGCCCTGCCGACCATCCGGCTGGATCTGGGCGCCGGTTTCTCGGAGCTCCAGTGGGTGGTCGACGCCTATGTGCTCGCGTTCGCCTCGCTCCTGCTCACCGGCGGCATTCTGGGCGACCGATACGGGCGTAAGCGGATGTTCCTTACCGGCCTCGCCGTCTTCACGTTGTTCTCGTTCGCGTGCGGTCTCGCACATACCGCGCAGCAGCTCATCATCGCGCGCGCGTTCCAGGGCGTGGGCGGCGCGCTGCTGATCCCGGGCACGCTGTCGATCATCACGGTCACGTTCCCACCGCGCGAGCGCGCAAAGGCGCTCGGCATCTGGGCCGGCGTCTCGGGCATCGCGCTCGCGCTCGGCCCGACGCTCGGCGGTTACATCGTCCAGCACCTCGGGTGGGAGTACGTCTTCTTCCTCAACGTCCCGATCGGGATCGTTGCGTTCTTTGTCGCCACCTCCACCGTCACCGAATCGGTCTCGCAGGAGGAGCGCAAGGTCGACGTGCTCGGCCTCGTCCTCGGCACGACCGCGCTCTTCTTCTTGACCTACGGGCTCATCGAGGCGAACCAGCTCGGCTGGTCGAGCCCGCGCATCATCGGCTCGTTCGTCATGTTCGCCTTGCTGACGCCGACCTTCCTCATCTGGGAGTCGCGCAATCCCCACGCCATGCTCCCGCTGCGCTTCTTCAAGATCCCCGCGTTCTCGGCGGGCAACACGGTCGCGTTCAGCATCTCCCTCGGGATGTTCGCGACGTTCTTCTTCCTCACCATCTACATGCAGTCGATTCACGGGCTCTCCCCGTCCGAGACCGGCGTCGCGTTCCTCCCGCTGACCTTGATGATCATCGTGACGGCGCCCAACGCCGGGAAGTACGCGTCGAAACACGGTTCGCGCGCGCCGATGACCTACGGGCTGTGCCTCGCGGGATCGGGTTTGATCCTGCTCGGCCTGCTCCTCACGCCGACGACGTCGTACTGGGTGATGTTCCCGATCTTTCTGATGATGGGCCACGGGATGGGCGCGACGATGGCGCCGATGACCGCGGCGGTGATGAACTCCGTCGGTCCCCAGCGAGCGGGGCTCGGCTCGGCGATGACGAACACCTCGCGCGAGGTGGGCGGCGTCCTCGGTATCGCCCTGCTCGGGGCGATCCTGACCACACAGCTGAAGAGCGCCTTTACGCCCGCGCTCGCCACCCTCGGACTCACGCAGGACCAGATGCAATCCATCGGCGCGGCGGCACAGCACGGCGGACTCTCGACGGAGGGCCTGACCCCCGACAAGGCCGCGCTCGTCGCGAACGCGTTCAACGATGCCTTTATGCATGGGTTCCGGCCGGCGCTCGTGTTCGCCGGGCTCATGCTGCTGATCGCCGCGCTGATTGCGAACCGATTCATCCCCGGGCGCGACACGGTGGCGGAACATCACGCGGCGGCCGAGGCAGCCGAAGGGATCGGGCCCGTCGAGGCGGTGCCGACGACCTGAGCACGTCGGAGTGCTGAGAAGCTCTTACAGAGTCGGGTTCTGGGCGTCGTAACGCCAGAACGTGGGCGCGAACCAGCGCAGCACACCGATACCGGCGACGCACAGCACGCCGCCGAACACGATGGAGAACGGCACGGTCGTGAAATGGGCGACGACGCCCGACTCGATGTCGCCGACCGACGGTCCCGTTGCCCAAACGGCCATCCCGATGCCGTTCAGACGCCCGCGGTAGCGATCCTCGACCGCCGCTTGCAGGATGGTCATCCGGAAGATGCCGCTAACCATGTCGCCCATGCCGGCGATCGCAAGCGTGATGAGCGACAGCCAGAGCGTGCGCGACAGGCCGAACACGACGATGGCGCCGCCCCACACGACGATGGCGAGCATGATCGCGCGCCCCTGCCGCCGCACCTCTTTGGCCCGCCCCGAGAACAGCGTCGCCAGGAACGCGCCAGCGGCCGGCGCCGCGAAGAGCAGCCCCAGGATCTGCGCCTCCTTCGTCGAGTTCAGACTGTGCGCAACGGATGGGAGCAGCGCCATCGGGAACCCGAAGATCATTGCGATGAGATCGGCGAGGAACACCGACTGGAGGGTGCGCTTGCCGCGAAGGAACCGGAAGCCGTCCTTGATGGCCTCCCAGCTCACCTCGTTCGTCTCCTCCGAGGGCGGCGACGGCCGCATCGTCCGGATGGCCACGATCACCACCAGGAACGTGAGCGCGTCCAACACGAAGGCTCCAGCCGGCATGACGATCGCGATCGCGACACCGGCCGCCACCGGCCCGAGCATCCCGATGGCGGTTCCGAAACCGGCGTCGAGCGCATTGGAGCTCGGGAGCAACTCGGCGTCGAGCAGCCGGGCGGGCCACGTGTCGAGCGCCGGTCGATTGAATGTGTACAGCCCGGCGGACAAGAATGCGAAGACATAGAGCGGCCACAGCAGCGGCTGAGGGTGACGTGCGGCGTTGACCGCCATCAGGAGCGACAGCCCGGCGAGGGTCGCGTACGTGACGGTGACCAGCCGGCGGCGCTCCATCGCATCGGCAAAAGCCCCGCCCACGATCGGAAATGCAAAGACGGGGATGAGCTGGGCGAGCCCGAGCATCCCGACGGCAAGCGGCGAGCCCGTGATCTGAAAGACCTGGTACGGGAGTACCACCGCGATGATCTCGTCACCGAAGTCGGACACGGCCTTGCCGATGAACAGACGCCGGAACTGGCCCGAAACCCGCAGCGGGGTGAGGTCCATCAGATGGGCCCGGGCGCGCTGAACCGCCCCCGGGCGTGGAGGCGGATCGGGACGCGGCGCGACGGGTAAGTGATCCACGGCCGAGGGACCGTAGCAACTCACTCGAAGGTGAGCCGAAACTCTTGACATATCGAACATGTGTTCGATAGAATGCGGGAGTTCGATTCCTCCCCCGGATCGGCGGTTGCCCCGTGGGACGAAGAGACGAACTACCCCGAGTGCTCGTGGCCGACGAGCCCGACCCCGACGACCTTCGCAGCCGGATCGACCGTGCGCATACCGACCTCGGCATTGCGCACGCCCGGTTCCTCCGCCTGGTCGCCGAGATGCACCGCTCCGGCGCCTGGACCGGTGACGGCGCCCGCGACCTCGCACAGTGGCTGTGGATGCGCTATGGCATGTCCGACTGGAAGGCCCGGCGCTGGATCGAAGCCGCGAATGCGCTTCCGGTGCTGCCGCGCACGAGCCACGCGCTCGACCGCGGTGAGCTCGGCATCGACAAGGTGGTCGAGCTGACGCGCTTCGCCCAGCCCGAGACCGAGGACGGCCTCGTCACCTGGGCGCAGCAGGTGTCGGCCGGACGCATCCGGCGAGAGGGCGACCTTGTGCGCTCCTCACGTGAGGACGAGGCGGCCGGCGACGACGAAGCGCGGTCGCTGTCGTGGTCCTACACGAACGAAGGGCGCCGCTTCGAGATGCGCGCCGACCTTCCGGCTGCCCAGGGAGCCACGATCGCGTCGGCGATCGATCGCATCGCGAGCGGCGTTCCGAGTATGCCCGACGAACGCGGCGCCGGCGCGGCGGCGGCTCGCCGGGCGGACGCCCTCGTCGCCGTCTGCTCTGCGCGGCTGGCCGACGACCCCGATGCCGACCGCGCCAGCGTGGTGATCCACGCACGCACCGGTGGCGGGCACGAGGGCGCCGAGGTCGAGGGCGGCGGTGTGGTCCACACGTCCACGCTGCAGCGTTTGCTCTGCACGGCGCGGATCGAGACCGTGCACGAGGACGCCGCGGGGCGAACCGTGGGCATCGGGCGCATTTCGCGGGTGCCGCCGGCGTGGCTCATCCGGCAGGTCCGCTACCGAGATCGCGGGTGCCGGTTCCCCGGCTGCGGCAGCGCCGGGTTCGCTCAGGTGCACCACATCGAGTTCTGGCGCGATGGCGGCGCCACCGACCTCGACAACCTGGTCCTCATCTGCTCGTGGCACCACAAGCTCGTGCACGAGTACGGCTGGTGGATCAAGGGGAGCGCCGAGAGCGAGCTCCGCTGGTACCGGCCCGGCGGCGCGAGATATCGGGCCGGCCCTGATGCCACAGCCGAGGAAGAGCTCGCGAGCTAATCGACACCGTCTCGACCGAAGCGGACGCGAAGTCTCCCTTGGGGGCAGGCTGCTGCGCGTTCCTTTCCCGGTACAAATCAGTTGTGACCTATGGGTCTCGAGCCATGCACTGCCTACGTTGTATAGAAGCCAATCAAGAACTCCCCCGACTCAGCATCCAGCACAACTGAGAAGTGGGTGGCCTGCACTCTCTCACCAGAAGCGTTCTTGGTGGAGCCGACCAGAACGGGTTCGGGAGAGGTCACAGTTACCACCCAAGCCTGCCTGTTTTGGATCGTGCGGAAGGGGATGTCGGTCCCTTGGATCGGAATTGTTCCTGGAACCGTGACCGTTGCCAGCAAAGTGGAAACCTTGAGCTCGGTGTCAACAAAGGCACTGGCCGCTCGAACAGCCTGGTTGCTATCCATCGTCCTCCCGCCCGCGCTCGGCGGCATGAGGATTACCTGATTGTTGATGTTCACGCCGCCAACCGGGATCGATGAGGGGACCTCGGTCGCCGGCTCTGGCGCAGCGTTTCCAGCCGCGGGGGCAGAGCCACCCAGAAGGGACGCGGCTAACGCGAACACTGCGAGTGCCGTCGCCACAAGCATGTAACGGCGCCTCCCTGAGCGCGATGCGTCCGCGCTTGCGATCATGCTCGTTCTCCACTGGCTCGCGGCAGGCGAACCCAACCTCGGTCCTCGCCAAGCCTAACGAACCAGGCGGGACAACCGGCGGTCTGCGAGCACTTTGCCGCCCGTCTGACAGTCCGGGCAATAGACGACCTCGTGGCTTTCGTAGCTCACCCTGCGCAAATCCGCGCCGCAACGCGGACACGGCTCGCCAGCCTTGTTGTGCACCACGAAATGGTCGCCGATCTTCGTCTGCAGGCCGCCGGTGCGTCGCCGCTCGGCCACGAGCGCCTCGTCAAGCACGCGATGTATCTCGTCGACGAGGCGCTCGCGCTCTGGCGTGTCGAGCTTGCTCAGCTGCGCCGTGGGCGACAGCTGCGCGGCCCACATCACGTCGTCCGTATATCCCCTCCCCATGCCGGCGAGCGTTCGTTGGTCGCGCAGGATCGTGTGCACGCGACGGTTGTCCTCGGCGGTTCGAAGCCAGGCATCGGCCGGCGGCGTCATCACCTCGGGACCGAGCCGCACGAGCGGTCCGTCGTCGCCGGGCGCAAGCACCCACCAGCCGGCCTTCCGCTGCTTGCCGAACTCCTTGACCAGGATCGACGGACGATCCTCGAGCCGTAGCCTGGCCACCGAACCCCGGGGCTTGGTCAACTTCGGTGGCGACTCGACGTCGACCCTGCCGCCCTGCGACAGATGGAACAGCGAGCGCCGGTCGTCATCGAGCGTGATCACGACGTATTTGCCGATGCTCGAGACCGACGCGACGGTTGCCCCCACTAGTTCCGCCGGCCGTGGCGTCACGGTCTTGAGCGACGAGAACTGCAGGAGGTCCGCGCCGGCCACCTGTGCGCCGGCCGCGACCTCGTCCAGCCGTTCCGATAACGCCCGGATCTCGGGAAGCTCGGGCATGGCTCAGGCGAGCGCGGCCGCCGCCTCCCGGATGATCGCCGCGCACTCGTCAATCCGATCGACGTGGGTCCGGTGCGACACGATGCACACCCGCAACCAGTACTCGCCGCGGATCAACGTCGAAGACAGGAACACCCGCTTGGAGGCGTTGATCCTTGCAAGCAGCTCCTTGGTCGCTTCCTCGTCCCCGCCACGCATCCGGAACGCCACGACGGTGAGCTGCGGATCCCAGCCCACCTCGACACTCGGATCGTCGCGCAACGCGGCGAGGATCCGGTCGGTCAGGTCGAGCTTCTCGTCGAGCGCCTCGCGGAACGCGTCGACGCCGTGCAGCACGAGCGGGAACCACACGCGCAGCCCGCGGACGTCGCGCGACAGCTCGGGCGTCAGCTCGTTGTAGTTCGGCAGCTCGCCGCTCGGCGGCAAGTCCTGCAGGTAGGCGGCGCCTTCGAAGTGCGCGTCGCGCATCGCCTCGCGATCGCGCACGATGAGCCCGCCGGTGCCGTAGGGCAGGAAGAGTCCCTTGTGCGGATCGAGCGTCACGCTGTCGGCGCGCTCGGACCCGCGGAACAGCGCGCGCCCCCGGTCGGTCAGCTGGAAGAACCCGCCGTAGGCGCCGTCGACGTGAAGCCACAGCCCCTCGCGCTCGGCAACGTCGGCGATCGCGTCCAGCGGGTCGACCGCGCCGGTGTTCGTCGTCCCCGCCGCCGCCATCACCAGGAACGGCCGGAGACCGGCGGCCCGGTCCTCCCGCACCATGCGATCGAGTGCCGCCGGATCCATCCGTAGCTCGTCGTCGGTCGGCACGATCCGCACGTTGCGCTCCCCGAAGCCGGCGATCGTCGCCGACTTCGTGTTCGACCCGTGCGTCTGGTCGGTCACGTAGTAGGTGCCGTCGAGAAAGTCGGCGCCGAGCTTGGCGTATCGCGCCGTCACGACCGCCGAGAGGTTCGCCATCGAGCCGCCCGTCGTGAGCACCCCCTGCGAGGTCGCCGGCGGGAACGCGAACAACCCGCAGAGCCAGCGGGTGACGTTTTCCTCGAGCTGCACGATCGCCGGGCTGGGCTGCCACAAACCCACATAACGGTTGAGCCCCTGGGCCAGGAACTCCCCGAGCGCCGCTGTGTAGAGCCCGCCGCCCGGGATGTACGCGAGATACCCCGGCCCGCTGTACTCGAAGGTGTGACGGGCCGCCTCGAGCGCTTCGTCGAGCACCGCCGCGAAGTCCGTCGTGCCCACCGCCGGCGGGTCGGCCGCGAGCTTCCGCGCAAGCTCCAGTCCGCCCTCGGTCGCCTCGGCCGGCGCGTCGTCGAGCCCGCCGATCCACGCGACGAGCGCCTCGACGACGGCCTCCCCCATCGCCCGCATGTCCTCGGGCGCGGGATCGAGCGGAAACCCGGTCGCCGCCGGGGCGTTCGGCTCGGCGATCACGCCATTTCCTGCGCGATCGCCTCGAGCAGCTCTCGCGAGGAGACCGCAACCTCTGCCACCGCTCGGTCGAACGCCTCCTGGTGGCGAGCCGACGGTTGCCGAAAACCGCTCACCTTGCGCACGTACTGCAGGGCCGCCTCTTCGATTTCCGCCTCGGGCACGATCTCGGTGCCGTCACGCAGACGTTTGATGCTCCGACACATGCCGGAAACCCTACCGTGACCGCCTCGGTACGGCTGCCTCAGCGACGCGACGTGAGCGCGCCGACCCGCGCGGCCGCGGAACGCGCGCGCGCGACCTCGGCGGCGTCCGGCCGGACGCCGGGGGGCGCGAACCGCGCCCGCTCGAAGGTCGCGAGCACGAGCATCGAAAGGTGGGCCGCGTCGCCGGCAAGCGCGGGATCGACGGCCACCGCCGCACGAATCTCCCCCGGTGTGCGACTGGGATCGGGCGGATGCCCGGCCTTTCCGAGCGCCGCGATCAGCGCCTCGTAGGCCTCACCGATCTCATCCGGCGGGCCTCCACGTCGGTGTCGGCGTCGACGGCGTCGAACGAGCACGAGGGCCGCCACCACCACGAGCACGAGCAACACACCGATCGCCCACGCCCCAGAGCGCGCCCCGTCCACGACGGCCCCGATCCGATGCGCGGCTCCCGCTGCCGCCGCACGTACGCCGGCCGGCACCGCGTGCTCGAGCGTCCGCCCGGCCCACGCGAGCAAATCGGCACCAACCGGCGAGCCCCACGCGTCGGGCTCGGACGGCACGCCGAAGGTCGGGTCGTACGCGATCCACCCCGCGCCCGGGTAGTAAACCTCGAGCCATGCGTGGGCATCGGCGTTGCGCACCTCGTAGTAGCCCGTGAACGGGTTGCGCTCGCCGGGACCGTATCCAGTGACGAGCCGGGTCGGAATGCCGTCGGCCCGCAGCAACAGCGCCATCGCCGAGGCGATGTGCTCGCAGAACCCTCGCCGCGTCTCGAACAGGAAGTAGTCCACGGCGTTCACCCCGTCGGGCTCGCGGGGCACGGTCAGGTCGTAGCGCGTGTTCGTTTGGAGCCACGTCTGCACGGCCATGACCGCGTCGTACTCCGTGGGGGCGCCCGGGTGATCCGAGTCGCCAGGGCGCGATCGCGTGCCGGGAGTTCGGCGGGCAGCTGCAGGTACCGACGCAGGTATCGATCGCGCTCGAGATCCGTGCGCCGGCCCGTTTGGCGCAACGCCTCGGGGGTCGCCTCGGGCACGATCGACTCGACCGAGTACACCATCCCCGCGTCCAGGTAGATCGGCGAGCGGATCGACTGGTCGCGGTCGATCCGAAGGCCGCCCGAAGGGAAGTACACCGTGCGCGGTTCCCCCGCCGCGAAGAGCGTGTTGGGCTGCGGCTGCTCGATGAAGAACGTTTGTACGAGCGACCGTCCGCCCCACTCCGCCGGCTGAAGCCGTTGGGGCAGCTGGTAGCCGCCGTCGTCGACCGGCTGGAGGCTGCGAAGCGGCGAGCCCGATCGCGTCCACACGGTTCCGTCGAACGTGTCGAAGACCTCTGCTCGCCAGAGCTGCGCGAACGGCGCACGCACGCGAAACACGACGTCGTCGGACAGCGCGCCGCGCGCACGCAGATCCATCGCGTCGCTAAAGCCCGGATACCCGTTCGCAGAGAAGTCGACGACCCCGCCCGTCGGCGGTGACAGACCCGGGCTCTGGATGTGGTCGCCCTGCGGCGCCGACGTCAGGGCGTTCGGGGATCGAAACGGCATCGCGCGCACCAGCGTGCCCGGCAGCCGCGGCATCGCCGAGAACGCGACGATACCGAGCGCCACCGCGACAACACCCACCATGAGTGCAGCGCGCATCGGCGCGGAGCGCGCTCGCCGGACCTCGGCGATCCGCACGACCGTCGCCGGCGTCAGGCTGCTGGGCGCCGGTCCCGACGAGAGCCAGAGCCACACCCCCGCCAGGCTCGCCCAGCTCACCAGGAAACCAAGGTAGGCGCCCGTGAGCGCGAGGGCGCCGCCGACCGCGATCAAGGTGGTGCTCGAGACCATCGAGAACGCGAGGTCCCGGCGACGCGGCACGTCGAACGCGTGCAGCACCTGCACCCAGATGAACAGCACGGCAAGCGGCGCCCGGGCGGCGTCGGGAGTCACGACCGAGCCCATCTGACCCAGGAACCGCGCGGTGACCAGTAGGAGTCCGACGGCGAGCACCGCTTTGAGCGCGATGTTGTTTGCTCCGCGCCGCCGGTAGGACCACCAGTAGGCGACCGGCGCGAGCGCCAGCGCCGCCATCGTCGCCCGGTCCTGGACGACGCCCTGCGCCAGGACGGCGAGCAGTCCGATCTCGACCGCAAGCGCGACGACGACGCGGATCGCGATCGAGTCCTCAGGGGGCGACTTCCGATGAGCGCGCGCCGAGATCATCGCGCTGCCTCCCGCGCGCCGAGGGCGGCGAGGAGCTCCGCTCCTTCCTCCCACGGCACGAGGTCGATCCCCCGCGCGGACGCGGCCATGCGAACGGCAGCCACGTCCTCGACCGACCCGACCGGGATCGCGACCACCGTGCCGACGAGCGGGACGAGCCGCGCCGCCGCATCGAGGAACGCACCGGTGATCGCCGACGGCCGGCAGGTGAGCACCAGCGTCCCGACCCCCCGCAGGAACCCGTCCCCGAGCGGCGCGAGTCCATCGACCGGTTGCACACCGCTCGCCGGCACGCGCGCCAGCCAGCGGAACAGCTCGGGGGTGGACGAGCGGGTGACGAGCGACAGCTCGCCACCCGCTGCAGGGGCGGCGAGACGCACGCCCGCCCCGGTGGTGGTTGTGGCGTCCAGGATGGACGCCGCAACCGTGCAGCAGCGATCGAGCAGTTCCCCCTCGTGTTCGGTGTCGATCCAGATCGCGAGACGGGGTGTGCGCTCGGCCTCGTGCTCTCGCACCATGAGCTGCCCGTGCCGCGCCGTGAGCCCCCAATGGACGTGCCGCATCGGATCGCCGGCCCGATACGGGCGTACCGCCAGGTACTCGGCGCCTTGCCCGTGCGCCGGCGCCGTCTGCGCCAGCGGCTCCACGGCCGCGACCGTCTCGACGAAAAGGCGCCCGACCGGCACGACCCGAGGCAGGACCAGGGTGCGCACGTCTACCGGTATCCGCCGCCGTCGCTCCGCGACCCCGAAGGGGGCCGCGGAGCGAAGCGTCACCGTCGTGGTGTGCACGTCGCCGCGTTTCTCGGGCTCTGCGATCCACGTCGCCTCGATGCGGGCGCCGGGGCGCAGCGTGCCGACCGCGACTGTGGCGTCGCCGAGATGCCCGTTGTGAACACACACGCCGGCACGCAACGACCGCGACCCGTTGCGAACGGCAACCGTGACGGGCACGGCGGTCCCCTGGTGCACCTCCGCCGGCGCATCGACCGTCAGCGCGAGGCCCCGGAGCGCTGCGAGCGGCAGAAGGGTGCCCGCCGTGAGCGCGCCGAGGAGCAGCGCCGCGAGCACAAACAGCCACCCTGCCTGGATGTTGGTGCCGATCACGAACAACACGGCGCTGCCGAGCACCAGGCCCGCCGCACGCTTGCGCGGGCGCACGGGCTCACCCGCTCCGGGCGACGTGCAACGGAACCGGCACCGTGCCGAGCAGCCGCTCGATCGTTGCCCGGGCGGCCTCGAGCCCGCCGTGCGTCATGACCAGGCGGTGGGCGAGCGCCGCGACGGCCAGGGCCTTCACGTCATCGGGCAGCACGTGGTCGCGAGCGTGCGCGACCGCGCGGGCCTGCGCACAGCGCACGAGCGCGACCGACGCGCGCGGTGACGCGCCGAGGGCCACCGCATCGGCATCCCGGGTGGCCCCGACCAGGTCCACGGCATACCGCACCACCGTGTCGTCTACGAAGACCGATCGCACCGCGTGTTGTGCGGCAACCACCTCGTCGGGACGCAGCACGACGTCGAGGTCGCGCAAGGGATGACGTTCGAGCTGCCGCCGGACGACGTCGATCGATCCGTTCGTGTCGGGATACCCGATCCGCACCGAGAGCGCGAACCGATCGAGCTCGCCTTCTGGGAGCGGGTAGGTCCCGTGCTGCTCGATCGGGTTCTCCGTCGCGATCACGACGTAGGGCTCCGGCAGGGCGCGCGTCGTGCCCTCGACCGTCACCTGTCGTTCTTCCATCGGCTCGAGCAGCGCCGCCTGGGTCCGCGGCGGCGTGCGGTTGATCTCGTCCACAAGCACGACGTTCGCGAACACAGGCCCCGGGATGAACCGGAAGGTGCCCTCGCGCTGCTCATAGACGCTGATCCCCGTCAGGTCCGACGGCAGGAGATCCGGGGTCGCCTGAATCCGCGAGAACTCTCCGCCGATCGACACGGCGATCGAACGAGCGAGCGTCGTCTTGCCAACGCCGGGGACGCCCTCGAGCAGCAGATTGCCATCGGCGAACAGGCAGATCGCCGCCGTTTCGACGGCGTCGTCGCTACCGGCAATCACGCGGCGGACGTTGTCGACCAAGCGGCGGAACGCCGTGGACGCCGCATTGTGCGCAGGATGCGGCTCGAACACATCTCAGGCTTCGACGCCGCGGCCGGGACGCTTGAGCCGCCGGAGCCCTTCCTAGGCCTTGCGCATCCGCAGCGAGTACATAAGCGGCAACGTGCCGGGCGCCTCGGGCGGCCACACGTGCACGCCGTCGCCGCGATCGACGAGGAAGGGCGCCGGCCAGCCCAGCTCGCGCTTCTCATCCAACAGCTCCACACGAAGCCCCTGCGCGGCGAGCAGGGTGACGACCTCGCCCAGCGAGTGGTTCCAGCCGTGCTCGACCTCGGCGTCGACGTCGGCGGTCGGATCCGCGTACGACCCTTCGACGGGGAAGCTCAGCGTCTCGCCGCCCCAGTAGTCATAGGCCAGGCGCAGCGCCGACACCTGCTCGGCGTCGTCGTCGAGCGCCCACAGCACGGGATGACCCTCGTGCACGTACAGGATCCCGCCCGGGCGGACGAAGCTCGCGAGCGCCCGCGCCCACGGCGCCAGGTCGGGAAGCCAGCCCAGCGCGCCCCGGCCGGTGTAGACGATGTCGAACGTCTCCCCAGCGAGCGGACCCGGCAAGTCATACACGTTGGACACGACGAACCGCGACCGATCCGCGAGCCCGGTCTCCGCAGCCAGCTCCGTGGCGAACGCGATCGCCGGCTCGCTGAAATCGACACCGGTCACGTGCGCTGCGCCGAGTCGCGCCCACGACAGGGTGTCGAGACCGAAGTGGCACTGGACGTGCAATAAGGTCTTCCCGTCGACATCGCCGACTTCCTCGCGTTCCCACGGCTCGATGCGCACGTCGGCGGGATCGTCGCGGAAGCGCTGGACGTCGTAGAACGGCCCGGTCGTGTGGATCGCCGTCCACGCATCCCAGAGCCGTCGGTTGTCGGCGATCTCCTGGTCGTGGCTCATCCGCGTTTTGCGCCAAGGGCGCTGATCGCTTCCATAACCGTCCGGTGCGCAAGGATGGCGGTCACCTCGGCGTGGTCATACGGCGGCGAGACCTCGACGACATCCATGCCGACAAGGTCGACCTGCGTGACGATCTGCCGCACGGCGCGAAGCAGCTCGCGAGCGAGCATCCCGCCTGCCTCGGGCGTGCCCGTCGCCGGGGCCATGCCGGGATCGACGACGTCGATGTCGACCGAGAGGTAGATGACCTCCGGGCCGTCCAGCGCCTCGGCGATCGCGTCGGCGATCACCGCCTCGGCGCCGCGTTCCTCGATCTCGGTCATCGCGTGCCAGCGCATGCCCTGTTCGCCCATCCACGCGAACGTCTCGCGATCGGGCCAGTAACCGCGAAGGCCGATCTGGACGAAGTTCTTGCCGGCGACCCAGCCCTCCTCGATCAGCCGGCGCATCGGCTCACCGTGCGCGTGCAGGTTCCCCCACTGGTCCGAGCCGGTGTCGGCGTGCGCGTCGAAGTGGACCACCCCGACGGTGCGGGGCCACACGTGCCGGGCCACCGCCGCCGCGCTCGGATACGTGATCGAGTGGTCGCCCCCGAGCACGATCGGCACCGGTCCCGCGCTCGCCACGCGGTACACCTTCTCGTGGATTACGCGAAGGGCGCGCTCGAACCGCGTCGGCACGACCGGCGCGTCGCCCGCGTCCACCACGCGCAGATGCGCGTACGGCTCGGACTGGAGTTGAATCGACCACGCGTCGCTCCCCCACGCCGTCGGCGCCATCCGGATCGCCCGCGGGCCGAACCGGGCTCCCGGCCGCGACGACACGCCCTCGTCGAACGGCGCGCCCACGATCGCGACGTCCGCCTCCGCGGCGCGCAGCGCGTCGTCGGTGTAGGCCCATGGCAGCTTCTCGAACGAGCCGTGCCAGTCCGAGTAGTAGGGCAGGTCCTCGGAGGCGAACTCCTCGAACTCGTCCTCGGCGCGAAGCTCGGAGTCCTCGAGCCGGAAATCGGGTGGACCGTCGCTCATCGCGGCACAGCTAACCACAGGCCCGCGGTGGGTGACGACGCCGCGGGTGCCGGCACCCCGCCGCGGCGATGCGTCAGCTCTTCTTGAGGTCCTTGAGGATCTGTCGTGCGGCGTTCGCGCCCGGCCCACCGGTGATCCCTCCGCCCGGATGGGCCCCCGAGCCGGCGAGATACAGCCCCTCGAGCAGGTAGGCGTATCGCGCCTCGCCGAGGAGCGGCCGCCACGCGAAGAACTGGTCGAGGGCGGGCTCGGCGTGGTGGACGTCGCCACCGGTGAGCCCGTACTCGCGCTGCATGTCGGCCGGGGTGATGACCTCACGCGCCTCGACGAGCTCGCCGAACCCGGGCGCGTATGCCTCGAGCGTCTTGACCGTGATGTCGCCCAGGCGGTCGCGCTCGGTCGACCAGTCGCCGTCGCGCAGGGAGAACGGCGCGGCTTGCACGACCACGCTCATGACGTGCTTGCCTTCCGGGGCGAGCGACGGATCGCTCAGCGACGGGATCGTCGCCTCCATCGTCGGGGCCTCGCTCACGTGCCCGTACTTCACGGCGTCCATCGAGCGCTCCACATCGTCGATCGACGGAGCGATCACGATCCGTCCCGCCAGCCGCTCGGCGTCGCCGCCGTGAAACGCCGGCAACCCCGAGAGCGCGAAGTTGACGCGCGCGGTCGCACCCGGCTGACGAATGTTCCCCGTCCGCCAGACCATCGTCGGACCGAGCGTCACCGGATCGCACAGACCGGCGGTTCGCTTCGGATCCGCCGCCGAGACGACGGTCGAGGCGTGCAGCTCGGTGCCGTCGGCAAGCGCCACGCCGACCGCTCGTATCCCCTGTGTGCGAATCGCGACAACCTCGGCCCCGGTCCGAATCTGCACTCCCAGGCTCGTTGCCGATTGTTCGATCGCCGACGCGAGCGCGCCGGTCCCGCCGATCGCGAACACGGCCGTGCCCGGGGCTCCCCCGTCGGTGCCGGCCGAGTCGTGCAGGAACACCTGCGCGGTACCCGTCGCCCACGGTCCCATCGCCGTATACAGGACGCCGCGGGTGCTGAGCGGCCCGCGGATCGCCTCCTCGTCGAAGACCTCCTGCACGAGGTCGGCGACCGCCATGGGCAACGCCCGCACGGCCTCCCGCCCTGTCTTTGCGCCGAGGTCGCGGAACGCGCGCCCGAGCTTGAGTCCCATGATCGCGTCGGCGAGGGAAGGGGACTTCGGGTCCGGCGGCGTCGCGACGGCGATGTATGCGAGGAAGCTCGCGATCGCCCGGACCTTCCGGTCGAAGTCCGGGTAGACGTCGGCGTCGTGCACGCTCAGCGGGCGGATGCCGTCGGCCGTACGCGCGGCGTCGCCCCAAAACGTCACCGAGGAGCCGTCGGGCATCGGCGCGTGCATGCGAACCGGCGGTGCGACGGTGCGATACCCAAATCGCTCTAGCTTGAGGTCCTTGACGACCGAGGCGCGGAGACGTCCGACCGTGTGCACGAGACCGGGCGCGACGAAACCCGGCGCCGGCTCGGTCGGGCGCAGGATGCCGCCGACGCGGTCCGCCTGCTCGAGGAGCAGCACGCGGCGACCGGCTTTCTGCAGATAGGCCGCCGCGACGAGGCCGTTGTGACCGCCGCCGATGACGATGGTGTCGACGCTCTTCGCCATCTACGCGGCCCTCCGCCCCTTCTTGGCCTCCTTGAGGTACTCCAGCGCCGCGATCCGGCCCGGCGCCCCCATGATGCCGCCGCCGGGGTGCGTGGCCGAGCCGCACATCCAAAGCTTGTCGACGGGCGTGCGGTAGCGCGACCAGCCCGGGACCGGCCGGTTGAAGAACAGCTGCTCCAGCGACAGCTCGCCCTGGAAGATGTTCCCTTCCGTGAGCCCGGTGATGTCCTCGATGTCCTTGGGGGTCACGAACTGGTAGCCGGCGATCTTGCTGCGAATGTCGGGGAACCGCTGCTCCAGCGTGTCGATGACGTTCTGCCCGAACCGCTCGCGCGCCGCGTCGTCCCAGACCGCGCCGTCGGCGAGGTGGTACGGCGCGTATTGCACGAAACAGCTCATCACGTGTTTGCCGGGCGGCGCCATCGTCGGGTCGACGAGCGTGGGAATGATGCAGTCGATGTACGGCCGTGCGGAGGGGCGTCCGTACTTCGCGTCGTCGTAGGCGTGCTCGATGTAGTCGATCGACGGCGAGAACGAGATGGCGCCGCGGAGCCAGGGGCCGTCGCCGGGCTTGCACGCAAGCTCGGGCAGCCCGTCGAGCGCGAGGTTCACCTTGCCGGAGGAGCCGCGGTACTTGTAGCGGAGCACCTCCTCGCGAAACGCCGGATCGAGCACGTGCTCGTCGAGCAGCTTGATGAACGTCCACCGTGAGTCGAGCGAGCTCATGACCACGTCGGCCTGGATCTCTTCGCCGGACTCGAGCACGACACCGGTCGCCTTGTCGCCGGACGTCTGGATGCGCGCCACCGGCGCCTCGGTTCGGATCTCGACGCCGGCCGCCAGCGCGGCCTCGGCGATCGCATAGGCGATCGCGCCGGTGCCTCCCTTTGGAACCCCCCAGGCGCGAAACGCTCCGTCGATCTCGCCCATGTAGTGGTGCAACAACACGTAGGCCGTGCCGGGCGAGCGAGGGCCTTGGAACGTGCCGATGATGCCGCTCGCGCTCATCGTCGCCTTGAGCGGCTCGGTCTCGAACCACTGATCGAGGAAGTCCGCCGCCGACATGGTCATCAGCTGGATGAAGGCCGTCTGCATGCGCCGTGGCAAGTCGCGGAACTGCTTGGCGAGCGGCGTCAGCGGCAGCCACTCCATCGGCGAGATCTTGCCGGGGTCGGGCGGCGGCACCGACAGGATCGGCTTGATGAAGCGGCCCATCTCCGCCATGAGCGGGCCGTACTCCTCGTAGGCCTCGGCGTCGTTGAGCGACCAGCGCCGCAGCTCACGCACGGTCTTGCCGTGGTCGTTGACGCGCCAGAGGTAGTCGTCGTCGAGCGGGGTGATGGTGCCGTCGAGAGGCAGAATCTCGAGGCCGTGCTTCGGCAGCTCCAGCTCGCGAATGATCTCCGGGCGCAGCAGCGAGACGACGTAGGAAAAGACCGAGAACCGGAACCCGGGGACGATCTCCTCGGTGAGGGTCGCGCCGCCGAGCAGGTGCCGACGCTCCAGCACGAGCACCTTCAGCCCGGCCCGCGCGAGGTAGGCCGCGTTCACGAGCCCGTTGTGCCCGCCGCCGATCACGACCGCGTCGTAGCGCTTCGCCATGCCGTCCTCCTCGAGGTCGCGTCGCTCGGCCGCGTTCGCGTTCCGGGTGACTTGGGGTCAGCCACCACGCGCCGATTGGCCGCCGGGATGCAGCGCGCCCATGCTAGACAGGCCCTTGGGGCCCCACCAACAGGGTCGTGACCTCAGGTCACCCTGGCGCTGCGGCCGTCGAGGGGCCGTGGGTAGGCTTGCCGGCCAGAGCGATCCGCGTAGCGACGCCCAGCCAGCAACGCCAGCCAGCAACGCCAGCCAGCAACGCCAGGAGGTCTCCCGTGTCGGTCGGCACCGCGTTCTACCCCCGCCAACAGGCGCTCAACACCAAGCAGTCCTGGGGCGAGTGGGCCGGGTACTTCGCCCCGGCCGTGTACGCCGATTTCCACGACATCGAGTACGCCGCGATCCGTGAGGCGGCCGCCGTCATCGACACGAGCCCGCTGTACAAGTACATCGTCCGCGGCACCGATGCCGCCCGCTTGCTCGACCGGGTCATCACACGCGATGTCGCGAAGCAGCGTATCGACCAGGTCTACTACACGCCCTGGTGCGACGAAGAGGGCAAGGTCCTCGACGACGGCACCGTGACCCGCTTGGGCGAGGACGAGTTCCGTATCACGGCGGCCGACCCGTGCTACCGGTGGTTCCTCCTCAATGCCACGGGACTGGACGCGGAGGTCATGGACGTCTCCGAACAGCTCGCGGGTCTCGCGCTGCAGGGAAAGCTGAGCCGCGACGTCCTCGAGGGCGCCACGCGCCAGGATTGGTCGGACCTCCCCTACTTCCGTCACCGGCGAACCGAGATCGGCGGCGTCGACGTGAGCGTCACGCGCACCGGCTACACCGGCGACCGCGGCTACGAGCTGTGGATACCGGTCGACGGCGCGCTCGAGGTCTGGGATGCCGTGTTCGAGGCCGGCGCGCCCTTCGGCATCCATGCCGCGGGCATCCGCGCGCTCGATGTCGCCCGCGTCGAGGCAGGGCTCATCCTGATCGAGGCGGAGTACACGAGCGCACGCCACGCCATCAGCCCCGAGCAGTCGTACTCGCCGTTCGAGATCGGGCTCGGCCGCATGGTGGACTTCGCCAAGCCCGCGCCGTTCGTCGGGCGGCAGGCGCTGCTCGCCGAGCAAGCCGCGGGCGGCCCCGAGCGGCGGCTCGTCGGCCTCGAGCTCGAGTGGGCCGGGATCGAGGGCATGTTCGCCAAGCACGGGCTTGCGCCCATGATCTCCCCGTTCGTCGACCGATCCCAGGTTCCCGTCTACAAGGAGAGCAAGCAGGTCGGGAAGGCGACGTCGATCACCTGGGGCACCACCGTCAAGAAGATGGTCGGGTTCGGGTCGATCGACAAGCACCTCGAGAACACGGGGAACCGTGTCTCGGTCGAGTACAGCGTCGAGGGCGAGCGCGGGAAGGTCGCGGCGACGGTGGTGCCGCTCCCCTTTCTCGATCTGCCCCGCAAGCGCACCTGAGCATCGTTGTCGCAGGAACTCCATCCGCGGTTCGAGAACCGCGACGGGGGTCTGGGACGATGAACCATCGTGAAGCGCCTCCCTCGCCCCGCGCTCTGGCTGCTGGTGCTCGCCGCGGCGACGACCGCCGCCTGCACCTGGATCGGTAGCATCCGCGTCGGCATCGTCGCCGGTCTGTCGATCGTCGTGATCGCCGTGCTGCTGGCCGTGTGGGTCGGCCGCCACCCTCGCGCGGCGCCGGGTGAGCCGACGGATCCGTCGCGCCGGCGCTTTCTCGCCGTGGCCGGCCTCGGCGGCGTCGCCGCAGTCGCCGGCGGCGCCATCGTCGGGCGCGGTGTCCAAGACCTGACGCGGCCCGACGCGCAGGACGTGCAGGAGGCCGCCGCGACCGATATCGGCGGCGAGTACATGGAGCTCGTTGCGCGAGCCAGCCACCCCGGGCGCTCGGGTGACCTGCAGCTGCTGCTCGCGCCGTTCAACAGCGCCAACTACTCCAACGAATCGCTCGCGCTGCACCCAGGCGATCCGCGCACCTCGCACGCCGCCGTATGGATGTACCTGCAACGCGTGCCGCTGGTTGCCTACGGTCCCGGGATCATCGAGCAGGGCGACTCCGACGGCGCGTGTCTCGCTCGCCGACCTCGCCCCCACCACGGCGGGGCTCATCGGATTCGACGGCTGGCCGGATGACCGCGATGGCCGGCCCTTGCCGGAACTCACGACGACGGGACGGAAACCGCGAGTCGTGATCACCTACGTCATCGACGGCGGCGGGTGGAACGTGCTGCGCGCTTGGCCCGACGACTGGCCCAACCTCAAGAAGCTCATGCGTGAGGGGGCGGCCTACCGCAACGCGCTGACCGGCTCGTTTCCGGCCGTCACCGCCTGCGCGCACGCAACGATCGGCACCGGAGCGTTCCCCCGCACGCACGGCATCACCGGGCACAACATCCGCGACGGGGCATCGGCGCGCAAGGCGTACGGCGCACCCGGCGCCGCCAACCCCGGCGACATCCTGGTGCCCACGCTTGCCGATCAGTGGCACGACGCAAGCGGTGCATGGGTGGGCCAGGTCGGCTATCAGATCTGGCACATGGGGATGCTCGGGTTCGGCGGCACGGACCGTCCGTCGAACGACCTGCCGGTGGGCGTCTACTTCGACGACGCGGGCGGCACGGCGTGGCAGCCGCACAACCCCAGCCTGTTCCGGCTTCCGGTGGGAACCCCCGGCATGGATGTCCTCGCCGCGCGCATGGCGACCTTCGAAGACCCGGGTTGGGACCCCGAGTGGGAGCAGTGGCGCACCGACTACTGCTGCGTGCCGCCGATCGCGGCGTATCAGGGCGATCTGCTGGAAGCCGTGCTCCGCAACGAGCCCATCGGGCAGAACGGATCCGCGCTCCTGTACACGACGTTCAAGTCGCCGGACTACACCGGGCACGTCTACGGGATGGGCTCCAAATGGGAGGGACTCATGCTCAACGCCGTCGATGCAGAGCTCGGCCGTCTCGTCGACTACCTCGATCGCGAGTACGCGAACGAGTACGTGCTGCTGGTGACCGCCGATCACGGCCAATGCCCGCTCCCCGATTCGATGGGCGGCGTCCGTTTGGACCCCATCCAGCTCGAGCACGTCGTCGAGGAGCGCTTTGGCCCCGGCCTGGGCACGGCGGTGCAGTACACCGCGCCTTCCGAGATCTATCTCGATGTCGCCGCCCTCCGCGACGCGAACGCCACCCCCGGCGACGTCGCGGCCGCGCTGCGGCACCTCACCTACCGGGAGAACCTCGGCCCCTACGTCCCGGCCAACGCGATCGAACAGGACCTGTTGGACAACGAGGAGTTTGCGGCCGTGCTCTCCGCCGACTTCATCGCGGGGATGGGCGACCCGTCGCGGTTCGGTCCGTCCCGCTACTCCGAAACCGGCGTCGACCAGGGCATGCCGACCCCGGCGCTCTACGCCTAGCGCGCCCCCATCGCCGCGAGTGCGGCACCGACGGCACGCTCACCCCGGTCCCAGTCGAACAGCCGCCCAAGCCGGACCAGGACCATCCCGCTGCCGGCGACCGCCTCGCTGACGCCCTCCACATCGAACAGGACCTCGAGCACCGGGACACCCGCCGCCATCTCGGCGGACTCGGCCACCCGGCGTGGCCCCTCGTAGGCCACCGCGAAGGCCCGCGGCCCTTCGTCGGACTCGAGCGCGACCGGCTCGCCCCACGCCGCGCCGAGCACGTCGCGGGCGTGCAACGTCGTGCTCTTGCGGTCGCTGCCGGGACGCAGATTAAGACGCATCCGGTAGCGATGCAGGTCGACCGTGCGCACGGCCCCGATCTCGAGCAGACCCGCGACGGGCATCGACACGTCGGCGGGCGGCGTCGTGACGATGGTCCGGTCCGTCAGCTCGTGGGCGACATGCACCCGCACCACGCTCGGGTTCGCCGCAGGCTCGATCGCCCACCTCGCCGCTCCCATACGAACAGCGTATCGTTGCCGCCCGTGTCCTTCCCCGAACCGACGCTGACGCACGTCGACGGCATCCCCCTCTGGTGTACGGACGTGCCTGGTCCCTGCGCGGGCGGGATCGCCTTTCGGTCCGGCCGTGTCGACGAGACGCTCGTCACGACCGGTATCAACCACCTGATCGAACATCTCGCGCTGTCGACGTTCGCGCTCGGGGCGAGCGACGTCAACGGCACCTCGACCACGCTCACGACGCGTTTCTTTGCAAGCGGCACCCAGGAGCACGTGGAGGCCTTCCTGACCGAGGTGTGCAAGAACCTGTCGTCCCTTCCGATCGGCCGCCTCGAGGCGGAGCATCGAATTCTCGAAGCGGAGAGCCGGCGCCGGGGCGGCTCCTACGCCGGCGTCGCCTCGAGCAGATTCGGTACGCGCGGCATCGGGGTCGTGGACTATCCCGAGCACATCGGCGGGCTCGCACCCGATGTGGTCATGGCGTGGGCCGCGGAGCGATTCACGGCCGGTCAGGCAGTGGTGTGGATGACCCGCCCGCCCAGCCCCGGCCTTCGGCTGCCGCTGCCTCCCGGCGACCTTCTCCCTTTGCCCGTCGTCGAACCGCTCCCGGGGCTCGTGACACCGTCGCACGTCGAAAGTGACGGCCAGTTCATCGGCTGTTCGATGGTCGATCGACGGTCCCTCCCGATGTTCGTCGCGGTCCAGCTGTTCCTCGCCCGCGGCTTCCAGCGGTTGCGGCACGAGCTCGGACTCGCCTACACGGTCAGCCAGGACTCCGCGCGGGTCAGCGCGACCCACAGCACCTACGAGCTGTTCTGCGACAGCCCCGCCCACGAGATGGGCGCCGTCCTCCCGCCGTTCTGCGACGTGCTGGAATCGTTGGCATCCGGAGAGCTGGGTGAGGCGGAGGTGCTGGCCGCATGCGATCGCGCACTGCCGTGGAACGCGACGGACCCGAACCGGCCAAACCGCGAGGCGGCCCGCAAGGCCGACGCGCATCTCCTCGGCCACACGCCCACCACGTGGACCGAGCTCGCGGCGCAACGCGATGCGCTCACACCTGCCGACGTCCAGCAGGCGATGACGTCCGCGCTCGACACTGCGATCCTCGCCGCCCCCGCGGGTCTGCCGATTCCCGAACGGTTCGACGCCACGCCGTATGTGCCGACCTATCGGCGCCGGTTCGGCCGCCTCTACGTTCGCTGGGACACCAGCGCCAACGACCTCGTGACGATGAACGACCACGGTCTCACCCGTGAGATCGGACCGACCGTGATGTCGGCGGAGTTCGACGAGGTGGATGCGCTCATTCTCGGGGCCGACGGCTCCACCTACCTTATTCGCCGGGATGCCTTCGGCGTCCCGTTCGAGCCGAATCAACTGATGAACGGGCGCGCGCTCGTCGCCGCGCTGCAGGAGCGCCTGGCCGACAAGGTCATCGACCTCCGCGGCGACGCGGTTGCGTGGTTCGAGATGCAGGCAATCGTCGAAACACACGACCGCGAGCTTGTCCGCTCCGTCTGGCGCGAGATCGAAATCTTGGCGGGAGTGCGACGGTTGCACGAGCGGGTACTCATGATCGCGGTAGCGGATCTCGACGGGCATCGCGGATTGTTCGCGGTGACCGACCATCGGTTCCTGCACATCGCGGCGGAGCGGCCGGAGCCCATCTATTGGGGGGATCGCGCCGACATTGCAGAGGTCCTCACCTCCTCGGGTATTCGGGGAGGGCGCCTGGTGTTGCGGATCCACGATCGGACCATCGGTTCGCTGGACCGCATCAAGCCGCGCGGGCGGGCGGCCGAGCTTGCCGCCCTGCTCTCCCCCATCGAGAACGAGTGACGCCCGGTCACCTCGGTTCGGGAGGCTTCCGCCGCAGGTGGGCTAGCATCCTCGCGCTGTGCATGTGACCGGCGGTCGACACCCGTGAGCCTGCTCGTTCCCTGTCCGTTCTGCGGCGAGCGGCCGTTTGGCGAGTTCGCCTTTGGCGGCGAGCTGCGCCCGGTGTCCTCCTCCGGCCCCGACGAGGACTTCGCGCGCGTCTACCTGCGGGACAACGTCGCCGGGACGCAGGAGGAACGCTGGTTCCATCTGCTCGGATGCCGTCGCTGGGTGACGCTTCGGCGCGACACGACGACGAATCGGTTCGAGGACTAGCGCGTGGGCTCGATGCGGGTCGACGGGCGGCGTGTGGACGTCGTGGCGGGCGACACCGTCGCGTCGGCGATGCATCGGGCGGGTATTCGCACGTTCTCTCGTTCGATCAAGTCGCACCGGCGCCGCGGCCTCTACTGCGGGACCGGCGACTGCGCCAACTGCCTCGTGACGGTGGACGGGATCCCCGGCGAGCGGGCATGTGTGACGCCCGCCCGCGAGGGCGCACGCGTCGAGCGCGAGACCGGATGGCCGTCGGCCGAGCACGACGCGCTCGCGGTGACCGATCGCCTGCACTGGGCGATGCCGGTCGGCTTCTACTACAAGGTGTTCGGCCGCCCGCGATGGCTGTGGCCCATCGCCGAGCGTGTGATCCGGCGCGCGACCGGCGCGGGAACGCTCCCGCACGACGTCCGGCGGTCGGCGCCGGCGCGATTCGTTCGCGTCGACACCATCGTGATCGGCGGCGGCGTTGCGGGGCTCGCGGCGGCGACGGCCGCGGCGGCACGTGGACGCGTGCTGCTCGCAGAGGAGGGAACGATCGGCGGTGGGCTGAGCGATCCGGCGGCGCGCGCGGCCGCCTCGCGTGGCGAGCACGCCGCGCGCGCCGCCGGCGTCGAGGTGCTGCAAGGGCACGCGGCGATCGGCGTGTACGAGGGCCCGTCGGTCCCGCTCGTGGGACCCGACGGGTTGGTGGAGGTCGAGGCGGCGCGGGTGATCGTCGCCACGGGCGCGCTCGAGGCCCACGGCGTGTTTCCGGGCAACGATCTGCCTGGTGTGTGGCTCGGCCGGGGCGCGGCGCGCCTCGCAGCCATTCATGGCGTCGCCCCCGGCGCCCGCGCCGTCGTTGTCGCCAACACGGGCGAGGGCACATCGATCGCGGAGGCGCTTGGAGATGCCGGCGCCGACGTCACGGTGGTCGCCGGCCGGGTCCTCGAGGCCCGCGGCCGAGGCCACGTGTCGTCCGCGACGGTGCTGACGCCTGAGGGGCGGCGCGCCTTTTCGTGCGACGCGCTCGTCCTGTCGCTCGGCTGGCAGCCGCGCGACACGCTGCTTCGGATGAGCGCCGATCCCGAGGTGTGCGGCGCCGGCGACGTGGTGTGGCCGGGCTGCTCGCTCGAGGAAGCGGAGTCCTCGGGTGCGGCGGCGGGACGCGGCGACCCGGTGGAATCCCGCGCAGCCGAGCCGTGGCCGTTGCTCGAGACCGAAGGCTACGTCTGCGTCTGCGAGGACGTCCGTGTGCACGACCTCGAGGCCGCGTGGGACGAGGGCTGGACCTCCTCGGAGATCCTCAAGCGCTACACCACGGCCACCATGGGACCGTGCCAGGGGGCGCTGTGCTCGCGGCATCTCGCGGCGTTCACCGCGGCAAAAGGGGCGGCTCCCGCCGCGGGAGGTCGAACCACGGCGCGACCGCCGGTGCGCGGCCCCCGGCTCGGCGACCTCACCGGCGGCGTGCACGAGGCGGTCGAACGCCGCACGGCGCTGCACGAGATCCACCTCGCCGCCGGCGCGCGGATCGACCGCTCCGGCTCGTGGGCGCGCCCGGGAACCTACGGTGACGTCGCGGGTGAGATTCTCGCCGTGCGCGAGCGCGTGGGCCTGATGGACGTCTCGACGCTCGGGAAGTTCCTCGTGGCCGGCCGCGATGCCCGCGTGCTTCTCGATTGGGCGTTCCCGCTCGACGTCGGCGCGATCGCCCCGGGACGGGCTCGGTACCTGCTCGCGCTTGACGAAGGCGGCTACGTCATGGACGACGGGCTGCTCGCCGCGCTCGGCGGCGGCACGTACTACCTGACGTCGACCTCGGGCGGCGCCGACCGTATGGAGGCGGGGCTCCGCAATTGGATCGACCGGCTCGGCCTGCACGTGCACCTCGTCAACCAGACGGCACAGCTGGGCGCGATCAACGTCGCGGGGCCGCACGCGCGCGACCTGCTCGCGGCGCTCTGCGACGACGACCTCCGCCGCGAGGCCATCCCGTATCCGGGTCACGCCGACATCACCGTCGCGGGCGTGCCGTGCCGTGCCATCGCGGTCGGGTTTGTGGGCGAGCTGTCCTTCGAGCTGCACCACTCGCGCGGTCGCGGCGTCGAGCTGTGGCGTGCGCTGCTCGAAGCCGGCCGGCCCTGGGATGTTCGCCCCCACGGTCTGGACGCCCTCGACGTGCTCCGCCTCGAGAAGGGTCACGTCTACCTCGGGCAGGACACGCTCCCCGACGATCATCCGGGGAAGCTCGGGCTCGGCTGGGCGGTGGCGATGGACAAGCCCGACTTCGTCGGCAAGCGAGCACTCGAGCGCATGGCCGCGCTCCCGCTCGAGCGCACGCTCGTCGGGCTGCGATTCGACGGCACCCCACGGCGCGGGCACCCGCTCGCCGTCGACGGCGAGATCCTCGGCCGCGTCACGTCCTGTACGACCTCTGCGGCGCTCGACGCCGCGATCGGACTCGGCTGGCTGCGCGCGGTGGATGGCGAATTCCCGGCGGCGCTCGACGCGGGCGTCGACGCTACGGTTGTACCGACGCCGTTCTACGACCCGACGGGGGCGAAACTCCGTGCGTGAGCTCGCGCCGCGCTCGGTCGGCGTCGTCCTGTGCGCGGCGGACGCCCAGTCGCTCGACGCACTGGTGCCGCCCGGGTACGACGCGCGGTACATCCGGACCGCGCCCGACGAGGCGTTGTTCGTCGCCTCGCCGGCCGTCACGGGAGACGTTGTGCGCGCGCTCACGGACCGGATCGGGGCGCTCGACGACGACGGGCTCGTGCTCGATGTCTCGGATGGATGGGCATCGTGGGCGCTCGAGGGCAATGACGTTGCGGCGGCGTTCGCCGCGGTCTCCGCTCTGGACGTGCCGGCACCGGGAGACGCGGTGCAGGGCTCCGTGGCGGGCGTCGCGGCCACGGTGCTGGGCGAGACCGACGACGCCCTCACGATCCTGGTCCCGGCCTACTGGCGCAACCACCTGCGGGAGCGCCTGATCGATGACGCCGACGCACGGGAGCGAGCGACATGACGGGGCTGCTCCGGCATCGGACGTTCCTGCGGCGCGAGCAGCTGCGCGACACCTACGACGTGGTGATCGTCGGCGGGGGCGTCAACGGCCTGTCGCTCGCCCACAACCTGGCGACCCGTCACGGCATCACGAACGTCGCCGTGCTCGAAGGCAACTACATCGGCAGTGGGGGCAGCGGCCGCAACACCCAGGTCGTCCGTGCGAACTACAACACCCCCGAGACCGTCCCGCTCTACAAGGCGAGCCTCGAGATCTGGCGGACGCTCTCGGCGGAGCTCGACTTCAATCTGCTGTTCTCGACGAGCGGCGAGCTCGACCTGTGTCACACGTACGATTCCCTCGAGATCGAGCGCGACAAGTCGCTCCTCAACCGCGCATACGGGGTGCAGACCGATGTGCTCAGGACCGACGAGATCGCGCGGCTGAATCCCCTGGTCGACCTGACTGGCGGCGGCGAGCTCCCGGTGCTCGGCGCCTCCTACCATCCGCCCGGATCGATCGCCCGCCACGACTCCGTGGTGTGGGGGTTCGCCTCGAGCGCCACGCGCCACGGCGTCCAGATCCATGAGCAGACGCCCGTCACCGGGATCGACGTCGTCGACGGCGCCTGTCGCGGCGTCCGCACGGCGCATGGCTCGATCGCCGCCGGCACGGTCGTGAGCGCCGTCGCCGGCTGGTCCTCGCAGGTGGCGGCGATGGCCGGCCTTCGCCTGCCGATCGTCACGATGGCGCTGCAGGCGTTCGTGACGGAGCCGTACCGCCACGTGCTCGACGGGCTGATTTCGTCGATGGACCTGTACGTCTACGCATCCCAGACCGCGCGCGGCGAGATTCTCGTCGGCGCGGAGGTCCTGCCCTACAACACGTATTCCACCCGCTCGACGTTCGGGTTCCTCGCGGAAGCCGCAAAGCGCACGATCCAGATCCTTCCGGTGGTCGCCAACGCTCGCGCCATGCGGCAGTGGACCGGTCTCTGCGACATGACGCCGGACTCCTCGCCGATGCTCGGCGAGTCCGAGGTGCGAAACCTCTTCCTGATGGCCGGCATGGGAACGTGGGGATTCAAGGGCTCGCCGATCTTCGGTCGGCTCATGGCCGAGCGGATCGCAACCGGGCGCATGCCGGCGCTCATCCGGCCGTTCTCCCCCGACCGGTTCGCGACCGATCGCATGGTGCCCGACGCCGCCAGCGCCGGCACCCACTGAGCGCGCCACGCAGGCCGCGTGCCAGACTCTTTCGATTGGTGATGGCATGAGCGATGACACGCCGCTGCACGGACATGTTGCGATCGTGACGGGCGCCAACCACGGCATCGGCGCCGCGACCGCCTACGCGCTCGCGCGCGACGGCGCCGCAGTCCTCGTCACGGCCTTCCGTCCCGAGGGCGACCACCGGCCGGAGGCCGCAGGGGTGGCGATGCATATCGAAGCAGACGGCGGCCACGCCGTTTCGATCGAGGCCGATCTCGCTCTCGACGCGACGGCCGGGATCCTCTTCGAGATGGCCGAGGCGCAGCTCGGTCCGGTCGACATCCTGATCAACAACGCGAGCGGGTGGCTGCCCGACACGTTTCTGCCGACGTCCACCGACCGTCTCAGCCGCACCACCTACCATCTCGCACCGGGAACATTCGACACCGTCGCGTCGGTGGACGCCCGAGCCTCCGCGCTCCTCATCGCCACCTTCGCCCAGCGCCACATCGCCCGCGGCGGCACCTGGGGACGGATCGTCAGCCTCACCTCGGGCGGTCCGCTCGGCTTTCCGGAGGAGGTCTCCTACGGGGCCGCGAAGGCGGCGCTCGAGAACCTCACGATGAGCGCCGCGTTCGAGCTCGCCCCGTACGGGGTGACGGCCAACGCGGTACACCCGCCCGTCACCGACACCGGCTGGGTGACCCCCGAGGTCGAATCTGCTGTGCGGGACAGCGACGAACTCCTTCATATCGCACACCCCGACGAGGTCGCCTCGGTGATCGCCTACCTGGTGTCCGATGACGCGAAGCTCATCACCGCCAACGTCGTCCACCTGCGGTGAGTCCGCCTCGCCGCTACACTGCGGCACATGGGACCCGTCACGGTGATCGTTCGTGGCCGAGCACGGCCGCGGACCACGGCCGAGCGGGCGCGCGTCTGACGGTCAGCATTTCCTCCGCAGCGCCACGCTCGCCACAGAGCTGATCGAGCAGATCGGCATCTCCCGGCACGACCTGGTGGTCGAGATTGGCGCGGGCACCGGCGCGCTCACCCGTCCGCTGCTCGCCCATGCCCGCAGAGTCGATGCGATCGAGCGTGACGAGGCGTGCGCGGCGCATCTGCGCGTCTCGATGGGCGGCGATCCTCGGCTCCGGGTCATCTGCGCAAACGCCTTGCGGGCGCCGCTCCCGGTCGAGCCGTTCCGGGTCGTGGGCAACCTGCCGTTCGGATCCGGCACGCGCATCCTGCGACGGCTGCTCGACGATCCCACCACCGCGCTCGTGCGCGCCGACGTGTTGATCCAATACGAGGCGGCGCGCAAGCGCGCCCTCGCGGCGCCGGGCTCGCTTGCGACGCTCCGGTTGGCGCCCTGGTGGAGCTTCCGGCTCCTGCGGCGCGTCCATCGCACCGCGTTCGATCCGCCGCCGTCGGTCGACGCCGGGCTGCTCTCGATCGACCGCCGCGCCACGCCGCTGCTGCCACCCGACGATCGTCGCGCCTACCTGCGCACGCTCGCCGCGGGATTCGCACGCGCCGACCGCCCGCTTCGGCACACGCTGCGCGTGCCGCCTCGGGCGTGGGCGGCGTTCGTGACGGCTCGCGGGCTCCCGCGCGACGCGCGGGCACACGACCTCGACGTGCACGATTGGATCGCGCTTCAGGGGCTGTTGCGTCCGGGCTAGCGCCGAACGTGGCGTCCGCGCTGGACGCCGAGCGAAGGTGTGCTCGCCGCAAGCAGCGCCATGCCCAGCAGTACCAACGCGAGGACGAGCCGGAACAACCCCGAGAACGGTGCGCCCGTGCCTGCGGTACCACCCGTCTCCGCCGCCACGACGGTGGTCGGCCAGCTGCCGACGTCATTGTCCGGCGTCGGATCGGGAGTCAGCGACGAGACCCGCGCGGTGTTGCGGATCGACGAGGCGTTCTCCGGCGCCGTCACCACGACGGTGATGTCCGGTGCGGCGCCGACCGCCAGCACCGGCCGCGTGCACGTCACCGACACGTCGCCGGCGTTGGTACAGGTCCACCCGGTGCCCCCGGCCGAAACAAACGCGACGCCGTCGGGCAAGGTGTCGACCACCGAAACCGTATCCGCGGCCGACGGTCCGTGGTTGGTGACCGCGAGCATGTAGGTCACCTGGTCGCCCGCATCCACCGTCGCCGGACCGGTCTTGGTCATCGACAGGTCCGCCGACGCGCCGACGGCCGTCGTCGCCGACGCCGAATCGTTGGAGGGATCGGGGTCCGGCGACAACGCCGATACCACCGCGGTATTCGTGAGCGACGCCGCCTGGCCCGGCGCGGTCACCGTCACCGTGATGTCCGGCGCGGCGCCGACCGCCAGCGCAGGTCGCGTGCACGTCACCGACACGTTGCCGACGTGCGAACACGACCAGCCCGTGCCGACGGCCGACACGAACGTGACGCCGGCCGGCAGCGTGTCGGCCACCGAGACGGTGTCGGCGCTCGCCGGACCTTGGTTCGTGACCGACACCGTGTAGGCGACCAGACCGCCCGCCTGCACGGACGCCGGCCCGCTCTTGCCGATGGACAGGTCGGCGCACTCGGCGCCGCCGCTCACACCCGGGATCTGGCCGGGCGATGCAGTCGCGGTCTGCCCGACCGACCCGTTGAAGGACCCGTACTGAAGATTGCCGGTCGTCGTGGTGCCGTGCGTCCCGCCGCTCACCGATGCCGACCCCGCCGCGCTGGAGGTCAGGATCCACCCGCCCCCGCCGCCTCCGCCCGGGCCGTGCGCTGCCCCGGCCCCCGCTTGATTCGGCCAGGCGTCGCCGCCGCTACCCCCGTCTGCACTGAGTGTTGCGGCCGCGAGCGAACCGCTCGCAGCGGTGAGCACGATGGAGCCGCCGGCGCCGCCGCCGCCGCCGCCGTCGTTCAGCGTCTGGTTATACGCGTCGGCCCCGTCGGCGGTGATCGAACCGCCGCCGGCGACCGATCCCGCACGGATGAGCACGATCCCGCCGCCGTTGGCGCCGTCTGACTGCGGCGAGGCGTGGTTGTTGGTGGTGCCGGAGCCGCCCCCGCCACCCAGGAACACACGCCCGGACGTCGCCGGCAGGCCGGTACCGCCGTAGCCGCCGCTGGCGATATTGGAGGACCACGCGTTGCCGCCCTGGCCGCCCGCCCCGCCGTTGCCGCCCCCGCCACCACCGGTGTTCTGGTCGTTGTTGCTCGGGTTCCCGTCGGTACCGCCGCCGCCCGCATTGCCCGGCGCGCCGCGTGCGGCGTCCCCGCCCGGGTAGCCGTTCGCGGCGGCCGAGTTCGCCGGGGTACCGCCGATCCCCTCACCTTTGTTGCCGTCGACGTTCGCCGTGGCGCTTACCGCGGTGTCGGTGTTCGCAAAGCCGCCGGCGCCGCCTCGCTGCAGACCGGGGGCGCCGCGGAAGCCCAAACCGTCGACGCTCACGACCCCACCGAGCGTGAGCGCGCCGGTGGTGTCGAGCGCGAGCACGCCGCCGACGGATCCGTCCCACGCAAGCGCCGTGAGCCCGGCGCTGGTGGCCGCCGTCGTGTACTGCGGCACGCGAACGACCTGGAATGTCCGCTGACCGGCCGCCCCGGTGGCGGCCGCCGTTCGATAACTGTTGAGCAGCCCCGTGCCCGTCCCCAGCCCCTCGATGCTGACGCTGCCCCCCGCCACGGCCGAGGTCGCACGCACGTACTCGTACGAGCCCGTCGCGTTGAGCGCCGTATACCCCGACGCAGGGGTCGACGGAGCGCCGCCGTGGCCGTAGGAGTCGGTGTTCGACGTATCGAAGTCGGCGTCCTGCATCTGGATGACCAACAGCAGATCGCCCGCCACGATCGGCGTTGCTGCGCCCGATGGGGTCCCGACGTCGATGCTGGTATCGCCGGCCGAGGCAGTCCCGACGCCCGGGTAGTACCTGTTGACGATTCCCGACAAGACGCCGCCGGCGCCATCGTCACCGGGCGTTGCACAGAGCCCGGCCGCACCGGCGGGCGAGGCGGTGACGAGCCCGAACGCCGTGGGAAGGACAAGGACGAGCCCGAGCAGCGATCGCCGAAACGCCCTGCCACCAAAGCGCTGCGCCGCCAAACGCCCTCCTCCCCGACTGCCGCCGGGCAAACACGCCGAAACCAGGACACCGCCACTCGACGGTCGGGGAATGTCCGGATAGTAGCCGACGCAGGTCTCCGAAGCAGCAACGCCAGGTCACGATCGGTTGAAGCGACTCGGCAGCCGCACCGTGTCGACGCGAAGCCAGCGAGCGAGATCGTCGATCGCCTTCAGGACCGCCTCACGGTCGGCCGGCCCGGTCTCCTCCTGCATGTGGATCGCGTTGATGCGAAGGAGGTTCTCTTTGCGGTCATGCGCCGGGTCGACACGGCCCACCAGCCGATCGCCGCGCAGCACGGGGAGCACGTAATAGCCCCACTGCCGCTTCGTCTTCGGCACGTAGATCTCGATCCGATGGAACATGCCGAAGAGCCGATCCAGCCGATCGCGATCGCTCACGAGGTCGTCGAACGGCGAGAGCGCCACCGTGCGCCCGCGAAAGGCCGTGTCGAGCAGGTCGCGATGGGCGACCACCTGCCCGTCGACCCCATCGATCGCCACCGGCACGAGCGTCCCGGCCGCCAGAGCGTTGCGGATCGCGGTCTCGCGCCCCGGAAGCTCGCCGTCGAACAACCAGCCGATGCGCTCGAGGCGCTCGAACCCGCGCGTCCGCAGATCGTGGTCGACCACCTCGGCGGCGATCTGCGATCTCGAACGCGCCGGCACCTTCGGCAGCGAGCGCGACGCGAGATCCCAGATGCGCTGCTGGCCGTCGCGCCCCGCGATCATGACCTTGCCTTGGAACCACAGGATGTCGAGCAGCATCGGGACGCTCTGGCCCTCGTCGTTCCAGCCGCCCGTACGCCAACCCTCGGCCGCGCGGTTCTCGAGGTCACGGGCGCGCAGCGGCCCGCGTCGGCGAAGCTCCCCCAGCACATAGCGCTCGAAATCCCGGTTCGCAACGAGCCACTCGCGCACATACCGGTGCCGCTTCCAGGGGCCGTGCGGGTAGCGCCGCATCGAGATGCGATGCACCGGCAGATCCGCGATCGGCAGGATGTGCACCCAGTACTCGAACAGCGCGCGATCTCGCCACAGCAGCCGCTCGAGGTCGGCAACCTTGAAACGGGTGCCGAGCCTGCTGAACAGCACCAGATGCTCGGTGCGGGCGACCACCGACGTCGGATCGATCTGCACCTCGCCGAGGCCCGCGACGACCTCCTCGATCGAGCGGCGGCGCGTCGCGTCGAGCAGCTGGCCCATCACCGCGAGCTGTCGTGCCCGGCGGCGCGAGATGCGGACGGGCTCGACCATCGTCCGGCGAGCCTAGCCGAGGCGAGGCGAACCGCTTCCCCGCCCCGCCCGTACTGTCACCGGAGAGTAGCGTGCGTGGAATGCGAATCGACGAGCCGGGTTCCGATCAGGCGCTCATGGCGGCCTTTGTGGGCCGCGACGAGCGCGCGGCGACCATGCTCTACGACCGCTTCTCCTCGCGGGTCTACGGACTCGGCATCGTCATGCTCGGCAACCATCAGGCGGCACAGGATCTCGTGCAGGACACCTTTGTGAAGCTCTGGCGCACCGCGGCTCGATATGACCCCGAGCGGGGCCGGCTCGAGACGTGGGTGCTGCTGACCGCTCGGTCCCTCGCGATCGACCTGCTGCGGCGCCGCGTGCTCGAGACGCGCTCGCTGCGGGAGCTCGGCCCGCCTCCGATCCAGGACCCGACGCCGGGACCCGACGACCTCGCCGCGACCGCCGACCTGTCGGCGCGCGCGCGCCGCGCCATGGCGACGCTCAGCCCGGAGCAGCGCTCGGCGCTCGAACTCGCCTACTTCGGCGGTCGCACGACCGCCGAAGTCGCGGCGCTCGAGGGCATCCCGCAGGGCACCGTCAAGACCCGCATCCATGCGGCGCTCCTGCGGTTGCGCGCCGAGATGGCATCGGAGGCCGATCGTGACGTGTGAACAGGTCCGCGAGCTGCTGCCCGAGCATCTGCTCGCCTCGCTCGACGAGACGACCGACGCCCGCGTGCGCAAGCACCTGCGTGGGTGTGCCGACTGCCGGACGGAACGCGCGCGGCTCGAGGACGGCGTGAACGCGCTTTCCTATGCCACCGAGCAGGAGGCGCCGCCCGAGGTTCGCGAGCATGTGCTGGACGTGCTCGCGCAAGAATGGTCCGCGGGCACCGCCGAGGAACCGCCTGCTCCGGCCGCGAAGCCCGAGCGACAGTCGCCCTGGCGCTGGGTCGCGGCGGTCGCCGCGGTAATCCTCGTCGCCTCGATGGGCTGGGGAATCACCCAGCACCGCCGCGCCGACGTGCTGGCGGCCGACGCCGCGAGCTACCAGAGCTTGCTGGACACCCTGGGCGGCAAGGAATTCCGTTTGGGGACGCTCCAGCCGATGGACGGTGCGGGCCTGGGCGGCACGGTGGTCCTCTACGACGGCGACCGGGCCGACGGCTGGAGTTCTTGGGGGGTCGTCCTGGTCAAGGCGCCGGGGTTGTCGGGGGACGCCCGCGTGATGCTGCTGGACGACGCCGGCCATTCCAAGGAACTGCCACCGCTGCGCTTCGAGAACGGCGAGGCCTCGACGTGGCTCGTCACGCACGAGGACCTGACGGGGTTCGATCAGCTGGTGATCACCGCGCGCGACGGTACCGTGCTCGCCGACGCCACCATCACCGATGCGTGAACCGCGGTCGCGGCTCACCCGTACACACACGGACAATCGCCTAGGGAGGACGACACGATGCAGCGAACGCGCAAACTGACCCTCGTCGTCGGGGTGACGGTCGCCGTGCTGTTGCTCGCGGCATGCAGCAGCAGCTCCTCGAGCAGCTCGACGGGCACGGCAGGCGGGACCGGGACGTCGCCGGCCGCCGCCGGTACCGACGTGGCGGGCAAGACGGCCTTCGCCATCGAGGCCCAGGACTTCTCGTTCTCGCCGAACTCGCTCACCGGCAGCCCCGGGCAGTCTCTCGAGATCACCGTGACCAACAAGGGCTCCGCGACCCACACGTTCACCATCGACAGCGAGAACGTGAGCGTCGAGCTCGCGCCGGGCGACTCGCAGAAGGTCACGGTGACCTTCCCGGAGTCGGGATCGGTCGAGTTCTACTGCAAGTTCCACGTGGGCAGCGGCATGAAGGGCACGCTCCAGGTCGCCTAGCCGCGATCCCGAGCCGGCACGCTCCCGGCCGGGGGTGGGTCCGCCGCTACCATCGGGAACGTGTGTGTCGCACGGCGAACCGTGGTCGTCCTCGCCATGGCTGTCGTCGCGACGGCCTGCCACGCATCCACCGCCGGCACGCCGACGAGCGCGGCGCCGAGCCCGTCGCCGGCCCGCGCCGACGTACGCGAGCAGACGACGCTCGCCGTCGAGGCCGGCGACTTCTACTTCTCACCCGCGACGATCGTCGGTGCACCGAGCCAGACGCTCACGATCACGATGAGCAACCCGGGGACGGCGGCCCATACGTTCACGATCGACGGCACCTCGACCGACGTGAACGTGCCCGTCGGGCAGTCGCGAACGTTCGAGATCACGTTCCCCGCGTCGGGCTCGGTCGTCTTCTTCTGCCGCTACCACGAGCGGGTGGGCATGCGCGGCACCCTTCGCAACGCCCCTTGAGGGAGCGCAGACACAGTGGAGGTGGCGGGATTCGAACCCGCGTCTCCGGGCGACCGACTGGGACTTCTCCGGGCGCAGCCGATGCTCAAATCTCACCCCTCGGCGTCCATCGGCAGAGGACCTCGGGGCCAGTCGGGATGCGGTGTCCGCCGCCGGCCTCCCGACGGAACCGGCGGCGTAAGCCTACTCAGGTGATACTCGGTCCCCGACCGTAGGCACACGGGGCGAGCAGCTACCTAACGTATTAGGCAGCGAGCGCGAACTCGTCGTTGGCGCTTGTATTGGTCCGGCGTTTAACGTGACATCCGGGATCACGGCCCGCTTCGCCCAGACGGCAAACGTCCGGATCGAAGCCAGTACACCCCCATATGTAGTTGTCGCTCCAGTATACGGGTGCCCGCAGACGCTCCTTGAGCCCGCTGACTCGTGCCGGGTCAGCGGCGGCGGCCGAGCTCGCGTTCGGCCTCGCGCTGCGCGTCGCGCTTGGCGATCGCCTGGCGCTTCTCGTGCTGGCGTTTACCGCGTGCGGCCGCGATCTCGACCTTCGCAATGCCGTGCGTGAAGTACACCCGGAGCGGCACCAGTGACAGGCCCTTGTCCGAGACGTCGCGGGTGATCTCGTCGAGCTCCCGGCGATGCACGAGCAGCTTTCGAGGCCGCAACGGCTCGTGTGTGCGTTTGTCTCCCTGCTCGTAGACGGGAATGTGCAGCCCTTCGAGCCAAAGTTCGCCGCCGCGCATGCGGGCATAGCAATCCACGAGCGAGGCCTGGCCCAGACGCAGCGACTTGACCTCCGTGCCCGTCAGCTGGATCCCGCACTCGTAGGTCTCGAGCAGTTGGTAGTCGTGCCGCGCTTTGCGGTTCGTCGCGACGATCTTGTCGTCGGATCGGTGTTCGGTGCCCGCGCTCATCGCGCGCAGGCTACACGTCGAGGAATCGGCGCATCCCGATCGTGCCGGAGGCGGCTGCGACGACGACCGCGGCGATCACGATGAGCGGCACGACCGCGATCACGTCGCTGTTTCGCACGAGTGGCAGCCACACGAGCTTGCCGGCGAGCTGGTCGACGACAAAGACCTTCCCGAGGAACAGCGCGACGATGGCGAGCCCGGCGCCGAGCAACGCCTCCGCCCCGCCCTCGATGAGGAACGGCACGCGGATCCGCCAGTTCGTTGCGCCGACCAAGCGCATGATGCTGATCTCCTTGCGCCGCGCGAACAGGCCCATCCGCAGCGTGTTCGACACGAGCACCACGGCGCACACCAGCATCACCATGGCCAGGAAGAACAGGCCCGCCGACAGCGTGTTCGTGATCGCCGAAAGGCGGTCGAGCACGTCGCGGAAGTCGCGAACCTCCAGCACCCCGGGCTCGGCGCACTTCATCTTTCCGGTCTCGTCAGGCTCGCAGGCAAGCGCGGCGGTGATCTGTTCGTACTGGCTCGTGTCCTTGAGGGTCACGCGGAGGGAAGTCGGATACGCGGAGCACGGCACGTTCTCGATGATCGTCGGGTTCGCGGCGAAGACGCGATGAGCGCGCTCGCAGGTCGCCTCCTTATCCTCGTAGACGACGTTGTCGACGGCCGGAAGGCCCTGCAGCAACTCCGTGAGGTGCGTGATCGTGTCGGGGTGCGACGCCGCGGTGTCGTCGACGTAGACGGCCACCTGGACGTTGCCGGTGATCCCCTCGATCACGAGCGAGATCTCCCGTCGGATGAGCAGCGCCAGACCGAATAGGAACAACGCGATGAACGCCGTCATGACAGCGCCGAATGCGATCGTGCCGTTGCGACGCATCCCCGACGCGGTCTCGCGGAAGTAGTACTCGACCCGCCGCACGCTACGAGTACACCCCTCGCGACTGGTCCCGCACGACCTTGCCCTTGTCGAGCTCGATGACGCGCTTGCGCATCGCATCGACGATCGCCTGGTCGTGGGTGGCCATCACGACGGTGGTACCGATCTTGTTCACCTTGTCGAGCAACCGCATGATGTCGACGCTCGTGTTCGGGTCGAGGTTTCCCGTCGGCTCGTCGGCGAGCAGGATGAGCGGCCGGTTGACGCACGCCCGGGCGATCGACACGCGCTGCTGCTCGCCGCCGGAAAGCTCGTCGGGGTAGTTGTTGAGCTTCTCCCCCAGCCCGACGTAGTCGAGGATCTCGGGCACCCGCTGGTCGATCACGTGCTTTGGCTTGCCGATCACCTCGAGGGCAAACGACACGTTTTCGAAGACCGTCTTGTCCTGCAGGAGCTTGAAGTCCTGGAACACGGTCCCGAGGTTCCGCCGGAGCTTCGGCACGCCGCTCCAGGCGGAGAGTTTCGAGAGGTTCTTGCCGGCAACGTACACCTGGCCCGAGGAAGGATCCTCTTCGCGCAACAGCAGCCGCAGGCTGGAGGACTTGCCGGAGCCCGATGGGCCGACCAGGAAGACAAACTCGCCCTTTTCGATCTCGATCGAGACGTCGTCCAGGGCAATGACGTCGCTCTTGTAGATCTTCGTGACGCGTTGAAGGCTGATCATGATTTCTCAGGAATTGGGGAAGGGGAACGAACGCCGCTCACCCTAGCAGAGGGGTGTTGCGAACCCGTGGAGGCTCAGGACGATGCGCGGCGCCGGAGCTCGGCCTCGATAAAGCGGTCCAGGTCGCCGTCGAGCACACGCTGGGGGTCGCCGACCTCCTCGTTGGTCCGGTGGTCCTTGACCATCTGGTACGGGGCGAGCACGTAGCTGCGGATCTGCGACCCGAAGTCGACGGCCTTGCGCTCGCCGCGAATCTCGTCCATGTGCTCCTCGCGCTTGCGCCGCTCGAGCTCGGCGAGGCGCGCCTTGAGGATGGCCAGCGCCGTGGCTCGGTTCTGCAGCTGGGAGCGCTCGTTCTGACACGCGACGACGATCCCGGTCGGCAGGTGCGTGATCCGCACTGCGGAGTCGGTCGTGTTGACGCCTTGGCCGCCGGGACCGCTCGAGCGATAGACGTCGATCCGAAGATCGGCATCGTCGATCTCGAGCTCCTCGGCCTCGGCTTCGTCGAGCGCGGGGATCACGTCGAGCGAGGCGAACGACGTATGCCGGCGCTTCTGCGCGTCGTACGGGCTGATGCGCACGAGCCGGTGCACGCCCCGCTCGGCCGAGAGCAGTCCGTAGGCGTTGTGTCCGTGCACCGTGAACGTCGCCGACTTGATCCCCGCCTCCTCGCCGTAGTGCACCTCGTCGACCTCGGCCTTGAACCCGGTGCGCTCGGTCCAGCGAAGGAACATCCGCAACAGCATGTCGGCCCAGTCCTGCGACTCGGTCCCGCCCGCCCCGGCCTGCACCGTCGCGATCGCGTCGTTTGCGTCATAGGGACCTGAGAGCAGTGCCTCCAGCTCGAGCCGCTCGAGCTCGCCCTCCAGAGCTCGTGACCGAGGCGGCGAGCTCGGCCGCAAGATCGGCGTCGTCCTCGGCGCCGGCGAGAAGCTCGTCGATTGCGACCGAGTCGTCGAGCTTGCGCTGCAGACCGTCGAATCGATCGAGGCGCGTGCTCAGACGCGCGAGCTCGGACGTGACGCGCTGGCCCCGCGCGGGGTCGTCCCACAAGGTCGGATCGGCCGCCTCTTCCTGGAGCTCGACCGCGCGGACCCGGGTGCCATCGACGTCAAAGGAACCCCCTGGCGGCGTCGAGGCGCTCGGCGATGGCCCGCAGACGCTCCGTGTGGTCGCTCATCGCGGCTGAGTGTACTCAGGGGCTCCGCCGGCCCGGTTCCGGCGACCGGCGGGGCAAGGCCCTATGCTGGCCAGCTACATGGAGACCCCCCTGCTCACCCGCCTGCTCGAGGACGCCGACCACGATCTGCGGTCCCTCGTCGTGATCGACAAGGACCCGGTCACATGGGTCGCCCTCGAGGCGCCGGGCGCCACCGACGAGGACCTTCCGAGCGAGGCCGTCTCGCAGATGGGTGGGACCCCCGCGTTTTCCCGCGACATCGCCGTGTTGGGCCGGTTCCCCAACGCTGCGGCCGCGATCGGCGCATGGCTCACCCTCGCCGCCTGGACGGGTAACGCGGTCTGGGGCGCGGCCACCTCGGGCTACTGCCACCGGGCCGAGCTGGTCGGCGCGACGCTCGCGGAACTGCCCGACCTGCTCGAGCCGGCTGGGTACGGCGAGCTGTGGATCAACTTCGAGCTGACCACGGTGGTCGACCTCAACGACGACCGATTCAGCGTCGAGCGGATCGACCGAGGAGCGCTCGTCCCGGCGTCCTGCAAGCTCGCACTCAAGTGATCCGCGTCCGACCGCTTGCGATCGATGACGCCCCGGCCTGCGATGCGATCATCGCGAGCCTTCCGGACTGGTTCGGCCTGCAGGAGGGCATCGACGAGTGCGCACACGCGGTTCGGACACAGGCGGGCTTGGTGTGTGAAAGCAACGACGGAGTGGTCGGCTTCCTCACCGTCGTGCGACCGACCCCGGCGGTCGCACAGATCTCTTGGCTTGCCGTGCACGCCGACGAACGCAACCGGGGCGCCGGGACGGCCCTCATCGAGCGACTCACCGCCGACCTTGCCGGCAATGCTCGCTTGCTGGTCGTCGAGACCCTGTCGGATCGCGAGGATCCCGGACCGGAGTACGCCGCGACACGTGCGTTCTACCTGGCGAAGGGGTTCCGGCCTGCGGCGGAACTCGACCACCTCGATCCCGAGAACCCGATCCAGCTGATGTCGCGGCCGCTCTAGTCACGTCACGACGCAACGGCGCCGTGGCACTTCTTGTACTTCTTGCCGCTGCCGCACGGGCAGGGCGCGTTGCGCGGGGTCTTGTCGCTGATCGCCTGGTTGGGATTGCCTGCCTGGGTCGCACCGGCCTCACCCGAACCGAGCGACGAGGCGCCCTCCCCCGCGGCGCCCGAGACGACTTCGTCTCGGTTCTCGCGAAGCCGCTGGACCCGCGGCGCGGGCGCCTGCTGCTCCTGGCGCACCAGCTCGACGCGATAGATGTACTTGACGAAGTCCTCCTGGATCGAGGCCGTGAGCGCCTGGAACATGTCGAAGGCCTCGCGTTGGTATTCGACGAGGGGATCGCGCTGGGCGTAGGCCCGCAGGTGGATGCCCTCCTGCAGGTAGTCCATCTCGTAGAGATGCTCGCGCCACTTCGTGTCGGTGATGTTGAGCAGCACGACGCGCTCGAGCTCGCGCATGACCTCCTCGCCGACGGCGGTCTCCTTCGCCTCGTATGCCGCGGTGCCTCGGCGACGAGCCGGTCGCCGAGCTGCTCGGCCTCGGCGATACCGGCGATGTCCTCGGCCGTGCTCGTCACGGGGAAGTACTCGCCGAGCGCCGTGAGCAAGCCCTCGCGGTCCCAATCGTCGGGATAGACGTCGGCGGGCGCCCACTCGTTCACGGCGTCGACGACCACGCCCTCGATGAAGTCGAGCGCCTGCTCGCGGAGGCTCTGCCCCTCGAGGATCTTGCGGCGCTCGCCGTAGATCACCGTGCGCTGGCCGTTCATGACCTCGTCGTATTTGAGGACGTTCTTGCGGCGCTCGTAGTTGAGCTCCTCGATCTGCTTCTGCGCGTTCTCGACGGCGCGCGAGACCATCTTGGCCTCGATCGGCTCGCCCTCCGGCCACTTCAGCCGTTCCATGATCGAGCCCACCTTGTCGGAGGCGAACATCCGCATCAGGTCGTCTTCGAGCGAGAGGTAGAACAGCGACGCGCCCGGGTCCCCCTGGCGCCCGGAGCGGCCGCGCAGCTGGTTGTCGATGCGCCGCGACTCGTGCCGTTCGGTGCCGAGCACATACAGACCCCCGAGCCCGACCACCTCGTCGTGCTCGGTGTCGGTCTGGTGCTTGAACTTCGCGAGCACCGGCTCGTACTCGGTCTCGTAGACGGCGCGCTCCTCGTCATCCAACTCGAACAGCAGGTAGCGGTCGTTGTCGAACTCGCGCGCGGCCATCTCCTGGCGCGCCAGGTACTCGGCGTTGCCCCCGAGCAGGATGTCGACACCGCGACCGGCCATGTTGGTCGCGACGGTGACCGCGCCCTTGCGCCCGGCCTGGGCGACGACCTGCGCCTCCTTTCTCGTGGTTCTTGGCGTTGAGGACGTTATGGGCGATTCCCCGGCGGTTGAGCACGGACGACAGCCGCTCGGACTTCTCGATCGAGACGGTGCCGACGAGGATCGGCTGGCCCTGCTCGTTGCGGGCGAGAATGTCGTCCGCGACGGCGTCCCACTTCTCGTCCTCCGACTTGTAGATGAGATCCTGGAGATCGTCGCGCACGTTCGGCCGGTTGGTGGGAATCTCGACCACGCCGATCTTGTAGGTCTCCTCGAACTCGGTGAGCTGGGTCTTGGCCGTTCCCGTCATGCCCGAGAGCTTGTCGTACATCTTGAAGTAGTTCTGGATCGTGATCGTGGCGAGCGTCTGGTTCTCCTCCTTGATCCGCACGCCTTCCTTGGCCTCGATCGCCTGGTGCAGGCCCTCGGAGTAGCGCCGGCCCTCGAGCACGCGCCCGGTGAACTCGTCGACGATCTTGACCTCGCCCTGCTGCACGACGTAGGCGACGTCGCGCTTGTAGAGCTCCTTGGCTCGAAGGGCGTTATGCAGGTGATGCACGAGCATCGTGTTGACGTTGTCGTAGAGGTTGTCGATCTGGAGGATCTCCTCGACCTTCGCGACGCCCGCCTCGGTCACGGCGACCTGATACTTCGATTCCTCCACCTCGTAGTCGTCGTCGCGGGTGAGTCGCGGCACGACTCGTGCGAACGTCTGATACCACTTGGCCGAGTCGGCCACCATCCCGGAGATGATCAGCGGCGTGCGCGCCTCGTCGATGAGGATCGAATCGACCTCGTCGACGATCGCGAAGTGATAGCCGCGCTGCACGCAGTGGTCCAGCCGCATCGCCATGTTGTCGCGCAGATAGTCGAACCCGAACTCGTTGTTCGTCCCGTATGTGACGTCGGCGCCGTAGGCGGGACGGCGCTGTTCGGGCGTCATGCTCGCTTGGATCAAGCCGACCTCGAGCCCGAGGAACCGGTAGATGCCGCCCATCCATTCGGAGTCGCGCTTGGCGAGGTAGTCGTTGACCGTCACGACATGCACGCCCTTGCCGGTGAGCGCGTTGAGGTACCCCGGAAGGGTGGAGACGAGGGTCTTGCCCTCCCCCGTCTTCATCTCGGCGATGTTGCCGAGGTGCAGGGCGACGCCGCCCATGAGCTGGACGTCGAAGTGGCGCTGGCCGATCGTGCGCCGGGCGGCCTCACGGGTGACGGCGAAGGCCTCGGGCAGGAGGTCGTCGATGTCCTCGCCGGCGTCGTGGCGCCCGCGAAACTCCGCGGTCTTGGCACGGAGTTCCTCGCCGGTGAGTTCGTCGACGTCGGGCTCGTAAGTGTTGACGAGGCGGGCAAGCTCCTGCAGCTGCTTCAGCTTGCGGCCTTCGCCGATGTTGGAGATCTTGTCGAGGATCGGCACGATGGTTCCTTCGGGTGTGCGGGGTTTCCCTATCGTACCCGCGCCTCGCGCGAGGCCCCGGAGGCTGCTAGATGGAGCCTTCGAGCTCGCCGAGACGCTCGACCAGCAGGGCGTTCTCCGCATAGTCGACCGGGCACGCGACGACCGAGACGCCGCCGCCGCCCAGCGCGCGCTCGAGCGTCGGCAACAGGTCATCGGCCGTTTCGATCCGGTAGCCGTTGGCACCGAAACTCTTCGCCAGCTCGACGAAATCGGGGTTGCCGAACCCGACGGCGGCGCGCCGTCCGAACTGCAGATCCTGCTTCCATCCGATGAGTCCGTAGCCGCCGTCGACCCAGACGAGGACCGTCAGCGCGACTCGCTCGCGCACGGCGGTCTCCAGCTCAGCGACGCTCATCAAGAACGCGCCGTCGCCCATGACCGCGAGCACCCGGCGCCCGGGGCGCACGAGCGCCGTCGCGATCGCGCCCGGGAGCGCAAACGCCATCGTGGCCAAGCCGTTGGACAACAGGCAGGTGTTCGGCTCATACGTCGGATACAGGCGCGCCATCCACATCTTCGCCGCACCCGTGTCGCACAGCACGATGTCCTCGCGTCCCATCACGGCGCGGATGTCGTGGACGATCCGCGCCGGCGCGAGCGGGAACGACGCGTCGGCGGCGCCCTCCTCCCACTCCGCACGCAGCAGGTCCTTGACCGGCGCAACCTCCGCCGAGCGCGGACGCATCGACGCAGCCTCGGCAATCGCGTCGAGCGCCTCGCCGATCGAGCCCTGCAGACCGACCTCCAGGGGGTAGTGTTCGTCGACCTCGGCGACGGTCCGGTGGACGTGCACGATCTGTTTGTCCCGAAGCGGGTTCCACCGCGACGGTGCGTACTCGACGATGTCGTAGCCGACCGCCACGACGAGATCCGCCCGGTCAAATCCGAAGTTCGCGTAGTCCTTGACCATGAATCCGATCGTCCCGAGCGCGTTCGGGTGGTCGTCGGGGATCGCGCCCTTTCCTTGGAACGTGGTCGCGACCGGGATGTCCAGACGTTCGGCGAAGCGCCGAAGCGCGGCCACCGCATGGTCGCGGGCCACACCGGCGCCGGCCAGCACGACGGGGTGGGCGGCCGCTCCGAGCGCCTGCGCTGCGCGCTGCACCTGGTCCTCCGACGGCGAGGGGTCGCGCGGCACATTGACCTTGAGCGGCTCGGCGTCGGTCAGCCGCTCGGCGACGTCCTCGGGCACGACGACGAATGTGGCGCCGGGCCGCTCGGTCTCGGCCTGTTTGAACGCCTTGCGCACCATCTCCGGGGCGGCGTCGCGAAGCGTAATCATGTCGCCCCACTTCGTGACGGGCCGGTAGACGGACACGAGATCCACGACCTGGTGCGACTCCTTGTAGAGCCGGTGCAGGCCCGCCTGCGCCATCAGCGCCACCAGCGGGTGCGAGTCGAGCTGGGCGTTCGCGATTCCGAGCATCAGGTTGAGCGCGCCGGGGCCGAGGGTCGCCAGACACACGCCCGCCTTGCCGGTCAGCGCTCCGTAGGTGTCGGCCATGAACGCGGCACCGCGCTCGTCGCGCGTCGTGACGAACCGGATGGGGGAATCGGCCAGGGCGTCGATGACGTGCAGGTTCTCCTCGCCCGGCAGGCCGAAGACGTACTCGACCCCCTCGTTTTCGAGACAGGCGACGAGCAGCTGCGCGACGGTGCGCTCGGCGGCTGGGTCCATACGGAAAGCGTAACCGCGGCGGCGGATCAGCCGCCGGGTCGCAACAGCTCGCGCGTCATGTGGAGGTGCCCGACGTGCTCCCCCACGTGTGCGAGCGCGTGGGCGGCGGCGTAGGCCGCGGTGCGCGGCTCCTCAGCCAGACGTGAGCTCCAGCTCGGCACGCCGATGCGGGCGGGGTCCCAGACGGCGTCGTCGAGCAGCCCGAGGCATCGCGCGATCTCGCCCTCGGTCGATGCGGCGAACCCGTCGTCGGCCACGACGCGGAACTCCGCCTCGCGATCGCGGTCGGGCAGCGGCTTGCCGAGCGCCAGGCTGAGCCACGACCGGGTCGAGCCGAGCGCGTGGGTGACGATCACCGCGACCGAGTTGGTGGTGCCGCCGGCGGGGCGGGCATTGAGTTCCTCGACGGAGAGCCCGTCGAGGCCGCGGCGAAGCTCGTCGAGGCTCTCGGCCAGCACCTCGCGGAGCGCAGCGATCGTCGGGTCTTCGTCGGTCATCGAGCCGCAAGGCTACCTGTCGGTCGCCGTGCCTCGCAGGGGCCGGGGTAGGATCCGGCGATGTCGGAACGGCCGAGGACCTTGCCCGTGTCCTGGAGCCAGCACTGGGAGGACGTGCGCCTGTGGCGGGTCCTTCGCGACCGGGCACCGGGCTTCTACGTCGACGTGGGGGCGCGTGACCCGTCCGTCGACTCGGTGACACGCACCTTCTACGAGCTGGGGTGGCGGGGGGTCGACGTCGAGCCCGACCCCCATCACGCCGAGCGGATGCGCGCCGCCCGCCCCGAGGACCGTATCGTCGAGGCGGCGGCCTCGGACACGCCCGGGCCGGTCACCTTTTTCCAGATCGACCCCGGCGAGGGTGGGAGCGCCGGTCTGTCGACGGTCGATGCCGAGGTGGCCGCGCAGCACGAGGCGGCCGGGCACACGGTCGAGCGTCTGACCGTGGAACGCGTCCGGCTCGCCGATGTCCTGGACGGCACCGACGCCGAGTCGCCGGAGCGCTTTCACTTCCTCAAGATCGACGTCGAGGGGCACGAGACCGCGGTCCTCCGCGGCTGCGACCTGCGCCGGTTCCGCCCGCTGCTCGTGGTGTTCGAGGCACGGTCGCCCGACAGTGGCGCCGACACCTATGCCGAGGGCGAAGCGCTGCTCGCGGCCTCGGGATATGTGCCGGCGGCCGACGACGGCCTCAACCGCTGGTACGTGCGAGAGGAGGACGGCGACCTCGCCGCAGCGCTTGGCCCCGAGGTCAACCCGCTGACCGACGGATGGCCTCGGCGCGCCGATGACCAGCGGCAGATCGACGCCCTGGCGACGCGTGTCGCCGAGCTCGACCACGAGCTGGTCGAGGCCAAGCGGGTGCGCGACCAAGAAATCGCGGAGCTCGAAACCGAGCTCCAGGACATGCTTGGCTCGAAGTCGTGGCGGGTGACGGCGCCGCTGCGCTCACTATCCCGCGCGCTCGGGCGCGGGCGAGGCCCGGCTACGTGATCTCGATCATCTTCTCGCGCACGGCATAGACGACCGCCTCCATGCGCGAGTGCAGATGCAGCTTCTCGAGGATGTTGCGGATGTGGTTCTTGACCGTGTTCTCCGAGATGAACAGCTGCTTGGCAATGTCGCGGTTGTTGAGCCCCTGCGCGACGAGGCGCAGCACCTCCATCTCGCGGTCGGTCAGACGCGGCGTCGGCATCTGCGGGCGCTCGTCGGTCGCCTTCGACATCGCGGCGAACTCGTTGAGGAGCTTGGAGGCCATCGACGGCGAGATGCGCGACTGACCTGCCCAGACGCTCCGGATCGCATCGGCGACCTCCTCGATCGGGATCTCCTTGAGGAGATAGCCGGAGGCCCCGGCCTTGATCGCGTCGTAGAGGTCGGCCTCGTCGTCGCTGATCGTGAGCATCAGGATCTTGACGTGGGGCAGCAGGTCCCGGATCTCGGCGGTCGCCTCGATCCCGGAGCGCCGGGGCATCCGCACGTCCATCAGGACGACATCGGGCATGAGGTCCTGCGCCTTCTCGGTCGCCTCCTGCCCGTCGGAGGCCTCCCCGACGAGCTCGAGGTCCTCCTCGGAAGACAGCACCATCTCGAGTCCGCGACGAAACAGGGCGTGGTCATCGACCACCATCACGCGCAGGCGCTCGCTGTCGCCGCTCCTCGTCACCCGGAACTCCTTCCACCGCCGCGCATCGCGGCCTCGTCGGCCTCATGCTCGGCCTCAGTCTGGGCGTATCCTAGACCACCCCTTGTCTGGGCCGTCCGCTTCTTGCCGTGGTGGTCGCGCAGCTGCCGCTCCAGCTTGTTGCGAACCCGATCGATCGCCGTCGGCACGTCATCAGCTTCGGCATGCGCGCGGAAAGTCTTTCGCGGAATGTGCAGCGAGGCCTGGACGCGCTTGCGCCCGTCGACGGTGGGATGGTGCTCGGCGACCACCTCGACGTCGAGGCTCACCGCTCGAGGTTCCATCCGGCCCAACGAATTCAGCTTGCGCTCGGCAATCGCCCGCTCGTCATCGGAAAGCGCCATCCCCCGGGTCGTGAAGTGCATATCCATGTCGCCCTCCCGTCGGCGATGGGCTCCCCGTCCGGCTGACCTGGTCTTTTCCCCCACACTCGCCCGCGGGGGCGCTCGCACGGCCGCCAGGACGTCCTCGGCATCCGCACTCCCGCCCTCTCCCGGTCACCCGGGGCAGGACTTACATCTAAACCGCGCCATGCTCAGCCACCAACGGTGGCCTTACGTGGGTCGTTTCGCCCGCGGCTGGCATCGACTACCGGGGAGGATCCCCGGGCAACCACAGACCCGAACGTGAGCCCGCCCGAGGATAGGCAGACGACGCCCGAGGGCGCAAGGCGGCGCGCGGGAGCGAACGGGCGGCCGCGCGGGCATGCACCGCGCGTGCGCCGGCATCGCGCAGCGCCTCGGCGGCCGCGGCCATCGTCGCACCGGTCGTCAGCACGTCATCGACGAGCAGCACCGATGCGGGCACCGGCCCGGTCGCCTCGAACGCGCCCCGCATCGCCACCCGCCGCTCATCGCCCGATCTCGTCGCCTGCGGCTGCGTGGCGACCGTGCGCCGGAGCAAGCGCCGGGCGGGCACGCCGGTCCGGCGCCCGAGCGCGGTCGCGAGCGCGCGCGCCTGGTCGTAGCCACGCTCGGCTCGCCGGGCGCGGGCCAGGGGCACCCACGTGACGACGTCGACCGGCGGTAGCGGGCCGGCCGCGGCCATGGCCGCGGCGAGCGCCCCCGCCACGTCGCGCCAACCCGAGAACTTCAGCCGGTGCACCGCCCGACGCGCGGGACCGTCGTAGGCAAACGGCGCCCGGGCGCTCGTGAGCGCCGGTGGCGGGCACGCGTCGCACTCGTTGACCGGCGCCCGCGTCGGACAGCCACATCGGGCACACCAGGGCGGATGGATCGGCCGGAGTTCCGCCGCGCACCGCGCACAGAACGGCCACGGGCCCGCCCTGCATGACGCGCAGACACGCGGGAAGAACGCATCGAACGCCTGGCCCCACATGCGGCGACGCTAGCGGCCGCCTCGGACAGTCCTACGGTAGATCGACCTCGATCGGCGCGGCGCCGGCGAGCCCGATCGTCAGCCGGCGATCGGGCCGAAGGACGGGATAGCCGATCACGCGGCCTCGTCCGGCCTCCGCATCGAACTCGGTCGCGAGCACCGAGTGCGCCCGGCCGTCGACCACGAAGGAGAACGCCGGCTCCGCATCGGCGGCGAACGTCAGCCGAATCGAGTCGCCGAGGCACTCGAGGGTCTCGAGCGCGACCGAGGCAACCTTTGCGCCGACCGTGACCGACCCGCGGCGCACGGCGGCGCGCGGCCACGGCATCAGGAACCGATCGCCGGGGCGATAGGAGCGCGGTTCCCCGTCGATCACGACGTCGCACGCGAGCTGGTACCAGCCCGACGGGATGTCGATCGTCGAGATCTCGAACGGGACGAACGTCTCCTGGGTCGGTGAGACCTCCAGGACCACCGGCTCGAGCAGCACGACCTGCGGCGCCCCGTCGCCGAGCTCGAGCGCCCGGGCATCCACCAGGCGGACCTGGTGGGGCAGGCCGTCGGCGCCCCGCAGGAGGAACGCGCCCTTCACGGCAGCCGGAAACCGCTCGTACTTCGCGCGGATCGCGACCCGATCGTCCATCGGCACGGAGCCTAGACCCTCCTCACGTGCCCTGCTGCCACGAATGAAGGTAGGCGTCCTGCTCGGCCGTCAGCTCGTCGATGTCCACGCGCATCGCGCGAAGCTTGAGACGCGCGACCTCCTTGTCGATCTCGACCGGCACCGGATAGACGCGCTTCTCGAGAGTGGCGTGATTCTTGACCATCCATTCGACCGAGAGGGCCTGGTTGGCGAAGGACATGTCCATCACCGCGGCCGGATGACCCTCCGCAGCCGCCAGGTTCACGAGCCGGCCTTCGCCGAGCAGGCAGAGCGTGCGCCCGTCGGCCAAGGTGTACTCGTCGACGAACTCGCGGATGCGCCGGACGCCGCCGGTTCCCAGATCGGCGAGGGCGGCCTTGTCGATCTCCACGTCGAAGTGGCCCGAGTTGGCGAGGATCGCGTTGTCGTGCATCAGCTCCATGTGCTCGCGGCCGATCACCGTCGTATCGCCGGTCACCGTGATGAACAGATCGCCGATCCTCGCGGCCTCCCGCAAGGGCATGACCCGGTACCCCTCCATGACCGCCTCGAGGGCGGCGGTGGGATCGACTTCCGTCACGATTACGTGCGCACCCAGGCCTCGGGCCCTCGCGGCGACACCGCGACCGCACATCCCGTAGCCGCAGACAACCACCAAGCGCCCCGCGATGAGTCGGTTGGTCGCGCGCATCACGGCGTCCATGGTCGACTGGCCGGTGCCGAACCGATTGTCGAACAGATGCTTCGTGTCGGCGTCGTTCACCGAGACGATCGGATAGCGCAGCGCGTCCTCCGCCGCCATCGCGCGCAGCCGGATCACACCGGTGGTCGTCTCCTCGGTGCCGCCGATCACGTGCTCCAGCTGATCGGAGCGACGTGTGTGCAGCACGTGGACGAGGTCGGCGCCGTCGTCCATCGTGATCTGCGGCTTGGCGTCGATCACGGCGTCCAGGTGCTTGTAGTAGGTGTCGTTGTCCTCGCCCTTGATGGCGTACGTCTCGACGCCGCTTTGCTCGGTGAGCGCCGCCGCGACATCGTCCTGCGTGGACAGCGGGTTCGACGCCGCAAGCATGACCTCGCCGCCACCGGCGGCGAGCGTCTCCATGAGGTTCGCCGTCTCGGTCGTCACGTGCAGGCACGCGGCGATCCGGATTCCCTGGAGCGGGCGCTCCTTCTCGAAGCGATCCTTGATCTGTCCCAGAACCGGCATTTCCCCGCCGGCCCACTCGATGCGCTCACGGCCCTTTGGCGCGAGCGCCGGATCCTTGATATCCGCCATGGTTCAAGCTCCTATCCGCGGGAGGCGCGGGAACAGATCCACGAGGAGCCTCCCGACTGCCGACGCCGTCCGATCGGACGCGCGCAGCACCTCCTCATGACTGACGTGATCGCCACGTGCGTTGGTCAGGCTACAGATGCCGAGCACCCGCAGACCGAGCGCGTGCGCGGGAAGGGTTTCGGGCACCATCGACATCCCGACGACCGTGGCGCCCAGACGCGCGAGCATCTCCACCTCCGCCGGCGTCTCGAACGCGGGGCCGCGCATCGCCGCGTAGACGCCGGCGGCCGCTTCGAGCCCGAGCACCTCGGCTCGCTCGAGCGCGAGGTCGGCCAGGGCCGGGTCGTAGACGGCCGATGCCTCGGCGAATCCGGGCGTCCCGTCGGGGTAGCGCCAGCCCTGCAGCGGCGTCGTCCCCTGGAGATTGATGTGGTCGCGCACGATGACGACCGTCCCCGCCGCGAGCCGGGCATCGAGGCCGCCCACCGCGGCGGTCGCGACGTACGTGTGCGCGCCGAGCGCCTGCGCCAGCCGCGGCAGCAGCGCCGGTACGTCGGGTCCGTGTCCCTCGTAGAGATGGAACCGGCCCGCGAACGCGACCGTCGGCACGCCCGCCAGGACGCCGCACCGAAGCTCGCCCCGATGGCCGGGCACGCCGGTCGCGGGAAAGCCGGGCAGTTGCGCGTAGGGAATCGTCGTCTCCACCGCGAACGCGTCGGTCAGCGCGGCACCGAGCCCCGAGCCGAGCACCACGGTCGCCGCCGGTGTGGCGGTCCATCGCTCGCGCACGACGCCGGCGGCGGCCGCGGCGTCGTGGTCGGCCGGGCCGGGCAGGCCCTCGGTCATGGAAGGTCCAGCGCCGCGAGCGCCGCCTTGAGCCTCGCGATCGCCTCGACGGGCGACGGGTCCACGCCGCGCGAGAGGCCGACGTAGCAGCTGGCGAAGTCCCCGATCATGACGAGCGACAACAGCGAGGCAAGCGGTGGACGCCCCGACACCGTCACCTCGCGCACCAGGGCGCCGGCGCCCGCCGCAATCTCTACGGACAACGGGAATCGTGCCGCAAGCTCGGGATGCTCGTGATCGGTGCGAAGCGCGATCAGGGCGTGGCGCTCGCCGAACGGCGCCACCCACCCGACGACCTCGTTGTGATCGAGCTCCGACATCGTCGCGTGCCATGCCGGCACCTTGCCGTTCTCGTTGAGCTGCGTCTTCCACCGCATTGCGGCGACGGCGCCGATGCCTTCGGCACCCCACACCACCGCCTCGCGATCTCCGAGCCAGGCCGCGATCTGCTTCGCGGGATTGTCCGCGGTGGGGACGTCGGGGCCGAGTGTGGCGGCCAGCCCATTGAGCTCGGCCGACAGCTCAGCGACCTCGTGCTCGAAAGGGGGCACGAGCCCGGCGGATTCCAGCGCGCCGAGCATCGCGAACGCGAGATGGCCGAGCGCGGCACGCGGCTGCAGTCCGCCCGGGACGTGCACGGCCGCGAGCCCGTTGTCGGCGCACAGCTTCGCCAGCGCGCCGCCCGACGTGATCGCGATCACCCGACACTCGCGGCGGACCGCCTCACTCGCCGACGCGAGGGTCTCCGAGGTGCCGCCCGAGTACGACGACACGAGCGCGAGCGTGCGCGAGTCGGCGAAGGCGGGCAGGATCGGTGAGCGGTTGACGTCGACGGGGACGGGCAGCCGGTCGCGAAACGATTGCTTCAACACGTCGCCCGCGACCGCGGAGCCCCCCATGCCGCAGAACACGACCGCGGTGACACCCTCGAGCGAGGGCAGTCCCTCCGTGGCCCGCCCGGCGGCGTACCCGGCGGCGAGATCGCCGCCGAGTGCGGCCGACGCGCCGAGCATGTCGGCGGCGTCGAGCGCACGCAGCGCTGCGGGGTCGTCGAGATCGACCATCGAGCGCTAGGGCTTCTCGGCCTCGTCGATGAGCATCACGGGGATGTCGTCGCGCACCGGATAGCGGTAGCCGCAGGTGCGGCACACGATGACCTGCTCCTGCTCGAGGTAGTCGATCTCGCCCCGGTCGTTCGGGCACACGAGAATCGCCACGAGTTCCGGATCCAAGCTCATGCGGCATCTCCTTCGTCTCGGATCACCGCGAGCAGCGCCGCGGTGCGCTCGTCGAGGAGTTCCCGGGTCCGGGCCTCCACGTTGAGCCGCAACAGAAGTTCGGTGTTGGACGGGCGCACGTTGCACCACCAATCGTCGTACTCGACGGTCAGCCCGTCGAGGTGGTCCTGACGGCCATCGGCAAGCATCGACGCGAGCTCTTCGAGCTTGCCGGCCTGATCGCGCACAACCGAGTTGATCTCACCGGAGTCTTCGTAGCGCCGGTAGGGCGCGAGGAGCGTCGAAAGCGAGCCGCCGGAAGCCGAGAGCTCTTCCAGCATCACCACCGCGGCGATGAGCCCCGAGTCCGCACGATAGTTCTCCCGGAAGTAGTAGTGGCCGGAATGTTCCCCGCCGAAGATCGCCCCCGTCTCGGCCATCACCTGCTTGATAAACGAGTGGCCCACCCGCGTGCGAACGGGAATGCCCCCGTGCTCGCGGATGGTCTCGGGCACGACCCAGGAGCAGATGAGGTTGTGCACGACCTTCGCACCCGGCTCCGCGCGAAGCATCGAGGCGGCGACCACCGCCGTTGTCAGCGAGCCGCTCACGCCCTCCCCCCGCTCGTCGAGCAGGAACACGCGGTCGGCGTCGCCGTCGAACGCGAGGCCGACGTCGGCGCCCTCCTCGAGCACGCCGGCGCGCAGATCGCGCTGGTTCTCCGGGTTGAGCGGGTCGGCCGGATGGTTTGGAAAGGTGCCGTCGAGCTCGGCGAACAGATAGCGAACGGTGACCGGCAGCCGCGCGAGCACCGCGGGCACCACCAGGCCGCCCATGCCGTTGGCGGTGTCGACCACGACGGACAGCGGACGCATCGCGCCGATATCGACAAAGGCCAAGACGTGCTCGACGTAGGCGTCCAGAAGATCCCGATGTTCGACATGGCCCCGGTTCGTTCCGGGAGCGACCCCCGCCTCGACGATGGCGCGGACGTCGCGGAGCCCGGTGTCCTCCCCAACCGGCCGCGCTCCCGGCTGGCAGAACTTCAGCCCGTTGTACTGCTTGGGGTTGTGACTCGCGGTGATCATGATCCCCGGCAGGTCGAGCGAGCCGCTCGCGAAATACAGCAGATCGGTCGACGCAAGCCCGAGATCGACGACATCGGAGCCCTGCGAGACGATCCCGTCGGCGAGCGCCGCGGCGATCTCCGGGGAGGAGAGCCGGCAGTCGCGGCCGATCAGAATGGGACGGCCGTCGGTGAGCTGCACGTACGCGGCGCCGATCGAACGCGCCAGATCGGCGTCGAGATCGTCGGGCACCACGCCACGAACGTCGTAGGCCTTGAAGATCGTGCTCAGGTCACGCGCCGCCACGGGTGAGCATCCTACTGAGGCGGCGACCGAGGCGGCCGCCAACGGAGCGGGAAGTCGACGGAGCGCTACTTGGTGACGACGAGATCGATCACGGAGGTCAGCGGCACGAGCTCGCCGTCACGGAACCACCACTTGGACTCACACATGTGGCAGGTCGTGAAGGTAAGGCCGCGCTCGCTCACGCTCATCGAGATGGTAATCAGGTCGCCCTGCTTGCACTCAGGACAGGTTCCGGGAGTCGTTTGCATCGTGCGTCCAGTTTCGGCCGGGGATGGCTCGCTGGAACATAGCACCCGTCCCTCATATCTTTACCCTGCCCAGGGACGATTCCCGGCTCCCCCGCCCTCGGAGCGCGCCGCGAGGTCAGGGGACACCGTGTGGGGCGTCGGGCCGAGGCCGTTCGGCCCTCAGACGGCGATCGGCGCGACCGTGCGCTCGTCGCGCACGACCCAACCCACGGGCGGCGTCATACGGCCCACGTGCTCGTCACACAGGTCGAGCAGATTGGGATCGCGCTCGGGGCTGAGGTCGGCCACGACCACCTCGCGCTCCGCATAGTTGAGGGCGACGGTCGCCATGGGGTCGTTGCCGCATCGCATCTTGGCGCAGGTTCGCATGGCGGGGAGCCTAAATCACATCGCTGTGATTTCCAAGCAGGCTGCCAAAGGTAGCCGGAGAATCGGCGGCTCAGATGTCGGAGGCGGTCGGAACGCTCCAGTAGCCGGCCGACGCCGGGCGGCTCCCGACGACGATCACCCGCTGGCCCACGGCGATGAGCGGGTAGAGCTGTTCGATCTCGCTGTTGTGCATCCGAATGCACCCGTGGGACGCGTAGCGTCCAATCGAGGAGTCGTCGGTCGTGCCGTGGATGCGGATCAGGCCGGGGGCGGTGATGTAGATCGCGCGGGTGCCCATGGGGTTGCCGGGACCACCGGGAATCACTGCCGGCAGGTCCGCACCCCAGCTGTCGAGCGCCGGGTTGTACCACGTGGGGTTCTCGGCTTTGTTGTAGATCGACCACACGCCGGAGGGCGTCGTGTAGCCGGGCTTGGCGGTCGCGACCGAGTAGGTGTGCATCACCTTGAAGCCGTCGTAGAGGTACAGGCGGTTCTGGTCGACACGCACGACGATCGTGCGCCCCATCGACGCCTCGGTCACCTTCGGATGCACGACCGTGGTGTGCAGCCGCACCGAGCTCTTCTGCTCGTCGAGCGCCAGGCGCATCGCCGCCACCGCTTTCGAGAGATCGAGCTTCGCACCGTCGCGCGCGCGAATAAAGGTGACGTCGGTGTGATCCGACGTGATGCCGATCGCGGCGTCGCGCGCGGGCACCGCGGCGCGGCGCGCCAATTGCTGCGCGAACTCCTTCATCCCCCCGCCGGTCGACCGGAACGCAAGCGGCACATCGACGCCGACCGGCTCACCCCGCAGGCGGTGCCAGGCCCGCTCGAACGTGCCGAGCGACCCGCCGGCAGCCATCGCCCGATGCACCGCGGCGGCAACCGCCGCGGTCCGGCCGAGGGCAGCGGGCGTCGTGTGCCACTGCTGGTCACCGATCGCCACCGTCAGCGGACGCGAGAACTCCGAATCAACCGACGTCTGGATGGTGGCGACGGCCTCGGCCTCAGTCATACCTCCGACGTCGATGCCGTGCACCGTGACGCCGGGGAGGATCCGATCGGCGTGCTCTTGTTCGTAGCGCATCGCCGCGAACGCCGCGCCACCGCATGCCAGCAACAGCCCGCCGATGACCGCGCTTAGCACGATCAGCAGGGCGGCGCGACGGCGGCGTGGAGCGTGTCGACCTTTGGCCATTTCGAATACCTACCGGACCCTTGACCGGACCCTTGACCGGACCCTTGGCCGGACCCTGGGAAGTTGCACGATGATACCGCCCCTCACGGGTGCGCGGCCGCAGCCCCGCTTGGCATCGGCACGCCCATCGCCATCGCGTAGAACCGGTCCGGAATGCCGCTCTCCCCTGCCCCGAGCGCGACGAGGTCGCCGCTCGCCTGCACCACGATCGCGGCCTTCGGGTCGGCCTGCAGGAAGGTCCCGGGAACACCGACCGTCCTGCCCGGCGGGATCTCCACGCTGATGGGTGCCGGGCTGGCGACGCCGTCCTCGCGCAGCATCGTCAGCGTGGCCGTCACCTGCTGATCGCCCGGGTTCACGAGCACGAGCGACGGATGTGGATCCCGGCCGAGGGAGGTGGGGAGCACCACCCACGCCGGGGCCGGCGAGGCGGTGCCACCGGTCGCGGCATCGTCGGCATCGGGCCCGGCTTCGCGAAGCCCGGCAGCCACGACGTCGCCGTCCTGCACCTGGACAACGACCGCAGACGCGCCGGACGTGCTGATAGGGGCCGACAGCGTGGACGTGCCTCCTTGCTGAATCACCGTGAGGTTGCCGGCGGGGTGGGCGGCCGTATCCGGCGCCAGCTGCACCGCGCCGAATTGGATCCCGAGATCGCCGGGAACCAGCAGCGACAAGGTGCCCTCGCCGGTCCCCCCTCCCACCGGGAGGATCCAGCGCGAGGCGTACGCGGGCGATGCGAGCACGGACCGCACCCGATCGCCCGAGTCGATCACCAACGATGCGACCCCGACGCGACCCCGGGATGCCGAGACGTCGGCGCCGACGATCTTCTTGCCGAGGGCGCTCTTCAGATCGAGGGCAACCGAATGGCCGGCCGCGACGCGCAGGTCCGTCCAGTCGGGATCGCGCACCGGCGGACGATCGGGCAGATACAACGTGACGTCGATGACCGCATCGGAGGCGAACGGGTTCATCACCACCACATAGGAGTGGACGTGCTGGGTCGTGACCCCGTCGACCACGGTCCAGTGATCGCCGGCATCGGGCGTGCAGGCCTCGGCGCCCACCCCGGACTCCGCGCCGCCGGCCTTCAGGAACCAGCCGACGGCCGCCCAGCCGCCGAATATCTCGACCGCGGTCGACGTTGCCCGGGAATCGGCGGGAACCTCCTGCAACACCTCGGCCCCGGCCGGAACGTCCACCGCGGCAATCACTCGTTCGTGCTTGGCCCCAAGCGAGACCAGCCGGGCCTGGACCGGGGCCGCTCCCGGATTCGCGATCGCGATCCTGGCCGCCCAGTCCTGGCCGCCCCCGTGCGGGCACAACCACGCCGAGGACACGGCCACGCCCGGCGTTGCCGCCGCCGGCGAGGCAGGCCCAAGCCGCTCGGCGGCGGACGCGCCGAGGAACGCCGCAGCCGCAAGCAGCACGGCGAGCCAGGCCCGTGCACGGCCCCTCACGCGCGCACCGGCTTTCGCGTGATCCATAACGCCGCGCCCCACAACACCGCCACCAGCCAGATCGCGACGGTGCGCTGGCGCTGATCGCCGTAGTCGATCGTGACGACGGGCGGAACCGGCGTGAATCTCGTAGCCCACCCGAAGGCGCGCTGCGGACGATCGGACGATCCCTCGAGCTCCCACGCGTCGTCGAACTCCGTGGCGACGTACGCAAGCGTCCCGTCCCCCGCGCCGCCCCGCCATCCCGACTGCGTCGGTTCGAGCGGGGCCGCCGATACCGGCTGCAACCGCTGCGTCGCCCGCGGATCGGCTCCCGCGACGATCGCCTGCGTGCCCCGATCCGCTTGGAGGACCCCGGCCGGCGGCAGCGCCACGACGTCCCGCCAGATCGTGAGCCCCGCCGAGGGAACCAGATCCATGTCGACCTGGGCCCGCAAGGCGTCGCTCGCCTCGGCCGGCAGGCCGTCTTCGTCGACGACGACGTAGCGCACGCCGAAGGGCGCAAGCAGCGCACCCCCGTGCACGGTCGTACCCGACAACATCTCGCTCAGCGCCGCCTGCAGCGCCGGGTCGCCGGCGCCGGTGAGCGGACGTCCCGTGTCGATCGCAAGCGCGCCGCTCCGACCGGTCAGGCCGTAGGTAACCGTCGCCGCACCCGCCTCGACGATCCCGGTCGGGTCCCCGCCCGGCGACGGGAACGGGGCGCCATCGGGCGAGGCGAGCCACAGCACGTTGTACGTGCCGGTGGACGACGCATCGAGCACCGACCACGCGGCCGGCACGCGATCGATGCCCCCGATCGCCCAGGTGCCCGCCATGACGGCGATCGCTTGAAGTGAGAGCCCCGCTGCAAGCACCCCGGCGAGCAGCACGCTGCCGATCTGGCGGAACCCGAACAAGGAGCGACCGAGGCCCTGCAGCGCCGACGCGAGGCCATCGGCGACGACGAAGGCCTCGCACACGGCGGCGAGCGCGGCGTAGACCGGGGCGTTGGACGCCCAGTGCGGCAGGTAGCCCGCGACCGACAGCCATGCCAGCGCGACGGCGATCGCGGCGGTCAGCGCGGCGCGAGCTGCCTGGCCACGACGCTCGCCGCTCGCGAGCGCAAGCCCGAACAGCGCCGCGACGGGAAGGAACGCGGCCGGCACCCACGCGCCGGGCGCGGAGCCGAGCGAGAGCCGCAACAGCTTCCACGGATCGAGCTGCCCGATCCCCGACCACAGACCGTGCCCGCCCTGGGCCATGATCGTAGGGATAAACGGAAACAGCAGCACAGCGACGCCGACCGCCGCGCCGGCGACGAGCAGGAGGCCACGCCGGCGATGCGGACCGAGCGCCGCGCCGACCACGGCGGTCACGATGAACGCGAGCGTCACTCCCGGGACGAACGCCACGCCGACGGCGGCCGTGACCGCGAGGCCGACGGCGAACCGCCACCGTCCGTCCGTCGGCTCCTGCCCCGCAAAGGCGACCTCGATGCGCTCGGTCAGCGGCGGCAGCACGACGAGGACGAACAGCAACGCGATCCGTCCCTCCGATACCGACCAGAGCATCAGTGCCGACAGTCCGTAGGCGGCGGCGGCAACGACGGAGGCACCGGGCCGGCCCGTCCGCCGCACGGCGGCGCGGTAGCACAGCACGATCGCCATGGCCGGGCCGAGGATCATCAGGACCTTCGGCGCGAGCGCGGTGCTGGCGAAGCTCGCGTAGGACACGCCGCCGAGCACCCCGAGCGCGGGGCTCGCCGCGAGCGCGCCGCCAAGACCGGACGAGCGGAATCCGGAGACGAGCGCCTCGAAGAATCCGTTGGCGGAAGAGGGGAACATCGGAAGCACGCCACCCATGAGCTTGGGCGGCTCCAGGATCGCAAGCGCCGCGAACGCCCCGACGATGACGCCCAGGAAGGCGCCGACGATCACGGGGTGCACCGAGACAAACGACGCGGTGCGATGCCGGAGCCGGCGCGACGCCGGCTCGTCGGGTTCGTCGGCACCGAGCTCGCGCTGCTCCTCGATGATGAGCTCCGCGGTCTGGAACCACCGCGGCAAGTGCAGCCCCGCCGACGCCGTGAACCGGCCGAGGGTGTGGTCTCGCACGGTGCGCGCGTGTTGTGCTACCCGTCGCCGCCGCCAGGTCCCGCCCAGGTGCGAGAGATTCCATCCGATCGCAGCGAGCAGCTCGTAGGCCTCCTCGAAACGCCGAGCGAGGCTGAGAAACACGAGACGAACCAGGGTGAGCACCATGCCGAGCGGCACCACCCACGCGAGTGTCGAGAACGCGTAGTTCTTCAGCACGGCCGCGAGCGCGAGCCGATCCTGGTCGTAGCGAACGCTGTGGGTCGAGGGCCTGTCGTCATCCGGATGCGCGGCGCCGTGTTGCACGCGGGCGCGCGGCGTCATGAGCACGCGCCAACCCGCAATGCGGGAGCGCCAGCACAAATCGACGTCGTCGCTGCCGAGGCGCTCGTCGTAAAGCCCGGCGCCCTGCCACACCTCGCGGCGCACGAGCATCGCGCACCCGGCGACCGCCAGGACTTCCAGCACGCGGTCGAACTGGCCCTGATCGATCTCGTCGGCCTGCAGGGGCGACATGGCATGGCCGAAGCGATCCACCGATCGACCCACATCGCGGAGCTGGCGGGGCCGGTCCAGATCGACCACCTTTGGTCCGACGACGCCGACCCGCTCGCCCTCTCCGAGCGCCGTCGCCTCGACCAACGCGGTCACGGCGTCGGGATCCAACACGGTGTCGCCGTGCACGAGAAAGAGATAGTCCGCCGCGGCCGTCACCGGCACGGCGAGGGCCGCATCGAAGGATCGCGCGTAGCCAAGCGGCATCTCGTTGCGGATGACCCGCGGCTCGCCGAGCGCGCGCACGAGCAGGTCGTGGGAACCGTCGGTCGTCGCGTCGTCGATCGCCAGGATGCCGAGCGCGGAATAGGACTGGTTCGCCAGCGCGTGCAGGCACTCCCGAAGGGCCGGCTCGGCAGTGCGGACGACGAGGACGGCAAGGACCGACGGATGGCCCGCAAGCGCGCTCGCAGGCTCAGAGGAAGGAATGGATTCGCTCATGCGGGGCACGCGGCTCGTGCGGCGGCGAGCCTAGCATGGGCGGACCGCCCAGACGGCCAGGCCCGAGGCGCCCGGGCGCAACAGAAGGGGGCCCTCGGGCCCCCTTCTGTCACTGCGCGGTGCGTACTTAGCGCCTGGCCGTGCGCCGCTTGGCGGTGCTCCGGCGCTTGGCCGTCGACTTCTTCGCCGCCGGCTTGCGCTTTGCAGCCGTCCGCTTCTTCGCGGGACTCCGGCGCTTGGCCGTCGACTTCTTCGCCGCCGGCTTGCGCTTTGCAGCCGTCCGCTTCTTCGCGGGACTCCGGCGCTTGGCCGTCGACTTCTTCGCCGCTGGCTTGCGCTTTGCAGCCGTCCGCTTCTTCGCGGGACTCCGGCGCTTGGCCGTCGACTTCTTCGCCGCCGGCTTGCGCTTGGCTGCGGTCCGCCTCTTTGCGGGACTCCGGCGCTTAGCCGTCGACTTCTTCGCCGCCGGCCGCCGCTTGGCTGCGGTCCGCTTCTTCGCCATCGACTTCTTCGCCGCTGGCTTGCGCTTGGCTGCGGTCCGCTTCTTGGCTGCGGACTTGCGCTTCGCTGCTGCCATGCTGCCCCCTTCCCTTCGTTTGTTCGGGCTCTCGATGTTGGGGCCCCTCAGGACGCCATGCGCTTCAGGCGCCGGCGCTCCCGTTCGCTCATCCCGCCCCACACGCCGTATCGCTCATCGCGACGCAGCGCGTAGTTCAGGCACTCGATGCGAACGGAACACTCGTTGCAGATTCGCTTGGCCTCCCTCGATGAGCCTCCCTTCTCGGGGAAGAAGATCTCCGGGTCGTGATCGCGACACCGTGCTCGTTCCTGCCAAGGGATGTAGTGATGCACTCTTCAACTCCCCCCAAATCACATGCGTGTGATTCTGAAGGAAGATCCTCCCCGATGACAAGGGGTTATTCGAAGGAATCTTCTGCCTCATCCCTCAGCGTCCTTGCGCGCAATCGTCTCGTCTCCATGCGCGCGTGGCAAGCGTTTCGCATACGTTTATGCGAGGTCAGCCTGGTTGACCAGTTCCGTCAGCCTGGTTGACAGATTGGCTCGTTTGCGACGTCCTCGACCCGAATAATGCGGTCGTACACGGTCGTTCGCACCGCCGGAATCCGACCGATTGCGCGAATCGCGTCGTCAAATCGCTCCGGCGTCATCTCGATCCCCCATTGCGCGCCGGCCATGCGCGAAATGGTCTCCTCCATCAATGTGCCGCCGAAGTCGTTGGCGCCGGATTGCAAGATCTGCTGGCACGCATCGACTCCGAGTTTCACCCACGACACTTGGATGTTGTGGATAACTCCGTCGAGCAGCAGCCGCGCGATCGCATGCAACCGAATCGTGTCGTCGATCGACGGTCCCGGACGCGCCGCGCCGGCCAAATAGATCGGCGCGTTCTGATACACGAACGGCAACGGCACGAACTCCGTGAATCCGCCGGTATCGGCCTGAATACGAGCCAAACGACGTATGTGGAAAACCCAGTGTGGCGGGGCGTCGACGTGCCCGTACATGATCGTGGAGGAGCTCCGAATGCCCATCTCGTGCGCCGTGCGGACGATCGATTCCCATGTATCGGCGGGAAGTTTTCCCTTCGTCAGGAGCCAGCGGACGTCGTCGTCGAGGATTTCGGCGGCCGTACCGGGGATGGTGTCGAGCCCGGCATCGCGCAGTTCCTCGAGAAACGCTCGATGCGAGATCCCCCGTTTGGCGGCGCCGCTCATGATCTCCATCGGGCTGAACGCGTGGACGTGCATACCCGGCACGCGCGCCTTCACGGCGCGAACCAGGTCCGCGTAGAACGTGCCCGGCAGGTCGGGATGGATGCCCCCCTGCATGCAGACCTCGGTCGCGCCGGCGGCCCAGGCGTCGGCGGCGCGCTCGGCGACCTCCTCGAGCGTGAGGGTGTAGGACTCCGCGTCGACCTCGCGCTGCGCGAACGCGCAGAATCGGCATCCGACGTAGCAGACGTTGGTGAAGTTGATGTTGCGGTTGCGGACGTAGGTGACCTCGGGACCGACGGCATCGGCGCGGCGATCGTCGGCGATGCGGGCGAGTGCGGCAAGCGCCGGCCCCTCGGCTCGGAACAGCGCGAGCGCCTGGGCGTCGCTGATCGGCCCACGCTCGGCCGCCCGCAGCGCGGCACGGATGTCGGTGTCCAGGCGCGGTGGATCGACGGGCTCGGCGAGCCACGCCGCAGTGACGGCGTTGTCGGAGCGGAAGGACCCGTAGACCGGCTCGGCGTCGGCCCGCAGCCCGGCATCGCCCTCCTTGGCAAAGGTGAGCGCGATCGTCCGAGGCTTGTAGGCAAGGTCGGGCTGGCGCCAGGCGATCGGCTCCGGCCGGGCGCCCTCGACCGCCCGGTGGTCGGGGCCCGCAAGCGCCGCCACGGGGGCGCGCATCGCCCCCGCGAGCCACGGATCGGGCTCGGCCGCATACCGCGGGTAGATCGCGAGACGCTCCCGCAGCTGCTTGTCCGTCTCGGCGGTGGTCGCCGCGAGCGCCGCGATCTGTGGCCACGGCCGCTCGGGGTTCACGTGGTCGGGGGTGAGCGGCGAGACCCCGCCCCAGTCGTTGATCCCCGCCGCCAGCAGACGCAGCCGCTGCTCGGGGTCGGACAGGTTTGGCGGGGCCTGCACGCTCACGTGCGGCCCCATCACCAGACGCGCGACGGCGACCGCGGCGAGGAACGTGGCGTCGCCCGGCTCGGGAGCCGCGCGCATCGCCGTGCCGGGCTTGGCCCGGAAGTTCTGGACGATCACCTCTTGGATGTGGTGATAGCGCAGATGCAGATCGCGAATCGCGAGCAGCGACGCCGCGCGCTCCGCGGCCGTCTCGCCGATCCCGACAAGGATGCCGGTCGTGAACGGGATCGCGAGGCGCCCGGCGTCCTCGATCGTCCGCAACCGGACTGCCGGCACCTTGTCGGGCGAGCCGAAATGCGGACCGCCGCGTTGCGACAGCCGGTCACTCGACGTCTCGAGCATGAGCCCCATCGATGCACTGACATGCTTGAGGCGCGCGAGTTCCTCATAGGAGAGCACGCCGGGATTGAGATGCGGGAGCAGACCGGTGCGCTCGATCACGGCGATCGACGCCGCGCGCACGTACTCGAGCGTCGAGCCGTAGCCGTGCGACGCCAGCCATGCGCCCGCCTGTGGATACCGGTCCTCCGGGCGATCGCCAAGGGTGAACAGCGCTTCCTTGCAGCCGGCCTGCGCGCCGGCCGTGGCGATGCCCACCACGTCCTCGAGCGACAGATAGGGCGACTCGAGCTTCGCCGGTGGCTTTGCGAACGTGCAGTAGTGGCAGTGATCGCGGCACAGCATCGTGAGGGGCACGAAGACCTTGCGCGAGTACGTCACGACGTCGCCCCAGCCGAGATCGCGCATGCGTCCGGCGACGGCGAGGAGCCGGGTGAGGTCGTCGCCGTCGGCCTCGAGCAGGGCGGTGAGTTCCTCGAGCGACAGCGACTTGCCGGCGTCCGCCCGGGCGAGCGCACGGCGACGGACGGCGGGCGTGGTGGTGGCTGCGGTATCGACGGCGGCCATCCCGCGCGAGCCTACTACCCTTGGCCGGAATGAAGGTCACGGCGTTGGCGGGTGGCATCGGCGCGGGAAAGTTCCTGCGGGGGCTCGCGCGCGTCGTGCCCGGTACGGACCTCACCGTCATCCTCAATGTCGCCGACGACATCGTGGTCCACGGCCTGCACGTGAGCCCCGACCCCGACTCCGTCACCTACTGGCTCGGCGACGCGTTCGATCGCGCGCGCGGCTGGGGGCGCCGTGACGAGACGTTCCGGGCGACCGAGGAGGTGCGCGCGATCGAGCCCGACCGGGCCTGGTTCGGGCTCGGGGATCTCGATCTGGGAACACATCTGTATCGGACCGGGCTGCTCGCCGAGGGCGCCACCCTCGCCGAGGCCACCGCGAGGATCGCCGCGCGATTCGGCGTGGGCGCACGGCTGCTGCCTGCGAGCGACGACCCGATCGAGACGCGGATCGACGCCGTCGACGCGAGCACGGGCGAGACGCTCGACCTGCACTTCCAGGAGTACTGGGTGCGCCGCGGCGGCGCCGACGCGGTTGTGGACGTGCGCTACGTCGGCGCCGCCGCGGCGAGGCCCGCACCGGGCGTGCTCGAGTCGATCGCGGCGGCCGACGCGGTGGTGTTCTGTCCCTCGAACCCGGTGGTGTCGATCGGCCCCATCCTCGCGATCCCAGGAATTCGCGACGCCGTCGCGGCGCGGCGGCAGGCGGCCGTCGGCGTGAGCGGCATCGTCGGCGGGGTGCCCGTCGCCGGGATGGCCGACCGGCTCATGCCGGCGGTGGGGATCGAGGTGAGCGCCGGCGGTGTCGCCGCGCACTATCGCGAGCTGCTCGGCGCGTGGCTGCTCGACGACGCGGATGCCGACTCGATCGGCGCCGTGACGGCCTCACTCGGAATGCGGTGCGCGGCGACGGACACCATCATGGTGGACGACGAACGCGCCGAGGCGGTCGCGCGTGCGGCGCTGGAGCTCCTCGCATGAGCCTCGCCGTCACGCCCGTGCCGGGCCTGCCCGAGATCCAGCCCGGCGACGATCTGGCGGCGATGCTCGCCGACGCGCTCGCGCCGATCGGCCCCGACGAGGGCGACGTCGTCGTCGTCACACAAAAGGTGGTCTCGAAGGCGGAGGGCACGGTCGCGGCGGCGAACGACCGCGACGCGGTCGTCGCCGCCGAGACCGTTCGGGTGGTCGCCCGTCGCGGCGAACTGACGATCGCCATGACACGCCACGGGTTCGTCTGCGCCAACGCCGGCGTGGACGCCTCCAACGTCGCCGAGGGCATGCTGACGTTGCTGCCGGATGATCCCGACGGGTCGGCGGCGCGCATCCGCGCGGTGCTGTGCGAACGGTTCGGTCTGGCACGGCTCGGCGTCGTCATCACCGACACGTTCGGGCGTCCCTGGCGCGACGGTGTCCTCGACGTGGCGATCGGCGTTGCCGGCATGCCGGCGATCGTCGACCTGCGTGGCACCCCCGATCACACCGGGCGCCCGCTCGACGTGACGGTCATCGCGCTCGCCGATCAGGTGGCGGCCGCCGCCGGGATCGTCATGGGCAAGGCGGCACGCCTGCCCGTCGCGATCGTGCGGGGGCTCACGTGGGAGGCCCCCGACGGCACCGGCGCGGATCTCGTGCGACCGGCCGCGGAGGATCTCTTCCGGGAATCGCCGCTGCAGGCGCTGCACGCCCGCCGGACGATTCGCTCCTTCGGCGACGGCACGGTATCCCGCGACGCGGTCGCGGCGGCCGTCGAAGCAGCGTGCACCGCCCCCGCGCCGCACCACACCCGGCCCTGGCTGTTCGTCGGGCTCGACGGGGCGCCGGCGAAGCGCGCCCTGCTCGGTGCGATTGCCGAGGCGTGGCGCGTCGACCTCCGTACCGACGGCACACCCGAGGACGTCATCGCCGAACGCATCGCACGGAGCGACGCGGTGCTCGGCGCCGCGCCGACCCTGATCGTGCCGTTCGTGCGCTTCGACGGCGCGCACCCATACTCGGACGCCGAGCGGGCGGGAGCCGAGCGCGAGATGTTCCTGCTGGCGGGGGGCGCGGCGATCCAAACCTTGCTGCTCGCGCTGCACGACCAGGACGTCGCGAGCTGCTGGATCAGCTCGACCTTGTTCTGTCAGGAGGAGACGCGCGCGGCACTCGGCCTCGACGACGGCTGGTACGCCCTGGGCACCGTGGCCTGCGGACCGATGCCGACGGGCGGGGCCTCGCGGCCCCGCCCGTCGATCGAGACGTCGGACTTCCTGCGCTGGGACTAGGCGAGCAGCCCGCGCACGAAGTAGCCGATGAACAGCAGCGAGACGATGTACGTGAGGATGTGCACGTCCCGCCCCTTGCCCTGCAGAATCTTGATCAGGCTGTACGAGACGAATCCCGCCGCCACACCGTTCGTGATCGAGTAGGTGAACGGCATCAACGTGATCGTGAGGAACGCGGGGATGCCGATCGCCGCGTCCCGCCAGTCGATATCCCCGACCGACTTCATCATCAAGTAGCCAACGATGATGAGCGCCGGCGCGGTCGCCTCCGGCGGCACAACGCCCGCGATCGGTGAGAAGAACATCGCGAGCAGGAAGAGCGCGCCGACCACGACCGCGGCCAGACCGGTGCGCGCACCGTCGCCGATCCCCGCACCCGACTCGATGTACGTCGTGTTCGAGGATGACGACGTCGCGCCCCCGACCGCAGCGGCAACACCGTCGACGAACAGCACGCGCTTGATGCCCGGGAGCTTCCCGTCCTTGTCGAGGAGGCCGGCTTCCTTGCCCAGACCGACCGCGGTTCCCATCGTGTCGAAGAAGTCCGACAGCATCACCGACATGATCGCCGCGAGCGCCGTGAGGAACGGCAGCACGCTGAACACCTTGAAGTTGAAGTTCCCGACGAGCGCGAAATCGGGCGTCGCGGTGATGCTCGACGGGAGCTGCGCAATGCCCGGCCCGACGGCGTCCCAGATGTGCTTGCTGCCCCACCCGATGTTGATCACCGTTGCGATCACCGTGCCGAAGCCGATGCCGATCAGGATCGCCCCGCGGACGTTTCGGGCGACGAGCGCCGCCGTGACCCCCAGCGTGAGGAGGAACACCAGCACACGCAGGGTCGTGAGGTCGGGGTTGATCGTGACGACGGTGCCGGAGCCCGGCACGACCACGCCGCCGTTAACGAACCCGATGATCGCCAGGAACATCCCGATGCCGATGCCGATCGCGAGCTTCAGATCCATCGGAATGGCGTCCATGATCATCTCGCGCAATCCGGTCAGCACGAGGATCGAGATGACGACGCCCTCGATCACGATGACGCCCATGGCCTCGGGCCACGTGAGCCCCAACTGCCCCACCAGCGTGAACGTGACGAAGGCGTTGAGCCCGAGCCCGGCCGCAATGGCGAACGGGTAGCGGCCCCAAATGCCCATCGCGATGGTCATCACACCCGCGGCGAGCGCCGTGACCGTAAGGACCTGCGGGAACGCGAGGGATGTGCCCTGGTTGTCCGGGATCGCCCCCAGGATGGCGGGGTTCACGAACAGGATGTAGGCCATCGTCAGCCAGGTGGTCAGGCCGGCGAGGATCTCCGTGCGCACGGTCGAGCCGCGCTCGGTGATCATGAAGAAGCGGTCGAGGCCGCTCGGATTGGGCGCATCGGGGACCTTGACGGTCTGACCCTCCGAGGTTTGCGCCATTGCACCACCCCCCTCTCGGTTGCCCGCGCAAGCCCGCGGGCGCCGTCGGGGAAGGCATGGCGAGCATAGGTTTGCCCCCTGGGTGGCGCAAGCCGTTGCCGCGACCTGTTTCGGTACCCTGGCGCGATGCATACGACGGCGGTCGCGCCTTGACGACCGAGGACCAGTCGCGCCTCACCAAGGCCGAGCGCAAGGAGCAGGCGCGCCTCGAGCGCGAGGAGATCCAGCGCAAGCAGGCTTCACGATCGCGCAACCGCCGCCTCTCCCTGATCGTCGGCGTCGTCCTCGGCGCAGCAGTGATCGGGTTGCTGTTGCTCCTGAACCCCGGCGGGGAGACCCAGGCGGGGTCCTCGACCCCCCCGGGGGTGGTGCTGCCCGACCCGGCCACCCTGCCCGGCGTCATGCAGACCCCGCCGCCGTGGCCGAACAACCTCCAGCAGGCGAACGCGCGCCTGGCCGCGCTGGGCCTGCCCGAACTGAGCGAGACGGTGCTCCACCACCACGTCCGCCTGTTCATCTACATCGACGGCCAGCCCGTCGAGGTGCCCGCCGAGGTGGGCTACAGCCAGCAGCAGCAGGTGTTCTCGCCGCTGCACACGCACGACGCGACCGGCACCGTCCACGTCGAGTCGGCCGACCCCAACTTCCAGCCGGTGCTCGGCCAATTCATGGATGTGTGGGGGGTGTACTTCACCCCCGAGTGCATCGGGAACCAGTGTGCGAGCGGCGATCGCCAGGTGCGCGTGTTCATCGACGGCCAGCCGTACACCGGCGACTCGACGCTCGTCGGGCTCAACGACCAGACGGTGGTGGTGGTCACGCTGGGCACCGAAGACCAACTGCCCGACCCGATCCCCGACACGTTCACGTTCAACCCCACGAGCTGATGGCCAAGAAGCGCAAGGGGCGCCGACGCCCGCGCGCCAGTGGTCCATCGTCGTCGCCGACCGCCACCGCGACGCGCACGCCGTCCGCGACACCGGCTGCTCGGCAGCAGAAGAAGGAGGCGAAACGGCTCGAACGCGAGCGCGCCGCCAAAGCCCACGCCCGGCGCGCCGCGACCCGGCGGGCGCTCATCGGCGGCCTGGTCGGGCTCGTCGTCTTCCTGGCGATCTCGTGGTTCCAGCGGCCGTCCGCACCGACGCCGCTGTCCGCGGCGGCGCTTGCCGCCGCGCAGGCCGCGAAATGCGGCGATCTGCAGACGCCCTACACGGACCCTGCGCGCAACCACATCCCGTCGGGATCGTCCTACACCTACGACATGCATCCCGCGGTCGCCGGGCCGCACGACCCGACGCCGTTGCCCGACCAGCCTCGCGTCTACACGGCCGATACCCTCGCCGGCTATCACGAAACCCAGGCCGTGCACTCGTTGGAGCACGGTTCGGTGATCATGTACTACCGACCCGCGGGGGACGACGGGTTGCCGGTCAAGACGGTGGCCGCGCTCGCCCCGATCGCCCAGAACAACCCCGCCACCTATCTCATCCCGTACCCCGACCTCCCGTCGGGCACGTCGCTTGCCTTCACCGCATGGAACAAGCTCCTGACGTGTCCCGGATCGATCACGACGGCGCAGGCGACGACGCTTGCGCAGGGCTTCGTCGAGTCGTTCGCGTGCACCTCGAACGCCCCTGAGGCGAGGAACGGACCCGGCTGCTGAGCGCCGTGGCCGCGTCTAGGTAGCGTTGATCGTGCAGGCGCCGCTCGCGGGGCAGACGATGCTCCCGTGCTGAAACGATGCGCGGGTTCGTCCATTCGGCCGCTTGATGACGCGGGTGACCGGCAGCCCCAGCGTGGAGGTCGCGCCGCCGCGCCCGAGATACGCGGTGAGCACCGGACCCCAGAGCGCGCGAGCTCCCGTCGCAGGCGACATGTAGATCCTGCCGCCGACGAACGACACCCGCCGGCATTGCCCGCACGCCCTCGCCGTGGCGCCGCCGCCGATCGGCACGGGCCGTCCGGCCGGGACGCCGAGCACCCCGGCGGCCGCGTCGACGGCTCGGAACTCGTTGTCGATCGGACCATGCAACCACACGGTCAGACCCTTGGCGGCGTTGGCGTACAGGCCGCCCGTCACGAAGAACTGCTGGGCGCCGCCCGTCACGTTTTGTTGCGGCGACGACGGCAGACCGGGGCGACACCCCAAATCGTCATAGGCCGAGCGGATGCGCCCGACGATCGTGCGGTTGGAGTTGATCCACACTCGCTCGTCGTACCACCCGAGCGCCGACTTCATCTCCGCACCCGTCACCGTGGCGCTGCCCGTGCTGCCCGTCGCGACCGCCGTGATGACGCGGCCGCCCTCCCCGCGTCTGACCGAGGTGAAGCGCGCGACCGTGCCGATCGATCCGGTATACGGAGCCAGGCGCGACGTCACGTCGGCGGCCGACATCGTCGTTGACCATTCGGTCCAGGGATTCGCGGCCGTCGCCTCTCCCGGATCGCACACCCCCGTGAGCCACGGAATGGCGTAGGCGGGGTTCCCGCCGTGCCAGACGTCCTGCACGCTGTCGGTGTGGCCGCCGTCGGAGGCAGCGTAGAACGCCTGGATGAGCGCGCCGTGGTAGGTGATGACCTCTCCGGCCGTCGAGGTCACGGCATGGGCCCATCGCGCGCCGTCGGTGCCGGCCTCGCGCGAGTACCCCATGTAGGTCTGGTCCGACGAGCCATCGGTGAGATCGCAGTTGCACTCGGCGCGGAGCCCGTAGTGCACGAGCGAGTAGGCGGCGTACGTGCGAGCGGCGTCGGCCTGCGCGCGAAGCGACTCCATCGGCCACGACGCCGGCACCTCGCCGATACCAAGCAGGTAGTCCTCGAGGCCGAGGCGGGCGATCATCCGTTCCATGCAGCCGTTCGCGTCGCCGCACGAGGTGAGGTTCATCTCGATCGTGCCGCGAGCGTAGGCGAAGCCCTTCCCCCAGATTGCATCGGCCTCCGGGACGAAGACCCGCGCACCGGCGTTCTCGTAGGTAAGCACCAGGTCGGTGCCCGGCCCGCCCCACAGGTGGCCGCCGACAAGCGCGCCCGCCGCGTTGCGCACCGCCCACGCGTCCTGCCGGGCGAGCACGCGCCACGTCGCCCCGGCCTGGATCGTCCCGACACGCCGTCCGGTCGACGGCGCGCCCTCCCAGATGCGCACCGGTCCGGCGACCGCGCGCAGTGGACCATCGTTCGTTGCCAGGTGAGCCCCACGCGAATCCGTGCCGGCACGCTCGGGTCCGGGCCGACCTTCGTCCCCTGATAGAAGTGCTCGAGGATGTCGGCGTGGCTCCAGCCCATCTTCGCCAAGCCGTAGGCGCCCCACTGCGACATACCGATGCCGTGGCCGTAGCCGGATCCGTAGAACGTGAAGCCGGCGGCCGCGGCCGCGCTCGGACCGGTCACGCCGCCGGGTTGGAGGAGCGCGGCGATGGCAAGGACCAACGCCGCTCTCGTGCACACCCGACGCATCACGATCTCCAGACCCTGGCCGACGCCAACCGTACAAAGGACATCGGGCCCGATCGTACGGCCGTTGAGTCGCCCGGTCGGGGGATGCGCGGCGCGGGCCGGTCACCCGACACCCGGATCCCTTAGGAGGAAGGGGCTTCCGCTTCCGCTTCGGCGTCCGTGCCAACCCGGACCCCGGTGAGGTCGGCGCCGTCGGCGACGCGCGCCCCGGCCCCCAACACGGCATCTTCGAGGCGCGCGTTCGCGCCGACGTGCGCGCCCGGGCCGATGATCGATGTGCGCACGACGGCGCCGGCGGCGACGGAGGCGCCGGGGTGCAGGACGCTTGCCTCGACGGTGGCGCCGGCGGCGACGCGAGCCTCCGCGCCGACCGCACTCTGCGCATCGACCGCCGCACCGGGCTCGACGTCGGCGTTCGGCGCGATCCAGGGGGCCTCGTAGGTGACACCCCGGACCCGCCCGGCAAGCAGGTCCGCGTGCGCCTGGAGGTACTTCTCCGGCGTGCCGAGGTCGATCCAGTAGAAGTCGCCCCCGAAACCGAAGACCGGATGCCCCGCGGCGATCACCGCCGGAAAGATCTCGCGCTCGATCGAGATCTCGCGATCGGGCGTCCACGCGCGAAGCACGGCCGGGTCCAACAGATACGTGCCGGCGTTGACGTCGCCCTCGATCGGCTGCTCCGGCTTCTCACGAAAGGCGAGCACCCTCCCGTCGGCGTCGACCTCCACGAGACCGAACGCGCGCGCGTCCTCGACGTGATGCAGCGCGATGGTCACGGCCGCCCCGCGTTCCCGGTGGAGATCGCGCATCGCCGTGAGGTCGAGGTCGGTCAGGATGTCGCCGTTGAGCGCAACGAAGGGCTCATCCCCGACGGCCGCAAGCGTGTTCACGATCGCACCGCCGGTCCCGAGGGGCTCGGTCTCGGTGATCCACGTGATCAGCGGCTCGCCGTGGCGCGACTCGATGAAGGGATGGAACGCCTCCTCGAGGTAGGGCGAGGACATGATGACCTCGTGCACGCCGTGTTCGACCAGCCGGTCGAGCACATGGTCCAGGATCGGCCGGTCGACGAGCGGCAGGAGCTCCTTCTTGATCGTCTCGGTGAGCGGTCGCAGCCGCGTCCCGAACCCGCCCACCAGCACGACCGCCTTCACCGGTGCGTCACCTTCCCCAACAGCCAGGCCAGCTCGGCGCGCGCCCGAAGCGCGAGCCATACGAACGGCAAGGTTACGCCACGCCATCCGGCGCTTCGATGCAGGGCGTAGTAGCGATAGAGGCTGTCCGAGTGCATCACGACGAGCCGGTGCGGCCGCCGGTCGCCGCCGGTCGAGACGCCCTCCGCGTGGATGACCTCGGCGACCGGGGTGAAGACGACGCGCAGGCCCGCATCGTGCAGGCGCGAGGCGATGTCGAGTTCCTCCGCGTAGAGCGCGAAGCGCTCATCGAACCCCCCGACGGCCTCGAACGCGCTGCGCGGCAACAACATGCAGCACCCGCTCACCCAGTCGACGTCGCGATCGGTGGCGCGGTCCCAGTCGTCCATGCGGTACCGGCGCGAGAAGGCGTTGTCGCTGCGCACGAGCGAGACGAACGCGTGGCCGAGCCCCACGAGCAGGCTCGGGAACCGCCGCCCGCTCGCGTAGACCGTGCCGTCGAGGTTGCGCACCATCGGACCCACCATGCCCGCGTCCGGGTTCGCCCGCGCCACTGCGACGAGATCGGCGAGCGTGCCTCCGAACCACTCCGTGTCCGGATTGAGAAAGAGCAGATACGGCGCATCCGTCGCCGCCGCTCCCTGGTTCCATGCCGGGGAGAGATAGCGATTCGTGTCGTTGCAAACCAGACGCACCCCGTCGGCGGACCCCTCCGCAGCCTCCGCCGACCCGTCCTCGGACGCGTTGTCGATCACGAGCACATCGACCGCGATATCGCCGCGCGAGGCGGCGAGGGAACGCAGGCACCTGGCGAGCCAGTCCCCGGTGTTGTAGTTGACGATGACCACCGCGAGATCGGCGGCCGGCGGAACCGTCATCCCGACGGGGCCCCCTGGGCGATGAGCAGGATGCCCGCCACGATGCACGCCACGCCGACCCACCCGATCGGCGGCACGTGCTCATGCAAGAACACGATCGAGGCAGCCACGATGATGACGTAGCCGAGGGCCGCGAACGGATAGGCGAACGACAGGGACGCGCGCGACAGCGCGAACAGCCACAGCACCGCCGACACGCCGAAGATCGCAAGGCCGAGCCACACCTGCCAGGTCGCGAGGATCTGCCGCAGCGAGTCCGCGTTGATCGCGAGCGTGCCGCCGTTCGCATCGGTCACGTGGTTCATGCCGAACTTGAGCGTCACTTGCGCGACCGCGGCCAGAGTCACGGACACGAGGATCAATCCGATCGTCATCTGTCGGATGCCTTTCTGGGTCGGGACGTCGCTCATGGGTTCTCCACACGGACGGCGACGGGGATCGAGAACTGGTCGCGCCGGCCCTCGGACTGCCGCACGTCGAAGGAGTAGCGCTGGTCCTGCACGTGGTAGACGCGCGCGTTGTCGCGCGAGTGCACGCCGAGTGTGATCCAGTACTTGCCGCCCGTCACCGGGATCGGACCGACGTCGAACACGATGTGCCGCCGGCCCTCGACGCTGCCGAGATCGACGCCGTGGCGTGCCGTGTCGTCGCCGAACACAAACGCGTTCGTCGCGTCGTGCATCGCAAACGAGACCACCGGGTCCTCGACCGGCTCCGCGGCTCGCACCTCGATCCGCATCGTCACGATCTCCCCCGCCGTGACCGCCCCGTCGAACGGCACGCCGTCGTGCAGCAGCTCGAAGGCAACGATCTCGACCTCCTTCGAACCCTCCTCACGGGCGAACGCGAGGTCGTTGTGCAGAATCGTCAGACGCATTTCCCGCACGACGTCGTCGGGGGCGCCCATCGCGTGGACCCGGCCGTGGCTGAGCATCACGGCGTTGTCGCAGAGCTGCCGCACCAGGTCGAGCGCGTGGCTCACGAGCACGATCGAACGCCCCTCCCGCTGGAACGAGCGAACCTTGTCGAGACAGCGAGCCTGGAACGCCTCGTCGCCGACCGCAAGCACCTCGTCGATCAGGATGATCTCCGGTTCGACGTGCACGGCACAGGCGAACCCAAGACGCACGAGCATGCCCGAGGAATAGAACTTCACCGCCGTGTCCATGAAGTCCTCGAGCTCGGCGAATCCCACGATGTCGTCGTAGATGCGGTCGGTGTCCGACCGCGAGAGTCCGAGGAACGACGAGTTGAGATAGACGTTCTCGCGGCCGGTGAGCTCCGGATGGAAGCCCGCACCGAGCTCGAGCAGTCCGGCGATCCGGCCGCGTTCGCGCACCAGCCCCTTGGTCGGGCGCAGGATCCCCGCGATCACTTTCAGCATCGTCGACTTGCCAGAGCCGTTGTGACCGATGAGCGCGAGCGTGCCGCCCTGCGTCACCTCGAACGACACATCGCGAAGCGCCCAGAAGTCCTCGGCGCGCGTGCGGCCCGACAACAACCGCTGCTTGAGCGACGTCGGCTTCTCGCGGTAGACGCGGAAGCGCTTGGAGACGTCGAGGACCTCGATCGCGAGGCTCACAGCTCCTCCGCGAAGTCGCCCGACATGGAGAAGTACAGCCGCCAGGTCAGATACACGGCGACCACGGCGACCACGCAGACGATCGAGAGACCCGCGGCGAGCTGTTCAGCCGAGTACGGCGCCAGAACCGCATCAGACGAGTGATACAGCGCGCGCTGGAACCCCATCACCACCCACGTGACGGGGTTGAGCAGGTAGACGCGCCATGCCGTGATCCCGAAACGCGAGTTCACCATGCTCGTGTAGACGGTGCCGGCCGAGTAGACGATCGGTGTCATCCAGAACCACACCAGCAGCGCCAATCCGATCAGGTGCTGCACGTCGCGGTAGCGGACGTTGAGCGCCGCCACGAGGAAGGTGAACGCCACGGTGATGAGCACCACGGCCACAAAGGCGAACGGATAGAGCCACAGCGTGTTGAGCTGGAATCCGTAGCCGGACAGCACGAAGAAGGCGATCAGCACCGTGGATTGCAGCACGAAGTCCACGAGACAGACGCCCACGGTGGCAAGGGGCAGGATCTCGCGCGGGAAGTACACCTTCTTCACGAGGTTCGCGTTCGCGATCACCGATTGCGCTCCCTGCCCAAGCGCCACGGAGAACAGATTCCACGCGAGCAGACCGGAGAGGAGGAACGCGGGGTAGTTCGGGATCTGGCCCTTGAGGACGAGTGTGACGAAGCTGAACACCGCGAGGAACACGACGGGGTTGAGGAGCGACCACACGGCGCCGAGCACCGAGGCCGTGTACTTGACCTTCAGCTCCTTGCGGACGAGGTTCCACAGGATCTCGCGGTAGCCCGCGAGTTCTCGGGCGCGCTGACGGACACGCAGCCGCGGCGGCTCGGACGTGCGCTCGGTGACGGTGGTGACGGTGGTGATCGTGGAACTCCTTGCGAGGGACGCGATGCGGTGAAGCCGCTGGTCAGGGCGAGTGTAGCAAGGGGTCCCCGGCGCCCCGGGGAACGGTCATGACGGATGCGTGAAGCTTTCGAGGGCGCGGGCGTAGCGCAGCCCGACGCCCGAGGCCAGGTCGGGTTCCTGCACGCCGATGTCCGCCAGCGCGTCTGCCCATCGCCGCATCGGCACGCCGACCGGATCCTCGACCAGGCGGATGGTCCCGCGGATGGCCTCGGCATAGCCGCGGGCCGTCGCCTCGCTCCGCGCGAGCCCGTCCTCGTAGGCGCGCGCCGCATCGCCGATACGCGCACGCAGGGAGGGGTCGGCAACGAGCTCGCCGATCCGCGCGGCGAGCTCCGCCGGATCCGGCTCGCCGGGCGCCACCGTCACGACGGTCTCGGCGGGCACGTCGAGGTAGGTGCCGGTTGCCGAGACGAGCGTCGGGCGCCCGATCTGCAGCGCGCGAAACAGCGTACCGGAGACCTCGCCTCGATGGGGAAAGCGCAGATCCGAAACGATGTCGGCAGCCTGGAGCCAGCCGAGGAACACATCGTCGGACACGTCGGTCGCGAGGTGCACGCGTCGGCCGAGCCCGGTGCGCTGGGCCACCGCCGCGAAGTCGTACGTTTCGACACGTCGCCCGACCACGGCAAGATGCACGTCGGCCGGGAGACGCGCGACGGCGGCGAGAAGGGCCTCCAGCTGCTTGGCCTCGGTGACGTCGCCCGCGGCGACCACCAGGGTGCGGGCGCCGCGCGCCTCGGCGGCCGCGCGCAGCCTCGCCGCGGTCGGCGCGGCGGCCGCGATCGCCGCCGGCGCCTCGACCCGTGGGTGTGGCACGACGAAGATCGGGGTCCTGCACCCGATCTGCTCGAGATACCGCCGGCAGAAGTCGGCGTGCACGATGATGCCGCGCGCACGCCGCGCGACGGCCGCGACCCACGGGACGCGCAGCGGCGGGTTCGCGCGCGCATCCGCGAGGGTCAGGAGCTCGCGCGCCTCGAGCGCTTCCCGGATGGCGACGTAGCCGAGGCGGTCCCCGCTCGTCTGCAGGCCGCGCACGAAGTCGTCGAGCGCGAGGTCGTGCAACACGACGAGCCCCGGGACGTGCCAGATCATCCGGTAGATCGGCATGTGAAACGCCACGTTGTTGCCCAGCTGATAGACCCCGAGCCGGTACCCGGGCACCCGCGCAAGGTCGGCCTCGCGTACCGGCCAGATCGGATCGACGGGAATCTCCCGCGTGAAGCCGATGCGGGCGAGCCCGTCGAGCACGGCGCGGTGGTACGTCGCGATCCCCGTCGGGGCGGGGGGCAGCGGCCCCAGTGACGCGACGCCGCCGGGTCGGGGCGGGGCGAGGCGCCCGCGCATCGCGCGCCGGGCGCTGCGAAGAGTTGCGCGCATCAATCCAAGAGCCGCGAGACGATCTGCGGCCACGTCGGCACGGTCGCGCGGACGAGCGCGTTGCCCTCCCGGCCCAGACGCCCGGCGAGATCGTCGTCGCCAGCGATGCGATCGAACGCGGCGGCGATCGCCCGCGGATCGGGCGCGACCACGAGACCGGTGCGATTGTCCTCAACGAATTCCAGCGGGCCGCCTGCGTCGCGCAGCGTCACGACGGGGCGGCTCGCCGCCATCCCCTCGATCGTGACATAGCCGTAGTCCTCGTCGAATGGGCCGTTGTAGACGGCGCGCGCGCCGAGGTACAGCTCGTGGAGCCGATCGTCCGAGACCCCGATCTCCATCGCGACCCGGTCCCCGAGGCCAAGACGTGCGATCTGATCGCGGAGCGCGCGCTCGTTCGGACCACGGCCGACAAGCACGAGCCGCAGGTCGCTCTTGACGTGCTGCATCGCATCGACCACCAGGTGTTGGCGCTTCAACGCCTCCATCCGGCTCGGATACAGCACGTAGTCCCCCGCCGGTCCCGGCGACATCTCCAGCAACGCCGAGGCGGCGGGCGAGGGATGGTAGAGCGGCTCGGCCGGGATGCGGAGCGAGTTCCACAGGCGCTGCTCGACGTTTCTGGAGTTCGTGAAGATGCGCTTGGCCTCGCCCAGACCGACGCGGTCCCCCGCATGGATGAGATCGCGAACCTGCGCGCCGTCGTCCTGCACCTTGAGATCGCCGTACTCGGTGTGGTCCCACAGCTCGTAGGCCGAGCGGTGCTGGTGAATGAGCCACACAATCTTGCGGTCGTGGGGCGCCAGGTACGCCGGGAACTTGAGCGCGATGACGGCGTCGATCTTCATGCCGTTGGATTCGCTCACGTCGAAGCTCCGCCACACGGCCATCTGATGGACGAGCTCGGCGCCCGGATACCACTTGCCGGCGATCGTCACGATCTCGGCGTCGTGTCCCGCCTCGCGAAGGGCCGTCGTGAGAGATTCCGTGTGCAGCTCGGCGCCGCCGCGCACGAACGACGTCTGCGGATGCAGCACCGCGATCCTCACGATTGCTCCTCCGCATCCCCGTGGCGCAGCTCACCGAGTTGGGTGCGAAGCTCGTCGACCTCCTGCTCGAGTTCGATCACACGCTCGGCCAGGGCAACCGTGAGATCCATCGCGTCGCCGATGAGCCGGTCGTACCGGCGAGTGGCGAAGCGCCCGCTCTTGAAGAGCAGATACTTCGCGCGGCGCTTGCCGGGCGTGCGTGCGGCCAGATGCGGCTCGCCGAGCGGAATCGACAGGCGCTCGTCGGTGCGCATATGCGCGACGAACTCGAGCATCTGCTCGCGGACCTGCTTGGTTCCGACCTGCTGGCGCGCACCGGTTTCCTGCGACCAGTAGAGGTTGCGCGACAGCGCCAGGTAGCCCTCGTCCTCGGGTTCGGGCGTGGTCATCCCGCGAAGCGTAGCAGTGCCCTCCGGGCGCCCGCCTGCGTCGATCGGCGCAGGCAGGGGTGCCGGTGCTCAGCCGTCCGTCGGGGCCGGTGTGTCCCAAATGGCGCCGTGGCAGTCCTGCCGGAGCGGTTGTGGCGACGGCGGCAGCAGCGGCCGGGAGAAGTCGAGCGACCCGCCGAGCCCGTCGGCGATGCGGTCGCGCCGCGTGAGCTGCGTCAAGCCCCAGTTGTCCTCGATGAACCGCAGCACGCTCGAGAACTCGTACATCGTGTGGTCGACGAAGCCCCGGCGCGCGTAAGGGCTGATGATCATCGCCGGCACGCGGATCCCGAGGCCGAAGTCGTCCAGACGCACCGGCGGCACGTGGTCGTAGAAGCCGCCGTAGTCGTCCCACGTCATGACGAGGAGCGTGTCCTTCCACGCGGCCGAGCGCATCAGCGCGTTGATCACCTCGATGGTCCAGTTCTGACCCCAGCAGAAGTTGTACTCGGGGTGCTGCGACAGCTGGAAGCGCGGTGTGATCCACGTCACGGGCGGGAGCCGGTCGGCCTGGATGTCGCGGATGACGTCGTCGACCGGACGAATGTGCTTGCTCCACAACTGGGCATTGTCCCGGTAGCGGCTGATCGCCGCGTAGGCGGACCAGATGTAGCCGAGCTGACTATTCGTCGCCGCGTAGTTGGCCCACGGGATGTGCTTGGCGTTGAGCAGGTCGCCCTCGGTCTCGAAGTCGAAGCACGGCGCCACCTTCACCATGTAGCCCTCGGGATCGATCACCTCGACGTAGCCGTCGCGCGCGATGTCGCAGCCCCAGGATTTCGCGTAGCCCTCCTGCTGCATCTCCGTGAGGTTCGGCGGCGGCTGCCACGGGTTGTCCAAGGCGCCCCCTGACGTGGCGGCGATCGAAAACATGTGGTTGGGGAACGAGGGCCCGACCGCGGAGGCGAAGAAGTTGTCGGCGAGCGCGTAGCGCTCGGCCCAGTTCCAATACGCGGTGATCTGATCCGGATGAAACTGGGTGAACGCTCCCTCGTCGGCGTAGGTCGTCTGGTTAAAGCCGTCCATCAGACCGCCGTCGATCGACGCGACGTTGCAGTTGTAGCAGTGCGGCAGGTCGTGGGCCCGCTGCAGGTTCGCCTTGGTGAGCGGGCGAACCTCGCCGTGATCGTTGCCCACGAGGGACCCGTCGGCTCCGGGGAACCGCCCGAACATGTTGTCGAAGCTGCGGTTCTCCATGATCAGGAACACGACGTGCTTGATCGGGGTCCGCGTGTGGAACACGCCGGCGTCGACGGCGTCGGGCAGCGGCGCCGTCACGGGATCGGGCGGGGCGTTCAGCATCTGGCCGGTCTCGGGATCAACCGTGCCCGGCGGCGCGTCCTGCGCGAGCGCCGCGGGCGCGACCTGTGGCGCGCGCCGACCCGGCGCGATGCAGGCGAACGCCACCGCTGCGAGCACGAGGAAGGTGGCGATCGATCGGACGACGATGCGGGAACGACGGGCGGGCATCGGCCCGGCAGCCTAGCTGGCCAGCAACGCGTCCAGCGCCGCATCGAGCGCCGGGAACGGCGGAAGCGACAGGTTCTCGACGAACACGCTGGTGAGTGCCGAGCGCTCGGGGCGGGGAGCCGGCAGATGTAGGTCGGCGGCATGCTGCGGGCGCACCTCCCCGTGCAGACCTCCACGGTCGCGAAGACGCGTCAGCACGTCGAACCACGTGGTCGCCTCGGGCCCGGCGAGGTGATACGTGCCGAAACGGCGCGTCAGCGCGAGCGGCAGCAGGCGCTCGGCGAGATGCGGCACGAACGTCGGGGACCCGACGCGATCGGCCAGCGCGGCCGCGGGCTCGCCGGCGCGCAAGCGCGCGAGCTGGCCCGAGAGGTGATCGGTGCCGCCGCCGAACACGAACCCCGTTCGTACGACGAACGCCGACGGCAGACACGCGCGGACGAGCCGCTCCCCCGCGAGCTTGGAACGACCATAGACCCCGAGCGGATTGGGCTCGTCGACTTCGTCGTACGGGGTCTGTTTGGCGCCGTCGAAGACGTAGTCGGTCGAGACGTGCACCAGCATCGCGTCGCAGGACCGCGCGGCGAGCGCGAGCGACTGTGGTCCCTGCGCGTTATCGCGGAATGCCCGCGCCGTATCGGTCTCACAGGCGTCGACGCCGGTGAACGCGGCGCAGTTCACGATCAGGTCGGGCCGAATCGCTGCGACCGCGCCCATCACCGCGTCGTGGTCGCCGATGTCGAGGTCGGCATGCGCCAGCGGAATCACGTCATGGTGCGCCGGTGCCGCCGCGCAGAACGCGCGGCCCAGGCCGCCGCCGGCACCGGCGACGGCGATCCTCACGCGACTCCCTGCGGCGGCCTCGGCCGCGTGACCACATCGACGTTGTGCGCCCGGTACAGCCACTCGCGGTGATCGCGATACCAGGCCACGGTGTCGGCGAGGCCCTCGTCGAAGCCGACCGCCGGCGACCAGCCGAGCGCCTTCACTCGCTCGGCGGTCACGCCATAGCGAAAGTCGTGCCCGGGACGGTCGGTGACAAACGCGATCAGGTCCTCCGAGACGCCGACAAGCTCGGCGATGCGCTCCGCGAGCTCGAGGTTCGACAACTCCGTACCCCCGCCGATGTTGTACAGCACCCCCGGCTCGCCACGCTCGAGCACCGTGAGCGCCGCGGCCGCCCAGTCGCGCACATGGAGGAACTCCCGACGCTCCTCGCCGCGGCCGTAGACCGGCAGGGGCTGGCCCTCCAGGGCACAGATCGTGTACGTCGGGATCACGCGCTCGATCTGGCGCGGCCCGAACGCATTGGTGCCGCGCACGACCGTGACGTCGACGCCGTGCGTCGTGCGGTACACCGTGCAGAGCAGGTCGGCAGCCGCCTTGCTCAACGCGTACGGCGAGCGCGGCGCGATCGGCGCGTCCTCGGCGAACAAGCCGCCCCCGGGGTCGCCCGACCCGTACACCTCGTCGGTCGAGATCATCAGCATGCGTACGCCGGCCGCTCGCACCGCCTCGAGCACCGACTGCGTGCCCATCAGATTGGATTGCAGAAACGCGCGGGTCTCGTCGATCGAACGATCGACATGGGACTCGGCGGCCGCGTGCACGACCGCGTCGACACCGCCGATGACCTCGCGAACCAGATCGACGTCGTTCACGTCGCCGAGAACAAACGAAAAGCGCGGATTGCCGTCATGCTGCTCGAGGTTCGCCCGCGACCCGCCCACCGACAGACGGTCGAGCACCGTGACGCGCCGCCCCGGCTCTGCGAGCAGGGCGTCGACGAGGTGTGAGCCGATAAAGCCCGCACCACCGGTGACAAGCACGTGATTGGTGGTCATAGGCGGCCGGCGCAAGCCGGCCGCCGGGAGTCTACCGGCCGTGCTGCGCCGCCCGGCGCAGCACGGCCGCGGTCTCGCGTGCCGAGCGCTGCCAGGTGAAGGCGGCCACCCGCGCGGTGCCGGCCGCCCGCACAACGTTGCGGAGGTCGTCGTCCTCGAGCAGCTCGGTGAGCCCCGCGGCGATCGCCGCGGGATCGCGCGGATCCACCAGGACCGCGGCGTCGCCCGCCACCTCCGGCAGCGAGGACGTGTTCGACGTGAGCACCGGCACGTTTGCCGCAAATCCCTCGAGCAACGGAAAGCCGAACCCCTCCGCGAGCGACGGGTACGCGAGGATCTCAGCGCCGGAGAGCAGGCCCCGGCGATCGACATCGTCGACGTAGCCGACACGAACCACCCGCTCGCGCACCTCCGGCGGCAGCGTCTCGATCGAGGCCCGCACGCGCTCGGCGTAGCCGGGCGCCCACCGGACCGCGCCGCCGGCGATCACGAGACAGATCCCCGGATGCTCGAGCATCCCGAACGCCTGCACGAGCCGCTCGAGGTTCTTGCGCGGCTCGAGCCCGCCGAGAAACGCGATGTACGGCCCGGCAATGCCCAGCCGTGCCCGGAGGGCGCCGACCTCGGCCGGTCCGGCAGGCGCGAACGCCTCGGCGTCGGTCCCGTGCGGCACGACGGTGACGAGACCGGCGTCGACGTCGTGATGGGCGAGCAGATCGGTCTTCGTCGCCTCGCTCGGCACAATCACCTCGGCGGCGCGGTCGAGCGCCCGGGCGAACGCGCGGCGCCAGCGTGCGTCGTGATGCGGCGCGGTCTCGGGCATGGTCTCGAAGGCGAGGTCGTGCACGACGAGGACGACGCCCCGCGAGCGCATCGGCGGCGGCAGGAAGTTCGTTGCGAGAAACACGTCGAACGATCCCGTGACCCATTCTCCTCGGGGCAGCCCGAGCCGTGAGGAAACAGGACCAAAGACCCGCGAGGGAATCCGCGTCGCGTGCTCCCGCAGGTTGGGCGACCAGCCGGCGAACCGGCGAGACCGCCGACCGATGCGCCGGACGTCGAGATACCAGGCGAGAACGCGGTCCTCGGGCATCGCGGGCGGCAGATGGCGCAGCATCGCCTGCGTGTACATCCCGATCCCCGTGCGGCGGGGATCCACCGCCGGGCGTGCGTCGATCGTGACGCGCACCGGGCTCAGGCCACCTCGACCGTGCTCTGATCCCCCACCACGAGCCGGGAGGCGCTGGACGCCGCGTGAGCCACCACGACGTTGCGCCCGAGGATCGAGCCCTCCAAGGCCCCAACGCCCGTCACGGTGCAGCCCGCCATGAGGATGCTGTCCCGCACGGTGCTTCCCCGCACGGTGCAGCCCGCTTCCAGCGAGACGTCGGGGCCGATCGTCGCGTCCTCGATCTCGCAGTCGGGACCGACCACCACCGGACCGACGAGCCGCGAGCGGCGGATCACGGCGCCTGTGCCGACGACGGCCATGCCCTCGATGGTGCTCGCGTCGTCGACGCTGCCGGCGACGCTCGCGGCGCGGCGTGCGAGCAGCATGCGGTTCGCCTCGAGCAGATCCTCGGGGCGGCCCGTGTCCTTCCAATAGCCCTCCACAAGCTCGACCCGCACCGTCCGGCCGGTGTCGATGAGCCACTGGATGGCCTCGGTGATCTCGTACTCGCCGCGCCAGCTGGGCTCGAGCGTCGCGCACGCCTCGAGGATCGAGTCGTCGAAGACGTAGACGCCGACGAGGGCCAGATCGCTCACGAACTCCCGCGGCTTCTCGACGAGCCGCACGACGCGTTCCTCCTCGAGCACCGCGACCCCGAAATGTTCCGGCTCGGCAACATGGGTCAGCAGGATCTGTGCGTCCGGGCGCGTGCGCTCGAACTCGCGCACGAAGCTCGCCACTCCCTGCATAAGCACGTTGTCCCCCAGATACATGAGGAAGGGCTCGCCCCGCACGAAGTCGGCAGCCGTGAGGACCGCGTGGGCCAGTCCGAGCGGGGCCTCCTGCTCGATGTAGGTCACGTGCGCACCCCACCGTGCGCCGTCGCCGACCGCCGCGCGCACCTCGTCGCCGGTGTGCCCGATGACGATGCCGACCTCGGTGATGCCCGCCTCGCCGATGGCGTCGAGGGCGTGAAACAAGATGGGCTCGCCGGCGATCGGGATCAGCTGCTTGGCCTGCGTGTGCGTGAGCGGACGCAGGCGCGATCCCTCGCCGCCGGACAACACGAGCGCGCGCATGCGCGCGAGTCTATGCCGTCGGGGTGGGGCACTCGCTCGCGGCCGGCGGCGTGCTTGGCCCGCCAGGCTCGCTCGGCGCGTAGCCCGGCGGCACCACCATCGCGACCGGCGCTGCCCGGAGGTTCTTGACCTGGATCAATCGAAGCTCCGGGAAGTAGGAGGCCACCACGCGAGCCTGGTCCGCGGCGTCGGGCCGGTAGACGATCGCCGCCTCGGTGACCCCCTTAAGACCCCCCGTCGTGAGGACGCCCGGGCTCACGTCGAAGCCGGCACGAATCAAGATGTCCTCTACGGAAGCGGCGCCCGTCGCGTTCCCGTGGTCGAGCACCGCAACCTCGGTGTTGGCCTCCGAGGGCGCCGTCGAGGAAAGCTCGGTGCCGACCCCGGAGATCGACTTTCCGTCGCGGATCGCCTGGAAGATTTCCTGCGCGCTGGGATCCATCCGAACCACCGAGAGGGTCCCTTCCATGCCCGTCGTACCGGGCACCGCGCGGAACTCCACCGCCCCGGTGCTCAGGCCGCGCAACTGGCCGACCAGATAGACGAGGTCGCCCGGCAGGAAGTCGCGGTCCCGCTTGAGGCTCGCGAGGACCGGACCGACGAGACCGATCGCGCGCGCGAGCTGCGCCGGCTGCAGCATCTGGTTGATGACGGCGCGCATGAACTGCTGCTGGCGGCCGATCCGGGCGAAGTCCGGGATGAGGTCGCAGGGAAGGTGGCGCGACCGCACGTACGCCAGCGCCTGGAATCCGTCGAGCTTCTGGCAACCCGGGACGACGTCCAGGCCGGTGTTCGGGTCCACGATGTGCCCGACCTCGCTGTAGTAGATCTGTGTCGGGTTGCCGTCGGCATCGCTGCCCTCGACGTCGCCGGGCGTGTTCACGTTGTACGAGGGGATGCACAGGTCGACGCCACCGAGGGTGTCCACCACCTGCTGGAAGCCGTTGAGGTCGACGTACAGATAGTGGTCGATCGGCAGCCCCGTGAGCGCGCTCACGGTGTCGGCCATCAGCTGCGGGCCACCGCCCTCGATCCCGCCCTCGAAGGCGGCGTTGATCTTGTTCGTCCCGTGACCGGGGATGTCCACCCACAGGTCGCGGGGGAACGACAGCACGATCGCCTTCTTGAGATTGGGGTCGGTGTGCACCAGCATGATCGTGTCGGCTCGCGTCGTGCCGCCGATGTCCGAGTTGTTGCCGAAGTGCGTCTGCTGGTCTGCGGACAGCCCGGCGCGGGAGTCCGAGCCGAGCAGGAGATAGTTACACGGCCGGCGCGAACACGGCCCGGTCGGGTAGGACGTTCCGGAAGCGTCGGTCGGCGGAACCACCGCGTGAAACGAGCCGTTGCCGACCCCGATCGTGCGGAGCGAATACCACCGAACCGCGGTGGCGGCGACCACCAGCCCGCCCAGCAGCGACAGCGACGCCGCGATCGCGACGAGGGTGCGAATGAAGCCGCCCGAGCGCCCCGGGTCCTCGGATGCCATGGCTTGCAGCCTACGAGGTCACCTGCGCCCGCTGATCGTCCGGGCTGTGGCGTTCCGGTTGCGGTTGCATGACGGTGGCGGTTACGTGGCGGCGGCGGCGGCTCGTGGGATGATGCGCGCGCCGAGAACCCTCCCACGACACGCCGGAGACCACGTGGCGCAGCCCGCAACAACCAACGACGCCGTCGCCGTGCTCCTCGTCGGGCTCACCGACGAGGAGGCCGCGGCGATCGCCGCCGAGGACGGCTTTGCCGTCCGGCGCGCAGCCGATCTACGGTCGCTGCCCGCCCAAGCCGCCGCCAGCGATGCGATCGTCCTGGGGCTCGGCGACGTCGGCCCGCTGGATGCGCTTCGGGACGCCCGGCGTGCCGCACCCGATGCGGCCCTCGTCGTCGTGACCGAGCCGGGACGCGATGCCGACGGGACCGTCGCGCGTCACGCCGGAGCCGAGGATCACCTCCCGCGTACCGCGGCGCTGCCGGTGCTGCTGCCGCGCGCCGTGCGGTACGCGGTCGAGATCCGCCGCGTGCGCCGCGAGCTCGCCACCGTGGACGACGCAACCGGGCTCCCCAACCTTCGAGGGTTCGCCGCGATCGCCGAGCATTACCTGCGCATGGCGGATCGTCTCGGGCAGACGGCGGTCTTCGTGTTCGTCCGCCTCGAGGACTATGGCGCCATCCTTCGCGAAACAGGCCCGGATGCCGCGGACACGCTGGCTCGCGATGCGGCCGGCGTGATCCTCGAGGCGGTGCGCGACGCCGACCTCCCGGCCCGTATCGGGCCGGACACGATCTGCGTCCTGCTTACGGGCGATGCCGAGGGCGCGGAGACCGCGGTGCTCTCCCGATTGGTCGAGGCGATCGCCACGCACGACGCCCGCCGGGACTCGCCTCGGGCGCTCACCCTCGGTGTCGGAACGGCGCGGTACATTCCCGGCTCGGGCGCAAGCCTGGCGGAGATTCTTTCCTCCGCGGTACGCGGTCTCTCCGTCCACCACGCCGACTGACCGCGCCCGGGGGCCACCCGGACTTTGCCATCCCTTAGCGCTCGGTTGCCCGGCCGCTCACGCGGCTCCCCCTACGGTCATACCCATCACCGAGGAAAGGGAGATGCGATGAAGCAGCGCTCCGCAATGATCGTTGCCGCCGGACTCGTCATGGCGCTCGCGCTTGCGGGCCTGGGTCTGGCGATGGGCATGACCGGACCAAGCGCCGACGCGAAGGCGACGCACCGAAACATGGGGAAGGCGCCGGTGGTGCACACCGTGCGGCGGACCGTCACCGTGCACAAGGGAGGCGGCACTGTGACCATCGCCACCGGGGCGACGGCCGGCGCGCCGGCATCCCAGACGGCCGACGCCTCGACGCACTCGGCGAGCGCCGAGCCGAGCGAGAACGAAACCGACACGCCGTCCACTTCTGGCGGCGACGACTCGTATGAGAACGAGTCCTCGGACGACTCCTACGGCACCGGCTCGGGCACCGGATCAGGCGCCGAGTACGAACCCGGCGATGACTGAGACGCCCCGTCGGATCCGCTGGTCAACCAGTCGGCTGCGCGGTCTTGCCTGGGGAACGGGCGGTGCGGCGTTCATTCTGGCCGCCGCGCCGCTGGTTGCCGCCCCCAAACCACCGGCTGAGACCGCGGCGCAGCACCGTTCGCACGCTCCCCCTCAACGAGTGATCGAGCGACACATCACGCGGCGCGTGATCATCGTCGATCCGGTCCAGACCGTGTGGTCCAGCGCAACGAGTGGGGGCGGTGTCACCGTCCAGCAGCCCACAGGCTCGACTACCACGGGAGGCTCGACCACGGGGGGCGCCGCGCCGGCGCCGGCGCCCCCGCCCGCCCCCGCCCCGCCGCCGACCACCACCACCGGAGGCTCCTGAGCCCATGAACATCCGCTCGTTCCGATCGATGGGAACCGACATCATTGTCATCGGGCCGGCGCACGCATCCTTCGACCGTGCGGCGAAGCGAGTGCAGGCGCGGTTTGCGGCCGAAGACAAGCGCTTCTCGCGGTTCCGGGGCGAGAGTGAACTCACCGCGGTGAACCGCCGTGCCGGTGAACGAACCGCGATTTCACCCCCGTTTGCGGAGGTCCTCGGGCTCGCGCTCGGCGCGTCGGCGCGGACCGACGGTCTGTTCGACCCAACCGTCCACGACGCACTCGTGGCGGCCGGCTACGACCGCGACTTCGACGATGTGCTCGCCGGGGCTCGTGGAACGCTGCACCCGGCCACTCCGTGCGGTCGGTGGACGGAAATCGTCGCCGAGCCCGACTCGGTCGTGCTGCCGCCCGGTGTGCATCTCGATCTCGGCGGCATCGCCAAGGGCTGGTGCGTCGACCGCGCCGCCGAGGACGCCATCGGTGCCGGTCTCCCGTGGGTGCTCGTCAACGCGGGCGGCGATCTCCGCCTTCTCGGCGACGCGCCGCCGGTGGACGTCGACATCGAAGACCCCGAGGTGCCGGCCGCGGAGTTGCTTCGGGTGACGCTCCGCAGCGGCGCCCTGGCGACATCGTCGGTCTGCAAGCGCGCCTGGGGTCCCGACGCGCATCACGTCATCGACCCGCGCACCGGCGCTCCTGCGCGTACCAACGTCCTGCAGGCAACCGTGTGGGCGCCGACGTGCGCCGACGCCGAGATCGACGCCACGCAGGCGCTGCTCCTCGGCACGGACGCGGTGCATCTGTTCCCGGCGACGCTGGTCACGCGTGACGGGGAGATCCTCGTTTCGATGCGCCAAGAGGAGGCGACCGCCGCATGATGATGTGGATCCTGCTGCGGGCCGCCGGCATCGGCGCGTACGTGGCGCTCTGGCTGTCGGTCGCGTGGGGTCTCGTCGCGACCACGGGCGTGGTGAAGCGGCGCATCTCCAAGGCGTCGGCCAACACATTCCATGCGCTCGTTGCGACCGTCGGCATCGTGCTCCTCGCGCTGCACATCGTCTTGCTGGTGCTGCACGACTACCTGCCGTTCTCCGTCACCGACGTGCTGGTCCCCATGCACGCAACGTTTCGTCCGGTTGCGATCACGGCAGGCGTGGTCGCCATGTACGGGATCGTCATCGTCGCGGTCAGCAGCTGGATCCGCACCTCGATCAACACGCGCCTGTGGCGCGCGATCCACTTCCTCGCGATCCCGGCGTTCATTCTGGCGTTCCTGCACGGTGTGTTTGCCGGGACCGACACCGGGCGCCCGTGGATGATCGCGCTCTACGGCACGACGGGAGTCATCACGTTCTTCCTCGTGGTCGTGCGCGGTCTGACGGCCGACTACCGGCCGCAGCGCCCGGCGCCGGCGACGCCGGCACGTCGCCGCACGCCGGCGAGCACTGGCTAGCCGCGCCAACCGGCTACGCTGCCGCCGTGGACCCGGCGGAGATCGATGCGGAGCGACGACGCGATCGCATGCTCATCGGCGCGGGGCTCACACTCGCCGCCGAGCTCGACCTCGACACCGTGCTGCAGCGGATCGTCGAGCTCGCGGTGGAGATCACCGGCGCCACCTACGGCGCGCTCGGGGTGCTCGGGGACGACCGGCGCATCGCGCGCTTCATCACGACAGGCGTCACACCGGAGCAGCGCGCCCTGATCGGCGATCCGCCGACCGGCCACGGCATCCTGGGGGTCCTCATCGAGGACGCGCGCCCGATCCGGCTCCCCGACCTGCAGGCGGACCCCCACTCCTACGGGTTTCCACCGAACCACCCACCCATGACGTCGTTCCTCGGCGCGCCGCTGCGCGCGCTCGGGCACGTGTTCGGCAACATCTACCTCACCGACAAGCGCGGTGCCGACGGGTTCTCCGCCGACGACGAGGAGGCGCTCGTGGTGCTGGCGACGCAGGCGGGGGTCGCCGTCGAGAACGCCCGGCTGTACCAGGAGAACCGGCGGGCGGAGCAGGAGCGCAGGCGGCTGCAGGTGCTCGAGGAGCGCGAGCGGATCGCCAAGGAGCTCCACGACGGCGTCGTCCAGTCCTTGTTCGCCGTGGGGATGGGGCTGCAGGGCGCAGCCGCGCTTGCACACGACCCGGAGATCACCGCCCGGCTCGAAAACGCCGTCGAGGACATCGACCGCGCGATCCGCGATCTGCGCAACTACATCTTCGGGCTCCGCCCGGGAATCCTCGCCGACCGCCAGCTCGATGAGGCAATCCGGGAGCTCTGCACCGAGTTCGAGGCTCGCACGGGGGTCGTGACGGTCGCCGACGTCGACGCGTCGGTCGCTGCCGAGCTGGCCTCGCGCGCGGCCGATGTCATCCAGCTCGTCCGCGAGGCGTTGTCCAACGTCGGGCGTCACGCCGAGGCGCATACCTGTCGCGTGTCGCTTCGCCGCGGCCAGGACGGCGGCGCGTTCCTCGAGATCGACGACGACGGGCGCGGTTTCGACCTCGAGGCGCCCCGCACGGGAATGGGATTGGCCAATCTTGCCGAACGCGTCGCGGCGATGGGCGGCAGCTTCGAGGCGGCCAGCGTGCTCGGCGAAGGCACCACGGTCGCCGCCCGGTGGCCCGCGTAGGACGCGCCACCGGACGGCCGGCCGAACCCGCTACTGGACGATCAGCGCGGTCACCATGCCGAACATGCCCTCGGGCCCCTCGACGTGGTTGAGGATGTGACAGTGGAACGCCCACACCCCCGGGTTGTCGGCGTGGACCAGCAGGTCGAACCGGGACCCCGGCGCGATCACCAGCGTGTCCGCCATGTACCGGTTCTGCGGGGCGAGCGGGAAACCGTCCTCCCCCACCACCTCGAAGTGGAACCCGTGCAGGTGCATCGGGTGCAGCAACTCGCCGTCGTTCGCCATATGGATCAGCACCCAGTCGCCCCGCTTGGCCATGATCGGCAGCGTCGAGGGAAACCCCTTGCCGTTGATGTTGTAGCCGAGCTGCCCGTCGCCCAGGAACAACGTCGACTCGACGTCGGGGTTCACGCCGTAGACCGAGCTCCAGCCGTTCTTTGGCTTCACGATGAGCGGTCCGTACAGTCCCGCACCGACCTGCTCAGCCGAGTTGAAGTGCGAGTGGTACACGTACATCCCCGGCGGGTCCTTGATCGTGAACTGGTAGGTCCAGGACTTGCCCGGCATGATCGGGTCCTGCGTGATGAACGGCACGCCGTCCATCTTGTTGGGCACCGTCAGCCCGTGGAAGTGCAGCACAAACGGCTGGTCCAGCTGGTTCTGCACGAAGAAGCGCACGTGGTCGCCGGGGTTGACCGATATCAGCGGCCCCGGCACCTCGTCGTTGAACGCCATCGCGTCGACAAACGTCCCGGGCGTGATCTCCCACTTGATCCGCGACACGGTCAGATTGAAGACCTTCACGTCGCCGTCCATCTCGGGCTGCAGCGGCTGCACGCCCAGACCCTCGGTGTTCGGCCCGTCGGTCAGCTGCGCCACGAACTCGTCGACGCCCTTCTTGTGCGCGTCGGCCATCTCCTGCGCCGTCATCGACGGCATCGCGGCGGCACTCGAGCCGTCCTGTCCTGCCGCCGCGACGGTCCCGCCGCCCGTGTCGGTGACCATGAGCATGCCCTTCATGCCGGCATCTGCGTGGCCCGGAACGGTGCACTCCGTCTGGTAGTTGCCGGGTGCGAGCCCGGGCACCTCGAGCGTGGCGGTCGCACCGCCGTTGAGGAGGTCCGTCGCATAGGTCTGCCCGTTCGCGATGACCGCGAACGAGTGCTGCGCCGCCCCGGTGTTGGTGACGTTGAATGTGAGCGGTGTGGTCGCCGGCGCATCGATCATCGCCGGATCGATCTTCAGCTGGTCCGAAAGCGCCACCTCGAACGAGGCAGCCGACGCCGCCGCTGCCTCGCCCGTGCCCCCACCCCCTTGCGCACCGCTCTTGGCCGTGCACGCGCTGCCGAGGAGCGCAAGCGCGAACACGACGCACGCGAGGGTCGGCACCGAACGTCGCATGGTGGAGCTCCTTTCGTCGATGAGCATCGCCCGCGAGTATGGGTGGAGGGTTGCCCCGACATGACGGCCGACCGTCCCCCCCTCGGCGGGACCCTGGTCCCTGCGATGAGCCGGTCGGTGGCGACACACTGGCCTTCGTGTTCGCGCGCTACTACGTCGAGTTGCTTGCCGACCGGGAAACCGTAGAAGGGGTGCTGCTGCGCGCACCCGGCCTCTGGCTGCCCGGTCTCGCGACCGAAGCCAACCACCGCGGCGACCAGCTCCTCGCGGAGGTCGGCATCGGCGAGGACGTGCGGATCGCCCGGCAGGTTGCGATCGACCTTGGCACGCCACTGCGTCTGCCCACCAAGACGGTGATCCCGATGCGGTGGTCACCGACCGGAGCAAGCGGCCTCTTCCCGGCGCTCGATGCCGACCTCGAGGTCGCACCGCTGGGCCACGATCGCTGCCAGCTGTCGATGAGCGCGCGGTACGTGCCGCCCCTAGGCCCGGTTGGGCGGGCGATCGACCGGGCCGTGCTGTTCCGGGTCGCGGAGGCCACGATCAAGGACTTCCTCGATCGCGTGCGCGACGGCGTGGTGCGGGAGCTGGGCGCCACCGGCCGCGGTGCGCCGGTCCCCCCCACGGCGAGGCGTCGCTAGAATCAAGCTCGTGAGCCCGAAGACGCCGCCGTTGCGGGTGATGCTCGTCGACGACCACGAGATCGTTCGCGACGGCATCCGGGCAATGCTCGACGCCGAGGACGACATCGTGGTCACGACCGAGGCCGGCTCGGTCCGCGAGGCGGTCGATGAGGCAGCACGGACGCGCCCCGACGTCATCGTCATGGACGTGCGCCTGTCCGACGGCAGCGGGATCGAGGCGACGCGGGAGATTCGCGCCAACCGACCGGAGACCAAGGTGCTGATGCTGACGTCGTTCGCCGACGACGAGGCGCTGTTCTCCTCGATCATGGCCGGTGCGTCCGGCTACGTGCTCAAGCAGGTGAAGTCGGGCGACCTGCTGCGGGCGATCCGCGCCGTCGGCGCCGGCGATTCCCTGCTCGATCCGAGCGTCACCAACGCGGTGCTCGACCGCCTGCGCAAGGGCAAGCACCTCATGAAGGACGAGAAGCTCGCCCGTCTGTCCCCGCAGGAGGAACGGATTCTCGAGTTCATCGCTCAGGGGTGGACCAACCGTCAGATCGGCGAGGAGCTCGGCCTGGCCGAGAAGACGGTCAAGAACTACGTCTCGAGCATCCTGTCCAAACTCGAGGTCGCCCGCCGGGCCGAGGCCGCCGCCTATCTTGCACGGCACACCACCACGCCCGGGTCTGTCGGCTGAGCGCACCCCCGACCGCTTCCAAAGGTCCCGCCGACAGCGGGTCGATAGGCGCTACGCCCGCTCTCGTACCCGATGCAGGCTTGGTGCATCGAACAAGGAGGTGGGAACAAATGGTCACCACCACGCAGGCACAGATGCCGGTTCTGGAACGTCTCGAGCCGGTGCACACACCGGGACTGCAGCGGGTCTTCGGGATTCTCCGCATGCTCCTGGGCTTCACGTTCCTGTGGGCGTTCCTGGACAAGGCGTTCGCCCTCGGCTTCAGCACGGGGCGTGTCCTCGACGACGCCGGCAACACGGTGAAGATCGTGTTCAACGGTGACGCCGCGTGGATCCACGGCGGGTCGCCGACGGCCGGTGTGCTCGCGTTCGGGCTGAAGGGCCCGTTCGCCGACACGATCCAGTCGGTCACGGGCTACACGATGACCGCAACAGGGCCCACGGTGAGCGCGTGGGTCGACTGGGTCTTCATGGCGTCGATGCTGCTGATCGGTCTCGGCCTGATCCTGGGCGTGATGACGCGGCTGGCCGCGTTCGGCGGCATCGCCTGGCTGGCGATCTTCTACCTGGCCACGGCGATCTGGCCCGAGCACAACCCGTTCGTGGACGAGCACGTCATCGACGCGGTCGTCCTGGTTGCGCTGGTGCTTGCAAACGCGGGACGCTACTGGGGGCTCGGCAAGAGTTGGCAGCGCGTCGGCTGGGTGCAGGACCGTCGGTGGCTCTACTAAGTGACGGACGCCGCACCACGGCGGGCCCGGCTTCGCCGGGCCCGCTCCGTTACGTGCGCTCGACGAGCATCTGGTCGACCACGAGGTTGAGCACGCCGCCGGCGTCCATGTAGGCGACCTCGGCAGGGCCGTCCACCCGAAGGGTCACATCGAACGGCGTGGTCCCGCCGTCGCTGCGTTCGGCCGTCACGTGCAGCCGCTGCCCCGGCTCGAGACGCTCGCCAAAGCCACGCACCGCGAACGTCTCGGTACCGTCGATCCCGAGCGACGCGGCCGACTCGCCGGCCAGGTACTGCAACGGTAGGATGCCCATCCCTACGAGGTTCGAACGGTGGATGCGCTCGTAGGTCTCGGCGATCACAAACCGCACACCCAGGAGCGACGGCCCCTTGGCCGCCCAGTCCCGGCTCGAGCCGCTGCCGTATTCGCGTCCGGCCAGCACGCCGAGCGGCACCCCCTCGGCCGCGTACCGCTCCGACGCGTCGAACACCGGTAGCACCTCGCCGTCGGGATAATGCGACGTCCACGATCCCTCCGTCCCCGGCGCCAGCTCGTTGCGCAACCGGATGTTCGCAAACGTGCCGCGCATCATCACGTGATGGTTGCCGCGCCGGGCGCCGTAGGAGTTGAAGTCCCGCTGCTCGACGCCGCGCTCCGCCAGATACCGCCCGGCGGGCGAGTCCGCCTTAATGGAGCCCGCGGGCGAGATGTGGTCGGTCGTGATGGAGTCGCCCACTTTCACGAGGATCCGCGCACCCTCGATGTCCTGGTAGCGCCGCGGTGCGAGGTCCGCAAAGAACGGCGGCTCCTGCACGTAGGTTGAGGCCTCGTCCCACTCGTAGACGGCGCCCGACGGCGTGTCGAGCGCACGCCAGCGCTCGTCGCCCTCCCAGATCCGGGCGTACTCCTCGGCAAACTGCTCCGAGGCGATCGAGGCGGCGACCGCCGCCGCCACCTCTTCGGGCGCCGGCCACAGATCGCGCAGGAACACCGGCCCGTTCGCGCCGGTGCCGAGCGGCTCGGTCGTGACGTCGAGGTCGATGCGTCCGGCGAGCGCGAACGCGACGACGAGCGGCGGCGACGCCAGATACGCCGCGCGCACCTGCGGATGCACGCGGCCCTCGAAGTTCCGGTTGCCCGACAGCACGGCGACCACGTTGAGGTCGCCCTCCTCAACGGCCGTCGCCACCTCATCGATCAGCGGCCCAGAGTTCCCGATGCACGTGGTGCAGCCGTAGCCGACAAGCCCGAACCCGAGCTTGTCGAGGTACGGCGTGAGACCGGCCCGGTCGAGGTACTCGGTGACGACACGTGAGCCCGGCGCGAGCGAGGTCTTGACCCACGGCTTGGCGCTGATGCCCGCCTCGACCGCCCGCTTGGCGAGGAGGCCGGCGGCCACCATCACCGAGGGGTTCGAGGTGTTCGTGCAGGAGGTGATCGCCGCGATCACCACCGAGCCGTCGCGGATGTGCATGCCGTCGGTGTCCACGACGGTGTCCGACAGGTCGTCGCCCCCCGGCAGGCGGTCGTGACGGACGGTTCCGCCCTCGGCCATGAACGCGCCGATCTCTGGCGCCTTGGGGTCGGGCACGACATGGTCGTGAAACGCCTCGACGAACGAATGCCAGACGTCGGGCAGCGCCACGCGGTCCTGCGGGCGCTTGGGACCGGCGAGCGAGGGCTCGACCGTTGCGAGGTCAAACTCGAGAACGTCGTCGAACACCGCTTCCGGCGCCCCGTCGAGGCGGAACAGCCCCTGCTCCTTCGCATAGCGCTCGGTCAGATCCGCGGCCTCGTCGCGGCCGGTGAACCGCAGGTACGCGAGCGTCTGCTCGTCGATCGGAAAGTACGCCGACGTCGCGCCGTACTCCGGGCACATGTTGGAAAGCGTCGCGCGGTCGGCGATCGGTAGCCCGGAGAGCCCGTCGCCGAAGAACTCCACGAACGATCCGACGACGCCGCGGGCCCGGAGCAGCTGGGTCAGCGTCAGGACGAGGTCGGTGGCGGTCGTGCCGGCCGGGAGTGCGCCGATCATCCGCACGCCCAGGACCGCCGGTTGCGGCAGCGCGATCGGCTGGCCGAGCATCGCCGCCTCGGCCTCGATCCCGCCGACGCCCCAGCCGAGCACGCCGAGGCCGTTGATCATCGTGGTGTGGGAGTCGGTGCCGACCACGGTGTCGGGAAACGCCCACCCCCCTCGGGCCAGCACCACTTGGCCGAGATGCTCGAGGTTCACCTGGTGGCAGATCCCGGCGCCCGGCGGCACGACGCGGACGTCGTCGAACGCCCCCTGAGCCCAGCGGAGCAGGCGATACCGCTCGCCGTTGCGGCGATATTCGAACGCGACGTTGGCCTCGTAGGCCTCGGGTGTGCGGAACAGGTCTACCTGCACGGAGTGATCGATGATCAGGTCGACGGGAACGAGCGGATTCACGGTTGCGGGATCCCCGCCGGCGCGCGCCACGGCGGAGCGGATCGCTGCCAGGTCGACGACGGCCGGCACCCCGGTGAAGTCCTGCATGAGCACCCGCCCGGGCATGAACGCGATGTTCCGCGCGGGGTTGGGCCACGCGGCAAGCGCGACCACGTCCTCGTCGGCAACGTCCCGTGAACCGGCGCGCCGCAAGAGGTTCTCGAGCAGGATGCGCACAGTGGCGGGCAGCCGGTCCGTGGTTGCGATTCCCTCGTCGTCGAGCCACCCGATGCGGGCGAAGTCGAGACCGCCCTGCACGGTCACGAGCCGGGTGCCTGCGCCATCCAGCGCCGAGGTCATCGCGCTCCTTTCGTCGGGTTTGTCTTCCATCCTCCCACGGCCGCTTCGCGCGGCATCAGGGGGATGCGTCGTGATCGACCTCGCGTGCGGCCCGCAGGGCCTCCTTGTGGAGAAGCCGGGACTCGCGCCGGAGCTTCGCGGCCTGCTGGCGGCGACGCTCGGTCTCGGAGCCGACCGCGAGCGGCGGCACCGCCCGCGGCTGGCCTGCATCGTCGAGTGCGACAAACACGAAGTACGCGGTCGCCGCGTGCACGCGCACGCGCGTGATCGGGTTCTCCGCCTCGACACGGACGCCGCATTCGACCGACGTCCTCCCGACATCGTTGACCGAGGCGCGCAGCGTGACGACGTCGCCGACGTGCACCGGCTCGAGGAACGAGAGCTCGTCCACGCTCACGGTGACGCAAAGGCCGCCGGCGTGGCGGATCGCGGCGAGGGCCGCCGCCGTGTCGGCCAGGCGCATGATCACCCCGCCGTGGACGTTGCCGGCCACGTTGGCGTCGGTGACCTCCATCATCTGGGTGAGCGTGACGTGCGATGCGCTAACCGCCACTGGTGCCGTCGACATGATCGTCATCCTACGGTCACATCTGACCCTGAACCTGTGCTGGTTCGGGAGCGTACAAAACGTTTGGGCGCGGTTCGGCCGTAGCTCCGGGAACCCCTTCCGCAACCTCCCGGCGCCCTCCCGCGGCCGGACCGCGCTCCCAACCCCCCGGTAGCATGCGTTCGTGCGCGCGCTCGCCGCCTTGCTGTGCTTGATCGCGCTTGCGACCCCGGCGTGCTTCTCGCGCAGCGAATCTCCCGCACCGGTCTCGACGCATCCCTCACCGAGCCCGCTCCCGGCGCGACTGCCTCCCGGGATCCCCTATTCCTTTGGCGAGGACGTCTCGCCCGACAACGTGCCCGCCGCGGCGCTGATCCCGCTTCGGGCGCAGGTCAGCGGCACGTGGACCGCGTCGACCGCCGCCGGGGACACGATCGTCGTTGCCTGGCAGCTGCCCGGCGAGGATCCTTTCCGCTCCGATCGCGGCGTCGCCGCCTGGCGGCGGTTCGACGACGGCGGTGCCCCGTGGCGTCCCGTCTGGGGCGCCGCCTTCCCCGCCCGGCGCAACCCCGTGCTCGGAATCTCGACCCAGCTGGCCGACATCACCGGCGACGGGTCCGCCGATGCGCTCGTCACCGCGGAGACCGGCGGTTCGGGTGCGTGCACCGACGTCAGGGGCGTCGACCTGGCGACCGGCACCGAGGTGTATCGGTCCCAAGGCTGCGACCGGCGCGTGGAGCCCTCGTCGGATCCCCCCGGGCTCCTGCTCACCGAGTCGGTCTTCGCACGGGGAGATCCCCACTGCTGTCCCAGCTCCGTTCGCACGACGCACCTCGTCTACGCTGACGGGGCCTGGGACCAGGCGGGCGTCGAGGAATCACCTACGTGAGCCGTGGTGTCCCCGGGCGCGGCTAGTATCCGCCCGATGGCGCGGATCTTCGTCGAGGGGTGGTCCCCCGAGTACGGCGCGCCGCTCGACGCGGCCGAGCTCGCACCGGCCGAGGGCTCCGTGGACGAGACGGTCGAGGGCGTGGTCTGGGCGCCCATCCCCGGGCGCGACGACGGCGTCGCCGAGGTTGCCTTTGTCGATGGCGTTCGCCGCGTGGATGCCCGCCTCACGATCGACGATCCCGCGGCCGGACCGGTCCCGGGCCTGTGCGGCACGTTCGCGGTCGGCGCCGTCCGGTGGCACCGTCAGGAGGTCCGCTCCGTCGTCACCGACGAGCACGTGGAGCGGTGGGCGGTGCTTGCCGGCGGACGCCCCGAGTTCTTCCCGGTGGTCGATCTCCAGCCTCCGTACGAGACCGTGACGATCGCCGATCGCGACGGCGACGCGCTGATCCACACACTCCAGACACGGATGCGCGCGGCGGAGGGACGCCTGGCGGCCGCGATCGCCGACGACGCGTTCGTGATCGCCGACGGTCCGCTCAACGAGCTCGGCCCCGCCGAGGTGGTCGGCATCATCAAGAGCCACCGCGTGTCCTACCTCACGCCCGAACGCGCCGCCGTGATCGGCGCGCTGGGCGCCGGACAGCGCACGCCACTGTTCGCGATCAAGGACTACGGCCGCTACTCCTGGTACGTGCGGCTGGCCGACGTTCCCGGCGGCCATTCCTGGTCGGGCATCGTGCGCTGCGAGGCCTCGGCGCATCTGTCGCTTTCCGACGTCGTCACGGTCGCCGACCGCAGCGCCGCGCTGCTGCCGATGGTGGCCTCCGAGCCGCACCTCGACCCGCGGGCACCACAGAACCTCGTGCCGATCGGCGCGCTCGAGCGCCACCTCCGCCATCGGATGGGCGATCCCGGGCTCGTCTACCGCGCGCTCCGCGCCGCCGTCGCGGATCGGCGAGCGTCGTGAGCGAGGACCGCGTCGGGCGCGTCCTGGGATCCGAGCACACGCGTACTGCGGAATTCCGCGTCGTCGTGGACGAGGACCAATATCTCCAGCTCGACGATCTGGTGGTCGTGCGCACCCTCGTGCCGAAGGTCGGCGAAGTGTGCACCTACGGCGTGGTCACCGAGGCGGAGGCGATCTACGAGGGCGCTCAGTACGAGTCCGACACCCACCGGATCGCCGAGCTCGGCATCCTGCCGGCACAGAAGGTCCGCACGGCCCGGGTCGCCGTCACCCGGCTGGACCCCGAGGTCTGGGTCTCCGCCGACCCCGGCGAGCCGGTCGAGCGGGCAACAGGCGAGGAACGATCGCGGGCGCTGTATGCCGACCAGATGGAACGCCCGCTGCCGATCGGGCTCGGGCGCGACGGCTTGCCGGTCCACGTCGACCTCGATTTCTTCGACGGACGCAAGGGTGGGCATATGTCGATCGCGGGCATCTCCGGGGTCGCGACCAAGACGTCCTTTGCGCTGTTCTTCCTGCGTGTGCTGACCGCGTCGCCGGCGATCCTCGGCGAGGGCGCCGCAAACCTCCGCGTGCTCGTGTTCAACGTGAAGGGCGAGGACCTGCTGTGGCTCGACAAGCCGAACCGACTGTTCGACCAGTCGCCCGAAGCCGCCGAGGGCTGGCGCGCGATCGGGGTCGAGCCCGGGCCGTTCGACAGCGTGCGCTTCTGGGCGCCGCCCCGGCGCGGCGTCGCCGAGCTCGTCCCGGACACCGGCGGGCGACTCGAGGGCATCGATGTGTTCGCATGGACGCCGCGCGAGTTCGTCGACCTCGGCCTGCTCGAGTACTGCCTCACCGACGCGAACGACGCGCGCAACCAACTGCCGTTCATCCGGGAGCGCGTGCAGCAGCAGCTGCGGCGCTTCGCCGTCGACGTCGCGGGACACCCCGGCGCGATCGCCCTGCGCGATCCGCGCGACCAGCCGGACGGCCGGTGGCATGCGCCGTTGCCCGCCGGCCAGGTGGGAACCGTCATCACCGACCTGCCCGGCTTGGTCGATGCGCTCGCCGAGTTCCTCGATCCGGCCGAGGGCGAGCCCGACATCGCCTGGACCGGCCGCGTGCAGCTCGGCACGGTCTCCGCCTTTCTGCGGCGGCTGCACGCGGCCGCCGCACGGATGGGCCATCTCGTTCGCGCCGGGGAGAGCCGCCGGATCGACCGGGGCGCCGCCAACGTGACGGTCGTCGCCATCCAGTCGCTCCACGATCAGGCGCAGCGGTTCGTGGTCGGCGCGCTGCTGCGCGAGACGTTCGAACAAAAGGAGGCGACCGGACAACGGCTGCCGCTGTCGGTGATCGTCCTGGACGAGCTCAACAAGTACGCCCCGCGGGAAGGGACGAGCCCGCTCAAGGACATGCTCATCGACATCGCCCAGCGCGGCCGCTCGCTCGGCGTGCTGCTGGTCGGTGCGCAGCAGACAGCGAGCCGGGTCGCGACCGAGGTGCTCGAGAACGCGTCGATCCGGGTGAGCGGACGCCTGGACGCCGCCGAGGCCGAGCGTGCCGAGTTCGGCTGGATGCTCCCCTCGACCCGGGCGCGGGCGCGGCTGCTCAAGCCCGGCACCATGGTGGTGAGCCAGCCCGCCGTCCCGGTGCCGCTCGTCGTGACCTTCCCGTTCCCGCCGTGGGCCACGCGCAAGGAGGAGGTGCCTCCCGGCGTCGACGGCGACCCGTTCGCCGGCCTTTAGGCCGACGCCCACGCTATGCGCATCCTGCACACCGCCGACTGGCATGTCGGGCGGCGGCTCGGGCGCCACGACCGCACCGAGGAGTTCCGCGCGGTGCTGGACGAGGTGGCCGCGATCGCCAAAGCCGAACAGGTCGATCTCGTTATCGTCGCCGGCGACGTGTTCGACCGGCCGTCCCCGCCCGTCGAGGCGCTCTCGCTCGGTCTCGGCGCGCTGTTGCAGCTCGCACGGCACTGCCCCGTCGTGGTCGTCGCCGGCAACCACGATTCACCGGAGCTGTTCGATGCGCTGGCGCCGCTGCTGGGCGATCGCGGGGTGCACGTGTTCGGCTCGATCCGCCCACCCGACGCGGGCGGGGTGATCGGCCCCGAGGAGCTCGGCGTACCGGTCGTGGTTGCGGGCTTCCCGTTCCTGCGCGAAGGACGCGTTGTCGACTTCATGGCGGCAACGGGACGGTGGTACGGCCAGTACGCGGAGCGCGTCGCCTCGATCGCGGCGGCGTACAACGCGGCGTTGCTCGAGCGCGCCGGCAACGATCTCGTCCCGGTGCTCGTCGCCCACTTCATGGTGAGCGGCGTCCGCGTGGCCAACAGCGAACGCGAGCTGCACATCGGGGACGCGTACACGGCGACCCCCCAGGCGATCCCGGCCGGGCCGCAGTACGTGGCGCTCGGCCACATTCACGCACCGCAGCCGGTCCCGGGCTCGCCCGTGCCGGCGGCCTACGCCGGCTCTCTGCTGGCACTCGACTTCGGCGAGGTCGACGACGAGAAGCGCGTCGTGATCGTCGACGTCGAGCCCGGCCGCCTCGCGAGCGTGCGATCGGTGCCGATCACCGCGGGACGGCGGCTCGTGCGGTTGCACGGCACATGGGACGAGATCGCGGCACGCGCCCCCGAACTCACCGACGCCTACGCCGACCTCACGGTCGCAGTCGGCGGCCCGGATCCCGATCTCGGACGCCGCGCGGCAGCGGCGTTCCCGTATCTGGTGCGGGTGCGGGCCGAGCGCCCGGCGACGGAGCGACGTGCGCCGGCCGTCGACGGGGAACGACCGACCGACGATCAGCTCTACGCGGCCTTCGTGCGCGCCACCACCGGCGAGGACGCGCCGCAGGCGCTGCTGGCGCTGTTCCGCGACGTGCTCGACGAGGCGGCCGATGCGACCGCGTGAGCTGACGATCCGCGGGTTTCGCTCCTACCGCGACGAGGTGACGATCGACTTCCGCGGCCGGCGGCTGATCGGCATCGTCGGACCCATCGGCGCCGGCAAGTCGACGATCCTGGACGCCGTCGCGTTCGCGCTCTACGGCAAGACGCCACGCGTGCAGCGCGACACCCGCTCGCTCATCAACCAGCTCGCCGACGCCGCGCACGTGCAGCTGACGTTCGAGGTCGACGGTCAGATCTGGCGCGCAACGCGGGCGATCCGGCGCAAAGGGGCGGGCCATCCCAAGCTCGAACAGTTGGCCGAGGACACCGCGGATGCCGCGGTGCTCGAGACGGTGGTCCAGGACCGCCCGGTACGCGATCGCATCGAGCGGCTGCTGGGGATGGACTTCGATGCGTTCGGCCGATCGGTGCTGCTCGCCCAAAACCAGTTCGCCGACTTCCTGCTTGCGACCGACAAGCCGCGCAACGAGGTGCTCAAGGGCGTGTTCGGTTACGAGCGATTCGACGACGCGCTGGCCGTCGTTCGCGAGCACGTCGCGCGTGCCGAGGCGACCGCCGCCGCGCTCGACGACGAGGGTGTCCGGCTGACCGACGCCCTGGCGGCACTCGAGGAGGCGCGGGCGGCCGCGGTGGAAGCGACGGCCCGTCGCGCCGTCCTCGATGCGCTCCGGCCGCAGGTCGAGGAGATCGACCGGGCCGACGCGGCGGACGCGGCTCGCTCGATGGCGGCAACCGAGGAGCTCGCCAGGCTCGAGCGTCTGGCCGCCCAGCTGCCGGCGGCCGAGGATCTGGAGGCGGTCATCACCGCCGACGCCGACGCCCAGGCGGTCGTGGAGAAGGCAGCGCAGCTCGTTGCAGACGCCGAGGAGGTGCGACTCGCCGCCGAGGCGGCGCGGGCCGCGGCGGAAGAGCGCAGCGGCGACCTCCAGGCGTTCGAGGATCTCGTGGCGGAGCTGCATCGCGCCGCGGAGGCCGTCACGGCAACGGCTGCGGTGCGGACGGCGGCCGCACGGGAAACCGAGACCGCGACGACCGCGGTCGATGCCGCGCAGACCGCGTTGGGCGCGGCAGCGGGCGCCCGGGCGGCGGCCGACGCGTCGCTCGCCGAGGCGGCCCGGTCCCTGCAGGATGCCGACGCCGCGCTGCACGAGGCCCGACACGCCGAGGCGGCCGCGACTCTTCGCGCGACCCTCGTCGTCGGCGAGCCTTGCCCGGTCTGCGCCCAGGTCGTCACGAAGGCCCCGCGAGCGGTTGGAACCAAGAGCGTGCGCAGCGCCGAGCGCGCCCGCGACCGGGCCGCGGGCACGCACGAGCGCGCGGGCGCCGCGCGTGACGAGGCGGTCCGGACGGAGGCGCAGGCGTCGGCCGCGGCAGCGGCCGCGGCCGACACGGTGACCCGCACCGCCGCTGCCTCGGCGTCCGCCGAGGCAGCGGCCACCGAGGCCGAGGCCACCCTCGCCACGGTGCAAAGCACCGTCGTCGATCGCCTCGGCGAGGGCGAGCCCGCTGAGCTCCTCGACGAGCGCCGCCGCGAGCTGCGAACGGCCGAGGCCGAGGCGCGCGCCGCCGCCGAACACGAGCGCGCCGCGCGCGACACCCTCGACACCGCCCGGCGTGAGCACGGCGCCGCGGCCGCCGGCGTCGCCGCGATTCGCGAGCGCCTCGCCGCGGCATGGGGCGTGCTCGACACCGAGGCGCCGACCGAAGCCGCCGAGCTTCGCGATGCATTCGATGCGGTGGTGGGTGCCGCCGAGCAGCGCCGGTCGGCGGCGGCCTCGGCTGTCGAGGAGGTCACCGCGGCCCGCACCGGTCGCGCGGCGCGGCGCGCCGAGCTCCTCATCGATGCCGGGCTCGGCGCCGAGGCCGACGTCGCGCAGGCGGCGACCGAGGGGCAGCTGCGTGCCGCCCAAGCGGAGGAGCGCGCGCGACTCCTCGACGACATCGTGGCCGCGGGCGCCGATCTGCAGTCGCGCATCGTGGCGGCGCGCGATCGGCTCGCACTGACCCGGCGTCTGAAGAGCGACCTGCAGCCGGCGCAGTTCCTCGTGTGGCTGCTCGACGAGGAGCGCCGCACGCTCGCCGAGCTCGCAAGCACGCACTTCGAGGAGCTCACCGACGGCGACTACCGCTTTGCCGAGGACGGCACCTTCCGGATCGTCGACGTCAACGCGGCCGGCGCGGTGCGCGAGGCCACCTCGTTGTCGGGCGGCGAGACGTTCCTTGCGTCGCTCGCGCTCGCGCTCGCGCTGGCTGAGATGGTTACGCGTGGCGGCGGCCGGTTGGACTCCTTCTTCTTGGACGAGGGGTTCGGCAGCCTCGACCCCGAGCACATCGAGCGTGCCATGGCCGGGATCGAGCACCTCCTACAGGGCAACGACCGTCTCGTCGTGCTGGTCTCGCATGTCACCCAGATGCACGAGCTCATCGAGGACCTCATCGAGCTCGACAAGGACGGTCCGTCCGGCGGCTCGCGCGTGCTCTCGGGCGCCGCGCCCCCGTAGGGCGTCCGGGGGTGGCCTTCAGCCGGAGAACCGGCGGCAGACCTACGTCCGGAGGCCACTGAAGCTCCCGGAACACCCTGCCGATAACCACTCTCGGAGACCAGCTCGAATCGGCCCCTTGGGCAGGATCGAGTTCCGTTGGGTGGAGTCGAAGGGCGGGAGATTGATCGCTTCGCTGAAGGGATATAGCCGCATCGCGCGGATCCTGCTGGGGATCCTTGGCGTGCTGCTGATCGGCGGCATCATCGGCTCCATCCTGATGGGTGTTCGGGCCAAGAACACCGCGCAGGAGGTCGTGGTTTCGCAGGCGCAATCCATCGCCGACAGCTCGCTGTCCCTCGTGTTCGAGCCGAGCGATCTGACCGCGCCGGCCACCACGGAGCGCGCCGCGGAGCTCACCGAGCAGATTCAGCGCGTGGTCGTGGACCCGAGCGACTTCGACTCGGTCACGGTCTACTCCCCCGAAGGCACCATCCTGTATTCCAACGAAGAGGGACGCATTGGCAACACGCTGCCCGGGCTCAAGGACCAGATCCGCGACGTGCTCCGCGGCGCGACGGAGGTGACGCCGTCGCAAGACACGGTCGCCGTGATGCTGCCGCTGCGGTTCCAGTCCGGCGTCGGGAGCCCGGCCGCCGTCGAGCTCACTCGCTCCATCACGCCGATCGCCACGGCCGCCGGCCCGTGGAACACAAACGCGATGTTCCTGTTCGGGCTGCTGGCGGTGCTCGGTCTCGTGGTCTTCGGCGTCGCGCGTCTGCTGTCGGTCGTCAACGCCGAGAAGCTCGGCGAGTCCACCGGACGCCCGATGCCCAAGCCGGCCACGGCGCCACGCGTACAGGCACCCACACCCGGACTTCGCGAAGAGGGGGAGGCGCGACGACGGGCCGAGGATCGCGCCGCAGCGGCGGAGGACCGTTTGACGCTCCTGCAGGATCAGTACCGCAAGTCGCTGGAGGAGCTCCAGGGCTTTCGCGCAAAGGAGCACGAGAAGCCGGCCGGGGTCGACCCCAAGATCGAGCAGCGCGCACTGCGCGCCGAGGGTCAGGTCCGGACGCTGGAGCAGCAGGTCGACACGCTGCGGTCCGAGAGCATTCGTCTGAGCGACCAGCTCAAGGATGCGCTGCGCATGCCGGTCGCGGCCGCCCCCGCGTCCCTCGACGACGGCCGGTTGACCGCTCTCGAGGAAGAGGCCGCCGATCTGCGTCACGAGCTCGAAGCCGCCCGTGAGGAGCTGCAGGAGGCGCGCGCCGAGGCCGAGCTGGCCGCGGCCGAGCGCGACGCCGCGCCCGCGGCCGCCGGGGAGCCCGACCCGGCGCTCGCCGCCGAGCTGGACACCATGCATGTCGAACTCCTGCGGACCAGGGACGACCTGACCGCCACCAGCACCATGCTGGATCGCTCTCGTCGCGAGCTGGACGACGCCCGGATCGAGCTTCGCGCGCTTCGAAACGAGGAGCAGCGTGCGGCGATGCTCGAGGACGAGCTGCGCGGCACCACGGCGGAGCTGGAAAGCCGCAACGCCTCCTTCCGCGCCGAGCTGGTTGAGCGCGAAGCGGAGTTCGAGACCAAGGTTCGCGACGCCCGCGAGCTGTTCCAGCGCGAGCTGACCGAAATGGAGGCTCAGTACCGCACACAGGTGCACGATGCCGAGGAGCAGCTGACCGACCGAATCGCCGAGGCCGAAGGGCTGGCCCGGCACGCGGCCGCCGAGCTCGAGACCGCCCGCGCCGACCTGGACGCGATGCGCTCCGACGTCGACGCGGCACGTGGCGAGGCGGAGACACGGGAACAGCGGCTGCTCGAGGCGCACGACGAGCTGCTCGACGCGCGCGAGCGCGTCAAGGCACTCGAGCGCGAGATGAAGGAGCGCTCGACGACGGTGACCCAGGCCCACAAGGAGGTCGACGACGTCCGGCGCTCGCTCGCCTCCACGCAGGCCGACTTGGGCCGCGCCGACGAGGCGATCGAGCAGCTGCGCGCCGACATGGAGCTCGAGCGCCAGCGCGCCGAGGCGGCCGACCAGGTGACCGCCGTCACCTCGCGCGAGCGCGACACGCTCCAGGAGCGCATCGACAAGCTGATCCGTCAGCTCGACGAGGCCACCGGGGAGAACCAAGAGCTCAACCGACGCCTCCAGGATTCCGATGCGCGCCGCCAGCTGGAGCTCGCCGACGACGCCGGCCGCACGCAGATCGACGCGCTCCTGCAGGTCACGCAGGAACGGCTCGCCGGCCAAACCGAGAAGCTGATCGCCGCCGAGGACCGAGCGCGCGACCTCGAACTCGCGCTCGTCGACGAGCGCGAGCGCGCGGACGTCGCCGAGGCCGAGGTGCGGACGCACCAGATGTCGGAGGCCCTGCGGGAGATGCGCGAGCCAGACGGCTCGGGGCGCGATGCCGGTGTCCAGCGGGAGATCGCCGCCGCGACGTCGGCCGCGATCGACGCCGGGGCCCTCGAGGACCGTCGCGGGAGCGCGCCGATCCTCAAGGAGCTGTCGATGGAAGCAAAGCGCTCGATCGCGAAGATCGATGGCATCTCCAAGCTGCTCAAGCACAAGAAGGACCCGAAGGATCAGGCGCAGCTGATGAAACAGCTCGCGACGCACACGCGGCGACTGGACCACACGGTCGCCGACCTCGCCGAAGCCGATCGCATCTCCAACGGAACGATCGATCTCGCGGTCAAGCGCACCGACATGGAGGCGCTGGTCGCACGTGTCGTCGAGGAATCGGGCGCCGACGGCGACAACGACATCCGCATCGTCGCCGACAGCATCAAGGTCCGCATCGACCCGCAGCGCACCGAGCAGATCCTGTCCGGGCTTATCCGGATGTCCTCCGAGCGGACCCAGAACGGCAAGACGATCGTGGTGCGCGTGCAGAGCACGAGCGGTGGCGCAATTCTGTCCGTCGAGGATCCGGGCGAGGCCACCGAGGTCGGCGTCTCCCCCATCGTCCGGCGCCTCGCGGAAATCCAGGGTGGCTGGCTGAACGTCGAGGAGCCCGAGGGCGGCGGCGCGGCGTTCCGCGTCTTCCTGCCCGACGGCGCGACACCACGGGCGGGCGGCGCCGAGTCCCCGGCGCTGCAGATCACGGTTGACGGGCTGGAGGCCGACGAGCAGGAGGCGGAGCAGCCGGCGGCCGAAGAACAGCCCTGGGAGGCGGAGGCCGCCCATCAGGAACTCGCCGCAGAGCTCCGGCGCTTCGCACAGCTCGAGAGCGAGACGAAGCGCTAGACCGACGCACGCCGGGCGATCAGACGCGGCGAAGCAGCAGCGCGTCGCCCTGCCCGCCCCCACCGCAAATCGCTGCCCCCGCGAGGGTTCCGCCGCGCCGGCGCAACTCGAGCGCGGCCGTGAGCACGATCCGCGCGCCGCTCGCGCCGATCGGGTGTCCGAGCGCGACCGCCCCGCCGTTGGGGTTCACGATCGCCTCGTCGACCTCGAGCATGCGGGTGGCGTGGACGGCGACACCGGCGAACGCCTCGTTGATCTCGAGCACGTCGAGGTCCGCGGCGCTCGCGCCGGCCTTCTTGAGGGCCTTGTCGAGCGCGAGCGCAGGCACCGTGTGGAGCGACGCGAACCGGTCCGCCGACATTCCGTACGCCTCGATCGAGGCGATGGGCGACAACCCCAGCCGCTCGACGGCTCGCTCGCTCGCAACGACGACTGCGCACGCGCCATCGCTGATCTGCGACGCGTTGCCCGCGGTCACGGTGCCATCGTCAGTAAAAGCGGGGCGCAGGCCGGCAAGCGCCTCGACCGTCGTGTCGGCCCGTATGCCTTCGTCGCGCGCCACCGTCGCAGGATCGCCCCGACGCTGGGGCACCTCGACCGCGACGACCTCCTCGGCGAGCCGCCCCGCCTCCCACGCCTCGGCGGCGCGCGCGTGCGACCGCGCCGCCCAGACGTCCTGCGCGTCGCGGCCGACCCCGTACTCCGCGTTCATCTCGTCGGTGCCCATCCCCATGTGCTGATCGTCGAACGCGCACCACAGACCGTCGTGGATCATGGTGTCGAGCATCGGCGAGTCGCCCAAGCGCTGGCCGTCGCGTGCCCGCGGCAGGACGAACGGCGCGTTCGTCATGGACTCCATGCCGCCCGCGACCGCGACCTCGAGCTCGCCTGCCCGGATCATCTGATCCGCCGTCGCGATGGCCGCCATCCCCGAGGGACACACCTTGTTGATCGTGATCGCCGGCACGTCGATCGGGACCCCGGCGGCGACCGCTGCCTGCCGCGCGGTGATCTGCCCCTGTCCCGCCTGGAGCACGTGGCCCATGAGGGTGTACTCAACCTGCTCGGGCGCAACGCCGGCACGCGCAAGCGCCTCGCGAATCGCGATGGCGCCGAGATCGACCGCTCGAAGCGGCGCGAGACCGCCCTGGAAGCGGCCGATGGGCGTCCGCACGCCGGCGACGAGGTAGCTGCGGGTCATGCGCGAAGTCTACGGCGGCCCGCGATGAATCCGGATCCCGGCGGGCTCAGGGCCGGTCGGCCAGCGCCTTTTCGATGACCTCGAGGATCTCGTCGCGCACCAGCTCATCGCGATCGAGCAGGGCGTCGATCAGGGCCTTGTGCACGTCCCGGTTCTCTTCGAGCGCGGCGCGCACCCGCTCGCGCTGCGCCTCCAGGATGTCCTCGACCTTCTGTTTGGTCTCGTCGTTCGCGAGGATCTTGCTGACGAGGTTCGAGCGAGACAGCGGCCCGTCGTACACGGCCTCGTAGCTGATGAGGGACCCCGCCATGCCAAAGGACCCCACCATCTGTGCGGCCAGACCGGTCGCCTGGGCAAGGTCGGCGCCCGGGCCGGTCCCCGACTCGCCGAGACAGATCTCCTCGGCCACCAATCCGCCGAGCGCGATCGCGATGCCGTTTTCGATCTCGGACTTCGTCCGCGTCAGACGCTCCTCCTCGTCGCTGTGCGCGAGCATGCCGAGGGCATTTCGCCGCTTGATGATCGACAGCACCTCGAGCCGCCGGCCGGTGCCGAGGAGGTAGGCGACGGTCGCGTGACCTGCCTCGTGCGTCGCGACCGCCGCGCGATCGAAGTCTGCGTATGCCGTCGACTGCTTGAGCCCGACCTCGTCGTTGAACTTCGCTTCCATCACGTCGCGGACGCTCATGGCGCGGCGGCTGTCGCGAAGCGCGAGCAGCAGGGCTTCGTCGAAGAGGTGCTCGATCATGACCGGCGTGTACGCGAACGTCTCGGCGGCGATCCGGTCGCGGTTGTCCCCGATGTCGAGCTCTTCCTCGTGCGCCTTGCGCACGAGGAACCAGTCGACGAGCTCGCGGCGCTCCGCTCGCGTGGGCACGTCGAAGTACAGACGCCGGTCGAATCGTCCCGGGCGCAGCAGCGCGGGGTCGAGCGACTCGCCGCGGTTCGTCGCGGCGATGAGCAAGATGTTGGAGTACTCCGGATGCATCGGCGTCATCTGCCACGCCAGGGGCAGATAGCCGTTCAACCACGAGATCATCTTGGCCTTCATCTTTCGGCCCCACGGCGGCTGGTCGAACGACTGCATCTGGATGAGCAGCTCGTTCACCATGTTGCCCGCGTCGCCGCTCCCGAAGAAGGCGTTCGAGGTTCGCGACAGGTCGGCCGGCAGCGGCGACGCTGCCGACCCACCGCCCCGGGTCCCGGCCACCGCGTCGATCTCCTCGATGAAGCCGATCGCGCCCCCTTCCTTGCGCGACAACTTCCGTAGCTTGCGGAAGAACGAACGGATCCGAAACGCGGACATGCCCTGCCACATCGATTGGAACGCCGGTGCCGGGATGAAGAGGAACGGCACCCCCGCCTGCTTGGCCATCGCCTTTGCGAGGAACGTCTTGCCCGTTCCGGGCGGCCCCTCGAACAGGATTCCACGCCGTGGCGTGCCGCCGAGCTCGTCGCGGAACGTCGCGTAGCCCAAGAAGACGTCGATCGATCGGATAACCTCGTCCACTTGTGTGTCGAGTCCCTTGATGTCGGTGAGCCCGACCTCGACCTGTTCCGGGTACACGATGATGTGCGGCGAGCGCCCGTTGAGCAGCATCACGAGGGGCATCGAGATGATCACGAGCAGCATCACGACCGGCGGGATGAAGAAGACCGAGTCCGACCCGAAATGCGGCATCGACAGCTGGAAGCCCGAGGACCACAGCCGGTAGAGCGCGAAGTCGATGATCGCGACGATGACGACCGCGCGAACGACCTTCTTGAGACGCGTGCGCTCGCGTTGCTGGAAGACATCGGCCGTGCCCTCACTCACGGACTGCGATCCCGCCAGCAAGGCGGTGTGCGTGGCTTGCTGCTTCCGCACGGGGGGCTCCTTCAGCGTTCGGCCGATGCCGCCGGTGGTCCGGGGAGGAAACGCTACATCGGAAGGCCTCCTCCGTGCATCCGCCTTTGGGCCGAGTTGGGGATGTCAATCGGTCATCCGCGGGCGCCTGCCCGGGCGTCCGCACGGATGCCCTGCGATAGGCTCCGCGCGCCATGGCCATCACCCTCGTCGACATCGACCACGTCGGGATCGCCGTCGAGGACCTCGACGCGTCCGTCGAGCGATACCGGCAGCTGCTCGGGGTCGAGCCGGTGCACCGGGAGCGCGTCGAAGACCAGGGCGTCGAGGAGGTCCTGTTCGCCGCCGGGACCTCCTACATCCAGCTTCTCGGCGCGCTCGGTCCGGACACACCGGTTGGACGAGCGCTCGCGTCGCGGGGGCCGGGGATGCATCACATCGCTTACCGCGTCGACGATATCGACGCCGCGCTCGCGCACTTGCGGGATGCCGGCGCCCGGCTCGTGGACGATCGCCCTCGTCTTGGCTCGCGCAACACCCAGATCGCCTTCGTCCATCCCGCCGCGATGGGCGGGGTTCTGGTGGAGCTCGTCCAGGAAACCTAGGACGCGGTGCCCGTGTGACCGGGCTCGGCTGCGTTGACGAGACAGCTGACGTTCCCCTGTGGCAGGCGCCCCTCGGCCATAGCCTGGTGCGCCTCGGGGATCTCGCCGTAGGCATACGCGTGCCCGAGCGTCGTCACGATCTTTCCGTCTCGGACCAGATCGTTGAAGGCGACCGCCTGCTCGTCGTTCATCAGGTGCGAGCCCTGGTAGCGCTTCTGCAGGTACCACAGGTAGCGCACGTCGATCATCGTGTCGTAGCCGGAGGTGCCCGCGCAGATGACGATCATGCCGCCGCGCTCGCACACGAAGTTCGAGGTCGGAATGGTGTCCTGGCCCGGGTGCTCGAAGACGATGCGGGGGTTGGTCTTCTCACCCAGCGCGTCCCAGACCGCTTTGCCGAAGCCCTTCGCGCCCTCGAACCAGCCCTTCCAGTCGGGGCTGTCCCATGCCGGTGGCACACCCCAGTGGTCGAACGCCGAGCGGTTGACATAGCCGACGGCACCGAGCTCCTTGCAGTACTCGCCCTTCGCGTCGGAGCTGACGACCGCGACGGGCCGCCCGCCGGCGTTGGCGACCAGCTGCACCGCGAGCGAGCCGAGTCCGCCGGAGCCACCCCACACGAGGACCGGGTCGCCCGGCTGCACGGTGTTGGGCGGCCAGCCGAAGAGCATCCGGTAGGCGGTTCCCCCTGTGAGCGTGGGCGCCGCGGCTTCCTCCCAGGTGAGGTGCTCGGCTTTCGGCATGCATTGGTGGTCCTGCACCTTCGTGAACTGGGCCATCGATCCCCAGCACGAGTCGTAGCCCCAGACGCGGAACGTGCCGGCAAGACCGGGATCCTTGCCCGCGCTCACCCACGGGTCGTCGTGGTCCCACTGCCCGGGATGCACGGTGACGTGGTCGCCGACGTCGACGCCTCGAACCTCGGAGCCGATGGCGTACACGATGCCGCTGGCGTCGGAGCCCACGATGTGGAACTCGGTCGGCTCGCCCCACCTGGCCTGCGACCGGGTGACGTCGACCGGGATGCCGCGGGCCGCCCAGACGTTGTTGAAGTTCACGCCGGCCGCCATGGTCGCGACGAGCACGTCGCGGGGACCGAGCTCCGGAACGTCGATCACCTCGTCACGGATCGCATCTCGAGGCTCGCCGAACCGGTCGGGACGCACGAGCATCGCGTGCATCTGCCTCGGCACCTCGCCGATCGGCGGCAGCGCGCCGATGTCGTACAGGTCCTTCCCCATGGATCTCACCCCTGCTCGCGCTCGACGAGCGGGAACCCTAGCAGCGGCTACAGGTCGCGGAACCCGGGATCGGCGCTCGGACACACCTGGGCACGCGGGCACCAGGCGCACCACCGGCCCGGGTTGAGCAACGGGTCGCGCCCGGTTCGGAGCGACGCCGCCGCGCGCGCCGACGCAATCACTCGGTCGGCCGCATGGAAGAGCAGCTCCTCGTGCACGTCCTCGGCCTGCCACGTGCCACCCTCGAGGAAGAACGACGCCACGCGGTAGGGCGGAACGCCGAACCGAAGCGTGTGCAACAGCGCGTAGGCGCGGTTGTCCTCCGCGTGCTCGGGGTAGGCACCGCCCGTCTTGAGGTCGATGAGCAAACGCTGCGCCCGCATCGGCTGCGTCTGATCCGGACGCCCGATCACGAGGTCGACCTTGCCCGAGACGACGAGCGAGCCCCCGAGGAGCTCGGCCTTCATCGACAGCTCGGTGATGGGCGTGAGGTCGCGCCGCAGGTCGCGCAGCGGCGGAAACGAGCCTTCGAACAGCACCGTGCGCCTCGCAACCTCCATGACGAGATCGTCCTGTTCGGGGGTGCTCAGCTCGCGCCAGTACTCGGCAAACCGCTCCTCGCGCTCGGCGGTGCGCTCGGTGGCGAGGACCGCGGCCTGATGCGGGTCGAGCGCCTCGCGGGCGCCGACGACGACCTCGATGGCCTTGTGCTGGATCACCCCGACGGCCGTCGCGCGGCTGTGCGCGAAGGGCGGGCCTTCACCGGACAGCCGCGACCAGAACAGCCCCTCGCATTTGTCGTGATCGTTCAGGCGCTCCTTTCCCAGCCAGAGCACCTCGCGGAGCTCGAGCCCGCGCGCGGCGTCCTCGATGCGGTCGCGCAGCCGCTGGGAAAGGTCGCCCGGAAAGACCGGTCGTTCGGTACCGATCAGCTGATCGAGCGTGCGAGCCTGCGGTTCGGTCAGCTGCATGCCAGCATGCTAGGCGGAGGTTCGGACATGCGCGGCAACCCACACGAGATCCTCCGGGCGCTCGCCGACCCGGAACGGCTGGCCATCGCCGGCGCGCTCGCCCGCGACCCGCGGACGGCCGACGAGCTCGCGACCGCGCTCGATCTCACCCTCAAGCGAGCTCGCATGCATCTCGCACGGCTCACCAACACGGGCGTCGTGACGCTCGATGCGGACCGGCGCACGTACCGGCTCGACACGACGACGCTTCGGGAGGCCGCGACCCTCGTCGGGCCGCCCCGCGAGGCGGGCCTTGCCCTCGGCGCGGCGACCGACGACGAGGAGCACGTCTTGCGGACCTTCTTCCGTGACGGGCGGCTCACCGAGATCCCGATGAAGCAATCCAAGCGCCGCATCGTGCTGGAACGGATTGCCCTCGAGTTCGAGCCCGGCCGGCGCTACGACGAGAAGGAAGTCAACGCGATCGTCGGCGCGTTCTACACAGATCACGCCGCGCTGCGTCGCTCGCTCGTCGATGAGGGCTTCTTGGATCGCGATCACGGCGAGTACTGGCGCGCCGGCGGCCGGGTCGACGTCGACTGACCTACGGACGCCAGGCCGGGGAGAACTGCTGCGTTCCCGGCGGCCCCAGTCGCGTCACCTTCTCGGTCCTGAGATCGATGACGTACAGCGACCAGCGAGCCTGTCGATCTTCCCGAACGAACGCGATCTGCTTCCCGTCCGGGGACCATGCCGGGAACATGTCGCCGTAGCAGCCAGAGCAGCGGGTGATCATCTGTGTGCGACCGCTCTCCAGATCGAAGATCCCGATGCGGGAGGCCTCGACGGCGTATGCAAGCTTCGATCCATCAGGTGACCAGGAGGGATAGCTCCCCCAAGGAAGGTCGGCGGCAAGACCTGCTCCCCCGTGCCGTTGGGGCTGATCGTGAAGGTCCGGTCGCCACCCTCGGAGGCGTCAATTCGCGACTGATACACGATGAGGTCGCCCACGGGCGACCAGCGTGGGTGCTGGTAATACCCACGGGCCGCCGCCACGACGTGCAAGTCGGATCCATCCGCTCGGATCACGCAAAGCGCGGTTCCTTGATTACGGACGAACGCCAGACGAGCACCGTCCGACCAGGTCGGTGAGGTAACGCCGATCCCACTCGTCAGGCGACGCAGATCGGAACCGTCTGCGTTCATGACGTAGAGGTCCCCGTCGCCCGTGAACCGGCACGAGTTTGGATGCCCGAGCACAAAAGCCACGCGCTCGCCGTCGGCCGACCACGCCGCGTCATCGGCAACCAGCCGCCGCGCCGTCGCGTTCGTCATGCGCCGGACGCCCTCGTCCGGTCCGAGGAAGGCAAGCTCGCTTCCGGGCCGCTGACCGCCTCCGACTGGCTCGTCGAACGTGATCGCACCATGCGGCGGCGTCGATCCCGTCGTGAGCGCCGGCGTGGACGGCGCCGGGGTCGAGGGGCGCGCCTGCCCGGCGGTCACGCGTTCGTTGGGTACAACCGAGTTCCGTGCGAGCCCGGTGGCCGCGACGATCATCGCCACGCCCAGCACGACAAGAGCAACGGGAGCGATCTTCCGTACGGTCTGCATCGCGCCTCCGAAGGCCGATTCTGCCCTCCAAGAAGACTCACCGGCGGCAGATACGTTCCCGTATGGTCCGGTCGACGTCGATCGAGCCCGCCTGCTAGGGTCGCCGTACGTGCCGAAGCGGATTCTCTCGTTCCTCGTCACGACTCCCCTGCTCGTCGGTCTGATCCAGGCGCCGACGGCACACGCCGTGATCGGGCTCGGTCCCTGCAACCTCTCGCGAGGTGTTACGGAATCGGCGCAGCACTTCAGCAAGCGCACGATCGCTTGCGCCGTCGACCTCTTCGGGCCGGTGCCTGGCGGCGTCGACCGCGCCGTGTGTATCGCCTCGCGCGAGAGCGGGCTGATTCCCACGGCAAAATCCCCCACCGGGTTGTACGTGGGCTTGTTCCAGCATTCGGCGGCCGCGTGGCCCGATCGATTCTCCACCTGGACGCACCCGGCGTGGGACCTTTCGCCGCGGCCCGTCAATGGCCGGTCCAACAGCATCGTGACGATCCGCATGGTGCACGCCATCGGCACCTGGCGGGCCGCCGGGTGGCCTGCCAGGGGCTGCTGAGCGGCGGCCGCGCGTCGGCCTAGACTCCACGCATGGCCAAGACCGAGAAGCCCAGCGAGATCGACGAACGCACCGTCGAGGACCGGATCGAGGAGCTGCGCTCGCGCCGAGAGGCCGCCGCATTCCCCGCGGGACCTGAAGCGGCGAACAAGCAGCACGAGAAGGGCAAGCTCACCGCCCGCGAGCGACTGGACATCCTGATGGACGCGGGCTCGTTCGTGGAAACGGATCCCTTTGCCGTGCACCGGGCCACCGACTTCGGTATGGCCGAGAAGCGGCCCCCCGGTGACGGAATCGTCACCGGCTACGGCACGATCGACGGGCGCAAGGTGTTCGTCGCGTCCCAGGACTTCACGGTGTTCGGCGGCTCGATGGGCGAGGTGCACGCGCAGAAGGTGTGCAAGGTGATGGACCTCGCGCTGCAGACCGGCGCGCCGTTCATCCAGATCAACGACTCGGGCGGCGCGCGCATCCAGGAGGGTGCGGCGAGCCTGGCCGGCTACGGCTACATCTTCGAGCGCAACGTGCGCGCCTCGGGCGTCATCCCGCAGATCAGCGTGATCATGGGGCCGTGCGCCGGCGGCGCCGTCTACTCCCCCGCGATCACCGACTTCACCTTCATGGTGAAGGAGACCTCCCACATGTTCATCACCGGTCCCGACGTCATCAAGACGGTCACCGGCGAGGACGTGACGATGGAGGAGCTCGGCGGCGCGATGACCCACGCCGGCAAGAGCGGCGTTGCGAGCTTTGTCGGCGAGGACGACGAGGACGTGCTGCTGCGCGTTCGACACCTGCTCAGCTTCTTGCCGTCGAACAACCTGGAGGACCCGCCCGCCTACGCGAGCAGCGACGACCCCGAACGGATGGACGATGGGCTCACCCACCTCGTGCCCGACCGGGCGGCGGAGCCCTACGACATGCACGAGGTCATCCGCCGCGTCGTCGACGACGGGGAGTTCCTCGAGGTGTTCCCGTACTGGGCGATGAACATCGTGACCGGGTTCTCCCGCCTGGACGGCCGCACGATCGGTGTGATCGCCAACCAGCCGAAGGTGTTGGCCGGCACGCTCGACATCGACGCGAGCGAAAAGGCGTCTCGGTTCGTGCGGTTCTGCGACGCGTTCAACGTGCCGATCCTCACGTTCGTGGACGTGCCCGGGTTCTTGCCCGGCACGCAGCAGGAGTACAACGGGATCATCCGCCACGGCGCGAAGCTCCTGTACGCCTATGCCGAGGCGACCGTGCCGCGCATGACCGTCATCACGCGCAAGGCCTACGGCGGCGCCTACCTCGTCATGAACTCCAAGCACCTGCGCGCCGACGTCTCGTTCGCGTGGCCGACCGCCGAGATCGCGGTGATGGGTGCGGAGGGCGCGGTCAACGTCGTGTTCCGCAAGGAGATCGAGCGCGCCGATGATCCGGCGGGCCGCCGCGCGGAGCTGATCGACGAATACCGCGAGAAGTTCTCGACCCCGTACGCGGCCGCGGAACGTGGCTTCATCGACGACGTGATCGAGCCCGCGGAGACGCGCCCGCGGTTGATCAAGGCGCTGCGCATGCTTTCCACCAAGCGCGAGTCGGTGCCCGCCCGCAAACACGGCAACATTCCCCTGTAGGAGACCGGCATGTTCGAGACCGACGACGGCCGCCGCATCGACATCCCGGAGGGGCTCACGCCCGAGGAGGAGCGCGCCATCGTGATGGCGCTGGAGCGGTACTTCGTGGCCGAAAACCCGAAGCCGGCGCCATGGGTCTTGCAGGGGCGGATCGAGGCGACCGGCTACGGCGCGCTGCAGGTGCGGCGGTTCGCCCGCGAGCCCTGGCACGGGCAGTGGGTGGAGTTCGCGCGCAAGGGCGTGCCGCCCCAGCACGGCCGAAGCGACGTCCAGTAGGGCGCCGTGGCCGCCACGGTGACACGGGGGTTCATCTCTCGCGAGGACGCGCGCACGGCGTTCGCATCGGAAGCGTCCTCGGCCCCGCGCTCGTGGGGCAATGGCCCCGGCGACACGTACGGCGAGCACGAGCACGAGCGAGACAAGGTGTTGTTCTGTCTCGAGGGAGCGATCGTGTTCCACGTGAATGGTGAGGATCTGAGCCTGGAAGCCGGTGACCGGCTCGATCTCCCGGCGGGAACGCGACATGGCGCAACGGTCGGACCCGCGGGTTGCGCGTGCGTGGAAGCGTGGGGACCGTGAGGGTCGCGTTTCACGTCGACCAGCTGTGGTTCGCCGCGCCGGGCGGTATCGGCACGTACGTACGCGAGCTGCTGTCCCGGCTGGACGACGACGACGTCGAGCTCGTGCCGTTCTCGTCGCGGTGGCCGCACCCACCGCCGACGATGATCCTGGGGAGCTCCCCCCTGCAACAGATACGGGCGCCCATGCGCGTCGTGTACCCGTCGTGGGCGGCCGTGCGCCGGCCGCGCCTGCCGTCGCGGTTCGGCCACCTCGATGTGATTCACGCAACCAATCACGCGGCTATCCCGCCCGCTCGTGCGGGCCAGACGCTCGTCGCGACCGTGCACGATCTCGCGTTCGCCACGTTCCCCGACCTCTTCCCCGATCGATGGCGCAAGCTCTACGAGCGAGGGGTACGGATCGCCGAACGAGACGCCGCGCTAATCCTCACGCCGTCGCAGCACGTCGCCGAGGAGCTCGCGGCCCGCGGCGTAGAGCCGGACCGGCTGCGCGTCACGCCGCTCGCGCCGTCGGCAATCTGGCCGGTGGAGCGCGACGACCCCCTCGCCCAAACCACGCGCGCTCGGCTCGAGCCCTCCGCGCCGTTCCTGCTCGTCGTCGGGACGATCGAGCCGCGCAAGAACTTGCCGCGGCTCGTGCGCGCATTTCGCCTGGCCATGACGTCGGCGTCGCTCCCCCATGATCTCGTCTTGGCCGGTCCCGCCGGCTGGCACCAGGAAGCGCTGCGGGACGAGATCGCGGCGGCTGCCGATGACCGCGTCCGGGTTCTCGGCTGGATCGATGCGCCGGCGCTCGACGTGCTCTATCGGGATGCGGCCGCGGTGGCGTATCTGTCGCTCTACGAGGGGTTCGGTCTGCCCGTGGTCGATTCCCTCGCGCGCGGGAAACCGACCCTCGCCTCCGACATCGGCGCGATTCGCGAGGTCGCGGAAGACGCTACGCTCCTCGTCGACCCCCTCGACGAGGAGACGATCGCCGAGGGAATCGTGCGAATCCTGACCGACGACGCGCTCCGGGACGACCTGTCGGTCAAGGGACCCGTTCGCGCTGCCGACTTCAGCTGGGAGAAGACGGCGCGCGCTACCCTCGACGCCTACCGCGACGCCGTGGAGCGAACACACGCATGAAGGTCTCTCTCATCGCCACCGTCCTCAACGCCGAGGAGCACATCGGTGCGTTCCTCGCATCGATCGACGCGCAGACCCGCGCGCCCGACGAGATCGTGATCGTCGACGGCGGCTCGACCGACGGAACGACAGAGGCCCTCCTGGCCGCGGACGGCGTCACGGTGCTCGAGGAGCCCGGCGCAAACATCGCCCGGGGCCGCAACCTCGCGATCGCCCATGCCGCCCACGAGGCGATCGCGGTCGCCGATGCCGATTGCGCCTACGGCCCCGGCTGGCTGGCGGCCCTCGTCGCGCCGCTCGAGGAGGGCGCGGATGTCGCCATGGGTGTGACCGAGCCGATCGTCGAAACGCTCCTCGAGGCGTGCGTGGCTTCGCTCAGCACACAGCTCGACCCCGCCGCGATCGACCCCGCGACGTTCGTGCCGAGCGCCCGCAGCGTCGCGTTCCGGCGCGAGTCACTCGCCGCGGTCGGCGGCTATCCGGAATGGCTCCCGATCGGCGAGGACATGTGGGTGAACCACCGCTGGAGGGAGCGCTCGTTCGATCTGCGTCTCGCCCCCGACGCGGTCGCGGGCTGGCACCCGCGCGGCACGCTCGGCGAGATCTGGACGCAATACCTGCGCTATGCGCGGGGCGACGGACAGGCGGGCATGTACCCGGAACGGCACGGGATGCGGATCGCGGCCTACAGTTCGCTGCTCGCCGCATGCTCCTCCCGGCGCACCTGGCCGAAGGTCGTCGGGCTCGGCGTCTTCGCCGCATACGCCCGCGCGCCCGTGCAACGATCCCGCACGCGCGTCCCCGATCATGCGCTTGCGGCGACGGCGCTCACGCCGGCGCTGCTGGCATACACAGACGTCGCGAAGATGTGCGGCTATGCGCTCGGCGTCGTGGACCGACTCACCGGCCGCGTTCGGCCGCCTCAGGCGTAGTCGTAGAACCCGGCACCGGTCTTGCGCCCGAGCTTCCCTTCGCCCACGAGGGACTGCAGAAGCGCGGGCGCCTCGTACCGATCCCCGCCGAAGGCGTCGCGAAGGACCTCCCCGATCGACCACACGGTGTCGAGACCGATCAGATCCGCGAGGCGCAGTGGCCCCATGGGGTGCGCGAGCCCGAGGTGCATCGCGGTGTCGATGTCCTCCCTGGTCGCGAACCCGCGCTCGTACAGCCGGATCGCGTCGTAGAGATACGGAATCAGCAGCCGGTTGACGATGAACCCGGCCTCGTCGCTCGAGCGCACGCACGTCTTCGCGAGCACCTCGGTGCCGAACGCGCGCACGAACGCAACGGTCTCCTCGCTCGTGGTCGCCGCCGGTGTGATCTCGATCAGATCCATCACCGGCACCGGGTTGAAGAAGTGCATCCCGATGACCTGGTCGGGCCGGCCCGAGGCGTCGGCCAGCGTCGCGATGGGGATCGACGATGTATTGGATGCGAGCACGATCCCGGGCGACGTCACGGCGCCGAGCCGCGCGAAGATGTCTCGCTTGGCGGCCGGATCCTCGGTGGCCGCCTCGATCACCAGATCGCACGTGGCGAGCGCATCCAGCGATGTGGCGGCCGCGATTCGCTCGAGGGCGGCTGCCCGGTCGGCGGCGTCCACTTTGCCCCGCGATACCGCGGTTGCGAGCGACCGTTCGATCCGTGCCCGCCCCGCGGCGACCAGCTCCTCGGTCCCCTCGACGAACGTCGTCGCGAGACCAGCCCGCGCGCACACCTCGACGATCCCCGAGCCCATGAGCCCGCAGCCCACGACCCCGACATGGCGGACATCCTGCGCTTTCAGCCTTTCGGTCCTCCTCGGACGGGTCGTGGCTGCGTACGATAGACGAGATGTCGCGGCGTCAGACGGTCGCGCCCGGTGCCACGCTCGCCCTCGGTCTGGGCGGCGTGCTCGCGGGACACATGCTCACGTACGGGCTGCTGGTGCCCAATGCCCACGCGCGGGCCCTCGAGCTCGCGCGCACGGGCCACGGCTATCTCTCCTCGGCGAACGCCATCGGCGTGTGGGCCGCCATCGCGGGGCTCGCGGCCATCTTCCTCGGCGCGGTACTGCGCCCGAACGAAGCCTCGCGGCGCGAGATCGTCTGGCGACTCGTCGCGTTCCAGCTCTCGGCATTCGCCGCGATGGAGCTTTGCGAGCGCATCGCCTCGGGCGCGCCGTTGCACGATCTCGTGCCGCTGCTCGGCGTGGGCGTCCCCGCCCAGCTGCTCGTTGCCGGCTTTATCGCGCTCGTCATCCGGTTGCTCGTCTACACCGTGGCTGCCGTCGTCACGCGCCGCCGCTCGTCGGGAGTTCGGCGACCCGCGCTGCTCGCGCCCGTCGTCGCGCCGGCGTGGACGCTTCCCGCGGCGCCGGCATGGGGTGCCGCCGAGGGGCGCGGTCCACCGCTCGTCCGTCGTCCGTGACCCGGCGAGCCGCGGCAATGCGGCTCGCCCACGAACGAAGGGAGCATCCACATGCGTCGTGTCATCACTGTGCTGTGCCTGGCGGGCGGGCTCACCCTGCTCCTTGCCGGGCCAGCGTTCGCCCACGCGGAGGAAGACCAGGGCGATCTCGTCTTCGCCGTCGGATTCGCCGTCGAGCCGGCCTATGCCGGCCAGCCCAATGCCGTTCAGTTGCTCGTCTCGCATCACGATCAGCCCGTCACCGACATCGCGCCGGGGGACCTGCAGGTGGAAGTCGGCTTTGGTGGTCAGACGACGACGATCGATGCCGTCCCCGAGTTCGAGGTCGGCGAATGGGGCACGCCCGGGGACTACCGTGCCCCGTTCATCCCGAGCGAGCCCGGTCCGTACACGTTCCACGTCACCGGAACCGTCGACGGCGAGAAGGTCGACTTCTCGATGACGTCGGGGCCAAAGACGTTCAGCGACGTCGAGGACCCCTCGGCGGCGATGTTCCCACCGGTCCAGGCGCCGTCCACGACCGACCTCGCCGCGCGGGTCGATACCGAATCCGCCCGCTTGGCCACCGCGGCCTCGGATGCGAAGGATGCCGCGAACCAGTCGCGGCTCGTGGCGATCGTGGCGGTGATCGTCGCGATCGTGGCGTTGATCGTCGCGATCATGGGCCGCGGCCGTTCGAAGGGAGCCGCTGCCGCATGACACCGCTGCTCGCCCACGCCGGCGGCACCGACGAGACCCTGAGCCTCGTCATGCTGTTCGCCGGCCTCTGGGTGGGCTGGATCGGGTGGTCACGCCTGCGGGGCACCGGCTTCGACCGGATGCCCCGAGCGGCTGCTTGGGGCTTGATCGCCGGGGCCGTCGCCCTGGTGGCGGCTGCGTCGTTCGTTCCCCGGGCATTGCTCGGACCGAAGAACGCCACGGCCGTCACCGGGCCTCGCCCGCGATCGACCGCCACCCTCGCGTTCGCCGAACCGCAGCCGGACGTGTCGACGAGCGCCGACCAGATGACCATCCAGCTCGACTTGCGCGGCGGCACGATCACGGCCGTCACGTCGACGAGCGTCGCACCCGACACCGGGCACATCCATCTCAGCCTCGACGGCGCGCTCGTGTCCATGTTGGGTGACACCGTCCAGGTGGTTGACCTCCGCGCCCTGCCGCCGGGACCGCACACGCTGACTGCCGAGTTTGTTGCGGCCGATCATCTGCCCTTCGACCCACCCGTCACCGCGACCGTGACCTTCGTCAAGGAGCAGGGATGACCCTGCGTCGCGCCGCCGTCGGCGCACTGCTCGCTGTGGCGATCGTTGGCGGCCTGCCCGGCGCCGCGAGCGCGCACGCAAACCTCCTGTCGTCGGATCCCGCCAACGGCGCCACGATGCCTGAGCCTCCGACCGAGATTCGGATGACGTTCTCGGAACGCCCCGATGTCGGTGTGTCCGCGGTGGAACTGCTCGACAGCGGCGGCGCGACGATCCCGACCGGCACGCCGACGCTCGACGGCGCCTCGACGCTCGTCGTCGGCATCCCCGATCCCCTGCCCGACGGCGTCTACACCGTGAGCTGGCGCGTCGTCTCGGTGGACGACGGACACGTCACCGCCGGCGCGTTCGCCTTCGGCGTGGGCGAATCGGCGGGAACCGTGACGCCGGTCGAGGGCGGCTCGACCTCCTCGGGACCGACCCCGCTCGGGGTCGCGTCCAAGGCGCTTCTGTACGCCGGGCTGATGGTGCTCGTCGCGATCGCGGTGGTCGCCATGGGGTTGTTCGGGGGTGCGCCGAAGGCGCGCCGCCGGCTCGGCGTCGTCGCGGGCGCGGCGGCCATGGCCGGCGCGGCCGGGTTCCTGCTCGCGTCCCAGCGCTCGATCGGGGTCGGCATCGGCACGTACCTGCGGTCCGAGGTTGCCCGCGACCCGCTGGCCATCGCCGCCGCCGCGCTCGTTGCCCTCGTGCTTGCGCTGATCGCCCTGCGGTCGCAACGCCAGTGGCCGGCCTGGGCAGCCGGGACGGCGGCGGCGATCGCGCTCGGCATCCGAGCCCACGGCGGTCACGCCGCCGCCGCCCCGACACCGGTGGTGGCCGAGCTAACCCAGTGGGTCCACATGCTCGCGGGCGCCTGCTGGGCCGGCGGGCTCCTCCTGCTGATTCTGCTGCTCCGCGAGCGCCGGAACGCCGAGCCGCCCGTCGCGGAAGCGCGCCGCTACTCCTCGATGGCGGTGGTCGCGATCTCTGTCGTCGTGGTGAGCGGACTCATCCGGGCGGTATCCGAGCTTGGCGGCTGGAGGGCCATCGGCCACATCTGGGATACCAGCTACGGACGGACGCTGGTCTTTAAGGTCGCCGTCGTCCTGATCGCGATCGCGCTCGGCGCCCTCAACCGGCTCCGGAACGTCGCCCGGGTCGCCACCGACGCACGGCCGCTTCGCCGGATCGTCACCGTCGAGCTCGGCGCCGTCGTGGGCATCCTGCTGCTGACGGCAACCCTGACGAGCTTCGCCCCGCCGGCGAGCGGCGCATCGCAGCAGGGATCACCCACCGCCACTAACGAGGTAACGGTCTCCGGCAGCGACTTCGCCACGACGATCCAGCTGACGCTGACGGTCACGCCGGGACTGCCAGGTCCCAACCTGTACCGGGCACACGTCGTCGACTTCGGGACCGACCAGCCGGCATCGGCCGACACCGTCACGCTGCATCTGCGCTCCGTGACACGCCCGGATCTGCCCGGGGCGGACATCAAGCTGCGACCGCAGAACGGGGATTGGGTTGCCCAGGCGCTCGACCCCTCCGTAGCCGGGACGTTCCGGATCGATGCGGACGTGCAACGCGGCGCCACCGTTTCGACCGTTCCCCTCACGCTGATCACGCGCTCCACCGGCACCGTCACGACGACGCCGGCACCTGCCGGCGAGACCGTCGCCATAGCCTCGTTCGACGACGGAGTCCGGCTGCAGGCGTCGACCTCGGCCGGCACGCCGACCCAGATCCACCTGACGGCGTTTGCGACCAACGGCACCGAGCTGCCGCTGGCGGGTCTCGTCCTCGTCGCCAGCCCGGTTACCGGGGAACCCGAGCGCCTGGCCGTCACACGCTTCAGCACGGGGCATTTCGCGGCGAACGCGACGCTCACGGCGGGGACCTGGACGTTCGATGCGGTTGCGACGACCCGCGACGGACGTACCTATCAGGTCACGTGGGCCGCGCCTGCGGGCTAGAGCTCAGCCGCACACGTCGAGCAGCATCGGGTACGGATTGACCGCGGAACCGATGACCGAGTAGCCGTAGGAGCTCGCCGGCCAGTTGCCGAGGATCGTGTTCGGGTGCCACTCGAAGTGGTCGTGCGGCGTACCGGTCGCATCGCCGGTGTCCCCGACGTAGCCGATGATGTCTCCCGCCTTCACCGGGCCGGTGGAGTTCTTCGAGTAGTGGTCGAGGTGCGCGTTGTAGACGTAGCCCTGTGCGCCGTAGACGTACTCGGAGTTCCCGCCGAGCGTGTTGTACGTCGGGCGCGCCGTGCCGTCGAACGGCGCCCGGATCGGCGTGCCGTAGTCCGACAGGATGTCGTCGCCGCCGTGCAGGTGGAAACCCCCGACGTAGCGCGGCGCGCCGAACCCGTCCCCGAACGCCCGGGGCGGATCCACGGGGCACACCTTCAACGGGTTGACATAGCCCGGCGGCAGCGACACCGACGGGGTTCCCCCTTGCGTGGCCTGTTGCTGAAGCTCCTTCAGGTAGTCCTTACGCTCGGCAGACAGGTTCTGAAAATTGGCAACTGTCGTCTGCACGATCTGGGCCGCATCCCGTTGCAACGCCTCGATCTGCGCCAGGCTCTGCATGATGGCGTCGCGTCGCTTCTCGACTTCCTTGACCTTCTCCTTCTGTTGCGCCTCAAGCTGCTTGAGGTTCGCCTCCTCGATCTGCAACTCGGCTTGGAGATTGGCGACTTGTTGGGCGAGCGCAGCATCCATTTCCGAGACGGCGTCGACGAACTCGAGCCGGTCAGAAAGGTCCCCGAGAGATGTCGCGCCTAGCAGGAACTCCAGACCCGAACTCGGTCCCGACATGAACGCCTGCGCCGCCCGATCGTTCAGCTGGGAACGAATCGTCTCGTATCGCTCGCGTGCCCGCTCGATGCGCGCCTTGGTGGCTTCGATCTGGGCCACGATCGCATCAAGCTCCGCCTGTTCCTGGTCGACGATCTCGATCGCCGCTTCGACCTGAGCCTGGATCGCGGTCACCTGGGCCTGGATGGAAGCCAGCCTGCCCTGTGCGGCCGCCATCGCTTGGCGCGCGGTCTCAACCGCGCCGGAGGTGGGTGGCGCGGCGCCCGCAATCGGCACAGAAAACAGAAGCGCCGCGAGTGCGGCGCACAACGCCAGCAACCGCGGGCCGACGGGGAAGGATCGGTCCGGTTTCGTCATCGATGCCACGACACCGTACCAACGGCATTCCCGCCGATTCGGTGAAGGGCAAACAGCGTCCCCTCTTCGACCGATAGATGCAACGACCTACGGCGAGGGGGCGAGTTCGGGCTCGAGCAAAGCCTGGCGCCACCCGTTGCGCTCCAAGAGCTCTCGGGCCTCGTCGATCGCCTCTTGGCCGCCAGCGGCGACGGATCCGAACAGCGCTCCGACCCACCAGACGGCCGCCGCGTGGGGATTTGCCACGAGCGGGGCACCCGATTCGGCCGCCAGCGCCTCCAGCGAGCGGGTTCGGGCGCCCTGCGAATCGCCCTCGGCAAGTGCCGTCGCCGCCTCAGCGATCGCCAGCGCGGACTCCCCGCCCGGCTCCCCCTCGGCGATCCCGGCGAGGGGGTCGGCCAGCACCCCACGCGCCGCCGCGACATCGCCCTGCGCGGCCAGCGTTCGGGCGAGCTCCGCAGCCGTCCACGTCACGAGCGCGCGTTCCTTGAGATCGCGGCAAAGCACAAACGCCTCGCGCAGGTCGAGCTCGGCGGCATCCAGACGCCCGGCGATCCGATGGATCGCACCACGGTCGCCGAGCGCGCTCGCAAGCTCCCACCGGGCGCCGACTTCGCGGAGGATCCGGATGGACACGTCCGCGTGCTGCGTCGCGTCCTCGAGACGGAGCAACCGCCGGCAGCTCGCCGCGAGCAGATGGTGCGCGACCGCCGCCGAGAAGGGCTGGCCCGCGGCGTCGGCGATCGCAAGCGCTTCCATCCCGGTGCGCAGGGCGTCCTCCTCCGAGCCACGCTGCGAGGTGATGTTCGCGAGGCCGACCATCGCGCGGACACGCGCCCACGCGTCGGGCCGGTCGGATGCACCCACCGCCTCGAGCGCCTCCTGGAACATCGCCTCCGCCTCGTCGAGCCGCTGGCGCCAAAACGGCACCCAGCCGGCCATCAACAACGTGCGCGCAAGGACGTGCGGATCGCCGAGCCGGCGCGCGGCCTCGAGCGAACGTTCGAACAACCCCGTGGCGAGATGGTCGTCGCCGCGGATCGTGAGCGTGATGTCGGCCAGGAAGCGCGCGGCGTGGGACATGACCCGATCGTCGCCGTCGGCAAGCCCCATCGCCTTGCGCAGCCGCGTCTCCGCCTCGTCGAAGTCGCCGAGCCAGTAGCGAGCCTCCCCGAGCATCCCGACGATCCAGGCCTCGCGCACACCCCAATCGTCCTCGGGGCCAGCCAAGGCAAGGGCGCGCTCGTACAGATCCACGGCCGCCCGCGACTCGATCCGGCGTCGCGCCACGTCGCCGGCGCGGGTCAGCGCGTCCACCGCCCGGTCCGCGATCGACCGGTCGTTGGGGTTGAGGTCGAGCCCGGCGCGCGCCGCCTGCTCGAGATGAAATGCGATCGTGCGCGGATACCGCTCGGCGAGTTCCGGCTCCAACAGTTTGTCGGCGACGCGCAGATGCAGTCGTTGACGCTCGCGCTTGGCGAGCGAGTCGTAGGCGACGTCGCGAAGCAGATCCGTGCGGAACCGCCAGACGTTCTTGCGATCCTCGTCGGGCAACAACAGCTCTTCGCCCTGTGCTTCGGCAAGCAGGGCCGGATCCGGATCGGTGATCAGCGCAAGTTCGTCGGTGTCGAAGCGGCCTCGCGGGAACACCGATGCCCGTCGCACCAGCTCGCGAGCCGCCGGGGACAGCTGGTCGATACGTGCCGCGATCACCGCCTGCACCGTGGTCGGCAGCCGCAGGTCGGTCGGGGCGGGACCACGTGGCGGCACCGAGCGCTCCTCCCGTTGGAGCATGCCGGTGATCTCGATGATGAACAGCGGGTTACCGCCGGCGTGTGTCGCGACCCGCTCGGCCTCGAGACGGTCGAGCCCGCCTGCCTCCATCGCAAGACGAACCGCGTGGTCCTGGGCGAGCTGCTCCACCCAGAGCGTCACGGCGTCGGGCAGCCCACCGGCCCAGTTCGGACGGATCTCCAGGAACTCCCAGCGCGCCACGCACACGATGAGCAGCGGCACACGCCGGGCCTCCTTGACCAGCTGCTCTACCAGATCCAGGAGCAGCGGATCGGACTGATGGAAGTCCTCGAACACCAAGACCACCGGTCCGCTGCGCGCGAGGCCGGTGAGCATCGCAAGGACGCCCTGGCGAACCTCCGCCAGCTGAAACGGGCCGTCGTCGTCATCGTCCTCGTCCTCGCGGATCCCCAGGGCGAGGCCAAGACGCCGCACGTTGGATTCGACCTCCTCGGGGGGCACCCAATCGGCGACCGCGATCCGCAGACGCTCCTGCACGTCGTCGGGCCCGGCCTCACCGTCGCCGCCAAGCTCCCGATGCACCATCTGGGCGAGCGGCCACAACTCAACGTCCTCTTCGAACGGGCTCGAGGTGCCGATCAGGACCCGCGTCTCCGAGGGCAGCCCGGCGAGGAATTGCGTGACGACGCGCGACTTGCCGACACCGGGCTCTCCAAGAAGCGTGACGAGGTGCGCACGACGTCGCGATGCCGCGCGCTCGAATACGTCGCGGAGTAGCGCCACCTCGCGCCGCCGGTCGACAAACGCGATTTGCCGCCGGTCGACCATCCGCGACCGCAACGCCTGCACCGCCCGGCCCGTGATCGGCCCGCCGAATCCCTTCGCATCGATCGCTCGCGGCTCGCCGTAGTCGACGGAGGAGGCCGTCAACTGCACGGTGGTATCGCCGACCAGGACCTCGCCGGGCTCGGCGGCCTGTTGCAGCCGCGCGCCGAGGTTGACCTCCGCGCCGATCACGATGTTGCGATCATGCGCGGTGCCGACCGCGACCTGACCGGTGTGCACACCGATCCGAACCTCGACCGGCATGCGCAACCCGAGCTCGCCGGCGAGTTCGGCCGCCCGCGCACGGATGTCCATCGCCGAGCGGATCGCACGCAGCGCGTCGTCGTCGCGCGCCGCCGGAATCCCGAACACGGCGAGCACCGCATCGCCGATGAAACCCTCCGCGACGCCGCCCAACCAGGCGACCTCCTCCGCGATCATCCCGTGGAACGCGGCGAGCACCTCGCGGAACCGCTCGGCGTCGAGCTGGGAGGCCAGCTGGGTCGAGCCGGCCATGTCGACGAAGACCACCGTGACGAGCCGCCGCTCCGATACCTCGGGGAGCGAAACCGGCGCGCCGCAGTTCGGGCAGAAGTTCGCCTTGGGCGGCAGCGGCCGCTCGCAGCGCGGGCAATACTCAGCGTGCACCGGCGTACTCGATGATCTGCACGGGGTTGTTGTCGGGGTCGCGGAAGGTCGCGAACCGTGCGAACCCCTCGACCTCGCCGACGTAGTCGTCGAAGACCGCGCCCCGGCGCTCCAGCGCCCAGCGCGTCTCGTCGAGGTCGTCCACCCGCAACACGACGGTGCCGCTGGCGGGCGGCTCCGCCAGGTCGGTCCCGTGCAGCGCCAGACGCACCGGGCCACCGTCGAGCTCCGCCCATTCGTCGCCGTCGCGCCGCAGGAGGCCGAGGCCCACGACCTCCGTGTAGAAGGCCAGCGCGCGATCCATATCGCGGGTCCAGTAGTAGATGTGGTCGACGATCACGCGCCCGATGCTACCCATCCGTCGGGTACGGTTCCGCCATGGCCTCGTTCGCGACGTCGAGCCGCACGCTCCGGACGCTGGTGGTGGTGGCGGGAGCGCTCCTGCTGCTCACTGCGCTTGGGACCGCGGGCTACATGACGATCGAGGGCTGGGGGTTCTTCGACGCCCTGTTCATGACGGTCACGACCATCACGACCGTCGGGTTCGGCGAGGTGCGGCCGCTCGACACGAGCGGGCAGGTGCTCACCCTCGTCATCGTCCTGATGGGCGTGGTGATCGCGCTCACCGGCATCAGCCTGACGGCCGCCCTGATCGCCGAGGGAGAGATCGGCGGACGCACGAGGAGGAGGCGTATGGATCGAGCGATTGGGCAACTGCACGACCACGTCATCGTGTGCGCGTACGGACGAGTCGGCCGCGCCGCCGTCCGCGAGCTGCGCGCCGCCGGTGTCGCCCACGTCGTCATCGATCCGAAGGAGGAACTGCGCGAGCGGCTCGAAGAAGACGACGTGCTCTTCCTTATCGAGGAGGGCACATCGGAGGCGGTGCTGCGCACGGCTGGCGTCGACCGCGCGCGGGCGCTCGTGTGCGCCGTTGATTCCGACGCGACCAACGTCTACATCACGCTTGTCGCCCGGTCGCTCAACCCCGGTCTGTTCATCGTGGCGCGGTCCTCGGAGCCGGGATCGGCCGAACGGCTCGAGCGCGCGGGCGCCGACCGCGTCGTGTCGCCGTACGTGAGCAGCGCCCGGCACATGGTGCGGATGGCGTGCGACCCGAGCATCGTCGACCTGTTCGACGACACACGCTCAGGACGATCGATCGAAGTCGAGGAGCGAGTCGTGGATGCGGGATCGGCGCTCATCGGCCAGCCGGTCTCCTCGCTGCCGGGCTCGGTGCTGGCCCTGCGGACCGGCGCCGGGGACCTCGAGCCCTCCCCCGCCGCGACGCGTGCGCTCGCGGCGGGGGACATCGTGCTGCTGTTGCGAGGAGATCCCGCCGCGCGCTAACCCTGGCCGAGGATTTTGGCTTTTTGGGCCTGGAACTCGTCCTCGGTCAGCACGCCGTCGTTCCGCAGCTTGGCGAGGCGTTCGAGCTCCGATGTGGCGCTTGGGGCGGCCTGCGAGCCGGGGGGCGGCGGCTGGGGGGTGGGCGCCGCCGGCGGCTGCTGCTGTTGGGCGGGCAATCCCTGATACATCCGCTTCTTGTTCATCTCGCCCTGGTGGTAGATCGTCTTTTGGACGTCCTCCGGGTGGCGGATGTGGCTGAACGAGCTCGTGCCGAACTCCGAGGCCGAGGAGATGAGCAGCGTGCCGGCGCCGACGATCCGGTCCCAGATCCCCTGCTCGAAGCGCACGTCGTTGATCTGCTCGAGGGGGATCTCCATCGACCGCTTTGCGATCCAGCCCTCGCGATGGATCACACGCTCCGTCGTGACCGCGAAGTTGGAGGTCAGCCACCAGATCAGCCGCCGCGCCGGATAGAGGATGAAGATCACAACCACGATGGCCCACCAGATCCACGACGGAAAGTCGAACTGAACGGTGAACCAGCTCGCCACGATCAGCTCGGCGACGACCACGAGGACGGGCAGCGCCAGGGCGACCGGGTGGGGACGCAGGTCGAGCACGATGTCCTCGCCGGGAATCAAGAGTCTCCTCGGGAACGCCATGGGCGGACGCTACCCCGCGGCCGTGACTGCAGCAAACATCGGGCCGTGGCTCAGTCCTGCCGCAAGAGCTCGACCGCACCGAACCCGATCGCCACGGTCGCGCCGTCGTCGGTCTCGACGAGCAGCGAGCCCACGGGGTCGAGCCCGACCGCGAGCCCCGTGACGGTGCGCTCCGTACCGATGGCCGCACGCACGCGGCGGCCGACGGTGCCGTTGACCGCGAGCCAGGTAGCGCGGGCTCGCTCGGAGAGCGAGCCCGCGCGGTAGCCGTCGGCAAAGCGCTCGAGAAAGGCGCGAAGCAGCGCGCCCGCATCGGTGCCGGCGCCGACGGCGCCGGCACCGGCCACCGCCGGCGCCTCGAGGTTGACCCCGACACCGAGGACGACGTGGCGCACCACGTCGTCCTCCACCACCGCCTCGGCCAGGATGCCCCCGACTTTCGAGTCGCCGACGAACAGATCGTTCGGCCACGTGCATCGCGCCTGTACGCCCGCGACGGCGTCGATCGCTCCGGCCATCGCCGCGCCGGCAAGCAGGGACAGCAGCCCGGTCTCGGGTGGCGCCGACGCGGGCCGGAGCACGAGGGAGCAGAGCAGGGCTCGCCCCGCGACGTCGTCCCACGAACGGCCGCGCCGGCCGCGGCCCGCCGTCTGGTGACCCGCCGCCACGAGGGTCCACTCGGGGGCGCCCTCGGCCGCCAGTGCGAGCGCCGTGGCGTTCGTCGACCCGGTAACCTGCTCGGCGCGAACGGGGGCGACGACCCCGATCGCGGCCAGGGCCGCACGGAGATCCGCCTCGGTCAGCACGGCGCGTAGTGGCGGTCGGCGGCCATCGGAGGCACGATACGCGAGTGATGAAGCAGCCCAGGCTCCTGATCGCCAACCGCGGCGAGATCGCCGTGCGGATCATTCGCACATGCCGCGAGATGGGAATTCCTTCCATCGCCGTGTATTCCGACGCGGATCGCGACGCCTTGCACGTCGAGATGGCGGACGAGGCCTACCGTATCGGGCCGGCGCTCGCCGCCGAGTCGTACCTGTCGATCGAGGCGATCCTCGAAGCCGCGCGGCAGTCGCGGGCAACGCTCGTGCACCCCGGCTATGGGTTCTTGGCCGAGCGAGGCCAGTTTGCCGAGGCCACCGTGGCCGCCGGGCTCACCTTCGTCGGTCCCTCGGCGGAGGCGATCGAGCTCATGGGCGACAAAGCCGCGGCGCGGAGGGTGGCCGACGCCGCCGGTATGCCGATCGTTCCCGGCACGCGCGATCCCGTCGATGTCGATGCCGCCAAGCAACAGGCGCCGCGCGTCGGCTATCCGCTGCTCGTCAAGGCAGCCTTCGGCGGCGGTGGGAAGGGCATGCACGTCGTGCGCGACGCCGCGCATCTCGAGGACGCCCTCAAGCGCGCCGAGCGGGAGGCGCGCTCCTACTTCGGGCGCCCGGAGGTCTTCCTCGAGCGCTACGTCGATCGGGGTCACCACATCGAGGCGCAGATCATCGCCGATGCGCACGGCAACATCGTGTTCCTCGGCGAGCGCGACTGCTCCGTGCAGCGCCGGCACCAGAAGCTCATCGAGGAGACGCCGTCGCCGCTCGTCGACGAGCCGCTTCGCGAGCGGTTCGCACAGGCGGCCACCGCCCTCATCCGCGAGGCGAACTACGTGAACGCCGGCACGATCGAAGCCATCCTCGACGAGGAGGGCTCGTTCTATTTCCTCGAGATGAACACGCGTCTGCAGGTCGAGCACACCGTGACCGAGATGGTGACCGGGCTCGACATCGTGGCTATGCAGATCGAGGTGGCGCTCGGTGCATCCCTTGCCGGACTCGAAGTGCGCCCGCGCGGCCACGCCATCCAGTGCCGCATCAACGCGGAGGACCCCGGGAGGAACTTCCTGCCCGGGCCGGGGCGGATCACACGCTACGACGAGCCGAGCGGCCCGTTCGTCCGCGTGGACTCGGGGTTCGGCGCGGGCCGGGAGATTCCGGGCGACTACGACTCGCTGTTCGCCAAGCTGGTCGTGTCGGGTGTCGATCGCGAACAGGCGAGGCGACGCATGCTCCGCGCCCTCGGCGAGTTCGTCGTGGAGGGCGTGCCGACGACGATTCCCGTGCATCGGTGGGTCCTGGAGACGGATGCGTTCCGCGAGGCGACGCACACGACGACGTGGCTCGAGCGCGAGCTCCCCGAGGCGCATCTGCCCGCACAAACCGACTACGCCTCGGGTGCCGCGAGCAAAGGCGGGCGACCGCGCGACATCCTCGTCGAGGTGGACGGCCGCAGGGTGCCGGTGCGGATCTTCGACGAGCGCCGCGAGGTGGCGCCCACCGCGCCGACACCACACGGGGCCCACCACGGCGAACACGTCCACGGCGAGATCCGCGCGCCGATGCAGGGAACGATCGTCAAGGTCCTCGTCGAGAAGGGGCAGCCGATTCAGCCCGGCGACGTGGTCTGCATTCTCGAGGCCATGAAGATGGAGAACCACATCGCCTCGACGCGCGAGGGCGAGATCACCGATCTGCCGATCCGCGCCGGCCAGGTGGTCGAGACCGGTCAGCTCCTTGCCGTGATCGACTGAGGGCGAGCCCGGGCGGCACCTCGCCACCACGGACCCGCCCTCGTCGCGACTTACCGGGTTCCGACCGCCAGGGCGACCACCGCGAGGTGGTAGCCGTCGGTGCCGTCGCCCCAGGCGTACACCTGATAGGCGTACCCCGGCCGCAGCACGAGCACGGCCGGCCCGATGACGGGCTGCACCTCACCCGGAAGCGACACCCACGCCGCGTACACGCCGCGAGGAACCGGCAGCGTAGCGCTCTCGCCCCACGTGAAGTGCGTTCCGCCGATCAGCCGGGTGCCGTTTGCCCACACGTTGACCGCCGGGGCGTCCGCCGTGTGCCGGACGCTGAGGCGCGCCGCACCGGGCGCGGTCTTTGCCACGCTGTTGCGGAACACCTTCAGGTTCGGCGCACCGGTGTCGTCGAGGTTCGCGACCACCGTGTAGTTCTTCCCGGCGTCGAGATCCGTCGTCTTCTTCAAGATGGCAGTGTCGCCGCAGGTGTCCGACTGCGCCACCAGCTTGAACGCGTGGCTGCCCGCGGGGAGCTGGACGTTGGCGGCCACGTCGCCGGGCTGGAAGTCCGGAATCGCCTCCGAACCGTCCACGCACACGTTGACCGTCACCCCCGGAATGCCGTGAACGACGTTGAGCGTGGCCTTCCCGGCCGCGCTCGCCGGGATCGCCGCGCTCATCGCGCCGACCATCAGCGCCGCGGCGATCGAGATACCCAAGAGTCTCGTTCGCATCTGTGTCTCCTTTCCTGTCGTTGATGCGTCCTCGCACCGTAGGAGCGCGCATAGACTTTCAGCAACACTTGGGTAGAATTTGCATAAGTTTCTGCTATCGTGCGCCGGACGGCTCGAGGAGGCCGATGTCCACTCGCAACGCAACCGGATCCAGAGGTAGCGACGGTTGGCTCCGGATCGCCGAGGTCGCGCACGAGGTGGGCATCCCGGCGCCAACCATCCGATCGTGGGAACGCCGCTACGGATTCCCCGACCCCGATCGCACGGGGGGCGCGCACCGGCGCTACTCCCCTGACAACGTCGAACAGCTGCGTGCCGTCCGCGACCGGATCACGCGGGGCGAGCGTCCGCGCGATGCGATCGAGGCCGTGCAGCGAAGCGGCGTCGCCGCCGACCCCCGACTGGCCACGTTCGCGACGGCGGTCGACGCGCTGGCGCTCGACGACGCTCGCGGGGTACTGGAGGCGGCGGAGGTCGCGCTCGGCGTGGAGCGCGCCGTCACCGAGATCGCCCTCCCCGGGATGCGGGCGGTGGGGGCCCGGTGGCGGGAAGGCACCATCGACATCGCCGTGGAGCACGCGGCCACCGAGGTGGTTCGCCGATGGCTCGCCGTGCACGACACGACCGCCGGGGCTCCGGGACCGCCGGCGGTGGTGCTCGCCTGCTGCGCAGGGGAACACCATACGATCGGGCTGGAGGCCTTTTCGGTCGTGCTCCACCGCCGCGGGCTGGCGACCCTCGTGCTCGGCGGCGACGTACCGGCCGCATCAATCGCGACCGCCGCCGGCGCGTCGCGCATCCGTGTCGCGGTTGTCGTCGCACACCGCACCACTGCCCGCCGTGCCGCGATCAGGGCACTCGAGGCCGTCGAGCAGTTGCCGGGCGTGACCCCTGCCTACGCCGGCAACGCGTTCACGAGCGCACGCGCACGTGGCGGGGTCCCGGGCGTCTACTTGGGCGAGGACGTGGTGGCGGCCGCCGGCCGGCTCGACGAGCTGGTCACGCGGCGCTGAGGCTCAGCGCTGCGGCGAGCCCCATTCGTCGCGCCCGGTGATCCGGAACCCGGCCTCGTGGATCTTGTAGCGGCTATTCACCGAGATCAGCAACGGCGTCAGCTGCTCGGCGATCCGCGCCATCTGCAGGAGTCCGACGTCGATCCATCGCATTCCCTCGATGTCCGCGATCAGGGAGCCGATCGTCGCCTTCGCCTCCTGGTCGTCGCCCATGACGAACGCGTCGGAGTCGACCGGTTGCTCGAGCTGGCGGAGCGTGCGCGCCCCAATCGTGTGAAACGCCGCCACAAGCCGCGTGCCCTTGGGCAGCAGGGTCTTGACGAACTCCGCCGCCGAGCCGTGCCAGGGATGGATCGCGTGCGAGGGCCGGCCGCCGACCGCGGTCATCAACGGGCTCGTGCAGTCGCAGACGATCGTCTCGGGCCCGACAGCCGGCGCGATGGCCTCGTAGATGAGCGACGCACCCTCAAACGGAACCGTGACGAACACCACCGGTGCGCTCGCCGCTGCGGCGGCGTTGGCGAGTCCGTCGACGACCGCATGCGCGCCGAGGATTTGGCGTGCCTCCTCGGCCTTGGCGGCGCCGCGGTCGGCGTCGCGCGAGCCGATCGTCACGTGGTGGCCGGCGTTGGCAAGACGCAGCGTGAGGCCGAATCCCTCCGCACCGGTGCCGCCAATGATCGCGACCTTCATGGAGGCGAAGCCTACCGGCTAGCCTGCGACGTCGTGACGGTGCTCATCGCGGTGATCGAGTTCCTCGTGGGCGCGGCGTGCGCCGCCCTGGCGCTGCCAATGTGGTCGCGCGGCACAACGCTGTTCCGGGCGGTCGCCGTGGCGCTGGTGGTCACCGGCCTCGCCGCGATGATCAACGCGATCGTCACCTTGGTCTGAGATCGGGCGGCGCTTATACGGTCGGGCGATACTCGCCGAACACGCCGCGCAGGACGTCCGAGACCTCGCCAAGGGTGGCTCGAGCGCGCAGCGCTTCCTTCATGGGCACCAGGAGGTTCGCAGTGCCTGCGGCCGCCGAGCGCACGTCGTCGAGCGCTCGGTCGACTTTCGCCTGATCGCGCTCGGCGCGAAGGGCCCGCACAAGCGCGACCTGCCGAGCCACCTCTTCACCGCCGATTCGCTGCAGCTCGCGCTCGCCCTCATGGTCGGCCGTGAACGCGTTGACCCCGACGACGACACGCTCCCCGCCCTCGATCGCCTGCTGGATGCGAAACGCCGCCTCGTGGATCTCGTCTTGAAAGAAGCCACGCTCGATCGCCGCGACCGCGCCGCCCATCGCGTCGATCCGATCGAGGTAGCCGACGGCCAGCCCCTCGAGCTCGTCGGTCAGCGACTCGACGTAGTACGAGCCGCCGAGCGGATCGACGACCGTCGGGACGCCGGTCTCGTAGCCGATCACCTGCTGCGTCCGCAGCGCGAGCTTGGCCGATTCCTCGGTCGGCAGGGCGAGCGCCTCATCGAACGCGTTCGTGTGAAGCGACTGGGTACCGCCGAGCACGGCCGACAGCGCCTCGAGGGTCGTTCGCACGATGTTGTTCTCCGGCTGCTGCGCGGTGAGGGTGGCCCCGCCGGTTTGGGTGTGAAACCGGAGCATCGTCGAGCGCTCGTCGAGCGCGCCAAAGCGCTCCGTCATGATCTTCGCCCACAGACGTCGCGCCGCCCGGAACTTTGCGATCTCCTCGAAGAAGTGCTGGTGACACGCGAAGAAGAACGACAGCCGCGGCGCGAAATCGTCGACCGCGAGCCCGGCGTCAAGCGCCGCTTGCACGTAGGCGATTCCGTCCGCCAGCGTGAACGCGATCTCCTGCGCGGCCGTCGCCCCCGCCTCGCGCATGTGATAGCCGCTGATCGAGATCGTGTTCCACTTGGGGATGCGCTCGTTGCAGTACGCGAAGAGGTCGGTGATGAGCCGCATCGAGGGTTTGGGCGGGTAGATGTACGTGCCGCGCGCCGCGTACTCCTTGAGGATGTCGTTTTGGACCGTCCCGGCCAGCGCGGCGGCCGCAATGCCCTGCTCCTCGGCGACCAGCTCGTAGAGCAGCAGCAGAATCGGCGCGGTGGCGTTGATCGTCATCGATGTCGACACGGCGTCGAGCGGAATCTGATCGAACAGCCGGCGCATGTCCTCGATCGAGTCGATCGCGACACCGGTCTTACCGACCTCGCCCTCGGCGCGCGGGTGATCGGAGTCATAGCCCATCTGTGTCGGCAAATCGAAGGCCGTCGACAGCCCCGTTTGGCCGTGTTCGAGCAGATACCGGAACCGGCGGTTGGTCTCCTCGGCCGTTCCCATCCCCGCGTACTGGCGCATGGTCCACAGCCGTCCGCGATACATCGACGCGTACGGACCCCGCGTGTATGGGTACGCGCCCGGTTCGCCGAGCTCGGCCGCCGAGTCGAACGCCGGATCGGCCTCGTACACCGGCTGCAGTTCGATCCCGGAGTCGGTCGCGTACGCGTCGGGGCTCATCGCGGATCGAGCCTAGCGGCTGGTCGGGCCCGCGGCCGAGACGTAGTGTCCCGGCCCATGGACATCGTGAACCCGCAGATCGAGGAGTACATGACGTCGCTGCAGGCCCGGCACGACGAGCCGGTCCTGCTGGAGATGGAGGCGACTGGACGCGAGCGGGACTTCCCGATCGTCGGTCGCGCCGTCGGGGCCACACTCGAAGTGCTCGCTCGGTCGATCGGCGCCCGCCGGGTGATGGAGCTGGGTAGCGGGTTCGGCTACAGCGCCTACTGGTTCGCGCGAGCGGTCGGTGCGGGCGGCGAGGTGCACTGCACCGACGGGAATCCCGCAAACGCCGCCTCGGCCGAGGAATACCTGACGCGCGCCGGTCTGTGGGACCGCGTGACGTATTACGTCGGTGACGCCGTCGAGCAGATGGCCACGGTCGACGGGGACTTCGACGTCGTCTACGACGACATCGACAAGCACGGCTACCCGGCCGCCTGGCTCGCCGGCCGTGAGCGCCTCCGAGTCGGCGGGCTCTACATCTGCGACAACGTGCTGTGGTCCGGCCGGATCCTGGAACCGGACCCCGACCGGGACACCCAGGCGATCCTCGAGCACAACAAGCTGATCGCGGATGACGACCGGTTCCTGTCGACGATCGTGCCGACGCGCGACGGCGTCTTCGTCGCCCTGCGCGTCGCCTAGCTAGCCGGCAATCTGCTGGAGGGCAGGGACGATCCCGGCGTCACCAAGCTCGCCGGCGTGGCGTGCAACGACGTTGCCCTCGGCGTCGATCAGCACCAGATAGGGGTACGACGGCAGGCCGTACGCCTTGGCCGCCGTGTTTGCGTCGTCATCGGCGAGCGCCGGGAAGGGCCAGTGCTCGGTCTCTGTGAGCCAGGTCGACGGGGGGTAGTTGGGCGCCTGGGCATTCACGCCCGTGGACACCGCGTAGTAGTCGACGTTCGAGGGCAGCGCTCCCTGAGACTGCAGATCGACGATCCGCGGCACCTCGGCATTGCAATGCGGACACCAGTGCGCCACGAACCAAATCGCGGTCGGCCTCCCGGTGGAGCCCGGATCGATCGTGACCGGGGAGCCGTCGAACGACTTCCCGACGATCGTCGGCGCCTGTTCCCCCACGGCCGGATCGGACGCCGCGGCCGAATTGAACGTCGGGAGGGGCTGCCCCTCGATTGTTACCGGCTGCGTCTCGCCCGTGACGGTGTCGCCACCACTGGATCCCTGCGACAGAAGGACGGCAGCGATCGCAACCACGACCACCACGCCGGCGACGATGCCCCACGTGCGGTACTGCTTCGTGCGGCGATCGCGCTCCATCGCTCGACGCTTGGTCGCGGACGGCATGAGCGATCACTCCTCGATCGGGTGGACGTCTGTTGGGTGTACTCCGCGGGGCTCGACAAGGATCAGCGTGGCGATCAACAAGAACCCCGACAGGGCCATCGCCGGGATCGACAGGTAGTGGAACCGCCAGATCCACACGATGGTGCACGGCGCCGCGGGATCGCACGTGCCGGCGCCCTCCAGCGACGGGAATCGCTCCAACAGGTAATGGTAGGTCGAGATGGCGGCGCCGATCGCGATCAGCGGGAGCGTCGCTCGTGCGATGACGGCGCTCCGCTTGATCGCCGCGACCAGCAGCAGCACCGCGAGCGGATACATGCATATCCGCTGATACCAGCAGAGCTTGCAGGGAATGAAGTGCGCGATCTCCGACAGGTAGAGGCTCCCAAGCGTGCAGACCAGGGCCACGATCCAAGCGAACCAGAGCACCGAGGGCGCGACGGACTCGCGCAACGAGGCGCCCGCGCGGGCGAACGAGGCCGAGAACCGCCCCCCGATCCACAGCACCAGCGCCGTGAGTACGACGACCTGCGCGACGACCGCGAGCAGCGCGAAGAAGGTCGCCATCGTGGAAACGGTGGAAGCGAGCACGGCCTCAGGCTAGCCAAAGACCCTGGCCGATCATGGAGGCCGACCGCCCCGTGACCGGCGGGCCGTCCGGCCCGGTCTTAGCCTGCGGCCAGCGCGCGGATCTCGGTCACGTCGGGGGACGCGAGCAGCGTCTCGCCCGCCCCCGGTTCCCGGAGCCCGGCGACAATGCCGTCGATCACCAGGAGGGCGTCGGCGGCCGCAGCGCGAGCCTCGTCGACACGGCCCGCCGGTCGCAGCACGTGCGCCTGCGCGGAGCGGGCCCGCCAGACAGGCTCCGGTCCGCCGATGTCCTGCGCGGCCGCCAACGCGGAGTCAAGCGCAGCACGCGCTTCATCATGTCGATCAAGTGCGCTCAGGGCAAGCCCCCGCGCGCGGTGCCCCTTCGACACGTACCGGATGGTCCGGGTCGCCGTTGCCCGCTCGACACAACGATCGGCGAAGTCCAGCGCTCGGGCGGGATCGCCCCTCGCCAGCCATGACTGGCTCAGGCCTATCCACAGATGCATCGTGTACCGCCACTTCATCCACTCACCCGGGTCCGTATCGGCGTTGAACGTCGCGTCGAGTTCCGTGAAGGCCGCGAGCGCGCCGGCGGCATCGCCACGGCCGAGCAGACAATCGCCGAGGTTCAGCTGGGCGTTGCGAAGCGTTTCGAGATCCCCGAACACCAGCGCACGCTCCACGGCGTCTTCGTTGTGCAGCGCGCCGTTCTCCATGTCACACAGCTCGACGTAGACCCGTCCGAGCGTGTTCTTGGCACGACACCACCAAAACCCTTGGTCGCCGACTCGCTCGGAGAGCGCAATGTTCTTCCGGGCCGCGTCGAACGCCTCGTCGTAGCGGCCCAGCGCCAAGGCGTTGAGGGCAACGTCGAAATACACGTACTGCATCGGCTGGACGAGCCGGGCCTCCTCACCCAGCGCCCGCGCCTCCGCGAGGAGCGTCGCCGCCTCGGCCTCGCGCGACTGCATGTGCAGGGTCTCGCCGACGAAGTCCAGACTGAGGATCTTCGTGAAGGCGTCGGTCGCTACGCGGCCGGCGCTCTCCAGGCTTTCCATCTGTGCGTAGGACTCCTCGAGATTGCCGCTGACGACTTGGCCGAACATCAGCGACATCGTGCTGAGCGCCGCGAGGTCGACATCGCCGGTCCGTTGCGCGATCACCGCCGCCTCGCGTGCCGTCGCAGCGCCGTCCGCCAAGTCGTGGGCGTAGACCTGCGCCAGCGAGACGAGCGCGAGCCCGTACCCACGAGTCGTCTCGTCGCTCGCGGCTTCGGCGGCGGCCGTCATCAGCCGGTAGCAGTCGATCGCGGTGGACCACTCGTTTCGCAGCTCATGACACTGGCCACGGACGTGGTGCAAGTGCGCGCGGAGAAACGGATCGTCGATGCCGGCGCGCTCCATCGCCGTGAGCGCACGATCCGCATATCCCAGCGCCGATGCGAGCGCGAACCCCGCCATCGCCTTGTCGGCGGAGCCGGCGAGATACGTGAGCGCGTCGTCCCATCGTTCGGCGCGCTCGTAGTGGTGGGCCAGCATCTCCACGACCTCGGCGGGCCGGTCGGCGTATAGCTCACGGATGGCATCGCCGACGGCGGCGTGCAGCGCTCGACGGCGTTCAAGCAGGAGGCTTCCGTACGCGACTTCGTGGGTCAGGGCGTGCTTGAACATGAAGACGAGCTCCGGATACAGCGAGCGCTCGAAGATCAGCTGCACCGACTTGAGCTGCCGGATCGCGCCGTCGGTCATCGAGCGGCCTTCCGTCCGCTCGAGCAGTCTTGACGTGAACTCGCGTCCGATCACCGAGGCGGTCTGCAGCGCGTGACGAGGCTCGTCCTCCAGCCGGTCGAGCCGGGCCATGATCACGTCTTGCACCGTGTCCGGGACCTGGATCTCGGCAACCGGCCGGCCGAGCGTGTAGGTCTCGCCGTCAAGCACGAGGTCGCCCGTCTCCAGGAGCGACTTCGTCACCTCCTCGATGAAGAACGGGTTCCCTTCCGCCTTGCGGAAAATCTCGGCGGCGAGGCCCGGCGGCAACGCGCGTTCCCCCGACGCCCCCTCCGCGACCAGGGCGGTGTCCTCCTCGGAAAGCGGTGCGAGCGCTATGTGCGCGTAGTACGGCCGCTCGCCCAGCGGCGAATCCCACTCCGGTCGATGGGTAAGCAGCACCAACAGCCGCTCGGTGGGAACGGCCTCCGCGACGAACGACAGCAGCTCGGCCGACGGCGGATCGATCCAGTGCAGATCTTCGATCACGAGCACCGCGGGCTGGCGACGGACGGCGGCGACCAACACGTCGCGGAAGGCTTCGAACATCCGTGGCTTGCGGAGCATCGGGTCCTCCTCGAGGACCCGCGGATCGCCCGGGTCAATCGACAGGAGGAACCGCAGATACGGCAGGTGTGCGGGATCGCCGCCGACCTCCTCGACGCGGCGGGTGAGCTTTGCGTCGATCTCAGCTTCCCCGTCGCCCTCCTCGATCCCGCAGGCCGACCGGAGGAGATCGACGATCGGGACGTACGGGATGTCGGCGCCGTAGGAGATGCACCGCCCCAGCAGCCAGAGGTGATCGTCGTCCACCAGCCGCTCCCGGAACTCGTGGATGAGGCGCGACTTGCCGAGGCCGGCCTCACCGACGACGAACACGGCCTGTCCTTCGCCGGCGCGCGCGGATTCGTACCGCTCGAGCAACACCTGCTGCTCCCGTTCCCGGCCGACGTACGGTCCGAGGCCGCGCTCCGCCGACACGTCGACACGCGATCGCGGTCCGGCGGCTCGAATCGCTCGATAGACCTGCACCGGCTCGGCCTTGTTCTTGACGGTATGCGCGCCGAGGTCGTCGAACACGAAGTACCCAGCTGCCAGTCGGTGCGTCGCATCGCTTGCGACCACCGTGCCCGGCTCGGCGAGCCCCTGCACCCGAGAGGCCGTGTTGACCGTGTCGCCGACCGCCTGGAAGGTGAACTCGAGGTCGGTCCCGATCCGGCCGAACACGACGAGACCGCTGTGGATACCCACGCGCACACGCAGATCGATATCCCGCTCGGCAAGCTCAAGCTGGAGGGGCGCAAGCCCTTCCTGCAAGGCCAGCCCCGCCAGCAACGCCCGGGTGGCGTGATCCTCGTGCGCGATCGGCGCCCCGAACAGCGCAAGGAGCCCATCCCCCTGGAGTTGCGCCACCGTTCCTTCGAACCGGTGAACGGCCTCGAGCATCACGTCGAAGGCGCGGCGCATCAAGGCGCGCAAATCCTCGGGGTCGATCCGCTCGGACAGCGCCGCATAACCCGCGACGTCGGCGAACAACACCGTGATCAGCTTGCGCTCGCCCTCGATGTCGGCCGAGCCAGCGCGCATCTTGTCGGCCAGCCCCGCCGGCATGAATGTCTGGCGCGACCCCACAGCCGGATCGGCCGCGGCCGCCAGCCCGGTGCCGCAGGACGTGCAGAAGCGGCCGTCGGGCGGGTTTCGGCGACCGCAGGACGGGCACGGCAGACCGAGGGCGGCGCCGCAGGATCCGCAGAACTTCGCGTCTGCCGGATTCTCGGTCCCGCAGGCAGGGCATTGAGCCGCATCCATGACCTCGCGATGCTACGCCTGCCGTCGGATCTGCGGCCCGGCAACGGTCCTCGGCCCGGGTCTGGACGTTCCGCAGTAGACTCCGCCCGGCTTGCTGGACGGGCCGGCGACCGAGTCCCGGCCGACCTCGGATAGCCTGGGAGAAGCGCACCGGAGGAACGACAGCGCGTGGCAACCAAAGCGCGGAAGACCAAGAGCGACTACGCCGGCCTCTACAAGGGCCACCCCGGCCAGTACTCGTGGATCCTGCACCGGATCACGGGCGTGGCGGTCATCCTGTTCCTGTTCATGCACGTGGTGGACACCGCGCTCATCGGCTGGGGCCCGGAGGCCTACGACCGGGTCACGCGCGCCTACATGAACCCCGGGATCCATCTGCTGGAGCTCGGGCTTGTGATCTCGGTCCTGTACCACTCGATCAACGGCACCAAGATCACGCTCATCGACTTCTTCCCGCGCCTGGCGCGGCACATCAGGGGCATCTCGATGGCGACGGCCGCCCTGTTCCTCGTCACGGCGATCCCGGTAACCGTGATCATGCTCAAACAGACCTACGACCTCTGGAAGGCCTGAGCTCGATGGCGACCACCACCTCACGACGGTCCGCGGAGGAGATGCCGCCCACCGACCGACGGTTCGGGCGCGAGCGCCCGATCGGCGGCGGCGAGCTGTGGCTCTGGCTGTTCATGCGGATCAGCGGTCTCGTGCTACTGATCCTCGCCCTCGGACACCTCGTGGTCATGCACCTAATGGGCACCGGCGCCGAAAGGATCAACTTCGGGTTCGTCGCGGTCCGCTGGGCAAGCCCGTTTTGGCGCACTTGGGACTGGATGCTGCTGATGCTCGCGCTCGTGCACGGGATCAACGGCCTGCGCAACATCACACTCGACTATGTGCCGCGTGCCGGCTGGCGGCTCACCATCAACCTCTTCTTCTACGTGCTCGGCTTCACGCTGCTCGTGCTTGGCACGGTCGTGGTGGTCACGTTCGACCCCTCCAAGTGGCCGGGAGCCGTGTAGATGACCACCACCCACACCTACGACGCTCTCGTCGTCGGCGGCGGCGGCGCGGGCATGCGCGCCGCCATCGAGCTCTCCGACCGGGTCAAGACCGCGGTTATCTCGAAGCTGTACCCGACCCGCTCGCACACCGGGGCCGCGCAGGGCGGCGTCTGCGCCGCGCTCGGCAACACGGAGGAGGACCACCCCGAGTGGCACGCCTTCGACACCGTCAAAGGCGGCGACTACCTGGTGGACCAGCCGGCGGCGCAGCTCATGTCGGAAGAGGCCATCGAGGCGATCTACCAGCTGGAGCGCTGGGGGCTGCCGTTCAACCGCACGCCCGACGGGCGGATCGATCAGCGTCGGTTCGGCGGCCACACGGCGAACCACGGCGAGCGGCCCGTGCGGCGGGCCTGCTACGCGGCCGACCGCACCGGCCACATGATCCTGCAGACGCTCTACCAGCAGTGCGTCAAGCGGAACGTCCGCTTCTTCAACGAGTTCTACTGCCTGGACCTCATTCGCGACGACGACGGCACGACGGCGGGAGTCGTTGCCTATGAGCTCGCGACGGGCGAGCTCCACATCTTCCGGGCGAAGTCGATCGTGTTCGCCACGGGCGGCTACGGCCGGATGTTCCGCGTCACCTCCAACGCGCATGCGCTGACCGGCGACGGCCCGGCGGTCGTGTGGCGCCGCGGCATCCCGCTCGAGGACATGGAGATGTTCCAGTTCCATCCGACGGGCCTGGCGCGCCTCGGCGTGCTGCTCTCGGAGGCCGCTCGCGGCGAGGGCGGGATCGTGCTGAACAAGGACGGCGAGCGGTTCATGGAGCGCTACGCGCCCACCATCAAAGACCTCGCGCCCCGCGATCTGGTGAGCCGCGCCATCTACCAGGAGATCAAGGAGGGCCGCGGCGCCGGGCCCAACAACGACTGGGCCTACCTCGACATCTCACATCTCGATCCGAAGGTGATCGAGGAGAAGCTTCCCGACATCACCGAGTTCGCGCGGATCTATCTCAAGGTCGAGCCGACCAAGGAGCCGGTACCGATCCAGCCCACCGCCCACTACGCGATGGGCGGCATCCCGACCGACACCGACGGCCGGGTGGTGCTCGGCGAGGCCGAGACGCCGGTGCCCGGCCTGTACGCGGCCGGGGAGTGCGCCTGCGTGTCGGTACACGGCGCGAACCGACTCGGCACCAACTCCCTGCTCGACCTCGTCGTGTTCGGACGGCGGGCGGGCGACGACGCCGCCCGCCACGCGGAGGAATCCCGGCTGGCGCCGCTCCACGACCGTCCAGAGGCCGACACACTCGAGCGGCTGAACGGCATCCTCGGGCGCACGAACGGCGACAACGGGGCCGACATCCGTACCGAGCTGCAGGACGCCATGTTCGACTTGGCCTTCGTCATTCGCTCCGAGGAGGGCCTCACCAAAATGCACGAGATTCTCGGCGGGCTCCGCGAGCGCTACGACCGGGTCGTGATCGGCGACAAGGGCGCCATCTACAACACCGACCTTATGGAGACGGTCGAGCTCGGCTACCTGCTCGACTGCGCCGAGACGCTCGTCGTGAGCGCGCTCGCCCGTGAAGAGAGCCGGGGCGGGCACTACCGCGAGGACCATCCGCTCCGCGACGACGCGAACTGGCTCAAGCACTCGCTCGCCTACCGCGAGCCCGACGGCTCCATCCGATTGGAGTACAAGCCGGTCAAAATGGGCCCCTACATCCCGATGGAGCGCAAATACTGATGGCGAGCGCCGCAGAGGTCCTGAACACGTCCGAGGCGCAGCGCGTCGGCGCCAAGCCCGGCTCGATGTCGCTCACCGTCCGCGTGCGCCGGTTCAACCCCGAGGTGTCCCAGGACTCGTGGTGGGACGAGTGGACCGTCGAGGTACACCCGCTCGATCGACTCGTCGAGGTGCTGCACCAGATCAAGTGGTACCTCGACGGCACGCTGAGCTTCCGCCGGTCGTGCGCCCACGGCATCTGCGGCTCCGACGCGATGCTCATCAACGGGCGCAACCAGCTCGCGTGCAAGGTGTTGGCCGAGGATGTCGGCCCGAACGTCACGATCGAGCCGATCCGCGGCCTCGCCGTGCTCAAGGACCTCATCGTCGACATGGACCCGTTCCTCGACGACTTCAAAGAGGTCCTGCCCTACCTCATCAACGACTCGGGCGAGCCCGACAAGGAGCGCCGGCAGTCACAGGAGGAGCGCAACCGCTACGACGACACGACCAAGTGCATCCTCTGCGCGTGCTGCACGACGTCCTGTCCCGTTTTCTGGGGCGACGGCGAGTACATCGGTCCCGCCGCGATCGTCAACGCCCACCGGTTCATCTTCGACTCGCGCGACGAGGCAGGCCGCGAGCGCATGCGCATCCTCTCGGAGAAGACGGGCGTGTTCCGCTGCCGCACGACCTTCAACTGCACCGACGCATGCCCGCGTGGCATCGAAGTCACGAAGGCCATCCAGGAAGTCAAGCGCGCGATCCTGTTCGAGCGCTTCTGAGCTATCCGCACGCCCCAACGCTGGACACGACGTACCGGGTCTTCGGGAACGTCACGTCGTCCCGCCACACGTTGACGTATCCGATGTCTCTGCCGTCGGCCACGATCGCATAGTGGAGGGACGGCGCGATCGCGTCGCTGCCCGACAACTGGAGCACGCCACTGCTCTGGCCCGCTGCAATCGCTTCGTCGAGGTCGACACCAAGCGCGGCCGCCCTCGTGCGAATGTCCTCCGTCGGGGAACCAGGATCAGGAGCGAAGGCGACGACCATCGCCGCCATCGATGCAGGAGCCGTGACTCGAGTTGCCATGGCGCGTCACCGTACGCTTCGACGGCGGCGGCCGTTCCCTTGAAGCTCTTCGCGCCGACCCTCAGCTCGCCGTGAGGATCGCCGCGGGCGACCAGCCGCTTGCCGCGCCTGCCGTGTTGTGGGCGCGGGCGCGAAACGCGAACGACCCCGAATGTGCCGGCGTGAACCGGAGATGGCTGGCCGCGACGTTCGAGCGGATCGTCGCCCACGCGCCGGCGCCCGTTCGCCGCTGGACGTCGTAGCGCCACGACGCGGGAGCGCTCGGCGCCGCGAACGTCACGGTGACGGCCTGGCCGGCCATCACCGAGCCGTCGCTCAGCGACACCGGCACCTTGACCGTGCCGTGCATCGAGGCATGGATCGCGCAGTGATAGGCGAACGAGCCGGCCGCGCGGAACGCCGCGTTCGACGTGTTCCCCGGCGCGATATGGCCGGCATTGAAGAACCCGGTGACGTCGGAGGTGGCCGTGTGGGTGTACGACCCGGTGTTGTGCCACGCCACGCTCGTCGCGAGCGCCGCCCGGACAGTCTTCGGGGAGAACCCGAAGTCGTGGATCGAGACATCTGCGGCCCCGGCGGCGGGCGCGAGGGCCCCAATCAGAACGAACGCAAGCAATGCGGCGACACCGGATCTGCGCATGAGCACGAAGCCTCCCCCTCGATCAGCCACGGGGGTAGTACGGGCGAGGGCCCGTTAGGGTTTGCGCTCGATGACCCATCGGATCGTGATCATTCCAGGCGACGGCATCGGCCCGGAAGTGGCGGCGGCCACCCGGCTGGTGCTCGACGCCGCCGACGTCGGGATCGAGTGGGTCGAGATGCCTGCCGGCGCAGGGGCGCTGGAGACCCACGGCGCGCTACTTCCTGAGGAGACGCTCGAGGCGATCCGCGCGAGCCGCGTGGCGATCAAGGGGCCCATCACGACGCCGGTGGGAACGGGATTCCGCAGCGTCAACGTCGCCCTGCGGCAGGACCTCGACCTGTTCGCGGCCGTCCGGCCGGCGCGGTCGCTTCCCGGCGTGCGGACCCGGCACCACGACCTCGACCTCGTCGTGATTCGGGAGAACACCGAGGACCTCTATCGCGGCATCGAGTTCGAGCGCGGCTCGGAGCAAGCCGCCGCCCTCCGCCAGCGCATGCGCGACATCGCCGGGATCGAGCTCATGCCCGACGCCGGCGTCACCCTCAAGCCGATCAGCCTGACCGGCGCCCATCGCATCGTCCGCTTCGCGTTCGAGTACGCGCGCGCGCACCAGCGGAAGCGGGTCACCGTCGGTCACAAGGCGAACGTGATGCGCTACTCCGACGGGATCTTCCTGGAGGCCGCCGTCGCGGACGCGGCGCACTTTCCCGACATCGCCTGGGACGAGATCCAGATCGACCACCTGTCGGCGCGCCTTGCCCGCACGCCGCAGCTCTTCGACATCCTGCTCCTGCCGAACCTCTACGGCGACATCATCAGCGACCTCTGCGCAGGGCTGGTCGGCGGTCTCGGGCTCATTCCCGGTGCCAACATCGGCTGGGAGTACGCGGTGTTCGAGGCGGTGCACGGCAGTGCGCCGGACATCGCCGGCCAGCAGCGCGCCAACCCGATCGCAATGATCCTTTCGGGCGCGATGCTGCTGCGCCACATCGGGGAGCTCGCCGCCGCCGAGAACGTCGAGTGGGGCGTCGACGAGACGCTCCGCAAAGGCGAGGTGCGCACCCCCGACCTCGACGGCACGGCGACCACGATGCAACTGGCCGAGGCGATCGCCGCCGAAGCGGTTGCCTGGGAGCACGGCGCCAGCTAGGCCGGCGCGATCCCAGGAATCGACGCGAGCTGGCTCGCGATGAGCTCGCGATCCTCTTTGTCCTCGATCGTGTCGAGCACCCGCCGGGCCTCAGAGGCAAACCGGTCCCGCCCCGCCAGGTCGCCGACCGCGGCGGAGGCCCGTGCCATGCCCTCGAGCGCCGAGGCAAGCCGCCAGTCCGACCAGTCGTTTGCCCGGCACACGTCCAGCGCCGCCGGGGCGTGGCGCATCGCGAGGTCGCCCAGCCCGAGCAGGCTCGCCACGTGCGCGATCTGCCAGTCCCCCACCATCCACTGCTCGTCGTTGCCGACGATCCCCCAATGGAATCGCGACGTGCACGCGAGCACGAGCATCTCGCGATCCTGGTCGGGCGAACGCTCCTCGGCCTCGATCAGCTCCCAGGCGCGGTTGAAGCACTCGACCGCCATCTGGCGATGCCACCCGCTCTGTGCGTCGAGCGGCTCATCCGTCGTGATGGTGTCCTTCGTCTCCGTCATGATCGTGGTGTCCTCCGGGACCCCGACCGAGGTCCCATTCCGGGGTGCGTCAGCACCCGGGCTGGCCGTGGTTGCCGCAACAGCCCCCGCGCACGAGACCGAGCGCGCGGTTCTTGACGGTGAGCCCCAGCTTCTGCGCGACGGTGTAGTTCGGGTTGCGCCAGTTCGTGAAGAACATCGCCGCGTGCTCCCGCAGAAGTTCCCAGGTTCCCGCCATGGCGCCATCGTACGCGCCCCGCTTCCTTGGATGTGCGCCCGGTGGGTGCGACACTGCCGTCATGGACGCGACATCTCGTGTCGAGGCGCGAACCCGAGACCCGCTGCGCATGTGGTCGTTTGGTCTGACCGCACTCGGAGCCCTCCTGATGGGGGTCGGCGCCTTGCTCGTGTGGGTCACGGTCGGCATCGGCGACCAGACAGGCGTGCAATCCCCCTACCGCGGCACCGATCTGTTCGTCGGGCGCGTCGTCCTCATCTGCGCGGTTGCGATCCTCGTGATCACGTTCGCATCTCGTGCCGTCCGCGAACGGAGACGGCGAATCCTCGGCGTGATCGTCGTGATCGCGGCAGCCATCGCCACCGCAATCGGCGCGTGGTTCCTCTACGAGGCGCCGCGCTCCATCTCGCCGGTGGACTCCGACAACATCGTCGACGAGCTCGCGAAGATCTACGGAAAGAGCCCGGACGAAGTTCGCGCGGCGATGACCCAGGTGATCGACCAGCTCGGGGGCTACACCCACCTGGGGATCGGCCCGTGGCTGGCGATCGCCGGCGGCGTGCTCGCGCTGGTCGGCGGGATCCTCAGCCTTCGCTGGATGACGGCCCGGCGCCGCGCGGCGACGACCCCGGATCCGTCACCCGGCACCGAATCCTGGACCGCCTGAGCTACAGCGACGCCAGATCGGCGCATTTGGCGCGGATGCCCTCTGCCGCCGCCCGCAACCTGCCGAGTTCGTCCTCGTCGAGGTCGAGCTCGACGATCGCCTCGACGCCGCCGCGGCCGAGCGTCGCCGGCACGCCGACGTAGACGTCGTTGATCCCGTACTGACCCGTCGTCCAGGCGCAGACCGGCATGGTCTCCTTGCTGTCGTGGCCGATCGCCGTCACCATCGCCGCCACCGATGCGCTCGGCGCGTAGTACGCCGATCCGGCCTTGAGCAGCGCCACGATCTCGGCCCCGCCGTCGCGCGTTCGTTGGAAGAGCCGCTGGAGCTTCTCCTCGTCGACGAGCTCGGGAAGCGGCTTTCCGTTGACGGTTGCGTGGCGCGGCAGCGCGACCATCGCGTCGCCGTGGGACCCAAGTGTGATCGCCTCCACGGCCGACGGGGACACGCCGAGCTCCTCCGCGATGAAGAACCGGAGCCGCGCGGAGTCGAGCACCCCCGCCATTCCGAACACGCGCTCCCGTGGAAACCCGCTGGACTCGGCCGCGAGGTAGGTCATCTCGTCGAGCGGGTTCGAGACCACGATGACGATGGCGTCGGGCGACTCCGGGGTCACCTGCGCGATCACGTCCTTCATGATCGCCGCGTTCTTGCCGAGCAGATCCATCCGGCTCATACCCGGCTGGCGCGGGAAGCCCGCCGTGATCACCACCACATCGCTGCCGGCGGTCGCGGCGTAGTCGTTGGTCCCGACGATCGAGGGCTCGTAGCCGACGACCGGGGCCGCCTCCTGCAGGTCGAGAGCCAGACCCTGCGGCTTCCCCTCGATGATGTCGATCAGCACGACCTCACCGAGACCCCGCTCGAGCAGGCGCATCGCGGCCGTCTGGCCCACGAACCCGCTCCCGACGATGGTGATCTTCACAGCACTCACACTCCTTGGAAAATTGTCGAACACGCTCAGGCTACCGAACCGGTCGCCGGCGGCTCATCGTCGAGGTCATCGTCGCGGCCGTCGCGGACCACCTCGACGGGCGTCCGCCTCGGTGGCGGCGGTTCCACCTTCACCGGGAAGCCGAGCGCCGTAGCGAGCGTCGCAAGCCCGAGGAAGAAGGACCTCGCAAGCGGCTGCCGAACGAGCCGCATCGTCCAGGATTCCCGACGAGGTCCCATGTCGAGCATCATGGCCGTCAGAGACGGGCTATGACAGCGTCCGCGACGGCGAAGGTGCCGGCCGCCGGACGGTCGTCACCCGGGGCGCGCAGATCCCCGGTCACCACCGTCCCGTCGGCGAGCACGGCCGCGACGGCGGCCTCGACGCGATCGCCCGCATCGACCTCCCCGATGTGGCGCAGCAGCATCGCGCCCGACAGGATCACCCCGATCGGGTCTGCTCGGTTTGTACCGGCGAGGTCGTTCGCCGTACCGTGCGTCGCTTCGAACACGGCGAGCTCGCGGCCCTCGGCGCCCCCGAAGTGCGCGCCCGGCGCGACACCGGTGCCGCCGATGAGACCCGCGGCGAGCTCGGCGACCAGATCGCCGTACATGTTCGGCAGGACCAGCACGTCGAAGCGCTCGGGAGCCTGGATGAGCTGCATGCACAGGGCGTCGATGATCCGGTCGTCGAAGGCCACCGTCGGAAACGCGGCGGCGACCTCGCGAGCCACCTCGAGGAACAGCCCGTCGGAGAACTTCATGATGTTGGCCTTGTGCGCGGCGGTGACCCTGCTCCGGCCGTGTGCGAGCGCCCATTCGAACGCGAACCGAACGATCCGATCGGTGCCGGATGCCGAGATCTGTTTGACGGAGATGCCACTGTCCGACCGGATCGTCTGGCCCGTCGTCGCCTCGACAAACGAGATCAGCTCGGTGACCGCCGGCGTGCCTTGCTCCAGCTCGATGCCGGTGTACATCCCCTCGGTGCCCTCGCGAACGACGACCAAGTCAACCTGCTCGTACAACGACGGCACGCCCGAATAGAGGCGGCAGGGCCGCACGTTCGCGAACAGATCGAGATCCTTGCGAAGCGCGAGGTTGACGCTCCGGAGCCCGCTCGTTACCGGGGTTTCGATCGGCCCCTTGAGCGCGACGCGGCTTTCCCGGATGCCCGCGAGCGTCTCGGCGGGCAGGGCGCGCCCGGTGCGCGAGAAGGCCCCAGCGCCCATATGCCGGCGCACCCACTCGAGCGCGACGCCGGTCGCGTCGAGCACGCGGTGGGCCGCCTCCGTGACCTCGGGACCGACGCCGTCGCCGGGGATGAGGATCACGCGGGTCGCCATGGCGGGGCAGCCTAGCGGCGCGGCCCGGTTTGGGCCGTGCGGACCCGACCCTCTATCCTGGTCCCATGGGCGAGAAGGGGCTCCGGGAGATCGTCGCGGCGGAGACGAAGATCTCCGACATCGACGGCGAGGCCGGTCGTCTGTGGTACGTCGGCTACGAGATCGGCGACCTCGCCCGCAACGCGAGCTTCGAAGAGACGGTCTACCTCCTGCACAACCTCGAGCTGCCGAATCGCCAGCAGCTCAACCAGCTCCACACGTTCCTGGTCCGGGAACGCGAGCTGCACCCGTTTCTCGCCCGGCTGATGCCGACGCTCGCGCAGAACTCCTCCCCCATGTCGATGCTTCGCACGAGCATCTCGGCCTCGAGCGCCTTTGACCCCGACGGCTGGGACGACTCGCCCGAGGCCGAGTACCGCAAGGCGATGCGGATGATCGCGGAGACGCCGACGCTGCTGTCGACGTTCGACCGGCTGCGGACCGGCCGCGAGGTGATCCCGCCCAACCCGGCGCTCGGACACGCTGCCAACCTCCTGTGGATGCTTCACGGCGAGGAGCCCGACGCCGAGGACGCGCGGGCCCTCGACACGACGCTCGTCCTGTACGCCGATCACACGATGAACGCCTCGACGTTCACCGCGCGCGTCATCGCCTCGACCCTTTCGGACATGTTCTCGGCCATCACCGGTGCGATCGGCGCTCTCAAGGGGCCGCTGCACGGGGGCGCGAATGAGGAGTCGCAGAAGATGGCGGAGGAGCTCGGCAAGCCCGAGAACGCCGAGGCGTACGTGCGCGAGCGCCTCGCGCAGCACGAGAAGATCATGGGGTTCGGCCACGCCGTGTACCGCACGATGGACCCCCGCGCGACGGTGCTCAAGCAGATGTGCAAGGACCTCGGCGAGCGCACCGGTCAGCCGCAGTGGTACGAGATCTTCTCGGCACTCGAGCAGACCGTGTTCGAACAGAAGGGCCTGTACCCGAACGTCGACCTCTATGCGGCCGGCGTGTACCACATGCTCGGCATCCCGACCGATCTCATGACGCCGATCTTCGCGCTTGCGCGCATGGCGGGCTGGACCGCGCACGTGCGCGAGCAATACGCCGACAACCGCATCATCCGCCCGGGCTCCGACTACGTCGGCCCGCGCGACCGAACCTACGTGCCGATCGAGGAGCGACCGTGAGCGATCAGACGCCCGATCAGGAACCGACCACACCGGCGGCGGCACCACCGCCCATGCCGGGCGCGCCGGCTGTGGCCGTGCCGGCAAAGAACGGCATCGCGGTGGCCGCGCTCGTGTGCGGCATCCTGTCGATCGTTCTGTTCTTCACGGTGTGGCTGCCGATCATCCTGGGCATCCTGGCGATTGTCTTCGGTGCGGTCGGCATCGGCCGCGCCAACGCGGGCGCGCCGAGCAAGGGCATGGCGATCGCGGGACTCGTCTGCGGGGTCGTCGGCATCCTGTTCATGGTCGCGTTCATCGTGCTCATTGTCCGCACGGCAAACGACCCCAACGTGCAGGACTTCATCAGCAGCGTGATCGAGTCGGTGTCGCCGCCGGGCTAGACGGCCGGGCGGGGCAGCAGCCCGGCGCGTGCGACGAGCGCCCTCGTCGCCTCGTCGTGTCCCATCGCCATGACATGGATCCCGGCGATGCCGTCGATCGCCCGGATGCGCTCGACAAGTTGCGCGGCGAGATCGAGCCCGACGGCCGCGGCATCCTCCCCCGCCGCATCGAGGGCCGCGATCGTCCCGGCCGGCACCGACACACCGGGAAGGCGCTGGTCCATGAACCGAGCCTGCGCGGCGGTGCGAAGCGGCGCCACACCGGCGATCATCACGGTGCGCTCAAACGTTCCACGTGCGCGCATCGCGTCCGCCCAGGCTGCGAAGGCATCTGCGTCGTAGACGATCTGCGTCATGACGAAGTCGGCGCCGGCGTCCAGCTTCGCTTCGAGCCGCGCGGGATCGTACGGGTCCGCCAGCGGCACATCGGCGGCGCCGATGAGGAACCGAGGCGGATCGTCGACCTCCGCGCCGGCGAGCGTCGTCCCCTCGTCGCGCAGACGCCGCGTCAGCGCGATCGCCTCGTTGACCGCGAGATCGTGAACCGCGACGGCGTCGGGGTGATCCCCGGTCGCCACCGGATCACCCGAAAGCAGGAACGCGTTGCGCGCCCCGAGCGCCCACGCGCCGAGGAGGTCGCTCGTCAATGCGAGCCGATTCCGGTCGCGAACGGTGAGCTGGAGGGTCGGCTCGATCCCGGCCGCCGAGGTCGCGGCGACGCCTGCCAGTGGCGACATGTGCGGGCTCGCCGTCGGGTTGTCCGTGAGGTTCACCGCGTCGACGGAGCCGACGAGGGCAACCGCGTGGTTCGTGACGCTCGCGGTCGACGCCCCGCGCGGCGGCACGATCTCCCCGGTGACGACGAACGTGCCGCGGCGAAGCAGCGTCGCCAGGTGGCCGCCGGGCTCGACGCTCATCCCTGGGCGAAGGCCTGGGCTTCGGCCGCCTGGACGGTGTTCACCAGCAGCATCGCCACCGTCATGGGGCCAACCCCACCGGGCACCGGCGAGATCGCGCCGGCGACTTCCTTCACCTCGTCGAACATGACGTCGCCGACGAGACCGTCGGGCGTGCGATGGACACCGACGTCGATCACGGTGGCCCCGGGCTTGATCATCTCGGCGGTGATGAGATGCGGCACACCTGCGGCCGCAACCACGATGTCGGCGTTCCTCGTGGCCGCGGTGAGGTCGCGCGTGCGGATGTGGGTCGACGTCACGGTGGCGTTTCCGCGTATCGAGTTCTGTCCGATCATCACCGACAGCGGTGCGCCGACCAGCTCGCCGAACCCCACGATGGTCACGGCGGCGCCCTCGATCGGGATCTCGCAGCGCAGCAGGAACTCGACGATGCCGTAGGGCGTCGCCGGCAGGAAGCACGGACCCTGCCGCACCATCATCCCGATGTTCCAGGGGTGGAGGCCGTCGACGTCCTTCTGAGGATCGATCGCGCGCTGCATCTCGAGCTCGCGCAGGTGTCCGGGCAGCGGGAGCTGCACGATGATCCCGTGGATCTCCGGATCGCGGTTGAGCCGGCGGATCGTTGCGAGCAGCTCGTGCTCGGTCACATAGTTGGGCAGGTCCACCTGCTCGGAGCGAATCCCGACATCCGCGCAGGCCTTGTGCTTTTGCCCGACGTAGATGCGGGACGCCTGGTCCTCGCCGACGAGCACTGCCGCCAGCCCCGGCGTGATGCCGGTCTCGGCGAGCGCCCGCACGCGTTCGGCTACCTCGCTGCGGATCTGGGCTGCGACGGCCTTGCCGTCGAGGATACGGGCGGTCACGGCGAGCATCCTACCGGCGCCACCCCCGTTCGAGGGTGGCGCCGGCGGGCTCAGCTGCGTCGGCGCCGCAGGCGACGGCGCAGCGGGCCGAGGTCGCGGCGGCGGGCGGTCACGCGCCGCAGATGCTGCTCGCGGTGGTTCAGCTCGTCCATGCGATACCAGGACGACGGGATCATCTTGCGCACCTCCCTCCGGATGACGTACCATTCCGTTCGACGTGAAGATACTTCATCTCAAACTTTGATGTCAAGATATTCGACGTAAAGAAGAAAGGAACGTGCGATGACGCCGCGGCAACGGGATTCGATCGACCGGTTCATCGAGGCCTCGCTCGCGCTCTTCCCCGGGGTGGATGCCGAAACCGAGGGGGTCGTCGACCGGATCCACAAGCTGGCAAAGCACCTGAAGCAGCTGGGCCAGACGGCGGCGAAGCGCTTCGGCCTCAACGTCGGGGAGTTCCAGACACTGCTGAAACTGCGGGTCGCGCCCGGACAGCAGCTGTCGGCCGGCGACCTCGCCGAGTATCTCGACCTGTCGACCGGCGCGATGACGAACCGGCTCGACGGCCTCGAGGAAGCCGGGCTCGTGACGCGCGAGCGTGCCGCGTCGGACCGCCGCAGCGTGCTGGTCACCATGACCCCGAAGGGCGAGGACCTGCTCGTCCATGCGGTCGAAGCAACCGCGAAGGAGGAGCGCGCGGTGCTCGCCGTGCTTACCGACACGCAGCGTCGACAGCTCAGCGGCCTGCTGCGCGCGCTGCTGCTCGGCGTCGAGGAGCCCGGCGCGGACGCAGAGGACTAGTGCCGGAAGTGACGGGTGCCGGTCAGCACGACCGCCATTCCCCGGGCCTCCGCCGCGGCGAGCACATCCTCGTCGCCCTTGGAGCCCCCCGGGTGGATCACCGCGGTGCACCCCGCCTCCGCCGCCACCTCAAGCGCGTCGGGGAAGGGGAAGAACGCATCGGAGGCGCACACGGCGCCCGCGGCCCGCTTCCCGGCCTTCCGCGCCGCGATCCACGACGCGTCAACGCGTGACATCTGTCCGGCACCGATCCCCACCGTTGCGCCGTCCTTGACGAACGTGATGGTGTTGGACTTCACGCGCCAGGCGATCGTCCACGCGAGCTCGAGGTCCGCCCACTCCCGCGCCGTGGGCTCGCGGCTGGATACAACCTTCCAATCGCCCCGCGTCTCGCGCACGACGTCGATGTCCTGCACGAGCGCGCCGCCGGGCAGCGTGCGAACGTCCCAGCCCGCCGGCTGGACGATCGGCGCCCGAACCACCCGGAGGTTCGGCCGCCCCGCGAAGGCGGTGAGCGCGTCGTCGGTGAACGACGGCGCGATCACGACCTCCGTGAACACGTCCGCCATCGCCGCGGCGGCGTCGGCGTCGCAGACATCGCGGAAGGCCACGATCCCCCCGAACGCGCTCACCTCGTCACACGCGAAGGCGCCGCGATACGACGCGGCCGGCGTGCCGAGCGCCGCCACACCGCAGGGATTGTTGTGCTTGATGATGGCGCACGCTCCCTCGGGCAGCGCGATCGCCAGGTCGTAGGCGGCCCACGCGTCGAGCCAGTTGTTGAACGACATCTCCTTGCCCTGGAGCACCTCGGCGCCGCCGAGCACGCCCGGGCCTGCGACCGCCGCAAACAGGGCCCCGCGCTGGTGCGGGTTCTCCCCGTAGCGCAGGTCGGCGAGCTTCTCGTAGGCAAGCCCGACGAAGCCGGGCAGGCTCTCCGCATCCGACGCCTCCTCGGCGAACCAGCCGGCGACCGCGGCATCGTAGGCGGCCGTCGACGCGAACGCCTCGGCCGCGAGCGCGAAGCGCGTCGCGCGGGTGATGCCACCCTCGAGGTCGAGCTCCTCGAGAATCGCGTCGTAGCGCCCGGGCCGAACGACCACCGTCAGCGACTCGAAGTTCTTTGCGCTCGCGCGCACCATCGCGGGACCGCCGATATCGATCTTCTCGATCACGTCGGCGAAGCCCGCGCCCGAGGCGACCGTCTCGCGGAAGGGATACAGGTTGACGACGACGAGATCGAACGGCTCGATGCCCTGCGCCGCGATCTGCGCGAGGTGGTCGGGGTCGCGCTGATCGGCGAGGAGCCCGGCGTGGATCGCCGGGTGCAGCGTCTTCACGCGGCCACCGAGCATTTCCGGAAACCCCGTGACATCGGCCACCTCGGTGACCTCGACACCGGCCTCGCGCAGCGTCGCCGCGGTGCCGCCGCTCGAGACGAGCGCAACGCCGCGCTCGCGGAGTGCCTGTGCGAACGCGGCCACGCCGGCCTTGTCGTAGACGGCCAGCAGGGCGCGGCGGACGGGGCGCGTGCTCATCTGGTGCTCATCCTTCCTCCCGAATCTCGACGTGGCGGCCGCGGACGGTGATGCGATCCTCGATCAGCGCGCGCACGGCGCGCGGCAACAACCGGTGCTCGATCTCGTGGATCCGTGGTTCCAGCGACTCCCAGTCGTCGTCGTCGCGGATCGCGACCGCTTCCTGCAGGACGATCGGTCCGGTATCGACGCCGTCGTCGACGAAATGCACCGTGACGCCGGTGACCTTCGCACCGTGCGCAAGCGCGTCGGCGACCCCGTGCATCCCGGGGAAGGACGGCAGCAGCGCCGGATGCACGTTGAGCCAGCGCGAGCGCCATGTTTCGGTGACGGGGGCGCCGAGAACACGCAGGTAGCCGGCGCTCACGAGGACGTCGATCCCGCGTGTGGTCATGGCGTCGGCAACCGCTTCCGACAGCGCCCGGCGATCTCCGTGGGGCTCGATCACGATCGTCTCGACGCCGGCATCCTCGGCACGTGCGAGCGCCTGCACGCCGGCGCGATCCGACACCACGAGGGCGATATGCGGTCGGATCGCGGGGTCGTCCACGAGCGCCTGCAGGTTTGTGCCCGATCCGGAGACCAACACCGCGATCCGTGTGCCCATCGACGCGGCCATGCTAGCCGAGGCGCAAGCGACGGGGCCGGGGCGCTAAGCTTGGCGCTCCCAGGACCGTGGAGGGCGCACCGTGAAGAAGTGTCCGTATTGCGCGGAGGAGATCCAGGACGAGGCGATCAAGTGTCGCTACTGCATGAGCGACCTCACGGTGGCACCGCCGAGTGCGTCGCCCACGTCCACACCGGAAACCGCGGCCTCGCCCGAGCTGGAGTCCGCGGCAGAGGCGACGGCGGCATCGCTGCCCGGGCACGACGCGAGCGACCCGACGCCGGACGCGCCGGGCGGCACGACCACCACCCCTTCCACCTCGGATCCGTCCGCGGACGAGCTGACCTCCGCAGCCGCCGCAACGGCCGCGGCATCGTCCATGTGGGACTCGCCGTCGACGAATGCCACGAGCGGAGCCGCCCCGGCGAGCGGCGGCGGCGGTGTCGCGCAGAAGTACACCCATTCGGGCTATCGGTACGTGCTCGGCTACGGCGCCGACTTCTTCGGCATCTGGAACCGGGAGAACCCGAATCAGCCGACGGAACGCTACGCGCGCACGGACCAGGGGTGGCGCGACGCGTGGACGAAGTTCGCCCAGCTCGAGCCCAACAACACGCCGGTCCCCGACGGGACCGGATCGCCGGGTGCGGCTCCCGCGGCGGCGCCGGCGGGTGCAGCCGCGTCGGCCGCCGCCCCGCAGATCCAGATGAACGACAACGACACGTCGGCGCTCAAGTACACCCATTCGGGCAGCCGGTACCTCCTCGGCTACGGACAGTCGTTCTTCGGCATCTGGGACCGCCAGACCCCTACGTTGCCGATGGAGCGGTTCCCGCGGACGGACGACGGCTGGGCGCAGGCCTGGCAGCGGTACACGCAGATCGAGAACAACTACACCGAGGTCACGTAGCGGGCTCGGAGCCCGGCAGCGCGACCGCGCCGAGCACGCCGCCGGCAACGCCCCAGACGAGCGCGAGCGCCGACGTGACGCCGACCGCCGGGCCGAGCCGCAACGACCCCGCCACCGCGCCGCCGCCGATGGGAACGACGATCGTCGCCGCCCACACGGCGATCGCCACAAGGACGGCGAAGGCGACCCCGCCGAGGACACCGCGAAGCGCCCGCTCGCCCCGGGACCGAGCCCGCGATCCCGCCGATCGGCCGCCCAGCACCGTGGCCGCCGCCGGAATCAGCCAGAACGCGGCAAACCACGAGGGGAAGACGGCGCCGGTGCCGGCCGCCCCCACGTAGGCCGCAAGGAACGCCCCCTGCTCGCCGACGGCATCGACCCCGTGCCTCGTGAGGGTCACCGCCGGCTCGCCGCCGAGCGAAAGCGTGGTGCTCGCGCCCATCGACGTGGCGAGGATCATCGTGGATTGATTTGGCAGCAACGTTGCATGCAGGATCACCGCCGCGGCGCCGCTGCCGCCGGCCCGGGACACGAACCGGGCGTAGGCGCCGGTCGGCCCGGACGAAACAGCGGCCAGCACGAGAAAGCCGACGAACGACAAGACGACCCCCCACCACAGCGCAGCGGCACCGCCGCGGCCGCCGGCGGCGATCCTGCTCCCCCAGCCGGTTCCCTCCCCGATCGCTTCGCGCGCGGCCGACAGGCCGCCCGTGGCACCGGCCGCCGCTCCGACGACGAGCGGAAGCGCAAACGCCTGCCACAGCACCGGCTCGAGGTGGTCAAGCCCGAACTGCGGAAACCCGAGCGTGATCGGCAGCGCGGCGACGAGCATGGGGAGCGCGAGGCCGAGCCCCACCGCGGATCCCGCGATCGACGCGGCGCCCGGCCGGCTCTCGAATCCGCGCGCCTGTTCGCGACCCGCGCGAAACGCGAGGACCAGCACGAGGATGGTCAGCGCGCCCAGCGCAAGCTGAAGCACCGCCGCCGATTCGCGTCCCCCGCCCGCGGTGAACGGCACGCGCACGCTCGCGAGCGTCTCGGCCAGGCCGATCTTGAACCACGACCACGGCCGGTACCAGCCGCTTGCCGCGTAGGTGAGCCACGCGAGCGCCTGCCCCGCGGCGAAGACCGGCAGGAACACGAGCAGCGCGCCACGGCGGAGCCCGCCCAACAGCAGCGTGCCCGGGCGGGTGTCGGCGGGGACCTCGGCGCGTATCGGCCCCCCGGTACTCATGCCGTGAGGCGCTCCGCCACGATCCGCGCAACCTGCGACGGGGTTCGTGCGACGGTCACCCCGACGGCTTCGAGCGCGGCGGCCTTGGCCGCGGCCGTTCCCGACGACCCGGTCACGATCGCACCGGCATGGCCCATCCGCTTGCCGGGTGGCGCCTCGAATCCTGCGATGTATGCGACCACGGGCTTGGTCACGTGCTCGGCGACAAAGGTGGCGGCGCGCTCCTCGTCGTCCCCGCCGATCTCGCCGGTCATGATGATGAGGTCGGTATCCGGATCGGCCTCGAACAGCGACAGCGACTCGATGAACCCGACGCCGTGGACGGGGTCGCCGCCCATCCCGATACACGTCGACTGGCCGATGCCCTGGACCGAGAGCTCGTGCACGATCTGGTACACGAGCGTGCCGGAGCGGCTGACGAAGCCGACGCGACCCGGCAGGCACACTTCCCCGGGAATGATGCCGACGTTGGCGACACCCGGTGAGATCACGCCCGGGCAATTGGGTCCGACCAGCGTGGTGCTCGACCCGGACAGATAGGCATGGGCGAACGCCATGTCCTTGACCGGGATGCCCTCGGTGATGCACACGACGAGCCGCACGTCGGCGTCGGCCGCCTCGAGGATCGCGTCGGCGGCGAAGCGCGGCGGCACGAAGATCATCGAGGTGTTCGCGCCCGTTTCGCGCACGGCGTCGGCGACCGTGTCGAACACGGGGATGCCCTCGACGTCCTGGCCCGCCTTGCCGGGGGTGACGCCGGCGACGACGGCGGTTCCGTAGGCGCGATTGCGCAGTGTGTGGAAGGTGCCCTCGGTCCCCGTGATGCCCTGCACCACGAGCGTGGTGTCGGCGCCGACGAGCACGCTCATGGCGCCGCCGCCGTCGCGAGCCGGGCGGCCTCGGCCGCGGCGTCGTCCATGGTCGCGACGGGCACGATCTGCGGGTGCGCGGCCTCGGCGAGGATCCGCCGCCCCTCCTCGGCGTTCGTCCCGTCGAGCCGGACCACCAGCGGCACGGTCGCCTCGACGCGTTGGAGCGCCTCGAGGATGCCGTTGGCGACGACGTCGCAGCGCGTGATCCCGCCGAAGATGTTGATGAACACGCAGCGCACGGCGGGATCGGACAGGATCACCTGCAGCGAGGTCGCCATCTTCTCGGCGCTCGCGCCCCCGCCGACGTCGAGGAAGTTGGCGGCCCGCGCGCCCGCCTGCGCGACCACATCGAGCGTGGACATCACCAGGCCGGCGCCGTTGCCGATGATGCCGACCTCGCCCGTCGAGCTTCACGTACTGGAGGCCGGCGTCCTTGGCCCGCTGCTCGACCGGGTCCTGCGGGAACTGGTCGGCGAGCGCCTCGAGATCCGGGTGCCGGAACAGCGCGTTGTCGTCGATCGTCACCTTCGCGTCGAGCGCGACCACCTCGCCGCCCTCGAGCTGCACCAGCGGGTTGATCTCCACGAGGGTCGCGTCGGTCTCGCCGAGCAGGCTCCACATCCGGCGTAGCACCTCGGCGGCGCCCTCGCGTGCATCGGACGGGAGTACGCCTACCAGCTCGCGGACGTGCCACGGACGGATGCCGAGTCCGGGATCGACATGCACGCGCCGCAGCGCCTCCGGACGCTCGCGTGCGAGCGTCTCGATGTCCATGCCGCCCTCGGCGGTGAGCATCCACAGGTACTCGCTCACGGAACGGTCGAGGAGCACCGACGTGTAGAACTCCCGTGCGATCGGCAGCAGCTCCTCGACGAGCACGCGGGTGACCGCGTGGCCCTTGAACGGCGACCCGAGCATGCGCTCAGCGGCGTCGCGAGCCTCCTCGGCGCCGCGACAGAGCACGACGCCACCGCCCTTGCCGCGCCCACCAACCTGGACCTGCACCTTCACGACCGACGAGCCGCCCAGATCCTCGGTCGCCGCGGCGGCTTCTGCGGGCGTCGTGGCCACGATGCCGCGTGGCGTGGGAATGCCGTGGACGCGGAACAGGTCCTTGCCCATGTGCTCGTAGAGGTCCACGCGTCTCCTCTTAGGCCGGCGCGGAGTCGGTCGCGGCCAGACGCTCGCGCAGCCAGTCGACGATCTCCGTGGTCGTCGCGCCCGGCGTGAAGATGCGCTCGACCCCGTCGGCCTCGAGGGTGGCGATGTCGCTGGGGGGGATGATGCCGCCGCCGAAGACCACGATGTCGCCGGCGCCACGCTCGCGCAACAGCCGAACCACCTTGGGGAACAGGGTCATGTGGGCGCCGGAGTGCAGAGAAAGCCCGACGGCGTCGGCATCCTCCTGGATGGCCGTCTCAACGATCTGCTCGGGGGTCTGGTGCAGACCCGTGTAGATCACCTCGAAGCCGGCGTCCCGGAGCGCCCGTGCGACGATCTTGGCACCTCGGTCATGCCCGTCGAGGCCGGGCTTAGCGACGATGACGCGGTGCTTCTCGGGCATCGGCGCGAGTGTACCGGACCCCCAGGTTGCGCCCGAGGGAGCTTGCGTCGCAGGATGCAGCGATGGAGCCGGCCCTCGATCAAGCGGTGGCGTGACGTGGACGCTCCGGACATTCGTTACGCGAAGAGCGGAGACATCAGCATTGCGTATCAAACGGTCGGCGAGAGCCGTCCCGACATCGTGTTCCTCCGAGGTATCACGGGCGATCTGCTGTCGTCGTGGGATCAGCCGCTGCTCGCTCGGCACCTGACCGGTCTCGCCGCAAACGGGCGACTCATCGTGCTCGACAAGCGCGGCAGTGGCCTGTCCGATCGTGTGGCCGGCGTCGCCACGCTCGAGACGCGGATGGACGACGTGCGCGCGGTGATGGACGCGGCCGATTCCGATCGAGCGGTGCTGTGGAGCGGGCGCGAGGGCACACAAGTGACCACGCTGTTCGCCGCCACGTACCCGGAACGAGTCCTCGGGCTGATCCACAACAACCCGCAGGCCCGCGGCCTGGCGTCGCCCGACTACCCGTGGGCTCCGACGGAGGCCGAGATGCGAGACCGACTGGCTGACATCAGAGCGAACTGGGGAACCCGCGAGCAGTGTCTTCGGCTGCTCCGCGATCGCGCGCCCGCCGTCGCGGACGATCCCGCGTTCCAGGATTGGTTCGTGACGGACGTCCGCAGGAGCATGAGCCCCGGCGCGGCGGCCGCCTACATCCGCTCCCTCATCGATTCGGACGTCACCGACGTGTTGCCAGCCGTGCGCGTCCCCAATCTCATCCTGCACGCCCCCGCCAACAGAGGTCCCGCCGAGTACATGGCGACGCGCCTCGCGCACGTGCAGGTCGAGGAGCTCCCACGGATGACGGGCGACTACACATGGACCGACGACGACAGCCATGAACGAACACAGGCGCTCACCACGGCATTCGTCAAGTCGCTGGAGGCCGGTACGGAGCCCGACCGTATCCTGGCGACGCTGTTGTTCACCGATATCGTCGGATCGACCGAGACACAGGCCGCGCTCGGCGACGCCGGCTGGAAAGAGCTCGTCCTGCGGCACAACGCCATCGTCCGCGACCAACTCGCGCGATCGCGAGGGATCGAACAGGACACCGCCGGCGACGGGTTCTACGCGCGCTTCGACGGGCCGGCTCGCGCGGTCGAATGTGCGCGGGCGATCGTCCGAGCGGTCGAGCAGATCGGTATCGAGGTTCGTGCCGGCGTGCACACGGGGGAATGCGAGGTCGTGGACGGGAAGGCCGCAGGGCTTTCGGTATCGATCGCCGCCCGCGTCGCCGCGCGCGCCGGCGCCTCCGAGGTCCTCGTCTCACAGACCGTGAAGGACCTGGTCGCCGGGAGCAGCCTCGTGTTCGAGGATGCCGGCGAGCACGAGCTCAAGGGCGTTCCCGACCGCTGGCGTCTGTACCGGGTTGGCGACGGATGATCGCCGCGAACGATTTCGGCTACGCACGCGCCGAGGACGGCGCATACATCGCCTACGCGACCCTCGGCGAGGGTCCGATCGATCTGGTGTGGCAGTTCGACTGGTTCGGGAGCATCGACATGATCCTCCGCACGTCGTTCGCGCCGCTCCTCGAGCGTCTCGCGGGCTTCTCTCGAGTGATCCTGCATGATCGCCGCGCGACGGGTCTTTCGAGCCGCAACGTCGACGTCCCCAACCTCGAGACCCGGGTGGCCGACCTGGTCGCCGTCCTGGATGCCGTTGGCGCCGATCGGCCCGTTCTGGCGAGCTGGAGCGAAGGCGGCACGCCGAACGTCATGTTGGCGGCGACGGATCCCCAGCGCATCCGTTCGGTCGTGTGGGAATCGCCGTCTGGGCGCTCGGTCTGGACCCCGGACTATCCATGGGGCGTGCGGCCGGAGTACGTCGAACGCGATCAGCGTGCCATCGAGGATTGGGGCACGCTCGCGTATGGACAGGGGTTCATCGAGACCGAGGCCGCGACCCAACACGACGTGCCGGACGAGATGGCCGCCGAGATCGCCATGCTCAGCCGGAACACGGCGACGCCCGATGTTGCCCGTGCCATGGCGCAGGTCTGGTACGAGACCGACATCCGCGCGCTTCTGCCCGCCGTGCGCGTTCCGACATTGCTGCTTTCGAACGAGTCCGAGGAGAATACGGAACTCGCCCATATCGCGTCCACGATGCCGGAGGCTCGCTCGGTCGTGATCCCGACCCGCAGTGAGATGTGGCGAGACCCCGATCCGTACCTCAGCGTGATCCGAGACTTTCTCGGTATCGACGAGCCCGTGTCGCTCGACACGATCTTGTCCACGGTCTTGTTCACCGACATTGTCGACTCGACACAGAAGCAAGCTGCGCTTGGTGACAGACGGTGGAAAGAGCTCGTGCTCGCCCACCACCAGGTGGTTCGCACCGCGCTGGAACGCTGGCGCGGCGTCGAGAACGACACGGCCGGCGACGGCTTCTACGCTACCTTCGACGGTCCGGCACGTGCGATTCGATGCGCCATGGAGGTGACGGAGCGCGTCCGCCCGCTCGGGATCGAGGTGCGAGCCGGCGTTCACACCGGCGAGTGCGAGGTGATCGAGGAGAAGTGCGGTGGGATCACCGTCTCGATCGGAGCCCGCGTCGCAGCACACGCGAGTCCGTCGGAGGTGCTCGTATCGCAGACCGTGAAGGACCTCGTGGCGGGATCCGGGCTGCAATTTGCCGACGTCGGCGAGCAGGACCTCAAAGGCGTCCCCGAGCGCTGGCGCCTGTACCGGGTGGTGAGCTGAGGTGCCACCACCGCGCGTGCAATACGTGTGGAACGACGACGTGGCGATCGCGTACGGCGTCGTGGGCGACGGTCCGATCGACCTCGTCTACGTGCAGGGTTTCGTCTCAAACGTCGAGACGATGTGGGAGCTGCCACAGGCTGCCGCGTTTCTCGAGCGGCTCTCGAGCTGGTCGCGGTTGATCATTATCGACCGGCGGGGCGTCGGGATGTCCGACCGGTTCTCGTGGCACGACGCACCCCCGCTCGAGGACGCTGCGGGCGACGTCCTCCGGGTGCTGGAGGCGGTCGGCAGCGACCGATGCGCCCTGTTCGGCCACAACGAGGGTGGGCTGATCTGCGCGATCCTCGCCGCCACCGCTCCGGAGCGCGTCCGCTCGCTGTCGCTGTACTCCACCCCGATCTCGAAGCGGCAACAGGAGATCGAGGAAGGAGCCGATCCAGAAACGCTGGACCGGGACAATGCGGCGTGGGCACGCCAGTACGGGACGACCTCGTTCGATCAGGAGCTGTTCTCCAACACAAGTCCCTCGTACATCGGGGATCCCGACGTGTACGCCTTCATGCTGCGCTTCCAGCGTCAATCCGCGAGCCCCGGGGCCTTCGCCGGAGTAGTCGACCGGCTGTACGACACCGACATCTCCGGCGTGCTCGAGTCGATCCGCGTGCCGACCCAGGTCCTGCATCGAACCGGCGACCACCTCAACCCGATCGAGTGGAGCAGGCGCCTGGCGGCGGCCATCCCCAACGCGGAGTTCGTCGAGCTGGCAGGAGAAGACTGGTGGCCGTTCCTGGGCGACGCCGACGCGCTGCTCGACGAGGTCGAGCGATTCGTCCTCGGTGCGCCGGTCGGCAGACCCCAGGAGCGCGCCCTCGGCACGGTGGTGTTCACCGACATCGTGGGGTCGACCGCCACGGCCGCCACGATGGGCGACGACGCATGGCGGGGGCTCTTGGCGAAACATGACGCCATGGGCAAGCGCGAGATCGCCGCACACGGCGGCCGGTTCGTGTCCTCGAGCGGCGACGGCATGCTCGCCGTCTTCGACGGGCCCGCGCGCGCAACGCGGTGCGCCGCTACGTTCGCCTCGACGGTCCGTGATCTCGGCCTCGAGATCCGCGCCGGCGTGCACACCGGCGAGATCGAACATGCGGGCAACGACATCGCGGGCCTGGCCGTGCACATCGGCGCGCGAGTCAGTGCCCTCGCGAGCCCTTCCGAGGTGCTGGTCTCGCAGACCGTTCGCGACCTCGTCGCCGGCAGCGGTCTCGAGTTCGCCGACGCCGGCGAGCACGAGCTCAAGGGGATCCCCGACCGCTGGCACCTCTATCGAGTGGTGAACTCGTGACCGCCATCCCGAGCACGCAATACGCGAAGAACGGCGAGTTCACGCTCGCATATCAGGTCGTCGGCACGGGCCGCAGCGACGTCGTGTACCTACTCTCCGAAACTCCGAACGTCGTCGCGAACTGGTTTGTTCCGGAGCATGCGCGATTCATGGAGCGGCTGTCGTCGTTTACTCGACTCGTTATCACGGACCGACGAGGGATGGGGTGCTCCGATCGCCTCGCACCGGGTACATCGCCGGTTCTCGAGGATCTGGTCGAGGACCTGATCGTCGTGATGGAGACGGCAAACGCCTCCCCCGCTACTCTTCTTGCCGGCAACGAGACGGCGTTCATCGCCCTCATGGCCGCTGCCGCCCACCCGGACCGGATACAGCGGCTGATCCTGTGGGGGCCGAGCCCGTCGTGGCAGCGATCGGACGACCTGCCGTCGGAGCAATCCGCCGACGAGATCGAGGCGGCGCTGGGCGTCATTCGACGTGTCACCAACCTTCGCGCGTGGGCGGAGGTCTCGACTCGCAAACAAATGCCGTCGTGGTCGCGAGATCCGGACAAGATCGCCCTTTGGGAAGCGCTCTCGGCGCTCGCAGGCTCCGCCGAAGCCTGGTACCAGGACAACCGGATGTTCTACGGGATTGACCTTCGCAGTGTGGTTCCGACCATCCAAGCCCCGACACTTGTGCTGGTCCGGCCCGCCGTACACGCCGTCGCGAGCGCTCGGTTCATCGTCGACAACATGCCAAACGCGACGATGATCGAGCTCGAGGGTGAGGACTATTTGCCTTGGGCGGGCGAGCAGGACACGATCCTCGACGAGGTTCAGGAATTCCTGACGGGAGAGCGAACCCCCCTGCAGCCCGATCGGGTCCTCGCCTCCGTGCTCTTCACGGACATTGTGGAGTCCACGGCCAAGGCGGCGGAGCTGGGTGATCGTGAATGGCGATCCCTGGTCCAACGGCATCACGCGGCAATCCGTCGGCTACTGGGACGCTACCGAGGGACCGAACAGGACACAGCCGGGGATGGCTTCTTCGCGACGTTCGAAGGGCCGGCAGCGGCCGTGGCATGTGCCCGCGACATCGTCGACTCGATCGAATCACTCGGCATACAGGTTCGCGCGGGCGTACACACCGGTGAGGTGGAGACGCTCGACGGCAAGGTGGGCGGGATCGCTGTCGCCATCGGAGCGCGAGTCGCCGCAGCGGCGGGCGCATCCGAAGTGCTCGTTTCCCAGACGGTGAAGGACCTCGTCGCGGGCAGCGGTCTCGAGTTCGCCGACGCCGGCGAGCACGAGCTCAAGGGTGTCCCCGACCGCTGGCATCTGTACCGGGTGGTGACCTGACGTGGACATGCCGCAGACGAAATACGCGACGACTGCCGACGGCGTCCATATCGCCTATCAGGTCGTCGGCGACGGACCCCGCGATCTCGTGCACATCCCCGGATGGGTTTCCAACGTCGAGGAAGCCTGGGAGGAGCCGCACTCGCGCGCGTTCCTCGAGCGACTCGCGTCGTTCTCCCGGCTGATCCTGTTCGACAAGCGAGGCACGGGCTTGTCGGACCCGGTCGCGATCGAGCACCTGCCGACTCTGGAACAGCGCATGGACGACCTTCGGGCCGTGATGGACGAAGTCGGGTCCGAGCAGGCGGCGCTGTTCGGTCATTCGGAAGGCGGCGTGATGAGCATTCTCTTCGCGGCGACCTATCCCGAGCGCACGAGCGCGCTGATCACCCTCGGCACGTTCGCCAAGCGCATCTGGTCCGAGGACTACCCATGGGCGCCGACACCCGAGCAACGAGAGCGGGAGTACGAGGACATCGAGGCGACCTGGGGGCGCGACATCGACTTCGAGGTGTATGCGCCGTCGACGGCCGACGACCCGGCGTTCCGCACGTCGATGCTGCGATACCTGCGACGCAGCGCGAGCCCGCAGGCGGCCCTTGCGCTGCTCAAGATGAACACGCAGGCCGACATCCGTCACGTTCTTCCCGTCGTCGGCGTGCCCACATTGATCATGAATCGCACGGGCGACCGCGACGTCAACGTCGAGGAGGGCCGGTACCTGGCGGCGCACATCCCCGGCGCGCGCTTCGTCGAGCTTCCCGGCGCCGATCACGTGATGGTCGTCGGCGAGACCGAGCCGATGCTCGATGAGATCGAGGAGTTCCTGACCGGTGTTCGGCGCGGTCCGGAGCCCGACCGGGTGCTGGCGACGGTGCTGTTCACCGACATCGTGGGCTCGACCGAGAAGGCGGCATCGATCGGCGACCGTGCGTGGAGTGCCCTTGTGGAGCAGCATCACGCCGCGGTGCGCGCCGAGCTCGATCGCTTCCGCGGCCGAGAGATCGACACCGCCGGCGACGGCTTTCTTGCGACGTTCGACGGTCCGGCGCGAGCCGTGCGCTGCGCGACCGCATCGGCGGGCGCGGTCTCAGAACTCGGGCTTCAGATCCGTGCCGGCGTACACACCGGCGAGGTGGAGATGGCCGGCGACGATGTCCGCGGGCTGGCGGTGCACATCGGCGCGCGCGTCGCGGCACTTGCCGGACCGTCGGAGGTGCTGGTCTCGAACACCGTGAAAGACCTCACCGCAGGCTCGGGTCTCGTCTTCGAAGACACCGGAGAGCACGAGCTCAAGGGAGTTCCCGATCGGTGGCGGCTGTACCGCGTGGTGGGGTGATGGGCAGGCTCGATGGGAAGGTCGCGCTGGTCACTGGTGCGGCCAGCGGCATGGGGCGCGAGACGTGCGCGGTGTTCGCGGCCGAGGGTGCGCAGATCGCCGGCCTGGACGTCGACGCCGAGGGACTCGAGGAGACCGCGTCGGCTGTCGGCGCAGCAGACGGTGCGATGGCCACGTTCGTCGCCGACGTCGGCGTCGAAGAGCAGGTGCGCGACGCGGTCGCTGGTGCCGTCGAGCGATTCGGCGGGCTGCACATCCTCGCCAACATCGCCGGTGTGCTGTGGCGAGATCGCGATGTGAGCGTCCTGCACACCGACGAAGCCGTGTGGGATCGCGTGTTCGCGATCAATCTCAAGGGGATGGTCTGGGTCTGTAAGTACGGCGTGCCGCATCTGATCGAGGCGGGTGGCGGGGCCATCGTGAACATCGGATCGACCTCGGCGTTGCTGGGCGACTCCGTCCCGCAGGACGCGTACACCGCGAGCAAAGGGTGCCGTCATCTCGCTGACGCGCAATCTCGCGGTGCAGTTCGGCCCGAGCGGCGTTCGAGCGAACTGCATCCACCCGGGGTTCGCGGACACGCCGATGCAGGCCGTCCGGACCTCCGATCCCGAATGGGTCGCCGCGATGACCGCCGAGATCCCGCTCGGCAGGCTCGCCACCCCGCGCGACATCGCCAACGCGGCGCTGTTCCTCGCGAGCGACGAGGCAAGCTACGTCACCGGCGCGGAACTGATCGTCGACGGCGGCGAGGTAATCGTCTGATGCCCGAGTACGCCACCCAGTACACCGAGCGGGACGGCGCACGCCTGGCATACCAAGTGCTGGGCGAGGGTCCGACCGACGTGCTCTTCGTGAACCCGTGGTTCACCCATCTCGACCTGCAGTGGGAGGAGCGCGGGCTGGCGGCGTTCTTCGAGCGGCTCGCGTCGTTCTCGCGGTTGATCCTCGTCGACAAGCGTGGGGTCGGGCTGTCGGAGCGAACGGCGCCCGAGGCGTTTCCCACGCTCGCGACGCGGGTGGACGACCTCGCGGCCGTGCTGGACGCGGTCGGCTCGACCCGGACGGTCGTCGCAAGCGCGTCCGAGAGCGGGCCGCTCGCCATGGCGTTCACCGCCGCCTACCCCGAGCGGGTGGCGGGCCTCGCGCTGTATGCCTGCCGGGCACGGTACGGGGAGCCGCTTGCGGACTATCCGTTCGGCTACGGCGAGGAAGAACTCCTCCCCTGGCTCGACCAGCTCCGAGAGGGCTGGGGCCAACGTGCATTCGCGCAGGAGTTCTACGACTGGATGGCGCCGTCGCTCGCAGCAGACCCGGCGGCCGTCGACTGGCTCACCCGCATGATGCCGTTGTCCGGCGACCCGGATGCGGTGGTCGCCGCGACACGACTCACCTACGAAACCGACGTGCGCGACGCGCTCCCCCGCATCGCCTGCCCATCGATCGTGTTCGCCCGGCGGGACGACGTGCTCTGCCCGTTCGACGAGGTGGAATGGCTCGCCGATCACATCCCCGGCGCGCGGTTCGTGCCACTCGACGGCGCCGATCACCCGTTCTGGGCGGGCGACACCGCTCCACTACTCGACGGTTTGGAGTCCTTCATCCGCGACACGGGCTGATGCTCAGGAGTCCGGTGGCTGGTAGCCCTCGAGGATCAACGTGTGATCGTCGATCCAGGCAGGTCGCGCTCCCTCCCCTAGAAATCGCTTCCATCCGGTTCGTGTGTCGATAACCCCCACGCCCCGGCCGTAGAGCGCCTCGGCAGCGATCATTCGGCCGTCGAGGGACCACGCCGGCCACAGGTGATCAGCGTCGATTTGGCTCATCGAGCCCCCTGGCCCTGGAACGTACATCCCACGCGGCGCCCAGGTTGCTGCATCGGCGACCAACACCACCCCCTTCGTCATCTGGGTGGGATCGCTGCCGCGGAACGCGGTCTTGCGAAACGCGATGCTTCCGTTCGACGAGTACGACCCAAATGCCGCGCGACGCACGAGCACGGTTCCCTCCCCCGTCCCACGTACCGCGGGCACGGTCCATAGCGCGAGACGAGCCCCGCCCAGACGCGTGTACAGGATTGCGCTGCCATCCGGACTGAAGTTCGGGTGCCAGAGCTGACCGTCGGCCGCGATGACGAGGCTGCTCGCTCCGGTGGCAACATCGACGACGAACCCCTCATAACCCGAGCTGTACACAAGGCTGTCCCCGTCCGGGGACCAACTGGGTGCCTCCAGCCAGTGACCTGCAACGACAAGGCGCAGCCGGCGACCGTCGAGCGTCGCTACGTAGATTCCCTTGTCGCTGGCAAACGCGACTCGCCGTCCGTCCGGCGCGACCGCGAACTGCTCGGCGCTGCCGAGGTCGCGGATCCGCCGAGGCAGAGGAGTCGTCGTTCCGGTCCGAACGTCGACGATCGGAGACGTCGCCCACCGGCATGGGCTCGATCGGTGGGTCCGTCGGGGGGCGTCGATGCCACGACTGACGGCGATGGATGCGTTCCGGCTCGTGTTTGCGTGTGCCTCCGTATCGTCGAGCAGCCGGCGGACTCCGATCGCGATGATCCCGACAACGACCAGCAGGGTGAGCGTCACCACGACCGATCCGACGCCGGAACCGCCGTCGCCGCCGTGTCCTCGATCCTTGGGCCTGCGTGCCATCGCTTGTCTCCCTCGCGTAATCCGAACTCGAGGCCAGGGTGCCGCCTTCCCCGCAACGTGGCCGCACGGCAGGCGCAAGGACGGCGCAAGGGGTTGGCGCCAGGTCCGTAGACTCGGAGGTCGATGGGACGCAAACGGGTCACGATCCGGCCCCCCGGGCTCAAGCAGACGACCAAGGTCGGCACGTTTGGCCCGTATCGGGGACGCCTCGGTCTCGCATGGGTGATCGCGCCCGTGTTCGTCGGTGCGCTGATCCTGGTTGCGGGCTACTTCGCCCTGTTCCGCTGAGCCCTCAGACCGAGGACACGTTGCGGGTCGATCAGCCGGGTTTGAAGTCCGGCAGCCCGTCGTCCGCGGTCGAAAGGATCGGCGCCTCGGCGCCGAGCAGTCCCGCCAGGGTTGCGGCCGCCTCGTTCATGCGATCGCGATCCCACGACTCGACCACCCCGGCGACCCGACCGTCGGCGTCGATCACCACGACGGTGGGCGCCGACGCGATCCCGTAAGCGTCCGACATCTCGTACGGCGCCAGATCGGGCACCTGCGGGAACGACCAGTCGTGCTCCTCGGCGAACTCATCGAGCGTCGGCTGTGGATCCTGCCCCACCCCGAGCACGGCACCGGGGAAGGCCTCGCCGAGCAGCGCCAGCGGAGGGCCGGCCATCTTGGTGACGCCGCAGGTCGACTTGTAGAAGACGAGCGCGTGCGGCCCCACATGCTCGATCGCCGGGAACAGGGGGGCCGCGGCGCCGGGTGCGATTGCCATAGGTGAAGCGTAGCGCCGCGGCCCCCGGACCGTGCGGTGTCCGGGTCGGCTAGCCTGCGCGCATGCTCGAGGCGTACTGCTGGCCCCGCTCGGTCGAGCCCGGGGAGCCGGTCGGCCTCCACGTCTCGACCGACGCGGGCGCCGTGGATGTCGCCGTGGTCCGCGACGGTGCCGAGCAAGTGCCCGTTTGGCACGCCGAGGGCATCCCCGCCGGCCATCACCCAACTCCCGACGACGCGAGCGCGAACGGCTGCGACTGGCCCGCCGCGACCGAGATCCCGGTCGGCGACTGGCCATCCGGCTACTACGCCGTCACCGTCACCGCGGGCGCCGAGCGCGCCGACGCCTTCCTGGTCGTGCGGTCACCGGCCGGACGCTCAGACGCGCCGATCCTGCTCGTCCTCTCGACGAGCACCTACGACGCCTACAACGACTGGGGTGGTCCCTCGTTGTACACGGGCGGCACGCAGGTCTCGATGCGCCGGCCGATGGCGCCGGGGTTCCTCGTCAAGCCGGAACCGCACCGGCGGAAGATGCAGCCCGAGCCGGACCGGGAAGCGCTCTGGTTCTTCGAGTGGGCGGAGCCGCTCGGCCTGTCGGTGTGGAGTGGCGGCGCCGGCTGGTGGAACTGGGAGCGCGCATTCCTGCGCTGGGCCGAGCGCAACGGGTACGGGCTCGACGTCGCGATCAGCACCGACCTCGAGACCGTGCCGGGGCTGCTCGACGGCTACCGCCTGTTCACCTGCGCCGGGCACGACGAGTACTGGTCGTGGGGTATGCGCGAGGCCCTCGACGCGCACACCGCCCGCGGCGGCAACGCGGCGATCTGGTCGGGCAACACCTGCTTCTGGCAAGTGCGCTTCGACCACGAGGCCGCCGCGATGACGTGCTTCAAATACCGCGCTGACGAGGACCCGGTGCTCGCCGGCGACAACACGACCCGGTTGAGCGGCCCGTGGTCGGACCGGCGGATCGGGCGGCCCGAGACCTCGACGATCGGTCTCACGTTCACGCGCGGCGGGTACTCGCGCTACGGGCTCGGCGTTCCTCGCGCCTCGGGCGCCTACACGGTGCAGCGGCCCGAGCACTGGCTCTTCGAAGGAACCGACCTTCACTACGGCGATGCGCTCGGGCTCGCCCACGCGATCGTCGCCTACGAGGTCGATGGGTGCGCCATGACCGCCGGACCGGATGGTTTGCCGGTTCCCACGCACGAGGACGGCGCGCCCGAGACACTCGAGATCCTTGCGACGGCGCCGGCGCGCCTCTGGGCCCAACACGAGCAGCCCTCCCGGTACGCGCACGAACCCGGCGAGCTCGAGAACACCGCGTCGGCGTTGTGGGGCGAGGCCTGGCGGGATCGAGTCGGCGAGATCGCCAACAATCACGCGGTGTTCGGTGTGTTCACCACCCCGGGCGGCGGCACGGTCGTCAACGCAGGGGTGACCGACTGGATGGACGGCCTCACCGACCCGGCGATCGACCGGATCACCCGCAACACCCTCGACCGGCTCGGCTAGCTCCGGAGATACCGCTCGAGCCACGCGAGCACGATCTCGAACCGCTGGACGCGGTGCGTCGGGCTTCCCGATCGCGTGAGCTCGTGGCTCTCCCCCGGGAACCGGACGAACTCGACCTCTCGTTTGAGCGAGCGCAGCACGGTGAACAGCTGCTCGCCCTGATTGATCGGGCATCGCAGATCGTTCTCGGAGTGCAAAATGAGCACCGGCGTCGTGATCGCCTCGGCGTGGCTGAGCGGCGAGATCTGCCGGTACGCCTCGGGCGCATCCCAGAAGTCCGCGCCGACGTAGCTGCGGAAGAACCCGCCGATGTCTGCCGTGCCGTCCTCCGAGGCCATGTCGTTGACCGCCCGCTCCGAGATCGCGCATGCGAACCGGCCGGTGTGCCCGATGATCCACGACGTCATGTAGCCGCCGTAGGACCCGCCCATAACGGCGATGCGCTCGGGGTCGATGAACGCGAACCGCTTGATCGCCTCGTCGGTGACGGCCATGAGGTCGCGGTAGTCCACCGACCCCCAGCCCTCGCCACCATCGACCGGGCCTCGGATCGCGCGGCCCCACGCTTCGGAGTACCCCGACGAGCCCCGGGGGTTCGAGTACACGACCACATAGCCCGCGCCGGCGTACACCTGGAACTCGTCGAAGAACCGTTCCGCGTACTGAGTGAACGGACCGCCGTGGATGCAGAGCACCGCCGGGTACTGCCGCTCCGGATCGAAGTCGGGCGGCCGGATGACCCAGGCGGGCACCTCCGCGCCGTCGTCGGAGACCGCGACGAACGCCTCGGGCGCTCCCAGCATCGTGCTCGAGACGAACGGCTCGGTAACGGTCGTCAGCCGCCGGTCATCGGCGAAGACCTCGGCCGGGCGGGTGTGCTCGCTCGCGGTGTAGGCCAGGACGCCGCCGACGAGGTCGAACCCCGTGAGCCCGGCGGCCGCGTGGTACCGGATGCTCGGCGGGGCCGAGCCGTCGGCCGGCACGTCGTAGATCGGCACCCGCCCGCCGTCCTCGACGGGAAAGACGATTCGGTCGCCGTCCCACACCGGGGCGCCGACCAGGGGAAACGGGATGGCGTTGCGGTCGAGATCCGGCGTGAGCACCGTGCGATCACCTCCCGCCGCGCCGACCACCGCGATCCGCCCGTGGTGCGGCTCGTCGAGTTCACCGGGTACATACACATGGGCGATCCGCGACCCGTCCGGTGACCAGACCGGGAACAGACTTGCGCCGTCCGTCGCGGTCACGCGGACCGGCACGCCACCGTCGGCGGCGATCGTGTAGATATCGCTCGTCGTCGTCAGGTCCCAGTCCTCGTGACGAGCCGAGGCGAAGGCGAGCGTCGTGCCATCGGGGGACCATGCCGGCGTGTGATCCTCGTACTCCCCCTCGGTGAGCTGCACGGGGTCGGCGCCGTCGAGGCCGACCACGTAGAGGTGGTTGGTGCGGCCCTCGGTCCAGCCCTCGTTGTCCAGCCGGGATTGCAGGCGCGTAATCCGCCGCGGTGGCCGCTTGGCGGTCTCCTCCTCGTCGTCGGCCGGGTCGTGCGCCCGAGCCGTGAAGGCGATACGCCCCGCCTCGGGCGCCCATACGGGCGACGTCACGCTCTCGCGCAGACGCGTGAGCTGGCGCGACTCGCCGGGCCCGTCGGCCGGTAACACGAACAGCTGCGGCGGATCGTCACCGCGCGCGGAGGTGAACGCGAGCCAGCGGCCGTCCGGCGACCAGCGGGGTGTGCCGTCGCGCTTGCCGCCAAAGGTGAGCCGTCGCGCTTCGGCAGCACCGTCGACCGGCGCCGACCAGATCGCGCTTCGCGGCTCGTGCGATTCCTCGTCGACCCACGCGACGACGTAGGCAACGGTGCGTGCGTCGGGCGACAGGCAGGGATCGCCGGCGGCGATCAGCCGGTAGACGTCGTTGGGTTGCATGCCGCGCACGGGCCTCTCCTTCCGTGTGCGGGAGATACTCCCACGGATCGTCCTGTCCGTGGCGGTGCGGTGGTGCGTCCTCCGAGCCATCCGAGGGGAATCGTCATCATGAACCGCCTTGCGGTACCGGCGCATCGGCCGGAAGGCGCTGCGATGGGCTTACCCGTGTCCGGGTAGGCGCCTACCCGACCTTTCGCAGCGGCGCGTAGGACAGGAGCACGCGCTTTTCGCCAACCTCGGAGAATCGGATCGTTGCCTCGGCGTCGTCGCCCGCGCCGCTCGTGGCAACGACGACGCCCTCGCCCCAGCGCTCGTGCTCCACGGTGTCGCCGAGCGCGATTGCCGGCGCGGCCCGGCGCGGCACGCCCTCGACCGATGGTGGAGTCCCCCCGGGCTCGACCCGCACCTCCTCGCCCCGTCCGGGCAGACCGACAACCGAATACCCGCCACCGCCCCCGCCGCCCCGCTGCGGGGCGCCCTGGTAGCGCTGCGGCCGCCGAACCCGCGTCTCGGACTCGCGGGCGTCGAGCAGCGCCTCGGGGATCTCCCCAAGGAACCGCGACGGCGGGTTGTAGTTGGTCTGGCCGAACAGCGTGCGGCTCCACGCGTGCGTCAGATAGAGGCGCTGCTGCGCGCGGGTGATCCCGACGTAGGCAAGCCGGCGCTCCTCCTCCAGCTCGTGGGTGTCGGTCATCGATCGGAAATGCGGGAACACGCCGTCTTCCATCCCGACGACGAACACGATCGGGAACTCGAGGCCTTTGGCGATGTGCAGCGTCATCAGCGTGACGCTCGAGTCCTCCTCCTCATAGCTGTCCTGCTCGCCGACCAGCGAGACCATCTCGAGGAACTCCGCGAGCCCGGCCTCGGGGTCACGCGCGACGATCTCCATCGCGACCCCTGCGAGCTCCTGCAGGTTCTCGATCCGGCCCTGCGCCTCGATCGTGCGCTCGGTCTCGAGCTCCATCAGGTAGCCGGACTCCTGCGCCGCGAGGTCGATCATGCGCGCGGGTCCCGCACCGTCGTCGTAGTGGGCCTGAATGGCGCCGAACACCTGGTTGAACCCGGCGACCGCCCCCTTGGCGCGCGTCTGCAGCATCGCCATCTCATCGACCCGCCGGCACGCCTCGACGACGTCGATGCCCTCGGTGGCCGCGAACGACTCGATCGCGGCGACCGTCGCGTCGCCGATCCCACGCTTCGGCGTGTTGACGACGCGGCGAAACGAGATCACGTCCTGGGGGTTGAGCATCAGACGGAGGTACCCCAAGACGTCCTTGATCTCCTTGCGCTGGTAGAACCGCACCCCGCCGAAGACGCGATACGGCAGCCCGACGCGGACGAATATGTCCTCGACCACGCGCGACATCGCGTTCGTCCGGTAGAACACCGCGACGTCGCGATTGCGGAAGCCCTCCTCGTTTCGCAGGCGCTCGACCTCGGCCGCGACGAAGAGCGCCTCCTCGTGCTCGTCGTTTCCCCGGAAGGTGACGACGAGCTCGCCGGGCGCGGCCTCGGTCCAGAGCTCCTTGGGCTTGCGCTGGGTGTTGTGCTCGATGACGGCGTTGGCGGCGGCAAGGATGTTGCCCGTCGAGCGGTAGTTCTGGGCCATCAAGAAGACCTGGGCGTCGGGGTAGTCGCGCTCGAAGTCCAGGATGTTCTGGATGGTCGCCCCCCGCCACGAGTAGACGCCCTGGTCGGCGTCGCCGACGACGCACACGTTGCGGTAGCGCCCCGCAAGCGCGTTGACCAGCTCGTATTGGGCGCGGCTCGTGTCCTGGTACTCGTCGACGAGCAGGTACCGGAACCGCTCCTGATAGTGACGAAGCACGTCGGGATGGTCGCGGAACAGGCGCACCGTCTCGGTGATCAGGTCATCGAAGTCGAGCGCTCCCGCCGCGTGCTTGCGCTCCTCGTATGCCCGATACACCTTGGCGACGATCTCCTCGTAGAAGTTGGACGCCATGTTCGCGAAGGCGTCGGCATCGAGCACGCGGTCCTTCGCCCTGCCGATCGCCGCGGCCATCTGCTTGGGCGGAAAGCGCTTCGGATCAATCTCGAGGTCGCGGATGATCCCGGCGATCAGCCGCTCGGAGTCGCCCTCGTCGTAGATCGTGAAGCTCGAGGGCACGCCGAGGTGCTGATGTTCGCGCCGGAGGAGCCGGGCGCACATCGAGTGGAAGGTGAGGATCCACATCCCACCGGCGATGCCCGTGCCGATGAGCCCCTCGACCCGCGCGCGCATCTCGTTGGCCGCCTTGTTGGTGAAGGTGATCGCCAGGATCGCGGGCGGCGCCACCTGGCGTTCCCGCACCAGGTAGGCGATCCGGTGCGTGAGGGCACGAGTCTTGCCGCTGCCCGCTCCGGCGACGATCAGCACCGGGCCTTCGGTGTGCAGCACGGCCTCGCGCTGGATGTCGTTGAGCCCGTCGAGCAGGGGCGAGGTGACGCTCACCCCACGCAGTGTAGGCGGGCCGGCCCACCCCGCCGGTTCGCCCTCGAGGCGATGCGACCTCCGGCCGATGGTGGGATCCGCTGCGGCGACGGTACCGTGGGGCTCGATGAGCACCGTCGGCGCCCACGCCCCCGCCCCGCAGAAGATCACCAGCCATCGTGTGCTGCGCTGGGTCGGCATCGCTTGCCTGATGGCGGCCGCGTACCTCGCGGGGTACGTCGTCTGGCTCCTGTGGGGAACGGGGCTACAGACCGAGCAGGCCCAGCAGCATCTGCGCACGGCGACCAACCAGTGGAGCGGTCACGCCGAACCGACGGGGACCCCGATCGTTCCCGGCAACGCATACGCGGTGATCCAGATCCCGTCGATCGACCTCGACATGGTCGTGGTGCAAGGCACCGAGTACGACGACCTCAAGAAAGGCCCCGGCCACTACCTCGACACGGCCGATCCCTGGCAGAAGACCGGACGCGTCGGGATCGCGGGGCATCGAACGACGTACCTGCACCCATTCTTCAACCTCGACAAGGTCAAACCGGGCGACGAGATCACCCTGATCACCAAGTACGGCACCTATACGTACACGGTGAACAAGAACTACATATTGCCCGAGTCGACCGCCGGCGTCGTGCTCCGGCAAACGAAAGAGCCGACGCTCGTGCTGACAACGTGTAACCCGAGGTACTCCTCGACGCAGCGCCTGATCGTCACCGCCGACCGAACGCCGGGGTCCGGCTGACCGAGCGGTCGCTACGCCACGGGGGGCGGCGCATCCGGGCCGCCGCCCGAAGGATCGTCGACTCCCGCACTGCGGCGCCGGATCAGGTACGTGATCCCGACGATCGCGCCCCCCACTACGAGGAGCACCAAGACCCACAGCCAGGGTGACGACCCCTCGGATGCGGCCGGGGACGGCGAGACAGTCGCGGTCGGCGTTGTGGCGCCCGCAGATGACGTGGGCGGCGCGGTCGACTTCGTAGGAGTCGACGTTGCGGTCGTCGTGGACGTTGTCGTCGTCGTGCTCGTGGTGGTCGTCGTTGTCGTTGTCGTTGAAGTCGAGGTCGAGGTCGACGTGGGCGAAGGCGTCTTGGTCGACGTGGTCGTCTCACTCTCGCTCTGGCTCGGGGCGACCGACTCCGTTCCCGAGCCCGATTCGGATCGCGAGGGCGTCGGCAGCGTCGGGACCGACACCGAGACGCTCGGCAGTCCCGACGGCAAGGCGGAGGAGATGGCGGAGCTCAGGCTTCCCGAGCCGCAGGCAGCGGCAAGCACAGCGATGGGAACGAGTGCGACCACGAGCCAGGCTGACGGACGTCTCATATCCCGAAGGCTACTCCCACTCGATGGTCCCCGGCGGTTTGGACGTGATGTCGTAGGCGACCCGGTTGATGCCGGGCACTTCGCGCACGATCCGCGAGGCGATCAGGTCGAGCACCTCGGCCGGCAGCCGGGCCCAGTCGGCGGTCATCGCGTCCTCGCTCGTCACCGCGCGCACGATCACCGGGGACTCGTAGGTGCGCCCGTCGCCCATCACACCGACGCTCGCGACGTCGGCGAGGAGCACGCAAAACGCCTGCCACGTCTCGCGCTCGAGCCCGGCGCGCCGGATCTCCTCGCGCACGATGTGGTCGGCGCCGCGCACCTTCGCGAGGTTCGCCGCGTTGACCTCGCCCACGATGCGCACGGCGAGCCCGGGTCCCGGGAACGGCTGGCGGTGCACGATCTCCTCGGGCAGCCCCAGCTCGGCGCCGACCGCCCGCACTTCGTCCTTGAACAGGTCGCGCAAGGGCTCGACGAGCTCGAGGCGCATGTCCTCGGGCAGCCCACCGACGTTGTGGTGGCTCTTGATGTTGGCGGCGGTCCCGGACCCCGATTCGATGACGTCGGGATACAGCGTGCCCTGCACAAGGAACCGTGCGTCGCTGTGCTCTTCCGCGACCTCCTCGAATACGCGGATGAACTCCTCGCCGATGGCCTTGCGCTTTGTCTCCGGGTCGGTCACCCCGGCGAGCCGCGCCAGGAAGCGGTCCTCGGCCTTGACGTGCACGAGCGGCACGCGGAAGTGGCGCGCGAAGGTCTCCTCCACCTGCTCGGGCTCGCCCGCGCGGTTGAGGCCGTGGTCCACGAACACGCAGGTCAGCTGGTCCCCGACGGCCCGGTGCACGAGCAATGCCGCGACGGCGGAGTCCACGCCGCCGGAGAGCGCGCAGAGCACCGCCGCGTCACCGACCTGCTCGCGGATCCGCCGCACCTGGTCCTCGACGATGTTGGTCGGCGTCCAGTCGGGCAGCAGGCCGCACCCGTCGTACAGGAACCGTTTCATGACGGCCTGTCCGTGCGGCGTGTGTGAGACCTCGGGGTGGAACTGCACCGAGAAGAGCCCGCGCTCGCGATCCTCCATCCCGGCGACCGGGATGGCATCGGTCCTCGATGTCACGCGGAACCCCTCCGGGGCGCGCGTCACGGCGTCGCCGTGCGACATCCACACGGTGTCGGTCGCGGGCAGGTCCTGGAGCAGCACACCGGGCTCTGTCACATGCAGCGTCGTCGCGCCGTACTCGCGATCACCCGTCGCGCCGACCTCGCCGCCGAGGTCCTGCGCCATCAATTGGTGGCCGTAACAGATGCCAAGGACCGGCACGCCGAGCTCGAACAGCCCCTGGTCGACTTGGGGCGAGCCCTCCTCGTAGACGCTCAGCGGACCGCCCGACAGGATGAGCCCCGCCGGGTGCTTGGCCGCGAGCTCGGATGCCGACAGATCGTGGGAGACGATCTCGGAGTAGACGTGCGCCTCGCGCACCCGCCGCGCGATCAACTGGGCGTACTGCGCCCCGAGATCGACGACGAGGACGGGACGCGGGTCGGGCAACTTAGTGGCCCATCCCCACCCGCTGCTGGGTCTGGTACGTCTTGCCCTCGGTCTTGATCGACGGAGCGATCACGAGCTCGGCCTTCTGGAACTCCTTGATGGTTTCGTAGCCGGTGGTCGCCATCGACGTGGCGAGCGCGCCGAAGAGGTTGAACGTGCCGTCGTTCTCGTGGGCCGGTCCGACGAGGATCTCCTCGATCGAGGCGACCTGCTGGGTCTTCACGCGCGCGCCGCGCGGCAGCGTCGGATGGAAGGTCGCCATCCCCCAGTGGTAGCCGCGACCGGGCGCCTCATACGCGCGGGTCATCGGCGAGCCGATCATGACGGCGTCGGCGCCGCAGGCGATGGCCTTGGCGATGTCGCCGCCGGTGCGCATGCCGCCGTCGGCGATCACGTGGCAGTACCGCCCCGTCTCGTGCAGGTGCTCGCGTCGCGCGGCCGCGGCGTCGGCGATCGCGGTCGCCTGTGGGACGCCGACGCCGAGCACACCCCGCGTCGTGCAGGCGTTCCCGGGCCCGACACCGACGAGCACGCCGACCGCGCCCGTGCGCATGAGGTGCAGCGCCGTCGAGTAGGAAGCGCACCCGCCGACGATTACCGGGATGTCGAAGGCCGGGATGAACTGCTTCAGGTTGAGCGGCTCGGCCTTGGACGAGACGTGCTCGCCGGAAACCACCGTGCCCTGGATCACGAGGATGTCGAGACCAGCCTCGAGCACGAGCGGTGCGTAGCGCTCGACCCTCGCCGGCGTGAGCGAGGCGCACGAGACGACCCCGCCGGCCTTGATCTCGGCGATCCGCGCGCCGATCAGGTCGGGCTTGATCGGCTCGGCGTAGAGCTCCTGCATCCGCCGCGTGGCCTTCTCGTCGGGCAGGTTCGCGATCTCGTCGTAGACCGGCAGCGGGTCCTCGTAGCGTGTCCACAGACCCTCGAGGTTGAGACAGGCTAGACCGCCCACGCGGCCGATCTCGACCGCAGTGCTCGGCGAGACGCCGGCGTCCATTGCGCTCGCCATCATCGGCAGGGGGAACGTGTACGCGTCGATTTCCCACGCGATGGTGACGTCCTCGGGATCGCGGGTCCGCCGCGAGGGCACGATGGCGACCTCGTCGAAACCGTATGCCCGCCGGGCCGTCTTGCCGATGCCGATCTCGAACTCCATCACAGACCTCCTACCGAGCCGCCCGCCCGGGCTGACAACCAGAAACGCCCACCCCTGCGGGATGGGCGTTCGAATGCTGCATGCGCCTCAGGATACCACCGGCTATCGCGAGGCCTTCCCGTTGTCGGCAAGCTGCTCGCGAAGCGCGGAGATCTCCGCACGGAGGGAGCGGAGCTCCTTGGAGACCACGTCGCTCTCGGGCTCGTCGTCAGAATCGCTCCTACCGGTTGAGACGAGCAGGCTCGCGAAGATCGATGCGAGGGCGCCGATGATGCCGATTCCGGTGATCATCACGAAGACGCCGGTGATCCGCCCGCCCGGAGTGATGGGGAAATAGTCGCCGTAGCCGACGGTCGTCATCGTGACGATCGCCCACCAGAGCGCCTCCCCCCCGGTCTGGATGTTTGCATTCGCGTTCTTGCTCTCGAACTGCAGCACGAACACGCTGGAGAGCACGATGACGATCATCGCGGCGAGCAACGTGATGAACACCGCGTACTCGCTGCGATTCTCGAGCACGTCTTGGATGATGCCACGCAAGCCTTGGCGGCGGAGCATCCGGATGATGCGAGTCAGCCGGCTGATCCGACACAGCCGAAGCAGGGCCACATACTTGCCGGTCCCTACATAGCCGAAGCTCGGGATCGAGCCGAGGAGATCCAGCCATCCTCGCTCGCCGAAGAAGTAGTCCCGCTTGCGCGGCGCCCGCCGCATCCGCATCCCGAAATCGAACAGGAAGACGAGGCAGATGATGTTGTCGTACGCGTTGAGCAGCATCTTCGTCGGGGGATTCACGCGAGGCAGTACCAGCCCGGCCATGATGGCGAACGAGAGCACGGTCAGCACGAAGATGAACATGTCGTACGCGTTGCTGCGCTTGGCAGCGGGCGCGTGAACGGCCGCGGGGGCTGGTGCGCTCATCGGCGCATCATCCCCCGCGGCCGCGGGTGGTTCCAGGAAGCGCGGAGTCAGGCGCTCGCGGCAGCCTTCTTGAGCTCCTCGGCGCTCTCGGGGCTGACCTCTTCCTTGTCGACCTTCGACGCGTGCGAGACGGCGTCGTCGACCTTCGGCTTGTAGGTGATGTCGAACAGGGCGATGATCCCCGACGTCCCCGGTGGCAGGACGTCCTCCACTTCCTTCTTGATGTCGGATGTGCGGTCCATCTTCACCAGCTTGCCGATACTCGCGCCGACCGCGCCACCGACCACGCCGGAGGCGAGAAACGCCGGCGGAAAGATGAGACCGATCAGCAGACCCGCCGCGGCGCCGACCATTGTGCCGCCCGCCACCTCGTGAGCATTCTCCTTAACGTAGAGCTTTCCCTCGTCGTCACGGCTGACGAGCGCCGCGACGTCGACGAAGATCGCGCCGGCCTTCACCAGCTCCTTGAGCGCGTCGTAGTCGCCCTGCGCCGCGTTCGGGTCGTCGTAGGCCGCGATATACAGCGCAACCGGATCGTCCTTGCCCATGTGCTCCCCCTTCCGGAGTCCTGCATCGGATGCGCCAGGCTACTATCCGCGCACCAACCCGTGTACGAGACGACCGTTCACCCGCGTTCCACGGCACAGCTCCTCGCCAGCGTGGGCGACGGCGACGTCGAGCGCTTCACGGCGGCGCTCGCCAAGGCCGCGGCACGCCTCGAGGGCCGGACGCTCTGGCACATCAACTCCGCTGCGGAGGGCGGCGGCGTGGCCGAGCTGCTCCACTCGAACCTCGGGTACCTGCGCGGGAACGGCCTCACGGTTCGGTGGCTGGTCTTCGAGGGCGACCCGACCTTCTTTCAGATCACGAAGCGCGTCCACAACCGGCTGCACGGCGACCTCGGGGATCTAGGCCCGCTCGGCCCCGCGGAGGTTGCCCACTACCTGGCGGTGACGCAACGGAACCTCGACGGTGCACTACGGCTGGTGCGAGCGGGCGACGTCGCCGTCGTACACGATCCCCAGCCCGCCGGGCTCGTCCCCGGCCTGTTGGCGGCAGGGCTCGGAGTGATCTGGGTGTGTCACGTCGGCGTCGATGTCGCGAGCGACGTGACCCGCTCGGCGTGGGACTTCGTTCGCCCGTTCGTCGAAGGCGCGAGCGCATTCGTCTTCAGTCGCGCCGCGTACGTGTGGGACGGGCTCGACGACGCCAGGGTCGCCGTGATTCCGCCGTGCATCGACCCGCTCTCGCTCAAGAACATCGACATGGACGTCGGCCGCCGCGAGGCGATCATGGCAACGACCGGCCTGGCCGAGCCGTCGTCCGGCGGCGTCCCGGCCTTCGCGCGCCACGACGGCACCGACGACGTCGTCGTCCGCCGCGCCGACCTGCTGGAGATGGCGCCGGTGCCTGCCGGCGCGACGGTGGTCATGCAAGTGTCGCGCTGGGATCGGCTCAAGGACCCCATCGGCGTCCTGCACGGGTTCGTTGCGGAGCCGGCGCTCGCCGAGGCACATCTCATCCTGGCAGGGCCTTCGCCGGCCTCGGTCGCCGACGACCCGGAAGCAGAGGCGGTGCTCACCGAGCTTCGGGACGCCTGGCTTTCCGAGCCCGTGCGCCGGCGCGAGCGGATCCATCTCGCCAACCTGCCGACCTCCGACGTCGACGAGAACGCCATCATCGTGAACGCGCTACAGCGGCGCGCCGACGTGGTGGTGCAGAAGAGCCTCGCGGAGGGATTCGGCCTGACCGTCACGGAGGCGATGTGGAAGGAACGGCCGATCGTGGCGTCGGGGCTCGGCGGCATCACCGATCAGATCGACAACGGGGTGCACGGGCTGCTCGTCGACCCGCGCGACCTCGGTGCGTTCGGCGCAGCGGTCGCGACGCTGGTGCGGGAACCCGCGTTGGCCGCCGAGCTGGGAACCGCGGCAAAGAATCGCGTACGAGAGCGATTTCTTCCTCCGCACTTCCTCGCCGCGCACCTGGCGCTGGTGGAGCGCGCCCAGCGCTGAGGCGGCTCAGGCCTCCTTGACGACGTGACCCGTATCGGCCACTCGAAGATCCGTCAGACCCGAGTGCACGCGGTCGCCCTCGATGAGCGCCTCGTCACTGTCCAGCCGGCCGAGCTCGACGAGCCTCGTCAGCACGTGCTGGAGCGATTCCTCGGGGCTCTCGACCATCGTGTCAACCACGAGCTCGGGGTTCTCCGGCACCTCGTAGGGCGCATCGGGGCTGACGCCGGTGAAGTCCTGGATCTCGCCCGCCAGCGCCTTCTTGTACAGGCCCTTGGGGTCGCGGTTGTTGGCGAGCTCCTCGACGGTCGCGTGCACATACACCTCGACGAACTCGCCGATCAGCTCGCGGTTGGCGTCGCGGGTCTCCTTGTAGGGGCTGATCGGGCAGCAGATGGTCGCGACCCCGTTACGGGTGAGCAAGTTCGCCACGAACCCGATCCGCATGACGTTGATATCTCGGTCTTCCTTGGAGAACCCGAGGCCCTTCGACAGGTTCTGACGTACGACGTCGCCGTCGAGGATCTCGGTCTTGAGACCGCGCGCCTGAAACTCGTGGTACAGCATCTCGGCAATCGTCGATTTGCCCGAGCCCGAGAGCCCGGTGAACCACACGGTGAAGCCCTTCTGGTCGCTCACTGCAGGAAGCTCCTTCCCACGGCGGCCGGCAACGCGGCTACCGGATCGATGCCGTAGATGTCGAGGATCGACGGGCCGACGTCGACGAGCTGGAGCCCGTCGACCTTGCCGGTCACCTGCCCGGGCAGCCCGGTCATGACAAAGATGCCGTCGCGGTCGTGGTTGGCCCCGTCGGGGCCGGTGTCGTTCTCGTAGGTGTAGAGGCTCGGGTTGCCGACCGAGCCCACCGAACGCCAAGCGAGGTCGCCGAAGTAGACGATGAGGTCGGGCGCGACGCCGCGGACCTCGGTGTAGACGTCCTGCGGCTTGAGCACCTTGGTGCCGAGCGGCTCGCCGTCGGGGCCGGGCGCCGCCTCGAGCTTCGCGATCAGCTCGTCGCGCATCTCCTCGTATCGCGCCGGGTCGATCTGGCCCTTTGGCTCACGACCCTTGACGTTGAGGAACAGCCGGCCGTAATAGCCGCCGTCCCCCCACGCAGTCGTGCGCGACCAGTCGATCTCGGCCTCCTTGACGGGAACCGGACCGTCACGGACGGGCTCCTCGAGCACGAGGTAGCCCTCCTGGATCAGCCAGTCGTTGAAGCACAGGCCACCCATCATCGGGCGCGCGCCGTGGTCGCTCATCACGATCGTGACGGCGTCGGCGGGTACCAGCTCGAGGAAGTTCGCGAGCTGGCGGTCGAGGAACCGGTAGTAGTCCTGGAAGACGCCCTCGAACTGGTTGCCCGGCTCGTAGAGCGGATGCTGCTTGTCGTAGAACTGCCAGAACACGTGGTGCAGCCGGTCGGGCGCGATGTCGCACAGCATGAAGAAGTCCCACGGCTTGTTCGCGATCATCCGCCGCCCCACCTGGAAGCGCCGCTCGGTCATCTTGAAGACCTGGTCGAGCGTCGTGTCATAGCCCGCCTGGCGGAAGTTCGGAATGTCGAAGATGTACTGGCCCTTGCCGCCGAGCTCCTCTTCGATCTCGACCTCAAGCTCCTGCGGGTAGGCCCAGCGCTCGGCCGACGGCGGTGTCAGGAAGCAGCCGACGCGCCAGCCCGGGAACTCCGTCGGCGGCGGGAAGCTGGGCGGCACACCGATCAGCACCGAGCGTTTGCCCTGGACGCCGAGCGCGTCCCACACGGCCGGGACCTTGATCGCACCCGACGTGGCGATCGAGAGGCCGTCGTAGGTGGTGTCCTTGCGGTTGCGGAACCCGTAGAGACCGAGCTGGCCGGGCGTGGTGCCCGTCATGCCGCACGCCCAGGCGGGGACGGTGATCGGCGGCGTGATGCTTGCGAGCGAGCCGTACATCCCCTCGCCCATCAGCTTGGCGATCGTCGGCACCTCGGCCTGCAGATCGTCGAACAGCAGCTGCGGCGTGCCGCAATCCAGCCCGATGACGACGACGCGGGGACCCTGCTCCATGCTCGAGACTCCTTGGCGATCAGGCGCGGCGTGGGCGCGCGAAACGCCGGGGGAACCACCGCGGTTCACGTATCCTACCAGCCGCTTTGGGGCCTCCCGACCGGTTCCAACGACTGCCGATGACGACGCTTCGACGTGCGCTGCAAGCCTTCGCCACGGTGTTCGCCGTGTGCGGCATCACCCTGCTCCTCGTGCCCGGGTGGGTGATCCCGCAGGGGACCTCCGGCGGCACCTTCGCCCGTATGACCGGCGCGTTCGCGATCGGTCTGGCGATGCTTGCCGTGATGGTGTCTCGTCGCGACGACGCGTGGTGGTGGGCGTGGGCCTTCGGCGTCGTCACCGCGCTCTGCGGCACCGTCGCGGCCATCCACGCCGTCGTGGACCCGCCGGTCGGCGGCGCGTTTCGGTGGTGGCTCGTCGCGGCCGTGAGCGCGGGGCTCACCATCTGGCTCGTGCTCGGTCTGACCCGGGCGAGCCAGGACCACCCCATCGCCTGAGCACGATCGGCCTCGCGGGTCGGTGACTCCGGCTTGCGTCGTCCTTGCTCGACGCTCAGGGGGTTCTTGACCATGTCGTCGCACGCTCCCTCCGTTGTCCGCATCGGGTCGGACAGAAGAGGAGGAGGTCGTGCCATGACACGCAAGACTGAGTCGAGGTCCCGCCGCACACTGGGCCATGGACGGCTGGTTTTCGCCGCGCTCGCGACGATCGCTCTTGCCGTGGGATTGCTTGCCGGCGCCTCGGTCGCCGCAGGGAACGGCATCACCGAGCCGGCCGTGATCGCCTTGTCGAGCACGGGGTCCACCGAAGCAGGGAGCAGCAACTACATCCTTCGTGATACCGAGGGCCGGCGGAGCGGGGAAATCTCCGTGTTCCGTGAGCCATTGCTCGACGCGGACGCGAACCCCGTCGGCAATGTTCGAGTCGAGTGCGTGAGCGCCCGCCGCGTCGCCTGGTACTGCACGACGATCGCGACGCTGCACGCGGGCCCGTTCACGCAAAAGGGCACGATCGTCTTCACCGGTCTCTTCCGGGGATTCAACGGCGAGGAGCTCGCCGTGACCGGTGGAACGGGCGCGTACCAGAACGTCCGCGGCTACGCGACCCTCACGGTCCAGAACGACCTGTTCGTCCGAACGCTGTACCTGATCCCGTGACGGGCCAAGCGGCGACACCGACCGCCGGGTGAGGCTATGTTCGCTCCGGGAGGTCGGCACGATGGAACGCGCTGCGTGGCTTGCCGGACGTCGTCGCGAGGTGGAAGTCGCCTACGACGCGGAGGCACCGACCTACGACGAGTACGACCCAGCAACCCCCGTCCATCGTCGCTTCGTCGCCGAACTGGTCCGGACCGTCCCGGCCGCCGGGTCGATCCTCGATGTCGCGTGCGGCACCGCTCCATACGCGGGCTTGGTCCTCGAAGCCGGACTGCGCTACACGGGGGCCGATCAGTCCAACGGCATGCTCGAACGAGCGCGCGCGAAATGGCCAGTCGCCCGGTTCGAGCACATCGGCTCTCAGGAGCTCGCGTTCGACGACCGGTTCCACGCCGTCATGTGCGTGGACGCGATGGAGAACATCCCGCCGGAGGATTGGCCGGGCGTGCTCGCCTCGTTTCATCGAGCGCTCATGCAGGGAGGCCACGTCTACATCACGGTGGAGCAGGTCGATAGCGCCACGATCGAGACGGCCCTCGAGACTGCACGAGCGCGCGCGTGGCCCGTCGTTCCCGGGGAGGTCATTGAGGGCGACACGGCCGGCTATCACTTCTACCCGGACCGGGATCGGGTGCTCGCGTGGCTCGGGGATGCGGGATTCGCGCTCGTGGAGGAAGCCAACGAGTGGCTCGACGGGTACGGCTACCACCACATGCTGCTCGCCTCGACAGCGTAGATCACCCGCTCAGCGAGTCGCGCGGCCGGCCTCGATCCGAGCCAGGGCGAAACGGTCCGCGGCCTCGCCGTCGCGTTACTGTCGGCTGCGATGGACGACCTCGAGCGAGCCTTCGCGATGGAGCGCCGGTTCGACGAGCGCCTCTGCACCCGGCAGGAGCCGTTCGCCTTCGGCATCGCCTTCTTCGACGAGGACCACCCCGACCGGTTCGTCTCCAACTTCCTATGCGCCGAGATCGATCTCGATGCTGCCGACGCCGAGAGCCTGATGCGCGCCGCCGACGACATCCTGGGCGGGGCTGGCTACAAGCACCGGATGGTCCTGCTGCGATCCGAGGACCACGCCGTTCGGATGGAACCGGCGTTCACCGCGGCGGGGTATCGCGCGGACCCGATCGTCCTGATGGGACTTCGGCGAGCGTCCGACCGGGGGCCGTCCGTCCAGGTCGAGGAGCGGACGTTCGCGGGCGCCCGACCGGTTATCCACGAGACGTACCGGCGTGATGAACGACTCGAGCCGCAGCACGTGGATCAGTTCACGGACCAGCACCGAGCGTACGAGGGCACGCTGGGCGCGCGGTTCTTCGTCGGGCTGGTGGACGGCGAACCCGCCGGCGTCTGCGAACTCTGGATGGACGAGGGCGACGCGCTTGTCGAGCACGTCGACACGCTGGAGGAGTTCCGCAACCGTGGCGTCGCGCGCTCCGTCGTCTTGGCGGCGATCGAGGCGGCCCGGCAGGCCGAGGCCGAGCGTGTGTTCATCGGGGCGGACGACAACGACTGGCCCAAGGAGCTGTACGGGCGGTTGGGGTTCGATCGTCTCGGTCGCGAGTGGGAGTTCATCCGCTGGCCGGACGAGCCGGCGGCCGGGTGACCGGCTCTAGGTGTGCCGCGCGGCGTCGATCCGGGCGCGGGCGAACCGGTCCGCTGCTTCCGCCGTCGTGATGCGCTCTGCTGAGGCCACCGCGAAGATCTCGTCGAGCGTCTGCTCGATGCCGGCGAGTCGCGCGCGCATGTGGGCGAGGTCCCACCCAAGCGTCTCGTAGCCCGCCAGCCAGATCACGCCGCCGGCGTTCGCCACGTAGTCCGGCGCGTAGAGAATGCCGCGCTCGGCGAGGCGGCGGGCGTCCTCGGGCGTTGCGAGCTGGTTGTTCGCAGCGCCACACACGGCCGCACACGGCAACCCGGCGATGGTCTCGGCGCGCAATACGCCCCCGGTCGCGCAGGGCGAGAGCACGTCGCATTTCGTCGTGAGCGCGTCGCTCGGATCGACCGGCTCCGCTCCCGTCGCCGTCACGCGCACGGGGTCGACGTCGGTGGCGAGCACCCACGCGCCGGCCTCGCGCAGCTCGCGGATCAGGCGCGCCCCGACCGAGCCCGCGCCCTGCACGAGCACCGTGCGGCCCCCGAGGTCGTCGGTGCCAAATGCGTAGCGACACGTGGATCGGATGGCGTGGTACACGCCGATCGCGGTTCCCTCCCCCGGGTCGCCGGATCCCCCGGCGGCCGCAGAGCGGCCGAGCACGTGCGGCGTCCGCGTCGCGATCTCGTCCATATCGTCGGGGCCGGTATTCATGTCCGCCGCCGTGACATAGGTCCCGTGGAGCGCGTCGATGAGCGATGCGTACGCGTCCAGGACCGCGGCGCGCTCGATCGATCCGCGGCCCGGCACCTCGGGCACGGCGAGCACGGCCTTGCCCCCGCCGTAGGGAAGCCCCGCGGCTGCCTGCTTCATCGTCATGGCCTGCGAGAGGCGAAGTACGTCGCCGACAGCGTCGTCGAGCGCCGGGTACTGCTTCATGCGGGTGCCGCCCATCGCGGGACCGAGCACCGTCGAGTGCACCCCGATCAGCATCCACGTGCCGGTCCGCGCGTCAAAGCGCGAGACGAGCTCCTCGCCGTCCCACTCGCGGAGCAGCTCCTCGATCACGAACGGGAGTCTAGGACCGACCCACGACCCATGCGTCTGGTAGACGACGAGGGCGGGGCCGCCGGCCCCGCCCTCGTTCCTACCGATCGACGTCGCGATCTACAGGATGTTCAAGGCTCCCGATCCGTTGCCGGTGCACAAGAACGTGTCGTCGTTCGTCACACCGTCGCCGGTGGTGTCACCCCATATGCCGGTCACGCCCACGATCTCGGTCACGTCGCCGCTCGAGGCGCCCGGCTTGGCCTTCAAGCCGACGGTGACAAGCGCGGAGTCCGCGACCTTGCCCTTGTCCGGCACCTTGTTCATCGTCGTGTAGCCGCGCCACGTCATCCCGGTGATGGCGCTGAGCGTAAAGCCCCCGCCGTCACAATCGGTGCCGATCGCGGTGTACATGTTCGCCGCGACGTCCATGGCCTTGGGTCCGCCGAACTCCTTGTTCGCACCCCAGACCGCCTTTTGGAAGGACAGGTCTGTCGGCGAGTCGGTCCCCACCAGCACGAACTGATACTCCTTGGACGGGCTCGTCGACGCCGGGTGAACCTTCATAGAGATCTTCGTCGACTTCCCGGGCTGCAGCGCGGCCACCCCGATCACGAAGCTCTGCAGCGTAAAGCAGGACGACAGCAGGAACGCCATCGAGACAATGCCGCCCGTTACGAGCAACTTCTTCATACCGAACCCCCTCCCGTGGGAACTTCCCACAAGCTCTTCGTGCAGCCATCGTTCCACTGGCGGAGTCCACCTTCAACGATCTGGGAATGACGAAGGGGCGGCCCGGAGGCCGCCCCTTCGTGAACTGCGGAGTTCGGTTCGGCGCTTAGTGCGCGTGCCCGTGGCCGCCGGCCTCGGGCTCCTCCTCTTCGGGCTTCTCGACGACGGCAGATTCCACCGTCAGCACGATCGCCGCGATCGAGGCCGCGTTCTGCAGCGCCGAGCGGGTGACCTTGGTCGGGTCGACGATCCCGGCTTTGACCATGTCGACCCACTCGCCGGTCGCCGCGTTGAAGCCGCGCCCATCGCCCTCCGTACGCGTCTGGGAGACGATGACCGACCCCTCGAACCCGGCGTTCTGGGCAATGCGGCGGGTCGGCTCGCAGAGCGCACCGCGAACGATCTTCGCGCCCGTCGCCTCGTCGCCTTCCAGGTCGAGCTTGTCGAGCGCCGCCTCGGCACGGATCAGCGTGACGCCGCCGCCCGGGACGATGCCCTCCTCCACCGCCGCGCGGGTCGCCGAGACGGCGTCCTCGATGCGGTGCTTCTTCTCCTTGAGCTCGACCTCGGTAGCCGCGCCGACCTTGATGACGGAGACCCCGCCGGAGAGCTTCGCGAGCCGCTCCTGGAGCTTCTCCTTGTCCCAGGACGAGTCCGTCTTGTCGACCTCGGCCTTGATCTGCGCGATCCGGCCCTGGACGTCCTCGGACTTCCCGGCGCCCTCGATGATCGTGGTGTTGTCCTTGACCACGAGCACCTTGCGAGCGTGGCCGAGCAGGTCGACCGTCACGTTCTCGAGCTTCAGGCCGACCTCCTCGGAGACCACCTGGCCGCCGGTGAGGACCGCGATGTCCTGGAGCATGGCCTTGCGGCGGTCGCCGAAGCCCGGCGCCTTGACCGCGATGGCGTTGAACGTGCCGCGGATCTTGTTGACCACGAGGGTGGCGAGCGCCTCGCCGTCGACGTCCTCGGCGATGACCACCAGCGGCTTGCCCGTCTGCAGGATCTTCTCGAGGACGGGCAGCAACTCCTGTGCGCTGGAGATCTTCTTGTTGACGATCAGCAGGTAGGGGTCCTCCACGACCGCCTCCTGCCGCTCGGCGTCGGTGACGAAGTAGGGCGAGATGTAGCCCTTGTCGAACTGCATGCCCTCGGTGAATTCGAGCTCGATGCCGAAGGTGTTCGACTCCTCGACGGTGATGACGCCGTCCTTGCCGACCTTGTCCAGCGCCTCGGCGATGGTCTCGCCGATGGTGGCGTCCGCAGCCGAGATCGACGCAACCTGCGCCACCTCGTCCTTCGTCTCGACCTCCTTGGCCTGGTTCTTGATCGCCTCGACGGCGGCCTCGACGGCCTTCTCCATGCCCCGCTTGAGAGCCATGGGGTTGGCGCCGGCGGCGACGTTGCGCATGCCGCCCTTCACCATCGCGCGAGCGAGCACCGTGGCCGTGGTGGTGCCGTCACCGGCGACGTCGTTCGTCTTGGTGGCGACTTCCTTGGTGAGCTGCGCGCCCATGTTCTCCCACGGGTCCTCAAGCTCGATCTCCTTGGCGATGGTCACGCCGTCGTTGGTGATCGTGGGTGCGCCCCACTTCTTGTCGAGCACCACGTTCTGGCCCTTGGGCCCGAGCGTGATGGCGACCGTGTCGGCGAGCTTGTCGACCCCGGCCTCCAGGCCGCGGCGAGCCTCCTCGCCAAACTTCAGCAATTTCGAAGCCAAGGTGTTCTCCTTACTTGTTGAGAACCGCGAGCACGTCGCGGGCCGACAGAATCAGGTACTCCTCGCCGTCGACCTTGATCTCGGTGCCGCCGTACTTGGAGTACACGACCTTGTCGCCGACCTTCACGTCGAGCGCCACGCGGCCGTCGCCATCCTCGTTCCAGCGTCCGGGACCGGCCGCCACGACGGAGCCCTCCTGGGGCTTCTCCTTCGCGGTGTCCGGGATCACGAGGCCCGACGAGGTCGTCTCCTCGCCCTCGCTCGGCTTGACCACGATCCGGTCCTCGAGCGGCTGGAGCTTGAAGTCCGCCATCCCTGGTTCCCTCCTTCTTGGGGTTGTCCGTCTGCCTGCCCGGGAGCGGATTAGCACTCCCTGGCGTGAGTGCTAACAGCATAGCCAGGAGAGTGCCAAGCGGCAACGAGCGGCCGGGGGGCTAGGCGGGCTCGGGCACGGCCGCGGTGGATTCGGCCGCGGCGAGTTCATGCGCAATCGACCCGGGCGGCGGGGTGTCGCGCAGCCACGACTTCTTCTTCCGCCAGTACAGATAGGTGAAGGCCCCGATGGGGATCTGGATCCCGTAGGTCAGCACCCGAAAGATGAGGACGGCCGCGACGATTTGCGCCTTCTCGGGCGTGTCGAACGCACCCAGGCCGCCGATGTACCCGAGGTCGATCACGCCCACCCCGCCGGGGGTGATCGGAATCGCGGACAGCAACCTGCTGAAGCAGTAGACCGCGAACGCCTGCGCCGTCGTGACCTCCTGCTCCGACACGCCCATGTGGCGAAGGGCCAGCAGCAGCACGAAGAACAGTGCGACCTGGCTCAGGAGCGTCGTCCATGTGAGGCGGAACCAGCGGCGCCGCACGAGAATGATCGTCTCGCGCCGGAACTTGACGGCACGATCCCCCATGTCGGTCACGGGCGGCTTGCGAAACAGCTTGAGGACGCCGCTCCAGACCTTGCCGACGCCGCCGCCGACCCGGCGCGCCATCTGCGCGCTGCGGAACACCATGACCAGCAGGAACACCGCGACCGCCAGGAAGGCGATGCCGATCGCCGCCGCGGTCACGAGCGCGGGGTCGGTGCTCCCCGTCAGGACGAGGAACGCGAGCGCGAGCACCGGGAGCGCGAGCTTGGCGAAGATGTTCCAGATGCCTGTCACGCCGACGTAGAGCGTGATCTCACCCGCGGTGAAACCCCACGAGTTGAGCATCGTCGCCGAGATGCCGATCGCGAGTGCGCCGCCGGCCGGCAGCGTGTTCGCGACCGTGGTGCTCGTCTGCGTGACGACCGCCGCCTTCTTGAGCGACAGCCCGATCAGGGCGGCTTGGTTGGCCAGCCAGTACGTGTAGAGGTTGAAGAGCATGGCTGCCGTGAGCGACCAGAACTCGATCGGCGTGAGGGTGCTCATCGCCGTCCACACGTCGTGGTAGTTCGCGAACTTCGGAATGGCCACCGCGAAAATGAGCACGACGAGGCCCACGCCGACGACGAACGAGATGATCTTCCCGAGCGAGATGCCCTTCTTCTTCGGGGCAGCTGCAGGGGACGCGGCGTCGCTCACGGTCCCCCCTCGGACATGTCAACGCGGTGGCCTGCGGTCGGGAGCAGTCTAGACGGGAATCGCGCTGCCCAGGAAACCGCCGGTGAGGTGGCAGCTTTACTCTTCTCTTAACCTCACAAGCGGTCGCTCCTTGGACATACTTGTTGACCAACGACCCCGAGGTGCGAGTTGGCGAAGCAGCGACGCTCCCGTTCATCGAGCAAGGCGGAGTCGGCCGCTCGCGCACAGCAACTCGCCATGGCAAAGCGCCGGGCGATCGCGATGAAGGCCGTATTCACCGCCGTTGCGGCCGTCGTGTTCGGGGCCGGGCTTGTCGTGACCAAGAACACGTTCGCCGGGCACCCAAAGGAACCAGCCCAGGCCCTGGTTACCCCGCCGCGCTACGTGCGAATCGTGAAGAAGAACCTCCTGCAGGCAGGCGTCGTCGGACCGGCGCAAGCCCCACCCGGGGCGACCTCGGCAGCATCATGAGCGAACACCGGTTCCGCTCGATGGGGTGTGACGTCGTCGTTGCGGGCGCCGGCTCCCATGAGATCGATGCCATCGAGCGGCTGTTCGCCGAGCGCGATTCCATCTTCAGTCGGTTCATCGCGTCCAGCGAGCTGAACCGCGTCAACGCCGCCGCCGGACGGGCCGTCCTCGTGTCGGGCGTCTTCGCCGACGCATTGCGAGCCGCGCTGCGTGCCGCAGAGGAAACGGACGGGATGGTCGATCCGACACTCGGGACGGCGCTGGCAGCAGCGGGCTATACGCGTGACAGTGGCGACCTGGTCTCGGATCCTCAACCGCCGGGACCTGCAGCGGGGCCTGGGGCGCTCGCCGTGATAGGTCGAGTGGTGCGAGCCTCACGCGAAGTCACGCTCGACCTGAACGGCGTCGTGAAAGCGATGGCCGTGGACGACGCGGTCGCGCTGCTGTCCGGCGATGGGTGGGTGGCGGCCGGCGGCGACCTGGCCGCACGCGGCTCCGTCACCATCGCGCTTCCGGGCGGTGGGGCGGCGGAGTTGCGGTCGGGCGCGCTCGCGACAAGCGGCCGATCGAAGCGGTGGTGGCTCCGCGACGGCCAGACGCAGCACCACCTGATCGATGCGCGTACGGGACGACCGTCGGTGACGCCGTGGACGGACGTGACCGCGTGTGGGGCAACCTGCCTGGCGGCCGATATCGCGGCGAAAGCCGGATTCCTGCATGGCGTCGACGGCCCGGCCTGGCTCACGGCTCGCGGCATTCCCGCCCGGTTCGTATCGGAGGACGGCGAGGTCGTCACCAACGACGCGTGGGACGACAGCATGCGTGGAGCGTCGGTGTGCATCTGACGTCGAGCCCCATCGACTGGTACGCGGCCCGCGCCGGGGGGATCGCCGCATACATGCTCCTGTCCCTGAACGTCGCCATCGGCGTTTTGATGACGGGCAAGAAGTCGTTCGCACGATGGCCGCGATTCGCGCTCGAAGACATCCATCGCTACACCGGCATTCTCACGGGCACGTTTGTCGTCATTCACATCACGACGGTTGCGATCGACGCGTACCTGCCCTTCTCGATCGTGTCGCTGATCGTGCCGCTCGTCGCATCGTACCGGCCGGTCTGGACGGGGCTCGGCATCGCCGCGGCCGAGCTGCTGCTCGCCCTGGCGATCACGAACCACTACCGAAACACGAAGCTGCCCTATGCAACCTGGCGGAAGATCCACTACGTCAATTTTGTGATCTGGACCGCCGCGACGCTGCACGCCGTCGGAACGGGCACGGATCGCAGCACGCCGTGGATGCTCGCAATCATGGGTGTTTCCGTCGGCGTCGTCTGCGGGCTCACTGCCTGGCGCGTGCTCCGGCCGCGCGAGACGAGCACTTGGGCGCTGCGCGTGGCGCCCCCGGTCGCCGGCATCGCGAGCCTCGCCATCGTCGCGGCACTCGGGAGCGGTCCTTTGCGGTTCCATCCCAAGCCGTGGAACGCTGCCAACTTCCAGGACACCCTTAGCGGCACGATCCTCGACGACATGGGGGTCACTCGAGGGGTCGTCTCGATGGTGGGCAACGGCGTGGGCTCGCAGAACGTGCTCGTGCGCCTCGACCTGCTCGTCACGCCGTCGAAGCTCGCCGACACGACGTTCCAGATGGAATATCTGCCGAGCGGATCGATGTGCACCGGAACCGTGACCGACGTACAGGCCGCCTCGTTCACGGCGACGTGCGCGATGACCGACGGAAGCAAGCGGTTCGTCGACGCGCATTGGACGGAACCGGGCCCGGACGGTCAGATCACCGATGGCGAGATCACGTCACGCGGTTGATGTCCCTGGCGCGGCGCGCTACCCGACCTGGAACGACCGCTTCGCCAGCCCCAGGAAGTACCCCTCGATCTCGGTGTCGGGGCTCGACTCGGGATCGCTAGCCGCGCCGAGCGTGACGAACAACGGCGCGAAGTGCTCGACCGAGGGATGCGCGTAGGGCATGCCGGGGGCACGGCGGAAGTCCATCAGCTCGTCGACCGCGCCGCGCTCGAGCGCCTCGGCCGCCCACAGGTCGAACTCGCGCGACCAGCCCGGCGGCTCGGCGTCGGGCCGCCAGTCCCGCAGGAACGGCAGGCCGTGGGTCAGGAAGCCCGAGCCCATGATGAGCACACCGTCGTCGCGAAGCGGCCGGAGGCGCTGCCCGATCGCAAACAGATGCTCGGGATCGAGATCGGGCATCGACATCTGGAGCACGGGGATGTCGGCCTCCGGGTACATCACCAGCAGCGGCACGTACGCGCCGTGGTCGAGGCCGTAGTCGGGCGCCTCGGCCACGGTCTCTGTGTCCGGCATCAACGCCGTGACGGTCCGGGCGAGCTCGGGTGCTCCCGGCGCGGGGTAGGTCATCTCGTAATACCGCTGGGGGAAACCGTAGAAGTCATAGGTGAGCGGCGTCCGGCCATCCGTTGCGCCAAGCGTGAGCGGCGCCGACTCCCAGTGCGCGGACACGACCAGGATCTGCTTGGGCTTGGGCAGGCCGGCCGCCCAGCGCTGCAGCTGCGACACCCACAGCTGGTCATCGACGAGCGGCGGGGCGCCGTGGCCGAGGTAGACGGCGGGCATGCGGTCCGGCGTATCCATCACTGAGCGTGAACGCTCCACATCGATTCGTTCATTCCTCGGACGGGAAAAGTCGCTGGAGCGTCACGTGTTTAGCGCGCGTCGTCGTCGCTGCGCGGCTCGTATCTGCGCAGGGTGTACGGCCCGATCGTGACGCCGGTGACGGCGCGGGCCGCGTCGCGATGGAAGTCGACCGGCTCGCCCGATTCCCGCTGGAACCAATCGACGGTGAAGCGGTCGGGCTCCTCGGTCGGCAGCAGCGTGAGCTTTGCCGTCCGGCTCATCGGGGTCGATCACCATCAGCGCGCCGTCGCGCCATTCGATGCGCGCCAGGATCGCTTCGGCCGGCTCGCCGTAGACCCCGAGCAGATCGGTGTATCCGGTGGGGAGCGCCGCAGGTACCTCCGCCGGCGTTGCCGCGTCGCGAACAGCCGCGAGCGCGATGTCGCCGAGATCCATCGCAAGCTTCGACGCGTTCGCCACGCCGTTGAGGAACGCAATCGCGCCGACACGTTCCTTCGCACGGAAGCACGCGTTGGTGACGAACCCGGGCAGCCCGCCGGAGTGCTGTATCCACACCGTCTCGCCCCGCCGCGCGGCGTACCAACCGATCGCCCAGGCTTCCTCCCATTTGTCGCCCTCGAGATAGCGCGGGCGCTGCATCTCGCGAAGGGTGGCGTCGGCGAGCACGGTGCGATGTCCCTCCGGGCCGCCCTCGACCGGGAACTGCGCCGAGAGCCAGCGCGCCACGTCCTCGACGCAGGACTGCAGCCCACCCTCGGCCGAGGGGAACTCGGCCTTGCTCGCCGGCACCAGCACGTCGTTCAGCCAGCGGGGCCGGTAGCCCACGGCGCGGCGCTCCAGAAGCTCGGTCGGGAGCGGCGCGAACGCCGACGACGCCATCCCCAGCGGGCCGAGGATGCGCTCGTGGATCGCCTCGGTGTACGCCACGCCGCCGATCCGGGCCACGATCTCACCGAGCAGCTGGTAGGCCATGTTCGAGTACTTCTGCTGGACGTTCGGCGGGATGCGCGTGGCCACCTCGGGCCCCTTGCCCAGGTTGACCTCGGGCGAGGACTGGTAGACGTCGTCGAACCAGCGGGTTCCCGGCGGATCGCCCATCAGCCCCGACTCGTGCGAGAGCATCCGGCGAATCGTCACCGTCTCGATCGCGCCGAACGGGCTCGTCGCGGCACGGAGCTCCGGGAGGAACGTCACCGCGGGGTCGTCGAGGTGGAGTTTGCCCTCGTCGCGCAGCTGGAGGATCGCCGTGGCCGTAAACGTCTTGGTGATCGACGCGATCCGGAACAGTGTCCGTGCATCGTGCGGCCGCTGGGTCTCGAAGTCGGCGAACCCGTGCCCGTAGGACCACACGAGCTCATCGCCCACCACGACCCCGCACGACGCGCCGGGGAGGCGGTGTTCCTTGACGAACGCGGCGACCTTCTGTTCGAGCTTCGATGCGACGTCGTCGACCGGTGAAGGCATGGGCGGCTCAGATTCCCTTCAGATAGGCGACGGTCTCGGCGAGGCCGTCCTCCAAATGCGTCCACGGCTTCCACGCCAGGGCCTTGGCGGCCACGGCGATGTCGAGGACGATTCGGCGCAACTCCCCCGGCGGCAACGCGCCGTGCGTCGGCTCCTCGTCGAACCCGACGATCTGCGAGAGCAGCGCATAGAGGCCGTTGACGCTCGTTTCCAGACCGGTGCCGATGTTGACGAGCTTGCCCGAGCCGCGGTCCATCGCCTGGACGAACGCGTGCACGACGTCGTCGATAAACACGTAGTCGCGTGTCTGGTTGCCGTCGCCGAAGATCGTGGGCACCTTTCCCGCGAGCATCTGCGAGGCGAAGATCGAGATGACGCCCGCCTCGCCGTAGGGGTCCTGGCGGGGTCCGTAGACGTTGCCGAGGGCGCAGGCGGTGAAGTCCAGGCCGCGAAACCGCTGGTAGAAGCCCAGATAGTCCAGCGCCGCCTTCTTCGAGATGCCGTAGGGGCTGAGCGGGTGGGAGCCCTGGGCGCTCGACTCCTTGGCCGGCAGGCGCTTGGGCTCCCCGTAGAGGGTGCCGCCGCTCGCGGCGTAGACGACCTTCCGCACGTCCACGGCGGCGGCGCACTCGAGCACGTTGAGCGTGCCCATCAGGTTGACGCCGGCGTCGTGCACCGGGTCCTCGAGCGAGGGACGAACGCCCGCCTGCGCCGCGAGATGGAACACGATCTCCGGGTGGTGCCGCTCGAACAACGCGAGCAGGCCGGGCGCACGCACGTCCATGTTGAAGAACGTGTACGCCTTGCCGTAGGCGCGTGCGTCGCCAAGGTTGGCGATCCGTCCCGTGGACAGATCGTCGACCGCGATCACGCGGTGCTCTTCGGCCAGGAGGCGGTCGGCAAGATTGGAGCCGATGAACCCGGCGCCCCCGGTCACCAGGATCGTGGTCACGACGTCAAGGGTAGGTTGGGGTCGGCCGCGATGTCCAACCCGGTGCGATCGCCCCGCTCCAGACGCGCGGCACCCAGGCACGCCACCATCGCCGCGTTATCCGTGCAGAGGTCGAGCGGCGGGACCGCGACGTCGAGACCGGCAGCCGCGCCCTCGGCTTGCAGCCGCTCGCGCAGCCGGGTGTTCGCGACCACCCCGCCGCCGAGCAGCACCCGCGTGACCCCGGTCGCGCGCGCCGCGTCGATCGTCTTGCTCACCTGCACGTCGACGATCGCCTCCTGAAAGCTTGCCGCGAGGTCGGGCACGTCGATGCCGCGCCCGGCAGCCTGCTCGGCGCGCACGTGGCGGAGCACCGCCGTCTTGAGCCCGCTCATCGAGAAGTCGAGATCGCCGGAGTCGGCCATCGCCCGCGGGAACCGCACCGCCGCCGGATCGCCGGTTCGAGCCGCGGCGTCGAGCGCCGGCCCGCCGGGGAACCCCAGACCGAGCAGCCGGGCCACCTTGTCGAAGGCCTCGCCGGCGGCGTCGTCGAGGGTCTGCCCGAGGATCGTGTGGCGGAACATCTCCGGCACGTGGACGAGCATTGTGTGCCCGCCGGAGACGATCAGGGCCACGTAGGGCGAGTCGGGCGGCCCGCCCACCAGGAAGTTCGCCCAATAGTGGGCCTCGAGATGGTTGACGCCGACCAGCGGCTTCGTCGTGGCGAGGGCCAGTGCCTTGGCCGCGGCCATCCCGACCAGCAGCGCACCGACGAGCCCGGGACCGACGGTCACGGCGACGCCGTCGAGGTCGCCGACGTCCAGACCGGTCTCGTCGAGGGCCTGGGCGAGCAGCGGGTTGAGTGCCTCGACATGCGCGCGCGCCGCCACCTCGGGCACGACGCCGCCGAACCGCTCGTGCAGGTGCTCCTGGCGGGCGATGAGGTTGGTGCGAACGGTAAACGTGTCCTCGACGATCGCGACCGCGGTCTCGTCGCAGGAGGTTTCGATGCCGAGCGTGATCACGCGGGGCGGATTCCCTCGGGGAGCCGCGCGACGAGGTCCGCGAGCCGCTCGCGATACGACGCGGCCCGGATGTCGTCGGTCCACATGATGAGGGCGTCCTCGTGCAGCTCTGCGTAGTAGTTCCGGCGGATGCCGACCGGGTGGAACCCGAAGCGCGCGTAGATCCGCTGGGCACGCCAGTTGGTGACGCGCACCTCGAGCGAGACTGCGCTGCCACCCAGCTCGCGCGCGGCGTCGATCTCCTCGGCAAGCAGCCGGTGCGCGATACCGTGACCCTGCAGCATCGGGTCCACGGCGATGTTGGTGATGTGCGCCTCGTCGCCGTAGCAGATGAGCCCGGCATAGCCGACGACGTCGCGATCGATCCGGGCCACGAGGTAGTTGCGATTGCTCGGCTCGGTCATCTCGGCGACGAAGAGGTTGGGCGTCCACGGACGCGCGTAGGCCTGCCGCTCGATGGCCATGACGCCACGCAGGTGGCGCCGGCGCATCTTCGTCACCTCAAGGCTAGTCGCCCCGAGCTCGGTCGTTCCACGCGATCTCAGCATCTGATTTCCTCAGGTACATCGGCACGACGTCGAACAGCTGATCATGCTCCTCACGCAGGAACCTCGGCACGGCCAGCTCGACGAGCGAGGCCGCGTCGGGGTGGGCCTGCGCGGGGGAGGCGAACGCCACCCGCGCACCCACGTCCTGGAGCACGTCCCGGTACAGGATGGCACCATCGCCGACGAGCAGCACCTCCCCCGCCACCGCCTCCAGCTCGGCGGCCAGCGCCTGAGGGCGTTGCACTGCAGGCTCGGTGATCCGAACCACGCCCCCGGGCACCGGACGGTACAGGGCCGAGAAGACCTCGGAGCGGCGCCCGTCGATCACGGCGGCGACGGTCCGCTCCGTGTGCCGGACCGCGTAGGCGAGGGCGTCGATGCTCGGCACGGCGATGATCGGCGCCCTGGTCGCCTGGGCGAGCGTCTTGGCCGTTTCCACGCCGACACGAAGCCCCGTAAACAGCCCCGGGCCGGTGCCGACGACGAAGCCGCCGACGCGATCGAGGGCGACGCCGGTCCACGCGAGCAGCTGCTGCAGCGCCGGCGTCACGCTTTCCTGACGGGCGCGGCCGGCGATCTGCACGCGGCCGAGGATCGCCGACTCGGTGCCGACGGCAACGCTCACCTGGGGCGTCGAGGTGTCGATCCCGACGACGATCACGCGGCGCTCCACGGCTCGAGCGCGGCGTCGATCGCGCCCGCGCGCTGCTCCCACGCGGCACCCGTCGTCTCGACGACGATGTCACGTGTCTCGCTGCCCAGCTCGGTCGTGAGCTCGATGCGCAGTCGATCGTCGGCCAGCAGGTCGGCGACGGGATCGCCCCATTCGACGAGCAGCACACGCTCGCCGTCCTCGAGCTCGTCGAGCGCAAGATCGATCACGTCCTGCTCGCGCTCGAGCCGGTAGAGGTCGACGTGCGCCAGCGGCACGCGTCCGCTCGTGTATTCGCGTACGAGCGTGAAGGTCGGCGAGGCCACGTGCTCGGTCGCGCCGAGCCCGCGCGCGATGCCCTGCACGAGGGTGGTCTTGCCCGCGCCGAGCTCGCCGGTCAGCACGACGACGTCGTGGGGACGCAGCAACGGGGCGAGCGCCGCCCCGACGCCGCGCGTCTCCTCCGCAGTCGCGGTGCGGATCCGAACCGGCACGCTCAGAACAGCTCCAGCTGGTCGTCCGGGTCGGGCTCGGCCGACCGATCGTGCTCGGCGAGCTCGCGGAGCGACGCCACCGGGGGCGGCGGTGGCGGCGCCGTCAGCGTGCGTTTGATGAGCGCGAAGTCCTCCTGCAGGTCGGCGAACTGCCGGCTCTTCTCCCCGCCGCCGTGCAGGATCGCCGCCGGGTGGAAGGTCGGGATGACCTGACGGCCGTGCCACGAATAGACCGAGCCACGCATCCGCGTGATCCCCTGCTGGGTCTGGAGCACGTACTTGGTCGCGAAGTTACCGAGGGTGACGATGACCGCGGGCTGGATCGCCGAGATCTGCTCGATGAGCCACGGCGTGCAGGTCTCGATCTCGTCGGGCTGGGGATCGCGGTTGCCCGGGGGGCGGCATTTCAAGATGTTCGCGATGTAGACGTCCTCGCGCGCAAGACCGATCTCACCGAGCATCCGCGTGAGCAATTGCCCGGCGGCGCCGACGAACGGCTCGCCCTGCTTGTCCTCGTGCAGGCCGGGCGCCTCGCCGATGAACAGCAGGTCGGCATCGGGGTTGCCGACGCCGAAGACCACCTGGGTGCGGGTCTCCGCGAGCCGGCACTTCGTGCAGTCCGCCGCTTCCTTTGCGACGACGTCGAGCGGCCGGGAGCTCACGGCCGCGTCTCCCGCGGAACGCGCCGGCCGATCCGCGTGACGATCTCGTAGGCGATGGTGTCGGCGCGATCGGCGAGCTCCCATGCCGTCACGGTTTCCTCGCCCTGGGTGCCGATGAGCACCACGTCGTCGCCGGCCTCGACCGCGAGGTCGCCGCAATCAACGATCAGGTGGTCCATCGTCACGCTCCCGGCAACGCGGCACCGTCGGCCGCGGATGAGCACGTCGGCGCGGGAAGACGCGGCGCGGGGGTACCCGTCGGCGTAGCCGACGGGTACGGTCGCGACCACGGCGTCGGTGCCCAGCTCGTAGCGCCGACCGTAGCTCAGTCGCTCGCCGGCGGGGAGCCGGCGAGCGAAGGCCACCCGGGAGCGCCACGTGAGCGCGGGCGTGAGCCCGTCTGCCGGCACGTCCGGTCCCGGCGCGATCCCGTACAGCGCGATGCCGGGGCGGACCAGGTCGAAGGCGCCGCCCGGATGCCGGAGGACCCCGCCGCTGTTCGCCGCGTGTCGGTAGCGCGGGACGATCCCGGCCGCCGCCGCGGCGGCGAGCGCCACCTCGAACCGCGCGAGCTGCACGGCCGTGAAGTCCCGATCCTCCTCGCTCGAGGCCAGATGCGTCCAGATTCCCTCGACGACGAGCCCGGCGGCGACCGTGGCCTCGAGAAACGGCACCAGATCGTCGGGCGGCCACACGCCGGCACGGTGCATGCCGGTGTCCACCTTGACGTGGACGCCGAGGGGGCCGGGCGCGGCCGCGGCAAGCCGCTCGAGGCCGCCGGCCGAGTACAGCGTGGGCGTCAGCCGGTGCGCGAGCGCGACCGGCTCCGATCCCGGCGGGAGCTCCGACAGCACGAGGATCGGCGATTCGATCCCGGCGCCCCGAAGGTCGAGGCCCTCCTCCACGAGGGCGACCCCGCACCACGTCGCGCCGGCAGCGAGCGCGGCGGCGGCGACCGCCGGGCCGCCGTGGCCGTACGCATCGGCCTTGACCACCGCCATGAGCTCGGCGTCCGGCGGCCGCAGCGCGCGCACGTTGGAAGCGATCGCCTCGAGATTGACCTCGACCCACGTCGGGCGAAACCGCGTCACCCGCGCACCTGGGCGATCGCCTCGGGGAGCCGGTCGGCGACGTCGCCCGCCACCACGCCCTCGCCGAGCGCCGCACCGGCGAGCAGGCCGGCACGCCCGTGGACGTAGGCGCCGGCCCACGCCGCGGCGAACGGGTCGAGCCCGCGCGCGAGCAGCGCGCCGATCGTGCCGGTGAGGACGTCGCCGGTTCCCGCCGTGGCGAGCGCGGACGAGCCGGTCAGGTTGATCCGCGCGTTCCCGTCGGGCGCGGCGATCACGGTGCGCGTTCCCTTGAGGAGCGCGACCGCGTCGAGCTCCGCGGCGAGCGTCCGGGCCTCGGGGAGGCGGTCCCCCACCGGGCGGTCGAGCAACCGCGCGAGCTCGCCGGTGTGCGGGGTGAGCACGGCATCGGCCTTGCGGTCGGCCAGGGCGGTGCGCGCGCCGGCGAACGCGTTGATCGCATCGGCGTCGAGCACCATCGGGATCGAGGACTCCCGCGCGATCGCGCGCACGAACGAGGCCGTCGCGGGGTCGCGCGACAGCCCGGGTCCGATCGCCAGGGCGTCGGCGCCCGCGGCGGCCTCGGTGACGGCGCCGAGCGCCTCCGCCGCCACCGTGCCGTCCTCGGTCTCCGGAAGCGCGAGGAACACGGTCTCGGTCAGTTCCGTCTGCACTGCCGAAAGGATCGATGCCGGAACGGCCACGATCACATAGCCCGCGCCGGCGCGCCCGGCCGCGTGCGCGACAAGCCGCACGGCGCCGGTCATCGCGCGCGACCCCGCCACCACGAGGAGCGCGCCACTTGCGCGCTTGTGGCCGTCGAGGGGCCGCTCGGGCAGCACCGCCGCGACGTCCGCCGGCTCGGTCAGGCCCGTCGCGAGCGGCAGCGCGGCCTGCTCGAATCCGATGTCGACGACGCGGAGGTCGCCCGCACACTCGGCGCCCGGCAGCAGCACGCATCCGACCTTGGCCGCGCCGAACGTCACGGTCAGATCGGCGCGGATCGCGACCCCCGGGGTTGCGCCGGTCCCGCCGTCCACGCCGCTCGGCACGTCGACCGCGACCACCGGCGCCACGGCGGCGTTCACGCCGACGATCGCGGCGGCATACTCGCCCTCCGGCTCCCCGCGGAACCCGGTCCCGAAGATCGCGTCGACGACGACGTCGGCCCGCGCGAGCTCGCGCGCCAGCACCGCCGGTGCGAACGGCCGGATGCGAACGTCGGCTTCCGTGTGCGCACGGTCGAGGTTGGCCGCGGCGTCGCCGCGAAGACCGTCGGGTGCGAGCAGCACCGCGACCGTCGCCACCCCGGCCCGTGCGAGGTGCCGCGCGGCGACCAGCCCGTCGCCGGCGTTGTTGCCCCCTCCGCAGACGATCACCGCGCGCCGGCCGTACGCCCCACCGGTGACATCCAGGCACGCACGCGCCACCGCCGCACCGGCGCGTTCCATCAGCAGCGCCGGCGGCGTCCCGGACTCCTGAGTGCGGCGGTCGAGCGCCGCGGCCTCGGCCGGGGTCAGCACCGGCTTCACGCCTCGGTCACCGCCACGGCAAACGCCACCGCATTCGTCTTCTCGTGCGTGAACGTGACGAGCACCCGTGTGATGCCCAGTCCGTCGGCGCGCCGCTTTGCGTTGCCGGCAAGGGCGATGTGCGGGGCGCCACTCGGGTGGCGTGTCACGCTGATGTCGTGCCACAATTTGCCGCGATAGCCGCCGAGCGCCTTGATCACGGCCTCACGGGCGGCGAAGCGCCCGGCGTAGCTCTCGGCGGGCCGGGCCTTCGAGTCGCAATAGGCGATTTCCTCGGGCGTGAACACGCGCTCGCGCATCGTCGGATGGCGGCCGAGCGCACGCTCCATCCGGGCGATCTCGCAGATGTCGACGCCCAACCCGACGATCTCCACGCCGGGAAGGCTAGTCGCTCGCCTCCGGCGCCGACGGGTCGCCCGGCGCAGCCGGATCGGATTCCGCACCCTCGGGCGCGTCGTCGGCGGCGACCCGCTCGGCTCGCTCGGCCCGGGACGCCCGCCGCAGCGCGAGCGCGATGAGCGCCACCGCCACGATGGCGCCGACGGCGACCGCGGGCCAGCTCAGCCCACCGCCGGTTGAGCGGACGTCGTCGCTCGTCGCGGGTGGCACTGCGGGGGTCGCGGGTCCCGACGGCGGCGGCGATCCGGACACCTGGGCCACCGGCGCGGCGTCCCCCAGCACGCCGCGCACCGCGCTCGCCGAGACGATCGAACACAGCTGCACCTCGTAGGTACCGTCGGTGTGGCGCCCGAGCACCAAGGGGTCGACCGTGTCGCCGACCGGATACAGCACCGCGCACGAGCTCCCCCCGCCGTTGCCGAGGTCGGCCGTCAGCGTGATGACCGGCGCGACACGCCCCTTGTAGACGCCGGTCACCGTGACGATCGTCGCGGTGTGCAGCGCATCGAGCGGACGCTCGTCGTCGATGTGCCCGACGACGACGGCGTTGGCGTCGCGGATGGCGTCGCGCGCCGACGTCGCCGCGCAGCTACAGGCGATCGCGCGGCCGCCGGTCGCCACGAACAACGGCAGCACGAGCGTTGCGACGAGCGCGGCCCGCAGCAGCCGTCCCATCGCTACTCGACGGTGACGGACTTCGCGAGGTTGCGCGGCTGGTCGACGTCGCAGCCGCGCAACACCGCCACGTGATAGGCGAGCAGCTGCAGCGGCACCGTGACGACGACCGGCGAGAGCAGCTCCGGCGTTTCGGGAACCTCGATCACGTGCTCGGCGAGCGCCGCCGCCTCGACATCGCCCTCGGAGACGACCGCGATCACCGAGGCGCCTCGCGCGACGACCTCCTGGATGTTGGACAGCATCTTCGGATACACGTGGCAGCGCGTCGCGATCGCGACGACGGGAACGCCCGGCTCGACGAGGGCGATCGGTCCGTGCTTGAGCTCCCCGGCCGGATAACCCGACGCGTGCACGTACGAGAGCTCCTTGAGCTTGAGCGCCCCCTCGAGCGCGGCCGGATACCCGGTGTGGCGCCCGATGAACAGGTAGTCGCGCGCATCGACAAAGCGCTCCGCGATCGCCCGCACACGGTCGTCGAGCCCGATCGCACGCTCGACCTGCTCGGGCAGCGCCGCCAGCTCTTCGAGCAGCCGGGCGATCTCCTCCGGGTATTTCGCGCCGCGCACCTGTGCCAGGTACAGGGCTACGAGCTGTTGTGCGACCATTTGCGTCGCAAAGGTCTTCGTGGATGCCACGCCGATCTCGGGGCCGGCGCGCGTGTAGAGGACGCCGTCGGCCTCACGCGCGAGCGAGGACGCGACGGTGTTTGTGACGGCGATCACTTGGGAGCCCTGGCGCCGTGCGTGCCGGGCAGCCTCGAGCGTGTCGATCGTCTCGCCCGATTGCGAGACGGCGAGCGTCAGCGTGTCCGGTCCGAGCACCGGGTCGCGATACCGGAACTCGCTCGCGATCTCGACCTCGACCGGCAGACGCGTCCAGTGCTCGATCGCGTACTTCGCGACGAGCCCCGAGTGAAACGCGGTGCCGCACGCGACGACGAACACCTTCGAGACCTCGCGGAGCACGTCGTCGGGGACACGCAGCTCGTCGAGCTGCAGACGCCCGCCGTGCGTTCGGCCCACGAGCGTGTCGCGGATCGCTCCCGGCTGCTCGTCGATCTCCTTGCGCATGAACCAGTCGTAGCCGCCGCGCTGGGCGACGGTGACGTCCCAGTCGACGGTGAGCGGCTCGACCTCGATCGGCTCGCCGTCGAGGGTCGTGAGCGCCAAACCGTCGGCCCAGATGGTCGCGATCTGTCCCTCGCCGAGCGGCACCACGGTGCGGGTGCGCTCGAGCACCGCGGGGATGTCGGAGGCGAACAGCGTTTCGCCGTTGCCGAGTCCGACCACGAGCGGCGACGCGACCTTGACGCCGACGAGTTCCCCCGGGTGATCCGCCGAACACACGACGAGCGCGTACGCACCCTGCAGGCGCGAGACCACGTCGCGCACCGCCGCGGTGAGGTCCGTATCGAGCGCCGCCTCGATCAGATGCGCGATCACCTCGGTGTCGGTCTCGGAGGCGAACACGTGCCCGTCCTTCTCGAGACCGGCGCGAAGCTCCTGGTGGTTCTCGACGATGCCGTTGTGGATGACCGCGATCCGGCCGGTGCAGTCCAGGTGCGGGTGGGCGTTTGCGTCGGTCGGCGCCCCGTGCGTCGCCCAGCGTGTATGCCCGATCGCCGTCGTGCCCGGGCCCGGCGGGTCCTCGGCCAGCACCGGCTCGAGATCCCGGATCTTGCCCGCGCTCTTGCGAAGCGCCAGGTCCGCCGGCCCCACGACCACGACCCCCGAGGAGTCATACCCGCGATATTCGAGACGCCGAAGACCCTCCAGAACGATCGGGAGCGCCTCGTCGGGCCCCACATAGCCGACGATGCCGCACATGAGGCTCCGAGCGTAGCAGTCGCTTCAGGTCCGCTCGGACAGGTCCGAGGACTCCACGGGGACCGGTTTTCACCGGGATGGGCGAAATGGCCGAGACGAACACGAACGCGCACGCGCGCACCACCGAGACGGACGAGGGCCGCGAGGCGCTCGCAAAGTACCGCGTGCTCGTCGAGCACCTCCCGGCGATCGTCTACACCTCGGAGATCGGCACCGAGGGCGACTGGCTCTACGTGAGCCCGAAGATCGAGGACATCCTCGGGTGGACGCCCGAGGAGTGGATGGCGCACGAATCCCCGTGGACGGCGTCGGTGCATCCCGACGACTACCAGCGGGCGATCGACGAGGAGCTCGCTGCCGCGGGCGCCGGGACCGAGGACAACGTCGTCACGATCGAGTACCGGATGCGCACCCGCGACGGCCGCGTGCTGTGGATCCGCGACGAGTCGACCGTGGTACACGACGAGAACGGCGCGCCGATCTGTCTGCAGGGCGTCATGTACGACATCAGCGACCGGCGACTGGCAGAGGAGGAACGCGACTTCCAGGCGCGGCTGCTGCAGAGCATCAGCGACGCGGTCATCGCCTACGACATCGACTTGACGGTGACGTCGTGGAACCGCGCGGCGCAGGCGCTCTACGGATGGGCGCCGGAGGAGGTCCTCGGCCGCCCGCTGCCGGAGCCCCTTCGTCGTGAGGCGGCGGATGCCGCGACGGTGTGGGATCCCTTTGTCGATGCGCTCCATGGATGGCGCGGACAGGTCGTGCACACCGACCAGGACGGCTACGCCGTCACGATCGAGACCAAGTGCGTGCCGCTGCTGGATCCCGACGGCAGCGCGCGCGGCTGGGTCATGGTCGACCGCGAGGTGGCCGACCTCTAGCCGGCGGCGGTGCGCCGCACCGCCGCCGCGATCGCCTCGGCGTGCCCGGCGGCGTCGGTCTCCGACGCCGCCTCCACCATGACCCGCAGGAGCGGCTCCGTGCCGCTCGGCCTGAGCAGGACCCGCCCGCCGTCGCCGAGCGCGCGCTCCGCCTCGTCGACCGCCGCCAGCACGCCCGGATCGGCCATGGCGCCGGCACGATCGGGGACCTCCACGTTCACCATGACTTGCGGGTAGCGCTGCATGACGCTCGCAAGGTCGGCGAGCGAGACGCCGCGGAAGGCCGCCAGTGTGAGGAATCGCACGGCCGTCAACAGCCCGTCGCCGGTCGTCGCGAAGCGCCGGAAGATCACGTGGCCGCTCTGCTCTCCGCCCAGCACCGCACCCTCGCGCTCCATCGCCTCGAGCACGTAGCGGTCCCCCACCCGCGTGCGCAGAAGCCGGATGCCACGCTCGGTCATCGCGCGCTCGAACCCCACGTTGGACATGACCGTCGCCACCACGGTGTCTCCCGGCAGCTCGCCGGCCTCGTGCAATGCCGCCGCTGAGGCCGCGAGCACCTGGTCGCCGTCGATCACGGCACCGGTCGCGTCGGCGAACAGCGCCCGGTCGGCGTCGCCGTCGTGGGAGACGCCGGCGTCGGCTCCCAGCCGCACGACCTCGGCCGCGACGACCTCCGGATGCATCGCGCCGCACGCGTCGTTGATGTTCTCGCCGTCGGGCTCGGCATGGATGGCGGTGACGTCGGCGCCGAGTCGGCGGAGCAGCGCGGGCGCGATCGCCGAGGCCGATCCGTTGGCGCAGTCCACCACGACCCGCATCCCCTCGAGCGGGGCGAGCGCGGCCTCGACCAGATGCGCGACATAGCGATCGCCCGCCCCCACGAGCGGTCCGACCGCCCCCGGCGCGGCCGCGGGCGGTGGCGGCTCGCCGAGCGCCGCCTCCATCTCATCCTCAACGGCGTCGGGCAGCTTCATCCCGTCGCGAGAGAAGAACTTGATGCCGTTGTAGGCCGCGGGGTTGTGCGAGGCGCTGATCACCACGCCGGCCGAGGCGCCGCGATCGACCGTCAGGAACGCGATCGCCGGCGTCGGCTCCACACCGGCAAGCAGAACGTCGCCGCCCGCCGAGCGGATTCCCTCGACGAGCGCTTCCTCGAGCCAAACCCCGGAGGAACGCGGATCCCGCCCGACGAGGATCACCGGGTGACCGGCGCCGTGGCGCCCGAGCACCGTCACCGCCGCACGGCCGAGACCGGCGGCGAGGTCCGCGGTGAGCTCGGTGCCCGCGAGGCCGCGGACGCCGTCGGTGCCGAACAGCCGCCCCATGGCGCGGCACCTTACCGAAGGGATCCATCGATGTGGGACGATGGCGCCGATGGGCGACCTCGTGCAGGTCTACTCGAGCGGCGACGCCATGGTGGCAGAACTCGTCCGCGCGCGTCTGGAGAACGAGGGCATCGACGTCCTGCTCAAGAACAACGGCACGAGCGTCTACCCCGTCGGCCCGTCGTATCTGTTCGTGCCCGAGGAGCAGGTGAGCGCGGCGAAGACCGTGCTCGAGGCGATTGATTCCGGCGCGTACGCGCTTGATTCGGACGAGGACGTCGGCGAGGCGCCGGACGACGCGACCGGCTGAGGCTTAGCGCTTCGAGTACTGCGGCGCCTTGCGAGCCTTCTTCAGGCCGTACTTGCGGCGTTCCTTCTCGCGGGAGTCCCGGCGCAGGTACCCCTCGGCTTTGAGCTGGTCGCGGAGCTCGGGGTGCAGCTCGATGAGGGCGCGCGCGACGCCGAGGCGCACCGCCCCGGCCTGGCCGGAGATCCCGCCACCGCGGATCGAGGCGACCACGTCGTAGTCGCGCTCGCGCTCGATGAGCGTCAGCGGCGCGCGGGCGACCATCCGGTGCACGCGCGTCGGGAAGTAGTCGTCGATCGGGCGGCCGTTCACCGAGAACTCACCGGTTCCGGGGACGAGACGCACCCGGGCGACCGCCTCCTTGCGGCGTCCGGTGGACAGCTTCGTTGCGGTAGCGGCCACGCTCAGATCACTCCTCGTTCTCGGAATCCGTCTCGGCGGGCGCATCCGCCTTTGGCTTGGCGGTGCGCGGCTTCGCCGTCGTCTGCTTGGCTGCGGTCTTCTTCGCGCCGCTCGTCGCCTTGGGCTTGGCGGCGGTGGTCTTTGCCTTCGCGGTCGTCGACTTCGGCTTTGCGGTCGTCGTCTTCGGCTTTGCGCGGGGCTTGGTTTCCGGCGTGGTCTTCTCCTCGTCCGCCTGCTCCTCGGCCGCGACGGGCTCCTTCTTGGCCGGGCGCGACGGTGCGGGCGCGGGCGCCGGCTTCGCGGCCGGCAGGCCCGTCCAGGCGGGGCGCTCCCCCACGGCGAGCGGCATCGGCTGCTGCGCCGCGTGCGGGTGCTCCGGGCCGGGCACCACATGGAGCTTCTTGAGCATCTGGCGCCCGATGCTGTTCTTGGGAAGCATGCCGCGGACGGCCTTCTCGAAGGCCGCCACCGGACGCGTCGCCATCAGGTCCTTGTACTTCACCGCAGTGATGCCGCCTGGATACCCCGAGTGGCGATACGCGTATTTGTCCTCGCCCTTGTTGCCGGTGAGCTCGATCTTGTCGGCGTTCACCACGATCACGTGGTCGCCGGTGTCCATGTGCGGGGCGTATATCGGCTTGTGCTTGCCGCGCAACAGGGTCGCCACCTCGGACGCCAGACGGCCAAGCACTTGACCGCTGGCGTCCACGACGTACCAGCGGTGCTCGATGTGCTCAGGCTTGGGCGAGTAGGTCTTCATAACAAGGGATTGTCGGCCCGCAGGGGCCGACCCGGCACTCAGAGTACCCGCGTGCCGAACGCGGCGTCAAAGCCTCCGCCACGTCGTCCTGCGACGATAGCTTATCGGTATCGCTCTGCATACGGATATGCTATCGTCGTCCATGAATGGACACCGCCTCCGAGATGCTGCGGATGGCGCGGCGCCGCGCGGGCCTGTCGCAACGGGAACTCGCGCGTCGCGCCGGCATCCCGCAGCCGACGATCTCGCGGATCGAGCGCGGCCGTCTCTCCCCGACCCTCGACACGCTCGAGCCACTGGTCCGTGCGTGCGGGATGCGGGTGCTGGTCGAGGACGACCCGACCGAGGGGCTCGACCGGTCGTTGCTCCGGGATCTGCTCCGGCGCTCACCGCGCGAGCGCGTCGCCCATCACGCGCGCGGCGCGGCGGTGCGCCGGCGGCTCGCGCGGGCGCGACCCCGGGATACGAGCGCATGAGCGCGCGCGCGTTCGATCCGTTCGAGATCCTCCAGGCTCTAGCGCGTCACGACGTTCGGTACGTGCTCATCGGTGGGTTCGCCGCCGGCGCGCGCGGATCGGCGACGCTCACCGGCGATCTCGACGTCTGTTATGACCGCCGTGCCGACAACCTCGAACGGCTGGCCGCCGTCCTCGGCGAACTCGGCGCGTCGCTTCGTGTCGGGGCCGGCGACACGGACGACGTGGCGTTCCGATTCGACGCCGGCGCACTCGCGCTGGGCGATTCGTTTACGACCTGGACCGACCACGGTCCGTTCGACGTGCTCGCCACGCCCGCCGGGACCAGCGGGTTCGACGACCTGCGCGGCGGCGCCGACGAGATGGACATCGGCGACGGTCTCATTGTCCCCGTTGCCTCGCTGGACGATCTGATCCGGATGAAGCGCGCGGCGGCGCGGCCGAAGGACCTCGCGCAGATCCCGGAACTGCTCGCGCTCGAGGACGAGATCGACGCGATGCGCCGCCGCGGCGAGGATCCACAACAAGGCGAATGACGCGCCGCTACGACCGGCGGCCGTAGACCACGCGCTCGAGGGTGAGGCCCCGGGCGGGGGCGAGCTGCGCCGAGCCGGCCCGGGTCCGTGCCGCAAGCATCGCCGCCACGGCGCCGGTCTCGAGCTTGCCCTGCCCGACCCGGACCAGGGTGCCGACGAGCGAGCGCACCATCTGATGCAGGAAGGCGTTGGCTCGAAACACGAGGACGACCCGATCCCCGTCCCGCGACACGGCGGCCCGCTGGAGGTCGCGCGTCGTCGACTTCCCCGCCCCCGGGTGACGGCAAAACGACGTGAAGTCGTGCTCCCCCAGCAGCGAGGCCGCGGCACGGCGCATCGACGGCGCGTGCAGCGCGCCCGGCCGGTACCACTCGAAGCGGCCCACAAACGGGTCCGGGGCCTCCCCGGTATTGATCACATAGCGGTACTCGCGGGCCGTGGCGTTGAAGCGCGCGTGAAAGCTCGCCGGCACGACGGCGGCCCGCTCCACGGCGACCTCCGGACCGAGCTCCCCGTTGAGGAACGCGCGGATCTGATCGGGGCGGCGCCGCGAGCCGGTCGTGAACGACGCCACCTGGCCCCGGGCGTGGACCCCTGCGTCGGTGCGGCCGGCAACCGCCAGCCGCACCGGTTCGCCAAGGGTGCGCTCGAGCAATGCCGAGACGACCCCCTCGACGGTGCGCACCGACGGATCGCGCTGAGCGGCCCAGCCACGAAAGCCGGTGCCGTCGTAGGCGAGGTCGAGCCGGATCGTCCTCAGGACTGCTCGACCAGCTCGATCTGCGCCATCGGGGCGCCGTCACCCTTGCGAGGACCGAGCTTGAGGATCCGCGTGTACCCACCGGGCCGGTCGGTAAAGCGCGGCGCGATCTCGTGGAACAGCAGCGCCACGACGTCGCGGTCCGGGATGTCCTTGAGGACCTCCCGGCGCGCAGCCAGATCGCCCTTCTTCGCCTTGGTGATGAGCTTTTCCGCGTAGGGACGCAGCAGCTTCGCCTTGGCCTCGGTCGTGCGTATGTGCTCGTGCAGGAAGAGCTGGCACGCCAGGGTCGACAGCATGAGCCGCTGGTGGTCGGGGCCGGAGCCCAGACGGGGTCCCTTCTTGGGTGTGGGCAACGCCCTCACTCCTCCCGCAGGCCCAGGCCGAGCTCCTCGAGCTTCAGCTTCACCTCGTCGATCGACTTCTGGCCGAAGTTGCGGATGTCCATGAGCTCGGATTCCGACTTCTGCACGACGTCGCCCACCGTGTTGATGCCCTCGCGCTTGAGGCAGTTGTACGAGCGCACCGACAGGTTGAGCTCCTCGATCGTGATCTGGTAGTCGCTCGGCAGCTCGTCGGCCTCGGCCGGTCCGACCGAGACACTCGCCGCCTCGGCGAGGTCGGAGAACAGCTGGACCAGCTCGAGCAGCGTGCCGCCGGCGGAGGCGAGCGCCTCGCGCGCCGTCACCGATCCGTCGGTCTCGACGTCGAGGATCAGCTTGTCGCGGTCGGTCATCTGCTCGACGCGCGTGTTCTCGACGGTGTAGCTCACCTTGCGCACGGGCGAGAAGATCGAGTCCACCGGGATCACACCGATCGGATCGCGAGGCTTCTTGTTCTTCTCGGCCATGCGGTAGCCGACACCGCGCTCGACGGTCATCTCCATCTCGAGCGCGCCGGCCTTGCCGATCGTGGCCACATGCAGGTCGGGGTTGAGGATCTCGATCCCCGCAGGCGGCGCGACGTCGCCCGCGGTGACCTCTGCCGGGCCCTTGGCCTTCAGGTAGATGGTCGTGGGCTCCTCGACATCGGAGCGGATCACGAGCTCCTTGAGGTTCAAGATGATGTCGGTGACGTCCTCCGTCACCTTGGGGACGGTCGAGAACTCGTGCAGCACGCCGTCGATCCGGACCGACGAAATGGCGGCGCCGGGAATCGAGGACAGCAGGGTGCGGCGAAGCGAGTTACCGACCGTGTAGCCGAAGCCCGGCTCGAGCGGCTCGATGGTGAACCTGGATCGCGTGGGCGAAACAACCTCTTCCGCGATCTGCGGTCGTGCGACGATGAACAACGTGCATCCCTCCTCGACGGGGGATCATCCACTACTCCCCGCCTCTTGGGTTTCCCGGCCGCCGTGTGCGACCGGGGTCCGCCCGCGTCAGACGCGGCGGCGCTTACGAGGCCGGCAGCCGTTGTGCGGCACCGGCGTCACGTCTTGGATTCCGGCGACCTCGAGCCCCGCCGCGGCGAGGGATCGGATCGCGGTCTCACGGCCCGAACCCGGGCCTTTGACGAACACATCGACCTTCTGCACGCCGTGCTCCTGCGCGCCGCGGGCGGCCTTCTCGGCGGCGAGCTGCGCGGCGAACGGCGTGGACTTGCGGGAGCCTTTGAAGCCGACGTTGCCGGCGCTCGCCCACGACAGCGTGTTGCCCTGCAGGTCGGTGATCGTGACGATCGTGTTGTTGAAGGTCGACTTGATGTGCGCCTGGCCATGCAGGACGTTCTTCTTCTCGCGACGCTTTGTCTTCTTGGCTTTCGGCTTCGCCATGTGCTCGGAGCTCCCTTACTTCTTGGCCTTGACCTTCTTCTTACCGGCGATCGTCTTCTTCGGGCCCTTGCGCGTGCGCGCGTTCGTGTGCGTGCGCTGGCCGTGCACCGGCAACGACCGGCGGTGGCGGATGCCCTGATAACAGCCGATCTCGATCTTGCGCTTGATGTCCTGTGCCACCTCGCGGCGCAGGTCGCCCTCGACCTTGTAGTTCGTGTCGATGTAGGCGCGGATCTTGACGACCTCTTCCTCGGACAGGTCGCGGACCTTCGTGCCGCCGTCGATCTGGGTGCCCGCAACGATCTCGAAGGCGCGCGTCGGACCGATCCCGAAGATGTAGCGCAGGGCGATGTCGAGCCGCTTGTCGCGGGGAAGATCGACGCCGGCGATACGTGCCATGGGTTCTCGGCCTGCCTTCCTTAGCCCTGCCGCTGCTTGTGCCGCGGATTCGAGCAGATGACCATGATTCGTCCGCGCCGCCGAATGACGCGGCACCGGTCGCACATCTTCTTGACCGACGGACGAACCTTCATGCTCGTTGCCTGCTTTCTACTTGAACCGGTAGACCACACGGCCTCGGGTGAGGTCGTAGGGCGACAATTCCAATTTGACCCGATCGCCCGGGAGGATCCGGATGTAGTGCATCCGCATCTTCCCGGAGATGTGGGCGAGCACCGTGTGCCCATTCTCGAGTTCCACTCGGAACATGGCGTTGGGAAGGGGCTCGACTACGGTCCCCTCCACTTCGATCACATCGTCCTTGGCCACGCTCCAGGTCTTTCCGTTAGCGATCCGTGCGGACACGCAGAAACACACGCCTCCGAACGGGGAGCCGGAAGTATAGGGGCGGGCCGGCGAATGTGTCCACGACCGGGGTTCACCCCCCGTTCACCATACGGTCTATGCAGGATCGCCCCCGGATGGCAGACTCGCCGCGGTGAGGATCCGGCAGTTTGGGGTGGGGGCGGTCATCACGCTGGTACTGGCCATGGGAAGTACTGCGGCATGGGCACAGACGAGCCCGGATCCGTCTCCGGCCCCCACCGAGAGCCCCTCCCCGACAGAGACCCCGTCGCCGAGCCCGACCCAGAGCCCGGATCCGAGCCCCACGAACACGCCCACCCCGGCGCCGACATCGACATCGCCGGGAGGTCCTGGACCGGCCGGCGGACCCGTCGTGGCCGCGCCCCACCACCCGGTCGGCCCGGCGGTCCTCGGCGGCTTCCGGCACCGTCGGCACCATCGGCACCACCGCACGCAGGGCTGGATGCCGGACCCGGTCTGGGGCGCCTACACGACGAGCTCGCTGGTACGTGCGGCCTCGGTCTGGGCGCGCGGCCACAATCGCGCGCGGCGCGACCCCGCCGTGCTGTCGCGGTTCTTCGCCCCGTTCCCCGTCGGCGGGCTCACGTGGTGGACCGACACCTGGGGCGCGCCCCGCTACGCGGGCGGCTATCACCCGCATCACGGCCAGGACCTGCTCTGCGCCGAGGGCACGCCGTTGCTCGCGGTGGAGCCCGGCGTCGTGCACCTCGGCTCGGATCCCCTGGGAGGCACCAGTTTGCAGCTCATACGAACCGACGGCGGGTTCTGGTACTACGCCCACCTGTCCGCGTACGCGGACGGCATCACGGAAGGCTCGACCGTGCGGACCGGACAGGTGATCGGCTTCTGCGGCGCCACCGGCGATGCGTCCGTGTCGCACCTGCATTTCGCGCGGTTCACGGCCGACGGCCGGGCGCGCAACCCGATGCGCTGGCTCCTGAAGTGGCTGGGGCAGGCCGAGGTGCGGGCGGGCGCAACGCGGAACGACCCGGGCAGGCCGCCGCCGGGCCTGACCACCGCCGAGACGACCGACCCCAGCCTTCGATGGATCGCCCGCCTCGGCCCCGAGGACCCGTCGGGGACCTTCCCCGACGCGCCCCTGCAAGCGACGGCCCCGGGCGCCCCAAAGGGTTCCCCGGCGGGTCCGGCCGCCGCAGCCGTCCTGGCGGCCGCGATGATGACGCCGTTCCTGCTCACGAGCAGGCGTGTCCGCCTGTGGCTCCCTCTAGGCCGAAGGACGTAGGTCTTTAGACCGAGGTGAGAGGCCGCCCTCGCGGGTATTTTCCACCGTATCTCTAGTGCGGCCGTGCCACGCCGCACGAGTGACGACCGTTGGGGGAGGGGTTCATGCGACGCACGTTCATCGCGCTCACGACCGCGCTGCTTTCCGTGGCGACGGCCGCGAGCCTGGCATCCACGACGCCCGCGCTGGCCTTGCCCGGCTTCACGTTCCTCAACCCGGGGGGTCTCCCCCATCTGCGCGAGCACGTGCCGGTCAACATCGTGTTCGTCGGCTACACACACGACCAGGTCAACCGGACGGCCTTCCTCAACGACCTCCCCGACGCCTACCGCCCGCTCGTGCGTAACAAGGCCTTCTACGGCCTCGACGCGCGCCTGGGGATCACGTACACCTACGACTACAACGCCGTGTTTACGAGCGCGCAAGTACGAGGACACGTTCTTCGGCGCGCTCAAGAAGATGTCGACCCCCGCGCTGAACACCATCTACCAGGACATCTACAACGACCAGAAGCACAACGTGCTCGACGTCGCCCACAACAACTTCATCGACGCGGCCGACACCGAGCACTGGCTGGCGCATCATCCGCCGGCGGGCGTGAACACGAAGCAGGACACCGTCTACCTGATCGACTGGTACGGCCGTTCGGACTTTGAGTTCCACGTGTACACCAAGTTCGACGAGCCCGACCCCGACACCGGCTTCAACGCGGGCGAGACCTACAGCAGCCGCAAGACGATGGCCTGGGGCGGGACGCCGGCCGACGACCCGGAGTCCGGCGACGGCACGACCCACCGGGTGTGGTTCTTCGATCACTCGGCCGGTCCCGATGCGTGGGGGGGAAGCTACGACGTCGACGACAAGGACCTCGACGGCGACTACGCGGCCGACTACCGGATCCCGGCGGTGTGGGAATACGCGAAGAACGGCTACCGAAGCCCGTCCAAGCTGACGGGGGACTTGGCACTCCTGACGCGCTACGTCGCAATCAACCTGCTGTTCACGACGTCACCCCTGTACCCGCCGGCCCTGACGCCGCCGGGGATGCCGGGGACGATCAACCTCGACCTCAACACCTACGAGGCCTGGCCGGGCGTCGACGCCTCGAAGACCTACCTGAAGAGGAACCTCGTCGTGGCCAACGAGCAGCGGCTCGTCCGCACGCCCGTCACGGGCGACTCGCAAGACGTGAAACTCGTCGGCAAGGCCAAGGAATGCTTCGAGGGCTGGGGCGACGGCACGCTGTGCTACCCAAAGCGCACCTTCTACTCGAATCCGCAAGCGAACCTGTTCCTGTATCACGCGCTCAACCGTTCGACGTTCACGGACGGCGGCGGTGACTACGAGGCGACGTTGTTCAACTTCGCGACCAACCCCGACATGAGCAACGGCCTGCTCGGGTTTTCCGACGACAATTGGTACGACGGCACGCAGAGCTCGATCTTCACGTTCCTGTCGCCCGACATCGTTGACTTCGGTTACGGCCAGACGACGACCGACATCCACGAGATCGGCCACCACCTCGGGATGAGCCACACGCACGACGGTCTGGATTCCGAGACGGGCCTGGATTACTACGCGACGGGCGATTTCTACTTCGTGTGGCTGGGGGACGAGTCGAACTCGATCATGAGCTACATGGACACCAACGACGAGTTCAGCCAGTTCGACTACGACAACCACTGGCGGACCGTCGCGGCCGCCTACCTGATCAACGCGAACGCGATCGCGGCGGACGTGCTGAAGAGCCATTCGGCGGGCGCCGGCCTGGCCGCGCTGAACACCGCCGACGTGCAGAGCGGGCTGACGGAGGCGGCGTTCGCGGCACACCGCTACGGCGCCGCATTCGATCACGCGCACCGCGCATTCGACGCGGCCGTCGCGGCGGCCCACGCCGCCGGGGTGCCCGTGATCAGCAGCACCAACGGCTGGTACGTGGTGCCCGCCTCGGCCGCACGCACGGCGGTGGCCGGCGCGACAGCCGCCCGGCGGCACCAGGCGTCGGCGCCGCGGTACGCCGCCTACGACGTGCTCGACGCACACCGCCTCCTTCCCTAAGGGAGGGACGCGGAGCCGGTCATCGGGCGGTGAGCACCTCGTAGCCGTCCTCGGTGACGGCGACCGTGTGCTCCCAGTGGGCCGAGAGCGAGCCGTCGGCGGTCACCACCGTCCAGCCGTCGTCGAGCTGGCGCGTCTCGTCGCCGCCGAGGTTGAACATCGGCTCGAGCGCAAGCACGAGTCCGGGCTTGAGGACCGGGCCGCGACCGGGCGGGCCCCAGTTCTGGATGTACGGATCCTCGTGCATCGCCCGGCCGATGCCGTGCCCGCCGTACTCGCGCACGACGCCGAGCCCGCCGGCGATCGCGACCTGCTCGATCGCAAAGCCGATGTCGGACAGCCGCGCGCCGGGGCGGATCACGTCGATGGCCGCATCAAGCGCGGCCTGCGTCGTCTCGACGAGCCGCTTGGCGTCGTCGCTCGGCGGGGGTCCCACGAAGACCGTCACCGCGGAGTCGGCCTGAAACCCCTCCCAGATGGTGCCGAAGTCGAGCGACACCACGTCGCCCTCGGCGACCGCGCGATCCTTCGACGGGATGCCGTGGACGATCTCGTTGTTGATCGAAGCGCAGATGGATCCGGGGAAACCCTTGTAGCCCAAGAACGATGGCGTGGCGCCCGCCTCGCGGATGAACGCCTCTGCCACCCGGTCGAGCTCGAGGGTCGTCACACCCGGCTCGACGGCGGCGACCACCTCGTTGATCGTGGCGCCGAGGATCTGGCCGGCGCGGCGCATCTTGTCCAGCTCGCCGGGCGACTTGCGGATGATCACGGCCGCCCCCTCAGACCAGGTCCCCGAGGACGTCATACATGCGCTGGGTGACCTCCGCCATCGGGGCCTCGGCATCGACCGATCGCAGCAGATCCCGCTCGCCGTAGAACGCCTCGAGCGGCTGGGTCTGATCCCGGTACACGGCGAGGCGCCGCTTGACCGTCAGGGCGTCCTCGTCATTGCGCTTCTCCAGCGGCGTGCCGTCGACGTCGCAGGCCGTGTCGTTGGCCGGCGGGCTCCACTCCTGGTGATAGGTGCGTTTGCACAGCGGACACGTGTAATCGACCCACGATGCGGCGGATCGCGATCCCGTCGGAGATCCGGAACTGCACCACGGCATCGAGCGGCGTGGCGTCCTGGCCCAAGGCCTCCTCGAGCGCGCGCGCCTGCGGGACCGTGCGCGGGAACCCGTCGAGGATGAACCCCTTGCTGGCGTCGGGCTCCTGGAGCCGCTCCTCGACCATGTGCACCATGACCCCGTCGGGGACGTACTCGCCGCGGTCCATGTAGGTGCGCGCCTCGATGCCGACCGGCGTGCCGTCCTGCACCGCCTGGCGAAGCGTGTCGCCCGTCGAAAGCGCGGGGATGCCGAGGCGTTCGGACAGAATGCGCGCCTGCGTGCCCTTGCCGGCGCCCGGCAGACCCAGGAACACGAACCGCATAGCCGGGCCTCCTCTCCGCTAGCTCAGGAAACCTTCGTAGTGGCGCATCTGCAGCTGGGCCTCGATCTGCTTCATCGTCTCGAGGGCCACACCCACGGCGATCAGGATCGATGTGCCGCCGAAGGGGAACTGGTCGATGCCCCAGAGGTTGAGCACGATCGTCGGGATGAGCGCGATCGTGGCAAGGAACAACGACCCGGGCAGCGTGATCCGCACGAGGATTGCGTTGAGGTAGTCCGCCGTCGGCGGCCCCGGCCGGATGCCCGGGATGAACCCGCCGTTCTTACGCAGGTTATCTGCCGTGCGCGCGGGGTCGAACTGGATCGCCGTATAGAAGTACGCGAAGAACACGATGAGCCCCGCGAGCAGCAGCATGTAGACCCAGCTGTGGGAGTTCGACAGGTAGCCGTTGACGACGTCTTGGAACCACGTCGCGTGATACACGTTCGCGAGCAGCACCGGGAAGTACAGGATCGAGTTCGCGAAGATGATCGGGATGACGCCCGCCTGGTTCACCTTGAGCGGCAGATAGGTCGAGCCGCCCATCGTCTGCTTGCGCCCGACGACGCGCTTTGCGTACTGGATCGGGATTCGCCGCTGCCCCTGGTCCATGTAGACGACCGCGATCACGATCGCGATGCCCATCGCCAGGGCGATGGTGAACTTGCCGGGACCACCGGCCCGCAGGATCGCGCTGAACTCGAAGGGCAGCCGCGAGATGACCGAGACGAAGATCAGGATCGACATGCCGTTGCCCACGCCGCGCTGCGTGATGAGCTCGGCGAGCCACATGATGAGGGCGGTGCCCGCCGTCATCGTGATCACGATCAGCAGCACGTTCGTGGCCTTGAACGAGCCGGGTGTCGTGAACATGTCGGGGATGTTCTGGCTCGCGCCCCGGTGGAACAGGAACACGAGCCCGGCAGACTGCAGGAACGCCAGCGCGACGGTCACGTAGCGCGTCGTCTGGCTGATCTTCTTGGTGCCCGCCTCGCCCTGGTCCTGCCACTGCTGGAGCTTGGGGATGACGACCGTCATCAGCTGGATGATGATCGAGCTCGTGATGTAGGGCATGATCCCGAGCGAGAACACCGAGAAGTGCGCGATCCCGCCCCCGGAGAACAGGTTGAGCAGGTCGAGGAAGCCCCCCTGCGTCTGGTTCTCCAGCACGCTCGTGTCGACGATCGGCACCGGCACGTGGTTGCCGAACCGGTAGAGCACGATGATGAACAGCGTGAAGAGGATCTTGTTGCGAAGGTCCGGGACCCGGAACGAGTTGAGGAAGGCCTTCAGCACGGTCCGGTAAGCCTACCGCCGACTCAGCGAGTTCCCGTGGCGATGACCTCGGCGGTGCCCCCCGCGGCCTCGATCTTGGCCCGGGCGCTCGCCGAGAACCTGTGCGCCCGCACGGTGAGCGCCTTGTCGATCTCCCCGCGACCGAGGATCTTGACCGGCATGCCCTTGTGGGCGAGCCCGTGCTTTTGGAGGTCGGCCGGGCCGACCTCGCCGTCGAAGTAGGCGGCGAGCACGGAAACGTTGACCGGGGCGTACTCGACCCGGTTGTGGTTCGTAAAGCCCTTGAGCTTCGGCACCCGGCGCTGATACGGCATCTGGCCGCCTTCGAAGTACGCCGGCACGTTCTTGCGGGCACCCGTGCCCTTCGTCCCGCGCCCCGCGGTCTTGCCGCGCGCGCCGGAGCGCCCGCGGCCCACGCGCGTGCGGTCCTTCTTCGCGCCCTCGGCGGGCTTCAGATGATGGAGCTTCATGGCGTGTTCAAACCTCCTCGACCGTGACGAGGTGCCGCACCTTGGCGATCATGCCGCGGATATCGGGGCGGTCGTCCTTGATCACGGAATCGTGCATCCGATGCAGACCGAGCCGGCGCACGGTGTCCTTCTGGTCGCGCGGGCGGTCGATGACGCTGCGGACCTGGGTGACCTTGAGCTGGGCCATCAGGACTTCTCCTCCACGACACCGTACTGCTCGGCCAGCGCCTCGGCGCGGGCCGCGTTGACGCGCTCGGTCGCCGCGGCGACGGCGTCGACCATCGGCTTGGGCGCGACCTGGTAGAGCTCGCGCCCGCGCTTGGTCGCGATCTGCTGGGGCGTGCGAAGGGCCTGCAGGCCCGCGACCGCCGCCTTGAGGATGTTGATCTGGTTCGAGGAGCCCATCGACTTGGACAGGATGTCCTTGATCCCGGCGCACTCCACGAGGGCGCGCACCGGTCCGCCGGCGATGACGCCGGTCCCGGGCGAGGCGGGCTTGAGCAGCACCACGCCGGCCCCTGCCTCGCCGATCACCTCGTGGGGGATCGTCGAGTTCATCATCGGCACCTCGAACATCTTGCGGCGGGCCTCCTCGACGCCCTTGGCGATCGCGGCCGGCACCTCCTTGGCCTTGCCGTAGCCGACCCCGACCCGCCCGGCGCCGTCACCAACGACCACGAGGGCGGCGAACGAGAACCGGCGCCCGCCCTTGACGACCTTGGCGACCCGGTTGATCGAGATGACCCGCTCCTCGAACGGGCTCTTATCGTCGTTCTTCGCGTCGTAACGGCGCACCATCAGATCCGCAGACCTCCCTCACGTGCTCCATCGGCGAGCGCGGCGACGCGCCCGTGATACTGGCGTCCGCCGCGGTCGAACACCACGGTCTGGATGCCGGCGTCCTTGGCGCGGGTCGCGATGAGCTCCCCGACCGCCTTGGCGCGCTCGATCGGATTCCCGCCGCCGACCTCCGCGTCGGAGGCGGCCACGATCGTCACGGCGCGGCGGTCGTCGATGAGCTGCGCGTAGATGTGACGGTTCGAGCGGAACACCGCCAGACGCGGCCGCTCGGCTTCGCCCCGCACCTTCTTGCGCACGCGCGCGTGGCGGCGCATGCGCGCCTCGCGCCTCGACTTGGAATCCATCACGCCACCGCACCCTTCGCGGCCTTGCCGGCCTTCTTGCGGACGTACTCGTCCTCGTAACGAATGCCCTTGCCCTTGTACGGCTCGGGCTTTCGGATCTTCCGGATGTTCGCGGCCACCTCGCCCACCTGCTGCTTGTCGTTGCCGCGCACCACGATTGAGGTCGGGGTCGGCACCTCGAACTCGATGCCCTCGGGCTGGGGAACGAGCACCGGGTGCGAGTAGCCCACCTGCACCTCGAGGTCCGTGCCCTTGAGCGCCGCGCGATACCCGACGCCGATGATCGACAGGCGCTTCTCGTAGCCCTTCGTCACGCCCTCGACCATGTTGGCCACCAGCGAGCGCGACAGACCGTGGAGGCTCCGGTTGAACCCCTCGTCGTCGGGACGCTCGATCCGGGCCGCGCCGTCTTCGATGACCACCCGCATGTTCGGGTGGATCGTCTGGGTGAGGCTCCCGCGGGGGCCTTGCACCGTGACGACGTTGCCGTCGTCGACGCTCACCTGCACGCCGCTCGGCAGGGCGACGGGTTGCTTGCCGATTCGACTCATCGTTTGCTCACCACACGTAGGCGAGGACTTCCCCGCCGACTCCTTGTTTGGAGGCCGTCCGGTCGGTCATGACGCCCTTGGACGTCGAGACGATCGCGATCCCCAACCCGCCCATGACGCGGGGCAGGTCGCCGCGGCCGCGGTAGACCCGCCGTCCCGGCTTGGAAATGCGCCGCAGCCCCGTGATCGTGCGCGCCTTGCGCGGGCCGTACTTCATCTGGACGCGGAACGCCCGGTGCACGCCCTCGCCCTCCTCGTCGTAGCCGAGCAGGTAGCCCTCCTCGGTGAGGATGTCCAGGATCGAGCGCGCAAGCTTCGAGACCGGCGCGAGCGTGTCGTCCTTGTAGGCGATGTTCGCGTTGCGGATCCGCGTGAGCAGGTCCGCGACGGGGTCCGAGACGTTGGACGAGACCCGCTTGACCTTGGCCGTGGTCACCATGACGCCTTCGTCACCCCCGGCAGCTCACCCAGGTGCGCCAGCTGGCGGAAGCACAGCCGGCACAGCAGGAACCGCTTGTACACCGCGCGCGAGCGGCCGCAGCGCTGGCACCGCGTGTAGCTGCGCACGCGGAACTTCTGCTGCTTGCGCTGCTTGTTGATCAAAGCCTTCTTCGCCATCGGTGTCCTCTCAGCTCGCCGCCGTCTGCTCCCGCACGAGCGGGAAGCCGAGGGCCAGCAACAGTGCACGTCCTTCGTCGTCGGTGCGCGCGGTCGTCACGATCGTGATGTCCATGCCGCGCACCTGTGCGACCTTGTCGTAATCGATCTCGGGGAAGATCAGCTGCTCCGTCACCCCGAAGGTGTAGTTCCCGCGCCCGTCGAACGCCCGGGGGTCGAGTCCCCGGAAGTCGCGGATCCGGGGGAGCGCGAGCGAGACGAGCCGGTCGTAGAACTCCCACATCCGGTCGCCGCGCAGCGTCACCTTCGCGCCGATCGCGTTGCCCTCGCGGAGCTTGAACCCGGCGATCGACTTGCGCGCCTTGGTCACCACCGGCTTCTGCCCGGCGATGATCGTGAGGTCCTCCACGGCCGCATCGAGCATCCGCGCGTCGCGGAGCGCATCGCCCACGCCCATGTTGACGACGATCTTGTCGAGGCGCGGCACCTCCATGACGTTTCGCAGGCCGAGCTCCTCCTTGAGCTGCGGCACGACCTCGTCGCGGAAGCGCGCCTTGAGCCGGGGTACGTACGTCTCGGTCTTAGCCATCAGATCACCGCCTCGCACTTGCGGCAGAACCGTTCCTTGCCCTCGGGCGTCACGCGATGCCCGACCCGCGTCAGCTTGTGGCAGTTCCCACACACGAGCTGCACGTTGGAGGCGTCCACGAACGTCTCGATGTCGATGATGCCGCCCTGGTTGAGCTGCTGGCCGGTCCGGGTGCGCTTGGCGCCGGTGCGCTGGTGCTTCTTTGCCATCGCGACACCGTCGACCATGACCTTGCCCTCGGCCGGCAGGACGCGCACGACGCGCCCTTCCTTGCCGCGGTCCTTGCCCGCGATCACGCGGACCATGTCGTCGCGGCGGATATCGGTCGTTCCGGCCATCGTCACAGCACCTCCGGCGCGAGCGAGATGATCTTCATAAACCGCTTCTCGCGCAGCTCGCGCGCGACCGGCCCGAAGATGCGGGTGCCGCGCGGGTTCTTCGCGTCGGTCGTGAGGATCACGACCGCGTTGTCGTCGAATCGGATGTAGGAGCCGTCGGGGCGGCGGCGCTCCTTGGCGGTGCGCACGACGACCGCCTTGACCACCTCGCCCTTCTTGACCGCACCACCGGGCAGGGCGTCCTTGACCGTGGCGACGATCACGTCGCCCACGCCGGCGTAGCGGCGAGCCGAGCCACCGAGGACGCGGATGCACAGGACCTCTTTGGCCCCCGTGTTGTCCGCGACCTTGCAGCGCGTCTCCTGTTGGATCACTCGGCTCGCTCCACGATCTCGACCACGCGCCAGCGCTTCGTCTTGGACACGGGCCGGGTCTCCATCACGCGGACGGTGTCGCCCACGTGCGCGTCGTTCGTCTCGTCGTGCGCGGCCAGCTTGGAAGAGCGCCGCACGGTCTTGCCGTACAGCGCGTGGCGCACCTGCCGGTCGATCCGCACGAGGACGGTCTTGTCCGCCGCGTCGGATACGACGACCCCGGTGCGCACCTTGCGCCGCGCGCGCTCGTTCGTCTGTTCGCTCACTTACTCGCTCTCCTTGGCCGTGATCGCGTCGAGCTCGGTGTCGATCTCGCGCTCCCGCAGCACCGTCGCGATGCGCGCCACGTCGTGGCGCAGCTCCTTCAGGCGCGACGTGTTGTCCAGGGATCCCGTCGCGAGCTGGAACCGGAGGTTGAACAGCTCCTCCTTCGCGCTGTCGATGCGCGCGAGAAGCTCCTCCTCCGGAAGCTCGCGAAGCTCGGCCGCTTTGCTCGGCATCCTCAGTCTCCCACTCGGCTGATGAACTTGGTCCTGATCGGCAGCTTGTGCTGGGCGCGGAGCATCGCCTCACGGGCGAGCGGCTCGGTCACGCCGGAAAGCTCGAACATCACGCGCCCCGGCTTCACGACGGCGACCCAGCCCTCCGGGTTGCCCTTGCCCGAGCCCATGCGGGTCTCGGCGGGCTTCTTGGTGACCGGCTTGTCCGGGAAGATCGTGATCCAGACCTTGCCGCCGCGCTTGATGTGGCGCGTCATGGCGACCCGGCTGGCCTCGATCTGCCGGTTGGTGATCCAGCCCGGCTCCATCGCCACGATGGCGTAGTCGCCGTACTGGATCTCCGTGTGGCCCTTGGCCTTGCCGCGCATGTTGCCGCGGTGCTGCTTGCGGTGCTTCACGCGCTTGGGAGCGAGCATCAGGACTCCTCTCCCGCCGGTGCCGGAGCCGCGGCCTCGGTCTCGGCCACGGGCGGCGCCACCGGGCCACTGCCTCTGGCTCGGCAGGCGTCGGCGCCTCGACCGTCGGGGCCTCGACAGTCTGCACGGCGGCAGGCGCCGGCGCAGCTGCCGCGGGCGTCGGGGCCGGTGCCGAGGTCTCGGGGCTGCGGGGGCGCTCGCCGCCGCCGCCTCGTGCGCGCGCGGTCGCGCGTGCACGCGCCCGCTCGGTCTCCTGCTCGCGGTAGGGCACCTCGTCGCCGTGGTAGACCCAGACCTTGACGCCGATGATCCCCATCGTCGTCTTGGCCTCGGCGGTGCCGAAGTCGACCTTTGCCCGCAGCGTGTGCAGCGGGACCCGGCCCTCGCGGTACCACTCCTTGCGGCCCATCTCGGTGCCGCCGAGGCGCCCGGCCGCCGCGACACGGACGCCGAGGGCGCCCGAACGCATCGCGGTCTGCACCGCCCGGCGCATCGCGCGGCGAAACGCCACGCGACCGACGAGCTGCTCGGCGACACCCTGCGCGAGCAGGGTGGCGTCGGTCTCCGGCCGGACCTCGCTCGAGGCCTGGTTCATGTCCTCGACCTTCACGTCGACGCGCTTTTTGGTGTAGCGCTCGATGTCCTTGCGCAGGCGGTCCACCTCGGCGCCCTTGCGCCCGATCACGATGCCGGGGCGCGCGGTGCGGATGAACACCCAGATCTGGTCGCCCTTGCGCTCGATGTCGATCGAGGAGATGCCCGCGCGTGTGAGGCGCGAGCGGACGTGCTTGCGGATCCAGATGTCCTCGTGGAGGAACTGCGCGTAGTCGCGGCTCGCGTACCAGTTGCTCTTCCAGGGGTAGATCACCCCCAGCCGGAACCCGTACGGGTGGATCTTGTGTCCCACTAGCTTTCGTCTCCCATCGTGGTGAGGACCAGCGTCACGTGCGCGGTGCGCTTGCGCACCTGGGTCGCGCGCCCGTAGGCACGCGGGCGGAACCGCTTGAGCGTCGGGCCTTCATCGACCCATGCCCGCTCGACGACCAGGTTCTCCGCGATCACGCCGGGCTGCTGCTCGGCGTTGGCGACCGCGGAATTCAGCAGCTTCTCGATGTCGCGCGACGCCCCCAGGCCCGAGAAGCGCAGGATGCGCTGGGCCTCCGCGACGTGCTCGCCGCGGATGAGGTCGACCACGCGGCGCATCTTGCGCGGCGAGGTGCGGTTGTACTTGCTGGTCGCGCGGGCTTCGGCCATCTAGCGCGTCCTCCGTTCGTCGCGCGCGTGAGACCGGAACGTCCGCGTCGGGGCGAACTCGCCGAGCTTGTGCCCGACCATCGCCTCCGAGACGAACACCGGCACGTGCTTGCGGCCGTCGTGTACGGCGAGCGTGTGACCGATCATCTCGGGCACGATCGTCGAGCGGCGCGACCACGTGCGCACGACCTTCTTCTCGTTCTTCTTGTTCATGTCGTCGACCTTGCGCATCAGGTGCTCGTCGACGAACGGACCCTTCTTCAACGACCGGGGCATCAGCCACGTCCCTTCCCGCGGCGCCGAACGATCTGCTTGTTCGACGCCTTGTTCTTCTTGCGCGTGCGGCCCTCGGGCTTGCCCCAGGGCGAGGCCGGGTGCCGGCCGCCGGAGGACTTGCCCTCGCCGCCGCCGAGCGGGTGATCGACCGGGTTCATGGCGACCCCGCGCACCGACGGGCGCTTGCGCTTCCAGCGGGCGCGCCCCGCCTTGCCGAGCTGGACGAGCTCGTGCTCGGCGTTGCCGACCGAGCCGACCGTCGCCTTGCAGGCCGCCGGGACCAGACGCATCTCGCCGGAGGGCAGGCGCAGCGTGGCCATCGCGCCCTCCTTGGCCATCAGCTGGACGCTCGCGCCGGCCGAGCGCGCCATCTTGGCGCCGGCGCCCGGCTTGAGCTCGATCGCGTGGACCACCGTGCCGACCGGGATGTTGCGAAGCGGCAGCGCGTTGCCGGCGCGGATCTCCGCGTCGGGGCCCGAGACCAGCCGGTCCCCCGTCGCCACGCCGTCGGGCGCGATGATGTAGCGCTTCTCGCCGTCGGCGTAGTGCAGCAGCGCGATCCGCGCCGAGCGGTTCGGGTCGTACTCGATGTGCGCGACCTTCGCCGGCACGCCGTCCTTGTTCCGCTTGAAGTCGATCACCCGGTAGCGGCGTTTGGCGCCGCCGCCCTTGTGCCGCGTCGTGATCCGGCCGTGGACGTTGCGCCCGGCCTTGTTGCGGCCCTTGGTGACGAGCGCCTTCTCCGGCTTGGAACGGGTGAGCTCGTCGAACGTCGACACGCTCGCGCCGCGGCGCCCCGGGGTCGTCGGCTTGTACTTACGCACGCCCATCTCAGCCGGCTCCTTCGAAGATCTCGATCGAGTCGCCCGGCGCGAGGGTCACGATGGCGCGCTTCTCGTTGGCGCGCTTGCCCTTCGTCCAGCCACGGCGCTTGACCTTGCCCTTGCGGTGCAGCGTGTTGACCGCGGTCACGCGGACCCCCCAGATCGACTGGACGGCCTCTTTGATCTCGGTCTTGTTCGCGCGGGGATCGACCAGGAACGTGTAGGCGTTCTTGTCGATGCCCGCGTAGGACTTCTCGGAGACCACCGGGCGGATGATGACGTCGCGCGGGGACTTCATGCGGCCGCACCTCCCAGGGAATCGAGCGCCTCGCCGGTGAACACCACGTGGTCGGCAAGGAGCACGTCGTAGGTACCGAGGCCCTTTGCGTAACAGATGCGCACCATCGGCATGTTGCGGAACGACTTCTCGACGGCGCCGGAGGCGGTCGGTGCGGGAAGCACCAGCAGCACGCGACCCTCGAGGCCGAGTGCGGAGACGATCGCCGCGGCGTCCTTCGTCTTGGGCTGCTCGAACACGAGCTCCTCGATGACCGCGAGCTTGCCGCTCGCAAACGCGTCGGCGAGGGCCGAGCGAAGCGCGCCCTTGACCATCTTCTTGTTGATGCGCTGGTTGTGATCGCGCACGACGGGGCCGTGGGCCACGCCGCCGCCGGCCCACTGGGGCGAGCGGATCGAGCCCTGCCGGGCCCGGCCGGTCCCCTTCTGACGCCAGGGCTTGCGCCCGCCGCCACGGACCTCGCCGCGTGTCTTGACCTTGTGCGTGCCGGCGCGCTGGCCGGCCATCGCCGCCATCACGACCTGGTGCATGAGCGGCACGTTGACCGGCGCCTCGAAGATGTCGGCGGGCAGGTCGCGCGAGCCGGTCTTCGAACCGGCGGCATCGACGATATCGACCGTTGCCATGCTCACGCTCCCTTCTTCATCGGGGCCTTGACGGCCGAGCGAACCATCACGAGCCCGCCGTTGGGGCCGGGGACGGCGCCCTTGACGAGCATCAGCCCGCGCTCCGGATCGGACTGCACGACCTCGAGGTTCAGCACCGTGGTGCGCTGGTTCCCCATCTGGCCGGCCATCCGCATGCCCTTGAACACGCGGCTCGGCGTCGCGCACGCGCCGATCGCCCCGGGCGAGCGGTGCTTCTTGTGCACGCCGTGGCTGCTGCGAAGACCCGAGAACCCGTGGCGCTTCATGACACCCGCAAAACCCTTGCCCTTGGAGACGCCCACGACGTCGACGAGCTCGCCGACCGCGAACTGCTCGACCGTGAGCTCCTGGCCGGTCTGGTAGCTGCCCGCGTCGTCGGTGCGGAGCTCGACGATGTGGCGCTGCGCCTCGACGCCCGCCTTCTCGAAGTGACCGGCCGCAGGCTTGGTGACGTTGCGCGGACGTACGGTGCCATAGGCGAGCTGGACGGCGTCGTAGCCGTCGGTCTCCTGCGTGCGGATCTGCGTCACGACGCAGGGACCCACCTTGAGCACCGTGACGGGCACGGCACGCGTCTCGACGAAGATCTGGGTCATGCCCAGCTTCTCGCCGACGATCCCCTTGACTTCGGTCATTTCGTTCGTTGGCCTGTCCCTAGAGCTTGATTTGGATGTCGACGCCGGCCGAGAGGTTCAGGCGCTGGAGCTCCTGGACCGTCTTGGACGTGGCGTCGACGATGTCGATGAGCCGCTTGTGCGTGAGCATCTGGAAGTGCTCGCGCGAGTCCTTGTACTTGTGCGGCGAGCGAATCACCGTGTAGATGTTCCGCTCGGTCGGCAGCGGCACCGGACCGACCACCTTTGCCCCGGTGCGCTGGACGTGCTCGACGATGTCGCGCGCGGCGACGTCGAGCATCCGGTGATCGTAGGCCCGGAGCTTGATGCGGATCTTCGTGCCTGCCATATGTCAGTCCCTACTTGATGATCTTGATGACGCGGCCGGCGCCGACGGTGCGGCCACCCTCGCGGATGGCAAAGCGCAGGCCGTCTTCCATGGCGATCGGGGCGATGAGCTCGACCGTCATCTCGACGTTGTCCCCGGGCATGACCATCTCGATCCCACCGGGGAGGTTGGCGGTGCCGGTCACATCGGTCGTGCGGAAGTAGAACTGGGGACGGTAGCCGTTGAAGAACGGGGTGTGGCGGCCGCCCTCTTCCTTAGAAAGGATGTAGACCTGGGCCTCGAAGTTGGTGTGGGGGGTGACACTGATCCGGGCTTGGCAAGGACCTGGCCACGCTCGACCTCTTCCTTGTCGATCCCGCGGAGCAGGACGCCCACGTTGTCCCCTGCCTGGACCTCGTCCAGGAGCTTTCGGAACATCTCGAGGTCGGTGGCCGTCGTCTTTCGGGTGTCGTGGATCCCGACGATCTCGATTTCTTCCATCTTCTTGAGGACACCGCGCTCGACCCGGCCGGTCACCACGGTGCCGCGACCGGTGATCGAGAAGACGTCCTCGATCGCCATCAAGAAGGGCTTGTCGACGTCGCGCTCGGGCTGGGGGATGTAGGAATCGACCTGGGCAAGGAGCTCGTCGATCTTTTCACCCCAGGTCTCGTCTCCTTCCAGGGCCTTGAGGGCTGAGACCTGGATGACCGGGACGTCATCGCCTGGGAACTCATAGGAGCTCAGCAGCTCCCTGACCTCGAGCTCGACCAGGTCCAGCAGCTCGGGGTCATCGACCGTGTCGCACTTGTTGAGCGCAACCACGATGTAGGGGACCCCCACCTGGCGGGCCAAGCAGCACGTGCTCACGGGTCTGGGGCATGGGGCCGTCTGCGGCGGAGACCACCAGGATCGCCCCGTCCATCTGGGCGGCACCGGTGATCATGTTCTTGACGTAGTCGGCATGGCCGGGGCAGTCCACGTGGGCGTAGTGGCGGTTCTCGGTTTGGTATTCCACGTGGGCGATCGCGATCGTGATGCCGCGCTCGCGCTCCTCCGGGGCCTTGTCGATCTGGTCGAAGGGGGTGAAGTCGGCCAAGACCCTTGTCGGCCTGGCGCTTGGTGATCGCCGCCGTCAGGGTGGTCTTGCCGTGGTCGATGTGCCCGATCGTGCCGATGTTCACGTGGGGCTTGGTCCGCTCGAACTTCTGCTTGGCCATCTCTTGCGTTCCCCTCCTGCTACTCGCCGGTCACCCGGGCGATGATCTCTTGTGCGATCTGCGTCGGAACCTCGTTGTACGCGTGCAGCTGCATCGGGCTGTGCGCGGCGCGACCCTGGGTCTTGGACCGCAGGTCGGTCGCGTAGCCGAACAGCTCCGCAAGCGGGACGATGACGCGCACGACCTTCTGGCTGGCGCGGTCGTCGATGTTCTCGATCCGGCCACGGCGGGCGGTCACATCGCCCATCACGTCGCCGATGAACTCCTCGGGCGTGGTCACCTCGAACTCCATCACGGGCTCGAGGAGCACGGGACCGGCCTTCCTGGCGCCTTCCTTGAGCGCCATCGAGCCGGCGATCTTGAAGGCCATCTCCGAGGAGTCGACCTCGTGGAACGACCCGTCGATCAGCGAGGCGCGCACGTCCACCAGCGGGTAGCCGGCCAGCACGCCGTTGTTCATGGCTTCCTGGATGCCCTGGTCGACCGCCGGGATGTACTCGCGCGGGATCGACCCGCCGGTGATGCGGTTGATGAACTCGTAGCCGCCGCCGGGGCCGGTCGGCTCGAGGTCGAGCACGACGTGGCCGTACTGGCCGCGGCCGCCGGTCTGGCGCGCAAACTTGAGGTCGACCTTGTGGACGAGCTTGGTGATCGTCTCGCGATAGGCGACCTGCGGCTTGCCGACGTTGGCATCGACGCCGAACTCGCGCCGGAGGCGGTCGACGATGATGTCGAGGTGCAGCTCGCCCATCCCGGAGATGACCGTCTGGCCGGTCTCGTCGTCGAAGCGCACGACAAACGTGGGGTCCTCGTCGGCGAGCTTCGCCAGGCCTGAGCCGAGCTTGTCCTGGTCGGCCTTGGTCTTGGGCTCGACCGCGACCGCGATCACCGGGGTCGGGAAGCTGATCTGCTCGAGCACGACGGGGGCGTCCGGGTCACAGATCGTGTCGCCGGTGGTGGAGTGCTTGAGCCCGACCACCGCGACGATGTCGCCGGTGTAGGCGGCGGCCAGGTCCTCGCGGTGGTTCGCGTGCATCTGCAGGACGCGGCCGATGCGCTCCTTGCGGTCCTTCGTCGCGTTGAGCACGTGCGTGCCGCTCTTGAGCACGCCGGAATAGAGGCGCAGGTACGTGAGCCGCCCGACGTAGGGGTCGGACATGATCTTGAACGCGAGGGCCGAGAACGGCTCGTCGTCGCTCGGGGCGCGCAGGACCTTGTCGTCCTCCTTGAGCGGCAGGTGGCCTTCCACCGGCGGCACGTCCACGGGCGAGGGCAGGTAATCGACGACCGCGTCAAGCACGAGCTGCACGCCCTTGTTCTTGAACGCCGAGCCGCAGAGCACCGGCACGCCGTGGGCGCCGAGCGTCGCGCGGCGGATGGCGGCCTTGAGCTCATCGACGGTCGGCTCTTCCTCGTGGACGAACTTCTCCATGAGGGCCTCGTCGTGGTCGGCAAGCTTCTCGAAGAGCTCGTGGTGGGCCGTCTCGGCGGCGGCCTTGTACTCCTCGGGGATCTCGGTGTCCTTCCAGTCCTCCCCCATGTCGCCCTCCCAGTAGTGGGCGTTCATGTTGACGAGGTCGATCACACCGTGGAGCTCGGATTCGGTCCCCCACGGAAGCTGGAGTACGAGCGGGTTGGCGTCGAGCCGGTCGATCATCATCTCGACGGTGCGCTCGAAGTTCGCGCCGGTGCGGTCCATCTTGTTGACGAACGCGATGCGCGGCACGTTGTAGCGGTCGGCCTGGCGCCAGACGGTCTCGGACTGCGGCTCGACGCCGGCGACCGAGTCGAACACCGCGACGGCGCCGTCGAGCACGCGAAGGCTGCGCTCGACCTCGACGGTGAAGTCGACGTGGCCGGGGGTGTCGATGATGTTGATCCAGTGGCCCTTCCACTGGCACGTGGTGGCGGCCGAGGTGATCGTGATGCCGCGCTCGCGCTCCTGGGCCATCCAGTCCATGACGGCGGTGCCCTCGTGGACCTCGCCGATCTTGTAGGCGCGGCCGGTGTAGTACAGGATGCGCTCGGTCGTCGTCGTCTTGCCGGCGTCGATGTGGGCCATGATCCCGATGTTGCGCGTGCGCGCGAGCGGGTACTCGCGAATCTCGAGACCCTTGCCCTTCTTTACCTCCTGCTCGGTGGCTGCCATCTCAACGGTCACCACCGATAGTGCGCGAAGGCCTTGTTGGCCTCGGCCATCTTGTGCATGTCCTCGCGTCGCTTGACGGAGGCGCCGGCACCGTTGGCGGCGTCCATGATCTCGGCGACGAGGCGCTCGGACATGGAGTTCTCGCGCCTGGCGCGGGAGAAGTTGACGAGCCAGCGCATGGCAAGGGTCGTGCCGCGCTGCGGCTTGACCTCGATGGGCACCTGATAGGAAGCGCCGCCGACCCGGCGGGACTTCACCTCGAGAAGCGGGCGCACGTTGTCGACCGCCTTCTTGAGCGTGATGACGGGGTCGTTGGCGGTGCGCTGGCTGATCGACTCGAGCGCGTCGTAGACGATCTGCTCGGCGACCGTCTTCTTGCCGTTGAGCAGGACACGGTTGATCAGCTGGGTGACCAGCGGGTTCTGGTAAACCGGATCCGGTTGGATCGGCCTGCGTACTGCGGGGCCTTTACGCGGCACGGTTACTCGCCGCCCTTCTTCGCGCCGTAGCGCGAGCGGCCCTGCCGACGGTTCTTGACGCCGGCGGTGTCGAGGGTGCCGCGAACGATCGTGTAGCGCACACCACCGAGGTCCTTGGGACCGCCGCCGCGCACGAGCACGATCGAGTGCTCCTGGAGGTTGTGACCCTCGCCGGGGATGTAACAGGTGACCTCGACCCCGGAGGTGAGCCGCACGCGCGCGACCTTGCGGAGCGCGGAGTTGGGCTTGCGGGGGGTCACGGTGAAGACACGGGTGCAGACACCGCGCCGCTGCGGGGAACCCTTCAGCGCGGGGGCCTTGTTCTTCTTCTTCTGGGTCTCGCGACCCTGACGCACGAGTTGCTGGATGGTGGGCATAGGCCTTCTGTCTGCACTCTTCCGTTGTCAAGATCCGGCGCGCGGGGGCAGAGCCCTCGAGCTTGGATCGATGTCCGATGTGCGCACGCGATGGGGACGCATGCGCGACCGCCAAGGCTATCGGGCGGGCTTCCGAGGCGTCAACCGACGTGCACATGGAGCCGCGGCGTGCCTGCCACGTCTCCGAGGTGTCCGTGGAGTGTAACGGATATCGTGGGGCTCGTGGACGTCGATCGGATGCGCGCCGTGGCACGCGCGGCGGCGCTGGTCGGCGCGGACGTGGTGCGAGGGGCTCAGCGGCCCGAAAGCGGTGCGGCCAAAGGGCTTCCGGGCGATTGGGTGACGGATGTCGACCTCGCGAGCGAGCGGGCCGTGACGGCGTTTCTCGCGGCCGAAACTCCGGGGGTGCCCGTCCAGGGTGAGGAACTGGATCCGGGCGGGGCCGCGGAGCTGCGGTGGGTGGTCGATCCGCTCGACGGAACGACGAACTTTCTCCATGGTTTTGCGGCTGTGGGGGTGTCGGTGGCGCTGGTGGACGGGGTGGCGCCGGTGGCCGGCGCCGTGGTGGCGCCGTTCCTGGGCGATGTTTGGCATGCCGGGCGCGGGGCGGGGTGTGTGTGGGAGCCGAGCGGCCCGTGTTTCGTGAGCGGGCGTCGGGTGGAAGAGGCGGTGGTGGCCACGGGATTTCCCTTCCGGCGCAAGGAAAGGCTGCCCCGGTACCTCCGGGCGCTCGGCGATGCTCTGGACGCCTTCGAGGATCTGCGGCGGCCCGGGGCGGCGTGTCTGGATCTGGCGTGGACGGCGTGCGGGGTGTTCGATGGGTTCTTCGAGCTGGGGCTGGCGCCGTGGGACGTGGCGGCCGGCGGGCTGCTGATCCAGGAGGCGGGCGGCGTGGTGAGCGATTGGGCCGGGGGCGACGGGTGGCTGAGCGGGGACATACTGGCGGGGCCGGCGCCGGTGCACTCGCGGCTGGTGGAGATCGCGGCGCGCTCCTTGGGGTGACCCTTCCCCAGAGAAGTTGTCAGCCGGTTGACGCTTTCGCGGGCGTCAATCGCCTGACGAGATCCGAGCGCGAACTCGTCAACCGGTTGACGGTGGCTTAGGCGGGGGCGCCGAGGAGGTCCTCGAGGCCGGGCGAGACACCGGCGGCGAGCGCCGCCTCCAGCGCCGGGTTCTCGACCTCGACGGCGAGCATCCGCGCCGCCTCGAGTGCGTCGGTATCGCCGAGGGCGCTCTTGTAGAGGTACGCGCGCACCGCGAACTCCCGCATTCCGGTCGACCCGGCATAGGAAGCGAGATCGCCGACCCACGTTGCCGCGTTCGGATGCTCGTCGGCGACGGCCACCGCGCACAGCGCGTCCAGCACGTAGGCGTGGATCCATCCGTGGGTGTCGCGCTGGCGGCGGCACCGGACCTGGGCGTCCTCCATCAGCTTGATCGCGCCGGGCAGATCGCCGCGCGCCGCCTCGAGCAGCCCGAGGCCGCGCACCGCGTAGGCCTCCCAGCAGGCGTCGTCGACCGAGCAGCCGAGCGTGAACGCGTGGCTCAGCTCCTCGGCGGCGGCGTCGCGGCGCCCGGTGCGCAAACGCACCTCCGCAAGCAGCGACTCGGGGAACGACTGGAACGCCGTCCAGCGCTCGGCGCGTGTGCGCTCGAGGCCGCGCGACAGCGTGTCCTCGGCGGCGTCGAGCTCGCCGCACAGCAGGAAGCTTCGCCCGAGGATCGTCTCCGCCCACGCGCGCTGACGTCCGTTGCCGGCGCTCGCGGCGAGCCCGATCGCCACGGTGAACTCGGTCGTCGCCTGGGCGTGGCGACCGCGGTCGCCGAGCGACGCCGCGTTCACTGAGCGAATGCGCGACAACTCGAGCTCGTCGCCGTCGGCGAGCTCGGTGGCACGCGCGAGCCACACACCGCAGCGGGCGTAGTCGGCGCGGAGCAGCTCGACATAGCCGAGCTCGCGGTGCGCGGCCGCCGACGTGGGCCGGTCCCCCACCGATTCGGCCACGGCGATCGCGCGGTGCAGCATCGCGGCGCCGTCCTCGTCGCGGCCGTGCGCGGCGTGGACGAGCGCGGACCCGAGCGCGAGCAACGCCTCGCGCCTCGAGCGCGGGGTCGCCCGCCGAGGCGTCGACCGCCGCGTGCAGTTCGTCGATACCAACCGCGCTCGCGCCGGCGTCGACGGCGGCCTCCCCCGATTCGCGCAGCGCGGCGGCCGAGACGAACGCGTCGGCGGGTGCGGCCGCCACCACCTCCGGCGCTGCGATCCGGGCGGCCGCGTACAGCTCAGGACCGAGGTCGATCCCGAGCTCGTGGCGGAAGAGCTCGAGCGAGGCGGCCAGCTGCCGCTCGACGGCGACCTCGTCCCCCGTCGCCGCGAACGCCCGGACGAGCAGCACGTGGGCGTCCTCGCTCAGCGGCTCGGCTCCCACCAGCCGGGTCGCAAGCTCCACGGCGGCCCGGGCCTCGCCGGCGGCCAGCGCCTCCAGCGCGCCCTCGCGCAACACCGCGCCGGCCACCGCCTGGAGCTGCCGCCGCTCCCCCAGCAACCAAGCGTCGAACCCCGGGCTCGCCTCCACGTCGACGCCCTCGAGAAGCTCCCGCCCGAGGCCCGGCAGCGCGACGGCCTCCTCGGCCGAACCCTCGAGCAGCACCCGCACGTCGATCACGGCGTCGTGCGGCAACCGCAGGGCGACGACGCGGCCGCTCCCCACCGTCTCGGGCCCGCCGAGCAGGCGCCGGAGCTCCGAGAGGTTCCATCGCAGGGCGTTGGCAGGATCCTCGGCATCGGGGAAGAGCATCTCGGCGAGCAGCTGGCGCGTCGGGGCCTGCTCGGCGAGGGCGAGGTAGGCGAACAGCGCCCACACCTTCTTGCCGCGCGGCGCGGCGTAGACGACGCCGTCGCGGCGCAGCAGCGGCGGGCCGAGGAGGAAGGCCTCGATACCCATGGCTCACATCCTGCGCGGCCCTCCGCGCGGGGGCAACCGGGCGGTCGAGGGCTCACACGCTCCGTCACACGCCACGGGCGTACGGTAGCCGCATCCGATCCGATGGGAGGACCCCACGATGAGCAGCATCGAGAAGCTCCGCGAGCGGGTGCACGGCGAGGTCATCACGCCCGGAGACGCCGGCTACGACGAGGCGCGCGCGGTCCAAAACGGAATGATCGACAAGTTGCCGGCCGCGGTGGTGCGCGCGACCGACGCCGCCGACGTCGCGGCCGCGGTGAACACCGCCCGGGAGGCGGGCCTCGACCTCGCGATCCGAGGCGGCGGGCACAGCGTGCCGGGGTTCGGCACGTGCGACGACGGCATCGTCATCGACCTGTCGGGGATGCGGGCGGTCCGCGTCAACGCCGATGCGCGCACCGCACGTGCGCAAGGCGGCAGCACGTGGGGCGACTTCAACGAGGCGACGGGGGCCGTGGGTCTGGCTACGACCGGCGGCATCATCTCGACGACGGGGGTCGTCGGCCTGACGCTCGGCGGCGGCATCGGCTATCTCGCGCGCGGCCACGGCCTGTCGATCGACAACGTCGTCTCGGCCGAGGTCGTCTTGGCCGACGGCAACGCGATCACGGCGAGCCCGCGCGAGCACGAGGATCTGTTCTGGGCGCTGCGCGGCGGCGGCGGCAACTTCGGCGTCGTGACCCAGCTTGAGTTCGCGCTGCACCCGGTCTCCGAGATCTACGGGGGCCCGATGTTCTTCGAGCTCTCCGACGCCGAGGACGTGCTGCGGTGGTATCGCGACTACATCAAGACGGCGCCGGAGGAGTTCGGCGGGTTCCCGGCGTTCCAGATCGCGCCGCCGCTGCCGTTCGTGCCGGAGGAGCGCGTCGGCGACACGTTCCTCGCGTTCGTGTCGTGCTGGAACGGTCCGGCCGACCAGGGCGAGGTCAACTTGAAGTCGCTGCGCGACGTCGCGCCGGTTGTGGCCGAACACGTCGGGGCCATGCCGTACGCGGCGTTGAACAGTGCGTTCGACGGGCTCTACCCGGCCGGGCTGCAGCAGTACTGGAAGGCGAACTTCGTCAAGGAGCTGTCGGACGAGGCGATCGCGACGCACCTGACGCATGGCCCCGAGGTGCCGACCGTGCACTCGACGATGCACATCTACCCGATCAACGGCGCGGTGCACCGGGTGGCTGCGGAGGAGACCGCCTGGGGCCACCGCGACGCCAACTTCGCCATGGTGATCGTGGGTGCGTGGCCCGACCCCGCCGACAACGAGCAGAACATCAAGTGGGTGAAGGACTACGCGGCGGCCACGGCGCCGCACTCGGAGGCCGGCGGCTACGTCAACTTCATGGCCTCGGACGACCAGGGGCGGGTGCGCGACAACTACGGGCCGAGCTACGACCGGCTGCTGGAGGTCAAGCGGACGTACGACCCGGGCAACCTGTTCCACCTCAACCAGAACATCGTGCCCTGAGGGTGCCCGGTGGGTTGCGGTTTGACGCGACCCACCGGGTACCTTGCTCCAGGAAACTCATCAACCGACTGACGCTTTCAAGCCCGTCAGCCTCTTGACGCCTTACCTCCCGTCAAGACGTCAATGCGTTGATGCGGGGTGCCGGAGATTCCTAGCGGTGTCGGTAGCGGGCGATATGAAGAGCCATGGAGGACTACGAGGTCGAGATCGACGGGTTCGTGACGGATGAGGACGAGGACGATCCGTTCGACTTCGCGCCGCCGACGTTCACGGTCATCGTCGCGGCGGTGCGCTGCGGACGGCGGCTCGTTCGGCAATTCGACGCCGAACTCAGCGGGCAGGGGCTCACGTTCGGGCAGTTCCACGCGCTGTTGGAGATTCAGCGCGCGGAGGGCTGGATCCACCCGGGGGCAATCGGCCGGCGGATGGGCATCAGCCGGCAGGCCGCGCATTCGCTCGTCCGGCAGATCGACCGGCACGGCATCCTGCGGTGGCGCGACGACGGCTGGATCAAGTCGGTCCAGCTCCTCCCCGAAGGCGACGACGTGCTCGCCCGCGCGCGATGGCGGCTCGAGGAGACCATGGACGCCGTCGAACGCGTCTCGATCCGCGAGCGACGGATGATCGTCAAGGCGCAGGAGTCGGTGGTCCGGGAGCTCGCCCGCTCGACGAGGCGAACCGGCATCTGGGGCGAGCCGTTGCCCAAGCCCAACCCGTTCCAGGCGCGCTGGTGAGGTTGACAACTGGTGAGGGCTGACAAGAAGTGAGCCCAATAGCGGTCAAGCGGTTGACGCCTTGCCTGGAGGTAAGGCGTCAATGAGCTGACGGTCGGAAAGGCGTCAGTCGGATGACGAGTTTCCTGGGGCATGGCCCCAGGGCGTATCGCTTGGGTGCAACAGGAAGGGGGGCGGCGCGAAGCGCCGCCCCCCAACCACCGTGGTGCTCTACTCCTCGGCGCCGCCGCCCAGCATCCGCTCGGCCTGCTCGCGGGTCAGCCCCACGAGCGCCGGCTCGCCGGAACCGGTGCCGTACGACGCATCGTCCACGTCGGCCGTCGCATCCAGCAGCTCGCGCTGCCGCTGCAGCCAGTACTCCGGAATCGCCTCGGGCTTGATCCGCACCTGCACGTTGCGGTAGCGGTTCATCCCCGTGCCGGCCGGGATCAGCTTGCCGATGATCACGTTCTCCTTCAGCCCGAGCAGCGGGTCCGAACGCCCGCCGATCGCCGCGTCGGTCAGCACCTTCGTCGTCTCCTGGAACGACGCCGCCGACAGCCACGAGTCGGTCGCAAGCGACGCCTTCGTGATCCCCAGCAGCACCGGCCGGGCCGACGCCGGCGTCCCGCCGTTCTCGACGGTGTCGCCGTTGCGGTCCTCGAACACGCGCCGGTTGATCAGGTCTCCCGGCAGGAAGTCCGAGTCGCCCGGCTCGATGATGTGCACCTTGCGCAGCATCTGACGTGCGATCAGCTCGATGTGCTTGTCGTGGATCGTGACGCCCTGCGAGCGGTACACCATCTGGACCTCGTCCGCCAGGTGCTGCTGCAGCGCGAGCACGCCCTTGACGCGCAGGATGTCGTGCGGGTTCACCGACCCTTCGGTCAGCTGCTGCCCGACCTCGACGCGATCGCCGTTGCCGACCGACAGACGCGCCCGGAACGACACCGGGTACTCGACCGCCGCGCCCGTCTCATCCGTCACGCGGATGTGCCGCACGTGCTTCTCGTCGTCGTCTTCGATCTCGACCTCGCCCGAGAGCTCGGTGATCTGCGCCTCGCCCTTGGGCTTGCGCGCCTCGAACAGCTCCTGCACACGCGGCAGACCGTGGGTGATGTCCTCGCCGGCGACACCGCCGGTGTGGAACGTCCGCATCGTCAGCTGCGTGCCGGGCTCACCGATCGACTGGGCGGCGATGATGCCGACCGCCTCGCCGATGTCGACCATCCGGCCGCTCGCAAGCGAGCGGCCGTAGCACGCCGCGCACACGCCGATCTCGGCCTCGCAGGTGGTCACCGAGCGCACCCGCGCCTCGATCACACCCGAGTCGATGATCTTCTGGCCGAGCTCGTCGGACACCTCGTCGCCGGCCTTGGCCACCACCGTGCGTCCGACCTTGACGTCCTCGGCGAGCACCCGCGCGAACAGCGACGTGTCGACGTGCGAGTGCTTGACGACCGTCCCGTCGGGACGCTCGACGTTGACCCGCACCGGAATCGACCGGTCGGTCCCGCAGTTCTCCTCGCGGACGATGACCTCCTGGGCCACGTCGACCAGACGCCGGGTCAGATACCCCGAGTCGGCGGTACGAAGCGCCGTGTCGGCCAGTCCCTTGCGGGCGCCGTGCGTCGAGATGAAGTACTCCAGCACGGTCAGACCCTCGCGGAAGTTCGACTTGATCGGCCGCGGGATGATCTCGCCCTTCGGGTTGGCCACCAGACCGCGCATACCGGCCACCTGGCGGATCTGCATCGCGTTTCCGCGCGCACCCGAGTTGGCCATCATGTAGATCGGGTTCGTCGGAGTGAACTGGGCCTCCATGGCCTTCTGCACCTCGTCGGTGGCCTCGGTCCAGATCTCGATCAGCTCCTGACGACGCTCGTCGTCGGTGATGATCCCCCGCTTGAACTGCTGCTCGACCTTCGTCGCGCGCTTCTCGTGCTCCTCGAGGATCCGCGCCTTCGACTCCGGCGTGGTCACGTCCTCGATGCCGATCGTCACACCGGCGCGGGTCGCGTAGTGGAACCCGAGGTTCTTCAAATTGTCGAGCGTCTGCTCCACCGTCGCGCGGTCGTAGGTGTGCACGACCTCGTCGACGAGCGCCCCGATGTCGGACTTCATCACCTGCTGGTTGCGGTACTCGAAGTCGTCCGGAAACGCCCCGTTGAAGACCACGCGTCCGATCGTCGTGGTGAAGACCGGCGGGCGCTCGGCCCACGCAAGCGCCTCCGCGTCGTAGCCCTCGGGCAACAGCGACGCCGGCAGCTTCTTGTTCTCCAGCCGGACCTTGATCGGATCGTGCAGCGGGTAGCCGGCGTCAAGCGCCAGCAGCGCCTCGGCCTCCGAGCCGAGCGCCGGCATCGTCTCGTCGTCGACGCCGCCGCGGTTGGTCTCATAGGTCAGGTAGTACAGGCCCAACACCATGTCCTGGGTCGGCGTCGCGACCGGACGGCCGTGCGCCGGGGACAGGATGTTGTTGGTCGACAGCATCAGGATCCGCGCCTCGGCCTGCGCCTCGGCCGACAGCGGCACGTGCACCGCCATCTGGTCCCCGTCGAAGTCGGCGTTGAACGCCGTGCACACGAGCGGGTGGATCTTGATCGCCTTGCCCTCGACCAGCACCGGCTCGAAGGCCTGGATGCCCAGACGGTGCAGGGTCGGCGCGCGGTTGAGCATCACCGGGTGCTCGCGGATGACCTCCTCGAGCACGTCCCACACCTGCGGGCGCGCACGCTCGACCATCCGCTTGGCGCTCTTGATGTTCTGCGCCAGCGCCTGATCGACGAGCCGCTTCATCACGAACGGCTTGAACAATTCCAACGCCATCTGCTTGGGCAGCCCGCACTGGTGCAGGCGAAGCTCCGGCCCGACCACGATGACCGAACGGCCCGAGTAGTCGACGCGCTTGCCGAGCAGGTTCTGGCGGAACCGGCCCTGCTTGCCCTTGAGCATGTCCGAAATCGACTTCAACGGCCGGTTGCCCGGGCCCGTCACCGGACGGCCGCGCCGCCCGTTGTCGAACAACGCGTCGACGGCCTCCTGCAGCATCCGCTTCTCGTTGTTGACGATGATCTCGGGCGCCTGCAGGTCGAGCAGCCGCTTCAACCGGTTGTTCCGGTTGATCACGCGGCGGTACAGGTCGTTGAGGTCGGAGGTCGCGAAGCGGCCACCGTCGAGCTGCACCATCGGACGGATGTCCGGCGGAATCACCGGCACGGCGTCGAGCACCATGCCCGGTCGGCAGCGAGCGCCCCTCGGCGAAGTTCGCGACGACCTTCAGCCGCTTGATCGCCTTGAGCTTCTTGGTGCCCTTGCCGGTCTCGATGATCTCCCGGAGGTTGTTGGCCTCCGCGACGGTGTCCATGTCGACCAGCAGGCGCTTGATCGCCTCGGCCCCCATGCCGCCGTCGAAGTAGTCGCCGAAGCGCTCCCGCAAAGACCGGTAGACGTTGTCGTCTGCCACCAGCTGCTTCATCTTCAGGCTCTTGAACGCGGCCAGCACGTCGTCGAGGTGCTGGGTCTCGCGGCCCGTGGCCTCGTGGATCTTCTCGACGTCGCGCTGGGCCTCCCGCTTGGCGGCGGTCAGCTGCGCGCCCTTGGCGCCCTCGTCGGCAAGCTCCTTCAGCCGGTCCTCGAGCTCGGCGAGACGCTTGCGGACGTCCTCGTCACGGTCGGCCTCGAGGTCGCGCTTCTCGGTCTCGAGCTCGGTCGAGATGCCGGGGAAGTCCTTGTGCCGGCGCTCGTCGTCGATCCGGGTGATCACGTAGGCGGCGAAGTAGATGATCCGCTCGAGGTCCTTGGGCGCCAGGTCGAGCAGGTAGCCCAGACGCGACGGAACGCCCTTGAAGTACCAGATGTGGGTGACCGGGGCGGCCAGCTCGATGTGGCCCATCCGGTCGCGGCGCACCTTGGAACGCGTGATCTCGACGCCGCAGCGCTCGCAGATGATGCCCTTGAAGCGGACGCGCTTGTACTTGCCGCAGTGGCACTCCCAGTCGCGCGTCGGCCCGAAGATGCGCTCGCAGAACAAGCCGTCCTTCTCGGGCTTGAGCGTGCGGTAGTTGATCGTCTCCGGCTTCTTGACCTCGCCGTTTGACCAGGCACGGATCTGGTCGGCGGTGGCAAGGCCGATTCGAAGCTCGTCGAAGTAGTTGACGTCCAACACTTAAGACTTCGCCTCCTCAGGCATTCAGTCGAAGTCGGCCCCGGCCGGCTCACGCCGGGACAGGTCGATACCAAGCTCCTCCGCAGCGCGGAAGACGTCCTCGTCGGTCTCGCGCAGCTCGATCTCCTCACCGGTCGAGGAACGCACCTCGACGTTGAGGCAGAGCGACTGCATCTCCTTGATCAGGACCTTGAAGGACTCGGGGATGCCCGGCTCGGGGATGTTCTCGCCCTTGACGATGGCCTCGTAGACCTTCACGCGGCCCAACACGTCGTCGGACTTGATGGTGAGCAGCTCCTGCAGCGCGTAGGCCGCGCCGTAGGCCTCGAGCGCCCACACTTCCATCTCGCCGAACCGCTGGCCGCCGAACTGGGCCTTTCCGCCGAGCGGCTGCTGCGTGATCATCGAGTACGGCCCGGTCGAACGGGCGTGGATCTTGTCGTCGACCAGGTGCAGCAGCTTCAGGATGTAGGAGACGCCCACGGTGACGGGCTCCTCGTAGGGCTCGCCGGAGCGGCCGTCGAACAGCGTCGCCTTGCCGACCGAGTCGACCATCTTGCGCCCGTCCTTGTCGGGGTGCACCGACCGGATCGCCTCGAGGATCTCGTGCTCGCGCGCGCCGTCGAACACCGGGGTCGCCACGTAGGCCGGCCCCTCGTAGTCGACGCCGTCCTTCGAGAAGCCCCACAGGGCGGCGAGGCCGAGGTGGGCCTCGAGCACCTGCCCGAGGTTCATCCGCGACGGCACACCCATCGGGTTGAGGATGATGTCGACCGGCGTGCCGTCCGCGAGGAACGGCATGTCCTCCTCGGAAAGGATCGTCGAGATGACGCCCTTGTTCCCGTGGCGGCCGGCGAGCTTGTCCCCGTCGGAGATCTTGCGCTTCTGCGCGATGTAGACCCGCACCAGTTGGTTGACGCCGGGCGGCAACTCGTCGCCGTCGTCGCGGTTGAAGACGCGAACGCCGATGACCTTGCCCTGCTCGCCGTGCGGCACCTTGAGCGAGGTGTCGCGCACCTCGCGCGCCTTCTCACCGAAGATCGCGCGCAGCAGGCGCTCCTCCGGCGTGAGCTCGGTCTCGCCCTTCGGGGTGACCTTGCCGACGAGGTAGTCGCCGGGTGAGACCTCCGCCCCGATCCGCACGATCCCGCGCTCGTCGAGGTCCTTGAGGATCTCCTCGGAGACGTTGGGGATGTCGCGGGTGATCTCCTCGGCGCCGAGCTTGGTGTCGCGGGCGTCGACCTCGTGCTCCTCGATGTGGATCGAGGTCAGGACGTCCTCCTTGACCAGGCGCTCGGACAGGATGATCGCGTCCTCGTAGTTGTGGCCCTCCCACGGCATGTAGGCGACCACCAGGTTCTTGCCCAGGGCGATCTCGCCGGACTCGGTCGAGGGACCGTCGGCGATGACCTGGCCCTTCTGCACGCGGTCACCCGCGGCGACGATCGGCTTCTGGTGGACGTTGGTGCCCTGGTTGGAGCGGCGGAACTTGATCAGGTCGTAGGTGTGCAGCTGACCGCGGGCGTCCTTGACGATGATCTGGTCGGCCGAGGCGTCCTCGACCACACCGGTGACCGTGGCGATCAGGACGTCGCCGGCGTCGACCGCCGCGCGGAACTCCACCCCGGTGCCCACGAGCGGGGCCTCGGAACGAAGCAGCGGCACGGCCTGCTTCTGCATGTTGGCGCCCATCAGGGCGCGGTTGGCGTCGTCGTGCTCGAGGAACGGAATCAGCGCCGCCGCGATCGAGACGAGCTGCTTGGGCGAGACGTCCATGTAGTCGGCCTCGGTCGGGGGCACGGAGTCGACCTCGCCGCCCTTACGCCTCACCAGCACCGAGTCGGCCAGCTGCCCCGTCTTGGCGTCGTACGGGGTGTTGGCCTGCGCGATGACGTGGCGGTCCTCCTCGTCGGCCGACAGGTAGTCGATCTTGGAGGTGACCTTGCCGTTGTCCACGCGCCGGTACGGGGTCTCGATAAAGCCGAACTGGTTGATCCGCGCAAAGCTCGACAGCGACCCGATCAGGCCGATGTTCGGGCCCTCCGGGGTCTCGATCGGGCACATCCGGCCGTAGTGGGACGGGTGCACGTCGCGGACCTCGAAGCCCGCGCGCTCGCGGGACAGACCGCCGGGCCCGAGGGCCGACAGACGCCGCTTGTGGGTCAGACCCGACAGCGTGTTGGTCTGGTCCATGAACTGCGACAGCTGCGAGGTGCCGAAGAACTCCTTAATAGAGGCGACGACCGGGCGGATGTTGATCAGGGTCTGCGGCGTGATCGCCTCGACGTCCTGGGTCGTCATGCGCTCGCGCACGACGCGCTCCATGCGCGACAGGCCGATCCGGATCTGGTTCTGGATCAGCTCGCCGACCGAACGCAGGCGCCGGTTGCCGAAGTGGTCGATGTCGTCGGGGTCATAGCCCTCTTCGCCCGCGTGCAGGCTGACCACGTACAGGATGGTCTTGAGCAGGTCCTCGAAGGTGAGCGTTCCCTTGTACTTGGGACCGCCGTTGATACCGCCGGCCTGCTCTTCCTTGGCCTGGGCCGACATCACGCGGACCTTGAACTGCTCCCAGGGCTTCTTGTCGGGGTTGTCGAGCTCGCCGGCCGTCTTGAGGTGGGCGCGCAGCTGCTTGCCGAGCTCACCGGTCGCGTTCCCGAGCTTCTTGTCGATCTTGTGCCGCCCGACCTTGGCCAGGTCGTAGCGCTTGGGGTTGAAGAAGAGGTTCTCGAGCAGGGTCTTGGCCGACTCGGCCGTCGGCGGCTCGCCCGGACGAAGCTTGCGGTAGATGTCCTCGAGCGCCTCGACCTGGGTCTCGGTGTGGTCCTTCTCGAGGGTCGCCTGGATCGAGGGCGCGTTGTGGGTGAGCTTGAGGATCTCCTCGTTGGTCCAGCCCATGGCCTTGAGGAAGGTGGTGACGAACTGCCGGCGCTTGCGGTCGATGCGAACGCCGACGGTGTCCTTCTTGTCCACGTCGAACTCGAGCCATGCGCCACGGCCCGGGATGATCTTGGCGATGTAGATGTCCTTGTCGGTGGTCTTGTCGGGCTCGCGGCTGAAGTAGACGCCGGGCGAGCGCACGAGCTGGGAGACGACCACGCGCTCGGTGCCGTTGATGATGAAGGTGCCGCGGGAGGTCATCATGGGGAAGTCGCCCATGAAGACTTCCTGCTCCTTGATCTCGCCGGTGACCTTGTTGACGAAGGTCGCCTCGACGAACAGGGGGCGCGAGAAGGTGATGTCCTTGTCGCGGCACTCCTCTTCGGAGAACTTCTGGTCGCGGAATTCGTGGCGGCCGAAGTAGAGCTGGAACTGCTCGGTGAAGTCCTCGATCGGGCTTACTTCGTCGAGAACTTCCTTGATGCCTTCGTTCAGAAGCTGATCGAAGGAGTCCTTCTGGATGGCGACGAGGTCCGGAAGTTCGAGGACCTCTTCGAGCTTGGCGAAACTGACACGTTGGCGCACAGGAACGAGCTGGTCAGGCAAGGCCTAGATCCCTCCCGGGAATTCTTCGAGCGCACGAGGCAGGGCGCGGTGGACGGCACAACTGTAGACGGCACGGCAAACGAGCAGTGTACGGATTGAAGGGGCGTGCGTCAACCAGGCCGGCGGGGGCCCGGCCTGGACAGGGGGGAAAAGTACGCCCCCTGGGGGCCGTCGTCAACCCTCCCGGCGGATCAACCTGGGGATTTGGCCGCTTACGGAGGTTGCTCGAAAGGTATACAGGAGGGAGGGGTCTCCCCCAGAAACTCGTCAACCGATTGACGGTGTGAGAAGCGTCAATCGGTTGACGACAATGATCGTTCCGCTCGTCAACGGCTTTCGGGCGTGCAGCAGCTGGGTGTCGCCGTCGGCGTCCGTGCAGGCGACGAGGGTCAGTCTCGGTCAGTCCTCGGAACCCGAGCCGCCCTCGTCGCTCTCGCCGTCGTCGGATTGGTGCTGGTCCTGACCCTGGGAGTCCTCCGACTCTTCCTGGTCGTCCTCGCCCTGGTCGTCGGACTCTTCCTGCGAGTCGTCGTCGCTCTCGTTCGAGTCCTGCTCCTCGGAGGAACCGCTCGAGCCCGTCGAGCTGTCGTCCGTGGAGTCGTCGGTCGAACTGTCGGACTCGGTCGAGTCGTCGCTCGTGCCGGACTGATCGGGCGCAGTCGTGGTGGCTGCCGCGGTCTGGTGGAGCTTGAGCTGCAGCCCCTGCGGGTGCGCTCGCGCGATGCCGGCAGGGTGGTGGGCCCTGGCGGTTGTCGCTCGATGTGAGGCCGCGTACGCGGATCCGGCTGCGATGCCGAGCACCGACAAGGCCGCCGCGCTGGCGATCGCGATCGCCTTCCTGAGGTTCATGGGGGTCCCCCTTCGTCGTGTGGTTGCCATCATCGGCAGAAGGGTGCTTATGGGCGCACCCATGTCCGATTAAGGGTCAACTAAGAAGCGCCTAGCCGACGAGCAGGTGCAAGCCGTCGGGGAACCAGGAGGGGCGGTCTCCCCGCATGGTCTTGCTGCATTCGGCGACCTTGACTGTCTTGCCTCCCGCCGCCGGGACTAACGCGACGCCGGTCCCCGGTATCCCCGGTCAGCAGAAACATCGCTCGCGCGAGTCGGGGGTACTCGGCAGCGAAGAATCCCTCGAATCCGAGCTCCGCCGCCGCACGGGGCGAGGACCGGACGTTCGTAGGTTCGAGCATAGGTCCGCACCTAGAACCCCCGCAGACGCGATGTCGTTTCCGACGACGCCCCTCCCGTATCGTCGGAAAGTCGGATAGTCTGACTCACGGAGGTGGTGTCGGTGACGATCGGTACCGTTCGCGCGAAGGGACAGATCACCCTCCCCCGTGAAATCCGCGAGGCAGCGCACATCGAGGAGGGGGACGCGATCGAATTCGAGATCACCGACGACGGCATTCTGCTGCGCCCGAAGAAGCAGATCGACGCCTCACAAGCATGGTTCTGGACGCCCGAGTGGCAGGCCGGCGAGCGAGAGGCCGAGGCCGACATCGCGGCCGGCCGAACGACCTTCTACGCGAGCGGTGAGGAGTTCATCAAGGCGCTCGAGGAACGGCGTGACGCCGACGTATGAAGTGGCGAGCCGGTTCGCTCGCGAATTCGACGACTTGTCCCGGGAGCAGAAGGATGCCTTCCTGGCGGCGGTGCAGAAGTTCGTCGAGGGATTGCGCTCCGGGACCATGCCGCGGGGGCTTCGAATCAAGGGCGTGCAGCACGCTCCCGGAGTGTTCGAGTTGACGTTCGCGCCCGACGGCAGGGCGACCTTCAGCTTCGGCGAGGCTCGATCGCCCGGCGAACGTCACGTGATCTGGCGCCGCGTCGGAACCCACGCGGTACTGAAGCAGCCCTAGGGCGCTGCTACTGCTTGACCGTGATGTGGACGATGTCCGAGGCGCTCGGCTTGCAGTTGACCCGGTGCGGATGCTGGCCGACCTTGGCTCCACCGAACACGGCCCGGAAGTTACCGCTGGTGTTCGGGAACCGGTTGAAAGTGAAGCCCCCGCCGTTGCCGGTGATGAACGTGTCCTGGAAGACGCCGTTGCGATAGAAGTCGACTTCCATGTTCTTCACGCACTTGTCCTTCTTGGACTTCAGCTTGATCGTGAACTCGACCTTGTTGCCCGCCTGCACGGTCGTCTTGTTCGCCTTCAGAGAGGTCGTCGTGTTCGCGTTGCTGACGGCGACGGCCGGACCCGCGACCAGCATCACCGTGGCGAATGCCGTGACCGCCAGCTTCATCGTCTTGTGCATGCCGTGGCTCCTCGTCGAGGGTGAGACGCGCCTCTTTGCCGAGCGCTGAGTTTCATCAAGGGTAGCCCGGAGCATCGCTCGTCGCAAGGTCGCAACGTGAGTGGGGTACCGTTTTGCTCAATGACTCCCTCCCCCCGGTCCAGGCGACGCCGCAGGGTCTGGCCTTGGGTTTTGCTCGGGCTCGGCATCCTGATCGCGCTGTTCGTTGCCGACCTCGCCTGGGCGAGCGCCCGTGCGGTGGACGGGTTCCAGCAGGCGCGCGACACCCTCGAGTCGGGCGGGGCGAGCCTCCAGAGCGGCGACGTCGCAACGGCTCGTAACGACTTCGGGGCCGCGCAATCCGGGGGCGAAGAGGCGCGGGGCGCACTCGCGCACCCTGCCGTCTCGATCGCAGGTGCGCTCCCCTGGTTCAGCGACGAGATCGACGCCGCCCGCCGCGGCGCCGAAGCGATCGTGCTCGCCGCCCAGGGCGGCACCGCCTACGCCGACGCCGCCGAGGAAGCCGGCTGGGACGGCTCGGGCATCCCGGGCTTCGCGCCCGGCGGACAGATCGACGCCGGCGCGATCCAGCGGGCGGCACCCGACATCTCGAAGGCAGCCGACCTGCTGAACCGAGCCGACGCCGAGCTCTCCCCCATCGACCCGTCGTCGCTTCGCGCGCCCCTCGGCGAACTGGTCGGCGAGGCCAAGGACGAGATCCACGCTCGCGCCGAGCAGGCCTCGGTCGCCGCCGGCCTCGCCGGTCTGTTGCCGCCGATGCTCGGCGTCGACGGCGAGCGCACCTATCTCCTGGTGACGGTCTCGCCCTCGGACCCTCGCGGATCGGGCGGCTACCCCGGCGTCTTCGGCCTGCTCCACACCGACGGCACAGCAGATGAGCGTGAGCGGTCTCCACGCGACGTCCGAGATTCCGAAGGTGAGGCCGCCGGTCGACGGCCCCGCTCGACGCCAAGAAGGCCTGGGGCTGGGCCGGCATCGACAGCGTCTTCTGGGACACCACCTACACACCCGACTTCCCGACCGCAGCCTGGTTCATGAAGGAGATCTGGGAGGCCGGCGGCGGCCAGCCGGTCGACGGCGTGATCGCGGGCGACCCGACGCTGATGTCGGCGCTGCTCGCGGTGATCGGCCCGGTCGAGACGCCGGCCTGGCCCGAGCCCATCACCGCCGACAACGTGCGAGCAGATCGTCGGCGCCGACGTCTACAGGACGACGTCGCAGACAGCAATCCGACGCCTGGGAGATCGGGATCGGCGACGCTTTGTGGAGCGCCGTGCTCTCGAGCCCGCTGCCGGCGAGCAGACGCTGTCGTCGGCGATCTCGAGCAGCGTCGCCGGCAGGCACCTCCAGGTCTGGAGCGACCGACGCCGCGAAGAGACAGCAGGCTCTGCAGGAGCTCGGCGCCACGGCGCGTTCGCGCTGCCCGCCGACGGCTCGCCGATCGTGACGCTCAACGGATTCACCAACAACCGCGCCGGCTACTTCGCCGACGACCGACGCCAAGGTCGAGCACGGCACCGACGAGAAGGGCCGCCCGACGGTCACGGTCACGGTGACGATCGAGAACAGCGCGCCGACCGGGCCGAAGAGCATCCTGCTCGGGCATGCACCCGTCGGAGGTGGGCGGCAAGCCGATCGGCACGTTCGGCACCGACGTCAACGTCTACGTGCCGGAGGGATCGACGGTTCGTGTCCGCAAGCGAGAACGGCCGACACGAGATCCCGTACGAGTGGGACGAGGTCGCGGCACACGTGATGAGCCAGTCGATCCTGATCCCGCCGGGAACGACGACCACGCTGACCTTCACCTACTCTGCCCGAGACTGACGGCCTAGACCGCTCGCCGCAGAGCGGCCACGACTCGCTCCACATGCTCCTCGGGGAGGTTGGTGTGGAACGGCAGCGCGAGCGTGCGACGGGCGACGTCCTCAGTCACGGGGAGCATGCCTTCGCGAGTCCCGAACCGTTCGCGGATGTACGGCTGCAGGTGGATTGGCGAGAAGTACGCCCGTGACGGCACTCCCCGCTCGGCAAGCCGCGCGATGACGGCGTCGCGGTCGATGCCCCGAGTCGAGCAGCACCACGTAGACGAACCAGCTCATCTCGACCTCGGGGCGCACAACAGGTGGCCGTACCCACTCGAGCCCGGCCAGGCGCTCGGTGTACATGGCCGCGACGGCGGCGCGCCTTGCGAGGATCTGATCGAGTCGCGAGATCTGCGACACGCCGAGCGCAGCAGACATCTCGTCCATCCGATAGTTGAAGCCGAGACGCTCGTGCTCGAGCCACGCGCCCATCTCGCCGCGGCCTTGGTTGCGCAGCGACCGGCAGACGCGAGCGAGTTCCTCGTCGTCGGTGACGATCATGCCGCCCTCGCCGGTGGTGATCTGCTTGTTCGGGTAGAAGGCGAAGCAGCCGGCCCGCCCAAAGGAGCCGGCGGACGGCCTTTGAGCGTAGGCGCACCGATCGCTTCGCACGAGTCGTCGACAATAGGAAGACCATTCGTCGCGGCGATCGCTTCGATCGCGGCCCAATCGGCAGGGTGACCGAGGACGTCGACTGCCATGACACCACTCGCGTCTCCGGCGGACGCATCGAGCGCCGCTGGATCGACATTGAACGTGTCGTGCTCGATGTCGACGAAGACGGGCGTCGCACCCTCGTAGATGAGCGCGTTCACACTCGCGGCAAACGTGAAGGAAGGGACCAACACTCGGTCTGCGGGGCCGAGTCCGAGACCGCGAACGATCAGATGGAGGCCGGCCGTTCCCGAGGAGACAGCCACACCGAACTGGACCCCGGCGATCTCCGCGCACCGTCGCTCGAACTCGTCGGCACGACTCCCCAGACCGAGTGATCCCGACTGGATTGTGACGACCACTTCCTGCAAGTCGTCAGGTGTGATGTCGGGCGCCGACATCGACAGAGGATCAGTCACTCAGGTGCCAGCCTTCAAGACGCTGTTCAGTTACGCGTGCAGGCGTGCCCACCACGGTGGAATTGGCGGGAACATCCTCGATGACCGTTGCGCCGGCGCCCACGATCGCCCATTCGCCGATCTTCATGCCCTGAACGATCGAAGCGCCGGTACCAACGTCGCAACCGTCCTCGAGCGAACACGAGCCCGAGACATTGGCTCCAGGCGCCACGGTCACGAAGTCTCCGGCCACAACGTCATGCCCCACCGTGGCACCGAAGTTGATCAGACCGAACTCGCCGACATAGACGTCGGTGGTAACGACGGCGTTCGCGCCAACGATCGATCCAACGCCTAGCTGCACGTGGGTGCCGACGTGTGCGGCGGGATGAACCAATGTCGGAAACTCACTTACTCCCAGGCCTCGGAGCCGCTCCGCGACAGCTCGTCTCACTCGGCTGGATCCAACTCCGACGACCACCGCCACCTCTGCGTGTTGTTCCAGCCAATCCGTCGTTCCGAGCACTGGTAGCTCATGCACTGTTCGGGTCTCCCCGCTGTCGTCGAGGAACCCAAGCAAGGTCCAGGGGGAAGTCGCGTCACGCGCCTCCAGGAGCTCGTGAATCTCACGTGCCTGACCACCGGTGCCTACGATCACGAGATCGGTCACTGCTGATCTTCCTGTTCGGTGCCCATGAACTCGGGCATCGTCGCATGTCCTTCGGCGCTTATCCCCTCCCCGCTGAAGACCTGCTTGGCAGTCAAGAGGAGAACTCTGAGGTCGAGAGCCATGGACCAGTGGTCCACGTACCAGACGTCCAAGTCGAACTTTTGCTCCCACGTGATGGTATTGCGGCCATGCACTTGAGCCCAGCCCGTCATACCCGGTCGAACCTCGTGTCGCCGGGCTTGTGCAGGCGAATAGCGCGCAAGGTACTGCGGGAGGAGCGGCCGAGGGCCAACCAGGCTCATCTCACCCTTCAAGACATTGATCAGCTCGGGCAACTCATCGAGACTGAGACTTCTCAACCAGGCGCCGTAAGGAGAAATGCGCACGTCGTCCGGGCCGGACCCATATCGCATAGTGCGCAACTTGTTGATGGTGAAGATGGCGCCTTGGTAGCCCGCTCGGCGTTGCCGGAAGAAGACAGGCCATCCCATGGTCGCGAAGGTCAGAATGCACAAGACAAGAAGGGGAACCGACAGCACGATCAGCAGTGTCCCCGCGACAACAACATCGAAGGCTCTCTTGGATGAGCTCATGACTCAGTCGTGTGCCGCCTCGGGACCCATCTCAAGCACAATAGATGAGCCGGGCGAGAGTCGTGCCCGGAAGGCTAGCCTTCAACACGGAGAGAGCTGATGGCCGACAGCCCGAGTCTCACGGTCCTTCATCTGATCGCCTCATTGGGCAGAGGCGGGACTGAGCTCCAGTTGCTCGACTACATTCGGCACTCCGACCCATCACTGCGCCACATCATTCTCGCTTGGCGGTTTCCCGTTAGTTTGCAGTCCCAATTCACTACTCGACCGTTGCTCGTGACACCCCTATCGCTCGGGCGCACATCCCCCTTCGACCTTCCGCGGCTCAGACGGCCGATCAGCGAAACGATTCGCGAACAGCACGTGAACCTGGTCGTTGCCCACCTGTCGGAAGCCGAGTTCGTTGCGGCGGCGACCATCCCTCGGGGCACGCCGATCCTCGCGTCGCGAGTAGGAGGGAACAGCTATGACAACCGACTTTGGTATCGGGGCTTGGAGGGTTTGGTGCATCGTCGGATGGTCGCGATGGTGTGCGAGTCGGACTCCATTGCAAGATTTACGCGAGAGCACGACTTGTGGCACCCTCCACTCAGCGTCATACCGAATGGGATCGATCTCGCACGTTTCCGTCGCGAGGCACTCCCGGCCAACCCCGTCATCGCGATGGTTGCCAACATGCGAAGCGTAAAGCGGCACGATCGCTTCTTGCGGGCACTGGCATTGGTCCGTCGGGCAATTCCTGCCGCCACCGCGCACCTCATCGGGGACGGGCCCGAGATGCCGAGGATTCGGACGCTTGTTCGAACGCTTGATCTTCAAGACGCCGTTGCGATCGCCGGCAGTGTCGAGGATGTGAGGCCGACAGTGAAGCGGTCGCGCGTCGTCGCACTCACATCCGACAGCGAGGGCACTCCTAATGCTCTGCTCGAAGGCATGGCAATGGGTCGCATCCCAGTGAGCACGGCCGTCGGAGGCGTGGTGGAAGTCATACGCGATGGTGTCAACGGATTCCTTGCGGAGCCCAATGAGTACGACGTCGCCCGGAGGCTGATTGAGGCGTTGACAACCTCGGAGGCCGAACGCTTAAGTCACGCGGCGCGAGCGCGTGCGACCCAACACGATTGGCAGACAGTTGCCCGAGCGAAGGATCTGATGTACTCAGCGCTGGCTCGACGATGAGGCTCACACGACATTCATGACCGACACAGCCAGGGGCCGCGGATGGAGGCTTGCTCCGAGGATGGCCGCGGTGGCCGCTTGCACCGCGGCGGCCGGGGCCGCCCTAGCCATTTCCCACGAGCCATTCGTAGCGGTTGTGCTGATCACCGGCATGTCGATTCTTGCGATCAGCTATCTGTTCGTTCGACAGCGGATACGCGAGCGCGGGTGGGCGGATCCGGCGGCGTTGTTCGTGTTGTTGGCGGCCCTGTATCTGGGTTTGATCCCGGTCGAAATCGGCGTCACTGTCATCGTGAACGGCGCCGTCCCCAACGTCTATCCGGACAGCTTCGGGATCGAAGTCTATGCAACGTCCGCGGCCGTGAGCCTGGTCGCCATCCTCGCGTTCGTAGGAATGTCATGGCTACTCAGCAGGCGAGCCCACGTCGGTGACAGTCGGCGGATCCTCGTGCCGCCGACGATGGTTCGGCCGTGGTTGGGGCTCGCGCTCTTCGCCACCGGTATTGCGATGACGATCTACAACCTGAGTCGCCTGGGATCGCTCATACACGTGCTCGGCACGGTGAAAGCAGTCCGCCTCGAGGAGCTGGGCAACACACGAGGAATACTCCCCGACACGTCGTTCATCCTCGCCGGAATCGCCTTTCTGTGGTTGGCGCACGCGGAGCTCAAGAACACCGGAAGCCGAAGACTCGCCTGGGGATCACTCTTGGTCTACGGCGTCATCGCCCTTGTCCTCGGACACAGACTGAACGTCTTGGTGGCTGGTCTCGTCGCATTGACCATCTGGGCGACAGTGGTCAGGCCCGAAACCCAACGTGTACGCCGAACGGTCGTGCTCGCTCTCATGGCGTACCTCGCCCTTGTCGCCTTTGGGCACATCCGAAACTTCATTCCTTACCTGGTGAGTGGGAAGATCACAGCGTCAGAGACGTTTCAGGGCAGTCGCGCTTTCAGCATGGGGACGTTCCTGCCGAACGCAACCGAGTTCCGCGGGCCCTACTACTCGCTGCTTGATGCGGTGGCGAATCGAGAACCGCTTCGTTGGGGCGTTACCTACCTCGAAGCGATACCCGGCGTCCTTCCCCGATCGCTTTACCCGGGGACCAAACCGATGAGTCTCTCCGATGCGTTTGCGCTGAAAGTCTCCGACCTACCCGCGGGCGGACAACTTCCGATCCCCGGACAGGGATTCTCACCCGTTGCGGAGGCCATGCTCAACTTCGGCTTTGTGGGCGTTGCTCTTGTCTACGGATGCTTTGCGGTCTTCTGCGAGGGTCTCGACCGGCTGAGGTGGCAGAGTTCGCGGTGGCTTCTCGTCGCTGCCGTGATGATGCCGCAGGTTCTGTTGATCCAACGAACAAGCTTCTCCATTCAGGGCATCGCGTTCTCGACGCTCGTCGTTGGCGCCGCGAGCTGGATCCCAGTCTCGCGCGACGGAGAATCGGTTGTAGCAGCGTGAGGCTGGTCATGAGCATCGGCAGCCTTGCAGGAGGAGGAGCGGAGCGTCAGTTTGCGGCGCTCGCTGATGCACTCATTGACGAAGGAGTTCAAGTTGCGCTGGTGACTCTGTGGCCCGGCGGCAGCAACTGGGAGTGGCTCGCTCAACGCAAGCCAGACAGCGTCGTATCGCTCTATCCAAGCCAGGCAGCAAATGTCGCTGTGCGCGCGCGAATGGTTGCCGGGGCACCGCGACGGCTCTATCGCATCCTGCATCGATTGCAGCCCGACGTCGTCTACAGCGCTCTCACCATCAGCGACGCAATCGCGTGGATCGCGACGCGCCGCTCCCGATCGCGACTGGTATGGGGATGGCGCTCGTCGCGAATCGAGAGCCCCGAGGAACGCGTGGCTTCCTCCTTCTGCCGGCGAGTGTCGCGAACGGTGCCGATGGCGATTGCCAACTCGGAGGCTGCGAGCTCATTCCACCACGCGGCGGGATTCCGGCCTCGAGCTGTCGCCGTCATACCGAACGGTATTGACACGCAGACGTTCCGATTCAGTTCCAAAGCGCGCGCTTCCCTGCGAGGTGACTGGGGCCTTTCCGAGACCGACAAGGTGGTCGGCAGCGTGGGCCGGCTTCGACCGGTCAAAGACCACGAGTCCTTGTTGTTGGCGGCCGCGCGACTGGCACGCCTCGAGCCAAGCATCCGCGTTGTTGTCGTCGGCGATGGGCCCACAGAACGAAAGCGAGCACTCAGAGAACTCGCGGAACAACTGCGCATCTCGGATCGGATTCTGTGGTTGGGACATCGAACGGACGTGTCTCGCATCTACAGCGCCTTCGACGTGTTCTGCTTGAGCTCGCGGAGCGAGTCCTCCCCCAATGTCCTGGGCGAGGCGATGGCTTGTGGCGTCAGATGCGTCACCACGGATGTCGGCGATGCGAGGCGAATCGTCGGCGAACACGGAATCGTTGTCCCGACCGAGTCGGCGATCAGCCTCTCCGATGGACTTGCCGAGGCGCTCGCAGAAACGGATCCGGGCTTCGCTCGACGCGCCCGGGCGCACATCGAGGCAGACTTCTCATTGTCGCGCATGGTTGCCGAAACTCGGTCGATCCTGGAGCGCGTTCGCGAAGATCCTCCATCGTGAGCTATCGACGCCGGATGGCCTTCCTGGGATCGAAGGCTGCGAGCTCAGAGAGACGAAACGCTCCGAGTGCCCAACCGGCGCCGCACCAACACACCCATGCAACGAACGCCGCGCCTATCGCCCCAGGTACTCCCTTCGGCAGCTGACTGAACATCAGCGCCGCCGATGCAACCGCTACAGGCGACAGGGCAAGAAGGATCAGCAGCCCACGCTTCATCGGGTGGACGCCCGTCTGCCGAAACAAGGTCGCACTGAGAGACAGATTCATTACGACGTACGAGAGCGCGGTGGCGAGAGCCGCCCCGACGCCTCCGAGAGCGGGGATGAGCGTGATCGAAAACAGGAGCATGGCGGCGAGTGGCCAAAGGAAGGATGTCACCAGGCTCCGTCGGTCTCCCCACGCGACCAGCGCCTGAGCGTTGAAGCCACACGCGATGTGCACCACGTAGCCGGCAACCAAGATCCAGACGATCTGATCCGACCTAGGGAAGACGCCACCGAATGCGAGCGAGAGGAGTTCATTGGGCGCTATCAGCAGAAGAATCACGGCTGGCATGGCTAGGACAACCGCGAGCTTGCTCACTCGAACGTACAGGTCTTCAAAGTCCGGTGTCCTCTTGCTGGACAGCCCTGCCGCGGCTGTCACGAACAACGACTGAAGGAGTCGAGGAGGCAGCAGGATCAACGTCTCCGTAAGTGCAAGCACCGGCGCGTACGAGCCCACCGGCGCGCCCGGATGGACTATCCCGAGCACGAATACGTCGAAGGAGGCGATCAGGAGGGCACTAACTCCAGCAATGGCGAAGGGCCTTGCCAACCTCATGAGATCCAGGGCGGGCCTCAGCTTCACTCGGAACATGCCGGAGTAGCGCGGAAGCAGTACGCGCACGATCGCAATCGCAGTCAGTGCCATGGCCACCCCAACAAGTGCGTAGCCCGCCGCGACCGCGACGACACTCGCGACTCCTAGAGCAGTCAGCGTGAGAGCAACAAGCAGCTGGCCGAGGATTCCGAAGAACGGGGGCAGCGTGAGGGCCCAGGGGCGACCGAGCCCGCCTCCGATTGCCGATACGGCGAACGCAACATTCCTGCCGAGGAGGAGAACACCCAGGCATGCCCCGAGAGCAAGTCGGGCCTCAACCGGCAGCTGCGTTTGCGTGACACCCACCACGCAGGTGACAACCACCAACCCCACGCATCCCCCAAGAACTGTGACGCTACTGAGCCCCCGGACGAGCGGCGCTGTGGATTCGACATTCCCGGCATCGGACTCCGTTGCTATCGTCCGCTGCGTAGCGGTGCCAACCCCCGCGCGCGCCAACGAGGCGCCCATCGCCACGATCGAGAGGCTGAAGGCAAGCGCCCCATACGATCTCACCCCAAGAAGTCTCACGATCAAGGCTGTCGTCAGGAAGGCGGACACGGCGGTCAGCACCGTGCTCAGGGCACTGACACTCGCCCCCGCCCCGACAAGCGAGAGGGCGTTCTCGAGGGCCGGCGAGCCGCGGCCGGTGGATCGGTCGTCGGCGCCCGTCGTGTCACCCATCATCTGCGACGGGAGACGTCCCTCGAATCCAGCGAATGGTTGCGCGAAGGCCGTCCTCCAAGCGGACTGTCGGCACATATCCGATCGCCTCACGAACCGCCGTGATATCAGCCTGGCTGTGCGCGACGTCCCCCGGTCGCGCGGATGAAAAGACAGGGTGAGCCGGGACGTTCAAGAGATGGGAGAGCAGCTCAAGGAGCTCCAAGAGTGACGTTCGCTCACCGTGCGCCACATTGAATGTCTTGCCCCAACTACCCTCTCCACGCCTCGATGCAAGGATGTTGGCCTGGACAACGTTGTCGACGTATGTGAAATCCCTTGATTGGCTCCCGTCACCAAAGACAACCGGGCTCTCTCCATTCAGCAGGGAGGTTACGAACCGAGGTATCACCGCTGAGTACTCGGAACTCGGGTCTTGGCGAGGACCGAACACGTTGAAGTATCGAAGCGAAATGGTCGGAAGCCCGTAGACCCGATTGAAGGCATGGCAGTAGTGCTCGCCGGCCAGTTTCGCCACCGCATAAGGCGACTGCGGGCGCGTCGGCTCGCGTTCGGAGGTCGGGAGCCTGTCGGGATCTCCATAGGCCGAAGACGACCCCGCATATATCACCTTGGCATCCGCGTCGCGGGCGGCAATGAGGACAGCAAGTGTGCCGGTGGTATCGGCGTCGTGTGATCGCATCGGGTCAGCGACGGATCGCCAAACCGAGGGCAGCGCGGCCTGATGGAAGACCACGTCGACTCCCTTCATCGCTTCCGCCAAGGCAGTGGCATCAAGGATGCTCCCGATCCGGAAGTCGACATCGTCCTCCACCTCAACGAGGTTGGTGCGGTTGCCGGTCGACAAGTCGTCTAGCACCCGGACCACATAGCTCTCGCCTAACAGCCCATGAACCAGGGCAGAACCGATGAACCCTGCTCCACCCGTTACCAGGGCGAGATCAGTCACGGAAGAGCTCCGAACTACCCAAGCGAAGTGACCGCCAGGATTTTCGCAACCACTTGGCGCTCATCGAATCTCTCCTCCGCTCTCCGTCTCGCAGCGCTGCCAAAGCGGGCTCGAAGCGCCGGATCGCGCGCCAGCTCGAGTATGGCGGAGGCCAGTTCTCTCGGGCTCCGGGGCGGCACGAGGAGTCCCTCTTGGTTGTGTGTCACCACCTCACGACAGCCGCGGATGTCGGTGAGTACGGAGGGGAGTCCGGTCGCAGCTGCCTCGATGGCTGCCCTGGGTACACCCTCCCGCCAGCTCGGGAGCGCGAAGACGTCACTGACCGCCAGGAGTTGAGACGTGTCGTCCCTCCATCCAAGCAGCGACAGCACTTTCTCGGCCCGGTCAATCTCGCTCTGCGAGAGTGTCCCCGACTTATCTAGTTCGCGAGGGCCGGCGACAGCGAAGTAGATGCGATCATCGTGCTCCGTGACGATCTCCGCTGCCCGGACAAGATCGAGGATGCCCTTCTCTCGAAGAAGCCTTGCAATGGTGAGGACGAGGATCCCGTCCCTTGGGACTCCCAAGGAGTCGCGAAGGACGTGCGCGTGCTCAGCATCGATCGGTGCAGGGAAAGCCGCGATGTCTACGCCGTTTCCAAGGAGCAACGAACTATCGCGTCGTACAACATGCTTTTCTCGGGCCCACGCAAGGTCTTCCTCGCTCTGAAAGAGCTCAATGTGTCCGCATCGTGCAGCCAGGAACTCCACTCCGAGCACAAATGACCGCTTGCCAACTGGGTCCGACCTTGTCGCGAAGTACCCGTGAACGGTGTTGAGAATCAGGGACGTTCTCACTACTCGGGCGGCGATACGTCCGAGAACACCGGGCTTCGGGTTGTGAGTGTGAACCACATCGAACCGCTCACGCTTGAGTATCCGAAGCAACTGCACGAAAGCTTGCGCATCGGCGCGCAGGCTCCAAGCTCGAGTCACGTTCGACCAAGGCACGAATCGGATGCCATTAGACAGGAGATCCCCCGTACCAGGTCCCGGGGCGCACACGACTGACACATCATGACCAGCGTCCCGGAGTGCAAGGAGTTGTGGCATCAGCAGGCTTGTAGCTGTCATCGGAACCGTGCAGACGTGCGCGACGCGTCGGCCGTGAGGCCTGCGCCGATCATCTCGAAGCTGAAGCATCACAAGCCTCTTGACCCCAATTCACGCCCAAGGACGACGTCTCGCGGCATCCTCTCACGGACTCGAAGGCGCCGGGACCGGTATGCCCGCTTGAGTCCGCATAGGTCAATGGCTCAGTGAGGGTCAGAAAAGGGGGGTTGCTGTCCGGTGATAGCATTTTTGTTTGCATCAATGGCTAGCAGGCCGTGATAAGGCCTCACCGGAGAGGAAGGATGATCAGAATCCCCGCCATGGCGCGTTGCGCAACGCGCGAGCTGCCGTCTGATCGGGGCGCCTTCGTCGTTCGTGGGGCGGTGTGAAGTCGGCCGATGTGTGGAATCTTCGGGATCATCTCCGGAACCGCCGTTAATCGGAAGGATCTCGATTCCCTGGCGAGCTGTGCGGAGCAGCGAGGTCGCGACTCGAGTGGATTGATCGTCCTATCGGGCGACCGGTATGAGATTCATCGCGCTGACTACCGCCTGCAACGGCTCCTGAGCGAAGTCAACCCCAACTCCAGCCGCCTCGTGATGGGGCATAGCCGATTGATCACGAATGGCTTGGCCGACAACCAGCCGGTCACGTACGACGACGTTTGCTTGATTCACAACGGGATCATCGTCAATCACGAGGCCATCTGGGAAACACTCAGCAAGCCGCGGAGGCTGGAGATCGACTCCGAGGTCATCGCGGCGATGACTCTGGAGCACCTTGAGGCCGGCTATGAACTCGATGAACTACCTTCGCGAGTATTAAGCCAATGCGAGGGCGTCGTTTCGTGCGCGGTCGCTCTTCCGAAGATCGGCAAGTTGTGCCTCCTGTCCAACAACGGGAGCCTCTACCTGGGTGAGAAGGGCGGTGCGACGTACTTCAGTTCAGAACGGTTCCCGCTGCAGGCAACCGAATGCGTGAGCATCGTGCAGGTTCGGGGCGGGGTCATCATCGACATCCCGCCATCAAGCGCCGGCTTCAGCGTCACCGACCGGAATGAGCGAACGTTCAACTTGATCCCGGGTCTCCCGACGGCAGCCGGTGAAGAACGGATGCTGGAGTACGAGACCCACGGCTTACGACGCTGTTCGAAGTGCCTGCTTCCCGAGACCATGCCGTTCATCGCGTTCGATCTCGAGGGTGTCTGCAACTACTGTCTCCACTACAAACCTCGCAATCAGCCACAGCCTATCGGAGAGCTAGTCGAGCTCGTTGAGCCATATCGGCGAGACGACGGCCCAGACTGCATCGTTCCGCTCTCGGGTGGGCGCGACAGCTGCTACGCCCTCCACCTGGTGGTTAACGAGCTTGGCCTGAGGCCCATCGCCTTTACATATGACTGGGGCATGGTGACCGATCTGGGGCGGCGAAACATCAGCCGGATGTCGTCGGCTCTGAACGTGGAGAACATCATCGTTGCAGACGACATCGAAAAGAAGCGCCGCTTCATCAGCGAGAACCTCCGTGCATGGCTGAAGTCGCCACATCTTGGAATGATCAGCGTCCTGACAGCCGGAGACAAGCACTTCTTCAGACACCTTCAGACGATCAAGCAGCAGACCGGAATCGACCTGAATCTGTGGGGAATCAATCCCCTCGAAGTGACGCACTTCAAGGCAGGCTTCTTCGGGGTGCCGCCCAACTTCGAGGAGGAGCGGGTCTACTCTCACGGTCTGATGAAGCAAATCCGGTACCAGTCCTTGCGCTTCCGAGCCATGCTTCAGAGCCCGGGCTACTTCAACCGATCTCTCTGGGACACGCTCTCGGGTGAGTACTACAGGAGCTTTGCGTCCAAGTCAGACTACTTCCACCTCTTCGACTACTGGCGGTGGGATGAGAGCGAGATAGACGAGACGCTCCAGAAGTACGACTGGGAGAAAGCACCCGACACCACGACTACATGGCGTATCGGCGACGGCACGGCCGCCTTCTACAATTATGTTTACTACACCGTGGCGGGGTTCACAGAACACGACACATTTCGAAGTAACCAGATCCGTGAAGGCGATCTGACCCGCGACGAGGCACTTAAACTGATCGACGAAGAGAACGCGCCGAGGTACCAGAACATCAAGTGGTATCTCGATGTACTCGGCTTCGACTTCGCCGATGTGATCTCAACTGTTAACCGCATTCCGAAACTGCGCTGAGGAATTCCGTGGCTCCGTGCGTTTGGTACGTGTCGAAGTACGTTGTCACGCCTGACCAGGGCGGTCCGGCGGGTCGTGGCTACGGCATCATGCGCGAGATCGCAGATCTCGGCTATCGGAGCGTGATCTTGACATCGGACTCCATGGGCATCTCTCGATGCGCCCGAGGCGGAACGGCCGTTCGTCGTCCAGGATGTCGACGGAATGCGACTCTGCCGGGTTCGCACACTCAAGTACTCAGCCAGCAGGTCCATCAGGCGCATCCTAAGCTGGGTTCACTTCGAGTGGCGGCTGCTCCGTCTTCCAGCGAATCTATTGCCTCGACCCGATGCCATCATCGTCTCTAGCCTTTCGCTACTGACCGTGCTTAGTGGTCTTCGTCTTCGGCGTCGCTACCGGAGCCGCCTCATCTTCGAGGTGCGCGATATCTGGCCCTTGACATTGACCGAGGCGGGTGGCTTCAGCCCCAGGAGTCCTCTGGTGCTAGGACTCGGCGCAATCGAGAAGCTGGGCTACCGGCGGGCCGACGCGATCGTCGGGACAATGCCGAATCTACGCCAGCACGTGGAGGAGGTGACAGGTAGCTCCAAGCCCACGTACTGCGTCCCGATGGGGGTCGACGAGGACGGTCGATTCACGTACCCCACTACCAAAGGGTTTCAGTGACAGCTATCTCCCCCGCGACAAGTTCATCGTTGCGTATGCAGGGAGCATCGGCATCTCGAACGGGCTCGGCACGCTCATGGAGTGCGCTAAGGCCATGAAAGATGATGAGGCTACCCACTTCGTGGTCCTGGGGGATGGCGGTTTGCGCGAAACCTACCTTAGCCGCTATGGCTCGTTGCCCAACCTTACGTTTGCCCCTCGCATTGCAAAGTCAATGGTTCAGGACTTCCTGACGCGATGTGACCTCCTCTACGTATCAGTGCAGGATTCTGCTGTTTGGGCTTACGGCCAATCCCTGAACAAGCTGATCGACTACATGCTCGCCGCGAAGCCTATCGTTGCCTCGTACTCGGGTTATCCCTCGATGATCTCTGAGGCGGAATGCGGCACCTTTGTGCCTGTTCGCGACATAGCCGCCCTCGAGAAGGAGATCTCGCGCTATCGCGAGATGGACCCTGCCACGCGTGAGTCGATAGGGATGCGAGGTCGGCGCTGGCTTTTGGAGAATCGGGGCTACGAAGTCCTTGCGCGGGATTACCTTGAGATCCTCTTTCCGCGAAGCATCGACTCGCCTCGTTGAAGCGGACCCCACGCAATCGCGCGTCATCGCGCCCCGAGCAGCGCGTCGTACAGATCGAGCAGCCGTGACGACTCAGCTTCCCAGTTGAACCGCTTGAGGACGGCCTCACGACCACGCCCACCCATCGCGCGAGCATCAGCAGGGTGGTCCAGGAGCCAGTCGATCGCCTCCGCAGTCTCGGAAGGTGAAGTGGGGTCCACGAGGATGCCACATTGGGCCTCTTCGACGATCGCTCGCCAGGCCGGGAAATCGGAAGCCACAACGGGAAGCGCCGCAGCCATGTATTCGAAGAGCTTGATGGGCAGTGATTCCACATCAGCGGGCGAAGGCAGCAGGGTCACCAGGCCAACGGACGACTCCTCCAGGAGGGCGGCCGTGTCCGTGCGGTCGAGCCATCCGTGGAACCTGACACGATCGGGGTTAGCGTGGGCAAGCAGTTCATGGATGAGCGCTGGTGGTGAGCTGACGCCCGCGATCTCGAGCCGGAACCCCTGGGCCTTCACCCGGCTAGCGGCCGCGAACATCTCCACCGGACCGCGTTCACGCCAGATGCCGCCCACGTAGGCGGCTACCGGTCGCCGTACGAGATCTCGTCCCGGACGCTGGGAACTCACGGATCGCAGGAAAGTTGTGAACGACAACGGTCTTGCGGTGGTCGGTGGACGCAGCGATACCAGGCGTCGCACATACGACTGCGTCCGCGCGGCCCAGTAGCAGTGGGAACGCCGCACGGGCGGTCCCCGAGATCAGCTTGCGGAGCGGACGGGGGATCCAGCCCTTTCCGAGGATTTGAAGTGGAAGATCCTCGTGCGCGTCGTAGACGACGCAAGCGCCGTTGCGCTTCAGCCTGCCGACAAAGGGAAGGAGTTCCGGGTCATGGAGATGGTAGAGATCGGCCTGAAGCTTCACGGCCGCATCGACCACATCGCGCGTGGTCCGCATCATCCGCTCCAGGCGACCATGTGCCCTGTCGAGAAGCAGGACCTTGAAGCCGGTCTCACCGAGAGTGTTCATGGACCCTGTGGCCACGAGACCGACATCGAATCCAGCATCAGCGAGGCTCGCGCATTCCTTGAAAGCGATCCGTACGTCGTCCGCAGGGTGAGCACTCGTTAGATGCACGACCCTCTTCAATATTGACCACCGCCTGCGGCCGCAAGGAAGGCCTGGCCTGTAGCTAGGCCGTCCTTGGCCTGGTGCACCGACGACGCCATTAGGGCGCGTCCGGCCGTACCGTCGACACGATGCGTCAAGATGCGCGTCCTCTGCTCCAAATACGCCCTCGACCCGCGGCGCCTCGTTCAAGGCCGTCGCTCATCACGAGGAGCGATGCTAGGAATGCCCAGCCGACAGAGTCCTTCACAAAGCTGCTCGACTCCAATCCGGCCAATAGGTAACCGACAACCGCCACTACAACAGCCAAGGCCGGCCACCTGAACTGGTCCCCCAAGGAATGTGCCCGCCAACCCACCACACCACACGAGGTCAGGAACAACAAGAGCATCAAGACGACAGGGATTCCATATTCGGAGGACACCTCCACCCATACATCGTGCGGATCTACTTGCCCCTGGGTTGGATAGACACCGAGTCCGTTGTGGGTCCGAACGCTATACGTGCCCGGTCCGAACCCCAGTCCCCAAGACTCAGCCGTGTAGCGAATCCCATTGAGCGTGAGATTCACCCGAGCTTGAAACGAGCGACTTGACCCAACGGCTTGGGTCGAGGCAGCAGCAACCTGGGATCCAGCACGCGTGACTGGGTTCCCGCTTTCCCCAAACAGACCGCCGGTCAGGAACAAGAGCGCGAGGACGCCGAGCGTCAAGGAGGTCAGCACCTTGATGGTCCCCAAGTGCCAAAGCCACAGCAGCAGCAAGATTGCCAGGCTCTCGACGCAAAGTCCGATGAATGCAACCCCGCTTCCAAGCAGCAATAGGAGTGGGATTGTTGCGATGAGAGCGCCTCCGTAGACAAGCCGTAAGCGGCCGCGCTCTGCCGTTCCCCATACAAGGAACGGGGCGCATAGGAGCAAGAATGCCGCGTAGTTGTTCGGGTTGCCGAACGTGGAGACCAGCGTTACCCCACGAGCGATCACGAAGCCGGCTTGATCAAGGTACGCGCTAGGAAGGTGCCTACCGGTTCTCAATTCCCAGAGCGCTACGGCTCCTGTCGCGAGAAAGGCCACAAGCCATCCGGCGCGAAGAACCCGGAGCGCGTCCATAGCGCTTCCTCGCATGAGAACGAGCGCAACGGGCAAGGAGGTTCCCAGTGCAACCGTGAACAGCTCCGGCAGCGCAGCTGCTGCGTTGGTGGAGTTGATGGCGACTAATGCGCATCCCCAGGTAAACCAAGTGACCGCCATGAGCATCCAAAGCTGAAGCACACGGGTCCGGCCTGGACGAAAACGGCCCGATAGGTTGTAGCTGATGGCTGCGAGAAGACACGCTAGGCATAGCAATCGAAAAGCAAAGAGCTGACCCCCGAACAGTTCAATTGAACCCGAGTTAACCCCAAGCGCAGCCAAGACCGGCATCACGAACATGATCGCCTTCACAACCGGCCCGCTCGCACCACAGGACGAATCCGACACTCTCGTTAGAGTCGGGCGTGTTGGCGCGATCGTCCTGCTCATCTAACGCCCGAGTAGAGACCAGCTAAGCGGTCATAAACTGCCGCAGGGCTGAATCGCTGAGCAGCAACAGTCCGAGCTACCAGGCCACGTGAGGCGTGTGCTTCGTCATTCATAGACTCGCCCATCGCCTCAGCCAGTGAATCGAGATCGGCCACCGGGCATGTCCAACCAACTCTCGAGTCCACGAAGTCCTGCGGACCACCGGATTCGGTGACCACAACGGGCAACGCTGCCGCCATGGCCTCAGCCACCGCGACCCCAAAAGTCTCCACCTGGCTTGTGCTCACGAGGGTGTCGGCCTTCTCCATCTCGCTCGCAAGCTCCTGACGATCGACGTGACCGATGAACCGGACCCTTCCCTCGCACTCTAGTCGCCGCGCCAACTGGACCAGACGTGAGCGCAACGGTCCATCACCGGCAATCGTCAGTGTGGCCGACCTCGAAGGCAACTCAGAAAAGGCCGTAATCAGATCATCGAATCTCTTCAACTCGATGAGGTTGCCGACCGCTAGGAATCGCTGTTCCTGGTGGCGATAAGGGGACCTTGCGATCCCGAAGAACACGGGATCAACAACGTTGGGAATCACTTCTGGGTTCATCGCGGCGCGCACGGAATCCGCGACCGAACGTGCCAGGAATGAGCTGACCGCGACGACTCGCTGCGCGCTTCCAAGCACGCCCCGAACAAGCTCCATCTCAGACGGACTGAACAGCTGCCGAGGAAAGGCGGACGAGTGAATCGTCACGACCAGCGGAACGTCCAGCTTCGTCGCGATCCGTTGACCGATCAGCCCGCCGTACAAGCAGTCGTGGGCATGAACTATTTCCGGCGTCCCCCACGTCGAGAGCACGCCTTTAAGCACTCTGTCGCCGAGAGCAAGCGCCAGAGACGGCGAAGAGGTCTGGTCGGATTCCAGCCGCGAGAGATGGCAGCCTTCGGTGAAGACCTGATTTCGATGTCGGTCTGGAACCTTTGGTGCCAAACGCCACCATCTCGCCAGCTGCGAAGCGATCTGAACTCGGGTACGCGACCATGACGTCAGCTCCGCGCTGCGTCGAGGGCCAGTGCCTGGTCTCGAACGAATGGCGCGCTGAACCGCGCGGACCGTGTGGGGTAAGCGGAGGGATGATGAGTACCCGCATACCGTCAGAAGGAGATGAACTCCGAGCGGAAATGCCACCACTCCGCAAGGCCCCACAACACAGCCAAACAGAGACAAACGATGGCCACTCCGGCGAGCGGCGTCAGGGTCGCGACGGGTACAAGGGTGATGGTCGAGATGAGACCAAGGACGAGGAACCGGCCGAGCCCTGATGTTAACTCGCGCAATGAGCTCCCGGCCAACCTGCGATATCCACCCAGATACACAAGCGAAATGACCATGCCCGCGGCCGAGTAGAGGGCCACCGCCAGGAGCACCGAAGAAAGCCAAGCACCAAGCAGGATCGCGCCGAAGCGGAGGAACGTCTCGTATGCGGTGAACGCCAGAGCGGTGCGCTGGCGACCTTTGACGAAAGGCAGCGTGCTCAACGCCGACGAAACGAGGCCGACCGCGAGCCAGGGGGCCATTAGCTGAGCGATCGTGGCCGCCTCAGCCCAGTCAGACCCGAAGACGAGCGGGAACACGAAAGGCGCGCCCACCATGATCGCAAGGAAGACCGGGAAGCTGACCAGGATGAGAGTGCGACCAACTCGATGAACGTCAGCGACAACCACGCCCTCAAGCTCTTTGTCCCGAGCTGCGCGTGCGTAGAACACTTGGCCGACAGCCTGGCCCACCAAGGCAGCTGGAAGCCCCAAGATCCTTACATCTAGCGTGATGTAACCAACCTGTTGGAGGGAGAAGAAGAGGCCAAACAAGAGTGGCGTGGCCGCCGTCCCGGCTGTGGTCAGCAAGGAACTTGACGTGGCGTAAGCCGGGAAATGCTTGTGCTTGACCGCGACTTCCCTCAGTCGGCGCCATGCAATGAATGACCAAGGTCGCCCCACAATCACGTCCCGCGCCATGGCCAACGACCCCAGAAGGCGCCCAGCTAGAACACCGACGATCAGGCCGCCACCCGACGCCGCCACTAAGCCGGCGCCGACCTGCGTGAGCGACTGGCCGCCCGACTGAACGACTCTCCCCAACAGACACGTCTCGGAACCGATGCCTGGCTGTGTTCCAGTAGGTCAGCGTTTGATAGATGCCGGCCAGAAGGATGCCAACGGGCACTACGAACAACGCCCAGTATCGAGGATCCGAACCGCGTGGATAGAGCCGAACGCGCCGCGATGGATCCCGAGCAAGCCAAGCGCAGCAACTCCCGTATTGATCAAGAGGCAAAGCGCAAGAAGGTTCGCCATCTCATTCTCACTCTTCGCGAGCGGTAGAGCACTCTCGTATCGCAACGAGGTGACGACTAGAACAAGAGACATTGCCGAGACGAACAGGGCCATCTCACCGAACTGAGCGGGCGAATACAGGCGGGTCAGGAGGGGAGATAGCCCGATAGCGATGACTTGGCCTGCGATGGCACCCCCGACGAGCAGTCCGACACTCTCGCGATAACGACGCGCCTTAGACCCGAATTCGGGTGTGGCTGGCGCTACTTCCTCAGACCACTCAGACACATCCGAACCCTCTCGAAGACGTCGGAGCCTGAAGCGCTGGGCATAGGAAGTGATAACACTTGCGACGCGGCATCGGTCGCAAGAGGGCAACTCGTTCCGCCGTCGACGAAGGGCGGGAGTTCGTGACATGCGCTCGGGTAGTACACACTCGAGTCGACTCCAGCATCCTGAAATGCCGCGCGGTAAGCGTCGCGACGACCCCCTAAGACGCGAACGGTGTACTGGTGAAACACGTGGGTTGCTTCGGGGCTCACGTATGGCGCAACGATGTCGTCAACATCCGATAGGAGATCGCTGTATTGAGAGGCCACCAGGCGGCGCGTCGCGTTCGCCGACTCCAGATGGCGCAGTTTCACTCGAAGGAGGGCCGCCTGCAATTCGTCCAGTCGCGAGTTGTACCCGAGCATCTCGTGCTCGTACTTCCTCAAGACCGTGAGCCCGAAGCATCCGCGCACGCTTCGCAACGTCATCCGAGTCGGTGACTACCATTCCCCCGTCCCCAAAGCCGCCGAGATTCTTCGAGGGAAGAACGAGAGTGCGGCCGCGTCGCCGAACGTGGCAACCTTCTTGCCGCGCCACTCCGCACCCATCGCTTGAGCGCAGTCTTCGATCACGCACAAGTGATGCCGCCGCGCGATTCTCCATGATCCGGATCCATGTCGCACGACTGACCGAACAGATGAACCGGAAGAATCGCCTTGGTTCGCTCTGTGATCGCTGATTCGAGTTTCAGACGGGGTCGATGTTGAAAGTACGCGGGTCGATGTCCACGAACACCGGCGAGGCACCAACGTTGCTGATCGACTCCGGCGTCGCAAAGAACGTGAACGGCGTTGTGATCACCTCGTCACCTGAGCCGATACCCGAGCGCTCGCAGCGAGATGACTAGGGCGTCGGTCCCGGAGTTGACCCCGATCGCGTGCTTCGCCCCCAGATACTCAGCCACCTCATTCTCCAATGCCTCCACTTCGGGCCCACCGATGAAGCGGCCGGACTTCATCACGCGCTCGAATGCCTCAACAACTCATCCCACATCTCCTCGATCTCGGGACGCAGATCGAGCATTGGGATTCGCACGGGGGCGTTCACCGATCATGAGTCTTCCTCGATGCCCTCGGAGTCACCTCACGGTATCGTCGGCCACAAGCGCAAGACGTCGAGGCCTCGCCGAACGAAAGCGAGCGCCGCACGTACATGCCCAACCGATCCCCTCGCCGGCACGCCGGCCATCAGTGCATGCTCGGCACATCCTTGGTGACTACTGCACCGGCCGCGATGAACGACCATTCTCCAAGCGTCGTCCCGCATACGATGGTGGCGTTCGCACCGATCGTGGCACCTCGCTTCACTCGTGTTGGACGATACTGGTCATCCGGCTCGGGAATGCGGCCCTCGGTGCCCAGACGTTGGTGAACACTGCGCTCGGACCACAAAAGACTTGATCACCAAGCTCCACGCCCTCATACAGCGAGACGTTGTTCTGAACCTTGCATCCATCCCCAATGATGGCGCCATCGGCCACGAACACGTTCTGCCCAAGGGTGCAGCCCTGCCCGACTCGGGCTCCCTTCATCACGTGCGAGAAATGCCAGATCTTAGTGCCGACGCCCAAGAAAGCACCGTCCTCGACAATCGCCGAGGAGTGCACGAAGGCTGAGTTCGCCTGCGTCACCTAGGCAAACCGACTCAGTTGCTGGCGCTCATCTCGAGGACGCGCACAACTGGCAACGCCGACGCCCCATCCGACTGCGGGCTAGACCGCTCACGAACGCTTACGAGGAATTGCTCAGCCTCAGCCGCAAGTGGGCGAGCGGATCGCCAATGTGGAGCACCTCGTTTCCTTCGTCCACCACCTGTAGGTCTGGTTTCGCGCGACGACGGTAGAGCCGGACCGCGTGGTCGTACCTCGTCATAGGTGATCATCGCTGCGGTCCCCACCACGGTCAGTCGGCGTCGTTGCTCAGGCCACAACCAGCAGGCATGAATGTGGGCCTCAGTCTGGCTCGGAAACAACATGTGGAGGTGCATGTCGTCCTCGATCGCCGGTTGCAGCACTCGCTGTCCCCAAGTGTCAACGGTGGTCGGTTCCTCCCCTGTGAGGAACAGCATTGCCGCCACATCGTGCACACCAAGACTCCAAAGAGCGTTCTCGGCGGTTCGTACCGTTCCGAGGTTAAGACGGTCCTGGTTGAGGAATGCGACCTCGCCGATTGCTCCCGAGGCCAGGTAGTCGCGGATGAAAAGGATCGCCGACTGATACAAGAGGAGGTGACCCACCATGACGATGCGGTCGGCTGCCTCCCCTGCGGCGACCACCCGCTCGGCATCCGCAACGGTTAGTGCGAACGGCTTCTCAACGAACACGTCCTTCCCGGCCTCGATCGCCGCGATTGCCAGATCCGCATGTGTGGCTGCAGGTGTCGCGATGGCGATCGCGTCTACGTCGGACGCGAACAGCTCCTCCGCGCCCAGCAGGATCTTGGCGTCGGGGAAGCCGGCCGCCATTTCCTCGCGAATCGCCTCGCTCGGATCGGCGATCGCTGCCAAAGCGTTGAGCTCGTCGAAGGTGCGCACGAGGTTTCGACCCCATCTGCCCGCTCCGAGCACGCCAACTCGCACTTCACCGCCCATGGGCGCGCAGTCTAGCGAGTACCCCGATCGAGAAACTAGAGTGCCACCCGGAAGCGCTAGCCCCGGAAGCGCTAGCCCCGGCAAGTGAGGACGACCGCGTGGAATTTGACGACTTCAGCGCTAGCAGCCGGCTTCGTCTCAAGTTCTTGGTCGATCTCGCCCTCTGGACATTCGCCGGAGCGCTGTCTTTCGTGCTTCGTCAACCTAGCGACTGGACGATGCTCGGCGCGACCATCCCCCTGTGGTTGCTTGCGACACTGGGCGTTCGGGCACTTCTTATCTGGCGCTTCCACTTGGCCAATCAGAGCTGGCGGCAAGTGAGCGTGCAAGACCTCGCAGACCTCCTAAAGGCAGTCGGGTTAGGCACGGGGGTTTTCTTCTGCGCGGGCCTCGCATGGCACGTGGTGGCCGGATTCCCGAGGACGGCGCCCCTCATCGGTGGGGTTCTCGCAGTGATGTTCATGGGCGGCGGCCGGTTGGGCATGCGGCTTTACCACGAGGGTCGCGGCCGCTCCGAGGCACTCGAGGATGCCTCAGAGCGTCGCGTCCTGTTGGTCGGCGCCGGAAGCGCAGGAGGACGGATGGCTCGCGAGATTCGCCGGCACCCCCGCTCGGGCATGGCCGCCGTCGGGTACCTCGACGACGACGAGCGGAAGCAGAGTCTGACCATATCGGGACTGCCGGTTCTGGGCACGGTCGAAGGCCTGAGCGTCGCCTGCCGGTCGCACCGGGTTGACGAGGTTCTCATCACGATGCCCTCAGCGACGGGGCGGGTGACGCGCCGGGTGGTCGAGCTGGCCAGGGAGGGTGGTGTTGCATGCCGAATCCTGCCCGGCGTCACCGAGATCCTGGCCGGCGACGTCGCGCTGTTCCGAGTGCGCGACGTCCAGGTGGAGGACCTTCTGCGACGCCGGTCGGTGGAGCTCGACTTCACTCGGACGGGCGACTACCTGCGCGGCGCGACGGTGATGGTGACCGGCGCCGGCGGGTCGATCGGCTCCGAGCTGGTGCGGCAGGTGGCGCGGCTTGACCCGGCGCGCATCGTGCTGTTCGGCCAAGGCGAGAACTCGCTGCACCAGATCGATCACGAGCTGGGCGCGCGACCTGCCCGGCTCGACCGGCACCGTGGTCGTCGGTAACGTACGCGACCCGGCGAAGCTCGCGAGTCGGTGATGGACCGCTACCGGCCGAGCGTCGTGTTCCACGCCGCGGCGCACAAGCACGTGCCGCTGATGGAGTCCGACCCCGACGAGGCGGTGCTCAACAACGTGTGGGGCACGCGCAACGCCGCGGAGGCGGCGCTGGCGGCCGGCGTCGAACGGTTCGTCAACATCTCGACCGACAAGGCCGTGCATCCGACGTCGATCCTCGGTGCGACGAAACAGCTCGCCGAGCGCGTGGTGCGATCGGTCGCGTCGGAGGCCCGGACCGGAGCAGGCCTTCGTGTCGGTGCGGTTCGGCAACGTGCTCGGCAGTCGCGGCTCGGTGATCCCGATCTTCCAGGAGCAGATCCGTCGCGGCGGGCCGCTGACGCTGACGCACCCCGACGCGACGCGCTACTTCATGACGATCCCCGAGGCCTCGCGGCTGGTGATCCAGGCCGGCGCGCTCGGGAGCGAACGGGTCGGTCTACATCCTCGACATGGGCGAGCCCGTGCGGATCGTCGACCTGGCGCACGACATGATCCGGCTGTCGGGACGTCGACCCCGACGACATCGAGATCGTCTACACGGGCCTGCGGCCGGGCGAGCGGCTCGAGGAGGAGCTGTTCGACGAGTCGGAGCACGCCGAACGCACCCGATTCGAACAGATCCTGGTGGGCGCTCGGAGATGCCTCTGGACGACGGGTTCGGAGCCGGGGTCGACGAGCTGCTGGACGGCGGCGGCCCTGCGGGATCGGCCGGCGATCGGCGCCGGCGTTCGCGGTGTTGCTCGACGGTTTCGTGATGCCGCCCGAGGATGCTGGGACCGGCACCGTCGCCGAGTAGACTGAGGGCCCAATGCGAGCGCTCCCAGACGAACTCGGATCCCGAACTCATCGACCTTCGCGAGTTCCTCGGCGTGCTCCGCCGCCGCAAGTGGACGGTGATTGTCACTGCGCTGCTTGTCACCGGGCTGGCCCTGGCCCTTGGTGTGCATCCGCGCGCCCGTCTACACGTCGACCGCCCAGGTGGCCGTGAACCCGCTCGACCGTCGACGACCGACGTCAACGCCTACTACTACTTGCAGCAGTCAATCGACACCGAGGCCGCGACCGTCACGTCAGCAGACATCGTCGACGCCGCAGTAGAGAACGGCGCTCCCGCCGACTCCGAGAAGCACGTCGACGTGAGCGTGCACGGCCAACACGACCCTTCTCAACATCTCGTGCACGCAGGACACTCCCGACCTCGCGCAGACGTGCGCACAGGCGTACGCGGATGCATACACGGAGGCTCGCGTAGCGACAGCGCAAGAAGGCGTACGAACGCAGCGCGCCCCGCTGGACCAGCGTATCGAGCTGGCGCAAACCGACGAGGAGCGGGCGGGCATCCAACTGCAGATCCTCCAAATCGCTCGCTGGTCACCGACGGCCGCGGAAGTGAAGATCCCGGCCGAGCTTCCGCTCGAGCCGGCGAACAAGGGCTACGTAACCACCGGCGTCCTCGCGCTGATCGTCGGGCTCGCGCTCGGGATCGGGCTCGCGTTCGTCCGCGATCGCCTGGACGAGCGGATCGACGGACGCCACGACATGGAGAAGGCGCTCGGCGCGCCGGTGCTCGCGGTGGTGCCGCGGGTGCCCGGATGGCGCAATCGCGACGACGCCCGGTTGGTCACGTTGACCGCACCGACGAGCGCCGCGGCCGAGGCGTACCGGACGGCGCGGACGTCGCTCCTCTATCTATTGAAGGAGGGCGGGTTCCACGCGTTGACCGTCACCGGTCCGGGCCAGGGCGAGGGCAAGACGACCACGGTCATCAACCTCGCGGTGGCGATGGCGCGCTCGGGCAACCGGGTGATCGCGATCTCGTGCGACCTGCGGCGCCCGCGGCTGCACCGATTCCTGGACCTGCCCAACGACGTGGGGCTTTCCGACGTGCTGACCGGTAAGGCGGAGGTCAAGGACGCGCTGCTGCGGACCTCGGTCCCCGGGCTCGTGGTGATGCCGTCCGGGCACGTGCCGCACAACCCTTCGGAGCTGCTGGCCTCCCCCGCGATGGACGCGCTGCTCGCGCGCCTGCGGGAGGCGGCCGACGTGATCCTGCTCGACACGCCGCCGTCGCTGGTGGTGTCCGACGCGCTCGAGCTGGCCCCCAAGACGGACGGAGTGCTGGTGGTGGCCGACGCGGGCACGACTCATCGGAGCTCGCTGCAGCACCTGACGAGCCAGATCGAGCGGGTGGGCGGAACGGTCATCGGCGCGATCTTGAACAACTTCGACCGCTCCAACGCGAAGTACTACGAGCCGTACGGGAAGTACTACGGCGGCGACGGGTATCAGTCGCAGGAGTCGGACGAGTCCTCCGTGGACTTTGCCTCCGCCAACGGAAACGGGCGTGTCCCTCTCGAACGGGCACGTTGATGGCGTGCCGGCCGACGACACGGTGACGGTTCCCGAATCGGCACCTGCCGAGAGCGTGGCCGCTTCCGTCCCGGACGTGCCCGCCCCGCCGGTCGACGATGCGGAGAAGAAGCGCCGCTTCGGCCGGCGTTCGCGCTCGAGCGCGGAGGCTGCCGCCATCGAGAGCGCGCCGCTCACGGACCCGTCGACGCCCGCCGCTCCCCGACGGCCCGTCGAAGTGGGACTAGCGCCCTTGTTTCGCCTTGCGGTCACGCACGTGCGCAACCGTCCTCCTGGTGTTGCTGACGGCCTGCCACGGAAACTCGGGCGTCCACCAGGCTGAGACCTTGCCGGAGGTTTTTCCCGGCACGCTGCTCAGCTTCAGGCCGGCGGAGTAACTGCGTCGCGGACGGTTGCTGGTTCGAGTATCGCGTCCGGATCACGAACCCGAGTGAGCGCGATGCGAACGTCCAGGAGTGCAACTTTCCGGCCGCGGGAATCCGACTTCCCGTCATGGACATAGCCGGCCTTGGCATTCCGGCGCATGCAACG
>CAWFJH010000004.1:0-1122223 GCA_963816105.1 uncultured Actinomycetes bacterium | reverse complement strand
CGTACGAGCTCGAGCGATACTTGCCGATTCTGTGACGCTCGTCGCCCGGACGGCCTACGCCGTTTGACACATCGGCCGCCAAGAGACATCCTGGCGGCTCGAACAATTACGTTCGGCCTGGGCTGATGGGTCAGCGGCGCAGCCGGTCCGGACGCCCGTTTTCGGGAGGGGGAAGTTTGATGCGCGCACGGCGCCCAATCATCGTGGCGGTGGCGTCCTTGGTGGTATTGCTCATGGTGGCAATACCGAGCCAGGCGACCTTCGCGAAGCTTTACACGCTCAACATGTCGCCAGGCACCGTGGTCAGCGGTACGCCGGGACAGACGATGAAGGCTACCTACGTTGGCAAGAGTCTCTTCGGCGTTGGGTCGTCGACGTTGACGCCGCCGACAGGTTTCACCATTACGTCCGTTCAGTCCTCGCTTGGTGCTGGTGTGGCGGGCAGTGCTGCGTTCTGTCCCCCCCCGTCCAACACCAAAGTTTGTGTGTCGGGGATGAACCTCACCCTGAACAAGACCGCGATCGTGACAATGAGCGTGAACATCCCGACCATCCCCTGTGGGAGCGCGACAACCACCAACAATTGGGGCGTCACGGCCAAGTCGACGACAGGGGCGACATTCAACACAACGTCGGGAACATCGCTTAAGACCTTCGTTTCCTCCACCGCTTGCGCGTCCCTGTCAATCGCCAAGTCGGCCGTGAGCCCGCAGGTGTCGGTAGGCGATCAAGTGAAATTTGACGTCACGGTGACGAACGCCCAAGGTGGAGGCGCGGCATCGAGTGTCGGCATTAGCGACACGCTCCCGAACGGACTCGACTGGTCGGTGCTCACGCAGCCGGCAACCGGTAACTGCGTCATCACCGGCTCGCTGCAGAGCCCACCGGAGACGCTGAGCTGCTCCGGACTCTCTATCGCGAGTGGGCCATCTAGCCAGTTCGCGACAGTCAAGGCGCAAGCGCTGGCTCCGGGCACCGTGACGAACGACGGAGCCGTTGCCACGATCAACGGGGACCAGGTTGCCCAGACGCCGCAATCAGCGTTCGTCGACGTCTTCGAAACGTCGCTGCCGTGCGGCGGGGTCGACAACTCGCTGGACAATGTGACGATTACGAACCCCAACACTGACGGCTGCCAGACGGCCATTTATGACGCCGCCTTTGACGGCAAAGAGTTCACGCTGACCAAGCCGGATGACTTGCACCTCTCGCTCGTCGTCGACGTCAACTCATGGGCCCCGGAGAAGGCCAAATACCCGATCGACCCGACGACAGTGGACCCGCCGCCGGCCGGCTGGTGCAATGGCACGCCCAACTCGTACTCGATGCCGTCCGGACAGACCTGGTGCCTCATCACGCAAAGCGCTGTACTGGCAGGACATGACGACGCGGATGGCACCATCACGGGCCAGCCCAATGCCCAGCTGATGCAGGTCTACGAGACGTGGCTCCTAGAAGGTGACGCGGCGATCTGCCGCAAGAGCAGTTGTAACTGATCCTCCGTAGCACCTAAGCACTGGACGGCGGGCCCTCGGGGCCCGCCGTTCGGCTTTTCAGCCCGAGCGAAGTAGGACAGCCGGCACGGCGATCACGCCGAGGCGCTCGAGGATCTCGTTCCCTTCGCGGGCGGGCGCGTCGTCCGCCTCCGCCACTCATGTGGGACAAGCGAGCAATCCCGATGAGGGACAGCGCGAGCTCGTAGTCCTCTCCTCGAGCAGCGAGCGACGCGCGCGCTCTCCTCCATTGCCGCGCACGCCGCCGGAAAGATCTCCTTGCTGCGCGAGCGCGAAGCCCCGAATCCTGCCCAGGAGCGACGCAGTTGAAGCTGTCGTCGTCGCCGGCTTCGCGCTGCGCGCCCGCCACCTGCGTGAGACTGGCCTCCGCGTCGCCCATCAGGAGGTAACACTCCGCGACCCGTGCCTCGGCGCGCGCGAGGTCCTCCTTTGCACCCACGGCGGTGAACGCCGCGCTCGCATCAGCGAGCTGCTCGAGCGCCTCGTCGACCCTGCCCGTTCGCGAGGTCACACGCGACAGGAACTCCAAGCAGTTGCCGAGCATGTAGCGGTTCTCCGCGGCACGCCACACCCGGACCGACTCGCGAAGGATCTCCTCCGCCTCGTCGTAGCGGCCGCGCTCGACAAGGATCTCCGCCGCGTTGTCCGCGGCGAGCGTCGCCATGACCGGATCACCGACCCGCAAGCGGCCGTCGCGAGCACGTTCGTAGCTCGCAAGCGCCTCTTCCCAACGACCCTGATAGAAGAGGCCGGCGCCAAGGTTCAGCAAGATCCGAGACTCGCCGGCGCGGTCTTCCTGCTCCTCGTAGATGGCGAGGGCATCTCCCCAGTACTCGCCGGTGGGCTTGCCCATCGACATGTTCGCCCAGTCCATCGTGTCGTACGCGCTCGCGAGCAGTCCTCGGTCGTCGGCCGCCCGTGCGCACTCGATCGCCTCGGTACACCACTGCACCGCTTGCGCGGCACGGCCCTGCGAGAGCAGCACCGTCGCGTACATCTGGCAAAGATCCGAGCGCAAGCTCAGCGCCTCACGGTCATCCGTCTCCCCGAGGGTGCGCAGGCCGCGTGAGGCGAACCGCAGCGACACCGAGTACCGGCCGAGGCCTTCCTCGACCGCGGCGCTGACGGTGAAGCAGACGCGCCTGACGCATCGGGATCGCCGGCAACGTGTTTCGTCGCTGCCGAGAACGCCGCCCCGGCGCGCCGATAGTCGCTTGCTCGCTGCCACTCGTCGCCGAGCGCCTCGTACGCATCGGCGAGGTCGCCGCCGTTCAGGTCGGGAAGGTGCTTGCCGGCATCGACCGCACGCTGGAACAGCTGCGCCGCCTCCTGGTGCGCGAACTGCTCCGCGGCGCGACGCGCGGCCTGGCGCGCGTAGCCCCAGGCCTTGTCGTAGTTGCCGCGAGGAAGTTGTGCAGCGACAGCAGGCCGCCGGTCTCGGCGGGGTTGTACTCACGCTCGAACCGCGCGGCAACGTTAGCGTGCAGCGCGCGCCGCGTGCGGAACGGCAGTCCCGAGTAGGCGGCGTCGCGCACGACCGCACGCCGGAACCGCAGGTAGCCGTCGCCGTCGTCGGCGAAGAACTCGCCCAGCCGCTGCCAGGTCTCGTCGTCGGGACGCGGCTCGTCGGCATCGAGCACCTCGTCGAGGAACCGGGGGTGAAACGCCGCCCCGAGCACCGAGGCGCGCCGCACCAGTGCGCGGTCGCCGGGGGCAAGGGCGTCGATACGCGCCATGGCCGCGGTCTCGATCGATCCGGGCAACATGCCGCCGACGGCGACCACCTGCGCGAGGTCGAGCGCGAACTGCGGGTTGCCGCCCGCGCGATCGACCACCAGCGACGTGTTGTGCGGCAGCAGCGGGGCATCCTCGGTCGCCGCCTCGACCAGCTGCGACGACGCTCGCCCGCTCGAGCGGCTGCAGCCGGATGCTGCGCGACCGGTCGTGCTCGGGCACCGCGAACCCGCCGTCCTCGGCGTCCCGCCGCGTGGTGGTGATCAGCCACGGGCGATTCTCGAGACCGCGCACGAGGTAGGCGAACAGGTCGCCCGACGAGCCGTCCATCTGGTGGGCGTCCTCGATATGGATGAGCGTCGGCCCGTCGAGCGTCGCCGCCAGGAACCGACCCATCACCTCGTGCAGCTTCGCCTGGCGGAACTCCTCGGCGAGCTGCTCCACCTGCGATGTCATCGGCATGTCGACGTCCACCGCGATCGCGACGAGCGGCAGCCACGGCACGAGGCCCGGGTCGCCGGCGACGATGGCCTCCTGGAGCCGGGCGATGACCGTCGGGTCGTCGGCCTCCCACCCGACGCCCAGGACGTCGCGCAGCAGCTCGCGCCAGATGATGTACGGCGAGGACGAGGTGAACGCCTCGGCCGTGGCCTCGACGACGCGGCCCTCGTAGCCGGCACGGAGCTCCTCGATCAGCCGCGTCTTGCCGATGCCGGGCTCCCCGACCAGCTCGATCATCGAGCCGTGGCCCGCTTCGGCGTCGGCGAGCGCCGTTCGCAACACCGCAAGCTCCTCGTCGCGGCCGATCAGCGGCAGCTGCAGGCTGGCATCCCGCGTGCGCGAACCGATCGCATCGCCGACGGCCCAGGCCTGGACGGGCTTGGCCTTCCCCTTGACCAGGAAGGGCTCGAGCTCGACGGTGGCGAAGCACGGTGCCGGAGGTCTCGAGCACGTCGGCGGTCGCGTAGATCTGCCCGGGCTCGGCCTTCGCCATCAGACGGGCGGTGAGGTTCACCGCGTCGCCCATGACCGTGTACGTCCGCCGGTACCACGGTCCGATGTCGCCGGCGAAGACGCTGCCGCGGTTGACGCCGATCCGCACCGGAATGCGCGCGCTCGCCGTCGGCGATGCGCCGCACGGCGAGCAGGATCCGCTCCTCGTCGTTGCCGGTGATCGTCGGGGCGCCGGCGGTGAGGATCAGCTTGCCGCCGTCGTCGTCCGCGTCGGTCGAAAGGAAGCACACGCCGAACTCGTCGCATGCGGCCTGCGTGTCGGCGAGCAGCTCCTGGAGGTCGGCCGCGACCGCCTCGGGGCCGCGATCGCGAATCGCCCCGTCGGTCCCGTCGAAGTGCACGAACGCGATCGAGACCTGGCGGTGCTCCGGCGTGCCCCCGCCGGCGAGCACGTGCGTGCGAACCGCGGTCGAGAGACAGCGCGCGACGATCTCGGGATCCACCGGCGACGCCGTGCGGGCGTCGCGTCGCCGAGGTGATGGCCGGGTGGCTCCCGCTTGAGAAGCATCCCCGGTCCCTTGGCCGCGCCGACGCAGCGCGCCGGGAGCTGCGCCGCGATCTCGGGGCTCAGCAGGATATCGCCGGCGTCTGCCGCGTGCTCCATGCTCGACCGTCCGTGTCCAGCCGGGCCCGGTGACGACCAGCTCGCGATGCGAGTCGCCGACGTGGAAGAAGTGGAACGTGTCGGTGTGCACGCCGACCGACATCCGCAGCTGGACGTGGGAGCCGGGCACCTCGATTCGCCCGACCTCGCGGAGCGCCCGGCGCATCCACACCGCCGAGCGGGTGGCGTCGGCGACGTGGTCCTCGCCTTCGAACCAGAGCAGGAGCGCGTCGCCGCCGAACTTGATGAGGCTTCCCTCGTTCGCGTAGGCCACGGCGAGCAGATCGGTGAAGCAGGCCTCGATCGCGTCGGTGACCTGCTCGGCGCCCTCCTTGCCGACCTTGGCGAGCTTCTCGGAGAGCTTGGTGAACCCGGAGATGTCGACGAACACGACCGAGCCCTCGGTCGTCCACCACGCGGACCCCGGCGATTCGGCCAGATGGCGAAGCAGGATCCGGGGAACGTACGCGGTGATGGAGGGAGCCTGGCTCCCCACCTCGATCCCCAGCTCGGTGGTGGTCATGGGCGGCCCGATCTCACTCGCGGGCGGATAGCGTACTCCGCCGTTTGCTCCTCCCGCGCCCCCTCCGGTACGGTGGCCCCGATGGACCAAGAACACGATCTCACGCCTGCGCTGCAACAGGCCCGCCAGCGGCGGAAGACGCTGCACGATTCGCTCGTCCATCTGGAGGAGGCGCTGTCCTCCCCGGCAACCGGGCGGATCAACGACTGGACCGACACGGTGCTCAAGGAGATGCACGAGGTACAGGCCGCGTTCGACCAGCACGTGACCGCAACCGAGCAGGCGGACGGGCTGTACGACGAGATTCTCGAGCGGGCCCCGCGCCTGGCCGGCAACGTCCGGCGGCTTCGCGACGAGCACCCCGAGATCCGCGTCGGGATCGAGGAAAACCTCAACAAGCTCGAGCACGTCGAGATCGGCGGCGAAGGCTGGCCGCTCGAAGAGGCCCGCGACGATCTGCAGCGGTTTATCGGCACGGTGATCCGACACCGCCAGCGAGGGGCCGACCTCGTCTGGGAGGCGTACAACGTCGACATCGGCGGGCTGGAGTAACACGCACACCCTGCCGCGACGCCGGCGGCCGCTAGGCTGACCGTGTGGTCCGGATCGCGCTCGGCCAGTTGAACACCACCGTCGGGGACCTCGACGGCAACGTCGAGCGGCTTGCCGAGACGGCGGCTCGCGCGAGTGCCGAGGGCGCCGACGTCGTGGTCTTCCCGGAGCTCGCGATCACCGGCTATCCGCCGGAGGACCTCGTGCTGCGCCGGTCCTTCGTCGACGACACGGTGCGTGCGCTGGAACGGCTGGCCGCCGAGACCTCGAAGGGATGCGACGTCATCGTCGGCACCGTCGATCGAACCCCGGCGGGTGTGCACAACGCGGCCGCCGTGCTGCGGGCGGGCGAGATCGTGGCGCGCTACGCCAAACACAAGCTGCCGAACTACGGGGTGTTCGACGAGCGCCGTACGTTCGTCGCCGGAACCGAGGCCGTCACCGTGGGGATCGCCGGCGTGGGCGTGGGTCTGTCGGTCTGCGAAGACGCCTGGCAAGCGGGACCGCCGTTCGACGGGTACGTCGGGATGCCCGTGGTCGCCAACCTCAACGGCTCGCCCTTTCACCGGGGCAAGGCGGAGGACCGCGTGGACGTGCTGCGCGCCCGAGCCGCCGAGACCGGGGCCTGGATCGTCTACGTCAACGCCGTGGGGGGTCAAGACGAACTGGTCTTCGATGGCGGCTCGCTGGTCGTCGCGCCCGACGGATCGGTCGCGTGCCGGGCGACACGATTCGAGGAGGACCTGCTCGTCGTCACGATCGACGGCGGCGAACTCGAGGCGCCGGCGCGAGCGGCGTGGCCGCCGGATGCCGAGGAGGTCTATCGAGCGCTCGTGCTCGGTACCCGCGACTACGCGCGCAAGAACGGCTTTGCCGACGCGGTGCTCGGGTTGTCCGGCGGCATCGACTCGGCGCTGGTGGCGACGATCGCGGCCGACGCGCTCGGCGCCGGCGCCGTCCACGCGCTTGCGATGCCGAGTATGTACTCGAGTCCCGGCAGCCTCGCCGACGCCGCCGAGGTTGCGCAGCGGCTCGGGATCCGGCTCGACACGGTGCCGATCACGGACGTGTTCCGCGCCTACGAGGACCAGCTCGCGCCCCTCGGCGAGCTGGATGGGCTCGCAGCCGAGAACCTGCAGGCGCGCATACGCGGCAACGACCTCATGGCGCTGTCGAACCGCCACGGCTGGCTCGTGCTCGCGACGGGCAACAAGAGCGAGTACGCCGTCGGCTACTCCACGCTGTACGGCGACATGGCCGGCGGGTTCGCGCCGATCAAGGACGTGCCGAAGACGCTCGTCTACGAGCTGTGCGCCTGGCGAAACGGCGCGAGCGGCTTCGAGGCGCGCGAGCCCATCCCGACAACGGTGCTGACAAAGCCGCCCTCGGCGGAGCTCCGCCCGGATCAGCGCGACACCGACTCGCTGCCTCCGTACGAGGAACTCGATCCGATCGTGGCCGCCTATGTCGAGGACGACCTGGGCGTCGAGGAGATCGTGGCCGCGGGTATCGGCGAGCGGGAGACCGTGGTACGCATCGCCGGCATGATCGACCGGGCCGAGTACAAACGGCGTCAGGCCGCGCCCGGAGTCAAGATCACGCCGAAGGCCTTTGGCCGCGACCGGCGCCTGCCCATCACGAATCACTACCGCCCCGGTCAATAGCACTGCACTGCAGCAGCTCTCAGGACCAATCCACAGGTCCCTCAGGGAACCCCGCGGCGCCGTCGATAGACAAGCCATGCGGCTGCCCTCACTCAAGTTGTCGCGGCTCGACGCCGCGATGCGCGCTCGCAGCGTCCACACGCGCATCTTCGGGGGCTTCGCGGTCGCGATCGGGCTGTCGCTCGTGATGGCGATCGCCGGCATCTGGCAGATGCGCGCAATCTCGACCAACCTCGAGGCCGTGACCGCGCACTCCTTGCGGCCCATCAACGAGGTGGCCGGGATCCGCCAGGCGTTCGACCAGATCCAGACCAACATCCGGGCGCACGCCGCCGCCGATGTGGAGTACGACAAGCAGGGCTTCCAGACGCAGATCCAAACCGCCTTCTCACAGGCGGCTCAGCACATCGAGACCTTCCGCGCGACCTCGCCCGGACAGGCGGAGCTCGCGGAGGTCGCGACCCTCCAAGCCGATCTCGGGCAGCTCAATCCGATCATCGACAGCGATCTGCTGCCCCTGTCGGACGCGTCCAGTCTCCAGCGGTTCCAGAAGGTATTCAACGAGAAGGCCGGTCCGCTGTTCGCAAACGCGGACCGGGCGATCGATGGGCTCATGGCCGGCGAGAACGCCGCGGCTGCCCAGGAGCTCGACCGCGCACAGGCCGCCTACACGCAGGCCGTCATCGGGTTGCTGGCGCTCCTGGTCATCGGGATCGCGCTCGCGCTCACGCTGGCCGTGCTCATCTCCCGTTCGATCGTGGTGCCCCTGCGCGCCTCCGTCGACACGCTGGAGCGCGTCGCCGACGGCGACCTCAGCGCCTCGGTCACGGTGATCGGCACCGACGAGGTCGCGCAGATGGGGACCGCGCTGAACGCGACGGTCGAGCGCACCGCCTCGGCCATCGCCACGATCGGCGCGGGCGCCACGACGCTCGCCGGCTCCTCGGAAATGCTTGCGATGACGAGCGCCTCGATCGGCGCCGCGGCCGAGCAAACCTCCGACGTCACCACCAACGTCTCGGCGGCGGCCGAGCAAGTCTCGGGCAACGTCGCGCACGCGGTTGCCGGTGCGCAGGGCCTGGGCTCCTCGATTCACGAGATCGCGCGCAGCGCCACCGAGGCCGCCGACGTCGCGGGGCGGGCCGTCACCGACGCCGAGGACGTGAACCGCACCGTCGAGCGCCTCCGCGCGGCCTCCGAACAGGTCGGCGAGGTCGTCTCGATGATCACCAAGATCGCCCGCCAGACCCACCTGCTCGCCCTCAACGCGACGATCGAGGCCCAACGCGCCGGCGAGGCGGGCAAGGGCTTCGCGGTCGTCGCCGACGAGGTCAAAGCTCTCGCCGGGCAGACCGCCGGGGCCACCGAGGAGATCGACCGCACCATCGCGGGGATCCGTCTCGAGATCGAGGCCGGCACCGGCGCCCTCGACCGGATCACGAACGTCATCGGGCGGATCAACGACACGCAGACCACGATCGCCGCGGCGGTCGAGGAACAGAGCCAAACGACCGGCGAGATCATCGACCGGATGTCGCAGGCAGCAGCGGGCGCGGAAGAGATCGCCACCACGATTCGCGGCGTTGCCGCGGCGGCGGCAGAAACGTCGCACGGGGTCGAGGAGGCACGCGCCGCCGCCGCAGAGCTGGCGACGCTCGCGGACGGTCTCGCGCAGGCCGTGTCGCGGTTCCGGTTCGAGACCGACGAGCCGACGGAGCCCGCCGAGTCGGCCTCGGGCGGCGACTACGCGTCGTCGCTGGACGAGATCGCCGCCCACGGCGCGAGCCCCGCCCCCGCGTAACTGCCGAAGCCTCGGCTAGCATCCGTTGCGGGGCCGGTAGCTCAGCCTGGTTAGAGCAGGGGGCTTTTAACCCTCGTGTCGCGGGTTCAAATCCTGCCCGGCCCACAAAGCGCGTTTACGAACGAGCGAGCTGTTTTTCGAACCAGTAGTCGGCGTAGGGCTCCTCGTTGAAGGCGGGGACCTCTCGGTACTCGGCCGCGCGGTACATCGCGATCGCTTCGGTGAGCGATCGGTTGGTCTCCAGACGCACGGTGCCGACGCCCAGACACACCGCCTCGGCGGCGTCCTGCATTCCTCTGACTATAGTCAGAGAAATGGCGTTATGACGTCCAGGCCCGAGCCGTTCGCAAGACGACCGTGTCCCCGTCCAGCCTCCCGCGGACGGTCGTGTCGCGGCCGAACCTGTTCGCGAGGAACCGAATGTGGACGTGTCCCGACACGGCTCCTTCAAGCGTGAGGGTGCCCGAGGCGACCGAGTTCTCGCGGTCCCACACGACGGTGCCCGAGACGCCGAGGTCCGAGACGAATCGCGTGTCGTGGAACGTGATCGTGAGCGGCCGGTAGGAGTAGAACGGCCCGGCCATCGTGTAGGAGCCGCCGCGTAGCCCAACCGCCCGCCCGCCGTAGACGACGTTCCACCACCGGTTGAACGCGTCGGCGACGGTCTGGACGGTCGCCCACGCGGCGCGGCGATCCATCGACGAGGATCGGTCGGCGGCGCCGGCGCTGGTCGCCTGCGGCGCACCGGCCAGCCGCTCCGGGAACACCGGGACCACGTTGATCTCCGGCGTGTGCGAGGCGCAGGACGTGTCGCCCACCTCGAGCGTCTGGACGAACCGCAACACGATCGAGGAGGCGCACCCCTCGTAGTCGTAGAGGGCGCTCACGTGGATCTCGTTCGCCATCGGCACGAGGGTGGCGTTGGGCCACGCCTCGGCTGCCCAGCGCGCGTTCGACATCGGGGTGGTGATGTCGAACTCGCCGTCGAGCAGCAACACCGGAGTGTGCGGATGCGGCGCTCGGGTGGGCGTGTCCGAATCGCCCCGGCCGAGCGCCGGCCATTGGATGCATCCGCGTACGAGCTGATCCCCGTAGAGGGATGCGAGCCACGACTCGTTCGCGAACGGCGCGAACGCGTTCGGCGCGAGGGCCTCCGTCGCTGCCTGCAGCTGCCGGCGGCGCTCGTCAAGGTCGGCGCGGCGATCCCAGACCGTCGCGTAGTCGTGACACGCGACCGCCGCGTACGCGCCCTCCGAGTACGAATGCGGGTCACCGGCGTCGAGAGAGCCGAGGTCCTCCGCGGCCAAGCGCAGCAGCGGCGCATCGTCGCCGCGGCGCCATGCGTCGAGCGCCGCGGGGAAGTCGCGATAGATCGTGAACACGTAGGTCGCGTCGTACAGCAGTTGCCCGAGATCGCTCCCCGTCAGCGTGATCCGGTGCCGTGTGCCCCACGGGTCGACGCCGACGCCGACGAGCGGATGCCGGTCGAGCTGACGCGAGACGCGGGCGATCTGCCCGATGATCCCGTCGCAGGTTCCGGCGCGCCGGCACATCGTCGCCCACGCGCGGCGAAGGGCCGCGATCCCATCGCGCGCCCACGGATCGAACGAATCGTCGTAGGCGCCGTCGAGCACGAGCGCCTCCACCATCGACGGATGCCGAAGCGTGAACGTCTGGGCGATGTAGGTGCCGTACGAGTCGCCGTACGCGATGACCTTCGGCACGTCGAGCGCGTGCAGGATGGCTGCCAGATCGTCGGCGGCCGCGGCCGTGCCGTAGCTGTTCGCGTCGGCACCAAGCTGCTTCGCGCATTCGCCGACCGCGTGCGCGTAGTCCCCGACACCCTTCTGCACATCCGGGCAGTCGATGGTGTCGGATCCGCCCGTCCCGCGCTGATCCATCAGGATCAGATCGCGGTGCTCCATCAGCGGCGCGAACAGGAACCGGTAGGCGGCTGCCGAGCCGATGCTGCCGTACCCGGGCCCTCCTTCGAAGGCGACGATCGGCGTCTCGGCGGGAGCGTCACGATCGGAACGCTGATACACGCGGAACCGGATCGACAAGGGGTCGCCCTCCCACGGCCGATCCCACCAGCGCGGCACGGTGAGACTGCCGCAGAGCGCGGAGGCGTGGGCACACGGCGCGAGCTGCAGATCGTGTCCGGACGGCCACGAGTGGCTCACGGCCGGGACCGGCTGCAGCGCAGCGACGCCGGCAACGACCAACAGGGACGCCAACGCACGGCGCAAACGGCTGCGTGACAACGAGTTCCCCCTCGCTTGTGGTGCCTAGAGCCAGCGACTGTACTGCCCGTTCGAGCATGTGGGCTACCGCCAAATGGATACGATGCGCCGGCCCGTTTAGATCCCTTCTATGGAACACATCGATCGCGACGCCGCTCGCCTGCTTGTCCTCACACCGGACTTTCGTGTGCTCGTGCTGCGCCTCGAGCCGGCGTTCCGCGATCCCTTCTGGGTGACGCCCGGCGGGGGTCTGGACGAGGGCGAGTCCTACGAGGATGCCGCGCGCCGGGAGCTGCGGGAGGAAGTCGGCCGCGACGATCTCGAGCTCGGTCCGTGCATCTGGCACCGCCAGGTCACGTTCACGTGGGAGCGCTGGCGCGTGCACCAGCGAGAGCGCACGTTCCTCGTGTCGGTGCCGGGCACATTCGACGCGGTGACCGTGCACCCCGACGAAGAGCCGATCGTCGGATCTGCGTGGTTCAGGCCCGAGGAGCTCCGCGGGCTTCTCGACGTCGTCTACCCGATCGGTCTGGACGAGCACATCGATCGATTGGCGTCGGCGGGCATTCCCGTGACCCCGATCGACCTCGGCGAGGTCGTGGAGGACTGAGCTCGGCTCAGACGGCCTTGCGGTACAGACGCACGGCAATCGGCGCGAAGATCGCGATGATCACCGCGGCCCACAAGACCGCCTTGATGACCAGATCCGCGGTCGGCCCGCCGATCGTGAGCGCCCGGAACGCCTCGGCCGTGATCGAGACCGGCTGGTTCCTCGCCCATGGCTGCAGCCATCCCGGCATGTTGTCGACCAAGACGAAGGCGGCGGAGGCGAACACGAGCGGCGCAAGGACGGGGAACGCGGCGGCCTGCGCCGTCTCCGGATCCTTTACGGCCAATCCGACGGTCGCAAAGATCCACGACATCGCGTAGCCGAACAGCAGCACCACCAGGACGGCCGGGATCAGCGCCCACAACGTGGTGTGGATCCGCCACCCCACGAGGAAGCCGACGACCATCATGAGGAACACGACGAAGACGTTGCGCGCCAGGTCGGCGAGCGTCCGGCCGACGAGCACCGCCGGGGTCCACATCGGGAGCGCATGGAAGCGCTCCATCAGGCCGCTCTTGAGGTCGGTCGCCAGGCCGATCGCCGTCGCGAGCGATCCGAAGACCACGACCTGCACGAAAATCCCCGCCATCAGGTAATCCACGTAGTGGACCGATCCCGTGCTGATGGATCCGCCGAACACGAAACGGAACATCAGCACGAAGATGATGGGCTGGATCGTCGAGAAGACCAGCAACTGCGGCACGCGGAGGTACTGCAGCAGGTTGCGATGGATCACCGCAATCGTGTCGCGGACCCGGGACATCGGAATGTGCCGTTCCACGACGTCGCGCTCAATCGTGACGTCCGCCGCACTCATGCCGCACCTCCTGCCCGGCTCTCCGCCAGTTGCTCGCTCGGATCGCGCTCCTCGGCCCGGTGACCGGTGAGCGACAGGAACACGTCGTCGAGGCTCGGCTCGCGGACCGTGAGCGTGTCGGGCTCGATCGCGTTCGCATCGAGGGTTCGCAGCACCTCGATGAGAATGCGCGCGCCGTCGTTGGATGTGATGCGAACCGTACCGTCGTCGCGCTCGACCTGTCCGTCCACCCGCCCCGCCAAGAGGGTCGTGGCCTGCTCGGAGCGGCCGTCTGCGCCAAAGTGCATCTCGACTACCGTGCTGCCCAGCTGGGCCTTGAGGTTCGACGGCGTGTCGTTGGCGATCACCTTGCCGCCGTCGACGACGACGATCCGCTCCGCAAGCCGGTCCGCCTCCTCCAGGTATTGCGTCGTCAGCAGAACGGTCGTGCCGTCGCGAACGAGCTGCTCGATCGTCTCCCAGAGCGCGTTGCGGCTGGTGAGGTCGAGCCCGGTAGTGGGCTCATCGAGAAACAGCACCGGGGGACGCGTCACGAGCGACGCGGCAATGTCGAGCCGCCGGCGCATACCGCCCGAATAGGTGCGGAGCGGGCGGTCGGCCGCGTCCACAAGATCGAACTTCTCGAGAAGCTCCGCCGCGCGAGGCATGAGTTCGGGCGACGGGAGTTGCCCGAGGATGCCGACCATCCGCAAGTTCTCGCGGCCCGTCAGGTTCGCGTCGACGGCTGCGTACTGACCGGCAAGGCCGATCCGCCGCCGCACGGCCTGTGCGTCCTTGACCACATCGTGGCCGAGGACCGAGGCGTGTCCAGCGTCGGGCTTCAGAATCGTGGCCAGGATCCGCACGGCCGTGGTCTTGCCGGCCCCGTTTGGGCCCAGCAAGCCGAAGACGGCGCCGCGCGGCACCTCGAGGTCGATGCCCGCCAGGGCCTCAAGACTCCCGTACCGCTTGACCAAGCCTTCCGCGAGTACCGCCGCTCCATCCATGCCCAGCACCTTCCCACGATCATTTGAGTAATGTCAAGTATCGAGAGATATGAAAAGTTGCGATACCTGAAAGACCTTGACTCCCGGTGTACGATATCCCTATGGCGAAGACAGCCGACGACGCGGAGCCGGTGACCGATGCCGCGCGGGTGATCGCCGCCGACGTATGGCGGCAGATGGCCGAGTTCACGTGGAGCCGGATGCAGCGCGGACAGGCGTTTCATGCGCTCAAGACCCTCGGACTCACCCCCGGCCACCTCAAGGTCCTTGCGGTGTTGGAGCCCGACGAGGCGCTCCCGATGGGATCGCTTGCCGAAATGCTCCAATGCGACCCGTCGATGGCAACCTGGCTCATCGACCGGCTCGAAGATCGGAAGCTGGTCGAGCGGCGCATGCTGACCACCGACCGGCGGGTCAAGGTGGTCACCCTGACGCGACGCGGTGTCCGGTTGAAGACCAAGGTGCTTGCCCAGGTGTTCGAGCCTCCGGAGGAGCTCTTGTCCCTGGACCTCGCCAGGCTGAAGGCGCTCCGCACTGCGTTGGGCGTCCTCCCCAAGACCGAACGACCGTTCTCTGCGCGGGGACATCGCACAACGCCACGCCACCAACGGTCCAACGGACGGCACTGACTCGCCGACCGCCCATGTCGGCGGGCGTCGCTACGGTCGCTCGATGCGACGAGCGCGAGCCGGCTCCTACGTGATCCTCGTCGCCGAAAGCCGCCGCGAGCGCATGCGCGGGCTCCGCGGACGGCCTGGTCTCGACCCGAACGAAGGACTCTTGCTCGAGCGCTGTCGATCCGTCCACACGTTCGGGATGCGGTTTGCGATCGACGTGGTCCTGCTCGATGCGCAGGCCCGCCCGATCGGCGTTCGGACGCTCACCCCTGGTCGGTTGCTCCTGCCCCGCAGAGGCGTGCGTCAGATCGTCGAGGTCGCCGCTGGCCGCGGCGAGGCGTTTCGCCGGGCGCTCCTGCACGCGGACGGGTAATCCGCGGCGCGGCGGGCCTTGCTATCCTTCCTCGGCACCCGGCAGGAGGCGGGCACGTCCCCATCGTCTAGTGGCCTAGGACGCCGCCCTTTCAAGGCGGAAGCACGGGTTCGAATCCCGTTGGGGGCACGCACCACCGGCGCTTCGGCGTCGTGACAACCACATACGCGCCTGTGGAGGAGTCCGGAGTCCTCATCGCCCTGTCAAGGCGAAGATCGCGGGATCGAAGCCCGTCAGGCGCGCCAACGCATTCAGCCGGTCGCTTCCTGCACGGTCATGGCGAACTGCACCGTCAGCTCGAGCCCCATCTCTCGGCCCCGGGACCAGGCCGACTCGACGTCGGCGACGGTCATCTGCGTGCCGATGGCGGCCAGCGCGCGCTCCCGCATGGCGACCTCGTCCTCGTCCGGCGCCACCTCGAGTCGCTCCAACGCTCGCTCCGTGGCCCCGAGGATCGTCGCCGCCTCTGAGGACTCCCCTTCCTCAGCGAATCCCGCGGCGGCGATGTCGAGGCAGTAGGTGGTCAGGGACGCCTCCTTGAATCCGCTGGCCCTGTGCGCACCGGCGACGGCGCACGCCGTGGCTTCCCGGGGCTGCGCGCGGAAGATCGCCGTCTCGCCCAAGATCGCCAATGTGGTCGCTTCGCACCGGGACTGCCCCCGACCCCGGACGAACCGGAGGTTGTCGTGTAAGAGCTCGTCGGCCTCGGCATGACGACCTTGCTCGTTCGCCAGGCTCGCGAGGTTGAGCCGGCAGGAAGAGATCCCGACGCCGTTGTCGACGTCGGTGGCCGTGGCGAGCGCCTCCCGATAGAGATCCTCGGCTTCCGCAAGCGCCCCCGATTCCCAGGCCCGCTCGGCCCGATGCTTCAGGTCGCGGAACCGGTCCGCGACACCGCCGAGCTGCATCACGAGCTCGGCGGCCTCGTCCGAGGCGGCAATCGACGCGGCGTGATCGCCTTGCCGGTACGCGGCTGTCGCCAAGGCCTCCAAGAGCCGTACCCGCGTCTCGTCCTCGAGCGGCGACACCGCGAGCGCGCGTTCAGCCCACGCACGCGCCTCGGCGGGCCGGTCTCGCATCGTCCAATACATGGGAAGCGCAACGGTGATCTCCCGCACGAGCTCGGGATCATCGGTTGAAACGCCAAGAGCGACCGCGGCTCTGAGGTTGTCGATGTCCGCGTCGACCGGTGCGACGGCTCGTTCCTCGGGCTCTCCGCGCCGCAGCTCTGTATCGACCCGCGCCGCGAGGTCGCGGTACCACCGGCTGTGGGCCCGGCGCGTCTCGTCGCTTGCTCCCCCGGCCTCGAGCCGTTCCGCCGCGAACTCCTGGATGGAGCTCAACATCCACAGGCGCGGCTCCCCTTCGGCGTGCCGTTGCAGCATGCTCTTGTCCAGCAGGCCCTGGAGGATGTCGGGGCCCGCCCGCGTGACCGCCTCCGCGGCCTCGACGGTGCACCCCCCGACGAACACCGATACGCGATCGAGCGTCGTCTGCTCCTCGGGCGAGAGAAGGTCGTAGCTCCAGGCGATCGTGGCACGGAGCGTCGCCTGGCGAGGATCCGTGTCGCGCCCGCCCTGCAGCAGATCCAGCCGCGAGGACAGCCGCTCGAGGAGCTGTTCGAGTGAGAACAGCTTGAGCCGCGGTGCCGCGAGTTGGAGGGCCAGCGGGAGCCGGTCAAGTCGCTCGCAGACCTCCCGCACCTGCGGTCCCTCGTGGATCTCGACGCCGATCGCGGCCGCTCGCGCGATGAACAGCTCGATCGCATCCTTCTGGCCCATTGCGGCGACGGCATACTCCCGTTCGGCAGCGACGTTCTGCCGTTCGCGACTCGTCACGAGAAGGGTTGGGCCGGCCGCGCTCGACAGAAGCGCCGCGATATCGGCGGAGAGCTCGGGCAGGAGGTGCTCGGCATTGTCGAGCAGGACGAGCGTTCGTTTCCCTCCGAGGTGTCGCGCCAGCGTCTCGATGAGGGGCGTCTCCGCTTCCTCGGCTACGTCCAACGCAAGCGCGATCCGGGGAAGCACGAGGTCGCGATCGATCAGGTCGGCGAGCGGAACCCACCAGAGCCCGTCCGGGAAGGACTCGGCCGCTTCGGCAGCGGCTTGCAGCGCCAGGCGTGTCTTCCCCGTGCCTCCGGGGCCTGTCAGCGTGACGAGGCTGACGTCATCGTGCCGCAGGAGCTCGGCGATCGCGTCGACGTCCTGCTCGCGGCCGATGAACGGGGTCGCCGGCACGGGAAGGTTCGCGTGGTAGAGCGACCGGATCGGCGGGAACTCGCCGTCGCCGAACTGGTACACCCGTTCGGGCGCCTGCAGGTCTTTGAACCGGTGATCGCCCAGATCGACCAGCGGGAACCGTCCCGGGTCGACTTGGCCGGCCGTCGACCCCGAGAGGAGGACCTGCCCGCCGCTGCCGGCCGCCGCGATCCGCGCGGCCCGGTGGATATCGGCGCCGACGTACCCCTCCGCCGTTCGAACTGCAGTGCCCGTGTGGATACCCACCCGAACCCGGATCGGACCGGACGCCAGGCCTCGGGCGCCTTCCTGTGTCGCCTCGAGCGCCCCGTCCGGCGTCGGGAAGGCGAAGAAGAACGCGTCGCCCTGCGTATCCACCTCGACGCCACCGTGATTGGTAAAGGCTTCGCGCAACACGCGTCGGTGCTCGGCCAGCGCGTCGGCGTAGGCGGTTTCGCCTAGCTCATGGAGGAGTTGTGTCGACCCTGCGATGTCCGTAAAGAGGAACGTCACCGACCCATCGGGCAGTTCGATCCGCATGCATCCAACGCTAGTCCTGTGCGCTCGACGCCGCCAGGCGGGGTTCCGCGCATAGGAACCGTCAGGGCGCGACGAGCAGCCCCAACATCCGGGTTCTCCGATGAAGGCTCGGCGGCCGGTGCCGTCCGCAATTGGCCACCCACCGACAAGGCCACGTTATCGAGCCCGAACGGAGGGTGAAAGCACTACCACGTACTGGTGGGGCTGCTGCCTTCTTCCGCCGGGGACCGACGTGCGACCATCGCGCTGAACACTGATCCAGGGCGCTGGAGATGGACACGTGACGACGCGAACGGCCACGCGACTGGCGATCGCAATGACGCTCGTCTGTGTCGCCCTCGCCGTGAAACAGCGCTTGGCCGAGGGGCTGATCGACCGCGATCCCGAGCGAGCGCACACGGTCCTGGCCGAAGCCCAAGCCGACACGATCGATGCGCTCCAGACCATCCGCGACCTCGCTCATGGGATCTACCCACCGGTGTTGGCCGATCAAGGGCTTGCTGCGGCGCTGAACGCCCAGGTCCGACGGGCGGCGATCCCCGTCGAGGTCCACGCGGACGGGATCGAGCGATACGGCCAAGACGTCGAAGCGGCCGTCGAACTGAGCGTCGCCGATGGCTGGCTCTCGTTCGCCGTGTCGGACGATGGTGCCGGTTTCGACCCGTCGACTGTTGCCCGCGGCACGGGACTGCTGGGGATGGCCGACCGCGTCGAAGCGCTCGGCGGATCGCTCGATGTCGGGTCCCGGCCGGGGACCGGGACGACCGTCACCGTCGGGATGAACCTCCACGAGGCGTCGCGGGAGCGACCGTCGAGCGCAAATGATGACAGAACTGTAATGGCGCTTCGGCCGCCGTGATTTCCCAGGATCGGGTGAGGTGATTATGGTTGCTCGGAGTGGGGATTCCCGTGACATCGACAGCGCATGATGCACACCGAGATTCGTCGCCTTCTGCACGCGTGCTGCTGATCGACGACGAACCACGAATACTGAACTTTCTTCGGCGTGGACTCGAGGCCGAGGGCCTCGACGTCGACGAGGCGCGCTCCGGGCAGGAGGGCCTCGATCTGGCGCTTGCGCAGCGCTACGACCTCGTCATTCTCGACCTCGTGATGCCTGGTCTCGACGGCCGCGAGGTGCTCAGGCGCCTTCTCAAACGACGGCCCGAACAACACGTGCTCGTCCTTTCGACACTGAGTGACACGGATTCGAAGGTGCAGTGCCTCGAGGCTGGGGCCGAGGACTACATCTCCAAACCGTTCTCGTTCGACGAGCTCCTCGCTCGGGTCGGCGCCCGCCTGCGCACCGCGCAGCGCGCAAACGAGACGCACATGGCTGCCCGAGGGCTCACTTTGGATGTGATCCGTCGGCAGGCGGACGTCGGTGCCGGCCCCGTGCCTCTTGCGGATCGGGAGTTCCTCTTGCTGCGCGAGCTGATGCGCGAGGCGGGACGCACCGTGTCGAAGGAGCGCCTGCTGTCGTCCGTGTGGGGCTTTCACTTCGATCCGGAATCCAACGTCGTCGATGTCTACGTCCGCAGGCTCCGAGCGAAGCTCGGCGCCGGAACGATCATGACGGATTGGGGGGTGGGATATCACGTCGATGCGCCGTGAGCACCCGGATTGGCCCAACCGAGATCGGTGGATCGACGTGGCCTGGGTCCTGTTCACGATCGCGAATCTCGCCGCGATGCTCCTCGTTCCCGATTGGGAGACGGTCCCCTTCCACTTCATCTGGGTGAGCCTGACCATCTTGTACGGGTTCCGCGTATGGCGGACGCGCCCAACGGTCGCGATCCTCGCGCTTGTGATGGCCGTGACCGGCGCGTTTATCGCTCTCGATGTGAAACGAGGAGGACAGCCGCTCGACGAGCTCACTGAGGTGCCGCTCATGGCAGCCATGTTCGCGGCGATGGTGTGGCACGCGCGGCGTCGGCTGTCCGCCACCGAGGAGGCGGAGCGCGTGTCGATGGACAACGTGCGCCTCCTCGAGCGAGAGCGCCGCTTCGTCCAGGATGCATCTCACGAGCTCCGTACGCCGATCACCGTGGCGCTCGGACATGCCCAGCTGATCCAACGGCAGGCCGCCGATCCTTTGATCGCAGAGGACGCGGCGGTGATCACCGACGAACTGATGCGGCTGCGCCGACTCGGCGATCGTCTGTTGCTCCTGGCGAGCTCGGCGGATCTCGAGGTGCCGCACAGGAGTCCCGTCGCCGTAGACAAGCTCGTGGTCGAGGCCGTACATCGGTGGATGGCGACCCCCAGGCAGTGGCGCCTGAGCTCGACCGAGGAAGTCGTCGTGCTCGCGGATGCCGACCGGCTTGCGGTCGCGCTCGACGCCGTCATCGAGAACGCGGTGCAACACACCGCCGACAAGGACTCGATCCAGGCCGAGGTCCGGCGGCGTGGCAACGAGGCGGTGATATGGATCCTCGATACGGGCACAGGGATTGCGGCCGCCGACCTCGACCTGATCTTCGATCGGTTCGCTCGATCCGATCCGGGCCGAAGCCGGCACACCGGCGGGTTCGGTCTTGGCTTGCCGATCGTGCAGGCAATCGTCGAGGGGCATGGAGGCTCGGTGCGCGTCGAGAGCGTCGAGGGCGAGTGGACGAGGGTCGAAATCGCCCTTCCGACCGCTCCTCCGTTCACGGAGCTCGTACTGCCTGAGGTGGTTGAGGTGGACGGGGAGGCCCGTGATCCCGTCGGTTGACCCGATCGTCGCGTGCGCTGCGGTGGCGAGCGTCGTGTATGCGACCGCGGATCAACGCGTACGCCGTGTGCGTGGCGGCCGAGCCCCACACACACGGCGGACGGCGTTCTTTGCGGGACTTGCGATCGTCCTCCTCGCGCTCACCGGCCCGATCGATGCGGCGGTGGAGTCCTCGTTCTCGATGCACATGATCCAGCACCTGTTGCTCACGATGGTTGCCGCGCCGCTGCTGCTGCTCGGGGCCCCGTTGACGCTCGCTCTTGCCGCCTGGCCGAAGGGTTCTCGGCGAACGTTCGCCGGCGTGCTGCAGAGCGGGCCGGCGCGGCTCGTCTCGAATCCTTTGATCGCCTGGTCGTTCTTCTTCGCCGTGCTGTGGGCGGCGCACCTCACCGGTCTGTACGAGGCGGCGCTGCGCAGTGACGGCGTGCACGCGCTCGAGCATGTGGTCTTCTTGATGGGCGCGCTGGTGTTCTGGGCACCGATCGTTCGAGCCGGCCCGTCGCCCTCGGTCTTGTCGTACCCCGCGAAGATCCTCTACCTGTTCGTGGCGATGCCGGCGATGGCGCTGCTCGGCCTTGCAATCGTGAGTGCTCGCCAGGTGCTGTATCCAACGTACGCGCAGGCCGAGGGTTTCGCGCGGGCGCTTGCGGATCAGCGATCAGCCGGCGCGATCATGTGGGCAGGCACGATGGTCCTCATCGTGCCGGCGCTCGGCATCGTGCTCTGGGAGTGGATGGCGGCCGACGAACGCGAGGGCCGCAGGATCGATGCCCGGCTCGCGCGCGGCGCGTTGATCGAACCGATCGAGGGAGGTGCGAGATGAGCACAAAGGATCGATGCCTTCGCTGCGGGGGACCGGTCGCAGAGAGCGTGGCCGTGTGCTCGCGCTGCAATCCCGCTGGACTCCCAGGCCCGAGCCCGACGCAGTACCACGGCACGGTGTTTCTCGTGGTGATCGCGAGCATGGTGCTCGCCGTCGCAATCTTGATCGCGCGCGGCTAACCGTTTCCGTGCTCGGCGGGCGCGTGCGACCGCGCAACGTCGCGGAGCCAGCCTGCGGCGCACAGCACGAACGCGACGGCGCCGGGGATCAGGATCCACGAACTGACGATCAGCCCGAGCCCGATAAGCACGGCCGAAATCGCGAACCCGAACGGCCAGATCGTGGGGCCGATGTGCAGTTCGACCTCTTCCGGAGCGCCTCGCTCCGCCTCTTGTTTCGCCACGTGCCGGGCGACGAGGGCGAGGAACCAGAGGGTGACCGAGGCGACGAGCAGGAGTGTGGTGCCGGCAGGCTCGTGGCTGGTGAGCCCGTAGACGGCACCCGCGACCAGCAGGAACGCCCCCAGCCACATGCAGATGCGGGCAAACACGCTCACGCGATCACCTCGGGGTCAGCAAGTAGAAGACGGTGAACAGGCAGAGCCAGACGACATCGACGAAGTCCCAATAGATGGCGCCGGCGGCAAGCGGATCGTGATGGGTGGCGGAGAGCCGTCCCCGGCGGTCCTGACCGAACACGAGGGCGAGGAACACGACCCCGCCGATCACGTGGGCCATATGGATGCCCGTCATCACGTAGAACAGCGTGCCGAAGACCCCGTCCTTGAGCCCGAACCCCAGCTCCGAGTAGTCGAACAGCTGCAGCGCGAGGAAGCAGATCCCCAGCACGATCGTGATGCCGAGCCACATCGTGGATCGGCTGCGGTTGCCACTGCGGATCGAGCGCAGCGAGAGCTGCACGGTGATGCTGCTGACGATCAAGATCACGGTCAGGATCGTCGCGATGCCGATCTTCAGATGCGGCGTGCCCGGCGGCGGCCACTCGGGTGCGTTGGCCTTGATCGTGAAATACCCCCCGAAGAACGCCGCGAAGAACATCGCCTCCGACGCGACGAACAGCACCATCCCAAGAACGGGACCACTCATCTCGGGGCGGGTTCGCTGGGGAGTTGCCGTGACGTCGCTCATGCGGTGGGCTCCCCCCTCGCCATGCGGAGGTCATACACGGGCCGATCCGAGTGGATCGGCGGCACGGAATCGAAGTTGTGCGCAGGCGGCGGCGACGTGGTCGCCCATTCGAGCGTGTTGCCGCCCCAGGGATCGTCCGGCGCGGTCCTCGGCTTGCGCAGCGTGACGAAGAGGTTGATGAAGAACAGAAGCATCGACACCGCGATCACGAACGAGCCGACCGTCGACAGTAAGTTGAGGAAGCTCCAGCCGAGATCCGGCGGGTAGTCGGCGATGCGTCGCGGCATCCCGCGCAGCCCGAGGATGTGCATCGGGAAGAAGGTGAGGTTGAACCCGACGATCTGAAGCCAGAACTGCCAGAGGCCGAGCCGGCGCGACAGCATCCGACCGGTCATCTTTGGGAACCAGTAGAACATCCCCGCAAAGACGCCGAACAGAGTGCCGCCGAACAAGACATAGTGCAGATGCGCCACGACCCAGTACGTATCGTGGATCGCGAAGTCCATCGCGGGTGACGCAGCCCACACCCCGTCGATCCCGCCGATCAGGAACATCGCGATGAACCCGAGTGCGAACAGCATGGGGGGCTCGAAGCGGAGCCGACCACGCCAGAGCGTCCCGAGCCAGATGAAGAACAGCACGCCGGTCGGGATCGAGATCAGCTCGGTCGTGACGCTGAAGAACGGCAGCTCGACCGCGCCGGTCGCGAACATGTGGTGGGCCCAGACGCTGAACGACAGCGCCGTGATCAGCAGGAACGACAGGACCACACCCCGGTAACTGAAGATCGGCTTGCCCGAGAACACCGACACGATCTCGGTGACGATCCCCCAAGCGCCGAGGATCAGCATGTAGACCTCGGGATGGCCGAAGAACCAGAACACGTGCTGCCACAGGATCACGACGCCACCCCGGCCCGGATCGAAGAACACGGTGCCGAGCTGCCTGTCCGAGAAGACCATCAGCAGGCCCGCCGTCAGCACGGGTGCTGCGAGCACCACGAGCAGCGACGTCGCCAAGATGCTCCAGGTGAACACCGGCATGCGCATCATCGTCATGCCCGGTGTGCGCATCCGCAGGATCGTCACGATGAAGTTGATCCCGCCCAGAATGGAGGCCGTCCCGACGATCATCAGCCCGATGAGCCATAGATCCTCGCCGGTGCCGAGCTGTTCGGACAGCGGGGGGTAGTTCGTCCAGCCGGCCGCCGCGCCGCCCCCCCTCGCGGCAAACCCCGCCAGGATCGTGAGCCCGCCGACGGGCAGCAGCCAGAACGACAAGGCGTTGATCCGAGGGAAGGCCATGTCGAGCGCGCCGATCTGCAGCGGCACGAAGTAGTTCCCGAACCCCGCCAGCAACGGGAAGATCACGAGGAAGATCATCAGCGTGCCGTGCAGCGTGAAGAGCTGGTTGTACGCGTGGGGGGCGAAGATCTGCGTGCCCGGCCTCGCGAGCTCGGTGCGCATCAGCAGGGCAAACACGCCCGCGATCACGAAGAACGCGAAACTGTTGATCAGGTAGAGGATCCCGATCTTCTTGTGGTCCGTCGTGGTCAGCCACGTCTTCCACCCACGCTCGGGTTCGGGAGCCAGCTGGGCGGCAGGGATCTCCGTTATCGCCATCGCTGATCCTCCCGTCTCATGGGGGCGCAACGATGAACGCGCCCGACATGGCGGGGCCGTGCACATCGCATTGGAAGTAGTAGTGACCGGGCGGTAAGCCCTGGACGTCGACGGTTTCGCTCGACACGCCAGTGATCTTGGGTGCCTTGAAGTAGGTCGTCTCCTCGAAGAACGAGTCGTAGATAGAGAAGTTGTGTTCGATGCCCTGGTCTTGATTGTCGATACTCACCGTGAACGGCGTATTCGCGGGGACGGCCAGGCAGTACTGGTTCCACGAGATGTCATGCGCGATGAGCGACAGGTCGGTACCCGTCGGGTCGCAGGTCACGCTTTTCGCTTCCTTGCGCTGCTGGAGGATCCACGCCTGGTAATCGACGGCCGAGACGACATGCACCTCGAACGTCATCTTCGAATGCCACAGGCCGCAGAACTCGGCGCATTGCGCATGGAAGGTCCCGATCTTCGTCGGCGTGAACTGGAACGTGCTCGTGCGACCGGGAATCGCATCGCGTTTGAACAGCAGATCGGGCACGAAGAAGGAGTGGATCACGTCACGCGACGTGAGCTCGATCTCCACGGGCGCGCCAACGGGAAGCTCCATGACTGCCGGCGTCTGGGGCTTGTCTTCGGACGCGGTCTGGCCGGCCACGAAGATGCCCTCGCTCAGGTACAGGAAGGTCCACTCCCACTGAAAGCCCTCGACCTTGATGTGGACCTGTGGGGTCGTCTGCTTCTGCAGCTGCATGAGTGTCTGCTCACCGAAGGGGAACAGGATCGCCACGATCACGGCTGGGATCGCGAAGAACACCGCCAACGATCGGTTGCCGCCGACCGACTGGGCGGCGGGAGAGTCGTCGTGCTTTCGATACCGGACGATGCACCAGATCAGGAGCGCCTCCACGGCGATGAACACCGGCAGGGCCAGCGACATGATGACGAGGTACAGCTGGTGGACGTCCTTGCTCTGGGGTGAGATCCCCTGCTTCGCGCAGCCCGCCATGAGCAACGGCGCAAGTGCGGCGAGGCACCGGAGGGCTCGAGACGGCCTCGCCAGGCGGAGCGATCGCACCCTCGTCGTCACGTCACGGTGAATTCGGTAACCATGCCCTTCGAAGCGTGCGGCGGCCCGTTGTCGCCGCCGCTTTGCGTGCCGGTCTGCCAGCAGGCGAACGCGTAGGTCCCCGGGGGTAAGTTGAGCGTCTCCACGATGCCGGCGCCGGTGTCGACCGCGCCGAAGTCACCGCCGATGTGCAACCAGTTGTCCTCGTCCGCGGCGCCGTTCGCGGTGGCCCCATCGATGACATCCTGCGCCGTCGCTCCTTCCGGGAGCTGGATCGGGATCATCTCGTGGGCGATCGGAAACGATTCCTGATTCTGGAACAAGAAGGTGTTCACGCCCGAGGGCACGGTAGTCGGCACGCCGTTGTACTTGAAGTTCTGCACGAAGATGGTGGCGGTGAGGGCTGTCCCGGAGCCGCCCGAACTAGAAGAGCTCGAGCACGCGGGCCCAACCGACGCCACCAGGAATACGCCGAACAGGACTGCGGTTAGCCTCCAACCGCGATGAACCGAGCCCACCATCGCTCCCCCTTATTGGCTCGCACGCCGGCCGGTTCCTCAGCCGCTGGGCGAACGATGCGCCGACGCAGCCTTGGGGAACAAGATTGATGACAGGACTGTCACTCGGGTCCTCCGGCGGGCTGCGGGGAATGGCTCGTTTCATGTCAGGGTCGTCATGAAGGTTGGCGCGCAGTCTCGAGGGAACCGGGCCCGAACGGCGGGTGAAAGCACCACCACGTACTGGTGGGCCTGCCCCCTTTCTCCCACCGGGACCGACGTGCGACCATCGCGCTGAACACCGATCCAGGGCGCTGGAGATGGACACGTGACGACGCGAACGGCCACGCGACTGGCGATCGCACTCACGCTCCTCTTCGTGGCGATCGAGGGGCTCTCACTCACGCTGCTGTTCGTGACCGGGACCCCGGAAAACGCGGCGTTCGGCGTGGCCGGCCAGGTGGTCGAAGGCTTCATCTTCCTGGCGTGCTCGGTCATCGGCGGCTTGATCGCGTCCCGTCTCCCTCGCAACGCGGTCGGATGGATCCTGTCGGGGCTGGCACTCACGGGGGCGATCGAGGAGCTCGCGTTCGGGTACGCGACCTATGCCCTCGTCTTGCACCCCGGCTCGCTGCCCGCGGGAGCCTTCGCTGCGATTACGTACCAGAACTTCTCTTCGATCGCGCTGCTCCTGCTCACACTCCTGTTCCTCCTGTTCCCTGATGGCCGCGCGCTCTCGCCGCGGTGGCGCGCGGTCGGCTGGATCGCGGCCGCCTCGACGGGGATCCTCTGCGTGGGGAGCTACCTCGGGCCGGGGACGATCGACCCCTTCGACATCCCCAACCCGTACGCCGTCATCCCGCGCGCGCCAGAGGTCCTCGGAGGGATCGTCGCCTTTCTCCCGTTGGGAGCCCTTATCGCATCCGTCGTCGGGCTCGTCGTTCGCCTTCGGAGGGCTCGCGGGGACGAGCGTCGGCAGATGCGATGGTTCGTGTTTGCGGCCGCGTTCCTCCCGGCCGCCTTGTGCTTCTTCATCTTCTTCAACACGGGTCGGACCGGCGACGTGATCGGGAGCTCGCGCGGGACGATCGACGTGATCACCTCGGTCTTGTTGGCGATCGCCATCATCGGCATCCCCGTGTCCGCCGCGATCGCCATCTTCAAGTACCGCTTGTACGACATCGACGTCGTGATCGGGAAGACGGTCGTGGTCGGGGTCCTTGCGGCGTTCGCTACGGTCGTGTACATCGCGGTCGTCGTCGGCGTCGGCACACTCGTGGGCTCTCAGGGAGGGCAGTCCGGCGTCCTGCTCGCCGTCGTGGCGACGGCGATCGTTGGGATCGCATTCCAGCCGGTCAGACAGTGGGCCCAGCGGCTCGCCAATCGAGTGGTGTACGGCGAGAAAGCGACCCCGTATGACGTACTCTCGGACTTCTCCGGTCGGATGGCCGGCGCGTTCGCGCTGCAGGATTTGCTCCCGAGGATGGCGCAGATGCTCGCGGAAGGGACGGGAGCCCTCCGCGCCGACGTGTGGCTCCGCATGGGCGATCGGCTGCGGCCGGCCGGGTCATGGCCCGCCGATGCTTCGCCGTTCGAATCCATCCTGAGCTCCGGCGCCGACCTGCCCGAGATCGACGGCGTCGACCTCGCCGTCCCCGTCCGCTATCAGGGGGATCTCCTCGGCGCCCTGACGGTATCGAAGAAACCGGGCGACCCACCGACACCCATCGAGCGGCGTCTCGTTGCGGACATGGGCTCGCAAGCGGGGCTTGTCCTGTCCAACGCGCGGTTGATCGAGGACCTTCGAGCGTCGCGCCAACGACTCGTCGCCGCTCAAGACCACGAGCGCCGGAAGCTCGAACGGGACCTGCACGACGGCGCGCAACAGCAGTTGGTCGCCCTCGCCGTGAAACAGCGTCTGGCCGAGGAGCTGATCGACCGGGATCCCGAGCGAGCCCACACGATGCTGACGGAAGCCCAATCGGACACGACCGACGCGATCCAGACCATCCGCGACCTCGCTCGTGGGATCTACCCGCCGTTGTTGGCTGATCAAGGGCTTGCCGCGGCGCTGAACGCTCAGGTCCGACGGGCGGCGATCCCTGTCGAAGTGCACGCGGACGGGATCGAGCGATACGGCCAAGACGTCGAAGCGGCCGTCTACTTCTGCAGCCTGGAAGCGCTCCAGAACGTGACCAAGTACGCGGAAGCGTCGACGGCGGTTGTCCAACTGAGCGTCGCCGACGGCTGGCTTTCGTTCTCCGTATCGGACGATGGTGCCGGCTTCGACCCCTCCGCTGTTGCCCGCGGTACGGGACTGCTGGGGATGGCCGACCGCGTCGATGCGCTCGGTGGATCGCTCGACGTCGGGTCCCGACCGGGAAAGGGAACGACCGTCACCGGACGTATCCCGATCCCGGCAGCGGGCTAGGATCGAGTGGTATACGGACGAAGGAGACCCGCACGATGGACTATGCCGTGATCAACCCCGCCACCGGCGAGACGGTCAAGACCTACGACACCATCACCGACGCCGAGCTCAAGGCCGCGATCGCCGCGGCCGACGAAGCGCACCGCTCCTGGTCGAAGTCGACCACCGTCGAGGAGCGCGCAGCCCTCATGCGCCGCGTCAGCGAACTGCACACCGAGCGCCGCGAGGAGCTCGCGACGATCATCGTGCGCGAGATGGGCAAGCCGATTGCGCAGGCGCTTGGCGAGGCCGACTTCGCCGCGGCGATCTACGAGTACTACGCCGACCACTCGGCGGACTTCCTCAAGGAAGAGCCGATCCAGCTCCTCGCGGGCGATGGCTCGGCGGTCATCCGCCGCTCGTCGCTCGGGGTGCTACTCGGCATCATGCCGTGGAACTTCCCGTACTACCAGGTCGCACGTTTCGCCGGCCCGAACCTCGTCATCGGCAACACGATCCTGCTCAAGCACTCCGAGCTGTGCCCCGAGTCCGCCGCAGCGATGCAACAGATCTTCCTCGACGCGGGTTTCCCGAAGGGCGCCTATGTGAACATCTACGCCTCGCACGAGCAGATCGAGCGAGTCATCGCCGACCCGCGCGTACAGGGCGTCTCGCTCACCGGCTCCCAGCGCGCCGGCGCCGCGGTCGCCGAAACCGCGGGCCGCCACCTGAAGAAGGTCGTGCTCGAACTCGGTGGCTCCGACCCCTTCATCCTGCTCTCGACCGACGACCTCGACGCCACCGTGCAGAACGCGGTCGACGCGCGCCTCGACAACAGCGGCCAGTCCTGCAACGCGGCCAAACGCTTCATCGTCACCGACGAGCTGTACAAGCCGTTCCTCGAGAAGTTCAGCGCGAAGATCGCCGAGATCGAGGCGACCGACCCGACGTCGGCCGACGCTGTGCTCGGCCCGCTGTCCTCGCTGAAGGCCGCCGAGGGCGTCGACGAGCAAGTCAAGCGCGCGATCGAGCACGGCGCCACGCTCGTGCACGGCGGCACACGCGACGGCGCGTTCTTCCCGACGACCGTGCTGACGGATGTCGCTCCCGACAACCCCGCCTATCGGGAGGAGTTCTTCGGCCCGGTCGCACAGGTGTACCGCGCGAAGAACGAGGCCGACGCCCTGCGCATCGCGAACGACACGCCGTTCGGCCTGGGCTCATACGTCTACACCACCGACCAGGAGCAGGCGCTCCGCGTCGCCGACGGCATCGAGGCCGGCATGGTGTTCGTGAACGTCGTGCTCGCCGACGGCGCCGAGCTGCCGTTCGGCGGCACCAGGGGCTCGGGCTGGGGCCGCGAGCTCGGCCGCTTGGGTGCCGACGGTTTCGTGAACGAGAAGATGATCCGCATCGGCTGACGCCGACCCGAGATAGGGTTTCGACATGCCCGAGAAACCGACCCTCTTGATCGTCGACGTGCAGAAGGCATTCGACGATCCGGTGTGGGGAAAGCGGAACAACCCCGGCGCAGAAGGAAATGTCGCGCGGTTGCTCGCAGCTTGGCGGGCCGCGGACGCGCCGATCATCCATGTTCGGCATCGCGAGACAGATCCAGCGTGGCCTTTCTTCAACGAGGGAGGCCCCGGATTCGAGTTCAAACCGGAAGCGGTGCCGCTGGAAGATGAGCCGGTGTTGACCAAAGGAGTGAACTCCGCGTTCATCGGGACCGATCTGGAAGAACGGCTTCGTGCAGCGGGTGCCACCATCGTCGTGATCGCAGCAATAACAACCGACCATTGTGGATCGACCACGGCGAGGATGTCGGGCAACCTCGGATTCGAGACGTGGGTCGTCGGCGATGCCTGTGCGACCTTCGATCGGGAAGGACCGGACGGCGAAGTCTTCCCCGCCGATCTGATCCACCGCACGAGTCTCGCGAGCCTCCACAACGAATTCGCCGATGTCGTATCGACCGACGAAGCGATCGCACGACTGGGTTAAGGGCGATGCAAGGCGGACACGTTCCGCGCCGGCTCGCGGAGGGCAATCACGTTGAAGGCGGGGATCGGACGCCGGAACCCCTTGAGTGTGAGCTCGCCGACGGGTTCGACTTCGATCTCGTCCTCGACCTCCGCGTGGAGACTCTGGGCGATGAGCACCTGGCCGGCCGTCGCCTCATCGGCGAGCCGCGACGCGAGGTTGGTCACCGCGCCGATTGCCGCGTAGTCGGATCGCCCTTCGAACCCGACCTCTCCGCACGTCGCGTAGCCGAGCGCGATGCCTGTTCCCAGATCGAGGTCGTACCCGCGCTTCCGCCACAACGGCGTGAGCGTCGCCATCTCTTCGCGGAGCGCGCAGGCGAGTCGTACCGCCTGCAGCGAAGCGTCGGGGACCTCGTGCGGGTCGTTGAAGAAGAGCTGGACCCCATCGCCCTCGAGGAAGCCGACGGTCGCATCGAAGCGTCGCACCAGACCGCCGATCACGTGGTGGAACTCCCCGAGCACCTGCATCAGCTCCTCAGGCTCGACCGTGTCGACGAAGCGGGTCCATCCGCGAAGGTCGGCGAAGAGCATCGCGACCTTGCGGCGATGGCTGCGGAGGATCGCGTCGTCACCGGACGTAACGATCGCGTCGACGAGCTGCGGAGAGAGGAACCGCCGGAGCTTCCGAACCCGCTCGAGCTCCACGACCTGGGTCTGCACCCGCTCCTCGAGCGTTCGATTCAGCTCGGTCAGCTCCGCAGCCTGCGACGCAATCGTGTCGTGATAGCGCTTGATCCGCAGGAGCGACCGGACCCGTGCGAGCAATTCGTCCTGGTCGAACGGCTTGGCGATGAGATCGTCCGCGCCTGCCCGGATCGCCTCCGTCCTCTCCGACGTGCTGGCCGTGATCATGATCACCGGCAACATCGCGGTGTCCTCGCGCTCCCGGATCTTGCGACACACGGCGTACCCGTCCGGCTGCGGCATCATGACATCGAGCATTACCAGGTCCGGTTTGGCCGACGCGACGAGCTCCAGCGCGCGAGCGCCGTCGGTCGCGGAGACGACGTCGTAGCCACGCGGCGCGAGCACGGCTTCGAGCAACCGCACGTTCGGAGCAACGTCGTCCACGACCAGGATCCGGGCGTCGCCGCTCATCCGAGCCGCCCCTCGCAGTGCTGCCGAACGATCCCGATCAGCTCCCGCACGTTCACGGGCTTCGACACGTAGCCGTCGAAGCCCTCCGCAAGGAACCGCTCGCGATCCCCCCGCATCGCTTGCGCGGTCAGGGCGAGGACAGGAATCGTCGCCGTGCGCGGGTCCGCGCGCAGCCGATGAAGCGCTTGCACACCGTCGAGGTCCGGGAGCTGGATGTCCATCAGCACGAGGTCCGGCGTGTACTCGGATGCCATATCGACCGCCTCGCCGCCCGTCGTCGCCTCGATCGTTCGGAACCCGGTCGCGACCAGGACGTCACGGAATAGCTTCATGTTCTTCTCGTTGTCCTCGACGACGAGGATCCGTTCGCCCGTCATGACGTGATCGACCTCGCGGGGAGCGCGAAGCTGAAGGTGCTCCCGTGGCCGAGCTCACTCTCGAGCCAGATTCGCCCTCCGTGGAGTTCCACGTACCGTTTCGAGAGCGAGAGCCCCAGACCGGTCCCCTCGCGCAGTCCGACCCCCGACTCGCTCTGTTGGAACTCCTCGAAGATCCGATCTCGATCTTCGGGAGCGACGCCCGGCCCCGTATCGGCGACGGAGACCCTCACCTCGCCGTTGACCCGCGTCGCGCTCACGTCGACCTCTCCACCGGCGGGCGTGAACTTCACCGCGTTCGAGAGCAGGTTGAAGATGACCTGCTTGATCCGTCGCTCGTCGCCGTCGACCACGTCGACCTCCGGATCGGCGGCGAATGCGACGCGGACCCCTTCCTCCGTCGCGCGCTCGCGCACCATCACCACGCCGCGCTCGAGCGCTTCTCGGAGCGAGAATGGGTGGACCTCGAGCTCGACCTGTCCCGCTTCGACCTTGGCGAGGTCGAGGACGTCGTTGATCAACGAAAGCAGATGGTTCCCGGAGGAGGTGATGTCGTCGAGGTACTCCGCCTGCTTGTCGTTCACGGAGCCGACCATCTCGTCGCGCAACACCTGCGAGAACCCGATGATCGCATTCAGCGGCGTACGGAGCTCGTGGGACATGTTGGCCAGGAACTCCGACTTGTGCTGACTGGCCGCCTCGAGCTCGGTGTAGAGGCGCCGGAGCTCGTCGTTCATCCGATTGACGTTGGTACCCAAGGCGCCAAGCTCGTCTCGATTGTCGACCTCGACGCGGCCGGAGAAGTCTCCCGACGCGATCGCAGCGACGCGAGTGTCGATCTGCTGGATGGGCCCGATCAACGACCACGACAGGACGAACCCCAGCAGCAGGGCCAGCACGAGGGCGCCGGCCGCCACGCCGATGAACAGCGCCCGTGAGCTTGCGAACGAGCTGGCGTTCCGAGCGACCAGCTCCTCGACCTCGGCCCGCGTCCCATCCGCCAGGTCCGCTGAGAGCTGTTTGAGGTCGCTCGCGAGCCGCTCCACTCTTACGCGGATCCCCAGCACCTTCTCGGCCGCGACGTCCTCTCCGTAGAGGGGGATCAGCCGCTGGTCCAGCACCAGCCACAGGGCGTGGGCCTTCGCCTTGATCCGCGCGAGGTCAGTTCGGTCCTCAGGGGGCGGGGTGAAACCCAACTGATCCGCGGCCGTCCCCGCCTCGATGATGCGAACCGCGGTGCTCGCGAATCGATCGATAGCCTCCAAGTTCTGCCTGGCCGGGACCTCCGTCCAGACCTTGTAGAAGTCCTCACCCACGTTCTCCGCCAGAAGGTTGCGGAGATTTGACACTTGCTCCTGGAGCTCTGCGTAGGCGATCGCTCGCTCCCGGAGCGCTCCGAGACTCACGACGCGATCGTTCGACTGCCCGAGGACGAGTTGCCCGAGCAGTCCCACCGCGACGAGGAGCATCGACGTGCCGACGAAGGCGATCAGGAGCTTGGTGCGAACCGTGACCGGAAGGCGGGCAACAGCGCGGACGAGCGGATCGTCGACGCGTCTCAGCCGTCGTCGCTTGTCAACGACGGCTGCTCGCTGCTCGTCGGCTCGTGTGTCGGCCACGGGTTCGAACGACTAGAGCTCGGTCGTGCCGCCGACGAAGTTCGTGATCAGCCAGTGCCCGTCGATCAGCGCCACGTCGGCATCGCCGGCAGTGACAGCCACCACCTTCTCGGTCTCGGCGTCCACAAAATGACACTCGAAGTGAAGCGTTCCACGATCGCCGTTCACCGAGATCTCCATCTTGTACGCGGGGTGATCGGAGATCCAGTTGTTCGTCGGGTCGAACGCCGGCGACAAATCCATCCAGAATTCCCGGATCTCGTCCACGCCCACCGCGGTCTGTCCTCCCCCCACGGTGAAGGTCGCGTTGGGCGCGTACAGGCTCATCATCAGGTCGATGTCCTTCTCCGAGGTGGCCTGGTGGAAATTCTTCTCGATCTGGTCGATCTCCCACATGTCCTGGGCCCGTAGGGCCTGGTCACCGACCGAGCCGGCGGTCGAGCCGCGGCAGGCGACGAGCGTGACCGAGATGAGGAGGACCCCAAGTGCGCTACCGATCCCGAACTTCCGCATGTGATGCCCCCTTCCGTTCAGGCCGTTAGGCCGTCGGTGCCCGGCGATGTTCACACCGTCAAGCCGTGCCGTCTAGAGGCTAGGAATCGCAGTGATCTCGGCCCACCCGGCCAACCGTCCTTGCCAGGGGGTGCTAGCACGGTACGGCCTCGACCTCCTCATTCCGTCCTGCCCACGCAGTAGCGGCGGACCTGCTCGGGAAACGTGCTCACGTGGATCGGCTTCTCGAGCCATCCGGCGAAGCCCACTTCCTCGAGCCAGTCTTCGCTCCCTTCGAGCGGCGATGCGCTCAGCGCGACCACCGGGATGAGGGCCGTTCGCTCGTTCCCCGCAAGACTCCGCGTCGCGCCCACGCCGTCCATGTCGGGGAGCCGGAGATCCATCAGAATCACATCCGGCACGTGCTCCCCCGCGAGCGCGATCCCCTGCGCGGCCGTTGCCGCACCGAACGTCCGAAACCCCGCGGCGCTCAGGACGTCGAGGGCGAGCTTCCGGTTCCGGTCGTTGTCATCGACGACGAGGACACTGGTCACGGGCGTATCCTCGCGCCATGCCGATCCGGCTCGTGATCGCCGACGATCATCTCCTCGTGCGCGAGGGCGTGCGGCGGCTGCTCGAGACGGATCCAGATATCGAGATCGCGGCGGTGTGCGGCGACCTCGACTCCCTTCTCGACGCGGTGGCGGCGGAGCATCCGGACGTGGTCGTCACCGACATCCGGATGCCGCCCGGCAACACCGATGAAGGGATCCAGGCGGCCCAACGGCTGCGGACCACGGATCCCGACATGGGCGTCGTGGTGCTGAGCCAGTACGCGACGCCGAGCTATGCCCTGGCGCTCCTCGAGGGCGGCAGCGCGGGTCGTTCCTACCTCCTCAAGGAGCGCGTCCTGGAACCGGAACAGCTCGTGTCGGCGATCCGGGCCGTCGCAGGCGGCGGTTCGGTGATCGACCCGAAGGTCGTGGAGGCGCTGGTCGCGGAGGATGCCCGAAGCGAGCAGTCGCCGATCCACGAATTGACCGCGCGTGAGCGCGACGTGCTGCGGGAGATGGCGGAGGGCAAGAGCAACGCCGCGATCGGTGAGACCCTCTTTCTCGCCGAGCGGTCGGTCGAGAAGTTGATCCACGCGATCTTCCTCAAGCTCGGACTCACCTGGGAGCCGTCGGTCAACAAGCGCGTCAAGGCCGTGATCATCTACCTGGCGGAGAGCGACTAGCGTCATCGCGAGAGCGGCAGGGATCCGGCCACGGTGGTCCGGTCGCCCCCCGCAGTGATCGTCACCCGGCCGCCCAGCGCTTCGACGCGATCGTGCGGGGCGCGGCGCTCCGACCCCAGGTCGCCGTCCGCGTCAATCTCGAACGCGAGCGCGCCTTCCTCGCGACGGACGCTCACCACGACCGGGGTGGCGCTCGGCGCGCGCTCGAACGCGTCCAGCGCGCAGAAATAGACGGCGCCGGCGATCTCCGGCGAAGAGACCACGTCGACGTCGACGTCGATCCGCGTCGGCACGCCGGCGCGGCTCGCCGCCGCGCGGAGCTCGGCCACCAGGCCGCCCGCCTCGAGCAGCGGGGGGAAGATCCGGGTGGCGAGCTCCTGCATCTCCGTCAACGCCCGCCGCACTTCACGCTGCAGATCGTCGAGGAGCGCTTTCGCCGCCGTCGGATCGGAGTCCACCGATCCCGCGGCCATCTCGAGGTTGGCGGCGAGCCCCACCAGGTCTTGCTGCACGCCTTGGTGCAGGGCCCGCTCGATGTCTCGACGTTCGGCATCGGCGACCAGCGCGAGTCGTTTCCGAGAGGCTCGGAGCTCCTCGATCTCGCGGCGCAACGCATCGAGGGTTGGCTGCTCGTCGGTCTGCTCGGTCTCCAGGGGATGCCCTCCTGTGCGTGGGTCCCCCGCAGTTGTCCGTCATCGCTCGGGCGGCGTCAAGCGGCCAGCACGGTACCGGGACGGATGACAGCATCCCGGCGTTCGCCAGGCCATCACCGTAGAGCCGGCCGGAACGACCTCCTAGCGTCGCGATAGACGAGCGCTCATCGGAAACGAGAGAGGAGGGAGACAGTGAAACAGCTGGCACCTCTGGTCCGTTCGACCTCAACACGCTGGTGATCGGGACCTGACCCGATCCAGATCGGAAGGAGAAGAAGATGAACCGTCGCATCGTGCTCAGCATCGTCGCCGCGGTCGTCGGGCTCGTGTGGGCGGCACCGGGTGCCGGCGCCGTTTCGCTCTCGGACTGGGCGGCTCCGGTCAACGTGGAGTCGATCCCCGGAACGAGTTCGTCGTTCAACACGCCGGACACCGATGGGTGCCCGATCCAGTCCCCGGACGGGCGGAGCTTCTATATGGCGACCAACCGTCCCGGTGGCCTCGGGGGGCTCGACATCTGGGTCGCCCACCGCCCGAACACCCACGCGCCCTGGGGAGCCCCGGAGAACCTCGGCGCACCGGTCAACAGCGAGGTGGACGACTTCTGCCCGACCCCGGTGGTCGGAGGCAAGCTGTTCTTCGTCAGTGCCCGCGCAGGCGGCTGTGGTCTCGGCGACATCTATGTGACCAAGCGCGCGAATGGTGCCTGGCGGCGCCGTCAACCTCGGCTGTGAGGTCAACAGCGCAGGTGGCGAGGCCGGACCGTCGCTCGTCGTTTCCCTCGGTGATCGCGGGCTGTACTTCTCGAGCAACCGGGCAGGCGGCGTCACCGCGGAGTCGACCGCGACCGGGGACATGGACATCTATCGTGCCCCGCTCAAGTGGAACGGCTCCTTCGGACCGGCGGTGCTGGTCCCAGAGCTCAGCACCGGGTTCGAGGATGCCCGGCCCAACGTGCGCTTTGACGGGCGCGAGATCGTGCTCGACTCGACGCGAACGGGAACGCTCGGCGGACCGGACATCTTCGCCGCCACGCGGTCATCCACGTTCGCCCCCTGGGGAGCACCGACGAACCTCGGTGCGGTCGTGAACACTCCCTCGAGCGAGACCCGGGCGTCGTTCTCACTGAACGGGCTCACGCTGTACTTCGGGTCCAACCGCCCGGGGAGCGAGCTCGCAACGACCGGCCCGACGGCCGGTATGCCGTCCAACGACATCTACGTCACGACCCGGCGCGTCGTCTGCAACCACTGAGGGCGACGGCAGGATCCAGGCCGGTGGTGCGGGGGCCGGGCGCGAAGCGCCCGGCCCCCACGCTGTGCGACGTGTTACGACATCTGAGGCGGAATCCATGAGGCGCTGACCGGACCTACCCTCCACTCGCTAGACTGCAACGCGCTGGTGGTGACTTCGGTGGCGATCGCCGCCGGGTTCTCCACCGGGTTGGCCAGGTAGCTCAGTTGGCAGAGCACGCGGCTGAAAACCGCGGTGTCGGCAGTTCGATTCTGCCCCTGGCCACTCCTCTACACTCCCCCGCGTGTCCGCGCCGGGAGTCGATCGCGCCCTCGTCAAGGAACTCAAGGACGCGGAGGATGCCCGGTTCCACGAGGAACGCCCGCGCTCGGCCGAACTCTGGACGCGCGCCTGGGAAGTCATGCCGAACGGCGTCCCGATGGCGTGGCATCGCGGCTCCTACCATCACATGCCGCCGTGGGTGGCGGAGGGCCATGGCGCCTCGTTCACCGACGTCGACGGGTTCACCTACCGCGACTTCAACATTGCCGATCTGTCGATGTTCTGCGGCTACGGGCCGGAGCCGGTCGTGCGGGCGGTCGCCCAGCGGATGGCGACGGGCAACCAATTCCTGCTGCCGACCGAGGACGCGATCGTTGTGTCGGAGGAACTCGGCCGGCGCTACGGCCTACCCAAGTGGCAGTACACGCTGGCCGCCTCGCAAGCCAACACCGAGGTGATCCGGGTGGCGCGGGTGCTCACCGCGCGCGACCGCGTGCTGATGTTCGACGGGAAGTACCACGGTCATTTCGACCAGGCGCTGGTGCAGCTCGGCCCCGACGGCGCGCTCGTCCCCGAGGAGCACGGACTGCCCGCCGACGTGACCGCGCACGCGGTGCTGGTGCCCTTCAACGATCTGGGCGCGGTGGCCGCGGCGCTCGGCCGCGGCGACATCGCGCTGGTGATGACCGAGCCGGCGATGACCAACAACGTCGGGCTCGTGCTGCCCGACGACGGGTTCCACGAGGGGCTGCGGACGCTCACCCGCGAGCACGGGGCACTGCTTGCCTACGACGAGACGCACACCCAGGTGGTCGGTCCCGGCGGGCTCACCGCCGAATGGGGGCTCGCCCCCGACTTCGTCACGGCCGGAAAGTCGATCGCGGCGGGCGTGCCTTTCGGCGCATGGGGGACGACCGATGAGGTCGCGGGGTTTCTCACGCAGTTCAAGGGCCCCGACGGGGAACGATTCGACATGGTGGCGCTCGGGGGAACGCTCTTCGCCAACGCACTGTCGATGGCCGCGGCACGCGCGACCATGCTCGAGGTGCTCACCCCCGAGGCCTACGCGAGCACCCAGCGGCTGGGCGCCCGCCTCGCTGACGGGATTCGCGCGGGCGTGGAGCGCGCCGGCCTTCCCTGGCACGTTCATCACCTCGGCCCTCGGTCGGGCTACACGTTCCGGGCGACGCCGATCCGCGACGCAGCGGAGGGTCGCGCCTGCGAAGACGAACTGCTTCGGCGGCTGATCCGCGTCTGGATGGCCAACCGCGGCGTGTGGGAGGCGATCGTGGGCGCCGGTCCCGTGGTACCGGTGCCTGCCACCGACGAGGACGTCGACGCATACGTCGAGGCGTGGAACGAATTGCTCGCGCGGCTGACGGGCTAGTTGAGCATTTCGCGGCTTCGGAACTCGGCCCAGCGCACGAGCACCGTTTGGTAGGCGTCGGCGGACTCCCCCGGCTCGTGCTTGGCGAGCGCGTCGAGGGAATGCTGGATCAGCTCGGCGCTGTGGTCGTCGTCCATCTCGTCCCAGCTCATGAGGTCGCTCAGCTCGCCGTAGTCGAGCTCGACGATGCTGCGCTGGTCAAACGACGCGATCCACTGGTGGAGGTCGACGAGCAGCTCGCCCAGCTGCCCGAGATCGGAACGACGCAAGGTGGGAATCGCGATTTCGGCGCGGCGCATCGCCCGGCGCGCCGAGGTGCGATACCGAAGGCGCAGCCGGCCGAACTCGTCGTCGGCGATCGTGCGCTCCTCGGGCTTGAACAACGCGAACCACCGAAGCGGCACGTGCCACGCGCACTGGTGCACGAACGGCACCGCGTACGGATCGCTTCGCCGGAGCTTCGCAAGCCGGCGACGGGCGCGGCGTGCAGCCTTCTTCGGGACGAAGCGGTCCCACAACTCGATCGGCTGCTCGTCGCGGAACTCGGCGATCGCCCGGAGCGCCCGCAGGCGCATCCGGTGGGGGGCGAGGTACGTGCGGCCGTCGAAGAGCCGAACCTCGGCGAGCTCGGGGCCGGCGGGCGTCAGCAGCCCCAGCCCCCGATCCGTCTCGTGGTCGGCGTAGCGCGGCGTGGTGCTGTACGCGTGCCGCGCCGCCAGCCACCGCTCCCAGTGCACCTGTTCGGAGCGCTCGAACCCGTCGAGCGGCTGGAACACGCGGAGGTAGGCGGAGGGCACCATCAGGTCGAAGTCTAGCGGCGGGTACCGTCACGTATTCTCTCGGCATCCGTCGCAAGGAGCTTCAGCCGTGGCAGACCCGCAGGAGCTGCCGCCCGCGGTCCGGGGCGGCGCCGAGCCGCAGCGCGTGCTCGCTCCCGACGGCACGCCGGTGGGCGATCCGGACGTCGGCCTCAGCCCCGAGAAGCTCCGCTCCCTGCTGCGGTGGATGGTCATCGCGCGACGGCTCGACCGCGAGTGCATCGCGCTGCAGCGTCAGGGCGAGCTGACCGTCTACCCCGGCTTCGAGGGCCAGGAGGCGGCACAGCTCGGGTCCGCGATCGCGCTGGGACCCGAGGACTTCGTGTGGCCGACGTTTCGCGAACTGGCGGTCGCGCTGCTCCGCGGCGTCGATCCCGTGCAGTACCTGCAGTACCACCGAGGCACGTGGCACGGCGGCCCCTACGACCCGCGGGCGACGCGGTTCGGGCCGATCTGCATACCGATCGCCACGCAGATCCCCCATGCCGCGGGCTATGCGCTCGGTCAGCGGCTGGACGCAACCGGCGCGGCGACGATCGTCTACTTCGGCGACGGCGCGACGAGCGAGGGCGACTTCCACGAAGGCGCGAACCTGGCGGGGGTCTGGCGCCTGCCGCTCGTGCTCTTCTGCCAGAACAACGGGTGGGCGATCAGCATGCCCACCGCGCAGCAGACCGCCGGGGAGATCTGGCGCCGCGCGGAAGGCTACGGCTTCGAAGGCCTACGCGTCGACGGCAACGACGTGCTCGCCGTGTACGCGGCAACGCGGCGGGCGCTGGAACGCGCGCGCGCCGGCGGCGGCCCGACATTGATCGAGGCCATGACGTACCGGATCGGTGCGCACTCGACCGCCGACGACGCATCCCGCTACCGCACCACCGAGGACGTCGAGGCCGCGCGGGCGTTCGACCCGATCGTGCGGTTCCGCATCTGGCTGCTCGCCACCGGCCTCGTCGACGAGGCGTTCGTCGCGGGATGCGAGGCGGAGGCCGAGGCATTCGCCCTTGCCGTACGCGCCGGGGTGATCGATACGCCGGCTCCGCCCGCCTCCTGGCAGTGGGACTGGGTGTATGCGGCGCCGCCGGCGACGTTCGAGCGGATGCGCGAGGCGGCGCTCGAGTGACCGCGTGGACCATGAGCGGCGCGCTCAACCGCGCGCTCAACGACGCGCTCGCCACCGACCCGCGCGTGCTCGTGTTCGGGGAGGACGTGGGCGTGAGCGGCGGCGTCTTCCGGGTGACCGACGGTCTGCAGCAGGAGTACGGCGGCACCCGCGTGTTCGACACGCCAATCGCGGAAGCCGGCATCGTCGGCGCCGCGGTCGGGCTCTGCTTCGCCGGCTGGCGCCCGGTGGTGGAGCTCCAGTTCGACGCGTTCTCCTACCCGGCGTTCGAGCAGATCGTCGATCACGTGGCGAAGATGCGCATGCGAACGCGCGGCCGCGTCGACATGCCGATGACGATCCGAATTCCCGCGTTCGGCGGCATCAAAGGCAAGGAACACCACGGCGAGAGCCCGGAGACCTACTACGCCCACACCGCAGGGCTCAAGGTCGTCGTCCCCTCGAGCCCGCTCGACGCCTATGCGCTGCTGCGGCACGCGATCGCCGATCCCGACCCCGTCGTCGTGCTGGAACCGAAGGCGCGCTACTGGCCGAAGGAGGACGGCGAGCTGGGCGATGGCCCGCCCATCGGCAGCGGCCGCGTCCTGCGAGCGGGCGGCGACGTGACGCTCATCGCCTACGGCGCGATGGTCGCACGAATCCTCGAGGCCGCCGATCGCCTCGCCGAGCGCGGCATCGACGCGCGCGTGGTCGACCTCCGCTCGCTCTCTCCGCTCGACGACGACCTCCTTCGTGCCTGTGCCGAGGAGACCGGCCGCATCGTCGTCGTCCACGAAGCGCCTCGCCACCTCGGGTTCGGCGCCGAGGTCGCTGCCCGCGTCATGGAACTCGCGTTCGACTCCCTGGCCGCCCCCGTCCAACGCGTCACCGGCTGGGACACCCCGTATCCGCCCGCGTCGCTCGAGGACAACTACCTCCCCAGCATCGACCGGATCGTCGTCGCCGCCGAGAAGGCGGTGACCTACTAGATGGAACGCGTCTTCACGATGCCGGACCTGGGCGAGGGCCTCGAGGAAGGCCGCGTCGTCGAATGGCTCGTGTCGGTCGGCGACACCGTGGGCCTCAATCAGCCGTTGGTCGAGGTCGAGACGGCCAAGGCAGCGGTTGAGATCCCATCTCCGTTCGCGGGCACGATCGCAGCGCTCCACGGTGTGGAGGGCGACGACGTCCCGGTCGGGGCGCCGTTGGTGACGTTCGAGGTTGCGGGAGAGGTGGCCCCGCCCCCCATTCCCGCTGAGGTTGCCGCGTATTCACCGTTCGTCGAGCGGCGGCCGGACTCTCGTGTGAAGGCGACGCCACCGGTTCGACGGCTGGCGAAGGAATTGGGGATCGATATCGAGACGGTGAAGGGCTCCGGCCCTGAGGGTCGTGTGGCCGAGGCGGATGTTCGGCGGATGGCGGATCGGATCGGGCAGTTTCCCGAAGGTGCGTGGGCGGTGAATGTGCACGACGACCTGCGAGAAGAGCGCCTTCCGACCGACTCGATACGGCAGTCGATTGCAGAGACGCTGTCGGCGCAGGCTTCGATTCCGCAGGTCACGACGTTTCGGACGCTCGATTGCAGTGCGCTCGAGGAATTCCGGCACGGACTCGGCGTGTCGCCGCTCCCCGTGTTCATCGCCGCCCTGTGTGCGGTCGCCGAGGATCACCCGCTTCTCAATGCCACCTGGCGGGAAGACGCCATCGTGTTGCGGGGGAAAGTGAACCTCGGGATCGCGGTCGACACCGACCGAGGGCTCGTCGTACCGGTGCTGCAGGATGCCGGACGGCGCGGGATCGGCGACCTGGCGGCCGAGATCGGGCGGTTGGCCCAGGGTGCGCGCGGAGGGACGTTGCAGCTGGAGGACATCGCGCCGACGGCGACGATCGCGGTTTCCAACACCGGGTCATACGGAAGCGAGGCGGGGACACCGATCCTGTCGCCGGGGACGAGCGTGACGGTGGCGTTCGGCGTGATCGAGCCTCGCGCGCTGGTTGTCGACGGCGCGGTGGTCGCCCGGCCGGCGGCGACCATCTCGCTCACGTTCGACCACCGCGTGATGGACGGGGCCACCGCCGGCCGAGCGCTGACGGATCTGGTGGCGCTGCTAAAGTCGGCCGACCGGCTTGGGGGGCTTCCTCGATGAAGATCGCGTCGCTGCTGCCGTCCGCTACCGAGATCGTGTTCGCCCTCGGGCTCGGCGAGAACCTCGTGGGCGTCACCGACGAGTGCGACTACCCGGCGGCCGCCACCACGAAGCCGGTCATCAGCAGGAGCACGCTCACCCAGGGCCACATCCAGGCCCCTCGGGAGATCGACGAGGCGGTCCGCGCCAAGGTCGGCGCTTCCCAACCGCTCTACCAACTCGATGTCGAACTGCTTCGGCGCGAGCAGCCCGACGTCGTCCTCACCCAGGATCTTTGCCGCGTGTGTGCCGTGCCAACAGGTCAGGTCCAGCAGGCGCTCGACCAGATCGGAACACCGAACGCGACGGTAATCTCACTCGACCCGAGCACGCTGGACGAGGTGATCGCGTCCATCGGGACGGTCGGCGCGGCATTGGATCGTGCCGACGCCGCGGCCACGCTCATGGCGTCGCTCCGCGAGCGTGTCGAGGTGGTGAAGTCGACCGCCAAACGCCTGCCGACGGTGAGCGTGTTCGCGCTCGAGTGGTCCGACCCGCCGTTTTCCGCCGGGCACTGGATCCCCGGGATGATCACGGCGGTCGGCGGTATGCCGGTGCTTGCCGAGGACGGGCAGCCGAGCCGCGAGACCGCATGGCACGAGGTGCGCGCGGCGATGCCCGAGGTCATCGTCTTTATGCCGTGCGGCTACTACCTCGAGGAGGCGGAGGAAGAGGCCGGGAGCTTCCTCGACCATCCGGAGTTCGCCGACACGCCCGCCGTGCGCAACGGGAATGTCTACGCGGTCGACGCAACGTCGTTCTTCTCGCGGCCCGGGCCGAGGCTCGTCGACGGGCTCGAGATCCTCGCCTGGGCGGCGCATCCGGACGCGTATCCGACGCCGCCGCCCGGCGCGATAGCCAAGCTCGGCTAGGCGCGGGCATCGATGGGCCACGACGACGCGCCGATCCTCGAGTTCGACCCCGCGACCACAGCGATGGTCGAGCCGCACCGCGTAGTCGGCGCCGAGCGCCGCTCCCCCCGGCGGGTTGTTCTCTGTTTCTTCCGTCAGGTGATCGATCGGCTTCGCGACGAAGGTGCACTCGAGCTGTTCCAGCTCGAGGCGGCCCACGGCATCCACCCGGTCTACGGTGTCGACATCGAAGGCGAGCAGATCGGCGTGTTCCACCCAGGGGTCGGCGCCCCGCTGGCCGGCGCGTTCTTCGAAGAAGCGATCGCGCACGGGGCCGAGCGATGCATCGCGGTGGGAACCGCGGGCGGGCTCGTCGCCAACCGGGCGATCGGCCACGTGGTCGTGCCGGTCGGCGCCATCCGGGACGAAGGCACGAGCTATCACTACCTGCCGCCCGGCCGGCGCGCCGACCCCTCGACCCGAGGCCGTCGCGGCAGTCGAGGCGGTGCTCCGCCGCCACGGCGTGGGCTACGAGACCGGTCTCAGCTGGTCAACGGACGGGTTCTATCGCGAAACCGAGGCGAAGGTGGCGCGGCGCGTGGCGGAAGGCTGCCTCACCGTCGACATGGAGGCCTCGGCGCTGTTCGCCATCGCAGCCTTCCGGGGCGTGACGCTCGGCATGCTCCTGACGACCTCCGACGATCTGTCCGGCGATACATGGAGCGGCTTCCCCGACGAGCCGGACCACGACGGGCGGTACCTGCTCTTCCGGATGGCAGCCGAGGCAGTGCGCAAACTCTGAGCGCCGCTCGCGCGAGCGTCTATGACACGGTGATGTTCTTCGCGCCCGACCAGCCGGTCTGCGCCGGCACCGACCAACGACGAACGCGGGCTCGGAAACCGAACGTGCCCGTGCCGCCGGGGACGAACGTCTTCGAGGTCGCGGCCGTGCCCCACGCCCCCGACCACTGCGTCCACGTACCGCCCGGCCGCTTGAGCTGCACGTCGTACACGAGGCCGGCCCCGGGCGGAGCGGTCGCCCACCGGACGGTGAAGGTCGTCGCCGCGCCGCCGCTTCCCGGTGTGATCACGACCGGCACCTTGACCGTTCCCTTCATCGACGTTCCGACCTTGGAGGCGTACGGATAGGATCCCGCGGCCACGAACGTGAACGAGAACGTGGAGCCCTTGGGCAGTCCGCCGGTGTCGAAGAGCTGCAGCCCGCTGGTGTCGGCGACCGAATGCGTGTTGTTGCCCGTGAACGACCACAGCACGGGATCCCCCTGGTTCGGATACACCGTCACCGGTGAGAACCCCGAGTCGGTCACCTTCACGGACTTGGCGGCCACCGTCCAGGACCACTGGGCCACCCCCCCGACCCGTGTCCCCCCGGCATCGGTCTGCCACACGGAGAAGACGTGATCGCCGCCGGGAACCGCAGAGTACGACGCCGTGCCGCCCGAGCAAACGGTCGGCGCCGCCGCGTCGAGGGCGCACCGATACCCCACACCGCCCGGCGCGGATCCGTGGAACGCGAACGACGCCGACGTGCTCGACACCCAGATCGCGGGGCCGCTGTCGATGGTGAGCGTGGGCGGCGGATTGAAGTAGGGGTCCGCCCCCATCGCGGCGAACGCGGCCAGCGAGGACGCCGAGCTGTCGAGCCACCGCGCGCAGCCGCTGTTCGTGTCGAAGTACATGACGCCCTTGATGGCAGGCCACAGCTTGAGCTGCGTGGAGGCCTCGTTGATCCAGGTCGCTTTCCTGCCGGGCAACGCGGCGTCCTCGGTCGCGCCCCACTCGGCGATGAGCAGGGGCTTGTTGATCGTGAGGCCGTATTCGTAGAAGGGCTTGAAGACCTCCGTGAAGCTCCGCCATGGTCCCGAGGGGTTGTTGCAGCCGTACCACGTGTAGCCGTCGGCCGCCGCGACGTCGACCCACGCGTCGCCGGGATAGAAGGGCGCCGCGTGCTTTTGCCGGAAGCTCCAAGCCATCATGGTCCAGGCGTACGACACGTTGGTGACGCCGTCGGCCCGGAAACGATCCACCACGTGGCGATACGCGGCGATGAACTGCTGCGCGTTGCCCGACTCCTGATCGTTCTCCGGCTCATGGTTGAAGCTGAAGTACACCGGGTAGCCGAACGACTTGAGGTCGTTCGCCCGGGCATCGATCAGCGCGTCGTAGGTGCCGTTCGCGATGGCCGACCACTGGATGAACGTCTTGTCGCTGCGCCGGGCGGCCCAGCTCAGATAGAGCGTGCGCCCGACGGACGCGCTCGCGGTGTCATCGGCCGTCGGCCAGACCTGATCCCAGAGGTAGTACTCGCGATCGAGTGCAAGCTGCCGACCGGCCGCAGTCTCGACGGCAGCGATGGCGCTTTGCCGGGTGCTGCCCGTGTGGGCCGGATCGACCGGCACGTAGGCGCCGAACAGCGCGCCGTTGGCGGGAAGCTGCGGCGGGCCGACGGCCGCGATCGAGTGTGACGCGTCGACGAACGGAAGCAGGACGGCGGCCAGCGCGAGCGCAACCAGCACTCGCCCGCGAACTCGCATCCCCTCACCTTTGCGCCGACGGTCGTTCCGACTGCCGCCAGCCTACCGCTGGAGTGCCTAGTACGCTTCGAGCCCATGCCCAACCTCGTCACTCCCGATGACCTCGGCAAGCGCGTGACCTTTCAGTTCGAGCTGCCGAACGGCTTCCTGTCGGAGGCGGTCGGCGTGCTCGAGCGGTGGGATCCGGAGGCCGAGACGTACTTCGTCCGGCGGAAGGACGGCACCGAGGCGCGCGTTCCCGTGCGCGGGGTCCGACACGGCAAGGTGATCCCCGAATGAGCCCGGACGAGACGCTCCCCACCGCGCTCATCCGCCTGCGTCTGGGCCAGGAGGACGCGCACTATGGCGGAAACCTCGTCGCCGGCGCGACGCAGCTCAAGATCGTCGGCGACCTCATCACCGAGCTCGCGATGAAGTACGACGGCGACGAGGGCCTGTTCCGTGCCTACGAGTCGGTGGAGTTTCTCGCGCCGCTCTACGCCGGGGATTGGATCGAGGCGCGCGGGCGGATCGTCAAGGTCGGCAACTCCTCGCGCACGTGCGAGTTCGAGATCTACAAGATCGGCGCAGCGCTCACCGATGTCAGCGACAGTGCCGCAGAGTTCCTCGAGGAGCCGGTGCTGACCCTTAAGGCGGTCGGAACAACGGTCGTCCCGAAGGAACACCAGCGCTTCGAACACTGAGCGGCCGGACGGCGCGTCAGACGGCGATCTCGAGGCCCTGCAAGACGCCGACGAGCTGATCCATGTCGAACGGCTTCGTCACGAACGCGGCCGCGCCGAGGCCCTCGGCACGCTGCCTGTCCATTGCGGACGCGAGCGCGGTCAGCATGACGACACGAGGACGCTCCGCAGCGGGAAGTTTCGCGAGCTCCTCGAGCACCGACCAGCCGTCCATGCGGGGCATCATCACGTCGAGGATCATCAACTCGGGGTGGTGGCGGTTGACCTGGTCCATCGCCTCAAAGCCGTCGTGCGCCGCGTACGTGCGGTAGCCCTCGCCCCGCAGGCTGAACTCGAGGACCCACACCACCTGGGGCTCGTCGTCGACGACGAGAACGCTCGGTTGCTGTGTCGCGACCATCCCTTGCAGCTACGGCCGACTGGGTGGCCGTATGGATGCGTCGGAAGGCTCGAATCACACTCGGCCGACCGGCCCACCCCCGCCCAAGGTCGGGGGTACCCGGGGGATGCGGACCTAGTCCCGGATGGGGCCTTCAGACGATCCGAACCCCGGCTCCGGTCTCAATGCGCCCGATGACCGGACCGTGCGGCGCAACCGCCTCGGCGTGCTCCGCCGCGACCGCCAGCACCATCCCCACTCCCATGTTGAATGTCGAGAACAGGTCGTCGTCGCTGAGGTCGGCCTCGCGCCGCAGCAGCTCGAAGATCGGTGGCTCGGTCCAACTGCCACGGTCGATCCGGGCGCCGAGCCCCTCGGGAAGCATGCGCGGGACGTTCTCGTGAAATCCCCCGCCGGTGATGTGCGCGGCAGCGTGCACCAGACCGGCGCGCTGCAGCTCGAGCACGACCGGCGTGTGGATCGTGCAGGGCTCGAGCAGCTCGTCGGCGACGGTCCGGCCGCCGAGCTCGGGCACCAGCTCGTCGAGCGGACGGCCGTCGAGCAGCACACGCCGGACGAGCGAGTAGCCGTTGGCGTGCAGCCCGCTCGAGGGGAGCCCGACGACCAGGTCGCCGTCTCGGACGCGCGCCGGCCCGAGCAGATCGGCTTCCTGCACGAGCCCCACGCAGAACCCGGCGAGGTCGAACTGATCGTCGGGCATGACGCCCGGGTGCTCCGCGGTCTCGCCGCCGAGCAGCGCACAGCCGGCGCGACGACACCCCTCGGCGACGCCTTCGACGAGCTCGGCCACGTGCCCGGGCACGACGCGACCGACGGCCAGGTAGTCCAGGAAGAACAGCGGTTCGGCACCGGTGCAAACCACGTCGTCGGCGCACATCGCGACCAGATCGATCCCGACGGTGGTGCGCCGGCCGGTCACACGGGCGATCTCGAGCTTGGTGCCGACGCCGTCGGTCGCCGCCGCGAGGAATCGCCCGCCGCCGATGTCGAACAAGCCCGCGAAGCCGCCGACCTCGTCCACGACGCCGGGCCGGCGGGTACGCGCGGCCAGATCCGCGATCAGGGTGACGGCCTTGGCGGCGGCCTCCGTGTCGACGCCCGCGGCGCGGTACGCGTCGCTCACCGGTGCCTCACGAGGTCGGAAGCTGCAGCTGATCCTCGAGCACGAACTTGCCCGCGCCCTCGGGGATCGGGATCGGGTACTCGCCGTCGAAGCACGCCCGGCAGAACGACTCGCTGTCACCGCCCGCGGCTTCCACCATCCCGTCGATCGACAGGTAGCCGAGCGAGTCCGCCGATACGTAGGAACGAATCTGCTCGACCGTGAGATCCGCCGCGATCAGCTCCTGACGGGTCGGCATGTCGATCCCGTAGAAGCACGGCCACTGGATCGGCGGGCACGTGATCCGAATGTGCACCTCGGTCGCGCCTGCCTCCCGAAGCGCGAGCACGATCTGCTTGGTCGTCGTGCCGCGGACGATCGAGTCGTCCACGACAACCAAGCGCTTTCCGCGGATCGCGTCCGGCAGCGGGTTGAGCTTGAGCTTGACGCCGCGATCGCGCAGCGACTGCGACGGCTGGATGAACGTGCGGCCCACGTACTGGTTCTTGTACAGGCCGTCGCCGTAAGGAATGCCCGATACCTGGCTGTAGCCCTGTGCCGCGGAGTGGCCGGTCGTCGGGACCGCGATGACCATGTCGGCCTCGACCGGGTGCTCGACGGCGAGCCGGCGTCCGAGCTCCTGGCGCGACTCGTGCACCGTGATGTCGCGCATCCGTGAGTCGGGGCGCGCCAGGTACACGAACTCGAAGATGCAGAGCGAACGCTTGGGCGACTCGGCGAACCGCACGCTGTGCAGACCACGGTCGTCGATGCGGACCAGCTCGCCGGGCTCCACGTCGCGGACGAGCGTCGCGCCGACGATGTCGAGCGCACAGGTCTCCGAGGCGATCACGAAGCCGTTGGCGAGCCGGCCGATGGACAGCGGCCGGATGCCGTGCGGATCGCGCGCGCCGTACACGCTGCGCTCGTCCATGAACACGAACGAGTACGCGCCCTCGAGCTGCGGGAGCACGCGCATCGCGGCCTCCTCGGTGCTGCCCACCTCGGGCAACTCCGCGGCGAGCATCGACGTCACGAGATCCGAGTCGGTGGTCGCGTCGCCGGGCACGCCGACGAGGTGCGCGAGGTCGGTCGTGTTGACGAGGTTGCCGTTGTGACCGAGGGCGACCGAGCGCACGCCGTCGGTCTTGAATACCGGCTGGGCGTTCTCCCAGGTGTTGGAGCCGGTGGTCGAGTAGCGCGTGTGGCCGACGGCAAGGTCGCCGTGCAGCGTGGTCAGCGTGGCCTCGTTGAACACCTGACTGACGAGACCGAGATCCTTGTAGACCAGGATGTTGTGACCGTCGGAGACCGCGATGCCGGCGGATTCCTGGCCGCGATGCTGTTGGGCGAAGAGTCCGAAGTAGGTGAGGCGGGCGACCTCGTCGCCGGGCGCCCACACTCCGAACAGCCCGCACTCGTCCTTGGGTGATTCGGCGCCCATCGAGACCACCAGTGTACCGGCCCGGCGAGCGGGGACCCGCTCAGCCCGTGATCGGTACGAGGGTGATCGGCACGTCGCGAGCGACCGCTTCGAACGCGCCGCGATCCAGGCTGAGGACCCGGCCCCCGTTTCGCTCGGCGCACGCGACGACCGCCGCGTCGGCGAACCCGAGGTGCTCCTCGGCAAACCGCGCCATCAGCTCGAGGATCCTCGGTGGGTCGGTGTCGCCGCAGTCGAGCAACAGCGACCCGTCGACCAGCGAGCCCAGCACCTGAGACATGGCCCCCGGCGAGCGGCCGGCCAAGACACCGTCGACCTCCGCCAGGATTCCCACCGGCAGGATGAACGGGCCCGGCTCGTCGCGGACCGCCTCGAGCGCCTCGCCATAGCGGGCATCACGCCGATCCTGCAGGGCAACGACCGCCGAGGTGTCGAGGACGATCATGTTCGCCCGGCCGCGGCGGCCCGCTTCCTGTGGCGGCGCAGGTCTTCGGCCGCGTCGCCACCCACCGCGGTACTGGCCACGAACGTGGGCAGGGACGGTCGTTTCTGCCGCTCGATGTATGCGAGTAGAGCCTCGCGGAGGAGCGCCGCCTGTGGCCGGCCTACACGCTTGGCCAGCGCCTCGAGCTCGCGCTTGGTGGGTTGGTCGATGTAGACCGTGGTCTTCTCCACGGTCCAGATGCTGCCATACGCCATATATGGCTGTCGAGCACCCACGGCAAGGACATTCCATCACTCGGTCCGAACACGCGGTGTGACAAGCGTCACAAGGGAAGTTGAGCGGTGCCGCCGTGGAGCGAAGGGTCCCCTTCGAGGTGCAGCAAGGCCTCCTTGCGCGGCAGCCCGCCTCCGTAGCCGGTAAGGCTTCCGTCGGCGCCCACGATCCGGTGACACGGAACCACGATCGGGATCGGGTTGGAGCCGAGCGCCGCACCCACCGCCCGAGCCGCCTTGGGTCGGTCGATCTCCATGGCCACCTGGCCGTAGGTGGCGAGTTGCCCGTAGGGAACGCGAGCCGTGGCGCCCAGTACCTCCCGGGCGAACGGGGTCATGAGCCGGCGGTCCAGACGCAGCTCGAACTGGCGGCGCTCCCCCGCGAAGTACTCCTCCAGCTGCCGACGGACGTCATCGGTCGCGTGCACCGCGGACAGCACCCGCGGCGAGAGTTCCCGCGCGAAGCGCCGCATCATCGCGTCGTGGTTCTCTCCGTCGAAGCCGATGTGGACGAGCCCACGCGGCGTCACGGCAAGGAACAACGTGCCCACCGGCGAGCCGATCGTCGCCGTTGCCACGTCGACGGCGCCGGCCTCCTCGGCGGCGCGTCGAAGGTCGTCGTCGGCGCTTCGGGCGCGTTGGCGCGCGTCGGCAACAGACATCAGGGATCGCAGGTCAGGGGTGGTCATCGCGTCGTCTCCCGAAGGGTCTCGAGGCCCGCCCGGACGTTCTGGCGGGCCGCCGCTGCCGAGGAGCCCATCGCCTCGGCGATCTCGTCGTAGGGCCGGTCGAGCACGTGGCGGAGCACCACCGCGACCCGCTGCTTGGGCGGCAGCGCTCGCACGGCCGCCCACAAGGCCTCGTCCGCCGGTTCCGGATCGTGGACGGCCCGGTCGGGGACGTCCTCGGTCGGCGCCGGCCGCCGCGCGGTGCGCCGGTGGTGGTCGATCGCCGCACGGGAGGCGATGCGCAGGATCCAACGATCCAGTCGCCCGTCGTCCTGCACCCGCGGGTAGGCGCGGAGCGCCGACAGGAAGGCCTCCTGGTAAACGTCGTCGGCATGCTCAGGCCCGACGGCAACCACCAGGAACCGCATCACCACGCCGCCGTGCTGGGCGAGGAAGTCCTCGAAGGGCGGCGGCGTGCGCATGCTCACGATCGGTGATGCAACCACACCAGAACAACGCGCGAGCGGGCCGCGCTGTGAGATCAGCGACGCGTCAGCCGACACCGAGCAACGAGGGGAGCAGCGTCAGGTCGTCGATCACGTGGTCGGCGAGTTGCCCGGCCGCCTGTTCGGGAAGCCACGCGCCCATCTCGTAGAAGCCCGTGTACTGGAACGTCGTCATCCCGAGCGCCTTCGCACCGGCGATGTCGGTGCGTTCGTTGTCGCCGACGTGGGCCGCCTCACCGGGTGCGACCCCGAGGCCATCGAGCGCCGGACGGAACGCCCGTTCGTCGGGTTTGAACCAACCGGATCTCGTCGCTGAACGACCACGCGTCGAAGAAGTCGAGCACGCCGAAGCCGGCGAGCCGTGCGCGCAGCGTGGGGGAGGACGTCATGCCGACGTCGCACACGATCCCGAGGCGCAGGCCAGCGCCCTTGAGCGCCGCGAGGCACTCCTCGAGGCGGGGCGCTGGGTGCAGCGGCGCGGTCTCGCCGACGATCCGGAAGGAGTCGACAAGCATCTCGCCGAGCCCGTCATCGAGCGTCAGGCCGAGCCGCTCCGCCACGAACTGCGTCGCCTGCACCGGGCCCCACTGACCGGCGTTCGTGCCCCAGTACTGATCGAACCTCGCCCAGTTGGCGGTGAAGCCGTCCGCGATCAGGTCGGCCGAACGTGGCTGGCCACCGTCGGCCAGCGTTGCCACCCACCGGTCGAGGAGCATCGCGCGCATGTCGCCGCGGCGCTCCGAGACGAGCGTCTGCCAGTAGTCGAACGTGACGGCGCGAATCGGCACGGCTCAGACAGCCTCGCCGAGCAACCGGGGGATGGCCGTCTCCCAGGCCTCGGCGAGCTCGGCGACCGGCACGTCGATCGCTCCGTCGATCACGGCCCTCGGCCCGCCGGTCTCGCCGATCCGCGCGATCGCAACGCCGTGCTCGGCGGCCAAGGACACCACGGCGTCCTCGTCGACCTGCGCGACGCTGACCACGGCGCGCGACGCCGACTCGCTGAACAGCGCCACGTGCGGCGGCAGATCCGTCGGAATCGCGACCGCGAACCCGTGTCCCGTCGCGATGGCGCATTCCGCGAGGGCGACGGCAAGCCCGCCGTCGCCGCAATCGTGGGCGCTCGCGAGCAGGGCGTCGCCGGCGGCTGCCACCAGCAGTTCGACGAGCCCGCGCTCTCCGGCGAGGTCGATGGCCGGCGGCATGCCGGCCACTTCTCCGAGCACCGCCTCCGCGAACTCGGAACCGCCGAGCTCCGCGAACGTCTCGCCGAGCACGTAGACGGCGAGGCCGGGACGGGGGAACCCCAGCGGCACGCGCAGGCGGTGATCCGACAACACGCCGAGCATTCCGATGACAGGGGTCGGGTCGATGGCGCTGTCGCCGGACTCGTTGTAGAAGCTCACGTTGCCGCCGGTGACGGGCGTGGCAAGCGCCTCGCACGCCTCGCGAAGCCCGGCGATCGCTTCGGCGAACTGCCACATGACCTCGGGACGCTCGGGGTTGCCGAAGTTCAAGCAGTTCGTGATCGCGAGCGGCCGCGCGCCGGTGACCGCGACGTTGCGCGCCGCCTCGGCGACGGCGTGGATCGCGCCCAGCCGGGGGTCGAGGCGTCCGTAGCGCCCCTTGCCGTCGCACGAGACGACCGCCGCCTTCAGCGTTCCCGGCACGCGGATCACCGCGGCGTCGGAGTCGGGGCCGGCCACCGTGTTTCCTTGGACCAGGCGGTCGTACTGTCGCCAGACCCAGCGTTTCGAGGCGATGCCGGGCGCGGCGAGCACGGTTCGCAACGCATCGGTCAGATCGCCGTCGAACGGGGTCAACGCGGGATCGGACGGGTCGGGATGCCGTGGCTCCTCGCGGGGCCGGTCGTACTCGGGCCCGTCGTCGGCGAGCGATCGGGCCGACACGGCCGCGACCGTCTCGCCGCGGTGCCGTATGTGCAGTGCGTCGCCCTCGACCAGCGTCCCGATCACCGCGGTGTGAAGGCCCCAGCGAGCACAGAGGTCGTGCACCGCGTCCAGCTTCGAGGGGTGCACGATCGCGAGCATCCGTTCCTGCGATTCGCTCGTGAGGATCTCGAAGGGCTCCATGTCGTCGGCGCGAAGCGGCACGGCGTCGAGATCGACGTCGGCGCCCATCCCGGCTCGCGCCGCCGACTCGCTGACGGCGCACGTGATGCCGGCGCCGCCGAGGTCCTGCAATCCCTCGAGCAGCCCCTTGCCGATGAGTTCGAGCGACGCCTCGATCAGCAGCTTCTCGGCGAAGGGGTCGCCGATCTGCACCGACGGTCGCGACGCCTCGGCGCCGTCCTCGAGGGTTGCGCTCGCAAGGACGCTCACGCCCCCGATGCCGTCACGGCCGGTTGCCGCGCCGTAGAGCACCATCAGCGATCCCACCTGCGGGGTGAGCGAGCTCGACGTGACCAGCTCGTCGGCGCGCGCGAACCCGACACACAACACGTTGACGCAGGGGTTCGCGGTGTGCGCCTCGGCGAAGCGGATCTCGCCGCCGACGGTCGGCACGCCGATGCAGTTGCCGTAGCCGCCGATCCCGGCCACGACCCCTTCGAACAGCCAGCGATTCCTCGGCTCGGTGAGCGGCCCGAACATCAGCGGATCGAGCAGCGCGACCGGCCGCGCACCCATCGACACGATGTCGCGCACGATCCCGCCTACCCCGGTGGCCGCGCCCTGGTACGGCTCGATCGCGCTCGGGTGGGAGTGCGATTCGATCTTGAACACGGCCGCGTCGCCGTCGCCGATGTCGACCGCGCCCGCGTCCTGGCCCGGACCGACGAGCACCGCGGGCCCCGTCGTCGGCAGCGTCTTGAGATGGATCTTCGAGGACTTGTACGAGCAGTGCTCCGACCACATGACGGAGTACATCGCGAGTTCGGCACGATTCGGCTCGCGGCCGAGCGTCGCGACGATCCGCTCGTGCTCGTCGTCGCGCAAGCCGAGCTGTCGGTGCAGCGGCTCGTCGCTCACGCGGACGTCTCCTCGGCGAACAGGCCGTGCACGAAGGCGAGCGCGACCTCGTGCTGCTCGATCATCTGCTCGATCGTCGGACCGATGTGCCCCGCCTCGAACCACTCGACCTCGATGGACTTCCCGGCTGCCCGCGCAGCCTCCTCGTAGGCCCGGAACTGCCCGGGCGGACACCGCGTGTCGTTCGAGCCCTGGAAGACCAGCAACGGGGCGGCGACATCTTCCACGTAGGTGATCGGCGACGCGTCGCGGTAGCGCTCCGGTTGGGCGTCGGGCGGGCCGCCGAACAACTGCTCCTCGTACGCACGCAGAGCGTCAGCGGTCTCGTCGTACATCCGGAGCCAATCGCCGACGGCGACGAGCGCCACGCCGCCGGCCCACAGCGAGGGCAGACGTCCGAGGCCGAGGAGGGTGAGGTAGCCGCCGTAGGACCCGCCCGTCAGGACGATGCCGCCGGGCTCGGCGAGGCCGTGTTCGACCAGCCAGGCCACGGTGGCGGCGAGATCCTCGGTCTCCCAATGCCCGATGTCCTCCCAGATCGCCTGCTGGTAGTCGCGACCGAACGTGGTCGAGCCCCGATAGTTGAGGGCACAGACCGCGTAGCCGTGATCGATCCACGAGGCGAGCCGCGGGCTGTACGCGTCGCCGGAGACGCCCTCGGGGCCACCGTGCACCGACAGGATCGTCGGGAATGGCCCGGGTCCGTCCGGCTGCCCCACCCATGCCTGGATCGACGTGCCGTCCGAGGACGGGAACGACACGGATCGCCACGGCGTGCCGATCGGCGCGTCGGCGGGACCGACCACCGTGCGGATGCCGGTGTCCGACACCTCGACGACCTCGTACGGCTGGGTCGCGCGCGACCGGATCGCGACGATCGAGCCCTCGGGGCCGAACCTCGCGCTGGCGCCGAACGCGCCGCCGCCGAGATCGACCTGTTTGCCTGTGCGCGCCGCCACGGCGTAGCGAACGAGCGTCTCCTCCGCCCGATCCGCGACCCCGAGCAGCAGCTCGGCGCCGTCGTCGGACCAGTCGAGCACCTCGACGTCGCCCTCGACGTCGAGCGGCAGGTCGATCCGCTCGCCGGTGCGCGGGTTCCACAGCAGCGGTCGGATCCTGCCGGTCATGTTCGACGACGACGCGATCCGCTCGCCGCCGGGCTCGGCGATCGCGCCGTACATCGAGCTCGGCGCACCGTCCCAGACCTGCCCCAACCGCTCACCGGTCGCCACGTCAAACGCGACCAGGGCGTAGGCGTTGGACTTCGTGGGCTCCGACGTCAGGCAGACGAGGGTGCGGCCGGCGTCGTCGAACACGAGCGAGAGCATGAGACCCCACATCGCCACCAGGCGCCGGGGTGCGGGCTCGCCGGTCGTGGATGCGATCCAGATCTGCGTGCCGTCGTCGCCGGTGATCGCGATCGCTGCGTGCGCTCCCGCGCGATCGGTGGTCACCGCCCAGGACGAGTACGCGGGCAGATCGGGCGTGAGGTCCGTGCTGGCTCCGTCCGCCAAGGCGATCCGCGTCCAATGCCCGACCTCGTTGCCTCCCTCGTCGGCGAGGGTCAGCAGCGACCGGCCGTCCTGCGCGAGCACCGACAACACGGTGCCGGCGTCGGCGTGCGTGAGTTGCCGCATCGAACCGTCCGCGAGATCGACCGCATAGGCCTGGAAGACCCCGCCCGGATTGCCGGAGAGCACCGCCGAGCCCCGCTCCCCCGGCGCGATCTGCAGGTCGCCCAGAAACGGCGTCCGAAAGCGGCGCTTCCACGCGGCATCGGGCGACGTGTCCGGGGGGAGCGGCGGATTCACGCGACGACTCCCGCCAAGGCGGCCTCGAACAACGAGGCGAACAGCCCCTGGCCGCCGGTGGGCCCGACGTCGGGGTCGACGGCATGCTCCGGATGCGGCATCAGCCCGACCACGTTGCCGGCGTCGTTGCGCACGCCGGCGATGTGGTTGGTGGCGCCGTTGGGGTTCCAGGCATCGCCCAGCTGTCCGTCCTCGGCGCTGTAGCGGAACACGACGAGGCCGTCGTCTTCGACACGGGCGAGCTGCTCCGGCGTCGCGACCCACTGGCCCTCGCCATGCTTGACGGGTATCTGGAGGGTCTCCCCCGGCACGAGGTCGCGCGTGACACACGTGCGGGTGGTCTCGACGCGGAGCCACACGTCCTCGCACACGAACCGCAGTGATGCATTGCGGATCAGAGCACCGGGCAACAGCTCTGCTTCACAGAGGATCTGGAATCCGTTGCAAATGCCGAGGACCGGGCCGCCTCGCGCGGCGAAGCCGCGCACCTCCTGCATGATCTGCGCCCGTGCGGCGATGGCACCCGCGCGCAGATAGTCGCCGTAGCTGAACCCGCCGGGGAGCACCACCGCGTCCACGCCCTGCAGATCGTGGTCGGCATGCCACAGGGCGACGCCCTCGCCGCCCATCTCCGCGATCGCGCGCAGAGCGTCGGCATCGTCGAGCGAGCCGGGGAACGTGACGACGCCGACCCGAGGAGTGGCGGTCACTTCGCGGCGACCTCCAGAATCTCGACGTCCTCGATCACGGGATTGGAGAGGATCCGCGCGGCCATCTCCTCGACCTGCGCGCGAGCGGCCGTCTCGTCGGGCGCCTCGACGTCGAGCTTGATGTGCTTGCCGACGCGGACGCCGGTGACGTTCGTCCAGCCCATCGCCGGCAGCGAGCCCTCCACCGCCTTACCCTGCGGATCGAGCAAGCCCGGCTTGAGCGACACCAGCACCTCGAACGAATACGCGGTCATGTCCTCGTCTGCACTCCCATCCGGTCACGGTACGCGTCGAAGGGCTCGCCGCTGATCCGTTCGTATGCCTCGCGGTACTTAGCCGCCGTCGCCGCAACCACCTCGTCGGGAAGCGCTGGCGGTGGCGACTCGTGGTCCCAGCCGCTCGCGTCAAGCCAGTCACGCACGTACTGCTTGTCGAACGACGGCTGTGCATGTCCGGGCTCGTACACATCGGCCGGCCAGAACCGCGAAGAATCGGGCGTGCCGACCTCGTCGATGAGCGTGAGGTCCTTGGTCTCGCGATCGAACCCGAACTCGAACTTGGTGTCGGCGACGATCAGCCCTGCGACCGCCGCACGCTCGGAAATCCGCTCGTAGACCGCGATGCTGACCTCGCGAAGACGCTCGTAGAGGCCGTCGCCCACTAGGAACCGCGCCTCGGTGGGCGCGAGCGGCAAGTCGTGTCCCTCCGTCGCCTTGGTGGTTGGCGTGAAGATCGGCTCCGGTAGCTTCGACGACTCCTCGAGCCCGCCGGGCAGCGGGATCCCGCACACCGACCCGCCGGATCGATACTGCGACCAGCCGCTGCCCGCGAGATATCCGCGGACCACGCATTCCATCGGGACAACCTCGGCGGCGCGCACGAGCGTCGCACGACCGGCGAGGTCGGTGTCGGCATCGAAGGGCGCGGGAAACGCGTGGCGGTCGGCGGTGACCAGGTGGTTCCCGACGATGTCGGCGGTCTGTTCGAACCAAAACACGGAGCACGCCGTCAGGACGCGCCCCTTGTCGGGGATCGGCGTGGGCAGGATCACGTCGAACGCGCTGATCCGGTCGGTGGCGACCAGCAGCAAGCGTCCGTCGCCCGCCTCGAAGATGTCGCGGACCTTGCCCTGCGCGACGAGCGTCACAAGCCGGCGACCTCCAGCGCTTCGAGGCGCTCGAAGACCGGGCCGAGGTTGGCGAGGAACCGCTCCGGGTCGAAGAGCGCGTCGACCGCTCCCGCGTCCAGCCGCTCGGTCACCGCCGGATCCTTCGCGATTTCGTCGTGGAAGCTCGCACCTTCGTCCCAGGCGGCGGCGGCCGCGCGCTGCACGATCCGGTACGCCTCGTCGCGCGCCATCCCCGCCTCCACGAGCGCAAGCAGCACGGTCTGGCTGAATGCGATCCCGCCACGACTGTCGACCAGCTCGCGCATCCGCTCGGGGAACACGACGAGCCCGTCGATCACCCAGGTCATGTCGCGCAGCATGAAAGCGAGCAGCCCGGTCGCGTCCGGCAGGATCACCCGCTCGGCCGAGGAGTGCGAGATGTCGCGCTCGTGCCACAGCGCGACGTTTTCGAGGCCCGTGGCCGCGTGACCGCGAACCACGCGCGCCAGGCCGCTCACGCGCTCGCACACGACTGGATTCCGCTTGTGCGGCATCGCGCTCGAACCCTTCTGGCCCTCGGCGAACGGCTCCTGTACCTCGCGAACCTCGGTGCGCGCAAGGTGTCGGACCTCGGTGGCGAGCGCGTCGAGCGTCGAGGCGCACACCGCCAGCGCCGCAAGGAACTCCGCATGGCGATCGCGCTGGATCACCTGCGTGGAGACCTCGGCGGGCTTGAGGCCAAGCTCCTCGCAGACGAGCCGCTCCACCTCGGGGTCGACGCTCGCATAGGACCCGACGACGCCGCTGATCGCGCCAACGGCGATCGCCTCGCGAGCACGCCGCAACCGGGTGCGGTCCCGGTCGAGCTGGAACGCGAACACCGCGAGCTTGTGCCCGAACGAGGTCGGCTCGGCGTGGATCCCGTGGGAGCGGCCCATGCAGACCGTGTCGCGAAACTCGAGCGCACGGCGCCTGACGACCGCCAGCAGCGACTCGAGATCGGCAAGCAGGACGTCCGCGCTCGCACGCAGCTGGAGCGCGAGCCCGGTGTCGAGCACATCCGAGGAAGTCAGGCCGTGGTGGATCCAACGGCCCTCCTCGCCGATCGAGGCGGCCACCACGTCGACGAACGCGGCGACGTCGTGACGTGTCACCCGCTCGCGCTCCTGCACTGACGCCACATCGAACGACGCCCGCTCGCGGCACGCACGGGCGTCGGCGGCCGGCACAACGCCGAGCGCCGCCCAGGCATCGACGGCCGCCAACTCGATCGCGAGCCAGTTCGCCATGCGCGCCTCGTCCGACCACACGGCCGAGACCTCGGCGACGTCGTAGCGGTCGATCACAGCTTGAGGCCCTCTGCGAGGTCGTCCTTGAACTTCCACAGCTTGGCTTGTACCTCTTCGTCGCCGACCCCGAGGATCTCGGCCGCAAGGATCGCGGCGTTCACGGCGGCATCCACGCCGACCGTCGCGATCGGCACGCCCGTGGGCATCTGCGCGGTGATCGCAAGCGCCTCGTTCCCGACCATCTGCGGCGACGTCGCAATCGGAATGCCGATCACAGGCAGCACGGTGCGCGCGGCGACCGCGGCGGCGAGATGCCCCGACAATCCCGTCGAGCAGACGACCACCTTGAGGCCGCGTTCGAAGGCTGTGCGCGCGTACTCGTCGACCAGATCGGGGTTGCGGGAGGACGACATGATCCGCACCTCGTGCGGGATCTCGAACTTCTCCAGGATGAGGCCCGCCTGGCGCATGATCGGCAGCTCGGACGGCGAGGCCGCCAGCACGCCGATCACGGGAGTGTCGTCGGTCATCGTTCCTCCTCGGCCGCGGCACGCGCGGCGATGTCGGTCCGGAACTGCATGCCTTCGAATCGAATCTGCTCCACCCCGAGATAGGCACGGTCCCGTGCCTCGCGGATCGTCGGACCGGTGCCCGTAACGGCGATCACGCGGCCCCCGGCGGTCACGAGGTAGCCGTCGGTGTCGACGGCGGTCCCGGCATGGAACACCATGACGCCAGGCACGAGAGTGGCCTCCTCGATCCCCTCGAGCGGCACACCGGTTCGCGGGGCACCCGGATACCCCTCGCTTGCGAGCACGATCGTGACGGCGGCACCCTCGTCCATGTCGGTGCGCCCCGCATGCTCCGCGAGCGTTCCCGTGGCACACGCGTTCAGCAGTGCGCCGACGTCATGCGGCATCCGGGCAAGCAGCACCTGCGCCTCGGGGTCGCCGAAGCGGCAGTTGTACTCGAGCACCTTGGGTCCGTCCGCCGTGATCATCAGACCGGCGAACAGCACTCCTTGATAAGGCGTGAGCTCATCCACCACGGGCGCAATGCAGGTATTGAGGATCTCGGCGCGGAGGTCGGCGGACACGTTCGGCACCGGCGAGTACGCGCCCATGCCGCCGGTGTTCGGGCCGGTGTCACCCTCCCCGATCCGCTTGTGGTCCTGCACGATGTCGAGAAGTACGCACGTGCCGGTGCCGTCCGTCACGGCGAAGACGCTGATCTCGGGCCCCTCCAGAAGTTCCTCGACCACGATCGTCGCGCCGGCCTCACCGAAGGTTCGATCAAGGAGCGCTGCCTCGACGGCGACCACGGCCGTCTCGCGATCGGTTGCGACCGTCACGCCCTTCCCCGCTGCGAGACCGTCTGCTTTCACGACCGCGGCGCCTCCGAGCTCGTCGACGAACGCAACGGCCTTCTCCACGTCGTCGAACACGCCTGCGCGCGCGGTCGGTACACCACGGCGAGCCATGACGTCCTTGGCGAAGGCCTTGGAGCCCTCGATCCGGGCGGCCGCGGCGGATGGACCGAAGACCGCGTGGCCACCGGCACGGAGCCGATCCGCGAGACCTGCCACAAGGGGCGCCTCGGGACCGACCACCGTCAGGTCAACGTTCTGTTCGTCAACTAAGTTGACGATCGCGTCCAGGTCGTCCGCGACCACCCCGGGAACACACTCGGCGCTCGCCGCCATCCCCGGGTTGCCGGGGGCCGCGAGCACGCGCGTGACGGTCGGGTCCTGCGCGAGACGCCAGCACAGCGCGTGCTCGCGGCCCCCACTCCCCACGACCAGCACGTTCACGCGCCCAGTGTACGGAAGGGGCATCCAGAGCCGACGCCCCGGTGGTGTCTCAGTCCGAGGGGATGGCCGTGGGCCGCCGCAATCCCATGGCCGGAAGCTCAGCCATCCCAAACTCGCGATAGAACGGCACGAGGTCGGGATCGCAGGACAGGTCAACCATGTAGAGAACCTCGAGGCGCTTCAGAACCAGGCGCATGAGCTGCGAGCCGATGCCGCGCCCCTGGAACTCGGGGAGTACTTCGAGCAAGGGGATATGCGCGCTCAGGACTCCATCGCTGATGGCAGACACGATTCCCACCACTCGCCCATCCGATGTTCGGGCAAGGACGCAGCAATAGCTGCCCGTAAGAACCGCGAGTAGGACCGAGCTGGAAGGGCGATCGGGCCACCCAACGAAGAAGCCGTCCAATTCGACCGGAGACACGTGGACCGAACCAGCGGCGTATTCCTCGTACGAAATGTCGTCGCGCACGAGCGGATGCTAGTCCGGCCCGGGCCGGCGGCCCTAACGAGGCAGGCTCTGCTCGCGGGCGGGACCGACGCCAACCACTGAGACCGGCACCGCGCCGACGTCCTCCAGGAACCGGACGTACTGCTGGGCCTCCTTCGGGAGGTCCTCGAAGGTACGGACCTCGCCGATCTCGTCGGGCCAGCCCGGCAGCTCCTCCCAGACGGGCTCGGCCTCGTGGAACAGCGTCTGGTTGGGCGGCACGTCCTCCCACGTCTGGCCACCGGCCCGATAGGCCACGCAGACCTTCAGCGTCTCGAACCCGCTCAGCACGTCGAGCTTGGTCAAGATGAGGTCGCTCAGTCCGTTCAGCCGAGCGGCATACCGCAGGACGCAGCCGTCGAACCACCCGCAGCGCCGTTTGCGGCCGGTCGTGGTGCCGAACTCCGCGCCGCGCTCCCCCAACCGCTCACCGTCGGCGTCAAGCGCCTCCGTCGGGAACGGGCCGCTACCGACGCGGGTCACGTATGCCTTCGTGATCCCGATCACCCGCTCGACGTGCTGCGGACCGATCCCCGCGCTCGCCACCGCATAGCCGGCGACCGGCGTCGAGGACGTCACGAACGGATAGGTGCCGTGATCGAGGTCGAGCATCGTTCCCTGTGCGCCCTCGAGCATCACGTTGCGTCCGGCGAGCAGCGCCTCGTGGAGCAGCCGTCCGGTGTCCGCGACATGCGGTCGCAGTCGCTCCGCATAGCCCAGGTAGTCCTCGACGATCCGCTCGGGCTTCACGGGGAGCTGGTTGTACACCTTGGTCAGCAGGTGGTTCTTCTCCCAGAGCACCACGTCGAGCTTCTCGCGAAGAATCTTCTCATCGTAGAGGTCCTGGACACGGATTCCGACGCGCGCGGCGCGGTCCGCGTAGGCGGGCCCGATCCCGCGCTTGGTCGTGCCAAGGGCGTTCTTACCGAGGAAGCGCTGCGTGACCTTCTCGAGCTCGAGGTGATACGGCATGATCAGGTGGGCGTTGAGCGAGAGCCGCAAGCCGCTCACGTCGATGCCCGAGTCGCGCAGTTCGTCCAGCTCGCGAAGCAACACCGCCGGATCGACCACCACGCCGTCGGCGATCACGTTGGTGATGTGCGGATAGAGCACGCCCGAGGGAACAAGGTTCAGCTTGAGCAGGCGGCCCTCGGCGATGATCGTGTGCCCGGCGTTGTTCCCGCCCTGGTACCGCACTACGAGATCCATTGCGTCGGCGAGGTAATCGACCGCCTTGCCCTTGCCCTCATCCCCCCATTGGGTGCCGAGTACGACGGTGGCCGGCATGACGCACTCAGTCTACGGGACCGCCTCGACGCCCTGGCTGTGGCGAAGGTGTTACGAACCCGGCCTCGGCGTTGACCCCGCCGCACTGCGGTCGTAGCGTCGAGGACGACACAGACCACAGGGACCCACCAGACGAACTGGAGGTCGCGGAGCCTTGGCACCGCGGCCTTCGCTGTTTCTCGGGGATGTGAACAAGGATGCGACGCAAATTGAGATCGGAGATCGTCGATGCGCTCGGCGACCGGCTTGTGCTCATCGAGTCGGTCGAGGTGCAGGGCGACGCCATCTGCACGCGCTGGCGCGTGAGCGGTCGCAACGACCGTGGCATCCGCAGTCTGGGCATCGGCCCGAACGGCCGCCGGCTCGACGTCGAGGTGGTCACGGTGGACCGTCCGGTGGACGGCGTGCTGCGGCGTGCGACCTACCTCAACCTCCGGGATGTCTACGAGCAGCTCACCGGGGACGAGCGCGCCGCCGGCAGCGCCGGCTAGGGCCTGGCCCGGCTCCCTCAGGGCAGCCGGAACTTCTCCGACGTCTCGATCTGCACGACCTCACCCTGGTGCAAGACGAGCTCGATGGTCCCGAACGGGATCGTGCCCATGATGTCGTGCACCTTGAGCAGGAGCGTCTGCTCCTCCGCGGTGAGCCCTGCGAACCGGATGACGGCCTCGGGAAGGTCGCTCATGCGAGAACCTCGTCGACCTCCGCCTCGCGCTCGGGCGCGAGAAACGCCTTGGGGTTGCGCAGGTCGACGAGCACCTTGTCGCCCTCGACCGCGCCGTGCAGGTCGTCCTTCGGCACGTGGGCGACGAGGGTCTCGCCACCGGGGAGTCGAAGCGACACGCGCGCAAGCCACCCGAGCGACGCGATCCGCTCGATGACGGCGGCCACGCCGTCCTCTTCGGTCACGACCACGTCGTGCGGGCGCACATAGGCGGCGGCGGCCGCGCCCTCGTCGAGGTGGGCGGCACCGGGGAGCCGGAACGAGCCGAGGTGCACATGCCCGTCGACCACCTGCCCGTGCAGAACGTTGGCCGACCCGACAAAGCCCGCCACAAACGGAGTCGCCGGCTCGTCGTAGATCTCGCCGGGCGAGCCCGCCTGCTCGACGCGGCCCTCGTGCATGACGACGATCTGGTTGGCGAGCTCGAGCGCTTCCTCCTGGTCATGCGTCACGAGCAAGCTCGTGACGCCAAGCTCGCGGTGCAGCTCGTCGAGCCACAGCCGCAGGTCCTGGCGCACCTTCGCGTCGAGGGCTCCAAACGGCTCGTCGAGCAGGAGCACGCTCGGCTGCGGCGCGAGGGCGCGAGCGAGCGCCACCCGTTGGCGCTGGCCACCCGACAGCTGCTCGGGGTAACGCTCGGCGAACGGCGCCATGTGGACGAGCTCCAACAGCTCGCCGACGCGCGCACGGCGAGCCGCGGCGTCCTCCTTACGAACACGCAGGCCGAACTCGACGTTCTGCTGCACGGTCATATGCCGGAACAACGCGTAGTGCTGGAAGACGAAGCCCACGCGACGCTCCTGCACGCTCTTGGCCGTCAGCTCCTCATCGCCCATCAGGATGCGTCCTGCGGTCGGCTGCTCGAGACCGGCGATCATCCGGAGCACCGTGCTCTTGCCCGACCCGGATGGTCCGAGCAGGGCGGTGATGGCGCCCTCCGGCGCCGTGAACGTCACGTCGCGAACCGCCTCGAACGTCCCGAAGCGTTTGCTGAGGCCCTCGATCACGATCGGGGTGCTCATGAGCGGGTCCTTTCCTTTTCCTCACGATGGCGGAACAGCTCGATCGCCAGCAACAGCAGCACCGAGACGCTCGCAAGCACGAGCGCGACGACGTAGGCCTGGGGCGTCTGGCGATCCTCGTACGCCCGGAACACGAACAGGGTGGCGGTCTCGGTCTTTCCTTGCAGCAGACCGCTCACGATAAGCACGGCGCCGATCTCACCGATCGCCCGAGCCGTGGTGAGCGCGACGCCGTAGGCGAGCGCCCAGCGGATGTTCGGCAGCGTCACGCGGAAGAAGGTGTGCCAGACCGAGGCGCCCAGCGTCCGCGAGGCGTCCTCCTCGTCAAGACCGATCTCCTCGAGCACCGGCACGACCTCGCGGATCGTGAACGGGATGCAGATGAAGATCGTGACGAGCACCATCGAGGGCAGCGCGAAGATGATCTGGATCCCGCGGGCCTGGAAGAAGGGCGCGAACCACCCGCCGGGGCCGAACAGAATCACGCACGCGAGCCCGACCGTGACGGGCGACAGCGCGAACGGCAGGTCGACGATCGCGTTGAGCAGGGCGCGCCCGTGGAAGCGCTGGCGCACGAGCACCCAGGCGACGATCACCCCGAACACGGTCGTGACGAGGACCGTGATCCCGGTGATGACCGCGGTGAGCTTGAAGGCGTGCAGGACGTCGGGCGACGTCAGGGTGTCGACGAGCGTGCCCGCGCCCGAGCGCACGACCGTCACGACGATCGCGACGAGCGGCAGGACCAGCAGCAAGCCCACCCACACGAGGCTGCCGATGAGAATGCCCCGGCGCCCCCAGCGATTGCGCGCCGTGGTCGGCACGGTCGACAACGCGCTCGTGCTCACGACTCGTCCTTCCGCGAGATGAGCCTGCCGGTCGCGAGCACGAGGACGAACGAGATCGCGAACAACATCGTCGCGACCGCGGCCGCCTCCGCAAACCGGAACTGCCCGGTCAGTTGGAAGATGAACACCGGCGCGGTGAGTGTGTGACCGGTGCGGTTCCCCGAGACGAGGATGACGCTTCCGATTTCCCCCAAACACCGCGAGAAGGTCAGCAGCGAGCCGGCGACGACCGCCGAGCGGATCGCCGGGAAGACGACGCGCCGGAACGAGACGGGCGGCGAGGCGCCGAGTGTCGCCGCGGCCTCCTCCTCGGCGGGGTCGAGCTCCTGCAAGACCGGCTGGACGTTGCGCACGACGAACGGCAGCGTCACCGTGCAGAGCGCAAGAAAAATGGCGATCGGCGTGAACAGCACCTGCACGCCGAGGTCGGCCGCGATCCCGCCGATCAGCGAATTCGGGCCGTACAGCACGAGGATCATGACCCCCCATACGAGCGTGGGGATCGCAAGCGGCAAGTCAACCGCGGTCGACAGGGCGCGACGGCCGGGGAACCGATAGCGCACGAGCACCCATGCAAGGGCCGTGCCGGCGACCGCGTTCACGCCAGCAACGATCGTGGCCATCACGAGCGTCAGCTCGATTGCCTGCCACGCGCCCGGGATGTGCATCGCGTGCGTGAACGCCTCGAGACCTTGGCCGAATCCCTTCGTGATGACCGCGATCGCGGGCAGGGCGACCATTCCGAGGAGATAGACGATCGCAGCGCCGCGCAACGCGATGTGGCGCACGGCGGCGGCGGTCCGGTGCGGAGCCGCCAGGAGCCGTTTGCGCGCGATCGGTTGCGCGGCGCTGCTCATCGTCGTCCCTCTCCTTCGATCAGCCGGCGTTGGCCTTGGCCTGCGTCGCGATGCCGTCGTCGCCGAACAGCTTCGCGTCGACCGCGTCCCAGCCGCCAAGGTCCTCGATGGTGTAGAGGTCCTTGATCGCCGGGAACCCGTTCGCGGGATCGCCTGCCTGGGCCTTCTCCGCGTCGGTCGAACGGAGGTAGCCGGTTGTCGTGTAGTAGTCCTTGGCTTCCTTCGTGTGGAGGAAGTCGACGAAGGCCTGCGCGACGTCGCTCACGCAGTGCGCCTCGGCGTTCTTGTCGACCACGGCAACCGGGTTCTCGATCATGATCGAGCCGGTCGGGTAGACGGCCTCGTCGGCGAGCCCGCTGGCCTGCGCCGTCTTGACCTCGTTCTCATAGGTGATCGCGACGTCGCCGTTGCCCTCCTCGAAGTTTTGGATCGAGGTGCGGGCACTGGCGTCCCAGGCGATGACGTTGTCCGCCACGCCGTTCATCAGCGTCGTCGCGCCGGCCTCGTCGTCCTTGTAGATCCCCGGCACGTCGCCGCGGATCGCGGAGCCCCACAACGAGATGAGGTTCCATCGAGCGCCGCCGCTCTGGTCGGGGTCGGGCGTGAGCAGACCGGTGCCCGGCGTCGCGAGGTCGTTCCAGTTCGCGATGCCGTTCGGGTTCCCGGGACGCACGTCGAACACGACGACCGAGCTCGAGACCATGCCCTTGTCTGGCTCGCTCGTCCAGTCGTTCGTGATGAGCCCGGCGTCAACGATAGTCTGCACGTCGGGAGTGAGCGAGAGTGCGACGACGTCTGCGCCCGAGCCGTTCACGACGTTTTGGGCTTGCGTCGTCGAGCCGGTGTAGGACTCGAAGAACTGCGGCTCGACGCCGGTCTTTTCCTTCCACATGGCCTTGAACGCCGGGATGATCTTGGCGTCATAGACCTCCCGTGGGGTGCTGTACGCGGCGAAGATGATCGTGGGGACCGCCGGCGGGGTGCACGAGGCGTTGCCCGATGCGGACTCATTTGCGGATGAGGCAGTGCACGCGGACAGCGCCACGATCGACACGCCGACGATCGCGGGCAGCCAGCGGTGAGTGGACCACCGAAGCATGAAGGCTCCTTTCGTTCGACCGGCATGCGAAAGCCCGGCCCGTTGACTGGGTCGGCCTCCGGAGGTCCGGTCAACCGAAAGGGATGTGTCGATCCGCTCGCGACCCGTCGGTCGCTCGCTCGACACGGCGTCGTCTCCGGTGGTCCGGTCACTCGACGCGTGCATACGGATACCGCCCCGGGCCCGGGTGTGTCAACCATCGAAGGTCCAGAGCCGTTTGCTCTTCACGAAGTCGTCACACGCCGCGGAGTACGGTTGCGGGGTGAAGTCGGTCGCGGACCAAGGCCGCGTGGGACCCTAACGGGCGATGCACATCGACCCCGGGATCGTGCTGGCCGGCGCCATCGTGGGCTTCGTCGTCGGCATGACGGGCATGGGCGGCGGTGCGCTCATGACGCCGATCCTCGTGATCTTCTTCGGGATCAACCCGACCGCCGCCGTTTCGTCCGACCTGGTCGCGGCGATGATCATGAAGCCGATCGGCGGGGGTGTGCACATCCGTCGCAAGACCGTCCGATGGGGGCTCGTGGAGTGGCTTTGTGTGGGGTCGATCCCGATGGCGTTCGCGGGCGTCTTCATCGTGCACAACCTCGGCGACGCCGAGCAGGTCGAGACCATCACCAAGTTGTTCCTCGGTTGGACGCTCATCCTCGCGTCGACCGCGATGATCGTGAAGGCGTGGCTGCAGGGACGACGGTCCTCCGCAGCGCGCTTGGCCGGCCGCTCGCCCCAAGACGGGATGCGGCCGTTCGCCGTCAGGATCCTCCCGACGGTCGCCGTCGGGCTCGCCGGGGGGCTCCTCGTCGGCCTCACCTCGGTGGGCTCGGGCTCGATCATCATCATCGCCCTGATGCTGCTGTACCCGATGCTTCGCGGCGCGGAGCTGGTCGGTACCGACCTCGTCCAGGCGATCCCCATGGTTACGGCTGCGGCCGTCGCCCACATTCTGGTGGGCGACTTCGAGCTGGCGCTGACGTCATCGATCCTGATCGGCTCGATCCCGGCCGTGTGGTTCGGAGCGCGCGTGTCGTCCCGGGCGCCCGACGGCGTCATCCGCCCGCTCCTCGTCTTCGTGCTGGCGGCATCGGGCCTGAAACTGCTGGGGCTGCCGACGAGCGAGCTCGGTGTGTTCCTCCTTCTCGGCGTCATGGTCGGTCTTGCCCTATGGGGCGCGATCGACGCGGCGCAGCACCCGAAGGTCCAGTGGGACGCCATCGGCCACCCGAAGCGGAGCTGGGTGACTCGCCAGCTGTACCTCGCGCCCATCGGCGTCGGAGCCGCCTACGCCATCGCCTACTTTGCCCGCATCCGCCCGCTGCTCGAGACCGTCAGGGTGCCGGCCTGATGTTCGAGCGGATCCTCGTGGCGATCGATGGGTCGAAAGAAGGGGGCAAGACCGTTCCCGTCGCGATGGAGATGGCGCAACGATTCGGCTCGGCGGTCACGGTCGTCCACGTTCGCGAGCACACCAAGTACGAGGGTTCCGACGTCGATCTCGGGCCGGAAACCTCCGCGGAGGCGCTGGTCGAGGCCGTGCAAATCCGGTTCCGAGAGGTGGGAATCGAGGCCCAAGGAGAGATTCGGCGCGTGAGCCCCGGCGATACGCCGCAACAGATCGTGGACGTCGCTCGGGAGGCAGAGGCCGATCTGATCGTGCTCGGCACGCGCGGAATGACCGAATGGAAGTCGATGCTGCTCGGGGGGGTGGCAAACAAGGTCGTCCAGCACGCCCACTGTCCCGTCCTGCTCGTCCGCTGATCCGCGGAAACGCTGAATCGACTAATGGCTGGTTGACCCGGGCCATTTGGCTCCGGTACCGTGAGCGGGCAGCTGACCAGGCATCTGGAGGCCGCGACCACCGTCGGTGTTCGCGGCCTTTTTGCATCTGGAGGGGAGAGGATGTCGAAGACCCACCGCGACCTCGCGAGAATGGAGCGTGCCGCCGTCGAAGTCGACGGGGAGTTCTGCGTTCCGCACGAGGCCGGCGAGGTCCGGCACCACATCGACCTCGGGCCGATCCTCGGCGACGTCCAGCGGCCCGCCTGGTACTTCCTCGGCCGGGCGTTGCTGTTCATCCCCGCGATGTTCCTGTTCATCCTCGCTATCCAGCTCATGAAGGCCGGCGCCGTGGCCGTCGGCCCGTCGATCGAGGGATCGTTCCCGTTTGCGAACCCCGCGTCGACGCTTGGCACTGGCTGGCTCGGCGCCTATCTCGTGCTGTCGGGTTCGCCCGTTGCCGCGACCACGATCAGCCTCTTCGGCGCCGGTACGATTTCGAAGCTCGAAACGTTGACGATGTTGTCGGGCTCTCGTCTCGGCGCGTCGTTCATCGTGCTCGTCACCGGCTTCCTGTACACGATCCGCAACCGAAGCCAGCGTTCCGCCGGGCTCGCCGTCGGTATCCAGGCGATGACGATGACGATGGTGCAGTACCTCCCGGGCATGCTGCTCGCGTATTTCATCCTGCGCAGCGGCGCGCTCAACCAGATCCAATGGCACGCTTCGGGAAAGCTCGAAGCCGTGCTCGGCCGGATGTGGGGGCCTATCGTCGACGCGGCGCAGTCGAACCTTCCCGGCTGGGCCCTCTTTGCACTCGGGATCGCGACCATCCTGCTGTCGTTCAACCTGATCGACCGCGTGCTTCCGCACGTCGACTCCGACGCCACGGCATCGAAGAAGCGCTCGTGGCTCAAACATCCATGGACGATGTTCCTGCTTGGATGCATCGTCGCAACGCTTACCCTGTCGGTGTCGGTTGCGCTGACGGTGCTCGTGCCGCTGGCCGTGAAGGGCTACGTCAAGCGCGACGAGGCACTCCCGTACATCATGGGCGCCAACATCACCACGCTCGCGGACACGCTGGTCGTCGCGATGCTCCAGAAGACGCCGGTGGCCGGGCAGATCGTGCTCGCCGAAGCCATCGGCGTGACGATCGTGTCGGTCCTCATCCTCGCCTTCTTCTATGTCCCGACCAAGCGCTCGGTCCTCGCTCTCGACGACTGGCTCATCGCGGACAACCGGCGGCTGGCGGCGTTCGTCGGCGCCCTGTTCGTCGTGCCACTCCTCGCGGTCTCGTCGGGATTGGTGTGGCGCCCGATCTGAGTCCGAGGACTCGCGTGCGCCTCGCGACGTAGCATCCCGCCATGGCCGACCCGACGGAGCCCGCACCCGCGCCCGATCTGGCGTCGCTCGAGCTTTCCGAGGAGGAGCGCCTCGTGCTCGCCAAGGTCGCCGACGTCCTGCGCCGCATCAACTTCGGAACCATCGTCCTTGTGGTGCAGGACGGAAAGGTCGTGCAAATCGAGATGGCCGAGAAGTTCCGGTTGCGGTGATGGCGATGCAGGGGACGGCGACGACACCGGCGGCGCCCGGCGACGGCCGCGTCGCCGCGAAGCTCGCGGTGCGCGACCTGACGGTAACCAAGCGACCAGTCGACGGCGAACCGGTCGTGGCCGCCCGGGGCGTCACCTTCGAAGTCGCCGCCGGAGAGTTCGTGTGCCTGCTCGGACCGAGCGGCTGCGGGAAGACGTCTATCCTCAACGTCCTCGCCGGCCTCGATCGACCCAGCGGGGGTGAGGCGCTGATGGACGGCCGGCTCATTGAGGGTCCAGGCCCCGACCGTGCCGTCTTGTTCCAGGAACCGGCACTGTTCCCATGGCTATCGGTTCGGGCGAACCTCGAGCTCGCGATGGAGCTGGTGGGATCGAGCCCGGCGGCACGCCGGGAAGCAGCCGACCGGTGGCTCGCGCAGGTCGGGCTGACGGGTGCCGCCAACGCACAGCCTCACGAGCTTTCCGCGGGGATGCGCCAGCGCGCGGCCCTCGCGCGGGCGCTTGCGACCGACCCGCCCGTGGTCTTGGGCGACGAGCCGTTTGGGGCGCTTGACGCCCAGGCTCGTGAGCTGCTGCAGAACGAGGTACAGCGAGCGTGGGTCGACGCCGGCGGCAACAAGACCTTCCTGTTCGTCACGCACAACGTCCGGGAGGCGGCGTTGCTCGCGGATCGCGTGCTCGTGATGAGCGCCGCGCCGGGCACCCTCGTCGAGGAGTTCCGCATCCACGCCCCACGCCCGCGCGATCTGGACGACGTGCTGGTCGCACGGGTGGTCTCGGAGATCCACGAGCTGCTCATGCGCGAGGTGGGCGCGGAGGGCTTCGATGCGGCCTCGTAGGGTGCTCGCCGAGATCGGCCCACCACTCGTCGGCATCGCCGGCGTCCTCATCGTGTGGGCGCTCGTCGCCGCCGCAGCCGACTCGGCGTCGATACCGTCGCCTGCCGCCGTCTGGCAGGCGTTCCTCGAAGGGGTTCGCGATGGAACGCTGCCTCAGGCCGCGCTTCGCACACTCATCCGGCTGCTGTTCTCGTTCGTCGTCGCGGTAGCAGTAGGCATGTCGCTGGGCGTCGCCCTGGCGCTCAACGAGTTCGCTCGCCGGGCCGTCCGTCCCTTGATCGTGGCGCTGCAGATCACCCCGTTTGTCGCCTGGGTGCCGCTTGCGGTCATTTGGTTCGGGCTCAGCGAACGGGCCGTCGTCTTCGTGGCGATCGTGGGTGCGTTTCCCGCGATGACGCTTGCGACCCTCCAGGCGATCCGCCAAGTACCGCCGCTCTACGAGCGGGCCGGCAGGACGCTCGGGGCCGAGGGGTGGGTGCTGTACCGGCGCATCGTGGTGCCGGCCGCCCTCCCCGGGGTCATGGCAGGGCTGCAACAGGCGTGGGGATTTGCCTGGAAGGCGCTCATGGCCGGCGAGCTCATCGTCGCGGCCGCCGGGGCCACTGGCCTCGGACATCTGCTCGACCGTCAGGGCGACGACGTCGCCGCACTGCTCGCCACGCTCGGCGTGATCGTGGTGATCGGCGTTGCCGCCGACTACCTGCTATTCGGGCAGCTCGATCGCCGGATCCGGGGCCGGCGTGGACTTCTCCCCGAGAGCTAGTCAAGTTCGAACGGGTTCTCCGGAGTCATCAGCTCGACCGCGACCGGGGCCGCCGCATCGCGGAACCGCTCCCCGTCGCTCGCCGTTCCCACCACGAAGCCGTAGTGCATCGGCACCGCGAGCTGTGGTGCCATCGCTCGCGCCAGGCCCGCGGCCTCCTCGACGTTCATCGTGTAGTACCCGCCGACGGGCAGAAACGCCACGTCGGTGCGGAGGCTCGTGAGCTCCTGCAGATCGTCGGTGTCGCCCGCGTGGTAGTAGGTCCGGCCGCCGAGCTCCAGGACGTAGCCGACCCAGTTGTTCGCGCGTGGGTGGAAGTCGAGCGCCTCCTCGCGGGTGTTGTAGGCGGGCACCGTCGTCACATGAAGCCCGCCGATCTCGTGCGTCTCCCCCGGCGCAACCGGCGTCACATCCCCGTTGAGCTTTGCCGCGACGTCGTGCGGCGCGACGAGCTTCGTCGTGGGCGTCGACAGGCGCTCGATCTCCACCGGCTGGAAATGATCCTCGTGCGCGTGGGTGATGAGAATGACATCGGCCGGCGGTGCTCCTTCGGGCGTTCCCCACGGATCGATGTAGATGGTGCGTTCGTCGTCGCGCCACCGTAGCGCCGCCTGTCGGAACCACGTCATGGGCTCGAGCATCCCGCCACCTCCTCAACCGATCGACGCCGGTAGTCTGGCACGCCATGGGTGATGCGGCGGCGGAACGCGCGACGGGGGCGCGCGCCGCGGTCGATCTGCTCGGACGCAACCGCGACTTCCGACGGTTGTTCCTCGCCTCGGTGATCTCGCTCGGCGGCGACTGGTTCCTGTTTGTCGCGCTCGGCGGCCTCGTGCTGGAGGCGACGGGCAAGGCCACGTCGGTCGGCATCCTGATCTTCGCCCAGGAGATCCCCGTGTTCGTCGCGACCCCGTGGGCGGGATGGCTCGCCGACCGTCTCGACCGGCGCCGGCTCATGATCGTGTGCGATCTGCTGCGCGTCGGGATCTGCGCGGCCTTCCTGCTGGTCGGCCCCGAGAACCTGTGGCTCGCTTACGTTTTGCTGGTCGGGCTGTCGCTCTGCGCCGCCGTCTTCGACCCGGCGTCCTCGGCGGCACTCCCCAACGTCGTCGATCCACCCGATCTCCCGACGGCCAACGCGCTCAACGGGTCGTTGTGGGGAACGATGCTGGCGGTCGGCGCCGCCCTCGGCGGCATCGTCGCAACGGTCTTCGGCCGCGATGCCGCGTTCACGGTCGACGCGGTCTCGTTCGCGATTTCCGCGCTCTTACTGTGGGGGGTGCGACGCTCGTTCTCGGCACCGCGCGACGCGGCGGACGAGCACGTCGGCATCGTCGAGGCGACCCGGGAAACGGTGCACTACGCGCGGCGGGACGCCCGCGTGTGGGCGCTCGTCAGTGTCAAGTTCGGCTTCGGGGCGGCCGCCGGCGTGCTCGCGCTGATCGCGGTGTTCGCCCGCGAGGTGTTCCACGCCGGCGACGTGGGCTTTGGGCTGCTCATGGCCGCCCGCGGCATCGGGGCACTGATCGGGCCGTTCCTCGGTCACCGTATCGCCGGTCGCGGCCACCGCCGGCTGCTGCCCGTGATCGCGTGCTCGCTTGCAACCTTCGGCATCGGCTACGCGCTTCTCGGCGCGGCGCCGACGTTGGCGTTCGCCGCACTCGCCGTACTCGTCGCCCACCTGGGCGGTGGGTCCCAGTGGGTCCTGTCGAGCTACGGTCTGCAGCGTTTGGTCCCGGATCGGATCCGCGGGCGGATCTTCGCCTTCGACTTCGCGCTCATCACGCTGTCGCTCGCCGCATCGAGCCTCATCACCTCGGCGCTGGCCGACGGGATCGGCCCACGCCGCGCCGTGATGATCGCTGGCGGCATCGCGCTGCTGTGGGCCGGCGTGTGGTGGCTCCTCACCCGCGACGTACGCCGCCGGCCACTGTTCGAAACCGACCAGGGTGAACCACTCGAGGCGCGCGAGGCACCGGAACGGCCGCCGCCCGGCGCCGAGTAGCTCGGCGCCTCGTTACGCGGGCGGTGGCGGCGGCGACTGCCCGCCGCCTCCGGCGGCGGGCGGCGTGGGCGGGGCGGCGTCCGGCTCCGACGCCGAAGGCGCCGGCGTGGACAGCGACGAGAAGTCGACCTGCGGCACGCCCGCGTCCCCGCGCAGCGACTCGTCCACTTCAAAGAATTCCTCGGGCTCGAAGTGGCCGACGTTGGCGACGATCATCGACGGGAAGGACTGCACGCGCCGGTTGTAGTCGCGCACGTTGCCGTTGTAGAAGCGCCGGGACGTCTGGAGCCGGTCCTCCGTGTTCGACAGCTCCGCCTGCAGCGCCAGAAAGTTCTCGTTGGCCTTCAGCTGCGGATAGTTCTCGGCCACCGCAAGCAGCTGGCGCAGCGCGGCGACGAACGGTCCCTCTGCCGCCGCCTGCTCGGCCGGTCCGCCCGTGGCCTGCGTCGCGAGCGCTCGGGCCTTGGTCACGTTCTCGAAGACCTCGCGCTCGTGGGTCGCATAGCCCTGCACGGTCGAGACGAGGTTCGGGATCAGGTCGTAGCGCCGGCGCAGCTCGGTATCGATGTTCGCCCACGCGTCCTTGATCATGTTGCGCTGCGAGACGAATCGGTTGTAGCTGACGATCCACCCGATCACGCCAAGCACAACCAGGACAACCAAGATGATCAACGGTGCCACGACATGTCCTCCTTGTTCGTTCGGAGCCTACCCCGGATACAGCGAGGAAACGACCTGCGGCACGTGCTGGACGAACCCGCGACCCACGCCGAGAAGCTGGACCAGCTCCATCGGCGGCACCTTGGGGCCGGCCACCAGTACGCGGTTGCCCAAGACCTCGAACGCGTAGTCGGTGCCGTGGGCGATGAGCCACTGCATCATCCGCGCGTCGACGAGGTCGTTGGCGAACTTCTTGTCTTCACTCTTCACGTTGAACGCTCGATTGAACTCCTCCGACTCGAACTGCACGTCTTTGAACGACAGGGCGTCGGCCATCCTCGTGAGCAGGTTCTCCCGCTCGATGGTGAGCCGGGCACAGTCGGCCGGCATCGGCAACAAGGCGCAATCGAATCGATGGTAGGTGCGGCTCGTGCCGCCCTTGCTGTCATGGGTCTCGTCGTAGTACCAGTAGTCGAACGCCACGACGTCGGTCTGCTGCCACGCGCCCTGTAGCACGTTCTCGATCCCGCGCCCGTCCCCGCGCTCGAACAGCGTGAATGGATAGCCGAGCAGCCCGAACGCGTCTGTCGCGCTGTACGTCAGGTTGAGCTGCACCGCCAAGCGCATGAAGTCGGCCCGTCGCTTCTGCTTGGCCTGATAGCCGAGGTACAGGACCAGCACGATGAGCGCCACACCGCCGAACAGGATCAGGAACGGCAGGAAGGCCGAGAGGCCGTCGCTCGAGGTGCTTTGGGACGTCGGATCGATCACGAACGAGGGTTGCGGGCTGCGTTTCTTTGCCAGCAGGTCGAACACGACGAGGGCGGCAGGGTGCAGCATCGACCCTGATTATCCGCTGGGGGCCGGGGGGTTCAGTGCAGCGATCGCTCGATCTGCCTCGTGGTCGGACCGCGTGCGTCCGTACAACGCGTAGTCGCGAGCGTCCTCGTCGGGCACTTGCCAGAACCCGCGCAAAATGCCCTCGAACCGAAAGCCGGCCTTCTCCGCCGTGCGGCGCATCGCCGCGTTGTCGACGTCGGTGCTGAGGGAAACGCGGCCCGCAAGCTCCTCGTCGAACAAGAACGCCGTGATGAGGGCGATGGCGACCGCGCCGATGCCGTGGCCCCGCTGATCCGCGAACAGTCCGATGCCGAGGTCATAGATCCCCGGCGGCGTGTAATGGAGGTCGCGGCGTGCCTGCACGTCGCCGACAACCCTCCCATCGACGTCGACGGCAAGGTCCATGACGCGCCCGTCGCGCCACGTCCCCGAGTCGCGAATGCGAGCCAGCACCCGGTCGCGAGCAACATCGTCGTCGGGCGACCAGGGCGCCTCGAACTCGCCGCGGTCGCGGGTCTCCTCGGCCCAGACCGCATCGAACTCCTCGGGCGCGAAGGGACGGAGCGTCAACGCGCCATCGCGCAGCAGCACCGTCACCGCGACCCCGTGGTCCACGGCGGCAGGAATACGCTCCCCAACGGAACGATCTTGCCATCGGCAGGGTCGCCCGCGGCTTCCTCCCGCGCTCGCAGCTGTTCCTCGAGCTCGGCGGTCTGCGCGCGCAGGGCATCGAGCTGCGCTTGCAGCTCGATGATGCGCTTGACGCCGGCGAGATTGACCCCGGCTGCCTGGGTGAGGTCTTGGATCTGACGCAACAGGCGGATGTCGCGCTCGGAGTAGCGACGCGTGTTCCCCGAGGTTCGCTGTGGCGCGAGCAACCCCTTGCGCTCGTAGATGCGGAGTGTCTGCGGGTGCACGCCGGCCAGCTCCGCGGCCACGCTGATGATGTAGACCGCTCGCTCGTCGTCGACCCGTCCGGCGTTCCCGCGTGGTTCGCGCTTGTCCTCGCCCGTCATGGGTCCATCACCTCTTCCACGTCCGCCGCGGCGAATCCTTGGACACGCCGCCGTACTGCTCCAACAGCGCCTTTTGCTCCTTGGACAGCTTGCTCGGCACGTCCACCACCACGGTGGCGAGCAGATCGCCGTGGCCGCTCTTGGTCGGGGCGCCCTTGCTCCGCACGCGGAACGTCTTGCCGGACGGTGTACCCGCCGGCACTTTGAGGGTCACGGGACCGTTCAACGTCGGCACCTCGACGTGCGCGCCCAAGGCGGCCTCCGGAAACGTGATCGGCACCTCGATCGTGAGGTCGTCGCCACGGCGTCCGAACACCGTGTCGTCCTTGACGCGCACCGAGACATAGAGGTCGCCGGGACCACCGCCGGCGCCGCCGGCCTCCCCTTTACCCGCCAGGCGGATGCGCGCGCCGTCCTTGACGCCGGCGGGCAGCTTCACCTGGATGGTGCGTGTCCGCCGCTGAACGCCGGCGCCGGCGCACGTCGGACAGGGACTCGGGATTGTCCGCCCGGTTCCCCCGCACGTCGAGCAGGTCTGCGCCATCGAAAAGAACCCTTGATTAACGGCCACCTGGCCCGAGCCGCCGCATGTCGTGCACGTGACCGGCCGCGTGCCGGGTGCGGCGCCCGACCCGCCGCAGGTCGCGCAGGGCGCAGGGCCGGTGAGCTTCACCGGCAACGTGACGCCGGCCATCGCATCGTCGAACGACAGGGCGACGCTCGTCTCGAGGTCGGCGCCCCGACGCTGCCGGGGTCTTCCGCCGCCACGGCCCGCGCCGCCGCCGAACAGGTTCCCCAGGAGGTCCCCGAAGTCAACGTCGGCCGCTTCGAACCGCACCCCGCCGGGATATCCGCCCGCCGCACCCGCCCCCGGGAACCCCGCGCCGACCCCGGCGGCGCCCATCTCCCGGGCGCGGTCATACGACGTGCGCTTCTGCTCGTCACCCAGCACCTCGTAGGCAGCCGAGATCTCCTTGAACTTCTCCTCGGCCGCCGCGTTGCCCGCGTTCGCGTCGGGGTGGTGTTTCTGGGCGAGCTTGCGGTACGCCTTCTTGATCTCCGCCTGCGTCGCGTTCTTGGCCACGCCGAGGACGGCGTAGTAGTCCTTCTCGAACCACTCGCGACGGATCTCGTCCGTGGCGGCCACCGGAGGTCAGTCCCGCTCGACGCGCACGCCGGCCGGACGAATAACCCGGCCTCGCAGCAGGTAGCCGGGCCGGAAGACCTCGGCGACGCGCGGCTCCCCGTCACCCTCACCCGTCTGCATCAGCGCTTCATGCAGCTCCGGGTCGAAGGGGGCGCCTTCGGCCGGAATCCGCTCGAGGCCCTCGGACCCCAACACGTCGACCAGCTTCGCGTAGACCAGCTCGATGCCCTTCAGCAGGCGGTCGGCATCGACGTCGTCACCGGCGTGCATGAGCGCAAGCTCGAAGTCATCGAGCACCTCGAGCAGGCGCCGCATGACCGGCTCGGACGCGAGCTCGACGGCAGCCGTTTGTTCACGCAGCACCCGTTTGCGATAGTTGTCGAACTCCGCCTGCAGGCGCTGCAAGTGCTCTCGGTACTCCGCAGCCTCGCTCCGCACGCCCTCCGCTCCCGCGGCGACGTCGCCCACGCCGTCGGACGGAGCGGGCTCGCCCGCTCCGTCAACAGCGGTCCGGGACACGTCGATCACGGGCACGTCGTCGTGCTCATCGGTCATGCGGTCCCCTTCGGAGTGCGCGACTCGAGCGACATCACGCGCCTCCCTCTTCGACGATCTCGCCCTCGACGACCTCGTCGTCCTCGGGCTCCGCGGCGGCTTCGCCGCCGCCTTCCGAACCGGCCTCCGCCCCAGCAGCGGCTTGCGATGCCTGGGCGTTTTGATACATGGCCTGGCCGATCCGGCTGAACACCGTCATCACCGACTCGCTTACGGCGTTCAGTGACTCCGCATCGGCATCCTCGTTCTTCAGGGCCTCCTTGAGGGCGTCGGTCGCCGTCGTCAGCTCCTCGCGGTCGCCCGCCGGCACCTGGTCCCCCCACTCCGAGAGCGACTTGTCCACGGTGTAGGCGAGTTGGACCGCCTGGTTGCGGGCCTCCGCCGCCTCGCGCCGCTTGTGGTCCTCGGCGGCAGCCGACTCGGCGTCCTTCATCATGCGGTCGATCTCGTCCTTGCCGAGCGCCGTACCGCCGGTGATGGTCATGGCCTGCTCCTTGCCGGTGGCCGTGTCCTTGGCGCTCACGTTGACGATGCCGTTCGCGTCGATGTCAAAGCTGACCTCGATCTGCGGCACGCCGCGCGGCGCCGGCGGAAGGCCGACCAGGTTGAAGCGGCCGAGCGACTTCACGCCCGGGTTCATGACGGTCTCACCTTCGCCCTGCAGGACGTTGATCTCGACCTGGGTCTGGCTATCGGCGGCCGTCGTGAACGTCTCGGTCTTCTTGGTCGGAATCGTGGTGTTGCGCTCGATCATGCGCTGCACGATGCCGCCGAGCGTCTCGACGCCGAGCGACAGCGGCGTGACATCGAGAAGCAGGATGTCCTTGACGTCGCCCTTCAACACGCCCGCTTGCACCGCGGCACCGATCGCCACGACCTCGTCGGGGTTCACGCCCTTGTGCGGCTCCTTGCCGCCCGTGAGCTTCTTGACGAGTTCCTGGATCATCGGCATCCGCGTCGATCCGCCGACAAGCACCACGTGGTCGATCGCCGAGACGTCCTTGCCCCAGTCCTTGACCGCGAGGTCGAACGGCACGCGGCAGCGCTCGACGAGATCCTCGGTCAGGCGCTCGAACTCGGCGCGCGACAGCTTCTGCTCGAGGTGCAGCGGGCCCTCGTTGGTCGCCGTGACGAACGGCAGGTTGATCGTGGTCTCCGCCACCTGGCTGAGCTCGATCTTGGCCTTCTCCGCGGCATCCTTGAGCCGCTGCAGCGCCATCTTGTCGGCACCCAGGTCGACGCCGTGCGCGTCCTTGAAGGACTTGACCAGCCAATCGATTACCCGCTGATCCCAGTCGTCCCCGCCGAGCTTCGTGTCGCCGTGGGTGGCCTTCACTTCGAAGACGCCCTCGCCGATCTCGAGCAGCGAGACGTCGAACGTGCCGCCCCCGAGGTCGAACACGAGCACCGTGTGATCGGCGTCGCTCTTGTCGAGGCCGTAGGCGAGCGCAGCGGCCGTCGGCTCGTTGATGATCCGCAGCACTTCGAGGCCCGCGATCTGCCCGGCCTCCTTGGTGGCCTGGCGCTGCGCGTCGTCGAAGTAGGCGGGAACCGTGACGACTGCCTGCGTCACCGTGTCGCCGAGATACGCCTCGGCGTCGCGCTTAAGCTTGAGCAGGATCTGCGCGCTGACCTCCTGCGGGGTCCATGCCTTACCGTCGACGTCGAGTGACCACGACTTGTCGCCCATGTGTCGCTTCACGGACCTGACGGTCCGGTCGGGGTTGGTGATGGCCTGACGCTTGGCCACTTCACCGACAAGGATTTCGCCGTTCTTCGAGAATCCGACGACGGACGGGGTCGTGCGCGACCCTTCCGAGTTCGGAATCACGACCGGTTCCCCGGCCTCCAGCACCGACACCACCGAGTTCGTGGTGCCCAGGTCGATACCGACCGCTCGTGCCATTCGTTCCTCCTTAGGTCTCCAGGCGGTGCAAGACCGCTGGGTCTTGGGTTCGAGAATCAGTTGTTGGGTCTGTGCCCTCAAGCATCATAGAAGTTGAGTGCAGTATTGACAAGTTCGCGATTATCCACTGATGTGCAATAGATATCGTCTCGCGACACGTGCCGGGCGGTCGGGTCGCTTGCTGTAGGTCTGCGCGAGGGATCCTTTTGCAGAACACGGCCCAAAAGGTCAAGCACCCCCGACCTTCGTCCGAAAACGCACTAGTACCGAAGGTCTTGGCCGGAAGGAAGAGAACGTGCGAGTCGGTGCTTCCAAGACGCCCCAGCGTGAGAGCGCGATCCAGGGCGGGCATCCCACCGTTCGACATGCGGTGGAGGCCCTCCTGTTGGAGGAGCGCACTCGCTGGGCCATGCAGATCCACGACGGCCTGACCCAATCCGTGACCTCGGCGATCCTCGAGATCCAGTCGCTGCGCCACCGGATTGAAACCGATCCCGACGAGGCCATCGCGACCCTGCTCGAGATCGAGTCGGAGATCCGCGAAGACCTTCGCCACATCCGGGCCGTGCTGTTCGAGATGACGGAGGAGCGGACCGCCTCCGACGAACCGACGCTCGTCGGATTGGTACGCGACTTTGCCGCTCGCTGGCGCCTGCCGGCCACCGTGCGGACGACCGGCGATCTGCAATCGCTGGACGACGCAGTGGTCGAGGCCGGCTACTCGATCGTGAGCGAGGCACTCGCAAACGCAGCCAAACACTCGGGCGCGCCCGAGGTACACGTGACGATGTCGGTTGACCCCGACGCGTTGCGCGTCGAAGTGCAGGATCGCGGTCGCGGCATGGTCGCCGTGACCGATGACGATCCGCATTTCGGGATCCGAATCATGCGGGCCCGTGCCGAGGCACTCGGTGGCTCGCTGGACATGACGTCGACCCCCGGACGCGGCACCACCGTAGTGGCCGTGATCCCCGTCTCGAGGACAGGTGAGCAACGATGAGGATCTTGATTGTGGACGACCACTCGCTCGTGCGGCGCGGCATGACCTACGTCGTGAAGGAAGGCTTCCCCGACGCAGACGTGCTCGAGGCAGAGTCCTCGGCGGCGGCGATCGAGGCCGTGCGTAGCGTCGACGGCGAGGTTGATCTCGCACTCGTCGACGTCCGGATGCCCGACCTCGATGGCCTCGAGCTCCTGCGCGAGCTCAAGGGCGAGTGGTCCGAGATGCCCGTGATCATGCTGTCCACGTACGACAACGCGCCGTATGTGAAGCGCGCGCTTGCCGACGGCGCCTCGGGCTACCTGCTCAAGGATGCCACTCCCGAGGATCTGAGCCAGGCAATCAACGTGGCGATGTCCGGCAGCGGCAACGTGCTCAGCCCGCGCGTCATCCAGAACCTGTTCGAGGATCAGGAGACGACGGGGTTGAACAACGGCCGCCGCAGCGAGTACAACCTCACCCAGCGCGAGCACGACATTCTCGCGTTGCTCGCCGAGGGCCGCTCAAACCGCGAGATCGCAGGCGCCCTGTTCCTGTCGGAGAAGACCGTCAAGGCGCACCTGGCAGCGATCTTCCGCAAGCTGGGCGTCACCAACCGGACGCAGGCCGCGATGATGGCCGTGCAGATGGGCGTAGGCCCGATCCCAGGCGCCATCGTCAACGAGTAGGCGCGCTCAGCTCCCGAAGTCGCGGAAGAACCGGCTCGGCGTGGGGCCCCGCTGGCCCTGGTACTTGTTGCCCGCCGCGCCGTATGGCGTCTCGGCCGCCGAGGTCAGCTGGAAGAACGAGATCTGCCCGATCTTCATGCCCGGGTAGAGCGTGATCGGCAGGTTGGCGACGTTGGACAACTCGAGCGTGAGGTAGCCGTCCCAGCCCGGGTCAACATAGCCCGCGGTCGAGTGGATCAGCAGGCCGAGCCGTCCAAGCGAGGACTTCCCCTCGAGGCGCGCGACCAGGTCGTTGGGCAGCGCCACCCGCTCGAGCGTCGAGCCCAGCACGAACTCCCCAGGATGCAGGATGAAGGGCTCGTCGGGCTTTACTTCCACGAGCTCGGTGAGGTCGGGCATCTCCTCGCGCACGTCGATGTACGGGTACCGCGAGTTGGCGAACACACGGAACTGGCTGTCGACGTGCAAGTCGATGGACGACGGCTGGATGCAACGCTCGTCGTACGGGTCGATGGTGATGCTGCCGTCGGCGACCGCCGCGCGGATGTCTCGATCGGACAGGATCATCGAGCGCCGATGCTACCCGCCGGTGGAAACCTCGACCCAGCGCGTCAACGTCTTGGCGGCGTCGCCGTCGTCAATCGCGCGCGCCGCCGTGGCCATGCCCTCGTCGAGGGTCTCGGCAAACCCGGCGACCTGCAGCGCCGCGCCGGCGTTCAACAGCACCACGTCGCGCTGTGCTCCAAGTTCGCCGTCGAGCACGCGGCGGGCGATGCCCGCGTTGTGCGCGGCGTCCCCGCCGGCGAGATCCTCCGGCCGCACCTTGCCAAGGCCCAGCTTTGCCGGATCGATATGCGTCTCGCGAACGGAGCCGTCCTTCACCTCGTAGACCGTGGAGAGGTCGGTCGTGGTCAGCTCGTCGAGGCCGTCGACCCCGCGAAACAGCTTGGCGCGCGTGCCGCGGCGGGCGAGCACCTCCGCCATCAATGGCAGCATGCGCTCGTCGGAGACCCCAACAACCTGGGCGTAGGGCCGAGCGGGGTTGGTCAGCGGACCGACGAAATTGAAGGCAGTCGGCACACGGAGCTCGGCGCGCACCGGCGCCGCGTGGGCCATCGCGGGATGAAACGTCCGGGCGAACATGAACCCGATACCCACCTCGTCGAGACAGCGCTCGACACCGGCCGCGTCGAGGTCGATCCGGACACCAAGCTCCTCAAGGAGGTCCGCCGAGCCGCAATGGCTCGAGGTGGCACGGTTGCCGTGCTTGGCCACCGGGACGCCGGCGCCCGCCACAACGATCGCCGCCACCGTCGAGATGTTGAACGTGCCGGCGCGATCACCCCCGGTGCCACACGTGTCGATCACCGGTTGCGGGGCGCGAACCGGCACCGCGTGTCGGAGCATCGCCCGCGCGAGGCCCTCCATCTCGTCCACGGTCTCGCCCTTCGTGCGGAGCGCCAGGAGGAACGCGCCGATCTGCGCGGGCGTCGCGTCGCCCTCCATGACGGCAGTCATCGCCGCGGCGGCGGACTCGGTGTCGAGCGACTCCCGATGCGACAGCTGCGTGAGCACGCGGGGCCACAGATCCTGATCGGTCATCGGCAAGCCAGGCTAGCAGCGCCCCGTACGCTCGCCCCCGGAATCGGGTCGCTACACTGAGCCCGCATTTCGACCACGGATTGATGCCACGCGGGTGTGGTTCAATGGCAGAACGCAAGCTTCCCAAGCTTGAAACGGGGGTTCGATTCCCCTCACCCGCTCTCCCGCTCCTCCGGAGCCTGTCTGAAACGGACCGCATGACGGAACAAGCGTGAGGAATGCGATGTTCGGGCGCGTCGGTCGGCGATGGCCGGTCGTGGTCGCGACCGCGATTGTTGTCGCCACCTTGGCGGTGCCAGCGTCGGAGCGGGCATCAGCACAGGTCTCCACCCCCGCAGACTGTCGAAACCCGCAGGTGCCTCACGGTTTCCATCGTCAGGTAGTCGCCGCGATCCACGCCTCTGGGAACCTGCCGATCGCCTGGGCCAATTCTCCGTACCTGGCGAAGATCGTGTGCTGGCAGGACACGTCCTTCGACACGAGGTTCCTCGCGATCGGCGTCGGTCACCGGTGGCACGGTGCCTTCGCGATGACGGTCGAGGAGATGAAGGAGATCCGAGGGCCGTGGCTGAGCAACGACCGGCATGAGCTGATCCTGCGTCCTGTCTGCTTCGTCCACGGCTGGGACGTCTGCCCGCACACGACGGCAACCACGCGTCACACACAGCAAACGATCGCCGCGATGCGCTGGATCTGGCTGATCTACGGCAGCCCGAGTCGCGCCTGGCGAAACATCGTCCGCACGGGACGCTTCGACTCCTATCCCCGCCCGGGCACCGACGACACGGCGACGAGAACTCCGTTCTCGACATGTCCCGTGCGTGGCGTTGTCGGCTATCGGGACGATTTCGGCGTGCCGCGAGGCACCGGTGGATACCACCCGCATTCGGGCAACGACATGCACGCACCGATCGGCCGCCCGATCCGCGCTCCGTTCGACGGACTCGCCGTGGCGCACGTCGACAACTGGTTCGCGGGCAAGTCGGTCGGCTTGGTCGGCGACAAAGGCTTTACGCGCAACGCGCATTTGAGCCGGTTCGGACACCTCGGCTACGTTCGCGCCGGCACCGTGATCGGCTACCTTGGTCAGACGGGTGACGCGCTCACCCCGCACGATCATTTCGAGTGGCACCCGTGGAACCGATCGAGGCCGCTGCACGTCGCGCAGTCCGGGTTTGGGCGCGTGCTCGACGCGATCGATCCCTATCCGTTCTTGAACAAGGTGTGCATCCGGGCCTGATCGTCAAGCCGACGCCCTCACGTCGGGCTGGGCGATCAACTAGCGTGGAGCGATGCCGTTTCGCGGACCGTTTCCGGAGGTCGACGTGCCGGAGACGCCGCTGTCCGCATTCGTTCTCGAGCACGCGGCGACGTACGGCGATCGCGCCGCACTCATCGACGGGCCGACCGGCAGAACCATCAGCTATGCCGCGCTCGGCGGGATGACGAGCGCGCTCGCGGCAGGCCTCGCCGCTCGCGGCTTTGGTCCGGGTGACGTGTTCGCGTTGTTTGCACCGAACCTTCCCGAGTACGCCGTCGCGTTCCACGGCGTCGTGGACGGCCGGAGGCGCAAACACGACGATCAATTCGCTGGCCTCCTCGGAGGAGATCGAGCGGCAGCTGCGGGCGACGCGCGCCAGGTTCCTGCTGACGGTGGAGCCGTTCCTCGACCGCGCGCTGCCGGCCGCGCACGCAGCGGGTGTGGAGGAAGTGTTCGTCTTTGGCGACGCCTTGGAAGGGACTTCGGCGTTCGCGTCGTTGGCGGCGACGGATGTCGCGGCGCCCGCTATCGACCAGGACACGGCGACCGCGGTTGCGGCAATGCCCATGTCGTCGGGAACGACCGGGTTCGCGAAGGTGGTGCAGCTGACCCAGCGAAATCTGGTCGCCAACGTCGTGCAATCCGACGCCGCCATCGACATTCATGCCGACGATGTGATGATCGGCGTGCTCCCCTTCTTCCACATCTACGGAATGACGGTGCTCGTGAACCTGGCATTGCGCAAGGGTGCGACCGTCGTCACCATGCCGCGATTCGACCTGGACGAGTTCCTTCGGCTCCTGGAGGAGCATCGCGTCACGTTCGCATGTCTCGTGCCCCCGATCGTGCTTGCCCTGGCGAAGCATCCAGCGGTGGACAAGCACGACCTCTCGGCACTGCGTCACGTCCTCTCCGGAGCGGCGCCGCTGGATGCGGCCGTCGGCGCGGCGGTCACGGAGCGGCTCGGGTGCAGTGTGCTGCAGGGCTATGGACTGACGGAGACATCGCCGGTGCTGAGCGCACCCACGCGCAACCCCGAGCAGGCTCGTCCTGCCTCGACGGGCCTGATTCTCCCCAACACCGAAGTGCGGATCGTCGATCCCGAGACGGGTGCGGATCGTGGCGTCGGGGAGGACGGCGAGATCTGGGGGCGGGGACCGCAGGTGATGGCCGGCTACTTGGATGATCCGGACGCGAACGCGTACACGCTCCGGGGGGACGGCTGGCTGCGCACCGGCGACATCGGGCACGTCGATGCCGACGGCTATCTCTACGTGGTCGACCGCCTGAAGGAGCTCATCAAATACCGCGGCTTCCAGGTGCCCCCGGCGGAGCTCGAAGCCCTGCTGCTGCAGCACCCGAGCGTCCTCGACGCCGCGGTGATCCCGGCGCCGGATCCGACCGCCGGGGAGATTCCCAAGGCGTTCGTCGTGGTCCGTCCCGACGACCCGGTGACAGAAGGAGCCCTGATGTCGTGGGTCTCGGAGCGGGTGCCGTCCTACAAGAAGGTGCGCCGTATCGAGTTCATCGATGAGATTCCTCGATCGCTTTCCGGCAAGATCCTGCGCCGCGTGCTCGTCGACCGCGAGCGTGCAGGATCGTAAGTGACTGGCGCATGCACGAGAACGAGGTCGCTGTCGACGAAGCCTTCGCCCGGCGGTTGATCGCCGGGCAGTTCCCGCAGTGGGCTGACCTGCCGCTGCGGCCCGTCGAGCCGCAAGGCACCGACAACGTGATCTTCCGTCTCGGTGAGGAGTTCACGGCGCGCTTCCCACGGATCGAGTGGGCGGCAGATCAGCCGGCCACGGAGCACGAGTGGCTGCCCCGCCTGGGGCCGCACCTGCCGCTGGCGGTTCCCATACCGGTCGCGCTCGGGAACCCGGCGGCCGGCTACTCCTGGCACTGGTCGGTCTGCACCTGGCTTCCCGGCGCGATGGCGACGCCGGACCGCCTCGACGATCAGCGGCAGGCGGCGGAGGACCTTGCCGGCTTCGTGCTGGCCCTCCAGGCAATCGATCCTGCGGGCGGTCCCCCACCGGCGGGCCGGGGTGGGCCACTTGTGAAACGGGACGACGACTGCCGTGCGTCGATCGCGAAGATCGTCGATCGCTACGACGTGGGGTGGCTCGTCGACGAATGGGTCGCGGCGCTCGAGGCGCCGGTCCTGTCGACGCCCGCGGTGTGGCTGCACGGCGACCTCGATTCGCGGAATCTCCTGGCGACCGACGGGCGCCTGAGTGGCGCGCTCGACTTCGCGTCGATCGCGGTCGGCGATCCCGCCGCGGACGTGATGGTCGCCTGGAAGATGTTCGACCGGGAGGTGCGACCGCGACTTCCGCGATCTGCTGGCGGTCGACGACGCGATGTGGCGGCGTGCGCGTGGCTGGCTGCTCTCGCAGGCGGTGATGATCCTGTCGTACTACACGATGGAGACCAACCGGGTTCTCGTCGAGGAGGCGGACCGGTGGCTCGGGACGCTCAAGGACGACTCGGTCTGACCTGTTGAGGCAACCGCCCGGGGGTTCGCCCGAGGTAGCGGGGCGCCGTCGGACACAGGTCGCGGAGCGGACACGCGGCGCACCGCGGTGTCGGCGCCTTACAGATCTCGCGGCCGAGATGGATAAACCCGACGTGCAGCGGGGTGCGCAGCCCGTCGGGCACGAGCTCGTGAAGCAGTCGGTCGGCGCGCTCGGCGGAGGCTTTGGCGGGCACGATGCCCAAGCGCTTCGTGACGCGATGAACATGCGTATCGACCGGCATCCGGTCGCGCCCGAGCGCGAAGCTCAGCACGACGGCGGCGGTCTTCGGACCGATGCCGGGCAGCGACGTCAGATAGGTGCGAGCTTCCTCATCGCCCATGGCGCGCAGCCGTCCGAGGTCGTAGGCGCCTTCTCGCTCGTGCACCTCGCGCAGGATCGCCTGGATGCGCGGCGCCTTCGTGTTGGCCAGCCCGCCGTGTCGGATCACGTCGGCGACGTCGGACGCGGACACCGCCACCACATCGTTCCATGTCGGATAGGCGGTCCGAAGCGACGCAAAGGCCCGCTCGGCGTTCAGGTCGCTCGTGTGCTGGCTGAGCACGGTGAGCACCAGCTCGTCGAGCGGGTCCGCCACGCGAGGAGCTTCCAGGCCGCCGAAGTACTTCAGGAGGCGGGCATGGATGGCGCGCAGCCGTCGCGGGGTCGCGTTCGGCAGCGCAGGATCGCTCACACGCCCTGATCGCGCGCGGCGTTGCGGAACATCGTGAGCGACGGCTCGAACTGCAGCCGGACGTTGCCGGTCGGGCCGTTGCGGTGCTTGGCGATGATCAGCTCGGCCTCACGCTTCTTCTCGGGATCCATGTCGTCGCGGTGGATGAACATGACGACGTCGGAGTCCTGCTCGATGGCGCCCGACTCGCGAAGGTCGGAGAGCTGCGGGCGCTTGTCGGCGCGCGCCTCCGGGTTGCGGTTGAGCTGCGAGAGCGCCACGACCGGAATGCTGAGCTCCTTGGCCAGCAGCTTGAGCGACCGCGAGATCTCGGCGACCTCTTGCTGGCGGTTGTCCGGGCGCCGGGTCATCGGCGAGGTCATCAGTTGGAGGTAGTCGATGATGATGAGCGACAGGCCCGGGCGCGCGGTCTTCATGCGCCGAGCCTTGGCGCGAATGTCGACGATGTTGACGTTGCCCGAGTCGACGATGTGCAGTGGCGCGTCGTGGAGCACCTCGCCGGCCTGCACCACACGGATCCAGTCGTCGGGGCCGACGCGCTTGTTCCGGATGCGATCCCAGGGCACACGGGCCTCGCCGCACAGCAGGCGCATGCCGATCTCATAGCGGCTCATCTCGAGCGAGAACACGGCGACCGGCTCGTTGGTGACGGCGACGTTGCGGGCGAGGTTCATCGCGAGCGAGGACTTCCCGATGCCGGGGCGCGCCGCGATGATGACGAGGTTGCCGGGCTGCAGTCCGGAGGTAAGATCGTCGAGGTCGCGGAACCCCGTCGGCAGGCCCGTGTAGGCGGACTCCCGGTTCTGGATCGACTCCAGCTCGGTGATCGCCTCGTTGATGAGATCGCCGACGATCGCGGTGTCGGCGGTGTCCTCGCGCCGCGCAACGTCGTAGACGCGCTGCTCGGCGCCATCGGCGATGTCGTCGGCGTCGGTAGCCCCCTCGTAGGCGACGTCCATGATGTCGGCGGCGGCCCCGATCAGGCGCCGGCGAAGAGCAGCGCCGGCCACGATCTTGGCGTAGTGAGGGGCGCCGGCGGGTGTCGGAACTTCGTCGACAAGGTCGCGCAGGTACAACGCGCCACCGACGTCGTCCAGGATGCCCGTGCGGCGAAGCGCATCGACCGCTGTGATGATGTCGATCGGCTCGCCATGGGCGAACAGCATGCGGAGCGCCTGGTAGATCTTGCCGTGTGCCGACCGATAGAAGTCGTCGGGCTCGAGCAACTCGACCACGTCGGCCATCGCCTCGGTCGAAAGGAGCATCGCGCCCAGGACCGACCGCTCGGCGTCGAGGTCTTGCGGGGGAACGCGGTGGCCGGGGATCTTGACGACCTCGTCGGCGACACGCGCCATCAACAGAACCCCTCTCGTGTGGACACCGACACCCGACGAAGGACGCTACGCGCCCGCTCGTGCGCCCGACAGTGGAGAACGGCTGTGGATTGCCTCCTCGCAGGTGGGACGCGAAGATTTCCTGTCACACCGACCGTGACCAGCACTTTCCACCGGTGGAAACCCATGTGCACAAGTGTGGACATCTGGTCTGACACAGCAAACGCCCGACCCGTCAGGCCTCGGGAACTGCTCGCCGCCTTCGGCGGCTGCGCGGGTTCCCTCACCCTGACGGGTCGGGCGTTGCGCGTTAGTCCTGTGCCACCACTTCTACCGTGAGGATGGGCTCGACCTCGTGGAAGAGGCGGACCTTCACCTCGTGGGTACCGACGGAGCGGATGGGCTCGTCGAGGCGCACGTCACGCTTGTCGATCGTAATCTCGATGCGTGCTTCGATCGCCTCGGCAACGTCGGTCGCGGTGACCGAGCCGAAGAGCTTGCCCTCCTCGCCGGCCCGGGCCGGAATAACGACCGGGCCACCGGCGATGAGCTTGGAGGCGAGCGCCTCGTACTCCCCCTTCTGCTTTGTCAGGCGGTTGTTGTGGCCGCGGGCGAGGGACTCGGCGTGTTTGAGCGAGCCCTTCTCGGCCCTGACCGCGAGACCCCGTGGGATCAGGTAGTTGCGCGCATAGCCGTCGGCGACCTCGGCGACGTCGCCCGGGTTACCGAGCTTCTCGACGGGCTTCTGAAGGATGATCTTCATCGCGCGCTATAGGGGAGCAGGGCCATCTCGCGGGCATTCTTGACGGCCTGAGCCACATCACGCTGGTGCTGCACGCAGTTGCCCGTCACCCGCCGGGCGCGGATCTTGCCGCGCTCGGAGGTGAACTTCCGCAGCATGATGACGTCCTTGTAGTCGACGTAGGCGACGTTGTCCTTGCAGAAGACGCAGAACTTGCGTTTGCCCTTCTTCTGCCACTTGTCGTCTTTGTCTTTCTTGGGGCCGCGCTTCGACCCCGATGGCTTACCCGGCATCCAGTGGTGTCTCCTCACTCGACGAGGCCCCGACCGGCGCGACGGCCGCGCCCCAGTCGCCGCCCGAGGAGGACGACGAGGAGGAACGGTTGGCCTTGGTCACGCTTGCCGTGGCCCACTTCAGACTGGGGCCGAGATCATCCGCCTCGATCTCGACCACGGTGCGCTTCTCGCCCTCCTGGTTCTCCCAGGAACGCTGCTTGAGGCGCCCGGTGACCACCACGCGCGTGCCCCGCGTCAGCGACTCCGCCGCGTTCTCGGCGAGCGCGCGCCAGCAATTGACCGTGAAGAACGACGTGTCGCCGTCGGTCCAGTTGCCCGCCGCGTCGCGGATGCGCGTGGAATACGCCACCCGGAAGTTGGCCACCGCGGCCCCGTTGGCCGTGTAGCGCAGCTCCGGATCGTCTGTGAGGTTGCCAACGATGGTGATCTGGTTGTCGCTCGACATGGAGCGGTCCCCCTTCTATCTCTCTTACGCCTCGACGGAGGCGGGGGAAGCGGTTGGTGCCTTCGCTTCGTTCGGCAGGACCATGACCTTGTGCCGGATCACCTCGTCGGCGAGCTTGAGCGCGCGGTCGAGCTCCTGCTGAGTCTCGGGTTCGGCGTTGAACCGCACGACGACGTAGTACCCCTCGTGCTGTCGTGCGATCTCGAAGGCGAAGCGCCGACGACCCCATCGGTCGAGCTTGGTCACCTCGCCACCGGACGGGCCGATGACCTTGGTGATGCGCTCGACCGCCGTGCTCACCGTGGCTTCGTCGGCCTCGGCGGGCAGGATGAGCATGCATTCGTACTCCCTCAACGTTCACCTCCTCTGGTCTGGACGGCCCCCCCAAGCGGGGGAGCAGAAGGAACGAGGGCTGCCCAGGAGTGTACGGGAACCGCTGTGTGCAGCGACCCGGGCCGCCGGCCCTGCCCGTCGGCGGCCGAGGGTCGCTACGCTGCAGGCTGTTCCACCTGTTGGTACCGGTAGAGCCCGTCGCGAAGCACGTAGTGGAGCCACACGCCGGGGCCGGGACCCGGGCCGGGGACATCGAGCGCAAGCGGCGTTCGCCCGGCGGGCAGCGGGTAACACCGCCCGTCGAACGGTCCGCCGACGAGCACGCCGAAGCGCGTGTCGCCAAGCGTGAGAACCTCGGCCCACGGCTGTGCTGTCTTCGTCATCGGTGAACCTCCTTGGCTTCGATGGGCCACACGATAGGAACCGGGTCTGACAGAACCCCACGACTGTCCCTCCGCGCGCCGACCGACTATCGTCCGCGCATGCGTCGACTCCTGATCGCCTTTGCGGTGCTCGCACTACTGGGCGGATGCACGTCTGGATCGACGTCCGGATCCACGGGTGGCTCCCCGACCGACGGCACTACCGCCCCGTCCGGTGAGGGTGAGCGCACGATCCGCATCGGCGAGTTCAACATCGAGTACGGGGGCACGATCGTCGATTGGAACCAGACCGTCGCGGCCGCGAAGGCCCTCGACGCGGACGTCATCGGTATCGAAGAGGCATGGGGCCACACGCGCAAGCTGGCGGCGGCCATCGGCTACCCCTACGCGGATCCGCGCAGGCAGATCATCTCCCGCCTGCCGCTGCTGCACGCCCCGGAGGACCCGATGCAAGTCCTCTACGTGGAGCTCGCTCCCGGCAAGGTCGTCGCGATCGGCAACGTCCACCTGAACTCGGTGAATTACGGGCCTGACCGCACCGACACGCGGTCGCCGGCTTTCATCAAGGCGGCGGAGGAGCGGACGCGCGTCCCGGGGATCGAGCAGTACGCGACGGCGCTCGCCGGCGTGGCCGACACGGGCGTCCCGGCGTTCATCGTCGGGGACCTCAACTCGCCGTCGCACCTTGACTGGACCGAGGCGACCGTCGGCGCGCGGCCCCAGATCACCTATCCCATGGACTGGCCGGTGACGGAGACATTGGCGGGGGCTGGGTTCACCGACTCGTTCCGGGCCGTGCACCCGGATCCCGCGCAGGACCCCGGTCTAACCTGGCCGTCCGGGAGGCCCAAGGTGGCCGGCGAATGGAATCCGCCGCCGAAGGCGCCGCAGGATCGCATCGACGCCATCCATGTCGTCGGACCGGCGACCACCGTCTCGAGCGAGGTGATTGGCGAGGACGACATCGACCCGTGGCCGAGCGACCATCGCGCGCTCGTGTCGACGTTCGACGTCACGCCCGGAACGCCGCCCGACCTCGTGTCGGTGGACGAGCGTGTCGTGGGGCAGGGCACACCGGCCACAGTCCGGACCCACGGGGAGGGGACGGTTCGTGTGCTCGACGCCAACGGGAACGAGGTCGCGTCCCAGCCCACAGGCGGCGTGGACGCCGCCCTCTCGGTCGACACAGCGGCGATGGAGCCCGGCCTCTACGACGTCACGATCGAGGACGAGTCGGGCGCTTTGATCGGAACGACGGAGTTCTGGGTGTCGAAGCCCGGTGAGGCGCCGTCGCTCACGGTCAAACCGCATATCGCCTACGGCGATCCGATCGACGTGGCCTGGCACGTCGCGCCGGGCAACCGGTGGGACTGGATCGGCATCTATCGGCGCGGCGCCGACCCGGAGGTGGCGAGCTACCTCCTCTGGGCGTACACGGACGGCACCATCGAGGGCGACGTCTCGTTGGACGACGCCGCGTTCGGGACGTTCCCGCTGCCGCCCGGCGACTACACGGCAATGCTGCTGGTCGACGACAGCTACGACGCGGTCGCGACCAAGGACTTTGCGATCCCGCCGACGGATTGATCCGCCCGGGCTAGACTCCCAATCGACCGCCGTGCACTCCCAGGAGGTGCGAGCAGATGATCACGATCCACGACCTGCGTACGTGGAAGACCCAGGGCACGCGCTGGGCGATGCTCACCGCGTATGACTTCCCCACCGCACAGATCCTCGACCGCGCCGGTGTTCCCGTGCTGCTGGTCGGCGATTCCGTCGGCCGCAACGTGCTCGGCTACCCCAACGAATTGCCGGTGACGATGGAGGAGATGCTCCATCACACCAAGGCGGTGGTGCGCGGCGTCGAGCACGCCATGGTCGTCGGCGACATGCCGTTCATGTCGTTCCAGGCCTCGATCGACGAGGGTGTCCGCAACGCCGGCCGCCTGATCAAGGAAGGCGGCGCGCACGCCGTCAAGATCGAAGGCCCGCAGCTCGATCTGATCCATCGGCTCGTCGACATCGGGATTCCGGTCATGGCCCACGTCGGTTTGACGCCGCAGTCGGTCAACGGTCTCGGCGGCTACCGCGTGCAAGGTCGCGGTGAGGCGGCGCAGACGCTGCTCGATCAGGCGCACAACGTCGAGAAGGCGGGCGCGTTCTCGATCGTGCTGGAGGCGATGCCTGCGGAGCTGGGCGCGGAGATCACGAGCGAACTCCACATCCCCACGATCGGCATCGGCGCCGGCCCCCAGACCGACGCACAGGTGCTCGTCATCAACGACTTGCTCGGCCTGAACGAGACGGTTCCGAAGCTTGCGAAGAAGTACGCGGATCTTCGCGGCGTCATCACCGACGCGGTGACGACGTTCCTCGGCGACGTGGAGTCGGGCACGTTCCCCGACGAGGAGCACAGCTACTCCTAGCCTCCCCGGGCGGCGCTGCCGCGCGGCCTATGCTCCGGCGGTGAGGACCGAGCGCGGGCGCTGGACTGGGCTGATCGTGCTCGCACTCGTGCTGCTGCTCACGCCGCTCCTAAGTCACGGGATCTCGTTCTATGAGCCCCAAGCTCTGGTGTGGGCGGGCGTCGGTTTCCTCGGCGCAGCAGCGCTGGTCGCACTTGTCGGGTACCGCGGTTCGCACAATCCGACACACCTCTACACAGGTGTTGGCGCCGGCGTGGTCGCCACGCAGGCAATCGGGACGGTCGTGCTCTCCATGGCGGTCGGCGGTGAATCACCCGGCCGACTCAACGACGCCGATGTGTACGGATGGCTGGCGGCGAGCGCGGTGCTGGCCGTGTGCCTGTTGCTGGCGGCGCCGTGGCACGACCGGCGCGGTCAGCCGCCCCCGCGCGCGCGGCCCACGGTTGCGCTCGCGTTCGGGTTCATGGTGCTCGTGGAAGCGGTCGCGCTCCTCGTCGGATCGAGAAGCAGCCCGCTCGACAGCGTCGCCGTTCGGGCGGCTCTCGTCCTGATCGCCTCGGCCGGCGCCGTCGCCGGGGTCCGGCTGCTGATCAATCCCCGCGGTTCGCGAACGACCTTCGGATGGCTGGCGGCCGCCGCCTTCGCCGGGGCAATCCTCGTCGGCACCACCCTGTTGTTCATCGGGACCGAGCCGATCCTCGCCCCGGCCGGGCTCCGCGTCCGCGCGACGATGGCACTGTGCCAGGGCGCCTTCCTGCTGGCCGGAACGCTGAACGCGATCCAACTCGAACGCACTCGCTTGCGGCGAACGTCGGACCGCGCAGCCGAAGTCATGGAGGGGCGCGCCGAGATCGCGAGCATCGTGGCCCACGACGTCCGCGGGCCTGCCGGAACGATCCGGAGCGTCGCGGGATCGCTTCGCACGAGCTATCAGCGGCTCGGCGATCCGGAGCGCCTCGAGTTCGTCGGCATGATCGAACAGGAATCGCTACGGCTGCTGCGCGTCGCCGACCAGATGTCGCTCGGACTCAAGGCCGACGCGGGAACCCTTCCGTTCAACCTGGAGGACCGCGACGTCGAGGGGGCCGTCCTGCAGGGCGTGCACGAGGCCGACGCCGGTCCGCGCGAGGTACGCACCGACTTCACGCCGGAACTCCGAGCTCGGATCGATGCGCGATGGACCGCCGAGGCCGTGCGGCAGGGCATCGAGAACGCCCTGCGCTTCTCCCCCGCCGACACCCCGATCGACGTGCGGACGCGTGTCGTCGGCGACGCGATCCAGATCGAGATCGAGGATCGCGGTCCGGGGATTCCGCCCGAAATGCGCGAGCCGGTCTTCGAGAAGTTCTGCCGCTGGCGCCCGCGAGGCTACGAGGACACGCCCGGCTCTGGTCTCGGACTGTTCGTCACGCGGCAGATCGCGCGCGAACAGGGCGGTGACGCGACGATCGAGGGAGGCCCCGATGGGGGTACGATCCTGCAGATCCGCCTGCCGCGGGAAGGAGCGGGACGAGGGTGACCGATCCGCAGGTATCGCTGCTGATCTGCGACGACCACAAGGTGCTGACGGACGCGCTCGCGACCGTCGTGGGTCTCGACCCCGCCTTCGCCCTCGTGGCGCAGCCCGTGCACACCCCCGAGGAGGGCGTCGCGATCGCGACCGAGCATCTGCCCGATGTCGTGCTCATGGACATCGAGTTCAAGGGCAGCGGGATGACCGGTATCGAGGCGACGCGCCGGATCAAGGAGGGCTCGCCCTCCACCAAGGTCGTGATCATGACGGCGCACGACGACGATCGCCTGATGGTCGAAGCGGTCGAGGCGGGCGCATCCGGGTTCCTGTCGAAGGACCTGCCCGCGGACGAGATCCTGCAGGCGACGAAGTCGGCCGCCGACGGCGAGGTGCTCATCGACCCCGTCACGCTGACGCGCCTCCTGGCCCAGGTCGCCCGCGAGCGCGAGGAACGACGCGACGCGATGGCCTTGCTCGACGACCTCACCGAGCGCGAGCGGCAGATCCTCGAGCTCCTCGCACAGGGCAAGCGCAACGACGACATCGCCGCGGAGCTCTACATCAGTCCGCAGACGGTCCAGACCCACGTGCGGAACATCCTGGGGAAGCTCCGCGTGCACTCGAAGCTCGAGGCCGTCGCCTTCGCCGTGAAAAACGGCGCCATCCAGGTCACCTAACGCCCCGCGCGGCCTCCGCCGGGCGTCCCGGAACGCGATACCTCATCTCGGGTATCCAGCGGCGCGCGCGTGGGGTCGAAGCCTCGGGTGCGACGACAGGACCTCAGGGCCTCGCCAACCCCCTCGGCGGGACCCGGAGACTGAAGGCCCGAGCGAACCCCTCCCTCGCTCGGGCCTTCACCCATGTGGGGGCGTTTCGCGAAGCGCGCTTCGCCGAACCTTGCCCCCCGCCGTCCGCGGCAGCGTGGTCACCACGTGCAGCGCGCGGGGTGCCTTGAACCGGGCGAGGTCTTCGCGACAGTGTTCGCGAAGCTCCTCGAGGCTCGGGGGGTTGTCGGGGCGGACCGGCACCACCCAGGCGGCCACATGCTCGCCCCACTCCGGATCGGACTCGCCCGTCACCGCGACGTCGGCGACCTTCGGGTGCGTCTCGAGCACCGTCTCCACTTCGAGCGGCCACACCGTCTCGCCGCCGGTGCGGATCGCCTCGTCGGCTCGCCCGGCGATCCGCAGGTGACCCTCGGGACCGATCGACCCGACGTCGCCGGTTCGCAGCCAGCCGTCGTTCGTAAACACGGCCGCCGTCGCAGCCGGGTCGTGCCGATAGGCGTCCATGAGCGTCGGGCCGAGGATCTCGACGACGCCGGCTTCGGCCCCGGACTTCGGTCGGTCGATGCGCACCGACGTGTGCTCGAACGGAATCCCGTCGTAGACGACGCCCCCGCACGTCTCGGTGCTCCCGTAGGTGTTGACGATCTTGCCGCCCATGCGCACGGCAGCATCGCGCACGTGCGGATCGACTCGCTCGCCGCCCACGAGGATCTCGCCGAGCCCGCCGAGGTCGGCGCCGCCGCGGACGAGGCGTTCGAGCATCTGAGGCACCAGCGCGACGTGCGCCCCCGTCGGCGCCTCCGCAAGAAGCGCGCCGGGCTCGAACCGCTCGAGCACGGTGATGTGCGATCCGGTGACGACCCCGCGGAGGTACACCAGCAAGCCCCCAATGTGCGCCGGCGTGAGACACGCCACCCACGGGTCGTAGGCCGAGGCGCCGAGCGTGTCGAGCGAGGCCGCGACCGCCGACCCGACGGCAGCCCGGGACAGCTGCGCCAGGCGCGGCTCCCCCGCGGTGCCGCTGGTGGCCACGACCGCCCACGCGTGGTCGGGATCGATCGAGGCAGCGTCGGGATACAGGGTCTCCTCCTGCGGGGTCACCACCACGGACGGGCGCGCCTTCTCGATCAGCCGGCGCTGCTCGGCGTCGCTCAGACGAACGTCGACCGGCAGAAACGAGGCGCCCGAGCGCAGGTGCGCATCGAGGATGTCGAGCCAGTGAAACCCCGGCGGGAGCGCGTACGCGACGAGTTCGCCCGGGCCCGCCCTGCGATGCGCCGTGCCTTCCACGTCGGGTAGCCTAACCGTTCGAGTGTTGGCTCTAGGAGTTGATGGTCATATGGTCGAGTGGCAATCCGCGGGTGACTGGACGGACATCCGGTACGAGACGGCCGAGGGCATCGCGAAGATCACGATCGACCGGCCGGAGGTGCGCAACGCCTTCCGGCCGCTCACGACACGCGAGCTGATCCAGGCCTTCGACGTCGCGCGCGACGATCCGGCGATCGGCGTCGTGGTGCTCACCGGAGAAGGCCCTGATGCCTTCAGCTCGGGCGGCGACCAGAAGATCCGCGGCGACGATGGCTACGTCGACGAGCAGGGCATCGGGCGCCTCAACGTGCTGGACCTCCAGGTGCAGATCCGCCGGTTCCCCAAGCCGGTCATCGCGATGGTGGCCGGCTACGCGATCGGCGGCGGCCACGTGCTGCACCTGTGCTGCGATCTCACGATCGCCGCCGACAACGCACGTTTCGGCCAGACCGGGCCGCGCGTCGGCTCGTTCGACGGCGGCTACGGGATCGGGCTGCTTGCGCGGCAGATCGGCGAGAAGCGCGCAAAGGAAGTGTGGTTCCTCTGCCGGCAGTACGACGCGGAAACGGCATTGTCGTGGGGGTTGGTGAACGCGGTCGTCCCGCTCGCGGAGCTCGAAGACACGACGATCGCGTGGGCACGCGAGTTGCTCGAGAAGTCCCCGCTCGCGCTTCGCCTGCTCAAATCCGGCTACAACGCCGGCGTCGACGGGCTCGCGGGCGTGCAGCACCTCGCCGGCGACGCCACGCTCCTCTACTACATGAGCGAGGAGGCCCAAGAGGGTCGCGACGCCTTTCAGCAGAAGCGCGACCCCGACTTCTCGCGGTTCCCGAAGCGGCCGTGAGCGAGTCCGCCGCGCCGCTGCACGCACTGCCTCGCTGGCGTGTGTGGTGGATGGGGGCGCGTCCGCGCACTCTCGGCGCCGGGCTGATTCCGGTGCTGGTCGGCGCCGCCGCGGCCGGGAACGTCATCTGGTGGCGATTGGCGGCCGCGCTCGTGGTTGCGGCGGGGCTGCAGATCGGCGTGAACTTCGCCAACGACGCGTTCGACGGGCTGAAAGGAGTCGATACGCACGAGCGCGTCGGACCGCCGCGACTGACCCAAAGCGGCGCGGCCTCGCCGCGCGCGGTGCTCGTCGCCGCGTTCGTCTCGATCGGGATCGCCGGATTCGCCGGGCTGGCGCTCGCCCTTGCCACCGAGCCGGCGCTCATCCTCGTCGTCGGCGCGCTGGCGATCGTCGCGGCATTGCTGTACTCCGGCGGACCCCGGCCCTACGCCGGCCTCGGGCTCGGCGAGGTGATGGTCTTCACGTTTTTCGGGCTGGCGGCCACGTGCGGCACGAGCTTCGTGATGGTCGAGACGGTGCCCGCGGCGTCGTGGTGGAGCGCCGTCGTGGTGGGGTTCCTCGCCGTCGCGATCCTCGAGGCCAACAACGTGCGGGACATCGCGACCGACACCGCCGCGGGCAAGCGGACGCTCGCCGTGCGTATCGGCGACACGCGGGCGCGCAGACTGTACGCGGCGCTCGTCATCGCGCCGTTCGTCGCGATCGTCGCGGGTGTGCTGGTCTACTTGGTGTGGCCCGCCGCCGGCCTCACCCAATGGGGCTTGTTCGGGCTCGCGGCGTGGCCTCTCGCCATCCGGCCACTCGAGGCGTCGCGCACGGCCACCGGGCGCGAGCTGGTCCCGGTACTCGTCGGCACGGCCAAGCTGCACGCGGCGACCGGCGGGCTGCTGGCCCTCGGCTTCGTGCTCTCGCGGACGGTCTGATGACCGGCGTCGCCGACGCATCGTTTGCGTGTGCGGCGGCCCTGGTCGACGCGCTCGTCGCGGGCGGCGTGCGACACGCTTGCGTCTCGCCGGGGTCGCGATCGACGCCGCTCGCACTCGCCATTGCGCGCGACGGCCGCCTGACGGCACACGTGCATCTGGATGAACGAAGCGCAGCGTTCTTCGCGCTCGGGCTCGCGAAGGCGACCGGTGACCCAGTGGCGCTTGCGTGCACCAGCGGCACCGCGGCGGCGGAGTACTTCCCCGCGGTGGTGGAGGCATCGCAGGCGCGGACGCCCCTCGTGATTCTCACCGCCGATCGTCCGCCGCGCCTGCGAGGTACGGGCGCCAACCAGACGATCGATCAGGTCGACCTGTACGGGCGCTACGCGCGTGCCTACCTCGAACCGCCGGTCCCGGGCGACGCCGGCGATGCGGAGGCCTGGCGCGATACCGGCGCGCGGGCACTCGAGTCCGCGCGCGCGCTCCCGCCGGGTCCGGTCCACGTGAACTGTTGCTTCGACGAGCCGGTGGTTCCGTCAAACGGCGCGGCGGCGGGCGCGCCGGTCAGGGCGCCGGCCGCCCCGGGGGCTGGGCCCGACCGCGGGAACAGCGAGGAAGCGCGGAGCGCCGTAGACGCATTCGTCGAGACCTACGCCGGCCGGCCCGGCGTGATCACCGTCGGCGGGCTGCCCGCTCCCCAGACGCTGTCGCTGCTCGGGCTCGGCCGCGTGCTCGGGTGGCCGGTGCTTGCCGAACCCACCTCCGGGCTGCGGCTCGATGCCTCCGACGCCGGCCGCGCGCTCGCCGCGGGGCTGTTCGTGATCGGCGACGCCGGGTGGCTCGAGCCGCACCGCCCCGAGGTCGTGCTCCAGGCCGGCGCGGCCCCAACCACTCGCGCCACACAGGCGCTCGTGGCCGGAACTGAGGCGCTGCTCGTGCTCGATCGGGACCATCTCGACCCGGATCCGGGGCATCGCGCCCGGCAGCGAATCCTGGTCGATCCGGAGCTGTTCGCCGCGACCGCGTGGGAGGCCTACGCGGGGACGCCGCCGCAGCAACCGGACGGCTGGCAGGAGGAGTGGCGCGCCGCCGATCTCCTCGCGCGCGCCACGGTGGACCGGCTGCTGGATACGTTCGACGAACCGTTCGAGGGTCGCGTCGCGCGCGACCTGGGCTCGTTCCTCCCGAACGGCGCGACACTGTTCGTCGGCTCCTCCTCGCCGATCCGCGATCTCGACGCGTACCTCGCGCCGCGGCGCCCGCCGCGCTTGTGGAACCCGGGCGACCTGCTGCGCGTGATCGCGAACCGCGGGGCGAGTGGGATCGACGGCGCGGTGGCGACGGCGCTCGGCGTCGCCGCGGGCGGCGGTCGCCCGACCTACGCGCTCCTCGGGGAGCTCACGTTTCTGGTCGACGCCGGCTCGCTGCTCTGGTCGGCGCGCCGCGGCCACGACGCGGTGTTCGTGGTCCTAGCCAATGGCGGTGGGCAGATCTTCGCCCAGCTCGAGCAAGGGCGCCTGCCGGAGCTCGAGGAGCTGTTCCTCACGCCGCACCCGGTGGAGGTCGCGGCGCTTTGCGCCGCGACCGGGACGCCCCACCAGCAGGTGCGGCGCGCCGCCGAGCTTGCGCCCGCCCTCGCGCGCGCAGCGCGCGAGGGCGGTGTCCAGGTTGTCGAGGTCGTGATCGACCCTGCGCTGCAACACGATCGCCGCGCGGCGATCCGCGCGGCGATCGCCGAAACGCTGGCCGCGAGGTGAACGCGGGCGGCTAGCTCGCGATGACCACCATCCCGTAGTCCATGCCGAGCCCGACCGCGCTCACACCGGACAGACCACCGATGAGCCACGGCGTCGTCCGCGGGCTCGTGCTGGTGCTTCCGTGGCCGAGCTGGCCCTGGCGGTTGTCGCCCCACGTGTACACGTCGCCTCCCTGCGTGAGCGCGATGGAGGATTGGCGTCCGCCCGCGATCGCAACGATGTTCGAGAACCCGGAGACGTGGACTGCTCTGGTTCGCGCCGTCGTCGAGCCGTCGCCGACCTGCCCCCAGCTGTTGGCGCCCCACGCGTACACATCGCCGCCACTCGTGAGCGCAAGCGAGTGGTCGGCGCCCGCACCCACCGCGACGATGTTCGACAGGTTGACGCTCGCAGCGGTCGTGACATGCACCGGCGAACGGCGGGTTGTCTTCGTGCCATCGCCGAGCTGACCGCTCTGGTTGCGGCCCCACGACCAGATCTGGCCGCCGGTACCGAGCGCGAGGCAGTGGTCGCGCCCCGCAAAGATTTCGACGATGCCCGAGAGACCCGGGACGACGTGCGCCGACGTCGTCGAGGCGGTCGTTCCGTCGCCGAGCTGACCATACGTGTTGTTGCCCCACGTATAGACATGCCCGTCGTCGCTGAGCGCCATCGCGTGGTTGCGACCGCCCGCGACCTGCACGACCGTCACACCCGACAACCCGGACACCTGCACGGGCGTCCGGCGATTCGTTTTCGACCCGTCACCGAGTTGCCCAGTGTCGTTGCGTCCCCACGCCCAGGCGGCGCCGTTCTTCACGGCAAAGGAGGAGTAATGCCCCGCGCCGATGTCGTCGGCACCGGAGAGCACCTTGGCCGGGCTCTTGATCATCCCGGAGGAGGAACCGTTGCCGACCTGGCCGTACTTGTTCCAGCCCCACGCGTAGACATCGCCCGAGGCCGTGCGCACGAGCGCGTGCTCTCGGCCGCCCTCGAGCTGCAGGATCGACAGGTTCCCCGGTAGCGCCTTGGGGTTCAGGTGCGCCGCCGTGGTGCCGTCGCCGAGCTGCCCGTAGTTGTTGGCGCCCCAGTTCCACACCGCGCCGGCCCCGGTGACGGCGCCGACGCTCCCGGAAGGGGCGAGCGCCGCAACGGCGAGCGCCGCGAGCGCGACGGATCGAACGACCCAGCGAACGCCTGTTGCGTGCCTCATAGAAACCCTCCCCAACCCAGTTCTAGGACCGTAGGCAGGTTGTCCTACCGAGTCAACCTCTGCCGAGTCAGCCCGTCCCGGCAGGTCGCCGATCCACGTTTCCGTCCCCACCGACGTGGAGCACGAAGCATCGATAGTCGGCGGAGGACTCGGTGAACGACCGCACCTCGTGCGGTTCCACGATGACGACGTCGCCCGCCCCCACGTCCACGGTCCGCCCATCGATGACCGCCCGAGCGGTGCCGGCCGCGACGAGATAGATCTCTGTTACCACGTCGTGCGTGTGCGGCTCGTCGATCGCCTCGGTGGCGTAGCCGATGCCGACGGGCAGATCGGATTCCCAGGGTCCGGCAAGCCATCCCTTCGGATCGTCGCCGGCGAGAAGAACCCGCATGCGCTCACCCCCACCGCAGCGCATCGAGGAACGCGCGGAACTTGCGATCCGTCTCGGCCAGCTCGGCGGCCGGATCGCTCGCGCCGACGATGCCCGCGCCGGCATACAGCGTGGCGCGGGTCCCCTGCAGCAGCGCACAGCGAAGCGCGATTGCCCACTCGCCGTCGCCGGTCGCATCGACCCAACCCACCGGGCCGGCGTAGTGCCCTCGCTCGAACCCCTCGAGCTGGCCGATCGCCTCGAGCGCGATGCCGAGAGGGGCTCCGCCGACGGCGGGCGTCGGGTGGAGCGCGCGCGCCAGCTCGAGCGCGGTCGGTGCGGGATCGCGAAGCCGTCCGCGAAAGCGCGTCGACAGGTGCCAGACGTTGGGAGTCTCAAGCGGTACCGGCTCGGGGTCCCACTCGAGCGCCTCGCACAGCGGTTCGAGCACCGCCGCAACGGCCTCAACGACCACCGCGTGCTCCTCCCGATCTTTGATCGAGGCCGCCAGCGTCGCTGCGTTGGCTCGGTCCTGGACCGGATCGCCGGAACGCGCGGCCGATCCGGCGAGGGGATTGGCGCGCACCTCGGTACCATGGCGCGCCACGAGAAGCTCCGGCGAGGCGCCGACGAGAACACCGTCGCCGGCCGGCGCGATGAAGGTGTAGGCGTGGGGATCGACGGCGCGCAGCCGGTGCGCCAGCCGCCGGGGGTCGACCTCGTGATCGGCCTCCACCTCGATCGAGCGAGCGAGCACCACCTTGCGCAGCTCGCCCTCCCGCACGCGACGGGCGGCCTCCGCCACCGCGCCCTCGTACATCGTGGGGTCGGGCACCGCGCGCAGCTGTGCGTCGCGAAAGGCTGCCGACGGGATCAGACCCGTGACGAGCACCGGCTGCGCCGGCTCGCCGATCCGGCCGGTGAGGAACGGATCGCTTCGACGCACTTGCGACGGGGCTATCACGAGCGTCCCCTCGCCGGTGAACGGCAGGACCCCGGCCGCCACTGCCCGTTCGGGCAAGCCGCGAAGCGCGTCCACGACGTTCTCGGACGCGACCGATTCGCCGGGGCCGGTGGCGATCCCGAGGCCGTCGCGCTCGATGAAGACGCCGCCCTCCTGCCAGGCGGCAAGCACGTCGAACGACGTGCCGAGCCGCTCGGCGCTCACGCACGCACCCCGACCAGCAGCTGCGTGATCCCACCGGACAGCGGCAGCCGGCGCGCTGCGGGGAACCCGGCCGCGCGCAGCATCGCAACCATCTCCGCGGGCTCGGGCAGATACGCCATCGAGCGCGGCAGGTAGGCGTACGCGTCCCGGTCGGACAGCAGCCCCCCGATCAGCGGCACGACGTGCTCGAAGTAGACGCGATGCCCGGCGCGCAGCACCGCGTTGTCCGGCCGGCTGGCGTCGAGCAGCGCGATCGCTCCCCCGGGACGTACGACGCGGCCGAGCTCGGCGAACAATGCCGGAAGCGACACGACGTTGCGAAGCGCGAAACCGCAGGTGATGCCGTCGGCGCCGGCGTCGCGAACGGGTAGCCGCAGGATGTCTGCCTGCACGAGCGGTGCGTCCGTTCGCGCCTGCGCGAGCATGCCGGCGGCAAAGTCGAAGCCCACCGGGAGGTAGCCGGAACGGGCGAGCTCGCGGCACAGATCGCCGGTGCCACACGCGAGATCGAGAACCCGCGAGCCCGCCGGCAGCCGAAGCGCGCGGACCGTGCGCCGGCGCCAGCCGGCGTCCATCCCAAAGGTCATGACCTTGTTGACGAGGTCGTAGCGTGGACTGATCCGGTCGAACAACGACTGCACCACGATCGCCTTGTCCTCGCCGGCGGGCAGCGGTGCGCTCACGACTCGATCCGCCGTTCCGCCTCTTCGAGCAGGACGCGACGGAAATGGCTTGCGACGAGCGCCGTCACCGCGGGCAGCAGCGCCTCGAAGGCTTCCACCGTACGCGTGGCGGCCACCGGCTCGTCCCCGGCCGTGTCGCGAATCGGTGCGCGCACGTGCGCGTCGAACAGATCGACGGCCCGCGTCGCGAGCGCCCGAAGCGCGTCGTCGGTATCCCGGGCGAGCCCCAGCAGGTCGCCCACCGGCAGGCCGAATTCCAACAGGCGCAGGGCGGTGCGGACGATCTCGACGTCGGCAAGCGCGTACCGCATCTCACCGTCGACGGATCGCCCGACCGCGATTCCCTCGCGCTCCGCGGCCTGGATCAGCGACGCGGGAACGCCCGAGGCACCGGCAAGCTCGTCGAGCGTCAGGGTTGCGATCGCGGTCCGGTCGCCGTCGCCGCGCGCGATCGCGACCGCCGCGGCGAGGTCCGCGTCGGGACCCTCCACCTCCTCGTGCAGCACCCGGCCGATCGCGGCGAGGCTCAGGCCCTTGGTCTGCAGTTCGCGGATGCGATGGATCCGCTCGGCATGCGCGTCGTCGTACCAGGCGACCCGGCCCTCGCGAGCCGGCTGCGGCAGGAGCCCGCGCGACTGGTAGTAGCGCACGGTGTCGACGGAGACATCGCACGCGGCCGCGAGCTGCTCGACTCGGTACCTCATGACCGCACACTCTACGAGTGCGCGCTCACACCTTCACACCGAGCGCTCGCAACCCGGCTCGGACCTCGTCGCGGTCTACGATTCGCCGCGTGAAGCACGTGGCGCGCCCGGTCGGCCTTCTGCTGGTGCTGGGCTGCGTGTTCGTGACGATGGCGCTCGGCACGGCGCAGAAGAGCCCGTGCGCGAACGGCGACTACAGCAACGGCCGCCAGTACAAGCTCCTGTGCTACACGGACATCGTGCCGCTGCTCGGGACCGAGCAGCTGGCCGGCGGGCGGCTGCCGTTCCTCAACGAGTGCGCGCCGAGCGCCAACAACTGCGACGAGTACCCCGTGCTGACGATGTACCTCATGCGGGCAGTAGCGTGGTTCTCCGGCAACCGCTACGACGCGTTCTTCTACGGGAACGCGCTCGCACTCACGGGGTTCGCGATGGCGGCCGCCTTCTGCCTGTGGGTGCTCGCCGGCTCGCGCGCGCTGTGGTTCGCGCTCGCACCAACCCTGCTCATCTACGGAACCATTAACTGGGATCTCGCGGCCGTCGCGTGTGCGACGGCCGCGCTGCTCGCGTGGTCCAAGGGCAAGGACGGCTGGACCGGGGTGTTTATCGGCCTCGGCGCGGCCACCAAGCTGTACCCGGCGATGGTGCTCATCCCGCTGTTCCTGCAGGGGCTGCAGGATCGCGAGCCCGACCGATCGATCCGCGTGCTGTGGGCCTCGGCGGGCACCTGGCTGATCGTCAACGCCCCCTTCGCCATCGCGGCACCCGGCTCGTGGTGGGAATTCTTCCGGTTCAACGGCGCCCGCACCCCGGATTTCGACTCGGTCTTCTACATCGCGTGCCGGCACGTGAGCGGGCTCTGTATCTCCATCGCCAACGCCAACCTGGTCGCGCTGACCGGGTTCCTCGTCGTGTCGTTCCTCGCGATCTGGTGGAAGGCGCGGCGGGATCCGAATTTCCCGCGCTGGGCGACCGGCGTGCCGCTGCTGATCGCGTTCCTGCTCTCGAACAAGGTGTTCTCGCCGCAGTACTCGCTGTGGCTCCTGCCGTGGTTCGCCCTCACGATGCCGCGTCTCCGCCGGTTCGTCCTGTTCGAGATCGCCGACGTGCTGGTGTTCGTGACGCGGTTCTGGTTCTTCGGGACGTACACCCACGAGATGCACCTGGTCCCCCAGTCGCTCTTCGAGTGGGCGGTCGCCTTCCGCGCGGCGGTCCTGGTGTGGTGCCTGATCGCGTGGGTGCGCGATGTCGTCCCCGAGCGTGGGCTGGCGCGCAGTCGCGCGCCGACGATGGAGCCGGTGCTCGCGTGACCGTGCGGGCGGCCGAAGCGCCGAGCGCGCCGAGCTCGATTCGCGTGCGCGACGGCTGGCGCGAGGCGCTGTGGGCATTCCTCGGCGCGCGGCTCCTCCTCGCGGTGGTCGGGCTGGTCGGGGGCGGCCTCCTGCCAGTGCCGCTCGGGCAGCCGCCAACCGACGCAGGGTTCCCGAACCCGGCGGTGACGCCCGGGTGGCACATGCTCGTGACCTCGTTGCAGCGACAAGACGCGCAGTGGTTCCTCCAGCTGGCGACGACCGGCTATTCCCACGCCGACAATTCGGCCGCCTTCTTCCCAGCGTTCCCGCTCGCGGTGCGGTTCGTCAACGCGGTGCCCGGCATCGGTCCGCTGGGCGCGGGCCTGCTCGTCGCAAACGCGGCGGCGTTCGGCGCGCTGCTCTTGCTACACGCGCTGACCCGGCTCGAGCTCGGCACGGCCGCGGCACGGCGCGCGGTGCTGTTTGCGGCGCTGTTCCCCACCGCGTTCTTCCTCTACGCGCCGTACACCGAGTCGTTGTTCCTGCTCGCCTCGGTCGCAACGTTCTGGTTCGCGCGGCGCAACCAATGGGCATGGGCGGCGGTGGCCGGCGCGCTTGCGGCGGCGACCCGAAGCGTCGGCGTGCTGCTGATCCTCGCGCTGTGGGTCGAGGCGATCGCGCAGTATCGGCGGGACGGCGGGTCGCTGCTGCCTCGGCTCTGCGCCGCCGCCGCAATCGCGATCGGCCCGCTCCTCTACGTCGGCTGGTGGGGTTGGCGGTATCAGGACCTGTGGGCGCCGCTCGACGCCCAGCGGGCGTGGCGCCCGGGCGGGGCGCACCAGCCGCTCGCGGCGGTGATCGAGGCGGTCCGCTACGCGTGGCGCTACCAGAGCTGGTGGCTTCTGGACCTCCTGGTTGTGTCGCTCGCCGTGGCGGGCATCGCGCTCGCGGCCCGACGGATCCCGCTCACCTACACCGTCTATGCGGGCGCCAGCCTGCTGTTGCCGCTGCTCCTGCCACTGGCGAGCCGGCCGCTCCTGTCGATGCCACGCTTCATGGCCGTCTTGTTCCCCGTCTCGTGGGGCTGGGCGATCGCGGCCGGACGCCGGCGCCCGCCCGAGACGGCGGTGCTCGTCGCCTCTGCCGGTGGGTTCGCGCTGCTCGCGTTCCTGTTCGTCAACTGGCAGCCGCTCTTCTAGCCTCGATCCCTTGGCTCGATCCCTTGGCTCGATCCCTTGGCTCGATCCCTGCCTCGGGCCTCGGAACCGTCTAGGATTGCGACGACCCCGGGATGCCCGGGACACGGTGAGGGGCTCAGTGGAGGACAAAGCCGTGACGATCAGGGTCGCGATCGCGGACGACCACTCCCTGGTGCGGCAGGGCCTGCGTCGCTACCTCGACATGGCAGACGGCATCGAGGTCGTGGGCGAAGCCGCCAACGGCAAAGAGCTCCTCGAGCTCATCGACGCCGAGACCCCCGACATCGCGCTCATCGACATCCGGATGCCCGAGATGGACGGCCTCGAGGCCGCCCGGGAAATCCGCGACCACCACCCCACCATCGGCGTGATCATGCTGACCGCCTACGACGACCGCCAGTTCGTCGTCGAGGCCGTGCGCAGCGGCGCGCGAGGCTATGTGCTCAAAGCGCGCGACGCCGAGCACCTGATCCAGACCGTTCGCCTGGTCGCCGGCGGAAACATGGTCATCGACCCCCAGCTGGTCGTCGCGCTTGCCGAGGAGCTCTCGACCGCCAAGGAACGCGACCGCAAGGCGGAAACCCTGACCGCGCGCGAGATCGAGGTGCTGCAGCTGCTGGCCTTCGGCCACACGAACCGCGACATCGCGGAGCGCCTGTACATCTCGCCCGATACGGTCAAGACCCACCTTGAGCACATCTTCGAGAAGCTGGGCGCCTCCGATCGGACCGCCGCGGTCGCCGAGGCGCTGCGCCGACGTTTGATCGAGTAACCGCCCAGGCGGTCTAGTCCGTCCGGCTGGTAGAGCTCCGTCGACGGGTGATGGAGCGATACCGCGCGACCCGGCATGATGGGACCTCATGCGTGCCGTTCCATCCCCACGGCATGCGGGGGCGCTCGCCTGCTGTTCGATCGTCGCCCTCGCAGGCGTCGTCGCCATCGTCCTGGCCGAGCCGGGACAGACCTCCTATGCCATCACCCAAAGCCTGATCATGGCGGCTTCGTTCCTCGTCGCCGGAATCGCGACCTGGCTGGCAGCGCCCGGGTCCACCTGGCCGGGGCTGCGGGCCACCGCCGTCGGGTTCATCGCCATCGGGCTCGTCTCGCTCGGGTTCGCGATCGCCGGCTCGATCGACCCCGCCGCCTACGCGCCGAGAGTCGCCGACGTCGTGCTGCTCGGCTTGCTGGTGCCGTTCGTGTTCGCGGCGCGCGCGGAGTTCCGCAGGCATTTCGAACCGCAGGACCGCCGGGAGGCCGCCGCCGACGTCACGCTGCTGGCGCTGTCGATCGCCGTCATTGTGGACGTCGCGATCAAGCCCACCGGTGCCACCTCGTCGCAGGCGGCCTCGGCGGGCACCTACGCGGTGCTCGGTGCGAGCATTGTCGCGATCTTCGGCGCGCTGGCGTTGTGGACGCCGAGCACCGGTCACCTGCTGCGCTTTGCGGGAGCGGCCGCACTCGCCGCAGCGACCTTCGCGTTCGGCTTCGCGTGGGCGGACGGCACCATTACGGAGGCGCCGCGGTGGATCGCCGTCGCATTCAGCGTCACACCGCCGGCGCTCGCGGCCGTCTTCCTCCTCGTGCCCGACGACTCCGGCCGCTTGCGCGTCGACGGCGCCACGCGGATCGCCCGGCCCGTGCTGACCAGCATCACGGTGATCGCCGCGTGTGCGGCCATCTCGATCGTCGCCATCATCGACGACCGGCAGGGCAGCGACGCCGCGAACGCGGTGATCCTCATGATGCTCGCGGCCGGGATCGTGTTGCGGATCCTCGCGAACCAGCTCGCGAGCGCGGATGCCTACACGCAAGCGCGAGCCGCACTCGAGCAGCAGCAGCATGCCTTGCGCGACACCGACGCCGCGCTCGATCGCGAGCGCAGCTCCAACGAGTCGCTCAGCCAATCGGAAGAGCACCTGCGGCTCATCTTCGAGGCCGCCGTCGACGGATTCGTCGAGATCGACGATGCCGACTCGGTCATCCGGGCCAACGACGCCTTCGCGGCGATGGTCGCGATGGATCCGTCCTCGATCGCGGGTCTCTCCTGGTCCGCGCTTGCGGCCGCCGTCGACGGCGCCGACGCCGACTTCCCCCAGCTGGTGCACGGCGCCCATGCAACGGTGTCCCGCTCCGACGGCACGACGCTGCACTTGGAGTCCACCGCCTCGGACATCCCGACGCATCCGCCGCGGCGGCTGTTGCTCGTGCGCGACGTCACGCCCGCCAAGATCGCCGATCAGACGATTCGGTCGCTGTTCCAGTTCTTGCAGGACCGCGACGAGGACCGCACACGGCTGCTCCGCCGGTCCAACGCGGCGATCGAACAGGAGCGCAACCGCATCGCGCGCGACCTCCACGACGGCCCCGTGCAGGGCGTCTCGGCGGCGTCGCTCTCGCTCGAGGCGGCGCTGCTGATGATCAAGGCGGGCGACGTCGACCGCGGCACGGAGCTGCTCGGCAAGATCCGCGAGGAGCTCGCCGGCGAGGCCGACGCGCTGCGCCAGCTCATGTCGGGCCTGCGCCCGCCCGTGCTGGAGGAACGGGGGCTCATGCCCGCGCTTCGGGAGACGCTCTCCCGATTCGAGACCGACACGGGCATCGTCACCACGTTCGAGGGCGAACTGCAGCGATCGGTCGCACGCGACGCCGAGACGCTCGCCTACCGCGTCGTCCAGGAGGCGCTGACCAACATCGGCAAGCACGCGGAGGCGACGATGGTCACGGTCCATGTGGACACCGACACCACCCAGCTCCGGGTCGAGGTCGAAGACGACGGGCGGGGGTTCGAGACAAACCGTGCCCGCGACTACCTGCGCGGCGGCCGGGTCGGGCTGGCCTCGATGCGGGAGCGCGTCGAGCTCGCGAGCGGCACGTTTAACCTGCGATCCACGCCGGGACGGGGCACCGTCGTCACGGCGACGATCCCCCTCGACGATCAGCTGCTCGTGGTGCCGGCGATCTGACGCGTCACGGCGGGGACGGCGTCGTGCTCGGCGAGTGGGTGGGTGACGGCGAGCCCGAGGGTGACGGCGTGCTCGACGGCGAGTCCGAGGGTGACGCGCTCGGCGACGGCGACGGCGAGGCGCTCGGTGAGGGCGAGGGCGGCGGCAGATAGACCGCCACCGGCGGCCCCACCGTGTAGCCATCGAACGACGGGACGGGGAAGGGCTCCGGTGTCTGGCCCTGCATCGCCACGGTCATGAAGTCGTGCCAGATTGCCGCCGGGATCGTCCCGCCGTAGACGGAAGACACGCCCTCGATGTTCTCGAGGGGAATCTCCCCCTCCGGCCAGCCCATCCACACGCAGGTCACGATCTGCACCGTGTACCCGCAGAACCACGCATCGACGTTTTCGTTGGCGGTCCCGGTCTTGCCGGCGACCGGATACCCGGAAATCGCCGCCGCCGTTCCCGTGCCCTCGCGCACCACGCCCTGCAGCGCGTAGGTGACGAGGTTGGCGTCGTTGGGCGCGATCACCTGCTCGCCCGGCGAGGTGATCGACGGATCGATGCGTCCGTCGGGCATCTGGACTTGCAGCAGCGGGGTGGCGGTGTGTCGCTCGCCCTGATCGGCGAGCGTGCCGTACGCGTCGGTCATTTCGAGCGGGTTGACGGCGACCGACCCGAGGGTGATCGAACAGACAGGATCCAGTTCGGACTGGATGCCGAGCGCGTGGGCCGTGTCGACGACCGAGGACGGACCGATCGCAGCGATCAGCTGGGCGAAAATGGTGTTAACCGAATGCGCGGTGGCACCGGCGAGGGTGAAGTCGCCCGCCTCGCCGTCGCCGGCGTTCACGGGATGCCAGATGCCGTCGGGCTGCGTGGAGTCCGGGCAATCCGGCACGCCGATCGTGCTCGGGCCGTGCCAGTAGGCGCTGAGGTCGTAGCCCTGCTGCATCGCGGCGGCGAGGGTGAACGCCTTGAATGCCGAGCCCGACTGGCGCCCCGATCCTCCCTGCATGGTCGCGTAGTTCACCTTGTTGCGAACCCAATTGCGCCCGCCGGCCATCGCGAGGATCTCGCCGGTGCGCGGATCCATCGAGACGAGCGCCGCGGCCGGGTCGTGTGGGTCGGGCAGGGCATTGGCGATCGCCTGTTCGGCGGCGCGCTGCAGGTGCAGGTCCAGCGTGGTCGTGACGTGCAGGCCGCCCGCGTACACCCGCGCGCTCCCGTAGCGATCGAACAGCTGACGTCGAACGTAGTCGACGAAGTACTCCGCATGCCCGGGCGCAACGAGTTGCTCGGAGCTGTCGGGCACCGTCCCGCAACATTCCCGCGCCTTCAGTTTCTCGCCGGCCGGCGCCTTGAGGTAGCCATAGCGCACCATCTGGTCGATCGCGTAGTTGCGCCGGAACCAGTTGTCGCTCGGCCGGTCGATCGGGTCGTAGAGCTCCGGCGCATGCAACACCCCGGCGAGCGACGCCGACTCCAGCACCGTGAGCTCGCTCGCGTGCTTGCCGAAATAGGTCTCCGCCGCCGCCTCGACACCGTAGGCGCCATGGCCGAAGTACACGGTGTTGAGGTACTTCTCCAGGATCTGGTCCTTCCCGAGCTGCTGCTCGAGCTTGATCGCGAGGAGCGCCTCGCGGATCTTCTCCGGCACCGAGCGCGCCGGCAGGATGTAGGTTTGCACGCCGTCGCGCCCGGTCTTGTAGGAGCCCGCATAGACGTTTTTCACGAGTTGCTCCGTGATGGTCGAGGCGCCCTGCACCGTGTCGCGCTTGACCAGGTCGGTGAACGCGGCCCGCGCGATCCCCATCGCGTCGACACCGGGGTGGTTGTAGAAGTCGTGGTCCTCCGTCGCGATGACGGCGTCGATCATGTGCGGTGACATCTCCGACAGCGACACAAGCGTGCGATTGACCGAACCGTGCAGCGTCGAGAGGAGTTCACCGTTGCGGTCATAGACGTAGGTCGTCTGGATCGGGGGAAGCGCCTCGGGAAGCTGGATCCGGGCGTAGGCGACGTAGAGGCCGACGGCCGTCACCGCCGCGGCGACAAACGGCGCAAGCAGAAGCATCAGCCACCATCGGCGGCGCAGGAACGAGCGGCGTTTCGGCGACGGGGGCCTCGAGGATCCTGCGGGTGCCGATGCGGCGGCCTTCCCCGACGCTTTGCCCTTGGGGCGGTGCTTGGGGACGTGGGTGCTTTGCGAGGGTGCGCCGCCGGAGTCCACGGTCATGCCGATGCTAGCAACGCCTGCCCGGGAGGGGGAGTACGCGGTGTGGTGTATCCGTGGCGATGGCTAGCTGGCGGCGCTGCGGCGCGCGGTGAAGGCCTCTCGCAGGTGGTTCCAGTGGCAGCCCTTGCACACCTCGACGACGTAGCAACAGGCGCCGGTGTAGGCCGCCGCCATTCGCAGACCGGTGTCGAGCGACCAGACACGGCCGTTGTCGTGCTTGAGGGCGTCGCCGTACACGTAGGCGAGCAGCACGAGCTTCTCCTTGCCGCAGACCGGGCAGTCCGTGCGCGTGGGCTCGCCGACGTGGCGCGCCGCCCGGATGAGTTCCGGGTGCGCGTCGCAGAGGTCGTTGACCGACTGGAGCCCGCGCTGGCTGTCGCGCAGGATCGCCCGCTTGGCGAGCGTGTAGTCGATCACGTTGAGCTCGGTGCGCCTCGAGCGCCCGAGCGGCCGGCGTGCTGGCTGCTTCGCCATGGTCCGGCGATGGTACACCCGCATCCGGACACGCGGGAGCGGCCGAAGGTCGGTAGCCTGCCACCACCGCGGCGATCCGAGAGACCTGAGGAGGACGTATGAGCACGATCGCAGTCCTGCATGCCGGGGATCGGCCATGGCGGTCGCTCGTGGACCCGCCGGGGGAGATCCCGTCCACCGGTGCGGAGGCGGACGCCTTCACGAGCACCGACGGCGTCTTCGAGACCGGCTTCTGGGAGCGCGAGCCCGACACGTGGTCGTTCGTTCGTCCGTACCACGAGGTCGCCCTCATCCTCGAAGGGGCGGCCGAGATCGAGGCCGACGATGGCACGGTGCACACCGTGGGTCCCGGCGATGTCCTCATCACCCCGAAGGGGTCGGCGGGGACTTGGCGCATCACGGAGCGAATCGTGAAGTTCTACGCGATCGCGAACCCGCCGGACGATACGGCAGAGGACACGGGGGCCTGAGACGACCGATCCCTACGCGTCGCTCGACCCCGAGGCGTCACGCCCGGCGAGACCGTTGTTCCAGGAGGCGCGCACATCGCGCGTCCTCCTCCGGGGTCTTCGCAAGCGGTGCCCCCGCTGCGGCGAGCGACGAATCTGGGTCTCGTGGTTCCAGGCCAAGGCCCGATGCCCGACCTGCGACCTCCGTTTCGAGCAGGAGGAGGGCGGCTTCCTCGGCGCGATGACCATCAACTACGCCGTGGCCTGCGCCGTCTGGGTGGTGGCGATCGCGATCGCGATGGTGCTCACCGTGCCGTTCATTCCCGCCATGCCGCTGATCGTGATGAGCGTCGGGATCCTCACCGCCGTCCCCACGTGGTTCTATCCGCGCTCGAAGATGCTGTGGGCGGCAGTGGAGTTCCTCACCGCGCGGAGCGAGCCCGGTTATCACACTCCTACCGTGCGCGATCCGCGGAGCGACGCTCTGGACTGATCGGCCGGGCTCGATCAGCCGGGCTCGATCAGCCGGGCTCGATCAGGTGGTGCGCACGAGCGGGAGCTCGCCGTGGCGCAAGCCGGCGCGAGCGAACGACCCCGACCGGAGCGGCTCCTCGTCGAGTTCGGCGCCGGCGTAGCCGGCGCCGAGCACGGCGGCGAGCAGCTGCCGGCGGGCGCGCGCGCTTCGCGCGCGCTCGAGATCCTGCTCGCCGAGCTCCACCCTTCCGGTCGTTCCGAGGTGGCGCACACGCAGCTCGCGATAGCCCAGCGCTCGGATCGCGCGCTCGGCACGGTCGACCTGGGCCAGAACTGCGGGCTCGACCTCGGTGCCGTACGGCAGTCGCGAGGCAAGACACGGCATCGCCGGCTTGTCCGCGCTCGGCACCGCCATCGCGGCGGCGAGACGCCGGACATCGCGCTTCGCAAAACCCGCCTCGACCAGCGGATGCCGCACTCCGTGCTCGGCCGCGGCGCGCAGTCCCGGACGCCAGTCACCCAGGTCCTCGATGTTGGCGCCGGAGTAGACGGCAGCGTAGCCATCCGCGGCGGCGACGGCCGCCAGCCGGTCGTAGAGCTCGGTCTTGCAGTGGTAGCAGCGGTCCGGACCGTTGCGGCGATAGCCCGCGCGTGCGAGCTCGTCGGTGTCGACCGATCGGTGCGCGATGCCCACCGCTGCGGCGACCGATCGCGCGCCGTCGAGCTCGCCGCTCGCGAGTGCGGGCGAGACCGCGGTGATCGCGAGCGCCCGGTCGCCGAGCACACGCGCCGCGACCGCGGCCACCAGCGAGGAGTCCACGCCGCCGGAGAACGCCACGATCGCGCTCGGCGACGAGGCGACGGCGAGCTCGAGCTCAGCGAGGGACGCCATCGACATCGACCTCCTCCGGCTCGGCGCTCGCTGCGGTGGCCGCGGCCAGCGCCTCGGCCCAGATCTGCTTGACGGGGCGCCCGCTGGCCGCGGCCACCGCAGCACAGTCGTCGTGCTCCGGGGCAACGTTGACGACCCGTCCCTCGCGCAGGCCGATCTTTACGCGCACCGGATGCCCCTGGACCGAGACCTCGCGGATCGCCCGGTCCAACTCGTGGCGCGACTGCCGCCGCACGCGAACCCCCAGCGACGTCGAGTGCTCAAGCAGCGTCGCCGCGAGCACGGCCTCGTCCGCGGGCCGGCCAAGAACGCTGAGGAGCAGCCCCGGCCTTCCTTTCTTCATGTGGATCGGCGCCGACCACGCATCGAGGGCTCCGGCGGCCAGGCATGCGTCGATGACGTCGGGCACGAGCTCCGGAACCAGGTCGTCGACGTTGGCCTCGAGCAGAACGACCTCGTGCGTGCCGGCGGCGGCTTCGGCATCACGCACCTCCTCGCCGAGGAGCACCCGCACGACGTTGGGCCGCCCGGGAAGCTCGCGCGTCCCCGCGCCGACGCCGACCGCCTCGACGGTCATCGCCGGAGCCGCCCCGAATCCCTCCGCAAGCGTGGCAACGATGGCGGCACCCGTCGGCGTCACGAGCTCCCCCTCGATCGCGACACCGATCACCGGCGTTCCGCGCAGCAGGAGGAGCGTCGCGGGCGCCGGTACAGGCAGCACGCCGTGCTCGCCCTCGACCGTGCCGGTGCCAAGCGGAATGGGCCCCGAGGTCACGCGACCGATCCCGAGCGCGTCCACGAGCGCCATCACGCCGCAGATGTCGACGAGCGTGTCGTCGCCCCCGAGCTCGTGCAGCACGACCTCATCGGGCGCGACGCCGTGGACGGCCGCCTCGGCGGCGATCAGGCGGTCGATCGCCTCGAGCGAGCAGGCCCGCACCGACGGGGAGAGGCCGGCGCGGGCGATCACTGCCCGCAGATCGGGCGCCGGCCGCGCGTGCGCCCGCGCTCCGACGACCACGCGGGCGTGTGTGGCCACGAGACCGGCGCGCGAAACGCGCACGACGTCGACGCGAGCGTTCGAGAGCCCGAGCGCCGAGATCGTGTCGTCGAGCACATCCGGCGGCGCGCCCGCATCCAAGAGCGCGGCAAGCAGCATGTCGCCGGCGAGGCCGCCGACCGGGTCGAGGTGCGCGACCCGGGTCACGCGCTCCGCACCTCCGCGCGGCGCGCGATGCGCGCCGCGACCGATCCCGCACCGAGCCCGTCGTCGATACCGACGACGGCGAGGCCGTCGGCGCACGAGCAGAGCATCGCGTTGAGCGCCGTCTCGCCCCCGTGGGCCGAGCCGTAGCCGACACTCGTCGGAACCCCGACAACCGGACACGCGGCGAGGCCCCCGATGACGCTCGCAAGTGCGGCGTCCATTCCTGCGACCACCACCACGACGTCGGCGGTGTCGAGATCGGGGATCACCGGCGCGAGGCGGTGCAGCCCCGCAACGCCCACGTCCTCGTGAACCGTGACGTGCGTCCCGAGAAGCTCGGCCCGAATCCGCGCCTCGTGCACGACCGGGCCGTCCGACGTGCCGGCCGAGACGATGAGCACCCGCCCCCGCCGTTCGATCGGATGCCGCTCCACCCAGATGGCCCGCGCGCGGTCGTGCTCCTTTGCGTCGGGCAAGGCCTCACGGACCGCCGCCCGCATCGGCGCATCGGTCCGCGTGACGAGAACGCTCGAGGCCCCGGCCTCGTCGAGCGCGACGGCGATGGCCGCGACCTGCTCGGGGGTCTTCCCGGCGCCCAGGACGACCTCCGGGGCCCCTTGACGGAGTTCGCGGTGCGTGTCGACTCGCGCAAAGACCAGATCTCGGACGGGCAGCGTGGCGATCTGCTCGGCCGCGGCCGCCGGGGCGACGGCGTGATCCGCCACCGCCTCGAGAAGCTCCTCCAGCCGCTCGCGCGACGTCATGGGGCGAAGTCTACGCGCGGCCGTGCGGCCGCACTCCAGACGGCGGCCCGAGACGCCGACACCCTCAGATATGCGCCGGCTCCTGCTGTCCCTGGTCGCTACCGCCGGGCTCGCCCTCATGCTCGTGACCGGAATCTCCGGGAGTCCGATCGCGGCCTCCGCCGGTCCCGGCCCGTGCGGCGATCTCGACGTCGTGATGATCGACGGCGTGGTGGCGTGCACGCACGGCGGCGATGTGCCGGTTCCGGTCTCCGCCGACGCAGCCACGGTCGGCGCCAAGGTCCTCGGGGCGAACGCGCTTCCCGTCGCTCCCTGCCCCGGAAACGGCCGCGGCGGCCGCCGCGTCCACGTGCTCCTCGGCTACCCGTCGGACACGCCGCTCGCCGGCGGCTCGGCCAAGCGGACGCTCATCCGTCAGGTGATCACCCTGGCCGACCGCAACCTCGATCTGCAGTCCCCCGGCGTCGTCGGCCAGCACTACCGGTTCTGGTGCAAGAAGGACAAGGGCATCACGCTCACGACCGTGCAGCTCGATCCGATCGGCAGCGACGGCGCCTACACGTTCTCCGACGTCACCGGGTCACTCACCTCCGCCGGGTACACCGACCCAAAGGCCATCTACGCCGTCTTCGTCGCGAACATCGACTGCTGCTACCCCTACGGCGGGCAGGGAACGCTGGCCATCGACGATCAGCCCGATGCATCGCTCAACACGAACAACCAGCCGTACGCGCGCTTCTCGATGCTCCGGCTGGTGGACGGCGGATCGCCAGAAGGGCTTGCGATCGCGTTCCAGCACGAGACCGGGCATAACATGGGTGCGGTGCAGAACTCCGCGCCGCACTCCAGTGGTTCGTTCCACTGCTACCAGACCAACGACATCATGTGCTACAGCGACGGCGGGTCGTACTTCACTGGCGGCGGCAGCCTTGTGAGCGTGTGCCCCGATACGACGGCGGTCGGCATGTACGTGTTCGACTGCGACGGCGACGACTACTACAACGTCGCGCCGGCCCCGGGCAGCTACCTCGCACAGCACTGGGACGTCTCGCGCAGCTCGTGGCTCACCGCCCCCGGCGTCTCGGGCGCGTAGCCGGCAGGCACCGGGTTCACGCCCTCCCGGGACCCCGGCCTATGCTGTGGTCACCAAATCCAAGGAGATCCCTCATGTCCGGCACGACTGCGGTGCGTTACGACGAGAAGGAGTGGCGTCCTCGCCCCACGCTGTCCAGCGTCGACTACACGAGCGAGGCCGTCTGGGCCGAGGAACGCGAGCGGATCTGGTGGGGCGACTGGGTCTGCGTGGGGCGCGAGGAGGAACTCCCGGAGCCCGGCGACTACATCGTGCGGAACCTCACCGGTGAGTCCATCTTCATCACTCGCAACGCCCTCGGGGAGCTCCACGGCTTCTACAACGTCTGCAGCCACCGCGGGACGAAGTTCCTCGACGACGAGCCCGCCGCCGGTCATGTGCGCAAGGCGTTCACGTGTCCGTACCACGGGTGGGTCTACGACCTCGACGGCGCGCTCATCGGCACGCCGAACGTCAAGGAGAACGAGCTGTTCGACCGGTCGCGCTACCCGCTGCACCGGTTCCACGTCGAGACGTTCGCGGGGTTCATCTTCGTCAACCTCACGCGCGACGAACCTCGCTCGCTCACCGAGCAGATGGGGCAAGGCGCCGAGAGCTTGATGATGTTCGACCGATTCAAGCTCGACGAGCTCCGTACGGGCGTGCGGATCGTCTACGAGGTCGAGGCGAACTGGAAGATCGTCGTCGAGAACTACAACGAGTGCCTGCACTGTCCGACCGTCCACCCCGAGCTCGTGCAGGTGGTGCCGCTGTTCCGATTCGGCGAGGTCTGGGACGAGGAGACCCGCGACGACGGCAACTGGATGCGCGAGGGCGCGACGAGCTTCTCGGTCGCCGGCGAATCCGAGCTGCCGAAGCTCCCGAACCTCCAGCCCGAGGACTACCAGATGTATTACGGGGCGTATCAGTTCCCGAACCTGATGCTGAACCTGCACCCGGACTGCGTCATGTACTACATCGGGTACCCGACCGGTCCGAACCACACGACGGTGGTGTCCGAGTACCTGTTCCGGCCCGAGACGATCGCGGATGAGGCGCTGTTCAAGCCGGAGCCGGTCGTCGAGCTGTGGGACCTCATCTCCAAGCAGGACTGGGAGGTCTGCCAGCGCGCGCAGACCGGTGTCGGCTCACGGGCGTTTACGCAAGGCGTGTATCCGCGCCAGGACCGGTTCCTCTACGACTTCAACGAGCGCTACCGGCTCCAGATGGGTCGCGAGCTGCTCGGCTAGCTCGGACACGGACACGGGCGTCCGGGAGGACCTCGGTTGACGCCCGCGTCAACGAGGTACACCATCACCTTCACGTCGGACAGGGATCGGCGAACGGGCGAGGCCCGGTAGGCGGTCCCGGGAGTTGAAGATCATGGATGCAGAATCCATCGAAAAGGGCATGGCCGAACTGACCTGGTACCACACGATCGATCTCGGCCAAGGCATCACGACCCCCGGCTTCGACGACACCGTCAGGCGCATCGAGCTGCTCGAGTTGCCGAAGGACCTGTCGGGCTGGAGCGTGCTGGACATCGGCGCGTGGGACGGCGCGCTCTCCTTCGAGGCCGAACGCCGGGGGGCCGCACGCGTCCTGGCCACCGACTCCTTCTGCTGGAGCGGCGAGGGGTGGGGGACCAAGGACGGGTTCGAGTTCGCGCGGAAGGCGATCGGATCGCACGTGGAGGATCAAGACATCGACGTCCTCGAACTGAGCCCGGAACGGGTGGGCACATTCGACATGGTGCTGTTTGTCGGGGTCCTGTACCACATGCGGCACCCGCTGCTGGCGCTCGAGCGGGTCTCGAGCGTCACCGACAAACTGTTGATCCTGGACACCCACGTGTCGCTCGTCGATCAACAGGAGCCGATGATGCGCTTCTACCCCGGGACGGAGCTGAACGACGACGCGACGAACTGGGTCGGCCCGAACCCGGCGGCCGTCGAGGCGATGCTGCGCACCGTCGGGTTCACCAGGTTTGAGCGCAAGCACGAAGCGTCGATCCGTGACGGGCAGTTCACCGTCCACGCCTGGCGCTGAGCCGGCCCTGATCCCACCACCGGCATGCCCGCACGTCGGGTGGCTCACCCGCCGGTGTCGGCGACCGCCCGCGCTCGGACATCCACGGTGAACGTGCCGGGCACGAGTAGCAGCGCGCCCAGGGAACCCTGCACCGTCACCACCGCTTCCAGCGAGCCCGGCGAACACTCGCAGTCGATCAGCGTGGCGCCGTTGCGCGAGGCGATGTCCGCCGCCACCTGAGCGGGAACGGCGCCCTGCGGGAACACCTGCTCCTGCACGGCGGCGAGCGCCGCGGCGTCAGCCGCGGCGCGGGCTCGGGCGCGCGCCGCGAGCGCCCGGCCCAGATCGGCCACCCCCATGGTGCAGACGAGCAGCACGGCGACCAGCGCCGCCGTGACCACGGACACCGATCCTCGCTCCCCCGGACTCATCCGAACTCCTGGCGCATGACCGCCGTGGCGCCGAGATGTACGCCGGTCCCGACGAGCCAGCCGACGAAGGGCACGCGCACGGCGTCCGTGACGTCGACGCGCACCGACACCGGATCGCCCCGGCCGCCTTCTCGCGTCACGGTGATCGTCGTTGCGCCCGGGTCGAGGCCGGGGGCCGCGCGAAGCGCGGCCCCCGTGATCCCGGCCGGGTCCAGCTCGACGGCCGCGGCGCGCGCTCCCGCGCGCGCGGCGGCCTCCACCAACAGCTGGTCCCGCGCAAGCAACCCGACCTGGATCAGCCCCAGCGCGACAACGAAGAGCAGCGGCAGGACGAGCGAGAACTCGACCGTCGCCGAGCCGCGATCCTCGCCGTCGCGCGCATCAGGCGGCAGACGCATCGCCGATCACCGAGTCGATGATCTGATCGAAGAACGCGGGCAGCCGGCCCGACGAGTGCGCCCAGGTGATCAGGACCACCGCAACAGCGGCAGCCGCCAGGATCACAAGCGCGTACTCCGCGGTGGTCTGGCCCTGCTCCCTGCGGAGCACGCCAACCACACGCAGGTACCACGACGTCAGAAACGACATGTTGCACCTCCTCTCAATCGATGGAGCGGACGGTGGTGATGAGCACCGGCACCACCGTGAGGAGGAGGAATGCGGGAAGGATGAGGAACACGAGCGGAAAGAGCATCTTCACCGGCGCGGTTCTCGCTCGCTCGAGCGTCGCCGTTCGCCGCGCGTCGCGCACCGACGCGGCCAGCTCGCGGGTGGCGTCGGTGAGCGACACGCCGAGCGCCTCGGTCCTGGCCAGGACGGCGACCGTGCGCCCCAGGTCTTCCTCGCCGCTCGCACGGGCATAGTCGGCGAGGGCCGCACGCCAGGAGACACCGAGGTCGACCGCGCGCACAACGCTTCCGAGGTCCTCGCCGAGCGGGCCGCGAAGGCACATCGTCGCTTCGCGGAGCGACAGCTCCGCCGACAATCCGGCAGTGGATCCGGCGGCAAGCAGGTCGAGGAGCTGGGGAATCTCCGCGTGCACCGCGCGCCGGCGTGCACGTCGCGCCCGCCGGCCCGGCGTGTGGGCTTGTCGTTCGGCCGCGGCCGTCTCGGCCGCGCCAATAACCGGCGCCCGTCGCAGGGCGGCGGCCGCCGCAACGGCTGCGACGCATGCAAGCGCCGCGGCGGCGGCCGCGATGGCACCGGGCCCGCTCACGCCACCACCAACAGTGTGCGAATCCACAGCACGGCCAGCGCTTCCAGGACGAGTCCCACCAGCAGGCAGGTGACGCCGGCGGGAGTCGAGAGCGCACCCTCGATGTCACGTCGCGCCGTGAGCCACAGGAACGCAAAGAACCCGATGGGCAACAGGCCGAGGATCCACGCCGAGAGACGCGCCTGGGCCGTGAGCGAGCGAACCTCGCGCTGAACGGCGACCCGATCGCGGATGGTCGCGCAGACCTGCTCGAGCACGCCCGGTAGATCGCCGCCCGTACGCCGGTGCAGGTCGAGCGCGCCGGCGACGAGGTCGGCATCGGCGGTGTGCTCGCGTCGGGCCCATCTGCGAACGGCGTCGTCGAGCGGAACCCCCACGTCGAGGTCCGCGACGAGTTGCTGCAATCCCGCGCGCGCAGGCTCGGCTGACTCATCCGCCGCGTATCGCATCGCCTGCGCCAACGAGGAGCCCGCGCGCACGGACGCCGCCATCGCACCGACAGCGTCGGCGAATCGCTCTTGCGCCACAAGAGGCGGCACCCGGTGGGCGCGCCGATTGCGGACCCGCACGATCGCGACCGCCGCCACGGCGCCGATCAGCAAGCCCGGGAGGCGAGCGACGGCCCACCCGGCGAGTGCGCCCACGACCGGGGCGAGAAGCTCGACCCGGTCACGCGCCTCCCGAGCAACAGCCGGCGGCTGGTCGTGCTGCACCCGGGCCACGACCTCCCGGCGGCGTTCGGCCCGGACGGCGGCGTCGGTCGCCGCCGCCGCGCCGAGCAGCGCGGCGAGCATCAAGGCGATCACGCGTCGGACCCGGCCTCGAACAGGGCGTCCGGAAGCTGCTCCCCTCGCGCACGCAGGGTCGGAACGAGGGCGGGCACGAACCCCGCCGCGACGAACGACCCGCCTCCGGTTCGCGGCGAGAACCGAAACACGGTCTCGACGACCGGTTCGCCGTGCTCGGTGCCCTCCACCACGGCGATCTCCCACACGACGCGGCGTCCATCGCGAAGCCGAGCGAGCTGCACGATGACGTCGATCGCTGCCCCGACCTGCGATCGCACGTGCGCCGCCGGCAGGTCGACGTCGGACATCAACGCCATCGTTTCGAGCCGCCAGAGGACGTGCCGCGTCGAATTCGCATGTGCCGTCGACAACGACCCCTCGTGACCGGTATTCATCGCCTGGAGCATGTCGAGCGCCTCGCCACCTCGTACCTCTCCGACGATGATGCGATCCGGCCGCATCCGGAGGGCGTTGCGCACGAGGTCCCGCACCGTCACCTCGCCGCGACCCTCCACGTTGGCCGGGCGTGCCTCCAGCGACACGACGTGTGGCTTGGCGAGACGGAGTTCCGCCGCGTCCTCGATCGTGATGAGCCGCTCGGTGTCGTCGATCGCCGACGCCAAGACACCGAGCATCGTCGTCTTGCCGCTGCCGGCGCCCCCGCTGATCACCATGTTGGTGCGCCCGCGGACACACGACAGAAGGAATCGCATCGCTCGCGGACCGATACAGCGGCTCGCAACGAGCTCCTCGGTGGTGATCGGGCTCTGCGAGAACTTGCGGATCGTGATGGTCGGACCGCGAAGCGAGAGGGGCGCCACGATCGCATGGACCCGCGAACCATCAGGCAACCGGGCGTCCACCCATGGTGACGCCTGATCGACCCGAAGGCCCAAGGGTCCAACGATGCGTTCGATCACGTGCAGAATCGGCTCCTCCCCCTCGAATAACCGATCCGGCACGCGCTCGATGCGCCCCTCTCGCTCCACGAACACGTCGTCGGGCCCGTTCACCATGACCTCGGTGATCGAGGGGTCCTTCAGAAGGGCCTCGATCGGCCCGAACCCGACGACCTCGTCGGAGACTTCGTTGACGATGCGGGAGAGTTCCCGCTGTGGCAGCAGCGCGCCGTGCTGGCGAAGCAACGCGAGCGCCTCCTCGCGAACACGGACGCGGCGCTCCGCCGGCGGCGCCGTGGCCAGGCCGCGCGCGTCGATGCGCACGCGCAGCTGATCGCGCACTTCGCGACGAAGCGTCCGAAGTGGATCGGTGGCCATCACGCGGCACCTCGTTCGGCGGCGTCGGGCCGGAGCAGGTCGGCCGCCAGACGGGCGATCGCGCGCGCCGTTCGCGAGCGCACCGGCAACAGCCGGCCGTGATCCTGCAGGCGCGGCACGGCGCCGTCGAAGGGAATCACTGCCCTCGCCGGGGCCCCGAACACGCGCTCCACGTCGCCCGGGACGATCTCCGCGCGCTGCGCGCGATTCACGACGAACGCGATGGGCGGCTCCGCTTCGTCTGCAGCCATGCGCGCAACGGTGCGGCTGGACGCCCGAAACGACGCGACGTCGAGGCTCAGCACCTCGAGCGACACGTCAGCGGTCGAGATCGACGTCCGCGTCACCGCGTCGAGCCCCGGCGCCGTGTGCAAGAGCACGACGTCGACCGCCGCCGCCGCGACGTCGATCACGCGACTCGCCACGACCGGCTCGATGACCACGGCAGCAGCCGGCGGCGCGACGACCACACCGAAGCCGGCGGGGTGTGACCACACCACGTCACGGAACCGCTCGAGCGTCAGCTCGTCGGCAACGTCGGCGAGTTCTCGAAGCGTATGGACGCTGGCGTCGTCGTCGGGGATGCCGAGCGCGGTCCCAACGTCGCTGCGATCCGGATCCATGTCGAGCAGCACGCACGTGACGTCGGTAGCGCCGATCGCCTGCGCCAGGTGCGTCGCCAAGAAGGTGCAGCCCGCGCCCCCGCGCGAGGCGTGGATCGCGACGACTGTCGCCCGGCGCTCGAGGTCGTGCGACCACGAACGCAGCGTGCGGACGTGCTCGAGAAGCTCGTCTCGTTCCCGTGGCCACACGAGGAACGCGCGTGCCCGGGCCTCGAGCGCGGCGCGCAACGCCGGCACGGATTCCCGGCTCGCCACCGCCACGCACGGTGTCGAGGACGGCGTGTGCGGGGCGAGCCGCGGTTCCGCAACGACAAGATCGGGCTCGAGTTGCCGGCAGGCCTCTTGGAGTTGCCGGGGATCGGTCGCCGTCGCAACCACCTGCGCCGTACCGCTGCGATCGAGCAAATGCATGATCTCCTCGACCACCTCGGGGGCGTCGAGCGCCAGCACGACGCGGCTTGGCTGCTGCATGCTCGCTCCTCACCAGCTGTCGACGGCGTGGAACAACCACGCCGAACCGTTACGTCCGGAAACGTGCGAGGGGGTGGTGCGAGGGGGTGGTGCGCTCTTGACCTCACGCAGGCTAGCGGCAGACCCACGTCGTTGTTGATCCCCAAAGCGGCCCATCTGCGTTTCTTGACGGGGGATGTGCATGTGCGCTTGGTCACACGTGCGTCACCGCCCACGATCGCTAGCCTGGTTCGAATGGATCCAGCCGAGGCGGGCCGACGCAGAGTCTTCGTCCTCATCATCGGCACGCTGCTGCTGATCGGCGTCACGACGGTGGTTCGCAACGGCGACTCCACCACCGCCGGACCATCAGCCACGGCCGCGGTGTCCGGGATAACGAGCGCCCCCGCGACAACCACCACCGTCGCCCCGTCGCCGACGGACGCCACCATGCCGCCCGCGTGGCTCGCCTGGATCTCCGGGTCCTTGCCCGAGGGCTTCGCCGCTCATGCCGCCGACACACCCGCACTCGGCACCACCGTCGTCGTTGCCGGCGACACGCGCTGGCTCCGCGTCTCCCATGACGCCGGCGGGAAGGTCATGGACCATCCGACACCGCCATACGAGATCCCGATCGACGCATTCGCCGTCGATTCGAACGCGTACATGCCGTTCATCCCCGAGGTCGACCGCGAGCAGGTCGCCGCAGCGCTCGATGACGGGAAAGCTGTGCTCGGGTCCTCGAGCGCACGGCTCCGGCGGATCGGGGTGGGCGGGACGCTCACGTTCCCGCAAGCCACGGTCGAGGTCGGCGCCGTCGTGCCCGACGACGTCGTCGGCTGGGGCGAGATGCTCGTGTCCCGCACGACCGGGAGCAAGCTCGGCATCCAGGACGACCGGTATCTCCTTTCGTTGCCGCCCGCGGGAATGACTGAGCATCGGTTCGCGCAGGTCCTCGCCGGCCTGATTCCCGACGATCCGGTGCGAACCGTGGCACCCGGCGGCTCCACGTACATGCGCATTGCCTCGGGCGTCGACCCGCCGGTAGTGATCAAGCAGGCGTTCGGCGAGTTCGCCGCGTACCCCCGCTCCGACGATCCCGCGTACCTCAACATGTCGCCGCTCTGGTACGACGCGCATATCCAGACCAAGACCGTGCCGCTGCTCGGCGCGGTGACGTGCAACCGGACACTCTTCCCCATGCTCATCGGGGCGCTCGAGGACGTTGCGGCGGCCGGGCTCGGCGGGGAGGTCCACACGTACTCCGGCTGTTACGCCGCCCGGACGGTCGCGCGAAGCGACACCGCGCCGCCCTCCCAGCACGCGTACGGGGCCGCGATCGACATCAACGCGCCTGAGAACCCATATGGCGCGACCCCCACGATGGACCCCCGGATCGTGAAGATCTTCGAGCGGTGGGGGTTCCTTTGGGGCGGCGACTACCTCACGCCCGACGGCATGCACTTCGAGTACGGCGGAGGACCCGACCCCACCTCGTAGTCCGTGTCCGCGGGGCGGGATAGGCTGAATTGGATGCCGGTCGTTGCGCTTCGAGCTCCGCTGAAAGACCTAGCCGGCGGCAACCGCCGCCTCGAGCTGCCGGGTGCGACCGTGGGCGAGGCCATCCGCTCCCTCGAGCGGGAATGGCCCAAGACGGCCGGCTGGATCCTCGACGAACACGGGGCCGTCAGGCGCCACGTCAACGTATTCCTGAACGGAGAGCGGGTCGACGCCGCCGCAGCGGTGAGCGAGGCCGACCTGCTCCAGGTACTGCCGTCGATCACTGGGGGGGCGTGATGCGAGAGCTGCTGGTGGGAACCAAGAAGGGCCTGTTCGTGCTGCAGGGCGAGGGCAACGGGCCGTACGAGATCGCACATCGGGCGTTTGCCGGCGATGTGGTCGAGTACGCGATGCGTGACCCAAGGAACGGCCGCTACTTCGCCTCGGTCACCTCCGGGTTCTACGGACCGCGCGTGCTGTACACCGACGACCTCGCCGGCGAGTGGGAGCCGACCACCGGCCTTGCGCACGCCGAGGACGACGCCGACACGCTCGACCGCATCTGGGTGATCAAACCCGGCGAGGCCGAGGGCCAGCTCTGGGCCGGCAGCGCCCCGGCGGCGCTCTGGGAATCGCGCGACCAGGGTGTCAACTGGTCCCGCAACGAGTACCTGTGGAAGGAGCGCTTCGCCGGAGACTGGCAGCCGGGCGCCGGCGGCCTGGCCCTGCACTCGATCTGTCCGTGGCCCGGCGATCCGTTGAAGCTCGCGATCGGAATCTCCGCCGCCGGCGTGTGGCTGACCGACGACGGTGGTCAGTCCTGGCGCACCGGCTACACAGGGCTCGTCCCCGAGTACATGCCGGAGGAGGCACGGGAGGGTACGAACACCTTGTGCGTGCACAACATGCACCGGGCGCCGCAGCGGCCGGAGCGTCTGTTCATGCAGTTCCACGGGGGCGTCTACCGAAGCGACGATGCGGGGTCGACGTGGATCGACATCCGCGCAGGACTGCCTTCGGACTTCGGTTTCCCGCTGGTCATCGATCCCGGCGACCCCGACAGCGCGTTCGTGATCCCGATGGTCGGCGCCGAGGACCGCGTGGTGCCGGGCGGCAAGCTCGCCACGTTCGCGACCCGCGATGCGGGATCGTCGTGGTCGGCGATGGACGCAGGGCTCCCGTCGAGCGATGCGTTCGTGACCATTCTGCGACAGGCCTTCGACCGCGACGGCGAGGGCGACGGCATGGGGCTGTGGTTCGGCGCCACCTCCGGCGAAGTCTTCGGCTCCGTCGACGCCGGCGCCAGCTGGTTTACCGTCGCGCCGCGATTAGCACCCGTGACGAGTGTCCGCGTAGCGTGAAGACCGTGCAGGAGCCTCCCGACGCCGACATCCCAGTTGTGTCAGACCCCTCCCCTACGGTGGAGCCTATGGGAGAGGTCATCTCGATCGAGGACTACCGCGACGGCGTCGCTCGCCCGCGCGAGCTGCTCGCCCGCCTCGACGAAGCGGTGAGCAAGCTCGACCCGTTGATCCGGGCCCGCGCCACCTCGCTCCCCCCGGCCGTCGAGCGTGAGCTGCAGGCGATCGCGATCGCGGTCAACGCCGGCCGGCCCCGCCAGGCAGCCCGGCGCGCCGAGCGGCTCGCCGGCCTTCTGCAACATCCGGCCTCGGGCTGAGGCTCCCGCCTCCCGGCCCGGCGAGTGCCCGGCCGTACACTCCGGCGGCAGATGGACGAGTTGCAGCAGCGCGCCCTCGTCCGCGGGCTCATCACCTTCTTGTGTGTGGCGATCGCGGGCAGCCTCCTGGTCTGGGGCCTCGGACACGGAGGCAGCGGTACCGCCGGCGCACCCACCCCGAGCGGCGCCGGGAAAAGCCCGAGCCCCTCGGTCGGGGAGCCGGCACCGCTCGCCTGGCTCGCCTGGGTGCCCGGCGGATTGCCCACCAGCTTCGGCGACCTCATCGCCACCGTGCCCGACGTGGTCTCGACCTCGACCGTCACCGCAGACATCGCGTGGATGACGGCGTCGTTCGACGAGAACGGCGACGGGGTCGACCAGCCGGAAGTCCCGATGATGATCCCGATCGACACCACCGGCGTCGGGCCCACGTTCGCCGCGTTCCTGCCCGAGCCGGAACGACAGCTCGTCGAGAACCTTCGCACCGGCGAGGGCGTGCTTTCGGAATCGGAGGCACAGCTACGGGGTCTGGGCGACGGTTCCACCCTCGTGTTCGACGGCGGCGAGGAGGTCTCGATCGTCGGCACGCTCCCCGATGCATTGATGGGCGGCTACGAATTGCTGGTGACGCGCGACACGGGCCGCCGCATCGGCGTCGACCACGAGCGCTACGTGCTCTTCCACGTGGGACCGACCTCGAGCGTGACGAGCGACGAGCTCATCACGGAATTCCGTGCCCTCCTGTCGGCCGACACGCCGTATCCGGCGATCGAGGTCCGGGCACCGGGCGAGGCGGCATACCTGCGTGCCAACGACCGAGCGGCACCCCCGCTGCTTCTGAAACAGAAGTTCGGCGAGTTCGAGGCCCACCCCGACGCGCTGGACCCGACGCAGCTCGTGATCGACCCCACGTGGGTGCAGGACAACATCCGGTCGGAGACGCTGCCGGTGTTCGGCACCGTCACGTGTCACGCAAAGGCGCTCTATCTGCTGCGTCGCGCAGCCAACGCCCTGGTCGCCAAGAACGAAACCGATGCGGTGACCGACGTCGGAGCCTGCTTTGACCCGACCATGTCGGTCGACGGCCCCGCGGCGCCGCTCACGGCGGCCGCGTGGGGTGCCGCCATCGAACTCAACCCGTCGGACAACCTGCCCGGAGACCGGCCGAACCAGTCCCCCGAGCTCGTTCGCGAGATGTACCGCTGGGGATTTGGGTGGGGTGGCAACGACGCCTACCCCCAGGGAGCCTTCTTCCCATACCGGCGCACGCCCGTGCCGCAAGACTGAAAATCCCAAGAGCGAGGGGAGCAGGTATCAAGCGCTGTGTCCGCACGTGTCCCTGGAGCCGGGTTCATTCGCCCCGGGTCCTGGGACATGCCTCCCGCGGCATGACTCGCGCGTGGGTTCTGCTCCCCTCGCGGGTGACCTTTCGGCCTCCCACGGCAAACGTACACCCGGCGCCGAGATGACGCTACCTCGTCAATGCATGACGAACGCGAGGGCGCGCCGCTCGCGCGCCCGCAAGGACACCCACACGAGCACGCCGGCGACCGCCACCGCGCCGACAAGCGCTGCGGCGGTACTGACGCGCCGCGGCGGGACCGCGCCGGCGAGCCGCGAACGAAGACGTACCGGATTGTGGAAGTCGCGAACCTGCCACTCGCGCTCGTCGGCGAGGTGCCGCAGATCACGGTCGGGGTTAACCGCCACGGGGTGCCCGACCGCTTCGAGCATCGGAACGTCGGTGATCGAGTCGGTGTATGCGTATGACGCCGACAGATCGACGCCGGCGCGCTTTGCGAGCGTGCGCATCGCGATGGCCTTCTGCTCCCCGAACGCGTAGAACTCGAGCTCGCCCGTATAGCGGTTGTCGGGTCCGACCGCCGCACGGGTCGCGATGACGCCGGAGGCACCGAAGTGCCGCGCGAGCGGCCGCACGACCTCCTCCGGCGAGGACGACACGATGTAGATCCGTCGCCCGGCCGCCTGGTGCTCGGCGATCAGGTCGAGGGCCTCCTGATACACGTACGGATCGATCACGTCGAGCATGACGTCTTGCACCAGGCGCTCGACCTGACCGCGATCCCACCCCTTCGTCAGCTGGAGCATGCCCTCCTTGAGGCGCTCCATCCGATCCTCGTCCGCGCCAACCAGGAGATAGACGAGCTGGGCATAGGCGCCGCGCATGAGCTGGCCGCGCGAGACGAGCCCGGCCCGATACAGCGGCCGCCCCAGCGCAAGCGACGAGGACCGGCTGATGATCGTCTTGTCCAGATCGAAGAAGGCTGCTTCCACTCGGTCATGGTAGGTCACCGGACCGACGCAACCGGGAAGCGAACGGCCACCGGAGCGCGCTGCTCCGGTGGCCGTCGTTACGACGCGCGCAGATCAGCCGATCGACGCGTGCCCCATGCAGCTCTCGCCCGAAGCGCGGTTCGTGGCCGCCGCGAGGAAGGCGTCCGCCCCGACCGTGTCATCCGGCCGAACACGCACCGTGAACGATCCGCTCGGTGCCTTCGTGACCCGCGAGCCGCGGAAGATCCGCCGCCCGTTCTGCACGATCCGGACATGCCACGTCTGGCCGGTCGTGTTCGAGTCCACTTCGAATTCCAGCTCGATCCGGCCGTTGTCCGGCTTGAGCTTCACCTTCCAATTGCTCGATGCGCTGCACGAGCCTCGCTTCACCACGTCGCCGGCCCTGGCCTGCGCCGACGGCGCGATCGCGAGCGCGCTCATCACGAGCGTCGCCGCGAGTACTACTCGGTGGATCGTCCTCATGACCGCTCCCCTCTCGTCGATGTGCTGCGGACGTGGAGGAATCCGACCGGGGACGGTTAAGGGTTCGTGAAGCGTGGGACAAGGTTCAGGGTCTAGGGTTGGCTCATGGGCACGCCCGGTGGTCCGGCACATTTGCCGAGCCCGTTTGCGTCCGACATCGGGCGGGGCAGGATGGGACGGTTCCGGCGGAATGCAATCGTCGAACACTACGACGGCCACACGTGGACGCCGATGTCGAGCTTTGGCTCGGCCCGCCAGGCAAGCGTGGCCCTCGACGAGGCAGTGGCGGCAGGGGCGAATCCGGACCGGTTGCGCGTCTCCGACGTCGCACCGTCGCTCTTCGCGCGGATCGCGACCGTCGCCGTCGTGATCGCCGGGGCGCTCCTGCTCGCGTGGGTCGCCTACATCATGTTCGGCTCGTCGTGACGCCCGGTAGCCTGTGCTGCGGAGGCGTCAGGGTTCCTGGTGGGCCCCGCGGTCTTCAAAACCGTTGAGGGGGCGATGAGCTCCCTGGCGGGTTCGATTCCCGTCCGCCTCCGCGAGGAGAAGAACGCGGAGGGAACGAGGAGTCCGTATGCGGCTCCGCGTTCCCTCCTCGTCCTTAGGGCTGTACGGAACCCGATCGTCGGCCGCGCTATGCGTCGGGCCACTTCTCCACGACCAGGCCCGCGTCGAGTCCGAAGTTCATGACGTCGATCTTGGGCGGCTCCACGCCGATCGCCGTGAGCGCCGTGCAGATCTGACTGCGATGGTCGGTGCCGTGATCCAACGTTCCCGCGAGCCTGAACCCGATGGGCGCCCACCGCTGGTAGCCGTCGTTCTCGTCGACCTCGTGCAGCACCGCCCCAGGATCGAGCGGCCCGGCGATGAGCTCGGTCCATCCGGAGCCGTTGCGCTCCATGACCGCGCGAGCCTCGGCGAGCGACATGCGTTCGGTATCGAGGACGTGCGCGCGATCGCCGGTCAGGATGAATAGGTCCTCCGCGTCGCTTGCGACGAGGTGGCGGAGCGTTTCGAGCAGCGGTCCCCGCGTGCCGGGAACGTTCGTTTCGAGGTCCTCGGCACTCAGATCGAGACAGGCATCGATCAGGCGCACGGTTGCCCAGACGTGGTGTGCGAATGCAGGTTCGAGAAGCGATGTACGCATGAGAATTCTCCTCTCGGCGCGACGCCGAACAATCGACGTGCGTGCGGACGACGAGCGAGCAGCGACCGCATCGTGCAGCGGCCGCTTCGCGACGAGGCCGAGCCTAGGCCGGCGGCGAGGAAATCTCAGTCACATGCATCATCTCGGGCGCAGGCTAGCCCGCGAGATCGGGCAGGTCAAAGGCCGCCGACCGGCGGGCTGAACGGCGTTCAAGCCGGCCCGCTACCGTGTCGGCCGGGCTCCGGAGTACGCTCGGGAACCCGAATCCCACCGACCACGGAGGCGCGCTCGACCGATGTCCGACGCAATCCGCTCCTACGCCCGCGGATCCAACTTCCAGCTGCTCAGCCGCGAACAGGAGAAGAAGATCCACGAGTCGTGCCTGCAGGTTCTGGAGCGGACCGGCGTCAGCACCACCAACAAGCGTCTCCTCCAGGTCATGGCGGATCACGGCCAGCAGGTCGACTTCGACGAGATGCGCATCCGCTTCGATCCGAACTTCGTCGAACAGCAGCGCGCCAAGGCGCCGCGGAACTACACGCTGCACGCGCGCAACCCCGAGTACGACCTGCCCCTCGGCGGCGAGCGTGGATGGCTCTCCACCGACGGCTGCCCCGCCCATGTCTGGGACATCGACACGCAGCAGCGCCGCTACTCGGCAAAGGACGACATCACGAGATTCACGAAGATCGCCGACGCCCTGCCGCAGGTGGCCATCCAGTGGCAGTGCTGCGCGGCCAACGACAAGCCGGTCTTGGTCCGGCCGATGCACGAGACCCACGCGCAGTGGCACGCCACGAGCAAGCACATCATGCAGATGACGGCGATCGACCCGTTCAACGCGCGCGGCCTGGTCGAGATGTGCCGCGTGATCGCCGGCGGCGCCGACGAGCTCCGCGAGCGCCCGATCATGTCGAACTTCCAGTGCTCGATCTCGCCCTTGCACTGGGACGAGCCCACGGTCGACGCGATGGAGGTCTTCGCGGAGGCTGGGATTCCGGTCGGTATGTGCGCGATGCCGCTTGCCGGCGCCAGCGCGCCCCTGTCGGTCGCCGGGCTGATGACGATCGCCAACGCGGAGATCCTGTCGGGCATCACGATCCTCGAGACGCTCGTGCCAGGCGCGAAGACGTTCCACGTCAGCTACAACACAACGATCGACATGAACACCGGGGAGCTCAACCCGGCGTGGGGAGCCAACGACATCTTTGCCGAGATGGGCTCGGCGCAAATGGGTCAGTACTTCAACGTCCCGACGTGCCACGGCGCCTATGGCACCGGCTCGAAGGCGAGCGACTGGCAGTCAGGCGCGCAGGCCGGCCTCGCCGCGATGGGCGCCATGATGGTGCCCGGCGACATGCTCACCGGCATCGGTTCGCTCTACGGCGACTCGGTCTCCTCGATCACCGAACTGATGCTCGGGGCCGAGGTCTACGAGATCGCCGCCGGCTGGTCGGAGGGCTTCGCGTTCGACGACGAGGCGCTCGCGCTCGACGCGATCGACAACGTCGGGCCCGCCGGGCACTTCCTCGATCAGGAGCACACGCTGACCCACATGCGTGAGTTCTGGCGCGAAACGTTCATGAACCGCATGACGTGGGACGCCTGGGAGGGCGCCGACCGCCCCGACCCGACGGTGGCGGCGAACGACAAGGCGCGGGCGATCCTCGCCGAGTACGAGCCGATGCCGCTACCCGAGGGCATGCAGGACGAGCTCGACCGGATCATGGACGCCTACGAGGCGGACGCCCTCACGCAGGAAGCGGTCGTGTGATGACCGACGCGCTCCGCACCTTCTCCCGCGACGTCCGATTCGCGGTGCTCGAGAAAGCCGACGAGGACCTGATCCACGAGCGATCCCTCGAGGTGCTGGAGCGGGCAGGTGTCTCGACGACGAACGACGGGTTGCTCCAACTGATGGCCGACCACGGCCAGCAAGTGGACTTCGAGGCCAAGCGCATCCGGTTCGACCCCGGCTTCGTCGAGGAGGCGCTCGCAAAGGTTCCTCGGACGTTCACGCTGGGTGCCCGCAACCCCGCGCTCGACATGGTGCTCGACGGCGAGCGCGGCTACCTCGGGACGGACGGCTGTCCGGCCGACGTGATCGACCTCGACACGAAGAAGCGCCGCCGCGGCACGAAGCAGGACCTCGGCGACCTGACGAAGATCGCCGATGCGCTGCCCGAGGTCGCGTTCATGTGGCAGCAGGTGAGCGCCAACGACATCCCGGTGCCGGTGCGTCCGATGCACGAGACGCACGCGCAGCTCGTCAACACCTCGAAGCACATCCAGCAGATGACCGCGATCGACGGGTTCAACGCGCGAGGCATCGTCGAGATGGTCACCGCTGTCGCCGGCGGCCCCGAGGCGCTTCGCGCGCATCCGATCCTGTCGAACTTCCAGTGCTCGATCTCGCCGCTGCACTGGGACGGCCCGCCGATCGACGCGATGCGGATCTTCGCCGAAGCCGGAATCCCCGTCGGCATGTGCTCGATGCCACTGGCAGCCGCGAGCGCGCCGGTCACGATCGCCGGAACGATCACGATCGTGAACGCGGAGATCCTGTCGGGGATGGCGATCCTGCAGACGATGGTGCCGGGCGCGGCGAGCTTCTACGTCGGGTACCCGACGACGATCGATCTGTCGAGCGGCATGATGAACCCCGCCTGGGGTCACGAGGAGACCTGGGCGCAGATGGCAAACACCCAGATGGGCCGACGCTACGGTCTGCGCACCACCGCCACATGCATGGCGACCGGCAGCAAGTGGTCGGACTGGCAGGCGGGCGTCCAGTCGACGCTCATGACGCTCGGCAACATGCTCATGCCGCCGGACATGCTGACCGGCATCGGCTCGCTCGACGGCGACAACGTGTATTCCCACATCGAGATGGTGCTCGACGCGGAGATCTACGACATCGCGTGTGGCTGGGTCGAGGGGTTCCGCGTGCGCGACGAGGACATCCCCGTCGACACGATCGTCGAGGTTGGACCGACCGGCCACTTCCTCGATCAGGAACACACGCTCACGAACATGCGCGAGATCTGGCGCGAGTCCGTGATGGACCGGCGCAACTGGGACGCCTGGGAGGCGGAGGGTCGTCCCGACCCCACGCAGGCAGCGGAGGCGAAGGTGCGGAAGATCCTCGCCGAGCACGAGCCGGAGCCGCTCGAGCCTGCAGTGAGCGCCGAGCTCGACCGGATTCTGGCCGCCTACGAGGCCGACGCGCCGCCCGAGGACTAAGCGCGGCGGCTACGGCAGGCGGTAGGAACGCCACTGCACCGTGTACGTGCCGCCCGAGAGGTGATCCTCGATCGGCCCGTACTCCGCCTCGGCCCAGGCCCGCACCTCAACGGCGGCCCGGCGGCGCGCTTCCTCGGTCGCGGGCCACGTCCATGAGTACCGGTTCTCCGCGAGATGCTCCAGATACTCCGCGATCGACTCGGCATCGTGGTCGTCGAAGGGCTCGAGCTCGCCGACCGAGGCGCCGTGCCGGAGAAACTCGGCGTCCAGACCCTCGAAGTCGGCCCAATCGATTCCGGTCGGACGGCGGTCGATCCCGGCAAGCTCGGCGAACCGCCGCTGGATCTCCGGCTTGGGACCGCTCCCGGCGCCGCCGAGCGTGGCAAGGACCACACCGCCGGGACGGACCACGCGCACCAGCTCCGCGATTGCATCGCGCCAGTCCGGGATCAGGTGCAGCACCCATCGAAACAGGGCAGCACCCATCGCGTCGTCCGCGAAAGGAAGGGCCGTCGCGTCTGCGTTGACCAAGGGGAACGGCGTCCGTCCCCGGGCCTTTTCGGCGAGCACGGCCATCATCGCGAGCGACAGGTCGAGGCCCACCATCGGGACGCCCGCTCGGCGCAGGGGAATCGAGACCTGCCCGGTCCCGACGCCGATCTCGAGAACCCGCCCTCGATCCCGGAGTGCTGAGGCGAGCACCTCCGTCTCCTTCGCGGCTGCCTCGGGCGAACGGCCCCGTGTGGCGTCGTAGTACGCCGCCGCCTGATCGAACGAGATTGATCCCCCAGCCACCTCGTCGAGCCTACCCGCCGCGACAGTGCACCCCAGAGACCGCGGTGGGCTGCCTTGGCCCTGCGTTGGGCTGCCTCGAATCGATCGACGTACCGCGTGTCGGGCGGATACGTGGCGACGGTGGCGAACCCGCGCCGCACGAGCGTCTCGTTGAACAGCGACCCGCTCGGCAACCAGATGTAGGCGAGCGTTCGCCCGTACGGGTCGATCCGGTCGACGTCGAACTCGAGCCGCACCCGCTGCCCGGTCAGCTGCCGCGTCGTGAAGTGCGAGGCCTGCGGCCCGAAGCACTCGATCGGCTGCCCGGGCGCGACCGTCTCCGGCGTATCGACGCCAATGAACCGGATCGTGACGTCGCGGCCCCGGAACAGCACGTGCGCGGTGTCGCCGTCGACCACCCGGGTGACCGTTGCGCCGTGCCGCGATCGGTGCCCTTGCCCGACGGAATTGGTGGCGGGTGACCCTGTCGGCGAGGGCACCGGGAACGACGTCGTGATTCCCGAAGACGTCGAGATGCACCCAACAAGGCAGAGGCCGACCGCCGCGAGGAACACGCGAAGCACCGCCGCGTGCCGACCCGCGATACCCTTGCCCGCCATGACCGTCCGCATCTTCATCTCCGTCGACATGGAGGGTATCGGCGGTATCACCACCGTGCGCCAGGTCACTCGGGGTACCGACGACTACCAGTGGGCGCGGCTGCTCATGACCCAGGAGGCCAACGCCGCCGTACAGGGAGCCGTCGACGCCGGAGCACTCAAGATCGTCGTGTCGGATTCCCACGGCGACATGGGCAACATCCTTCCCCACGAGCTGGACCAGCGCGCCGAGCTGGTGCAAGGCACACCGAAGCTGCCATGGAGCATGATGACCGGGATCGAAGAGGAGTTCACCGGCTGCGTGTTCCTCGGCTATCACGCGGCATCCGGGACCGCGCGCGCGATCCTCGACCACACCTACACGGGCTGGTTCGCCGATATTCGCGTCAACGGCGTCTCGTGGAACGAGACGCACCTCAACGCGGCGCTCGCCGGTACGTTCAATGTGCCCGTGCTGTTCGTCGGGGGCGACGAGGAATGCTGCAACCAGGCAACAGCGGCGCTTCCGTGGATCAAGGCCTTCGCGACAAAGACCGGCTTCGCGGCGACCTCGGGCCGTTCGAAATCGCCCAAGACCTGTCAGGACGCCATTCGCCGGCTGGTCGCGGACTCGGTGAAGCAGGTCGAGCAGGCGGAGGTCTGGAAGCCGGAAGGGCCGTTTGTGCTCGAGGCGCTGCTGACGACGAGCGGGCTCGCCGACATGCTTTCCATCGCGCCCGGCACAGAGCGCACGAGTCCGCGCTCCGTGTCGTTCCAGACGTCCGACGTTCGAACGATGTACCGGATGCTGCTCACCTGGATGAACCTCGGGCGACGCGTCGGTCCCACCTCGCCCGTCGAGTAGGGCTACGTGCTCGGGCCCCAGAACTCCGCCGTGGCCTCGGCTCGAAGACGCGCGGCCGCGTTGCCCGTCGTCGGGATTCGCGCCTTCTCGAGGGCGAGCAGAACGGCCCCGACCACCGGCGGGCATTGCAGCGGCCGCATCTCCGCCCGCGGCGCGGTGCGCCGCACGTTGAGCTCGAGCTCGTCGAGCAGATACCGGTTCGGCGTGCGAAAGAGCCCGCCGGCGAGCACGACCTCCACCGGCAGGTTCGAGAGGTTGAGGCGCCTTGCGACGAGCCCGGCCGACTCGCCGAGCGCCCTGCCGATCCGCTCGAGCACGTCGCGCGCCACAAGGTCGCCGCCTTCGGCGGCCGCGAGCACCATCGGCGTGAGGTTCTGCAGCTCGGGCGAGCGGCCCTGTGGATCTTGACGCGCGAGCCGTTCGAGCAGCATCTCGGGATTCGATTCGCCCAGCCGCTCACACAGCATGTCGGTGAGCAGTGTCGCCGGTCCCCGGCCCGTATGAGCGTTGGCGACCGCTTCCACGGCGAGATCCGACACGTCGAACTCGTCTCCGAAGTCGCCGAAGACGCGGCCCTCCCCGATTGTGCGGAACTCCGCACCGACGGGGTCGCGACCCACGGCGACGGTGCCCGTGCCCGAGATCACCGCGATCCCCCACGACTCCGAGGTGCCTGCGCGCAGCACCAGGAACGCGTCGTTCACAATGCCGCGCGGTCCGGGCGGCACGATCGGATCGACGAGCTCGTTCATGCGTGGCGCGTCCGAGGGCCAGTCGATCCCGGCCATCCCGAGCACGGTCGCGGCGACGTCGCCGGGCTCGACGCCCGCCTTCGCCATCGCCCGTTCGATCGCCGACCCAACCGCCGCTCGCGTGCCGTCGTCGCCCTGCCGCTCCCAGTTGGAAGGCCCGCCGTCGGCGGCACCGAGCAGCGCGCCCTCTTCGTCGGCAACGAGGGCGTAGGTTCTGCGCGACCCGCCGTCGACGCCGATGACCGCGCTCACGTCGCCCCCCGAGCCGAGGCGTAGGCGCGCTCGACGACGTCCATCACGACGCGTCCGTCCGCGCCGTTGGGCCGCGGCTCCCGGCCGACCTCGATCGCCCCGAGGAACTCCGCCATCTGCGCCGTATACATCGGCTGGGCGCAGTGCTCGTAGTCCTCCGACGGCTCCTCGCGCGGAAAGATCCGGTCATACCCCGTCGTGCCGTAGACCTCGGTCTCGGCCTCGAGGCCTTCCTTGTGGGGCTGCCACCAGCCGGACTCGACGACCGAGTTGGTCCCCTGCGACCACGAGATGAGCAGGATGGCGTCGTCGTCCACCGCATAGTCCCCGTAGCGCGTCCCGACGGTCGCGCACACGCGCGCGGGCTCGGGGTCGCCCAGCAGATACCGCGCCGTGTCGATCGCGTGGACGCCCATGTCGGGCAGCGCACCGCCGCCGGCGAGAATCGGGTCCGTGAACCATCCCGCCGGTCCCCACTTCGCATGCACGCCGTAGCCCCGCGTCTTGACGATCTCGCCGAGCTCGCCGGCGGCGATCCGCGCGTGCATCGCCTGCACGTCGGGATGAAACCGCCAGCAGTGCGCCACCATCAGCCGCGCACCCGTGGCCGTGGCGGCCTCGATCATCGTGTCGCAGGCCGCCACGGTCGTCGCCATCGGTTTTTCGACGAGCACGTGCCGGCCCGCCGACATCAACGCGATCGCTTGCGGCGCGTGCAGCACGTTGGGGGTCGCGACCACGGCGGCGTCGACTCCGGGGTCGGCCGCAAGGGCCTCCCAGTCGGTCGTGATCCGCGAGATCCCGTGGCGCTCGGCGAACACGCGGGCGGTCTCCTCGCGGTGGTTGGCAACGGCGACCAGCTCATGGCCGAGCGACAGCACCGCGCGCGCGTGGAAGTCCTGGATCCACCCGCATCCGAACAGGGCCACGCGCATGCGGAGACCCTAGCCCTTCACGCCGGTGAGCGTGACTCCTTCGATGAAGGCCTTCTGGGCGAGCAGGAACAGCAGGATCACCGGCAACATGAACAGCACCGAAGCGGCCATCTGATAGTTCCACAAGACGCCCCGGTGCGTCGTGGTGAACTGGCTCAAGCCCACGCTCAACGTCCAGATCCGGTTGTTGTTCAGCGTGTACAGCAGCGGTCCGAAGAAATCGTTCCAGCAATACAGGAATTGGAAGAGTGCCACCGCGGCGATCGCCGGCTTGGCCAGCTTGACGACGACGTGCCATAGGATTTGCAGCTCGTTCGCGCCGTCGACCCGTGCGGCGTCAACCAGCTCGTCGGGAATCGTCAGGAAGAACTGCCGCAGCAGGAAGATGGAGAAGGCGTCTCCGAGAAAGGCCGGCACGATCAACGGCAGGAGCGTTCCGACCCAGTGGAGTCTCGAGAAGACGAGGTACAGCGGGACGATGGTGACCTGGGCCGGAAGCATCATCGTCGCAATGACGATGATGAACACCAAGCGCTGTCCTCGCCATTTGATCACCGACAAGGCGTAGGCGACAGGCACCGACGACACGATGACGCCGAACGTTGCGAGGACGGCGTAGATCACCGTGTTCTTCGCGTAGAGCAACATGGGCTCCTCGCGAAAGATGTCGACGTAGTTGTGCCAAGCAAACGGGTGCGGAATAAGGTCGCGCGTCAGGGCTTGCTGCTGGGTCATGAGCGACGTGAGGATGATGAACGCGAACGGCAGCAAGAAGATCGCTGCGAGGACGAGCGCCACCGTATGGTTCGCCGCCGAATAGGCGAGCGATCGCCGGCGAGCTCCCGACGAACGCTCGCGCGGCTGAATCTGCGCGCCCGTCGTCGTGGCCTCGCTCACCGGAAGCCCCCTTGGTAGAACACCCATCGCCGCGAGGTTCGGATCAAGATCAGCGTGAAGATCATGATGATGACGAACAGGATCCAAGCCATTGCCGACGCGTATCCCAAGTGGAACGCCTCAAAACCCTGCTGGTACAGATAGATCGTGTAGAACAGCGTCGAACCCTGTGGGTAGCCGAGCCCAGATCCAGTCCCAGGCCCCGAGGCGCCCGAGGCCCCCCCGGCCGCGACGAACGCCTCGGTGAAGTACTGGAACCCGTAGATGACGCCGATGACGACGACGAAGAAGATCGCCGGACTGATCATCGGCAGCGTGATGTGCCTGAGCTTGTCCCAGGCGCTCGCACCTTCAATATCGGCTGCCTCGTAGAGATGGCGCGGCACGTCGAGCATCGCCGCGAGGAAGATGATCATGGTGCTGCCGACCCCCCACAGACCCAGCACCATGAGCCCGGGCTTGGACCATTGCGGATCCTGGAACCACAATGGGGTCGGCAAATGCAGCGTTCGGAGCAAGCTGTTGACGGGTCCGTTCGCGTTCAGGAGGAATACGAATGCGAGCGCCCCCGCCACGGCAGGCACCATCGTGGGCATGAAGAACGACACGCGATAGAACGACTTTCCGCGGCGCGGCTTGGTCAGCACGTACGCCATCCCGATGCCGAGAGCGACCGTGAGGGCCCCGCCGACGGCGACGATCCAGATGGTGTTTCGAAGCGACAGCCAATACTGCGAGTCGTTCGTGAACATGACGCGGTAGTTCAGGAGACCGGCCCACCGTGGCGACGAGCTGAAGCCGTCGTAGCGAGTGAACGAGAAGTACAGGCTCGCGAGCATCGGGTAGATGTACAGCCCGATGAACCCAACGAGCCATGGCGACAGGAACGCGAGGACGATGAGGGCCTTCCGGCGGGCGCGGCGGCGCCGCGCCGGAGAGGCCGCTCGCTGGGTCACAATCTGGGTCGCCACCGTGCCGGCCCGCTACCCCAGTGCTAGCTGCTGATCGATCCGGCTCGCGAGATCCTGCAAACCGGCCTGCAAGTCCGGCACGCTCCCGGCCTCCCATCTGCCGATGAAGGCGGCCCAATCGTCGGCGTCTTGCGACCCGATCGGCGTCACCGTCTTGTAGCCGGATTTGTCATTGCCGAAGATGTCCAGGAACGGCTTGAAATGCGGGTCGTTGCTTAGCGTCGGATCCTTCAACGCGTCGAAGGTCGTCGGGACGTTCTTCAACGTCTCGGCAAGCTTGACCTCGGCCTGCGTGTCGAGCGCCAGGTATTGGAGCAGCAGCCACGCCGCATCAGGGTTCTGGGCGTTCGACGGGATGCCCAGCACGTCGCCGCCGATCTGACCCGCGCCGTAGAGTTCGGGCTGGTCATCGGCCACCGCCATCGGTGCCGTGCCGTAGTTCACCTTCGATCCGTCATCAGCAATGAAGGCGTTGCGCCACTCACCATCGAAGTTCATCGCCACCTGCTCGGTTTCGAACGCGTGCGCGGAGGACCACTCCGAATCCGCTCCACCGACCTCCGCAAAGAAGTCCTGCAACTTCTGATAGCCGTCGGCGCCATACACATTGGTGATGAACGCCTTTTGCCACTCCATGAGATTCGCCCAGGAGGGATCGGAGGCGAATGCAGACTTGCCGTTGGCGTCGTAGTACTCGCTGCCGGTGTAGTTGCCGTTGTAGAAGTTCGCGTTCTCGTACCACGATCCGAGCGGTACGAACCCCGCAACCTTGATCGACCCATCGTCGTTGAACTCGGTGAGCTTCTTCGCGTCCGCTTCCAGCTCACTGAGCGTCTTCGGCGGGCCGTCGATCTTTGCGGCCTTGAACATGTCCTTGTTGTAGTACAGCCCGTAGGCGTCCGAGAGGACTGGCAGGGTGCACTGGTTGCCCTGATAGCTGGTGTACGCGAGCGCCTGCGATGGGACGATCGAGGGCAGATCGATGTTGTCGGCCTGCAGGCGCGAACTCAGATCGCTGTACGCGCCGCTGTCACACAGTTTGGCTACGTTGTCGGGGCCGGAGCTGATCATGAGGTCGGGCGAGGTGTTGGCACTGTAGGCGAGCAGCACGTCCTGGTCGTCCTTGCCACCCGTGTGCCGAATGGAGATCCACGGGTACTTCTTGTTGAAGTCCTGCAACACGTCGCAGTACTGATCGAACTCGCGTCCCGAATAGAAGCTCCACAGGTTGATCGTGGTTGGCTCCTGTCCGGAGGCCGGTGCCGCCGAGGACGCCCCCGAGGGAACCGCCAAACCCTTCGCCGTGCATTCTGCCGGGGCACTTGACGCGGTGTCCGAGCCGCTGGTACATGCGACGCCAAACAGCGCGGTGAGCGCCACAACCACCACCGTAAATCGCTTCATTCCATCCACCTCCGTGAGGTCCGTTCGTTCATACGGCGATACGTCTTCTTCCCTGCGCGCGATTGAACAACCGTTCTTGGCCCGTGGCGACGGCCATCGAGACCGCCCCGATCAGCTCGGCGTCCTCCCCGAGCGCCGCGACCTCGATCCGGGGCTCAAAGGGCGAGATCGCGGCAAGCTCCTGTTCGAGCGGCTCGCGGAGCAACCCGGCGTTCCTCCCGATCCCGCCGCCAAGGATCACCAGCGCCGGGTCCAGGATCGGAACGATCGCGGCGACGGCAAGCGCAATCCCCCGCGCGACGGCGGCAACGGTGTCCGCGGCGGCCCGGTCGCCCGCCGCCGCGGCGTCGAAGACGTCGGCGGCGTTGCGCGGTGACGCCATGCCCATCCGGGTGGCGGTCGCGAGCACCCCGGCGGATCCGATCGCCGACTCCAGCGCCCCCCGCCGGCGGCTGGTCGGGTCGTGCGGGTCGGCAACGGCGAGCGGCAAATAGCCGATCTCGCCCGCGGCGCCGGTCGCGCCGCGAAACAGCTCGCCCTGCAACACGATCCCCATCCCGACCCCAGTGCCGACGTGCAGATACACGAAGTCGTCCACGCCCTGCCCGGCGCCCTGGCGCAGCTCGCCGAGCGCAGCCAGGTTCACGTCGTTCTCAAACTCGACGGGCGTGTCGATTGCTTCGGTGATCGCATCCAGGACGCCCGGGCGCTCCCAGCCCGGCAGGTTGTGGGCGAGGACCGGGTGCGCCCCGTCGCCGAAGACGCCGGGGCTCCCGACCACGGTGACCGTGACCTTGCGGGCGCTCAGCCCGGCGTCGTGAACGACGGTGGCGGCCACCGAGCCGATGGCGTCGATGACCGCGGCGGCGCTTCGCGCCCGGGTGCGCTGGCGCCGCTGTGTGACGACGCGACCGGTGATGTCGGCGACGGCGGCACGGACGTACTCGTGTCCGACGTCGATGCCCACGACCCACCCGGCCGTCGGGTTGATCTCGAACAGGATCGCCGTCGGCCCCTTGCCGCCCGAGGTGCGTCCGGCTGTTCGAACAAGGCGGTAGCTCTCGAGGGCCTGCAGCGCCTGGGAGACGGTCGGCTTGGACAGGCCGCACGCGCGAGCCAGCTGTGCCCGGGAGATGGGGCCTGTTCCACGGATGCATTCCAGGACGGACCGCTCGTTGATCGTGCGAAGGAGACTCGGGCGTCCGGCCCCGAGTCCGCCCTCAACGATGTCACTCGCGTTCGTGCGCCCCACCCAGATCCCGAGTCAGTCAGGAAACTTTCCTAACGAACACGGAGGATGCTAGCCTGCTGCAGACGGGGCGGTCAAGACGGCGGCGCGTTGCGCGCTGCCCCGCGGGGAAGGAGCGAGTCGATTGGCGACCCTGGCGATCAACGGCGGCACGCCCGTGCGTACCGACCCGTACCCAAGCTGGCCGCAGACCGACGACGAGGAGTACGTCGCCGCGGTCGCCGACGTCGTGCGCTCGGGCGAGTGGGGCGGGTTCCCCGAGCCGGGTCTGCACGCGGGGGCCTTCGAGACGGCGTTTGCCGCCTATCAGGGCGCGCGCCACGGCGTGCTCATGATGAACGGCACCGTCACGATGGAGGTTGCCTGCAAGGCCCTCGGCATCGGCTGGGGCGACGAGGTTATCGTGCCTGCACTCACGTTTGCCGCCACTGCGTATGCCCCGATGGCCGCAGGCGCACTCCCCGTCTTCGTCGACGTCACGCCGGATACCTGGACCATCGACCCCGACGCCGTTGAGGCGGCGATCACCGACCGCACCCGGGCGATCCTGCCGGTGCACCTCGGACACCAGATGGCGGATATGGATCGGATCATGCAGATCGCGCAAGCGCACGGCCTCGCGGTGATCGAGGACTGCGCACACGCGCACGGCCAACAGTGGCAGGGCCGTGGCGCCGGCTGCATCGGCGACCTCGGTTCGTTCAGTCACCAGTCCTCGAAGATCCTTACGAGCGGCGAGGGCGGCACGCTGCTGACGAACGACGACGCGCTCGCCCGCCGGGCGCATTCCCTCATCGACTGCGGGCGGGCGAAGGACGACGACGAGAAGGAGTACACGTTCGGCGCCAACTACCGGTTGTCGGAGCTCAACGCGGCGCTCCTGGAGGTCGCGATGCGTCGTTTTCCCGCGCAACAGGAAGCGCGTGCCGTCAGCGGCAAAGCGTTCGAGGCGATGGCGGCCGAGATCCCCGGCGTCCGGGTGATGCCGGCCGACCCGCGCATCACGCGATGGAGCTTCTACAACTATCTGTCGCGATCGACCCCGAGTCGTTCGCCGACAGAACCAACGCGGTCGTGTGCGCAGCGATGGAGGCCGAGGGCATTCCGGCCGAGGTGCAGTACCCGTCGATGAACCGCTACGAGCTGTTCCAGCCGTCGCTCTCCCGGCTGCCGGTCGCGGTCGCTTACGCGGACCGGCTCGATCCCGCCACGATGTCGTTCCCGGTCGCAGAGGCCGCCGGCCAGCGGGAGTCCGTGTACTTCATGGAGAACACGTTCCGCGCCGGTGAGGAGGGCGTGCGCGCCGCAGCGGAAGCGCTCGCCAAGATCCAGGCGAACGCGAGCGAGCTGCCCGAGGGCTGATCCGTCCGGGCGTCATCGACAGTGTATGGCGTCCATCGCGCACCCGAGCAGCACCGCCATCGACAGGACCGCGAGCGGCGCGGTGACGACCCCAAGGACGACGCCGGCGGTCGCGGCCCGCGCGCCTCGCCCCTTCGCCCGCCGAGCGGCGCGGCGGCCGGCCACGCCGAGCGCGATCGCGGCGATCGGTAGCACCACGAACACCCAGGCGACGATGCGCGTCTGCACGACGTCGTCGTTGTTGACGAGGTTGCCGAGCGAATCGACGGCGAGCACGACGTACCCGGCGGCGGCGATGCCGACGACGAGGGCGGCGGTGGCCCAGCGGTTGCGCGGCTGCGCGGCCCCGGGATTCGACATGGCGCGCACGACCGTACGCCGGTCATTCAGTGCGCGCGAACCGGATTCAGCCGCCGGGGAAGAACCGTGGCAGGTGCTGGCGGTTCACCTCGAGCAGGGCGTCGAGCAGCGGCACGGCCGTGTCGAGATCGCCGATCAGCGGGTTCGCCATGAGCGCGAGCAGGGCATCGCCGCGCGAGCCCGAGAGCGCGGCGTCAATCGTCAGTCGTTCGTAGGCCTTGACGTGCGCCACCAGGCCGAGCATCGGTGGCGCGAGCGGCGCCACGGGGAGTGGCCGCGCACCCGCGTGATCCACGGTGCACGACACTTCCACGACGTCGTTGGGAGCGAGGTTCGGGATCGCGCCGGCGTTCCGCACGTTGACCACCTGGACGTCGCCCGTCCCAGCGTGCAGCGAGGCGACCAGGGCTGCGGCGGCGTCGGAGTAGAAGGCGCCGCCGCGTTCCTCGAGGAGCTTCGGCTTGGTATCGAGCGCGGGATCGCGATACAGCTCGAGCAGCCCCGCCTCGATCTCCATCACCTCCTCCGCGCGCGTCTTCTCCGTCCGCTGCCGCGCGAGCACCGCGCTCGTCCGGTAGTAGTAGTGCAGGTAGTAGCTCGGGATCGCGCCGAGTTCTCGGATGAACGCGACCGGCATCTCCTCGAACTCGCCGTCGGCCGGCATCTCTTCGAGCAGGTCGTGGAGCCGGTCGACACCCTCGACAAGCACCTTGCGCTCCCACGACAGGTGGTTGAGCCCGACGTGCTCGAGCTGGACCCGATCAGGCGAGACGCCGAAGTGCGCCGCGAACTCTCGCTGGAAGCCGATCGCGACGTTGCACAGGCCGAGCGCCCGATGACCCTGATCCAGCAGCGCCTGGGTGACGAGACCCGTCGGGTTCGTGAAGTCGACGAACCAGGCGCCGCGCGCGCCGATGTCGGCCGTGAGCTCGGCGAGCTCGAGCACCACGGGCACCGTCCGCAGCGCCTTGGCAAAGCCGCCGGCGCCGGTGGTCTCCTGGCCGATGCAATCGAACTCCAGTGGGATCGTCTCGTCCTTGAACCGGGCGCGGTTGCCACCGACCCGGAGCTGGACGATGACGAAATGCGCGCCCTCGATCGCCTCGCGGGGATTGGACGTGAGCCGCAGGGTGCCGCGCCACCCCACCCGCTTCAGCTGGCGTTGGGCGAGCCCCCCGACAACCTCGAGCCGCTCCGAATCGATATCGAGCAGCACCAGCTCGTCCACCGGGAGCCGGTCGCCGCGGGTCACAAACCCCTCGACGAGCTCCGGGGTGTACGTGCTGCCACCACCCACAACGGCGACCTTCACACCCATCGGGCGGCATCGTACACTCCGGTCCGTGAAATCGTTAGGAAACTTTCCTGACCCATTCATCGCCGAGATCTCGGGGCAGCCCGACGCCTTGCGACGCGCGGCGCGCGGGCTGATCGCCCAGACCAGCGCGCTGGAAACCGTGGCTCGCGACCGGCGCGGCGCCCTCGTCTTCACCGGGATGGGCAGCTCCTACGACGCCTGCTACCCGGCCGTCACGGCCCTCGCGCGCGACGGGGTCCCGGCCCAGATGCTCGACGCGGCCGAGCTGCTGCATTTCCGCCTGCCGAGCATCGGTGCCGGCGACACGGTGGTGCTCGTGAGTCAATCCGGCGAGAGCGCCGAGACGGTGCGGGTCGCCGAGTTGCTGGCGGAGCGCGCCGCGCAGCCGCTGCTCGTGGCGATCACGAACGATCCGGCGAGCTCGCTCGCGGCGGCGGCCGACGTGACGCTCCGGACATGGGCCGGGGAGGAGACGGGACCGAGCACGATGACGTTCGCCGCGGCGCTCGTCGTCGTCGGCGCGAGCGCGCTTGCCGTCGGCGGAACGCCCGCCCGCGCAACGGCGGACCTGCTCGGGGAGGCGGCCGAACGCGCCGCCGCCGCGATCGAGGTGCTGCTGGCGCGCACCGAGCTCGCGGATGACCTCGTGGCCTGGCACGGCGGCCGCGCGACGACCGTAATCCTCGCGCGAGGTGGTGCCCGCGCGGCCGCCGAGATGGGGGCGCTCACGCTCAAAGAGGCAGTCGGGATGCCGGTCGAGTCGCTCCAGACCGCCCAGTTCCGCCACGGGCCGCTCGAGCTCGCCGGCCCGGCAATGGCCGCCATGGTGATCGCCACCGAGCCCGAGACCAGGGACCTCGATCTTGCGACCGCCGACGAGCTCCGCCGCCTGGGCGCCGCGGTTTGGGCCGTGACCGCCGGCGCGCCCGCGCCCGGCGCGACCGACATCGGCGCGTTGCATCGGCTGATCAGCCCCGCGGCCGCCATCGTGCCCGCGCAACTCCTCGCCTGGCGCCTCGCGATCCTCGCCGGGCGCGAGCCCGGCGCGTACGTGCACGCCGCGAAGGTGACCACGCGTGAGTGAGCCCTTCCAGGTCGCGCTGACACTCGACGCCGAGCATCCCGACCGCGCGTGGTGCCCGCCCGACAACGCCGAGCGGCTGCTCGACGCGCTCCGCGGCGACAAGGCCCGCGCCACCGTGTTCGTGCAGGGCCGGTGGGCAGAGGCCTATCCCGCGCTGGCCCGCCGGATCGCCGAAGACGGGCACCTGGTCGGGCACCATTCCCACTTCCACGCACGCATGCCGCTCTTCGACGACGCCGGTCTCGCCGCAGACATCACGGAAGGTGCGGCGGCGATCGTCGAGCACACCGGTGTCGACCCGCGGCCGTGGTTCCGGTGCCCCTTCGGTGCCGGCCACGACGACCCTCGGGTCACCGAGGCGCTCGCCGCCCTCGGGTACCGCAACGTGCACTGGCACGTCGAGGCGCAGGACTGGGAGGCGTGGCGCACGGGCGATGCGATCGCCGAGGACGTCGTGGGTGGCGCCGTCGCCTACGGCGACGGCGCCGTGGTACTGCTGCACACCTGGCCCGGCGGCGCCGGCGACGCGATCGGTGCGATCCTCGCCGGCCTGCGCGCGGCCGGCGCGAGCTTCGTGACGGTCGACGAACTGGCGGTCGTGCCGTGAAGCGGGCCGCCCTGCTCGCGGTCGACGGGGGCGGTTCCAAGGTCGACGCCGCGCTGCTGCGCCGTGACGGAACCGTCATCGGCGCCCATCGCGCCGCGGCGGGCGACTACGAGTTCACGGGCGACGACTCGTTCCTCGCCCCGATCGGCGAGGCGATCGCCGGCGCGTGCGCCGACGCCGGGCTCGATCCACACCGGGTTCCCGTGGCCGACGTCGGCGTCTTCTGCCTCGCGGGCGCCGACCTCACGTCGGATGAACGGCGCATCGGACGCGGTTTGGCACGGCGCGAGTGGGCGGCCGAGCACGTCCTCCGAAACGACACCTTCGCGGTGCTCCGCGCGGGGACCGATCGAAGCTGGGGCGTCGGCATCGTGTGCGGCTTCGGAACGAACTGCTCGGGCGTCTCGCCCGACGGGCGGGTCTACCGGCTGCCGGCCATCGGCCCGGTCAGCGGGGATTGGGGCGGCGGCGGCGACCTGGGCCGCGGCGCGTTGTGGCACGCAATCCGGGCAGGCGACGGCCGCGGGTCACGCACGCTCCTGCAGCGGGCCGTGCCGGCCCACTATGGCATGCGCTCGTCGCGCCAGGTCGTGGAGGCCCTCTACACCGGACGGCTCGACGAAGATCGGCTGGCCGAGCTCGCACCGATCGTGTTCGAGGCTGCGGCCGCCGGCGACATGGTGGCGAGCGATCTCGTCGGCCGGCAGGCCGACGAGATCGCGGTCATGGCAACCGCGGCGATCCGGCGACTGGGAATGCGCAACCTCGACCCCGACGTCGTGCTTGGCGGCGGCATCTTCCGCAACCGGCTGCCCGCGTTCTTCTCCCGGATCGAAGACGGCGTGCATGCGGTCGCGCCCGCGGCCCGCATCGTGCCGCTCGCGGCGCCGCCGGTAGTGGGGGCTGCCATGCTCGGCCTCGACCTCCTCGGTTCGACGCGCGCGGCGCACGCCGCCACGCGTCGGCATTTGACCCACGATCGACTCGACCCCCACACTCACGGCCGAAGGAGGCGCTAGCGATGGCGGAGATCGTTCTGGAGGGGATCACGAAGACGTTCGGCGACGTGGTCGCCGTCAACAACGTCGACCTCACGGTGGCCGACGGCGACTTCATGGTCCTCGTCGGCCCGTCGGGCTGTGGCAAGTCCACGATCCTGCGGATGCTCGCCGGACTCGAAGAGGTCACGGCGGGCGAGATCTGGATCGACGGCGAGCAGGTGACCGACCTCGAGCCCAAGCACCGCGACATCGCGATGGTGTTCCAGAACTATGCGCTGTACCCACACATGAGCGTCGAGCAGAACCTGGCGTTCGGATTGAAGCTTCGGCACACCCCGAAGGAGGAACGCACGCGCCGGGTGCACGAGGCGGCGGAGATCCTCGGGCTCGAGAGCCTCCTGCACCGCCGCCCGGCGGAGCTGTCGGGCGGGCAGCGGCAGCGTGTCGCCATCGGGCGCGCCATGGTCCGCGAGCCGAAGGCTTTCCTCATGGACGAGCCGCTGTCCAACCTCGACGCCAAGCTCCGCGTGCACATGCGGGCCGAGCTCCAGCGCCTGCACGAACGGCTCGGGACGACAACCGTCTATGTCACGCACGACCAGGTCGAGGCGATGACGCTCGGCACACGTGTGGCGGTCCTGCGCGACGGGCTCCTGCAGCAGGTCGACACACCGCACAACCTCTACCGCCATCCGGCGAACCTCTTCGTCGCCGCGTTCATCGGCTCGCCCCCGATGAACCTGGTCGAGGCGACGGTGCATGGCGACGAGGTGTCGTTCGCCGGCTTCACGATGCCGATCCCCGCCGGCACCCTCGCAGATCGCGACGGCGACACCGTGATCCTCGGGATCCGCCCTTCCGACCTCGAGGACAGCAGCCTGTGGCGCGGCGAGGACCTCCCGGTGATCGAGGTGCAGACCGACGTCATCGAAGAGCTCGGCTCGGAGGTGAACGTCATCTTCCGCGTGGACGCGCCACCCGTGGCGACCGAGGAGCTTCGCGCGGCGACCGACGAGGAGGGTGAAGAGATCCTGCTGATGGTCGAGGAGACGCCGGCGGCGACGTTCTGTGCGCGGGTCGACGCCCGCACCACGGCCGCGCCGGGCGAGCGGATTCGTCTGACCCTCGACCCGTCGCGGTTCCACTACTTCGATCCGGCGACCGGCCTGGCGATCGACCCGGCGTTGGCGCCGACCGCGACCGGCTAGCCGAGCGTCGGGCTCACGCCGAGCTCGGGGTCGCCGGCCGAGACCTCGACCGGCAACCAGCACTCGACCGCCGTGCCGTCGCCCGGCGCGCTGACGACCCGCACCCAACCGCCCGCGAGCTCCGCTCGCTCGACCATCGTGGGCAGCCCAAGGTGTCCGGGAACCGGCGGTGCGTGCAGATCGGGAACGAACCCCCGCCCGTCGTCGATCACGCGAACGACGACGCCGTCGGCGGCCGTCGCGACTTCGATCCTGACGGAGGTGGCCGCCGCGTGCTTGCGCGCGTTCACGATCGCCTCCTGCACGACCCGGTACAACAGCGCCGCCAGGTCGGGCGCGGGCGCATCCTCGAGCCCGTCGCTCACCGACACCGTCCAGCCGGTGGTTGCCGCCGTGTGCTCGAGATACAGACGCAATGCGGGGACGAGCCCATCGCGGTCGAGCGCCGCCGGCCGGAGTTCGAACAAGAGGGAGCGCAGGCGCTCGATGGCTGCGGCGAGCTCCCGTTCGATGTCGACGAGCGCCTCGGTCGGAACGGGATCGGACATGCCCAACAACAGCTGCAGCCGCATGTCGACCGCACTCATGACCTGAATGGGATCGTCGTGCAGGTCGGCGGCAATACGGCGGCGCTCCAGCTCCTGAGCCTGTTCGAGGCGGCGCGCCAACTCGCGTCGCTCCAGCACCGTCTGCCGAAGCTCGGCGAGGCTCCATCGCAGCTTGTCCTCGGCCTCTTTGCGATCCGTGATGTCGAGCATCACGCCGCGCCAGAACAGAATGGAGCCGTCGGGGGACAGAACGGGCCACGCTTCGTCCCGGATCCACAATGTCCGTCCGTCACGTGTGCGGATCCGGTACTCGTCGAGGTACTGGCTCGCCGTCGCGTTGGAGCGGCGATGCGTCTCCAGGACGCGCTCGCGGTCCTCGGGATGGAGCTGCCGGCGCCACAGATCGACGTCGGTGCGCCACTCCTCGGACGTGTATCCGAGCATCGGCTCGATCTGCGGGCTCGTATAGAGATTGGTCGACAGCTCGTCGGGCCGGTCGATGTACAGGATCGCCGGCACGCCCTCGACGAGCGTGCGGTATGCCTCAGGATGCAGGTCGTCGAGCCAGGCGTCGGCGTCACTCACGGCAGCCCGATCAGCGCCGCGAGCACCGCCGTCCTCGGCACCACAGAGTCCAGGTCGGTCCACTCACCCGGCGCGTGGTCGTCGCCGCCGGTGGGACCGAGCCCGTCGATCACCGGTGTGCCGACGGCGGCGATCGTGTTGGCGTCGGAGGCACCGCCCGTCGCCGCATCGCGCAGCTCGACGCCGAGCTCGCCGGCGAAGGCGATCGCCCGCTCGGCAAGGGCGGCGACCCCCGGCGTCTTCTCCATCGGCCGGTGCCAGCTCGTGCGCTCGGCCTCGATCGTCGTGCCGGCCGCGGCCTCGCCCGCGCAGATGCGCTCGATCTCCGACTCGGCCTGCGTCAGCGTGTCGGCGGCCGGAGAACGCAAGTCGACCTCGAGCACGCATCGATCGGGCACCACGTTGGGTCGCGTGCCGCCCGCAACCGTGCCGACGTTCACCGTGACGCCGGGCCAGCGGCCGTTGAGCGCCTGGAGCTCGGTGACCAGGAGCGCAGCGCCCGCGATGGCGTTGCGGCCCTTCTCCGGCTCGACCCCGGCGTGCGCCGCCCGGCCGTGGACGGTGACGCGATAATCGGTCACGCCCTTGCGGGCGGTGACGAAGTCCCCGTTGGCGCGGCCGCTCTCGAGCACGAAGGCCACATCGTGCTGCGGGGCGAGCTCGCGAATCACCGGGCCGGAGAACGGCGAGCCGATCTCTTCGTCGGGGTTGCAGACGTAGGTGATCTGCTCGAACGAGTCCAGGCCGGCGTCCTGCAGCGCCCGAACCGCGAAGAACCCACTCAGCAGCCCGCTCTTCATGTCCGAGACGCCCGGCCCGTATGCGATGGAGCCCTCGACCCGGAACGGCCGGGCGGCGGCCGTTCCGTCGTCGAACACCGTGTCGGTGTGTCCGACCAGCAGTACCCGCGGCCCCCCGCCACCGGTCAGCCGTCCGACGAGCAGATCGCCAAGCCGTTCCTCGCCCTCGGCCGGGACGTGTGCGCGCCGCTCGAGCGCCCAGCCCCACCCGTCGAGCCGCTCCGCACAGCGATCGACGATCGCGTTCACCCCATCGGCCGAGTAGGAGCCGCAATCGGTGTTGACCATGGCCTCGAGTTCGGCCACATACTCCTCGAATCGGGCGGCGACGAGGTCACGGAGGCTCCGGACGTCCATCGGCCGGACGCTAGCATGCGTGTCGGCCGTGAACCATGCCAGGGAAGCTGCCAGGGAAGCTGCCAGGGAAGCTGGAGGAGCGCGCACATGATCGAAGCACTGGGCGTCGTGGTCGCCGCCCCGGGAGCTGCCGCCCAGATCGAGCCGATCCGTGTGGAGCCGCCCGGCGAGGGCGAGGTGCTCGTCCGCGTCGTGGCCAACGGCGTATGTCATTCGGATCTTTGGGCGATCGCCAACGGCAATTGGGGAGCACCGTTTCCGATGCTGCTCGGCCACGAAGGCGCGGGCATCGTCGAGGAGACCGGCGAGGGCGTCACGAACGTGGTACCGGGCGACGCCGTCCTGCTCGCCTGGGCCGTGCCCTGTGGCGTCTGCACCGCATGCCGTCGTGGCCGGCCGCGTCGATGCGACCACTGGTGGCAACAGCCGCCGCGGCTGCACGCGAGCGACGGCGCGCAGCTGACCGGAACGCTATCGATCGGCTCGCTCGCCACCCACACGGTGGTGCGGGCGCCGCAGGTCTTCCGCATTCCCGACGGTCTCGATCTTGGCCAGGCGTGCCTGCTCGGCTGTGGTGCGTCCACCGGCGTGGGTGCCGCCCTCAACACGGCTCAGGTGCGCGCCGGCGACGCCGTCGCGGTGATCGGGCTCGGCGGGATCGGGCTGGCCGCGCTGCAGGGCGCACGCATCGCCGGTGCCACGCGGCTGATCGCGATCGACCGGGTCGGTGCCAAGTTGGAGATTGCGATGACCCTCGGCGCCACCGACGTGATCGACGCGTCGATGGAGGATCCCGCGTCGGCGGTGCGCGCGATGACCGACGGCGGAGTGGACGTCGCGTTCGAAGCGACCGGCAACGCGGCAGTGGTCGCACAGGCGGTCGGCATGCTGGCGCGCGCAGGCACCGCCGTCGCGATCGGCGTCCCCGCCCCCGACAGCACGATCACGCTCGACTGGGGCGAGGCGACGACCGGCGCCGCCTACCCGGCGAAGGCCACCTTGACGGTGACCGACGGCGGCGACCCGCTCCCCGAGGACTTCGAGGCATGGCTGGCGTTTGCCGCCGACGGCCGGCTCAACCTCGGCGCGATGGTGACCAAGGAGGCCCCCTTCACCGACGAGGCCCTCGCGGAGGCGTTCCGGGCGATGTTAGCCGGGGAGGTCGTGCGCACGGTCATCCGTTTCGATCTGCCGCGCGAGGCGGTCGAGCCGCAGCCCGACTAGCATCCGCGTCGTGGCGACCAGCGAACTCAACCCCTGGTGGCGGATCGGCCTGCGCCTCGTCACCCCCCTGGTACATCTGTTGTTTCGAGTCCGGGTAGTCGGCATCGAGCATGTGCCTGCGCGCGGACCGGCGATCGTCGCCTTCAACCACTTGAGCGCGCTCGACGGGCCGGTGCTGGCCAACGAGATGAGCCGACGGACCCGGCGCCCGACCCGGTTCATCGTTGCCGCGGAGTTCTTCCGCAGGCCGTTCTTCGGATGGGTGCTGCGGACCTTCGACCAGATCCCCATTCGTCGCGGTATCGGCGACGAGCACGCCCTCGACGCGGCCCTCGAGACTCTGCGCGAGGGCTCGCTGCTCGCGATCGCGCCCGAAGGCGCGGTGGCGTGGGAGCCGACCGGCGAGCTTCAACGTATTCGCAGCGGCTTTGCACGCCTCGCGCTGCCCACGGGCGTGCCGATCGTGCCGGTCGGCCTGTGGGGCACACAAATGCAGTACCCCCGGACGGGGGTGAACTGGGGACCGCCATGGCGTCCGCGCCTTGCGATCGTGTTCGGCCCGCCGATCCTGCCGGAGGGCGGCAGCTCGACCGACGCCGACGTACAGGACCTGCGAGACCGAATGCGCACACGCTTGCTCGAGCAAGTGATCGCCGCCAGGGCAATCGTCGAGGACGCTTTGTGACCGATCGCGACGCCCGCTACCGTCGCAAGCTGCTCATCCTGCTCTCCTCGGCAACGTTCTTCGAAGGTTATGACACGTTCGTCCTGGCGTTCGTGCTGGCGCTCGTCCTCGGCGATCTCGGCGGGTCGGAGGCAGACGCCGGCTGGATTCGGGGCATCACCGCGCTGGGGGGCGTCCTGGCGTTCGTGCTCGCCGGCCAGGCCGACCGGATCGGCCGCAAGCGTCTGCTCCTCATCACGATCGCCGGCTACACCGCAGCCACGGTCCTCACGGCCCTCTCCCCCGGCCTCCTGTGGCTCACCGCCGCGCAGTTCCTCGCCCAGATGTTCCTCGGGGCGGAATGGGCGGTCGCCATCACGATCGTCGTCGAGGAGTTTCCGCGGGAACACCGTGGCAAGACGCTCGGGATCGTCACGTCGATGAACACGCTCGGCGGGATCTTCGTCGGGGTGCTCGCATTCCTCGGATTGCAGAATCTCGGGCCCGGCTGGCGGACGTTCTTCCTCGTCGGGCTGATCCCGCTTGCGGTGATCGCCTTCGGACGACGCTCGATGCTCGAGACGGAGCGGTACGAGGCGATTCGCGCCGACGAGCGCGGCGAGCACCTCGACCACACCTCCATCTTCGAGCCATGGAAGCCCGCCTATCGCACGACCGTGCTGGCGGTCGGTCTCGTTACGTTCTTCCGCTACTTCGTGATCTCCGCCGGCGCGTTCTGGTGGGCCTTCTACGCACAACAGGAGATCGGGATGAGCGTCGCAACGTCGGGTTTGTATCTGGCGGCCGCAGGCATCGCCGGCGCGTCGGGGTTCCTCGTCGCCGGCCGACTGATGGACCGCTTTGGTCGCAAGCCGCTGTTCGAGGTCTACATGGCGGGCGCGCTGGTCTTCGGCGTGTGGACCTTCCAAACACTCGATGCGGGCGTCGAGCTCCCGGTTCTGTGTCTCACGATCTTCTTCGGTCTCGGGTCGGTCTCGATGACCTCGGCGTTCGCGACCGAGCCCTTCCCCACCTACGTGCGCTCGCGCGCGGCCGCGTGGTGCCGCAACGCCTTCGAGATCGTCGGCGGCGTCCTCGGCGCGCTGGTCGTGGGGTTGCTCGGGGACCACGTCACCGGCGTCGTCGGCTCGATCGGCGACGCCATGGCGCTGATCACGATCGCCATGCTTCCCGCCGCGATGGTCGTCGCGTGGGTGTTCGTGCCGGAGACGAACGCGGAGGACATGGTCGCGATGGACGAGGCGGTCATGGCATGAGGCGTGTCGCGGCGCTCACCGCCGTGCTGTGTGTCCTGCTCGCCGGATGTACGCGGGAAGCACGTCCGGAAGGCGTGGCCGAGAGTTGGCTCCGTTCGCTCAATCAGGGCGCCGCCGGTCGGCCGGATCGGTACGCGCCGGACGCTTTCTCCGAGCAGGTCGTGCCCGGCTGGCGCGACCTCGACCCGGGGCAGCTCGACACGATCGAGGTCGCCCTCATGGCGCGTACCGACACCGCTGCCGACGTGTCGTTCCGCGTGGTGAACGTCGACGGGCAGGCCACCTCAGGAACGGCGCACCTGCAGGCGGACGGCGGCTCGTGGACGATCGCCGGGGTCGACGTGTCGAGCTCGGACCGAGTCGTGACGGACACGTCGGCGCGAGGCGGACTCCCCCTCGGATGGCCGATCGCCGTGCTCGCCGGCGTCGTGTTTGCATTGCTCGCGCTCGGTCTGCTCACGCTAGTGCGCCGTGGCGCCACCCGAGCGCAGTCCTGACTCAGGTTGCCGAGACCTCGCCGGGCAACCAGAACCAACGCAGCCGCTCGAACGCCGCACCGGCCGGACCGTCGGGCGCCGCCGGCGTCGGTGGTGCCGGCAGATTCGCGAGCAGCGCTCGCGCCTCCCCGAGATAGTCCGCGAGCCGCGGCTCTTGCTCGTGATGCCGATGGGTGTCGGCATGCAGCCCGTCGGCGTCGAACCGGACGCCGTCGAGCGTCATGGGCGGCTCCGGCACCCCGTCGACGTGGCGCCACAGGCCGCTCGCCGTGTCGAACCGATACCAGGGCAGGAGACGCCACCCTTCGTTCGCGACCAGGTCGACCGCGTCGAGCACGAACGAGAAGACCTCCTCGGACAAGAAGTAGGTGAAGTTCACGCGAACCCAGCCGGGCTTGATGCCCTCGCACCCGAGCGCGATCTGCTCCTGAAACTCGTGCGACGTCGTGATGTCGATCCCGAGCAGGCGGTGCCCGTAGGGCCCGGCACACGAGCAGCCGCCGCGCGCCTGGATGCCGAACAGATCGTTGAGTAGGGCGACCACGAAGTTGTGGTGCAGGTAGCGGCCGTCGTGCCGGACGACGAAGGACACGATCGACAGCCGCGGCAGGTCGTGGCTCCCGAGCACCTCGATGTTCGGGTTCTCCTCCCAGCGATGCAGCGCGCGATGCGTAAACGACTCCTCGCGTTCGCGAATCCGTTCGGCGCCGACCTCCTTCTTCAGCCGGAACACGAGCCCCGCGCGGATGGAGCCCACGATGTCGGGCGTGCCGCCCTCCTCCCGACGCTCGACGTCGTGGAGGTAGACGTGCTCGAGCGGGTTGACGTATTCGACCGTCCCGCCTCCGGGCACGCTCGGCACGGAGTTGTGGAAGAGATCGCGGCGCGCGACGAGCACGCCCGGCGTCCCGGGGCCGCCGATGAACTTGTGTGGCGAGATGAACACGGCGTCCATGTAGTCCATCGCGGCATCGTTGTCGTCGCCGTCGCGCCTCGGCGCCATCCGGACATCCTCGTACGGCGCCGCCGCCGCGAAGTCCCAGAACGAGAGCGCGCCGTGTCGATGCAGCAGCACAGAGATCGCGCGCGTGTCCGACAGGATCCCCGTGACGTTCGACGCCGCCGAGAAGCTCCCGATCTTCACGGGCCGGTCGGCGTGCTCGATCAATGCCTCCTCGAGCTTCACGAGGTCGATGCGTCCGTCGTGGTCCTCGGAAATCTCGACGACGTCGGCGATCGACTCGCGCCACGCCAGTTCGTTCGAGTGGTGCTCGTAGGGACCGATGAACACAACCGGGCGCTCATCTTGCGGGATCCGGTCGCGGAGGTGATAGCGCTCGTCGAGGTCGGCCGGCAGCCGCAGATTGAGACAGGCCACGAGCTTGTCGATCGCGCCCGTCGAGCCGGAGCCCGCGAAGATCACGACGTGGTCGGCGAGATCGCCGCCACACGCATCGAGAATTAGTGCGCGGGCCTCCTCCCGGAAGCGGGTCGTCTGCATGCCGGTGCCGGAGGACTCGCTGTGGGTGTTCGCGTACAGCGGCAATACCGCGTCGCGGATGTAGTCCTCGATCGGCGCGAGCGAACGCCCTGATGCGGTGTAGTCGGCGTAGGTGACGCGGCGGAGCCCGTAGGGGCCCATCACCGCCTCGTCGGCGCCGATCACCGAGTTGCGGATCCAGTCGAGCAGTTCGTCGCTCACGGCCCGCATCGTACCCACGGCGCTCTCGACACAGCGCCAAAAAGCAGCGGGGGCGGCCCGAAGGGCCGCCCCCGTCACGCGGAGCTGTGGTGATGCGGGCTCAGTTGCCCAGCGCCACCGCGTTGATCAGATTCGAGTCGCGCAGCTTGCGCAGCGCCTCGCGCTCGATCAGACGAACGCGCTCGCCCGACAGACCGAGCACCTTGCCGGTCTCGCGCAGGCTGAGCGGCTGGCCGTTCTCCAGGCCATAGCGCAGGGCCACCACGTGGCGCTCGCGCTCGTCGAGCACCTGGTCGACGGCGTCGCCGATCTCCTCGCGGAGCAGCTGGTCCTCGACCTCGTTGAACCCGGCGTCGGAGTCGATCTCCTCGATCAGGTCACCGAGCTCGGTGTCCTCGCCGACCGGGGACTGCAGGGACAGCGGCTCGCGCCGCCCCATCTCGGTCAGATCGTCGATCTCGTCGACCGTGGTGTCGAGCGCCTTCGCGAGCTCCTCGCGCGTCGGCTCGCGGCCCACGGTCTGCGCGAACTGGAACCGCGTGCGGTTCAGCTTGCGCAGCCGGTCGTGGATGTGCACCGGCAGGCGGATCGAACGCGAGCGATCGGCGATCGCGCGCGTGATTCCCTGACGGATCCACCAGGTGGCGTAGGTCGAGAACTTGAACCCACGGCGCCAGTCGAACAGCTCGACGGCGCGCATCAGTCCGATGTTGCCCTCCTGGATCAGGTCGAGGAGCGGCAGCCCCTGGCCCTGGTACTTGCGGGCCACGGACACCACGAGACGAAGGTTCGCCATGATGAAGCGCTGGCGAGCCGCCTCGGCCTTTCGCACGTCGGCGCGGGCCTTGGCGATCGACTTCTCCGAACGGAGACGGCCGGCACGGAGACGCTCTTCGGCCTCCTTGCCGCCCTCGATCGTCATGGCCAGCTCGACCTCTTCCTCCTTGGTGAGCAGCGGCTCGCGGGCAGCTGCCTCGAGGTAGAGGCGCAGGTCATCAGCATCGTCAGTCCCTAGGGGACGAGCCGGGTCCGGCACTTTGTATCAACCTCCTCCTCGAAGGCATCCGCCGCCGGGCGCGGCTTCGCTCCTCGAAGAACTTGGGGGCGTTCCTCCTGATTCGCCAAGAACGGGGCGTGGGTTCGCGACGTTCCTGCGCAAACGCCTTCGCCGTTCTGAGGCCATGGTAGGGGGGGTCGCCGAATATGTAAAGCTCAGAGCATGTGACGCTCTTGTGAAGCTGTTCACTAACGTGCCAAACAATCGGTTTGGCGCCGTTATTCCGCAGGCGGGACGCTACGCTCCCACGCGTGAACCTGGACCTGCCGCCGCTGCAGACGATCGACGTCGACGGGCCGATGGCCTACCGGGAGTGGGAGGGCCCCTCCGAGACGACCGTCGTATGCCTCCACGGCCTCGGCGGCTCCCATCTGAGCTGGCTCCAGGTTGCGCCCGGCCTGGCCGGACTCGGCCGCGTCCTCGCGCCCGATCTTCCGGGATTCGGCCGCTCGCCGAAGACCGGGCGCCCAACCCGGCTCATGGACTCTCGGCGCTGGGTGTCGCGGTTTCTCGACGAGACGACGGACGGCCCGGTCATCCTCGCGGGCAACTCCATGGGCGGCGCGATCGCGGCGCTCGAAGGAGCGATGGAGCCCGACCGGATCGCCGGCATCGTGCTCACGTCGTCGGTCTACCCGTACACGCGTGGCGGCTGGCCACACCCGCTCGTGCTGGCCTCGTTCGCGGCTTACGACGTGCCGCGGCTGGGCGAGGCCGTCGTCAAGACGCGGCGCGCTGCGGTCGACCCGGAGACCTTCGTGCGCCTGGGCCTGCGGATGCTCACGGTGGATCCGAGCACCATCCCCGATGAGGTCATCGCGCTCAACGCGGAGCTGGTGGCCGACTTGCGGACCCAGCCCGATGCGACCGACGCGTTTCTCGAGGCCGCTCGGTCGATCAACGGCTACGTGCGCTCGCCCGACGCGGGGCACCGTGCCATGAGCAACCTCCGGTGTCCGGTCCTCGTGATCCACGGCCGGCGCGACCGTTTCGTGCCGGTCGCCTATGCCGAGGCCGCGCTCGTTCGTTATCCGTCGTGGCGCGGCCGGCTGCTCGCTCGGGTCGGCCACGTGCCGCAGATGGAGGCTCCGGGACGATGGCTCGGCGAGGTCGCCGAGTGGTACGCGGCCGCGCTCCGCTGAGGTGCTAGCGTCCGCGCCGATGATCCGGCGCGCAGCAGCGGTCCTCCTTGCGGGAGCCATCGTCTGGGCGGCCTCGCCGGCACTCGCCGAGGACTACGACGCCACGGTCCACGCCATCGACAACGTCTTCAACCAGCAGATCGTGCGGATCCAGCCCGGCCAATCGGTGGAGTGGGTGAACGACGGCCGTGCGGCGCACACCGCCACCGCCGACGACGGCTCCTGGGACTCGGGCAATCTCGACCCCGGGCAGGACTTCGATCACACCTTCGACCAGCCGGGCATCTATCGGTTCTATTGCAAGTACCACGGCGCGCCCGGGGTCGGCATGACGGGCCTCGTCGTCGTCGGCGACACGCCGCTGCCGGGCGGGGGCGGCGACGAGGTCGGCCCCGGCCGAGAGCCTCCGCCGACCGGCTACGCGAACACGGTGCACGTGCCGGCCGACTACCCCACCATCCAGGAGGGTGTCGATCACGCACGACCCGGCGGCATGGTGCTGATCGCCCCGGGCGTCTACACGGAGCAGGTCACCGTCACCACTCCGTACGTGACGATCCGCGGCGAGAACCGCAACACGACGATCATCGACGGCGAGTTCAGGCGCGCAAACGGCATCCAGGTGATTGAGGCAGACGGGGTCGTCATCCAGAACATGACCGTGCGCAACGAGCTGCTGAACGGCTTCTACTGGAACCGCGTCCACGGATTCTGGGGCTCGTACCTCACCGCCTACAACAACGGCGACTACGGCATCTTTGCCTACGACTCCGACTACGGGCAGTTCGACCACTCCTGGGCAAGCGGCTCCCCCGACTCTGGGTTCTACATCGGGCAGTGCAACCCGTGTCACTCGTTGATCACCGACGTGATCGCGACCGACAACGCCGCCGGCTTCTCGGGCACCAACGCAAGCGACGATCTCGCCGTCGTCAACAGCGAGTGGTACGGGAACCTCGCCGGGATCGTTCCGAACACGCTGGACTCCGAACTGCTGCCGCCGCAACGCAATGCCGTGATCGCCGGCAACTACGTCCACGACAACGGGAACCCGGACGCGCCGACGCTGGCGCTGACCTATCCCGCGTTCGGCACGGGAATCCTCGTCACGGGGGGGCGCGGGAACCTCGTCACGAACAACCTGGTCGAGGACTCCCCCACCTACGGCATCCTCGTCATGCCGATCTTCGATAGCAACGTATGGGTCACGGCGGACAACACCGTTCGCGACAACGTCGTTCGACGAAGCGGGCTCGCCGACCTCGGGCTTGCCGCTCCTTCGGAGGGCGGCGACTGCTTCTCGGGCAACACGTTCCAAACGAGCCAGCCACCTGCCATCCAACTGCTGTACCCGTGCCGGGGGTTCCGGCCGTTCCCCGGCGGCGGTGGCTGGATGTCGCCGACGTTCGAGTCGCTGTCGCGCTATCTCGCCGTCTTGGGGGGCGCGGTTCCGGGCGGGGACTGGCGAACGCAGCCCGCGCCGCCGCCGCAACCGCAGATGGAGGGCGATCCGAAGGAGGCGCCGCCGGTCATCGCGATCGGTGGCGAGAACCTGCCGCAACCGTATGAGATCCGCGACCCGGCCTTGATCAAGACGGCCTCGGGTCCGACCGTCGCAAGGGAGATCACGATCATGGGCGTGCCGATCGCAACGTCGTGGGGAGGAGTGCTGGTCGGCCTGTACGGGTCGATCCTGCCGTTCGTGCTGTATGTGACGTGGGTCGCCGTCGCGATGTGGGACCTGATCCGCCAGGAGTCGGTGCCGATGCCGCATCGCACGCGCTGGATGCTCGTCGTGCTGCTGGTGCCGTTCATCGGACCGCTGCTCTACTACGCGTTCGGCCGATCACCCATCCCTCGGCAGCTCCGGCTGGTCCTCACCGTCGGCGGGATCGTCGTGTATCTCATCTTCCTCGTGCTCGGCGCGCTGATCAGCTAACGCGCCGAGCATCGAGCTAGCCCTCGAGCTGGATCCGCATGCGCTTGTTGGCGCGGCCCTTCGACTCGGTCTTGACGATGCGGATGCGGCCGACCTCAAGGGTGGAACGCACGTGCGTGCCGCCGTCGGCCTGCTTGTCGATCCCCTCGATGTCGATGACGCGGATCGGATCGACGTGCTCCGGAATGAGGTTTGCCTTTGTCCGAATGAGATCGGGATCCGCGAGCGCCTCCGCGCGGGGCAGGAACAGCACGTTGACCGCGTGGTCGTCGGCGAGGGCGAGGTTGAGCCGTTCCTCGACCTCGATCGCGAGTTCCTTGCTCATCGCATCGAGCTCGAAGTCCATCCGGGCGACGCCGCCCGGCTCCATGTTGCCGCCGGTCACCTTCGCGCCGTAGTGCGTGAAGATCACGCCGCTCAGCGCGTGCAGGGCCGTGTGGGTGCGCATGATCGTGCGCCTGCGGTCGGCGTCGATGGCGACACGGACCGGCACGCCCTCGGACGGAACCGGCGAACCCTCGGCCAGCTGGTGGATCAGCGACCGGGACTCCCGCTCGTAGAACGTATCGGCGATCGCCGCCTCGCCGCCGTCGAAGACGAGCGTTCCCGTGTCTCCGGGCTGGCCGCCGCCGCGCGCGTAGGCGACCGTCCGGTCAAGCACGACGCCGAGCGGGGTCACCGCCACGACACGCGCGTCGCACACGTCCGCGTACGCGTCGGTCGAGTAGAGCGTTTCCGTCATTGGACGAACGCTACTAAAGGTCGGGCTCGCGGATGCGCGGACGTCCCGCCACCGTGGCGAGCACGCCCGCCCCGAGGATGAGGACACCGCCCGCGACGATCGCCGCCGTGATCGGCTCACTCAGGAACAGCGCGGCGAGCACGGCGACCGTTAGTGGCTCCAGCACGCCGATGATGCCGTTTCGAACGGCGCCGATGCGCTGCAGGCTGGCCATCATGCAGACGAATGCGGCCGCCGTGCACCCTGCCATCGCAAGCACCCGCAGCGGCGCCAACGATCCGCTCGGCAGTGTCCACGTGCCGCTCACCAGGGCGAACGTCAGGTTGGAAACACAGGCCCCGGCCGCGACCCACATCCCGGTCGCCAATGGCTCGCTTCGCTGCGCGACCCGGTCGGTCACCGTCAGGTACGCCGTGTACGCGAACGAGCAAAGGAGGGCGAGCACGACCCCGGCGGCTGCAATCTCGATCCCGCCGCCGCCCAGGATCACGATCGCCCCGCCCGACAGCGCCATCACGAGGGCCATCACCAACACGCGAGCGGGAACACGCCGGTCAATCAAGCTCGCCACGATCATGACCCAGACCGGGTAGAGGTAGAACAGGAGCGTCACGGACGCTGCGCTTCCGTGGTTGATCGCGCTGAAGTACAGCGCCGACTCGGTGCCGTACCCAAGGAGTCCCGCCAGCGCGAGCCCGAGTCGCTCGCCGGGCACCGGAATGATCGGCCGCCCGGTCGCTGCCGCGACCGCGGCCAGCAGCAGCGCCGTGAGCGCAAACCGGAGGAACAGGAGCGTGAACGGCGGCCCACCGTGCAGGAGCCCTTTGCCAAGGATCACGACAAAGGCGAAGAGCACGCCCATCGCCACCGCAAGCACCGAACCGATCAGGTCCGATCGCGATGTCGAGCCGGCGCTCACGATCTCGCCGCTGCCAACCGCTCCAGTTCGACGAACAACCCGCTGTGATCGAGCTCGCCGTCGCCCGCATCGACGGCGCGTTGCAGCTGCTCGGCGACCACCGCGAAGGCGGGGATCGGGGTCCCGGTCGCGGCGGCAGCATCCTCGACGATACGCGCATCCTTGCGGTGCAACCGAATACGGAAGCCGGGGTCGAACGTTCGGTCGAGCATCCGCTGACCGTGCACCTCGAGGATCTTCGAGCCGGCGAACCCGCCGAGAAGGGCCTCCCGAACCTTGGCGGGATCGACCCCCGACCGTTCCGCAAGCAGAAGCGCCTCGGCGACCGCCTCGATGGTGGCGGCGACCACCAGCTGGTTGCACGCCTTCGCGACCTGTCCGGCACCGCTCGGACCGACGTGCACGATGTTCGCCCCGAGCGCCTCGAACACGGGCATCGCACGCGCAACCGCGCCCGCGTCACCGCCGATCATGATCGACAACGTTGCGTCGATCGCGCCCCGCTCGCCGCCGCTGACCGGCGCATCGAGCATCTCGATACCGCGGGACGCGAACGCCGTCGCCAACGTGCGCGTCGGGCCCGGATCGATGGAGCTCATGTCGATGACCAACGAGCCCTCCGTGGCGCCGTCCATCACGCCGTCTTGCCCGGTGAGCACAAGCTCGACATCCGCGGTATCGGGCAGCATCGTGATCGTGATGTCGCTCGCCGCGGCCACCGCCGCAGGGTCGGCGGCCTGACGGGCGCCCACAGAGACCAGCTCCTCCACCGGGGCGGGACTCCGCGAATGGACGGTCACCTGGAAGCCTGCGGAAACCAGGTTCATGGCCATGGGCTTGCCCATGATGCCCAAGCCGATGACGCCGACAGACTCCGGAGTCACCGCCTACTCCTCCATCGCCGCGTCGGCGACCCCAAGACATTCGTCGAGGATCTCGAAGCCCTCCGCGAGCTGCTCCTGGGTGATGCAGAGCGGTGGGTTCGTCATCACGTTCCACCACCGGATAAAGGTCGAGAGACCGTGGTCGAGCAGCGATCGGTTGAGCGCCTGCATCGTCTCGTTCACCGTGTTGAACGGCGACAGGGGCTCCATCGTCTCGCGGTTCTTGACGAGCTCGATGATGCCGAACAGGCCGATGTTGCGCGTGCGGCCCACGCTGGGGTGCGCCGCAGCGAGCTCCTCGTGGTGCCGGCGCATCACCGGATCGAGTCGCCGTGCGTTCCCGACCAGGTCGTCGTCCTCAAGCACGTCGATCGCGGCGATCGCGGCGGCAACCCCAAGCGGATGCGTGTTGTAGGTCAAGCCGCCCCAGAACATGTGCTCGTCGAAGTACGCGGCGATCTCGGGCGCAAGGCCGACGGCGCCGAGCGGTGCGTACGACGACGTCAGTCCCTTTGCCGTGGTGATGAGGTCGGGCACCACCTGCCAATTGTCGACGGCGAACCACTCGCCCGTCCGGCCCCATCCACACATCACTTCGTCGGCGATCATGAGGATCCCAAAGCGCGTGCAGAGCTCGCGAACCCCTTGCAGGTAGCCGTCCGGTGGGATGAGCACCCCGTTCGTGCCCACGACCGGCTCGAGGATGAACGCGGCGATCGTCTCCGGCCCCTCCAGCTCGATCGTCTCCTCCAACAACGCGAGTGCGGTGTCGGCATCGTCGAACCCACGGCGAGGGCCGTGGTAGGGGTCGAGCACGTGTACGACGCCGGGCATCGGCGGCTGCTCGTTGGGCCAGCGCCTCGGATCGCCGGTCATCGACATCGTCGCGTAGGTCGACCCGTGATAGCTGCGGTAGCGAGCAAGCACCTTCTGCCGGCCGGTGAACATCTTCGCGATCTTCACCGCGTTCTCGTTCGCCTCGGCGCCGGCGAGCGTGAAGAACGTCTTCTCGATCTCCCCCGGCCAGAGACCAGCCAGCCGCTTGCCGAGGACCGCCCTGCCCTCGAACGCGTGGAACGGCGAGATGTACGGGAGCTTCTCGGCCTGGCGTGCGATCGCCTCGGTCACGCGCTTGTCGCCATGGCCGATGTTCACGCCCATGAGCTGCGAGCTGAAGTCGAGCCATCGCCTGCCGTCGACGCCGTACATGTACACGCCCTCGGCGCGGTCGATCGCAAGCGGCGCCACCCTCGACTGCACGCTCCAGTCGTACAGGGTGTATCGCTTCGCGTCGGCAACGATCTGCTCCGCGGTCATGGAGCCCATTTCCGTAGCCATCGATCCGTCCCTCCTCTGTCGTTCAGCGCCGCTCGGTCGGCGGCTGGGAACCGACGATGTAGCTGTGCTCTGCCGCCCACCGCAGCATCACCGTTTCGCCCGGCCGAGGCTCGATCGCCCCGACCTCGTCGTTGAAGCGGTGCACCGTGAGGCGCTCGCCGGTGCGAAGCAGCACGATCAACTGCGTGATCGAACCCAGATAGACCACGTCGATCACGGTCCCGGCCACGTAAGAAGCCCGCTCGTCCGCCGCGCCGTTCGCGAGCTTGATCCACTCGGGACGCACCGTGATCGTCGCGCGATCCTGCGCCACACCGTCGGCGGGCTCGAGCGCCAGAATGCGCTGGCCCTCCCCGAGATCCATTGCCAGCACCGCGGCGTCGCGGCGGTCGATCCGGAGCTCGATGAGATTCGAGGTACCGATAAACCCCGCCACGAACGCGCTCGCCGGCCGCTGGTAGAGCTCGCGCGGCGAGGCGAGCTGTTCCACCACGCCGCCGTTCATCACGGCGATGCGATCGCTCATCGTCATCGCCTCTTCCTGGTCGTGCGTGACGTAGACGAACGTGGTGCCCGTCCGTTGCTGAAGCTCCTTGAGCTCGAGCTGCATCTCCTTGCGGAGCTTGAGGTCGAGCGCGCCGAGCGGCTCGTCGAGCAAGAGCGCGGCCGGGCGATTGACCAGCGCGCGGGCGAGGGCGACGCGCTGCTGCTGGCCACCCGACAATTGATTGGGACGCCGATCCTCGTACCCCTCGAGCTGCACGGTGCGAATCACCTCGCTCATCCGCGTCGTGAGCTCGGCGCGGGGGATCTTCTTGATCTTCGGTCCGAACGCGATGTTTTCGGCGACCGTCATATGCGGGAACAGACCGTAGGCCTGGAACACCATGTTCACGTTGCGTTTGGCCGGCGGCACGTGGGTGACATCGTTACCCTGCAGAAGAATGCGGCCGACGTCCGGTATCTCGAACCCGGCGATCATCCGCAGGGTGGTGGTCTTGCCGCACCCGCTGGGACCCAGCATCGAGAAGAACTCCGCACCCGCGATCCGGATCGTCACGTCGTCGACGGCGGTGACGTCGGCGAACCGCTTCGTGACCCCGTCGATCACGATCTCGCCCTCGTGCGATGCGGGTGCGGGCGTCGATTCGGTGGTCATGTCTGGATCCTGTTCAGTCGGGCCAGCCGATAGGCGACCAGCGAGAAGACGACCGAGAGCGTGAGCAGGACGAGGTTGAGCGCCGAGCCCGCACCCCAGTCGCCGGATCCGAGGATCAGGTCCCGCACGCGCTGGCCCATCATGTAGCTGCCGGTACCGCCGACGATGTCGGCCGTCACGAAGTCGGTGAGCATCGGGATGTAGACCAGGATCATCGCGATGAAGATGCCGGGCGCCGCGAGCGGAATGAGGATCCGCCGCCCCTGGACCCACCAGCCGGCGCCGAGATCCACGGCCGACTCCAGCATCGATGCGTCGATCGCCTTCATCGCCGCATAGATCGGGATCGTCGTGTAGGTGATGTAGGTGGCCGCCAGCGTCACGATCACCGCGAACGGGCTGAAGAGCAGCCAGGATTTCGGCGGCCCCGGGATCAGCCAGTTCATGATGCCGTTGCGACCCAAGATGACCTGCCAGGCGTAGACCTTCACGACCGGCGCCAGCTCGTCGGCAAGCACCAGCGACAACAACAGGAAGAGCTCCCAGCGGCCCGCTCGGAACACCATGAAGTAGGCGAGCGGGATCGCGATGGCGAGCATGATGGTCATCGCAGCCGTACCCATCCACAGCGTCGTCCACGCGATCTTCCAATTGAGCGGATTCGTAAGCACGTCGACGTAGTGCTCGAAGGTGTAGCCACTCTTGGTGTTCGGCGGGAACTTGAGGAGGCTCATTGCGGCCATGATCACCGTCGGTGCCAGGAACAAGACGATGAGCAGCGTCACCGGTGCGAACAGGATGCCGAAGGCACTGCGGCCCGACCCGCCCTGCCGCGGACGGCGGGTCGGGGCACGGGTGGAAACGGTGGCGTCCACGTCAGGTCCTCGCCGAGCCCGCCAGGCTGTCGGTTCCCGCGATGATGCCGCGCGTCGCGTCGTCGCCGCTGCGCGAGCGCAGCAGCATCAGGGCCAGCCAAATCAGGGCGACCTGCACGATCGAGATCACCGTGGAGATCGCGTTGACGACGGCCGTGTGATCCGGGTTGCGCACGCTGGAGTAGACCCACACCGGGAACGTCTGCTGGAAGCCGATCGTGAAGGCGCTGATCTCATAGTTGTTGAACGACCAGGTGAACGCGAAGATCGCGCCCGCGGCGAGCGCGGGGGCGATGTGGGGCAGGATGATGTAGCGAAGCACCTGCATCCGCGAACAGCCGAGGTCGATCGCGGCTTCCTCCTGCACACGCTGGAACCGGAACAGCTGCGCGGCGACGATCGCGGTCACCAGCGGGAAGGTGCACACGATCTGGGTGGCGATGACCGTGTTGAGCGACAGATCCACGTTGAATCGCACGTAGAACATCAGCCCGGCGATCCCGATGATGAGCCACGGCAGGATGAGCGGCGCGCCGACGAGCCCGCTGACCGCTCCGCGACCGCGAAAGCGGAACCGAGTGAGGCCGAACGCGGTCAGGGTGCCGAGCACGAGGCACACCGGCGCGACGATGGAGGCGACGACGATCGAGTTGACGAGCGCCTCCCGCAACAACACGTCGTGGAAGGCATCCACGTACCAATGAAACGTGATGCCTTCGAGTGGGAAGGCGAGGATGTTCGAATCGTTGATGCTGAACAGCATCAGGATGAGCAGCGGGCCGAAAAGCACCAGGTAGACGATCCAGAGAAAGACCCGCCATCCCCACGTGCCTGCTGCCGCACGCGTGCGGACCGCTGCGCGGGAGGGCGTCGCGGGCGTGCCGTGGACGTCGGCTCGATCAACGACGCCGGTCGCCATCAGTCCACCGCGCGCCGTGGCACTAGCTCGCCTTGACCTCGGTCCACGCGGCAACCCACGCGTCGCGGTTTGCCGGCGGACTCGCCGGAATGGCGTTGTCCATGTGCATCGGCGCATCGAGCGACGCCTGCTTGATCAGCTCGGGCGTGGCGAGGTCGAGCGTCTTGGCGTTCGCCACCTGGTAGTTCCAGTTCTCGGCTTCGTAGAGCTCGGCCTCGGGACTGGAGTAGTAGTTCAAGAGCGCGTACACGGCGTCGAGGTCTTCGGGCGCGACATCGGGCGTGATGCCGTAGCCGCACGCCCACAGGAACTGCCCTTCGTTCGCCACCGCGAACTCCGCGTTCACGCCTTCGTTCTGGAGCGACTTGGCGGTGTCGGGATACCCGGAGCTGATCACGATCTCGCCCGACTTGAACAGCGACTTCGCGGCAGCGTCGCCCTTCCAGAACGTGCGGAACTGCGATTTGTGATCGATGAGGAACTGCTTCACCTGATCGATCTCGGACTGGTCCATGTTGATCGGATCGTCGATCCCAAGGGTGAGCGCGCCGATCATGAACGCGGTGACGGCGATGTCCTCCATGCCGGCGCGACCGGCCCACTGCGGGTCGAACAGATCGCTCCACGAATCGGGCGGGGTGGTGACGACGTCGGCGTTGTACACGATGCCGGACGTGCCCGCATCGACGGGCAGCATGTAGACCTGCCCGTCGACCTGCACGCCGGGCAGCTGCTGCATCGACGGGAAGATGTCGTTCCAGTGCTTGAGGCGTGTCTGATCGAGCGGCGCGTAGATGCCCTTCTGCACCATCTCGAGCGTGGCCTCGTCGACGCAGCTGTTGACGACGTCCGCGTCAAACCCGGCCTGAATCTTTGCGATCGCCTCCTCGTTCGAGCCCATCGAGGAGGTTTCGATCGTGACGTTCGGGTACTCCTTCTCGAAAGCGGCAAGATAGCCGGGATCGAAGCCGTCGGTGTAGCTCAGCAGACGGATCGTCCCGGTGACCGAGGCGGGATCGACCGAGGCGCCCGGCGAGGCGGGCGAGCCGGAGTTGGCACTCGAGCCTCCGCCACAGGCGGCCGCTACCATCGCGATCGCCGCGCACACCGCCGCCGAACGGATGAACGATCTCATCGCCCGAACCCTCCTCCCGACGCGAACCCGGCCGAACCTAGGTGACCGAAGGTAGATTGTCAACGGTTGACAAGACGGCCCTACCCGGGGACCCCGGCGGCCGGCTCGTTCGAGGCTACGACGCCCGAGATGAGCTCGCCCGCCTGCTCCGCGTGCGCGGCCAGCAGACGGGCCGCGGCATCCTCGTCGCCCCCCTCGATCGCCTCCACGAGCGGGCGGTGCTGGGCCGACACGTCGCTCAGCGAGCGGAGCACGAGCTCGTCCAAGCGGAGCAAGGCACGGAGCATCGGCACGTAGCGATCGAACACCTCGAGAATCCGAGAGTTCCCGCAGAACTCGCAGATCCCGTGATGAAACGCGAGATCGGCGCGCGAGACCGCGCTCGCATCGCCCGAGGCAACCGCGGCGTCGATCTGGTCGGCGAGCGCCCGAAGCCCCGCCCGGGCGATCGGATCGTTCGCCCGGACGAGCAGGCGGGCCGCCCTGCCTTCGAGCGCGGCGCGCAGCCCGTAGATCTCACGCACGTCGTCGGCGGTAAGGCTCACCACGAACGTGCCGCGCCGCGGCTCCTCGTTGAGCAGACCTTCGGCACGAAGCAGCTTGAAGGCTTCCCGCACCGGACCGCGGCTGATCGCCAGCTGTTCGGCCATCTTGGCCTCGACGAGATGCTCGCCCGGACTGAACCCACCGGCGAGGATCTGCTCACGGATCCGGTCCGCGGCGTCCTCCGCGAGGGAGCGGGGCGCTGCGAGCGGCTCGAGCGGCGGCTGCGCGTCCATCGGCATAACGTAGCATGGCACTGTCGACAGTCGACCAGAGACAGGGGGCCGAATGCGGTTCGACGGCGTGCGCGTCATCGTGACCGGCGGCGCGCGAGGGATCGGGCGCGGGATCGTGGATGCCTTCCTGGACGAAGGCGCGTCCGTGTTCGCAACCGACCGCACCGACGAGGCGTTGTCGCGGGTGCACGACTCGCACCCGCACGCAGACAGGCTCTCGATCCACACGGCGGACCTCGCGGACGTCGACCAGGTCCACGGAGTCGTGCCGGCGGCCGTCGCGGCGATGGGGGCGGTGGACGTCCTGGTCAACAACGCCGGCGTGCAACCAGACGGCTCGGTTCTCGACCTCGACGCGCTCGTCGTCGACGACTGTCTCGCGGTCAACGTGCGCGCGCCGTTGCTCCTCATGCGCGACGTTTGTCGCCACCTCATCGATCGGGGCTCGGGTGGCGCCGTGGTAAACATCACGAGCGCAAACGCGTTGCACAACGAGTCGCCCGAGGCGATCTACAACGCCTCCAAAGCGGCGCTGGTCGCACTTACCAAGGCGGTGGCGCACGAGGTCGGGCGTGCGGGCATTCGGGTCAACAGCGTGGCGCCGGGCGAGACGATCACGCCGGAGGCCGAGCGCGGGCTTGCCGGTGACGCCGAGGAGATGGCTGTGATTCGACGCTACCTGGACCGCATCCCGCTCGGGCACGCCGGAACGCCGCGCGATCAGGCGATGGCGGTGCTCTTTCTCGCGAGCGACGAGGCCCGCTTTATCTCCGCGCAAACCCTGGTCGTCGACGGCGGCGAGATCGGTGGCGGCCGGTGGTACGACGACGCGATCGCGCCACCTCCGCCCAGCGGCCCGATCACCGCGCCCGGCTAGTCCGCCTGCTCGCCGCGCGCCCGCCGCATCGCCGCGGTGACGCCGGCGACGTCCAAGGTCATCTCGAAGAAGCCGATCTGCTCCTCGTACACGGCAGGATCGGCCTGGGCCTTCACCTCGTCTTCGAACACATGCAGCACCGGGAGTCCCAACTGGACGCCCGCCAATGGCCCCACCCAGGCCGGATCGCCGTCACGGACGGTCTCGGCGGCCACCTCGACCGCTTCGGCGTCGCCGGCCCCGAGCATCACCACGATGTCCTCGGTGCCGAGCTCCTCGACGATCCGTTTGATCAGCGCCTGGTTCTCCGGGTCCATGGCACCCGACGCCGTTCAGACGAAGCACTCTGTGCGAATCTCGATCACGTCGGCGCCGGCGCTGCCCGCGACGGCGGCGAGCGCCTCGCCCGGCACGCTGTCACGCTCGCCGAGCGCGATCACCTTCTTGCCGCGAAGATCCATCTCCTTCTCACCTCCCCGCATCACGTGCTGCGCAAATGTTCGGGAACCGGCGGGCCCACGGCGGGCGCGCCCTCGAGCAGGCGAACAATCGCCTGCTCGATCTGCTCCGGCGTCGTTGCGTTGCTCGTCAGCCGTTCGACCTCGACGCCGTCGCGCATCGTGAGGTACGCAGGCAAGCCCGCGACGCGCAGATCCCGGCAGACCTTTCGGTTCTCGGGCGCGTTGACGGTCAGGAACCGCACGCGGTCGCCGTAGGTCTCGGCAAGCGACTCGACCGCCGGCATCAGCGCCAGACATGGCTGACACTGCGGTCCCCAAATGTCCACCAGCACGGGTCCCTCGGCGCTCAGCGCCTCGAAGGTCTCCACGGTGGCTTCGATCATCGTTCGCCCGTTCATGTCTCGAGCGTCACGGAGACGCCGTCCCACTGCCGCGTGAGCCTGCCCAGGAACAACGAGCCCTTCGCCAGCAGCATGGTTCGCCGCAGCGTGCCCGCGCGCATCCGCGGGAGGGCGTGCGCGAGCCACGGCACGGCGCTCGCAATATGGCCCTGGGTCGGTGCGAACCCCGGCATACCGTGCAGGCGCGCAAAACCGGGGATGTCGTCGCGGGCGAGCTCGCCCCGGAGCACGCCGAGGCCGGCGAGCATCTTGTAGTTGCGGTCGGCAACGTCGCCGCCGCCCTGCGGCTCGGTGATCTCCGGATTGTGTATCTCGGTTGCATACGTGCCGACGCCCTCGATTCCGATGCCGAGCGCGTCGAGTGGCGCACCGACCAATGCACCCAATTGCGCCTGCGGGGTCGCGGCCTCGACGGGCATGCGCCCGACGGCATCCGTGCGGACAACCGGCCCGTTGGCTCCGTTGGCGCGCTCGAGCACGATCGCCATGCCGGCGAGCACATCCTCGAGGATCGGGTAGCCGGCCGCGAGCGCACCCTCGAACTTCATACCGAGCTTGCCGAGCGAGCCGCCCGCAACGACGAGGACCCGCTCTTCGATCCCGGCTTCGATCAGCGCTGCGGCGACAACGATCGCGTGCACCGGCGCCGCGCAGAACGATTTGACGTCCATGCCGCTCGCGCGGACAAGACCGCACTCCTCCGCGATCGCCTTGGCCATGTTGCCGCCGCCGCGCTGGTACCGATCCCCCACGGCCTCCTCCCCGCAGCCGATCGCGTGGGTGATCGACGCCGGGTCGATGTCGCCCTGCGCGAGCGCGTGGCGCACCGCCTGGACGCCGCTCGCCTTGATCGCGAGATTCTCGAGCAGGACCGGCGCGCGCAGCGACTCGTCGGACTCGTGGGCACCCACGACGCCTCCGACGACGCGGTCGCCCTCGTACAGAGGCAGCTCGGCGTCCTCGTGCGCCGAGACAACGAGATCGAAGCGATCGACCTCCCGAAGGAGGTCGTAGAACGACGACTGGTCCACGCATTCACCGGCCGCGCCCCGAGCCACCGCGTCGTCCACGGGGTTGCGCCACCACGGTCGTGGCCGTTCCCAGAGCGTCTCCGGTTCGCGTTCACCGATGAACACCTGGGTCGGCGGATAGGCGACGGCTTCGTCGAAAGACCGGAGCGCGCCCTGCAACGCATCGAGCTTTGCCGGTTCCCGGCTTGGTTTCGATCCGTATCGGACCAGATCGGGCACGTGCGCGAGGACGAACGAGGCGTTCGAGACGGCGGCTCGTCGTGGTGAGCTCATTCGGCGATCTCCCACACGGTGGCGGGCTCCACGTCGGTCGCAAGCATCGCCAGCGCGCGGCGAAGCAATCGCACCCGGAGACCGAGCTCATCACCGGTCGCGAGCGCGGGGTCACCCGTCGGATGGGTGATGGAAACGCCGCGCAGAATGCGGTTCGCGCCGATCATCTGCGCGATCGTGGGTAGGGCGGTGATGAACACAGTCGGGATTCCCTCTCGTTCGAACTCCTTCGCCAGCGTTGCCCCGCAACGCGTGCCTGTGCCTCAGGTGCCGGTCAGAATCACCGCCCCGATCTGCGCCTCCCGAAGGTCCGCGGCGATCTCCTGTCCGTGGCGTGCCGCGGTCGCAACCGGCGTGTCGACGCCGCTCGTCGTGTAGAACACGTCGTGCAAGCGCCCGAACGCGTGTGCTTCCTCGAGAACGCGCGCCGCGTCGAGCGGCACCAGCCGGTTCGGGTCGGCGTTGGCGGCGGTGGTGTCGAATCCCGCGTGGACGGACTCGTAGGCCGCGGCGGAGAGCGACGCCACGTCCCCGATCGGATAGCGGAGCCAGATGTTCGCGTGGCGAGTCGGCAGGCGATCCGGGTTGCCCTGGGGCACGCATCCGGCCTCCGTCACGAGCGCGATCGTCGTGGCGGCCAGATCGGCGACGGCCGGGGGCGGCGCAACGCGATCGCCCCGCGGTGCCACCTCAGTCCGCACGTCGCCCACGAGCTTGGCGAGCAGCAGGTCGACGGCGCGCTCGGCACCGGTGCGATCGGCGAGCGCGTTCACGCGGATGCCGCGCGGCAGATACCCCTCGTCGTCAGGCTCGCCGACCGGTTCGCCGGCGGCGAGTCGAGAGGCGAGCGACGCCATCGCCGGTACCGCCTCGCGCATGCTGGCCACGTTCGGGCCGGTCGGAACGATGTACGCCGCGCCCTCCGCCGCGAGCACCCCCGGCGAATCGATCGTCATCGCGGTCACGACCGGAATGCCGGCACGCCCCGCCTCGCGCGCGAGCACGCCGCATGCGTAGCCGTACCGGCCCGAGCCAAAGGCGGGCCCGCAGATCAGCACGTCCGGTCGCAACTCGTCGAGCCAGCCCAGCAGCACGGGCAACGCCTCAGCCTCGCGTTCGCCGAAGTAGTCGTCCCCGCAGACGAGGGTGACGTCGGGCGGGACGCCCGCCGCGGCGAGCGCGCGCCCGGGACCCTGCGGCCCGTCGAGGCGAATCGGCTCGTGGTTCGCCGCCTCCTCCGCGCCGAGGCCGGCGAAGAACTGGTTGAGATAGTGAACGACGGTCATGCCGGCACCGCCGTCCAGTGCGCGTCGCCGGTCTGGACGAGGCCGCCGACGTAGTGGACGGCGGCGATCCGCTCGCCGACCGCCGAGTGGCTCGTGCCCCCGATGACACGTTGCGGCGTCCATGCGTCCACGAGTTCGTCCTCGTTCCCGGTGCTGATGAGGGACGTCGCCTCGGGGACGTGGTCGGTCAGCCCGCCGTTCGTCTCGCACACGAGCGCGACGGTTCCGATCCCGCGCCGCTCACATGCCTGCACCGTCAGCATGGTGTCGGTGTGGGAGTTCCCCGACGAGAACGTTGTGATGACCACGCCGTCGGCCTGCAAGTGGGCGGCAAGCGCCGAGGCGGCCTCTGCAGCGCGGCGCTTTTGTGCGGCGCCGTCGAGATAGCCCGGGGTGAGGATCACACCCGAGAAACGAAGGTCAATACCGTTCCTCGCGTTCAACTCGCGGATCACGGCATTGTCCTGGTACACGGCGGTCACGTTGCGGACGCCCGGCCAATCGTAGGCCCCGTTCGTCAACGACCCCGTGAGGACGTCCGCCGCCCGAACGATCCGAGGGTCGAACTCACCGAGCGCATTACCGTTCCAAAACGAATCGACGAGCGGGCCCTCGGACGCGACCTGGAGGATGAGTGCGACGGCGGGCAGCGAGGGATCGTCGGTCGCCGGACCGAACGTCACGACGCTGGCTCCGGGCTGTCCCCCCGTCGTAACCGCGAGCGCGCCGGCAAGCCGCGCCGCCGACCGCCGAATGGCGGCGTCCGCATCCTCGACGGCGACGCCGGTCGCGGGGACGGCACGAAGGACGAAGGCTACCGTCGCGCCCCACGGGCTCCGGTCCGCACCAGGACCATCCATGTCGATCAAGGAGACGGGAAGCTCCTCGGCCTCCTCGTACCCGGCGCCCTCCCAGTCGCAGACGGTGACGACGGCGACACCGGCGAGGCGGTGCAGGCGATTGGGCGCAACGAGGACGTCGGGCAGCACGACATCGAGGACGTTCGAAAGACGAACGGGATCGCCGGGGCGGACGACCTCGACCGTGGCCTCCGCCAGCGCCGGCTCCCCGGCTCCGACCGCGAGCTGCGGTAGCGACACGGTCAAACGCCGGTCGCTCCACCCTGTCTGGGTCCCCTCGACGACCTCGTCGACCGCGAACGTCGCGATCTCGAGATCAACGAGCGTGGATTCCAACTGCCGGTCAGTGTAGGCCGGGACACTCGTCCGGTCGACCCTTGATCAGTCGAACACGGGGTAGTGCAGTGGCTCCCCAGCTGCCCCCACGTCGCCGATCGACAGGAACGTATCGCCGACGTTGGCGATCGCTACTCGGTCGAGCGCCTCCCCCACCCACGCGATATTGGTTGGGGCGTCGAACGTCTGCGCCAGATGGTCGTCGACCACAAGCTCGACGGCACCTTCGGGATCGATGCGAACGAGACCGTCGGGGCGATACAGGGTCACCCACATGGATCCGTCGGCGGCCAATGCGACTCCGTCCGCGTCGGTGTCGGGGAGGCCTGCGATTACCGACACCGGCCCGGCGGATCCATCGGGTTCGATTGAGACGCGGACGACCCGCTGCTCGTGCGACTCGACGACGATCAACGCGGAGCCGTCGGGGACGACGAGGGCGCCGTTCGGGTAGCCGGGCACCGCATCAGTCCACCGCGCGACCTCCCCACCCGGCGCAATCCGCAGGATCTCCGGCCGTCCCTCCTCGCCCGAACACGTGACGTACAGCATCCCGTCCGGTCCGAAGGCCGCCACGTTGGGACAGTCCATCGCCGCGCCGCCGACCCCGCGCGCATAGGTGCCCACCGCGGCCGTCGCCGGATCCCAACGCACGACCTCGCCGTTCCCGTCGTCACAGGCGTAGATGCGCCCGCGTCCGTCGACCGCGACGCCCAGCATCGAACCGCCGGTGGCGCAGACCTCCGCAACGTCCCCATCGAGCGTCACCGTGTAGATCTCCCCGCCTTCGCCGCCGGCGACGACACGCCCGCCGACCGGGTCCCAGGCGACGCCCTCGGGGTGATGCAGTCCGCCGGCAAGCTCGTCAAACACCTCGGGGTCGATCATTCCGCACCCACCGCCTCTCGGACGGCGTCTCCAAGAATCTCGAGCACGGTCGACATCACGCCGACCGGCATTGTGAGCGACGGTTGAATGTTCAGTGAGGTCGTCGAGGAATCGACGAGCAGGCCCCGCCGAATGCACGCGCGCGCGACACGCTCTTGCAATCCGGGATCGCGCTCCTTGGTCGTGCGATCCCGCACGAATTCGATCGCCAGGAAGCAGCCGATGGCTCGCACATCGCCGATCGACGGATGCGACGCTTCGAGCGTGCGCAGGCCCTCGAGGCCCACCGCCTCGAGTTCGCGGACGTTCTCCAGCACCGGCTCGCGCTCGAACACGTCGAGCGTCGCGAGCGCGGCTGCACACGATGCCGGCAACCACGACCACGTCGAGCCTGTCGAGACATCGTCGAAATCCATGGCCGCATCTGAACCGAGCACGGCGCCGATGGGCATCACGCCGCCCCCCATCGCCTTGCCGAGCGCCATCAGGTCGGGCTCCACCTGCCATCGCTCGACGGCGAACATATGCCCGGTACGCCCGAATCCCGTCTTGACCTCGTCGACCGCCAGCAGGAACTCGAACTCGCGGCAAAGATCCTGCAGCGCCGGCCAAAAGGCGTCGGGTGGGGCGACGCACCCACCGGAGCCCATCACCGGCTCGAGCAGCACACCCGCCACCTCGCGCGGGTCGATGGCGTGGTGCAGCAGATGATCGCGGATGTAGTCGACCGTGCCGTCGCCCGTCCCACCCGGCCGGGGCGTGAACGGTGTCCGATACGGGTTCGGGTACGGCACGTGCACGAAGCCCGGCATCAGCGCGCGGTAGCCGACCGACTGGTCGCTCCCCTCGGCGCTCACCGCACCGGCCGTCCCCGCTTCGCCGTGGTAGCCGCCCATGAACCCGATCACGATCGGCCGGCCGGTTGCGCGCCGCATGAAGCGAATCGTCGTTTCGACGGCCTCGGTGCCGTTGAGCGCGATGTCGACGCGCGTGAGCGAGCGCGGCGTGATCGCCAGGAGCCGCTCGGCGAGCGGGAGCACGAACTCGTGCGAGTAGAAGTGTGTGTCCTCGTTGCCGTAACGCCGAAGCGCGTCGACCGCCGCTTCCGTGATGTCGGGGCGAGCCGCGCCGAGCGGCGTCGACGCCATCGCGCTGATGCAATCGAGGTACACGTTGCCGTCGACGTCCTCCACCTCGTACCCCGACTTGCGGGTGATGACGAACGGACCCACCTCCTCGGCAAGGCCGCGATAGAGCACATCGGCCTGGCGCCGAAGAATCTCCCGTGTCTTCGGACCGGGTGGCTCCGCGCCGATGTGCGGTACCCCGGTCACGGTCGCGCCCCGGCGGACCGTCGCTTCGCGTCGCGCAGCACCTGGCGGGCAGCGTTTCGCCCGTTGGCGCCCGAGACGCCACCGCCCGGATGGGTGCCCGCGCCACACAAGTACAACCCGTCGATCGGCGTGCGGTACTGCGCCCACCCGCGCGCCGGCCGGAGGAACAGCAGCTGATCCGGCGCCATGTCGCCGTGGAGCGCGTGACCGCCGGTGAGCCCCATGAGGCGCTCCATGTCGAGCGGCGTCACGACCTGCCGGTGCTCAATCAGATCGGGCAGCCCGGGGAAGTGCTCGGCGATCGCGGCGACGGCGCGGTCGGCGCGTGCGTCCTTGATGTCGTCCCACGAGCCGTCGCGAAGGTCGTACGGCTGGGAGTTCACATCGATCGTCATGATGTGCTTGCCCTCCGGCGCGAGCGAGGCGTCGTGCACCGTCGGGAAGCACAGCTCGATGTGCGCGGGATCGGCGGGAATACCCTGGACCGCTTGTGCCTGCTGCGCATCCATGTCCGCGATGAACGGGTTCAACTCCATGATGCCGGTGTGATACGGCTGGACGCCGCCTTCCGGCAGTCCGCGAACGTACGGCAGCGCACGCAGCCCGAGATTGATCTTGATGCTCGTCCCCATGCACCGATACGCCTCGATCTGCCCCACGAACTCGGCGGGCAAGTCCTCGCGCTCGCAGAGCGTGAGGAACGTGCGTTTCGGGTCGGCGTTGGAGAGCACCCGTCGCGAACGGATCTGCTCACCGGACGCAAGCTCGACACCCACCGCCCGCCCGTTGCGCGTGAGAACCCGACCCACCTCCGCGTCGCACCGGATCTCGCAGCCCGCCTCGCGCGCGGCATCCGCCATCGCCGCGGTCACCCGTCCCATCCCGCCGCGTACGAACCCCCACTGGCGCACCCCGCCCTCGGCATCCTCGCTCGCATGGTCGTGCAGCAAGACGTAGGCGGTCCCCGGCGTCGACGGGCCGGCGACGCTGTCGTTGATCGCGTGCCAGCCGAGCGCGGCCATCACGTGTTCGCTCGTGAATCGCTCCGCGAGGAAGCGGGTCGCGCTCGTCGAGAAGAGGAACGCCACATCGGTCAGCACACGCCGCTGCCGAAACCCGACCCGGCTCCACCGGGCGAGCTCGCGAAGATCCGCGAGCGAACGCACGCGGGGATCGGGCGCCTGCCAGTTGAACGACGGGATCAGGTCCTGCACCATCGACGACAGATACGCCTCAAACTGCGGCAGCGCCTCGGCGTCGGCGGCGGAGAAGCGCTTCGTCTCCTCCACGTTTGCCGCCATATCGTCGCCGAGGTAGTAGTGCGCACCGTCGGGATACAGGTTCAAGGTCGAGCCGGCCGGGTCCACGACGATGCCCCGACGGGCAAGCCGCATGTCGCGCCAAATGGCTTCGCGGAGCATCGAGAGGACGTAGGCGCCCGTGGACGCACGGAACCCGGGTGCGAACTCCTCCGTATTGCAGGCGCCACCGACGAAGGAGCGTCGCTCGAGGACGAGCGTCGAGAACCCTGCGCGCGACAGGTAGAAGCCCGCGACAAGGCCGTTGTGGCCGCCGCCGATCACCACCGCGTCGTACACGTCCGTCATTGGACTCCTTCCCTCGGTGCTTGGGGTCGCCGCCGAAGCACAGATGGCAGATTGTTAACAGTCGACCACACGACGTCAACCAACCTGGGTCCTCCTTGGCTCCACGAGGAACGCGGCGACCCGGCCGACAAGCTCGGGCAGCCGCGTGAACAGCTCGTCCTCGGATCCGATCACGATCAGTTCGGTGTTCGCCATCAGCTCGGTCAGGATCTGGCCCAGCACGAGCGGGTGCAGCTCGTCATCTTCGGTGCACAGGATGAGCACCGGCGCCCGCACCCGCCGCAGAAGCTCGCGATCCTCGATCGCGACGTCGCGTGTGACGTCCCGTATGGCCCGCGCGACCCCTGTCGGGTTGAGGTCCTGCCACAGGAATAGGTCGAGCTCACGCAGCCAGGGACGCTCGTCGTACTGATCGACGTGCCCGGATCCGGCCACGATCTGCGCCACGGCCTCCTCGGGCGGAAGCGTCTCGAGTAGGTCGGCGACCCGATCGAAGCGCTCGTAGTCCCCAAGCTGCACGTCGAGGGCGGCGGGAAGCAGGAAGACCAGTCGTTCGAACCGGTTCGGATCGCGGCCGATCAGATTGGTGATCGCGCCGGCGCCCAGCGACGTGCCGACCGCGCAGGTCGCGCCGTAGTAGGTCGCGACCGCGTCCACGTCATCGGCGAAGTCGACGAACCGGTAGTGGCCGGCCTCGGGCGTGCCGGAATGTCCGTGGCCGCGGAAGCAGAAGCGCACGCGCGTGCCGGGGAGCATCGGCGTGAAGGCCGCGAGCTCGACACAGGAGTTGGTTAGGCCGTGGGCGAAGACGGTGACCGGATCGCCCTCGCCCTCCACGACGGTGTGCAGCGGCGTCCCGTCCCGCGACAACACCTCAGTCATCTTCCGCGCCCCACCCGAGATCCACGACCACGATCGCCACCACGGCCAGGTTACGGGCGATGAGGACGAGCTGATTCAGGCCCGGGCCGAGGTCGACGTCGAGGTACCACGCCGCCACGAGCGCTCCGGTCAGCACGATCGGCGCGGCCCCAAGCCGCGCGAACCGGCCGCCCGCGATCGCCGCCCACGGGAGGAGCCACGCGGTGTACTGCGGCGAGAACACCGGCGCCAACGCGAGGAGGGCGGCCACGGCGGCGAGGGCCGGCGCGCCCGCCGGGAGTTGCCGCCGTCGCCGCGCCACCAGCCAGACCGCGACGACGGCCGCGAGCGTCAGCACGAGCAGCCCCGCCGGTGCCCACGTCGGTACCGTTCCGGCGCGGTTCGCGCCTTCCTCGAACCGGTGTTGGCCGGTCACCGCCCAGGCGACGGCGCCGACCGAGGATTCGAGCTCCCAGCCGGTGGCTCCGCGGAACGTGCCGACCTGCCGCAGTGCATCGGCGCCCCCGAGCGCCAGCCAGCCGAGCAGGCCGGCGACGAGCGCGACGGCCGCCGTCACGAGCGCGCGCGAGCGCCGTTCCAGGGCAAGCGCCGGTGCGACGACAACCGGCCAGACCTTGGTCAGGATCGCCGCGGCAAGCGAGACGCCGCCGCTACGCTCCCGGCCCCGGCGCGCGAGGGCAAGACCGAGCGCGGCGAGCGCCACGGCGACAAGGTCGCTTCGGCGGTAGAGGAAGACCAGCAACGGCGCCCCCAGCCAGAGATAGCGGCGGGCCGCCGCCCGCCCCCAGCCGAGGCGAACCGCGCGCCACGCGACAAGGTCGGCGCCGAACGCGACGAGCCCGAGCAGCGCCCGGGCTGCGCCGAGGCTCCCGCCGCCGACCGCGCGGGCGACCAACCAGTCCCCCGCGGCGTACTCGACCGGGGTGTCGCGCCACGGCAGCCCCGGGGCGTGCGCGATCTCGACAAAGCGCCCGGCGATTGCATCCGGCCAGTGGGGCACACCGGCGACGACGGTGAGCAGGACGAGCGCCCGCACCACGAGGAGGGCGCGTTCGGCAGTGATCGAGCGGGACGGGACGGTGCCGGCGCGCTCAGGCGCCGGCGGCGGCATCGACTTCGACCAGGTCGTCCTGCGGCGCGAACTGGTCGCGCACACGGCTCGCCCACAGCGCGATCAGCCCGGTGATAACGAGGAAGAGCAGCCCAGAGGCAATGAGCACAACCCGGGTGCGCGAGGCGCTCCCCTCGATCCACACGATCGACAGCACGATCGCCGGCACGATGAAGCCGAGGTTGTAGGCGATGTCGTACAGCGCGAACGCGCGCCCGCGGAAGTCGTCGGGCATCGCCTGCTGCGTGATCGTGTCCGACGAGATCTTGCCGAGGAAGAACGCGAAGAAGCCGCAGAACAGCATGCCGGCGAATCCGACGACCGAGACCATCGTGCCGAACACCACCGTCGACCCGCCGAGCAGGAACATCGAGAACAGCAGCATCCGGATCGGCGGGATCCGGTCCTTTACCTTCTGCGCGATCACGAGGCCGAGCGCGCCGCCGACCAGACCCCCCAGCCCGGACAGCACCAGCGACAGCGTGTCCGCCTTGTCGGCGCCGCCCTGCACCAGGTTCTTCGCGTAGAGCGCGAACACGAACAGCCCGAAGCCCCAGAACTGGAACCGCAGCATCTGGAACGACGACAGTCCGATCGCCGCCGGCGCCCGGCCCGCGACCTCGCGTACGCCGGCCCAGATCGAGCCGAGGATCCGCGCCGCCTCCTGCCCGAATGTGGTCTCGTGCGCGCCCGCCTCGACGTGCTCCATCTGCATCGCGACGAACGCGCCGATCACCAGCACCCCCGCCCCGAACAGCACGCCCACCCAGGCCGCGATGAGGCCGCCGAACGCGACTCCGAATGCGATCCCGGCCAGCTGGGCGAGCGCGCCGCCGGCCTGGGACAGCCCGTTGCCCTGCATCAGGTCCTTGCCCGAAAGCACGTCGGGGACGGCGGCCGACTTCACCGCAAGGGCGATCCGCGCGACCGCTTGGGCCGCGATGAGCGCGAGGATCAGTCCGAAGGTCGCGAACGTCTTTCCCTCCGAGGAACTGTTTCCCAGCGGAATGAGGTCCACCACCGCAACCAGGCCGACGATCGCCGCGACGATCAAGTTCGCCCACCACATCACCCGCCGGCGCGGGAACCGGTCGATGAACACGCCGATGAACGGCGAGATCAACGTGTACGGGATGTACAGCAGAAGCACGACCTTGAGCAGGTAGTCGGCCGACGGGACGTTCTGAATGTCGAAGCCCTTCTGCCCGCCGAAGCCTATCGACTTGCCGATCGCACCTTGAACGACGCCCTGGCCGGCCTGCGCGAGGAACTGCACGCCCATCAGGACCGCGAACGCGCGTTTCGCAAACGGCGAGAACAGCCCGTTGAAGAAGCCCGCCACGCTGTCGAGCGGACGACGGAGCCAGACATCGCCGGCGCGCAATGCACCGCCCATGCCAAGGGCGACCGCAACCGCGACCCAGCCCTTCGTCGTCGTCAGCGGCCCGCGCCAGACGGCGAGCACGGCGATCGCCGACAACGCGAGCATCACGACCGACATGCCCGGGATGAGCCCCATCCGGTCGATCGTCGTCCGCACGCCGAACCACGACGACGCGAGCAGCCCCGGCACGATCAGCAAGAACGCGAGAATCGCAAGGACGAGCAGTGTGTGCGGAAGGTCGGCAAACGCGCCCGGGTGGTTCTGCAGCTCCGCTTGCTTCGCGGCGGCGGCGTCCTGCGCGGCCTGCACCACATCGGCGGGCGGCGTCCACAGACCGTCGCCGGTCAGGACCGCCACGTCGGGACCGATCGTCACACCCTGCTGGAAGGCGTCATCGAGCATCTGCTGACGCTGGTCCTCGGTGCAGTTCGGGATGCCGTTGCAGAGCCCTTGCTCGTAGTACTGCCCGATCAGGAACACGACCGGCTCTTCGGGGAACTCCTCGAAGCGCGGCACGAAGTCCGCCGGCTTCTTCTCATCACCCGCAAGGCACTCCGCATCCGAAGGCCAGAAGGCCTCGCAGAAGTGCTGGCGCGCGATGTCGTCGTAACCCTGGCTGCCGGCGCTCGAGGTCGAGGGCTTTCCCGCGAGGAAGTTGTCGATGGTGCCGAGATAGGTGACCGAGCGCTCGGCCGCGTCGCCGGGAAGCCCCGTGCGGAACACGTTGGTCCAGGTCTTGGCCCAGCCGTAGGCCGTGTTCGTGCCGGTCGCGGGATCGTCGGTGTCGAGGTAGTTCACCAGCAGCACGTTGGGCCGCACGCCGGCGTCCTGGATCACCTCGTGGACCGCCGCGAGCGAGGTTCGCACGTCCTGGTTTGCCCACTGGTTGGTATCGGAGACCCACCGCCGCTGCAGGCCGTCCCACATGATCCAGCTCATCGAGCCGACGACGAGGATCGCCGCGAGCCCGCCGACGAGCAGCCGCGGCGCCACGTCGCCGAAGAAGCCGCGCAGCGCGACCAGCGCGCCCAACAGCAGCATCGCACCGAAGATCCAGGCCGGTGCGTGATCGGAGAACACGGTCGGTTCGAGGTAGCCGAGGACCGCCCACGCCGCAAGACCGACCCCTGCCCAGCCCATGAGCTTCGCCGGCGCGCGATCGGTGAAGAACCACCGGATGGCGGCGTACGTGCCCAGGCCGACGAGGGCCATCGGCGCCGCAGAGGCGTTCATGAACCGGTAGTACGGAATGGCTTTGCCCGTCACGACGGTGATCGCGCCGGCGAACGCGAGCAACCACCAGATCGAGGCGAGGTCTTCGGTGCGCGCGGGCAGCCGGAGGCGGCGGGACCGAAGGATCGTGGAGCCGATCGCCACGAGGATGAACGGCACAATGACGACCGGCTGCAGCGACAGGGTCCAATCCTTGAGACGCACGGCGAAGAACTCCGCCGTGTACGGCGGTGGGAGCGCGGCCTCCGCCAGGCTGGCCGATGATCCCCAAATGCCGATGACCCAGCACGCGAGGCCCGCGAACATCCCGAACCCGACCGACATCAACATCGGCGCGTCCGCCTTGAGCGCGGCGCCGAACGAGAACCGGCTGGTGAGGAAATGCCAGCCAAAGACCGACAGCAAGATGCCGCCGAAGATCACGCACGTCGTCGGATGGGTGAAGGCGGCGGCGATCCCGATCAAGAACAGCGCCGTGCGTGCGCCCCACGATTCTCGCGCCTCGTCGAGGAACGGAATCGTCAGGCAGAGCAGCAGAAGCACCGTCGCGTTGTCGAGATAGCCGATATACGGCGTCGCGAGGAACAGGGCTGCGGCGGCCAGCATCGCCATGTGGATGACGAGCGGCCGTTTGCGGCTCCGGGAGAACGCCGCTGCGAGGGCGAGACCCGCAAGCAGCGGAATCCCGATCATGAACAGCGTGCTGAAGGTGTAGCGGTCGATGCCGGCAACGCGCTGCAGCAGCGCGCCAAGCACCGGCACCGACACGCGGTAGCCGGCGGCAAACAGGCCGTTGGGGCCCCATTCCTGGACGACGCGGTTCGGGTTGGCGTCAAGGATGACCTGGGCGCGCCACGTGTACCAGGCGGGATCGCGCGTGGGCGCAGACAGGCTCGGGTCGGCGAGAAACCGCCACCCGAGCGATAAGCCGAGGACCAGCGCCGTCAGGGCGATGGACCACCAGGTGCCGAGGATGCGCGGGCGGGGTTCCGCCGCGTCCTCGGACGCCTCGGGCTCCGTCACGATGTCGCTGGACGCCATCTGGCTGGCTCTACCCTCCTCGCGCGTGTGCGGACCGGCCGGCCCGCAACCGCCAAAGGATACGGGACCGTCCCAGGGCTCCCCCGGAACCTCCGTGCGAAAGGATCCCTCTGGCCCGAGATGCGTCCGGCCGGCAGGTACTGTCCCGTTGGATGACCGCACTCCACGCCGAGGCGGCACTGACGTGGGCATACGCGATCGGGTTCGGAGGTGGAACGATCCCCGTCGCCGTCTACCTTCGACGCCACGGGACCCTTCCCTCGTTCCTCGGGCTGTTCGACGCGTATGCCGGACCGTGGTGGACGCGCGTCGGCCGGCCCACGTTCGACCGGCTGTTGATCGCGTTCCTGGCTGTCGTCGTCGCTGCGTGCTGGGCCGCGTGGCTCGTGTGGAACGGATCAGGAGCGGGCGTGGTCATCACCCTGATCGTGCTGCCGATCGAGGCCGTTTTCTGGTTCGGGTTCGACCTCCCCATTGCCAAGCTGATCGGCGTTGTCCGCCTCGTGCTTCTCATCGTGGGGTGGCTGGCCCTTCGGTGACGTCGTCCACGCGATCACCACACCCGTGGCGACGGACAAATCATGACCTCGACCCAGCCTCGCAGTCTGCGCAGAGACCGACGAGGTCCAACCGGTGCCGGACGCGCGCGAAGCCGGCGCGTCTGGCGATCCGATCGAGCGTCCGGTCGAGCGTGCGTTCGAGCTCGGCGGGAACCTCGACGTCGCGCATCGTGCCGCAGTTGGCACACACCAGGTGATGGTGATGTCCGATGAGCTCCTCGGCGAGCTCGTAGCGCCCGTACTCCTCGTCGGTCGCAACCCGGCGTACGACGCCGGCGTGCTCCAGCGCGGCGAGGTTCCGATACACGGAGGACTGCTTGAGCTCAGTGGACGATTCGAGGATCTCGGGCAGCGACATCGGCTGCGCGGCGCTCGCCAAGCGCCCGACGAGATCGCGGCGCTGCGCCGTATACCGTTGTCCGGCGCCGCGGAGGCGTTGCTCCACCGCCGGATCGAGTTCGACGCTCACGCCACCCCTCCGACCGTAGCTGGCAGCGACCGCCGGGTGAGACTCGCCACCGTGAACACCCCCGCGGCCACCAGCACGATGGTGCCGCTGATGGACAGATCGAACGCGAGGCCGATCGCGAAGCCGACGCAGGCGCTCGCCGCGCCGATCGCCGCGGCGACCAGAACTGTCCGGCGGAATGACCGCGCCAGCAGCTGCGCGCTCGCGACCGGCAGCACCATCAACGCCGCCACCAACAGGAGCCCGACGACCTTCATCCCGGCGACGATCACGGCGGCGGTGAGTCCGGCCAGCGCCACCCCCAGCCCCTCGACGGGGAGTCCCGCGGCCCGCGACCAGGTCTCGTCGGTGACCACGGCGAAAAGCACGCGGCGCATCGACCACACGCCGGCGGCGACCACAGCGCCGATCAATAGCACCGCAACGAGGCCGGACGGCGAGATCTTCAGCGGCTCACCGAACAGATACGGCAACGTCTCATAGTCGAGGTCGCCGGCCTTGGCGGCGAACACGGCACCGAGCGCGATCCCCGCGTAGAAGAACAACGCGAGCGCAAGGTCGCCCCCCGCACGCTTGCGCACACGCAACAGCTCCACCCCGACCGCCCCGACGATCGCAAACGCCAGCGCAGTCCACACGGGCCACACGCCGACCAGCAGGCCCAGGCCGACGCCGGCGAACGCCACGTGCCCGACGCCGTCGCCGACGAGCGACAGCCGCTTCTGGACCAGAAATGCGCCGATCGTCGGCGCGAAGGCGCCCACCGCAACGCACGCGATGAGCGCACGGACCACCGTCGCGGTCGGGTACCCGGCGATCACGTGAGGTGCTCCAGCCACAAGGGAAGGTCCTCGCGGTGAATGCCGAGCGACACGCCGGAGGACGCAAGCTCTGCCGGCGAACCGTCGAAGAGCACGCGGCGCTTCAGCACGATCACCCGCTCGATCACGTCGGCCACCGCCGAGAGCTCGTGCGAGACGAGGAGCACCCCGGCGCCGTGCTCTTGTTGGAGGTGCACGAGCGAATCACGGAACCGGCCCTGTGACTGCCGGTCGACGCCGGCGATGGGCTCGTCGAGGACGAGCAGGTCGGGCTCGCTTGCGAACGCCCGCGCGATGAATGCCCGCTGCTGTTGGCCGACCGAAAGCTCATTGAGCGGGAGGTCGGCCACCTCCGCGAGTCCGACGGATTCGATCGCGTGCTGGATTTCCGCGCGATCCTCCGCGCGTTCGCGGCGCCACCATTCGCGCTGCCGGAGCCGGCCGGAGGCGACGATCTCGCGCACCGTCGCAGGCACTTCGCTCTCGAGCGAAGGCCGCTGCGGCACGTAGCCGATCCGCCACCGCGCATGAAACCGATCGGGCGCCTCACCGAACAACGCAACCGACCCCCCGTAGAGATCCTGGGCGCCGAGTAACACGTTGAGCAACGTGGATTTTCCCGAGCCGTTTGGCCCGACAAGCGCGACGAACTCACCGGGGTAGACCGCAAGCGAGACGTCCTCGAGTACGAACGCCTTGCCATAGCCGGCGGACACATGGCTCGCTTCGAGCAGCGGCATGGCGCGCTCGGTCGCCCGCTCAACGGCCACGTGAATCGTCTTCCCGTCTGATAATGAGAATGAGTCCCACACCTAACATGGGTCGGGACGATACCGAGGGGGCCGGACGGCGTCAATGGGTTTTCTCAGGACGGCAGCCGGTAGGTTCGACCGCGACGCTCCACGACCCCGTCCCGGGCGAGCCCGTCGAGGGCTTCCACCACCCGATCCGAGGGAAACCCGGTCGATCGCGCGAGCGCAGCCACTCCGGCGCTTCGGCGCTCCCGCAGCACGGCGACGACGCGGCCCCGCACCTGGCGCATCGACCCCTCGAACCGGCCTTGGGAGCGCGACCCCACTCCCCTCGCCGCCGGACGGCCACCCGACCGGCGCCACCGGCAGGTTCGGGCGAGGGGACAGCCGTCACAGCGAGGCACTGCGCGGCAATGCGCTCGGCCGAGATCCATGAGCGCCTGGTTCCAGGTGCCCGGATCGTCACGGTCGACCCACCGTGCCGCGGTCGCATCGACCTCGGCCGACGCCACCGACGCGGGCTCGGCGCCGAACCCGACACGGGCAACGATCCTGCGAACATTCACGTCGATCGCGGGGACGGGCACGCCGGCCGCGATCGAGGCGACCGCGGCTGCCGTGTACGGCCCGACCCCCGGCAGCGTCCGCAAGACCGCCGGATCCACGGGCACGCGGCCACCGTGATCCGCGACGACCGCAACGGCCGCACCGTGCAGGGTCACCGCGCGCCGGTTGTACCCAAGCCCTGCCCACGCGCGAAGAACATCCGCGCGAGACGCGGCAGCGAGCGAGCGCACCGTCGGAAACCGGCGGAGGAACGCGACGAATGCCGGCTCGACTCGGGCGGCCTGCGTCTGCTGCAGCATCGCCTCCGACACAAGCGTGCGATACGCGCTGGGTCGTCCTCGGCGCCAGGCATAGGCCCGCGCCCGCGGCTCGTACCATCGCACCAGCGTTCGCCGGGCGGCGGCGGGGAGACTAGGCTGATCCTCGGTCATGGCAGCGCTCCGCGAGGTGATGAGCGGCGAACTCGTCACGGTGGACCCCAACACCACCGTGTCGGAAGCGGCGCAGGTCATGAGCATCCATCACGTCGGCGCGGCACTCGTCGTCACCGACGGCGCGCTGACCGGCATCTTCACGGAGCGTGACATCGTGCGCGCGCTCGCCGCCGAGCATGACGCGGCCGGTCATGCGATCGCCGGTTGGATGACGCCCGACCCGGTCACACTCGGACCCGAAGATTCCACGCAAGAAGCCCTCGACCGCATGCTGCGGGATGGGTTCCGGCACATCCCCGTTCTCGAGGACGGCCGACTCGTGGGCATCGTCTCGCTGCGCGATCTATCCGGGCGCCCCGCCTAGAACCCCGCCGGCTGGGTGGTCTCGAGCAACTCGAACGCCTCGCGCAGGGCTTTGTGCACCTCGCGGAAGATGTCGGCAACCTGTGCGGCCGACACGTCTCCGGCCGTTCCACGGGCCGCCATCGCGGTGATCTCGCAAGCCTTATCGAACACGTGCCAATCGGTCTCGCGGGACATCGGTCGTGCCTCCTGTCGATCGGTGGGATAGCGTCACCAGGCTAGCGCGAACCGTGCGACGCGGAATGTCGGGATCGGCCTCGCCCGTGCGTCGTACTTAGTGAGCGGCGGCGATGGCCGCCCCGAGCCCAGGAGGTGCCGGTGAAGTACCTACTGTTGATATACGACGACGAGTCCACCTTCGAGGCGATCCCGCCGGACCAGCGGGAGGCCGTCTATAAGGAGTACGGCGACCTCGCGGACGATCTTGGCGCCAGCGGCGTGATGCTGTCCGGGGACGAGCTCGGCCCGACGTCGAGCGCGACGACCGTGCGCATCCGCGGCGGCGAGCAAATGGTGACCGACGGCCCCTTTGCCGAGACCAAAGAACAGCTCGGCGGCTACTTCGCCGTCGACGTCGAGGACCTCGACGCCGCCATCGCGATCGCGGCGCGCATCCCGGGTGTTCGCACCGGATCGATCGAGATCCGGCCGCTGGTCGACGGGCCGTGACCGACGTCGCGACGGTCGTCGATCGCGCGTTCCGCGGCGAGAGCGGGCGCGCCGTTGCTGCGCTGATCGGCGTCACCCATGACTTCGACCTGGCAGAGGAGGCCTGGCAGGAGTCGTGCGAGCAGGCGCTGCGCACCTGGCCGCAACGCGGGGTGCCGGCCAACCCCGCAGGATGGCTCTTTACCGTCGCGCGCAACCGCGCGATCGATCGACTGCGCCGCGAGCGGCTCGGCCGCGAGAAATCCGAGGCGGCGGCGCAAATCTCGGCGTTGGAGAACCTGGGAGACGACATGCACGAGATCCCCGACGACCGCCTGCGGCTGCTGTTCACCTGCTGCCACCCGGCGCTGGCGCTCGACTCGCGGGTCGCGCTGACGCTGCGGACCGTCGCGGGTCTGTCCACACGGCAGATCGCCCGTGCCTTCCTCGTTCCGGAGCCCACGCTCGGCCAGCGCCTCACGCGCGCCAAGCGGAAGATCCGCGAGGCCGGCATCCCGTATCGCGTGCCCCCGACCGAGTTGTTGCCCGAACGCCTCGACGGCGTGCGCGCCGTGATGTACCTCGTGTTCAACGAGGGCTACGCCGCCACCGAAGGTGAACTCGTGCGCGCCGAATTGTGCGATGAGGCGATCCGTCTGTGTCGCCTGCTCGACGGGCTGATCCCCGGCGAGGACGAAACCGTCGGACTGCTCGCCCTGATGATGCTTCAGCACGCGCGGCGCGACGCCCGAACGGATGCCGCCGGCGACCTCGTCGTCCTCGAGGAACAAGACCGCGCCCGATGGGACCACGACATGATTGACGACGGCCTTGCGCTGCTCGGTTCGACGGAGGACGCGCCTGGCCCCTACACGCTGCAGGCCTCGATCGCCGCCTGTCACGCGGCCGCGCCTCGGCCCGAGGACACCGACTGGCCCCGAATCGCGGGGTTGTATGCGCGCCTGCTTGCACAGCGGCCGACGCCGATCGTGGCCCTCAACCACGCCGTCGCGGTGGCGATGGCGGACGGTCCCGAGGCCGGACTGCGCCTGCTCGAGCCGTTGGAGGCCGACCTGGACGGCTATCACCTGTTCCACTCCGCGCGGGCGGACCTGCTGCGCCGCGCCGGGCGGCCGGAAGCCGCCGACGCCTACCGGCGAGCCCTCGGGCTCGTCTCCAACGACGCCGAGCGGCGCTATTTGCAGCGCCGGCTCGAGGCCGTCGTCACCTAACTGACACAGCCGATCCGGGGCCGGGGAACCTATGCTGCTGTTCTGCGCGTCTACCACCGGGAGCGCCCCCAACCGACAACGGAGGAAACAATGCCTCGTCGATGGTTCACCGGTTCTACCGTCCTGACCCTCGCGGTGAGCTTGGTTGCCGCGTTCATCGCGCCGGCGCAGGCGGCCCCGGCGCCGCCGTCGCTGCGGATCTTCGCCGCGCAGCCGACCGTCACCCTCGTCCACTACGGCAACGGAGCCGTGTCACTCGACATCGGCTCCTATGTGGCGGCAACGAACGGGACCTTCCGTATCGACGTCACGCGCCCCGGCTACCGGTGGCCGATCGAGGCGGCACAGATCGTCGCCACCCCCGGTGGCTCGCAGGCCATCCCGCTGCCGAACGGTCTGGTGACCGACTGGAACGGCCTTCCGCGGTTCCTGTCGATTCGGATCTTCGACGAGTCGGGTGCCCAAGTCGCCCGGCGCCAGGTCACGTTCTGCCCGGACACCTACGACCAGGAGCGTGCGTCTCCGGACGGACCGGCGATCGCTTCGTTCCCACAGTCCTGCAGCGCCAACCCCTTCACGCTCGGCACGGTGTGGGGGATCGACGAGGGATGGGCGGTCAATCCGTTTGCGTCGTCGTACAACGGACCGTCGGCCAAGCTGGCGGACGGTCACTACACGATCACCGAGACGATCAACCCCATCTACGTCTCGTTGTTCGGCATCGATCCGACCGATGCAACGGTGACGGTCGACGCCCGTGTCCGCAAGGCCCGCGGCGGCGGCTGCCCGCCCTTCTGCGGCGTCGCGGCGGCACAGGCCCAACGCCTCGGCCACCCGCTGGGCGCGGCGGCGGTGCCCGTCATCACCACGCCCGACCCCGCGACCGTGCCCGACCTCGTGGCGCTGCCCGCGTGGGGCATCAACGTGGAGCGGGTTCGGGGCCGCGACTACTTGGACTTCGGCGCGACGGTGTGGAACCGCGGGCCTGCCCCGATGGTGGTCGAGGGCTTCCGGCGTCCGGGCACGAATGTGATGGATGCCTGGGAGTACTTCTTCGACCTGAACGGCGACGTCGTGGGGCGTGCACAGACCGGCACGCTCATGTACGACGCACGGCCGGGGCACGAGCACTGGCATTTTCAGCAGTTCGCGCAGTACGAGCTTGTCGACGCCGACAAGACGAGCATCGTCGAGAGCGACAAGGAAGGGTTCTGCCTCGCGCCGACGGACGCGATCGACCTTGCCGTGCCCGGGGCGAACTGGAATCCGGGGCAGATCGGATTCGGCTACAGCGTCTGCGGGTCGCAGCACTCGATCTGGACCCGCGAGACGCTCCCGACGGGCTGGGGCGACACGTACTTCCAGGGGCTCCCCGGCCAGTCCTTCGACATCACCGACCTGCCCAACGGCACGTACTACATCGCCGTCCGGGCAAACCCGACGGGCGAACTCTTCGAGGCGTCGACCTCGAACAACGTGCGCTACCGCCGGGTGATCCTCGGCGGCAGGCCGGGGCATCGAACCGTCCATGTGCCGCCGTGGATGGGGATCGACACCGAGGGAGGGTATTCGGGAGTCGGCGGGATCGGCTGAGATACCGCCCGGATCGGACGTTCGTCGCACCCGTGCCCTAGCATCGGGCCCAACCAATGCTCTTCCCTACCGTCGACTTCGCCATGTTCTTTTGCCTGGTGTTCCTCGGGCACTGGGTTCTGAACCACAACGCCCGCGCGTGGAAGTGGTTCATGATCGCGGCGAGCTACGTCTTCTATGGATGGTGGAACCCCCGGTATATCCCGCTGCTCGCCGGGGTGACCGCGATCAGCCAGCTCTCGGCGATCGTGATCGAGCGCCAGTCCTCGGATCGCTCGCGACGGTGGGCGATGGGAATCGGCGTGGCGTTGACGCTCGCGCCGCTGCTGTTCTTCAAGTACTACGGGTTCTTCACGATCAACGTGACGAACACGGCCGCGGCGCTCGGCCTGCCCCTCAGCCCGCCGCTGATGCAGGTGCTGCTGCCGATCGGCGTGTCGTTCTACACGTTCATGGCGATCAGCTACGTCGTCGACGTCTATCACCGCGACTTCGAGGTCGCCTCGTGGTCCGACGTGACCCTGTATCTGTCGTTCTTCCCCCACCTTGTCGCGGGACCGATCGTGCGTCCGAGCGAGCTGATCCCCCAGATCGACGTCCGCCGCGACGCCCGGCACATCGACGTCGTCGGCGCGGGCTGGCTCATCCTCGGCGGCCTGTTCAAGAAGGTCGTCATCGCGAACTTCCTCGCCACCGCGATCGTCGACCAGGTGTTCGCCGACCCGGCGCGCCATGGATGGCTCGAGATCGCCGTCGGCATCGTCGCGTATGCGGTCCAGATCTACTGCGACTTCTCCGGCTACACCGACATCGCGATCGGGATTGCGAAGCTGCTCGGGTTCCAGTTCCCCCAGAACTTCGATCGGCCGTACTCTGCCCGGTCGATCCAGGCGTTCTGGCGCCGATGGCACATGACGCTGTCGCGATGGCTGCGTGACTACCTCTACATCCCGCTCGGGGGCAACCGCCGCGGCACGATTCGTACGTACGTGAACCTGATGATCACGATGCTGCTCGGCGGCCTGTGGCACGGCGCGGCATGGCATTTCGTCGTGTGGGGCGGGCTCCACGGCGTGTTCCTCGTAATCGGCCATTGGAAGCAGGCCTTGCGCGACCGGGGGGTCTTCGCGACGCCGCCGAACACGCCGGTCGTGCGCTCGCTGCAGTGGGTGAGCACGTTCGCCCTGGTGTGCGGCGCCTGGGTGTTCTTCCGGGCCGACTCGGTGGCAACCGCGCTCGAGATGCTCGGGCGCCTGCTCAGCTTCTCGAGCGGACCGACCACGCTGGTGACGGCTCGGGTCCTGGTGGCAATCGGGATCGGGCTCGCCACGCAATTCGTGCCGCACGCGCCGGCCGATCGCATCAAGGTCGCCGTGTCTCGTCTGCGACCCGTGCCGATGGGCGTGGCGGCGGCGTTCATCCTGTTCGCGATCACGACCCTGGGGCCGCGCGGGGTGGCCCCCTTCATCTACTTCCAATTCTGATGGCGACCGACACTGCTTCCACGACGACACCACGGCCCGACGCGCCGGCGGCGACGCGTCCGAGGCGCCGGCGCACCATGCCGGCGGGACGAGTTCTGCTCGTGCTGCTCGTGACGCTGCTGGTGTGGGCCGTGCTCTATGCGCCAGAGCTCCGCCGCTCTGCCGAAGCGGCGCCGACCGGCACGCGCCGGACGATCTCGCTCACCGTGCTCTCGCCGCTCGTGTGGCTGACCGACCACTCGGGCATCACAGCTGCCTCCGACGCGGCCGCACGCCTTGCCGGCCGCGATCCGAACGCCGCGGTCGGCGATGTCAACGTCGGCGTCGACCCGCTGCCGCCGATTCGGACGCACCCGTCCACGCCAGAACCGGTGCTCGTCGACACCGACCTGCGCGACCCGTCCAACACGCACAAGCTTCGCGTCGTCGTGGTCGGCGACTCGCTCGCCCAGGGGATCGGCTTCGCCGCCGACAGCGTCTTTCGCCCCTTCTGGACGAACGTCTACAAACAGGGGCGCATCTCGACCGGGCTCGCTCGGCTCGACTACTTCAACTGGATCGGCGAGATGCAGACGATCGTCGATCGTGCCGACCCCGACCTCGTGATGGTCATGATCGGCGAAAACGACAACCAGGACCTGCTCAACCCGGACGGCTCGACCGAGCAGGACATCGGCACCTTCGACTGGGCCGCGTACTACGAGGCGCGGGTCGAGCGGTTCGCCAAGATCGCCACCAGCACCGGGGGCCACGTGGTCTGGATCGGCATGCCGAACGGGCGCGACCAGTCGCGCTGGTCATTGATCGAAAAGCAGAACGAGATCTACGAGACGGTGGCAGACCGGCTCCCCAACGTGGCGTACTTCGACACGTGGGACGCCTTCGCCGCTCCCGACGGCGGCTACACGGCGTTCTACCGGGAGAACAGCAGCGCCGACATCCGTGAGATCCGCGCGCCCGACGGCGTGCACTTCAACTCCGACGGCTATCGGCTCGTGATGCTCAAGGCCGCGCAGATGGCCACGCAGGCCTTCGACCTCGACACCAAGACGTACGGCTAGGGCTCAGCCGATCGGCGGTACGTCGGGGAGCTCCCGCAGCGCGGCGTCCTCGGCCGATGGATCGAACTCCACCTCCGGCAGGCGATCGTTGAGGTAGTCGTCGTAGGCCTGCATGTCGTAGGCGCCGTGCCCCGACAGGTTGAACAGGATCACGCGCTCCTCGTTCGCCTCGCGCGCCGCAACCGCCTCGTCGATCGCACCCTTGATCGCGTGCGCGGACTCCGGCGCGGGCACGATGCCCTCCGTCTTGGCGAAGCGGATCGCCGACTCGAACACCTCGTTCTGCGTGAACGCGGCGGCCTCCATGTGTCCTTCGTGGACGAGCAGCGAGAGGGACGGGGCGTCGCCGTGGTAGCGGAGCCCGCCGGCATGCACGGGCGCAGGCACGAACGTGTGCCCGAGCGTGTACATCGGCACGAGCGGCGTCATGCCAGCGGTGTCGCCGAAGTCGTAGGCGAACCGGCCCTTGGTGAGCGTCGGACATGCGGCCGGCTCCGCTGCGAGGAACCGCATCGCCGGGGCGACTCCCGACAGCCGTTCGGCCATGAACGGATAGGCGAGGCCCGCGTAGTTGGACCCGCCGCCGACGCAGCCGATCACGACGTCGGGCAGCCGCTCGCCGGCCTTCTCGAGCTGTGCCTTCGCCTCCAGACCGATGATCGTCTGATGCAACAGCACGTGGTTCAGCACCGAGCCGAGCGAGTACTTGATCGAACCACCGCTGGTCGCGGCCACCTCGACCGCCTCGCTGATCGCGATGCCGAGCGAGCCGGTCGAGTCGGGGCTCGCCTCGAGAATCGACTTGCCCGCCTGCGTCGTCGGCGATGGCGACGCCACGACCTCCGCGCCGAACGTCTCCATGAAGATCCGCCGGTACGGCTTCTGCTGGTACGAGGCCTTCACCATGAAGACCTGGCAGTCGATGCCGAAGAACGCGCACGCCATTGCGAGCGCCGAGCCCCACTGCCCGGCGCCGGTCTCGGTCGCGAGGCGCTTCGTGCCGGCTTCCTTGTTGTAATACGCCTGCGCCACGGCGGTGTTCGGCTTGTGGCTGCCGGCCGGCGATGTGCCCTCGTACTTGAAGTAGATACGCGCCGGGGTCTGCAGCGCGTGCTCCAGCCGCACCGCGCGGTGCAGCGGGGTCGGGCGCCACAGGCGATAGATGTCGAGGACCTCGCCGGGGATGTCGATCCACGGGTCGGTACTGACCTCCTGCAGGATGAGCGACTCGGGGAACAGGGGGGCGAGATCCGCGGGCCCCACCGGCTCGCGCGTGCCGGGGTGCAGGGGCGGGAGCGGCTGCATCCCCGCCTGCACGATCGACGGCATGATGTTGAACCACGCGGTCGGCATCTCGTCCTGGGACAGATCGAAGCGCGTCTGCTCGCTCATGGTGCCCTCCTGCGGGGATGTGGGAGGCGAAGCCTAACGCGCGACGCCGGTGACGGGGAAGCCCGGCCCCTACGACAGCGGTGCTGCGGAGATCTCGAGCCAGCCGTCGTCCTCGCGGGCCGTGTACAGCGCCAGCGGATCGCGAGCAGGGCCTTCGATCGGCTCGCCCGTCTCGAGGTCGAACACGCTGTCGCACGCCGGACACGTGAGCTGGGCGGACCGATCGTCGAAGGTCGCCTCGGCGAGCGCACACCCCTCGCCGGTGCACGTCTCGGCGAACGCGAACAGCCGGCGCTCGTCGTGCGCGACTGCGACGCGCCCGGTCGGCAAGTCGAACGCGCGCACTTCGCCTTCCGGGATCTCGGCCAGCGAGCCGACGCGAACGAAGTCCATGCTCACGCCCCTCGCACGGCGAGGTAGGACCGTTGGAGCACGGTCGCCGTGCCGAGGACGGCAAGCAACACGAGCACGGGCGTCATCAAACCGGGGATGAGCAGCCCGAACGCAAGCGCGATCATGCGCTCGAGCCGCTGAAAGAGCCCTTCGGTCAGCACCACCGACGCAGCTTCCGCCTCTGCGCGGACATGACTCACCGCGATCGACACCACGAGTGTGATCAGCGCCAGCGCGGCGGCCGTCTCCTGACCGGTGGTGGCGAGCCGCCAGAACAGGCAGCCGAACAGGATCATGTCGGCGACGCGGTCCAGCACCGAGTCCATGAACGCACCCGATCGGCCGGCCTGACCGCGGTGCCGTGCGACCGAGCCGTCCATGACATCGCAGATCCCACCGGCAATGAGGGCGAGCCCTGCCGCCCCCCATGCGCCGATGAGGATGAGCACACCGCAGATGACGTTGAACGCCAGCGCGAGCACCGTGAGCTGGTTGGGGCTGACACCGGTCCACAACAGGAACGCCAACAAGCCGCGGTACGGCCACGCGAAGATCCGCTGGGCAAGGCCGCCGGCAGCCCCCTCGGTCTTGCGCGGCGCCGGCATGTCGCGAACCCGGGGCGCCTCCCGGTGCCGTTTGTCTTCGGTGGCCATGGGGCCGACTCAACCGGCGAAGGGTTCGAGCGAGACCACGCGGTATCGGAATGTTCCGCCGGGAGCCTCGTAGGCGACCTCGTCCCCCGGCGTGGAGCCCAAGAGGGCGGAGCCGAAGGGTGAGGTCGTCGTGACGGTTCGGGCGCCCGAGGCCTTCTCCTCGGCGTGCTCGGCGATGAGGTAGGTCTCGTCTTCCTCGTCGTCGAAGTCCAGCGGCGTCACCGTCACGAGCATGCCTGGACCGACGGCGTCGGCCTCGGCAGGCGCTTCGACGATTTCGGGGTCGCGGAGCATGTGCTGGACCTTGCGGATCCGCGATTCCATGAGGCCCTGCTCTTCCTTGGCCGCGTGATACTCCGCGTTCTCACGGAGATCGCCGTGCTCGCGCGCGACCTTGATCTTCTCCGTGATGTCGGCGCGGCCGACGGTCGTCGCCTCCTCGAGCTCGGCCTTGAGCCGCAGGTAGGCGTCGAGCGTGAGCGTGGCGGTCGGCTCCTGCCCCGACCGTCGCGGCGGCCGGGAGCGAAGCTCCTCCGGAAGTTCAGCCATCCGCCCGAGTCTAGCGACCGGCTCGGATGGCGCCCTTGAGGGCTCGGCAGGCACGGAGCGTGACCCATTTGCTCGGCTTGTTCGGCGGCGTGTTCGCCCAGAGCTTGCCCTGGTACGCCCGCTCGTTCTGCCAGCGGCCGTCGGCATCCTGCTTGCGCAGCACGAGATCGACCGCCGGCGCGAGTCGCGGGTCGCGTCCGTGACCCAGCTCGACGAGTACCTCGAGCCCCTGGAGCGCGTCGGCGACGTAGCCGAGCGGGAACCCGAAGTGCCACCAGTGCGGGCTCACCTTCGAATCCGCCGGGAAGGCGCCCGTCGCGAGGTCGTGCTCGAGCAGGAAGGCGGCGCCGGTGTCGAGCGCTTCACGGACACGTTTTGTCCGGCGCCGCGGCGGGATCGCCGAGAGCCCACGGACCGCCTTGATCGCTCCCCAGCCGCAGGGGAGCTTCCCGTTGATGCCGCACGCAAAGCCCGGTCCGCTCGTCGTGGACGGGTGCCAATGCTCCATGCCCTCGCCGGTGATCGCGGCCACCTGCCAGTCGACCGCCTCGCGCACGCGCGGATCGTCGAGTTCACCGAACGCGATCAGGGCCCGCAGCAGGTTGCCATTGAGACAGTGCACCACCGTGCCGTCCGTCGCCGACCACCCGAAGCCGCCGTTGGGAGCCTGCGCGTGCGCGAGCACGTAGTCGCAGCCTCTTCGGACGTGCCGGTCCCGCGGATCCGCGCCCATCTGCTCCAGGAACATGAGCGACCACACGGTGCTCGTGTACTTCGGGCCGTACCCGGCGCCGGGCTCGGCCCACCACCCTTCCGGATCTTGCGCGTCGAGGATCGGCGCGATCGGCGTGGTCCGCATCGCGGCGGCCCGCGCTCGGCGCACCGCCGGTGCATCCTCCGGCTCGTCGAGCAAGTCGCGGAGCGCAAGGTGGCGGACGGCCGGATGCGTCGGCTCGAGCAGCCACGGCAGCGGATCTGCGCGAAGCGCGGCGCGCCAGGATTCCACGGGGCTCACTCCTCGGAGAAGTAGACGTTCTTGAGCTCGGTGTACAGCGCTGCGGCGTGCATGCCCATCTCGCGGCCCATGCCACTTTGCTTGAACCCGCCGAATGGCGCCTCCGTGAAGACCGAGCTTGACGAATTGACGCTCAGGTTGCCGGTGCGGATGCCCTTGGCCACACGAATGGCGCGGCCCAGGTCGCGCGTCCAGATCGATCCCGATAGTCCGTAGGGCGACTCGTTCGCCATCCGGATCGCGTCCTCCTCGGTGTCGAAGGGGATCATGCAGACGACGGGCCCGAAGATCTCCTCCTGGGCGACGCGCCAGCCGTTGTCGACGTCGGCCAGCACCGCAGGGCGCAGGAAGAAGCCGTCGCCGGCGGGCTGCTCGCCACCCGTAACGTGACGGGCACCTTCGTCAAGACCGATCTGCAGGTACTCGAGCGAGGTCTGCCGCTGACCCTGGGAAATCAACGGCCCCATCTGGGTCGATTCCTCGAGCGGCTCGCCCACGACGATCGCGTCCGTCGCCGTCGCGAATCGTTCGACGAACGCGTCGTAGACACCGCGCTGCACGAACTGCCGCGACCGTGCGCAGCAGTCCTGCCCGGTGTTGTCGAACACCGACCACATCGACGGCGTGATCGCCGCATCGAGATCGGCGTCGTCGAACACGACGTTGGCCGACTTGCCGCCGAGCTCGAGCGACACGCGAGTGATGTTGGTCGCAGCCGCCTGCATCACCGTGGTTCCGACCTCGGTCGAGCCGGTGAACGAGATCTTGGCGACACGGGGGTCGGTGACGAGCGCCATGGCCGTGGTTGCGCCCGGACCGGGCACCACGCTGAGCGTTCCCTCGGGGAGTCCCGCTTCCATCAGAAGATCGGCGAGCGCGAGTGCGGTGAGCGGCGTCTGGGACGCGGGCTTGACCACCGCCGTGTTCCCGCAGGCGAGCGCGGGCGCGATCTTCCAGCTCGCGATCGCCGCCGGGAAGTTCCACGGCGTGATGAGCGCGCACACGCCGACGGGCTCGCGGAGCGTGACGTCGATCCCGGGCGGCACGATCGGGATCGTCTCGCCGGTGATCTTGTTCGCGGCCCCGCCCCAGTACTCGAAGACGTTGGCGACGATGTCGATCTCGGCGCGGGCGTTGCCGATCGGCTTGCCACCGTTTCGCGCCTCGAGCGTCGCAAGCTCCTCCTGGCGCTCGCGGATGAGCAGCGACGCGCGAGAGAGGATGCGCCCCCGCTCGCGAGCACTCATGCGTCGCCATGGCCCCTCGTCGAACGCCGTGGTGGCGATGCCGACCGCCCGCCGCGCGTCCTCTGCGGACCCCTTCGCTACTTCCCAGCCGGGTGCACCCGTCGCGGGTTCGATCACGTCGGCCGTCGCTCCGTCGGCGGCGGGCGTCCGCTCCCCGCCGAGCACCAGCAGGTCGGTCATCTCTGGGTTCCCCTTCCCGATCTGTGTCCGATCAGCGTGTGCGATCGCCTCGGGCATCGTAGCCACGTGTGGGAGCATCCGGTGATGCGTTTGGCGGCCGAGGATGTCGCGGACTTCGCGCAGGGGTGCGCGGTGCTCGGGACCGGCGGCGGCGGCGATGTCGATGTCGCCGTGTTGCAGGCCGAGGCGGCGATCGAGTCGAACGGAGCCGTCGACGTCGTCGCACTCGCCGACGTTCGCGACGACGCGCTGATCATGCCGGTCAGCGGCTGGGGCGCGCCGACCGTCGGGATCGAAAAGCTCGGCTCCGGCCGGGAGGGCCGGCGCCTGGCCGATGCCGTCGAGGAGCGCTTCGGCCGGCCGGTGTCGGTCGTGATGGCCGGCGAGATCGGCGGGGGCAACGGCGTCGTTCCGCTGGCGCTCGCGGCCGAGCTCGGGGTGCCGCTCCTGGACGCCGACGGCATGGGCCGGGCCTTTCCGGAAGGGCCGCAATGCGCGATGCACGTCGCGGGGCTCGATCCGGCGCCTGTGTTCCTCACCGACGAGCACGGCAACCTCGCGACGATCGAGCCCGCCGACGGCGACTGGTATGAGCGGATCGTCCGGTCGGTCGTCGTCGCGTTCGGCGGACAGGCGTTCGGCGCCGACTTCGTGATGACGGGCGCGCAGGCGCGAACCGCGGTCGTGGAAGGGACGGTCTCCCTCGGCCTCCGGCTCGGTCGCGCGCTGCGCGACGGCGGACTCGAGGCCCTCGTCGGGGCCACCGGGGGATTCGTGCTCGCCACCGGCACCGTCACCGACGTCGAGCGGCGCACGACCGGCGGGTTCGCACAGGGAACCGTGACCGTCGCCGACGAGAAGCCCGCCCCCGTCGTCGTGCATGTGCAGAACGAGAACCTGCTGGCGGAGCGGAACGGCGCGCCGCTTGCGATCGTGCCCGATCTGATCGTGCTCCTCGACGACGCGAGCGGGCGTGCGGTGCCGACGGAGCGCGTGCGCTTCGGGCAGCGCGTGACCGTGCTCGGCATCCCGTGCGCGCCCGTCTGGCGAACCGCGCCCGGCCTCGCCGTCGCCGGTCCGGAAGCGTTCGGGTATTCGCACGCCTACCGGCCGGTCGAGGTGCTGGCAGGTGGCTGAGCCCGTCGCGATCGGCATCGACGTCGGCGGCACGAACACCGATGCCGTCGCGCTGGCGACCGACGGACGGGTGCTCGCCCGCATCAAGACGCCGACGACCCTCGACCCGGCGGCAGGAATCGCCGGCGCGCTCGAGGCGGTGGCGAGTGCGGGAGACGTGACGCGCGTCGCGCTCGGCACCACGCACGCAACAAACGCGATCGTGCAGCGGCAGGGGTTGCGACGGGTCACCGTCCTCCGGCTCGGCGCGCCCGGATCGACGGCCGTGCCGCCGTTCGCCGGCTGGCCCCGGGATCTGGTCGAGGCGGTCGCCGGCCGGGTCCTCGTGGCCCGGGGCGGCGTCGAGGTCGACGGACGGACGGTGCCGCTGGATCCCGACGAGATCAAGCGGTTCGGCGAGTCGGCCGGCGACATGGGCGCCATCGCCGTTACCGGGATCTTCTCCCCGCTCGACGACGGCCAGGAGCGCGAGGCGTTCGCGCTTCTGGCGGAGGTAACCGACCTCCCGGTGACACGCGGCCACGAGGTCGGCGGGCTCGGTCTGCTCGAACGTGAGAACGCGGCCATCCTCAACGCGTCGCTGGGCGAGGTGATGTCGGGCGTGATCGACGGGTTGCTCGCCGCGGCCGCGAAGATCGGCGCGCACGTCCCGACGTACCTGACCCAAAACGACGGCACACTCATGACGCCCGCGTTCGCCCGCCGGCTGCCGGTGCTGACCATCGGTTCGGGCCCGTCGAACAGCCTGCGCGGCGCCGCCGTGCTCACCGGGCGGACCGACTGCCTGGTGGTCGACGTCGGCGGCACGACCAGCGACGTCGGCGCGCTCCGGCAGGGATTCCCTCGGGAATCGGCAGTTGGGCGTTTCGGTCGGCGGCGCGCGGACGAACTTCCGGATGCCGGACCTCGTCTCGGTCGGCGTCGGCGGCGGCACGGTCGTCGAGGACGGCCGCCTGACCGGGCGATCGGTCGGCGCCGACCTCGTCACGCAGGCCCGCGTGTTCGGCGGCGACACCACGACGTTCACCGACGTTGCCGTCGCGGCCGGCCGCGCGGTGATCGGCACGGACCCCGGCAGGGCCGGCCGCGACGACGCCGCGCTTGCCGATGCCGACGCGCAGGTCGCCGAGGCGGTGCGCCGAATGCGCACCTCCCCCGACCCGATCGACGTGCTCGTCATCGGCGGGGGCGGCGTGCTCCTCGCGGAGTCGATTCCCGGCGCGCGAACGACCGTGCGACCCGAGCATGCCGACGTCGCCAACGCGATCGGCGCGGCGGCGGCCCCGATCGCGGGCGAGGCCGACCTCGTCGCGGACGTCGGCGGCGACGCACGCGGCGCGGCCCTCGAGCGTTGCCTGGACGAGGCGCGAGCCCGCGCCACCGAGGCGGGCGCGGCGCCCGAGTCCCTCGAGACGGTCTGGATCGACGAGATTCCGCTCGCCTACCTCGACCGCCCGATGTCGCGGATCCGGGCGAAGGTCGCCGGCGCGCCCGGCCTAGCGCTCGCCCATCGGCGGGATGTCGTCGCCGACGAAGACCGCGCCGTTCCAATACGCCTCGACCCGGCGTTTCGGCCAGCGTTTGAGCTCGAAGTGGAGCTCCTCGGGCTCGCCGAAGATGCCGTACTCGAACTGGATGGTGTAGCCCTCGTGGTCGTAGGCGTGAAACGTGTGCGGCCGGCGAGCAGAACGCCACCGCCGGGTCGCCTTGGACGCGCCCGGGCTTTCCGTCGCGCACTGCAGGTAGGTGTAGACGGTGCCGCCGAGCCAGGTGTGGGGATCAAGCCACACCCACACGGTGCCCCCACGTTCGCGGATGAACTCGCCCGCCGCCTCGCTCGCGAAGATCTTCACGACCCCGGACCGTACCGTACGCTTCGCCCATTGGCTCCACGGCCACGAGGAGGCGGGCATGCGCTTGGACGGCAAGGTCGCGTTGATCACCGGGGGTGGGAGCGGCATGGGGAAGGTCGCGTCGGAGCTGTTCGCGGCGGAGGGCGCCAACGTCGTCCTGACCGATGTGAACGACGAGGCGGGCCAGGCGACCGCGACGGCGATCGGCTGCCGCGGCACACTACGTGCACGCCGACGTCTCGCAGGATGCCGACGCCCAGGCGATGGTGGCCGCGACGCTCGAGCGGTTCGGGCGACTCGACGTGCTCTATAACAACGCTGGCATCATGCCGCTCGACGACGGGTCGATCACCGACGCCGACGGCGGCATCTGGGACGCGGTGCTCGCCGTCAACGTGAAGGGGGTGGCGTTCGGCTGCAAGTACGGCATCCCGGCCATGCTCGAGACGGGCGGCGGCTCGATCATCAACGTGGCGTCGTTCGTGGCGTGGCTCGGCGCCGCCACGAGCCAGACCGCCTACACCGCGTCGAAGGGGGCCGTGCTCGCGATGACCCGTGAGATCGCCGTCGAGTACGCGCGGAAGGGCATCCGGTGCAACGCCCTGTGTCCGGGCCCGATCGAGACACCCCTGCTGCTCGCGCTGCTCTCCGACGACGCCAAGAAGCAGCGACGCTTCGTGCACATCCCCATGGGACGCCTCGGCCACGCCGAGGAGCTCGCGAAGGCGGCACTGTTCCTCGCCTCGGACGACGCCAGCTACATGACCGGGGCGAGCCTGATCGTCGACGGCGGCATCACGGCTGCCTACGTCACACCGGAGGACTGACCATGACAACCGCGGAAGCGCCGGACCAATTCGCCGATCGTGTCTTCGGGGCCGCGCTCGGCTACTTCCAGATCCTGTCGATGTACGTCGGACTCCGGCTCGGCCTGTACGAGGAACTGCACAATGCCGGACCGCTCACGGCGGCCGATCTCGCCGTGCGCGCCGGAATCGCGGAGCGCTACGCGCGCGAATGGCTCGAACAACAGGCAACGATCGGCGTTGTGGAAGCCGACGTGACGGCCGCGCCCCCGGTCTTTCGCTTGCCGGCGGGTGCCGCCGAGTCGCTGCTCGACCCGGATTCCCTCATGTTCATGGGCGCCTCGATCCGCCAGCTCGCGAGCCTTCGCGGCGTCATCGACCAAGTGGTAGACGCCTTCCGTCACGGAGGCGGCCTGCCATACGAGGCCTATGGCGAGGAGAGCGTCGACGGCCAGGGCGGCGCAAACCGACCGCTGTACCTCAGCACACTGCCGAATGAATGGCTGCCCGCGATCGAGCCGTTCCACGCGCGGCTGAGCGCCGGACAGGCGCGAGTGTTCGACATCGGCTGCGGTCACGGCTGGTCCTCGGTCGCGCTTGCGGGGGCCTATCCCGACGCCGAGGTGCACGGGTTCGACTCGGATCTGCTGTCGATCGAGCGGGCTCGAACGCATGCCGCCGAGCTCGGCCTGGAAGACCGGGTGCACTTCCATGCGGTCGACGCGGCGTCGATCGAAGGGCCCGCTGACCTCGCGATGGCCTTCGAGTGCGTCCACGACATGAGCGATCCGGTCTCGGTGCTCGCGGCCGCGCGCCGCGCCTTGCCCGACGACGGCGCGATGCTCGTCGTCGACGAACGCACTCGCGAGCGGTTCGACGGCAGCACCGACGAGCTCGAGTCCTACTTCTACGGCTGGAGTCTGTTCGACTGCCTCCCGGCAGGCATGAACGGGGAGAACGCAGTTGGAACCGGCACCGTGATGCGTCCGGAGACGCTGCAGCGATACGCGCAGACCGCCGGATTCACGGGATTCGACGTGTTGCCGATCGAGCACGACGCCTTCCGCCTGTATCTGCTGTTGCCGTAGAGAGAACTCGGACGGACTAGTCCCTCCGAGCTACGAACGCGGCTCGCCGGTTTGACAGGTCCCGGCACCCCGACTCTGATACGCGTAGCCACACTCCGTCGCACCCACTGACAGAGGGGGAAAGGGGTCGCAGATGGGCGATGCCGGTTCCGGCATGCAGGGATCCGAAGGCGCGGGCTCGAAGTCCGACGTCGACAGGCTCCACGAGCTCGGGTACGCCCAGGAGCTCAAGCGCGGGATGAGCGGATTCTCGAACTTCGCCGTCTCGTTCACGATCATCTCGATCCTGTCAGGGTGCCTCACCCTGTTCGGTTTCGGGATGGCGATCGGCGGACCGATCAGCTCGACCTACGGCTGGCTGTTGGTCGGCATCATGGTCACCTTCGTCGGCCTGGCGATGGGCGAGGTCTGCTCGAGCTATCCGACGGCGGGCGGTTTGTACTACTGGTCCGCAAAGCTGGCCAGGAACAACGGCCCGGCATGGTCGTGGTTCACGGGCTGGTTCAACATGCTCGGCCAGGTCGCGATCACGGCCGGCATCGACTTCGGCCTCGCCGCCATCTTCAGCGGGTTCCTGAACGTCGCGTTCAACACGACGACCACGAAGACGAGCCTGCTCATCATCTACTCGGTGGTGCTGATCCTGCACGGCCTGCTGAACACCTTCGGCGTTCGCCTGGTCGCGCTGTTCAACAACATCAGCGTGTGGTGGCACGTTGCCGGCGTGCTGATCGTGATGCTTGTGCTCGTGTTCATCCCCGACCAGCACACGAGCTTCTCGTCGCTCTTCAGTTGGACCGACTCCACGGTGCCATTGACGGTCGACGGAACGAAGGCGATCGGCGGGTTCGTCAACTACTCCGGCTTCACGACGAGCCCGATCCCGTTCCTCGGTATCACGGCGTACATCTTCCTGATCGGCCTGCTGCTGGCGCAGTACACCCTCACCGGGTACGACGCGTCGGCGCACATGACCGAAGAGACCCAGAGCGCAGATGTTTCCGGGCCGCGGGGAATCTGGAAGTCGATCGTGATCTCGGTGGTCTTCGGGTACATCCTGCTGCTGGCCGTCAACTACGCCGTGCCGCCAGAGGGCGGATACTTGGCCGCCTTGTCGTATCAGTATCCGATCACCGCGAATCTCGCAGCGCCGGTGTCGATCTTCCAGCAATCCCTGGGCGACAACTGGGCGATCTTCGTGCTGATCATCGTCGTCGTGGCGCAGTTCTTCTGCGGTATGGCGTCGGTCACGGCGAACTCGCGCATGATCTACGCGTTCAGCCGCGACGGAGCGGTGCCCGGCCACAGGTGGTGGCACACGATCAACAAGCGGACACGGACGCCAACCAACGCCATTTGGCTGGCTGCGGGACTCGCTTGGCTGCTCGTCGCTCCGGCGTACTGGTACGGCTCGATCGTGGCCTATTACGCCGTGACGGCGATCGGCGTGATCGGGCTGTATATCGCCTACGTCGTGCCGACGTACCTTCGGTTGCGCGCGAAGGACGCGTTCAAACCCGGGCCGTGGACGCTCGGGGCCAAGGGTCGCTTGATCGGTTGGATCGCGGTCATCTGGGTGATCTTCGTGTGCATCATCCTGTGCCTGCCCCAGTTCAACTGGGGCGACCTGGACGGCGATCCCTCGACCCCACCCGTGAAGCTCATCGACGTGTTCAACTTCGCACCGGTGATCGTTGTCGGTCTGTTCGTCGTCATCGGCCTGTGGTGGCTGCTGTCGGCCCGCAAGTGGTTCACCGGACCGGTGGTGCAAGGAACACCGGAAGAGCTCGCGGCGATCGAGGCCGAGCTCGAGAGCGTCGGCTAGGTACCCACGTCGTCAAGAGGCGCGGCCCGGCCGGGTCGCGCCTCTGGCGTCGGATAAGGGGGTTCGATGCAAACGCAGGGCATGCTGACGGTCGACGAACTGGCCGAGCTCGCGCACACCGGTCAGATCGACACCGTGCTCTGCATGTTCACCGACCTGCAGGGCCGCTTCATGGGCAAGCGCATCCTGCCCGACTTCTTCCTCGAGGAGGTCCTCGGCTCGGAGGGATTGCACGCGTGCCTGTATCTCCTCGCGGTCGACATGGAGATGGAGCCGCTTCCCGGCTATGCCTACGCGAGCTGGGACACGGGCTACGGCGACTTCCGGATGATCCCGGACCTCACCACGCTGCGCCTGTGCCCGTGGATCGACAAGACGGCGATGGTCATCTGCGATATCGCCGACGAGGAAACGAGCGAGCCGACGGCGGTCTCGCCCCGGCAGATCCTCAAGAACCAGATCGCGGCCGCCAACGCAATGGGCTACCAGGTGAAGACCGGATCCGAGCTGGAGTTCTATCTCTTCCAGGACTCCTACCGGGAGGCGGCGGAGCGCGGCTACCGCGACATGCGTCCGAGCTCGCCGTACATCATGGACTACCACATGCTGCAGACCACCCGCGACGAGTGGCTGATCCGCCAAATCCGCAACGGCATGCGTGGCGCCGGGATCCCCGTCGAGTTCAGCAAGGGCGAATTCGGCAAGGGCCAGCATGAGATCAACATCACGTACTCCGATGCCCTCTCCAACGCCGACCATCACGCCCTGTACAAGCACGGCGCAAAGGAGATCGCCGAGCTCAACGGCGTCGCGCTCACCTTCATGGCGAAGTGGACGATGAGCGAGGCCGGCTCGAGCTGTCACCTCCACTCGAGCCTCTGGAGCCTCGATGGCGCCGCGAGTCTCATGTGGTCGGACGACGGTGCGGACCACATGTCGGACACCTACCGCTGGTATCTCGGCGGTCTGATGACCACCGCGCGCGAGATGGCGTGGATGTACGCGCCGTTCGTGAACTCGTTCAAGCGCTACCAGCTCGCCTCGTGGGCACCGACCGCGATCGTCTGGAGCCGGGACAACCGGACGGCCGGCTACCGCACGGTTGGCGAACACGGGAGCGCGCGCGTCGAGTGCCGGCTCCCGGGCGCGGATGCGAACCCCTACCTCGCGTTTGCGGCAACCATCGCAAGCGGCATGTGGGGGATCCGCAACCAGGTGGAACCGCCGGCGATGTTCCACGGCAACGCCTACGAGGCGAAGGACGTGCCGCGCGTGCCGACGAGCCTGCACGAGGCGATCGACGCGTTCCGCGGATCGGCGGTTGCCCGCGAAGCATTCGGCGACTTCGTGTTCGAGCACCTGCTCAACACGGCCGAGCAGGAGCAGGTCATCTTCGACAACCAGGCCGTCACCGATTGGGAGCTCGCCCGGTACTTCGAGCGCGGCTAGTGGCAGTGACAGACGACGCGGTATGGGCGATCGCCCGCTCGGTCCCCGATTGGCATACGGGCGACCTCGAGATCGAGCCACTCGAAGGCGGCATCACCAACCGCAACTTTGTGATCACGCGGGATGGTGAGCGCTTCGTGCTCCGCGTGCCGGGCCGCGACACCGAACTCCTCGGCATCGATCGCGCCAACGAGGCGCGGGCCGCCACGCTCGCCGCCGAGGCCGGCGTCGGTCCTGAGGTGGTGGCGGTCCTCCCCGCCTCCGGCTGCTTCGTCGCCCGGTTCGTGGACGGCGCGCACGTCCCGATGGAGGATCTTCGCCGTGAGGACGTGCTCGCCTCGGTCGTGCGTTCGGTTCGCCGGCTCCATGGCTGCGCGCCGATCCCGTCGTCGTTCAACGCATTCCGCGTTGTGGAGACCTACTCGGTCACCGCCGCCGATCGAGGCGTGCATGCGCCGGCGGCCTACACGGAGGCCCACGACCTGGCGATGAGGATCGAAGCGGCGTTCGCGGTCAATCCGTCGCCGCTCACGACGTGTCACGACGATCTCCTCAACGCGAACTTCCTCCGGGACGGCGATCACACGTGGATCGTCGACTACGAGTACGCGGGGATGGGCGACCCGTTCTTCGACCTCGGGAACCTCGCGGTCAACAACGATCTCGACGCGGACGCCGGCGAGCTGTTGCTTCGGCACGCGTTCGGCGACGTGCGCGACCGCCACCGCGCTCGTTTGGCGCTCATGCGGCTGATGTCGGACTTCCGCGAGGCGATGTGGGGCGTGATGCAGCAGGCCATCTCCGCGCTCGACGAGGACTTCGAAGCGTACGCGGACAAGCACTTCGACCGGCTGCTCGCGAACGCCGCGGCGTTGCCGATGGACGAGCTGCTGGCCGCTGCGGGCGAGCCGAGCTGACCGCGGCCGTGCGCACCGAGTACCGCGCGATCGTGATCGGCGGCGGCGTCGCCGGCGCCTCGATCGCCTATCACCTTGCGCAGCGTGGCTGGGGCGACGGCACGCTCCTCGTCGACCGCAGCGAACTCACGAGCGGCTCGACGTTTCACTCGGCGGGTCTCGTGGGGCAGCTCCGCTCGAGCGTCTCGCTCACGCGGATGATGATGTACTCGTCCGATCTCTACCGGCGCCTTTTGGCCGAGACCGGCATCGACATCGGCTGGCGCGAGGTCGGATCGCTGCGCCTCGCGAGCTCCCCCGAACGGATGCAGGAGCTGGAGCGTCTTGCCGGCAGCGGCCAGACCTTTGGTTTGCCGCTCGAGATCATCTCGACCGAGGACGCCCTCGCGCGATGGCCGCTGTTCGACCCGACGGGCATCCTGGGAGCCGCGTGGCTCCCGACCGACGGCCAGCTCGATCCGTCCAACCTGACGCTGGCGTTCGCCGACGGCGCCAAGCGCAGCGGCGTCGACATCCGAACGAATACGCGCGTGACTGGCGTGCGCGTCGAACGTGGGCATGTACGCGGCGTCGAAACCGACGAGGACGGGTTCCTCGCGGCAGACGTCGTGGTGAACGCCGGCGGCATCTACGCGTGGCAGCTCGGCCGTCTCGGCGGGGTCGAGATCCCGGTCGTGCCCTTCGAGCACATGTACGTGCTGACCGAGCCGATCGTGGGCGTGCCGTCCGACCTGCCCACGATGCGCGACCCCGACCGGCTCATCTACTTCCGCGGCGAGGCCGGCGGTGGCTTGGTCATGGGCGGCTACGAGCGCAATCCGAAGCCCTGGCGCGTCGACGACGGGCCGCCGGCAGACTTCAACCATCAACTGCTGCCCGACGACTGGGATCGGTTCGGCCCGATCGCCGAGGCGGCCGCGGCGCTCGTGCCCGCGATGGCGAGCGCCGGCATCGCCAGCTCGATCAACGGGCCGGAGGCGTTCAGTCCCGACGGCGAGTTCCTGTTGGGCGAGACCGAGGTCGGTGGCCTCTTCGTCGCGGCGGGGTTCGGCGCGCACGGCATCGCGGGCGCTGGCGGGATCGGCAAGGTGATGGCCGAGTGGATCGTCGACGGCGAGCCCGCGTGGGACCTCTGGAAGATGGACATCCGCCGCTTCGGGCCGCAATACCGCTCGCGCCGATACGCGGAGGTCCGCGCCTACGAGATCTACGCGACCAACTACGACATCCACTATCCGGGCGAAGAGCGCCTCGCGGGGCGCCCGCTCAAGATGGCGCCGACCTATGCGCGCCTCGCGGACCTCGGCGCCGTCTTCGGCGAGAAGTCGGGATGGGAGCGAGCGAACTGGTTCAGCGCCAACGAGAGTCCGGTCTTCGAGGATCGCCGTCCGATCGGGTGGGCCGGCGAGCATTGGTCCACGGCCATCGTCGCGGAGCATCTCGCGTGCCGCGAACGCGTGGCGCTCTTCGACGAGTCCTCGTTTGCCAAGCTCGAGGTACGCGGTCCGGGCGCGACCGCCTTCCTGGTGCGTGTGTGTGCGGGCCGCGTCGATCGCCCACCCGGGGCCATCACCTACACACAACTGTTGAACGAGCGCGGGGGTATCGAATGCGATCTGACGGTCACACGCGTGGAGGAGGACCGGTTTCTTCTCGTGACGGGAACGGCGTTCGGTACGCACGACCTCGCGTGGCTTGGGCGCCAGCTCGGACCCGACGAGGAAGTCGAGCTTCGCGACGTCACCTCATCGATGGCGTGTTTCGGGTTGTGGGGCCCGCGTGCGCGGGACGTTCTGGCGAGTGCCTCGGCCGACGATCTGGGCATCGGGTTCATGCAGGCGCGCCGGATGACCGTCGGCGACGCGCCGTGCCTCGCATTGCGCGTGACTTATGTCGGCGAGTTCGGGTGGGAGCTCTACCCCCCGGCCGCGTTCGCCGTCCACGTCTGGGACACGCTGATGGCGGCCGGCGCACCGCACGGCATCGCACCGGCCGGCTATCGGGCGATCGATTCCCTCAGGCTCGAGAAGGGCTACCGCGCATGGGGTTCGGACATCACGCCGGAGGATGACCCCGCCACATCGGGACTGGTGTGGGCGCTCCGCGAAGGCGGGGGGTACATCGGCGCCGAGGCCGCAACCGCCCGGGCCGCGGTGCAGGAGCGCGCGCTGGTGTGCCTTGTGCTCGAGGACTCCCGCGCGATGGTGATCGGCAACGAGCCGGTGTTCTCGGACGGCCGCGTAGTCGCGCGGGTCACGAGCGGAGGTATCGGCTACGCCGTCGGCAACTCGATCGCGTTCGCGTCGCTGCCCCTCGACCTCGCGGCCCCCGGTTCCCCGCTCGCCGTCCGCGTCTTCGACCGGATCGTCCCGGCGCGCGTTGCGGAGACGCCCCTGTACGACCCCACCGGCGAGCGGCTCCGCGGGTAGCGGCGGCCGCGCGGCCCGGCAACGCGCCGCCTCAGAGCTGCGGACGCCGCTCCGCCGTGTCGTACGTCGGGAACAGCCGCTCGTGCGCGCGCGCCACGCGAAACGCGGTGACGTCGTCGTAGGTGCGCCCGACCACCGACAGGCCGGTCGGGACGCCGTTCGCCGCACGGCCCGAGGGCACGCTGAGCACCGGGCACCGACTCGCGATGTTGAAGGGCACGGTCATCATCGAGCCGACCCAGTCCTCGAGCGCCTCGCCGTTGACCACGACCTGGTCGCTCGATGCGTCCCATGCCGCCGGAAGCGCCGGGACCGCGAACGTCGGGCAGATCAGCGCGTCGTGGTCCTCGAGGATCCGGCCGAGCGGCGCGTAGATCTGCCCTTCGAGCTCGAGCCCTTCGACGAAGTCGTCCTTCACAATGCGCTCCGACTCCTCGTAGAAGTACCGCGCGTACGTGGTGAGCTGGTCGCCGGCCTGCGCGTAGAGCCCGTGGAGGGAAGGCCCGAAGATCATGCCGAAGTGGATGCGGGCGGCTCGGCCGATCACGGCGGGATCCCACGGCAGCTCGACCTCTTCGACCACGGCACCGGCCTCGCGCAGCAGGTCCGCCGCCGCTCGCGTGTTGGCGGCGACGTCCTCGTCGACGCGGAACCCGCCGAGCGTGACCGACAAGGCGATCCGCAGACCCTCGATCCCGTCGAGCTCCTCGGGGATCTCGAGCTTGGGCCGCACGGACGCGACATCGCTCCAGTGCGGGCCAGCGATGACGTTCTCGAGCAGCGCGACGTCGGTGACCGAGCGGCCCATCGGGCCTTCGTGGCAGTAGTGGTCGAGATTGAACACGTGCATCTCGGGCACGCGTCCGTACGGTGGCTTGAACCCGACCACCCCGCAGAACGACGACGGGATGCGGATCGAGCCCCCGATGTCCGAACCCGTCGCGAGCGTCGTCGTCCCGGCGGCGAGCGCCGCCCCCGAGCCACCGCTCGAACCACCCGGGCTAAACGCCGGGTTCCACGGGTTGCGCGTTACGCCCCACAGGTCCGACCACGTCACCGGCGCACACGAGAATTCGGGCGTCGTGGTGCGAGCGTGCACGATGCCGCCGGCGTCGATGATCCGCTGAACGAACGGGATGGTCTCGGTCGCGACCAGATCCTTGAGCGGCACGGACCCGAGCGTGTTGGGCTGCCCCGCGATCGGCGCCTCCTCCTTGACCGCGACCGCCAGGCCTTCGAGCGGGCGGGCCGTGCCGTCGGCATAGCGCCGCTCCGCCTCCTTCGCCTGTGCCAGCGCCTCCTCGAACCGAGTCGCCGCGAACGCGTTGATCGTCGGCTCGACGGCCTCCGACCGGGCGATGAGCGCCTCCATCACCTCGACCGGTGAAAGCGCACCGGATCGGAATCCGTCGATCGCCGCCGCAGCCGACACGTAGTACAGGTCTTCCACCGGAACCTCCCCGCGTCCTTCGAATGACGGGACGCTACCCTGGGTGCCCGAGGCTGTCAACACTGCTGACATCGGTGTTGACAACATCGGAGAAGTGCGCCACCATGCGCCGATGCCGCGGCGAGCCAGCACCGCCGAAAACATCCCGCGCCTGTCCCGGGAACGCATCCTCGACGCCGCGATCCGGATCGCCGACCGCGACGGCGCCGACGCCGTGACGCTTCGCCGGCTCGGCGCCGAGCTCGGCGTCGACCCGACCGCCGCCTACCGCCACTTCCGCGACAAGGATGACCTCCTCGTCCAGATGTGCGACCGGCTGCTGGCCGATCTCGCGGCTCGGATCCGGCCGACCGGCGACTGGCGCGAGGACGTGATGTCGGTGTGCACCGGCGCCCGCGAGGTCTACCTCGCGCACCCGCACCTGGCGTACATGCTCGCCACCTCGCCCGGACCCCTGCCGAACTCGCAGCGGCTCACCGAGATCGTGCTCGAGGCGCTTCGATCGACCGGCCTGCCCGACAAGGAGATCGCACTCGCCTACCAGGCGATCGAGAACTACACGGTCGGGGCGAGCAGCATCGACGCCGTCGCGACGCCGGACTTCGAACGCGCGTGGCAGCGCAGCTGGGCGGCGGCCGCGGACCGGTTCCCGGAGGCGAGGGTGCTCGCCCACGCGAACGGCGACCGGGACACGGCGTTCCGATTCGGCATCGACGCGCTGCTGGACGCCGTAGAACGGAGTATCACGAAGCATCGAGGAGGGAAGGAGATCCGATGACACCCACACGGAAGGCAGCCGTCGCGTTCGCGGTGGCGTTCCTGTTCCTGGCGACGGCCTGCGGCCGTTCCGCGAACTCCAGCACGTCGGCCGCGCCGAGCGGGAGCGACCTGCTCGATCTGCCCACCACGACGACGGCCGGCACCCAACCGGTCGACAAGATTGTGTGGGGTCTGTATCGAGAGACCGCCACGCTCGACCCGATCTTCGCGTTTGACTACCCGGACAACACGCCGTTGGCGCTGCTGTGCGAGACCCTGCTCAAGCAGGCGCCGGACGGCTCGATCGGCGACGGGATCGCCTCGCTCGAGACGCCGGACGACACCACGCTGGTGTTCACGCTCAAGGACGGTGTGACGTTCTGGGACGGCAACCCCGTCACCCCCGACGATGTCGTGTACAGCCTCAGCCGTGCGATGGACCCGACGTTCGGCGGCTTCTACACCGCCACATTCACGCGGGTGAAGTCGATCGAGGCGACCGGCTCGAACCAGGTGACGATCACCCTCAAGGAGCCCGATGTATGGCTGCAGGGCGAGCTCGCCTCGACGCCCGGCTGGATCATCGAGAAGGCGTTCGCCGAGCAGCAGGGCGACAAGTACGGCACGCCCGACGGCGGCACGATGTGCTCGGGCGCCTACAAGCAGGGTGACTGGAACCCCGGCGACAAGCTCGAGGTCGTCCGCAACGACAACTACTGGGACTCGAGCGTGCACCCGCTCGTGCAGGAGATCGACTTCAAGGGCACGCCCGATGAGGCTGCGCTCACCTCGGCCCTGCTCACCGGCGGCGTGAACGGCACCTACGCGTTCTCGATCTCGACGCTCGACCAGCTGAAGTCGAATTCGGCGGTCACCGTGACGGCAGGCCCGGGCTGGAACTCCGACGCGTTCATTGTGTCCAGCTTCGACGGCGCCCTCGGCGACGTGCGCGTGCGCCAGGCACTGTCGCTCGCGCTTGACCGGCAAGGCATCATCGACCAGATCTACAAGGGCGCGGCGATCCTGCCGCGGGCATTGTCCGCACCGGGCACGTGGGGCTACGGTCGCGACGTGTTCCAGCAGGCGTGGGACGCGCTGCCCGAGCCGACCCAGGACATCGAGAAGGCAAAGGGCCTCATCCAAGATGCCGGCGCCGAGGGCAAGACGATCACGATCGGGATGTCCAATGAGCTCAACAACCTCGCGGTCGAGTCCGGCGCGTACCAGGCCGCCGGCGAGGCGATCGGGCTCAAGGTGAAGCTGAAGTCGGTCTCCGCGGCCAACTACATCAACTTCTTCATCGACCCGGCCGCGCGGGAGGGCATCGACGGATTCTTCACCGTCAACTACGGCGACTTCGCCGACCCGGCGGCGTTGCTCGGGACGCTCGTACTGCCCGACGGCTCGCAGAACTACTCGGGCTATTCCAACCCGCAGGTCACCGATCTGATGAACAAAGCCCGCGGCGAGTCCGATCCGAATGTGCGTGCGCAGGACGTCGCGCAGGCCCAGGCCCTCATCATGCAGGACCTGCCGTGGATCCCGAACGCGCTGCCGCTCAACAACCTGATCGTGAGCTCGAACCTGACGGGAGCGACGTCGTCGTTCGCCTACATGTTCGCGCCGTGGGCCAACGACCTGGGCGGCACCGGCTGAGCTGCTGAACGATGCGGCTGCGCTTCATCGTTCGCCGGCTGGTGATGCTCGTTGTCACGCTGCTCGTCTCGAGCTTCGTGATTTACGGCAGCCTGTACGTCGCCCCCGGCAACCCGATCGCGACGCTCTCCGGCGGCAGGACCCTGCCGCCGGAGGCCGTCGCGACGCTCGAGCAGCGCTTCCATCTGAACGACCCGTTCCTGGCCCGGTACTGGGCCTGGCTCACCGGCGTGCTGCACGGCGATTTCGGCTACTCGATCACGCACCGCCAGGACGTCTCGTCGTTGATCGCCGGGCGGATCTGGACGACGGCATCGCTCGTGTTGTACGCCTCGATCCTGATCCTCGCGCTGGGGATCGGGATCGGGCTCATCGGCGGTCTGCGCAAGGGGGTGAGCGACACCTCGGTGCTCGTCGTCACGTCGGTGAGCGCGGCAATCCCGGCATTCGTCGCGGCGATCTTCGTGATCCTTCTGTTCTCGGTAAAGCTGCAATGGTTCCCGTCGGTCGGTGAAGGAGAGGGATTCGCCGGGCGGGTCCAACACCTCACCTTGCCCGCCTTCGCCCTCGCCGTGTCGGCGCTCGCGATCGTCGCCCGGGTCACCCGGACCTCCGTGCGCGAGGAGCTCACGAAGGAGCACGTAACGACGGCCGTCAGCCGGGGCATCCCGAACCGGCAGATCATCAAGCGTCATGTGCTGCGAAACGCGGCCATCCCGATCACGACGATCTCCGGCATCACGGTGGCGTCGCTGATCGCGCTCGCCGCCGTGGTCGAGCGCGCGTTCGCGCTCAACGGGCTCGGCGCCTACCTCGTCGCGTCGGCCTCGTCGAAAGACTTCGCCGTCGTCCAGGGCATCGCGCTGATCCTGGTCGCGACCTTCGTGATCGTGAACATGATCGTCGACATCCTCTACGCGGTGCTCGATCCTCGGGTCACGCTCGGGGAGAGCGCCGCGTGAGCGCCGTCGCCGCCGCGCCCGCCGTCGCCGAGAAGCCACGGCGGTTCGCGCTCCTGCGCGACACCGGCGTGGTCGGCATCGCCTCGGCGATCGTGATCGCAGTCGCCATGTTTGTCGCGATCTTCGGACCATTCGTCGCGCCGGCCGATCCCCTCCTGCCGAACCTGTCGAACTCGTGGATCGGCCCGATGCAGCTTCCGGGGCACCTGCTCGGGTTCGACGCGCAGGGACGCGACCTGCTGTCGCGCCTGCTGGTCGGCGCCCGCTCGTCGATGCTCGGTCCGCTCGCCGTGGTGCTGATCTGCATGTCGGTCGGCACCTTTCTCGCCGTCTCGAGCGCGTGGCGCCGGGGCTCCTACGACGCGACCGTCAGCGCCTCGCTCGACGTGCTGTTCGCGTTCCCGGGCATCCTGCTCGCGATCATCGCCGCGACGGTGTTCGGCGCCGGGCTTAGCGCGGCGGTGATCGCGCTGTCGATCGCCTACACGCCGTACGTGGCGCGTGTCCTGCGCGGCGCCGCACTCAAGGAACGCAGCCAGCAGTACGTCGCCGCACTCGAGGTGCAGGGGGCGTCGGCGACGACGATCTGTCTGCGGCATCTCGTGCCGAACATGGGGCCGCTCATCGTCGCGCAAGCGACGATCCTGTTCGGCTACGCGATGGTCGACCTCGCTGCCATCTCGTTCCTCGGACTCGGCGTGCAGCCGCCCAACCCGGACTGGGGCGTGATGGTCTCGGAGAACCAGTCGGGACTGCTCATCAACTACCCGATGCCGGCGCTGCTTGCGGGTCTTGCGATCGTGCTCGTCGTCGTCGCGTTCAACGTGCTCGGCGAGCGCCTGTACGAGCGGGCCCAGGAGGCGAACCGGTGAGCGCTCCCCTCCTCGAGATCGAGGACCTCGTGGTGCGTCTTCCTGTGGAACGCGAGATGCGGACGGTGCTACACGGCGTCTCGCTCGAGCTCCGGCCCGGCGAGGCACTCGGTCTGGTCGGGGAGTCGGGATCGGGCAAGTCGATGACCGCTCGCGCGATCGATCGCATCCTGCCGGCCGGAGCGCAGGTGGAGGGATCGATCCGCTTCGACGGTCGCGAGGTGCTGTCGCTCTCGGGGCAGGACCTGCGCGCGTACCGCGGCGAGGTCGCGATGATCTTCCAGGACCCCCGCGCGCACACGAACCCCGTGCGCCGGATCGGCGACTTCATGACGGAGGCATTGCGGCTCAACGAGGGCATGGGCCGGAACGACGCCGAACGGCGGGCGATCGAGCTGCTCCGCCAGGTCGGGATCGACGACGGCGCCGAGCGGCTCCGCCGCTACCCGCACGAGCTCTCCGGTGGCCTGCTGCAGCGCGTGATGATCGCGGCGGCGCTGCTCACCCAGCCCCGGCTGCTGCTCGCCGACGAGCCGACCACGGCGCTCGACGTCACGACGCAGGCCGAGGTGATGGCGATCCTCAACGAGCTCCGCGCCGAGTTCGACCTCTCGATGTTGTTCATCACCCACAACCTCGAGCTCGCCGCCGCGATCTGCGACCGCACGGCGGTGATGTACGCGGGTCAGATCATGGAGGTGCGCACCTCCACGAAGCTGCACGGGGATCCGCTGCACCCGTATACCGCGGCGCTGGCCGCCGCCCGCCCCGACATCGACTCGACCGCCGAACGGCTGCTCGCGATCCCGGGGCGCCCGCTCTCGGCGTTCGAGGCGCCCGAGAACGCCTGCGCGTTCGTCGACCGGTGCCCGCACGCGGCCGACGTGTGCCTCGAGGGGCGGCCCCCGCTCGAGGAGATGGATGGCGGGCTCGTCCGGTGCGTTCGTGCCCGGGAGCTCCGCGGCGGGCTGGCGGTGCACGCGTGATCGGCGCCGTCGCTCCCGCCGCCGGCGCCGAGCCGATTCTCGAGATCTCGCAGCTGCGGAAGGTCTTCGGCGAGCTCGTGGCCGTGGACAACGTCGACCTGTCGATCCCGGCCGGCGGCTCGCTCGCCATCGTCGGGGAGTCAGGCTCGGGCAAGACGACCATCGCCAAGATGATCGTCGGGCTCGAGCGCCCGACGGCCGGCACGATCCGGGCCTGCGGCCGCGACCGCTCGCAGCCGACTCGCAGCAAGCGGGAGCGCCTTCGCCGCGGCGGCGACGTGCAGATCGTCTTCCAGGACCCGTACTCGAGCCTCGACCCGCGCCAGACGGTGCAGGCGACGATCGACGAGGTGCTCAAGATGCACCACGGCTGGGACCAGGAACGCCGCCGGGCGCGCGTCCTCGAGCTCGCGACGATGGTCGGCCTCGACGAGCGCCAGACGCGGGCCCTGCCGCGCTCGCTCTCGGGCGGGCAGCGCCAGCGCGTCGCCATCGCGCGCGCCCTGGCCGCCGAGCCGCGCATCCTCATTCTCGACGAGTCGGTCGCCGCGCTCGACGTCTCGATCCAGGCGCAGGTGCTCAACCTGCTCGCGGACATCCGCGACGAGACGAGCATCTCCTACGTACTCATCAGCCACGACCTCGCGGTGGTGCGCCAGCTCACGGAACAGGCGATCGTGATGTGGCGCGGGCGAGTCGTCGAGCGAGGCGAGACGGCGCGCATCCTCGATGACCCACAGGACGACTACACCAAGCGGCTGCGTGCGAGCGTGCCGCGTCCGGGCTGGCGTCCCCGGCGTCTGATCGCAGCTGCGGAGTAACTCACCGCGGGAACAGCGACCGCGCGATGATCAGCCGCTGGATGTCGCTCGTTCCCTCGTAGATTTCCTCGAGCTTGGCGTCGCGAAGCCACTTCTCGACCGGATACTCGCGCGAGTACCCGTAGGACCCGAGCGTCATGACCGCCGCGTTGGCCGCCTGCCACGCGGCCTCGGACGCGGCGAGCTTCGCCATCGAAGCCTCGGTCGTGCACGGCTCGTCCGCGTCGGCGAGATCGGCGGCGTGCAGCATCAGCAGCCGCGCCTGGTCGAGCGCCATCTTCGCGTCCACCAAGCGGAAGCTCACCGCCTGGAACTCGTGGATCTTCTTGCCGAAGGCCTCGCGCTCGCGCGCGTAGTCGACGGCGTACTCGAGCGCGGCCCGCCCGATCCCGATCGAGTTCGCCGCCAGCGTGATCCGCGATGCGTCGAACGACCGCATGACGCCCGCGAAGCCCTGGCCCTCCTCGCCGATGCGCCGGTCCGCCGGCACGAAGCAGTCGGCAAGGAAGAGCTCGCCTGCCGGGTAGCAGCGGGAGCCCATCTTGGGAAGCTTCTCGCCGAGTGAGAACCCCTCGTCGTCCGTCTCGACCACGAACGACGTGATGCCTTTGGACCGCGTCCCGGGCGCGACGGTCGCGTACACGAGATAGAAGCGAGCCACCGGCGCGCCACTCACCCACGTCTTCTGCCCGTTGAGCACATAGCCACCGTCGGCGCGCGTCGCCGTGGTCGTGATGGCGGCGGCGTCCGATCCGGCACCGGGCTCGGTGATCGCGAGCCCGGTCATCGGCGGGTCGTCGGTGCACAGCGGCGGAAGCCAGCGCTGCCGCTGTTCCTCGGTCGCGAGCGCCGCGAGCGGCTGCGCGAAGAACGAGGCACTCCCGACGAGCGAGCCGATCGGCGAGTCGCCCCACGCGAGCTCCTCGCCGATCAGACACGCGGTGCGAACCGAGTCGATCCCGCCGCCGCCGTAGGCCTCGGGGAGATCGAAGCTCGTGAGGCCCACGCGCGCCGCCTTCCGCACGATCTCGGCGGGAAACTCCTCCGTCTCGTCGTAGTGGCGCGCAACCGGGCGGATCTCGTTCTCGGCGAACTCGTGGGCGAGTGCGATCAACTCGCGCTCGACGTCCGGATCGGTCGCCGAGGCGCTCATGCGGGACCGGCGATCGGTGTGAAGAGCGAGATCCTGTTGCCATCGGGATCGCGCAACCAGACGTGGCGCGCACCCCATTCCTGGTCCGCCGGCTCCCCCTCGAAGGTCACGCCCTCTTCTCGAAGGCCCCGGAACGCTGCATCGACGTCGTCGACGCGGATCACGAGCTCGATCGTCGTCCCCACCCGTGGCTCACCCTGCTCCATGCCGAACCAGATCCCGTCACCTCCGGCCAGGCGCACATATCCGTTCCACCGATTCGCGCGAAAGCCGAGACGCTTGTAGAACGCGACGGACCGATCGAGATCGCCGACGAGGACGAAAAGGTGGTCGAGCGACGCCGTCATCGTCATGCGCTCGCGCGGGCACCGACCATGATCACGTCGGTGCCCTCAAGCACGACCTCGTCACGTTGGTTCCGCGTCTCTACCTGCAGCGTCACGATCCCACGATCGGGCTTCGACCGCGAGCGGCGGGTCTGCGTAATCGTTGCGACCGAGTGAATCTCATCGCCCGGCAGCACCGGTTCGACGAATCGCCGGGTCTCCTCGAGATAGGCGCCGATCGCCCAGTCGTCGGCCTCGGAGGCGAGGCCGCTTTCGATCGACAGCACGAGCACGCCGTGGGCAATGCGACCGGCGAATCCGGCGGCGCGCGCGTGCTCGTCGTCGGTGTGCAGCGGGTTGCGATCGCCCGACAGCTCGCAGAAGGCGTCGATGTCGGCCGCGCTCACCACGCGGCGTTCGGTCTGGATCCGCAGCCCCTCGGTGAGGTCTTCCAGAAACGTGGTCATGTCGCCACCTCCCCCACACCTCGGATCGTAGCCGCGTCCTTCGTCATGCAGAGCACCGAGGTCGCGCCCGCCTCGGCGTAGGCCTGCAGCCGGTCACCCACGCGCGCCACCGAGCCCACAAGCGCCAGCGCGTCCACGAGTTCGTCGCTGACGGCGGCAATCGCGTCCTTGAGTCGGCCGTCCAGCGCGGCCCCCTGGATCGCTTCGACCTCCGCCTCGAACCCGTAGCGCCGGATGAGATCGGCGTAGAAGTTCTGCTCCCGCGAACCGAACGCGCCGATGTAGAGCCCGATCTGCCGGCGCACCGCGTCGCGCGCGGCGGCGACGTCGTCATCGATTGCCGTCGGCACCATCGGCGCCACGTCGAACCCCGCAGGCAGCGCCGGCAGGCCGAACACATCCGCGCGTTCCGGGAAGAACAGCAGCGGCAGCCATCCGTCGGCGATCTCGGCCGTGAGCGCCACGTTCTTCGGGCCCATCGACGCGAGGTAGATCGGCACGTCGGCACGAAGCGGCTCGACGTTCATCGTGAGCGGCTTGCCCACGCCGCCGGGAAGCGGCAGCGGATAGACCGTGCCGTCGAGCGTCAGCGGGCCCTCCCGGGCGAGCGCGGCTCGCACGAGCGCGACGTACTCGCGGGTGCCCACAAGCGGCGAGCCCCAGGGCACGCCGTGCCACCCCTCGGCGACCTGCGGGCCGCTCACCCCGAGCCCGAGCCGGAAGCGGCCGCCCGACAAATGGTCGAGCGTCGCGGTTGCCATCGCGGTCGCGGCGGGCGTGCGCGCCGGCATCTGGAGCACGCCGGTGCCGATCGCGATCCGTGAGGTGTGCGCCGCGATCCAGGCCGCGAGCACCGTCGCGTCGGAGCCCCAGGTCTCCGAGACCCACACGGAATCGAGCCCGACATCCTCGGCAAGCTTGGCGAGCGCCGCAACGTCGTGTGGCTCCCGGTCCCAGTGCCGAAGGTGCACCCCGATCCGCATGCCCGGGAGGCTAGCGCGTGCGCTCCTGTCGGGTGCTCACCCGACCGCTCCCGCCCGCGTCACATCCTGATTCCCGACGGCGGATCCGAGAGCAGGGCGTCGAGCTCCCAGGCGCGCTCGACGGTCCGAATCCACTCGTAGGCGAGCCCCTTCAGGCCCACCAGCTCGACGCCGGCGTCCCGCATCCTCGCGAGCCCCTGCTCGTGCGACGCACCCGGGGATGCGACGGCGTCCTCGACGACAACGACCCGGAAACCGCGGTCGTCGAGGCCAAGGGCCGACTGCGCGACACACACATCGGTCTCCAGACCGCACAGCACCGCGGTACCCCGGCCGTGCCGCTCGATGTCCGCCACGATCGCCGGGTTCTCGGCAACGCCGAACGCCGGCTTCCGATGTCGTCCCGCCTCAGCGGGGAGCATCGCGTCGATCGGCTCAGCGGTGCCGCCGTTGCGATCCGGCTCCTCCTCAGTCACGGCAACCGGAATTCCCAGCGCGGCGGCAAGACGCACGAGCCACGCAATGCGGCCCTGCACCGTTGAAGCCTGTTTCTCCTCGAGCTTGCGTAGAAAGCCCGGCTGCGCGTCGATGACGACCAACACGCAATCCTCGACGTCGATCAACGCGGCCATCTAGGTATAGGCGCGGATGCCGGTCAGCGTCTCGCCGATCACGAGCGTGTGAATCTCCTCGGTGCCTTCGTAGGTGATCACCGACTCCAGGTTGGTCATGTGCCGCATGATCGGGTACTCGAGTGTGATGCCGTTCGCGCCGTGAATGCCCCGCGATGTCCGCGCGATCTCGAGCGCCGCCCGCGTGTTGTTGAGCTTGCCGACGCTCACGTGCTGGGGTCGCAGGCGCCCGGCCTCCTTCATCCGTCCGAGGTGATAGGCGAGCAGCGTCCCCTTGCTGAGCTCGAGCGCCATGTCGGCGAGCTTCTTCTGCGTCAGCTGAAACGAGGCGATCGGCCGGTCGAACTGTATGCGCGTCTTCGCATAGTTGAGCGACGACTCGAAGCACGCGCGCGCCGCGCCCATGACGCCCCAGATGATCCCGAACCGCGCCTCGTTGAGACAGGAGAGCGGCCCGCGCAAGCCCTCGACGCCCGGCAGCACAGCGCCGGCGGGCAGCCGAACGTCGTCCATCACCAGCTCGGAGGTGACGGATGCGCGGAGCGACATCTTCTTGTGGATGTCCGGCGCCGAGAACCCCGGCGAGTCGCATGGCACGACGAACCCCCGGATGCCGTCGTCGGTGTTTGCCCACACGATCGCGACGTCGGAGCAGCTGCCGTTGGTGATCCACATCTTGGTGCCCGACAGCACCCAGTCCTCGCCGTCGCGCCGCGCAGAGGTGCGCATCGATCCGGGGTCGCTCCCGCTGTCAGGCTCGCTCAAGCCGAAGCAGCCGATCGCTTCGCCCGATTGCAGGCGTGGCAGCCACTCGGCCTTCTGCTCCTCGGAACCGAAGGCGTGGATCGCGTACATGGCGAGCGCGCTCGTGACGCTCACGAACGAACGCAGGCCACTGTCGCCGGCCTCGAGCTCGAGCTCCACGAGCCCATAGGCAACGGCGCCGAGCCCGCCGATCTCGGGAAGCTGCATCCCCAGGAACCCGAGCTTGCCGAGCTCGATGGCGAGCTCGCGAGCAGGAAACACCCCGCGCTCGTACCAGTCATCGACCTCCGGCAGGATGTTGTCGACCACCCATGTGCGCGCGAGATCGCGGATCTGCCGCTCCTCGTCCGACAGCAGCGCGTTGATGTCGATCAGATCCAGCGGGTTGATCGCCTCAGCCATCGTCGTTCATCTCCTTACGTCAGTTCCTGACGGATCTCGTCGGTGTGCTCGCCGATACCCGGCGGTCCCCACCGATAGGTCGCGGGCGTTCGCGACAGGCGCAACGGGTTCGCAACCGTATCGACTCCGCCGACGGTTGCAACCGGCGCCAGGCCGAGCTCTCGCGCGTAGGCGAACGCTTGGTCAACTTGATTGACCATTCCACACGGGATGCCCACAGCGCCGAGCACGGTCACCCAGTCCGCAGCGTCGCGGCGCGCCAGCGCCGGCGCCAGCGCGGCAAGCATGGCGTCGCGGTTGGTGACCCGGGATGCGTTGGTCGCGAACCGCTCGTCGTCGGCGATCGCGGGCAGCCCCAACGTGTCGCAGAACGTGCGGAACTGCGCGTCGTTGCCGACCGCGACCACGAACGGCCCGTCGGCGGCCTCGAGCGTTTCGTACGGCGCGATCGAGGGATGGCGGTTGCCCAGGCGCGTAGGGACGACCCCGGCGGTGAGCCAGTTCGACGCCTGGTTGGCAAGCGCGAACAACGTGGTCGACAGCAAGTCGACCTCCACGAGCTGCCCCTCGCCGGTGCGCTCTCGATGCCGGAGCGCGGCAAGGATCCCGATCGCCGCGTGCAGACCCGCCATCACGTCGACAAGCGCGACACCGACCTTGTGCGGTTCGCCGTCGGGCTCACCGGTGATCGACATCAGCCCCCCGACCGCCTGTGCCAGGAAGTCGTAGCCCGCGACATCGCCGAACCCGAGCCCGGCGATCCGGCACGAGACGAGGTCCGGGCGTTCGGCGCTGAGCGTCGCGTGGTCGAGCCCGGCGCGCGCCATGACACCGGGCCGGAAGTTCTCGATCACCACGTCCGCGCCGATCGCCAGCGCTCGCGCCGTGGCGAGATCGTCTGGGTCCTTGAGGTCGAGCGCGATGCTTCGCTTGTTCCGGTTGACCCCCAGGTAGTAGGAGGCGACGCCGTCGGCCGACCACGGCGGCCCCCAGGCCCGCGTGTCGTCGCCGGTGACCGGCCGCTCGATCTTGACGACGTCGGCGCCAAGATCGCCCAGGACCATCGTCGCGACGGGGCCTGCCAGCACCCGCGAAAAGTCGGCGATGCGGATGCCTGCGAGCGCGTCGGTCATGGGTAGGAGTGTGAACCATATCCCGCGGTCACGACCCCGAGCTCGGCGCACCGTCCCGCCACGGGAACGAGGTAGGTAGCATCCGCGCATGAACATCACCGTCTGTGCGAAGTTCGTCCCCAACCCGACGGGCACACCCGAGCTCGGCACCGATCACCTGCTCGTTCGCGACGCCGGCGACGGCGCGCTGGACCCCGGCGACGAGTACGGGCTCGAGCTGGCGCTTCAGCTGGCCGAGGCGGGCGACGGTGAGATCACCGTCATCTCGATGGGGCCCGAGGAGGCCCTCGCCGGTGTGCAGCGCGCACTCGCGATGGGCGCCCACCGCGGTGTGCTCATCTCGGACCCGGCGCTCCGCGGTGCCGACGCGCTGGTCACCGCTCGCGTGCTCGCCGCCGCCATCGGCCGCTCGCCGTTCGACCTCGTCATCGCCGGCGTGGAGTCGACCGACGGCTACACCGGCACGATGCCGGTGACGGTTGCGGAGCTGCTCGGCATCGCAAGCGTCACCGCGGTGCGCAAGCTCGAGCCCGACGGCGAGGGGTTCCGCGCCGAGCGGCAGACCGAGACCGGCTACGACGTCTGGCAGGTTCCGCGCCCGGCGCTCGTCACGGTGACGGCGGGCGCGACGGAGCCGCGGTACCCCAGCCTCAAGGGAATCATGGCCGCCAAGGCCAAGCCCGTCGAACGGCTGAGCGCCGCCGATCTCGGCGTCGCCGATCTCGCGTCGACGCAGACGGTGGCCTCGGTCACCGACGCGCCCACGAAGGCCGGCGGCGAGATCGTCAGCGGCGACGAAGCGGTGGCCCGCATCGCCGACCTGCTCGTGGAAGAAAAGGTGATCTGACATGGCCGGCACGTTGGTCTACACGGAGGTCACGCCGGAGGGCGCGCACCCAGCCGCGCTCGAGTTGCTCACGAAGGCGCGCGCACTGGACGGGGACGTCGCGGCGGTTGCCCTCGGACCCGGCGCCACGGCCGCCGCCGAGGAGCTCGGCACCCACGGCGCCGCGACGGTCTACGCGAGCGACGATCAGGTGTTCGCCGACCAGCCCGGCCGCGCAGCCGCCCACACCCTGCGCACCTTGATCGAACAGCACGCGCCGTCGCTCGTGCTGTTCCCCGGCACCTACGACGCGCGCGACGTCGCCGGCAGGCTGCAGGCCCTGACCGGATCGACGCTGATGGCCAACGCGACCGACGTGCTCGACCTCACGCACGCGCGCACCGAGATCTTCGGCGGGACGCGCATCGTCGACGTCGAGCTCGCAGGGCCGGAGCCACGCCTCGTGCTCGTACGGCCGAAGTCGATTCCGGCCGAGCCCGGTGGGAGCGGCACGGCCACCGTCGTCGCGGTCGATCCGGTCGTCCCCGAAGGCCCCGCCGCGCGAGTGGTCGAGCGCCACGCCGAGGCGGCGAGCGGGCCGAAGCTCGAGGAAGCCCGCGTGGTCGTCGCCGGCGGCCGGGGACTGGGCGGTCCGGAGCCGTTCTCGCTGCTCGACGATCTCGCCGCCGCGATCGGCAACGCCGCGGTCGGCGCGAGCCGCGCCGCGGTCGACGCGGGCTGGGTGCCGTACGCCTACCAAGTGGGCCAGACCGGGAAGACCGTCAAGCCCGACGTCTATCTCGCCGTCGGCATCAGCGGCGCGCTCCAGCACGTCGTCGGCATGAAGGGCGCGAAGCGGATCGTCGCGATCAACAAGGACGCCGAGGCGCCGATCCTCAAGATCGCCGACCTCGGTGTGGTGGGCGACCTCTTCCAGATCGTGCCGGCTCTCACCGAGGAGGTGCGCAAACGCGCGAGCTCCTGAGCGCCGCCGCACTCGCAGCGGCGCTCGCCGTCGCCGTCGTCGTGTTCGTGCGGCGCGCGCGCGTGCGCTGGGCGCTGGTGCGGGCGGCCCGTCCGGCCGCGCGCACCGACGAGGCGGGCAAACGGGCGCGCCGGGAGCTCACCCAGGTGCTCGGGCAGCGCAAGCTCTTCCAGAAGGCGCTCCCGGGTGTGATGCACGCCTGCATCTTCTGGGGGTTCCTCGTGCTCTTCCCGACGATCGTCGAGGCGATGCTCGCGATCGTGAACCCCGACTGGACGCTCCCGATCCTCGGGCACGCGCCGTGGTTCCTCTTCCTCGCCGATCTGTTCGCGACGCTCGTCGCGGTCGGCGTCGGCATCGCGTTCTACATCCGCAAGGTGCAGCGCCCGGATCGCTTCCGCGGATCGCACATGAACGAAGCGGACCGCATCCTGCTGCGGATCCTCGCGATCGTCGCGACCCTGCTGCTCTGGAACGCCACGCAGATCGCGCTCGGGCAATTCGCGCACCCGAGCGCGGCGCCGGTCGCAAACGCGCTCTCGGGGTTGTTCGGCACCGGACAACCGACCGAGGCGCTCGAGCGGATCTTCGTGTGGGCGCACGTGCTCATCGTGCTCGCGTTCCTCACCTACCTGCCGAAGTCCAAGCACCTGCACATCCTCACCGCCGCGCCGAACGTGTACTTCGCGAAGAACGGTCCGAGCGGGCGACTCGAGCCGTTGCGAATCGATCTGGAGGCCCCCGAGGAGGATCTTCGCTTCGGCGTCGCGACGGCCGCCGACCTGTCGAAGAAGCAGCTGCTCGATCTCTTCAGCTGCACGGAGTGCGGCCGATGCCAGGAGGTCTGCCCCGCATGGAACACGGGCAAGCCGCTGTCGCCGAAGTTGCTCATCATGGACCTCCGCGACCACGTGGCGACCGTCGATCCCGACGCCGTCGCGGCCGGCACGGTCGAGCTGCAGCCGCTCGTGCCGGGCGCGGTCAGCGACGAGGTCGTCTGGGACTGCGTGACCTGCGGCGCGTGCGTGCGCGAGTGTCCCGTCGACATCGAGCACGTCGACACGATCATCGACCTCCGCCGGAATCTCGTGATGGCCGAGTCGCGGTTCCCGACGGAGGCCGGGACGATGCTCCGCGGCGTTGAGGGCCCGAACGAGAACCCGTGGGGCCAGCCCGCGGCGAGTCGCACCGACTGGGTCGGCGATATTCCGGTGCGCGTCCTGCAGCCCGGCGACGCAGCCCCCGAGTACCTGTTCTGGGTGGGCTGCGCCGGTGCGTTCGATGACCGCGCGAAGCAGACGACCCAGAGCGTCGCCCGCCTGCTCAACGCGGCCGGCGTCGATTGGGCGATCCTCGGCGCCCGCGAGCGTTGCACCGGCGACCCGGCGCGCCGGATGGGCCACGAGTACCTGTTCCAGATGCTCGCCGAGCAGAACGTGGCGACGTTCGCCGAGGCCGGCATCCACAAGGTCGTTGCGACCTGCGCGCATTGCTTCAACACCCTCGCCAACGAGTACCCCGACTACGGCGCCACGCTTGAGGTCGTGCACCACACCGAGCTGCTCTCGCATTTGCTCGCCGAGAAACGGCTGCTGACCACGCCTGGCGCCGAGGGCTCCGTCACGTATCACGACGCGTGCTACCTCGGCCGCCACAACGGGAACTTCGATGCGCCGCGCGAGATCCTCGCCGGCACCGGCCTGTCCCCGACCGAGATGGAACGCGCCCGCGAGCGCTCGTTCTGCTGCGGAGCCGGCGGCGCCCGCATGTGGATGGAGGAAGGCGGCGAAGCCCGGATCAACGACACGCGCTTCGCCGAAGCGGAAGGGACCGGCGCCACGACGCTTGCGGTCGCCTGCCCGTACTGCTTCGTGATGCTCGACGATGCCGCCAAGGCCAAGGGCTCCTCGATGCGCGTGGCCGACGTCGCCACGCTCCTGGCGGAGTCCACCCTCGGCGCGCCGCAGCCGTAAACTCCCAGGCCATGGGCCCTATCCTGTTCGCCCGGGGCGACGAGTACGAGACGTTCGGCATCGGCGCGTCGGTCGTGACCGACACCGGCGCCGGGCTCGCGATCTGGGAGGCGGTGCACGGCGAGCCGGCGCCACCGCTGGACGACGTTGCCGGCGTCGTGTTGTTCGGATCCTCGTTCAACATCGAGCACGCCGACGAGCAGCCCTTCATCGGCCGCCTGCGCGACCTGACGCTCGACGCGCTCGAACGCGGCATCCCCTTCCTCGGGATCTGCTTCGGCGCGCAGGTCGCTGCATGGGCGCTCGACGCCCCCATCGCCAAGGCGCCGGTGCGCGAGGTGGGCTATGTGCCGATCCACCCGACCCCGGCGCTCGCCGAGGACCCCGTGCTCGGCACCTACGCCGACGGCGACATGGTCTTCCAGTGGCACATGGACACCTTCACTCTTCCGGAGGGTGCGACCCTGCTCGCAACCGGTGACGACGTGACCAACCAGGCGTTTCGTCTGGGACCAGCGAGCTGGGCGACCCAGTTCCACTTCGAGATCGATCGCGCGGAGATCGAGCTGTGGACCGGTCTGGTCGCCGACACGGTCGAGCAGGAGTGGGGCAAGACGTCCGCGCAGATCATGGCGGAGGCCGATCGCCACCAGGCCGCGCACGAGGCGAAGGGCGCCGAGGTCTTCCGCCGGTTCGTGAAGGTCGCGCGGGAGCACGCGTGAGCTACCGACCGCTGATCGCGGTCGTCGCGTATCACCTCGACGACACCCGTGTCGCCCGCTGGCCCGACGGCGGCTACGGCGTTCCGGCGCCCTACATCGATGCGCTTCGGCGCGCCGATGCACGCACCGCGATCGTCTCCCCCGGGGAGAACGGCGAGCCCGCCGAGATTCTGGCGCCGTTCGACGGCCTGCTGCTCGTCGGCGGCGGCGACATCGATCCGGCAGCCTACGGTGCCGCGCCCGACACCGCCCACAACTACGGCGTCGAGCCGGACCGCGACGCGTTTGAGATCGCGCTGCTCCTCGAGGCGAACCGACGGCACATGCCCACGCTGTGCATCTGCCGTGGCGTGCAAGTGATGAACGTCGCGTTCGGGGGCACGCTGCACCAGCACCTCCCCGATCACGACGGCCTGCTGGCGCACGGCGTGCCCCTCGACGGCACGGAGACGACGCACGAGGTCGACCCGGTGCCGGGATCGCGGCTCGCGGCCACCACCAAATCCAGCCCGCTGCGCTGCAGCTCGCACCATCACCAGGGGCTCGACCGGATCGGCGACGGTCTCGAGGTGACCGGCCGGAGCCCCGACGGGCTCGCGGAGGCCCTCGAGCTGGTCGTGGCGGATCAGCAAGACGAGTGGGAAACGTGGATGCTCGGCGTGCAGTGGCACCCCGAGGAGACCGCCGGCACCGACGCGGCACAGCAGTCGTTGTTCGACGCCCTCGTGATCATCGCCCGGATGCACGGTGGACGGGCGCGGCCCGGCGAGTCCGAAGGCCGTTCCCGGGAGTACGCACTCGCCGACCCCGATGCGGGCTGGCCGGCAGCTTTCGATCGCGCGGCCGCCGAGCTGCGGGTCATCCTCGGCGACATCGCCGATCGGATCGACCACGTCGGTTCCACCTCCGTGCCCGGCCTCGCCGCCAAACCCGTCATCGACGTGCAGGTCTCCGTCCGGTCGATGGTGCCCCGCACTGCCTACGTCGACCCGCTCGTCGCGGCCGGCTTCCGGTGGGGGCTCGACCCGTGGGCCGACACCCACGAGTTCTTCTCTCGCGACACCAACGGCGAGCGCTCCGTGCACGTGCACGTGTGCGCATCGGGCAGCGAGTGGGAGCGGCGTCACCTCGGGTTTCGCGACTGGCTGCGCGCCCACCCCGACGACGCCGCCGCCTATGCGGCCCTCAAACGAGCATTGGTGGCGGCCCACCCGCGCGACATCTACAGCTACACGTACGGGAAGGGCGAGTTCATCCGCGACGTGGAGGCCCGCGCCGACGCCGCGGCGCTCGAGCCGGCGGACTAGCGCTCCCACGCCATATCGGGGATGATGCGCGCCAACAGACCTGCCCCACCGGACGGATCGCGGCGCAAGGGAGGAGCGACCACGACTTCTACGGACGAGATCCCGCTGCGCCGGAAACCCTTCGGCGGCACACGCATGGGAGCACCGTGACCGAGGTCGCCGCGACGCGTTTCGGCAAGCCGCTTCCCGACGGAGGCACGATCGGGGTCATGGCCCCGTCGGGCCCGTACTTCAACCGCAGCGACATCGAGCGGCCGCTGGCGTGGTGGCGCGAGCGGGGCTACACCGTCAAGCTCGCCGACTCGGTCTGGGCCCAGGACGACTACGTCGCCGGGCCGCCGGAGAAGCGCGCCGAGGATCTCAACGGGCTGTTCGCCGACCCCGACGTCGACGTGATCCAGGTGCTCTGGGGCGGCACCGGCGCCATCGAAACGCTGCCGTTCCTCGACATGGACCTGATCGCGCGCAATCCAAAGGCGTTGATGGGCTACTCCGACATCACGAACCTGCACATCGCCCTTCGTCAGGACGCCGGCCTCGCGACGCTGCACGGTCCCGGGTTCGGCTCGATGGGAATCCCCGAGCGAACGGCCTTCACGTGGGACTCGGCGCTCGCCGCGTTTCGAGGCGCGACCGGCCCGGTGCCGCGCGACCCCGACGACCCGTACGTGCGCACGATCGTCGGCGGCCGCGCCAGCGGCCCGATCGTCGGCGGCAATCTCTTTACCTTTGTCCACCTGATCGGCACGCCCTGGGATCCCGTGTTCGACGGGACGATCCTGTTCCTCGAGGAGGTCGACGAGCCGCCGTACATCATGGAGGTCCACCTGCATCAGCTCGCGCTCGCCGGCAAGCTCGCGAACCTGGCGGGCGTCGTGGTCGGCGAGTTGAAGAACTGCGACTGGCGGGAAGCCCGCCCGGAGGCGCCCCGAACCCGGTCGATCGAGGACGTCCTCGAGCGCTGCCTCGGTGGGCTGGGCGTCCCCGTGCTCTACAAACTGCCCCTCGGACACGGGAAGCACACAGCGACGATTCCTCTTGGCGTGCAAGCAACCTTGAACGCCGACGCTCAGACCCTGACGATCGAGCAAGCCGGGGTCGCAGCTGCGCCGTAACTAGGAAACAGTAAGACCCCAAACGATTTATGGAAGGAGGCACCATGCGGAAGGCCCGAAAAGGGCTTCTCGTCGTCCTGTCCGGGTGCATCGTCATGCTCCTGGCTGCGGGCAGCGCTCTGGCCCAGAGCTCGACCCCCACGGGGGCAAGCGCGAGCGATTCCACCGCTCCCATCACCTTCATCGAAGGCACGACCAACAACATGAAGTCGGTGAACCCCTGGAAGGCGCTCGAGACTCCCGAGTACGAAGTACTGGCGCTCAACTTCGACATGCTCGAGAACTTCAACAAGGACAACCTCCAGGTTTCGCCGGGCCTTGCCTCGAGCTGGACCCAATCCGACGACGGCATGACCTGGACCTTCACGATCCGCGACGACGTGAAGTGGCACGACGGCGAGCCCCTCACTGCCAACGACATCGCGTGGTCCTACAACACCACGCTCGACTGTGAGCTGGGCAACTCGCTCGACTACCTGGTCCCCGATCTCACCAAGTCGATCACCGCACCCAACCCGACCACCCTCGTGTGGAAGACGAACGTTCCCACCACGGCGCCAATTCGGCCGCCGTGGGTTTACATCGCTCCGGAGCACATCTACGGCGGCGACACCTGCAAAGAGATCAACGACGCGCCGTTCTTCGAGGACGGCAAGCCGATGGTCGGCACCGGTCCATTTGAGCTCACCGAATGGAACAAAGGCGAGTCCTGGACCATGACCGCCAACAAGGACTACTGGGGCGGCGCCCCGCAGATCGACCAGTTCACCGTGGTTCTGTACAACAACGCCGAAGCGATGGTGAATGCGCTCAAGAACGGCGAGATCGACTATGTGAGCCTCGGCAATGTCGACCTGTTCAACCAGCTGCAGGCGGCCGGTCCCGAATCGGGACTCACCGCCCACGTCGGCCCGCAGGCCCAGTTCGACCAACTGAGCTTCAACATGTGCGTGCCGGACGATCCGGATACGTCCAGCTACTGCAAGGAGATCGGTGCCAACGCCAACCCGGCCGTGCGGGACCCGGTGGTGCGCACGGCGATCTCCTGGGCAATCGACCGCCAGACGCTGGTCGACAAGGTGTGGGCCGGCTACGGGTCCCCCGGCACGACGATCGTGCCGCCGTTCTCGACCGTGTTCCACTACGAACCGACCGCCGACGAGAAGATCGGTTTCGACGTCGACAAGGCGAACCAGATGCTCGAGGACGCGGGGTATGTCGACACCGACAACAACGGGATCCGAAACGACCCGTCGACAGGCGAAGATGTCGAACTCCGACTCATCCTGCGGGCGGAGTCCGAGGTCTCGCATGTGTTCGGCACCTACCTCGTCGGCTGGCTCAAGCAGATCGGCATCAAGGTGACACCGGAGGTGTTGTCGGACGGCAAGCTGTACACGGCCTGGTACGGCAACGACTACGACATGTACATCTGGGGCTGGGGGCCCGATCCCGATCCGGACTTCATCCTGTCGACGTTCACCAGGGCCCAGTGCGGCAACTGGAGCGACACGTGCTACCAGAACCCGGCGTACGACGACATGTACAAGGCGCAGCAGCAGGCCATAACCGTCGAAGACCGCCAGCCGATCGTCTACGACATGCAGAAGGCGATCTACAAGGACGTTCCCGAAGTCGTCCTCGATTACTACAACTCGCTCGAGGTCTACGACAGCGCCCACTGGGAGGGGTTGGAGGACAACGTCTCACCGACGCCTGAGGGGTTCCTGTGGGGGCAGTACACGCCATACTCGGCCCTGACGCTCCGCCCACGGGGCACCACCGCGACGGCATCGGGGGGTTCCTCCACGGCACTGCTTCTGGGTATCCTCGGAGCCATCATCGTGATCATCGGGGTCGTGTTGATCGCTCGGCGCCGACGGAACGATGAGGACGCTGCCTAGACTCGCGACGGAAGGGTAGGGCATCGCAGGGTGGGGACGGCACGGTACCTGCTAGGCAAGCTGGGCCAGCTGTTCCTCACCCTGCTGTTCGTTCTGACGATCGCGTTCTTCCTGTTTCGGGTCTGGCTCCCCGGCGATCCCGTCACGACGATGGCCCGCTCATCCGGCGCGAAGTACACCCCTGCCCAGCTCGACGCCATCCGCCACGACTGGGGCCTCGACAAGCCGTTGTTCCCAGACCAGTACGTGGACTTCATGAAGCAGAACCTCACGTTCAACTTCGGCGTCTCGACGGTCGTGCAGCCCAACGTCCCGGTCAGCCAACTGTTCTGGCAGCGGATGGGCAAGTCGCTCGTCCTGATCACGACGAGCACGATCGCCTCCGTTGTGATCGGGGTGTGGCTCGGTATCAAGGGCGGGTGGAAGCGGCGGGGCAAGCTCGACAACGGCGCGATGAGCTCCTCGATGTTCCTGTACGCCATGCCGGAGTTCGTACTTGGAATGATCCTGCTCCTCATGCTCTCCAGCGCCGTCCACCTGTTCCCATCCGGCGGCTACGAGAGCCCCGTCCCCTACACGGGGGTGGATCGATTGGTCGACATCGGCAAGCACATGGCACTCCCTTGGCTGACGCTGACGCTCGCGTATATGGGCGAGTTCTATCTCGTCATGCGCAGCTCGCTGCTGGACGTTCTTGGTGAGGAGTACGTCGCGCTCGCCCGCGCCAAGGGCGTTCGAGAAAAGTGGGTACTGCGGCATCACGCCGTTCCCAACGCGCTCCTTCCCACGATCACGCTCGTCGCGTTGTCGTTCGGGTTCATCCTCGGTGGCGTACTCACGGTTGAGCTCGTGTTCAGCTACCCGGGTGTCGGCAAACTGTCGGTCGAGGCGCTCTTCGACCGTGACTTCCCAATGATGCAAGCGACGTTCATCATCTCGGTGATCGCGGTGCTTATCGCGAACTTGATCGCCGACCTCAGCTACGCATACCTCGACCCTCGCGTCAGGACGGCATGACATGAAGACCGAGCCAATCGCGCCACCCGAGCACGACGTCCCGCCGGTAGCCCTCCCCAAGAAGCTCACACCCCGCCAGCTCAAACGCGCTCGGCGCCGCCGGGCCCTCCGCGGGTTTTGGGCGCAGTTTCGTGAGAACAAGATGGGACTCGTCGGGGTCGCCATCCTGGCGTTCTTCGTCGCCATGGCGATCTTCTCGATCTTCGCGGACAAAGGCCGCCTCGATCCCACGATCGTCACCAACGGTCCCCGCCTGGCCGGCCCGTCGATGCAATACCCGCTCGGCACCGATCAGCAGGGCATCTCGGTCCTGTCGCTCGTCATCGAAGGTTCGCGGATCTCCCTCTTCGTCGGGTTGACTGCCGCGCTCATCTCGATGTTCCTGGGGACCACGATCGGCCTGTGGGCGGGGTACAAAGGCGCGTTCGCCGATGGTCTGCTGATGCGCCTCACCGACGCGTTCCTCGTGCTGCCGTGGCTCGCCTTCGCGATCGTGCTCGCCGCCGTGTTCGGGCAGAGCATGGGCATCATCATCATCATCATTGGCGTGACCTCCTGGGCGGGCACAGCGCGACTCGTCCGCGCACAGGTGCTCTCCGTCAAGGAACGAACGTTCATAGAGCGATCGCGGGCACTCGGCGCGAAGGATTCGCAGATCGTAATCCGCCACGTATTGCCGAACCTGATGCCGATCATCTTTGCCAACACGATCCTGACGATCGCGATCGCCATCCTGTCGGAATCCGCGCTGGCGTTCCTTGGACTCGGTGACCCGCTCGCGAAGTCATGGGGCACCTTAATCGGGGAGGCCTTCGACGCAGGCGCGCTCAGTCTTCATGCCTGGTGGTGGCTGATGGCCCCGAGCCTGAGCATCGTCTTCGTCGTGCTCGCCTTCACGATGATCGGCTTCGCGATGGACGAGATCATCAACCCGCGGATCCGCGAGCGATGAGCGTCCTGCGGGTCGAGGACCTCCGGGTCACCTACCAAACGAAGGGCGGCGGCGTTCCCGCTGTGCGCGGCGTCAACTTCGCGATCGAGAAGGGAGAGGTGCTCGGACTCGCCGGTGAGTCGGGGTGCGGGAAGTCGACGATCGCCGGCTCCATTCTGCGTCTGCACGCCGAGCAGACCAAGATCGAAGGCGTCATCGAGCTCGACGGGCAGAACGTGCTCGACCTGAGCCCCGGCAAGCTGCGGGCCGCTCGCTGGACAGGCGCCTCGATCGTGTTCCAGGGCGCGCTGCACGCACTGAACCCCGTCCAGAGGATCGGCACCCAGATCGTCGAAGCAATCACCGTGCACAACATGGCCTCGGAGAAGGAGGCCACGGTGCGGGCCGGCGCACTGCTCGAACAAGTCGGGCTGCCGCCGCGGCGAATCGACGACTATCCGCACGAGCTCTCGGGCGGTCAAAAGCAGCGCGTCATGATCGCGATGGCGCTCGCCTGTAGCCCGTCGCTCGTGATTGCCGACGAGCCCACCACGGCGCTCGACGTGATGGTGCAGGCGCAGGTGCTCCAGCTGCTGCGGTCGCTCCAGCACGACCTCGGGCTCGCGATGCTGTTCATCACCCACGACCTGTCGGTGCTGGTCGAGGTCTCCGATCGGCTCGCGATTATGTACGCGGGCAAGATCGTGGAGGAGGGGCGGGCCAACCAGGTCTTCCACACGCCCGAACACCCCTATACGAAGGCGCTCGCCGACGCGTTTCCCGCGATCGGCGACGCACGGTTCCGGCATCGGCCCTCGGGACTCGGCGGCGACCCGCCCGATCCACAGAAGATCCCGACCGGCTGCCCGTTCCACCCGCGGTGCGCTCGCAAGGTCGATGCGTGCGTGACGGTGGTTCCCGAGCTCTGGGACGCGGGCGACGGGCGGCGGGCGGCGTGTGTCCACGTCAGCGGGGCGCCGAGCCTCGAAGGGGTCGGCGCATGACCGACACCCAGCCACAGATCGCCGAAGAACTGCACCTCGGCCCGCCGGTCGTCGAAGTGCGCGACCTCGAGATCAACTTCAAAGCGCGCGTCGGGCTGATCGCCGGCCTGATGGGGCATGCGGGAACCGACGCCAAGGCGGTCGACGGCGTTTCGATCACTCTGCACGAGGGCGAGGTGCTCGCGCTCGCGGGCGAGTCGGGCTGCGGAAAGACGACGACCGCACGGGCTATCCTCGGGCTCATCACACCCAACGCCGGCGTGATCAGCTATCGCGGCACGCCGCTGCCGACCGACTCGAAGCGTTTGCGCCCGTTCCGCCGCGAGGCGCAGATGATCTTCCAGGACCCAACCGCCTCGTTGAACCCCCGTCAGACGATCTACGAGATCGTCGCCGAAGGGCTGCGCATCCACAAGATCCATGAGGGCCCGAACGGCGAGAACGAAGAGCAGCTCGTCGCCCAGGCGCTCTCCCGGTCGGGGCTACGCCCGCCCGAGCGTTTCTACCTGCTGTACCCACATGAGCTCTCGGGCGGCCAGCGACAGCGCGTAGTGATCGCGGGAGCGCTCGTACTCGAGCCGAGCGTGATCATCGCCGACGAGCCGGTGTCGAACCTCGACGCCTCGGTGCGCGGGGAGATCCTCGCGCTGCTGATGAAGTTCCGCGACGAGCTTCAGATCTCGCTGATGATCGTGACCCACGACCTTGGGCTGGCCTGGACCGTCGCCGACCGCGTGGCCGTGATGTACCTCGGCAGGGTCGTCGAGATCGGCCCCACGGCCGAGGTCCTGCTCAACCCGCGGCACCCCTATACGAAGGCGCTCCTCAACGTCGTCCCGGAGGCGGGCGGAACCGATCGCCCGATCCTGCAGGGCGAGCCGCCCGACCCGACGCGGATCCCCACGGGATGCCGGTTCCATCCGCGCTGTCCCGTCGTCGCCTCGGGCCGGGCGAAGGAGCTTGGCATCGAGGATCGCTGCAAGGGCACGGACCTGCCGCTGTTCGACGTTTCGGCCGACCACCAGTCGGCGTGTTACCTGACGGAGCTCAACGAGCTTCCGTAGGCACCTCGGCGACGTCGTCTTCCATCGAATCCATCGCGGGCGCCTCCGCCAGCTGATCGAGCACGACCGGCGGGGCCGGCTCGGACTCCGCGCCGTCTGCCTCCGCCTCGTCGCCACGGAGCACACCGAGGATGGCGGCCATCTCGCTATCGCCGACGGGCGCGTCGTGCTTGGGCGTCCCGGGGCCGGTGCGCGCGGTCGCCAGCAGCGAGCGCAGGTTTGCCTCGGCCATCTCGGCGCGGCCCTCGAGTTCGCGTGTGCGATCCGTGAGACCTCGCGCGCGCCGTTCGGCGTCGTCGCGGGCCGCCCTGGCGTCCCGGGCCTCCTCGCGTAGCTGCCGCACCTCGGCGCGGATCTCGGCGTTCTCGCGTCCTAGTTCGACCAGCTTCTCGGCAACCGCCCGGCCCAGGTCGGAGTACGCGAGGGCTTCCGGCGGCGTATCGGCGGCAACGGCGCGGGGGCTTGCGGTGCGGCGACGCGGGCGCCTGCCGATCACCTCGCGCTCGCCCGGTTCGAGCGGGCGAGCGTCGAGCAGCCGGTAGGAGCCGTTAGCCGGCTCGAGCCGCCGCCGCGCGATGAGCGCCCGAACGGCGCGTGCGGTCGACAGCGGGTCCGGAAGGTCCAGATCGCGCCCGATTTCGGCCGGCGTCTCCTGCAGGACCTCGCCAACGGGGACTCGGTCGGCGACGGCAGCGAGAAACGCGTTTGCCCTGCTGAGGCTTTGGTCGTTCATTGAGGCGCCATCTTCTAACTTCGGGGCCTTTACTGCCAGTTGTGCGGATACGAAATCCCTGTGGGTCCGTTCACTGCAGCGAAAGCTGCAGGTGGTTGTTGGACGTGTATGTGCCGAGGTCGCCATCGGGCCTGGAGGCCAGCACAATGCCCTTCGAGACAGTCGTGCCGCCGACGACGTCGAACGTCGGATCGATGATCGACAACGTGTTGATCAGACCGCCGAGGTCATGAGAGCCCAGCGGCTTGCGGCCCGCCTCCCGGAACTCGAGCTGGAGCTTGCTCCCGGACTGACGGCCGCTGATCTGCAGCTCGAGTTTCTTGGTCTGCACCTGCGCTTGGGGGAAATCGCAGCCCGCCGGCCCGGAAAGCGTCGCCACACCCGAGCCGGTCGCTCGGCCCTGTGCGTCGATCTTGACCGACCCGTCGAAGTCCCAGTCGCTGTGACAGGATCCGCCGACGTGGAGCACGTGGCGCGTGGCCGACGCGCCCGAGAGCGCCCACACGACGCCGGGCGACTGCGTCGGACGCGGCGAGTGGCGCGCGCCGGGGTCCTCGACGCCCGGCGGGAAGGGGTTGGATCGGGAGGCGACGAACGCACCCGCTCCTGCGCAGACGGCGAACACCACGATCCACACGAGGACCTTGATCGCCTTGGGCATGCGGCGAGCCTACGGGGGGCCTCAGCCGATGCCAAGACCGGTCATCAGCGCGCGAAGCGAGAGCCCGAAGCAAATGAACGCGGCGGCCGAGAAGATCACCCACGGCTGCGACCACGCACCACCGGCGGCCCTCCCACCCGAGACCTCGCGCGACATGAGGTGGGCGATGCCCAGGATGACGAGCGGTCCGATCCCGTAGACGTAGTGCAGCGAGGTGTCGGGGCGGTAGCCGGCGATCAGGAGCAGAATGCCGATCGCCGCCTGTACGCCGGCGACGACCTGTTCCACCATCACCCACATCCAGAATTGCTCGCCCGGCTCGCGGCGAAGGATTGCCGCGCCGAGTCCCCAGATCCACCCGACGGTGAACACGGCGATCACGACATACGCGGCGACCTCGTGGATCCGGGGCATGGCGCGGGGAGTCTAGCGACCGAGCCCGAGCCAGGCGGGCACGTCGGCGAGACGGTCCACGACCGCATCGGGCGCGCCGCGATCCTCGTCGCCGGGGCGGTACTTGCCGGTCCGGACCAGGACACCCAGGAGGCCACAGGCGCGGGCGCCCTCGACGTCGTTGACGATGTCGTCACCGACCATCGCGGCACGATCGGCCGTCACACCCACCACATCGAGCGCCGCCGCAAAGTAGGCCGCCGAGGGCTTGCCGCACACGGTCGCGGTCACGCCCGCGGCGGCCTCGAGTCCGGCCACGTAGGCGCCGGCGTCCAGTTCGAGCCCGTCGGCCGTTTGCCAATACATGTTGCGGTGCATCGCGACGAGCGCGGCGCCGTCCATCAGCCGCCGGAAGACCGCGTTCACCGTCCGGTAGTCGAACGCGTCGGCGGCTCCACCGAGGACGACGACCTCGGCGTCCTCGGGCCGGTCGACGAGGCCCACGCCCTCGAGATCGCCGCGGGGGTCGCCGTCGCTCAGCACGAACACCTGTCGACCGGCGTGCGCGCGGCGCAGGTAGTCCGCCGTCGCGGTGACCGCGGTGACGATGTCGTCCGCACCGACGTCGAAGCCCGCGTCGCGCAGGGTCGAGGCCAGCGCCAAGCGCGAATGCGTCGTCGTGTTGGTGATCAGGCACACGGGCAGATCCGCGCGGCGGAACGCCTGCATGGCCTCGATCGATCCCGGGATCGGTTCCCACGAGACCGAAAGCACGCCGTCGATGTCGATCAACAGCGCCTCCACGTTGGGCATCGGGTTCACGACCCCAGCCGGATACCGAGCGACCGCCGGGTTCGCTCGACGTCGTCGGGCACCGACTGCCCGCGCGCACGGCGGCGCCACGCGTCGTACGGCGCGAGATACCGGTAGCGAGGCGGCAGCAAGGGGCGACCGACCCGAGTTGCGGCGAACGCGGCGGCAACCGCCGCTCGGCGCGCCGGCCCGAGCGAGAACCCGTACATCTCCCGGACGAGCGGCGGCAGCGTGGCAAACGCGAGCCGCGACACACCCGCAAGCACTGGGCGCCACTCGGCCTCGGCCGGCGGATGCAGGAACAACTCCGCGACCTTCCGCGCGTTGTCGGTGACGAGCAGTTCGCCGCGGTCCTCCACGTCGGCCATCCAGGCACGCAACGCCGGCACCGTCGGCGGAATCACGTCCCTGGGAATCAGACACATCTCGGCGGCCAGCATCTGCTCCTCGTGGAACCGCTGACGCCCGGCGTCGTCGAGGGCGCCGACCGTGCGCTCCTCGAACAAGAGCGCCGAGTCGACCAGACACGCGTGTACGTAGAGCAGCAGATGGGGGTCAAGCGCGTCGTACGGCAAGCCCGTGACCGGGTCGATCCCGTTGATCCGCGTGTGCACCTCGTTGATCCTGAGCGCGGCGGCGTCGGCCTCGGCTCGGGTGCCGAACGTGAGCGTGTACGTCAGGATCAACGTGCGCTGCAGTCGCTTCCAGGGGTTTCGCTCGAACATCGCCGTTTGGCCGGCGCCGGCGATCACCAGCGGATGGGCGGCCTGCAACAGCAACGCGCGCGCCCCACCGAACAACACGGTGGTCTCGCGGTGCACTTGCCACGAAACGCTGTTGGGGCCGAAGTAGCCCTGATCCTCCGCCATGGGAACCAGGGTAGCGACGCTCGCTGCGTGCGTCCTCGCGGCCGAACAGGCATCATCAGGGCGTGTTCTTTGTTCCGGGCCTGATCGTGGTCGCGATCCTGCTGGGCTACGTGCTGGGTGGTCGCCTTCGGCAGTTCGAGACGCTCCGCATCCACTGGTGGGGGCTTGCCGTGGTGGGTCTCGCGCTCGAGTTCGTACCGGCGCGAGCCATCGGCACCGTCCCCGGCACCGTCGTCGGTCCGGTGATGCTCGCCACGTCGTACGGGCTGCTGCTCGCGTTCCTGGTCGTGAACCGATGGATACCCGGAATCTCGCTGATGAGCGTCGGGCTGCTGCTCAATCTCGCGGTGGTGCTCGTGAACGGGGGCATGCCGGTACAGGCCTCGGCGATCGAGAAGGCCGGGGGCGAGCCGGCGGTGCTCGAGCAGGCCGCCGCAGCCAAGCACCATCTGATGGATGGGAGCGATCTGCTGCAACCGCTGGCGGACGTGATCTGGCTGCCGGCGCCGATCGAGTCGGTGTTTTCGATCGGGGACGTTCTGCTGTACGGGGGAGTCTGCTACTCGATCGTGCAGATCATGCGGGGACGGCGCCGCGAGAATCCTCGCCCGCTTGCGTTGTGGTTCCTGGAGTATCGAGGGAAACACGCCCCGGAGCATTGGCGGATGCCGGTCCGGTACCGGAGTCCTGATCGCGCTGCAGCAGGTCGATCGGGAACCGAACCGTGATGACGGTGCCCTCGCCGGGCGCGCTCACAAGCTCAAACTTGCCGCCGCCGACTTGGGCGCGCTCGCGCATCATCGCCATCCCGAAGTGACCCTCGGGACCGGGGCGACCGGTGTCGAATCCCGAGCCGTTGTCGCGGAGCTCGAGCACGATGTCGTCCTGGCCCTCGGTCACCGAGACCCACATATCGGCCGGGTCCGCGTGCTTGAGGGCGTTCATGATCCCCTCGCGGGCGATGTGATAGATGAGCAGCGCGATCGGTGCGGGCAGTTGGATGTCCTGCACGTCGTGGTGGAATCGCGTGCGGGCGTCGCGGCCCATCTCGTCCGTGAACGACTCGAGCGACTCCGCCAGACCGGTTGCGCCGAGCGGCGATCGGTGCAACTCGCGGATAAGGGCCCGGATGCGGTCGGAAGTCTCCTGCTTGGACCCGCGGATCTTTTCCAGCTGGGATCGGAGCTCCACCATGTCCTGCTTGTCGAGGAGCTTGCGGGCGATGTCGACCTGAAGCGACAGGCGGAAGAGCACCTGTGCCAGGTCGTCGTGGAGGTAGCCGGCGATCTGAAGGCGTTCGTCCGCGCGCTCCTCGGCCATCTTGTTGGATAGTTCTCGAAGGATCTCCTCGCGCTCCTGCAGTTCCGAGTGAGCCTCCTCGAGAGCGCGCGAACGGAAGAAGACTTGCCGCGCAAAGATGAGGGGCGCCAAGACCGCGGGCAACATCCACAGCCCCACCTTCTCGAACAAAACTGCCAGGGTTAGCCCGAGGACTCCGAGCCCTAGATAGCTGACAAGGAATTCTCTGCCACTCCCGATCGTCAGCTGTCGGAGCATCCTCCGTACGGGGACCCGAAGCTTGATGCTCATGAATGTGGCCACTAGACCTGCATTGACGACGTAGTCAGCGACCGCAGCTAGGCCAGCGGCGAGCACAAGAAGCCATGCTGAAGTCTCTTGGAGCGGTGAGAGAGGCTCCTGGAAATAGTGGAAGACCAGGCCGGCCGCAATGACGGAGAGGGCCACTTGTGATCGATTGAACAAGGCCGTGGCGACAGATACCTCTCTACGCAGCTCACGTGGATCTGAGGCACCCAGGAAGGCAATAACGCCGACCGCACTTGGGGGGTAAAGAATCGCGATCATCATGAGGAGGGGGAAACCGACGCTGAGGGTTAGCCCCCTCCAGGTAGGGACAGGCAGGAGTTCCACCCCGGCTACTAGGACAGCCCACAACAGCCAAACGGGCTCAACCGGCCAGCCTCGCGTCTCATTCAGAACGAAGACGATTGCGAAGGTCAGCAGCACACATACGGCTGCGAACAGACTCAGGCCTCGATTTGTACCTTGTGGGGACACATCAACATGATGATGCCTCCCCGGGAGCCTTTGAAGCAGCCATTTGGGGACGCCCTAGTCCAAACAGCGTAGCCCAATGCGCCGGCTTGTCCTCCAATCAGGGGTCACCCGACAATCTGACTTGAATCCCCGGATGGGGACCACTGGATCATGAGGAGGACGTGACGATGAAGCTGGTGCGTAGAATTTCCATCGCACTCGCATCCATCGCGGCGCTGGCTCTGGCCGGTGGCGCCCACTGGCGTGCGGGGTAAGACTTTCCCAGAACCAACCAAAATGGACGAGCCCCTCGGTTGAGGCCGAGGGGTTTGTTCTTTTACCTCCCCATTTAGGTCTGAGCGTCAAGCGATACATCAAGCGGTACCTCGACGGCCACCTCAGTGCCCGAGGCTGACGAACTCAAGGACAGAGTTCCGCCGATCAGGGCCACGCGCTCGTTCATGAGCTGAAGCCCAAAATGCGCCGACTGATCTACGGCAGCGGGATCAAACCCACTTCCGTCGTCGGCCACAAACAACAGCGCCGCGCTTCCTAGGTTCCTCAGCTCCACTCGGATCCTTGTTCCCTTCGAGTAGCGCGAACTGTTGGTCATCGCTTCGCGAGCCACCTGTATCAGCGTTCGAAGAGACACATCAGACCCGTCAACTTTCTCGAGACGCAGCTCGATTCTCGGTTTTCCATCTCCTTCCAACTCGTCGGCCCAGCCTCGGATCGCCCCAACGACGTCGGGCGCTTGAGCGCGCCGATGACGGAGGTCCACGACTACACCGCGCACAGCGGCTTGGGCAGCGTTGGTTGCATCGAGCAGCTCAGGCAGATCGTCGTCTAGATCGAGCAAACGGCCGCTCGCCAGATCCTGCTTGAGGACCTCACCCATTAGGTGCACTTTGAAGAGGGCCGGTAGTACCTCGTCGTGCAAGTCACCCGCAAGAATCTTGCGCTCGTCCTCTCTCTCGTGGTCTGCCGTCTCTTGTGCGCGAGCTAGGGCGGCCTGCCTCAACGACGCGACGCTCGTTGCGCGTTGAAGCTCCTGGATTCGCACCAATGCAAGGCGAATCGGGAAGAGCAGACCCGTGCAAAGCACGAGTGCGGCAATGCCCCAGGACAAGTAGATGAGGGCGAACACCGGGGCCATCAAGGCGACCAAGGCATAGAGACACGCTGATGCTGCCGGCTCAGCTCCAAGGAGACGGATGGTGGTCTCACGTATGGAGCCTCTTCCCGACAAGACCGTTGAGAAGGTGACAAGCGCGACATTGGCAAGACTGTCGGTCGCGAAACCGACAGCAGCAACAACCAGGATGCTGGGCCACTTCAACGGCACCCCTAGCGAGGACATGGAAGCACTTGCTAGGCCCACCGACAGAGCCACTTGCGACCGATTGAAGCAGGCGCGCTCAAGACCCACCTCGCCTCGAATCTCCGCTGGATCGAGGCAGGCGACGAAACCTATGAGCGCGGCGACTGCGGGCTCGAACAGCATCGCGGCCGCCAGCAACACCGGGAGGGACATGCTTAGCAGCACCCCTTTGCCCAAGCGAACGACCATCAGATCTGCGACAAGGACCGCGGCTGTCCAAGCAATGAAGGTGATCGGAGCAATGTCATCCAACGAACTCTGCGCGAAGCTCCACGCAAAGAGCCCAACGGTTGCGCCCGATACCGACCAATGGAGGATTGAGGGGGCACGTTGTTTGCCGAAGCGACTTGCCCGCCCCCTGTTGCGTGATGCTGCCGTTGCTGCCATCGCCCGTCCCCTCTCCTGGGATCGTGCCCAGCGAAGTGCATCGCTCGGTCGCTATCTAGGCGATTGACCGGCGGAAGCTCAAGTTATCCACAGCCGAAAGAGTGACAAGACGGAACCCGCCACGACGCCGCAAGGCATCTCTGCGCCCATGATCCCGCTGGTGAGCTTGGCAGTCCTTAGACGTCGGGCTCGGCCACGGTTTGACCGAGGGCGATCGTTTCGATCAATCGCTTGTGATCGGCCTCGCTCATATCCGCGTACCGAATCGCGAACTCGCCGATCGCCGACTCGAACCCATGCGTGGCTCCCAGGTACGCGGCCATCCGCCCGTAACGAAGCGGCACGAGATCGGGCATACGCGACGTCGACTGCTGCTCGAGGACCGCGATCGGATCGGGGCGCTTCTTCCGAGGCTTCCACTCGGCATGACGCTCTAGCGGCACCTTCTTGCGGAGCTTCTCGCCGTGTTGGGCGCGCTTTGCCAACGAGGTCGGCGGCAGATACTCGGCGTCGGGCAGTTCGTCGCGGATTGCCGAACGATACTGCTCGCGTCCGACCGCGGTAGCCGGAGCGGTTTGCGGGCTCGGGCGCCCGCGGGTCAGGATGAGTTCGTGGAAATCCCGGCGACCCACTATGCCAAGACCGATGACGGCGTTCACATCGCCTATCAAGTGCTGGGCGACGGCCCGAAGGACCTCCTGTTTGTTCCCGGCTTCGCCTCGAACCTCGTCTGGAACTGGCAACTGCCGTCGTACGCCCGATTCCTTCGACGGCTGAGCTCGTTCTGCCGGCTCATCATCGTGGACCGACGTGGCTCTGGCGTTTCGGACCGGCTCTCCCCCGAAGACCTTCCGCCTTTGGAGGTGATCGCGGACGACCTCGGAGTCGTGTTGGACGCTGTCGGATCCGAGCGCGCGTCGATATTCGCCGCGGATGAGGGAGCGAACGGGGTGGTGCTCTTCGCAGCGACTCACCCGGAACGCGTCGAGCGCTTGATCCTGTTTGCGTTCGATCCAATGGGCGATTTCCAGCCCTGGGACGGTGGCTTCAAGTCGCGCGCGGAGCGTGAGGCGGTCATGGAGTCGTTCTGCGCTGAGATACGTGAGGGGTGGGGGACCAAGGGGTTCGCGCTCTCGCATCCGCTTGCCGGACTCGAAATCTGCGCGCCGTCTCTCGCCGACGATCCGGCCGCTCTCGACTGGTACACAGCTCTGATGCTGCTCCACAGTAGCCCGAGCGGCGTCGTCGCCTTCCATCGGATCTACTTCGAGACCGACGCCCAGCCGATCCTCGCATCGCTTCGCGTGCCGACGCTTTTGCTCCACCAGGTCGGCGATCTGCTCGAGCCCGTCACCGAGTCGCGCTTCATCGCAGGGCTGATCCCCGGCGCTCGTTTGATTGAGCTCCCGGGCGACGATCACTGGTGGTTCGCCGGCGATATCGACTCCATCGTGGATCCGATCCAGGAGTTCATGACGGGCGCACGTCCCGCGCACGACCTCGACCGCGTGTTGGCCACCGTTTTGTTCACGGACATCGTCGAGTCGACCGAGATGGCCACGCGGCTCGGCGACGCCGCGTGGAAAGAGCTCGTCGCCACGCACGACGAACGGGCGAAGGCGGAGATCGATCGACACCGGGGCACCTACGTCCACACCACCGGGGACGGGTTGCTCGCGACGTTCGACGGTCCGGCGCGGGCGGTTCGCTGTGCGCAGGCGTTCGGCGATGCCGTCCGACCGCTCGGGATCGAGATCAGGTCCGGCTGCCACACCGGTGAGATCGAGCTCGCGAACGACGACGTGCGGGGAATCGCGGTTCACATCGGCGCGAGAGTCGCCGCCCTTGCGGGCCCGTCCGAGGTTCTTGTGTCCTCAACCGTGAAGGATCTGGTCGCGGGGTCGGGCCTCACCTTCGTAGATGCGGGCGAGCACGAGCTCAAAGGCGTGCCCGATGGCTGGCACCTCTATCGCGTGACCGGCTGACCGGTCAGCCTTGCTGGGGTTGGTCGGGTAGCCGAGCCGGACCCTTCCGCCATGGCGCGACACCGTCGACCTCCACGTCGATGGCGAAACTCAGCGCGATCCGCACCAGCACGATGATCCCCAGGCTGATCGCACTCTGCAGCGACGGCACTTCGACGATCGTCCGGACGATGTCGGCCGCGACCAGCACCTCGAGGCCCAACAGAATCGATCGACCGAGCTGCGCTCGCAGCTCCACAAAGGCGGCGAGCCGATCCACGCCGTGCCACAGCCGCAGCAGGTAGCGGACAAACGCGATCACGGTGCCCGCCACCAGGATCGCGACCCCGAGCCCCTCGAACGTTCGAACGATCGTGCCCATCACGTCCTGAAAATGCATGCCGCAAACCCTACCCCGGTCGGTCGCGGCTCCCATCCCGCAGTCGTCGAAACCCCAAATCCTCTCCAAATGTTTGGGGTGCGGTCTGGGGGTGGCGCGCGGCAACTACCATCCCGTCATGCGCCAGCGCGTTTTGGTCGTTGAGGACGAGAAGGGCATCTCCGAGCCGCTTATCGATCACCTCGAGCGGGAGGGGTTCGACACCGACCTCGCAGACACGCTCGAGGCAGCTCGCGCGGCCTTCGAACGCGCCGTTCCCGACCTGATCCTGCTCGACGTGATGCTTCCCGACGGCGACGGCCGGGACCTCGCCCGCGAGGTGCGCACGACATCCGACGTACCGATCATCATGCTCACCGCCCGAAGCGAGGAGATCGACCGCGTCCTCGGCCTCGAGCTGGGCGCCGACGACTACGTGGTCAAGCCGTTCAGCGCGCGCGAGCTGGTTGCGCGGATCCGCGCGATCCTGCGCCGCGGCTCAGGGACCGCGCGTCTCGGGCCGATCACGGTCGGCGCCATCACCCTGGATCCGGGCTCCCGCGTATGCACCAAGAACGACGAGCCGGTCGAATTGGCCGCCAAGGAGTTCGACCTCCTCCACTACCTCATGGCCAATGCCGGGACCGTGCTTCGGCGCGAGGACATCATGGACGAGGTCTGGGATCCCCACTGGTTCGGGCCGACGAAGACCTTGGACGTCCACATCTCCTGGCTTCGCAAGAAGATCGAGGACGACCCGTCCAACCCTGCCTACATCGTGACGGTCCGCGGCGTCGGGTTCCGGTTTGCCGCCTCGGACGACGGGCCATGAGCGAACGCCGGCGCACGACGCTGCGTACGCGGCTCGTGTGGTCGATCTCCTACATCCTGCTCGCGGTGATCGTCGCGTTGACGGTTCCGCTGGCGATCCGGCTGGCGCGCCGCGGCACAAACGAGCTCGCCTCCGACACGCTCATCACCGCCCAGACCCTCGCCGCGTACGTCGGCGCCGAGAACATCGGCAACCCCGATGCGCTGGCCCGGATCGGCGGCGCAGCGCCGCCGGAGATCGACCGAGTCGTTGTGACCGATCTGAACGGCATCGTCGTCTACGACAGCTCCGGCGCATCGGAGGGGGCGAACTTTGCGAATGGCCTCCGGCCGGAGATCGACGCAGCCTTGCAAGGAAACCCCGTCGCGGAGGTTCGCTATAGCGCCAGCGACGGCCACGACAACATGTACGCCGCCGCGCCGATCATCGACGAACGGATCGTGGGCGCTATCAGGCTGACGCGTGACGCGCAGGAGGTCACGGCCGCAACCCGGCGTACGTGGGCCGGCCTCGCCCTCGTGGGGGCCGCAGGCTTGCTCGCAGGTCTCGTGCTCGCGTACGGACTTGCCGGATCGCTCTCCCGGCCGCTGCAGCAGCTGGCGGTCGCGGCGCACAATCTCGGCGACGGCGATCTCTCGGTGCGCGTCGGCCCGATCGAGGGCTCGGCCGAGGTGCACGAGGTGGCGGGTTCTTTCGACGAGATGGCCGAGCGATTGGAACGCACGGTGCGGGCGCAACGCGAGTTCGTCGCGAACGCATCGCATCAGCTGCGCACGCCGCTCACCGGGATGAAGCTCCGGCTGGAGTCGGCGCTGGACCAGACGAGCGGCGCCGACGCGCGACACCAGCTCGAAGCGGCCGATGCCGAGGTCGACCGGCTCTCGCAGATCGTCGACCGCCTGCTGGTGATGGCACGGCACATCGAGGAAGGGGCGGCTTCGCAGGTGGACCTCACCCAGGCGGCATCCGAAGCGGTCGGACGATGGAACGAGCGGGCCGTGCCGCTCGCGAGCACCCTGACGGCGAGCGGCTCGGGCGGCGCGGCGCACGCCGATCCCACCGACATCGACCAGATCCTCGACAACCTGCTCGACAACGCGACGGCCTACGCGCCGGGCCCGATCGAGCTCGCCGTCGGGGCCGACGGCGACCTTGCGTGGATCGCCGTCCGCGACCACGGCCGCGGGATCCCTCCGGAAGAACGGGCCCGTGTGACCGAGCGGTTCTATCGAGGCGCCGCAAGCCCGAGCGGCGGATCCGGTCTGGGTCTTGCCATCGCCCGGGAGCTCACCGAGAAGTGGGGCGGCACGCTCACGATCGGGTCCCCCAACGGCGGGGGCACCGAGGTCAAAGCTGCCTTCCCCAACGTCGGGGCTTAACCGGGGCTTTGCCCGCGTCGTCGTAGCTTGTTCGCATGGACCCGAAGCTCCGGACGCTGCTGTGGGCGGTTGGCGGTCTCGTGATCGCCGCTGGCCCTGTCGATCGGTGCCTTTGCGGTCGCCGGCGGCCGGATCAGCGAGCCGGCAGGGAACATTCGACTGAGCAATGCGCACGAAGGGAGCGAGGATTCCCCGTCGGCGCGCCCGACGCCGAGCAACGCCGAGGGTCCAGACGAGCACGGAGGGCCGACGTCACATCCGACCGGTGAGCTCGACCCCACATCGACGTCGTCGGCCGCGCCAACCCATTCGGATTCCGGTCATTCCTCCTCCTCCTCCCCGGGTCCCACAGCCCGAGCCCAAGCGGGTCGGAAAGCGAACACGAGCACGAGGGCGGCGACGACTGAGGTTGCGGCACCCGGCCGTGCGGTCGACGATACGCTCGTGGACGTTCCGGAAACCCAATACACAACGACGACCGACGGCGTCTCGATCGCCTACCAGGTCGTCGGTCAGGGGCCGCCGGACATCCTGTTCGTCAACGCCGCGTACATCTCGAACTGCGAGCTGGTCTGGGACTGGCCCTATACCGCCCCCATCCTGAACGGGATGGCCGCTCGCGGACGGTTCATCCTCTTCGACCGTCGTGGAGCGGGGCTCTCCGACAAGGTTCGATCGGACAACCTCCCGACGCTCGAGGCCCGCATGGACGACATCCGGGCCGTGATGGATGCAGCCGGGTCCGAGCGGGCGGTTGTCATGGGCGTCGAGGACGGCGGCGCGCTGTGCATGCTCTTCGCGGCGACGTATCCCGAACGGGTGAGCGCGCTGATCGTGGTGAACGCGTCGTCACGCGGGAGCTGGGCTCCCGACGCACCCTGGCTCCCAACCACCGAGACGTGGGACGAGGGGTTCGCTTGGATCGACGCGGGTTGGGGAACGAAACAGTTCGTCGAGGAACTCGCCGCCATGGTCTTCGGCCCGACGGGCGAGGACCCCGAGTTCGTCGACTCCTACTGGCGCATCCTTCGCCAGACGATGACGAAGGCGGACGTGCTCGCGGCCGAGCGCATGTGGCAAGCAACGGACGTCCGCCATGTGCTGCCGACCATCCAGGCCCCCACCATCGTCCTGCATGACCACAACGTGCTCGACGTCGAGATCGAGGAAACGAAGTACATCGCAAGCCAGATCTGGGGGGCGACGATGTTCGAGGTCGGCGGGGACGACGAGTGGGGGCAAGTGCTCGAGCACATCGATCGATTCATGGGAACGATCCAGGCGGAGGAAGTCGACCTCGACCGAGTGCTCGCCACTGTGTTGTTCACCAAGATCGTCGACTCGGCCACATCGGCGACCGACCTTGGCGACGCGAAGTGGCGCGAGATCGTCGAGGGACACGATCAGGTGTCGAAGGCCCTCATCGGCCGATACCGCGGCACGTACGTGAACTCGACCGGTGACGGGCTCATCGCGACCTTCGACGGGCCGGCGCGAGCGGTCCGGTGCGCCCAAGCGCTGGCCGAGGCGGTGAAGACACACGGCGTCGAGATTCGGGCGGGGTTGCACACAGGCGAGGTTGCCCTCGGCGAAGGCGACCCTGCGGGGATCGGTGTCGACGTCGCCGCGAAGGTCGCTGCGATGGGAGGTTCCTCCGAGGTCTGGGCATCCTCCACCGTCAAGGATCTGACCGCCGGCTCGGGGCTCACGTTCGAGGACGCGGGTGAGCACGAGCTCACGGGCGTCTCAGACCGGTGGCATCTCTACAAAGTCCTCAACGACCAGGCATCCGCCCCGATCGGGGTGCCGTGAGAGACTGACGGTTCCCATGAGCGAGCCGGACCACGTCCGCGACGATCACCTCGCCCACGAGCGCGAGGTATGGGGAGACGACCCCGAGGAGATCGACGCGAGCGCGGTCGTCGAGGAAATCGCCGAGGAAGACGCCGAAACCGAGCGCCGCTGGCACGACCACCCGGCCTTCGCGCCGATCAAAGCGGTCGCCATGTTCATCCGGCGGAGCGGCAAGCGGATCGCCGTCACCGTGGCGGGCTTCGCCGTGCTGCTCGTCGGAATCGCCATGCTCGTTCTCCCCGGCCCGGGCATCGTCGTGATCCTCGCGGGGCTCGCGATCCTCGCCACGGAGTACGCGTGGGCGGAACGGATGCTCGCCGAGGCCAAGCGCCGCGCGATCCAAGCCAAGGACGTCGTTCTTCGCAAAGGCGACAACGACGACGACAGCACCGCCCCCTAGGCTGGCTGGATGACTTAGGAGACTCGCGGGCGTCCGGAGAGGAGCGGCGATGCTGGCGACCGATACACCCATGGTGTTCCTTCGTATCGTCCACTTCGTCACGGGCGTTATCTGGGTGGGCTCGCTGTTCGTGGTGGTGGTCTTCGTGCAACCCAGCGCCGCGACGCTCGGGGCAGCGGGGACGCCGTTCATGTCGGAGCTTCGCCGTCGCCGATTCGTGGATGTCGTTTTCATCGACGCCGTGTTCACCGTCGTCGTCGGATCGCTTCTGTACTGGCGCGACTGGCACCTGTTTCCGAGCTTCGGCGACTGGATCGGCTCGAGCTTTGGGACCTGGTTGACGGTGGGCGCTCTGCTCGCGCTCTCGGGACTCGGCGTCGCCGCGCTCGTCACGCGGCCAACGATCGTTCGGCTGGTTGCCCTCGGGAAGCAGGTCGCCGAGTCAGGCAGCACACCCTCGTCCGAGACGGCCGCTCAGATCGGCGCGTTGCAGCACCGGCTCGTCGTGGCCGAGCGGGTGAGCTTCTCTCTCGTCCTGCTCGCGGTCGTGGCGATGGCGTCGGCGCGGTACATCTGAGATGACCGGTCGCGTTCTCATCGGGACGTCGTCGTGGACGGATCCGACGCTGGTCAAGGACGGCAACTTCTACCCGCCGGATGCGAAGAGCGCCGAGAAACGGCTGCGGTTCTACGCGTCTCAGTTCCCGTTGGTGGAGGTCGACTCCACGTACTACTTCCCCCCGAGCGAGTCGAACTCAGTGCTCTGGATCGAGCGGACACCGCCGGAGTTCACGTTCAACATCAAGGCGTACTCGCTGCTGACGAACCATCCGACCAAGCGCGAGTCGCTCTACAAGGACCTGCAGGACGCCGCGCCGGCTGACAAGCGCAACGTCTACCGGGAACAGCTTCCAGATGAAGCGGTCGATGAGGTCTGGCAAAGGTTTCGCGATGCCCTGATGCCGCTGCACTCGGCGGGCAAGCTCGGCGCGGTGCTCTTCCAGTTCCCGCAGTGGTTTGTGATCTCCCGGAAGTCCAAGGCCTACATCGAGGAATGCGCGGCGCGGCTGCCCGACTACCGGGTCGCGGTCGAGTTCCGGCACAAGAGCTGGATGGAGGAACGCAACGTCGAGGAGACGCTGTCGTTCCTCGAGGAGCGGAACCTGCCGTTCGTGTGTGTCGACATGCCGCAGGGGTTCGACTCGTCGATCCCGCCGATCGCGGCGGCCACCGCCGACGATCTCGCGATGGTGCGATTCCACGGCCGCGACAAGGAGGTCTGGGCCAAGAAGAACGTGCCGGCCTCGGAGCGGTTCCGCTACGACTACTCGAAGGCGGAGCTGCAGGAGTGGGTTCCCAAGGTGGAGTCGCTCGCCGCCGAGACGCGCGAGACCCACGTCCTGATGAACAACTGCTACCAGGACTACGCGGTCCGGAGCGCCCGCGAGCTGGGCGACCTGCTCGACCTCACGCTCGAGAGCTAGCCGCCGTTCTGCCCCTGCGGGAACTGGACGAGGAGACTGCCGTCCCAGCCGAGCACGGCGGGGTACTTCGCAAGCGAGCGATCGAACGGCGCCTGGTTTGCCGAAGCGGGGTCGCCCGTCGAGAAGCTCCAGTTCGCGGTCGTCCCGTCGGCACAGGAGATGCCTGCCTCGCCCGTCATGCGGATCTCGTACGTCGCGCCGGCTCCGCAGCTGGGCGCCGGGCCGAGCAGTGCGCGGCCGCCGTCGCCACCGTAATAGGTGACGTAGTGGTCGCCCTTGTACGTGATCCATTCGGCAGTGGCCGCCGGCAGTGCGACGCCGACAGCGGTGTATCCATTGCGTTCCTCTCCCGAGGACCACTGTTGGAACGAGATCGAACGAATCATGCGATCGATGATCGGCTTCTGCACGGCATCGAGTTTCGTGAGCGTGGTCCCTTCTTGGGTCACCACGAACTTGTAGGGCAGGCCGTCGCCGTTGAGGCTGCCGATGAGGCCACCTTCCCCTTGGATGAAGAACCCGTCGGGATCGAGCGGGAACGACGAGTCGTCGGCGTTCACTCCGCCGCGCGTGACGCTGACCGAGAGCCCGTCGCCGCTGAACCCGGCCCCTGCGCCTGCGTAGTGCTGGGTCGTCCAGCCCGGCGGGACGTCGACCGACCAGCCGAGCGGGTCGGTGTACGTGGTCCACGTGAGCGGCAGGTCGGACGCAGTCTCAGTTGATGTCGGCCCCACCGTCTGAATTGCACCCGTATCCGAGAACACGGCGACAATCGGCTCGGCCGTGAGGCCGGCAAGCCCTGCGGGCGGTGGGCCGACAAGCGGATCCACGAGGACACCCCCGTCCGGGGCGGCCAACGATCGTGGCGAGGCGGTGGCCCACACGTAGCCGGGCAACTGACCCGAACATGACGCCGAAGCGGGGAACGACGCCATCATCTCAATGCCCTTTCCCGCACCCCCCGGAGAGTGGAAGAGCGAGGACGCCACACTCTGGTCGCAGGCTGTGTAGCCGAGCGTCGGCTCGAGGTTGGTGTTGAATCCGGCCGAGATCGAGGCACCGTCGTGGACCGTTTGCCCCCAGCTCAGGGGCACCTCGATATTGGGGCTTCGGGCCTCGACGACAGCCCAGATCTGACCGTCCCCCTGCTCCAACGGCTGGTACACGACAACGACCTCTTGGAAGGGCGTCTTATAGCCAATGGAGTCGCTCTCCAAGATCAGGAACTGCCTGAACCCACCAGTCGACGCCCCACCGGACGAGGACGCCGCATACCTGTCGGGCGCGAGCGATCCTGGAGGTCCGTCGTACACGCTGGCAGCCGTCGGATAGCCGATCCCCACGCAAGAGATGCCTGGGGTCGGAGGACCCGACATGACAACGCCGGTCGGGTAGTTGGCGCTGCAACCAACCACGGCGGCATCCGACACCACCGCGTCGGTCCAGCCCATGACCTGGTGACTGAACTGCTGCACGACACCCTCCGGGGACAGCGCCCAGGCAGCACTCCCTGCGTCGGCGTCGGCCTGCAGCTGCTGCAGCTGATCGGGTGACTGGGCCGGCCACACGGGGAACAGACCGCCCCCGGCAGCCGCCTGGTCGCCGCCCATCCGCAGGGCGGGAATCGCGAACGCCGAGATGGCGAGGGCGAACACGGCGAACGCCACGACGACGGTGCCGACTCGAGTGCTCATCTTCGGCCCGACGAGAGCCTCGTCCGGATGCGTCGGGCCTTCCTTGGCACGCTCGAAGACGTCCTCGCTGGGACCAGTCTTGTCCAGATCGCCGAGCTTCTTGCGCCAGCGTTCCGTCATCGCTCGTCGTCCTCCTCGCCGAGGAGTTGCGCAAGCCGCCGACGGCCTCGCATCAGGTGGACCTTGACGGCGGCGCTCGACATGCCCGTGATGTGTGCGACCTCGCGCACCGGCAGGTCGACGCGGTAGTGGAGGTAGACCGCCGCGCGCTGGGCCGGCGTCAGCTCGCGAAGCGCCGAGAGGAGATCGGGCAGGCCGTTGAGGGTCGGATCAGCCGTCGCCATCTCGGGCATGTCTGCCGTCTCCTTCCCGCGTCGTGCGAGATCGGCGCTCGCAACCCGGAACGCGACCCGGTACAGATACGGCTCGGGCTCGCGCACTGCCGAGCCACGTTCCATCATCCGAGCGAAGGCCTCGGCAACGGCATCGTCGGCGACGTCCCGGCGGCCGCCCGCATACGCGTAGATCGCCCGCCAGATCGCCGCCCCCGACCCGCGCCAGATCGCGTCGTAGTCGTGAGCGTCGTCCACTCCGTCACCCTGACAGAGCGATCAGACCCGGGAAAGGTGAACGTCGATCATTGCGCGCTCAACCCGCTTCCAAGGAGTGCCGAGTACCCTCGATGCATGTTCAGCACGGGTGCGCGGTTCCAGGTCGCGAAGATCAGGGGGATCCCGATCTACCTGACCTGGTCGTGGTTCCTGATCGTCGCGCTGTTTGGATTCCCGATCTACCAGGGCTACGTGGAGGCGCTCGGAAGCTCGCAGGCGCTGCAGCTCACGGTTCTCACGCTCGTGCTGTTCTTCGGCGGGATCCTGCTGCACGAGGCCGCCCACGCGGTGGCCGCCCGGAGCTTCGACCTGCCGGTGCGTGCCATCACGCTCGTGTTCTGGGGCGGCGCGACGGAGACGCGCTCGTGGCGCAAGGGTCCGCTCGCCGACTTCGTCGTCGCGGCCGCCGGACCGATGACCACCGCCGCGCTGGGCGTCACCTTCAAAGTGGTGGCGGGCTTCATCCAGCCGGGCGCGCTGCACGACGTCTTCGAGTACCTCGGACGGATCAACCTGCTCTTCGCGGCGTTCAACGCGATCCCCGGCTTCCCGCTCGACGGCGGTCGCATGCTCATGGCGGTCGCGTGGGGGATTACGCGCAAGCGCGCACTCGCGTTCCGGATCGCAGGCATCGGCTCCATGCTCATCGGCGGCGGGCTCATCGCGTTCGCGATCTACGACCTCGGCAGCGAGAACGGCCAGGGCTGGTGGCTGCTCGCGGGCTACCTCGGGTTCGTGATGATCACGGTTGGTCGCCAGATCCCCTCGCGTGCGGTGTTGCGCGAGCGCCTCTCGCACGGGACGGCGAGCGATGCGATGCGCCCGGTCACCGATCCCATCCCCATCGACGCCACCATCTACGAGGCGACCGAACGGTGGCTGCGGCCCTTCCCGACGCGCGCCTTCCCGGTCGCCGACACGGGCGGCATCGTCGGCACCATCTCGTTCGAGGAGGTCCGCGATCGCTCGGCCGCCCAGTCGGTCGGAGCCGCGATGGTTCCGCTTTCGAAGCCGCCCGAAACGGTGGACGCGGACGAGCCGCTCGACGACGTCGTCGAGTGGATCGGGTCGAGGGACGCGCTCGTCAAGGACGACGGCGGCGGGACAGTCGGCATCATCGCCGTCGAGGACGTCGAGGCCTGGCTGAAGCGGCGCTGGAACACCGAGGAGTTCGTCGAGCCCACGTCGGTGGCGCTCCCGCCCCGCCCCGACACCGAGCCCGACGGAGGTGTCGGCGCCCCGCAGTAGCATCCGGTCCATGGCGGCCCCCTCGCTCGCGTTCGACGACGACCAGAACGCGGTCCTGGCGCACACCGAGGGGGCGTTGCTCGTCACCGGCGCCGCCGGCACCGGCAAGACCGCGGTGCTGCGGGAACGCTTCGCGCGCTTGATCCAGGACGGCGCCGAGCCCGAGCGGATCGTCCTGGTGCTCGGGTCCCGGCGAGCCCGCGACACCGCGCGGACGGCACTTCTGGAACGGCTCCCCGCATCGCTCTCCGACCTCCAGGTGCTGACCGTGCACGGCCTCGCCTTTCGGGTGCTCAAGACGCGCGAGCAGGAATCGCCCGAGGTGCTCGGGGCCGCCGAGCAGTTCGCGACGGTCCGCGAGCTGTTGCAGGCGCAGAACCCCGACGCGTGGCCGGCCTACGGCGGCCTGCTCGAGGTGCGTGGGTTTGCCGATGAAGTGCGCCAGCTGCTCACCCGGATGCAGGAATCGCTGCGCTCCCCTGCCGAGGTGGCCGCGGCGGCCGAGCGGGCGGGCCTCGGCGGCTGGGCCGAGCTCGCACGCTTTGCGCAGGAATACCTCGACACGCTGGATATGGTCAATCATGTTGACTATGCGGGGCTGCTGCAGCTGGCGGCGTCGACCACCCGGGAGGGTGGCGCGCCGCTCTACGACCACGTCCTCGTCGACGACTACCAGGACACGACGATCGCGGCCGAGGCGCTGCTGCAAGGTCTCGGCGCGCAGAGCATCGTCGTCGCCGCCGACCCCGAGGCGCACGTGTTCTCCTTCCAGGGATCGACCCGGGCGCCGATGCAACGTTTCATCGCCGAGACGTTCCCCGGCGCCGCGCACGTGGAGCTCGCGACCAACCATCGAAGCCCCACGGGCGTGACGACGACGGCGTGGGTCGCGCCGCACACGTCGGAAGAAGACGCCGCGATCGCGCGCGAGCTGCGGCGCCGCCACATCGAAGACGGTGTCCCGTGGGGCGAGCTCGCGGTGATCGTTCGCCGTCAGGGCACGCACCTCGGGAACCTGCTGCGGGCGCTCGACGACGCGCGCATCCCGCGGGCGGTGCCCGAGCGCGGACGCTCGCTCACGCTCGAGTCGGCAACGTACCCGTACGTGATCGCGCTCCGCTGGCTGATCGCCGACGAGGCGCGTCGCGGCGAGCTGGTCGAGCCGCTGCTGACCTCGGCGGTGGTCGGGCTCTCGCCTGCGGCGGCGCGCGGCGCCATCCGCCTCGCGAAGACGACCGGGCCATCGCCGCGCGCCGCCGCTGCCGCCCTCGATCGCACCGACGGACTCACGCCCGAGGAAACGTCACGGGTCGACCGTGCGCGCGCCACCCTCGACAAGGCCGCGCTGTTCGCGGGCATGTCGGTACAGGACGCCTTCAAGGTGCTGTGGGAGGAGCTCCCCTATTCCGCCGAGCTCGTCGAGGCGGGCGGCCCCGAGCTCGACACCGTCGTGACCTTCGCCAACGTGGTGAGCGAGGCCTCCGAACAGGGCGACGCCGGGGTTGCCGCCTTCCTCGAGGCGCTCGATGCCGGCGAGCACGGACCCGGCTGGACCGCACGAGAGGTCGCGACGCCAGACGCGGTACAGGTCCTGACCGCGCACGGCACCGTCGGCCAGGAGTTCGACACCGTCATCGTCGCCGGCGCCACCGAGGGAAACTTCCCGTCACTGTCGCGTCCGGAGCCGATGTTCGACCTTGCGGCGCTCGAGCACACACGCAGCCGGTCCGACCAGGTCCGCGAGCGGGTCGAGGACGAACGACGACTGTTTCGGATGGTGCTCGGGCGCGCCCGCCGGGGCGTCGTGCTGGTCGCGGCCGACACGCATCCCGACACCGACGAGCTCACGCAGCGCTCGCGCTTCGTCGACGAGCTCGGCATCGCCTGGGCGCCGGCACCCGACCCCATCGATGAGGAACCGGTCAGCGTGCGCGAAGCGGCAGCAACGTGGCGCCGCCAGTTCGCCGACCCCGGCGCCGAGGCCTGGCGCCGCCTTGCCGCCCTCGACGGGCTGCGCGCCCTCGGCGAGGACCCGCGGCGCTGGTGGTTCCAGCGCGACTGGACCGACACCGGCCGGCCGCTGCACGAGACGCTTCGCCTGTCGTATTCCCGGATGTCGAATCTGGCCAACTGCGAGCTGCAGCACGTGCTCGGCGACGAGCTCGGGCTCGGACGGGTGGCCGGCTACCAAGCGTGGGTCGGCAAGCTCGTTCACGGCATCATCGAGGACATCGAACGCGGCAAGGTCGGCAAGGGCAAGCAGGAGATCCTCGACGAGGTCGACCGCCGCTGGCGCGAGCAGGAGTTCCCCTCCAAGGCCGTGTCGGTGGCCCACCGCAAGCTGGTCGACGAGCGAATGTTCAAGAACTGGTGGTTCGAATACGGCGAGGAGGACTCGCTCGGCAACGAGGTCCGCTTCGAGTTCGACTTCGAGGGAACGACGATCGTCGGCGTCATCGACCGCATCGGGCCGATGACCGACGGCGGCACGCGGATCACCGACTTCAAGACCGGCAACCCGGACAACGCACCGAAGGCCGAGGAGAGCCTCCAGCTCGGCATCTACTACCTCGCCGTGCAGTCCTCGGAGGCGCTCGCCGAATACCGGCCGGTGCGCCAGGTCGAGCTCGCGTACATCAAGGGCGATTGGCGGCGGGGCGAGCTGGTCAAGCCCACGTGGCAGGTTCGCGATGGCGAACAAGAGGAGTATCAGGCCGCGGTTCGCGGGTCGCTTGCAGAGCTCATCGAGCTCAAGCAAGAGCTCATCGACACCGAGGTGTACCGGCCCAACCCGACCGCCAACTGCTATTGGTGCGACTTCAAGAGCATCTGCCCGCTGTTCCCCGAAGGTCAGCCGGTGTTCGACCTCGCCGACGGGGCGGGCACGCCATGAGCACACGCGTGGTTCCCGACGAGGTCGTCGCGGCAATGGGCGCGGAGCCCACCGACGAACAGTGGGCGGCGATCGCGTGGCCGCTGGAGCCGTGTGTCCTGATCGCCGGGGCGGGCTCGGGCAAGACGTCGGTGATGGCGGCGCGGGTCGTTCATCTGGCGCTCGGCGCGCTCGACCGGGTGGACGCTCCCGGCGTCATGCCCGGCAACGTGCTCTGCCTGACCTTTACCAACAAGGCGACCGAGAACTTCCGCTTGCGCGTGCGGCGGGCGCTCGCGCACCTCGAACTCGCCGAGGGCGAGGAGCCCGAGATCCAGAACTACCACGGGTTCGCGGCGTCGCTGCTCGATCGCTACGGCGTGCTCGCCGGGTTCGAACCCGATGCCCGCGTGCTCAACCAGGCCCAGCGCGAGGAGCTCTGCGGCCGGGTGCTCGACCGCATGACGTTCGATCACGCCAGCGCCACGTTCCAGCCATCGCTCGTTGCGAAGATCCTCGAGCTCGACGACCAGCTGCAGAACCATCGCGTCTCCCCGGCCGAAGCGCTGACCTGGCTCGATCAGCGTCTCGAGATCCTGTCGAACCACCGCTCGGAGCGCTCCTATCGCGCCGCCGAGGAGCGCATCGAACTGACGCGGGCGGCCGCCGTCTATCGCGAGCTCAAGACCGAGCTCGGCGTGATCGACTTCGGCGACCAGATCGACCGGGCGATCGAGATCGTCACGCGCTTCCCAGACGTCGTCGCCGACCACCGCGCCCGGTTCCAGGCCGTGTTGCTCGACGAGTATCAGGACACGAACGTCGCCCAGGCCGAGCTGATGTCGACGCTCTTCGGCGCCGGGCACCCGGTGACGGCGGTCGGTGACCCCGACCAGAACATCTACGCCTGGCGCGGCGCCTCGCTTTACAACCTGTTCCGGTTCCCGGAGGACTTCCCCCGCGCCGACGGCAAGCCCGCCGCCCGCCTGCCGCTGTACACGAACTTCCGCTCGGGCGCGCGGATCCTGGCGGCGGCCGACACCGTGATCGCCCCGGTTCCCGAGGCGCAGCGGCCGCCGGGCAAGCAGCTCGTCGCCTGGCCGGCAAACGGGCAGGGCGAGGTGCGTATTCGCCGTGTGCTCGACGAGTGGACCGAGGCCGGCGCGATCGCCGACCGGTGCGTCGCACTGCACGACGAGGGCTCCGCCTGGACCCAGATGGCGGTGCTCTGCCGCACGTCGCGGCTGTTCGGGCTGCTGCGCCAGGCGTTCGACGAGCGCGGCGTCCCGGTCGAGGTCGTCGGTCTCGCGGGCTTGCTCAAGATGCCGGAGGTCGTCGAGGTGCTCGCCTACGCGAGGGCGGTGCACGACCCCACCGCGAGCGTCGCCCTCGCGCGGATCCTGCTCGGGCCGCGCTATCGCGTCGGGTTCAAGGACATCGCCCTGCTCGCACGTCTTGCCTCCGCCGAGACGGCACAGCTGCGCGAGGCCTACGAGATGGACGAGGACGACGTCGAGGCAGAACCGGTGCTGCTCGCGGAGGCGCTCGAGCATCTCGAGGCCGTGGAGAATCTGTCGGACGAAGGCCGGGAGCGGCTGGCGGCGTTTCGCGAAGAGCTCGCGGCGCTTCGCAACGAGGCGCGCCGACCGGTCGGGGAGTTCCTCGGCGAGGTGATCCGGCGCATCGGCATCCTCGACGAACTCGACGCCGACCCCGACCGGCGCCACGGCACGGGAGCGCGACGCAACCTGGCGGCGTTCCTCGACGAGGTCCACGCGTTCGAGCCGGTCGACGGCGAGCTGACGCTCCGCGCGTTCCTCGACCACATCGATGCGGTCGAGCGGCTCGACAAGCAGGAGTGGGCGCCGGTGCAGCCCTCCGATGCGGACTCGGTCAAGGTCATGACCATCCACGTCGCGAAAGGGCTGGAGTTCGACCACGTCTTCGTGCCCGGGTTCGCCCACGGCATCCTGCCCAACCCGGAGATTCCGCAGAACCCGGCGGAGCGCGGCAAGTCGCTCGACTTCGAGCTGCGCGGCGATGCCGCGATCCTGCCGCGCTACGACGGCAACCTGAGCCGTTTCAAGGAAGCTTTGCGCTCCCAAGAGATCATCGAGGAACGCCGCACCGCCTACGTCGCGCTCACGCGAGCTCGCAGGACGCTCGATGTCAGCGGCGCGTTTTGGTACGGCGACAACATCTATCCCAAGAAGGAGAGCAAGTTCCTCAACGAGCTCATCGCCTGGGGATCGGACACCGGGCTCGCGAGCGTCGACCTGGCCGCCACCGAGGCGGGCGAGGAGAACCCGATGCTCGGTCTTCGCGAGCGATTCGTCCGCGACTGGCCGGGACCGGCGCTCCCGGCAGCAGACGATCCACTGTTTGCCGAGGGCTGGCGCGCGGCCGCGCTCGACGTCGCGGGGCAGGCCGGTCTGATCGAGTCGCTCGATCCCGAGGCGCGCGTGTCGTTCGACGCGCTGGCCGCCGATCGGATCGCGGTTGCGGAGCATCTGCGCGAGCGCGAGGCGGCCGACGCCCCCGCCGGCGCCGCCCCCGCGCGGATCCCGCTGACGTTGTCGGCGAGCTCACTCATGGATCATGCCTTGTGCCCCAAGCGCTTCTACTGGACGCGGGTGCGACCGCTGCCGCGATTCAGCGGACCCGCGGCGCGGATCGGCACCGAGATCCACCGGTGGATCGAACGCCGCGCGGCCGGTCAGGGACGCCTGCTCGAGACCGACGACGTCGTCGATCTCACCCAGGAGGAGCTTGCCGGCGATCCGGGCAGGGTCGAGCGCTTGCGCGAGGCGTTCCTTGCGTCGCGGTTCGCCGACGTCACGCCGCTGTACGCCGAACGCGCGTTCCTGCTGCGGGTCGGCGCGTTCGCCGTGAGCGGGCGCATCGACGCGATCTTCGGCGAGCCGGACGGGCCCTGGGAGATCGTCGACTGGAAGACGGGCGCCGGCTCGGCCGACCCGCTGCAGCTCGAGCTCTACGGTCTCGCCTGTGTCGAGATCTGGCACAAGCGGCCCGAGGACCTGACGCTCACGTACTGCTATCTCGCGCGCGGCGAGGAAGAGCGCCACCCCATGGGCGATCCCGACGAGGTGCGCGGGCGGGTCGAAGGGTCGCTTGCGGCCATCGACGCCGGTGCGTTCGAGCCGACACCGGGCACGTGGTGCTCGTACTGCGATTTCAAGGGTTTCTGCGAGACCGGCCGCGACTGGCTCGCCGACAACCGCTAGTCGTTCGCGCGGGCGTCTAGACGCTCAACCTGTTCCTCGAACGGCCGGTACCCGGCAGCTGGATCGAACCCGCCGATCACGCGTCCCGGCACGAAACGAGCCCCGAGGCCTGACTCCGCGGTCGCTCGCTGGCTCGCCACGGCACGGAACCACTCCAGGTCGCCCGGCTGCAGGACCGCGGGCCCCGAGGTGCCGATCCGCCGTTCGCCGGCGCCCTCGACCGCGACGGGTGTCCTGCGAAACGCGTGTGCGAGCGTCGCGCGGCGCTCGTCGTCACTCGCCGTGATCGTGACGTCGCGGCCGTCCCACGACGCGGTCGCGACAGACAGCCGCTGCTCGTCCTCGGGGTCGTAGAACTCGACGTTCACGCCTACCCGTAGGCCTCCGCGCTCGCCGCCCGGAACATCCGTGCGAGCTCCACCATCAGCTTGTAGGAGATGTCCGGGTCATCGCGAAGCGCCTCCATCAACTGGGGCCTAGTCATGATGGCGAGGGTCATCGGGGTCTCGCTCGTGACCGTCGCCGACCGTTCCTGTCCGTCGATCGCCGCGACCTCGCCGAAGTGATCTCCCGGGAGCATCCGGCGGATGAAGCGACCGTTGGACGCGACCTTGGCCTGCCCCTTCAAGACGACATAGAAGGCGTCGCCCTTGCTTCCCTGCTTCACGATCGCCGCGCCGGGCATGTAGTCGGCAACCTCGAACAGCGTCGCCAGATGCTTGAGCTGACGCTTCGTCAGCCCGCGGAACAGCGGCACGTACGCCAGTACCGTCTCAAGCTTCACGGTCGCCATCGGCCGACACCCTCCTCGACGCGTTTTGGGAAGCCTACCGGTTCGGGCCGTGTCGGTGGTCGTCGCTACCGTGCGCCCGGGTGGTGCTGATGGTCGTTCGCCCGATGGGTGTCGTCGAACCACTCCCCCTCGCGGTCGCGCGCACGGGACAGGTGCTCGTGCGGCAGGGCGAAGCGTGTCTCGCGCCGTCGCTGATCGAAAGCGGCGTCCTCGACGCGAGGATCGTCGACGCCGACGGGCGCATGTTCCTGCTCGACCTGCTCGGTCCGGGCGACGCCGTCGGAGGACACGGTGGCGCGTCCCCGTGCACCGTCACCGCACGCCGGCCGGCGCGGCTGCGATCCGCCGGGCACGAGGCCGACGGGGCGCTTGCGGCGCAGGCCGAGCGCACCACGGCCATCGCGACGCACCTCGCCTGGTTCGGCGTCGAAGAGCGCATCGAGCGACGCCTGCTCGACCTCGCGATGCGACTCGGCCGCCCGGTGCCCGGCGGCACGCAGCTGCCGGTTCGCATCACGCAGGACGATCTGGCCTCGATGGTCGGGGCCACGCGGGAATCGGCCAACCGCGCGATCCGCCGCCTTCGCGCGCGTGGAGCGATCGAGGTTCTGGGACGCGGCCGCTACGTCGTGCGCGCGCAGTTGCGGCTGGTCTCGTCCGCGGGTTAGCCGCCCGTGCCCTGCAGCAGGGCAAGCGAGCACGACGAGCAATACCGGCCGCGGCCGCGAACCGGGCGTCCGCAGCGTGCACAGACTGCGGGCTCGATCGCCGTCCAGCTCTGCGACGCGCCACGGCCACGCTTGCGGACCCGGCCCTCGCGCTCGAGCTTCAGCAGATGGGCCGTCACGGACCGTGCGGCAAGCGGATGGACGTCCGGCGGGTAGTCGACGTAAATCCTTGCGACGAGGTCGCCCACCGTATGGTCGCCGCCCTCGAGCGCGGCAAGCACCTGCTCCTCGCGCTCGGCACGATGCTCGAGGTACGACGTCAGCGTGCGCCGCGCGTCCACCAGGACCGGCCCGTGCCCCGGATAGATCGTGCGGGGCTCGAGATCGAGCATCGTGCGGAGCGAGTCGAGGTACTTCGCAAGATCGCCGTCCGGCGGATCGAGAAAGCTCGTGCCACGACCGAGCACCATGTCCCCCGTGAACAACGCTCCCACGGACGGCTCGAAGCACACGAGGTGATCGGCGCTGTGCCCGGGTGTGTGGAGCACCCGGAGCTCCGCGCCGGGAACGGCGAAGGAACGGCCCTCGCCCGGACGCTCCGCGCCCTCGAGGCGCCACGCCCACAGCGGCGCTCCGGCCACGCGGGCAAACGTCGCGGCGCCTGCCGCATGATCCTCGTGGTCGTGCGTGACGAGGACGGCAGACACCTCGCCCGCAACCTCGAGGACCGCGTTCCGGTGGCCCGCGTCGTCGGGACCGGGGTCGATCACGAGCGTGGGCCCGTCGCCCACCACCCACGTGTTGGTTCCCTCGAGCGTGTAGATGCCGGGGTTCGGCGCGAGCACACGGACGGCGCGCAGCATCCTCAGTCCTGCTCCATCACGTGGCGCGGCATCGAGGACTCCTCCGAAGGGGTCGGATCGCGCGAGTCGAACCGGAGCGCCAGCACTTCCGCCGCGCTCCCACAACTCGCGAGCTGCGTCACCGTGTACCACGTCGGCCAGTAGAGCTTGCGCGTGGCGTCCTCCCACTCGGCCAGGAGCGCGGGCGGCGAAACCCACCAGGCCGCGACGATCTCGCCCCCGTCCACCACGGGATCAACGGCACCAACGGCAAGCGCCGCGAAGTACCCGGCATCGAAGCGCACGGGTACCTCCGGCGGCGCGACCCAACGGCAGAGCTGCGGCAGCCGTTCGATCGGCGGCGGCGCCGCCTCGACGTGGGCAAAGCCCGCGGCGGGCACCAGACCGGCATCGGTGAGCTCCAAACCGGTCTCCTCGGCCAGCTCCCGGATCGCCGCCGCGCGGGCCGCCTCGGCCGGATCGCCGAACCACCGCGCGGCGCGTTCGGCGTCGTCCTCGTCGACCGCCCCGCCGGGAATCGAGACGTAGCCCGGAAGAAACCGGCTTACGGGACTGCGTTCCACGACGAGCATCTCCGGCACCCCGGCGGCCCCGTCGCGCACGCACACGATCGCGGCCGCGCGGCGGATGGGTCGTTCGTCCACGGCGTCATCCTGGCAGGTGGGGGCCATACTGCGTCTCGTGTCCGCCGCCGCCCGCACCCCGAAGGAGCGTATTGGCGAACGCATTCGCACGAATGGTCCGATCGACTTCGCGACCTTCATGGACCTTGCCCTCTACGGCGTGGGGGGCTTCTACGAGCAGCCGCCGGTGGGCGCCGAGGGCGACTTCGTCACGAGCCCACACGTACACGCGGTCTTCGGCTCGCTCCTCGGACGGGCCCTTGCCGCAATGGCCGTCGAGATCGGCACGGACCCGGTGCGGCTCGTCGAAGCCGGCGCCGGTGACGGAACCCTCGCGCGGCAACTGCTCGCGAGCGAGCTCGGCGAGCACCTCGCGTCCTACACCGCCGTGGAAGTGAGCCCCGGCGCTCGGAGCGCCCTCGCGACCGTCGGCGGAATCACGGTCGCGGATCGTCTCGACGGAGAGGCCGAACTCGTTCTCGCCCACGAGCTCCTCGACAACCTTCCGTTTCGGCTACTGCGCGACGGCCGAGAGATCCGAGTCGACCTCGACGGCGACCGCCTCGTGGAACGCCCGACCGCGATCGACGAGGACCTGCGCGCCCTGGCCGGCGACATCCCCGAGGAGGGCGAGCTGGTCGTCCCGGTCGGCGCGCTCGCCTTCGTCGACGAGCTGCGCACGGTGATGCCCCGTGGCTACGCGCTGATCGTCGACTACGGAGGTGCCTTGGATCCCGGCGGACCGATGCACGGCTATCGCGAGCACCACGTCGTCGAGCATGTGCTCGACGCGCCGGGCGCAACCGACGTCACCGCAGGCGTCGACTTCTCGTGGATCGCACGCGAGGCGGCGGCCGTCGGGCTCCTCGCCTACGGACCGGTCATGCAGCGCGACGTCCTGCGCACCCTGGGATTCGAGGAGTGGACGCGCCAGGAGCTCGCCGCGCAGCAACGGCACCTGGCCGACGGCGACGGTCTGGCCGCGGTTCGCACGTGGTCCACTCGCTCAAACGCATCGCTCCTCGTGGATCCGGCTGCGCTGGGCCGGATGCGTTGGCTCGTCCTGGCGACGCCCGGTCTGCCGGCGCCGCAATGGCTCGGCGTCTGAGCCGAACCGGCCGACGAGCCCGTACGATGCGCCCGATGCGCACTCCCGCCTTCGGTACGACCGGCTTCCTGCGACCCATCGTCGCGTTTCTGCTCGTGGCCGCGGCCGCGCTGGCCGGTTGCACCGCCGCGCCGGATACACCGACGGCCGCGGCCGGGACCACCGTCTCCCCCGGCACCGAACCGGGGAGCGAATCCGAGGGCGACGAGGGCGAGGGCGAGGGCGAGGGCGGCGCCAAGGGCGCCCAGGCTGAGCTGCTCGAGCAAAGCGAGATCACCCAGGAGCGGCACGAGGCCTATGAGGCAGCGGCCGCCGACGGCAGTCTGCGCGTAGAGACCGATCCGCCCCACGCCGCAGCGCCCGGCTGGGCCGGCGAGGTTGTCATGGACTCGACGGCGGACGATTGGGAACCGGCCATCGCGGCGGACCGGAGAGCGCCATTCGTGTACGCGCTGACCACCCGGTACACGCGCCCCAAGGCGTGCGCGACGGACTGCCCGAGCCCATTCATCGCGCTCTACGTCTCTCGCAACGGCGGGGCGCACTGGGGTCCAAGCCGGCCCCTCTGCACGTGCCGGGGCATTCACGGCCAGTACGACCCGATCATCGAGGTCGTCCCGAAGACCGGAGACGTCTACGCGGCATGGATGAACAACTTCCACGTCGTCTTTTCGAAGTCGACCAACCACGGCCGCACGTGGACGGCGCCGATTCCAACTTTTGGCAACGTCCAATGGCAGGACAAGCCGATCCTGGCGACCTCGCCCAGCGGACGGAACATCTACATCGCCTGGAACGGCCCATCCGGTGGCGACCCCTGGGTGGCGATCTCGCACGACGCGGGCGCTACTTGGTCGCAGAAACGGGTGCTGAGCGCCGACCGCTATTACTACGCGTTCGGCGGGCAGGTGCTCCCGGGCGGAACGGTCGTGTTCGCCGAGGCGTCGCTGTCGTACACCGGTCCGCACGGCGGACCCGCCGGCACGGTCCGCTATCACGCGCTTCGCTCCACCGATCAGGGCCGAACGTGGGACAACGTGGTGCTCGACGCGCGCAGGATCGGCGAGCGGTGCAAGGCCGACGGCTGCTCGAGCAGCTACTACGCCGGTCATGCGGTCGTCTCGACCGATGCGCAAGGCAACCTCGTGTTCCTGCACGACGGCGCCGTGCAGGAGCGCGGACCCCAGTCGGTGTGGGTCCAACGGTCCTCCAACCGCGGCGCCTCCTGGTCGGCGCCGGTCCGTCTGTCAACGGCCGGGAACAACGCCACGTTCCCGGCGGTCGTCGGCCGGGGACACGGCGACGTCCGCGCGTTCTACATGCAGGAGGACAACGGCCCCGACGTCTGGAACGTGTGGTATCGGTCCTCGAAGGACGCCGGCAAGACCTGGTCTCAGCCGGTGCGGATCTCCGATGCAACGGGCGGCGCAGCGTACATCGGGCCCGATGGATTCATGGAGCCCTACGGGGACTACGGCGAGGTGGCGATCACGAACACCGGTCGGTTCGTCGCGATCTGGGGCGAGGGAAACTCCTACACCGGTCCGGGCGGCGTCTGGTTCAACCGCCGCACGTAGCGGCTCAGTAGGCGATCGCCCAGGTCGCGACGTCGACCCCGGGACGGTCGCACACGACGCAGATGGCGCCGGGATCCTGCGGCTCGAGCGGCAGAAACCGAATCGTGGCCTTGGTATCGGTTTTGACCTGCGCCTCGCACGCCGCGTCGCCGCACCAGGCGCCGACGACAAAGCCGCCCTCATCCGCGATCGCCGAGCGCAGCTCGTCGTAGGTCGCGACGCGATGCGTGTTCGCCTCCCGGAACACGACCGCATCGTCGAACATGCTTCGCTGGATGGCCACCAGCTGCTCGTCGAGCGCCGAGGCCACCACGTCGATGCCCACCTGCGACTTCTCACCGGTGTCCCGTCGCACCACGGTGACCACCGACGCGTCGAGGTCCCGCGGCCCGATCTCGATACGCACCGGCACGCCGCGCAACTCGGCATCGGCGAACTTGAACCCCGGCCGCAGGTCGTCGCGGTCGTCCACCCGCACGCGCAGCCCGTTGGCGCGCCACTCATCGGCCATGCCGTTGGCGGCGGTCAACACCCGCCCGCGCTCGTCGTCGTTGCGATAGATCGGCACGACCACCACCTGCACCGGAGCAACCAGTGGCGGCAGCCGCAGTCCCCGGTCGTCGCCGTGGGCCATGATCAGCCCGCCGACGAGCCGCGTCGAGGCGCCCCACGACGTGGCGAACGCGTGATGCTTCTCCCCGTCGCGCCCGAGGAACATCACGCCATAGGCCTCCGCGAAGTTCGTCCCGAGGAAATGCGATGTGCCGGATTGCAGGGCCTTGCGGTCACGCATGAGCGCCTCGATCGTGAACGTCTCGACCGCGCCGGGGAACCGCTCGGCCGCGGTCTTGCGGCCCTTGTGCACGGGGATCGCCATCACGTCCTCGGCCACCTGCCGGTACACCTCGAGCATGCGCAGGCTCTCCTCCCACGCCTCCTCGCGCGTCTCGTGCGCCGTGTGTCCCTCCTGCCACAGGAACTCGGTCGTCCGCAGGAACAGGCGGGGGCGCATCTCCCACCGCACGACGTTGGCCCACTGGTTGTAAAGCAGTGGCAGGTCGCGATAGCTCTGGACCCACCGTGAGTAGGTGTCCCAGATGATCGTCTCGGAGGTCGGGCGCAGCACGAGCGGCTCGCCGAGCTCCTCGCCGCCGGCGTGCGTGACCACCGCCACCTCCGGCGCGAACCCCTCCACGTGCTCCTTCTCCCGCTCGAGCAGCGAGTACGGGATGAGCATCGGGAAGTAGAGGTTCTGGTGCCCGGTCTGCTTGAACCGCAGATCGAGGGCGTCCCGGATTGCCTCCCAGATGGCGTAGCCGTAGGGCTTGATCACCATCGTGCCGCGGGCAAGGGAGTTCTCGGCCAAGTCGGCGTCGCGAACGACGGCCTGGTACCAGCCGGGAAAGTCGGTCGTGAAATCGGGCAACGCCATCAGGCGCCCAAGGATAGCGGGAGCTCCCGGAGCTCGGCCTACTTGTCGACGTCGCCGACGACGAAGAAGATCGAGCCGAGGATCGAGATGAGGTCCGGGACGAGCGCGCCGGGCAGCACCGCCGGGATCACGCTCACGTTCGAGAAGCTCGCCGTGCGCATCTTGACGCGGTACGGCTCCTTCTTCCCCGCGCCGATCACGTAGTAGCCCATCACGCCGAGCGGGTTCTCGTTGCGAACGTAGATCTCGCCCTCGGGAATCTTGAGCGACTTGGGAAGCCCCGCGGCCCGAAACGGCCCCGGCGGCAGCCGATCGAGGCACTGCTCGATGATGTTGCAGCTCTGCTTCACTCGTTCGACGAGCACCCAAAGCCGGTCGTAGGAGTCGCCGCGCTCGCCGACCGGCACCTCGAACTCGACTTCGGCGTACTTCTCGTACGGCTCGTCCTTCCGCGGATCCATCGCCACACCCGATGCCTGGAGCACCGAGCCAGAACACCCGTACGCGATCGCCGTCTCAGCCGAGATCGCCCCGACGTCGCGGCACCGGGCGAAGATGATCTCGTTGCCCATGATCAGCTGCTCGTACTCGTGCACGACGCCGCGCACCGCGGCGAGCACCTCGTGTGCGCGCGAGATGAAACCGCGCGGCAGGTCGTCCTTCAGGCCGCCGACGCGTGCGTAGGAGTGATGCATGCGCGCGCCGGTCACCGACTCGACGAGGTCCTGCACCATCTCGCGTTCGCGGAACGTGTAGAACAGCGGCGTGATCGCGCCGAGCTCCAGCGGATAGGAGCCCATGAACACGAGGTGGTTCATGATCCGGTTCCACTCGGCGAACATCGTGCGGATCCACTGCGCCCGGTCGGGCACCTCGATCTCGCACAGACGCTCGATCGCGATCGTCCATCCGAGCTCGTTGTTGAACGCCGACAGCCAGTCGTGACGGTTCATCAGCACGAGCGTCTGGCGCGCGTCGCGGAACTCGGCAAGCTTCTCCGCGCCGCGGTGCATGTAACCGATGACCGGCTCGGCACGCTTGATGACCTCGCCGTCGAGCTCGATCACAATGCGGAGCACCCCGTGCGTGGCCGGGTGCTGCGGACCGATGTTGAGGATCATGTCCTCGGTCTGGAACTCGCCCGCGGGGATGATGTCGACACCGCCGCCACGGACCATCGAGGTGATCTCGTGGCTCTGGAACGCGGGCCGGGTTGGGCTGTCGACCATCGTGGGCGCATCTTACCCAAGGCCGGTCGCACGGGAACCCGAGCCGTCGCGCGGACGTCCGAGCACACATGCGGATACTCCTGAGCGCCCTAATGCTCCTCGCGACCGCCGCGTGCGCAGGCACGACCTCGCCCGCGGCGAGCTCCACGCCCGAACAGCCGGCAACCCTGACGATCACCCTCGGCGAGCCCGATCCGGGCGCCCCGATGTACATCGAAGGGGCGGTGCGCTTTGTCCGGCTCACCGCCGACGGCGTCGATATCACGCGCCGAGTGGAACTCGAGGGCCCGACGACGATTCCGGTGCCGGCCGGCGGGACCTACCGTCTCGAGTCGTGGGCCCGGCCCTGTGACGGCAACTGCGGCACGCTCGACGGCCCCACCGATCGCTGCGCCGAGACGATGACCGTCGACGGCGACTCGACGGTCCGCATCGAGATCGACCCCACGCCTGGGCGCGACTGCGCGATCACCGTCACGACGTAGCCGAGACACGCCGCGCGCGGCGGTGGCGACCGGCGGTACGCTTCGCACGTGGCCGGGTCGGACGCACGTCGGAAGGTTCCATCCCTCGATGCCATCCTCCGCTCGACGCCGGGTCAGCGCGCCGCCAGGGTGGTGGGGCGGCCCGTCCTTAAGCGCACACTGAGCACCGAGCTGGAGGCGATTCGCACCGCCGCCGCCGACGGCGAGGAACCGCCCATTGCCGATGAGATCCTCGCCAGCGCAGTCGCGACCGCCGCGCGGGCGATACACGGACTCACACCGGTCATCAACGGAACCGGCGTGATCATCCACACGAACCTCGGCAGAGCGCCGCTCGCCGAGCAGGCTCGCGAGGCCGTGCTGCGGGCGGCGACCGGCTACACCGACCTGGAGGTCGATCGAAGCACGGGGGCGCGCGGATCGCGCAGCGCTCGCGCCGAGCTGCTGCTCGCCGCTTTGACCGGCGCCGAGGACGCCCTGGTCGTCAACAACTGCGCGGCCGCGCTCGTGCTCACGTTGAGCGTCCTCGCCAAGGGAAAGAAGGTCCTCGTCTCCCGGGGCGAGCTGATCGAGATCGGCGGCGAGTTCCGGATCCCCGACATCATGCGCGCATCCGGTGCGCGGCTCGTCGAGGTGGGCACGACCAACCGCACGCGCGCCTCGGATTTCAGGTCCGCCGTCGCCGACGCGGCCGCCATCCTGCAGGTCCATCCGTCCAACTATCGCGTCGTCGGCTTTACGGCGGCCGCGACCACGGCGCAGCTTGCCCAGGTCGCCGGGAAGGCCGCTGTGCCGCTCGTCTTCGACGTGGGGTCGGGGCTGCTCGACGCCGAACGCGGGTTCCCGGGCGAGGAACCCACGGTGCACCAGGCGCTCGCCGACGGCGCGGACCTCGTGACGTTCAGCGGCGACAAGCTCGTCGGGGGACCGCAGGCGGGATGCGTCGTCGGCCGCGGCGATCTCATCGCGAAACTGCGGCGCCATCCGCTCGCGCGCGCGATGCGCGTGGACAAGCTGCAGGCCGCGGCGCTCGAGGCGACGCTGGCGCTGTTCGCGACCGGCGCCCACGGCGACGTACCCGTGCACCGAATGATCCACGAGAGCCTGGACTCCGTCGCGGCCCGAGCCCATCGGCTTGCCGAGGCGATCGGCGGCGACCTCGAGGGCGCGCACGTCATACGGTGCGAGTCGGTGGTCGGCGGCGGCTCCGTGCCGGGACAGGCCATCGCCTCCTGGGGCGTCCGCGTGCGGTGCCCCGAGCCCGCGGCCTTCGCCGCCCGCCTGCGCGGGGGCATGCCGTCGGTCTTCTGCCGGATGCACGAGGATCACGTGCTGCTCGACGCGCGCACGATCTTCGAGGCACAGGTGCCGTCGGCCGCCCGCGCGGTGCTCTACGCCCTGGAGGGCGACGACCTCGACGACGAGGACTGACGTGCCCGGCGCGCTGCGCGTGATCGCCACCGCCGGTCATGTCGACCACGGCAAATCCGCGCTCATCGTGGCGCTCACCGGTATCGATCCCGATCGCTTCGCCGAGGAGAAGCGCCGCGGGCTGACGATCGACCTCGGCTACGCGTGGACGACCCTGCCGGGCGGGCGCGAGGTCGGGTTCGTCGACGTGCCGGGCCACGAGCGATTCATCCGCAACATGCTCGCCGGCGTCGGCCCCGTCCGGCTCGTGCTCTTTGTGGTGGCGGCCGACGAGGGCTGGAAGCCACAGTCGGAAGAGCACCTGCAGATCCTCGACGTGCTCGGCGTGTCCGGCGGGGTCGTCGCGCTTACGAAACGCGATCTCGTCGACGACGAGTCGCTCGAGGTGGCGATGGCCGACACACGCGAGCACCTCGCGGGCAGCGTGCTCGCCGAGGCCCCGATCGTGCCGGTGAGCGCGAAGACGGGAGCCGGTCTCGACGAGATCCGAGCCGCGCTCGACCGGATGGTGGAGGCGGCGCCGGTGCCGCCCGACACCCGCACCCGGCTCTTCGTCGACCGGGTCTTCACGATCTCCGGGGCAGGCACGGTGGTGACCGGGACCCTCACCGGCGGCTGCCTGCAGGTCGATGAAGAGGTGCGGCTGCACCCCGGGGACGTGCGGGCACGGATCCGATCGCTCCAGTCGCACAAGCGCGATCTATCGGAGGCGTGTCACGTGCTTCGCGTGGCCGTGAACCTGGCGGGGGTCGAGCGCGCGCCGCTCGCGCGCGGCGCCGTGCTCTGCGCGCCGGGGTCGTTCCGGCCGACGACGACCGTCGACGCCCTCTTGCGCCCGGTGCGCGGCCTCGAACGGATTCCCGAACGCGGCTCGTACCTCGTCCACGCGGGCGCGGCCGAGACGGCCGCTCGGCTTCGCGTCCTCGAACGCCGCGACGACGGCGCGTGTCTGGCACGACTGCGAACCGACGACGCGCTCGTGCTCGACGTGCTCGACCGCATCGTGGTGTGGGAGTCGGGGCGGCGGCGAACGGTGGGCGGTGGCGTCGTACTCGACGTCGCTCCCCCGGCGGCCACCGAGCGACACGTCTCGTACCTGTGGGAGCGGGCGGCCACCGACGACCGCGAGTCGTTGGCGGCGCTCGCACTCGACGAACGCGGCGCCGTACGCAGGAGCGAGCTGCAGGAACAGTTCGGGTTGGCGCCCGCCGGCGCGGGCGAGTGGCTCGTGTCCTCGGCAGTGCAAGCTGCCACCAGCGCGACGGTGACCGCATTTCTCGCAGCGCTGCACGAGGAACGCCCGCTCGTCGAGGGCGCCGCGCTTGGCGAGGTTCGCGCGGTGGCGACCGAGGCGGCGCGCACGGCCGGCGCGCCACGAAACGCCGGCATCGGCGAGGCCGTGCTCGACGCGATGCACGACGAGGGTTGGCTCGTTCGAACGGCAACGACCGTGCGTCTCGCCACCCATCAGGTCGCCCTCACCGGTCATGAGGCCGAGCTGGACCGGCTCCTGGCCGCCGTCTCGGGCGACGCCGAGGCGACACCACCGACGGTAAATGAGTTGGTGCAGGAAGGGTTCGACCCCGAGCTGATCGACGCGGCCGGCGGGGCCGGGATCGTGGTGCGCATCGCGCCCGACCTCGTGGTCGCTCCCGCCCTCGTCGAGCGGGCGGCGGCGCTCGTTCGCGACAACGCCGCCGAGGGCCTCACCGTGAGCCGCCTCCGCGAGGCACTCGGGACGAGCCGCAAGTACGCCGTGCCCCTCGCGGAATGGATGGACGCACACGGCCGATCGCGCCGCGTCGGGGACCTTCGGTTCCCACGCGACGACGCCGCCGACGCGGCGCGCTAGCGGGCGACGGTCGCGATCGCCGCGACCTCGACGCAGGCTCCCAGCGGCAGCGACGACACACCGACCGCCATACGTGTGTGCTTGCCGGCGTCGCCGAGGACACCGACGAACAGCTCGCTCGCCCCGTTTGCGACCTTCGGATGATCGACGAAGTCCGGCGACGAGGCCACGAACACCGAGACCTGCACGAGTCGCTGGAGCCGGTCGAACCCGTCGAGCGCGTCGGCGAGCGCCGACAGCACCTGCAACGCCGCTTGCCGCGCCGAGGCAGCGCCCTCGTCGATCGTGACGCGAGCCCCGATCGTGCCCGGGTTGAGCAGCGCGCCGTTCACCATCGGCACCTGGCCCGCGACGAACGCCACACCGCCGAAAAGCACGCACGGCACGTAGGCGGCGAGGGCCTGGGGCGGCGGCGGAAGCTCGAGGTGCAGCTCGGCGAGGCGGGCACGAACCGCAGCGTCGTTCATGCGGGCATCCTCGCACGGCCCCGGATCCCTCGTGCGGCCGCGTTACTCGACCGTGACGGGTTCCTCGCCGGCGTCGCCCTCGAGCTCCGGCTCGACCTTCAGGATCAGGCCGTCGACGCCACGGACCCGAACCTTGGTGCCGGGCGCGATCGGATCGCCCAGGCTCCGGCCGCGCCACAACGCGCCCTTGACGTGCACCGGACCGTCGGGCGCCAGACGCCCCCGCGCTTCGCCGACCAGGCCGATGAGACCGCGCTGTGTCGCGACGATGCGGTCGCGGGACTGCACCGCCACGGTCAGGCCAAACCCGTAGTACAGCCAGCTCGCAACCGTCGCCCCGACGATGAGCCACGGCGAGATACGGATCGCGTGCGCCACCTGCCCGTAGGCGAGGAACGACCCGGCGATGAACGCCACGAGTCCGCCGTACGTGAGCACGCCGAGCCGCCGCAGCCGTACGTCGGCCACCATTCCTCCGATGCCGGCCAGCATGAGTACGAACCCGGGCCAGAACGGAATCGCCACCGTCAGCCCGTAGACCCCCAGCGCCACCAGGAAGACCCCGGCGAAGCCCGCGAACCCGAACCCCGGCTGCGTGATCTCAAACGCCATGCACGCGATCCCGAAGACGAGCAGGAAGTAGACCATCGACGGTGTCGCGACCGCGTGGGCGACGCGCACGAGCAATCCCGGTTCGATAAACGTGATGTCGACTCCGACGCCGTTCGCCACGTCGGCATCGGTCGTCGCCACCTGTGTATTCAGCACCCACGGTCCGCTCGCCGTCTGCACGGTGCGACCCGACGCCTGGTTCAAGAAGTCGACGACGGAGGTCGCCGCAATGTCGGCGAAGCCGAGATCCATGGCCGTCTGCGCCGGCATCGCCTCGTTCTGGCGTGTGAGGTCCGCCTGGCGGTCCCGCGCCTGCAGCCACGACTCGATCCGCACATCGAGGTCGGGCGGAACGTCCCCAGGATGCAGCAGGTTCACCGGATCCCGCGGGCCGGTCTGCGACCCGGGACTCACGGCCGCGAGCGACGCGGCGTCCAGCAAGAGCATCCCCGTGCCACTCGCGCGCGCGGGGACGGTGCCGACCCAGACCAGCACGGGAACCGGCATGTCGACGAGGCGTTGTGCGAGCGCGACCCCGTCGGTGCCGATCGACCCGGCGCTGTCGACCTGGAGCACCACCACGGCGCGATCCGCCGCCGCCTGGTCGAGGTGTTCCTGCAGATATCCGAGCAGCGGGCGGTCGATCGCCCCTTCCACCTTGATCACGTCCACACGGTTCGCCGGTCGGTCCTCCTGCGCGCTCGCGAGCATAGGCACCGCAAGCAGCACGATCAGCGCACCGACAAGCACAGAGACGCGACGCATGGATTGAACCATCGTACCGAGGCGGGGCGTATCCTCCGAGGGAATCCCTATGCTCCCCAATCGCTCACGCAAGCCGACCCCCCACCGGCGTCCGATCACCGACCGCTGGGGATTCAAACCTGTCGCGTTCATGCTCCTGCTGGCGGTCGTGCTCGGATCCGCCGGTCTCGTCGCGGTCCTGCTGCTGCCGCCGTTCCTGGCGACCGGTCTCGGGGTCAAGGAGATTCAACACCGCCTCGACGAGGCGAGCGCCGGCTTCACGCGCATCCCGCGGCTGCCGCAGCGCTCCACCATCTACGCGAGCGACGGCAAGACCGTCCTCGCGCACGTGTACCTCGACAACCGCGAGATCGTTCCGCTCGACGAGATCAGCCCGATCGCGGTCAAAGCCGTGCTCGCGATCGAGGACTCCGACTTCTACCACCACGGCGCGCTCAACCTCACGTCGCTCCTGCGCGCCGCCATCGAGAACGTGCGAGCGGGCGGCGTCGTGCAGGGTGGGTCGACGATCACCCAGCAGCTCGTCAAGAACACGCTGGAGATCGACCCGACCGACAAGTCGCTCGCCCGCAAGTTCCAGGAGCTGGCGCTCGCCCAACGCGTCGAGCAGCGCTACCCGAAAGACCGGATCCTCGCGCTCTACTTGAACGACGTCTTCCTCGGCAACAACGTGTACGGCATCGGCACCGCAGCGCGGTTCTACTTTCACAAGCCCGCATCGAAGCTGACCCTCCCCGAAGGTGCGCTGCTCGCCGGGCTGATCCAGTCCCCCAGCGACGACGACCCGATCGATCATCCGCACCTCGCGTTCCTGCGACGCAACGATGTCATCAACCGCATGATCGGGCTGGGGCCATCGGCAGGCGGCGTGTCGGCACAGCGCGGGGCGGCGGCCAAAAAGGAAGACCTCGGGCTCGCACCGAACGTCGGTGGGACCTACCTGCCGACGCCGCCGTTCCTCGTCGACTACGTGAAAGAACAGCTCCTCAACGATCCCAACGGCTGGTACTCGGTTCTCGGCAAGACGCCGGAACAACGACAGCGGAGCCTGTCGGAGGGCGGGCTCAAGATCGTCACGACACTCAATCCCGACTGGCAGGAAGCCGCACAGAAGGCGGCCAGCGCGCCGTGGGCGGCGACGCCGTCGAATCCCACGTACTCCCCCGAGCCCGACGTCGCCATTGTGTCGCTTGACACGCAGACCGGCGCCATCCGCACGATGCTGTCCGGCCGCAACTACCAGAAGGACCAGATCAACACCGTGACGACGCAGCACCAGCCGGGCTCGTCGTTCAAGCCGTACATCCTCGCCGCTGCGTTCGAGGAAGGCATCATGCCGAGCTCGACCTACTCCGGCGCGCAAGGGGCCATTCCGGAATGCCTCAACGCCGACGGGAGCGTGTGGGACGTCACCAACGCGGAAGGGACGAGTCTCGGGTCGCTCAATCTCTACGAGGCGACGGCGGACTCCGTCAACGCGGTGTTCGCGCGGCTCATCGTGGATGTCGGCCCCCAAAACGTCGTCGACATGGCGCACCGGGTCGGCATCACGACGGAGCTGCCGCCGGTGTGCTCCCTTGCGACGGGCTCGGTCGGCATCACACCGCTCGACCAGGCTTCGGGGTATCAGACGTTCGCCAACAGCGGCGTCCACTGCACGCCCTACGCCGTGAGCGAGATTCGCCGCGGCAACAACGTGCTCTACGCCCAGGTCCCCGACTGCAACCGCGTGATCGGCGCCGGCATCGCCAACTTGGTGAACGACCTGCTCGCCGGGCCGGTCACGTACGGCACCGCCGCCTCGGTCTTCTCCAGCGGGTGGGGGCCATGGCCGATTCGAGGGAAGACGGGCACCTCCGATCTCAACAAGGAGCTGTGGTTCGGCGGCTACACGCGGCAGGTGACCACCGCCGTGTGGGTGGGCTCGCCGGACATTCCCTACGAGATGCCGAACTACTGGGGTTACTCGGTCTTCGGCGGCACGGTCGCCGCGCCCATCTGGAAGGCCTACATGCTCAAGGTCATGGCGGGGATGCCGCCGCGCGAGTTCCCGGCGCCCAGTTTCAGCACGGTGCCCTACGTCGTCGGCAAGTCCCGGCAGGAGGCCACCGCGATCCTTCGCGACGCGGGGTTCCTCGTCGATGCCACCGTTGTCCAGTCCTATCTGCCCGCCGGCACCGTGGTGGCGCAGTCGCCGTCCTCGGGCGTACAGACCGTGTCGGGCGTCACGGTGCATCTCAGCATCAGCAACGGCGTCGCGAACCGAGTGACACTCCCGTCAGTCAAGGGCCTGTCCGTCGACAGCGCCCAATACGCGCTGTCGTCGATTCACATCACGGCCAACGTCGTCGAGCGCCCGACGGATGATTGGACGCTCGACGGCATCGTGTTCGGGATGAACCCCGACGCCGGCACGACCGTGCTGGAGGGGTCGTCGGTCACGTTGATCGTCTGGAGCGGGCCGCCGCCTCCCTCACCGAGTCCGTCCCCCGGAGGGGGTGGTGGTGGAGGGGGCGGGGGAGGCAATGGCGGCGGCGGCAATGGCGGTGGTGGGAACGGCCAGGGCAACCTCGCCCTGCGTCCGGAGCATTAGTTCTCGCCGAGACGCTCCCGGACCTTGCGCTGCACGACAGTCCCGTCGACCTGGCCCTTCGCCTTGCCCATCACCAAGCCCATAACCTTCCCGAGATCCTGCGGTCCGCTCGCCCCGGTGCTCGCGAACGCCTCCTCGATCAGCGCGTCGACCGCGGCGTCGTCAAGCCGGGCGGGCGCATAGGCCTCGAGCACCGTTCGCTCCTCGCGCTCCTTGTCGGCGAGCTCGGTGCGGCCGGCGCCGTCGAACGCCTCGCTCGCCTCCGTCCGCTTCTTCACCTCGGTCGCGGCAACGGCACGTACCTCGTCGTCGTCGAGCTCGTGGCCCACGTCTTTCTCACGGTTGGTGACGGCGGCGGAGAGCATCCGAAGCGCGCCCAGCGCCACCTTGTCGCCCGATTTCATCGACGCCGTCATCTGCGCGCGGAGTTGCTCCTTCAACGACGTGCCCACCCGTAGACTCCCTCCTCGTGCCCGCTCTGATCGTCGTCGTCGCGTGCGGCCTGCTGTGCGTGGCCTACGGCATCGCGATCGAGCGCCGCTGGTACCGGCTTCGCACCTACGACCTAGCCATCCTCCCACCCAGCGGGCCCGAACGGCTCGACGTGCTGCACCTCTCGGATCTGCACTTCACTCGTAGCGACGGGGCGAAAGCGCGGTTTCTCGCACAGCTGCCGGCCGCCGACGTGACCGTCGTCACCGGCGACTTCCTCGCCGAGCCCGAGGCCGTCGAGCGCACCGTGGCAGCGATCCACCCCACCCGCGGCCGGCTGGCCTCGTGGTTCGTCCTGGGGTCGAACGACTACTTCGCCCCCAAGCCGCTCAACTACCTCGCCTACTTCCGCCCCCACCGCAAGCGCCGGTTCGCGCGGCGCGGGCGCTCGGACGATCTGCGCGCGCAGCTCGGCGCCGACGGGTGGACCGACCTCACGAACTCGCGCCGCGACGTCGAGCTTGGCGGGCTCGCGGTCGAGCTGCTCGGGCTCGACGACGCGCACCTGCGCTGGCACGACCTCCGGGTCGCACCGCGCACAACCGATCGGTTCGGTCTCGCGGTGATGCACTCGCCCGACTGCGCGCCGGAGGTCGCCGCGCTCGAGTACGACCTCCTGGTGGCCGGGCACACCCACGGCGGCCAGGTCTGCCTGCCAATCGCAGGCGCGCTCGTCACCAACTGCTCGATGCCGCGCCGCCTCGTCGCCGGGCTCATGCGAATGGGTCCGGCGATCGTGCACACGTCTCCCGGACTCGGCACGAGCAAGTACGCGCCGTTCCGATTTTGGTGCCGGCCGGAGGCGACGCTCCTTCGGCTGCGTCGGTCCGGCTCGGTACACTGACCAACCTCGGGACGTGGCGCAGTTTGGTAGCGCGCAGCGTTCGGGACGCTGAGGTCGCGGGTTCAAATCCCGCCGTCCCGACTCGAGGTCGCCGGGGGCGGTCGCCAGTGTGCGTCCGTCCCCGTCGGCGTTCCGGCAGAAAACCTTCTGTCGAACGTACGTTCGAGCGCGATTGACGCCCTCGACGCCGGTTGGGTACGGTCGTCGACAGCGGGCTCGGGCTGACCGAGCCTTTGGGCTATCCAGGGTCCGACAATGTTTTCGGAGAGCGAACCCCCCCGAAGGAGGACGATGAGCACGAGGAAATCGAGGATCACGCGACTCGTCGTCGCTACCTTCCTCGTTCTCCCCGGGGCCGTCGCCTCGGTCACCCCCTCCCTCGCAGCCCCCAGCGCCTCCGATGTCGCGGCAGCCAAGGCGCGTATCGCGCAGCTCCAGGACGAGTTCGCGGCGGTCAACGAGCAGTACAACCAGGCGCTGTACGAGCTGGGTCAGGCGCAGCAGCACCTGAGCGAGGCGAAGGCGATGCGCGACGCCGCTGAGAAGGACGCCGCCGACGCGCGCGCCCGTTTGTCGGCGCGTGCCGTCCAGGCCTACACCGACATGGGCTCGCAGTACGAGGCGCTCCTGTCGGCCACCTCGATGAGCGAGTTCTCCGACCGGCTCGAATTCCTGGGAGCGATCACCCAAACCGACTCCTCGCTGGCCGCCGAGGCCGACGTTGCGGGGCAGCGCGCCGCGTGGGCCGCCCAGGAGTACAACCTGGCCGTCGCCGATGCGCAGACAAAGGCCGACGCCGTCAATGCGCAGAAGCAGCAGGCGATGCAGAACCTTCAGGAGCAGCAGGTGCTCGCCTCGCAGCTCGAATCCCAGTATGCCGAGGCGCTCGCCGCCCAGCAGGCGGCGTTGGACGCCCAGCAGAACGCAGCCCCCACCACGCCGGTGGATCCGGGCGGCTCCGGTGGCGGTGGAGGGTTCGTCCCGCCGCCGAACGCGAGCGCGGCGGCGATCGCGGTGTCGGCGGCCTACAGCGCGATCGGTGCGCCGTACGTCTTCGGTGCGGCCGGTCCCAGCTCGTTCGACTGCTCGGGCCTCACCTCGTGGGCGTGGGCACAGGCGGGCGTGTACCTCCCCCACTCCGCATCGGCGCAGTATTCGTCGCTGCCGAGCGTGCCGCTGTCCGAGGTCCAGCCCGGCGACATCATCTACTACGGCAACTTCGGGCCCCACGTCGCGATCTATGTCGGCGGCGGAGACATCATTCACGCGCGGCACCCCGGCCCCGGTGGCGAGGTGCAGCGGAGCTCGATGTACGGCTACGACACGCCGTACGGCGCCGTCCGGCCCGGCTAGAACCCCGGCGACCTCGCTACGCTGCCCGCGTGCAGCAACCCGGAGCGACCCCGTCCGAGCGCGACCTTATCGATCGCCTACGGGCGCGAGATGAGTCGGCATTCATGGCCCTCGTCGACCGCCTCACCCCGTCGATGCGACGCGTCGCTCGTATGTACGTCTCCTCCGACGCCGTCGCAGACGAGTGCGTCCAGGACGCCTGGATCGGGGTCCTGCAGGGAATCGACCGTTTCGAGGGCCGCTCGACGCTTCGCACCTGGATCTTCCGGATCCTCGTGAACATCGCGAAGACGCGCGGCCAGCGCGAGTCGCGCAGTGTGCCGTTCGCGGCGATCGCCGGCGACGACCTCGACGCGCCGACGTGGAGCCCGGAGGCATTCGAGCGTGACGGCCAGTGGTCCTCCCTCCCCTTCGATTGGCGCGGGCTCCCGGAAAACCGGGTGTCGGGCCGCGAGACGCTCGCCGTCATCGGCCGGGCCATCGACGGCTTGCCACCAATGCAGGCGGAGGTCATCCGGCTCCACGACGTGCTGGGCTGGTCCTCCGAGGAGATCCGTAACGCATTGGATCTGACCGACACCAATCAACGGGTGCTGCTGCACCGCGCGCGCACCAAGGTGCGCGCGGCCGTGGACGAGTACCTGCGGAGCGTGAGCACATGAGCACATCGATCGCCTGTCGCGACCTGCTCGAGCTGATCAGCGCCTACCTCGACGGCGACCTGCCGGCGGAGACCGCCGCTGCGATCGACGCGCACATCGCCGGCTGCGACGGCTGCACGACCGTGCTCGAGGAGTTCCGACGCACGATCGCCCTCACCGGCACCCTGACCGAGGAACAGGTCGAGCCCGCACAGCGCGACGTGCTACTCGCGGCGTTCCGGGACTGGACCGCGGAGGCTTAGCCCTCGGCCGAGCCGAGGTCGGCGAGGCGCGTCTCGGCCTGCTGGACCAACGCGTCGTTGCCGATCGACCGCGCCTCGTCGCGCGCTTGCTCGAGCAGGGCTCGCGCCTGCTCCTGTCGCAGACCGACGTTGGTTCCGGTCGCGTACTTGAGCTTCTCGTCGGCCTTGATGATGAGCTCGAAGATCTCCTTGGGGTCCATGCTCAACCTCCCGGGTGGACGGCTTCCTCGAGCTGACGGTCGAGGAAGCCCCGGATCTGGATCGCGACGGCCGCGCCCTCGCCGACGGCGCTCGCGAGTTGCTTGGTCGAGCCCGACCGGACGTCACCGGCGGCGAACACACCCGGCATCGAGCTCATAAAGGTCATGTCGGTCGCGACAAAGCCCCGCTCGTCGAGGTCGACCGCACTCGGCAGAAACCCCGTGTTGGGATCCAGCCCGATGAACACGAAGACGCCGTCGGGGTGATGCTCCTCGGTCTCACCGGTAGCGAGGTTCTCAAGAACGACGGTGCCGACCTTGCCGCTCCCGTCCTCCTTGGGACGAAATGCCTGGACCTTCCGCTGCAGCAGCACGCTCACCTTCGGGTCGTCCCAGACCTTGTCCTGCAGCACCTGGCTGCCGGCGAGTCGGTCCTTGTGCTCCACGACCGTGACGAGGTCGGTGAACTGGGTGAGGAACAATCCCTCCTCGAGGCCCGAGTTCCCGCCGCCAAGGACGAGCAGCTCCTTCGACCCCTTGTAGAACGGGCCGTCGCAGGTCGCGCAGAAATGGATGCCGGCCCCGATCAGATCGTCTTCACCCTCGGCGCCGGTGCGCCGGTAGGACGAGCCCGTCGCGACCAGCACGGCCCGCGCCTCGTAGTGGTCGCCGTTGGCCGTCACGACGCGGACCTCCTCGGCGCCGGCGTCTTCGATCCGCTCGACCGAGAGCGCCTGCAGCATCTCGACGCCGTAGCGCTCTGCCTGACGGACGATCCGGTCCGCCAGCTCGGCGCCGCCGATGCCATCGGGGAACCCCGGGTAGTTATCCAACCGCTCGGTGACGCCCGCCTGACCGCCCAGACCCTTGGAGTCGATGATCAGCGTCTCCAGGTTCTCCCGGGCCGCATAGATCGCCGTGGTGAGCCCCGCAGGCCCGCCGCCGATCACGATCAGGTCGTAGGCGTGCTGCATGGCCATCCGCTCAAGACCCAGCTTGTTCGCGAGCTCCTCGTTGGTCGGCTCCGACAGGTGCGAGCCGTCGGGGAACACGATGGTCGGGATGATGTTCTTTCCGTCGTTTCGCTCCTGGACGAACGAGATCAGGCTCGGATCCTGCTCGAGGTCGTGCCACTCGTAGGACACGCGCTGGTCGGCCAGGAACTTCTTGGCGCGGCGGCAGTCGTTACACCAGCTCGCCCCGTACACCCGAATCAGATCGTCCACGCGCTTGCTCCTCCCTCGGAGGATCGAAGCCTAGTGCCGCGTGTGCGAACGCGCGCTACGCGAGGAGGGCCGCGAGCGCGGCCGCCTCTTCTTCGATGGCCTCGCGCTCGGCGAGCACGGCGAGCCATTCGGCGGGGATGTCCTCCGGCCCGTGCGCCGCGCCGAGGAGCGCGCCCGCCACGGCGGCGTTGGTATCGGTGTCGCCGCCGAGGCCAACGACATATCGGAGCCCTTCCTCGAAGTCGAGCCCCTCACCGGCGACCTGCAGCGCGATCCCGGCGGTGAACAGGGTGAATCCCATGTCCGGGCCGTCGATCGGCCGGGATCGCCCGGCCTCGCCCACGAGGAACTCGAGTTCCTCTCCCCCCTCGCGCTCGGTCGCTGCCGCAACGGCGTCCCGAACGGCCGCTTCGGGCGATTCGCCGTTGATCAGGCCGGCGACCGCCAGCGTGACGGCGAGACACGCGGTCTGGCAGCGCCCGTCCCAGTGGGTGATCCGCGATAGCGCGGGCGCCTCTTCGGTCAGCACCTCGGGCGTCCCGGCGCGCACGACGCCGAGCGGCGCGCAGTACATGACCGACCCGTTCCCGGCGCTCACCTCCGGGCCTCGACGCTCGAACACGCTGCGGGCGGGCTCGGGCCCGGGCTCGAGCAGCGCCAACCGCGTCTGGTTCCCGACGTCGGGCGGTCCGGTGGCAAGCCACGCGCGGTGGCGCGCCCGGACATCCTCGGCGTCGAGCACGCCGTCGTGTTCGATCAACGACAACCAGAGATTCCGGGCCAAGGCCGTGTCGTCGGTCCAGGTGCCCGGCGCCGACCCCATCCAGGGCAAGGTGAACGCGGCGAGCGGAGACGGGATCTGCGTGCGCCGGCGAAACTCGAACGGAGCGCCGAGGGCATCGCCCGCCGCAAGACCCAACACGCTCCCGATTGCTCGCTCTCGCCGATCCACCGGCGGAGCATATCCGCAGGTCACAGCAACCAAGCGTCTGGTAGCCTTGCCAATCGCATGGACAGGACAGGCCCCAAGCACAAGACGTGTCGACGCGTGGGCGCACCACTTTGTGGGCGCCCAAACTGTCCATCCAACAAGCGGCCCTATCCGCCCGGCCAGCACGGTCGCGGTCGCAAGCGCATCTCGGAGTATCAGACGCGGCTGCTCGAGAAGCAAAAGCTTCGCCACATCTACGGCGTAAACGAGAAGCAGATGCGCGGCTACTTCGAGAAGGCGACGCACTACGAGGGCGTCACCGGCGAACAAATGATCCGCCAGCTCGAGTGCCGGCTCGACACGGTGTGCCTCCGACTGGGCTTCGCACTGACGACTAGCCAGGCCCGGCAGCTCGTCTCCCACGGCCATGTGAGCCTCGATGGGCGCCGGATCGACATCCCGAGCGCACAGGTCAAGCCGGGCCAGACCATCACACTGACGTCGAAGGCGCACAACTTCGTCTCGGTGCGCGAGGCGCTCGAGATCACCCCCGAGCCGCCGACGTACCTCTACCGGAACAAGGACGAAGGCTCGGGCACGCTCAGCCGTTGGCCCGAGCGCGACGAGGTCCCGCTGCCGGTCCCCGTCGACGAGCGTCTGATCGTCGAGTTCTACGCCTGAGCCTGCGGCGTCAGCGCCGCCCGCACCAAGTCCACGACCTCCGCCTCGCGCCGCTTCAATGACGTCCGCGCGTCGTCCTTCCCGACAAACGACGCCAGCACGCTCGCCTCGGTGAGCGAGCCGATCACGGCCGTGTACAGCGTGAACAGCAGCATCGCGGGGTCCTGCTTGCGGATCTCGCCCGCATCCATCCCCGCCTGGAGGAACCCGATCGCTCGCACCCGAAGCGGCTCCAGCGCGCCGCCGAACCGGTCGAACGCGTTGGGTCCGAGACGGCCCGCCTCGCGGATGAACATCGGGAACTCCGGCCACTCCGCCGCCAGCTCGTACACGGCGTGGATGACGGCCTCGGCACGCTGCTCGGGGTCGGGCGATTCCTCGAGCGCGGTGGCGATCTCCTCGGCGACCCGCTGACCCGCGGCGGCAAGGCACGCCTCCAGCAGCGCGTCCTTCGTCTTGAAGTAGTAGAGCAGCGTCTGCTTGCGGACACCCACGGCCTGCGCGATCGACTCGAGCGAGGCGCCCGCGTACCCCTCGGTGCCGAACTGGCGGATCGCCTCCTCGACGAGCGTGGTGCGCCGCCGTTCCCCGCCCGTTCTCGGCATGCGCGCTACTCCCAGGCCCGCGGGCGGCCGCGCCGCGGCACCGGGCGCGAGCCCTCCCATGTGCGGCGCCAGGGGGCGCCGGCCGGTCCCGCGAGCGACGGCGTCTCGTCGCGCTCGGCGCGGGCGGTGGCCTCGAACCAGCTTGTGCGGTCCTCGTCGAAGAGCGCCATCACCGCCTGCTGCATCCGTTTGGAAAGCGCCTGGTGGGTCTCGCCCTCCCCCGGATAGATGGGGTCGCCGTAACGGATCGTCACGACCGGCCGTCCCGGTCGCGGCCAGAACCGGCCCTTCGGCATCGCCTGATACGCACCGACGATGGCGATGGGCACCAGGCCAACGCCGAGTTCGAGCGCAAGCCGCGAGGCGCCGTGGCGGAACCGCTGCAGGTGGCCGTCCGGCGACCGCGTTCCCTCAGGGAACACGACGATCGACCAGCCGTCGTCGACCAGCTCGCGCGCCTTGTCGATGGCCGTCGTGCCGCCGCGGCCGCGGTCGATCGGGAACGCCCCGTAGACGAGCGCGGTGAAGGCCTGACGCCACCACACGTCGAAGAAGTAGTCGCGCGCCGCACCGACCGCCGTCTTCTTCTGCCACCGTTCCGGCAGCGTGCACAAGATGAGCGTCGCGTCGAGATGGCTCGAGTGGTTCGAGAAGAAGATCACCGGACCGGCGGCGTCCTCGAGCCGGTCGGTCCCGTAGGTACGCAACGACAGCTCCGCGCTCGCAAGCGGATGGATCCCGAGGTTGAGAATCGCTCGCCGGGCGGCGACGCCCGCCTTCGTACGTGCCCAGTCCGTCGGGAACGTCGGCTCCTCGCGCGGCTCGGCAAACGGCTCGGCCGACGCCGGCACCAGTGGACGGCGGCCCCACCGGAAGCCCCGGGCGAGCTCCTTGAGCTCCTCGCGCGCGCTCATCCCGCCCTCATTTCACATCCGCGATCATGATCGGCGGCGCGTGGAAGTAGGTGATCGACGGCGAGCTGCCGACGGTGTCCTTCGCCATCTCGAGGGCGTCGCGCAGGGAGTCCGCCCGGCGGTAGCCCAGGCGCGCGACCGACTTCGGCTCGCCGCCCACGAAGATCACGTCACCGCAGTGGTCGCGGCCGTGCGCCCCCCAGTACCACATGTAGAACGGGTGCACGCCGTGATACGCGTGCGACGTCCGGTACAGGTGGATGTACCACGGGTCCCGCGCATAGCGCTCTTCGAACGTCGCCTCGATCTGCTTGGGGTCGGTGGTCTCGGCGAGCACCTCCTCGAAGAAGTCGACATAGCTCGGGTGGTGGATCGCGTTGAACTCCCACGGCACCGGGTGGAAGAGGATCGCGACCCCGCCCTCGCGCACGATCGGCTTGTTCCGATACAGGTTGAACAAGTACCCGAGTCCCAGACAGTGCACGAGAATCGGGTTGAGCACCGAGTTCACGTTGTACGGCCCGAGGTAGGGGATCCCGAAGATGGCGACGTCGGCCTGCCCGTCAACCTCGACGAGCTGCTGGCGATGCAGGTTCTCGAGCGTGCGCTCGTGCACCGCCTCGACCTCGCCGGCGTTGATCCCCGTGAGCTTGTAGGGCGCCTCGATTCGCCGGAAGAACTCGCGGCGCATCCGCGGCGGCGACAGATCGTTCGCTTTCTTCGTCGCGACCATCGCGGCCTGATCCTTGACCGACCACTCCCACTCGCGCCGATTGAGAAACCCGAGCTGCGACGGGAAGGTCTCCGCGTTGAGCGTCGTCTCGATCTGGAAGATCTTGACGCCGCTGTCGCGCAGCAGCCTCCCCATGCGCACGACGGAGTCGTTGATCGCGCTGTGGCCCTCGCGCGGGTCCATGTACGACGTCGAGTGCAGCATCGTGTTGACGTTGTGGTGATGCTTGAGGCTCTCGTAGCCGGCGAGCCCGACGGCCACCGACTTGTGCCCGCCGTCCATCGCGACGAGGTTGATGTTGACGTAGACGATCAGGTCCGAGGTCGCCGCCCGCGTCTGGATCTGCACCGTCTCGCCGTGGTCGGTCTGGCCGACCACCGTCATGTTGGCGGTGTCTTCGGCGTCGAGGTTGTAGAGGGCCTTGGGCCAAAACGACCGGAACACTCGCTCGCCGACCATGCGGCGAATCTCCGCGGCGGTCATTCGCCGGTGCAGCGCCGTCGCGACGACGATCTCGAGGTCGTCGACCCCCGCACGCGCGGCAAGCTCGATCACCTGCTCGAGCACGCGCTGCCGGATGTCCGGCGTCACCATCGGCGGCAACGGCACCGAGATGTCGTCGACCGCGATCGTGAGTTTCATCCCCGCGTTCAGCAGCTCGGGGAGCGGCTTCGAATCGCCGACGGGATGCAGCAACGCGTGCCGGATCTGCGCGGACACGTCGTCGAGGCCGGGGAGCGGGTCCGGCCCGTAGATCACCTTGGTGCCGAGCGGGAACCGTTGCATGCGGAAGCCCTCGCCCTCGCTGACGAGGAGCGGCGGCGTCCGCTCGTCCACTTCGAGCACGAATCCTGGTCGTGGCATGGGTGTCGGTCTCCTCAGTCCTGGGGCCGGAAGGCCACCTTGAACGTGCCGAGCGATCCGGCGGACATGGCGTGGTCGATGGCGTCGCGCCAGCTCGCGAGCGGATAGGTCGCCCCGACGAGCTGCTGCAGGATGGGCAGGTTCGCGGCCGCGCCGAGCGCCGTCGCGACGTCCTCGGTCGTCGCGGTGTAGGCGCCCCGCAGTTCGAGCTCGCGGAACCACAACGGGGTCAGGTCGGCGCCGGAGCCCGGGATGCCCGAGACGAGCACGCGGCCGCCGGCACGGGTGGTGCGCATCGCGAGGTCGAGCGCGCTCTTGGAGCCGGTGCACTCGAGCGCCACGTCGACCCCACCGAGCAGGAACTCCTGCCCGCGCTCGGGCGTGACCTTGACCGCGCTCGTCCGCCGCCGGATCGCCTTCGTCGTGTGCTCGGGACGGACGACCTCGTCCGCGCCGGCCATCTTCGCCGCCGCGCGCTGCCGCTGATGCTTCGCGGCAACGATCACGCGGCCCGGCTGCGCGAACAGCCGCAGTGCGATCAGCGACAGCAACCCGACGGTGCCGGCGCCGACGACGAGCACCGTCTCGCCCGGCTGAATGTCGGCGCGCCGCACCGCGTGGATCGCGCATGCAAACGGTTCGACGAGCACGGCCACCTCATCGCTCATCTCGTCGGGAACCGCGTGCAGCTGCGACTGATGGCCGAGCATCATGCGCGACCATCCGCCGCCGGTCTGGTTGCAGTAGCCGGTCTGCAGCCCCGCTTTGAGATCGCCGACCGTGACCCGGTCGCAGATGTTGGTGCGGCCGGCCGTGCAGTTCGGGCAGAGCGCTTCGCCGCGCGCGGCACACGAGAGCACACTGCCCATGGTCACGCGAGCGCCCGCGGCCAGATCGCCGCAGTCGTCGATGAGCTCTCCGACGACCTCGTGCCCGGGCACGAACGGCACCGACACGAGCGGCGAGAAGTAGAAGCTCGACTTGCCGGCCAGCGTGGACAGGTCGCTTCCGCAGATTCCCGCGAGGAGGGGCTTGATGCGAGCCCACCCCTCGCGGCCGCCCGGCGGCTCCGGATCCTTCAGGTTGACCAGGCGAAGCGGCGCCAGCGGTCCCGCGATGAGCCCCGGCGCCTTCGCGCCGATCGTCCGCGCGCCGACGAATCGCGTGGTGCTCCGGAAATACTCCAGCGCAAGGGTCGCCATCAGCGCACCGCCGGCTTCGGGAAGCGAACCTTCGGCATCGACTTCGACATCTCCCATTCCTCGATGGGCCAGCGGCGCTTGCTCGCGTGCCGATACAAAGCGGAATCGGGCGAGACGACGACCGGGTTGCCGACGGCGCGCAACAGCGGCAGATCGCTGTAGGAGTCCGCGTAGGCAAAGGAGCGACGCAGGTCGATCCCCTCGTCGCTTGCGTAGCGCTTCAGCCAGGCAGCGCGCGCCTCGCCGACGAGCGGCGGCGCGCTCATGAACCCGGTGTAGCGCCCATCGCGTTCCTCGAGCTCGCCGGCGATCATCACATCGAACAGTGGCGCAAGCGGCCGGACGAACGCCTCGGCCGCCGCCGTGATCATCACCGTGCGGTGTCCGGCCGCGCGGTGCTCGCGCACCCGCCGAAGGGCGGCCGGCGACGCCTTCTGGAGCATCATCTCGGCGACGCGGCCTCGCACGATCGCGTCGACGCCGGCAACGCTCGCGCCCTCGTAGCGCCGGAAGAACGTCCGGAGGAAATCGCCGCGATCGCGGCGATCGGTCTGCAGGTACCGAGGAATCCGCGAGAAGACGCTCGCGAGCTCGGCCGGCCACTCCTCCGCCGGCAGATCCGACAGACGAGTCCACAGGTAGGACTCGACGACGTTGGAGGTAATGATCGTGCCCTCCATGTCGAAGACGGCAAGAACCGGCTCGTCGCTCGGTGTCACCGTCACCGTCGGCCGCTCACGGTCGCGCCGCGAGATATCACGCATCGATTGCGTCACCGACGGGCAATGCACCTCTTGCAGGTAGTAGCGCCAGTCGATCGTGCCGGCGTCGAACGGGAACCGCGTCTGGTCCTCGTGCGTAAGCGATTGCCACAACGCCACGACGCGCTGGTCGGTGTAGACGACCTCGGTCTCGGTGTACATGCCGTACAGGTCCGAGTACCGCTCGACGAATTCCACCCGCGCCTTGTCGCGATCGACGCGCGAGACCGCATCGCGCATCGCCTTGGACTTCGGCAGGTGCGTGACGACACGCTCGGCGACGTCGGTCAGCCGCTGGGCGCGCCGGATCATCTTCTCGACCTTGAGGTTGCCCGGGAAATCCCAGGCCGGCACCTTGTGCACGCCACGGCCGCGCGCGGGCAGGGGGTTGGTCTCGAAGTACTCGCGGATCCATTCGTACAGGTCGAAGAACCGCAGCGGGTTCCGGTCGCCGCTCGAAACGTTGTAGTGCGCGGGTTCGCCCGTGGGCCGCGGGGTCGCGGCCACCGCGAGGATCGCGTTGACGACGTAGTCGACGGGGATGAGGTCGACGATGCCCTCCGGGATCCCCGGGAACTCGGGAATCTGACCCAGGCCGTAGGCGCGGATGATGGGGTCGGCCATCTTGAAGCCCTCGATCCAGCCCTTCGACGGGTGCTCGAGCGCCGATTCGATGATGGACGGACGCACGATGCTGAGCGACAGGTTGCGCTCGTGGGCGAGGTCCTCGACCGCGCGCTCGCCCATCGCTTTTGTAAACGTATAGACGTCGGGCCAGCCCAGGGTTCGCGCGCGCATACGTCCGTACTCGACGAGCCGCTTGTCGACCCAGCGCTGGCGTCGCTCCTCGGCATCAAGGCTCACCGTGCTCGGACCGGCGCGCGAGTGCTCCTTCGCCGCGCGCTCGAGGAAGTGCCCGAGCATCTCGGGGCGTCGGCTTGCCGCTTCGACCTCGCCGCGCGCGGCAAGGGCCATCTCGGCCTCGAGCTCGTAGTCGACGCGGTGCTCGAGCGGCCCCTCGGGAACGACACCCTTCTGCACGCCAGCCACGTACGCGGTCGAGACGTGGACCAGATGGGGCGTGTTGTGCGCCGTCGCCGCGCGGTACAGGTTCCGCGCGCCGAGGAGATTCGTCTGGAATCCCTCGTCGATCGGCGGGTCGAAGCTCACCGTCGCGGCGGAATGGATGACGACGTCGATCCCTGCCGGGATATCGGGCTCGCCGTGCGTGAAGTCGCCGTCGATCACGTCGACGCGCTCGTCGAGCATCGCAAGCAAGGCGTCGTCGCCGTTGACACGCTCGCGGAGGACGTCGAACGCCGGCTTGCGCGTGAGGTAGTGCACGCGCTCGACCGCGGTCGCCGACGGCTGGGAGCGAACGAGGAGCGTGATCCGCGTCTCGGGGAAGTCGAGCAGCAATCGCTCCAGCACAACCTGGCCCAGGAATCCCGTAGCCCCGGTGAGCAGCAACCGCTTGCCCGCCAGCGCCTCGACGATCGAGCCCCGATTCTCTACCACTCGGCAGATTATGCATTATCTACCGATCGGTAGACAAATCGGGGGTCCGAGAATAGACACGAAACCGCGACCCGCGCACACTCGCGGTCCTCCCAGGGGAACCGATAACCCTGTCGTAGCATCGGCCCGTCCCACCCAGACTCGGAGGATCCCCCATGCTCAGCATCGCCAAGCGTCCGGCTGCCATCACGGTCGTGGTACTCGTCGCCGCCGCACTGCTCGTCGCGCCGGCGTGCTCGAAGAAGACGGACGAACAGCAGCTCGCGACCGAGGCCCTCGCCGCCGGCATCGCCGCGCAACAGGCCGGCGACCTCGCCACCGCCGCGGCCAAGTACCGCGAGGTCCTCACCCATGACCCGCAGAATCAGTACGCGTACTACAACCTCGGCTTGATCGACCAGACGAACGGCGCCTACGCGTCGGCCGACTCCTACTACAACCTTGCGCTCGGGATCGATCCGACGTTCGAAGACGCGATGTACAACCTCGCCATCGTCAAGTCGGCAGAGGGCGACAACGACGCCGCGATCGCGCTGTACCGCCAGGTGATCGCCCTCAACAAGAAGAACGCCGCCGCCCACCTGAACCTTGGCTTTGCCTTGATCGACGCGGGCCAAAAAACCGAGGGCAACGCGGAGCTGGCGAAGGCCATCCAGATCGATCCGTCGCTGGCGACCCGCATCCCGTCCGAGACGGAGACGGCTTCGACCTCGACCGAATCGCCGGACGCTTCATCCAGCCCGTAGGCGGCGGGTCCGTGGGCACCGAGGATCCCGCGACGAGGCCCGCTGATCGCAAGGGTCGGCGCATCGGGGGGGCGGCCCTCCGCGTGGGAATCGGCGCCGCGCTGATCGCGCTGCTGCTGTGGCGCTCCGATCCGTCCGCCGTTCTGGCAACGCTTCGCACCGCGGATCCACTCGACGTCGTCCTGGCGGCAATCGCAGTCCTGTTGAGTGTGGTGGTCGGCGCCTTCCGATGGGGTGGATTCCTCAAAGAAGTCGGTCTGCGCATGTCCGGCCGGGAACAGGTGCGGCTCACCCTCGAAGGGGCGTTCTTCAACGCGTTCTTGCCGACGGGGGTCGGCGGGGATGCCTACAAAGCCCTGCGACTGCGGGGCGAGCCCGGGGCTGTATCCCGCGCCGGCGCCTCCGTCCTGCTCGATCGATGGGCCGGCATGATCGGCCTCGCCGCGATCGGCATGGCGGGATTCGCGATCCAGGCCGTTCGCGGCCCCGTCGCCCGCCCCGGCACGCTCGCGGGCCTGCTGGGCGTCGCCGTCGTCGTCGCGTCGGCAGTGCTCCTGTGGCTCGGGCCGCGGCTCCTTCGAGGCCTGCACGAGCCAAAGAGCGTCGATGGGCTGAAGAACCAGGTAACGCTGCTGGCCAGGGCCATCGTCCGGGCAGGCCGCCAGCCGCGGCCGACGGCCGCCGGGCTCACGCTTGGTCTCGCCTCGGCGCTGCTCCTGCTGGGAAGCCAAATCGCCGTCGCCAACGCGCTCGGGATCACCCTCCCCACAGGCGCACTCGCCGGAATCCTCTTGCTCGCAGCCGTTGTCACCGTTTTGCCCATCACCCTCAACGGGCTTGGGGTTCGGGAGGCAACATACGTATGGGCCCTTGCCGCGTATGGCATCTCACGTGACGACGCCCTTGCTTTCGCCCTTCTGGTGCTGGTGAGCCTTCTCGCGGCGAGCCTCGTGGGGGGAATCGTTTACCTGCTAGACGATCCCAAGAGTCGCGCCCAACCCGTGTTAGCGTCCGGCGGATTCCCGGAGGTCAACGATCTTTGACTCAGGTGTGCGCGGAAACCTGCCGATGGAAACGGGAGGCAGACGCCCAGGCGTTTGCGCACGCTCGAACGAGAGGAAGGCTTTGAAATGACGGTTGTCCAGCCGCGGCGGAGCAGATTCGCCCGCTCCATCATCCCCGTGGCCCTCGCGGCAGTGATCGCGATGACGATCGCCTTCCTCCCCGCGGCCGCCAAGACGCAGAAGATCCACGGCTGCGCAAACAAGAAGACCAAGGTCGTCCGGATCATCAAACCCAGTGCCAAGTGCAAGAAGAACGAGAAGTCATACACGTGGAACGTGAAGGGCCCCAAGGGCGCCACCGGACCAACCGGCGCAACCGGGGCAACCGGAGCTACCGGCCCTGACGGCGCAACGGGTGCGACCGGGGCGACGGGTGCAAACGGTGCAACCGGCGCGACGGGCGCAAACGGCGCGACCGGAGCCACCGGAGTCGACGGCGCAACCGGGCCAACCGGTGCAACTGGTGCCAACGGTGCGACGGGCGCCACGGGCGCAAACGGCCCGACGGGTGCGACGGGAGTCGACGGAGCTACTGGCGCCGACGGAGCGACCGGCCCGACCGGCCCGATCGGACCTACTGGTCCCACTGGTGCAACCGGTGCGACGGGAGCCACCGGGGCGGACGGCGGCACTGGAGCCACTGGATCGGGCGGAGCGACTGGAGCAACGGGAGCGGACGGGGCGACTGGTGCTACTGGCGCCGGAGCAACGGGCGCGACCGGAGCCGACGGGGCCACAGGCCCAACTGGTGCGACCGGCCCGATCGGACCTACTGGTCCCACTGGTGCAACCGGAGCGACTGGTGGAGACGGAGCCACCGGAGCCACCGGCGGAGACGGAGCGACTGGAGCCACGGGTTCGACAGGCGCGACGGGCGCTACTGGCGCCGGAGCTACGGGCGCGACCGGAGCCGACGGCGCCACGGGCCCGACAGGAGCGACTGGCCCGATCGGACCCACCGGTCCCACTGGTGCAACCGGGGCGACCGGTGGAGACGGAGCCACCGGAGCCACCGGCGGAGACGGAGCGACAGGAGCGACAGGCGCGACGGGAGCCAACGGTGCTACCGGTGCGACGGGAGCGAATGGTGCTACAGGCGCGACCGGAGTGGACGGCGCGACTGGCCCGACCGGGGCAACGGGAGCGAATGGCGCGACCGGTGCTACGGGAGCGAATGGCGCTACGGGCGCGACGGGAGCCGACGGAGCCACAGGAGCGACCGGCGCCACCGGGGCAAACGGGGCGACCGGCGCGACGGGGCCGACCGGACCCACAGGCCCGACAGGAGCCACCGGCGCGACCGGCTCCACTGGAGCAACCGGGGCAACGGGCGCAACAGGTGCGACCGGGGCAACGGGTCCGACCGGACCCACAGGCCCGACGGGACCGACAGGACCGACCGGCGCGACCGGCAATAACGGAACGAACGGGACGAATGGGACGAACGGCGCAACCGGTGCAACCGGTGCGACCGGGCCGACGGGTGCCACCGGACCGACCGGACCGACTGGACCGACCGGTCCCACCGGACCGACGGGTGCCACCGGTTCGACAGGCGCCACTGGTGCGACCGGCGCCACGGGTCTGTCCGCCCTGAGCGGAACCTCGGCCAGTATCGGCGGAGCCAACATTGCCGGGAACACATGCCTCGCCCCCGTGGCCGTGACCGTCACGGGCGCGACGACTGCCATGGTCGCGGAGGCCACGCCGAATACGTACCCAGGTACGAACTTCGTCTGGAAGACCACGATTCCGTCGGCCAACACGGTCAACGTGTATCTGTGCAACCTGACCGGCACCGCCGCCACACCGACGGCCAGCACGTACAAGGTGCGCGTCATCCAGTAGAAACCCGCATCGGCCATTCACTAAGTGCGACGGGGGCCCCGAAGGGGCCCCCGTCGACGTTCTGGACGCGTTTCCGAGCGTCAGCGCCGATCGGGCACCGATCGGCGCTGCGGCCGATGGGGCTCGCGACCGCCGCGGCCGGGCTCGTTCTCCACGTCGAGCACGGTTGCCTGCAGGATGAGCTGGAACCCGATCAGGATCGTCAGCGCGCCGATGATGATCGTGCCGGTCGCCGTGGGAACGTTCCGCGACGCGTCGCGGATCCAGTAGTAGAGCGACCAGATGCATCCGAACAGGAAGGTCGGCACACCTGCGGTCAAGAACAGCGAGACGGCGTTGAAGTCGCGCACGAAGTAGTAGACGAGGATCCGGTGGATAAACCGTCCGACGAGCCGCGGAGCGAAGTGCCAGAGCATCCGCATTGGCCGGAGCGAGCTCACCTCTTGCCCGTACACCGGCAGCATCGGGACGTCCTCGACGATGGCGCGAGTGAAGTACGCCTCGCACAGGAAGCTGATCTCGAAGAAATAGGTGTTCGCAACCCGCTCGCGGTTCATGTCGGCGAGGACCGCGGCGTTGACCGCGATATACCCATTCGTCGGATCGAACACTTGCCAATACCCAGAGGCGGCCTTCGCGAGGAACGACAGCGCGATGTTTCCCAGCCGGCGGAGAAACGGCATCTTCCCGACGGCCGACAGATGCGCAAAGCGGTTTCCTTTTGCGACGTCGGCGTTTCCACTTGCGATCGGCTCGACGAAGTCGGGAACGAGCGCGGGGTCCATCTGCCCGTCGGCGTCGACCTTCACCACGATGTCTGCGTCGAGGTCGAGCGCCGCCTGAAACCCCGTCTTCATCGCGCCGCCGACGCCCAGGTTCTCCTCGTGACGCACGACGTGCACACGCTCGTCGCGCACGCCCGCGAGCACGGTCTGCAGGTCATCGGGCGAGGCGTCGTCCACGACGATGATGTGCCGCACCTCCGACGGGATGCGCTCGATGACATCGATGATCGAATCGGCCGCCCGATAGGCCGGAATCACCACCGCGACCGAAGGCCAGCCCTCGATCATGCGCCTCCGGACCGGGACCGCCGCCGCTCGAGGAACCGCGGGGCCAGTAGCAGCACCAAGAACACGAGCAGACCGAGCGCGAACAACAGCGCGTAGTGCGGGTAGGGCTCGTAGCGGAACTCGATCGTGTGATGGCCGGCCGGAACCACGCGGCCGACGAAGCTCGGGGCGATCATCTGGGCCGGCAGTTCCTCACCGTCGACGGTCACCTTCCAGCGGGGATCGAACGACGCCTTGAGCATGACCATGCCGGGACGCTCCAGATCGACGGTCCCGGACACGACGCCGTCCTCGAGTGCGGCGTCCTCGCTCGTCACTTCCCCGGGCGGCCGCAAGGCGCCGCCGGACGGCAGCGTCGTCGGCGCCGGCGGCGGTCCTCCGGCGAAGTCGATCGCCGGATGCCTGCCCTGGGCGACCAGTGCTGAGCGCATCCAGGGCGCGACCTGTGCCGCGAGGTTGGTCCGGTCGGCCGTGACCGGCTCGATCACGTCGACCACCTGCAGGAACCCCGACGTGTCGACTTCCCAGAGCGAGTGATTGCCCTTCGTGTCGATCAGCGTCGCCGGCACGGCAGGCTCATGGCCCTTTGGCAGGAGCACGTAACGCACGTTGAATAGGTCGTAGTGCGCCGGGTTCGACGGATCGAACAGCACCTCGACGTCGGCCGACATCGATCGGAACCGCAACGAGAACCCGATCGAGTCGGCGTCGTTGGCCAAGAAGTAGCCGTACATCGGCACCGCGTAGACCACGTCGGGGTTGTCGTCGCCAAACTTCCCGCCGAAGATCCTGCCCGGCGCCCGCTGCTGAGCCTCCGCGATGAGCGCATCCACGTTCGCGCCCTCCAGCGCGTCGGCGGCACGCTGGTTGCGCAGCCACGTGCCGCCGAGCTCGTCGAACGCGGCTCGCTCGGTCCACGCCGGCGCAAGCGCAACCACGGCGACGGCAGCCACGACGGCGACCACTCCCCAGCGCGCGAGCCCCACGGCATGGGCAGGGGTTCGCGAGCGCACGAGCGAGACGATCCAGCCGATGCCCACACCGGCCATCAGGATGCCCGCCATGTGCACACCCATGATGAAGCGGTGCAGCAGCAGGTCGCCGTTGCCGGGGATCAGGTCGATCACCGGACCGAACGGATCGCGCCCCGAGAACAGGAACAGCGACAGCCCCATGGCAACGATCAATGCACGGGCGCGTTCGTCCGACCGGAAGCGCACGACACAGACGAGCAACCCCAGGAGCGCCAGCACACTGATGACGGGGATCCGGGAGGGGTCCGAACCGTCGAAAAGCTTCCCCGTCACGAGCCAGCCGAACACCTTGCGTGCGCCGAAGGAGTCGTCCCAGAACGTCCCGACCATGTACTGCGACACGGTGTTGTAGCGGGCGTCGGACAGCAGCGGCACAATGACCCAAGACACGATCAACAAACCGCCGACTCCGACGACCGCACCGCGCCACAGGCGGCGCAGGAACTCGCTCGGTTTGATGAGCACCCACAGCGGCAAGATCAGCAGCGCGAGGTACGCGGTGATGAAGTGGCAGGCGGCGGTGAGGCCGACGACCAGCGCGGCGATCGCCAGGGTCTTCGTGCGTCCGGCAACGGCACGCCAGCTGAGGCCCCATGCGAGGGGGAGGAGCCACATGCCCCACAGCTGTGACCACACGCCGAGACCCCGCCACGTGTAGCTCCCGTGCTCGTAGCCGTAGCCCGGTGTGCTGACGACGAGTGGCGATACCAGCGCGGCGCCGGCCGCCGACCAGCGGTCCCAGCCGAGCAGCCGCGCCCCCAGATAGACGCTGATCGGCCACGCGGCAAGGAGCACGTAGAGCGTTCCCGAGAACGCCCAATCGGGCCCGACCGCCATGGCGAGCACTCCCGTGAGCGTGTGCGGGAGGCTCTGGTAGTGATGGAACAGGGACGACCCCATCCCGAGGTAGGGGTACCAACCGTCGAAGGGAAGATGTCCCGCCTGCATGCGGTCAAGGGCCCACTGCACCATCGACTGGTGCACCGACGAGTCGTTGAGCTGGCGCACCGGCAGGACCTCTGCCCGAAGCACCCACAGGTTGAAGGCGACGGCGACACCCACCAGCGACAGCGGCCCCCACCTGCCGGCCTCCGGGGCTTCGGCGTCGAGCCCCCGCGTCCAGCCCATCCGGCGGAGGGTCGCCGCGAAGCCGCCGGCAGCCGCATGGCTGCCGGCGGAAGCGGATCGGGCGGCGCGGGTGGCTGCGCGGCTACCGGTGGACGTCACGACATTGCTCGCTCACTCGCCGAGCAAGCGTAGCGGCCTCCGGAGGCCCGGGTGGGACGTCGCGCCGGCGCCCTAGTTCGGGACGCAGAGCGCGAAGGCGCGCACCTCGTTGTCCCCCCGGATGGTGACCGTCCAGTACCGCGGATTCGTGTCGCCGGCCTGCAGCGGCGCACCGGTCGAATCGGAAGGGAAGCTCCCGATCAGGCCCTCGTTATCGCCGCTGCCGAGGCCTTTCATGCCGCCGGCGATCGCGTGGTTGTTGGGGCCGCAGTCAGCGGTCCGAGGGGAGTAGTTCGACAGGCTCGAAGTGGCAATAGTCACCGTAGTCGCACCGTCGGCCCCGGTCGCGCCGGTCGCACCCGTCGCACCCGTCGCTCCGGTAGCGCCCGTCGCGCCGGTCGGCCCGGTGGGGCCCACAGGACCTTCCGAGCCGGTCGGGCCAGTGGGGCCGGAATCGCCGGTGGCGCCCGTCGCTCCCGTGGGGCCGGTGGGGCCGGTCGGTCCGATCGGTCCGGTCGGGCCGAGCGCGCCGTCGCCCCCGCTCCCGCCGGTAGGCCCAGTCGGACCCGGCGAGCCGTCGTTGCCGGGGAGCCCGGTCGCGCCGGTCGGGCCCGTCGGCCCTGTTGCGCCGGTCGCGCCGGTCGCTCCCGTGGGGCCGGTCGAACCGGTGGCACCGTCGGAACCGGGAAGGCCAGTCGGTCCCGTCGCGCCTGAGGGTCCGGTCGGACCGGTGGCACCGGTCGTTGGGTCGCTGGAGCCCGGGTCCGGATCGCACCACTCGGGATGCCAGTGGCACCAGTTCCAGCGCGTGTGTCGCGACGCGAGCGCGGGCGAGGCTGAAAACACCCCTCCGACGATCACGAACGTTGCAACGAGGACGAGGACTCTCTTGGTCGACCGCACGGGGGCTCCTTCGCCGGGGAAGTCGAAGCGTTCTCAGTTATCGGCGTTTCGGGCGAATTTCTTGCTGGGGTATCTGGGCAAGCCGCATGGGGGACAACCACGATGAGGGCCTTAGGGCCTCCGCGCGCCCCCCAATGCTCCGGCCGCACACGCACTACTTGCATCGGGTGCTACGGCGGAGTCCGTGTGCGCCAACGCTGGGTCCTTCGCACGCGCCCGAGCCTCCCGCCGGCCCGCTCGCCGCACCTAGACTGCCTGGCCATGGATCTCGCAGCGGTACAGGACTGGATGCGCACCACCTACTTCGAGCGGGACGACGCCCGCGGCGTCGACGCGACCTTCCGGTGGTTCACCGAGGAGGTGGGGGAGCTCGCCGCGGCGATTCGCCGCGGCGAGCGGTCGAACCTCGAGCACGAGTTCGCCGACGTCCTCGCGTGGCTCGCATCGTTGGCGAACCTCCTATCGGTGGATCTCGAGGCCGTGATGCGACGCTACGAGACCGGGTGTCCGAAATGCGGCGCCCGGCCGTGCGAGTGCCCCGCGTGAGCGATCCGGTCGTCCGTCTGGCAGCCCCCACCGACTGGACCGCGGTGGCGGGCCTGCTCATCGAGCTTGGTCGCGGCGTCGCCGAGCACATCGCCGAGGACCCGACGCACCAGCTCCAGTTCGCCGGACACATCCGCCGGATCGAACATGTCACGCTGGTTGCCGAGCTCGACGGGGCAGTGGTCGGCGTGATCGACATGGAGTACCACCAGCGCCTCGGCGATCACCGGCCGCAGGCGCGCGTGCACGATCTGATCGTGACGAACGCCGTGCGGGGCGGCGGCATCGGCCGGGCACTCTTGACGCGCGCCGAAGCGCTCGCCCGCAAGCGCGGATGCTTCCGGATGGCGCTCGTCACCGCCGGCTGGCGGACCGAGGCGATCCAGTTCTACGAACGGCAGGGCTGGCAGAGCTACGGACAGTGGTTCGTAAAGCCGCTCACCGACGCCGTGACGCCCGGCGGCGAGCCCATCCGCGACGACTCCTGAGACATCGCGATGGTTGTACGGCGCGCGCCGCGCATTTACTGTAGGCCTCCGTTCGTCACCGGCAGGAGGTTCCCCCCGTGCGTTTTCGGCATCGCGTTGCGGCGATCGCGGCGACGGTCGCGGTGTTGGTCACGACGATGGCGTGGTCACCGCCCGTTCACGCGATCGCCGGCGGCGACGAAGGCTGCGCTCCCACCTACTGGCTCGCTCACCTGAGCACGTGGCCGGGAACCAACCCGATCGACGACGACTTCGGCAACAAGAAGGTCATTGCGCCCGGCGGGACGCTCGGACAGATCTTCGGCGGGCCCGCGCTGACCGCAGCGGGTCTCGGTTCGTTCAAGAACGTCAAGCTGCAAACCGCGCTCGCCTTCCCCGACGGTGCGGGACTATCGGGCGCGGCGCAGACGCTGTTTCGAACCGCGGCCGCCGCATGGCTCAACGCCGCCGACGACCAGATGAACTACGCGTATCACCGCTCGCCGAGCAAGGACGGCATCGCATCGATTAAGCCGATGGTGCGATCGAGCCTTGGGGTGATCGATCAGATGCTCGCCGTGGCCGCAACCCTGAACGCGGCCAACAACGGCGCCGGCGGCTGCCCGGTCATCTGAGCCGACCGGAGCTCAGCGGCCGTACAGGTGCTCGGCGATCTGCACCGCGTCGAGCGCTGCGCCCTTTCGCAAGTTGTCCGCGCAGCTAAACAAGAGCAGCGCGTCCTCGCGCCCCGGTACCTGACGGATGCGCCCGACCAATGCCTCGTCGCGACCGGCGGCCTCGAGCGGGCTCGGGAACACCCCGGCCTCGGGGTCGTCCATCAGGATCACGCCCGGCGCCCCGGCAAGGACGGCGCGCGCCTCGGCGACGTCGATCGCCCGGTCGAACTCGGCGAGGATCGAGACCGAGTGGCCCGTCACCACCGGCACCCGCACGCTCGTCGCCACGACCCGCAGGTCCGGCGCCGACAGGATCTTGCCGGGCTCCGCCATCATCTTGTGCTCCTCACCGGTAAAGCCGTCGGGCTCGAACTCGCCGATCTTGGCGATGACGTTGAAGGCGATGAGCTTGGCGAACAGATCCGGCTCGGGGAGCGAATCTCGATCCGGATGGGCGAGGGACTCGACCTGGCCGCCGAGCTTCTCCACTTGCTCGGTCAGCTCACGGGTGCCTTTCTGCCCGGCACCGCTCACCGCCTGATACGAGGAGAGCACGAGCGAGCGCAGACCGGCGGCCCGATGCAGCGGCCCGACCGCGAGCACGGCGGCGATCGTGGTGCAGTTCGGAACCGCAATGATGCCCGGACGAGGCCAGCCCTCGAGCGCTTCGGGGTTGACCTCGGGGATGGAGAGCGGCGAGGCCGGATCCATCCGGAACGCGCTCGAGTTGTCGATGCAAAGCGTTCCGTGCGTCTCGACGATCTTTGGCAGGAACGCCCGAGAGACGCTCGCTCCGGCCGAGACGAACGCGACGTCGACGCCCTCGGCGGCCTCGACCGAGAGAGGCCGCACCTCGTGCTCACGGCCGGCGAACGTGACGGTCCGGCCGGCGCTTCGCTCGGACGCCAGCGGTACGAACGCGTCCACGGGGAACCGGCGTTCCTCGAGGATCCTGGTCATCTCGCGACCGACCGCGCCGGTCGCGCCGATCACGGCAACACGCATGTGAACCACCCTACCAACGGCTTCGACGAGGTCCGGGCAGGACTACGCCGGCGCCGCGTCGAGGTCGAAGCGGGTATGCACGGCTCGTACCGCACGATCGCCGTCGGCGCGCCGGATGACGCACGACACCCGGATCGGCGAAGTCGAGATCATCTCGATGTTGATGCCCTCCGCCGCGAGCACGTCGAACATGTCTGCGGCAACGCCCGGGTGCGACTTCATCCCGGCGCCCACCAGCGAGATCTTCGTGATGTCGTCGTCCACGGTGAACGCGCGCGCCTCGATCTGCGCCGTCAGGCTCGCCAGCACCTCCTGGAGACGCGGAAGATCGGCGCGCGGGGCGGTGAACGACATGTCGGTCTTGGCTTCGTGCGAAACGTTCTGCACGATCATGTCGACGTTGATGCCCTCCGCGGCGATCGCTTTGAAGATCTGCGCCGCGACGCCCGGGCGGTCGGGTACGTCGTCGATGGTCACCTTTGCCTCGTCGTCGTCGAGCGCGATCCCGCTGATGAGCACACCTTCCATCTCGTCCTCATTTCTCTCTCGGACCCACGTGCCCGGCTCTTCGGCGAAGCTCGATCGAACGTGAATGGCCACGTTGTGGCGTCGTGCCATCTCGACCGACCGCGACTGCAGCACCTTGGCGCCGGCGGCGGCCAGCTCGAGCATCTCCTCGTAGCTGATGAGGTCGACCTTGCGCGCCGTCGCAACGATGCGCGGGTCGGCCGTGAACACACCCTCGACATCGGTGAAGATCTCACACACCCCGGCGCCGACCGCACCCGCCATCGCCACGGCGGTTAGATCGCTGCCGCCACGGCCGAGCGTCGTGATCTCGTAGTCGCTCGACAACCCCTGGAACCCCGCGAGGATGACGACGCTGCCGGCCTCGAGCGCCTCGAGGATCCGCTTGGGTCGGATCTCGGTGATCTTGGCGGCGCCGTGGCGCGTGTCGGTGATGATCCCGGCTTGCGAGCCCGTGTAGCTCGCCGCGCGGCATCCTCGGGCGTTGAGCGCGATCCCGAGCAGCGACATCGAGATCCGTTCGCCCGCGGTCAGCAGCATGTCGAGCTCGCGCGGGTCGGGCGCCTCGCTGATCTCCCCCGCCATCTGCATCAGCTCGTCGGTCGTGTCGCCCATCGCGCTCACAACGACGATGACGTCGTTGCCGGCCTCGCGTGTTCGCACCACCCGATCGGCGACCGAGCGGATGCGGGCGACGGATCCGACCGAGGTACCGCCGAACTTCATGACGACCGTGGGCATGCGTCCGCATCGCTCCTGTTCGGGAAGATCGAGTGTAGCCGCGGGTAGGCTGCGGATCCGTATGCAGGTGACGATCGCGGAGCTCCCGCTCGAACGGTGGCCGGAGGCCGGCGCGATGGCCGGCCGGGCCTTCTGGACCGAGGAGTACATGCGCGTGTTTGCCGAGGACCCGGTGCAGCGCTACGCCATCGTGCAGGACGTGTATCTGCGGATGGACCTCTCCTCCCCCGATATCACGCCACTCGCGGCGTTCGCCGGCTCGCACATCGTCGGCATCGCCTGCGTGGACCGCCCGGGGGCGTGTTTCTTCTGCGCGATGGACCCGGAGCGTCGACCCGAGGACGAGCCGGGACGCATCCTGCACGAGGTCGACCTCGTGATCCGGGACCTGCACCGAGCGTTGCCTGCTCATCACGCCTACATCGGCCCGATCGCCGTGGAGCCGGCGATGCAGCGGCTCGGGATCGGCCACCGGCTCGTCGAAGCCGCGTGGGACACGGCCCTTGCCTCCGGCCCCGAGACGGTCGCCTTGGACTGCGACCCGCGGCTGCAGTCCTTCTATGAGTCGCACGGCTTTCGGCCGATCGGCAGCGGGACCGACCCCTGGGGGTTCGACATCGTGGGGCTCCGGCGCGATCCCGATTCCACCGGCTGATGCGCGCCTGGCTGCTCGACGAGGGCGCCAGCGAGTATCGCCTCGGCGAGGTGCCCGACCCGGCGATGGGTCCGCAGGACGTCCGGGTCGAGCTTCGCTCCTCGGCGCTCAACCATCTGGACCGCTGGGTCGCGCTCGGGAAGCCGCGACCGCCCGCGTTCCCCCATGTCCCGGGCGCCGACGGCGCAGGCGTGGTGATCGAGGCGGGTGGCGAGGTCAAGGACATCGCAGCGGGAGACGAGGTCGTCATCGATCCGGCCACGTCCTGCGGCCGGTGCGCGGCATGCCTGGCCGGGGATGAAGCCCTCTGCCCCGACCTCGCGGTGGTCGGTGAGCATCGCTGGGGAACCCACGCGGAGGCGGTCGTCGTCCCGGCGATCAACGCGGTCCGCAAGCCGGCGCGTCTCACCTGGGAGGAGGCGGGCGCGTTCGGGCTGGTGACGGCATCGGCAGTGCGCATGCTCCGGCGGGGGCGGGTCGGGGCCGGCACCGACGTGCTCGTCGTCGGGGTCGGCGGCGGGAGTGCGATCGCGGCGTTCCTGGTGGCACGGGCGGCGGGCGCGCGTGTGTTCGCGGCCTCGCGCGGCGAGGCCGGTTGGGCGTGGGCCGAGACCAACGGCGCCGCAAGCGTCTTCGATTCCGAGGATGCATTTGACGAGGCAGTGCGGAAGGCTACCGGGGGTCGCGGCGTCGATGTCGTCGTCGACAACGTCGGGACCGTCACCCTCGGCCGATCGATCGCGGCGCTCGCGCGCGGCGGGCGCCTGGTCACCAACGGGTCAACCAGCGGCCGGACGGCCGAGATTCACCTACCGACGCTGTTTTGGCGACAGCTCGAGCTGATCGGCAGCTCGATGCACGGTCGCGCCGACTTCGCGGAAGCCGTTCGGCTCATCGGCGGGAACGACGTCCGCATCCCGCTCGAACCTCCGTTCGCTTTTGACACGTATGCGGCGGCGCTGGCCCGCCTCGGCGACGACCAGCGGGTGGGCAAGATCACCCTCAACCGGTAGCGTGCTCCCGCTCGTATCAGTGCTTGAGTGGGGTTTGTGCTCAGTCGCAATGCGGTGCAGGATGGGCCGTCGATGACAGCGGAGGTGGGTTCATGAAGGGTTGGGCGCGAGTGTTGGTGGTCGGGGTGGCTGTCGCCATCGTGGCAACCGCGTGTAGCAGCAAGAGCAGCAGCGGCAGTGCCTCCAACGCCCCGTCAGGCACGCAGGGCGGGACCTACTCGGTCCAGAACTGCGAGCCGTCCCACCTGATCCCGCACAATGACTACGAGTCGTGCGGCTCGCAGGCCTTCGAGGTGTTGTGGACTCGCCTGATGACCTTCAACGACCAAGGCGAGCCAATCCCGGACCAGGCCGAGTCCGTGACCCCCTCAAGCGACGGTCTTGTCTACACGATCAAGATCAAGAGCGGATGGACGTTCCACAACGGCGAGCCAGTGACCGCCCAGTCCTACGTCGACGCATGGAACTTCACCGCCGACTGCACCAACGGCTACATCCTCAACTCGTTTTTCGACAAGATCGTCGGCTACGACGACCTCAACCCCTCCGACTGCAAGAACGTCAAGAAGACGGAGATGAGCGGGCTCGCGGTCCAGGATGACACGACGTTCACGGTCACCCTGCAGGCCCCGTTCAGCCAGTTCCCCGCCACCCTCGGCTTCGACGCCTACGACCCGCTGCCGCAGGCCTTCTACGACGACCCCGACGCGTTCGACGAGCAGCCGATCGGCGACGGGCCGTACCAGATGGACGGCAAGTGGAAGCACGACGAAACCATCAACGTGAAGCGCTACGACGCGTTCCCGGGCACGCCCGGTCTCGCCGACAAGATCGAGCTGAAGGAGTACACCGGCGACGCCGCGTGGGTGGACTTCCAGGCCGGCAACCTCGACATCGGCCTAGTCGGCTCGTCGCACCTGGCTGAGGCCGAGACCCAGTACGCCGACTCATTGCAGCGGTTCCCAAGCTCGTCGTTCCTGTTCATCGGGTTCCCGCTGTATGACCCGAAGTTCCAGAACAAGGAGCTTCGGCAGGCCCTGTCGATGTCGATCGACCGTCAGCAGGTCATGACCGCGATCCTCATCAACGAGACGCCGGCCGACGACCTGATCGCGCCCGCAATCGCAGGCTACCGTCAGGGTGCGTGCCAGTACTGCACGCTCAACGTCGAGGAAGCGAAGCAGAAGCTGGCCGACTCCGGTTGGTCCGGCACGCTCGAGTTCAACATCTACTCCGATGACCCGGTTCTCGAGCAGGCCGCCGAGGCCATCACGAACCAGTGGAAGCAGAACCTCGGCCTGGACGTGAAGATCAACTCGATCCCGTTCAACACTTGGTACGGCAACACCCTCAACAAGAAGTGGGACGGCCCCTGGTTCCTGGACGGCTGGGTGATGGACTACCCGAGCATGCAGGACTACCTCTGGCCGCTCTACGGCACGAAGGGGAGCTACAACGCCACCGGGTACACGAACCAGGAGTTTGACGATCTGCTCAAGCAGGGCGACGAGGCCGCGAACATGGAGGCGTCGATCCCGCTGTACCAGCAGGCCGACGACCTCGCGCTCGAGGACATGCCCGTCATCCCGTGGGGCTACGGCGGGTTCAACTCCATCAACCAGCCCACCGTGACGAACGTGACCAAGGACGGACCGCTCGACCTGATCGCGCTCGAGCGCGTGCAGGTGGTGCAGTCGAGCTAACCGAAAACCGAAGCTGAGACGGGAGAGGCGCGCGTGTCTCGCCGATACCTGGTCAGGCGATTGTTGCTGGTGATCCCGGTGTTACTGGGCGTCATGCTGCTGGTCTACGGCATGGTGTTCCTCTCACCGGGTGATCCGATCATGAGGCTGGCCGGGAACAAGCCCCTGTCGCCGAGCACGATCGCATCGATCAAAGCCAGCTATCACCTAGACCGACCCTTCGTCGTGCAGTTCTTGCTCTACGTGAAGGGCGTGACGCACGGCGACCTCGGCGAGACCTTCACCGGCCGCTCGGTCTCGAGCATTGTTCTGGAGCGCTTTCCCATCACGTTGCGGCTGGCACTCGGTTCCTTCGCCGTCGAGATCGTCTTGGGTCTCACGCTCGCGATCCTCGCCGCGGTGAAGCGGCGGACGTGGATCGACTCGACGATCCTCGTCACGACGCTGATCCTGTGGACGATCCCAGTGCTGGTCTTCGCCTTCGTGCTCCAGTACGTCTTCGGGATCAAGCTCGGCTGGTTCCCCGTCGCCGGCGTCCAAGGCGGGTGGATGTCCTTTGTGCTTCCGTGTCTCACGCTCGGGATCCTGTCGGCGGCGTCGCTCGGGCGCCTCGGGCGCTCGAGCATCCTCGAGAACATGTCCGGCGAGCACATCCGGGCCGCCAACGCGCGTGGCCTGTCGCGGCGCCGCGTCGTCGGGAGCCACGTGCTCAAGAACTCGCTCGTGCCGATCGTGACGATCTTCGGCCTCGACCTCGCCTATCTGATGGGCGGCGCCGTCCTCACCGAGACAATCTTCAACCTCCCGGGCCTCGGGCAGGCCCTCGTCACGGGCATTCGCACGCAGAACGGGCCGCTCGTGGTCGGCCTCGTGATGCTGAGCTCTATCCTCATCGTGTTCTCAATCCTGATCGTGGACCTGATCTGCGCCCGCATCGACCCACGGATCTCCTATGAGTAACCGGCCGACCAGCGTTATCGAGGGCACCTCGGGCCTCACCCACGAAGTGGACGCTCCCACGGCGACGCTCTGGGGCGACGTCTGGAAGAAGCTCAAGCGCGACAACCAGTTCCGGATCGCGGTCGTGATGATCGCGATCTTCGTCGGCATGGCGCTCGTCCCGCAGCTGTTCTTCACCAAGCCCTTGGGGCCCGAGTACTGCCACCTCGCCGATACCACCCAGTCGCCGAGCCGAGCTCACTGGTTCGGCACCGACATCCTGGGTTGCGACTACTACACGCGGGTCGTCTACGGCACGCGTACGTCGATGGAGGTCGGGCTTATCGTCGCGGGCTTGACGGTGCTGCTGGCGGTCGCCCTCGGTGGTTCGGCCGGCTACTTCGGCGGCGGCACCGACCTCCTCATCTCGCGCATCGCCGACGTGTTCTTCTGCGTCCCGACGCTGCTGGGGTCGATCCTGTTGTTGTCTCTGTTCAACCAAGGAGGGGTGCTCATCGTCTCGCTCGTCCTGGTGTTTTTCGGATGGCCGGACATGATGCGCCTCGTCCGATCGACCGTGATCTCCGGGCGACAACGCGGCTACGTGCGCGCCGCGGAGACCGTGGGTTCATCCGGCGGCCGGACGCTTCGCCGCCACGTGCTCCCGAACGGCATCGCGCCCGTGCTGGTCTTCGCCGCCTATCTGGTCGGCGGCGCGGTCGCCGGCGAGGCGGCCCTGACCTACCTCGGTGTCGGGCTGCGGCTGCCCGCCATCTCCTGGGGACTGCAGATCTCGATCGCGCAGACGCGGTTTACGTCGGCGCCGTACCTGCTGTTCTTCCCGTCTCTGTTCCTCTGCCTGCTGATCGCCGCGTTCGTGATGCTCGGAGAATCCGTGCGCGACGCGCTCGACGTGAAGCTTGCCACCGATGCCTGAGCCGCTGCTTGCGGTCGACGACCTCAGCGTCGAGTTCCGGACGGAAGAGGGCGTCGTCAAAGCGGTCGAGGGCGTGGGCTACTCGCTCGAGAAGGGCGAGGTGCTCGCGGTTCTCGGCGAGTCCGGGTCGGGTAAGACGGTCCACGCTCGCGCGATCATGCGGATCCTCGACTCGCCGCCCGCACACATCACCAGCGGCACCGCGAAGCTGGACGACATCGACGTCCTGACCATCAGCGAGGCGGAGATGCGGGAAGTGCGGGGCGCGAAGATCGCCATGCTCTTCCAGGATCCCCACACGGCGCTCGACCCGGTATTCACGGTCGGCAGCCAGCTGGTCGAGTTGCTCTGCGAACGGCAGGGCCTCTCACGCGGCGACGCAAAACAGATCTCCATCGAGCTCCTCGATCGCGTCGGGATCGCCTCGCCAAAGGAGCGTATGAAGGCGTACCCCCACGAGCTGTCCGGTGGAATCGCCCAGCGGGTGATGGTCGCGATGGCGGTCGCCCTCGAACCGGAGGTCTTGCTCGCCGACGAGCCGACATCCTCGCTCGATGTGACGGTGCAGGCGCAGGTGCTCGAGCTGCTCGGATCCCTCGTCGCGGAGACCGAGATGGCGATGGTGCTGATCACGCACAACCTGGCGGTGGCCGTCGCGATCGCCGATCGCATCGCGGTGATGTACGCGGGCCGCATGGTCGAGCTCGGCCCGGCCCGCGACGTCTACGCGGCGCCCAAGCACCCGTACACGCTCGGCCTGCTGCGTGCCATCCCCGACATTCAGATCCGCGAGGATCGCCTGCCCGGCATCAAGGGCGCGCCACCGAACATGCTCCACCTGCCGAGCGGCTGCGCCTTCCATCCGCGATGCCCCCTCGCCGATGAACGATGCCGCGTCGAGACGCCGGCGTTCGAGCAGGTCGGCCCGGCGAGATGGAGCGCGTGCTTCCACGCGGACGAGGTCATCCGATGAGCGATCGCGAGCGGCTGCTCGACGTCGTCGATATGGTGAAGCACTTCCCGCTCAACGACAAGGTGTTCGGCTCCTCGGGCGTGATCCACGCCGTCGACGGTGTGAGCATCCACCTGGACAAGGGCGAGGTGCTCGGCGTCGTGGGTGAGTCGGGATGCGGCAAGTCGACCCTCGCACGGCTGCTGATGATGCTCGAGCAGCCGACCTCGGGCACCGTCGCCTACAAAGGCAAGAACATCGACGACTTCACCAGGCCGGAGCGGTTCCGGTACCGGCGCGAGGTCCAGATGGTGTTCCAGGACACGCTCGGGTCGCTCGACCCGCGAATGACGATCGCCGACATCCTGACGGAGCCCTACGCGGTGCACCGCGACTTCCTGCCAAAGAAGCAGTGGCCCGACAAGGTGCGCGAGCTGCTCGCCCTCGTGGGGCTCGATCCCAACCACGCGAATCGCTACCCGCACATGTTCTCGGGCGGGCAGCGACAGCGGATCTGCATCGCGCGTGCGCTGGCGCTGGACCCAGAGGTGCTCGTCTGCGACGAGCCGGTCTCCGCGCTCGACGTGTCGGTCCAGGCCCAGATCATCAACCTGCTCAAGGACCTGCAGGAGCGGCTGTCGCTTTCCTATGTCTTCGTCGCGCACGACCTGTCGGTCGTTCGGCAAGTCGCCGACCGCATCGCCGTGATGTATCTCGGCGAGATCGTCGAAGAGGGCCAGGAGGCCGACGTGCTGCTGGCTCCCTCGCATCCGTACACGCAGGCGCTTGTGTCCGCCCTGCCGACCGCCGACGTCACCGGCAAGGCGGGCGCCAAACGGATCGTGCTCTCGGGCGATCTCCCCAACCCGGCCAACCCGCCTTCGGGCTGCCGCTTCCGGACACGCTGCTGGATGGCGCAGCAGCGATGCACGGACGAGAAGCCGGCGCTCATCGACCGCGGGACGGGCCGTCCGGCGGCCTGCCACTTCGTGGTGCCGAACGAAGCGACCGGCTAGGGCAGCGGCGCACCGGCGTCGCGCAGCCAGGCGAGCGCACGAGATCGCTCGGCGCTGATCGACGCGAGCGTGTTGTCGTCGCCGTCGGACCCCTCGGTCGCGCCGAACCACGTATCGGCCTCGCGCCAGGCGGCCTCGATCTCGCCGGGATCGCGCAGCCGCGCCGTCGCCCGGAACCCGGAGACCGAGCCCGCAGTCTCGATCGCCGCGTTCAACTCGTCGACTTCGAACTCCGAGTCGATCGGTGGAAGCGCATCGAGGACGCGGAGCGCCCACAGCATCACGCCCAGCGCCTCCTTGCGCCACATGCCGTCCGCGATCGCCTCCGGCGGCCACGCCGCGGTCTCGGCATCGAACAGCGACCGTTCCGTCGGCGTGACGGCATCGGCGAGGGATTCGCGCTCGAACCAGCGCTCGGTCTCCTCACGAGCGCTCTCGGCCTGCCGGCGCCGCACCTGGTCGCGGGTTTCGGCCACGATGAGCTCGATCGTCGCGCGCCGCACGAGCGCGTACAGGACGAGTGCCCGGTCGACGGCCTCGCGCGCCGACGGGCGGTCGTTCACATCTCCCTCCGACCCTCGAGCGCCTGGGACAAGGTGACCTCGTCGGCGTACTCGAGGTCGCCGCCGACCGGCAGGCCGCTCGCCAGACGTGTCACCCGCACGCCGAGCGGTTTGATGAGTGCCGCGACGTACATCGCGGTGGCGTTGCCCTCGAGGTTGGGATTGGTGGCGAGGATGCACTCGACGACGTGATCGCGATCCACCCGCTCGAGCAGCTCCTGGACCCGAAGGTCGTCGGGGCCGATGCCGTCGAGCGGGCTGATCGCCCCGCCGAGGATGTGGTACCGACCTTTGTGCAGGGCGCTCTTCTCGATCGAGGCGGCGTCCTTCGGTTCCTCGACGACGCAAAGCACGGTGCGGTCGCGGCTCTCGTCGCGGCAGACTCGGCACAGGTCGCCCTCGGCGACGTTGCCACATTCGCGGCAGAACGAGATGCGTTCCTTGGCGGTGACGATGGACGTCGCGAGCCGGCGCGCGTCCTCGTCGGGCGCCTTGATCAGCCAAAACGCGAGGCGCTGCGCCGACTTGGGGCCGACGCCGGGCAGACGCGCCAGCTCGTCGATCAGATCCTGGATCGGGCCTTCGTACATCGGCTAGGCCCCGTCGACCGGCTCGGCGCCGAGCATCTCCTGCACCCGGCGGAGCGCCTCGGCGTCATCGCCGGGCGCGTCGTCCTCCTCGACCGCCTCGATGTGCTCGGCTTCGCCGCCGCGCGACTCGCGCACGACGCAGGTGATCGCCGGCGAGATGCCGAACAGCTCTTGGATCGCGCTGCGCAGGGCGTCCTCGCGGCTCTCGACCTGGCGCACGGTGTTACGGAAGGTCGGCGGGAACGCCAGCTCGAGCGTCGCGCCGTCGTAGGCGGCCGGGGTGGCGCTTTCCATCAGCGCGCGAAGCACGGGCTGGTTGCCCTGCCCCAGGTGCTGGACCAGCGAGCCCCACGATCGGCGAAGCATCGCGACATCGACGCTGGCCGCGTCGGCGGCGTGGGGAACAGGAAGCTGGACACCCGCCTCGGGCACCGGGACCGTCGCGGGCGTTACCGGCTCGGGCGCGGACGCGTCGGCCGGTGTGTCGGCCTCGGCCACGGGCTCGGGGGCGGGAGCCGGCGTCGCCGCCTTGGGCTCCGCCTTGAGCTCCGCGGGTTCCTCGAGCACGCCTGGAGCGGCAGCGGCTCGCGGCGTGACGTTCGCGAGGCGCTCGAGCCGCTCAAGCCGAGCGACGACGCCCGCCGGCAACGGATCGGTCTCGGGCGCACACGCACGTACCAGCGCGAGCTCGAGCGTCAAACGCGGGGAGGTCGTCCACCGCATATCGTTCTGCGCCGCCAGTAACAGGCTCAACACACGGGAGAGCTCCGCCGGCGTGAACTTCTCCGCCTGGGCGCGCATGGCCGAGTACGCGTCGGCGGGAATGTCGAGCAGGTCCTCCTGGCCCGGCGCCGTCTGGACCAGCAGCAGGTTGCGGAAGTGCGCGAGGAGATCGCCGGTCACGTTGCGGACGTCGTGGCCTGCCTGGACGAGCCGGTCGACCAGCTCGAACGCGCCGCGCACGTCGCCCACCGCGACGACATCGGCGATCTCCAGGCGGATCTCGCCCTGCGGGGCCCCGAGCAAGGACCGAATAACGGCATCGTCGACGGTCTGACCGCCGAGGACGGTCGCCTGATCGAGCAGCGAGAGCGCGTCGCGCGCCGAGCCCTCCGCATGTCGCGCGATCGCAAACGCGGCGACCTGATCGAGCTCGACCCCCTCGTTCTTTGCGATCGCGACGAGGTGCTCGGAGAGATCCTCGATCGTCAGCCGGCGAAAATCGAACCGCTGACAGCGACCAATGATCGTGGCCGGCATCTTGTGCGGTTCGGTCGTCGCGAGGACGAATCGCACGCCCTCCGGCGGCTCCTCGAACAGCTTGAGCAAGGCGTCGAACGCCTCGCGTGACAGCCGCTGCGCCTCGTCGATGATGTAGATCTTCTCGCGACCGACCATCGGCGCGGTCGGCGCCTTCTCGCGCAGATCCCTGGCGTCGTCCACCCCGCCGTGCGAGGCGGCGTCGATCTCCACGACGTCGACGTGCGTGCCCTCGCGGATGGCGATGCACTGGTCGCAGCGATCGCAAGGCTCGGCAGTCGGCCCCTGCTCGCAGTTGACCATCTTGGCGAGGATGCGCGCGGTCGAGGTCTTGCCCGTGCCCCGGGGTCCGCAGAACAGGAACGCGTGATGCAGTCGCCCTTCACGAATCGCGCCCGTAAGCGCTCGCACGACATGATCTTGTCCCAGCAGCTCGGCCGGCGTCTGGGGACGGTAGCGTCGGTATAGGGCCTGGTGTTGCTTCTCGTCCGCCACGCGCTCCCCCACGGTCTCGATAAGTGGCCGTGCACCCGCCTTCGACCGCGTGAGACTCGATCGCTACTCGGTGCGGCAGGCTCCAGCCAGGCGAACCTACGGCACCCGCCGGAAACCGCTAAGGGCTGCTGCGTTCCCGCCCTGACCCGGTTCGCGATCCGACGTCGCGTAGGACCCGACCTTCAACGCCCCGCGCCGAGGCTGCCTCGGACCTCGCGGGCCTCCGGCGGGGATTCAGCCCCGCATAAGCGGATCTCGGGTACAGGGCACCGCTAGCTCCCCGCCTAGCACGACCAGGGCGAGTATACGAGCGGTCGCGGACACCAGGCGTGTCCGATCCGGGGTGGCTCAGACGTCTTCGGGATGCGTGGTGAGCAGGGCGATCTCGCCAAGTGCGAACACACACATCAGCGCGGAGCCCGCAAGGAACGGGAGGCCCTGAAGGACCAGCCATCCGGTGGCGACCACGAGCACGCCGAGCGTAAGGATGCCGAGCGGCACGGCGCTCCGACGCAACATCGGTGCGACGATCATCGAGAACCTCCTGCCGGGTAGGACCGTCCCTAGGCCATCGGTCGGATTCCTCGCGGGCTTGACCGCCAGGGGAACCTGTCCGGTCGTGCGGGACGTCCCAACCTCCATCAGCCCACTCCCCGGGGCTCCGAGCAGGAAGGACACGCCATGCGCACCTCCCGCAAGGCAGCGATTGCCATCACCGCGGCCGTCCTGGCCCTCGCGATCGCCACGATGGCCTCCGCCACGACCCCCGGTGCCGACCAGCCGGTCCAGTCCGAGCCATCCGGTGGGTCGCCCGGATCGCCAGGGACACCCGGAGGAACGCTGTGCACCATTCAGAACCCGGACTGTCACGACAAGGACATCGGCGGGTCCCCCGCACCGTTCGATCCGCAGATCGTCGAGCCGCGTCCGGGCATGGTGGACGTGCGACCGACCGGATTCGACACGGCGACGATCGCCGACGACGACCGTACCCTCACGATCAACTTCTGGAGCGGCGTCGAACCCTGCTACGTCCTCGATCACGTCGATGTTTCCTACACCGACGACGCAGTCACGGTGACCCTCTTCCAGGGATCCGATCCGAATGGGGGCGACGTCGCGTGTATCGAGATTGCGATGCTCAAGCAGGTGACGATCACGCTCGACCAGCCACTCGCCGGCCGGACGATCGTCGACGGCGCCCAGCGCTAGGCGCCGGAACTCGGCCGGACCCAGACCTCCCACGTCGACATCGTGGTGAATCCCAGCCGGCGATACACGCCGGCGCCGAGATCCGACGCATCGAGCACGGCGAGATCCGCGTCGTCGGCGCGGTCGGCCATCAACAACCAGGTGAGCGCTGTGCCGATACCGCGTCGGCGGTACTCGGGGCGCGTTGCAATGCCGAAGACCCCGAGTACGCCGTCCAGCGTGGTGCTCTCGCCGGCGGCCACCACCCGGCCGTCGACCCGCGCGGCGTAGACGCGCTGTGCCGGATCCTCGAGCACCGCATCGGGGAGGAAGCGCCGCGTGAGCGCCGCCTCGCCTCCGAACGCGGCTTCGTCGACCTCGGCCACGTCGTCCAGCAGCGCGGCATCGTCGACCCGGAACACCTCAACGCCGTCGGGAGGCGCAGCGGGGATCGCGTTGCGGATCGTGGCCCACATGCCGGGCCGTGACTCGATCATCGTCAGACCACGGCGCTGCGCCGCCTCGCGAACCGGACCGTGGAGCGAAGGCTCGAGATCGATCCCGAACGAGAAGCCGCTCCCCACGTACCGCGCCTCCGCATCCGCCAGGGCCGCGTCGAGGTCGACCGGGGCTCGCTCGATCAGCGTCGGATTGAACGCAGCCACCGGGACGCCGGTGAGACACACAGCCAGCCCGTCGTGCTCGTGCACGACGCCGCCGCAGGCGGCTACGCGCCGGCGCCACGCGGCGGGAACGAACGCCGCCATCCGCTCGAGCTCGCTCGCGTCCGGCACGCGCCGAGTCTCGCAGGCGGCCGGTAGCCTTGGCGGATGCTTCCGGTCCGGTCCGTGCTCGTCGACTTTGACGGCACCGCGTGCCTGCACGACGTCGCCGAAGATCTGATGAATCATTTCGGCGACCCCGACTGGCGCGACTACGACCTCGCGTGGGAGCGCGGCGAGATCGACACGCGCGCGGGGATCCGCGCGCAGATCGCGCCCTTTCGCGGGCTCCGAGACGAGCTGATCGCCTACGCCCTCGAGCATTGTCCGATGGATCCAACGTTTGCCGACTTCGCCCGCTGGTGCGAACGCGAGCAGGTGCCGGTGACGATCGTGTCGGACGGGCTCGGTCTCTACGTCGAGCCGCTGCTCGCGGCCGCAGGGGTGAGCGGCATCGACGTCGTGACCAACGACTGGGCTGCCGGTGAGATGGCCTATCCCAACGGTCACCCAGAGTGCACCTGGTGCGGTACGTGCAAGATGCTCGCCGTCCAGCGGGCACCCCGGCCCGTTGCATTTGTGGGCGAGGGCCACTCCGACCGATTCGGTGCGCTGTACGCCGACGTCGTGTTTGCCAAGGACGCGCTGGTCGGACTGTGCGAGGCCGACGGCGTGCCGTACATGCCCTACACGGATTTCGACGACGTGCGCCGCACGCTCGAACGCATGACCGCGGCGCCAGGCCCGGTGGATCCCGCCCGCTGCCCCGGGTGGCGCACCGAATGAACCTTCCGGCCGGGCTCACCGCCCGCGCGCTCACCGCCGCCGACGTCGACGACGTCGTCGCCATGATCAACGAATGCGAGCTCCATGACAGCGGCGAGCCGATGTGGGAACGCGCGGACCTCCTTGCCGACACGTCGGTCGAGGGATTCGACCGCGAGCACGACTGGCTCGGCGTGTTCGACGATGCACACTGTGTCGGCTGGGCGATCGTCCAGTACCGGCGCCGAGCGTTCGTGGACGTGCATCCGTCGATTCGGAGCCGCGGCGTCGGTACCGCGCTGCGGGGCTGGACCGAGGATCGGGCCGGTGCGCTGGGCGCGGCAACAGTCGCCCAGGTGATCGATGACCGGCGCACCGAGGTCGTCTCGATGCTGCGCGACGCCGGCTACCGATCCCAATACTCGTCGTGGATCCTCCGGATCGATCACCCCACGTCCCCGACCGCCGACCCCCCACCCGGGATCGACCTGCGCATCTTCCGCGCATCCGACGAGATCGAGCTCCTCCGGATGTTCGAGGACGCCTTCTCGGAGTTCGAGAACCGGCAGCCGTCGACGATCGAAACGTGGCAGGCGCTCACGACGCGGCGCGAGGGCTTTCGCAACGACGACATGATCGTCGCGCTCGATGGCGACGACATCGTCGGGGGTGCATTCCTCATCGAGTCTGCGGAGAGCATCTGGGTCGACAAGTTCGCCGTCCGGCGCGACCACCGTCACCGCGGCATCGCGCGGGCGATGCTCAACGCCGCGTTCGTCCGGTCGGCGGAGCTCGGGTCCTCGTTCACCGAGCTCAGCACCGACTCGCGCACCGACGCGCTCCCGTTCTACGAGCGAATCGGGATGTCGGTGCGCCGGTCGTTCACGAACTGGGCGCTCGGGCTGTAGCTGTTGGCGGTGGCCGAGGGATTCGAACCCTCGGGAGAGTTGCCCCTCCACACGCTTTCCAGGCGTGTCCCTTCGGCCGCTCGGGCAGGCCACCGCGGTCGAGTGTACGGAACGCCGGCTAGGAGGTCCGAGAGGCGAGAAACGCGGCGTATGCAATGCGGCCGCTCGGGGTCAGGTGCATCCCGTCGTAAAACCATGCGCGATGGCCGTGGGAGAAGGCCGACCAGTCGAGCAGCCGGGTGTTGCGATAGCGCCGCGCACAGGCGCGCATACGCATGTTCTGCGTCTTGCGAATCCCGGGATAGCGCCGCGGCCCGGTCACCGTGACGAGATAGACCCGACGGTGGCGGCCGGCGGCACGCGCAATCGCGTCGCACTGCGACGCCTGGATGAGGATGCCGTTCGTTCCCAGGTGAACGATCAGCCTGCGGCGCAGCAGGCCGCTCGCCGCCCTGCGCCGCACGATGGTCACGGCCTCCTCGAACTGCCGCGAGACGCGGGCATTGACCTGGATGCCTCGCGCGCCGAGCTGCGGCTTTGCACCGAGCATGACGGAGTCGCCGATGGCGTAGTGGCCCCCCGGAATCGCTCCCGCGGGAGTCGCGGGCAGCACGAGGGCTGCAAGCAGGATCGGAACGAGGAAGCGTCGCACCCGCCCAGGATACGGACGCCGGACCCCCGCGCACGCGCACCGTGCACCTATCCTGTGACGCATGACGTGTCAGGTCTGTGGAGCGCAAGCGCCTGAGGGAGCGCAATTCTGCCCGAATTGCGGATCGCCCTTGGCCGATCCGCTCGCCACGGACGAGCGACGGATGGTCACGGTGCTGTTCGCCGACCTCGTCGACTCCACCGGACTTGCGCGGCGGCTCGACCCGGAGCGGATGCGCGACGTGCTCGGCCAGTTCTACGACGCGGCGTCCGAGGAGCTCTTCGCCCTTCGTGGACGCCCCGAGAAGTTCATCGGCGACGCGGTCATGGCGGTGTTCGGTCTGCCCCAGACGCACGAAGACGACGCGCTGCGCGCCGTCCGCGCCGGCTTTGCGATCCGCGGCCGGCTGCGGAGACTGAGCGACGAACTCGATCTCGAGCAGCCGCTCGAGATCCACGTAGGCGTGGAGTCCGGAGAGGCCGCTGCGGGGGTCGGGCCCGCCGCACAGCTGCTCATCACCGGACCGGTCGTGAACGCCGCCGCGCGCCTGCAGGGAGCGGCCGGCCCCGGTGAGGTGCTGGTCGGCGAGACGACGCGGGCGCTGACGGAGACGGCGGTGTCGCTCGGCGAGCGTCGAACCGTAACGGCCAAGGGCTTCGACGGCGACCTCGCCGCCTATCCCGTCTTGGGTCTCACCACACGGTCGGCTCGGCGCACGATCCCGCTTGTCGGGCGTGCCGACGAGCTCGCGTTGCTTCGCGGTTCGCTCGCGCGCGTGCAAACGTCGCGCGCACCGCTGCTGTTCACCGTGATCGGCGAGCCGGGCATCGGCAAGTCGCGTCTGCTCGACGAGTTCGTCGCGGGGCTGGACCCCGACGTCCTCACGCTGACCGGCAGGAACTCTCCGACAGCCGACAGCGCCACCTTTGCGCCCATCACGAGCATGGTGCGCGATGTCGCGGGCATCGACGACGGCGATGCTCCCGAGAAGGCGCGGCAGCGACTGCAGGAGCTCGTCGAGGGGGCGGCGCGGATAGCCGACCCCGCGCGGACGATCGATCGCCTCGAGCTCCTGTTCGGTCTTGGCGAGCATCGCCGCGAGGAATCCGCGTTCATCGACGAGGTGTCGCAGGGGTTGTCGGCGCTCGTCGATGCCTTCAGCGTCGACCGGCCGGTGGCGTTGCTCTTCGACGACGCCCATACGCTGCGGCCACCGATGCTCGACCTGATCGAGCGTCTGGGCTCGCGGGGACACGACGGGCGCCACACGGCGATCGTGCTCGCCGCCGCTCGCCCCGAGCTGCTGGAGGACCGGCCGACCTGGGGGTCGGCGGCGGCCAACCATGTGCTCCTGCGGCTCGAGACGCTCGCCGACCACGAGGCGGTCGGTCTGGCGCGCCAGGCGGGCGGCGCCCGCATCACCGAGGAGGAGGCCGCTTCTGTCGCCGCGCGTGCCGGCGGCAACCCGTTCTTCATCGTCGAGTCCACGGGCCTGCTGATCCGGCTTCGCGACGGCCAGGACCCGCCGCCGGCCGGCCGAAAGCTCCCGCCCACCGTCCAGGCCATGGTGGCGGCCCGGCTCGACGCGCTGCCCCCGGATCAACGGGACGCGGCGCGGCGGCTCTCCGTCTATCTGTATTCGTTCGATCAGGACGAAGCCGAGCTCGTTGCCGGGTGCGGCATGGATCAACTTCAGGAGCTCGTCGACGCCGAGATCATCGTGCGCGACGAGTCAACCTCGTCACATGGTGGCTGGCGATTCCGCAACGATACGTTTCGCGACGTCGCCTATGCCAGCCTGCCGAAACGGCAGCGGCTCACGCTGCACGTCGCCATCGCGGATTCGCTCGAGGAAGAGCGGCGAACCAACTGGGCAGCGGAGCACCTCGAGCTCGCAGCGCTCGCGTCCCTCGACGTCGATCCCGCCGGCCGCGAAATTCCCGCGCGGGCTGCGGACTCGTTGCTGCGGTCAGGCGATCGGGCTCGCCGCCGGATGGAGAGCCGCTCCGCCGTCGACTATTACCACCGCGCCATGGCGATCGACGACAGCGATCCGCTGCGGTGCGCCCGGGCGCTCGCGGGGATGGGCGAGGCGCATTACTGGCTCGGCGAGTACCCGGCGGCCACCCTCGATTTGGACCGAGCGATCACACTCGGCGAGGACATCGCCGACGAGTGGACCCTGGCCCACGCGCTCCGATTCCGCGGAGACATCGCGATCAACGTCGAGGCCGACATGGAGCGCGCCGCCGAGCTGATGGATCGAGCGGTCGCATCGGCGGAGTCCTTGGCGGAGCCGTGGGCGCTCGCACGAACATTGCTGTTCGCGGGCTGGGTGCCGTGGACCCGGGAACAGCCGGCGGAGGCGGACCGCCTGTGGCGCCGGGCGCTCGAGATCGCGCGCGAGCACGGCGACCAATGGGCGGAGGTGCGGGCACTGACGTCACTGTCGATCAACGAGATGAACGCAGACCGCGTTGACGACGCCACACAGCTGATCGACGAGGCCCAAACCGTTGCCGAGGAGATGGGCGACCGGTTCAGCATGGCCGTCGCGGTCACGCAGCATGCTCGCCTGCACGAGACACGAGCGGAGTGGGAGGAGATGCTCCCCGACCTCGACCGCGCCATCGGCATCTTCACCGACCTCGGCGCCCGTTGGGAGCTCGCCGATGCCCTGGCAGAACGGGGCGTCGCCAAGCGGGAGCTCGGCCGGTTCGACGAGGCGGAGGACGACCTGCGCGGCGCGACCCGGACGTCCGAGGAGCTCGGCGAGCGCCAGCTGGCCAGCTGGACGTGGCGTGAGCTGGCGAAGGTCTCGGAGCGCCGCGGCGACCACGCGATCGCGGCGGAGCGATTCCGGCGCGCCGACGAGGAGCGCGCGCGGGGCCCGCAGTGAGCTAGCCCGACGGCGGGGTGAGCGCTGCGCCGTCGGAGAACATGACCGTCGTCTTGTTCGACTTCCGGGCGTCCCAGCCGCCCCAGATCAAGACGGCGTCGCCCGACCACACCGCAACGGCACCGACACGGGCGCGAAGCGGCGCCTTCGGCAAGGGAGACCAGGCGTTTGCCACCGGGTCGTAGGACTCACCGTAGGGCGGGATCTGCGGCGGCGCGTTGTAGTTGGAGGTCGCCACCGTGCCGCCCCAAACGATGAGCCGCTCGCCGGTCCACGCCGAGACGAACCCAGAACGCGCATAGTCCATCGGCGGCAGCCACCGGTAGGTGTTCGCCGCCGGGTCGAACGCGAGGGCCCGGTCGAGCGGCACGATATCGCCCGAGGATGTCTTGTTCCGTCCGCCGATGAGCAGCACCTCCGTGCCGTCCCAGACCGACGCGTAGGTCCCGCTGTAGTACGTGCCACCGGTCGGCGGCGGCATCGGTGGGAGCTTGCGCCACGTGTCCTTCGCCGGGTCGTACGCGGCGGCATCGCGGAAGTAGGTGACGGACCCGTTGGCGTAGGAACCTTCCCCGCCGAAGATCATCATCTCCGAGCCGGTCCACACACCGGTTGCGTGCCGTCCGGCGAGCGGCGAGTGGGGAAGCTTCTTCCACGAGTTGGTCTTGAGGGTGTAGACGGCCCCATCGCTCAACTGCTCATCGCAGCACCCGCCACCCCAGCCGATCATCTGCGTACCCGTCCACACAAGGACGGACGGACCGCCGTCGCCCGCGGGCGGGTGCGGCAGGTGCCGCCAGGTGTCGGTTTCGGGGTTGTAGGCGGTGTTCGAGATCCCCCACAGCAAGAGTTCCTTGCCGGTCCACACGGGCTTGTCCGAGCCTTCGAAACAGCCGACCGGCGTCGGCACCTTGGTGAGTATCCGCCAGCTGTCGTCGTCCGGGCTGTAGGCGGCGATCAGCTCGCGGCAGTACGAGGTTGGATCCGACTGTGTGATGACCACCAGCATCTGCGTGCCGTCCCAGACGGCGGCGGCGATGTAGTAGTCCTTGACGGGACCATCGGCGATCTTGCTCCAGCTTGCCGGGGTGATCGAGGGCGTCGGGCTGACCGTCTCGGTGGCGGACGCCGACGTCGAGACCGAGGCCGACACCGAGATCGACGAGGAGGACGAGTCGCTGGTGCAGCTCACCAACGCCAAGACGACGGCGAGCGCCGCCGCGGTCGCGACGACATGGAACGTGCCGTGGTTGGTTCTCGTCCACCTCACCGTGCACCGCCCTTCATGGGCTGTAAGCATGCGCGCCGGAGGACGCCGCGTCGAGGGCCTTCGTGCCGGATTTCTCGGGGCGACGCCCTTCGGGACGAAGGTAGCGCCGGAAGTCGATACGATCGCCGCATGGTCACCCTCCGGACGATCACCGAGGACAACCGAGCCGCGATCGAGGCGCTCACGCTCGCGCCGCATCAGGAGCAATTCGTCAATACGGTCGTCGAGTCCTTCGCCGAAGCGGCCGAGGAGCCCGGCGGGCGGGCGATCCAATGGGGCATCTACGACGGCGAGGTCCCCGTCGGCTTCGTGATGATCAGCGACGACGTCGAGGGTCCGGACTACATCGCGCACTACCTCTGGAAGCTCATCATCGACAAGGATCACCAGCGGCGTGGCTACGGCACCGCGACCCTCGATCTGATCGCCGCCTACTTTCGTGAGCGCGGTGTCGAGGAGATGTGGACGACCGCCGGCGAAGGCGAGGGCGGCCCGATCCCGTTCTACGAGGGCTACGGCTTCGAGCGGACCGGCGACATCGTGTTCGACAACGAGGTGCTCCTGCGTCTCGCGCTCCGCTGACGGGAGCGACGCCGGAGGGTCAGTCGGACTCGGCGAGGTACTTCTTGAGACCGAGATACGGGAGGATGAACGCCGCCAGCAACGCGGCCACCCACACGATCACGGCGGCAATCACAAACGTGCCGATGCCGTTGATCGTGAACCCGTCTGAGATCACATCGGTGATCGCCAGGGAGACGAGCGTCGCGATAAGCGCAACCCCACCGAGCGCAGCCGAGCCGGACTTGCGGAACATATTCGCGAGGAACGGCGTCATCAGGGCGACGACGACGGTGAAGATGGCGACCGCGATGATGAACCCCTGCGCGTTCACCTCCATGTCGTCGAGCACGGCCGCCGCAACGAGCAGACCGACCGCATTGGCTATCAGCAGGATTCCCGTGCGCACCAAGAAACGGATCATGCGGCGAAGCCTAGACGGAGACGAGATGCGGCGCAACGCGAGCGGGCGCACGTCCGGTGGAACGCCCGCCGGCTAACCGCCGCCTTCGAGCCGCCGCGTGATCTGTGGCCCGAAGATCAACGGGACGAACGTCAACAGCCAGATCGACTGCGCGATGCCGACGTGGCCCGCCATCGCGAACGGGATCGATACGAGGAAGACCACCGGCGCGACGAGCGCGCGGAGCACGTGGAACCGTGCGACTCTCGACGGGTTCGGGCCGGCAAAGCGGCGGTAGAACACCGTGTACCACGTGAGCCCCGCGCTCGAGAACCCGACGGCCGTGACCGCGAGCGCATAGAACACGGTCCTCCCCGGATCACTCGATTGCTCGCTCAGGATCGCGCTCGGATACGGCAGAAACGCCACGAAGAACAGCAACAGCAGGTTCAGCGTGACGACGCCCTGGTCGTAGCGCTTCACGAACCGGAAGAGCCGGTGATGGCCGATCCAGTACAGGGCGATCACCCAGAAGCTGATGAAGTACCCGATGAAGGTTCCGGTGTTCGAGTCGAGGAAGAGGCGAAGCGATTCGTCCTTCGCGGGCTTCGGGATATCGAGGACGAGCAGCGTCATCGCGATCGCGAACACGGCGTCGGAGAAGAAGATCAGCCGCTCGAGCGCCCGCCGGCTCTCCACCGGCCCGCGGTCGTCCAGCTCTTGCTCGTCGATGTCGGGCTCGCGCTCCACGGAACGGGATCGTACGGCGAAGCGTCCGCATGGCCGAACGGAAACGGCGGGCCCGAAGGGCCCGCCGTTTCAACGCGGAGGCGGCGTGATTTGAACACGCGGAGGGCGGTTTAGACCCTCAACCGCTTTCGAGGCGGTCCCGTTCGTCCGCTCCGGCACGCCTCCGGGGCCGAGTCTAGCAACGCGCCCACGCCGGGCCGTTGCGTGGCAGGATGCCCGTATGGACATGGACACGGCCGAGCTGCGGGACGTGCCGCTGTTCGCGGGGCTCTCCGACGAGGATCTCGATCGCGTGGGTACTTGGCTGGAAACCGTCGACGTGCCGCCCGACTGGCACCTGCTCAACATCGGATCCCAGTCCGAGGGATTCTTCGTGGTCCTGCAGGGGCGCGTGAGCATCCGGCGCGACGGGGTCGAGGTCGCGACTTTGGGACCCGGCGAGTTCTTCGGCGAGATGGGACTGCTGCAGGACGAACAACGCAACGCCACGGTCGTCACCGCGACCGAGACCCGGGCTGCGGTGATGGACGCGGCCAACTTCGCCGCGATGTGCGAGGAGCTGCCGGTCATCGGCGAGCGCATCCAGGAGGCCGCGGCCAATCGCGGCGGCTAGCTAGCGGCGAGTGCGGAAGAACGACCGCAGGAGCTCACCGCAGGCGGCGGCTTCGACGCCGCCGGTCACCGCCGCGCGGTGATTGAGCCGGTCGTCCGCCACCAGGTTGCCGAGCGATCCGGCGAAGCCGGCCTTCGGATCCGCCGCGCCGAACACCACGCGCTCGATCCGCGCGAGCACGATCGCGCCGGCGCACATCGCACAGGGCTCGAGCGTCACGAACAGGGTGCAGTCCTCGAGACGCCACGAGCCCGTCGCCTCCGAGGCCGCGCGCAGCGCGAGGATCTCCGCATGTGCTGTGGGATCGCCGCGAAGCTCGCGCTCGTTGCCGGCGGCCGCGACGAGCTCGTCGCCGCGAACGATCGCGCAGCCGATCGGCACGTCGTCGTGCGCGAGGCATCCCTCGGCCGCCGCCAGCGCTTCGCGCATCCATTCCGTGTCAGTAGGCATCGATCTCCCGCAGGCGATCGTCGCTGATCCCGAAGTGGTGCGCCACCTCGTGTGCGACCGTGCGCGCGATCTGCGCCCGGAGCCGCACTTCGTCGGACCCGGCCACCAACTCGATCGTCGCGCGATACAGCGTGATGGTGTCCGGCAGGACGTTCGTGTAGTTGCCCCCTCGCTCGGACAAGGGCACACCGTGATACAGACCCAGCAATCGCGGCTGTCCCGGCGGCGGGAAGTCTTCGATAAGCACCGAGACGTTGTCCATCGCCTCGTGCACCCAGTCGGGGAGCGCGTCGATCGCCTCGACGACGAGCTCTTCGAACCGCGCCGCGGAAGTCACGCCGTGGGAAGCCACGAGGCCCGTGTTCCCTCGAACGCGTCGATCTCGTCGAGGTGCCGGAGCGTCAGCCCGATATCGTCGAGCCCTTCCATCAGGCGCCAGCGGGTGAACTGCTCCATATCGAAGACCTCGTCGAGCTCGGGCGCGCGGACACTCAACGCCTCGAGGTCGATCTCGATGTGCGTGGCCGGGTCGTCGAGAACCGCATCCATGAGCGCGCGGACCGACTCCTGGCGCAGCTCGATCGGCAGCAGACCGATCTTGAGGCAGTTGTTGCGGAAGATATCGGCAAAGCTCGGCGCGATCACCGCCTGGAATCCGTAGTCCTCGATCGCCCAGGGTGCGTGCTCGCGGCTCGATCCGCAGCCAAAGTTGGACCCGGCGAGCAGGATGGTCGCGCCCGCGTATCGATCGTCGTTGAGCACGAAGTCCGGGTCGGCGCGCCATTCCTCAAACAGGAACGGTCCGAAGCCGGTGCGCTCAATTCGCTTGAGATGGCGGGCCGGAATGATCTGGTCGGTGTCGACGTCGGTGCGGTCGAGTGGGACCGCCGTGCCGGCGATGCGTGCGATCGGCTCCATGACTACAGGTCCTCCGGGGTAGTGAAGTGTCCGGCGACGGCGGTGGCGGCGGCCACCCGCGGGCTGACGAGGTGCGTCCGACCGCCCTTGCCCTGGCGTCCTTCGAAGTTGCGATTGCTGGTCGAGGCGCTCCGCTCCCCGGGCTGCAAGATGTCGGGGTTCATGCCCAGGCACATCGAGCAGCCGGCGCCTCGCCATTCGAAGCCGGCGTCTTCGAAGACCCGGTCGAGTCCTTCGTGCTCGGCCTGGATCTTGACGGCGACGCTGCCCGGAACGACGAGGGCGCGCAGGCCTTCGGCGACCCGGCGGCCGCGCACCACGTCGGCCGCGACGCGGAGATCCTCGATCCGGGAGTTGGTGCACGAGCCGATGAAGACGGTGTCGGGGCGGATGTCGCGCATCGCCGTGCCGGGCTCGAGGTCCATGTAGCGCAGCGCCCGCGCCGCCGACTCGTCGTGGCCGGGATCGGGCACCGCGCCGTCGATGGTGGTGGACTGCGCCGGATTCGTTCCCCAGCTCACATAGGGATGGAGCGTGGCCGCGTCGAGGACGACCTCGGTGTCAAAGACCGCGCCGGGATCGGTCGGCAACGTGCGCCAGTGCTCGAGCGCGGTGTCCCAGTCGGCATCCTTGGGCGCGTGGGGGCGGCCCTTCACATAGGCGAAGGTGGTCTCGTCGGGCGCAACGAGCCCGGCCCGCGCGCCGGCCTCGATCGACATGTTGCAGATGGTCATGCGGCCCTCCATCGAGAGCGCCTCGATCGCGGCGCCGCGGTACTCGACGACGTGGCCGACGCCGCCGCCGGTGCCGATCCGGTTGATGATCGCAAGGATGATGTCCTTGGCGCTGCAGTTCGCCGGCAGCTCGCCGTCGACCGTGATCGACATCCACTTGGCTTTGGACTGCGGAAGCGTCTGCGTGGCGAGCACGTGCTCGACCTCGCTCGTGCCGATCCCGATGGCGAGCGCACCGAAGGCGCCGTGTGTCGAGGTGTGCGAGTCGCCGCAGACGATCGTCATGCCCGGCTGCGTGTAGCCCATCTCGGGCCCGATCACATGGACGATGCCCTGGCCGCCCGAGCCCCACGGATACAGCGTGACGTCGAACTCCTCGGCGTTATGGCGCAGCGCCTCCATCTGCCGGGCGCTGACCTCGTCGGTGACGGGACCGTCGGTGGTCGGCACGTTGTGGTCCATCGTGGCGACGGTGAGGTCGGGTCGGCGGACCTGCCGCCCGCTCATCCGGAGTCCGTCGAAAGCCTGCGCGCTCGTGACCTCGTGCACGAGATGCAGGTCGACGTAGAGGAGATCCGGCTCGCCCTCGGCGCGGTGAACCACGTGGTGTTCCCAGATCTTCTCGGCGAGCGTCTGCGGTGCCATGCGATCCCTCCGCGGTGCGACCGGCGTGCTATTCTTCCTGTTCCACCTAGTGGAACTAGGTTCCAAAGTTCGGAACGAGGAGAATAGCACAGGCCCCATGCCCGACGATCGACGACCGCTCGACAAGCCCGACCCCGGGCGGACCGCGCTCGTCGGCGTGCTGGATCGCTCGGTCGCGATCCTGGACGCCGTGGAGCGGGGAGAGCGCTCGTTCGGCGCGATCGTGACGGCGACGGGGCTTCCCAAGCCGACGGTGCACCGGCTGGTCTCGACGCTCGAGGACCACGGCTTCCTGTTCCACGTCGGCGGGATGGGATACGCGCTCGGTCCGCGGCTGCTGGCGCTCGCCTCGACCGCGATGCGCGAGCTGCCGCTTCGCCAGCTGGCGCGGCCGGTGTTGGAGGACCTCGCGCGGACCACCGGCGAGTCGGCGCAGCTCTACGTGCGCCAAGGCGACCGGCGGATCTGCGTCGACGCGGTGGAGTCGGACAACGAGCTTCGCACCATCGTGCCGATCGGCGCCTCGCTCCCCCTGGGCAAAGGCTCGGCGGGCAAGGTCTTCCTCGCATGGGGGCGCGCGCCGGCCGATCTCGACATCAGCGACATCGGCACGTCGCTGCTCACGACGCGGCGCCGCGGCTGGGCCGACAGCTACGGCGAGCGCCAGAAGGGCGTGGCGTCGGTGAGCGCGCCGATCTTCGGCCCGGGCGATCACCTGCTCGCGGCGATCTCCGTGTCGGGACCGCAGATGCGTCTGGCCGGACAGGGCGGCAAGCGCTACGGGCCGGCGGTGGCTGCGGCCGCGGGAGAGGTGGAAGCGCTGCTGGGGCGCTGAGCTACCAGGCGTAGGCCTCGGGCGCCGGCGCGCCGGGCCCGGGGAAGATCAGGTCGAGAGCCTCGAGCACGTCGTCCGAGAGCCGGATCTGCAGCGCACGCATCGACCCCAGGAGCTGCTCCTCGGTACGGGGTCCGATGATCGGGGCGGTCACCGCCGGCTGGTGCAGGAGCCAGGCCAGCGCGACGTCGGCGGGCCGCTCGCCGAGCTCGTGACACACGGCCTCCCACCGCTCGAGCTGTTGCCGGCGCGACTCGATCTCGGCGAGCATGTAGTCCTGCGAACGGCGGCCCTCAGAGACCTTCTCGACGGCGCCGGCAAGGAGCCCGCCCGCAAGCGGGCTGTACGGAATGAGGCCCATGCCGTACTCCGCCACAGCCGGGATGACCTCGAGCTCGATCGCGCGCTGGGTCAGGTTGTAGATCGACTGCTCGGTCGCAAGACCGAGCGAATGGCGCCACGACGCGATCTCGTTGGAGCGGGCGATGTGCCAGCCGGCGAAGTTCGAGGAGCCGACGTAGAGGATCTTGCCCTGCCGCTTGAGCTGGTCCATCGCCTCCCAGATCTCGTCCCACCACGCGTCGCGGTCGATGTGGTGCATTTGGTAGAGGTCGATGCGATCGGTGCGAAGGCGTCGGAGCGACTCCTCGCACTGATGGATGATCGCGAGCTTCGATAGGCGCGACTCGTTGGGGAGGTCGCCCATCTTGCCCCATACCTTCGTCGCAAGGACGACCGCGTCGCGGCGTCCCTCCCCCTTGTCGAACCAACGGCCGATGATCTCCTCGGTGGCGCCGACCCCGAGATGGCGGCCGTAGACGTTGGCGGTGTCGAAGAAGTTGATGCCGTAGGCGACCGCCGAGTCCATCATCGTGTGGCTGTCTTCCTCGGAGGCGTGCGGGCCGACGTTCATCGTGCCCAGGCACAACCGGGAGACCTGCAGACCCAGATGCCCGACGTGGGTGTACTCCATGGGCCACGAGTCTACGACCGCTCCCGGCGCGGGCTCGCATACCCTGGGCGCGTGGCACAGCAAATCGGCGAGCCCGCACCTTGGCGAGACGTCTTCCGGGGGAGCGACGGGCGTCTCATCGTCGGGCTCCTCCTGTTCGAAACGCTCGGCGCCGTTCACTACCTGATCGTGGCCACCGTGATGCCGGCGGTGCTGCGGGACCTGGGCGGCCTCTCCCTCTACGGATGGGCGTTCTCGGCGGCCGCACTCGCGATGATCGGGACGATCCCGATCGTCGGGGCCGCGACCGACCGCTGGGGAACGAGGCCGCTCGTGCTCGTCACGGCGGTCCTGTATCTAGTCGGGCTGCTGGTCTCGGCGGCGGCGCCCACGATGTTCGTGCTGGTTATCGGGCGGTTCGTCCAGGGGGCTGCGACCGGCGCCGCCTACGCGCTCTCGTTGAGCGCCGTCGCCAAGGCGCTGCCGCCCGCGATCCGGCCACGCGTGCTCGCCCTGATGGCGACCACGTGGCTGCTGCCGGCGCTGCTGGGACCGCCGCTCGGCGGGTTCCTGGCAGATTCGATCGGCTGGCGCTGGGCGTTCGTCGTCCCGATCCCGATTCTCCTCATCTCGGTCGCCATGATCCTGCCGGCGATGCCGGGGGGCCGTGATCCAGACGCAGCCCGCGCCCCGGTCGCGCGAGCACTGCTCTTGATGCTCGGCACCGGGCTGTTTCTCGCCGGCGCCGACGGACAGAGTCCTGCGTCGCTCGCCCTGTTGGTGCTTGGCATCGCGATCGCACTGATCGGCCTCCACGGCGTGCTCGCGCCGGGGACCCTGCGCGCCCGGCGAGGCGCCCCGGCCGCGGCATTGTGCGCGCTCCTGTTGTCGCTCGGCTTCGCGGCGATCGACTCCTACATTCCGCTGATGCTCACCAGCATCCGAGGGTTGTCGGTGACGAAGGCCTCGCTCACGATCGCCGTCGCGGCGTTCCTCTGGGCGGCGGGCTCGTGGTGGCAGTCGCACGAAGCGGGCCGCATGGCGCCGAGCCGGCTGGTACTCATCGGCTCGCTGAGCTTCCTGGCCGGGATCGCCGGCGCGTGGCTCGTTCTCGTCGGTGCACCGCTCGTGCTGATCCTGGTCGCGTGGGCCCTCGCCGGGTTCGGGATGGGAACGGCCTACCCCGTGATTCCGCTCGCGGTGATGGCCGGCGTCGAGCCCGGTGCCGAGGCGCGCGAGCTGGCGCCCACCTTGTTGATGGACACGGTGGGGATCGCCGTCGGCGCGGGACTCGGCGGTGCAGCGATCACGCTCGTGACCAATCGGGGCGGGTCGCTCGAGACGGGCCTGGCGATCGCGTTTGCGATCGCGGCGGCCGCGGCGGTCATGCTGGCGGCGCTGTCGCCCCGGATCGATCCGGCTCGTTGAGCCTGCCGTCGCGCTCAGGCCCGCGGGCACCCGGCGCGAACATGAAGGCGAGCGCGGCGCCGCCGCCGAGCACGCCGGCGACGATCAGCACGATGTCGGCGCCGAACGCGGTGGCCAGCGGGCCGACGATCAGGAAGGAGAGCGGCGCGCCCATGATCGAGATCATCCAGTCGAGCGCGGACACGCGGCCGAGGAGCTCGTTCGGCACCAGCCGCTGCATCGCCGTGAACCAGATGACGACGAGCACGGCGATCGCGCCCTCCGCGACGAACGCAACCGCCATGGCCTGCGGCACGTTCGCGACCAGCCCGAAGAACGCGGTCATCCCCATGCCGACCGCAAACGACAGGTACATGACCGTGAGGGGCTTGCGCGGGAGCCCGCCACGCTGGGCCATGAAGAGCGCGGCCACTACCGAACCGATGCCGCCCGCGCCGAACACGAGGGCGAGTTGGAACTCGGTCCCCGAGAGCTGATCGGTCACGACGAACGGGACGAGTGTCTCCCACGGCCCCCACACACAGAAGAGGCTCACGAGGCCGGCGAGCAAGCCCCATACGAGCCACGGCGTGGACCGGACATAGGCGACGCCCTCGCGGATGTCCTGCCACAGGTGCTGCTCGTCCGCCGCTCGTTCGTGATCGCGGCGCACACGCATCAGCCAGATACAGAAGGCCGAGACGGCGAAGGTCAGGCCGTCGGCGACAAATGCCCACCCGGTGCCGACCGCCGCGACGATGGACGCGCCGATGAGCGGACCGATCACGATCATGGCGAGCGGACGGATGGTATGGCCGAGCGAGTTCGCCTCGACCAGATGCTCCTCGGGCACGATCATCGGGATGATCGAGCTGAACGCGGGTCCAAAGATCGCCTGGCCCGCGCCGTAGGGCAGCACGAGGGCCACCAGCAGCGGGATCGTCATCGCGTCCATGAGGATGAGCACGCCGATCGCGCTGATCGCCACCAGTCGCAGCAGGTCGCCGATGATCATCAAGTGCCGGCGGTCCATCCGGTCCGACAGCGCCCCGGTCGCAAGCAGCAGCAACACTTGCGGAATCGTCCAGGCCGCACCTACGAGCGAGAACGCTGCCGGGGACGCGTGCACGTCCTTGTAGACATACCAAGCCACAGCGAACACGTAGATCCCGTCGCCGATCATCGAGACCGCCTGGCCGATCCACAACAGCCGGAAGTCGCGGTGCTGCAACGGGCGCAGCACGCCGACACGCTCGTACAGCGGGGTGGTTTCGGCCATGGCTCAACCCTATCGAAGGCGTTGGAAACGGTTGGAGCTCAGGGCTGACGGGCTGGCGCGCCGTGAGGGAGTCGAACCCCCAACCTTCTGATCCGTGGTCACGGACACTGCAACGGCAAGTTGGTTCCCCCCTAACCGTCGCTTCGCGGGCCCTTGGACCGCGCTTCTCTAGCGTCACCGTCGAAGATCCACGAAAGGGCGAGCGATGAACAAGAAGTCGGCGGTGCTCACGGCAGGCGGGCTAGCAACCTCCTTCATGGCGGGCGCGGCGGCGGTGACCTTCAACTGGGGGATGGGCACGTCCTCGGCGTCAACCGTGGCGGCCGCGCCCGGAGTGGAGTCACCCAAGCCCATCGTGAAGCACCGCACCATCGTGATCCACCGCAAGGCGACACCGCCGCCTTCGGCGACGACGGCGGCGGCTCCGGTGGCGCGCACGGTCGTGATCCCAGCGCCGGCACCGATGAGCACGACCTCGAAGTCCGTGACCACCACGGGCGGCAGCCCGACGACCTCCGGCGAGAGCGAGCACGAGGGGTCGGACGACTGATGCCCGACACGCGGCCGCCCGCGAAGCGGCGAGCGAGCCGGGGCGAGGTCCGCGCTTGGGCTTGGATCCTCGGCTCGTTCAGCTTCCTCGCGCCATGGGCGGTCCTCGGCCTGTCGCCCAAGCCTGCGGCCGACGCCTCTCCCACGCCAGCGGCAAAGGGGCCGACGACGACGACGCAGCGGCCGGTCGTGATGGTGATCACCAAGAAGATCATCGTGACCACCACCGCCGCGGCACCCGTGGCCGCACGGACCACGAGCGGCGCTGCACCGATCCAGTACGTCTACGCCCCCGCGCCGGCATCCGCGCCCGTCACGGTTTCGTGCGGCACCCACCCCTGTTAGCGGGAGGGAGAGGAGATCCCATGAAGCCTCCGTTGCGGCACTCGTTCACGACGATGGGGACCGTCGTCACGCTGATCGCGCCTCGCAAGACCGGCGAGCGGACCTTCCGAAGCGCCGCAGCGAAGGTGGAGCATGTCTTCCGGAGGGAGGATCGTCGGTTCTCGCGGTTCCGGCCGGATAGCGAGCTGTCGCGCGTCAACGCTGCCGCCGGGCAGTGGATCCAGGTCTCACGTCCGTTCGCGATCTTGACCGAGCGGTCCCTCCGAGCCGCGGCGGAGACCGACGGGTTGTTCGACCCGACCGTGCTGCCCGCGCTTGCCGCCGCCGGCTACGACCGGGACTGGGCGGAAGTGGAAGCGCGCGGCGTTGAGGAAGACGAGGAGCTCGCGGCGATCCGTCGTGATTTCGCCGCGCTGATGCTCAAGCACAGCACCGCGTGCGGCGCGTGGCGCGAGATCGACCTCGACGGCACGAACCTGCGCATCCCTGAGGGAGCCGCGCTCGACTTCGGGGGGATCGCGAAGGGGTGGGCCGTGGATCGTGCGGCCGGCAAGCTGCCACACCTGCGCTGGGCCATCGTGAACGCGGGGGGTGACCTCCGGGTCGTGGGAACGCCGCCGCGCGCAGGCCTGGAGATCGGCATCGAGGACCCACACGACGCCTCCGTCGAGGCGCTCCGGTTGGGGCTCTCTGCGGGCGCACTCGCGACCACGTCCGTCACCGTTCGCGCGTGGGGCCAGGGTAACCATCACGTGATCGATCCCCGAACCTCGCTGCCCGCAATGACCGAGGTCGTGCAGGCCACCGTGTGGGGCGAGACCTGCGCCGATGCCGAAGTGTGGTCGAAGGCCGCGCTGCTACTCGGTCCCGAGATCTTGGACCGGGTCTCGGCGAGCCTCGTTCTGGCGAGCGGCGAGGTGGTCACGAACTTGCCCGTTGCCGATGACGAGCAGGTGCCCGCATGATCATGTGGAACATCATCCGGGCGGCCGGGATCGGCGCGTACCTGATGCTCTGGGCATCGGTCACGTGGGGGCTCGTCGCGACGACGTCGCTGTTCGGCAAGCGCGTGCCGAAGGCCACGAGTGTGGCACTGCACCAGGCGTTCTCGACGCTCGGGCTGTTGCTGCTGGTAACGCACCTCGGCGTGCTCCTCGTCGACAGCTTCATGCCGTTCGGCTGGCTCGATCTGCTGATCCCGATGCGCGCGACCTATCGACCGGCCGGGGTTTCTTTCGGAATCGGGGCGATGGTACTGATGGCCGTCGTGCTGCTGACCTCATGGTTCCGCAAACAGGTCAAGCCGACCTGGTGGCGTCGGTTCCACGCGTTGTCTGTGCCGGCATTTTCGCTGGCGCTCGTCCACGGCCTGATGACCGGCACCGATTCGCCGCGGCCCACGATGTTCTGGTTCTACCTCGCGACGACGGCGATCCTGTTGTTCCTCGTCATGCTCCGTGCGATGACGGTGGGGATCCGCGCCGCCCGGCGAACACCAACGCCGGCGGCGGTGCCGCTCCGGCCGGTCAGCGACCTGGCCGATCGGCGACCGGCGTAGCCAGGAACGTGCAGGGAGTACGTTCGACCCGCGACGGTGGGTGAAGTTCGGCCCCTGATCTGCCGCAGCGCGCCGGGAGGGAGTCGAACCCCCAACCTTCTGATCCGTAGTCAGATGCTCTATCCATTGAGCTACCGGCGCAGGTCAATCAGGGTAACACCGGCCCTCGGCCTCAAGAACTGAGCGCCGTTGCCTGCTGGAGGAGCGCGTCGGTCTCGGCCAGAGCGGGAGCCGCCTGAAGTCGATCGAAGATCTCGCGGGCGTTCATCAGGACGGGAGCGGCCTCCCTCCCTCGGGAGAGTCCGACCAGACACCTGCCTTGCCCGAGAAGCGCGAACGCCTGCTCGGGGACGACCCCGAACAGCTCCCAACGATCGGCGGCATCCGCGTAAGCGGCGGCGGCAGACTCCAGGTCCCCGCGCGCCTCGGTGAGGGCAGCGTTCGCCGCGACGACCGAGTGGTCGGCGTAGGCGTAGCCCGGCGTGTAGCCACCCACGAGCCGCTCAACGAGTGCGAACTCTCCGAGGCCCAGGGCCGTGCGAACGAGTCCCGGGAGATACACGAAGTAGTTCGCGGATTCGCGGATCCCAGCGAACGCATCGAGTGCGAGGAGCAGACGGGACGCGGCCTCGTGCTGACCCAGAGCGGCGCGCGCCATCGACGAGGCACCCAGGCCGGACGCGGCGATATCCGTCGTTCCCATCTCGACGACCGCGCCCTCGAGCCAGTCGAGCACCTCAGCCGCTTGCGCAGCCTGGCCCCGCAAGGTGAGTGCCCTCGTCCACCCCGCTCGACAATCCGCTAGGTCGAAGACGTTTCCTGCCGCCGCGAGGCGTCCATCGATGCCCACGGCGATTTCGATCGCCTCATCTAGCTCGCCGGCGTCAACTAGCACGTCCACCAGGCCGGTGGTCATACCGTCGTGCATCTCGGTGAGGCCTCTGGCACCCGCGAACGCGATCCCTTCCCTGAACTCCTGGAGGCATGCTGCGGGGCCATCGACCGCCGCGAGCAGAGCCCCCATGTTGTTGTGGAGCAGGGCCACCTCTCGTCCCTGTCCGGTTTGCGTCGCGAGCACGATCGCCTCGCGGAAATCCTCCACACCGCCGGTGTCTCCCAAGTTGATGCGGGCCATGCCCCGATACCCCAGGGTGCGGGCGGGCCTGGGCAAACCGAGCTCCTCTGCGAGCGCGAGCGCTTGGTCGGCGATACGGAGCGCGGCCTCGGACCTGCCCAAAAGGGCTTCATTTGCCGCCACCTCGGTGAGGGCAGCGACGAGATCGACGGAAGGCCCGAGGGGCTCGAGCAGCTCGCGGGCTTCCGAAGGTAGCGTCCACTGCCGTTGATCGCCTGGCTGTCGAAGCGCCCGGCCGAGCGCGAGCATGGTGCGAGCGGCGCCGCGCAGGTCACCCAGCGCGCGGAACGACGCGATCGCCTCCTCGAGCGCCTCGGATGCCTCGGCGTATCGCCCTGCCTGCTGCGCGGCTTCTCCGAAGCTGGCCAGCGCTCGTGGACGTTCCGCATGCCCTTCCGGAGCAAGCGCCAATGCCCGTGCCAGGTTCGAAAGCGCCGCGGCCGTATCGAGTCCGAGCGCACGTTCGCCGGCGAGGGAGAGGAATCGGAAGGCAGGCGCCTCGAGCTCACCTGCGCGCTCGGTCTGACCCGCCGGCTCGGGCGAGCTCGAGTGCCGTCGAGTAGTGGTATGCCAGGACATCGGCGAGATCTTCGACGCGATCCGGGGCCTCGGGACTCGATCCAGCCGGCGGCCGCGACATGCCGCGACGCTCGCGAAGCCCTGGGTAGCTGCGCATACGTGACATCGCGAGCCAGGACGTGCCAGAAGGAGTACTCGGTCTCCCCTTCGATCGATGAACGACGTACCGGATGCACGAGTTCCTTGCGCGAGAGCTCCCGCAGGGCCTCGGTGACCTCGTCTACGATCACGCTCGCCCATCTGCGCGATCGCCCCTACCCAGAAGACCTTGCCTACGACCGCGGCGTCAGCGAGCATCGACTTTCGATCCGGCGTCAAGGTGTCGAGGCGTGCGGCGATCAGGCCTGGACTCGAATCGGGGAACGGAACCTCATTTCCTTCGTAAGCTTCCAGCTCGACCCCTCGTCGAACGAGCAGATCCTTGTCCTTCAGCAGCCGGACGAACTCCTCGGCGTAAAGCGGGTTCCCCCCGCGCGCTCCAGGATCGGTCGTCTGGAGCTCGGCGGGTACCACGAGCCGTCTCGAGTAGGGCCGAGACGAGGCGTGCGGTCTCGTCCTCGACAACGGAGCGAGGTTGATCGGGGTGTCGTTGCGCAATCGACGTGGTCGGGGTGCGCTTCGAACAGCTCCGGTCGGGCGGTGCCGACGACGAGCAGCGGCACGCGCCTCGGCTCGGTCCGCGAGGTGTTCGAGGAACGCGAGCATCGCGTCGTCCGCCCAGTGCAAATCCTCGAACACGAGCACGGTGGGGCTCTCGCTCCGCGATGTGTTCGAAGAATCGCCGCCACGCGGTGAACAGCTCCTCGCGTTCCGCGGTGGAGCTGGCCTCGATCCCGAGCAGCGGCAACAACCGCTGGCGAAACCAGGGGCGCTCGTCACCTTCGGGGAGCACCAGCTCGAGTTTGCGTCTGAGCGATCGCAGGCGTGTCCGACTCCAAGATCCCGGCGTGGGCCTTCACGATCTCTCCCAGCGCCCAGAACGTGATGCCCTCCCCGTAGGGGAGGCAGCGACCCTGTCGCCACGTGACGAGCTCGCTCCGACTGGTGTCGATGTAGGCTCGAACAGCTCGGCGACGATACGGCTCTTGCCGAGACCGGGTTCCCCGACGATCGTCACGAGTTGCGGTGTGCTCGGCGGCCACGTCTTGTCGAAGATCGCCCTTGAGGAGCGCCAGGTCGATCTCGCGACCGATAAACGGGGTCTCGTGGGTGCGCGTCGCGTCGGTGCCGTAGCGAGCAGAGCGAATTCCTGGCGTGGAAGACCCGCACCGGATCCGACTTGCCCTTGAGTGTCGCCGGTTCGAGCTCGTCGTAGTCGAAGACGGCCGAGCTGTTGCCTCGTAGGTCGCAACGCCGACCGCCACGCCCATCTCCGGGGCGACCGACTGGATCCGTGAAGCGGTGTTGACCGAGTCTCCCGAGAGGAAGCCCTCTCCCGAGGTGGCGGCGATCCCGAGTCGCACGAGTGCCTCCCCGGTGTTGATCCCGACGCGCAGCTCGAGCGGCGTTCACCGACCGAGGCCTCCAGCTCCTCGGCGTCCTCGCAGATCCGCAGGCCCGCGCGCACCGCACGTTCTGGATCGTCCTCGTGGGCGGCGGGGACGCCGAAGACCCCGACGACGGCATCGCCGATGAACTTCTCCACCGTCCCGCCGTGGGCCTCGATCTGCTTCCGTGCCATCGAAAAGTAGTTCGCGAGCATCTCGTCGACGTCCTCGGGATCGGCGGACTCAGAGATGGCCGTGAACCCGACGAGATCGCAGAACAAAGCCGTGACGATCTTGCGTTCCTCGGCGACGGGTCGGGAGCCGAGAGTGCCGAGAGGTGTTCCGCACTCGCCACAGAACTTCTGTCCGTCTGGGATTCTCGTGGCGCAGAGAGGCAGTTCATGGCTCGGCGGAGTCTACGGTCGGTCAACCTGCGCGACGCAGCGCCGGCAGTCAGAACACCCCTGAGGACGCGCTCGCCTGTTCCGTAGCATCGAGGGACCGTCCGGCCTCGATCGAAGGGAGCGGCCCCGATCGACATCCACGGCACCGACCTCATCGCCACCATCGCGATCGCGCTCGGGGCGGCGTTCATCGCCGGCTACCTCGCGCGTCTGATCGGCCTGCCCTCGATCGTGGGCTACCTGCTGGCGGGGGTGGCCGTCGGGCCTTTCACCCCGGGGCTCGCGGCGGACCCACACGAGGCGCAACAGCTCGCCGAGGTCGGCGTCGTGCTGCTCATGTTCGGCGTCGGGCTCCACTTCAGCTTCCGGGACCTCGAGGCCGTATATCGCGTGGCGGTGCCCGGCGCCATCGGGCAGATCGCGGTCGCCACGGCCCTCGGCGCGGCGGCCGGACTCGCCTTCGGCTGGAACTTCCGCTCCTCGCTGGTCCTCGGACTCGCGATCTCGGTCGCAAGCACCGTCGTGCTCCTGCGAGCGCTCCGGCATCGCGACGCGACCGCGTCGGAAGCCGGACAGATCGCGATCGGCTGGCTGATCGTCGAGGACCTGTTCACCGTGATCGCGCTCGTGCTCGTGCCGGTGCTGGCAACGGCGACCGGCGGCGAGGGCTCATCGGCCGTGCACGTTGCGCTTCTCGTAGGCGCAGCGCTCGGGAAGGCGGCGTTACTGACGGCGCTCATGCTGCTAGTGGGTGCGCGCGTGCTTCCGTGGCTGCTCCTGCGCGTAGAGGGCGAGGGCTCGCGGGAACTGTTCACGCTTGCCGTGCTTGCGTTGGCGATCGGCATCGCGTTCGCGAGCGCGGCGATCTTCGATGTGTCGATGGCGCTCGGGTCGTTCCTGGCCGGCGCGGTGATCAGCGAGTCGCGAATCCGGGAGCGCGCGGCCGCGGACATCCTGCCGCTGACCGACGTGTTCACGGTGTTGTTCTTCGTCTCGGTGGGCATGCTGCTCGATCCGGCCATCCTGACCACGCACCCGGTTGAGATCCTCGTGGTGCTGGTCATCGTCGTGGCAGGCAAGGCGGCGGCTGCGCTCGGCATCGTCGCGATGCTCCGCCGGCCGGCCGCCGTGGGCCGAACCGTCGCAGCCGGACTTGCCCAGATCGGGGAGTTCTCGTTCATCGTGGCGACGGCCGGGCGAACGCTCGACCTGTTGCCGGAGTCGGGCTTTCAGATCGTGGTCGCGGTGGCGGTGCTCTCGATCACGCTGAACCCGGCGCTGTTCGCGTTGAGCGATCGGCTGGCGCGGTCCGACGCGCCGGCGGCGCTCAGCTCACCGTGATCTTCGCTGCCGGAGACCAGCCCGAGGCATCGGTATTGCCGTCGAGGCGCAGCCGTGCACGAAACCTGGTCGTTCCCTTGTTGTGTGGCACGAAGGTCCCGTTCCGCATGGTCGTGGCGGTGCGCCAGGACTTCCACGGGCCGTCGTTCCGGCGTCGCTGCACGTCGTAGACGTAGCCGCCCGGTGCGGCGACGCTCGCCCACACGATGGTGAACGTCGTTCCCGTGTGACCCTTCGACGGCTTGGCTGTGACCGGCACGTCGACCCTGCCGTCCATTCCCGCGTGGATCGTGCAGACGAACGGGTACGAGCCCGATGCCACAAAGGTGATGGTGAAGCTGGTGTGCGCGATGATCCCCGAGTCGTAGAGCGCAAGCGGCGTGTCGTCGGTTGCCGTGTGCGAACTGGTGAAGTCCCAGGTCACCTCGCCGCCCTGCCGCAGCGTCACGGTGGATGGCACGTAATACTCGGCCATGGCTCCAACATGCACCGTCGCAGGGAACACCGCCGTCGCCTCGGGCGCGCCAACGCCGCCCAACATCGAGAGGAGAAGCGCGATCGTGAGTGGGACCAGCAGGCGGCGCACCAGGAACGTATCGGCATCGTTGGACCGGGACCTTCACCCGAAGGTTGCGGCCGGAAGGGGGAACCGGTGCTCTTCGTGATCATCGCCAAAGACGGGCAGGACTCGGAGGCACCCGCCAGGCGTGCCAACGCCCGCCCGACGCACCTTGCCTACAACGCCGCGTTCGAGGAACGCGGACAGATCCTGGTGGGCGGTCCACTGGTCGAGAACGCGGCGCCCATCGGGTCGGTCCTCATCGTGTCCTTCCCGACCCGTACGGATCTCGACACGTGGTTGGCCGCCGATCCGTACGTGCTCCGCGACGTCTGGCACGACATCGAGATCCGGCGGTTCCGACCGACCGCCGGGCGATGGCCGGCCCTCGATCCGGTCAGTGAGACCGAGGTGTGAACCCGGCGACCTGCTTGTAGGCGGCCGCGATCGCTTCCAGCTCGCCGGGCGCAAAGACGTCCGAGGGATCGGCGAACCCTCCCGGCGCCCGTTCCTCGGCAAGATCGAGGACTCGCTCGGGTCCGTGGCGTCGATTCGCGTGGACGATGGACGCAGTCGCCGGCAACCGCTCCGCCTCGTACCGGGCGAGCGCCGCCTCGAGGGTCGCCTCCTCGCTCATCGAACGCGCGAGGGCGGCCGCGTCCAGGATCGCCTGCGACGCGCCGTTGGATCCGATCGGATACATCGGATGGGCCGCATCGCCGAGGAGCGTCACGCGGCCGACGGTCCACCGAGACAGTGGGTCGCGATCCACCATCGGGAACTCGTAGACGGCGCTCGCGCCTCGGATCAGGCCCGGCACGTCCAACCACGGGAAGCGCCAGTCCTCAAACCAGGGAAGGAACTCCCCTACATCGCCGAGGCGGTTCCAGTCCTCCCGTGATGCCAGGGGCTCGCCGCTTCGATCGAGCTCCGCGACCCAGTTGATCGTTGCGCGGCCGTCGGAAGCGGGAGCCTCGATCGGGTAGGCGACGAACTTGTGCGGCCTGGTGCCGATCATGACCATCGAGCGGCCCGTCAAGAACGCCGGCCCCTCGCACGTCGCCCGCCACAACACGTTGCCGCTCCACAGAGGGGCTCCCTCCTCGGGAAAGAGCTGGGCTCGGGCAACCGAGTGGATTCCGTCCGCCCCGACGAGGACGTCCCCGCCGACCACCACCTGGGCATCCGCGGTCCGATCGTGGAACGTCGCGCGCACGCCCCGCTCGCCGCTGTCGAACGACACCAGGCGGAATCCGGGAACGACAACGTCGGATCCAAGGCGCTTCGCGACGGCGTCCAGCAGCGTGAGCTGAAAGGCGCCGCGGTGGACGGACAGCTGCGGAACCTCGTAGCCGGCGTCGCGCCCGCGCGGCTCGCGCCAGATCAGCTGGCCGTGCCGGTTGAAATACGCCAACTCACCGGTGGCCACACCCAGGGCCATCAGCTCGTCCAAGAGCCCGAGGTCGGCCAGGACGCCCATCGCGTGCGGGAGCACGTTGATGCCGACGCCGAGCGGGCGGATCTCGTTCGCAGACTCGTACACCCGCACGCGGTGACCGGCGGCGCCCAGCGCCAGCGCGGTCACGAGGCCCCCGATCCCCCCTCCGGCCACGATGACGTCCATGACGGTCCTGTCCGTTCCGTCTCAAGAAGAGGCATCGAGTGGCTGGACAATCGAGGCCCGAGACCGGGCCGGCATGCCGATCTGATCGATGACCGCGCGGGCGCGCGCGCCCGCGGCGGCCGCGCGCGCACGGTCGCCCGAGGCGCTCAATACCTGCGCACGCATCCCGAAGACACGAGCGAGCCAGGCGGTCGTGCCGAGCGTTTGCCAGCGCTCGATCGCTCGGTCGAATGCGAGGAGCGCGCCTCGGGTGTCACCTGCCGACCAGGCCGCAATGCCCGCGTTCTCGGCGAGGATCGCCGCCACCTCCGGCTCGTCGTCGAGATCGACGTCCGCCGGGTGTGCCACCCGATTCCCACTGAGCAGCGCAGCCTGGTCGCGCGTCGCGCCCGCAATGGCCAACGTGCCGGGGGCCCTCACCTGGCGGGCCGAGCGCCACGCCTCGTCGAGGAACCCCGCGGCCGACACCGGATCCCGCGCGCCGAGCCGGGCGCGCCCGACGACGAGGGCGGGAAGCGGCGTCCACAGCGCCATCGGGATCTCGCTCAGCGCCGCCGCGAGCTGCTCACCCGCTGCGGCCGCGGCAGGCCAAGCACCGCGATCGAGCAGCACCATCGCCTCGGTCTCGGCAAGATCGCCGTTCATCACGCGAAGGCCGCGTCCCCGGATCGCATCGCGAGCAGACCGCAACGCCCGGGCCGAGGCCGCCGGCGTTCCCAGCCGCACGCCGGCCCGTGCGAGTGCCAGCCGTCCGATCGCCGGCAGCCGCACCGAGCCGAGCTCGCGGCCGAGCTCGATCGCCTCGGTCGCGAGGCGCCCGGCGACCACGGGATCGCCGACGTTGACGCTCGCCAGCGCGCCGATCGCAAGCGCGTCGGCTTCCGCGTAGCGTTCCCCCGCCTCGGCAGCGATGGGTCGGCACGTCGCCATCGTGCTCGCGGCCTCCTCGTAGAGGCCGGCGGTATAGCAGTAGCTGCCCCACGTGCGCAGCAGCAGCGCGCGCGATCGAAGATCGCCCTCGTCCTCGGTAAGCCGTCGCGCCTGGTCGTGCCACCGGTGGAACTCCTTGCCGCCCTGCACCGACAGGATGTACGCGAGGTCGTTGGCGACGACCGAACGCCCGAAGCGATCCCGGGCTCGCGCGAACAGCCGGTAGGACTCGCCGCAGATCCTCGAGCTCGCGATCGAAGCCCTCCCACCCCCACGTCTCGCTCAGCCGATGCATCGCCCAGCCTTGGCCGCGCAGATCGCCCTCACGCTCGAACCGATCGCGTGCGTCGCGAAGCAGGGTCCGCGCCCGCCGCATGTTGCCGACGTCGCTCTCGGAACGCCCGAGCGCAAGCAGGGCGCGCGCCGCGAGGACGCCGTCGCCCGCGCGCTCGGCCAGGCGGCGCGCGCGGCCGGCGCGCTCGTTCGCCTCGTCGTGCGCGCCCATCTCGATCAGCACATCGGCAAGACCAAGCGACGCGCGCGCGACGACCCGCGGGTCGGCTGCGCGACCGCTCGCGTCGGTGATGCGGAGCGCCCGCCGGAACAGGGGCTCGGCCGCCCGCGCCTGCCTGGCGAAGACCTGTTCGCCGCGACGGGTGAGGTATTCGGCCGCAGACGCGGCGAGCTCCTCGTCGGGACCGGGACCGGTGCGGCCACGGCGGAGCTCCCACGCGCGTTCGAGATGGTGCGCGATCGCGCCGACCGGCTCGCGCGCGCGCGGCGACGATGCGCGGAGCCAGGCGGCGACCTCCAGATGCCGATCGGCACGAGCCGCCTTCGGCAGCGCGCCGTAGGCGACGTCGCGGATCAGCGCGTGCTTCCACGCGTACTCCGTCGTCCCGGGGATGCCGCTGTGCGGCCGCTCGTAGAGCAGGCCGCGACCGACGAGACCGCGGACCGCGCGCCGCACCGCCGCCGGGTCCTCGCCCATCCGCTCGAGGGCGCCCGACCAGGCGACGGTGCCGCAGACGGCGGCGTCGTGGAGCACACGCTTCTGCTCGGCGGGCAACGCGTCCAGCCGCGCCGCGATCACAAGCCGGATCGACGCCGGGATCTCATCGACCGCCTCGGGCCCGGCCAGACGCCAGGTGTCGCCGACCAGGCGCACGGCGCCACGCTCGACGAGCATCCCGACCAGCTCCTCGAGGAATAGGGCGTTGCCGTTGGCGCGAGCCAACGGCGCCCACACGCTGTCGGCGGCGGCTCCGCCGCCGCCGAGCAACGCCTCGGCGAGCGCCCGCATCGACCCCTCGTCCAAGGCGGCGAGCGGGAGCGCCGGCAGTGACCGAACCGGCTCGCGCGACAGCCCGAGCAGCAACAGCGGCACCGGCCACGGGTCGCGCTCCGCCTCCGCGAGCATCTCGAGGATCGCCGCGTCGGCCCACTGCAGGTCGTCGACCACGACGGCCGCAGCCCCGCCGCGCGACGCGGTCTCGATCGCAAGCCGTGCTGCGCGCACGATGTCGCGGTCGGTGCGCGGCGCATCCTCGCGCACCTCGCCGAGCAGCAACGTCCGCAGCTCGGGCGCCACCGAGACCCCGTCGACGGGGGCGATGCGGCGGGCGGCGCGATCGATCGCGCCGCGGGCCGCATCACCACGGGAGGGGTCCACGCGCAGCGCCGAGGCCACGATGTCGGCCAGCGGCGCAAGGCGCCGCTGGTCCCCGAAGGGCGTGCAGCGTCCGACGAAGAAGCGGTCGGGCGGCAAGGAATGCCCGAGTTCCGCGGCGAGCCGGCTCTTGCCGATCCCCGGTTCACCGGTGACCACGAGGACGCGAGCGCGGCCCTCCGTCTCGGCGCGCTCAAGCTCGCGGCCGAGCGTGGCAAAGATCTCCTCGCGATCGACGAACGTCGCGACGGCGACCGGCGCCGGCGTCTGCACCACCCCGAGCGCGCGGAAGGTCGCGAGCGGTTCCGCCTTGCCCTTGGCCCGCCGAGCCGTCCGCGGCCCATACCGGATGGAACGGGCGGTGAGCGATCGCGTCGTCTCGTCGACCAGCACCTGCCCGGCCTGCGCACGGTCGGCGATACGTGAGGCCGTGTTCACGGTGTCGCCCACGACCGCGTAGCCGGCTGCCTCGTCGGACGGCGCGACCATGACCTCGCCGCTGTTCACACCGGCGTGCACCTCGGGCAGGCGAAGGCCGGTGCGTCCGCGATTCCGTTCCCGCACGTGGTCGCGCACCGCGAGGGCGGCGCGAACCGCACGCTCGGCGTCGTCCTCGTGGGCGGTTGGAACCCCGAAGACGGCCATGAACCCGTCGCCCTGGATCTGGGGTACCGACCCGCCGAAGGACTCGACGATCTCGCGAAGCTCGCGCATCGTCGGACGGAGGAACGTGTAGACGTCCTCCGGGTCGAGCGTCTCGGCGAGCGCCGTATACCCGGACAGGTCGGCGAACAGCATCGTGACGAGCTTGCGCTCGCCGGGTGCCCGGCGACGCGTGGACGCACCCACCGGTGGGGTCAGGTGTCCGAGCGCCGCGCCGTGGTGATGTCGGCGATCGCCGTCGCCGTGCGCTTGACTCCGTGCAACGCGCGGAACGCCGCGACACGCTCGAGTACGTCCTCGACGGTGTCGCCACCAAGATCGACCAGCAGCTCCCAGTCCAGCGCGGTGATGACCGCCGCGCCTTCATGATCCGTATCGAGGAAGTCCTCGTCGAGCATGTCGCGAAACGCGAAGGGGTCACCCTTGATACGCGCGAGCACGAGGGCGCACATGTCGGGGCTCCCGCGCTTTGGCGCGGCCGCGCTCTTGGCAGTCAGGTTGACCGACCAGGTCGAGCCGACGCCTGCCCGGGCGTAGTCGTCGCCGATCCGCCGCTGGAGCTCCCCGAGTTCAGGCGAGACGACTCGGGCGAAGAGGCTGAACGCACCGATGAACTGACCGACGAAGCGTACGCCCGGCATGTCCACGAGCGAGTCGCGCACAGCGTTGATGCCCGGATCGCCGACGTGATGCTGGAACAGATACGCCTCGATCTCGTTGTCCGTATTCCGGATGTCCACGCCACACCTCCCTAGGTCGGTCCTGGGGTTGGGCCGCTCCCCACTCTGGGGCCGGCGGCCCGACTGCGCAACCCGGGCTAAGGTGAGCCCTATGACGATCCAGTTGCAGCCCGGCGACCCGGCTCCCCCATTCGCGCTCACCGACCAGCACGGCGAGACGGTGCGGCTGGAGGACTACCGGGGGCGCAAGCTCCTTGTCTACTTCTATCCGGAGGCCGACACGCCGGGGTGCACGACGCAGTCCTGCGACCTGCGGGATCATCGCCAGGAGTTCGGCGACCTGGGAGTCGACGTCGTCGGGATCTCGCCCGACATGCCGGACAAACAGCTCGCCTTCGACGAGAAGTACGGGCTCGGATTCCCGCTGCTCAGCGACCCCGACCACGCCGTATCGACCGCCTGGGGCACCTGGGGCGAAAAGCAGAACTACGGCAAGACCTACGTGGGCATCATCCGGTCGTCGTTCCTCGTCGATCCCGACGGGAAGATCGAGCAGGCCTGGTACCGCGTGCAAGCCGCCAAGACGGTCCCCAAGGCCGTCGCCGCGCTCGCGGGCTGAGCGAGCACCGCCCGATCGACCCCCTCGCGCCGGGACGACCGGCGCTCGAACCACTCGCCGGGCCCTCCTAGCCTCGGGTCAGGAGGGTGATATCGATGCGTACCGAGGAACGGACTACCGGCCAACCAACCGTCCTCCTCGAGGACGACCCACGCCCGGCGATGCTCCGGGCGGCCACCGTGCTGTCGTGGATCGCCGCCGCGCTGATGCTCGCTGCGGCGGCGGCGGCCGTGTTTGCGCGCGACCTGTTCGACGCCGAGACCCCGTGGGCGCGCGAGGCGTTCCGCGGCGGCGAGTACGTCTCGCTGCTCCTCGCCGTGCCGCTGCTCGTGCTCGCGCTGGTCTTCGTGCGACGCGGCTCCATCCGTGCCCAGGTCGTGTGGATCGGCGTGCTGCTCTACATGGTCTACATGTATGCGTTCGCGGTGTTCGGCGCGACGTTCAACGACGCGTTCTTGCTGCACATCGGGGTGTTCTCGACGTCGCTGTTCGCGCTCGCCTGCGCGTTGCCGGCGCTCGACCGACACGCGATCGCCGACGTGTTCGGCGCCAACCGCGCCGCGAAATGGGTCGGCGTGTTCCTCGTGGTCGTCGGCGCCGCGCAAGGATCGCTGTGGCTCTTCGTCGTGATCCGCAACGCGATCAACGGCGAGCTGCTCCACGACATCCCGGTGCTCGGCCAGCACGTTGTGTTCTCGCTCGACCTCGGGTTCCTGGTGCCGATGCTGATCGTCTCGGGCGTATTGCTCGCGCGGCGGACGCCGGCCGGCTACCTGCTCGGAACATCGATGGCGATCATGGGCGCGATCACGCAGATCAACCTGAATGTGGCCGCGATCGTCCAGGCCAACGCCGACGTTGCAGGCGTCAAGGCGCTCCCGGCCGAAGGTGTGTTCCTGACGGCGACGTTCGTCGCCGCGGCACTCGTGATGCTGCTCGGCGGGCGCCGCGCCTAGAGCGCTACTGCTTCTCCGGTTCCTGGATATCTGGCTGCAGGTCGCCTTGGGCCGCGAGCGAACCCGAACGGCCACCCCCGCGGCCACGGAGCACGAATGCCGCGCCGACGGCGATGATCGCGCCGACGAGCGGGCCCGCGACGTAGACGCCGTACGCGGTGAAGTTCCCACCGACGAGGTCCGGTCCGAAGGTGCGAGCCGGGTTCATCGACGCGCCCGAGATGGGGCTTCCCCACAAGCCCGCAAGGGCGATGTAGGCGCCGACGCCGATCGCGCCGATCACGCCGAGGTTCTGCGCTCCGGACGCGGTTCCGAGAATCACGCTCAGAAGCCCGAACGTCAGGATCATCTCCATCAAGAACGCGTCGGTATTCGAATACCCCGACGCCGGATAGTTCGACCCGTAGGTCGCCGAGACGTGGATCACGCTTTGGAGGAACCACGCGGCCAGGGCGGCGCCGGCAAGCTGCACCACGATGTAGCCGGGAACGCGCAGCCACGGGAAGTCGCGGCGCAGCGCGAACGCGATGCTCACGACCGGGTTGAGGTGCGCGCCCGAGACCTTGCCCATGAACAAGATGATCGCCATCACCATGAGGCCGGGCGCGACCACCGCGGCGGTCCGGCTGATCGTGCCGGGGAATGCCTGGCCCATCATCCCGCCGCCACCGGCGACAAGGACCAGGAAGAAGGTGCCCATCAGCTCGGAGAACAGGCGGCGCCACTCCTGCGAGGAATCCTGGAAGTCGACAACCGATTGCTCGAGGTCTCGGATCGGATGGATGCCCGCCCGCTCAAGCACCTCTCGTTCGGAATCTGTCATCGCGGCCTCCCTCCTCGGCGCGAAGGCGATGGACTGCACCCCTGCGCATTACCGGCGAAGCGTACACCCGGTCGGTGCAGTGCGTGCCGAGTGACCCGCGCCTGCCGCATCGTGTGCGCCCTTCCTGGATTGCTCCTCATGGGAGGACACCCCTATCGGCACCTGCGAAACGGCCGATACATGGAAGAAGGCCCGTGTTGGTAACGCGGCGTGGAACACACGACCGACGGAGGACATCGATGGCCGAACGAGAAACACATCCCGAAGACGAGGAGATCGCCTTCTGCCACGTCTGCGGCCAGCGGTTCGAATCGCAGGAGTTCCTGCTGGCGCACCTGGCTCACGATCACCCGGACGACGTGCTACCCGAGATCACCGAAGGGTGAAACGCGGGGGATCAGCGGATTCCCGGCGTGAGCTACGCTTGATCGCCGTGACTGGTTACGGACGCGATGAGGCCGCCGAGCGTGCCGGGGTCGATCCCGCCTACGTCGGCCGGTTGGTCGAGCTCGGCATTCTCGTCCCGGCGGAGGCGGAGAGGTTCTCGGCGGGCGACGTACGCCGCGTGTTGATGGCCAAGTCGCTCGAGGATGCCGGGATCCCTCTCGAAGGGGTCGGCGACGCCATCCAGCGCGGCGCTCTGACCCTCGACTTCTTCGACGCCCCGAGCTACGAGCGGTTCGCCGCCTTGGCCTCCGAGACGTTCCGCCAAGTCAGCGATCGGACCGGAATCCCGCTCGACCTGCTGATGGTCGTCCGCGAGGCGATAGGCATGGCGCAACCCTCCCCGGACGACCGGCTTCGCGACGACGAGATGGCGGTCGTGCCGTTCATCGAACTCCAGCTTGCGGAGGGGTTCCGGCCGGCCGCCATCGAGCGTCTGCTCCGGGTGCAGGGAGAAAGCACCCGGAGGATCACCGAGCAGGAGGGTGCCTGGTGGACGTCGGAGGTGACCGAGCCGGCGATAGCTGCCGGCAAGGGACCCGACGAGATCAGCAACCCCGACCTCTCCAACCGCATCGCTCCCCTTTCGGAACAGACCGTCCTGGCCATGTACCACGCGCAGCAGGCGCGCGCCTGGACCGCCAACATCATCGAGGGCTTCGAGACCATGATGGAGCGGGCCGGGATCCACAGTCGCCTCGAGCGGCTCCCGGCGATCTCCTTCCTCGACATCTCCGGGTACACGCGGCTGACGCAAGAGCGCGGCGACAGCGCGGCCGCCGACATGGCGACCACGGTCTCGCGGCTCGTCCAACGCAGCTCCGTGCAGCACGGCGGCAAGCCCATCAAATGGCTCGGGGACGGCGTGATGTTCTACTTCCCCGATCCGAGCGCCGGCGTCCGGGCGTCCCTCGAGATGGTGAGCGGGCTGGCCGATGCCGGGCTGCCGCCGGCGCACGTCGGTCTGCACGCAGGGCCCGTCCTGTACCAGGAGGGCGACTACTTCGGCCAGACCGTGAACCTCTCCGCGCGGATCGCCGACTACGCGCGCGCCGGCGAGGTGCTCGTCACCCAGGTCGTCGCCGACGGCTGCCACGATCAGTCCATCGTGTTCGCGGACATCGGTCCGGTCGAACTCAAAGGCGTTGCCGGAACGGTGCACCTGCTGAGAGCCGACGTCGCCTGAGCACTTTGCGGCACCTCTGAGACGCCCTTGCGCCCTTCTTGCGTGGGTGCGCGCAGCGTGCTCGGCATGACCTCACAACTGGACCGACGCGCGTTTCTCAAGTACTCGGCCGCGGCCGCAACCGGGGCGACGGCAGCCGCCATGGTTGGATCGGTCGCGCCGGCACGCGCGGCCTCGAACCCCACAAGCGCGGTCGATCCTCCGTTCCGCTGGAATGAACAGACGATCGCCCAGCTGCAGGCGGCCATGGAGTCCGGCGAGGCCACCGCGCTTTCACTCACCCGCGACTACCTCGACCGCATCGAGCGCGTGGATTGGTCCGGACCGCAGATCAACTCCATCATCGAGGTCAACCCGGACGCGGAGGCGATCGCACGGGCGCTGGATCAGGAGCGCTTAGACGGACACGTTCGTGGACCCCTGCACGGCATCCCGGTGGTCCTGAAGGACGTCGTCGCGACGGCCGACCGGATGGAGACAACCGCGGGCTCACTCGCGCTCGTCGGTTCCAAAGTCCCCAGGGATGCCGGCATCGTGCGGTTCCTGCGGGATGCCGGCGCAATCATGCTGGGCAAGGCCAACCTTTCCGAGTGGAACGCCTTCCGCGGCTTTCCGAGCCTGGGTGGCTGGAGCGGGCGCGCCGGGATCGGACTCAACCCGTACGCGCTCAACTTCAGCACCGGCGACTCAAGCTCCGGCTCGGCCGCGGCGGTCGCCGCGAACCTGGCGGCCGGCGCGGTCGGTCTGGAGACGTACGGATCGATCGTGATGCCATCGTCGCTCTGCGGCGTCGTCGGGCTCAAGCCCACGCGAGGTCTCATCTCCAGGTCTGGAACGATTCCGATCTCCTTCAGCCGGGACGCAACAGGCCCCATCGCGCGGCGAGTCTCCGACGTCGCGGCGCTGCTCAACGGGATGGTGGGCGTCGACCCGCGCGACCCGATCACGCGGACGAGCCGAGGACGAGTTCCCAACGACTACACCCGCTTCCTGGAACCACGTGGGGGGCTGCGCGGCGCGCGCATCGGCGTCTGGCGCCGACCGGACCTGTGGGACGGTAGTCCCAGCCTGTGGGACGGGATTGGCAACCCCGACGTCGAGGCCTCCGGGAAGGTGATCGAGAGCGTCCTTCCGGTGTTCGAGGAGCTCGGCGCGACGCTCGTCGATCCCGTGCACTGGCCCCATTGGCTTAACGCGACGGGCGATCATATCGGCGTGATGTTCTCCGAGTTCCGTCACGGGATCAATCGATACCTCGCGGAGCTGACGAACACCGACATGCGGACGCTCGACGATGTCGTGGCCTTCAACGAGGCGCACCCGCGTGAGGAACTCCGGTGGCACAACGATGCCCTCTTGCGAGGGTCCGTCAAGGGCGGCACGGACGTAACCGCGCTGAACGACCCCGAATACCTGCGTGCCATGCGCGACTCCGAGCGAGTCGCCCGCGAGGGCTTCCATCAGACGATGCGCCGGCACCGATTGGACGTGATCGTCGCGCCCACGTTCGTTCGCGCGTGGCCGATCAACCTTCTCGATGCGGACCCATACAGAGGCAACGGCGTCGCGGGGCCGTCCAACGCGGCGGGCTACCCGAACCTGACGGTGCCCGCCGGATTCGCACACGGGCTGCCCATCGGTATCTCGTTCCTCGGTGGGGCATGGGAGGAGCCGAAGCTCATCCGCTACGCCTCCGCGTTCGAGCATGCCGTGCAGGCGCGCCGCGCCCCGAAGTTCTTGCCCGACCGGGAGTTCGTGGAGCGCTGAGCAGCAGCATCCAGGCGAACGCGACTCACTCCTGCGGCGGCTACTGACGGGCGAAGAGCGCTGCCGCCTCCCGCGCCAGGTCTATGAAGGGCTCGCCGCTCACGTCGATGACGACCTTCTCGATCGTGCCCCCGGTGAACGCGTGCGGAGAGGTGCCCGCGTAGTCGTCGGTGACCGGCTCCAACCCGGAGCGCCCCACGAGCAGCCCGCCCCCGCCCAGTCCGAACTTCCCCGGCTGGGTCATGATCTTGCCTTCCCCGACCTTCGCGTCCCGCATGTGGAGGCTCAGCGTCCCCTGACTCGGCATGCCGTCGCCTTCTTTGTCGAAGCTCGCCGACAGCACCACGTGACCGTTCGGGATCGGTTCCGAGGACTCCACCACCTGCACGCGCTCGCCGATCCAGTTGTAGACGTAGCGGAGCGTGCCGTCCTTGATGTAGAGGGCGTGGCCGCCGAATCGGGACCCCTGCGAGAACAAAACGCCCTCCGGACTCGATGCGACGTCGACTTCGACCGCGATCGTGTAGGAACGGTTGCGGATGTCCGGCGTCACCGACTCCGGCACACCCGTGCCGCCGGAGTAGTAGATGTAGCGGTCACGAGGCGCGGAGAGCTGCGGCCGCGCAATCGTGAAGAGCTCGATGGCGTTTCGGGTCTCGAGCGGTAACGCCTGGTACTTGCCGGCCTCGACCCACCACATGTCGATCAGCTCCCGAAGCTTCGCGGGCTCCTGGTCGGCCAGGTCGTGGCATTCGGACGGGTCCTCGTCGGTGTGGAACAGCTCCCACCGCTGCTCGGTGAACCGCCCCCAGGCGTTGGGCGCGGCCGGTCCGACCGTCGCGGCCTTCCAACCGCGGTGCCAGATCGCCCGAGTGCCGAGCATCGAGAAGAACTGCGTCTCCTTCCCGGTGTCGGCGTCGGGGTCCTCGAAGCTCGGAGCGAAGCTGACCCCTTCCAGGGGCTTCTGCGTGTAGCCGTGGACCTCATCCGGCAACTCGACAGCAAGCGCCTCGAGAAGCGTGGGCACGATGTCGACCGCGTGTGCGTACTGCCGGCGCACCTGCCCCTTCGCCTCGATCCCCTTCGGCCATGAGACCAGGAGGGGGTCGGCGGTCCCGCCGCGCAGGTTCCCGTACCGCTTCCACATCTTGAACGGTGTGTTGAACGCCCACGCCCACCCGGTCGGGTAGTGGTTGTAGGTCGCGGGGCTTCCGAGATCGTCGAGGTGCTTGAGGTTCTCCTCGATCGTGTCCTCGACGCCGTTGAAGAACTTGTTCTCGTTGACGGAGCCGTTCGGACCTCCCTCTCCCGAAGCGCCGTTGTCGGAGACGAGCACGACGACCGTGTTCTCGAGCTGGCCGGATGCCTCGAGGAAGTCCAGCAGACGCCCGATCTGGTGATCCGCGTGGCTCAGGAAGCCCGCGTACACCTCGGCCATCCGCGTAAAGAGACGCTTCTCGGCATCGCTGAGGCCATCCCATGGGCGGACCGTGTCGAGCTCGGGCCACGTCTGCCCGTCGTCACTCGTCTCGTCGACGTACGGGTTGATGGCGGAGAGCTCGGTGCTCTCGGGCACGATCCCCATCCGCTTCTGGCGTTCCAGGACGCCCTCCCGATAGGCCTCGTAGCCCATGTCGAACGTGCCCGCGTACTTGTCGGCCCACTCCTTCGGCACGTGATGCGGTGCGTGCGCAGCCCCCGGGCAGAAGTAGAGGAAGAACGGCTTCTGGGGCGCGATCGCCTTGGCGTCCTGGATGAACTCGATCGCCTTGTCCGTGAGGTCTTCGGACAGGTGGTAGCCCTCCTCCGGCGTGCGAGGCGGTTCGACCGGATGGTTGTCGTAGACGAGGTCGGGGTACCACTGGTTCGTCTCCCCGCCGAGGAATCCGTAGAAGCGCTCGAACCCGCGTCCCAACGGCCATTGCCGCTTCGACGAGGCCATGTTCATCTCGTCTTCCGCCGTCAGATGCCACTTGCCGACGGCGTAGGTGTTCCAGCCCGCGCCACCCAGGACCTCGGCGAGGTTCGCGCACTCGAACGGAATGTGACCGTTCGAGTTGGGATAGCCGTCGGTGATCTCCGTGATCCCCGCCATGCCGTTCGTCGTGTGGTTCCTGCCCGTCATGAGACAGGACCGGGTCGGCGAGCACAGCGCCGTCGTGTGGAAGTTCGAGAACGTGAGTCCCGCATCGGCGATCCGCTTGACGTTCGGCGTCGCAATCAGACCTCCGAACGGCTCCATCGCCGAGAAGCCGACGTCGTCAAGGACGATGTAGACGACGTTGGGTGCTCCCTCCGGCGCCGACGGCTGCTCGAACGGGCTCCAGTCCGACGTCGAGTCCTTGACGTCGATGTTGATCCTTCCCGAGAACCTCTTCGCCATGACCGGTCCCTTCCGTCGTGCGGTGATGGTTCGCCAACGTCGCTCGACACCGGCGGAGACGCCGGGATTCGAACCCGGGAGGGAGCTTTCACCCCCTAACCGCTTAGCAGGCGGCTCCTTTCGGCCACTCAGGCACGTCTCCGTCGCCGAGTCTACCGTCGGGAGGTCGGCGCCCCGCTAGAGTCCGGCCGATGCGAGACCAGCTCCAGGCGCTTGTGGATCGGGCAATCGTCGCGTTTCCCTCCGTGCCCGGGCAGCTGCTGCTCGTGTGCACCGCGAACGACGACATGGAGGTGGCGGCCGGTTCGGCGGACCGGGCGACCGGCGAGCCGCTGACGCCGGGCAGACGGTTCCGCATCGCAAGCGTGACCAAGCCGTTTGTCGCCGCGGCGACCCTTCGCCTCGTCGAGGACGGCCGGCTCGATCTCGACGCGCCGATCGAGGGACTCGTGTCGAATGAGACCGTCGAGACACTCCGCGCCGGCGGGTACAAGCCCGACGCGATCACGCCGCGGCACCTGCTCACCCACACGAGCGGTGTGTTCGACTTCGCGGCCGACGCCTACGGTCCACCGACCGACGACGGCTTCGTCGCGGCCTGCCGCGCCGACCCCAGTCATCGTTGGACGAGGCAGGAGCAACTGCAGTGGGCGATCGATCACGGCCAGCCGTACGGAGAGCCGGGTTCCGTCTTCTGCTACTCCGACACCGGGGCGAACATCGTCGGCGAGATTCTCGAGCGCACCACCGGCGACACGATGGGTGGCGCGATCCGCGCACTCGTCGACTACGACCGACTCGGCCTTCGGCACACCTACCACGAGTCGGTCGAGCCGGAGCCGCCCGACCTCCCGCCGATCGCCCACCAGTACGAGGGCGACTTCGATGTCTGGCGCTACGACCCGTCGGTGGATCTGTGGGGCGGCGGGGGGCTGGTCTCGACGTGTGCCGACATCGCGACGTTCTTCCGCGCGCTCCTGCAAGGCGAGGTGTTCCGCGAGCCGTCGACCCTCGAGACGATGCTGACCCTTCCCGGCGTGCGCGCGATCGACGCGGGCAGCATGAAGGAAGCGGCAAACACCGGCATGTTCCTGCTGCGCAAGCGAACGGACGACCTGGTCTGGTGGGGCCACGGAGGCTACTGGGGCACGACGGCGTTCACTTGCCCGTCGCTCGACCTCACGGTGGTCCTCCAGGACGGCCAGTCGGAGATGCCCGAGGAGTACAAGAAGAGCGACGTCGTGCGCGACGTGCTCGCGTTGATCGAGGCCGAAGGCCGGTAGCACCGCCGCTACGGCGTCGACCACTCCCGGCCGAACCACCGTCGGATTCGCGCTGCGCCGAACGCCGCCTTCTCCTCCGCGAGCTGCATGGACGGATCGTCGAACATGCCTGTAGGCGACTGCCCCGGCAAGAACGTCACGATGACCTTCCCGACTTGGCCGTCGCCGTACTCGACGTAACACGTGCCTTTCCCGCCGTAGGTCGCCGCCTCGCCGCCTCGCTGTTGGGCGACGATCGCGTCGGCCACCACTCGCGCCTGCCCTTCGGAGAAGACGCCGGCCTTTGGCGTGCCGACGCTGGCGCAGTCCCCCACCGCGTAGACACCGGGGAACGAGGTCTCGAGCGTTGCGGGGTTCACCGGAATCCAGCCGTCGACGGTGAGACCCGAGTCCGCGACAACCGGCGGCGCGACGTGGACGGGAACACCGAGGAAGAGGTCGTAGGGCAGCGCCGAGTCGTCGGCGAGGATCGCGACCTGCCGGTCGGGATCGAGCGCACGCACACCGTTGCCGGGCACCCACGCGATCCCGCGCTCGGCGAACGCCTCGAGAAGGGCCTTCGACGCGTCGGGCGACGGAGGAATCGGCGCGCCGAACGGCATGACGAGCGAAACGGTCGAGCGATCGCGGAGGCCACGACGGACGAGCAGGTCGTGCACGAGCAGCGCCGTCTCGCTCGGCGCCGGCGGACATTTGAACGGCGGACGGGTGACCCCGACGATCACGTTGCCGCCCTCGAAGTTCGCCAGTACCTCGCGAAGCGCGAAGGCCCCGTCCTCCGTGTAGAACTCGTGGCCGCCATCGACGAGACCCGGCGTCGCGGCCGGATCGAGATCGGCGCCCAGCGCGATCACCAGGACGTCGCCTTCGAACGAGCCTGCGTCGGTCTCGACTCGCCGGTTCGCCGCGTCGATCGATGTAACGGCGGCCCGCACGAACGTGACGCCCGCCGTGACGATGTCGCGATAGGGATGGAAGACGGCCTCGGCCGTCGTGCGCCCGAACATCACGTCGAGCTTCGAGAACCCGAACACAAAGCCCTCGGACCGGTCGATCAGCGTGACGTCGGCATCGGCGCCGAGCTCCTCGGACAGCCGCGTCGACAGCTCGAGACCCGCGAAGCCCGCACCAAGCACGACGACCCGCATTCGCTCGTACTCCTCCCTGCTACGGCGACTCGGATAGACGCCCGGCGGCGCCGAGGATCGCGAGCGTGCGATCGACGGGCATTGCGTGCAGCGTGTTGCCGTTGCGTCCCGTCACGGTCTGCGCCGCGACGAGCGCATTGACGACGGCCTCCTCGGTCGCCTCGACCGTCGCGCGAAACACGGCCGACAAGACCTTTCCGGCCGCCGGGCCGTCGGCAATCGCCAGCGGCGCAAACGGCGCGCCGTCGCGTGGCACGACGTTGGCGGTCGAGAACGCGAGCAGCTGCTCACCGCTCGTGTTCGACGCGTGAGAACCGCCGCGGGCGAGCCCCATCCCGGCGCGCTCGGCCACCCGGCGCAGCTGGTGCGGCAGAAGCGGCGCGTCCGTCGCCACAACTACGATGCACGAGCCCTCGCTGTGCTCCTCGGAGAGGAGATCGGTGATGCCCTCGCCCACGCGCACGCCGTCGATGAGCAGGTTCTTGCGGTCGCCGTGGTTGGTCATGACGAGGGTTCCCACCGTGTAGCCGCCGGAGGTTCCCGGCAGCATGCGCGACGCGGTGCCGATGCCGCCCTTGAAATCGAAACACTGCATCCCGACGCCGCCGCCGACACACCCTTCCTCGACGTCGCCGTCGGTTGCGTCATCGAGCGCCGCCCACACGTCCCGGTCGGCGATCGGCTGCGTGAGGACCGCCGACAAGAAGGAGTCGTCGCACTCGGTGACGCAGGGCATGATCGCCTCGGCGGCGTCGCCGTCGCGCGCGGCGATCCACTGGACGGTCGCGTCGTACGCCTTCCCGATCAGCAGCGAGCTAGTCAGGACGACCGGGCTTTCGAGGATTCCCCACTCACGGATCGAGTTGACCCCGATGAGCTCTCCGTAGCCGTTGAGGATATGCGTTGCGGCGTAAATCGGCTGGGTCCACGTCTCTGCACGGCCCGGAAAGATCGTCGTGACCCCGGTGCGCACGGCGTCGGGTGCGCCGTCGTCGCCGCGGATGACGCTGCGGTGCCCCACGCGCACGCCCGCCACGTCGGTGATCGCGTTGCGAGGCCCCGGCTCGCCGGTACCGATCCTGATTCCGAGGTCTCGCGCGCGGGGCCGGGCCATGGCCCGCTACGATACCGGCTCCGTATGGGCATCCTTGGTCTCGGTGTCTCGTTCCGTCGCGCGCCTGTCGAGCTGCTCGAGCGGCTCGCCTTCACCGACGACGATTTGGCGAAGGCATACCGCGCCGCCCTGGACCAGCCCGCGATCGACGAGGTAGTCGTTCTCTCGACGTGCAACCGCGTCGAGATCTACGGCGCGGTCAGCTCGTATCACGCCGGGTTCCTGGCACTGAAGCGCGTGCTGTGTGAGATGCGCCGGGTCGCGCCCGAGGAGCTCGCCGATCCGCTCTACGCCCACTGGGAGCGCGATGCCGCGACACACCTGTTCGACGTCGCGGCCGGGCTCGACTCGATGGTGATCGGAGAAACGCAGATCCACGCGCAGGTGCGCGAGGCGTTGCGGCGCGCCCAGGGTGAGGACGCCGCAGGTCCGCTGCTGACCGGGGTGTTCCACGCCGCGTCGCGCGCCGGCCGTCGCGTCCGTCAGGAAACCTCGCTCGGCGCGGCGCCGGACGCGTTCGTCGCGCTCGGCACCGACCTGGCCGAAGAAGCGCTCGGGGATCTCGCCGGCCGCGACGTACTCGTGGTCGGCGCGGGACAGATGGCGGCGCTCGGCGTGAAGCATCTGCACCGCCGAGGCGTTGGACCGGTGCGCATCCTCAATCGCTCGCTGGAGCACGCGCGCGCGTTGGCCGAACGAACGAACGCCGAGCACGGCGATCTCGACGCGCTGCCGGCGGCGCTGGCACACGCCGATCTCGTGTTATCTGCGACCGGCGCGTCCGGGTTCGTGCTGCGCAGCGACGCCGTGGCGGCCGCGATGGCGGCCCGCGACGGAAGGCCGCTGGTCGTGATCGACCTCGCGGTCCCTCGTGACGTGGAGCCGAACTGTGCCGAGGTACTCGGCGTGACCGTCATCGACATCGTGACGATCCGCGACCGGATCGTCGCCAGGTCTCCCGACACGGCAGCCGACGTGGCCCTCGCGCGCGAGCTGGTGGCCGAAGAGGTGCAGCGGTGGACGACGCGCCGGCGCGGCGACGAGCTTGCCCCGTTGATCACGGCGATCCGGCGTCACGGCGACGCGGTCGTCGAGGCCGAGCTGGCCCGGATTCGATCGCGTCTGGCGAACCTCGACGCCGACGAGCGCGCGGCGGTCGATGCCGCCCTGCGCGGCGTCGCCGCCAAGCTCCTGCACGACCCGATCGTCGGTTTGAAGGAGCGGCTCGACCCCGCTCGCGAGCGCGAGGTCGCGGCTCTCCTCGCCGAGCTCCTGGGTCTGGACACGCCGTGACCTTCCGGATCGCGACCCGCCGCTCCGATCTCGCCATGGCACAGGCTGGATGGGTGCGCCTCCAGATGCAGCAACTGGGCATGGACGCGGTCCTTCTGCCCGTCGACACGAGTGGCGACCGCACCGAGGGCGGGAGCAAAGACCGCTGGATCGACGACATCCTCGAGGCGCTGCGAAGCGGCGAGGCCGATCTCGCCGTGCACTCCGCCAAGGACATGCCCGCCGCCGACCCGGAGGACCTGGTGATCGCGGCGGTGCCCGAGCGGGCCGACCCGCGTGACGTCTTCGTCGCGGCCGACGCCGCGTTCCTGGACGCCGACGGCAAGCCGCGGCCGGGCGCGCGGGTGGGCACCTCGTCCCTTCGCCGGAGCGCCCAGCTGCGCGCGGCGTTTCCCGGCGTGCTCGTCGTCCCGATGCGCGGCAACGTGACGACCCGGGTCCGCAAGGTGACCGCCGAGAACGTGGTCGACATCGGTGTGCTGGCGGCCGCCGGCCTCGACCGCCTCCGCCTCAAGCCGACGACCGTGCTGCCGCTCGGGGTCGAAATCATGGTGCCGGCACCCGGACAGGGCACGCTGGCGATCCAGTGCCGCGCCGCCGACCGCGCGCTCCAGGCGTCGCTGCTGACGCTCGACCACCGCACCACGCGGGGAACCCTGGATGCCGAGCGCGCGCTGACGCGCGCCCTCGGCGCCGACTGCGCGCTGCCCCTCGGCGCGATCGCGGCCATGCACGGCGACACGATCCGGCTGGCGGCCTGCGTCGCCGCCCCCGACGGCTCGCAAGTGCTGCGCGCCGCCGCCGAGACCGACGATCCCGAGCGCGCGGCCGACATCGTCGCCCAGCAGCTCCGCGCCGACGGCGCCGACGACATCCTCGAGGCCGCGCGCGCCGCGACATGACGAGCCCGCTCTCGGGCCGCACGATCCTCCTTACGCGTCCTGCCGACCGCGCCACGCGGTTAGTCAAGTTACTTGACCAAAGTGGGGCGCACCCGCTCGTCGCGCCCGCGATCACCCTCAAGCCGGTCTCGAACGCAGCGCTGTCTCGGGCGATTGCCGATCTCACCGACGGCGCGTTTGCCTGGATGGTGCTGACCTCGCCGGCCACCGTGCGGATGCTCGACGAACGGCTGACCGGTCCGAGCGGTCTGCGGGCCAAGGTGGCCGCGATCGGCGAGGGAACCGCGGCGGCCTACCGCCGGTGGTCCCGCCGTGCGCCCGACCTCATGCCGACGTCGTTCACGGTCGCCTCGCTCGCACGATCGTTCCCGCGGGGCGACGGGCGCGTGCTCTGCGCGCGTGCCGACATCGCGCCCGACGGCCTCGAGGAGGCGCTCGCGAAGAAGGGCTGGGAGCCGACCCGCGTCGACGCCTACCGCACCACGTTCCCGCGATCGCTACCGGCCGAGGCGCGGGCGGCCCTCCGCGCCGGCGACGTCGACGCGATCACGTTCACGAGCGCCTCGACGGTGCGCGGGTTCATCGGCGCCCTCGGCGCGACCGGTCTTCGCGGCAATCCCAAGGTCGTCTGTATCGGGCCGGTCACCGCCAAGGAGGCCCGCGCCCACGGCCTCACCGTCCACGCGGTCGCGAACCCGCACACGACCGACGGGCTCATCGACGCGCTCGAGCGGGTGTTCAGACCCAGACGTCGCGCAGCGCGCGGATGACGTTGCCACCGGCGAGCTTGGCGATCTGCTCGTCGTCGTAGCCGTGCCCGACGAGCCACCGCACGATGTTCGGGAACTCCGCCGGGTTCTCGAGCCCCTCCACATAGTCGATCTCGACGTGGTCGGGATCCTCGCCCGTGCCGAGGTTGCCGGCGTATCGCCGATGCAGCTCGACGTGGTCGCCGAAGAACGTGTCGGGCCCGAAGGCCACGTGGTCGATTCCCATCAGGTCGATGCAGTACTCCGCGTGTGCCATGACCGTCTCGATGGAGTGGGGCGCATCGGGCAGCGTCGTCGTGTTCGGCGAGGCCTCGATGCCGATGACTCCGCCGGTGGCGGCGACCGCGCGAAGCAGGTCGTCCTCCTTGAGCTTGCGTTCCCCGTAGAGCGCCCGCGCACCCGAGTGCGACAGGAACACCGGCGCGGTCGAGAGGTCGCATGTTTGCATCGCCGTGGTGTCTCCGCTGTGGGACACGTCGACCCCCATCCCGAGGCGGTTCATCCTGGTGACCGCCCGGCGCCCGAACGTGGTGAGTCCGCCGTCGCCCGGATCGCGCACGCCACCGCCGAGCTGATTCGTCTCGCTGTAGGTGACGCCGATCATCCGCACACCGAGCCCGTAGAGGACGTCGATCCGGTCGAGCTCGTTCTCGATCGGCGCCGCGCCCTCGATCGAGGCGACGACGGCGATCCTGCCGGTCGCATGCGCGCGCTCGATGTCCTCGACCGTGGTGCCGAGGAACACGAGCGAGCTGTGCGCCATGTCGGCCAGATGCATCCCGAGGTCGTGCACCACGTCGGTCCACTTCCATCCGCCTGCCGACGTGATCGTCGCCGTCCCGTCGAGGAAGTTCTCGAACACGGCGTCGAGGCCCGAGAGAGCCAGGCCCTCGTAGCCGTACCACTCGCGCCCTTGGCGGATGTACGCGTCGTTGTCGTCCCAGTCGGCAGGCGCGATGCCGCCGTGCTCGTGCAGCGAGATGCAGACGGACTCGTGTAGGAGCCGATCGGCGCGTGCGGCGTCGTCGGCACCGAGCGGCACGACGAACGGCTCGACCCGGCCGATCTCCGGCGCGAGCTCGAACGACTGGTAGTCCTCCCCTTCCACCAGGTAGGAGAACGACCGGTACCCGTCCCAGGTCTTCTTTGGCTCCATGCGTGGGAGGCTACCCGTGCGGGAATGACTGCGTGGTCGACGTGGTTGCACGATCGGCGAGCGAAGAGGGGACGAGATCGAGCATGAGCGACTGGAACAGCGGGATCATCGAGGAGTTCCGGACGAACGACGGGAAGGTCGGCGGGCCGTTCCAGGGACGGACGCTCCTCCTTCTGCATACCACCGGACGTACGTCGGGTGCCGAGCGCGTCAACCCGCTCGCCTATCGGATGGCCGGCGAGAAGTACGCGGTCTTCGGATCCAAGGGCGGCGCGCCGGAGCACCCCGACTGGATCCGCAACGTCGCGGCCAACCCCGACGTCGAGGTGGAGGTCGGGACCGAGCGATTCAAGGGCCGCGCCGAGGTGCTCTGGGACGGTGCGGAACACGACGAGATCTATGCCGCGCAGGTGGCCGACTGGCCGCAGTTCGGCGAGTACCAGGAGAAGGTCGAGCGCACGATTCCGGTCGTGCTCATCGAACGAATCTGAGTAGGCTGCATCGGCCATGGCGTTTCCCCAGCACCGGCCCCGGCGACTCCGCAGAACGCCCGCCCTTCGCGCGCTCGTGCGCGAGACGTCGCTCGATGTCGCCAACCTGATCTCTCCGCTCTTCGTCAAGGAGGGCATCGCCGAGCCGGTGCCGATCGCCTCGATGCCGGGCCAGTCCCAGCACACGATCGAGTCGCTCCGCAAAGAGGTCGCCGAGCAGCGCAGCAGAGGTGTCCTTGCGTTCCTGTTGTTCGCGGTCCCCGAGCGGAAGGACGCCGAGGGATCCGAGGCGTGGAACCCCGATGGGATCACGCAACAGGCGATCCGCGCGCTCCGCGACGACGTCGGCGACGACGCGGTGCTGATCGCCGACCTGTGTCTGGACGAGTACACCGATCACGGCCACTGCGGCGTGCTAACCGAGAGCGGCGAGGTCGACAACGACGCGACACTCGAGCTGTACGGGCGGGTGGCGCGCGCACAGGCTGACGCGGGGATCGACCTCGTCGCGCCGAGCGGAATGATGGATGGCCAGGTCGGTGTGATCCGCGCGGCGCTCGACGGAGCGGGGCAGACCGACGTCGCGATCATGGCCTACGCCGCGAAGTTCGCGAGTGCGTTGTACGGGCCGTTTCGCGAGGCCGCGGAAGGCGCGCCGCGCTTCGGCGACCGCACCGGCTACCAACAGGACCCGGCCAACGCCGACGAGGCGCTCCGGGAGATCCGCTCGGACCTCGACGAGGGTGCCGACGTGATCATGGTCAAGCCCGCGCTTCCCTATCTCGATGTCGTGCGTGAGGCCGCGGCGCTTCGCGCCGCACCCGTCGCCGCCTATCACGTGAGCGGCGAGTACGCGATGGTGAAGGCAGCCGTCGCGAACGGCTGGCTCGACGAGCGGCGCGTGGTGCTCGAGCTGCTGACGTCGATCCGCCGTGCCGGCGCCGACCTCGTCGTCACGTATCACGCGGCCGACGCCGCGCTCTGGCTCGCCGAGGGCTGATCAAGCGTCGAAGGGTTCGTAGCCGGGTGCCGCGAGCGGCCACGGGCGGGCGGCTTCCCAGCGGCGGGCGACATCGAGCAGCAGGTCGTCGCGGTAGCGTGGTCCGGTGACCTGGAGGCCGAACGGGACGCCGCTCGGGTAGGCGCCGGCCGGAAGAGAGAGCGCCGGATGGCCGGTGATGTTTTGCGCGGCGCACACGTACGCCTCCGCGCCGGTTCCCTCGTCGATGCCCTCGGCCGGGCACGCGTCGACGGCCATCACGGGGGAGACGAGCACGCTGTCGGTGCCGAGGAGGTCGTCCATCGCGCGCACATACGCGTACCGGCGGCGCCGCACCGCCAGGTATTCCTCGATCGACGTCGCGAACCCGTTCTGGAAGAAGTACCGAATCGAGGGCGTGAGCTCCTCGACGTGCTCGTCGTACCAGTCGCGGCCGAACTCGTGCGCGTGCTCCGTGCCCGTGATCGTGAACCAGTCGTCGTCGATGCGCCCGTCGCCGAGAAGCTCCCGCGGAGCCACTGGCTCGATCTCGGCGCCAAACACCTCCGCAAACGAGGCGGAAGCGGCCGCGAACGGTTCGGCGGTCTCGGCCGGCAGCGGGCCGAAGTCGCTGAAGCGGTCGATCGTGAACACCCGCCCGATCGCGAGTTCGCGCTCGGGCGGGGGCGCGACCTGCGCGGTCGGATCGCCCGGTGTCGGCCCTTGGAGCACGTCGAGCAGCAGCCCGAGGTCGTCGGCGTGCGTCGAGAACGGACCGTCGGTCGACAGGTCGATCCAGTCCGGAGTCGGGTCGCGACCAATCACACCGTTCGTCGGCTTCAACCCCACCAGACCGCAATACGCGGCCGGGATGCGGACGCTGCCTCCGCCGTCGGTCGCGGTTGCGATCGCCGCCATACCTGCCGCAAGCGCGGCGGCCGAACCGCCGGAGGAGCCCCCCGTCGTCCGCTCGAGGTTCCAGGGATTGCGTGTGACGCCGAACAGCAGGTTCGCGGTGAATCCCTCGGCGGCGAACTCCGGGAGGTTGGTCTTGCCGACCACGATGGCGCCGGCCGCGCGGAGGCGCGCAACCACCACCGCATCGGTCGTCGCGGCCGGCGCGTCCCGGTAGACCATCGAGCCGAACGTCGTGCGCATGCCCGTGACGTCGGTCATGTCCTTGACGAGCAGCGGCAGCCCGGCAAGCGGGCCGACATCGACGCCGGCGGCGACCTCGGCGTCGAGCCCATGCGCCTCGTTGAGGGCTTCCTCCGCCCGAAGCGCCACCACCGCGCCGAGGTCCGGGTCGAGCGCTTCGATCCGTCGCAACGACAGCGAGACCAGATCGTGGGCGCTCACCTCGCGTGCACGCACCCGTGCGGCGAGTTCGCGCAGCGTGCTCATGCGGCGCGCGTGAACAACGCGAGGAGTTCGTAGACGACGTTCGCCGCAGCGACCGAGGTGATCTCCGCGTGGTCGTATGCCGGGGCGACTTCCACGACGTCGGCGCCGACCAGTCGCACGCCGGCCAGCGCGCGGAGCGTCGCCAGCAGCTCGCGGCTCGTGATCCCGCCCGCCTCCGGCGTTCCCGTTCCCGGCGCGTGCGCCGGGTCCATCACGTCGACGTCGATCGACACGTAGACCGGTAGGTCGCCGACACGCTCCCGCAGCTCGTCCGCAACAGAGGCGACCGAGCGCGTCAGATAGTCGAACGCGCCGACGATCGTGAACCCGAAGCCGCGGTCGTCGGTGAGGTCCTCGGGCGAGAAGAGCGGGCCGCGGATGCCGACGTGGGCGCAGCGGTCGGACGCGAGCAGGCCTTCCTCGTGCGCGCGGCGAAACGGCGTGCCGTGCGTGTACGGCGCGCCGAAGTACGTGTCCCACGTATCAAGATGCGCATCGAAGTGCACCAGTGCGATCGCACCGTGACGAGCGTGCATGGTTCGCAGCAGCGGCAGCGCGACGGTGTGATCGCCGCCGAGCGCGACAAAGGCGCCGGCCAACCCGAGCAGCTCGTTCGCCCCCGCCTCGATCTGCCCGATTGCCTCGTCGATCCCGAACGGCGTGCAGGCGATATCTCCCGCGTCGGCCACCTGCTGCGCCGCGAACGGGCGGACCTCCAGCCCGGGGTGGTACGAGCGCAGCAGCCGCGACCCCTGGCGAATGGCGGCCGGTCCGAACCGAGCGCCCGGCCGGTAGGTGGTGCCGCCGTCGAACGGAATCCCGACGACCGCGACATCGCAGCGGTCGACCTGATCGAGCCGGGGCAGCCGCGCAAAGGTCGCGGGGCCGGCGAACCGCGGCACCACGAGCGGATCGACCTGTCCGAGCGGCTCGCCGCCACCACCTGTGTGTTGCATCCAACCTCCCGCCTACGCTCGCCGGACGCTTCGGTGGCAACGCTAGCGGGACGCTGCACACCCCGCCACCTGCTAGCCTCCGCGGCGTTCACCGGCCCCGCGGAAAGGCATGCAGATGATCGTTCTCATCGTGGTCTTCGCGATGTTCGGCGTCGCACTCGCCGCCGGCTGGGTCGCGCAGCTGCTGGTCGGCCGGGGCCGTCACATCAACTGGACCGAGGCCGGCTGGGTCGGGCTGCTCGGCACCGCGATCGCGGGCAGCATCGCGTGGCTCGTCGACGGCAAGTTCGGCGCCGTCTTCAGCATCGCCGGACTGCTGCTCGCCGTCGGCGTCTCGTTCGTGATCCAGCTCTTCGTCGCGCGGGGCGACCGCAAGGAAGCCCGCGAGGAGCGACACGAGGAGAAGGAGCTCACGCCGGAGGGGCTGCCCGGTCACCACCAGCCGAAGCCGCACCACCCGAAGAAGAAGCGCCGCCGCTAGGAATCGGCCGCGACGGCGCGCTTGGCACGTGCACGTGTGCGCCACTTCGCCGCGCGACGCCGGTACAGCGCGTAGGCAATCGGCCCGACGACGATCGGTCCCCAGTACGAGACGAGCCGGTACGCGAGCGTCGCGAGCGTCGCCGCCGGGCCGGGCACGCCGGCGAGCACCAGCATCGCGGCAAGCCCCGCCTCGACGAACCCGAGACCGCCGGGCGTGATCGGAATCATCCCGAGCACCACCGCCCCGACGTAGGCAAGCAAGACGAGCGACGCGCGGGGCCTCGAGCCGGCCGCGGTCAGCGCCGCGAGCAAGGCCGCGTAGTCGAACAACACGTTGCCCGCCGAACGGAGCAGCGCCTGCCCCCACCGTTCCCCGAGGGTCGACCGCACCCAGTCTCGCTCGCGGGTGAGCCGTTCCTCGAGCCCGCGCATGGGCGGGCGCCGCCGCATCAGCGTGTTGTGGATCCGTTCGATGGTGCGTGCAAAGCCGCCGATCGGCCGGTCGAGCAGCAGGAGCGCGGCACCGCCACCGACAAGCAGCACGAACAGCGCGATCCCGAGCCATGCCGCGCGCTCGAGCCCGCGATCGATTGCCACGCCGCCGACGATCGCCGGGAGCGCGAGCACCGGCAGCGCGAACAGCGTCGCGACGTTGATCAGCGACGCGGCGGTCGTGCCGGTGCCGATCCGCGCCGCGTCCATCCCGGCCCCGACGAGCATCCGGTACTGCATCGCCGCGCCGACCGGACTGCCGCCGGGCACGATCTTGCTGACCGCGTTCCCGGCGAGCTGCGCCGTGCCGATCGCAAAGTAGCGACGCGACCCGATGCACAGGCCGATGAGCAGCCACATGCAGCCGTAGCTCACGGCCTCCGCGGCGCCCATCACCACGAACCAGCCCGGCGCGACATGGCCGAGCTCGTCCACCGACGAGAAGGTCGCGACGAGCGAGGGCCAGACCACGTAGAGACCGACCCCGGAAAGAAGCAACATGACGATGCGCCCGGGCGTGACGATCTGCGGCCGCTCGGGAAGGGCGTCGGGCGTGGGGGCCTGGTCCTGGTCCTGGTCGGTCACGGGCGACATCATCCTGCAGGTCGGCCCACTTGACCCCGTACGACCCATTCGGCCAGGACACTTCGACTCTGGCCGAACGGCCGATCTGGTCACTGGGTTCCGACCCGTAGGATCGGAGACGCAATGGGGAGGGTTCGGCTCGTTCTGGCGGTGCTTGCGTGCGCGGCGTTGCTCGTGCTCGCGGTGCCGAGCGGCCCGTCGGACGCGGCGGCCGCGTCGCTCAGGCGATATCCGTACCTCACCGACCTCGTGACGACGAACGTGACCATCAACTGGGCGACCACGGCGGCGGTGAGCGCCGGCTCCGCCACCTACGGCGCGGTGGGCACCGAGAGTTGCACCGCGCACACCGTGGCGGCGACCTCGACGCCGATCACGGTCGGTACCGTCGCAGAGCTCCAGTGGAAGGCGCAGCTGACCGGTCTCAGTCCCGACACCGCCTACTGCTACCGGATCTTCTCCGGCGCGACCGACCTGCTGGCGAGCGACCCGAGCCCATCGTTCACGTCGCAGATCGCGGCCGGGTCGAACACCCCGTTCTCGTTCGTCGTGCTCGGCGACTGGGGCAAGGTGAACGCCAAGGGCAAGAACCCGAACCAGGCGGGCGTTATGGCGCAGATCGCGGCGAGCGGCGCGCGCTTCGCCGTCACCACCGGCGACACTGCCTACGAGACCGGAACGCAGCTGAACTACGGCGACCTCCTCCAGACGGGCAAGGCGACGAGCACGATCTTCGGGCCGGCGTTCTGGACGGCGGCGGGAGACTCGATCCCGCTGTTCAACGCCCAGGGCAACCACGGTATGAAGGACGTAGCGCTCATCAACTGGCCGCAGGATCGCGCCGTCGCCACCTCGGACGGCCGCTACCGGATGGACACCTACTGCTGCGTGAACGGGACCAAGTCGGCGTCATACCCGAGCTCCTGGTACGCCTTCGACGCGGGGCCTGCGCGCTTCTACGTGCTCGAGGCCGCGTGGGCCGACAGCAACCTCGGCCAGGGCACCTTGTACAAGAACGACCACGACGCGCACTGGACGGCGTCATCGGCCGAGTATCAGTGGCTGGCGAACGATCTCGCGACCCACCCACGCCAGCTCTCGTTCGCGTTCTTCCACTTCCCGCTGTACTCCGATAGCGTCGAGGGCGGCGGCGACACCTACCTCGCCGGCGCCGGCAACCTCGAGGCTCTGCTCGGCCAATACGGCGTCGACATCGTGTTCAACGGACACGCGCACATCTACGAACGCAATGCGCGATCGGCGGCCGGCAGGCCGCTCGACTACGTGACCGGTGGCGGCGGCGCGGAGCTCGTCTCGCTCAACACCTGCAGTGCCTTCGATCTGTACGGGCTCGGATGGAACAAACAGGCGACACCGCACGGACGCTTCTGCGGCGCCGCGACACGGCCGACGAAGGCGAGCCAGGTCTATCACTACCTGCTCGTGACGGTGAACGGCACGACCGTCACCGTTCGCCCCACCAACCAGCTCGGGCAGACCTTCGACGTGCAGACCTACAGCTTCAGCTAGGTAGCATCGGGCGCCGTGACCACCAACGAGGAACTCTTCGCGCGCGCCCGCAGGCTTATCCCCGGGGGCGTCGACTCGCCGGTCCGCGCCTTCGGGGCCGTCGGGGGCACGCCGGTGTTCGCCGCGCGCGGCGAGGGCGCCTGGGTGGAAGACGTCGAGGGAACGCGGTACGTCGATCTCATCGGGTCGTGGGGAGCGCTGCTGTTCGGCCACGCACACCCCGCGATCGTCGAGGCCGCGACGGCCGCGGCGGCACGCGGGACGAGCTTCGGGATGCCGACCGAAGGCGAGGCCGACCTCGCCGGGCGGATCGCCGAGGCCCTGCCGAGCATCGAGCAGGTCCGGCTCGTGTCATCGGGCACCGAGGCGACGATGTCGGCGGTCCGCCTTGCACGCGGCGTCACCGGGCGAGACGCGGTGGTGACCTTCGAGGGCTGCTACCACGGCCACTCGGACACGCTGCTCGCGACGGCCGGCGGCAGCGGACTGGCGACCTTCGGGACGCCCGGCTCGCCGGGCGTCACGCCCGGCGCGGCGCGCGACACGCTCAAGCTTCCCTACGGCGACGCGGCGTCCGTCGACGCGCTGTTCGCGGAGCGCGGCGGCGAGATCGCCGCCGTCATCGTCGAGCCGGTCGCCGCGAACATGGGCGTCGTGCCCCCGCCCGATGGCTTCCTCGAGACGTTGCGGGCAAGAACCGAGGAACACGCCGCGGTGCTCATCTTCGACGAGGTGATCACCGGGTTCCGGATCGCCTACGGCGGTGCCCAGACCGTGTATGGGGTCACGCCCGACCTGACCGTGCTCGGCAAGGTCATGGGCGGCGGGTTTCCGTGCGCGGCCTTCGGGGGCCGCCGCGACCTGATGGAGCAGCTCTCGCCGGTCGGACCCGTGTATCAGGCGGGAACCCTTAGCGGGAACCCCGTCGCGGTGGCCGCCGGGATCGCGGCCCTCGACCTGGCGAGGACGACCAATCCGTATCCCAAGCTGGAACAGACTGCCGACACGCTCATCGACGGGCTCGCCGCGCGCTTCGCCGCGCGGGGCGTCCCCGTCACGATCAATCGGGCGCGCTCGCTGCTGAGCGTGTTCTTCACCGAAGGGCCTGTGCGGAACTTCGCCGACGCGAAGGCGGCCGACCACGAGCGCTACGCGAAGTTCTTCCACCACATGCTCGACGGGGGTGTGCTGCTGCCGCCCTCCGGCTACGAGCTGTGGACCCTCGGGACGGCGCACGGCGACGTCGAGATCCGAAGGATCCTCGACGTCGCCACGACCTTTGCCGGATAGAGACCGAGCCGGCGGCTACGCCGCCGGCTCGGGGACCAGCGCCTCGTCCTCCTCGACCAGGTCCGGCACGACCGCGATCGCGGGCGCGTCGGCCGGCTCGGCCGGGCGTGGCGGTGGTGTCCAATACGGGTCATCGTCCGTGATGCCGAACAACTCCCATTGACGCAAGGCAACACCCTCCTCGGCGCACGTGGACCCTCTCAATATCGACCTCGAGACCCTCGTCCGCGTATCGGCCCATCGGCCGGTCTCGTGGGCAGGTGGCGTGGGGCGGACGGGGTAGGCTCGTGCACCGATGCCGCCCGACGCGCACAGCGATCCGCTCGATTCGTTCGAAGAGACGGTGCGCGCTCGCCTCGGTTCCGACGCCGACGAGTGGCTCGAGGGCGTGCCCGACCTGATCGGTTCGGTCAAGGCGCAGTGGGATCTGGCGGTCACCGGGACGGCGCGCAACATCGACGCCTTCGGGATGACCATCCCGGCTCTCCGAGGCGAGACACAGGTCGAAATCCGGATCAGCTACCCCGATGCGTGGTTCACCGACGAGGTGACCGCCCTCGAGGCGTGGGGCGGAACGGGCGCCGTGCGGCTGCTGGAGACCGACCCGCGGGGGGCGAGCCTGCGGGTCGCGCCCGACCCCGGCACGTCGCTCGCCGCCGAGCCAAACCGGATGCGCGCGCTGCGCCTGGCCGCCGATGCGCTCCGTTCCCTGTGGATCCCGGGGCCGAAGAGTCTGCAGACGGTCGCGACCGAGGTGCGCGCCTGGCTCGGCGACATGCAGGCCCGCTGGGAATCGGCGCACCAACCGTTCGAACAGTCGCTCCTGCGTGATGCGGAGCAGCTGTTCCGCTCCTTCGTTGGGACCCAGACGGAGTCGGTGCTCCTGCACGGCGACGCTCGCCTCAGCGCGTTCGTGCTCGACGGGGAACGTGCGATCGCGACCGACCCACGGCCCCTCGTCGGCGAGAAGGCGTTCGACATCGGCGCGCTCCTCCGCGACGAGCCCGCCGATCTGATGGAGGACCCGTCGGCGGGGAGCCACCTGCTCCAGGCGCGGCTCGATCAGCTGACCGATCTGCTCGACGTGAGCCCGAGCCGCGTCAAGGGCTGGGCGTTCGCGGTCGCGATCGATCTGGCGCTCGTCGCCTACGAGGGAGGAAACCCGTCGGGCGGCGACCTGCTGGTCGACGTCGGGAAGCTCTGTCAGAACCTCACCGCTTGAACGCGAACCGGCCGAGTCGCCGCTCGACGCCGTCGCCAAACGCCACCAGCTCCGCCTCGAAAGCCGTGCACGCGATGTCGCCGACGTCGGCGTGGCGCGCCCAGGCCTCGAGCGGCTCCCATATCGCGGGCGCCGGCCGCTCGGCTGGATAACAAAGAGACAGATGCCCGCGCCAGTGCTCGGCGCCGATGTGATCGCTGTACCCGGCAGGGAGTTCGGCAGCCGCGCAGCGGCCCCACAGATCGACGAGCGCAGCGCGAAACGCGCCGTCGGTGACCACGGTGAGGACCGGCACCGACTCGTCGTCGCCGGCCCACAGCTCGATTCCCTGGGCCTTGAGAGTGATCGGTGCCGTCGAGGCCGCCCACTCGCGGACGACCCCAACGATCCGATCGTCGTCGGCCGCGGTCAGCGGCGCGCTCGTCGAGCCCAACGCCTTGAGGGAGGCGTGGGGCGCCGACAATACGCACGCCGCGCCGCCCAGACGGTCGAGCACCTCGCCGCGCCAGGTGTCGAAGGCATCGACGAGGTCGCCCGTCGGTCGCAGGAGGACGTAGGCGCTCCGGGGCAGCTCGGCGAGCCGCACGGGATCGGCCAGGATCGGCGCGTCACTCGGCTTGTTCCGATCGGACACCGACCACCACTGCACACGAGCCTCGTGATTGAGCTCGAGCTCGATCTTGACGGCACCGCCCGCAGCGACGACGTCGCCGCGCTGCGGCGCATCCGCCTCGAACCGTTCGAGGGTGAGCCGGCCGTGGCGCTCGACCGCCGCCGCGGCCTCGGCCGCCCGCCGCGACAGGTCCTCGTCCATCGCCACGTTGTCCGCGAACAGCGCCGCCGCCTCGCCGTCCCGCCAGTCGTTCGCCAGCGCCACGGCGCGGTCGGCGGCCTCGAGCATTGCCGGCGCGGCCACCGTGCTTCGGGCGGGCGGCAGCGCGTCGAGATCCGCCAGCCGCTCGATCGCCTCAATGCACGCGGCGTGCATGTTCCCGTAGGTCACGTTCGAGAGGGCGACCACCCCGATCCCGCGGTCGGGCAGCCAGCGCATGTGCGAGCCGTACCCGGGGAGACCGCCACTGTGACCGATCTCGATGCCGAGCCGGTCGTCGAGCCGGATGCCGAGGCCGATCCCGTAGCCAACCGCGACCAGGCGCGAGGGCCCGTCCGGACGCGGCCGCGTCCGCTCGATCTGATCCACTCGCCGCAGCTGCTGCATCTCGCGGCGCGCCCACCGCGGTACCGGACCATCGTCGGGATCGTCGCGAGGCGGCGACGCATCGAGGAAGAACGACACCCACCGGGCGAGATCGGTCACCGTCGTCCACAAACCGCCCATCGGCGCGATCGTGCCGTCGCCCGGTGTCGCCGGTTCCCGCGCCCACTCCTCGTCGCGCCATTCGTATGGCTCCGCGATGTCCTCGTGCGCCGGGCGGACCCAGGTGGTGCGCGTCATCCCGAGCGGCCCCAGCAGGTCCCGAGTGATCCGCGTCTGTACGTCTTCCCCCGTCACCGCACGGACGATCTGCCCGACGAGGCCCCACCCGAGGTTCGAGTACTCGAACACCGTCCCCGGGGTAAAGGTGAACGCCGCACCCGCCTCGATCAGCGCCTCCATGCCCGCTTGGGAAAGATCCAGATGCCGGTCGGCCCACGGGTCGTCGGTCGGCAGCCCAGCCTCCATCGAGACGAGGTGCCGCACGGTGATCGGCGGTCCGTCGGTCGTCGGTCCGCGCCAGGTCGCAAGTGCCGGCACATACGTGGCGACCGGCTCGTCGAGCCGGACCCGGTCGTCGGCCACGAGCCCCATCAACGCCGCCCCCGTAAACGACTTGGTCATCGACGCGATGCGAAAGACGCTGTCCGCACCGGGCGTGGCGTCCTCGCCGACACGGAGCGTCCCGATCCCTCCGCTCGCCGCCAGCTCGCCGTCTCGGATCAGCCCCCAGACGAGCCCGGGGGCATGCGTCCGAAGCGCCCATCGCGCAAAGACCCGCTCGAGTTCCTCCACATCGGCTGCCGCCACCATGACGCCGCAGCCTACCGACCGACGGCTCCCACGCTCGAAATTCCCCGGGCCCTACACGTTTTGCCACCGTTCTCGCCCTGTGAGACGTGAGTGTGCAGACTGCGGCCGTGGCCACGAACGCTCGGGACGCCCTCGAACAGGTGTGGCGGCAGCAGGGCCAGAAGATGTTCCGGTCGATCGTGGCGTTCACCGGCGATACCGAGATCGCCAACGACGCGATCGCCGAGGCCTTCGCACAAGCCCTCGGGCGAGGCGACGAGGTGCGCAACGTCGATCGCTGGGTCTGGCGGGCGGCGTTCAAGATTGCGGGCGGCGAACTGAAGCGGCGTCGCCAGAACCAGCACGAAGGGCTGGAGGAACCGACGACCGTGATGCCCGAGTCGATCGCCGACCTGGTGGCGGCGCTGCGCCAGCTCAGCCCCAGCCAACGAACCGCCATCATCCTCGCCCTCTACGCAGACATGCCGGCCCGCGAGGCCGGGCGTGTCATGGGGTGTTCACCCGCAACCGTCCGCGTCCACCTTGCCCAGGCGCGGCGGCGCCTGCGACCCCTCCTGGAGGACACCGATGGCTGATCTTCGCGACCGCTTCCGCGACCTCGACCAGCTCGACGTTCCCGACCTGCTGACCGAGGCCGAGCGCCGGGGACCCCGCCCACCGATGCATTTCGGTCCCTCGCCGGCCAAGCGCGCCGCCATCGCGGCCATCGCCCTGCTGATCGCGGCGGTTCCATTCGCAGCGTTCTCGGCGCTGGACCGCAGCGACAAGGTGGCGGGACCGCCCCCCTCGGTGGCGCCGGTCGTGTGCCGCTGGCTCGAGACCCCCTACGACCTGCCCGACCTCGCCGGCACGCCGTATCACGTCGCCGGCACATCGCAAGACGACCTCTGGGTGCTCGAGGACAAGCTGAACGACAAGGGTCCGGTCCTACTTCACTTCGATGGGACCACCTGGAACACCGAGCCTTTGCCGAACGGCCGGATCGACGACATGCACGCCATCGCGCCGAACGAGCTGTGGGTTCTCGGGCCCGCCGGGATCTCCCGTTTCGACGGCACGTCGTGGACAAGCGAGCCCCTCGCACAGGGCGGCGGTCTCGTCGAGGGTCTCGAAAACGGCAAGCTGGACGTTCGTGCCGCCGACGATGTTTGGGTGGTCGGCCAGATGTCCAACGGTAAGACGTACGTCTCGGTCATCCAGCATTGGGACGGCGTGGCATGGACCGTGCTGTATCGCTCGGACGAGGACGACCTCGGCCTCGACGCCGCACCGACATTCAACGCGATTTCCGCCTGGGCGCCCGGCGACGTGTGGGCCGTGGGCTCCGTGCCGGTCGGCCCCGAGCACGGGTTCGACCTCGCGCCGATGGCAGCCCACTGGGACGGCTCGGCGTGGACGGCCATCCCGATGAAGGACCGCGAGCCGTCGTCCGACTACCAACACACCGCCCAGGCGGTCCTCGCCATCGGCCCCATGCAGGCGTTCGTGGCCACGACGCACGGCATGTACACCTATGCGGACGGCCGGTGGAAGGTGGACGACTACACGCCCGATCCGCTCCGCTACGGCTGGACGCTCGGCAAGGGCGCGACCGCAATCTGGGGACTGTCGGTCAGCATGCGCGGCAACGAGCTCGTTCGCTGGGACGGCACATCCTGGGAGAACGACCACGTCGCACCGAAGCACGACGACTGGGCATACGACATGGTGGCGCTCGGCGACTCCGCGGTCGTCGTCGGCGGGGGCTTCCAGAACGGCGACTCCCCCGCGTTCGCGATCCGGGTCGACTGCTAGTCGAGCGGTTTATCCCAGAACTCGAAGCTGTACTTGACGTGCATCCCGACGCCCTCGTAGAGGGCGAGCGCCCCCGTCTCGCTCGAGGAGTCCACCCCGAGCTCGACGCTCGACACGCCGCGGGCGCCAACCGCGGCAAAGGCCTGCAAGAGGAGTGCGCGTCCGATGCCGCGTCCGCGCCACTGGCGGCGAACACCGAGGGCGCCGACATAGGCGGTATCCGGATCCGACGCCTGGCGTTCCTGACAGTTGACGACGCCGACGACCGCGTCGCCGTCCAATGCCAGGAACCACAGCTCGGGATCGAACTCTGCGCTCTCGCTCTCGATGTGCGAGTGCAGCCACTGATCGAACGGCTCGAAACCGAACCCCCAATGATCGGCAAACGCCTCCCGGAGGGCTGCGTGGGCCACCTCCCGGTCGCGCTCGGGGTCGAACGTGCGGATCGCGATGCCCGCGGGAGTGGGCGGAGCTTCCACGGGCACAGCGAAGTCGATCCGCATCACATGAAACGTCCTCGCGTACGCGAAGCCGAGTGATGCGAACAGCCGGGCCGCCCCCTCGTTGGTCTGCCAACACGCGCCCCGGAGCACGGGCACCTGCGGCCGCGCGATCTGTTCGGCCAGCGAGAGGAGCCACGCGCTCAGGCCGCGCCCCCACATCGAGGGTGAGACGAACGCCAGCGCGCTGACAACGCCCTCCTGAGGTGGTGTCACCGTCAGATAGCCGCCAAGCGCATCGTCTGGACCAATCAGCAACAACTCGGCGCCGGCCTCACGCCCGGGCGCCGTCAGGTCACTCCGAACCTCCTCGGCCGTTGTCAACGGAAAGCCCATCTCGGCGACGTTGACCTCGTTGATCAGGTCGGCCATCGCCGGTGCGTCGGCCAGGGTGGCTACGCGCAGCACATAGCCCTCGGGAGGCTGGGGATACTCCATCCCGCGAATCGTAAGCCGAGCTACTTCTTGACCGCGCGGTCCTTCAGGATCTCCCGAACGGCGTGGTGGCCGGGAAGCCCCGTCACGCCGCCGCCGGCGTGCGTCGCCGAGGACGCCTGATACAGCCCCGCGATCGGCGTCCGGTAATCGGCGAACCCAACGGCCGGGCGCATGTGGAACAGCTGGTCCACCGTCAGCTCGCCGTGGAAGATGTTCCCGCCGATCAGGTCCCAGCCCTCCTGCATCTGCTTGGGGCCGATGATCTGTCGCGCGCGCACCGAGTCCTTGAACCCGGGCGCCACGTCGTCGAAATGCTGGATGAGCCGGTCCGAGTACGCCTCGAGCTCTGCGGTGTGATCGTCCTCGTCGTCGGCCCAGTCCGCCGGCACCCACTGGCTGAACATCGACACCGTGTGGATGCCCTCGGGCGCGAGCGTCTTGTCGACCACCGAGGGAATCTCGGTGTCCGAGAACGGCACGCGCGCCGCCTGGCCGAACCGCGCGTCCTGGTACGCCTGCTCGAGCTGGTTGTTGTCGTCGAGCAGCTGAATCGCGCCGCCGTGAATCTCCGGGTCGAAGTCCGGGTTGGCGGTGAACGTCGGCAGCTTGTCGATCGCCAGGTTGATCTTCACCGTGCCGCTGCGCGTCTTCCAGTTCTCGATGTCGGAGACGAACTCGTCGGGGAGCTCGTCGCGCTCGAGCTGCTGGAGGAACGTGATCTTCGGGTGGACCGCGGTGATTACCAGTGGCGCGCGGATCTCGTCGCCGTTGTCGAGCACCACGCCGGTCGCCCGGCCCTCGCGGGTCGTGATCTTCTGCACGGCGGCGTTGACGCGCACCTCCGCGCCGAAGAACTTCGCGCTCTCCTCGCAGGCCACCGCGACGGCGCCCATCCCGCCCTCGATGAATCCCCAGCTCGCGACCTCGCCGTCGCCGATGTCACCGACGGAGTGGTGCATCAGCACGTACGCGGTGCCGGGCGCGTCCGGGCCGGCCCACGTGCCGATGATCCCGTTGACCGCCATGAAGCCCTTCATCTGCGGCGTCTCGAACCACCGATCGAGCAGGTCGGTCGCGCTCATCGTGAACAGGCGCGTGATGTCGGCCACGGTCTGCTGGTCGATGTGCTTGCGAAGGGCCCACCCGAGCTGGAACACGTCTTTCAGGTCGCCGAGCCGCTTTGACCCGAGCTTTGGCGGCGTCTGCATGAGCAGCGGGCCCATGATGTCGGCGATCCGCCCGACCCACTCGTTGAACTCGAAGTACGCATCGGCGTCGCGCTTCGACAGCTTCTCAATCGACTCGCGTGTGATCTTCTCGTCGGTGTGCTGCAGGATCGAGCCGCCCCCGCGCATCGGCAGGTATCCCTGGCCGAGCGGCAGCAGCTTGAAGCCGAACCGCTCGAGCTGCAGGTCGCGGCGAACCGACGGCGGCATGAGCGACATCGTGTAGCTGAGCGTGTTGACCTTCACGCCGGGAAGCTCGTCGGGCCACGGCTCCATCGTGTCGGCCGCGCCGCCGGTCTTGTGGCGCTTCTCGAGCACGACGGTGCGCGCGCCGTGCTTGGCCAGATAGGCGGCCGCGACCAGCCCGTTGTGGCCGCCGCCGATAACGATCGCGTCGTAGGTGTTGGTCGTCATAGTCCGCCGAGCCTACGACCGGGAGCGCCCGCCCGGTTAGTCGGGCTGAATGCGACTCAGTGAGTGATCATCGCCTCGAGCACGATGACGACCGAGGTCGCGACGAGGATCCCGGCCGCCGCACCGAGGGACCGGCCCCACGACAGTCCTTCCCTGCGACACAGAGCGGCAGCCAGGACGAACAGCGCGAGCAGCGTGACCCGTACCGACACCAGGTAGGCGGTCGACTGCGACAGCGCGCCGGCGGCCCCCAGGGCAAGGGGAACGATCGGCACCAACGCCACGACCAGCAACGGAAGCTCCGTCACCGCGACGTGGCCCACGTCGGCGCCCTGCAGCCGGCCCGCGTGGACGACCCTCGGCACGAGCTCGGCGAACGCGTGGGCAACGAACAGGATGACTGCTGAGGCGACCACCCCGCCGATTGCCTTGGCCGGAGGGGGCTGAAGTTGTTCCGCCGCAAACACGGTTACGACAGCGGCGTAGACCACCGACCCGTAGAACGCACGGGTCACGGCCGCGTCGTGGATCCACCGCCGCAGGTCGACCATCGCGGGCAGGGTAACGTCGGAGGGTCTCCGACACACCAAGGAATGTCCGAACCAGAGAGGATGGAGACGATGACCGAGCAGGCAACCTTCGGCGCCGGATGTTTCTGGGGCGTGGAGTGGGTCTTCCGCAAGGTGCCCGGCGTGATCGACGCCGTCAGCGGCTACAGCGGTGGCACCACCGCCAACCCCACCTACCGCGAGGTGTGCAGCCACACCACCGGCCACGCCGAGGTAGTGCAGGTGACCTTCGATCCGACCATCGTGACCTACGAGCAGCTGCTCGAGGTGTTCTGGGCGATGCACGACCCGACACAGGTCGACCGTCAGGGACCGGACGTCGGCGACCAGTACCGCAGCGCGATTTTCACGCAGTCCCCTGAGCAAGAGGTCACGGCGACCGCGTCGCGCGCCCGCGCGCAGACGATGTTCAAGCGGCCCATCGCAACAGAGATCGAGCCGCTTACTGTCTTCTACCCCGCCGAGGACTACCACCAGCAGTACTACGAGGGGAACGGGCACACGCCGTACTGTCACGTGTTCCCCGCGGACGTCGTACAGCGGCTCGGGCTCGGCGCGAACGCCTAGTCGCGGAAGGCCACGATCTTGTGCGAGCCGTCGCAGAGCGGCTGACAGCGCGACGCACCGCACCGGCAAAGCGACACGCGGTCGCGTACGGGCAACTCGTCATCGCCGTACGCGACCGGCACCGAACCCGCGACGCGGACGGGGCCGTCCGGCTTGAGCGCCACCGCCGGCGGCCCCGACGGGTCGGGAACGTCCCAGCCAAACGGCGCCGGCTCGGGACCGTCGGCAGGCTCCTCCTCGAAGCAGTCGTAGGGAGCGGGCCGGTCGCACCACGGCATTGAGCCGGAACGGCCGCAGCGGCACAGCGCCATCTCCTCGCCGTCGGGTCGGTCGATCGGGGTGAGCTCGTATCCGTCATCGGTGCGACGGAGCCGGTCAATCGGCAGATCGCGGCCCAGCAACATTGGGCCATTTGGCACCACGCGCACACGCATCTCGAAAACCATAGCCGCCGCGTTCGTGTGATACTCCGGATGACGTGGCTTCCCCCCTACAGATCTACTTTCATCCGGATGCCGGGCCGCCATACGAGCAGCTCCGCGACGGAATTCGCCGGCGAATCGAGCACGGCTCGCTCCAGCCTGGCGACCGCATGCCGACCGTGCGCGCCTGCGCGGCATCGCACGGACTGGCACCGAACACGGTCGCGCGCGCCTATCGGGCGCTCGAGGGCGAGGGCTGGATCATCGGCAAGGGACGCGCCGGCACGTTCGTCGCAGAGGAGCTCCCAACACCCGAGGATCCCCAGGAAGCGCTCACAGCGGCTGCCCAGACGTACCTCCGTCGTGCGACCGAGCTCGGCTTCGATCGCGCCACCGCCCGGCGCGAACTCTGACACCACACCCCGGTCCCGTCGGCTCCGGGACCCTTGTCCAACACGTCGTGGCCTCCGCGCTCCACACTGAAGGTGGAGGCGATTTCCCTCCAGGGAGGTGAGCGAGGTGATCACGCCGACGCCGGAGATGCTGCACGCGGTGCAGGAAGAGCACCTGGCGCACGACACACACCCGGACCTCGTCACGCCGAGGCGCCTCGGACCGAGTTGGATACGGGCCCTCGTGTGGACGATCGCGATCGCCGTCGCCGTGGTGATCGTCGTCAGGTTCGCTGTCAGATTCGGGCGCCCATAGGCGCCCTTGCGACGGCGAGCGCGCCGGCGCCGAAAGGCGTGCGGCGCGCTCGCGGTTCCAACACTCTTCACGAAGTACTGCTCGCGCTCCGCGGTGGGTAGGCGTACACTCTCGAACGCGTGTTCGACTCCCTGAATCCCGAGCAGCTGGCGGCGGCGACCCATGGCGAGGGTCCGCTACTCATCGTGGCCGGAGCCGGCACGGGGAAAACAACCACCTTGGCGGCCCGTGTCACTCAACTGCTCGACCGGGGTATTCGACCCGAGCGGTTGCTGCTGCTGACCTTCAGCCGGCGCGCATCCCGCGAGATGCTCGAGCGGGCAGCCAAGACCGGTGGGCATCGCGACGCCGACCGCGTCTGGGGCGGCACATTCCACGCGGTCGCCAACCGGCTGCTTCGGGTCCATGGCCGGGCGCTCGGTCTGGCGCCCGGATTCACCGTGCTCGACCAGGCCGACGCAGCCGACGTGCTGAACTTGCTGCGCGACGAGCTCGGGTACTCGAAGAAGGAGCGGCGCTTCCCGCGGAAGGAGACGCTCGGACAGATCCATTCCCGGGTGGTGAACGCCGGGCGCAAGCTCGACGACGTGGTCGCTCGGCACTATCCGTGGTGCACCGACGACGTCGACGGCATCCGCGAGATCCTGCGCGCCTACACCGAGCGCAAGCGGGCGCAGCAAACGCTCGACTACGACGACCTGCTCCTGTTCTGGAAAGCACTCGCGGCCTCGCCGCAGACCGGGCCGCAGCTGGCCGAGCAGTTCGACCACATCCTCGTCGACGAGTACCAGGACACGAACGCGCTGCAGGCCGACATCCTCGACGCGATGCGGCCGGCCGACGGCCCGCGGAACCTCACGGTGGTCGGCGACGACGCGCAGGCGATCTACGGGTTCCGCGCGGCGACCGTGCGGAACATCCTCGACTTCCCGACTCGGTTCCCGGGAACGACCGTCGTGAAGCTCGAACGGAACTACCGATCGACGACTCCGATCCTCGACGCCTCCAACGCCGTCATCGCGCTGGCCCCCGAGCGGCACGAGAAATCGCTCCGCTCAGAACGCGGCGGTGGGGTCACGGTGTCGCTCCAGGCATGCCTCGACGACCGGGGCCAGGCCGACGCGGTCTGCCGCGATGTGCTCGCCGCGCGTGAGCGTGGGGTGCCGCTCACCCATCAGGCGGTGCTCTTCCGCGCGGCGCACCACTCCGACGTACTCGAGATCGAGCTGCTCCGCCGCAACATCCCGTTCGTGAAGTACGGCGGGCTCAAGTTCCTCGAGGCGGCGCACGTGAAGGACGCGATGTCGCTGCTCCGCGTGCTCGAGAACCCGCACGACGAAGTGGCGTGGTTCCGGGTGCTGCAGCTGCCGGAAGGCATGGGACCGGCGAGCGCACGGCGGACGATGGACGCGATCGGCGTACGCGGCGCCGGCGACGTCTCGCCGATGGTCAACTTGATTGACGGTTCTTCGGGGACGGGGGTTCCCGCTGCCGCCGCCGAGGGGATCGCCGACCTGCGCCGTGCACTCGAGGACTGTGCCGACGAGACGGTCGTCACTCCCGGCGCACAGCTCGAGCGCCTGCGCGCCTATCTCGAGCCGATCGTGGTCCAGCGCTACGACGCGCCTGGCCCGCGGCTCGCGGACCTCGACCAGCTTGCCCTGCTCGCGCGGGGCTACGAGTCGCGCTCGCGGTTCCTCGCGGAGCTGACGCTCGACCCCCCGGCATCGACCGCGGATCTCGCCGGCCCGCCGTCGCTCGACGAGGACTATCTGATCCTGTCGACGATCCACTCGGCGAAGGGGCTCGAGTGGGACACCGTCCATGTGATCCACGCGACCGACGGGTGCATTCCCTCCGACCTCGCGACCGGCGACGAGGAGGAGCTCGCCGAGGAACGCCGGCTGCTCTACGTCGCGATGACCCGGGCGCGCAACGAGCTGACGCTCACCTACCCGCAGCGCTACTACCGCCGGCAGAAGCCCCGCGACGACGTCCACATGTACGCGGTGGTCTCGCGGTTCCTGGACGACCACACCGTGCTCGAGCACCTCGAGGTGCACGAGCCGGCGATCGACGTGCGCGACGACGAAGCGGCCGCGATCAACGGGGCAGCGAGCGTCGACGCCTACCTCGCCGACCTCTTCGGCTGAGCCGCCCGCTACCCTCTGGCACATGCCTATCCGCGCCGTGTTGCTCGACCTCTTCGACACCCTTGCCTACAGCGACTGGGATACCTGGCTCGTGCGGCTGGCCGAAGCGGTCGGCTGCACCAGGGAAGAGCTCAGCCGCGGTTACCACCACACGCGACTAGACCGGAACACGGGCGCCTACCCCACGGAGGAGGACGCCGCCCGCGAACTCCTGCTGGCTGCCGGTGTCGCGGAGCCGGACGACGAGCGCCTGACGCGCTTCATGGATGTCGAGCAGCAACTCCGCGATCACGTCAGGCTCTTCGACGACTCGCTCCCGGCGATGCAGACGATGCGCGACCGCGGGCTCACGACGGCGGTTGTCAGCAACTGCTCGTTCGGTACGCGCGGCATCGTCGAGCGTCTCGGGCTCGATGCGGCGGCCGACGCGATGGTGCTGTCCTACGAGATCGGCGCGCGCAAACCCGACCCGGCCATCTACCGCGCGGCTCTCGACGAGCTGGAGATCGCGCCGGAAGACGCGGTGTTCGTCGACGACCAGACCGACTACTGCGACGGCGCGCGTGCGCTCGGGATCGACACCCGGCTGATCCTTCGTACCGACGCGCGGCCGACCGAAGGCTTCGCGCCGACCACGAACGGACACCAGGTGATCACCGACCTGACCGCGGTGGTGTAGGGCGCGCCAGCCTCAGCGCAAATACAGCAGCGTGATCGCCGCGAACATGCATGCCGCGGCGGCGATCGTTCCAACGTGCCAGATCTCGTGGAACCCGAAGGTCCGCGGGAACGGGTTCGGCCACTTCGTCGCGAACACGATCGCGCCCAGCGTGTAGAACACACCGCCCGCGATCACGAGCACGAGCTCCTTCGTCGTCAGCGCCCGCACCAGCGCCGGCAGGATGAAGACCGCCGCCCAGCCAAGCCCGATGTACAGGAACCCGGAGAGCACGTTGAGGTCCGCACGGTAGAGCTTGGTCGCGATGCCGGCCAACGCGCCCGCCCACACCACCACGAGCAGCACGCGCGAGGCGGTCCCGTTCAGCGCGATGAGGCAGAACGGCGTGTACGTCCCGGCGATCAGCAGAAAGATCGTCGAGTGGTCGAGGCGGCGAAGCCATGTGTGCGCCCGCTCGCTCCACCGGCCGAGGTGATACGTGGCGCTCACACCGAACTGCGACAGAAGCGCGATCCAATAGACGACGGCCGCCGTCCTGGCGATGGGACCGGGGGCGAGCACGACGAGCGCGAGCCCCGCGGGAATCGCCACCAGGAACGCGATCCCGTGCAGCCGCCCGCGAAACCGCGGCTTGGGACGCTCGTAGAGGGGAAGCGCCTGGCTCATCCCACCAGGGTACGCCCGGACTCGCTGGTCGGGTAGAGCAGTCAGTCCGCGTCCGACCACGCGATCCAGTGCTCTGCTTCGAGGACCAGGATTACGTCCTCGTGGTACGAGTCCAGATTCGGGTACTCGTCGTAGTGACCGCCGTAGCGTTTGGCGAGCGCGAGCACATCCTCCAGCTCGACTGGTCGATCGACCCGAACCGTTCCCTCAACGGTCACGAAGCGACGGTCGGTTCCATCGAGAACCATATCGACACAGAGCGTCGCCCGCCCGCTCGCAATCGCGTTGCGACTCTTGACCGACTCGAGGCCCGTGAGAACTCGGAACTCGCCGTTCCGGCGTACGAAATGAACCGGCACCGAATGGATTCGGCCCTCGGGCGCCAACGTCGACCACACCCCGGGCAGCGGCTGATCGAGAAGTTCGTCCCGCTCGTTCTCGGTCAGCAGGCGTCGTCCGGCGTCGTCGCGTTCGTCCGGTGGTTCCACGGAACCCCATCGTACGCATCTGGGCGTCCGCTCTTCCGGCCAGCAGAGCTCACGGGACGATGGGAATGGCAAGCGCGCTCGAACTCCCGAGCGACACCATCCCTCGACTTCGCAAGTCGGACGTTGGACGATGGTGGGGTGAGATTTCGGATCGCGATCCCGGGACTTGTGCTCGCCGCATTTCTATTAAGCGCCTGCGCAAAATCCACGGCAACCCCTGCTGCATCGGGGGTTCTCCCTGCTTCCGGCACTCCATCGGTGCCCACAACACCCATGGAGTCCAATTCCGATACGGCAGGCCCGGAGTCGCTGTGTGCGAACGGGACAATGGGCTATTCGGTCCTCGACTACATGGCACCCTCGCCCGGGACGAAACAGTCTCGAGAGGAGGCCCTGGCTCGCCTCAACGAGAGTAAGACCCTGACAGGAGGTAACACCTATGTCCTGACAGCGGACGGTTGGGCGGTCGCAACCAACGACGGCGGTGAGGTCCTTGGCGTTGCGACGTTCGAAGAATTTGCGGACGGCTACTTCGTCGTCGGTGGCATGATCGAGTGCGCGTAGCGATCGGCGAGCGGCCCGGCGTCGCTCGGGCTCAGCAGAGGTCGTCGATGCAGGCGGCGATCGGCTTGCGGATTCCGGTCACGAACGGCACCTCCACCTTCGTGAAGCGGCGCGCCTCGGTCGCGCGCAGCTCCCGGATCACGTTGACGATCGACTCGAGCGACGGCGACTCGAACGCGAGGATCCATTCCCAGTCGCCGAGCCCGAATGCGCTCGTCGTGTTGCCGAGCACCTCGGGGCGCTCGCGGCCGGTCGCCCCGTGATCGCGAAGCATCGCGGAACGCTCCTCGGGCGGCAGGAGGTACCAGTCCGCGGTCCGCACGAACGGGTACACGCACAGGTAGTCCTGCGGCGCGTCCCCGCGGACGAACGCCGGCTGATGATCCGGGCTGAACTCCGCCGGCTGCACCATTCCCATGAAGGACCAGGTCAGGTCGAGGAACCCACCGAACTCGGTCCGGCGGAACTCGATCAGGGCCTGCTGGACGTCCTCGGCGGTCGGTGCGATCAGCCACAGCACCAGGTCGGCGTCGGCGCGAAATCCGGTCGTCGAGTACGAGCCGCGGACCGTCACGCGGTCCTCGAACCGCTTGAACAGATCCTCGATCTCGCGCGTCGCGCGCGCGCGATCCTCGGGATCGGCGAACTCGGCGCGCACCGAGGGATCGGCCTGGAACACCGGGTAGAGAGCGAACAGCGTGTCGGTCACGTGGGGTCCTCCTGATCGAGGTGGGCGGCGACCGCGTCGGCGGCCTCGCCGGCCGCGCGTACGCAGTCCGCGACGCCGACGCCGTCGAGCGCTTGTCCTGCAACGACGATACCCGCCGGCAGCGCTTCGCGAATGGCGGCGACCCGGTCGAGATGGCCGACGAGGTACTGCGGCATCGCCTTCGGCCAGCGCACCACCTCGGCGTGCTGCGGCGATGCGGGCAGGGGGAGCAGCGCAGTCAGGTGCCGCGCGCATGCCTCGACGATCTCGCCGTCGGGCGCCTCGAGCACGTCTTCCTCACCGGCGGCACCGACGAAGCAGCGGAGCACCGCGCGGCTGCCGTAGGCGGGGTCGGGCCATTTCGCGGAGAGCCACGTGCAGGCGGTCATCGGCGCGGCGTCGCGCGGCACCACGAAACCCGAGCCCGCCGGCAGCTTCGATCCCGTGCCGGACGGATAGACCATCAGCACCGCGGCGGTCGAGACGAACGGGATCTCGCGAAGCAGATCGGCGGCGGGTCCCGACGGCAGGAGGTCGGCAGCCATCGGCGCGTTCGCGGTCACGACCACTGCGTCGGCCTCGACGTCGCCGTCGTCGGAACGGACGCGCCAGCCGTTGTTCTCCCGCTCGATCGCGGTGACCGCTGCCTTGAGTCGCAGCCGATCCCCCACCTTATCGCTGAGCGCATCGGTGAGACGCTCGACCCCGTCGCGCGGCTTGAGGAACACCGGCCCGGCGTCGTTGCGCCTCGCGTTCTTGGACGCAGCCTGCGCGCCGCGCAGCAGCGACCCCTGCGCCTTCTCCCAGCCCTGCAGCTCGGGGAACGTCGCGCGCACCGACAGCCGATCGACGTCGCCGGCGTACAGGCCCGCGAGCAGCGGTCCGATCGCCCGGTCGGTCGCCTCATCACCCAGACGACGGCGGAGGAGCGCGCCGAGCGACTCGTCATCGTCGTCACGGCGCTTGCGTATCAGGAAGTCGCGCAGCGCCCGCATCCGTCCTGCCCGTGAAAGCCCCGGCCAGCGGAACACGTCGCCCAGATCCGACGGAATCCCGAACGCCGTGCCGGACGGATAGGGCACCAGCCCGGCAGAGGTCCACAGATAGGAGCCGGCCGCCCGCGGCTCGATCAGGTCGCTCCCCATCCCGAGCTCGCGGCACAGCTCGACCGCCCACGGCTTGCGTGCGAGGAACGAGTCGGGGCCTGCGGGCAGTCGGAACCCGCCGACATCGGCGCTCCGGAGCTTCCCGCCGGCGCGGCCGCTCGCCTCGAGCACCGTCACGTCGAGCGACGAATCTCGCTCGAGGATGCGGTAGGCGACGGTGAGCCCGGTTACGCCGCCGCCGACGATCGCGACGCGACCCGCCACCTAGACGACCTCGCGAGCGGTGCGTTCGTGCACGAGGTCGACAAGCCGCTGGAGGGTTTCCACCGGCGTGTCGGGCAGCACGCCGTGACCGAGATTGAAGACGTGGCCGTCGCGTCCGCCGGCGCGCGCGAGCACGTCGATCGCCTGCGCCTCGACGACCTCCCACGGCGCAAACAACGCGGCAGGATCCAGGTTGCCCTGGACCGCCCGCGCGCCCGGGCCGCCTACGCGATCCCACGCGACGTCGATCGGCACGCGGGCGTCGACCCCGATTGCGTCGCCGCCGGCCTCGGCCATATCCCCGAGCAGCTCACCGGTGCCGACGCCGAAGTGGATCACCGGCACGCCGAGGTCGCGCACACCGTCGAACAGCCGTCGCATATGGGGCTGCACCGCCGTGCGGTAGGTGTCGGGCGCGAGCGCCCCGACCCACGAATCGAACACCTGCAGCGCGCTCGCGCCCGCGGCAACCTGCGCGCCGAGATGGACCACCACGATGTCGACCAGCGCGCGCATGAGCCCGTCCCACACGGCGGGCTCGCTCCACAGCAGCGCCTTCGTGCGCGCGTGATCGCGGGACGGTCCGCCTTCCACGAGATAGCTAGCGAGGGTGAACGGCGCGCCCGCAAACCCGATCAGCGGGACGTCGAGCTCCTTTTGCAACGCACGAATCGCTTCCAGCGTGTACGGCTCGTCGACCTCGGGCTCGAGTGGCCGCAGGCTTGCAAGATCGCCGGCGGAACGAAACGGCTCGTCGAGCACCGGCCCGCGTCCCGGCTCTACGCGGATCGGCACCCCCACGGCAACGAGCGGAACCACGATGTCGCTAAACAGGATCGCCGCGTCGACCGGCATGCGGCGAAGCGGCTGCAAGGTGATCTCGACGGCCTCCTCCGGCCGGCGGATCGTCTCGAGGATGTCGCGGTCGCCGCGCAGCTCGCGGTACTCCGGCAGGTAGCGCCCCGCCTGGCGCATGAACCACACGGGTGTGCGGTCGACGGGCTCGCGACGAAGCGCGCGCACGAGACGATCGGTGCTCATGGCCGGGAGGATACGGACCGGCCGGTCCGGCGAACCCGCCTACGCCAGCTCGTAGCCCTCGACGCCGAGCCGGGGCTCCAGCTCGATCGCCGGGCGCCGAGGCGCGACGGCTTCCATCGTGACGTCGATCAGCCGGTCGATGTCGAAGGGCTTGACCAGGTACGCCACGGCGCCGAGGTCGTGTGCGCGCTGAATGTCCTGGGCATTGTTCTTGCCCGAGCACACGATGACCGGCACGGGATCGCCCATCTCGTGCAGCTCGGCGAGCACCTGCCAGCCGTCGACCCCGGGCAACAAGACGTCGAGCAGCACCGCATCGGGCTGCTCGGCCTGGATCCGCGCGATCGCGGTGTGGCCGTCACTCGCGAGGATCGGCTCGATGCCGGATGCGTTCAGGTTGACGCGCAGGATGACGAGCGTGTCGGGATCGTCTTCGACGATCAGCACGCGCGGGCGCCGCAGCATCAGCCGACCACCCGGTGTGCGCGAAGATCGAGCAGCGCGGCGACATGTGCACGCTCCGCCTCGTACAAACGCGCGTTGGCGATCGCCTGTCCGGCCTGCTCGGCGACGACCGACAGCGCACGCAGGTCGTACTCGGTGAACGAACGACCGATCGGTGCGTTGACGTTGAGCACGCCCTGCAGCTCCGCGCGGTGCACGAGGGGCACCGACATCGAGCTGTCGACGTAGGGGTCGCGATCCGTGAGACCCGGGAACCGCTCCGCGTCGGCCTGGCCTTCGATGAGCACCGGCTCGCGACGAAGCGCCACGAACCCGGCGACGCCGTCGCCCAGCGGCGTGCGCTGGCCGACCGGCACGTTGCGACCGAGCACACACGCCGTCACGAGATCGGTCTGCTCGACGAGCATCACCGAGCCGCCGGTCGCGGCGAGCAACTCGCACGCGTTTCGCAGGATCGTGTCGAGCAACTCATCCAAGTCGAGCACCGCGCTCATCTCCTGCCCGGCGTCCATCAGCAGCGACACCTCGTGCAGTCGGTTCGACAGGGCGGTGGTCAGCACTCGCTCGTCGGTGAGCGTCCGCGTCAAGCGCCCGAGCGCGGACTCCTTGGTGAACGCCCACAGGAAGAAGAGCCCCGCGATGAGGACGACGACCACCTGGGCACGACCGGCACCGAACACCGTCACGTTCTCGGTAGGCAAGAAGGAGAGGGCGACGACGACCATGGCGACCGCTGCGACGCCGGTCGCGGTGCGGCGCCACAGCTGGCGGCGCCGGTGCTCGACGGCCTCGAGCGACGGCGTCTGGAAATCGCGCAGCCCGGCCACACGGGCGTCCCGACGAATGCCGTCGGACACCTGCGTTGCGCTGCTTCCGCTCACGTTGCCCCTCTCGCTCGGATCGGGCGGACCTCATGCGTATCGGCCTACCGCGCAGTCGCGTGGATAGGGCGCGGGGGCGACCCCCGGCGAGGGGACGGTGCGCGGGCGCAACCCCTTCCGAACGGTCCTCGACGAGACGCCCTGCCGGGCAAGGGCGACCGTGGATTCGGGCCGTTCGGTATATCGTCCCTCCGACGACGGGAAGGGTGGATGGACCGAAGCGGCCTCGAGCAAGCGCTCGCCGAAATCGTCGCGGCTACCGTGCCCGGCGTCGCGGCCACGATCGTTGACCGCGATGGGGTCCGTGCCACCGGCACATTCGGGTACGCCGATCTCGCCGCACAGCGCCCCGCGACCACGGCCATGGTCTGCCCGTGGTTCTCGATGACCAAGATCGTCACCGCGACGGTCGCGATGCGCCTCGCCGACGCCGGCACGCTTGACCTCGACCGCCCGATCCTTCCCCTGGTGCCGCAGACCAAGCACCTGCGCCCGATGGAACAAGCCGCCACGATCACGAGCCGGCACCTGCTCTCGCACACCGCCGGGCTTGCGAATCCGATCCCCGTCTCGTGGATCCACCCGGCCGACGAGCCGGGTCCCGATCCCGCGTCGTTACTCGACGGGTTGCTCGCCAAACACGGCAAGCTGAAATTCGTACCAGGCGACCATTCGAGCTACTCGAACCTGGGAACGCTGATCCTCGGGCAGGTGCTCGCCGCGGTGTCGAAGACGCCGTACCGGGAGCTCGCGACCCGCGAGGTCCTCACGCCGCTCGGGATGACGCAGACCGCCTACACCTACACGCCTTCGATGCAGGATGCGGCAGCGACCGGCTATCACCCGAAGCGAAGCCCGATGCGGTTTCTCGTGCCGCGCTGGGTCGTCGGACCGTCCGTCGGGAAGTGGCTGTCGTTTCGGCGGTTTCTGCTCGACGGGTCGGCCTACGGCGGGCTCGTCGGCTCGGTCGACGACGTCGCACGGTTCCTGCAGCTGCACCTGCGCGATGGCGAGCTCGACGGAACGCGGCTGCTCGAGCCCGCGACGGCGACGGCCATGCGGGAGATCGTCGCCATGGGGAAGCGATACGACCTTGGGCTCGGGTGGTTCCGCCCGGCCGCCGCGCGCGATGCCGACCCACCGTTCGTCGAGCACCTCGGCGGCGGCGCCGGGTTCTACAACGTCATCCGGATCTATCCGACGCGCGGCGTCGGCGTCGCCGTGATGGGGAACACGACGAAGTACGACATCGACCGCGTCGCTGCACTCGCGCTCACGACGACGACCTGACCGACGTCGCTACGTCGTTGCGACGTCGACGACGAGCCGGTCGGGGTTCGTCAGCGTCGTGATTCGAATGCAGGGGTTGCCGTCGATCCCGAGACCCCACTGCTGGACACCCTCGAAGTTCTCGACCTGTTGGACCTCGCGAATGAACGGGCCCCCGGGCGTGAGGTGCTGCGGACCCGTGTAGGCGAGCCAGTCGACCGGCGTCACCTTGACGAGCAGTCCCTTCGACCCCTCCAGCGTGACCGGACCCATCTCCTGCTGGAACGTCGGGGACTGCCGGGTGATTCGGTAGCTCGGGACCGTGCCGTCGAACTGCAGGACGAACCGGTCGTACCCGTCGTGTGATCCGACCCGGACCGCCGTCACACCGGGACCGGTCTCCGGCCAGTCCGCGGCGGAGGTCGCCCCGCCGCTCGCGTTTTGACACGCAAACCCGGCGGGTAGCGACGGTGTCGGGGACGCCGACGCGCTGACGCTCGCCGGCGGTGTGGAGGTCGACGAGGAACCCGGGGTCGAGACGGCCGCCGTCGTCGACGAATTCGAGCATGCCGCGAGGAGGATCAACAGGAACACCATCGAGACGATTCGCCTACGCATCTCGCCTCCTTTGTCTGCAACGCAATCGTAACTCCGCATCCGCGCGCGATGAATCAGCCGAACGGCTCAAAGGGCGACACGTCGAGTTAAGCGAGGCGCCGGCGGATCCCCGCTTCGTCGAGTCCGAGGTCCACGTCGAGCTCGGCGGGCGTCCCGTACGCGTGGATGAACCCGTCGCGCGGCACGCCGATGAAGGTCCAGCGTACGGCACGCGCACCGAGCGCCGGGACCAGCACCGACGCCGAGGACCCCTCGTAGAAGGGCTCGACGACGATCACGTGTCCAGAGTCGCCCACGATCGTTGCGAACGAATCAGCGTCGAACGGTCGCAGCGAGGTCGCGTAGACGACGGTCGCGTCGAGGCCATCGCATGCCGCGAGCGTCCGCGACAGGAACGGCCCGAACACGAGCACCGTCGGTCCCGACGCCCGGCGCACGACCTCGAGCGAACCCGGCTTCGTCGCGAACGCCCGGTCGTTCTCGACGACGCTCGTTCGCATGTAGGTCGGGAGGCCGTCGGCATACGTCGCCCGCATGAGCGGCCCGACCTCGGCGGGATGGCCGGGCACGAGCACCTCCATCCGTGGGATCGCGAGCATCAGCGCCACGTCGGCCGGCGCATGATGCGTCGCGCCCTCCGCGGCGTAGTCGGAGGACCCGCCGCACCCGACAAAGGTGCCGCCGAGACCCTGGTAGCCGAAGTCGTCCTTGAGCTGCTCATACGGGCGTTCCGAGACGAACGGCGACAGCGAGTGTGCGATCGGATGGAATCCCTCGAGGGCGAATCCCGCCGCCACCCCGATTAGCGACTGCTCCATGATCCCGACGTTGATCACGCGCTCCGGCGCCCGCAGGCGCGCCGGCTCGAGGCGCTCGGTACTGATCTCCGCGAGCACGACCGCGACGCGCGGGTCCTCGTCCACCAGTTCCACCGCCGTATCGGCGAACGCGGTGCGCATGTCCACGCTCACCACTCCCCTTCGGGAATGTCGGCGATCACCGCGAGCGGAACGCCTGCCGCCGATCGTTGGCGGCAAGCCTCGGCGATCGCCGCTCGGTCGTGCCCGTCGACGATGCGCACATCCCACCCGAACGAACCGATCCGCGCGTCCCATGGACTCATTGCCAGCGACGAGCTGTGGTTGTCGACCACCACCAACGTCAGGTTGTCGAGCCCCAGCGTCGGCGCGAGCAGGATCGCCTCCCAGTTGGAGCCCTCGTTGAGCTCCGCGTCGCCGCACAGCACGAACACCCGCTGCTCGTCGAGGTGCTTGGCGCGCAGACCGAGCGCGACGCCGACGCCCATTGCGAGGCCGTGTCCCAGCGAGCCGGTCGAGACCTCGATCCCGGGCACGAGCGTCCGGTCGGGGTGTGAGCCAAGGTGTCCGCCGTGATCCATGAAGTCGTCGAGCCACGACTCCGGGAAGAATCCCTTCGCCGCAAGCACCGCGTACAGCGCGACCGGCCCGTGCCCCTTGCTCAGCAGGAAGCGATCGCGGTCTTCGGCCTCGGGCGCCGCCGGATCGATCCGGAGGACGTCGTCATAAAGCGCCCACACCACGTCGACCGTCGAGGTGGAACTCTCCTCGTGCTTCTCGTCGCCGGTCGCCCGGCGCATCAGCTCGCGCACGTGCGCGTAGCCATCCACCGTGGTATCCATGTGCCGCACCGTACAAGTTCAAGTGCACTTGAAGTCAAGCACGGCACGGGAGACCGGGTGAAACGCACAGGGGACCTGCTCACCATCGGTGAGGTCGCCGAGCGCAGCGGCTTCGCCACGTCGGCGATCCGCTTCTACGAGGAGCAGGGCCTTGTGCAATCCGAACGCACGGCGAGCAACCACCGGATGTTCCGGCGGCACGCGCTGCGGCGGCTCGCGTTCATCCGAGCCGCACAGCGCGTCGGCCTGTCGCTCGATGAGATCGCCGCCGCGCTCGCCGCGCTGCCGCCGGACCGTGCGCCGACCAAACAAGCATGGTCGCGCCTGTCCTCGACGTGGCGCACCCGCCTCGACGAGCGCATCGCCGACCTCGAGAGCCTGCGTGACGACCTCGCGAGCTGTATCGGCTGCGGCTGCCTGTCGCTCTCCTCGTGCCGCCTCTCCAACCCGCAAGACGCCGTCGCGGTCAGGGGCGACGGTCCCCGCTACCTCCTCGGTGACGACCCCGACGACTTCGCCCTGTGAATGCACGGCCTCCTGAAGCGCGGCTCGACCGTGTGCCGCCCTAGCTGAACGTCGCCTTGTAGATCGTCCCGACGCTTGGCGCCGTGATCGTGTGCCCGGCGGCGCCGCCGTCCGACCACTTCTTGAACTTGTGGCTCTTGCCCGCTTTCGACTGCGGCGTGAGGGCCTCGATGGTGTTCAGCGAGCCGACAATGACGGTTCGCGCGAACGGCGTCGTCCCCCGGACGCCGTTGACGAGTAGACGCAAGCCAGTCGGCTGCGAGCGCATCATCAGTTGCACGGTCTTCGGATCCAGCACGATCGTGGTCGAGGCGGACAGGCCCCACGAGTCCGTGGCCGTCAGCGTCAGCTGCAACGACGAGGGGTACTCGTGGTCGGGCGCGACGAACGACGAGTTCGTCCCCGTGCCGACCTGCCCGATCACGTGCTCGTGACAGTTCGACGGACAGTGCAGCATCACGAGGCTCCACTTGAGCGACGTGCCGCTCAGCGCACCGTTCTCGGTGTCGTCCGCGTGGCCCTTCAGCGGGATCGTCTCCCCCACCGACCACAGGTGCGAGACGAGCGGTGCGTCGATCACCGGCCGCGGCGGCGTGTCGCCCACGTAGATCGGCACGGGAGCGCTGGTGCCCTGCAATCCGTCCGGGTCCTGCACGCGCAATCGCACCTGGACGACGCCCGGCGTCGAGAAGGTCGGGTTCACCACCGCTCCGGTCGCGTCGCCGAACACCTGGTCGCCGTTGAGATCCCAGGAATAGGTCAGCGCATCGCCGTCGGGATCGCTCGAGCCCGTCCCGTTGAGCGTGGGGTGCAACGGGGACGCGCCGTTGTTCGGCGTCGCGGTGAACGAGGCGACGGGCGCGCGATTGCCGCCTCCACCACCCGCGTACGTGATCCGGTGCACCGTCCCGGGGTTGATGTCGACGTAGAAAATGTCGTGGCTGATCGGGTCGGCCTGGATCGAGACCGGGTCGGGATGATCCGCGGTCGGGATGACCGTCGCCACCGTCGAAGGATCCGGAACGCCGTTCGCACCGGCCCGCATCACCCAGATGCAGCTGCGCGCGTAGTCCCCGAAGAACAGCGCGCCGTTGTACGCGGCCGGATAGCTCGACCCCGTGTAGAACGCCAGACCGCTGATCGCCGAACTGCCGGTCCGGCAGGTGTCGTTCGGCCCGAGCTTCGCTGAGTGGGCGTAGGAGAAGAACGGCGCGTTCACCGCGCCGGCGCCCGCCGCATACAGGGCCTTGCACTGATTGAGCTTGGCGAAGCTCGAGGGCTTGACCCCGGCCTCGTAGCAGGGCCAGCCGTTGTTCAGGGCGGTCGTCGGCAGCGCCGGAACGCGGTCGATCTCCTCCCACGTCAGCTGGCCGACGTCGCCGACCCACAGCTCGCCGGTATTCGGGTTGATCGTGAACCGGAACGGATTGCGAAGCCCGTAGGCGATGATTCGCCGCGCGTTCGCATCGGCACTCGATCCCATCGGGTTGGTCGGCAGCCCGGCGCCCGTCGCCGGATCCACACGCAGGACCGACCCGTTGAGCACCCGCGGGTACTGGGACGGGCGACCCACGCTTTGGGACCGCATCGAGCCGCCCATCGCCGTCGGCGAGGTGAGCTTCGTCCCGACGCCGCCCGGTGGATCGCCGCAGGGGTTGACCGGCGTGTACGGCTGGCCGCCGGGCGCTTTCACGGTCCCGCCGCCCTGGCCGAAGTCCTGCCAGTCGAAGCTCGCGCCGTCGCCCGCCGAGACGTAGAGCGACCCGTCGGCGCCGAAGGCAAGGTTGCCCATCGAATGGCTCGGGTATTGCTGGCACCACTCGTTCTGGATCAAGACCTGCTCGGGGCCGGCAACACCACCGTTCCACGGCAAGCGCGACAGCGTGCCGGTCACCGGGCAGCCGTCCGTGTTGGGCCCGGGCCCGTTGGGCGGTCCGGGGCAGTTGTCGTTCCACGATGGGGTCGACCCGTTCGGCTTGGCGTCGCGCGTGTACAGCACGTAGATGAAGTTGTGCCCGGCGGTGCCAAATCCCGGGTCCACCGTCATCCCGAGCAGGCCCCGATCCCACCCGTTGAACACCGGGGACTGCAGATCGGCGAACACCTGCGGCGTCGGGTCCGCGGTCGAGTCGAACTGCAGGATCACCCCGCTCTTCTGCCCGACGAACACCTTCCCGTCGGGCGCGAACGCAAGCGCCGTCGGCTCGACGAGATTGCTCCAGATGATCGTGTCGGAGAACCCGGTGGGTGCCGCCACGGCAGGCTGCGCCGCTCCGGCCACCGTGGCCGCGACCGCTGAGGCCACGAGCGCGCACGCGGCGATGAGGGAACGCCTGCGCCGGCGGTTCGTCGGTCGGTCCGTTGTAGCTCCCCGGGGGTGGGCGCCCGATGCTCGGGCCTGAGAGCGCGACGCTAGCAGTCGGAGCGGCGGGCACGCAAAGCGGCGCTCAGGTCCGTTCGACGGTGAGCTTGCTCGCGCCGCCGCCGATGCTGATCTCGTAGCGGTCTCCCTCTTCGCGGAAGCCGTCGCTCTGCAGCTGGGTCTTGCCCCCGATCGCTCCGAACGTCTGCTCGTCGACCGTCAGCTGCGCCGCGCCGCCCCGCACCTGCACGCGGACCGGCACCTCGCCGGGACGCCGGATCCGCACCTGGCTCGCGCCGCCGCGGATCGACACCTGCACCGCACCGATCGGTGGCGGCAGCTCGATCTCGACCTGGCTCGCCCCGCCGTCGATGCGGAACTCCAGGAGCTCGAGCCCCCGAAGGTCGGCCGTCACGTTGGCACCGCCGCGGAGGTCGATCTCCCACGGCACCTTGGTCGACACCTGGACGTCGGCGCTGCGTCCTCGCCACTCGAACGGCCGGCTCAGCCGCGGGTACCCGAACGTGACGGTCTCGGCGTCCATCGACGTCTTCGGTGGGGTACCCCCGAACCGCGCGTGCAGCATCGTGTCGAGCTCGGAGGATGCATTGAGCGTGAGCCCCGCAGCCCCGTTCACGAAATGCAGCCGCCCAGCCGGTGCGGCGCCGTGCGCCACCCAGACCTCCCGGCCACCGTCCTCGATCCGCAACATGTCGCTCATCTCGGTCCCCTTTCCTCGAACGCTGTTCTACTCACGAACGACATTCTGCACCACGAGGGCACGAATTGTCAAACACTGTTCGAGAAACGGAACGCCGTTCGTCCAGGGTGCTAGGGTGGCCTCCGAGATGAGCAAGGCCACCCGAACCGGCGGGACCGCTCCCGAGCCCGCGTGGCGCGAGGTCAAGGGCGCGCCGAGGACGCCGTTGACCCGCCAGGCCATCGTCGAGGCGGCCCTTCGCGTCCTCGATCGCGAAGGGATGGACGCCCTCTCGATGCGCAAGGTCGGTGAGGAGCTAGGCACGGGCGCCGCCTCCCTCTATTGGCATGTCCGCAACAAGGAGGAGCTGCTGCAGCTCGTGTTCGAGGCGGTCACCGAGGAGACTCGGCTGCCGGCGCCGGACCCCGCGCACTGGCAGGAGCAGCTGCGCGACTTCGCGCGCAACTCAAGGACGACGATGCGCCGTCACCGGGATGTCGCGCGCATCTCGCTCGGTCGTATCCCGGCCGGCCCGACGCTTGCCCGTTACTCCGAGTGGCTGTTCGAGCTCCTGCGCCCGGTAGGCATTCCCGATCAGGTGATCGCCCACCTCGGCGACTTCCTCGGGCTCTACGTCGGCGCGTTCGCATTCGAGGAGAGCCTCGGCCTTGCGTCCCCGACTGGGGAGGATCTCCCGCCCGAGGAGATCCTGCAGATGCTCCGCGGGTACGTGTCGTCGCTACCCGACGATCAGTTCCCGAACACGAAGGGTGCCATCGATCTCCTATTCGGCGGCGACGACGACGAGCGGTTCGAGTTCGGCTTGGAGATGGTGATGCGTGGGCTCGAGACCTACGCCGCCACGTCCCGAACCTGAACGACCGGCGGGAGGAGTGGGATTCGAACCCACGGATGAGTCGCCCCATCAACGGTTTTCAAGACCGTCGCCTTCGTCCGCTCGGCCATCCTCCCGGCGTAGAGCGTACCCCGGGGCCGATGTGCTCTCGGAGCTGCCACGAATGCGTATGACCGGCCCAAGGTTGGTCCGATCACTCATCCGCACTCGCAGTCATCGGTGAATTTGGCTAGCTGCTCCTCTGTTGGAGCCTCGATCGTGTCGTTTGAAAACAGCCCTATCAAAGGTGCAGTCGTGATCGTCGCCATGATCGCGGCCTGAGCTTTGTACTCGCCGTGTGACCGAAAGTCCGCAAACTCTCTCTCCGAAGCGAAGGACGACTCGACCAGATACACCGGATTGTCATCAGATACGGACCTCACGGCTTCTGGGATTTGGTTTGGTTCGTCGACGAGTTGGAGAGAGAAACCTGTCTTTGCCTTCGTGAACAGTGTCACGAGAGACGAGTGAAGTCTCCGGGCTTGCTGGTTGGAAGGCCGAGCGACAACTATGACCCAGCACTTGCAGTCCACTCTCGTCACTGGATTTGCGCCATCATCATCGAACGAAGTATGGACGTTCGTTTCCGAATATGGACAAGTCACGGCGATCTCCTCACTAGCACCAGTCGTGCTGCACACCTGGCGCATTGTTGATCCAATTGCACCCGGTCCAGATCACTCCTAGATATTGCGGCCGAATGTCCTCCAAAGGATCCCCATAGAGACGTGCAAACCTCCCTGTGACACGGACCTTGTAGTCCTTGCACATCCCCTCGGTGGAGTTGGCGACGTACCTTGTGAACCGACGCTGGGCCCGGATTGAGCACCGCCAATTGCCTGGAGGCTGTCTCAGACTGGATGACGGTTCATGACCACTATGACGCCCGAGCTGCTCGCACCTGCCAGCCAGGTGGCCACAGGGAGGGAACCTGGATTGATCCGGCCAACTGGGCTGGGCGCGACGTCACGGGACTTCAGAAGGCGGCTGGCTTGGTATACCAGCAGTATCCGCCGAACTATGGCGCCTCCGACTACGTCTCAGCGTCGGCTCCCGGGTGCCACTTCACAGGCGGAGCCGGGTGGAACGACCCGTCCCATGCCATGTTCCTGCGCAGACAGAACGGTGATATCGAAACCTACAACGGGGGAGATCCCAGTGACCCGAACGCCTAGGCCACACCAGGCCTCTGTGTCCTCTCGTGCTCTTGTTCGGGCGCTGCGAGTGATCACATTCAGCCTGGTTCCGGTGGTCCTTCTGAGCGCGTGCGCGAACCAAACCGCACGCCCGCGCTCTACGGGCGGTTCCGAAGCCTCGGCGGAGATCGAGTCGCGTGCAGACGCGATCGAGGAGGCAATCTCCGGCGATGCGCTTGAACGAGAGGCAGCCCATTACCTTCAGTTCGAGCAGTACAACCGTCCCTTCCACGAGTGCATGGCGGCGAAAGGCGTCAAGGTCCCGTCTGGGTTCCTCCCCGCCTGGACCGGCTATCGCGCGAACGGCACCTCCGGCATATGGATGGGAGCACTGGGACGCAAGCCGTCGATCGCTGCTCTGGCAACAGCCGAGTCCCGAAGGGCAGGAGATGTCGCGGAGTTTGGGGGGTTCGGGAGTCAGTCCGTCGTCTTCACCGATGCCTACCAGACGGCCGCTTCAGCCTGCGAGAAGGCTACGGACGGCGGCGTCGTCGATCTGGGCAACCTTGCCGGTGTTCCCGAGGGCTACTACGAACTCGAGCCCGAGTTCAACGAGCTCATCTCGAGCGTGGATGACCAACTTGGGTCGATCCGGCCGTACGTGGACTGCATGCGCGAGGCCGGGTTCGACCTTCCAGCCGAGATCGATGGCGCGAAAGGATCGCAGGCCTCCTACCTCTGGTTGAGGCAACAGATGCCCCTGCCACCCATGCCAGGCAAAGAGCCGAAGCCCGAGTGGTCGGCATACCTCGACCTCGAGGCCGCGGCCTTGGACGCCGATGCGGCGTGCCGAAGCGCGAAGTATCAGGAAGGTCTGGCACTGTTAGCCCCCATGCTCGACGATTTCGAGACCGCGCACGCTGACGAGATCGCCCGCGTCGACGCAGGCTGGCAAGCGACCGTGCAGCAGGCCCGTGAAGAAGGATTCGATCCCAGCCACACCTAGCGCTCATGGCAAGCCGCAACGGTTATTGGCACATAGACCATCGTCGAAGGCGGCGAGAAAGGGAGCTTTCGCAAGGAATTCGAGACCGTTTTCAAGACCGTCGCCTTCGTCCGCTCGGCCATCCTCCCGGAGGCGAGGGTACCTCCTCGCTCACGGACGAAGGCCATATCGACCTTTTCAAGCCCGCATGAATGGCCTTGCCTTCAAGGGGGTATTCCGATCACAACGACGGAAGGAGCTTCCATGAAGACTGAGACGGGAACCAACAACAAGGTGTTGGCGGTCGGCGAGTCGGCGCTCACGGGGTGGCGAGGCACAGCAGCCGGCGTCGTGGCCAAGCCCGTGGCAAAGCATTCGAGGTTCACCGAGGATCAGATCAAGGCATTTCTCGGATTCGCGTTGCTCGCATACGCGGTTTACCGGCTCGCGCGTCCACTCATTCGCGCCGCGCGGAGTTGAGCGCAGGTTCCCGCGTAAGGCGGCGACCGTTTGTCAGACCGGCGCTTTCGTCCGCTCGGCCATCCTCCCGTTTGGCAGCGTACGCGGTAGTACGGAGACCCGGGACACCGCGTGGCGATATTGATGTGAACTTGTAGCTCCCCTTGGATCCTCGCAGCACGATGACGACACTCGGGCCGTGAGCGTCCCATCACCTCTTGTCACGTCGACCAACGAGCAACGGCGTGGCGCGTCTCGTCCGACGATCGTGATCGGATTCGCGTCGATCGGCGGCCTCGTGGCGATGATTGCCGCGGTCATCCTCTCTCTGTCGGTACTGGGGATGGGTTTGCCCGACGAGGTCGCGGGTCTGCCGTTCGTCGCGATGCTCGGCGGCTGTGTCGGATGGGTGACGGGCGCCGCAGTCGGGTTTCGAGCGGGAAGGGACGCGCGACCGGCAGGGAGCGCGGGTCGCATGTTGCTGCTGTTCGGGGCGGCGATCGTGGCGCTCGGCGCGCTCGTGATCATCGTGTCGCCGATCCCCACGCGGCTCAGCGGCGGCGTGACCTACTTTTCCTTCTGGCGTGAGGCCGCCGGTCCGGAGTTCGAGGTCACCATGATCGTCGGCACCGTCATGGTCCTCGCGACGTTCCTCGCGGTGTGGCGTCGTCGTGAAGCGCCACCATCGCGACCGATCGGCAGAATCATCGGCAGAATCGGCCTGGCGGGTCTCGTCGTCGGCGTCGCCTCGCTCTCGCTCTCGATGCTCTTGGTCAAGGAGAACTGGACGAGCGTTGCGTACTACCAGCGATACCGGGCGGTCACCTCGACGTTGACAAGCCTGCAAGCCGCTGCGGAGAAGCAGCAGCAGCGCTCCGGGTCATATCCCACGTCGCTCGAGGAGGTGCTGGCCGCAGGCGGGACGATCCGCCGAGGCACCCAAGTCGAGTTCGCCGGTGTCGTGAACGGATCGTTTTGCGTACGAGTCGGCGTCGACGTGGGTGAAGACGACCGGGCGGGTGACCCCCACTACTCGGGCCTTGCTCCATCCCCGCCCGCCAAGGAAGAACAGCTGGACGTCGGAGGAAACCTGGCTTGGCAACTCCTGCTCCTCGAGCCATTAGAGAGGTGCCGGGCAACAGGCGTATATTGGACTTTCAGGTCCAACAGCGGAAGGGCTGACATGGCCTACGTGATCGCGGAACCCTGCATCGACGTGAAGGACCGAGCCTGCGTTGACGAGTGCCCCGTCGACTGCATCTACGAAGGCCCTCGGATGCTCTACATCCAGCCCGACGAATGTGTCGACTGCGATGCATGCGTGCCCGTCTGCCCGGTCACGGCAATCTTTGCCGAAGACGACACCCCCGAGGAATGGAAGGTGTTCGCCGCAATCAACGCGGAATACTTCAGCGACAGCGTCACGGGCCTGGGGTCTCCCGCCGGCGCGGCACAGGTAGGACCTTCGCAGGTCGACCATCCGACCGTTGCGGGCTGGGCCGCGATCTAGGGAGGAGCTCCCGTGACAGAGATGAAGCTACTGGAGGTGGAGCGCCGGCTCGAGCGAGTCGAGCGGCTCCTCCGGGCGGCGACCGACGAGGCAAGGAGCGCCCGGCTCGATCTCACGCTCGAGTCGAATGGGAACGAGCGCTGGGCATCGATGATGTACGCGGTCCTCGACCAACTCGACCGCGAGGGCGGCGAAGTGAGCCGACAGCGATTCCTGGAGATCGGAGAGGAACACTCCTACAACAGGCGTGGCATGGCCGGCTTCTATCAGCAGCTCGTGGAGCCAACGCCCGACCAGACGACGCGATTGACGTCCCAAGGACGGGAACGCCTCCGGACCCTCCGGGCGCGCTACGCGAAGTAGACGCGGCCACAAGCTCGATATCTCGACTCCGCCTTAGCCGACCGTCAGCGCGATTGGCACAGCCGCGAGCGCCTTCGAAACCGGGCAGCCTTCCCTGGCGGCTTCCGCCTGCTCACGGAATCCGTCGGCATCGAGTCCCGGCACGTCTCCCGTGACCGACAAGCGAATGCCCGTGATGCCCTCGCCGGGTTGAAAATCCACCTCGACGCGTGTGTTGAGCGTCTCCGGTGGGTGCCCCGCGGTGGTCAGGCCATTCGACAGCGCCATCGAGAAGCACGCCGCGTGCGCGGCGGCGATCAGCTCTTCCGGACTCGTGCGACCGTCGGCCTGTTCGGCCCTGGCTGCCCACGAGACGTCGAAGGTTCCCAGGCCGCTCGACTCGAGGGTGACCTGACCGCCGCCTTCGGTGAGTGATCCGTGCCACACCCCGGTCGCTACCCGCGTCGTCGCCATTGCCGCCCCCCGCTTCGTTCGCTCGTCTTTCGAGCGTAGCAGTGCCTACCGAGACCGGGCTGTCCATCTACGCGAATTGGACCGATGTGGGGTCAGCCGCCGCAGAAGGCTGACGGCGCAGCCAATCAACACAGCTTGTTTACGCGGGCCTTGATAGGGTCGGAGCAATGGCCGCAGGGGTGATCAATCGAATGGCGCAGGATCGGGCGCGGCTCGGTCTGACGGTCGAACAGGCCGCGGCGGGCATTCATGTCCCTCCCCGCCAGTACCGCGAGATCGAGGCGGGCACCCGCTGGCCGGACGCTCCGACCTGGGAGCGCATGCGCCGCCTGTTCGGCTGGCCGTAGAAGAGCCGGCGACAGCGCAGCACGTTTGCGTGAGCCTTGGTAGTTTCGTGCCATGGCCGAGGCAAACATCAATCGGATCGCCCAGGAACGAGCGCGGCTCGGATTGACCGTTGAGCAGGCCGCAGCTCAGATTCATGTCCCCCCTCGCCAGTACCGCGAGATCGAGGCGGGCACTCGCTGGCCGGACGCTCCAACCTGGGAGCGGATGCGCCGCCTCTTCGGCTGGCCGTAGAAGTTTCTCCGGGGTTACGACGGGGGCGCCTCGCGCGCTCGACGCGCGACCACGATCATCCACGCGAACGTCACCGCGACGACCACACCGATCGCGACCTCGGTGGTCCACACGACTCGCGTACACCACGACTGGAGCATAAGGATCGGTTCTCGTAAGGGGAATCCCCGGACTAGCATCGCGTGATGCGGTTCTCGGGCCTCGGATCGTGGGTCGAGCGACGGGCCGCGCTTGCGTCCGACGACGTCGCGCTTGTTGCGGGCGACGGGCGCGCGTTCACCTACGGATCGCTTGCCGATGTCGTGAATGGGTCTGCTGCGCTTCTTCGAGAGCGCGAGATCGGCGCGGGTGACCGGGTCGCGTATCACGGCGGGAATCAGCCGGCGGCGCTCATCTCGCTGTTCGCGACCACACGGATCGGGGCGATCTGGGTGCCGATCCATCCCCAACGTCCCGAGGATCAGGCGGTGTCGATCCTCGAAGATGCCAAACCGGCGCTGGTGATCCGCTCATCGCCGGATACGCACCCGGCGACTGCCATCGCCGAGATCGACGGCGAGGAGATCGAGTCGCTTCCGGCATCCGACGGCCCGGCGACGGCCGAGATCGAGCCCGACGACATCGCGATCCTCGCGTACACGTCGGGAACGACCGGCCCACCCCGTGGGGCGACGCTCACGCACGCCAACATCACCTCGGAGGTCGAGCAGATGGTGCAGGCCTGCGCCGTCACGTCCACGGACGCCGCGCTCGGGGCCGCGCCGTTCACGAGGATGGGCGGCCTCGGCGTCATCGTGTTGCCGACGATCCACGTCGGCGGGCGGGTCGTGGTACCTCCGACAACGGACGGTAGCGCCTTGCTCGAGACCATCGAAGGACAGCGCGTGACGGTCGTCTTCGCCAATCCCGATCATCTGGAATCGATGCGCAGCTCGCCGCGGTGGCCCGCCTCCGAACTCTCGGTGGTGCGCACTGGGGTGGTCGGAGGCGGGCTCGTTCCCGACTCGCTGCTGCGCGCGTACCTCGATCGCGGCATCACGCTTCGGCACGGCTACGGTCTGAGCGAGGCGTCGCCGGTCGTGTCGATCCTCGACGAGGCCGACGCGGTCACGCACGCCGATTCGGTCGGCAAGGCCCTGCCGCTCGTGGAGATTCGGTGCGTGCGGCCGGACGGAACCGCGTGCGAGCCCGGGGAGCCCGGCGAGTGGGAGGTGCGCGGGCCGAACGTCTGCGCCGGGTATTGGCACGGCGACTCGGTCACCACGAGCGACGGCTGGTTCCCGACCGGCGACGTCGGCACCATTGACGCCGACGGCTACTTGAGGATCCTCGACCGGGCGTCATCGGCGATGACGATCGGCGGCACCGTGGTCTACCCCGCGACGATCGAGCGAGCCGTCTACGGCATGGCGGGCGTGCTCGACGCCGGCGCGGTCGAGCTCGGCGGTCGGATCGTCCTCGCGATCGTCGAACAGCCGGACGCACGCGTCGACCTGATCGCCACAACGGGTGAGCTCGTGCAGCGGCTGACGCCGGCGGAACGCCCGGCCGTCGTTCGAATAGTCGGCGAGATCCCGCGGAATCAGGCGGGCAAGATCATCCGATCAGAGCTGCGCCGTCGGCTGGCGACCAGCGCTACCGCGAGGTGATGGGCAAGGCTCCAGCGACGATGGTCCCCGAGCCAGGCGAGGACCGAACGGTGAGCGTTCCGCCGAGGGCGGCCAAGCGGTCGGCCATCCCCTGCAGACCGGTGCCGTAGGCGTTCGTCTTCGGATCGAACCCACGGCCGTCGTCGGACACTTCGAACGACACGTGCCCGTCGGTCTGCGCGAGATGCACGCGGGCCGCCGACGCGTTCGCGTACTTGGCGACGTTGTTGAGCGCCTCCAGCGCACAGAAGTACAGCGTCGACTCCACCTCGCGCGGATAGCGACCGAGCACCTCGGTATCGACGGTCACGGGTAGCGCGGCCTTCCGCGCCTGCGCCTCAAGCGCCGCGGCGAGGCCCTTGTCGGCCAACAACGGCGGATAGATCCCGCGCGCCAGGTCGCGCAGATCCTCCAGGGCATCGGTCGCGGAACCTTGCAGCGTTTCGAGGAGCTCCCCCGCCTTGGCCGCGTCGCGGTCGAGCATGGTGCGCGCCACCTTGAGCTGCACAGCCAGCGCCACGAGTTGCTGCTGGGCGCCGTCGTGGAGATTGCGCTCAATCTTGCGGCGCTCCTCGTCCTGGGCGGCGACGAGACGTTGGCGCGATAGGCGCAGATCCTCGATCAGCCCAGCGTTCCGCAGCACGAGCCCAGCCTGTGCGGCGAGGTCCTCGATCAGCTTCTCCTCGGTCGGCGAGACCGCCTCGCCCGGCCGCTTCTCGATCGAGAGGGCACCGAGCTGCTCTCCCTGATGGAGCACGGGAACCAATCCATCGCGCAACGCGGAAGTCGGGACCGGATCGAGTACCGGCGCTTCGTCCGGCCAGTGCGCCGCGGGACGGAGCTCGTCGCCGGCGGTGAGCCAGACGTCGGCGCGCGCGGCCCCGGTCCCCTCGCCGAGAATGCGCACCATTCGGGGCAGCAGATCGTCGGTCGCAAACGCGCCCGACAGTCGTCCCGAGAACTCCGACAAGACTTCGTAGGGGGTCGCGCGCTCGCCGTAAACGAGCCGGTCGGCGAATCGCTGGGCGCGGCGGCGCACCGGCTGGAAGGCGAGCGCAACGATCGCGGCGGCGATCGCAGAGAGCAGCGCCGAGCCCGCATTGCCGACCACCGCTCCGACCCCGACGACGACGCCGATGTAGACCACCGTGATGAACACGGCCATCACACCGACGAGTACCGCGCGGTTGATCACGACGTCGATGTCGTAGAGGCGGTACCGCAGAACCGCGAAACCGATCGCCACCGGGATGAGCCCGAATGTGAACAGCGCGAAGGCCTGGACCACCGGGAGCCATGTGGTCTCGGCCTGCGTGCTGGTGAACACGACCGACAACGGTTCCACGATCAGATAGGTGGTGGCCATGACGGCGACGGCCGCGGCGAGCCACTTCAACTGGAGCCGCTCGACGCCGCTCGAACGCCGAAAGCGCTGCACCAGGCTGACCGCGGCGCCGACGATCGCGATCGGGATGAACAGGATCACCAACAAGAACGGGTCGATCCACGAGAGGCCGAGCGGGTTGGAGTATCCCGGGAGGGTGTCGAACGTCCCTGGCTCTACCAGCACGAGCAACATCGAACAGACGAGCGTCGCTCCCGCCAGCCGAGCAAACCACTTCCACCTCGGGGACGGCAGGTGACCGTCGGGGAACAACAGCACGAGGAAGATACCGGCCAGACCGATCAGCGGAACCCAAAACGGACCGGCGATCGCTTCCATCAATGTCCCGCCGGGGATCTCGCCGTGCCGTGTGAGCAACGCGTAGTGGGCCATCGCGTCCAGCGGCATCGCCATCGACAGGCCGATGCCGAGCATGATCCAGCCGATCCAGTTCCGCGGGATCTTGATCGCGAGGATGAACCCCACGATCGGGAAGCCGAGCAATGGCAGGAAGGCGACAAAGCCCACGACGCCCGTGGCGGACCATCCGGCGTTCTCCCCAGCCTGCACGTGGCGGTTGAGGACCGCGAACACCACCTGGATCGCGAATCCGACTGCGACCGCGATCACCGCGACCCATGCGAGCCGTCGGAGGGTACGGTCCGAGATCCTGGGAGCTTCGGGCTCCGCGGCCAATGCTGAGTCCATCACCGCCCATCCTCGCGCGACTGCCGTCCGGAATCCAAGGGGGAGACGCCACCGCTCCTCGCGTGCTGGCACCCGTCCCAGCGCAGCGGGCTGAGATTGTGCGCGACTGTTTGGCAACGTCGTACCCTGTGTCGTCCATGCGCGATGAGCCGATCGAGCCGAGCGTCGACCTCGGCGCCATGCCGTTCCGCGACCTCGTCGAGCACCTGCCGGTCGTCGTCTACATCGACTCCGACGAGCCGTCGCCCCGGAGCCTCTACGTCTCGCCGAACGCCGAAGAGATCCTCGGCGTTGCGCCCGAGAATTGGCTCACCGCCGAGGAATGGTTCGGCTTCGCCCACCCCGACGACCGGGCCCGCGTAAGGGACGAGTGGAGCCGCGCCTGGGAGACCGGCAAGGACTTCGAGCAGGTGTATCGGTTCCTGCATCCGTCGGGCCGCGACGTCTGGGTGCGCGACTACACGATGGCCGTCACGAACTCGGCGACCGGAACGCGCCACTGGCAGGGCGTCATCATCGACATCACCACGGAGGTCGAGGCCGAGGACTTGCGCCGGGAGTCGGCCGTTCGATACGACGCGCTGCTCGAGAACCTCCCGGCAGTCGTGTACGAGATGGACCCCGACGACGACCGCGCCACCCGGTATGTGAACCGCAAGATCGAGGACTTGCTTGGCTACACCATGGAGGAGTGGCTCGACCAGCCGGATATGTGGACCGAGGTGCTCCACCCCGACGACCGCGAGATCGAGCTCGCCGCCCACGACCTGCACTCCTCGACGGGCGATCCATGGCTCCGCGAATACCGGCTGATCGCGTCGGAGGGAAACGTCGTCTGGGTCCGCGACCAGGCGACGCTGCTGCGCGATCGCAACGGCCACCCGACGCGGTGGCAGGGCGTGATGATCGACATCACCACCGAGAAGGAGGCGCAGGCGGCGCTTGCCGCGGCGCACGAAGAGCTCGAGTTCCGCGTGCGCGCTCGCACCGCGCAGCTTCAAGAGACGAACGAGCTGATGGGCATCGAGATCGCCGAGCGGCGGCGCGCCGAGTCGGATCGGGAGCGCGTCTCCTCACAGATGGCAACAATCCTCAGCAACGTGCCGGCGGTCGTCTACCTCTGGCAGGCCCGAGACTGGGGTCATGTCGACATGTTCACCTACGTCGGTGAGCAGATCGGCAACATGCTCGGCTATTCGGTCGAGGAATGGCTCCAGGCCGATTGGCGCGACCGCGTGCACCCACACGACGTTGCCCGCGTCGAGGAGGCCACGCGACGAAGCGTCGAGCTCGGCGAGCCATTCCAGATCGAGTACCGCTACCTCCACCGCGACGGACGGGTCGTGTGGGTGATCGACCACGCCACGATGCAGCGGCGCAACGACCAGGGGCAGCCGCTGCTGTTCGAGGGCGTGATGATCGATGTCACGCCGCTGCGCGAAGCCGAGCGCAAGGCGCAGGAGGCGGAGGACCGGTTTCAGACGCTCGTCGAGCGGGTGCCGGTGGTGCTGTACGGCTACACGATCGTGCAGCACGATCCGCTGGTCATCGAAGTCGACTATCTCGGTTCGCAGATCGCCGACATCCTCGGCATTCCACCGAGCGAGTGGCTCGACGACCCCGTCACGGGCTGGTACGCACTCGTCCACCCGGACGACCGCGAGTGGGTGCGCGCGGCGAGCCAGGAGCCGCGGCATACCGGCAATAACTGGGATCTGGAGTACCGAATGATCGGTGCCGATGGCAGCGTCCACTGGCTGTCCGACCGCGGCGCGTGCGTGGCGCGCGACGAGAAGGGGCGCCCCCATCGGTTCGTCGGCGCGATTACCGACGTCACCCGCGGCCGGGAAGAGGCTGCGGCGGGGAACCGAGAATTGGCGACCCTTCGCGCTGCCCTGGCCGGCGGGCCGGGCGTCATCTGGTCAGAGGAGATCGACAACGTGTCGGGCTCCGGGCGTTATCTCTATCTGTCTCCGAACGTCGTCGAGGTGCTCGGAATGAGCGCCGAGGAGCTGCTGGCCGAGCCCGAGCATTTCGAGCGTCTCGTGCATCCCGACGACGCGGATCGGGTGATGGACCGCTGGGCGACCGAGCACCCGACCGGCCGGTGGGAGGACACGTACCGCGTCATCGACAACGTGGGAGCCGTGCACTGGTTCCACGCCACCGGACGTCGCGCCACTCCCGACGGGGTGAACCCCGAGGTGTGGCACGGCGTGACGCTCGACGTCACGCACGAACACGAGGGCAAGGTCCACCAGTCACTGGCCGCCCCGCCGGCCGAGGCGACGACCTAGCTCGAGCTCTTCGGCTCCAGCATCCGCACGCGTTCCGGCAGGTACTGCCACAGGTGCTCGGGAATCTCGACGCTGCCGTCGGCGCGCTGATGGTTTTCCATGATCGCGATCAGGGTTCGTCCGATTGCGGTCGCGGTCCCGTTCAGTGTGTGCAGGACCTCGAGCGATCCGTCGGCGCGGCGCACGCGGGTCTGCAGCCGCCGCGCCTGATAGTCGGTCGTGTTCGAGCAGCTCGTCAGCTCGCGGTAGCGCTGCTGGCCCGGCAACCAGGCCTCGATGTCGTACTTCTTCGCAGCAGGCGCCCCGAGGTCGCCGATCGCGATGTTGACCACGCGATACGGGATCTCGAGCTTGCCGAGCACGGTCTCCTCGACACCGAGCAGAAACTCGTGCGCCTCGGCACTTTGCTCGGGGGTCGTGAACATGAACATCTCGACCTTGTCGAACTGGTGCACGCGGAACATCCCGCCGAGGTCCTTGCCGTAGCTGCCGGCCTCGCGCCGGAAACACGTCGAATACCCCGCATAGCGAAGCGGCAGCTGCGACTCGTCGATGATCTCGCCCATGTGCAACGCGGCGAGCGGCACCTCGGCGGTGCCGACAAGGTACAGGTCGTCCTCGTCGGTGCGGTAGATGTTCACCGCATCGGCCGGCAGGAACCCCGTGCCGTACATGGCCTCCTCGCGCACGAGCACCGGCGGGATCACCGGTGTGAAATCCTGTTGCATGAGGATGTCCATCGCGCTTCGTACGAGCGCGAACTGGAGCAGCACGATGTCGCCGAGCAGGTAGACGAACCGCGAGCCGCTGGTGCGCACGCCCCGCTCGGTGTCGAGGACGCCCAGAAGCTCGCCGAGCGCCACGTGGTCGCGCACCTCGAAGTCGAACACCGGGGGCTCCTGGTGGTTGCGCTTGATCTCGACGGCGTCGTCCTCGCCGCCGTCGGGCGCGCTCGGATCGGCGAGGTTGGGCGTCGCGGCGAGCAGCGAGCTCATCGTCGCCTCGGCCTCGGCGAGCTCGGGCTCGAGCTGCTTGAGCTCGGCGCTGACCGCGCCGACCTCGGCGATCAGACGCTGCTTCTCGTCGCCCTCGGCACGGCCGATCGCCTTGGAGGCGGCGTTCTGTGCCGCGCGGAGCTCCTCCACCTTGGTGGTGAGCTCGCGCCGGCGGGCGTCGGCGGCTATGAGTTCGTCGACACGGCCGTCGAGGCCGCGGCGGGCAAGACCGGTTCGATAGGTCTCCGGGTCCTCCCGGATCTTCTTGATGTCGAGCATCTCCTACACCTTTACCTGGTCGGGGTCCTTCCGTCCCGGGGTGGCCGCGTCCGTCGACGACGAGGCGGCCGATGCGGAGGTGGATCCCGACGAGGCGCCGGCGTCCATGATGCTCTGCCCGTGGAAGACGCCGCCTTCTTCGACCACGAGGGTCTTCGACGTGATGTTTCCGTCGATGCGGCCCCCGCGGGCAAGATGCGCGCGGTCCTTGACCACGATGGTGCCCTTGAAGCGGCCGGCAACGCTCACGCTCTGCGCGCGGATGTCGGCCTCGACCTCGCTCTTGGGCGAGAGGGTGACCTCGCCGTCGGCGTTGATCTGTCCCTTGACCTGCCCGTCGATACGAAGACTTCCGGCGGACACGACGTTGCCCTCGAGTCGTGCCCCGGCACCGACGATCGTCACCTCATCGTTGTCCGACATTCGCTCGTCCTTTCGTCGTGATGGCTCGGCCACGTGCGCGCCGCTCGCGGCCGCCTCGGCGTCCTCGCGCTTCCAGATCATCGGCTTGCCGCCGTCTCACGATCCGCGTGCATCGCCTGGCGGATCGCCTCTTCTTCTTCGCGGGACAAGTTGTAGCTGCTCTGTCCGGCGGTGACCGGCTTGGCGTAGACCCGCGTTTCCTGCCGGCCGTTGATCGACGTCAGCACGACGCCGGTGGCGTGCTCGTCGAGCACCGCGCACGAGAACGACAGCCGCCCGCCGACGTCGTCGAAGGCGTCGTAGCGCAGCACGCCGACGCGCCGGACGCTCCCCTCGATCTGTGCCTGTTGCCGCAGGTCGGTGGCGTGGAGCGCCCGCACGGCCTGCTCGAGCTGGTCGATCTTGGAGAGCAGCGACCCTACCGCGTCGTCGCCGGTGAGCATCTCGCGCTCGTGGCCACGGCGGGCGCCGCCCAGGATCACGAACACGATCGCGAGCAGCGACAGGCCGATCGCGATCATCGCGACCAGGGTGAGCGTCCGGTCCGACAGGGTCATCGCGTGCTCTCCGAGCGCTTCGGAACCGCCCCCGGTGCGCGGTTCCTGGGAAGGGCCGCAGTATACGCCCGTCGCTCGCGCCGCCCGGCGCCCGCGCCGCGGCGGATCAGGTGACGTCGCGGCGCCGGAACAGCAGTCCCGCCACGACCAGCAAGCCGACGACATAGATGGCCAGCACGGTCACGGCCCGCTGCGTGTCGACGATCAAACCGGAGACCGTCACCAGCGGCTGGCGATTGATGACGACGATCGCCGCCCGGATCGCCAGGAACGGCTCCACCTTCGGCCGGAACCCGGCCAGCACGCCCTCGATCGCGATCAGGTAGCCGAAGAGGACGGCGAGCGCGGCGACGGTCGAGCGCCCGATCATCCCGACGGCAAAGGACATGAGACCGAACGCCGCCGCGATCAGCGAGACACGCCCGGACGTCGCGATCACCCGAGCCCAGAAGTCCGGTGGCAGGAAGTCGGTGCTGCCGCGCGTCGCGGTGAGCAGCGTGAACAGCCCCGCAAACACGCCCTGCAGGATGAGCGCGACGCCGATCACGACAAGCGCGACGACGAGCGCCCTGGTGAACAGCACGCGCAGCCGGCGCGGCTCCCACGTCAGCAGCGTCGTCATCGTGTTGGCGCCCCAGTCGGCGCCGGCGAGCGTCGCGCCGACGACGATGGCGAGCAGAACCATCAGCTGGGAGAGCCCGCGCAGGATCTCGTCGAGATCCCGCAGCGGGATGACGGAGTCGTCGCTGGCGAACGGCGTGGCGTTTACGGCGCAGAACGTCTCCTTGCTCTGCCCTTCCATGTTCGACGGATCGATTTGCTCGCGCATGCACCGTGCGACCTCGCGTTGATACTCGGTGCGCGCCGCCGTTATCTGCTGGTCGGTCGGCGGCTTCGCGGTCAGCGCGGCGATCCCGAGGCCGAGCGCGATGAGCCCGATCATGACGATCAGCATCACCTTGACGAACCGGCGGGAGCGCGCGCGCAGGAACTCGGAGCGGAAGAGCTTCATCCGTCACCGACTCCCTGGTCCTTCGTCAGCTCGAGGAAGACCGTCTCGAGGTCGGCCTCGTCGGGACGGAGCTCGGTGACGAACAGGCCCGCTTCGGCGAGGGTCCGGGACACGCGCTCCGCCTGCTCGGGCGGCAGGTTCACCCGCAGCGCGGGGCCGGCCGGCGCAACCGGAATGCCGGCCTTCTCCAGAACGTGCCGGCCGGCCCCGAGATCGCCGAGCTTGACCAGGATCGCCCGGGCACCGCCGGTCGCCAGCACCTCGTCCACGGGGCCGGCCTTGATGAGCTTGCCGCGCGCGAGGATGGCGACGTGGTCGGCCATGTGCTGCACCTCGGGCAGGATGTGGCTCGAGACGAACACCGTGCGCCCCTCGGCGCCCAGCGATCGGATCAGCTCGCGCACCTCGACGATGCCGGCGGGGTCGAGCCCGTTGGCCGGCTCATCGAGAATCAGCAGCGCGGGATCGCGCAGCAGCGTCGCGGCGATCGCAAGCCGTTGTTTCATGCCGAGCGAGTAGTTCTTGACGAGGTCGCTACTGCGATCGAGCAGCCCGACGCGGTCGAGCACGCCGTCGATGGCGGTCGTTCCCTCACCGTGGATGCGCGCAAGGATCTCGAGGTTCCGGCGTCCCGAGAAGCGCGGGAACATCGCCGGTGCCTCCACGATCGAGCCGACGCGCCCGATCACGCGCGGCAGATCGCGTGCGACGTCGACGTCGAGCAGCTGGAGCTGCCCGGCGCTCGGGTGCACCAGCCCGAGCAAACAGCGGATGGTGGTGGTCTTGCCGGCGCCATTGGGACCGAGGAACCCGAAGACCCCGCCCACGGGAACGGACAGATCGAGGCCGTCGACGGCGACGGTGCGTCCACCGCGGAGCCGCCGATATTCCTTGCGCAGCCCCGTGATCTCGATCACGGCCATTGCGGCACCCTACACCGGGGGTTGTGCAGTCCCGACCACCTCGCGCCGCCGAAACCACATCCACGTCGCCGCACCGAGCCCGGCGGCCGCGAGGATGACGAAGACCAGCTGGTCGCCGCCGCGCCCGGCGAGGGCGCCGCCGATGCTCGGCCCGACGATTCCCGAACCCGCCCAGACCATGTTGAGCAGGGCGCCGACGACCGCGACCGAAAAACCGCCCTCGGCGGCACCGAGCGCACCGAGCGGATACGTGAGCGCGATCATCACGCCGGTCGTCGTCCCCATCGCCAGAAGGAACGCGATCGTCGCGGGCGTCGAGACCGCGACCGAAGCGATCGCGATGACGACGCCGAACGCGGCGCACCAAATGGCGGCGACCCGCACGGTGGCGTATCGATCGGCGCCACGGGCAGTCAGGGCGCTCGTGATCGCGAACAGGATCGACGCGCCCGAGAATGCCAGACCGATCTGCGTGGCCGACAAACCGTCGGCGTCCAGACGCAGCGGCGCGAGCAGCTCGACCGTCATCCACATGAGCGCCACGACAAGGGTGAGCAGAATGCTCGCGACCATCGCGTCGTCGGCGCGGGCCGCACGCAGCATGTCGGGAAGCGGCGGGCTGGGCTCGGCGATCCGGCCTTCGTCGCTCGGGGCCGCGGCGAGGGCAAGACCCGCAACGGCGCAGACGATCCCGAGGATCACGAACGGCGTTCCCAGCGAATAGCGCTCGCCCATGAAGCCGACGAGCGACGGTCCGACCAGGCTGCCGAGCCCGACCACCGTTGTGGTGAGGGCAAGGGCCCGTGCGGCCTGCTCGCGCGCCGCGTCGTGCAGCCATGCCGTCGCGGTCACCCACATCGTGCCGAGACCGACACCGAGCAGGCCGCGCCCTACGAGCAGCATCCCGTAGCTGCCGGCCAGACCCGTCACGAGGTTGCCGAGCGCGAGCGCGCCCATTCCCCATAGCGTCAACGTGCGGACCGCGAACCGGCGCGACAACGCGCCCGCCGGGAGCGACACGAGCAGGATCCCGACCGCGGCGATGCTGAGCACGAAGCCAGTCGTCGTGTCGGTCAGCCCGAAGCGGTCCTGGTAGTCGGGCAAGCAGCGGCGCGATGCCGGACCACCCCAGCTCGCCCACGAAGATCGCGGCAAAGAGCAGCAGGACGATCGGCCGGCGCACCGGCCAAGAATGTCAGCCCCGGCGGCCCGTCACCAGAGCCGGTCGATCAGACCGGGATAGAGCTCGACGCGCGCGCCGACGACGTCGGCGCGCGCCGCGCGGGCTGTGTCCGTGAAGAACGCGCCAAGGGTGACCTTGTCGAACCCGTCGCCGTCGCTCGGAAACGGGTCCTGCGGCGTGCCGCCGATGAGGACCGTTCCCTCGAGGTGCTCCCATCCGGCGCCCAGGTAGAACCCGAGCAGCTCGCGATCGCACGTGAAGATGCCGAGGTCGGCGCCGCTCGCCTCGATGTGACTCGCGCGCCGCCGCACAGAGCGTCGTGCCGTGTCCTTCGCCACGGCGATCCGGATCGGTCACCACCGCGCTGAGTCCGCTCGCCGCAAGATGCGCGCCGGCAAGCGTCATTTCCTTCGACAAGATGTCGAGCGCCGCGACGACGGCGTCGTCGTTGTCGTCATCGAGCAACACCATCGACACCGGTGACAGCGCCGGATCGTGCCACGGTGCCGCATCGCTCGCGCGATCGCCCGGCCACGCGCGATCTTGCAACGCGACGACGCGCACACGCATCGCGTGCGGCACCGACGCTTCGGGAAACGTCTCGATTCGCACGCGCGCATCCTAAGTTTTCAAGATTCCGTCGCTCGAGTGCCGATAACCGCACACATCGACCTGGGGGTTGGTCGTCAAGATCCCGTGAACGCGGTTGTTGCCCCCGTGCGCCGTGCGTTAGGGTCGGCCGACCCCCGAGATCTCGGAGGATTTCATATGCGTTCCCCCCGAATACTTTCTGTCATTAGTCTCGTCGCGCTCTCCTTCGTCGTCCCGCTTCAGGCCTCCGCGCCTACCGTCGCTCACGCCTCGCGCTGCCCGAAATACACGTCGCCGAAACGCACAGGTCAGGTGAACATCAGCGGCATCAACGAGATCTCCGGTGTGGAGACGAGCACGAAGTTCCACGGGCTGTGGATGGAGGAGGACTCCGGCAACCCGACGAACCTCTACGCCACGCGTGACAACGGCAAGACGGTCGCGACGATTCCCGTGCGCAACTCCTCGAACCACGACTGGGAGGACATGTCGCTGTCCGGGAACTTCATCTGGATCGGCGACATCGGCGACAACGCGAAGAAGCGCTCGAACATCCAGGTCTACTGGTTTAAGCAGCCGCGGCCCTCCGCAAGCCACGTGACCGCTCGGCGCATGGATCTGAAGTACTCGGATCACGCGCACAACGCAGAGGCGATGTTCGTGGACTACCGGCACCGCTCGCTGTACATCATTACCAAGGAGACCAGCGGCCGCGTGGGCTATGTCTTCCGCGCCGACTTGAGGCGTCTGCACGACGGCGCGTCGCGCACCTTGCAGAAGATCAGCTCGGTCCCGCTCGGCAAAGTGACCGCCGCCGACAGCGGACGGCTCGGCATCATCGTCAAGAACTACACGCAGGGGCTGCTCTATCGATGGACGGGTGGCCGGGGCGTTCGCAAGACGCTGCACACCAAGCCGTGCGTGGTCAACGTGGCCGGCGGCGAGTCCCTCGCGTTCGGGCGCGGAAGCCGCCGTCTGTTCGCGGTGCCGGAGGGCCACACCCCGCCGGTGCTGCTCTCTCGCGAGACCTAAGCCCCGCAGATACTCCGGCGACCTCGGCGTTCGCCACGACGCGACGCCGGACGTAGGCTGCCGCGCAGGACCCGTCCAAGGATTGAGCGTTGAATCCTGAGTTCCTGTCGCGCATGCAGTTCGCCCTGACGGCGAGCTTCCACTTCATCTTTCCTCCCCTGTCGATGGGTCTCGGAGTGATGATCTGCGCGACGAGCTGGAAGTACCTGCGCACGCGCGACGACGTGTGGCGCGAGTCCTCCTTCTTCTGGGTGAAGGTCTACGGCCTGGTCTTCGCGATGGGTGTCGCAACCGGGGTCGTGCAGGAGTTCGCCTTCGGGATGAACTGGTCGCAGTACTCGCGGTTCGTCGGCAACGTGTTCGGCAGCCTGCTTGCCGCCGAGGGCGTGTTCGCATTCTTCCTCGAGGGCGGGTTCCTGGGGCTGATGCTGTTCGGCGGCTACAAGCTCGGGCCGAAGATGTGGTTCTGGGCGTCGGTCCTGGTCGTGTTTGGGGCGCACTTCAGTGCCCTGTGGATCCTGATGGCGAACTCGTGGATGCAGACGCCGGCCGGCTACCAGCTCGATCCGAGTCAGTGGGGACTCTCTGCGACCGGCGGCACGATCGCGGTCATGACGAGCTTTGCCGACGTCGTGTTTACCAAGTCGTTCCTGCCGCGGCTGTTCCACGTGTGGGTGGCCTCGTGGATGATCGGCTCGGCCCTCGTGCTGTCGGTGGCCGCGTGGTACCTCCTCAAGCGCAAACACCTCGAGTTCGCAAAGAAGAACCTGGGCCTTGCCCTACGGTGGTTCACCGTGCTCGCCGTGCTGCAGGTCGTCTTCTTCGGGGCGCAGATGGCCATCGTGGTCACCAGGAACCAGGAACCCAAGCTCGCCGCAATGGAGGGCAGCTGGTATCCGCAAAGCTGCGCGCCGTTGTACCTCGTGGGGTGGGTGAACGAGTCCACCCAGACGACGACGGGTCTCAAGATCCCGTGCCTGCTGAGCCTCCTGTCCTACGGCAACATCCACGCGACCGACCCGGGCCTCACCCAGTTCCCGAGTGACGTCTGGCCGCCGGTGAACCTGACGTTCCAGGCCTACCACGTGATGATCGACCTCGGGTTCCTGTTCCCGATGATCGGCGGCGTCGCGTGGCTCTACTGGCGCCGCCGTCGCGTGAACGGCGATCTGCCGAAGCTCGTGCTCTGGATGCTCATCGTCACCGTGTTCCTGACGGAGATCGCGCAGACGGCCGGCTGGTGGACGGGCGAGATCGGGCGACAACCGTGGATCGTCTGGAACGTGCTGCGCACGGCCGACGGTGTTTCGCCGACGCTGCAGACCGATCAGGTGCTGCTGTCGCTCGTGACCTTCGCGCTGCTCTACCTCGTGCTCATCGTGCTGTTCCTGATGCTGCTCGACCGCAAGATCAAGCGCGGTCCCGAGAAGATCCCGCCGCCGCCCGCCGAGCAGCCACTGCCCGACACGCTGCGGGAGATGTTTCGCCACGAGCCACGCGCCCATGCCGAGGAGGTGGGATCCGGTGTCCCTGAATGACTTCTGGTTCGGCCTGTTCGTCCTGATCATCGCGGGGTACGTGATCCTCGACGGGTTCGACCTCGGGGTCGGGATGCTCGATCTGTTCGTCGCGAGGGCCGATGACGAGCGGCGCCAAGTGCTCAACAGCATCGGCCCGATCTGGGACGGTAACGAGGTATGGCTGGTCGTCGGTGGTGGCGTGTTGTTCGCGGCGTTCCCGATGGTCTATGCGGCGCTCTTCTCCGGCTTCTACTGGGCGCTGATGTTGGTGCTGCTCTTCCTGATCCTGCGGACCGTCGCGATCGAGTTCCGGGGCAAGCGGACAAGCAGTCGGTGGCGTGGCATCTGGGACTTCGTGTTCGCGCTGTCCTCGTTCATGCTGGTGCTGCTTCTCGGGGTCGCGCTCGGCAACGTTGTGGTCGGCGTGCCGCTCAGCCAATCGGGCGACGTCACAATCACGGTGGTCGAGCTGTTGAAGATCTTCCCCGTGGTCGTCGGGCTGACCGCTATCGCGATGCTCGCGCTGCACGGCGGGCTCTATCTCGCGGTCAAGACCACCGGTCCTGTGTACGACCGCGTGCGCGAGCTGTCGCCAAAGCTCGGTGGGGCGTTCGCGGTGCTCGGCCTGATCGTCGTCACGATGATGTTTTCGAACGACTACGACGTCGTGCAGCGCTTCAAGGACAACCCCGTCTGGCTGCTCGTCCCGATCGCCGCCGTCGCGGCGTTCGGTCTGATCTGGTTCTACCGGGCGCGCGGCCGCGACGTCGCGGCGTTCTTCAGCTCCTCGGTCATGCTCGCGCTCTTGCTCATCAGCGCGGGGATCGGGATGTATCCGAACCTGTTGCTTTCCTCGACGAACCCCGCCTACAACATGACCGCGACGAACGCCGCATCCCAGCAACTCACGCTCGAGGTCATGCTGGTCGTCGCGCTCATCGGCCTGCCGTTCGTCATCCTGTACACCTCGGGCGTCCAGTACCTGTTCCGAGGCAAAGTTGAGCTCACTCCCGACAGCTACTGAGCGCCGGCGGGCGGTCGAGCGGCGTCTCGCGCGCGAGCACCCCGGCCCGTACCGGCTCGCCATGTTCGGTGTTGCGTCCGGCGTCGCGGCGGCGCTCGCGTGGATCGGGTTCGCCGTTGCGCTGGCGGTCGTCGTCGGTCGGGTGTTTCTCCACGACGCGGGGTTGGACGCGGTTCGGTCGCTGCTCGCGTTGATGGCCGGGCTGCTCGTGGTGCGATCCGCACTGCTGTGGATTGCCGACGAGTTCGCGGGACGCGGCGGCGGTGAGCTCGTGCGCCAGGTGCGTGACGTGCTGACGGGCCGGCTGTTCGCGCTCGGACCGACATTCGCGCGCGGCAGACGCGCCGGCGAACTCGTCTACGCGGCGGGTGAGGGTGCGGGAGCGCTCGATCCCTACCTCGGCCGATACCGGAGCGCACGGCTGCTCGCATCGATCGTCCCGGTGCTGATCGCACTCGCGATCCTGGTGCTCGACCCGCTTGAGCGCGATCGTGCTGGCCGTCGCGGGACCCGTGCTGGTGTGGCTGCTGGCGATGCTGGGCCGCCGGGTGCGCGACGCAGGCGAGCGCCGCGAGGAGGAGCTGTCGTGGATGAGCGCGCACTTCCTCGACGTGCTGCGGGGGTTGCCGACGCTCAAGCTGTTCGGTCGCAACCGTGAGCAGGCCGCAACGATCGAGTCGATCGGCGAACGCAACGCGGCGACCACCATGAACGTGCTGAAAGCGGTGTTCCAGACCTCGCTCGTGCTGGAGTGGGGTGCGGTCGCTGCAACCGCCTTTGTGGCGGTCGAGGTGAGCGTCCGGCTCATGGACGGCACGGTGTCGTTTCCGCGTGCGCTTGCCGTGCTGTTGCTCACGCCCGAGTTCTTTGTGCCGCTGCGGCGTCTGGCGGCCGAATACCACGCGGGATCCACCGGCGTGTCTGCCGCGTCCCGGATCGTCGCCGTGCTCGACGAGCCCGATCGGACGCCGGCAGGCGACGGTGGCGCAGTCGTCGAACCGGCGGGGGCGGCGGGGGCGATTCGGTTCGACGACGTGACGCTGGCCTTCGACGGGCGGGAACGGCCGGCATTGCGCGAGCTCACGCTCGAGATTCCTGCTTCGAGCCACACCGCCCTGGTGGGATCGACCGGTGCCGGCAAGTCGACGGTGGCCGATCTGTTGCTGCGCTTCATCGAGCCGGACACCGGCGAGATTCGGGTCGGCGACCTGTCGCTCGGGTCGCTCGATGCGGAGGCGTGGCGCCGGCGTGTCGCCTGGGTGCCACAGCATCCGGCCCTGTTTCACGGAACCGTGGCGGACAACCTCCGGCTGGGCGCGCCCGGTGCCGGCGAGGACGCGATGCGCGCGGCGCTCGAGTCCGCCGGGGCACTCGCCTTCGTCGAGGCGTTGCCGGAGGGCCTCGCGACGCCGATCGGCGAGGACGGCGTGCGGCTTTCGGGCGGTGAGCGCCAGCGCATCGCGATCGCGCGCGCGTTCCTGCGGGATGCGCCGCTGCTGATCCTCGACGAGGCGACGTCGCACCTCGACGACGAGGCGCAGGAGCACGTGCTCGCCTCGCTGGCGTCGATGCGCGATCGCACGGTGCTCGTCATCGCCCACCGTATGGAGCTGGTGCGCGCGGCCGACCGCGTGATCGTCCTCGAGGACGGTCGCGTCGCCGAGGTGGGCACACCGGATGAGCTGCATGCGACCGACGGCGCGTTTCGCCGGTTCGCCGACCTCTACGGGGAGCCCACGCCGTGAGCCCCATCCGGCGGCTTCTGCGGTTGGCGCGACCCCACCGATGGTGGCTCGCCCTCGCGATCCTCGCCGCCGCCGGTGCGCTGATTGCGAACGTCCTGCTCATGACCGCGGCGCCGTATCTCATCTCCCGGGCGGCCATCGTCGTGGAGTTCGCCGCGCTCTCCTTGGCGGTGACGGCCGTGCGCGCCTTCGCCCTGTCGCGCGCGGGGCTCCGCTACGTCGAGCGGCTGGTCACGCATGTCACGGCGCTCCGGATCATCACGACGCTGCGTGTCGCGATCTACGAAGGGCTCGAGCGGCTCTCGCCGGGCGGGCTCCCCGAACGACGGACCGGCGACGTGCTCGCCCGCGTCGACGCCGACGTGCACACGCTCAACGACTTCTTCGTGCGCGGCATCGTGCCGCCGGCCGCGGCTGCGGCGGCGATCGCCGTCGCCGCGGTCGTGCTCGCGACTCTCAACCCGGTGCTCGCGGCGACGATGTTCGTCGCCGCGGCCGTGGCCGGGCTCGTCGTGCCCCTCAGCGCCCGCGCGGCGAGCCGCCGCACGGCCGCGCGCCTCATCGAGGCGCGCGGCTCCCTTCACGCCGAGCTCACCGAGCAGATCCACGGCATGGCCGATCTCATCGCGTTCGGTGCCGCGCCGGACGCGCTCGCCGACACCGCGTCGATCGGGGCCGAGCTCGATCTCGTGCAACGCCGGCTTCATCGAATCGGGGCGAGCGCCTCCGCAACGGTCGTGCTGGTCAGCGGTCTCGCCGCGGTGATCGTGCTTGCTGAGGCGATCCCGCTCGTCCGCGACGGCAGTATCCAAGGTGTGCTCCTCGCGATCGTGCCGCTGGTCACGCTTGCCGCGTTCGAAGGCGTGCTCGGCCTTGGCGAGGCGTTCCGCCAGATCGAGGTGAGCCGCGCCGCCGCCACCCGAACATTCGAGCTCATGGACGCGCCACCGGTCGTCGTCGAGCCGGCCGCTCCCGTGACACCGCCGAGCTCGACGTACATCCGGTTCGAGCACGTGTCGTTCCGCTACGCGCCTGACACGCGGGATGTCCTCGACGACCTCAGCTTCGATCTCGTGGGCGGCGAGCACCTCGCGCTCGTCGGTCCGAGCGGCGCGGGCAAGACCACCGTCGCGAGCCTGCTTCTGCGCTTCTGGGAACCGACGGCCGGTCACATCGAGATCGGCGGCGTCGACATCGCAGCCACGTCGTCGGAGGACGTTCGCGCCCTGATCGGTGTCGTGCCACAGGACCCGTATCTCTTCAACGGGACGCTCCGCGACAATCTGCTGCTGGCCGACGGGTCGGCCGACGACGAGCGCATCCTCGACGCGTGCCGTCGCGCGCAGCTCGGGGCGTTCATCGAGGCGCTCCCCCGCGGGCTCGACACGGCGGTCGGTGAGAACGGCAGGACGCTCTCCGGCGGCGAACGCCAGCGCGTCGCCATCGCCCGCCTCTATCTACGCAACGCGCCGATCGCAATCCTCGACGAGGCGACCGCCAACCTCGACCCGAAGACCGAACGAGCGGTCATCGGTGAGCTCGGCGCCTTCACCACCCGGAAGACAGCGATAGTCATCACGCACCGCTCGGCGCTTCTCGAGCTCGCCGACCGTGCGATCCACTTCGACCTCAGCGCACTGCCTGCTTGACGAGGGCGCCGAGCTTCTTCTCCTCCGCGGGCGTCAGCTTCATCAGCGCGTAGGACGTCGGCCACATCGCACCCTGGTCGAGCTTTGCCTCGTCGTTGAATCCGAACGTGGAGTACCGCGCGCCGAACTTATCCGCCGGCTGGAAGAAGCAGATGATCTTTCCGTCCTTGGCGTAGGCGGGCATGCCGTACCAGGTTTTAGCCCAGAGATCGGGCGCAGCATTCGAGACGACCGCGTGGACCTTCTTCGCCATCCCGCGATCGGGCTCCTTCATCTTGGCGATCGCATCGAGGAGCGCCTTCTCCCCCTCCGCGCGGTTCTTGCTCGCCTTCTCTTCGGCCTTCACCTCGGCGGCGCGGGCCTTCATCGCGGCTCGCTCCTCGGCGGTGAACCCGGAGCCCGACTCGGTGCGCTTCTTTGCCGGAGCTTTCGCAGCGGTCTTCTTTGCAGGCATGGCGTTGCTCCCTTCGATGGCGCTGCTCAGCGCAGCTCTTGGATGCGAATCAGGTTGCCCGCGGGATCGCGGAACGCGCAGTCGCGAAGTCCGTAGGGCTGGTCGGTCGGTTCCTGGACGACGTCCGCGTCGCTCGCCTGCAGCCGCTCGAACGTGGCGTCCAGGTCGGGCGTCGCGAGGTTGACGGAGGCGAAGGTGCCCTTGGCCATCATCTCGGCGATGGTCCGCCGCTCGTCGTCGGTGATGCCGGGACTTGCGGCGGGCGGGTACAGAACGATCGAGGCCGGCTGGCCGGAAGGGCCGACCGTGATCCAGTGCATCCCCCCGTACTCGACGTCGTTGCGAACCTCGAAGCCGAGGGCGTCGCGATAGAACGCCAGCGATGCCGCGGGATCGTCGTGCGGGAGCAGCGTCTGATAAATGGTGATGTCCATGACGGTCATGCTACGTGCGGCTCGAAGACCGGCGCTTCTCGATTCCTGATCGGTCTGGTGACCTGCTTGGCCACGCACGGCGGGATGCCCGCCATCGTGCGCGGCTCCTGGGACCGATACGCACTGGGGGACACGCCGACCAGTTCGGTGAATCGAGTGCTGAAGGTGCCCAGCGACGAACAGCCGACCTCGAAACAGACCTCGGTGACGCTCAGGTCGCCGCGGCGGAGCAGCGCCATCGCGCGCTCGATCCGCCGGGTCATGAGGTAGCTGTACGGCGACTCGCCGAAGGCGAGCTTGAACTGGCGGCTAAGGTGTCCCGCCGACATGTGTGCGCCGCGCGCGAGCGCCTCGACGTCGAGCGGCTGCGCGTAGTCCCGGTCGATCCGGTCGCGGACGCGACGAAGCTGCGCAAGGTCGCGCAGTCGCTGCGCTTCAGCGGTCGTTCCGGCCATCGGAGAACGCTACGTCGAAAGCCGATGCTCCGTCGCCAGGTCGCGGCCGTGCACCGAGAGCGCCCAGATAACCGCCACGTCGATCGCGATGATGATGACCGCCCACACGGGTGAGAAGGGCATCCACGCGAACGCGGAGATGGCGCTGACGAGCGCGATGATGATGCCGACCGTTCGCGCGAGAATGTTGCCGGTGAACACGCCGAGCCCGGCGAGCACCATGATCGTGCCGACGACGATCTTCCACCAACCCCACGACGTTGCGCCCTGCTTGATGAGACCGTCCTTCACTCCCGTGAAGGAGTCCGGATTGATGAGCATGACCAGCCCCGCGATGATCGTGAAACAGCCGACCATCAACATCACAAGGCCCGCGAACGCGATCCATCCGATCGCGGCGCCGCTGGGATCCTTCTCCGACACGCTCGCTCCCCTCTCTCCTGCAGTCCTCTCCACGGGGAATCGTGTCACGGCGGCGCGCGAAAGGCGAGCGTCGTAGCCTCATCGGGCTGATCAGGTCCGCTCGGCCGCACCCCACCATCGTTGACCGCTGTTTGCTCGATGGTGCATCTCCACGGAGTCACCCGACCCCTCCGCGAGCGATATGAGAACGGCGTCCAGCGACAGCGTTTCGGCGGCGTCCCAACCGCGATCGAAGGAGCGTCGATCCGCATCCGCGAGGAACTCGGCCTGCGGCTGAGTGAACCGCCATCGTGGCCGGAGGTTCGGGAGCGGGTCCCTCTCCTCGGCGAGGCGCTCGGCAATCCTCCAGAGTCGTCCGGCCCGTTCGAAGTCCCCTCGACGCACCGCCACCTCCGCAAGCCCGCGCACCGATTCGACGGCCGACACGTCCCCCAGCTCGACGTCGATCCTCAAGGCGTCTCGGAACCTGCGCTCCGCTTGGTCGAGCTCTTCCCTCGAGAGGTCGAGGTCCCCGAGCGCTTGCAGAGCGCCCGAGGCCCCCATGGCGTCCCCTTCGTCTCGGGCCGCCGACAGCGCTCGCTCGAACCATCGGCGCGCCCCAACGTGGTCTCCATCACGCACCGCGATCGTGCCCAGATCGACGAACCGCGTGGCTACCGCATGGCCGAGCTTCGCGAACAACTCCACCGCCTCCTCGAGTGCAGCGCGAGCCTCTGCGAACTCGCCTCGCTCGAGGTGTAGCCACGCGAGTCCCCGCAGGGCAAACGCGAGCCCCTCCTCGTCCTCGAGCTTGCGAAGCGCGGGGATGCTCTCGGCGAACCGGCGTTCTGCGATCTCGGGAGTGGCCGCGAAGATCCCTCCTGTCGCCAACGCCCGTGCGCGAAGGATCGGTCGAGAAGGATCGTCGAAACGCAGGATGAGGTCGAGCCACCTCGACGCGTCGGGCCACCAGAACGCGCGCACCCAGAAGACCTCCAGTGCGAACGCGAAGCGGAGCGCGATCTCAGCGTGCCCACCGTCGACAGCCCAGGTGAGCGCGTCACGGATATTGCCTTCCTCTGTGAACATCCGATGGAGCCATGCCTTCTGCTCGCCACCGCGGAGGAGCGTTCGCGATCGCTCGGCGAGTCCGAGGAACCACACCGCGTGCCGGCGCCGAATTGCGTCTGCTTCGCCCGATTCATCGAGTCGCTCGGCCGCGAGCTCGCGGATCGTCTCCAGCATCCAGAACCGCTCCCGCGTGTGTCGCACGAGACTCTTGTCGACGAGCGCTTGCAGCGTGTCCAGGTCGGCATCGGCAACGGCCTCGGCCGCGTCCAGCGTGCAGCCGTCGGCAAACACCGCAATCCGAGCGAAGAGCTGCTGCTCCTCCTCTCCGAGGAGGCCGTAGGACCACTCGATCGTGGCCCGGAGCGTCTGTTGCCGAGGGTCGGCGTCGCGGCCACCCTTGAGCAGGTCCAGCCGCTGGGACAACCGCTCCAGGATCTGGGCGGGCGAGAGCACGGTCGCCCTGGCAGCGGCCAGCTCGACCGCGAGCGGCAGGTTGTCCAGCTCCCGGCAGAGCTCATAGACCGCCTCGTCCGGCTCCATCCGCGCTCGGGCGCAGAACAACTCGATCGCCTCGTGCTCGGCGAGCGGCGCGACCGGATACTCGACCTCGCCGCGGACACGCAGAAGCTCCCGGCTGGTGACGAGCATCCGAAGGTTCGGGCAGCGCTCCACCAGCGTGGCTAGGTCAGGCGCCGCGTCGATCACCTGCTCGAGGTTGTCCAGCACGAGCAGCATCTCTCGCTCCCCGATGTGCTGAGCCAAACCTTCTTGTGCTCCGAGCGTCCGGGCGACCTCCTCGGTCACAAGGGTGGGATCGCGGAGCGGGGCGAGTTCCACCCAGAACACGCCCGCCTTGAACCCGGGCACAAGTTCGGCGGCGGCTTCGATCGCGAGCCGGGTCTTGCCCGTTCCGCCGGGCCCGGTGAGCGTGAGCAGACGAACGCCACCGCCGAGGAGCGCAACGACCTCCTCGATCTCGAGTTCCCTGCCGACGAACGAGCTGGCCGGGTGCGGCAGGTTGGTGTTCGAGATGGTTTTGAGTGGCGGGAAGCGCGTGGACCCGAGCTGGAAGATCCGAACCGGTGCCTCGATGTCCTTCAGACGATGCTCGCCGAGGTCGGTCACCTCGGCCTGGATCAGCTCGCGCGTTAGCGCGGACACCAGCACCTGGCCGCCATGTCCCACCGCGGCGATCCGCGCGCCCTCGTGCACGACGTCTCCCACGTAACCCTCGTCGGTGACGTGCGGCACGCCCGTGTGCAGTCCCATGCGAGCGCTGATAGGACCGGGGGCGAGGGCCTCCTGCGACTCAGCCGCCGCTCGTGTCGCTTCTGTCGCATCCGTGAAGACGACGAAGAACGCATCGCCTTGCGTGTCGATCTCGACACCACCGTGACGAGCGAACGACTCCCGAACGAGACGCCGATGCTCGGTCAAGGCTTTTGCGTAGGACTCGGCGCCGAGCGCGTGCAGGAGCTTCGTCGAACCCTCGATGTCGGTGAACAGGAAGGTGACCGCTCCGGACGGAAGATCGCCGCGCACGCCGCATCATGCATCGAGGGGCTATGCGCAGGTCAAGCGGGTGGGCGAGGGGGAGTTGAACCCCCACGTCCTTTCGTCGGCCCGAAGGTCAACGCGCAGCTAGACGCTCTCCACCAACTTCCAGTACGAGTCCTTTCGGATGATGAGCCCGTCTCCGAACTCCCAAAGGTCGCACCCGCGCACCGCAAGACGAACGCCGTCCGTCGTCGTGCCAGTCAGCTTCCATTCCGATACACCCCGGTCGCCGCAGACGAAGTGTCTGTCTTCTCCATAGTGCACGTCGGGAATGCCTTCGAACCTTGCTGCGAGTCCCTGGCGAACCGCTTCTTTGCCTTCGAACCGCGTACCCCACGGATGTGGGCCGCGCGGAGATTCGAAGACAGCGTCATCGGCGAAGAGCGCCAGGATGCCGTCGAGATCATGCCGGTTGAAACTGTCGAGAACATCTCTCAGATCGTCTTCGCTGAGTTGGGTTGCCATGGCGTCTCCTTACACCCGGGACCCTGCGCGACTCGACGTCGGTGGGCGAGGGGGGAGTTGAACCCCCACGTCCTTTCGGACACAGGAACCTGAATCCTGCGCGTCTGCCAATTCCGCCACTCGCCCGTGGGGAACGCGATGGTAACAGTGGGCGCCCGGACACCGAACCGCAACAGAGCCCAAGGTAGGATGGCCCGCAACCGCCAACGGGCTCGATCTTCCCTCGATAACCAACCGTGCCGAACCTTCGTGACTTCGAGCGACGCCTGGGGGGCCTCGTCGAAGGCCTCTTCTCTAAGACGTTCCGTTCAGGGGTCCAGCCCGTGGAGATCGCCAAGCGGGTAGTCCGGGCGATGGACACCGGCAAGCAGGTTGCGGTCAACGGCGTCTGGGCGCCGAACCGCTTCGAGATCTCGCTTTCCCCCGACGACGCGCCGCGATTCCAGCAGATCGAGCCGGCACTCGTACAGGAGCTCACCTCCGTCGTGATGGAGACCGCCGGGGAACGCGGCTGGGGCCTCGTCGGGCCGGTCGAGGTCGAGCTGTTCGTCGACAACAAGCTTCGCCGTGGCGACTTCGAGGTGGAGAGCTCGCTCGTGCAGGGCGAGCAACCGGTCGAGCCGGCTCCGGTCGCTCCCGTGGCCGCGCGTGTCTCGCAGCTGCGGGTGCACGAGGAGGGCGCCGTGCGCGCGATTCCGATCGACAAGGACCTGGTCACCATCGGGCGCCAAGCCGAGTGCGACGTCGTCGTGCACGACACCGGTGCCTCGCGCCGGCACGCCGAGATCCGCACGTCGGCCGGCATCTCGACGCTGATGGACCTTGGCTCGACCAACGGGACCAAGGTCAACGGCCGGGAGGTGCAGTCGGCCGCGCTCGCCGACGGCGACACGATCACGGTGGGATCGACGCAGATCGACTATCGGAGCGAGTAGTGCTTGCCGCGAGCATCCAGCCGTTCGCGCTCTCGGCGTTGAAGTACGGCCTCTTGGCCCTGCTGTTCCTGTTCATCTGGCGGGCGATGCGCTGGGTCGTGCGAGGCCTGCCGGCCGAACGGACGCCGTCGGCGCAGGGCGGCGCCGCCGTCACTCCCGCGCGACAGAGTGTGCTGATGGTGGTGGCGGATGGGCAGAAGCCATGGTCCTACCGACTCGACGGCGCGACGACGATCGGGCGCGCGGCCGAGTGCGAGCTCAAGATCGAGGACACCTACATGTCGCAGCAGCACGCCCGGATCTTCGATCGCAACGGTGACTGGTACGTCGAGGACCTGGGCTCGACCAACGGCACCTTTGTGAACGAACAGAAGCTGGTAGCACCCGCGATGCTCACGCCGGGCGATCGCATCCGCGTGGGCACGACGATCGTGGAGCTCCGCCGATGAAGCTTGTCGCCGGCGTGGCCACCGACGTGGGACGGGTCCGCGAGGGCAACGAGGACGCCTACCTGCTGGAGCCGCCATTGTTCGCCGTTGCGGACGGCATGGGCGGCGCGCGGGCGGGTGAGGTCGCGTCACAGCTTGCACTGCAGACGATCGCGGAGATGCAGCGCGGCGGCGGCGCCAAGCTCGAAGAGGAGGTGCACGCAGCCAATACGATGGTGTTCGAGCGCGCGAACGCCGACGAGCGCTACGCCGGCATGGGGACGACGCTCACCGCCGCACTCGCCGGCGCCGAGTCGCTGCACCTCGCGCACGTCGGCGACAGCCGCGCCTACTTGCTGCGCGCCGGGTCGCTTCGGCAGCTCACGCGCGATCACACGCTCGTCGATCGGATGGTGCAGACGGGTGAGATCAGCCGGAGCGAGGCCGACGTGCATCCGCACCGCAACGTGTTGCTGCGCGTGCTCGGCACCGAGCCGAACGTCTCGGTCGACACCGACGACGTGCCCCTGCTCGTGGGCGATCGCGCGCTGCTGTGCTCCGACGGTCTGACGACCATGGTCACCGAGGACCAGATCCGGGCGATCCTGGAGGCAACCCCCGGCGAGCCCCAGGACGCCGCCGACCGCCTGGTGCGTGCGGCGAACCGGGCGGGGGGCATCGACAACATCACCGCGATCGTGATCGACGCCCTCGAGGGAGAACCCGACGAGGGAACGGTGGCCGAGGTCCCGGCGATTGCGCCGGCGACGCCGCCGGCTCGCCGCGCGTGGCGGTGGGTCGCCGGTGCACTTGCGGCGGTGATCCTCGTGATCGTGGCCTTCACCGTCACGCGGTCCTACGTCGATGACCAGTGGTACGTCGGCGTGAGCAACGGCAACGTCGCGATCTTCCAAGGAGTGCCCGTCGCGCCCTTTGGCATCCAGCTCTCCCACGTCGATGAGGACACGGGACTCGACGCCGCGATGGTCGAGTCGCTCGGCACGTTCTCCGACCTGCCGTCGGGCATCAACGCCGACAGCCGTGAGGAGGCACAGCAGATCGTCGATCAGATGCGGCGCGACCTGGCGCAGGCCAAGGCCTCGGCCAAGAACGACGGCGGCGGCGCATGAGCGCCGCCGCCGTGGTGGCGACGGGGCGGCGCCGGCGAGCCCGTACCGGGCTCGCCGCCGTCCTGGTGGCGATTGTCGCAAGCGTGCTTGCATATGCACTGCAAGCAATGGGGCTGACCGGTCAGCGCCCGGACAACCTTGTGCTCTACGGCATCGTGTACGCGGGGCTTGCGCTCGGCGGGTGGTACGCCATCCGCAAGGTCGCGCCCGAGGCCGACCCGCTCATCTACCCGACGGCGGTGCTGCTCGGCGGGCTCGGCCTGGCGATGCTCTACCGCCTGATGGTCGACCGCGGCCATTCGGAGTTCGCCACCGAGCAGTCGGTGTGGCTCGCGATCGGGCTGGCGTGCTTCGTGATCACGCTCGTGCTCGTTCGCGACATCCGCCAGCTCGACGCTTACACGTACACGATCGGGCTCGCCGGTCTGATCCTGCTGCTGCTGCCGATCGTCCCCGGCATTGGCACCTCGATCAACGGCGCCCGCCTGTGGGTCAACCTTCGGATCATCACCTTCCAGCCGGCGGAGGTCGGGCGGATCCTCATCGTCATCTTTCTCGCCTCGTACCTGTCGCAGCGCCGCGAGCTGCTCGCCGCCGGGGTCGGGCGTCTCGGCCTGCCGCGCCCGAAGGACCTCGGTCCGATCCTGTTTGCGTGGGGCGCGTCGCTGCTCGTGCTGTTCATGGAGCGCGACATGGGGGCGTCGCTCCTGCTCTTCGGCGTCTTCGTCGTGATGCTGTGGGTCGCGACCGGCCGGTGGTCGTACCTGATCATCGGGCTCATCCTGTTCGCGATCGGCGCCTACGTCGGCTATCTCGCGTTCGCCCACGTGCAGGTGCGCGTCGACGCGTGGCTGCACGCGCTGAGCCCGCGATTGGTTTCCGGCGACGGCTACCAGATCGCCCAGGGGTGGTTCGCGCTGGCGTCCGGCGGCATGGTCGGCACCGGCCTCGGCCTGGGATCGCCGACGCTCATCCCGTACGTCGGCAGCGACTTCATCCTCGCCGCGTTCGGCGAGGAGCTCGGCATGCTCGGCGTCGCGTCGGTGCTGCTGCTCTACCTCGTGCTCGTCGGGCGCGGGCTACGGATCGGGATCGAACGCCAGGACGGGTTCGAGAAGCTCCTCGCCGTCGGGCTCACGACGCTGCTGGGCCTGCAGGTATTCGTCATCGCCGGAGGGGTGCTTCGACTCATCCCGCTGACCGGCGTGCCGCTCCCGCTGATGAGCTACGGCGGGACCAGTCGCGTCGCGACCGCGGTGGTGCTGGCCTTGTTGGTTCGCACGAGCGCGGGACCGTGGTTCCCGAAACGGCGGCCGTCACGAAGCGCCGCCCACGAGAAGGTCGCGGCCTGATGGATCGTCAGATCCGGCGTCTCGGGATCGCGTTTGTTGCGTTGTTCGCCGTCCTGTTCGCCCAGGTCGGGTACGTACAAGTGGTGGCGGCGGACCGGATCGCCAACGAACCGGGGAACGCGGCACGTCAGATCCGCTCGGAGTACCAGGTGGAACGGGGCAAGATCCTCGCCTTCGACCGCCGGACGGTGCTCGCAAAGTCGCTTCCCAACTGGGATCCCAACTCGCCGTACTCGTTCGTGCGGCAGTACCCCTACGGCGAGCTGTACGGGCAGCTGACCGGCTACTACTCGCGGATCTACGGCCGCAGCGGCCTCGAGCAGGCGATGAACCCCTACCTGTCGGGCACCGCGGCGGAGTTCACCGCGCAGAACCTCACCGACATCATGCTGGGGCGCCCCAAGCAGGGCGGCACGATCATCACGACCCTCGTGCCGCGCGTGCAGCGGGCCGCCAAGGCCGCGCTCGGCGAACTACCAGGGAGCCGTCGTCGCGCTCGACCCCGCCACCGGGAACATCCTCGCGATGTACTCGAACCCGGGATTCGACCCGCAGCCGATCTCCACCGGTAGCGACCAGAGCATCCAGGCAGCCTGGAAGGAGCTCACCGACGACCCGTCGCACCCGCTCGTCGCCCATGCGTTCCAGGACCTCTACCTGCCGGGGTCGACCTTCAAGATGATCACGGCGAGCGGCGCGCTCGAGAACGGCTGGGGCCCCGACAGCACCTGGCCGAATCCCCACCACCTCGAGCTGCCCGACACCACCGCGCACATCGAGAACTTCGGCGACGAGTACTGCAACGGCGGCTCGAAGTTCGTGACGATGGAGCAGGCGTTCGTGTCTTCGTGCAACGTGCCGTGGGCGGAGATCGGGATGAAGCTCGGCGGCGACAAGCTGAGCGCACAAGCCCAGGCGTACGGCTTTTGTCAGATCGATCCGCTGTTCAGCCCGGACTGCACGAACTCGACGATCCCGTTCGTGCTGCCCTGGCAGGTCGGACGATTCCCCGAGCCCTCGTATTTCAGCAACAACGAGGCGGCGCTCGCGCGATCGTCGATCGGCCTGGATAACGACCTCACAAACCCGCTGCACCTCGCGCTGATCGCGGCTTCGATCGGGATGGGCGGCACCATGTACGAGCCGCGTCTGGTCACGGAGGTGCGCGACGCGACGACGGGTCAAATGCTCCGGACCTTCGATCCGCAGGTGTACAGCAAGCCGCTCTCGGCGGCCTCGGCCGCGCAACTCCGGTCGATGATGCTGGACGTCGTCTCGTTCGGCACCGGAACCGCGGCGCAGATTCCGGGCATCGCCGTCGCGGGCAAGACGGGGACGGCCACGAACGGAGACAACGTGCCGCCGAACGCGTGGTTCGCCTCGTTCGCGCCGGCCGGGGCGGGTGAGACCCCACGCATCGCGGTAGCGGTTATCGTGCTCGACGGCGGCAACCTCGGCGACGAGGCCACGGGCGGGCGGGTGGCCGCGCCGATCGCCAAACAGGTCATGGAGGCCTACCTCTGAGCGAAAGAGACGCACACGGTGGAACGACAGACGATCGGTGATCGCTACCGCGTCGAGGCGCGGATCGGTCAAGGCGGCATGGCCGAGGTGTTCCGCGGCTTCGACCCGTCGCTCGACCGCACGGTCGCGATCAAGGTGCTGCTGCCGCCGTTCGATCGCGACGCCGGCTTCGTCACCCGATTTCGCCGTGAGGCGCAGGCGGCCGCGCGGCTGAACCACCCGAACATCGTCGGGGTGTACGACGCCGGCGCCGACGGCGACACGCAGTACATCGTCATGGAGTACATCGAGGGCCGAACCCTCGCCTCGTTCATGGCCGGGGGCGGACGCCCCACGCCCGTGCAGGCGGTCGAGCTCGCGAGCAAGGTGGCGGCGGCGCTCGCGGCCGCGCACGCGCAGGGCATCGTGCATCGCGACATCAAGCCGGCCAACGTCATGGTCACGCGTGCGGGCGAGGTCAAGGTCATGGACTTCGGCATCGCGCGGATCCAGACCGACGCGACCGCGCCGCAGACGTCCTCGGTGATCGGGACACCTGCCTACTTCTCGCCGGAGCAGGCGCAGGGCCAGATCGTCGACGCGCGCTCCGACATCTACTCGCTGGGCTGCGTGCTCTACGAGCTGCTCGCCCACCGCCAGCCGTTCTCCGGCGACACCCCGGTCGCGATCGCCTACAAGCAGGTCAACGAGGCGCCGGTCCCGCCCTCGCAGATCAACGCCGACGTGCCGCCGCGCCTGGACGCCGTGGTCATGAAGTGCATGGCCAAGAACCCCGCCAACCGCTACCAGAGCGCCGAGGAACTGATGGCAGACCTCGAACGCGTCAAGCAGGGCCAGGAGGTCGAGGCGACGCCGCTACTGCTGGCGGGGGATGCCGCTGCGACGCAGGTCATCGCGCGCCAGGCGACACAGGTCATGCCCCCGACCGAGCCCGAGGGCTCGGGCCGCAAGGTGTGGCTCGGCATCCTCATCGGCATCCTGGTTGTCGCGATCCTCCTGGGCGGCGGCTACCTGCTCGCCCAGAGCCTCAACAAGGACGACACGCCCACGCAAGTCGCCGTCACCGGCGTGGAGGGAATGAAGTACGACGACGCGGAGGCCGCACTCGTGGCCCAGGGCCTCCTGGTGACCCGAGTCGACACCCCGACCACCGATTTCCCGCCCAACACCGTCATCTCTCAGAAACCCAAGGCCGACACGCTCGTCGACGTCGGCTTTACCGTCGAGCTCACGGTGGCGGTCAAGCCCAAGAAGGTCCCCGTCCCCGATCTGCACTGCATGTCGCTCGCCGACGCGGCGACGACGCTGACCGATGCAAAACTCGTCCGCGGATCGGTGACCACCTCGACGAGCGACGAGTGCCCGGCGGACACGATCGTCTCGCAGGATCCGGCGGCCGGCCAGAAGGTGGCGCCCGGCACGATCGTGAACGTCACCGTCGTCTCCGGCCCCGCGTCGGTCACGCTCACCGACTACACGTGCATGTCGTTCAACCAGGCGAAGGCGGCGCTGGCCGCACTCGGCCTCACCGCGGAGTACGGCGGCACAGCTACCCCGCTGGCGCAGTGCCCGAACCCGAACCTCGTCGCCCAGCAGAACCCTGCCGCCGGCACCTCCGTGGCGGGCGGGAGCACCGTCACTCTGTACACGGGCGCGAGCCCCTCGCCGAGCACAAGCCCGTCGCCGTGACCGATTCCTACGTCGTCGAGGCGTTCACCGACGAAGAGCGAGCGGCGCTCGCCCCGCATTTCACGAATCTCGACGGGCCGGTGTTCGCGCTCGTCAACCTGCCCGAGGCGGTCAAGGGCGCGATGTTCGCTCGGTACTCCCGCACGACGAAGTCGCTCCGACGCCTGTTCCTGGACGAGTTCGCCGAGGACGTCGCCGGCATCGCGACCGCCGACGTCACCGCGGCGAGCGCGCGGGCGGCCGGCATCTACGAGCGCGTCTTCGTGGAGTACGGCGACGACTCGGTCGCGCAGCTCGGCGGCGTCCACCTTGCATGCGAGCAGGCCTCGCAGCTGCTGGCGAAGGCGCTCGAATGGGGCCGGCTCGCGGCCTACCTCGAACAGTCGACGCGGTACATGCGCTACGACGACAAGCCCGGCGGCCGGTGGCGCGCGACCGTGCCCGCGGAGATCGAGGGCACGCAGCTCGAGGAGCGCTACCTGGGTCTGCTCGACGATGTGTTCACGACCTACGGCGATCTGTACGAGCGGCTCGAGCCCTGGTTCCGGGGACGCTTCCCGCAGCTGCCGGAGGACACCGACTTCGTCTACCGCCAGACGATCATGGCCAAGACCTGCGACACCCTGCGGATGTTGCTGCCAGCCGGCACGCGCTCGAACCTCGGGATCTACGCGAGCGGGCAGTCCTACGAGCAGCTGCTGATGCGCCTTGCCCAGCATCCGCTTGCGGAGATGCGCGCCTACGGCGAGCTGATGCTCGTGGAACTGCGAAAGGTCATCCCCGAGTTCCTCAAGCGGGTGGACCAGCCGGAACGCGGCTTGGCGTGGAGCACGTACTGGCGCGACGTGCGCGAGCGCACGCACGAGCTCGCGGCAAAGCTCGTCGGCGACGTCGACCCCGAACCGCGCGAGATGGTCAAGTTAGTTGACTATGATCCGGACGGCGAGCTAAAGGTCACGGCGGCGGTCCTGTACGCCGAGAGCGACCTTCCCGACGACCAGCTGCTCGCGGTCGTGCGCTCGATGAGCCAGGCCGATCGCGCCGCGATCTTAGCGGCGAGCGTCGGCGAGCGTGGGAACCGCCGGCACAAGCCCGGCCGCGCCTGGGAGCGCACGCAATACCGGTTCGACGTCGTGTGCGACTACGGCGCCTACCGCGACCTCCAGCGCCACCGCCCGCTTACCCTCGAGTGGCAGCGCCTGACCCCGGCGCTCGGCTACGACGTACCGGACGCGATCGCGGAAGCCGGACTCGAGGCCGACTGGCGCCGCGTGATGGACCGCTCGCGCGAGACCGCCGAGGCGATCACGGCCGCGGGTCTGCCCGATGTCGCGCAGTACGCGGTGTCGATGGCCCACCGGATCCGGTTCGTGATGCAGATGACGGCGCGCGAGGCGATGCACCTGACGGAGTTGCGGTCCCAACCCGCCGGACATCCGGCGTACCGGGCGGTCGCGCAGGCGATGCACCGCGAGATCGAAGCCGTGCACCCGTCGCTCGCCGCGGCGTTCAGCCACATCTCCTTCGACGACGTCGACCTCGAGCGGCTCGAGGCCGAGCGGCGCACCGAGCGCAAGCGCAACGCGCAGAAGGGCTGACCGGGGTGACCGGCGGCGCCGGGGTGCCCGGCTACGTCACGGCGATCGTCAGAGCCGGGGTCATCGCCGACGTCGAAGTATCCGGAGTCGCCAACGCGGAGACCGAGAGGCCCTGCGCGCGAACTCCGTCTTCTATGTCGGATCGATCGCCAAGCAGCTTGTTGCCGCATGCACACGGTCGCTGATCGACGAGGGCGCGCTCGACCTCGACACGCCCGTCGGCGCGGTTGTCGACGGCCTGGCTCCCTGGTCCGAACAGGTGCGCATCCGGCATCTGGTCCACCACACGAGCGGCATCAGCGACCGCGACCACTCGATGTTCCCGGGGCTTCCGGTCACGGGCGTGCCGGCCCGGAGCAACGACGACCTGATGGCAGACCTCCGCCAGGTGGAGGCGCTCGTGACCCCGCCGGGCACGCGCGTACCGGTACGCCAACCGCGGCTACCACCTGCTCGGGCAGGCGGTCGCCGCGGCGTCCGGCCGGTCGCTTGCGTCGCTCGCCGCACGAACGGTTGTTCGCGCCGCTCGGCATGCGCGACACGTTCTTCCGCGACGACGCCGACGACGCTGCCGCCCTGCGGCGGCGCGCGGACATTTCGTCGCCGTCGACGGGAACACCTATGTGGAGCCGGCGGCGTTTCACGCGGTGGGCGCGGGCGGGCTGTGGACGACGGTGGGCGATCTCGCCCGCTGGGACGGCGCGTTCTACGACCCGGACTCGATCGCGCCACGCCTGGCCGAGCGCGGCACGCTCGACGACGGGACGCCGATCCACTACGGCTGGGGTCTGTCGATGCGCACGCATCGGGGGCTGTCGATCCAGAGCCACGGTGGTTCGTTTCCCGGATGGCTCTCGAAGATGGTGCGGTTCCCGACGGAACGCACGACGGTCATCGTGCTCGCGAACACCGAGGCGGTCGACGCCAGCGCGATGGCGTTCGCGATCGCCGACCGGGAGCTCGCCGGGGCACTGGACCCGAGCGCGCCGCACGCCGACGACACGTTCGAGTGAGGCGCTGGGCCCCCGCGGGTCGGGGGTTCCACCTGTTCGATACCCTGGGGCACCTCCATGGATCGCGACGCCACGTTCCTGTTGTCCCTCGTGACCTTTGCCGTCGCTGCGTTCACCGTGGGCATCTGCGGCTGGATCATGTGGTCCCGTGGCCGCGACACCGGCGCGCCGATCGCGGCCGAGCATCCGGACACCCCCGAGGAGTCGTGATGCTCACGCTCCTCGACCTGCGCGAGCGGGGCGGGCGGCTGGAGCCCATCAGGCTCGAGATCGATCCCGCGCTGTCCGAGACGGTTCGCGAGATCCTCCAGCGCGTCTTTGTCGAGGGCGACGAGGTGCTACTCGAGCTTGCCAAGCAGTTCGATAAGGCCGACCTCGGCGACGGGGGCATCCTCGTCACCGACGAGGAGTTCGCCGCCGCCGAGGCCACGATCGAACCGGAGCTCGGCGAGGCCATCGACGCGCTCATCGAGCGACTGCGCGACCTCGCGGCGCGCCAGATCCCGCACACCTGGTGGGAGGAGCGCGACGGCGTCCGCTTCGGCGAGATCGTGCGGCCGCTCCGCACCGTCGGGTGCTACGTGCCGGGAGGGCCGGGCCCGCTACCCATCCACGGTCGCCATGACCGTCGTGCCGGCGGTCGTGGCCGGGGTCGAGGAGATCGTCGTGTGCACGCCGGCGCAAGCCGACGGCACGGTCCACGCGCCGGTGCTCTACACGGCACGGCGAGCCGGCGCCACCCACGTCGCCAAGACCGGCGGCGCCCAGGCCGTTGCGGCAATGGCCTACGGGACCGAGTCGATCCCGGCGGTCGACCGGATCGTCGGTCCGGGCAACGTCTACGTCACGGAGGCGAAGCGGCAGGTGGCCGGGTTTGTCGGGATCGACGGGCTCGCCGGTCCGTCCGAGCTCGCGATCGTCGCCGACGGCGACATCGACCCCCGCACCGCGGCACTCGACCTCATCGCCCAAGCCGAGCACGACCCGCTCGCGCGCACCTACTTCCTGACGCCGAGCGAGGCGCTCATCGAGAAGGTGAACGCCGCGTTCGAACACGAGCTGCCGCTGGCGGGCCGGAGCGAGATCGTGGAGCAAGCGTCCAAACACACGAGGTTGATCCTCGTGCGGGATCTCGACCAGGCGATCGACGCGGTCAACGACCTGGCGGCCGAGCACGTCCTGCTGCTCGTGCCAGACCCCGAGGCGGCGCTCGAGCGCGTGCGCAACGCCGGGGCCGTGTTCCTCGGTCCCTGGTCGGCGGTTCCCTACGGGGACTACGGGGTCGCCACGAACCACGTGCTCCCGACGGCGGGCACCGCCCGGTTCTCGAGCGGGCTGCGCGCCGCCGACTACGTGACCGTCAGCTCCGTGCTGCGGATGTCGCCGGAGGCCGCCCGGCGGTTCACGCCCGGAACCTCCGCAATCGCGCGAGCCGAGGGCCTCGTCGGCCACGCCAAGGCGATGGATGCACGCGCGGACGAGGCCGGGGACGCATGAGCGCCGAGCCGCGCGCGGGGCTGCGCGACCTCGGGCCCTACGCCTCGCCGCAGCACGACGTGGCGGTGCGCCTCAACACCAACGAGTCGCCGCACCCGCTGCCCGAGTCGTTCTTCGACGAACTCGCGAGGGCCGTGCACGACCTGCCGCTGCACCGGTATCCCGACGGCGGGCTCACCAGGCTGCGCGAGGAACTCGCCGGGGCCACGCACCACGGCGCCGACGGCATCTGGGCCGCAAACGGTTCGAACGAGATCATCACGCAGCTGCTCCAGGCCTACGGCGGGCCGGGGCGCCGCGCGGTCACGTTCGAACCGACCTACCCGCTCCACAGCCGCCTGTGCTGGCTGACGCACACGGATGTGACACCCCTCGCGCTGCCCGGCGACTTCGTGGTGGGCGAACCGCAGGTGGCCGCCGCCCTCGACATCGCCCCCGACATCGTGTTCGTGTGCTCGCCCAACAACCCGACCGGCAACGCGCAGCCGCTGTCGGTGGTGGCCGAGATCGCCGAGCGGCTGCCCCGGGCACTGGTGATGGTCGATGAGGCCTACGGCGAGTTCGCCCCGGCGAGCTCCGCCCAAGCCCTCATCGGCTCGCACGACAACATCGTGATCGTGCGGACGTTCTCGAAGGCCTACGCGATGGCCGGCGCGCGGATCGGCTACGCGCTCGCCGATCCGGGCGTGATCGAGGACCTGCGCGTGGTACGCCTGCCCTACCACCTCTCGGCGCTCACCCAGACCGCCGCGATCGCCGCGCTGCACCACCGCGAGGAGGCCGCGGCGATGCTGGGGGGCATCCGCGTGCAGCGCGACCGGATCGTGCGCGAGCTGCGGACCCTCGGCCTCGTCGTGCACCCCAGCGACGCCAACTTCGTCCTGTTCGAGGTGGAGGACGTGGCGGCGATCTGGGAAGGATTGCTCGAGCGCGGCGTGCTGATCCGCAACGTCTCGGCCGCGGTTCCGAAGGGCCTGCGCGTGACGGCGGGCGCCGAGCACGAGACGGATCGTTTCCTCGATGCGATGCGGGAGATGCTGGGCCGATGAGCCGCACTGCGGTCGTCGAGCGCGCCACGAAGGAGACCACGATCCGGGTCGATCTCGAGATCGACGGCACGGGCGCCGCGAGCGCCGAGACCGGGATGCCGTTCTTCGACCACATGCTGCAGCAGCTCGGCAAGCACGCCGGCTTCGACCTGACCGTGACCGCCGCCGGCGACCTCCAGGTCGACGGGCACCACACCGTTGAGGACTGCGGGATCGCCCTCGGCCAGGCACTCCGCGAGGCGCTCGGCGACAAAGCCGGCGTTCGCCGGTTCGCCTCGATCGTCGTGCCCCTCGACGAGGCCGCGGTCGAGGTCGCGCTCGATCTCGCCGGCCGGACCTTCGTCGTCTACGAGATTCCGGTGCCGGTCGAGGAGATCAACGGGTTCGACACCAGTCTGCTCGAGGACTTCGTGCGCGCGTTCGCACAGAGCGCCGAGCTGACGGTGCACCTGCGGCTTCGCTCGGGGCGATCGCCGCATCACGTCTGCGAGGCCACGTTCAAGGCGCTCGCCAGGGCCCTCGGCGACGCGTGCACCGTCACCGGCCCCGCCGGCATTCCCTCGACCAAGGGAACCTTGTAACGCCATGGCGGCCTCGATCGCCGTCTGCGACTACGGCAGCGGGAACCTCCATTCGGTGACCCGCGCGCTCGAGCACGTCGGCGCGCGCGTCACCGTCGCGACTTTGGGCGAAGAACTCGGGGGCGCCGACGCGGTGCTCATCCCCGGGGTCGGGCACTTTGGCCAGTGCGTGCGGGCGCTCCGCGCCGCAGGATTCGCCGAACCGCTGCGCGCGGCCGCCGAGGCCGGCGCGCCGCTGATCGGCGTCTGCGTGGGGATGCAGATCCTGTTCGAGGGAAGCGACGAGGACGACGAGCCCGGACTGGGGTTGTTGCCCGGGCGGGTCCGCCGTCTGCCCCAGACCGAGACGGTGCGGGTGCCGCACATGGGCTGGAACACCGTCGCGTGGGCCGGGCGCCGCCACGCCTTTACCGCCGGCATCCCCGACGACACGCCGTTCTACTTCGTGCACTCGTTTGCCGCCGACTTGGGGCCGGACACCGTCGGCGCGACCGAGCACGGCCGGACGTTCAGCGCCGTGGTGGCGCGCGACGGCGTGTTCGCGACGCAGTTTCACCCGGAGAAGTCGGGTGCGGCCGGTCTCGCGCTGTACGAAGGGATCGTCCGGGCGGTGGCCGCATGATCACCATTCCCGCGATCGACCTGCGCGGCGGCCGGGCGGTCCGGCTGCTCCGCGGCAACCCCGAGGACGTCACGACCTATCACGACGATCCGGTCGAGGTCGCCTCGCGCTTCCAAGAGGAAGGCGCGCGCCGGCTCCACGTGATCGACCTCGACGCGGCGCTGTCAGACGGCGACAACCGCGACGTGCTGCGCGATATCTGCCAGGCGGTGGTGATTCCCGTGCAAGCGGGCGGCGGCGTCCGGACGACCGACGACATCGAGGCGGTGCTCGAGCTCGGCGTCGCACGGGCGATCCTCGGCACGACCGCCGCGCTCGACCCGGCATCGGTCGCACGCGCGGTCGAGGAGTTCGCCGAGCACGTGCTGGTCGCGGTCGATGTCCGCGGCGGCCACGTGATGGTGAAGGGCTGGCAGGAGGAAGGCCCCGAGCTCGAACCGACGCTCGCCGCGCTCGACGACGCCGGCGCGCCCCGGTACCTCGTCACCGCGATCGCGCGCGACGGCACGCTCGACGGCCCCGACCTCCGTTTGTACAAGCAGGTGCTCTCGCTCACCGACCGGCCGGTGATCGCGAGCGGCGGCGTGCGCACCGCCGACGACATTTGGGCGCTCCGCGACGCGGGCTGCGAGGCGGCGGTCACGGGCAAGGCCCTGTACGAGAAGACGCTGAAGCTCGCCCAGGTGATCCGGGGCTAGCGCCGTGGTGCTCGCAAAGCGCGTCATCCCCTGCCTCGACGTCGACGCGGGCCGCGTCGTCAAGGGCGTGCGCTTCGAGGGACTCCGCGACGCGGGGGATCCCGTCGAGCTCGCGGCCCGCTACGACGCCGACGGCGCCGATGAGCTCGTGTTCCTCGACATCACCGCGACGGTGGAGGCGCGCGACGCGATGGACGACGTGATCGCGCGCACCGCCGAGCAGGTGTTCATCCCGCTCACGGTCGGCGGAGGCGTGCGCGAGCCCGAAGACGTCCGCCGCCTGCTGCGCGCCGGCGCCGACAAGGTGTCGCTCAACTCGGCGGCGGTCCGCGACCCCGAGCTGCTGTCGCGATGCGCCGACACGTTCGGGTCCCAGTGTGTGGTGGTGGCCATCGACGCGAAACGCGTCGATGGCCACCGGTGGGAGGTCTATGTCGACGCCGGTCGCACCGCGACCGGCGTCGACGCCGTGGCCTGGGCGGCGGAGGCCACCGCGACGCGCGGCGCCGGCGAGCTCCTCGTCACGTCGATGGACCGCGACGGCACCGGTGAGGGCTACGACCTTGAGCTGCTCGCCGCCGTGCGCGACGCGACCACGGTGCCGCTCATTGCGAGCGGCGGCGCCGGCACCGTCGCGCACTTCGCCGCCGGGCTCGGCGTCGCCGACGCGGTATTGGCGGCGAGCCGGTTCCACGACGGCGACCTCACGATCGGCCAGGTGAAGGACTCCCTGGCCGCCGACGGCATCGCGGTGCGCCGATGAACCTCGACGAACTCGCCTTTGACGAACGCGGACTGATCCCGGTCATCGCGCAGGACGCGACGAACGGCGACGTCCTCATGCTCGCGTGGGCCAACCGCGAGGCGCTCGAACGCACCCTCGCCGAGGGCCGGATGGTCTACTGGTCGCGCTCGCGCCAAGAGCTCTGGCGCAAGGGCGACACGAGCGGCAACGTCCAGCACTGGGAGGAGCTCCGCGCCGACTGCGACGCCGACGTCGTGCTCGCGCGCGTTCACCAACAAGGCCCCGCGTGTCACACCGGTGAGCGCTCCTGCTTCTTCCGGTCCCTCGAAGCCGGCGACTAGCTCTAGCGCACGCTCAGAAGAACCGGAACCGCCTCGGTAGACTCGCTCCCCCATGTTGAAGCTCGTGTTGCCCAAGGGATCGCTCGAGGCGCAGACGCTTCGTTTGTTCGAAGACGCGGACCTTCGCGTGCGGCGCGGTTCCGATCGCGACTACCACGGCACGATCGAGGACGAGCGCATCGAGCGCGTCTCGTTGCTGCGCCCCCAGGAGATCCCCACCTACGTCGCCGACGGACTCTTCGACGTCGGCATCACCGGGCAGGACTGGATCGCCGAGACCGGGGCCGACGTCGAGGTGCTCACCGCGCTCACCTACGCCAAGACGGGCACCGGGCACGGCACGCAGGTCGTGCTCGCCGTGCCGAACGAGCACCCGGCGAACAACGCCAAGGAGGTGCCGGCCGGCACGCGCATCTCGACCGAGTTCGTGTCGCTCACGACCCGGTACTTCGCCGACCTCGGCATCGAGGTCAAGGTCAGCTGGTCCTTCGGCGCCACCGAGGCGAAGGTTCCGGAGATCGTCGATGCGATCGTCGATGTGACCGAGACCGGCTCGACGCTTCGCGCGCACGGCATGAAGATCATCGAGACGCTCCTGACCTCCGATCCGGTGCTGGTCGCCAACCACGCCGCAGCGGCCGATCCGGTGAAGCGCGCCGCGATGGCCGACATCGTGACGCTCCTGCGCGGCGCGCTGGAGGCCGAGGGCCGCGTGCTCATCAAGCTGAACGTCAGCGCCGACGCGCGCGACGCGGTGATCGCCGTCGTGCCGTCGATGAAGGCCCCGACCGTCTCACCGCTCGCCGACGGCGGCTTTGCGATCGAGGCGGTCGTCGACAAACGCGGCGTCAACCGACTCATTCCAAAGCTGAAGGGCGCCGGCGCCACCGACATCCTCGAGCTGCCGATCACCAAGATCGTCCCCTGACGGGGATCGGCCGCCGGGCGCGATACCCTCGGAGCCTTCCCATGCGTCACATCCCCGTCGCACTCTCGTTGCTCCTGCTCGCCCTGTGCGTGCCGACCGGCGCGCTCGCGGCGCCCGGCGACCTCGACGCCTCGTTCGGCGGGAACGGTGTGGTGACCGCGTTCCCGCCGGGGGCGGTCGCGACGGCGGTGGGAATCGACGGCCGGGGACGCATCACTGCGGTCGGCTACACCATTGCCCGGCGGCCGGACATCCTCGTCGCTCGCTTCCTCCCGAACGGCTCGCCGGACCGATCCTTCGGCGGCCACGGTCGCGTCCGCATCGATCTCGGCGGCGCCGACTACGCCTTCGACGTCGCGGTGACGGGCGCGGGCGCCGTCGCGATCGCCGGGCGGCGGACGAAGGCGAAGGACCGCATGGTGGTCGTGCGTCTTCGCCCCGACGGGACACGTCCGGCCGCCTTCGGCCACGACGGCGTCGCGTTCATCGACTTCGGCACGGCCCGCCAGAGTGCCGACGCAATCGCGTTCACGCCACAAGGACGGATCGTGACGGGGGGCTTCATCACGAACGGCGCGATGGTGCGCTCGGCGCTCGCGCGGCTGTCGCCCACGGGCAAACTCGACACCAGCTTCTCGGGCGACGGACTGGCGCGCTTCGACCTCGGCACCGGCGCGGAGCAAATCCAGGATCTGCTCGTCCTGCCGGGCGGAAGCATCGTCGCGGCCGGGTTCGCGGAGAATCTCCAGGACCCGCGGATGAGCGTTCTGAAGGTCCTGGGCACCGGACGGTTGGGCACCTCGTTCGGCAGGTCGCCCGGGTTCACGACCGTCGACGTCGGTCCGGGCGCCGACGCCGCCAACGCGCTCACGCGCGCGCCGGGCGGTGGCTACCTCCTTGCCGGCGCCAGCGACGGCGACTGGGCCGTGGTAGCCATCCGCCCGAACGGCACGATCGACACCCCCTATGGCACGAACGGTCGCGTCGTCCTCGGTCTCTCGCCAGCCTTCGAGGAGGCGACCGACATCCTCACGGTCGGTGCCCGAACCCTCGTCGTCGGGCGGCTCCGCGGCACCGGCGACGACATCGGCGTCGTTCGGCTCAAGCCCGACGGGTCGCGCAACCTGGCCTTCGGCACGAACGGCATCGTCCGCGTGGATGTACACGGAAGTCGCGACGCGGCCGCCGGCGCGGCCGCGCAGGACAACGGCCGCCTCGTTGTCGCGGGGCAGGCATGGCACGCCGGGCACCCCCGCTTCGTGGTCGCGCGGATCCTCAACGCGTGATGCCGAACGCCGCGCCCTCCCAGGTTCGTCACCGAATCGCGACCTCAGGCGGGTTGACCTGCCCGGTCGAGTCTGAGAAGATTCACTTGATGTTTGAACGGTCGTTCAACAAGTACCACCGACACGTAGGTAGCTAGCGGCGCGACGCGCGGCCGAGGCCGCACGCGCGCAGACGACCTCTCGGCTTCGCCGAGGGGTCTTTCGTTTCCCGGCAAAGCATTTCAAGGTATTTCGAGCATCAGAGGAGACCAGCGATGGGGATCCAGGAGCAGATCTCGCAGGAAGCGGCGGCCCTGCAGCAGCGGTGGGAGACCGAGGAGCGCTGGCGCGGCATCCGCCGCCCCTACACCGCCGAGGAGGTCGTGCGGCTGCGCGGACGGATCCGCCGGAGCCACGGGTTCGCGACCGAGGCCGCCACCAAGCTCTGGGACCTCATGAGCACCGATGACTACACGCCGGCGCTCGGCTGCCTCACCGGCAACCAGGCCGTCGAATGCGTGAAGGCCGGGCTCCGCGCGATCTACCTGTCGGGCTGGCAGGTGGCCGCCGACGCGAACCTCGCGGGCGAGACCTACCCCGACCAGTCGCTGTATCCCGCCAACTCGGTGCCCGCGGTCGTGCGGCGGATCAACAACGCGCTCCAGCGTGCCGACCAGATCGCGTGGGCCGAGGGCCGCGAGGCCGACTTCCTCGCACCCGTCGTCGCCGACGCCGAGGCGGGCTTTGGCGGACCCCTCAACGCCTTCGAGCTGATGACCGAGATGATCGAGGCCGGCGCCGCCGGCGTGCATTTCGAGGACCAGCTGTCCTCGGAGAAGAAGTGCGGTCACCTCGGCGGCAAGGTGCTCGTGCCGACCTCGCAGTTCCTCCGGACGCTGACGGCGGCACGCCTGGCCGCCGACGTGCTCGACGTGCCGACCGTGCTCATCGCCCGGACCGACGCGCTCGCGGCGACGCTGCTCACCTCCGACGTCGACGGGCGCGACCGCGACCTGAGCACCGGCGAGCGCACCGAGGAGGGCTTCTACCACGTGCGCTCGGGCATCGAGTCCGCCGTCGCGCGCGCGCTCGCCTACGCGCCGTACGCCGACCTCCTGTGGTGCGAGACCTCGACGCCCGACCTCGACGAGGCGAGCGCCTTTGCCGAGGCCGTGCACTCGGAGTACCCGGGCAAGCTGCTCGCCTACAACTGCTCGCCGTCGTTTAACTGGAAGAAGTCGCTCGACGATGCGACGATCGCGACCTTCCAGAAGGAGCTCGGCGCGATGGGCTACCGCTTCCAGTTCATCACGCTCGCCGGGTTCCACGCGCTCAACGCGAGCATGTTCGACCTCGCGCGCGGCTACGCCGAGGAGGGCATGACCGCCTACGTGAAGCTGCAGCAGCACGAGTTCGCGCTCGAGCCCGACGGCTACTCCGCCGTGAAGCACCAGGCGGAAGTCGGCACCGGCTGGTTCGACCGCGTCTCACAGACGATCGCGCAAGGGCATTCCTCGACGCTCGCACTAGAAGGAAGCACCGAAGCCGACCAGTTCTGAGCCGGCTCAGGCGGGCGTACGGCCCCAGGCCGACACGAGCATCGGCGTCGCCACGTCGAAGGCACCTGCACGAACCGCGTCGAGGTGCGCATCGACCTCCGCGTCGGTGACGTGACCTCCGGCGACGAGACCGGCGCGAACCTGCTCGACGTTGGCGAGCTCCATGTCCCGCGTCGCCGGCAGCGCAACCGAGAGGTACGCGTCGGCGCCGACGTCCACGAGCCCTGCGGCTCGGAGCAGCCGTGGCCACTTGCGTCCGAGCTCGAGATCGGCGCCCCTGCCCGCGAGTAGCTCGCGCAGCCCGGCACGAACCCGATTGGCCAGATTCTGCTCCGGGGTCGACGGCTCGGGACACGCCAGCGGTTGCCAGCTCCCGTCATAATCCTCCACGAGCACCCAGCCGCCGGGGCGGAGGCTCTCGATCATCCGCGCCAGTGCGCGCTCCCGGTCCGGGACGTGAATGAGCACGAGACGTTCGTGCACGAGATCGAACGGGCCGGCAGGCGGCTCGTCGGCGGCGACGTCGTGCTCGATGACCGACACGTTGGGGGCAAGGTCGCCTGTCACCCACCGTGCGTCGATATCCGTGCCGATCACCGACCCGCTCGCGCCGACGCGATCGGCGAGCCACTGTGGAATCGAGGGGCCGCCCACCCCGACCTCCCAGCAACGCCAGCCTTCACCGATCCCCAGCGCCTCAAGGTGGCGAAACGTCACGGGGTTGAACAGTGTGGCGAGACTGTCGAAACGGAGCGCTGCTTGTTCGGCCTCGTTGTCGAAGAGGTAGCCGTCCCGATCCGCCGGTCGATCCATCCGCGACACCATACGCACAGCGGCGCCGGAGCACCGGTCCGTCGGTAGGCTGTCGGTCATGCGACTCACGGGAGCGATCGCGGCAGCGGTGACGCCGATGCGCGACGGAGGCCGATCGCTCGACCTCGGCGCGATCGAGCCGCTGGCGGCGTTCCTGGCAGGCGGCGGGCTCGACGGTGTGCTCGTCGCCGGCACCACCGGGGAGGGCGTGCTGCTGAGCGCCGAGGAACGGCGCCATCTGACCGAGCGCTGGATCGCGTTGCGCCCAAACGGGTTCGCGGTCGCTGTGCACGCGGGTGCGCAGACCACACACGAGACCGTCGCGATCGCCGCGCATGCCAGGGAACACGGGGCCGACGCCGTGGCCGTGATCGCGCCGCCGTACTTCGCGCTCGACGAGGAGGAGCTGTTCCGGCACCTGCGAAGCGCTGCGGACGCGTGCGACCCGCTGCCGTTCTACGTGTACGAGTTTGCGGCGCGCAGCGGCTACGCGATCCCGATACCGGTGATCGAGCGGCTGCGCGAGACGGCGCCGAACCTCGCCGGGCTCAAGGTCTCCGACCAGCCCTTCGAGGCGGTCAAGCCCTACCTGCTGCCTGGGCTGGACGTGTTCATCGGGTCGGAACCGCTGTTCCTCGAGGGCGCCGCGGCCGGAGCCATCGGCAGCGTCAGCGGCCTCGCGACGGCGTGGCCCGAGGTCGTCGCGACGCTCGTCCACGACAAGGACGAAGCGTCCCACCGGCGTGTGACCGCCCTCCGTGGCGCCCTCGCCGGCATGCCGTTCCAGGCGACCCTCAAGGAAATGCTGAGCGCCCGCGGCGTGCTGCCCTCGGCCGACGTCCGACCGCCGCTGCGAGGGCTCACCGACGACGAGCGCACCCGCCTCCACAATGGCACTTGACCCGGGGCGCAACAGAGTCGTGTACTGAGACACGATCGGGGAGGGTCGCGCATGTCGGTTTCGCGACGAGAGTTCATCAAGATTGCAGGCGTCGGTGCGGCGGCGGGGTCGCTGGCTGCGTTCGAACCGTTCCCGTGGCTCGCCGACGCTGCGCGCAAGCCCGTGACGATGGCGATGCACATCCACTCCTCGTTCAGCGAAGGGTCTGGGTCGATGGCCTGGCAGCTCGACCAGGCCAAGCGCAACGGGCTCGACGTCGTGTGGTGGACCGACCACGACTTCCGAATGGAGGCCTGGCAGCACCGAAAGGCCATCCACTGCAACGGTACCCGCGAGCTGGAGCAGGGCGGCCGCGGGGTCACCTGGTCGAGGTCCGTCAACGGCTCGCTCCGGTCCTCCCAGGCTTCCTTTGTCCCGGCGCCGGTCTCACCGGTCGACCCGGATCCGAAGGGCAGCATGCGGCTGATGGCCGAGGCCGCCGGGACCTCGTTCTCGACGGTTCGGCTCACGTTGCAGGACGACAACTCGCGTCATTGCACACGCACGAACCTCGCCGGGCAATCGATCCTCGTCGAGGTCCGGCCCGAGTCCGTTGGCCCCGACGCCTACCTCGAGATCAAGATGCGGATCAGCGATCAGCCGGCGAGCGGCGGGCGCGCCGCGGGCACGTACTCGATCGCGTATCGGATCGGCGGACCGCTGGCCGCCGGGCACCGACAGGCGATCGACCGCGACGGCGTGATCTCGCTCGCGGCGACGCCCCGGCAGTGGAACTCGCTCGTGCTCCGGCCCGCAGTCGACATCGCCAAGCTGTGGCCCGACCTCGTGGCCGAGGACAACGTGCTCTACCAACTCTCGGTCGCCGCGGCAGCTCGAAGCGGGGCGCGAGCGGCCGGCAACGTCGACTACATCCGGTTCAAACGCAAGACGTCGGGCTCGATTCCCTTGGGCGTGCAGCACGACATCGGTGCGGCGCTCGCGAGCCGGTACCCGGGCGTCGCGCAACGGTACGGGCTCGAGGTGTCGCTCTACCCACGCCACCTCAACTGGTTCGGCGGCAACGTGGCGCTCCCGAACCAGCACCACGCCGGCCTCGCCCCGCGGGACGACCCGGCCGTGACCCGTGCACAGGTCGCGATGATCCACAAGGCAGGCGGTCTAGCCTCGTACAACCACATGTACGGCTCGAGCTTCACGATCGCACCGATCTCGGTCGCCGAGCAGGAGGCCATGCGCATCCAGGTGACACGGGAGCTCGTCCGACGAGACGCGTTCGGCGCGGACATCCTCGAGGTCGGGTACCGGGTGCGCGAAGGGGTCACGCTCGAGCGGCATTTGATGGCGTGGGACGTCTGCTCGCGAAACGCGATGTTCCTCACCGGCAACGGCGTGAGCGATTCGCACGAGGGCACGTGGAGCAGCAGCCACTTCACGTTCGCAACGGGCGCGTGGGCGGCCGACGCCTCGGAGAAGGCGCTCTGCGCGGCGATGGCCGCAGGCCAATGCTGGTTCCACGACTTCGACCTGTTCTCGGGCTCGGTCGATCTCGACGTCGGCGGCACACATCCGATGGGTTCGGTGTCGGTCTCCAAGGCGGCGACGCGGACGCTCAACGTCAGGGTCGCCGGGATGCCGAGCGGCGGCTCCGTGTCGGTCGTGCAGGGACCGGTGGACAAGCCGGCTCCGGCGATCACCGACCCGCACGTGACCCGGCGGACGATCCCCGCCTCGGCGTTCTCGGGCGGGTCGGTCGCGGTCCCGCTCGACACGACCGCCGCCTCGTTCGCGCGGGTGGAGGTTCGCAACGCCGGGGGCACCATCGTCGCGGGCTCGAACCCCGTGTGGCTGCTTCGCAAAGCGCCGGCCGGCGGCATCCCCGCACCCCGGGACGGCTGAGCCCTACGCAAACTCCTCGAGCAGACGCCGCTCGATCCGCGAGAACCGCTGCCAATTCGCGCTCGAGAGGTACGCGTTGGTGAGCGAAACCACGCCGACGTTGCGATCCGTCCGGAAGAACATCCGGGTGCTCACGCCGTAATCGCCGCCCGTGTGACCGAGCCTGTTGAACTCTTGGCCGTGGATGCCGTACCAGATGAGGCCCTGATGCCAGTCGACGAGCGACGGGATCTGGTTGCGGCGGATCTCCTCGACGGTGTCGTGTTCGAGCACGCGCACACCGTCGAACGTCCCGAAGTTCATGAACGCGCCGAGCCAGCGGGCGAGATGCACGGCGCTCGTTCGTAACGCGCCGTCGGGGTAGTCCGGATATCCGTACTGGAAGTACGGCCGGAACCGGCCGGTCGCAGGCTGCGTGAAGTACGGCATCGCGATGTTTCGCGACGTGAGGTCGGCCAGCCGGAAACCGGACTGCCCCATCCCGAGCGGCCGCAGGATCCGACGGCGGCAGAGCGCGTCGAAATCGACGCCGCTCACGGCTTCGGCGACATGGCCGGCCAGCGCGACCGCCAGGTTGGAGTAGGAGTACTTCGCACCCGGCGCCCGCTGATAGAAGTTCCCCGTCGCCCGATACCGGCTGCCGCCCACCGCAAGATAGGACTCCTCGAACTCGCCGAGCGCGATCGGGGAGTCCCCGTGGAAGTACAGCGTCGGGTTGGAGCGGGGCGCTCCCCACACGTCGCCGCGATCCCGGATCGCCGAGGTGTGAGTGAGGATTCGCCGCATCGTGACCGGCGCGCCGGGCGCCGCCGGGACATGCACGGCATAGGGCAGGTATCCATTGACGTCGGCGTCCAGATCGATCGCACCGTCCTCGACGAGCGTCATGATCGCCGCGCACGTCACGGTTTTCGAGACCGACGCGAGCATGAACGCCGTCTCCGGTGTCGCCGGGATGCGACGCTCGATGTCGGCCCATCCCGACGCGCTCGACCACACGACGTGATGCCCCCGCACGACCGCGACGGCGACGCCCGGCAAGTTCGCGTCCTCGCGCACCTGATCGACGAATCGGTGCAGCGACGCGGCGGAGGCGCGGCGCACGAACGCGAACGGTGCGAAGGCGGCGACGCCGGCGACGAGCGCCCCACGCGCGACCAGGTCGCGCCGCGAAATCGCCGGCGCGCCCGGCTCAGGACTCATCGGGCGCCAAGAGCTCCGCCGCGCGGTCGGGCACCTCGGTGTAGAGGTCCCGCGGCGGACGGACGTACCCATCGTCGTGCTGACGGTCGGGGATCTCGATCTCCGGCAACGGCTTGGGCACGTACGGGATCTTCGACAGCAGGTGCGCGATGCAGTTGAGGCGCGCCTTCTTCTTGTCGTCGGCCTCGACGACGTACCAGGGCGACTCGGGAATATCGGTATGGACGAACATTTCGTCCTTGGCTCGCGAGTAGTCGATCCACTTCGTGCGCGAATACAGGTCCGTCGGCGACAGCTTCCAGCGGCGCATCGGATCGTCCACACGGGCTCGGAACCGGCGTTCCTGCTCCTCGTCGGAAACCGAGAACCAGTACTTGATGAGGATGATGCCGTCCTCGACGAGGAGCCGCTCGAAGATCGGGCACTGCCGCAGGAACAGATAGTGCTGCTGAGGCGTGCAGAACCCGAGCACGTACTCGACGCCGGCGCGGTTGTACCAGCTGCGGTCGAACAACGCGATCTCCCCGGCGGACGGCAGATGTGCGATGTAGCGCTGGAAGTACCACTCCGTCTGCTCGCGATCGGAGGGCTTGGGCAGCGCGACGTGTTTGGTGATCCGCGGGTTCATGTGCTCGGTGATCCGGCTGATCGTGCCGCCCTTGCCGGCGGCGTCGCGGCCCTCGAAGATCACGACCACGCGGGCTCCGGTCTCGAAGAGCCACTCCTCCATCTTCACGAGCTCTTCCTGCAGGCGCGCGAGCTCGTGCTCGTACAGTTTCTTCGGGTACTTCTCGCGCTTGTCGGCCATTGGCGAAGACGTTACCCCGAGCCGGGCGAAGCGCGCAGCCGGTTGAGATCCCGCGCGACGTCGCCCGTCTCGCGGAAATCGGGCAGGGCGTGCTCGTTCCGCCGTTCGTGATACGTGGCGAGCGCGTCCGCCTCGGGCACGCGACCCGAGAGCGCGTCGTCGAGCGCGTCGGCGAGAAACGCGGCGTGCGCGGCGGCGTGATCCATCCCCTCGCCGGTCCACGGGTCCTGGTGCATCGAGGCGTCGCCGACGAGCGCCCACCCGGCGCCGACGGGCACACGAACGACGGCGGGCCGCGGCCCGCATCCCCACAGGCGCCCGTCCCAGTTCGCCTCCCGGGTGCGCGACGCGAGGAGGGGATGGGCCGCCAGCCGCTCGGCGAAGAACGACTCGGCCGAGGTGTGCGCGCGCCGGTAGTCCGCGGGGTTGAGCGAGATCGCGATGCACGCGCAGTCGCCGTCGCTCGGGAAGACGTAGGCGAGGTCGTCGTCTCCCAGCGAGAACTCGGGTGCGTCCGGCGGGCCGTCGGGTCCGTCGAACCCGACCGCGTAGCGGTAGTACATGGCGCGGCACGGCGCGTAGGACTCCTCGACCTCGGCCTCGACCGCGCGGGCCACAGCCGATGTGTGCCCGTCGGCGCCGACGACGAACCGCGACTGGACGTGCATCGGGTCCTCGGTCGGCCCAATGACGGCGCCCGCGACGCGGTCGCGCTCCCAGGTGAGGCTTCGCAGACCGGTGCCCTCGCGCACCGCGACCGTCGGCTCGCGGCGCGCACGATCGACCAGCACGGCGTCGAGGGTTTCGCGCCGCACCGACAAGCTGAACCCAATCTCGCCGGGATCCTGCGGCGGGTCGACGCTCACATCCCCGGTGAGCGCATCGGCGTTGTACTCCCGTACGAGCGGCGGGGCCCCGAGCCGCAACACCTCGTCCAACACGTCGAGCCGGTCCAGCGCGGAGGCGCACCCGGAGCCACGGAAGAAGTGCGTCGACATCGTGGGGCTCGGAAAGGTGGCGCGATCGACGACCAGGACGTGCCAGCCCCGCGCGCCGAGCTCGACCGCCAGGATCGAGCCGGCAACGCGCGCGCCGACCACGACGACGTCGACCGTCAGATCCCCTCGCTCCCCCACCGTTTCGACGTTACCCCCGATTCGGGGAGTCGGGGAGATCGAAGCGCACTACTCGCGTCCGTCGAACGGGGTAGCCCGTGGTCCCAATGTTCTCGAGGCCGGTTGCGGCCGATGATGTTCCTATGGGAGGTTCAATCCGCGCCGCCGGCGGCCCAGGCAACCGCCTGATCGCGCTCGGCGAGCGGGAACCGCTTCAGCTGTCCCGGCGTCATCCAGCCGAACAGCGACGTGCCGGCGATCATCCAGTCCAGATCGGTGACGTTCCCGGCGTCGATCAGCATTTTTACCGCCGGTCCGAGCACACCGCGGCAGTCGGTGAACTCGATCTGGCAGACCGCCTCGAAGCCCATAACCCATGCCGGCAAGTCGGTGAGCGTCGTGAGCATGCGGCGACCGTATCGGCGGGCCGCCGGGAGGCATGATGCACACGCGAGCGAACCGTTTTCGCGCTGGTTATAGTCCGCGCGCGATGGAACGCACACGGGACCGTCGGGCCCTGATCGCGGCGATCGCCTTGTCGTCCTTCGGGGACGAGCTCGCGATCGTCGCGCTCGCCCTGCGAGTCAACTTCCTTTCCGGCAGATCGCCCGGGGCGGTGGCGCTGCTGTTCGTCGCGGCCGCCCTTCCCCACGTGTTGTTCGCGCCGCTGTCGGGCTGGCTCACCGACCGTCGCGAGACGGTGCAGACGCTCCGCTGGTGCTCGCTGGCGGCGGCCCTCGTCGCCACGCTGCTGGCGTTTGCCTCCACCGTTCCGGTGGTGATCGCGCTGGCGTTCGTGCTCGGCTCGGTCGCGTCGGTGACCGGGCCGTCGGTGTTCGCGCTCGTGCCGTTGCTCGGCGAGGACGACGTGTCGCGAACCAACTCGAGCATCGAGATCGCAAAGTACGCCGGCTGGATCAGCGGGCCGTTCGTCGCCGGTCTGGTTGCCTCACGAAACACCGCCGCACCGTTGATGATCGACGCGCTCACCTTCGTCGTGCTCGCGCTCGTCACCTTCGGCATAACGGTGCGCCGGCCACCCGTGCCCGCCGAGCAGTTGTCGAAGGACGAGGGGGCTCGCGCCGGGTTCGCCTACATCGTGAAGGACCGTCTGCTGCTGCTCGTCTTCGCCGTCATCCTCGGCGTCGTGCTTTTCGCCGCAACCGACAACGTGGCGGAAGTCTTCTTCGCGGCCGACACCCTGCACGAGCCGGCGATCGGCTACGGCGTGCTCGCTTCGGGCTGGATGGTCGGCATGGTGGTCGGCGCGATCCTCGCGCGACGGGTGGTCGCCGAGCGGGCGCCCGCCTGGATCGCCGGTGGCGCCGTCGTCGGCGGGCTCGCGGTGGTGGCGGCGGCCGCCTCGGGCATGCTGCTTCCCGCAGCGGTGTTGTTCGGCGTCGGCGGCATCGCGAACGGTCTCGAGAACGTCAGCGCGCGCACGCTCGTCCACGGCCGGGTGCCGACCGAGCTGCACGGACGCGTCTTCGCCGCGTACATGGGCCTCGTGAGCGGCACGCAGATCGTCTCGACGATGTTCGGCGGCGTGCTGGTCGGGGTCGTCGGCGGGCAGGAGGCGCTCGTCGTCGGCGGTCTCGGCACCGCCGTGTTCGGCATCCTCGGACTGTTCGGCCTCGCGCTCGCGCCGGCGCGCCAGACGGCACCCCGCGTCGCCGACGACGCGACGGAGCGCTGGTACTAGGACGCAGCCTCGAGCGTCGCGATCACCTCTGGCGCGGCCAGGTACGTACCGCTCCGCTCGGTGTTCAACGAGGCGGCCACCTCTCGGATGATTGCCGCAGCCTCGCGCAGATGCGCCTCGCCCGACGCGCCGGCAGCCGCAGAGTCTCGCTCGACCGTGCCGAGCGCGGCGAGGGCCCGCCAGCGCAGCAGCGGCGACCCGAGATCGTCCGCGATCGTGACCGCTGCGCGAAGATGCTCGAGGGCCGCCTCGTCGTCCGCACCGCCAAGCAACGCGCCGAGCGTTGTGTGCGCGGCCGCCTCGTACTTCGAACGCCCCGACACCAACGCCAGCTCGAGCGCACGCCGTGCCCAGGTTGCGGCGTCGTCCAGACGTCCCCGCATGCGATCGGCCTCTGCCCGCATCACGGCCAGCCGCCCGCTCACGAGCCACCGCTCCCACGCTTGACTCGCGACGGCATCCTCCCACGTCGTCGCGAAGTCGCGATCGATCGTCGCGAAGTCGTGCCCCAGCAACGCGGCAACGAGCACGTCGGCGCGCGCGTTCATCCAGGGCATGTTGAAGTCGGAAGGCCCGAGGCTGTCGGCAACCATCGCACTGCGCTCCGCGGCCTCCTCGACCGCGAAGATCTCGCGGAGCGTGAGCGTCGAGTAGTTGAGGGCGGTGTAGTACGGGTGACCCAGCAGCTTCATTGCGGCGATGCCTGCCTCCGACGCTTCGATCGCCTCCTCGTATCGGCCGGTCCCGGCGAGCGCGACGGCGCGACCGCTGGCGCCACGCATCAACGCCTCGGCGCTTCGCGGGTCGGAGGCGCCGATGTCCCTGCTCGCCTGGAAGTGCTCGACGGACGCGTCGTAGTCGCCGACCCAGTAGTCAACGTTGCCCGTGAGGTGAAGCACCTCGGCAAGATCGACGGGGCGCGCACCCGCCGGCCACAAGCGAAGCGACTCCTGCTGCAGCTCCCTGGCACGCGCCAGGTCACCTGGCCCCCCCGACATCCCATAGGCGGCACCCAGGCGACCGAGGGCTGCGGCCTCTCGTTCGGTATCGCCGGCGGCACGAGCCAGATCGAGAGCCTCCTGCGCAGTTTCACGCGCGGCGTCCTCCTCCTCGGTCCAGTGGTTCGCGCGAGAGCGGGCCAGGAGCGCGTCGATGCGGTCGGGGCCGTCGAGCTCCGGAATCAGCGCGGCGAACTCCTCGTCCGCCTGCCGGAACTCGGCGCTCCAACCGAGCTCGACGTGCACGAGCGCCCGGCGCAACCGGATGCGCCGGCGCTCCTCCTCGGTCGGCGCCAGCTCGATCGCCCGCGAGTACAGGTCCCACGTCTGCTCGATGGCGAGCGCGGCCCGTGCGCGATCGCCCGCGGCCACCAGGTACGCGACCGCACGATCAGGGCGGCCGGCCTCGCGGTAGTGGTGCGCGAGGATCCAGGCGAGCTCCGTGGGGTCGGGTACCGAGGACTCGATCAGTTCGGCAACGGCGCCATGCAAGTCCCGCCGCATCGCCTTGGGGAGCGTCGCGTAGGCGACGTCGCGCACCAGCGCGTGCTTGAAAGCGAACTCGACGTCGCCCTGCACCTGGCTATGTCCGCTCCGTCGAACGAGTCCGCGCGCCTCGAGGGCCTCGAGCGCAGGATCGACGTCGTCGAGAGCCCCGATCCCTGCAACGATGTCTCGCCAGAACGTGGGGCCGACAACCGACGCGTGCAGCAGCGCCGTGCGCGCGTCCGCCGGCAGCGTGTCGATGCGTGCCGCGATCGCCGCGCGGACGGTGCCCGGCAGCTGCTCGCCGTTCACCGACGCACCGACGCTCGCGGCTAGCTCCTCGAGGAACAGCGGGTTGCCCTCCGCGCGCTCGACCACGGCCGTCACAACAGCGGCCTTCGCTCCGCTCGCGATCTCGGTCACGACGCGCGACGACTCCGCCGGCGTGAGCGGCTCGAGGTGCAGGATCGTCTGACCCGCAAGACCCGATCCAAAGCCGGACCGGGTCTCAAACAGTTCCGGCCGCGAGAGCGCGAGGAAGACCACGGGCTTGTCGTGCACGTGGGTCACCAGGTAGTCGACGAGGTCGAGCATCGCGTCGTCGGCCCAGTGCACGTCCTCGAACACCAGCAGGAGAGGCTCACGCTCCGCGATGAGCTCAACCACCCGGCGCGACGAGAACAACAGGTGGATCGGATCGTCGACCGACTCATCGGAGCCGAGCCCGAGCACGAGCGAGAGGTAGCGAACCGTCTCCGCCGATTCGGTCTCAGGGAACAAGGCCTCGACAAACGTGGTGAGCTTCCGACGTGCCTCCTCGACACCGTCGTTTTCGAAGATGCCGGCGGCCCGGCGCACAATCTGACCGAACGCCCGGTACGGCGTCTGCTCCTCGTACGGCAGGCAGCGACCGAGCAATGCCCGAGCGCCCTTCTGCTCGACCCGGTCGGTCAGCTCCTGCGCGAGTCGCGACTTGCCGATGCCGGGAGGCCCAATCACGGAGACGAGATGCGGCGTCGCGTTGCCCACCGCGCCGTCCCACACCAGGTCGATCAGCAGCAGCTCGCGTTCACGCCCGACGAACGGGGTGCCCGACGTCGGCCGCTCGGCCGGCGAGACGAGCGGCTCCACGACGCGCCACGCTTCGACGGGCTCGCGCTTGCCCTTTGCGTCGACGGCCTCGAGCGGCTCGTACCGGAACGCGTGCTCGGTCAACCGGTGCGTTTCCTCGCCGACGACGGCGGTCCCCGGCGCCGCAGCCGACTGCAGCCTCGCCGCGGTGTTGATGACGTCGCCGGTCGCCAGCGCGTCGGCGGGCGCCGCGTCGATCGCGACCATCGCCTCGCCTGTGCATACCGCCGCACGCACCTGCAGGTCGAGATCGGTGTGCTCCGCGTTCAGCTGCTCGATCCCTTCGAGAACGCTGAGCGCCGCCCTGACCGCTCGTTCGGCGTCGTCACTGTGCGCGACCGGGGCTCCGAACACCGCCATGACGGCGTCGCCGACGTACTTCTCGATCGCACCGCCGTAGGCCTCGATACGCGAGCTCGTCTCGGCGTAGTAGAGCTGGTTGATCGTGCGGACGTCCTCCGGGTCGGCTCCGTCGGCGCGTTCGGTCGACCCGACCACGTCGACGAAGAGCACGGAGACGACCTTGCGCTCCTCCGCAATGCCGGAGGCGTCGAGCGGAGTACCGCACGACGAGCAGAATCGCGCGTCGTTCGGTGCCTCAGTGCCGCACCGCGCGCAGGTCATTGCGCATTGTATGAACGGCGCCGGTTCCCGTGCCACCGGCCCTGAACGGGGAGGCCGGTGTCGTCGAGGGAGGTGACTCTCGTGCACGCGAGGGACGGTTCCCTCGCTATCGTGGCTGGCATGACGATCGAGCCGCACCCCCATCCCGAGTTGTTCAACGGGACGGGCACCGTCTTCTTGGCATGGCATGAAGGCGAGCACTACTACGGGGGATATTGGGACTCCTTTCCGGTCACCAATCAATTCTTGGAGGAAGCACCGAACACGACGTCGATAGAAGAGGCCCTCAGTTGGGGGCGTGAACGAACTCCCCGGGTGTTGATCCGACCTGAAAACGATCCCGGTGAGTACTACTGGGCCGGACTCGGTGAACCTCAAGGTGGCGATGCGGAGCTGAAGCGCTTGATGCTCTAGGTAGATTGACGCACCCTCTGGCACCACAGAGTTGTTTGAACTGATCGAGAACCACCTGGGCAAAGCGTTCGTGAAGGTCCAGCAGGCGATGCAGGTCCAAGTGCATATGATGCAGCCGCCCAGTCCGAGTAATCCGTAAGCCGGGCTGGCTGCTTCACTCCCACTTAGGTGAACACAGACACCAAGTCAGCGATCGGAGGAACTCGAGTGAGCGAGGCAGCGACACCAGCAGTGGCCGCGGGGAACCGGGTGTCCACGACGCGAATCGTCGGCGCCGCCGCGGTCGCCTTAGCCGCGTCGGTGGTCGTTCAGAACGCGGTGTTTTTTGTGGGCCCTGAAGCGCCCACCTACGCCACGCCTCTTGGTGAGGTCCTCGCCTACCACGCCGAGAACCGGGGCGTCGTGGCCGTCTCCGTGGGTCTGGAGGCCGTGATCCTGCCGCTGCTCCTGTTGTTCGTCACGGGACTGCACGGGCTCGTGCAGCGCCGTGGCGGCGCAGGGGCGGACTGGTCGCGGCTCGCGGTGGCAGCCGGAGCGACACTCGCGGCGGTATTCGCCCTCGTCATGGCCACGCACATCGCGGTCGTGCTCGCCGCGGATGGCCTGGCCGAGCCGACCCCCGCCTTCCAGCTGGCCTGGCAGCTCCATGCCGCGGCCTTCGCGCTCTCGCTGCCCGCGCTCGGGGCGACCTTCATCGGCGCGGCATTGGCCACCCACGCCAGCGGTTTGACGCGGCCGTGGCAGCGGCTGCTAGGCGTGGCGGGCGGCAGCTTGCTCATCTTGGCCGGGGCCGGAAACCTCGCCATCGCGGATGGCTCGCCACTGCTGTTCGTCGGGCTTCTGGGCTTAGCTGCGTGGCTCGTCTGGCTCGTTGTCACCGGCCTACGGCTCATCCGTGGACAGGGCTGACGCGCTCTAAGCCTCGCGAACCTTCCGGTTCGCGCTCGAGGGACATTGAGCAACCCTCGCCCACCCGAGAGACCGGTGTCGTCGAGCGGAAGCCGAGGTCGATAGCATCAACCCATGACTTCTCGGGTCTCGCACACGACGTTCGATTGCCACGATGCCTTCGCCCTGTCCACGTTTTGGAAGCAGGTGCTGGGCTATGACGACGTGCCGGGAGATCCGAACGAGCCGGGGCACGAGGAGTGCATGATCATCGGGTCGGATGCCGAGCCGAGGCTGCTGTTCATTGAGGTACCCGAGGGCAAGCAGGTAAAGAACCGCGTGCATCTCGATCTGGAACCAACCGACCGCGGCCGCGATGATGAGATCGAACGGGTCATAGCCTTGGGTGCGAAACCGCTGCACGACTTTCGCAAAGAAAACGGGAGCGGCTGGCTCGTTCTCGCCGATCCCGAGGGAAACGAGTTCTGCCTCCTTCGCAGCCAGGCCGAACGCGATCAAGTCTGACCGGCTCCGCCACACCGCGATTCGCCAATGCTCGGGCACGCGGCCGATCTGTCTCTCGCTGTCGTTCAATATGGGCGAGCGATGACCGGGGCGAAGCTATTCCTGATCGTAGGCCTGCCGGGGGCGGGCAAAACCGAGCACGCGAAGACGCTGGCGGCAGCCCACAGGGCGCTCCGTCTGACACCGGACGCGTGGATGATCCCGTTGTTCGGTGATCCTCAGCCAGCTGGGAAGCGAGACGTGCTTGAGGGACGGCTCATCTGGCTAGCTCTGGAGGCGCTGCAGGTGGGAACCAGCGTGGTGCTGGACTTCGGGTTCTGGAGCCGTGACGAGAGGTCGTCGCTGCGCTGGCTGGCCGGTTCGGTGGGCGCATCCTCGCAGGTCGACTACCTGCCGGTGGACCGGGCGACGCAGATCGAGCGGATCGATCAGCGCTGGAAGCGGATGCCGCACGAGACGTTCGTGATGACCGAAGCGGACGTGGACACATGGCGTTCGCTGTTCGACGCGCCCGATGCGGCTGAGCTGGCGGGAGACGAAATCCCCGACCCACCCCCCGGATGGTCCGACTGGAGTGCTTGGGCGGCAGAGCGCTGGCCCACATCCAACGGCGACCTGACCTGACTCCAGAGGCCCTGTTACGTTGCGGGAATGACCGAGGGGATCTCGCCGTCGCAACTCCACGAGGTCGATTGGCGGCTCGTACGGGACGGCGCAAGCACGCATTTCCGCACCGGGTCGCTCGCGAAGGGCATTGCCCTGGCAGAGGCGATCGGCACGCTGGCCGGTGCCACCGACATCGACGCCGACATCGACCTTCGTTCGAACGGCGTGACGGTGCATCTACGGAAGTCCCTGGCCGGCGAACCGTGGCTGCACGAGGGGCACCTCGCGCTGGCGAGGCAGATCTCAGCGGCGGCGCGCGACCTCAAGGTCACGGTCGACCTCACGGGCCTGCAGATCATCCAGATTGCCATCGACGCCCTCGTCATCCCCGAGGTCATGCCGTTCTGGCGCGCCGTGCTCGGCTACGTGGAGGTGGGCGACGAGGACCTGCTCGACCCCGACTGGGAAGGCCCGCCGTTCTGGTTCCAGCAGATGGACAAGCCGCGTCCCCAACGCAACCGGATCCACATCGATCTCTATGTGCCGCGCGACCAGGCGGAGGCGCGCGTTGCGGCGGCGCTCGCAGCGGGTGGTCACGTGGTCAGCGACGAACACGCGCCGGAGTGGTGGACCCTTGCCGATGCCGAAGGCAACGAGGTGGACGTCGCCCCGTGGCCCGACCTGGATTGAGGGCCACCCGCCCGGCGTCAGGGGACCGCTCGCCAGAAGGATCGCTGCCCGACGCCAGCCGGTACCTAGTCTCCGGCGACATTCTCGAACGCTCGCGCAGTGCGCGCCGACTACGCTTGCATGATCCGGCCTGGCCCGGCCACTCGGGGTAACACTGTGGCGACGATCTTCACTCAGATCATCAACGGCGAGGAGCCAGCACGCTTCGTCTGGCGCGATTCTCGATGCGTTGCCTTCCTCTCCGCATACCCACTGCGACCCGGTCACACGCTGCTCGTGCCAATCGAGGAGGTCGATCACTGGATCGACCTGGACGACGACCTCGCTCGGCACCTCATCTCGATTGCTCAGATTCTCGGCCGGGTGCTCCAAGAGACGTTCCGGCCCAAGAAGGTCGGTCTCTTGATCGGTGGGCTCGATGTGCCGCACGTGCACACTCATCTCGTCCCGATCGAGACTGTCCATGATCTCGACTACGACCAGCAAGCGACCGATCCTTCGGGAGCGGCGCTGGACGACGCGCTCGAGCGGATAGGAGTGACGTTGCGGTCACTGGGTTACGAGCCGCCCTAGCGCTGCACACGTCGCCTCCCGCCCCTCCCTTTGGTCGCCGAGAGATGAACCGCTCCCAGGTGCCGCTCGTAGACCCTCCAGACACGTGCCGGCCGGAACGACGGGGGAGGGGACGAGCATGGCAGAGCCGAGCTTGTACGAACGATTGGGGGTGTGTTCGCGATCGCCGCGGTAATCGATCACTTCAGTGATGCGGTCGTCCAGAACCCCATCGTTGGCCAATCATCGAAGAACCCTGAGCTTCGTGAGTGGCATACCGACGAGCTGGACAGGCTGCCAGGGCTGAAGTTCATGCGCGCCCTGTGGGTTTGCAACGTCGCCGGCGGACCCTTCACGTTTGCTGCCACCAAACCCGGGAGTACCCCTCTCGGGCTGGAAGAGGCACATCGCGACCTCCACATCTCCCCGGAGGAGTTCGACGAGGTCGCAGCGGAGCTCGGTCGCACGCTCGATCATTTCGGGGTCCCCGCGCGTGAGAAGGATGAGGTGCTGACGGCCTTCGCGGCGCACAAAGGGGAAGTGACCGAAGGATCGATGGCTTCGTCGTAAGGGCATTTCGGCGAAGCTTCACGCCTCTGCAACGAGCGCACGACAGATTCGCGTCGCGCCGCGCATACCGTTCGTGTGGTGCCGGACTCTCCAGCTACGAGGCGCGCGACGATCTCGATCGTCGTCATACTTGGCTTGGTTTCGCTTGCGCTCCTTCTCCGCGCCGTCGCCTACTACTGGGGAGACGGTCCCCACGACGGGGAGGATCTTCCGTCGTTCCTGACCTTCCTCGCGAGCGCTGCGGTGCTGTTGGTCGCGGTACTCATCGGGTTAGTCGGAGGCTTGCGACGGCGGAACCAATGCCTCCACTGGCTCGTGGTTTCGGGCGTGCTTCTTGCACTAGCGTTCGCGTGGTGGTGGCTCAACGTGATGCTGGAACAGTGGGCGAGCTAGGCGCCACTCGATCGCGGGATGAACCTGAACGATGTCCGGTCGCTGGGACCCGTCCGGGAGCCTCCCGAGCCCCGGGGGATGGCGCGATCGAGCATGGGACCGCCCAGCGACGTTGATCGTGGGGGCGGTGGCGGCCGTTCCGCGCGAGGTGCTGGCGGCCGCGAGGAGCGCGGACGCCTACCTGGCGCCGAACGCGTAGAGCGAGCCGTTGCGGCAGCCGATGTACACCCGGCCGTTTGCGATCGCCGGGCTCGAGTTGATGCCTCGCGGCAGGTTCTGGGTTCCCCACTTTGGCGCCCAGAGCAGCGCGCCGTCCGAGGCCCGGATCGCGTAGATGCGCGTGTCGTAGGAGCCCACGTACAACACGCCGTTGGCGATCGCCGGCGACGAGGTCGAGTAGTCGGCGAGATAGGTCGCCTGCCACTTGATCGCGCCGGTGCCGGCGTTGATCGCGACGACACGCCCGTCCATCGGCGTCGTCTCGCCCGTCGAGACATAGACCAGGCCGTTGAACACCGCCGGCGAGGACCGCACTATCGCGTGCGTGGCGGCCGGTGCGGCACGCGTCGACCAGCGCACCGCGCCGGTGCGAGCCGACAGCGACCAGACCGTGCCCGAGTCGGTGCCGACGAACAGGTGACGCCCGACGACCGACGGCGTGCTCCGCACGCGCCCGTCCAGCGTGCGCGACCAGCGAAGCTTCCCGTTGGCGGCGTTGTACGCGAAGACCTTCGACTGGTCCGAACCGACGTAGATGGTGTTGCGTCGACCGGACGCGGCGGCGCCGGCCCAGACCGACCACGGCTGTGTCCGCCAGCGGACGTGCCCGTTGAGCGCGTTGAGCGCGACGAACGCGCCGCCGCGCGAGCCGACGAACACGGTGCGATGTACGACGAGGGGGGCGGCGGTCACGCTGCCGCTGATGTTGAACGACCACTCGAGGCGGCCGGTCTTGGCACGCACGGCGTAGATCCGGCCGTCCTCGGATCCGAAGAACACGCGACCGCCGTGGACCGCGGGAGACGTCCGCACGGCGGAGCCCACGGAGTGATGCCACACCGGACGCCCCGTCCGAGCTCGGAACGCCCACAGCGCACCGTCGTCGGAGCCCACGTACACGACGCCCTTCATCACGGCCGGCGAGGAGTTGATGCCCTCGTCGCTGTGGCCGGTCGCCGAGCCCCACGCGCGGTGCAGGTGGCGGGCGGTGTGCTTCGTGAGCAGGTGCTCCTTGCCCGTCACGCCCGAGCGTCCGGCGCCACGGTGAAACTGCGCCCAGTTCGCGGCGTGCGCGAGGGCGGGCGCAAGGGCCAGCGTGGCGACGAGTATCGGCGCGATCGCACGCGCAACACGGCGCGGCGCAACGACCTTGGGGGGAGCGGTCACGAGTCCGGCATCGGCGGAGAACTACCGAAACCTGAGTAGCCTTTGGTCGGAGATGCCGTGTAGGCCGATCGCCCTGTTTGGCACCGATACCAGCTGCGGTACAGCGACTCTCAGATCAGAGAAGCTCCAAAAGTTCTTTGAGATCCGACACCCGCCGGCCGCGCCAATCCTCGCCTTCGGGGCGCAACTGCTCCGCGACATCGACCGCCGGATCGCGGATCTCGACCGCGGTCATCCCGACCGCCTCGGCGCCGGCAAGCTCGCCGTAGGCGCCGTCTCCGCAGTACAGGCACGCGGCAGATTCCACGTCGAGTCGCTCGTAGGCGTACGCGTAGATCGCCGGATCGGGCTTGCGCAGACCCGTCTCGCTCGAGAAGACCTCGACCTCGAACAGGCCCGCGAACGGCGACGCGTGCCACATCGCCGGCGTGTCCGGCGCGCACATCGAGATGAGCGCGAGCGGCAGACCGCGCTCGCGGATCGCGGTCACGGTTTCGAGGGCTCCAGGACGCGGGTGGAACCACTGGCGGTACATGGCGTCGCGCGGTTCGAGGGCGGCGGCCAGCACGTCGGCGGGCGGATCGGCGATACCGAGCGCTTCGCAGATGGCGTGTACGTTCCCCGGCATGCCGTCGGGATACCCGCCGGTCTGCCGCCGGATCGCGGTCGCGTTCCACTCGTCGCGAAACGCGCCGGGGTCGGCGCCGAGCACCTCGGCCATGCGATCGACGGTCTCGTAGAAGGCCGTGCGCGGGAACTCCGGTACGAGCGTGCCGTAGAGGTCGAAGATGACCGCCGAGAACGCCACCGTCAGCGGGTCAGCCGCCAGTCTTCGTCGATCAGCCCGTACATCACGAGGTCGACGTAGCGCCCACCGCCGACCTTGCCGGCGCCGCGGAGCACGCCTTCCTCGCGCATCTTGAGGCGCTTGGCGACCGCGCGGCTTCGGAGGTTCTCGACGCCGGCGCGCAGCTGGATCCGATGCAGACCGAACGTCTCGAATCCCTCGGTGAGTAACGCCTGGCCGGCGCGGGTGATCAGGCCGCGGCCGATCGCGCCCTCGTCGAGCCAGAACCCGAGCTCACCGACGTCCTCGCGCCGATGCACCCACAGGTCACAGCCGCCGACAAGTTCGCCGTCGACGACCACCCCGTTGGGTCCAAGCGAAGCGGGATTGGCCCGGCGCTCCTCGATCCATGCCGCCTGCTGGGCTGCATCCCCGGCGGTATCGGCCCAGGCGAACCACCGCCCGAGCCGGACGCGGTTCGTCTCGATCAGACCGGCCAGCACCTCGCCGTCGCCAGGCCGGAGCGACCGCAGCGTCGCGCCGCCGCCGAGGTCGATCTCGAGATCAGCCATCCTGCTCCCTCCGGGCACGCCACTCGTCTTCCAGGATGCCGTACGTGACCAGATCGAGGTAACCGTCGGCCACACGGCAGCCGTCGCGCGCGATGCCCTCTTGCCGCATGCCGAGCCGCTCGGCAACCGCGCGGCTCCGTGCGTTCTCGACCGCCGCCGACAGCTCCATCCGGTGCAGCCCCAGCTCGTCAAACGCAAGGTCGAAGAACCGGCCACACGCGCGCGTGACGATCCCACGCCCCTCGTACGCAGGATCGATCCAGTACCCGATCTCGCCGGTGTTCGCGAGCGTGTCGAGGCTGAGCCCGATGCCGCCGATCAGCGTCGAGCCGTCCCACAGGCCGTTGCCCTCGATGTCGGTCGGGTGCGCCAGACATTTCTCGATGAACGTCCGGGAGTCCTCGACGCTCACCGTCAACGGCTCCCAGTGCATCCAGGGCCGCAGATGCGTACGGTTCACCGCGACCAGATCGAACAACTCCTGAGCGTCGCCAGGCACGAAGGTACGGACGGCCACGCCGTCGCCGAGATCGAAGGCGATCGACGTCACGGCGCCGCGTCCGCCGCGGCCTTGGAGCGCTCTTCCTCCTGGAGCACGCGGCGGAGCACCTTGCCGACGAGCGTCTCCGGCAAGGCGTCGCGAAACGCGATGTCCTTCGGCACGCGATAGCCCGCGAGTCCCTGGGCCGGGTCCTTGCACCAGGCGATGAGCTCCTCGGCGGTGAGCGAGGCACCTTCGCGGATCACGACGAACGCCTTGACCCGTTCGCCGGTGCGATCGTCGGGCACGCCGATCACCGCGCACTTCGAGATCGCCGGATGGTGGTACAGCACGTCCTCGACCTCGTTCGGATACACGTTGAACCCCGACACGAGAATCATGTCCTTCAGCCGGTCGACGATCCGGAAGTACCCGTCGTCGTCCATCACGGCGACGTCGCCCGTGTGGAACCAGTCGTTGCGGATCGCGAGCGCGGTCTCCTCGGGCCGGCGCCAGTAGCCGAGCATGACCTGCGGCCCCCGGATGCAGAGCTCGCCGGGCTCGCCCTGCGGCATCTCGTGGTCGGGATCGTCGAGCGAGATGATCCGCACGTCGGTGTCGGGCAGCGGCATCCCGATCGAGCCGGCCCGACGAACGCCGCCGAACGGGTTCACGTGGGTGACCGGCGAGCACTCGGTCAAGCCGTAGCCCTCGACGAGCTGGCCGCCGTCCGTCACCCGCTCGAACTCGGTGGCGACGGCCGCCGGCAGCGGCGCGGCACCCGACACGCACGCCTTGACCGACTTGAGGTCGAACGACGCGACATCGGGGAACTCGTTGATCGCAACGTACAGCCGCGGCACACCCGGGAAGAACGTCGGGCGCTCGGCCTGCGAGACCTCGAGGATCATGTGAATGTCCCGCGGGTTCGGCACCGGCACGGACTTGCCCGCGATCAGGACGGTGAGCACCATCGCGAGCAACCCGTAGGAGTGGAAGAACGGCAGCGCCGCAAGGACACCGTCCTTGCCTTCCTCGATCATCGTGATCCAGGCCCAGGCCTGCCGGGCGTTCGCGTCGAGGTTGGCGTGGGACAGCATCGCGCCCTTGGCGATCCCGGTCGTGCCCCCCGTGTAGATGAGCACCGCGACATCGGCCCGCGGGTCGATCGTGGCGACCGGCGGCACCGGTCCGGCCGCCTTCATCGCCTTGTGCCACCACAACACCGGCGCGCCCGCGGGCACCGGTGGCCAGGACTTCCCCGCCGCGCGCTGCTGCTTCTTGAACTTCAGCATCGGGGCGAGCAGCTTCTTGACGAGCGGCATGTAGTCGTTGAGCCGGGTTACCACCACGTTGGTGATGCCGACCTCCGCGAAGACCGACGCGTAGTCCTCGTACATCAGGTCGGTCACGAGCACCACCGACGGCTCGGCATCGCGCAGCTGGTGGGTCATCTCGCGCGCCGTGTACACGGGGTTGTTGCCCACCGCCACGGCGCCGATCCGCATGCAGGCGAAGAACGCGATCGTGAAGGCCGGACAGTTCGGCATGATCATCGCGACGCGGTCGCCCTTGCCCACCCCGAGCCCGGCGAGCATCGCGCTGCATCGGTCGACTTCGGCCAGAAGATCCCGGTATGAAAGGTGAGCGCCGAACCAGGCGATCGCCGGACGATCGGGGAACCTTCCCGCCGCCGATTCGAGGACCGCGAACACGCTCTCGTCGGGGTAGGGCTCGAGCGAGTGCGGCACGTCGGGCGGATAGGACGCCAACCAGGGTCGCTCACCGCTCATGCGAGGGATGATAGGCGGCATGGCCGCGACCCTGCAGGAGTCGACCTCGCCCGAAGCCGTCACCAGTGGCGGGCTGTTTCGCTCGGGCATGCGCCTGGTCATCAGCTACATCAAGCTGCATCCCAAGCCGTTCTTCGTGAGTCTGGCCGGGGCGTTCGTGTTCGCGATTGCGTCGCTGCTGCTCACCTGGGCCATCGGCTGGGCGACCAACAACGTGCTCGTGCCGGCGTTCAGCCCCGAAGGGGTCGCCGCCTCACGGGTCTGGGCTGCCGTGTTCATGCTGATGCTCTTCGGGTGTCTGCGGGCGCTCGGGATCATGATCCGCCGCTATTACTCCGGTGTCGCCGGCGAGCGGGTCATGGCGACCCTTCGCCGCGACGTCTCCGACCGGTATCGCGACCTGCAGCTCCAGTACCACCGCGAAACCCCCACGGGCGAACTGCTTGCGCACATGGAAGCCGACGTCAAGGCGGCGGTCGACGTGTTCTGGCCGGTACCGTTTGCGACCGGCGTCATCCTGCTGGTGGTCCTCGCGATGATCCAGATGCTTCGGGTCGATCCCTGGCTCGCGCTCGTCGGGGCGATGTTGTTCCCGGCGCTCGCGCTCATGAACCGGAGCTTCGCCCGCCGCATGGAGGAGCCGGCCCGCCTGGCCCAGGAGGACATCGGCGTGGTCTCGGCGGTCGCGCACGAGTCGATCGACGGCGCCCTGGTCGTCAAGACCCTCGGCCGGGAGCAGGCCGAGTCCGACAAGCTCGCCGACGCCGCCGAGGCCCTGCGGAACGACCGCATCCGCGGCGGGTTCGTCCGCGCCACCTTCGAGGCAGGCCTCGACGCGCTGCCCGCCTTCGCGACGGTGATCCTCGTCGGGGTGGGAGCCTGGCAAATCCACGTGGGCGCCATCAACACCGGCGAACTCATCGGGCTCATCGCCCTGTTCGGGCTGCTCTCATGGCCGCTGCGCTTCATCGGCTGGATCCTTGCGGAACTGCCGCGCGCCGTCGTCGGCTGGAACCGCCTGCAGACCGTGTTCGAGGAGCAGGTCACCGTCGTGCCGCCGGCCGATCCGGTCGCGATCCCCGACGGACCGCTCGGCATCTCGGTCAGGGATCTCCGCCTGGTCTACGACGGCGTGCCGGTGCTCGACGGGGTCACGTTCGACATCGCGCCCGGTGAGTCGGTCGCGATCGTCGGGCCGACCGGCGTGGGCAAGTCCACCCTCGCGATGCTGCTTGTCCGGCTGGCAGACCCAGAGCGGGGCGAGGTCGACATCGGCGGGGTCGACGTGCGCGACGCCGATCCGCTCGAGCTGCGCCACGCAGCCGCGATCGTGTTCCAGGAGAGCTTCCTGTTCGCCGCGAGCATTCGAGAGAACATCGCGCTCGACGGCGACATCGACGATGGCGAGGTAGTTCGCACCGCCATGATTGCGTCGGCCGACCGGTTCATCCGCGAGCTGCCCCAGGGCTACGACACCGTCGTCGGCGAGCGCGGCCACACGCTCTCGGGCGGGCAACGCCAGCGCGTGGCGCTGGCCCGGGCACTGGCGCGCGCGCCGCGGATCTTGATCTTGGACGACGCCACCTCGTCGGTGGACCCGACGGTCGAGGCCGACATCCTGCACGCGCTTCGCCGCGAGCTCGACACGACGCTCGTCGTGGTCGCGTATCGCCTCTCGACCATCCGCCTGGCCGATCGTGTGATCTACGTCGAGAACGGCCGCGTCGGCGGCACCGGCACCCACGACGAGCTCCTCGCCTCCGTGCCCGGCTACGCCGCGATCATCCGTGCCTACGAGGCCGACGACGTCGACGGGAGCACGGCCGAGAACATCGCCGAGAACACCGGGGGAGGTGCGCCGTGAGCCTCGAGCTGATGCCGGAGGACGAGGATGCGCTCCCCATTCCGGAAGAGCTCAAGAGCGCGTGGGGCGTGCTCAAGCGCGGCATTCGCGAGAGCCCGGAACTCCGTCGAGGCCTGGGCTTCACCGTGGTGGTCTCGCTCGGCGTCACGGTGGTGTCCTTGGTCACACCGGTGCTCATCCAGAAGGTGCTCGACCATGGCTTCGACCCATGGAATCCCCAGTACATCTTCTCGATGTGCGCCGGCGCGCTCGTGCTCGTCGTGCTCGCCTTCGTCGCGGCGCGCATCGCAGGCCGGCGGCTCGTCACCGCCGCCGAGAACGCAATGAAGGGCCTGCGCGTCCGTACCTTCTCGCACATCCACGCGCTGTCGATCGCGGACCAGTCCGAGGAGAAGCGCGGCGTCTTCGTCGCCCGCGTGACCGTCGACGTCGACGCGCTCCAGCAATTCATGGAATGGGGCGGCATCGCCTGGATCATCTCGATCACGCAGGTGATCGGCGCGCTCGCCCTCATGCTCGTCTACGCGTGGCAACTGACCGTTGCGATCATGCTGATGATCGTGCCGCTCCTGCTGATCGTCGGCGCCATGCAGGCAAAGCTCACGATCGCGTTCAACACGGCGCGCACCCGCGTCGGCGAGATGCTCTCCGAGGTCTCGGAATCGGTGATGGGCGCCGCGGTCGTGCGCGCCTACGGCCTCGACGAGCACACCGACCGCAAGGTCAAGCGTGCGATCGACCAGCGCTACCGAGCCGAGGTGGTGGCGCACTTCCGCGCGGCGACCCTCTGGCCGCTGTCGTCGGTCTTCTACGCCCTGTCGCTCTCGGTCGTTGTCGTACTAGGTGCGTTCTACGGGCCGGAGTGGGGGCTCTCGTCCGGCGCGGTCATCGCCTTCCTGTTCCTCGCCGACGTGTTCTTGCACGTGTTCACCGACCTGCCGGAGGTGTACGCCGAAACGCAAACGGCGATCGCGGGCTGGCGCAAGATCCTCGCCGTGCTCGACATGCCGATCGAGATCGAGGAGCCCGAGGGCGGCGGTATCGAGCTGCCCCACGGCGCGCTGGAGGTCGAGGCGCGCGACCTTCATTTCACCTATCGGGAGGGGCCGGAGGTGCTCCACGGGATCTCGCTCGACGTGCCCGCCGGCGGCCACGTCGCGATCGTCGGCGAGACGGGCTGCGGCAAGTCGACGTTCGTGCGGCTCGTCTCGCGTCTGGCCGACCCCAAAGAAGGGGCGGTCCTGATCGCCGGGCACAACCTGCGAGAGGTCGACCCAGAGTCGCGGCGTGAACGCATCCGAATGGTGCCGCAGGACGGATTCCTGTTCGATAAGAGCGTGCGTGAGAACGTGCGGATGGGACGTCCGGGCGCCTCGGATCGCGACGTCGACACGGCCTTCGAGGAGCTCGGGCTTGGCGACTGGGTCGATTCGCTGCAGGACGGGCTCGAGACGCCGGTCGGCGAGCGCGGCGAGGCGCTCTCGGTGGGCGAACGGCAGCTGGTCGCGCTGGTCCGGGCGCAGATCTCCGACCCGGGCCTGCTCATCCTCGACGAGGCCACCTCAGCCGTCGACCCGGCAACCGAACAACGCATCACCGAGGCGCTCCGCCGCCTGTCGGCGGGCCGGACGGTGATCACGATCGCCCACCGGCTCTCGACCGCCGAGGGAGCCGACCGGGTGTTCGTCTTCGACGCCGGCCGTCTGGTCGAGGAGGGCACGCACGACCAGCTCGCGGTGGGCGGCGGACGCTACGCGGCGCTGTACGAGAGCTGGCTCGGCAACATCCGCGACGAACCCCCCGCCGCCTAGCGCCCTCGGTACCCTGCCGGACGATGAGCGATCCGATTCGGGCGATGGCCGAGGCGTCGTTGTTCCCTTTGGAGGGAGAACTCTCTGTCGCTGGGCTCGAGGCGCCCGTCACGGTCGAGCGCGACGCGTACGGCGTCCCGAGGATCACCGCCGCTTCGATCGAGGACCTCTGGTTCGCGCAGGGAATCGTCACCGCCGGGGAACGGTTGTTTCAGCTCGATCTGCTGCTTCGCTCGGCGACCGGACGACTCTCCGAATGCTTTGGCGAGCTGACATACGAGGACGACGTCTTCACGCGAACCGTCGGACTCAACCGGGCCGGTGAACGGCACGCCGTCCAGAACTGGACGATCGAAGACCACGCCATGCACGCTCGGTTCCGCGAAGGAATCGCGTCCTGGATCGATGCGATGCCGGCAAAGCCCGTGGAGTACCAGCTCCTCGACCTCGAGCCGGAAATCCCCGATGACGCGGGACCGTACGCCGCGGCGCTCGCCTTCCTCGCCTGGAACCTGTCGAACAACTGGGAGACCGAGCTGCTGCGCGCCGAGCTCGACGCCATCGTCGGGCACGCCCTCACCGACACGCTCCTTCCGGCCTCCGCGGGCCACGGCGGCGTCGGCTCCAACAACTGGGTGATCGCCGGCACGCGCGCGGCCGGCGGCAAGCCGCTGCTCGCCAACGACCCACACCTCCTGGTCACGCAGCCGGGCATCTGGCTCGAGCTGCACCTCCGCGCGCCCGGGTACGAGGCTCGCGGTGTGGCCACGCCGTTCACACCCGGCATCTTCCTCGGCGCGACGCCCCATCACGCCTGGGGGGTCACCAACGTGACCGGCGACGTGCAGGACCTCTACGAGGAGCGCCTCGACGAGGAGGGGACGGCCGCCCTGTTCGGCGACGAGTGGGAACCGCTCACCCTCCGCGACGAGCCGATCTTGGTCCGCGGCGAGCCCGAGCCGCGCATCGTCACGGTTCGCGAAACCCGGCACGGACCGATCCTCACCCACGGGGTCGCCGGGTTGCTCCAAACGCGCTATCGCCCGATCGAGGGCACGTACGCGCTTCGCTGGACGGGCGCGGAGGCGACACTCCGGCCGACGCTCGCGCTGGCGATCGCGCAAGCGGCCGACGTCGACGAGTTCCGCGCGGCCGCGCTGCAGGTGGCCTGCCCGGGCCAGAACTTCGTCTATGCCGATGTCGACGGGACCATCGCCTACCAGTGCACGGGGCACCACCCGGTGCGCATGACCGGGGACGGCACCAGGCCGGTTCCCGGCTGGGACGGCGCGCACGAATGGATCGGATGGATTCCCGACGACGAACTGCCGTTCGAGCGCGACCCGGAGCGCGGATGGATCGCGACGGCCAACCACGACATCCAGCCGCCGCACTATCCGTACCTCATCACGCGGGACTTCCACGCGCCCAGCCGTCGCGACCGGATCGCCGAGCTCCTCGATGCCACCGACGAGCACGATGTCGCCGGGCAAACCGCGATCCAGCTCGACGTCGTCTCGTTGCCGGCGCGGGCGTTGCTCCCGGCGCTGGAGCGCGTCCGTCCGGGCGACGACCGCCAGCGGGCGGCCCTCGAGGAGCTCGCCGACTGGGACGGATCGCTCGGCGCCGACAGCCGGCCCGCCGCGCTGTTCCAGGCCTGGGTCACCGCGATCATGCGCCGGCTGTTCGAGGAGCGTCTCGGTCCCGAGGTCTTCGCCGCCTACCTCGACGCACGCGAGGCGTTTGTGTGTCGTGTGCTGCCCGATCTGCTCGAGCACGGAACCGACCGGCTCGACACCGACGCGCTGCGGGCGGCGCTCGATGACGCCCTCGACGAGGCCGACGGACGCACCTGGGGCGAACTGCACACCTTGGCCATCGCCCATCCGCTCGCGCGAATCCCCGGGCTCGATGCGACCTTCACCGCTGCGGCGTTCCCGTTCGGTGGCGACGACCAGACGGTCGCCCAGGGCGGCTTCGATCCGCTGCTCGGCTATCGACCGGCGGTCATCCCGTCGGTGCGCGCCGTCTACGACCTCGGCGACCTCGAGCGAAGCGTGAGCGTCGTTCCCGCCGGGATCAGCGGCAACCCAGCATCTCCGCACTGGGCCGACCAGAGCCCCGTGTACGCCGCCGGCGGGACCAAGCCGGCCGGTTTCGCGACGCCCTCGGTTGCCTCCCTCACCCTTCGTCCCTAGCCGCTACCATCGCGGGCGATGCCCAAGTCCAAGTCCCGCAAGAAGCCGTCGAAGCAGCGTTACGGCCTCTATCCACAACGCAAGCAAAAGGCGAAGGCGAGCCCGAAGTGGTTCGCGCCGGTCATGCTCGCGATCATGGGGCTCGGCGTCGTCATCATCGTCTGGAACTTCTTCCGCGGCAGCGGCGACGCCTACGACCCGCGGGTGATGTGGGTCGGCCTCGGGCTCATCGCGGGGGGCTTTTTCGGCATCTCGTTCTGGCGCTGATGGTCCGCCGACGGCTCCAAAGCGGTGGAAAGCTCTGTGGATACCTAGCTGCCGAACGGTGGAAAACGCCGGACCGAATCAGCGCTCGCCGGCCCGCCGAACCACGTGCATCTTCTCGCCGCAGTGCCTCGGGATCTGCAACTCCCCGAGCCGTGAGACTTTGAACTCGGTGCCGCACTCGCCGCACACGAGGTAGACGTCGAGCTCGTCCACGTCCTCGGGCTCCTTCGGCGGCGGCTCGGTGTCGAGCGTGCCGGGTGGCGGCCCGGAGAGCGCCCGGAGCGTCGACATCCCGACCTTCCAGATCGCGAAACCGAACAGAATCGCGCCCGGAACGAGGATCCACCACGGCATCCGCCCACGGTACCGCCCCCCGACATGGCCGACCCCTATGGACCGGGGGCCGCCTGGACATATGCTCCAGGTGAACGGCACCTGAACGGAGAGGAAACCGATGGGTGACTACGCGAACCGCTTCATGTCGCAGCTCGTCGCGAAGAACCCCGGAGAGCCGGAGTTCCACCAGGCGGTCCACGAGGTCGCGGCGTCGATGGAGCTCGCGCTCCAGCGGAACCCGCGCTACGTCGACGCGAAGATCTTCGAACGGATCGTCGAGCCCGAGCGGATCGTCATCTTCCGCGTCCCGTGGGTCGACGACACGGGCGAGGTCCGGATCAACCGCGGGTTCCGCGTCGAGATGAACTCCGCGATCGGCCCGTACAAGGGCGGTCTGCGCTTTCACCCGACGGTCGACCTCGGCGTCCTGAAGTTCCTCGCGTTCGAGCAAGTCTTCAAGAACTCCCTCACCACGCTGCCGCTCGGTGCGGGCAAGGGCGGCGCCGACTTCGACCCGAAGGGACGCTCCGACGGGGAGGTCATGCGCTTTTGCCAGTCCTTTATGACGGAGCTCTACCGCCACGTCGGGCAGTTCACCGACGTGCCGGCCGGCGACATCGGCGTCGGCGGCCGCGAGATCGGCTACTTGTTCGGGCAGTACAAGCGGATCCGCAACGAGTTCACCGGCGTCCTCACCGGCAAGGGCCTCGAGTGGGGCGGATCGCTCATCCGCCCGGAGGCGACCGGCTACGGCACGGTTTACTTCGCCCAGGAGATGCTCGCGACGCGCGACGAGAGCTTCGAGAACAAGCAGTGCCTGATCTCGGGGTCGGGCAACGTCGCGCAGTACACGGCGGAGAAGCTGCTCGACCTCGGCGCCGTGCCCATCACGCTGAGCGACTCCGGCGGATTCGTCTACGACAAGGAAGGCATCGACCGCGAGAAGCTGGCGTGGGTGATGGACCTCAAGAACAACCGCCGCGGCCGGATCATGGAGTACGTGCAGCAGTACCCCCAGGCGGAGTTCACCCCGGTCGATCCGAGCAGCAGCTCGAACCCGATGTGGGCGGTGCCGGCCGACGCGGCGTTCCCCTCGGCGACGCAGAACGAGATCAAGGCGGAGGACGCCGCCAACCTGCTCGCCGGGGGCGTTTACCTCGTCGCCGAGGGCGCGAACATGCCGACGGTGCCCGAAGGTGTGGAGCGCTTCGTCGAGGCGCGGGTGCTCTTCGGGCCGGGCAAGGCCGCCAACGCGGGCGGGGTCGCCGTCAGCGGGCTCGAGATGTCGCAGAACTCCGAGCGCAGGAACTGGACGCGCGAGACGACCGACGAGCGCCTGCACACGATCATGGTGCAGATCCACGAGAACTGCGCGCGGACGGCCGAGGAGTACGGGGTGCCCGGCAACTACGTGCACGGTGCGAACATCGCCGGGTTCTCCAAGGTCGCGGAGGCGATGCTCGCGCAGGGGATCGTCTAGACGAGCTCCGGCTGCAGCCCGGGTACTTCGCGCCCGAGGAACGCCAGGATGGTGCGGATCTGCCGGACCTCCTCGTCGGTGTCGAGCGAGCCGTGTCCGGTGGTGTAGCGGTACACGTCGTAGCGTTTGCCGGCCTCGGCAACCCGATCCACATAGGCGAGCGCCTGTCCGAGGGGGCAGCGTGAGTCGTTCTCACCGATCACGAAAAGCACCGGCGCGGCGACCGCGTCGACGTAGGTGATCGGGTTCGCGCGCTCGTAGACCTCGGGAACGTCCTCGGGAGAGCCGCCCATCAGACCGCGATCCATCGCTTGCAGCGACGGCGCCTCCTCGTGGTAGGCCCGCACGTAGTCCCCGACCGGCACGCCGGCCATCCCCGCACACCAGAGCGACGGGTTGCGCCCAAGCTCCATCAACGTGAGGTAGCCGCCCCACGACCATCCGGCAATCACCGCACGGGACGCGTCGACGTCGTCGCGCCGGAGCACATCGCGCAGGCCCGCCGTCACGTCGTCGACGTCGGTGTAGCCCGGGTCACCGGTGAGCGCGTCGCGCCAGGCGCGGCCGTAGCCGGTAGAGCCCCGATAGTTCGGCATGGCGACGAGGAACCCCGCATCGACGTAGGCCTGGATCTCGGGCATGTAGGTGTCCTCGTAGAGCCAGTGCGGCCCGCCGTGACAGAAGATCATCACCGGGTGCGGGCCATCGCCCTCGGGCTCGACGATCCAGCCGTGCACCTGCTGGCCGTGGTCGTTGGTGTAGCGCCAATCGTGGAAGGGCCGTCCCGGCGGCGCCGGCTCGTCCAGGCCGATCGGCTCGGTACCGGCGTCGTCGAGCACCCGCGAGCGGTGCACGCCGTCGGTATGCGTGAACCACACGGCGCCGTCGGGACGTACGCGCGCGGCGTGGATCGTCCCCGCCGGCGTGTCGAGGCGCTTCGCCTCGCCGGTCTCGACGTCGACCCGGTAGAGCTCGGTGCGACCGTCAAGCGTCTGCATCACGAGGACCTCGGTCGCGCCGGAGAACCAATCGGCGATGCGAATATCGCCGGGAAGATCCACCGGGAGGTCGCGCCAAACCTGCGTGTCGAGGTCCCAGATTGCGACCTGCTCGCGGTCCTCGGGCTCGTATTGGACCGCGAGCCGGTGGTCGCCCGCCACGGGCGACCACGGCCCGGCGATCACGGCCGATGTTCCGTCCCCGCGCTCAGCGATCACGGCGCCGCTTCTCGGGTCGACGATCCGCAGCGCCGGGTGCGTGATGTCGCCGTGCTCGGCGTGCTGCAACGCGAGGAACCTGCCGTCGGCCGACAAGCCCGTGAGATCGGTGCCCTCGTACCCGAGGCCGAGCCACTCCGGCGACTGCCCGATCAGCTCCGCGGACCCGCCGTCGATCGAGGTCAGCACCATGAACCCGTCTTCGACGGTCGAGATGCCCACGACCACGACACCAGGCACCTGTGCGAGGCCTTCGGTCCACCCGACCGGCACGTCGGGGATGAGCGGCACCGCCTCGCCCCCGGCGAAGGGCTGCACGAGATAGCGGCCCGTCTCGTCGCCGGTGTCCTCCTGCCAGAAGACGACACCGGTGCCGTCGGGGGTCGGCACGCCCTCCGTCACGCCGACCGGATGGTCGGAGACTTGATGGCGTTCGCCGGTCGCGACGTTCCAGGCATGCACCTGCCACACACCCGAGCTGTTCGTCGCGTAGACACAGCGATCCGGCGCGAGGCGGGACCAGACGGGAAGCGACATCTTGGGGGCGCGCAGACGCGCCTCCCATACGGGCATCGTGTCCATGCGGGGCAGGCTACCCGACCGCGCCGTCGCCGGTTGCGGCTTGGGCCAACGCGCGCCAAACGCGTTCCGGGGAACACGGCAGGTCGATATGACGCACCCCGAGATGCGCGAGCGCATCGACGACCGCGTTCTGCACGGCCGGTGTCGCACCGATCGATCCCGACTCGCCGATGCCCTTGGCACCGAGCGGGTTGACCGGTGTCGGCGTCTCGGTGTTGTCGCACTCGAACATGGGCAACTCGGCGGCCGACGGCACCAGATAGCTCAGCAGCGTGCTCGTGATCGGATTGCCGTCCTCATCGAACCGCACCTCCTCGAACAACGCTTGTGCGACACCTTGCGCGATACCGCCGTGCTGCTGCCCGCGCACGAGCATCGGGTTGAGGATCCGCCCGCAGTCATCGACCGCAATCAGGCGGACCAGCCGGACGCCCCCGGTATCGAGATCGACTTCCACGACGGCGACATGTGCCCCGAACGGGAATGTGGCGCCGGGGTCGCGATTGACGCCTTTGGCCAGGAGCGGCGCGCCGTCGGCGGCCGCCGCAGCAGCCAGGTCGGCCCACCCCACGACACGCTCCGGCACGCCCGACACCTGGAACCCGCCGTCGACCGGCCCGATGACGTCGGCCGGGTCGGTCTCGAGCAGCTCACCCGCCAGGGTGCGGGCGCGATCGATCACCTCACCCGTCCGCGCGACGATCACCGAGCCGCCGGCCTGCAGCGACCGCGAGCCCCACGTTCCCTGCCCGCGCTCGACCTCCGCGGTGTCGGAGTGAATCACGCGCACCGACGTATACGGGATGCCGAGCATGCCACCCGCGAGCTGGGCAAACGCGGTCTCGTGCCCTTGGCCGAACGAGGACGTGCCCACCCGAACGACCGCGGAGCCGTCGCCCTCGATCGAGACCTGCGCAAACTCGCGCGACGGGAACCCGGTGATCTCCACGTACGCCGACACACCGATACCGAGCGCGGTGCGGTCGCCGCGCTCGCGGCGGGCGCGCTGCTCGGCGCGGAGCTCGTCGTAGTCGGCCATCTCGAGCGCGCGATCGAGCGCGCGTTCGTACTCCCCCGTGTCGTATTTCGCGCCCGATGCGGTGGTGAGTGGGAACGCCTCCGGTGCGAAGAAGTTTCGTCGTCGCAGCTCGACGGGATCCATCCCGAGCTCGGCCGCCAGCAGGTCCACGACGCGCTCGATGCAGGCCGCCGCCTCCGGTCGTCCCGCCCCCCGGTAGGCGCCGAGCGGGGTCATGTTCGTCACGACCGCGCTGCCCCGAAAGGCGATCGCGGGGATCGCGTACACGCCCGAGATCATCTCCGCGGTGGTCTGCGCCATAAACGAGCCGAGCTGCGGATACGCGCCGACGTTGCCGAGCACCTCGAACCGCAAGCCGCTGATATCGCCCGTACGCGTCGCGCCGATCTCGACCCGTTGCACCTGGCTCCGGCCGTGGGTCATCGCGACCATCGACTCGCTGCGTGTCTCGAACCACCGGACCGGTCGGCCGAGCGCCGCGGCCGCTTTCGCCACGACGAGGTACTCGGGGTAGACGGGCACCTTCGCGCCGAACCCGCCGCCGACATCGGGTGCGATCGCCCGAATCTTCCCCCGGTCGACGTCGAGCACATCTGCGAGCTCGTCGCGTACATCAAAGGGCACCTGCGAGGACACCCACACCGTGTAGCCACCCTCGAACTCCGGCACCACCGCGATCCCGTTGACCTCCATCGGGGCGGGCGCGAGGCGCTGGTTCTCGAAGCGGCCGCGCACGATCACCTCGGCGCCGGCAAGCACGTCGTCGCCCCATCGGTGGGCAAACCGCGTCGCCACGTTCGTCCCGCAATCCGGGAACAGCAGCGGCGCGCCGTCGGCGGCCGCAGCCTCGGGATCGAGCACCGCTTCCAACGACTCCGTCTCGGTCCAGATCACCTCGGCGGCGTCCTGGGCGCATCCGAGGCTCTCCGCGACGACCACCGCGTAGGGCTCGCCCACGTATCGGAACCGCTCGCGGGCAAGCACCGGGCGCTCGAACGGCCGGTCCAGATCCCCACCGGGAACCTCCACCGATCCCGCCGCCAGCTGGCTCGGCAGATCAAGGTCATCCGCGCCGAACACGGCGACCACACCGGGCATCGCCCGCGCTTCTTCGAGGCCATGCACGGTCAGGAGCCGGGCGTGGGGGAAGATGGAGCGGCAGAACACCGCCCGGAGCGCGCCGGGAATGGCGACGTTCTCGAGGTAGCGACCCTCGCCGCGAAGAAAACGAGGGTCTTCGGTTCGAAGGGCCGGAATGCCGAAAGTAGACGGAGGGATCGCCACAGGCGGTCATCGTCCCACAGCCCAGAGGGGGAACTCGATGAAGGCACGTCTCGTCCCGGCCGCCGTCGCGGCCGTGCTGCTCGGTCTGGTGCCGGCGATCGCGCCGGCGGGAGCGGCGCCGTCCCACGTCGTGCCGGACCCGCGCCCGGCAACCGTTTCGGACACACCCGTGAAGACGGGCCTCAACGGGCCGTCGGGGTTCACGTTCGCTCCCAACGGCACCATCTGGTACCTGGAGCGCGGGACGGGCCAGGTTCACACGCTCCTCCCGGGATCGGGCGCCGATCATCGGGTCCTGACCGTGCACGGCGTCAACGGCAGCGGCGAGCGCGGCGCCCTCGGGATCGCGCTGCACCCGAACTGGCCCGCGACGAAGCAGCTGTTCATCTATGTGACCCGCCGCAGCGGTGGCCACCTGCGGAACCAAGTCGTGCGGTACACCAACACCGGCGGGAAGTGGCACGGACCACGCGTGGTGGTGTCGACCCCCGCGAGCGCGAGTCCGTACCACAACGGCGGGCGGATCCTGTTCGGTCCCGACAACAAGCTGTACGTGATGATCGGCGAAGGCCACAACCCCGTGAATGCCCAGGATCGCACCAACAACCTGCGCGGCAAGATCCTGCGACTGGACACCGACGGCAGCGCCGCAGCCGGCAATCCGCTTGGGCGGATCTGGTCCTACGGCCACCGCAACTCGTTCGGATTCACCTTCGATCCCTCGACCGGTCGACTCTGGGAGACCGAGAACGGGCCGGAGTGCACCGACGAGATCAACCTGATCGTGCGCGGCGGCAACTTCGGATGGGGCACCAGCGAGAACTGCAGCCTCCCGAAGCCCGGCGGCACCAGTAACTCCGGGCCGACCCCCCGGCACCGTCCGAAGCTGTACTTCGCCGGGACGATCGGGATCACGGGCGACGCGTTCTGCGACCACTGCGGGCTCGGCGGCGCGCTCGACGGCGCCCTGATCTTCGGCGACGTCAACTCGGGCGTGATCCGCGCGGCCGACCTGAACGCGTCGAGAACGGGACTGTCGAACCTCCGCACGCTGACCACGGCTTCCAGCGGCGTCCACTCGATGGAGGTCGCGCCGGACGGGCGGATCTACTTCAGCACCCAGGACGGGATCTTCCGGCTGACCTGAGCACGCCGATCCGCGCGCCCAGATTCCGTCTCGCGCAAGCGGGCCGGCTGGGATAGGCTGTGCCCGTTCGGCGTCACACCCCGACGCCGTCGTTGGGAGGGGTGCCCCGTGGACATCGGACGGCCACAACGCATCATCGAGGTGGAGCCGGCGTCGTTGCCGCTTCCGTCGACGATGCCTGCGCCGGACTCGCCGGGCTTTGTCCCGGAACCGGCGATCGAGCCCGCGATCGAGCCGACGCGGCAACCGACGGAGCCTGCTGAGACGTGAGTTCCATCATCCCCGGCCTCGATCTGGCGATCTCAACCGAGCCGATCCTGGCCTGGCGAACCTGGGCGCTCACCGGCCACCGCGACGGCTCCGACCTGCTCTTGCGCCCGGTCGCCGGACGGTCGCGTCCGTGGCGGCCGCTGCGGCCCGCCGAAGCGGCATGCAAACATGCACGCCTCCACGCCGCCCCCAGCCTGTCCTGCACGTGCGGACTGCACGGCACGCACGAGGCCGACATCCTGCGGCGGACGCGGTGTCCCGCGGTGCTCGGCCGCGTCGCCCTCTGGGGTCATGTGATCGAGCACGAGTACGGCTATCGCGCGGAGTTCGCCTACCCCCAGCTCGTCTCGCTCATCTGTCAGTTCTGCTTCTGGCAGTGGGGAACGCACGGGGCGAGTCCCGACATCGTGGGGTGGTTCCCGCGCGACGAACTCGTCCCGCTGTGCTGGACGCACCTCGAGCAAGCAGAGCGCTACGGGATGGAACCGCGCCGGCTCCTCACTGCCGACGAGGTCGACGAGGAGCTACGGCAGACCTACGCCGTGGACCGCCTCGTCCATGTCTAGTACGAGTCGTCGGGTGGTCGTTCGGAACCGAGACGATTCTTGCGTGTCGCCGCGCGGGCAAGCCGAGCGCGAAGGTCATCGGCCTCTGGCGAGAGCGCAAGCGAGGTGCCTTCGCCCGACGGCTCGGGCTGCTGGGCTTTGCGCGAGCCGCCATCCCCTTCATCGGCCGCCTGCGCCTCGAGCTCGTCGATAAACGAAGGGACCTCGCGGATCGGCTCGGGCTGTGTGATGGGCGGCTCGGGCGCGTCCTCCTCGACGGGGCCGGGCTCGACCGACGCCGGCACGACGCGTTCGCCGTTGCCGTTGGCGGGCGCCTTGTTGCCGTTGGGTACCTCACGCAGCCGTTGCTGCATCACGGCGACCTGCTGATCCCGCTCAATGCGCAGCTGGTCGAGTTGCTGCTCGGTCGAGGCAGCGTGTTCCTTGGCCTGGTTGGCCTCGGCACGAACCTGGCCAAGCTCGGCCTCGAGCTGGGCAATGCGCTGCTGCGCCGCCTCGACGTCCGCCACCGCCGCCGCCGACGCGGCGCCCTCCTTCACCCGTCCTTCAAGGAAAGCGACCGCCTCGGTCGCCTGGCGAAGTTGCTCTCTGGTCACGGCCAGCTCGTCGCGTCGCTCGGCGTCGCGGGCGTCAGCCTGCGCGTCCGGTGAGGGCACCGCTTTGAGCGGGGGCGCCCCGTCCGTCGTGAAACGCGTGAGCGCCGGCGTCGCCGGCGTCTTCCGCCCGCGCACGAGCGACCACACCAGCATCGCGCCACTCGCCAGTGCGAGCAGGAAGAACAATCGCACCCAGGTCGAGCTCTTCGGGGCCGCCGCCACCAGCGTGGGATAGCGGAAGTTCACCTGCACGGCGCCCACGGGCTCCGAGCGATCGCCGACCTGCAACGGCGTGAACACCGCCAGCGCATCTTCCGGGCTCGCGCTCTGGACCTCCGACACCGTCGCCCCCCCGAGCGCCGAAGCGAGCATCGGCTCGTCGCTCAGTCGCGTCGTTCGCGGCTCGTGCGCCACGGTGCTGAACAGGAGCGCACCGTCGGTCCCCCACACGCGAAGGCTGACCACGGTTGGATCCGTCATCACGTCGGTGTCGAGCGCCGGGGACAACTGCCGGGGCGCGAAGGAAATGCGGTCGCCGTGCTCGATGACTGCCTGGGACACCGTGGTATCCGACGCGCGGATGGCTCGACCCTCGGCGGCCCGAACCTGCTCGGCCACCGCACCGTGCTGCGCCGAACGTGCCCACAGGAGCCCAAGCAGGAACACGACGAGCAGCGCCCCCCAGAGGATGCGGCCCTCCGTGGTCTTGGTGGCGCGGTCGATGATCGTCATCTCGGTCACTCCCCAGGCGCGGGGTGGCCAGCCCACATCCCGGGCAGACCCTCTGGAGAGGTTTCGACACCGTTGCGCCAGGCTTGAACCCCCCGGTCGGGGGTCCGGCTACGTCGGGGGTGGGCTAACGGTTGGTCGCGGAGAAGTGTTGGTAGTCGACCGGCCAGCCCCATTGGCCGCCCCAAGACCACCCGATCGCGTGAAACGCCCACCACACCCGGTCGTGGCGCGCGATCATCCCGCGTCGAATCGGGGAACGATCCGCGTATGCGGCCCCGTTCGGGGGTGAGACTCCCCACGAGCCCACATACGGGTTCTCCAACGGATTGACGTCGATCGCGCGGCCGAAGGCGTGCTCCGACCAGGTACAACACACGCCGTCGCGATACCGGCAGTTGAACGCCGAGGTGTTGTCGGCCCGCATCGAGCGCATATCGTTTGCGCCGTACCGATCCACGAGCACCATCTGGCGGATCGGGAACCGTACGTTGTAGAGCCGCTCGAACACCCGGGCGATGGACCGCGCCCAGCGGGTCGCCACCACGAGACGGCCACGATGCGTCGCGTGGTCGAAGCCCCAATACGTGAGACGGATAAGCCGCAGCTCGCCGAGACCGACCGGGCAGCCGGGATGCCACGACACGCCGTTCATCCAGGCGCGCAGGTCCGGTGGCAGCGGGGTGACGGTCGCGTCATAGGCGGGCGCGGCAGCGACCGGGAGCGACGGGGCCGGGGGTTCCGCGGTCGCGACCATGTCGGCCGGTCCTGCGACGAGGACGAGCGTGACGAGGCCGAGGACGACGCACGCAATGCGCATCCACCCATGATGCGACACCGGGGGCGGCTCAGCCTCAGCTGGGGGCGTTCTCAGATTGCTGGTCGTTGGGTAGTTCGGTGGCGCGAGCGAGTCGCTCCCGCAAGGCCCACAAGTCGTCGTCGGGCGACCCCCGGCCGTTGTCCGGCTCCGTCTCGGCCCGGAATTCGGGCTCGTGCTCGGTCTCGGACGCCGGCTCCGCGTCCGTCTCGGGCTGGGTTGCGGGGGTGGGTGAGCCGTACGCAGCGGCCCAGATGTCCTGGTAGGAATCCTGGTCGCCGGACGACGCCGGCTCCGAGGGTGCGGTCGCCTCGACCTCGGTTTGGGGCGAGGTCGCTTCCTCCACGATCGATGCCGGCGGCGCGAACGACGACGCGGCCGCCTGCTCCGCGGTCGCGGCGGTCGACTGGACAAAGGCGGGCTCGCTCCGGCCGAGCGCATGTGCCGGCTCGTCCAGCGCCGAGGCAAACGCCGGACGGAAGTCTTCATCAACCTGCTCGCTCCCCTCGGGCGGCAGTTCCTCGATCCCGCGTCGCGCCGCGAACACATCGGCCTGCAGCGCCGCAACGCGCTCCTCCAACGTCTGCGCGCGCTCCATCTGCAGCGCCAGCTCGCCTCGAAGCCGCGCCGTCTCCGCGTCGGCCGCCGCGACGGCGTCGGCGGTGTCGGCGGACGAGACGGCCTGGCCTTCCAGCTCCTCGACGCGGGCGTTCGCAATGGCGAGCGCGCTCGTCAGCGTCGCGATCTCCGCGCGCACGGCGTCGCCGCCCTCGTTCGCCTCGCTCAGTCGGCGGTCGAGCTGGCCCGCCTTCTGCTCGAGCTCGCCGGCCTTCGACCCGAGCTGCGCGAGCCGAACCTCGAGGTCGTCGCGGATGGAGTCGACGGATCGAGCTCGCTGCTCGCTGTCGGATGCGGCACGCGCAGCCTCTTCGGCGCGGCGGCCGGCGTCGGTCGCGCGGACCTCCGCCTCGTCGAGCTGCGCGCGAAGCGTGCGCAGCTGCTCCTCCAGTTCGGAAGTATTCGCGGATGGCGCCGGAGCCGCAAGCGTGGCGGCGAGCTGCGCCTCGAGCGACTCTGCCCGCGCGTTGGCCTCATTGGCGGACGCCTTCGCTTGGCCGAGCTGCGCATCCATCGCCCGAAGCCGCTCGACCATCTCGCGATCCCGCGGCTGCTGCTCCTGCGGAGCCGCGCCGGCGGCCGGGCCGCCGGCCTGCGCGAGGCGCGCCTCCGCCTCGCTGGCGCGCTTGGAGGCCGCCGCGAGCTGGGCCTGCATCTCACGGACGGCTCCCGCCGACCGGTCGTCCTGGGTCTGGAGCTGCGTGCGCAGCTGCTCAAGCTGATCTTCGAGCGCCTGTCGGATCGCAACCTCGCGGTCGTGCGCCCCCGTGCGCTCCTCGTCGCTCCCACGGTCTTCGGTCGCAACCTTCGAGCGAAGCGAGCGCTTCGCACCGGACTTCTTCGTCTTGTCTTCCGTCGCCGCTGCAGCGGCGACCGGCGCAACGAAGCCCAAGGCACCGCCGGCGGCCGCGCTCTTCTTCGAGCGCGAGCGGGTACGACCGGCGAGCAACATGCCCAGCCCACCGAGAAGGAACAAGACCGCGAGCGCCATGAGCGGCGTCTTGTACGCGTCGAGCGGACCTTCGACGTCGCCCTGTACCACCGACCGATCGGTGGAGACGGCGGCGACCGCAGCCGGGCCGTTCTTGCCTTGAATCGGTGCGAACACCACGAGCGCGTCGGTGCCCTCGACGTTTGCGACATGGCCGCGCGCTGCGGACGTCAGCGCGTCCTGCGCATCGGCGTCCGGCTTGGCAGCGTTCGCCGGGTAGACCGGCAGGCCATCCAGCGAGTAGATGACGACCGCACTGCCGGCGGGGGCGTGCATCGCCTTGCCGAGCGCGCTCGCCTGGTTGTCCGGCAATGGCTTCGCGAGGTTGTACCCGACGACGAGATCGGGGATCGCGTTCTTGATGAACGCCGCCGATTGCTTCTGGTTGTCGGCGACGGCCGCGGTCTCAGCACGAGTGTGCAGGACGCCCGACGCCACGACGAGTAGTGCGCACACGACGCCGCCAGCGATCAGCAGCTTTGAGATCGATTTTGGGCCTCGGGCAGCCATCCGGTCCTCGTCCGCTCGGGAGGGCCCCGCGACCCTCACGTGGTGGGCTTCGGCGCGTTCGGGGGCGACCTTGAAAACGGGGCTGGGAGCTCGCCCCAAGGCTCCTTGTTGCTACTTCGAGAAGACCCAGATCGACGCGAACGGGAGTCCGAGCACCGCCCGCAGCGGTTTCTCGGCTGCGAACGCCTCGAGCACCGCTTCGTCGACGAGCGCGTCGACGCACGCCGTCACCCGGAGGCCGGCCCCGACCGCCGCCGTGATGTATGCACTGGGCCAGTGAATCTCGTTGCGCGTCACCGCCCGGGATCCATCCGCTCGCCGGAAGAAGGCGTGGCCCCCGGTCGCTACAGAAAGCGGGTGGATGTCCGACACGACGACGGAGCCACCGGGAGCGACGACCCGCGCGAACTCCTCGAGGGCGGGGCCGAGGTCAGGAACGTGCGTGAGCGCCAACGCGCAGGTAACGAGGTCGAACGACCCGCTCGCCAACGGGAGCGAGCCGAGATCGGCGGCTACAAGCCGAGCGCCGCTCAATCGCGCACGCGCCAGCATGTCGACCGACACGTCGACCGCGACGGTCATGTGGCCGAGCTCCACCAGCATCGCGGCAAGCCGACCGGTGCCGGCCGCCACGTCCAGGGCGCGTCCCGGCGGGAAGGCGCCCAGCACTTCCCGCACGGCCTGCTCCTCCGCGACGATGAGGGCGTTCGGTTCGTCGTAGGTCGCGGCCCAATCTCGATAGGCGGCCGCGGTGTCGAGCACGTCGATCTCGCGATCCTCATAGGTGACCGCTTCTCCCTCTCCGGCAAGGAGGTCGCGCATCTCCTGCATCCGCGCGTCCGCGACGACCGCGTCCTCGAACGGCCAGCCGCGGAGCATGGCCAAGCCGTGCAGACCGAGATACCAGCGATCAAGACGCACGCGGAGCTTCATCGGGTCATTCTCGTCCGCCTGGCGATCGCCTGCCGGCTTGCGCGTCGGTGCAGCCAGGCGCGACGATGCATCGACCGACACGGAGGAGGGCCGGACATGGAACAAGTCTCGTTCACCCAGATGCAGGATGGCGTCGCCCAGGATTGGGCGCTGCTGGAGCGCTTCGAGGAGGAGTTCAACGCCGGCCTCCCCGACCGCATCCTCGGCGCCGTCGACAAGCTCAACGGGTCCTACGGCGGCTACCGCGTGACGCGCTACACCCACTCGCTGCAGGCGGCGACGCGTGCGATGCGCGACGGCAAGGATGAGGAATACCTCGTCGCCACGCTCGTGCACGACATCGGCGATGACCTCGCCCCCTTCACGCACGGGGAGATGGTCGCCTCGGTCCTGAAGCCGTTCGTGCGCGAGGAGCTGTGCTGGATGGTGCAGCGCCATCCGGTGTTCCAGCTGCACTACTTCAGCTATCTGAGCGAGGAGGAGCGCAACAGCCGCGACCGGTGGCGCGACCACGAGCACTTCGCGCTCACGGCGGAGTTCTGCGAGCGTTACGACCAGGCGTCGTTCGATCCCGAGTACCCGACCGAACCGATCGAGACCTTCGAGCCGATGGTGCGAAGGGTGTTCGCGGAGCCGCGCTACCTGCCGCCAGGCTGGGTCTGAGCAGCCGGGAAGTCATGGGCGACACGCCGCCGGTCCGCTACGCACGCGCTCGGGATGGTCTGGACATCGCGTACCTCACACACGGTGAGGGCCCGATCGACATGGTCGTGATCCCCGCGTACGTGTCGAACCTCGACCTGTGGTGGGACCGGCCCGAGCACGTGCGCTCGATCGACCGGCTCGCAACGTTCGCCCGCGTGATTCTCTTCGACAAGCGTGGGACCGGTCTGTCGAGTCGGTTGACGGGCACGCCCGACCTCGAGACCAGGATGAGCGATCTCCGTGCCGTCTTGGACGACTGCAGTGCCGACCGGGTGGTACTCCAGGCCCATGTGCTCGACGGAACCGCGCTCGCGGCGATGTTCGCCGCTGTCTACCCGGAGCGGACGCATTCGCTCGTCCTGTGGAGTCCCGCCGCGCGCGGCCGATGGGCACCCGACTACCCGTGGGGTGAGACCGAGGACGAGTTCGCCGACCGCGTCTCCTTCGTAGAGCGGGACTGGGGGCGCGAGGCAATGGTCGCCGGTTGGGACCTTGCCGAGAACGTCCCGACGTGGTCCGAGGACCGAAGCGTCGCGCGGTGGATGGTGCGGTATTTCCGCAACTCCGCCGCGCCCGGCGACGCCGTCGCGCTGGCGCGGCTCCTCTACGATTTGGACATCCGGGAATTGCTTCCCTCGGTCGTGGCGCCGACGCTGGTCCTGCATCGATCCGGATGGGATCCGGCGGATATCGACGAGATTCGCTCCGTGGCCGAATTGCTGCCGAACGCCACGAGCGTCGCCCTGACAGGGAGCGACCACCCGTTGTGGGTCGGGGACTTCGAGCCGGTGGCCGCGGAGATCCAGGAGTTCGTCACGGGCGTGCGCCCCGCCCCACCCCGCGAGCGCATCCTCGCCACGGTGTTGTTCACCGACGTCGTCGGGTCGACCGAGCTCGCGTCCGAGCTCGGCGACGCTCGGTGGCGAGAGGTGTTGGGCCGCCACGACACGACCATCAAGTCGGAGATCGAGCTGGCGGGTGGCCGCTGGGTCAAGAGCACCGGCGATGGGGTCCTCGCTACGTTCGACGGCCCAGCTCGAGCCGTGCGATGTGCGCTCGCGGTGCGGGACGCGTTGCAACCGCTCGGCCTGCGGGTTCGTGCAGGCGTTCATACCGGCGAGATCGAGCTGCTCGACGACGACGTGGGCGGGTTGGCGGTGGCGATCGCGGCGCGGGTCACCGCCGCAGCCGGCGATGGCGAGGTGTGGAGCTCATCGACGGTAAAAGACCTCACGGCCGGCTCGGGATTGACGTTTACCGACGCCGGCGAGCACGAACTCAAGGGCGTCCCCGACCGCTGGCGTCTCTACCAGGTGGCTAGCTAGGAGGCGAGGGCTATGGGGATCCTGACCGAAGACATGAAGCGCGTGGTCCGCGAAGTCGGGCTCGCGTTTCACGCCACGGTGAGCGAGGACGGGTCGCCGAACCTCTCACCCAAGGGCACCACTGCGGTCTGGGACGACGACCATCTCTTCTTCGCCGACATCCGGTCCCCGCAGACGGTGGCAAACATCCGTCGAGGGTCCTCTGTCGAGGTCAACGTCGTGGACCCTTTCGTTCGCAAGGGATACCGCTTCAAAGGGCCTGCAGAAGTACTCGAGCGTGGTACGGATGGCTTCACGACCGGCATCGCGCGCCTTCGCGACGAGGGATTCACGACCCCTGAAGACCGGATCGACTCGATCGTGGTGATCGACGTCCTGCAAGCCTCTCCGCTCGTGTCGCCCGCGTACGACGACGGGACGAGGAACGAAACCGAGATCACGAGATCCTGGCAGGAACGCTATGAGAGGCTCCATCCCTGGAAGGGGACCACCGAACAGCAACCGTGAATCTGGGGGTGCCTGTGGCGATGAACGCGATCATCCGAGCTCCCGACGAAGGAACACGCTTTTCCGCGCGCGGCAGCAGCATGATGTTCAAGGCGCGTGCGAGCGACACGGGCGGAGCGTTCAGCTTCATGGAACGCAAGATGCCGGCGCGCGGAAGGATGCCTCCACCGCACAGACACAAGGGACCCGAATCCTTCTACGTGCTCGACGGGGCTTTGGAGTTCTTGGTCGACGGTGAAGCTGTTCAGGCCACACCGGGCTGGTTTGTGCTCGTTCCCGAAGGAGTCGCACACACCTTCGGGAACACGTCGACCGAAGAAGCACGGCTGCTCATCATCCATATGCCGGCCGCCGACGCGTACTTCGAAGGGTTAGACGCGCTCTGGTCCTCACCCACACCCCCGACGCCGGAGCAAGAACGAGAACTCCAACGCAACCACGGACTCGAACCGGCTTGACGTTGGCGAATCTCAAGGTCGGTTCAGGGACCTTGCGGCCACAGCACCTCGAACGTCTCTAGGACCACCGGCGTGTCATCGTCAACCGGTCGGCCCTCGTTCGCGAAGAACCGGATATGTGCCTCGCGCCAGTACGCGAGGCTCCGGTCGCCTTCGCCCTCCACCCATGCGAACGCTTCGTCGACGAGTCCGAGCGGGCGAACCTCGACCTTTGTCGTGCGGATCACGCACAGGGGGTCGTCGCGATCGTCGAGCACGACGCTGAGATCCCCAACCGACGGAATCGGCTCCTCGTCGTCCTCGTATTCCGACAGGAGGCTCGTCGTGGCGCGCTTTGGCCCGTCGCGGACAAGCAGACCGAGCTCGTCGGCCATCTCGGGATCGCTACCGAACCCGAAAGCTGTGTATGGGCCGTCGATACCGGTCGCATCCACGAATGAACGCCAGAAGCCCGCTGCTTCCACAGCCGAATCATCGCGCATCTCCCGATGAAGAACCGGTGGAGACGATCGGACTCGAACCGACGATCCCCTGCTTGCAAAGCAGGTGAGCGTGAGCGCTGTGCTATCGCCCATTCTCGCACGCAACAGAGGGGAGCGTCGGAGGGCAGTTATCGTCTGAGAGCCCTGAGGGGACAGCGTCCTTCGCGGGTTTGCGCCGGTCAGACCTAGGATGTCCCCGCGGGCGCCCCCACGAGGAGGGACCGATCACCCTCGAGCACTCCTCGATCGTTCCTTCGCGAGCGAGGCCTGGGCTGCGTCGACGATACGGAGAGCCTCTTCCGCCGCCCGTCGCGCGATCGGACGCAACGAATCGGGGTCTACCCAGTCGTCGGGCGCCGAGCCGGCCTCTCGCTGCATCACATGGTGCTCGAGACGAACGCGCCACAAGAGCCGGAAGGCCTCCTCGAGATCCTCTCGGCGTTGCGCCGAGATCCTGCCCCCGGATGCGGCGCCACGGAGGCGCTCGATCGTGCGGTTCTCCGTGAGACCCGAGTCGATCGCATAGAAGCGCGCGAGGTTCGTGATCGGCGTGATCCCACCATGCTTCACATCGAATGTTCCTCGATGCTCACCGCTCTTCTCGACCGTCATCCCCTTCCGACGCGATGTGGAAGGATGAAGCTGAAGCACCGTCGTCACCAGGCGATCCATGAACGCGGGATCGCTTCGCGCCTCGCGAATCGCGTCGTCCAACACCGGCTCGACGTCGAGAGTCCCGGTCACCCGACGGTAATCGAAGACAATGCCGGATATGCGAGTGCCCATGATTGCCTCGTCGCTCACATACTCGCCGAACCGACGCCGCCATCCCCCGAGGGTTCGCCGCCACGCAGGGTTGTTGGTCATCACGCCGCCATCGCAGCGAGCGATGCCACAGGCCTCAATGCCAGAAATCACAAACTCGGCAAGACCCGCAAACCACGGGTCGACCTCGGCTTCGGAACCGTCTACGGCGTCGAGGGCGAGGGCATGATCCTGGTCGGTATTGAGGGACTGCTCGTGCCGCGCCGCGCTGCCGAGCGCGAGCCAGGCGAATGCCGTCGGCGGGTCACCTTCGCTCGCGATGTGCAATTCGATCAGCCGTCGGGTGAGCTCGTCGATCGTTCCCCCCACGACGTGTCCGATATCGATCGGGTCGACGTGGCGATCGAGCAGCACCGCGATCATCGACGCGAGCTGGTCTGACGCAGCCACGAGCTCGGCGAGGGTGTCCGCTTTCCGGATATCCGAGGCGAGCGTTTCCTCCACGTCGACACCGCGAAGGTGCTCTTCGACCGCGACACGCTCCCGCCAGCGGGCAGCGAGCGCGGTCAGGAACGCAAGTCCGGCCGAGGAACCAAGGATCTCGCGGGCGTGCCCGGATTCGATGAGGTAGCAGGAAGTCGGGGTGCGCGCCCGAACCGTCAAGGCTGGCCCGACACCCGACAGGACGGAGATCCCGAACACCTCGCCCTCCCCCATGTGATCGACCATCGCCCCCTCGTCCTCGAGATCGACGACGCCCTCCCGAATCACGTGGAGGAAGCTGGCGGGTGCGGCGGACTGCGCGAGGATGACATCGCCGGGGGCGAAGGTCTCTACCTTGACGGTGGTCTCGAGTTCCTGGAGTTGATCGGGCTCTAGGTTCCGGAACGGCGCATACCGCGCCAGGAAGCCCGCGATCTCACCCATGGCGCGATTCTCGGTCCACGCTCATCGCTGCGCAATTTGGGCGGCCCCTCGGACGTCGAGGGGGGCCGTTCGAGGATCGCTGGCGCGCCCACGCCGTGATGGCGACCAGCGGCTCGCATTCGGCCTGTTCACGGTGCTCGGGCTGTGGCAGTGTGCTTGCTCAGGTTCCCAGGCGAAGTCGAACGTAGATCCGTGGAGACGATCGGACTCGAACCGACGACCCCCTGCTTGCAAAGCAGGTGCTCTACCAACTGAGCTACGTCCCCGCAGCTTCAAGTGTATCGACCGCGCTTGTGCTCAGGAGGAGCGGACCGCCGCGATCGTGTCGCCGACGCGCACGATGCCGCCTTTGGTGACCTTGGCGTTCATCCCGCGCAGGCGGAGCGCGCGTCCCTCCGGGCTGCTCACGAGACGCAATGCGTCGGTGCCAAATCTGCCGGAGAACTTCGCGCACCCCGTGTGCGGCTTCTCGGAGACTTCGATCTCCGCAGTACCGATCGCAACCCGCGTTCCCGGAGGGAGGTTCTCGACGCTCAAGTCGAAATCGACGTAGAGCTGGTCGCCGGCGAGCGGCCACCGCTCGGTGTCGCCTGCGATCCGTGCGGCAGCACGAGCGTTCATCAGCGTGACCTGCGCCTCGGAGTTAGCCGAGCCGTCGGACGTACTGCTGCTGCCGCGTACACGCCAGGTGTCGCCAGCCATGCCTTCGTCGACGTCGAGGACCGCTTCCTCGAGGACCTCGCGCTCGTCGACCGCAGGGCGCCGAACGATGAGCCGCACCGTGCCGACGTCGGACGGCGCCGAACGTGCCTCCTCGTGAATCCCTTCGAACGCGCCGAGATCAGTCGCCATTGCCCTCGATCGTACCGGTCATGCCCCGTCGAGCTGGTCGATCGTGGCAAGGGAAGCGGGCCGCTCCGCCTGCAGGCGCGCGGCGGCGAGCTCCGCTTCCTCCATAAGGCGAAGCACGTTGCGGCCGGCGATCTTGCGCAGGTCGTCGTCGCCGTACCCGCGGTTGCGCAGCTCGTCGAACACTGCCGGATAGGTCGAGACGTCGACCAGCTCCTCGCCCATGTAGGGAACGCCGTCATAGTCGCCGCCGACGCCGACGGCATCGATGCCGGCGACCTCGCGGACATGGTCGATGTGATCGGCGACGTCGCTCGCCGTCACTTCGACGCGGCCCTGTGCCTCGTACCACTCGTCGATCGCGTGTTCGACCGCGATCGGATCGTCCGGGTGTTCAGCGCGAATGCGGGCCATCTCGCCGAGGCCGGCACGGCTGATCTCGGCCCCGCGCTCGGTCACGAACCACGGAACGAACGCCACCATCACGACGCCGCCGGTTGCGCGAACCCTCTCGAGCACATCGTCGGGCACATTTCGCGGCACGTCGGCGAGCGCCCGGGCAGACGAGTGTGAGAACACACACGGCGCCTCGCTGATCTCGATCGCCTGGCGCATGACGTCGTCCGAGACGTGGCTGAGGTCGACGAGCACGCCCTCGCGGTTCATCTCGTGCACGACCGCTTCGCCGAATCGCGAGAGGCCGCCGTGCGCCCGCTCCCCCGTGGCGGAGTCCGCCCAGGGTGTGTCGTCGTTGTGCGTGAGCGTCATATAGCCGGCACCGAGGCGCGCCAGCATGCGGAGCGTCCCGAGCGAGCTGCCAATCGACTGACCTCCCTCGACCCCGATCATCGAGGCGAGACGGCCGGCGGCGCAGAGGGAATCGACGTCGGCCGCCGTACGCGCGGCACCCAGGGCGTCGGGGTGGCGCGCGACCAGCCGGTGGAACCCGTCGATCTGTTCGAGCGTTTGGGTCACCGCCTCGTGCGGCGGCAAGTCGGAGGGCACGTACACCGACCAGAACTGGCCGCCGACACCGCCGGCGCGCAGCCGCGGCAGATCGGTCATGAACTGCTCGCACGCCGCCGCGATGTCGGGCTCGGGCGCTTCCGGTGCCTCGAGCCGAGCGCTTCGCATCGCCCACAACAGATCGTTGTGCCCGTCGATCAGTGGAGTGGAGCGAAGCAAGTCGACCAGCGAATCGCGCGTCATGCGCGTAAGGCTACCGCTGGGTCCAGGTGGCCTTCTTGCCGTCGTCATCCATGAACTGGACGAACGGCGACTCGTCGCTCGCGAGGCCGACGAGGGCGCGCACCGTGCCGTTGCGGTCGAGCAACCGCATCACAGGAGCGCCGTCGGCGGTCAGGCCCAGGCGGATCCGGGCCTTCCCCCGCTGGTCGTACAGACCCATGGTCGGCGTTCCCTGTTCGGCGAGGCGGTTTCGGTGATGCAGCTCGCCGTCCTCCACCTGGATCTCCACCGTCGGGGAGGCGTCCTGCCCGAGACCGAACTTTGCCCGCATTCGGCCGGTTCGGTCCCCAAAGGCGAGCGAGGCGGAACCGTCGGACGCAAGGCCCATCGTGGCGCGGATCTTGCCGTTCTCGTCGCCGATCGCGATCCCGGCCGAGCCATCGCCCTGGACCCCGAAGCGGGCGCGCACGACACCGCTCAAGTCGAGCATGGACAGGAAGGGCTGCTGATCGTGCGAGATCCCGAGCCGGAGTCGGACGTGACCCTGTTCGTCGACGATCTCCAGCGCCTCGGTCTGGACGACGTGTTTCTTCATCTCCGGGGCCGCGGAGGGGAAGGGGAAGTCTCCGCGAGCGCTCCCCATCGTCGCGCACGACCGCGGCCGACTCAAGGAAGGTGGCCGCGCAAATGTGCACAAAGTGAAAGGCCGCCGGAATCCGAGGACCCCAGCGACCTTTCGATCGCTTTGTACACCGGCGGCGAATCAACGGTCAAGTCGGCGGGCGCGTTCTTGTCACTCTTTCTCGCGCGGCGCGCCGATCAGGGGATCGCGATCAAAATCCGGTTGCGAGACCCGTGCTCGTCGCTCTCGCCCCCGGCGACGACGAGGGTGATCGGCTGGACGTCCCTGCCGCCGTTCGCGAGGAAGTCGTTGTAGGCCTGCTCGGGCACGATGTTTTGCACGGTAGTCAGGATCGATCCGACATCGATGTAGACGACGCTCTCGGTCCCCGGCAGACCCGACGTCGCCTGCTGGAACCCCGGGTCGCTCGAGATGCTTGGCGCTCCCTGGCTGAGATCCACGGCTTCCTCCACGGACTTCGCCGACAGACCGACGACCACGGCGCCGTCGGCGACACCCCAGGCGACCGGCGGCGCGCCGCTGAGCGGGTCGGTGTAGGTGATCGTGACCCCGTTGTGCTCCTCCGTCTGGAGCGGGAGGTGCGCATGGGCCATGCCGAAGACCTTGGGAAGGTGGCGATCCAGCCACCCGTGAACAGCGTCGGCGTCGTCGACACCGATCAGCGCCGTCGCCTCAACCGGCAGGAGCCCTTGTCCGGGGCCGACCTGCACGGCGGTCTCGCCGGTCAGGTGGGTCAAGAGCCCCCGCGGGCCAAGCAGATCCCATCGCTCGACCTCGCGAGCCGAGGACGGATCGAGTTGCCCGATCTGCTCGGCGGCGTGCTGCAGCTGCGAACCGATCCCGCCGGAGGCGATCACCGCGAACGCGTCCGCCGGAACGAGATCGAGCAGTGCATTGGGTCCGTCGCCCGCCGCCAGATCGTCGCGCTGTTGCTGCGTGAGCTTGGACTCGTCGTTGACGGTCACGCCGTCGATCGCGAGACCGTCCGGTTCGGCCGAGACCGCATAGCCAAGCGCCTGCAGGGAGCTCAGCTGCTCGGGGACGGCGGGCAGTCCGGTCATCGAGCTCGGCAGCGCTCCGAGCAGCGACACGACGTTCCCGACGTTGGCATAGGCGAACCCCAGGTTGTCCTTCGGGAGCTGGTCCATCACCTTCGTGAACGTGGCGTCGTCGGCGATGGCCGAGCCGCCGTTGAATGTGTCGATGACCGAGCGGAGCGCGTTCTCGTCGCTCGCGAGCACCACGACGTGATCCACGATCGCCGTCGTCGGCTGGTCGGCGTCCTCGGAGATCCACGCGTCGATCCCTTGGATCTCTGCCTCGTGATACGTCGCGCTCGACTGGCTCCGAAGGGTCTCCAGCGTGCCGCTCGCGGCACCGTCGTCCTTGCTCGCGATGAGGATCGCGTAGGAAGGCGAGCCCGCGCCGATGGTGACGAAGCCGCCAGCCTCGCCGCCGACCCAGGCCAGGTCTTCGTGGGTCAGACCGGTGTCCCCGAGCGACTCGTCAAGCGCACGCTGGAGCTTCGTCGCGAGTTCGTCACGCGAGCCGAGGTCGGGGAACTTCTCGGTCATACGGAACAGGTTCATTTTCTGGGACGCGGCGGGATCGAGGTGCACGACCACGACCACGTCGGCGGATGCGGGGATCTTGTCGAGCACGACCTCGGGCGAGCCCCGGAACATGAAGAACGCGGCCGCCGCGCCGGAGACGGCGAGCAGGCCAACAACGATGGCGGCCACGACCGCGATACGGAGGCCTCGACTGCGGCCGCCGCCGCTCGAGCCGGACTCGGCCGCAAGAGGTTCGTCCCCCGGGGCCGGCGGCAGCGCGGACTCGTCGTCGTTGGGTCGCAGGTCGCTCATGGTTTCCGCAGGGAGTATCGGCTCCCTAAGGCGTTCGCTGGACCGCGGCGCCGGGTTCGGTGGACACCATCAGGCGGCGCACAGTGCAGGCCTCGAGACGGTCGGGGCGGGGCACGACGCCGATACCGGGCCCGTCCGGCACGGTCATCGTCCCGCCGGGATTGAGCACGAACGGCTCCGTGAGATCGTCCGGGAAGTAGCGTGCCGACGCACTGGTGTCGCCGGGCAGCGTGAAGCCGGGCAGCGAGGCGAGACCGAGGTTGGTCGCGCGGCCGATCCCCGTCTCGAGCATCCCGCCGCACCACACAGGAACGCCGGCTGCGGTCGCGACGTCGTGGACGCGCTTGGATTCGAGCACGCCGCCGACGCGCCCCTGCTTGATGTTGATGATCCGGCACGCGCCCAGCTCGAGTGCGGCGGCTGCATCGGCTGCCGACCGGATCGATTCGTCGAGGCAGATCGGCGTCGCCATCTGCGCCTGCAGCGCCGCATGGCGCACGAGATCCTCGTAGTGCAGCGGCTGCTCGACCATCACGAGCGCAAGCTCGTCGAGTGCACGGAAGACGTCGACATCGTCGAGCGTGTAGGCGGCATTGGCGTCGACCGACAGCAGGATGTCCGGGTGCGCCGCGCGGATCGCCCGCACGCGTTCGACGTCGATGCCGGGCATGATCTTCAGCTTGATCCGCTGATAGCCCTGCGCAAGATGCTCGTCGACCTGGGCGCGAAGCTCGTCGAGCGTCTCGGCGATGCCGATCGAGACCCCGCATGCGACGGCCTCCCGGTCCCCGCCGAGATACGACGAGAGCGACCGGCCCTCGGCGCGCAACATGACGTCGACCGCCGCGTCGATGAGCGTCGCCTTGGCCATCGGGTTGCCCCGCACGAACCGGAACACGTCCTCGACGGTCTCCGCGGTGACATCCGGCGCCTTGAGCAGCGCAGGGCCGAGCACATCGCGAAGCAGCGTCCACACGCCTTCGTTCCACTCGCCCGAAAACCCGGGGTACCCGTCGTCGGCGACGCACTCGCCCCACCCCTCGGCGTCGTCGGTCGCGACGCGGACGATGATGCACTCCTTGCCGGTCGAGGTCCCGAACGACACGCGGAACGGTCGAACGAGCGGCAGCTCGACAAGGAACAGCTCGATCTCCCGGATCGCGCTCACGCGGCCGAATCCTCAAGCGACTCGGGACGCGCAAACAGGTAGGCCGAGCGGGTTCGGTCGAAGGCCGCACCGACCAACCCTGCCGAAATGCACAGCTCGGCGGCCTCGGCGATCGCGTCGCGCCAGGCCGCGGCGGCGGCCGGGTCCTCGGCGCGCAATGCGTGGTAGTCGGCGGGAACCTCGATCGCGGCGACCGCCCCGTCCGGCCTGCGTCCGTCGACCGGCATCGGCGCGGTTCCCTCTGAAGCACGCACGAGCAGGTCCACGGGACGCCCGTCCGGCAGGGCGCGCGGCCCGGGCTCGCGGCGGAGCCGCCAAGCTACGGTGAACCGGTCGCTTCGCTCCCCGACGTTGATGCTGTCGGTCATCACGCCGTAGAAGTTCCGGGCGAAGCGGTCGACGATCGCGCCGAGCTTGCCGAGGTTGAGCCAGGCGTTGCGGGCGACAAGCGGGTCAAACGTCCAGCGCACCACGTCGATCCCCTGGTCGAGCGCCTGGGCGCGCTGCGCGAGCTTGAGCGCCTCCCCCACCCCGCGATGCCGGTGGTCCGGGATCGCCGCGAGCATGTGGGAGTGCACGTGGAGCCCGTCCTCGTCGACGCCGGCCCACCCCAGGACGAAGCCGATGAGCTGGTCGGCGTCGAAGGCGCCCCAGGACACGTTGCCGCTGACCGCGAGCGCGCGAATCACCTCGTGGTCCAGGTGCTGGTCACCCCAGGTCGCCTCGATCACCTCGTTGATGCGGGCGGCATCCGGCACGGTCGTGAGCGGGGCGAGCGTCACGCCGGCCCCGCTCGCCCGTTCACGGGCGAGCGTCCAGGGATCGGTCACGTATCGAGCGTAGCAATGCGTGGGCCCGCGCCGAAGGCGCGGGCCCAGACACGAGCGCTGTGGTCGGATTCGCCGACGGCTCAGCCGCCGGCGGGCGGCGGCAGTTCCTGCCACTCGACGTCGTCGAGATCCGCCCCTTGCTTCCGCTTCCAGAACATCACGGCTGCGCCAATGGCGGCGAGGATCGCCGTGATCTTGACGAGCTTGCGGAAGAACCCCTTCTTCTTCTTCGGCTCTTCGGTGTCTTCGGCCATCGGATGTCCCCCTTCGTGGCGTCTCGCCTCAGACCCGCCAGCCTAGCACCGGGCACCGAGGGCACGCGACGCTGCACCAGGCGGCGGCACCAGGGAGGGAACGAATGAAGAGCGGTGGGCCTGGATGGACTTGAACCATCGACCTCTTCCTTATCAGGGAAGCGCTCTAACCGAGCTGAGCTACAGGCCCGTCCTGATGTGACCGCACGTCACAAGCAGAAATCGGAGTCTACACCGCAAGGTGCAGCTCCCTCGCTGGACGCTCGCCTCAGCCGGCCTTCGCCTCGGGGAGACACGGCAGGCGCGTGAACAGGCTGGTCGGCAACACAGAGGAGAACACGGGTTGGTTGGCCGTGGCCGGATTCGGCGTGGCGCCGCCCGAGATCGTGTCGGCCTGCGTCAAGCCCAAGATGTACTTGGAGATCTGCGTGAGCGTGACGTGGTTGCTCGCGAGCTCGTCGTAGTTGAACCAGGCCTGCGTCGGCCGGAGCTTCTCGATCAGCTGGACATCGTTGCCGTTGGTGTCGAACTTCGCCGTGATCAGATCACGCAGGTGTCGCAGGTCGATCGGGAACGCACCGCTCACGGCCGGGTCGTACTGCGTGCCGTGGTCGGCGGTCAGCACCATCGCCCACTGGCCACGCCCGACCTGCTTGTTCAGCAGCTGGACGAACACCCGGAGCGCCCGATCCTGATACTTCATCGTGTCGGACATCTGTGGGCTGTTGAGGCTGTACAGGTGCCCGATCGTGTCGATCGCCTTGTAGTTGACGTAGAGCAGGTCCGGCGTGTCGTCCTTGCCGAACGATTCCCGCTTCATCACCGCGGTGAGCAGACGAGTCTGGTATGGGGTACGCGCCGGCGTATCGAAGCCGCCCTTCAGCTCCTCGATCGGCGTTCCGCGCCACAGGCCGTCGAGCTTGCCGTCGAGAGCGTCGACGGCGGGTGTGTACTTTGTCACCGGCGGGAGCGAGTTCGCATACGCGGGGAACGTGTAGTACGGCTTGTACGCGTCGGAAAGCGTCCACTCGGGCGCCTCGGCGCCGGCGGTCTCGCCACCGCCGAACTGCCGTGTGATCGCGAGGTCCTTGTCCCCCCCGTCGAAGTACGAGCCGTGGCTCATCATCATCACATGGGCCGCCAGGCTGACGACGGCGCCGACGATCGGCTTGTTGTCGTTCGCGCGGTCGTAGAGGTCACCGAGCGTCGGGCCCTTCATCAGCTGGGGGCCGGGGTCCGTCGGCGACAGGATCTTGCCGTTGACGCGCATGTAGTCGTCCACGTAGCCCGTGTGCATCGGAAACGCGCCGGTGCCGATCGCCGCGTGACCCGGCGGCGTGTTCGACGGCGACGAGCCGACGGAGGCATTCGAGAACCACGCGCCCTTGGCCCGCAGCGCGTTGAAGTACGGCGTGTCCTTCTTCCACGTGTTCAACACGTCCATGCCGCCTGAATCCCAGACCAACGTGACGAGGAGCTTCGGCGGGGTCCGGTCGGCCGCGGGCAAGAGCGCCTGTGTCAGCGCATGACCGTCCGGGGCGTCGAACGGGAACTTGAGGATGTCGCCCTCGGTGGGCGCGATGTCGGTGAGCGTCACGGGACCGGTGTAGACGCCGGGCTGGATGAATCCCGGCCCATAGAACAGCATCGGCACGTCCTGCGTGTAGTCGAAGGGCGTGGCGTGGGACAGGCCCGAGTTCACGAAGTTCGGGTTCTTCGGAATGATCGAGATGTCGCCGGAGCGCGAGGGCATGATCCCGTGCCACGTGCGAAGGAGAACCTCGTGGTTGTCGTTCTGGCACGTTGCGTTTATCAGGGCCCTGGCGGCGTCGTCGACCGGGACCACTGGGCTTGCCGCCGTCGTGGGGACCGGTCCGCCGGCGGTCGGCGCCGAGGAGTCGGGGGCGGCATCGGCGCCCGACGTGCACGCCCCGGCGAGGAGCGCGGTCGCGAGCAGCAGTGCCGGCACCCAGCGAGGAGCGCCTGTGCGAGCGGAGCTCGCGGTCCAACGGCGTGCACCCATCATCGATCTCCCGTCGATTCGCAGGACCTCATCCGATCCGTACGGCGCCGGTGGTCCGGTTGCCGCTGACTGCCGGCGGCCCATCTCGGTGCCGCGGCGGCGAACCATCTTACCGAGGGGTATGTGGCGAGCTTGTGACGGTCGTGTGACGGCCCCGGACCCAAAGGCCGCCGCCCTGCGGGCCGCGCGTGGCAGCGGTAGCCTCGTCCATCGTGTCACGGCCGCCCGCACGCCGGCTCTCGCTGGTACTGCTCGTCCTCTCGCTGCTCGCCGTCCCGCCGGTCCTGGCTCGGGTCGCCTGCGTCGGCGACGCGTGCGGTGGCGCAACCGCCGCGACCCCGATCGCCGTTCCGTTCTGTGGGCTCCCCGCCGACGTCCGGACGCTCGTGGCGAACGGGTTCCGCAACGGCCGCTCGCCGGACGTGCTCGGCGTCGCGGCGACGACCGCCGTCGCGGGCGGCGCACGGCCGGCCGACGACGTGTTGTCGTGGCCCCAGGTCGATCCGGTGTCGGACACTCGCGTTCCCATCGCGTTTCTGGGAACCGGGGTCGCACCCGACGGCGCCGTCCCCGACGGAACGGGGCTGGACCAGATCGCCCCGACTCTGGCCGACCTGCTCGGGCTGCGGCGGCCGCACCCCGAGGTACGAGCCGGCGTTGCCATACCCGGTCTCGCCACCGGCGACCGGCCGCGGCTGATCGTCGAAGTCGTGTGGCGCGGCGTGGGGACGACCGATCTCTGGGCGGCGCCGGATGCATGGCCGTTCCTGCGCGCGACGCTGCACCGCACCGGGGACGGCACGCTCGAGGGGACCGCCGGCTCGATCCCGCTCGATCCCGCCGCGACGCTGACGACGATCGGCACCGGCGGCCTCCCGTCTCAGCACGGGATCACGGGCTCGACGATCCGCGACGACACCGGCCGGCTCGTCTCGGCGTGGGGGCCGGACGCGCCCACCTCGATCGTCTCGACGCTCCCCGACGACCTGGGGTCGCACTACGGCGTCGCCATGAAGGTCGGGCTGGTCGCACCCGACGTGGACGATCGCGGACTGATCGGCAACGGGTGGGCGTACCCAACCCGGCCCCGGTACGACCTCTCGATCACGCAGCGGCCGCTCCCCGCCGTGCGGGCGCTCTTGGACGCCGGCTACGGCTCCGACGACGTCCCCGACGTGCTCGGGGTGGTGTTGGACGGGTCCCTCGACCGGATGGACGGGCAGACCGCTGCGATCGTCCGCGCCGCCGGCACCGATGACGCCTCCGTCACGTTCGTGCTCGCCGCGACCGGCACCTCGGCGCCGTCGCAGGCCGTGCCGGCCGCGCACGTCGTGCGCCGGGTGAACGCCTCGGTGCAGACGTCGCAGCCGGTGGTGGCGGCCGCAGCGGCCGGCGGCCTGTTCCTCGACCAACGTGTCCTCGCGGAGAACGACCTGACCTCCAACGCCGCGGCACAGGCGATGCGCCGCATGGTCGTCGACGGTGAGAACCTGTTCGCCGATGCGTTCCCGTCTTTCGCCGTCTCGTTCGCGCGGTACTGCTGAGCCATGAGGTCCTGAACGTGTCGTCGGTCGGTCGCCCCCTTCGTCGTGCGGACACCGCCACCGCTCGCACGGCCGTAGCGCTGATCGGCGGGCTCGTCGCCGCGGGCGTGCTCGTCCGGTTGGTGCAGCCCGGCGGCGCGGCGTGGCTGCAGGCGGCCTTCCTCGTGTTCGGCGGGCTGGTCATCCAAGCACTCCCGTTCGTGCTCATCGGCGCGGTCGCGTCGGCCACGATCGAGGTCTTCGTCCCGCCGAGCGCGCTCGAGGGGCTCACCCGGCTTCCTCCGGCCCTGCAACTCCCGGCGGCGGGGCTCGCCGGGATGGCCTTCCCGATCTGCGAATGCGGGTCGGTGCCCGTGGCCCGGCGTCTGATGACGAAGGGGCTGCTTCCCTCCGCGGCGATCACGTTCATGCTCGCGGCGCCGGTCGTGAACCCGGTCGTGATCGCCTCGACGTTCGTGGCGTTCCGCGGACGGACGACGCTGTGGCCGATGGTCCTCGGGCGCTTCGCACTGGGGTTGACGGTGGCGATCGTGGTCGGCTGGGTCCTGGGCGGCCGCACGAAGGACGAGCTGCTCCGGCCGAGCGCGCAGCACTCCGATCCCGAGCCGCTCGAGCTCGAGCGCCCCGAGCCCCGCTGGCGGATCTTCTTCCTCCACGTCGGCAACGACTTCCTGTTCATGACGCGGTTCCTGTTGCTCGGCGCGACGGTGGCGGCGCTCGTGCAGACGTTCCTGCCGGCATCCGTCGTGACGCGGGTGGCCGGCACGCCGATCCTCGACATCGTCGTGATGATGGGCCTGGCCGTCGTCCTGTCCCTGTGCTCGGAATCGGACGCGTTCATCGCTGCCTCGTTCGTCCAGTTCGGGGCGGCCGCGCAGCTCGCGTTCCTGGTGTTCGGACCGATGGTGGACCTCAAGTTGGGCGCGCTCTATGTCGGCACGTTCGGCAGGCGCACGACCCGAACGATCGTGATCGCGACGGCGGCAGTGACCTTCGTCGGCGCGCTGTGGTTCCTGGTGGCGTTCGGATGAGCCGCGCCGCCACGCTTCCCCGCGCGCCGGACACCCCGGAGCCGCAGCCGGTTCGCTGGAGCGCTGTCCGCATCGCCGGCGGGCTCGTGCTGAGCGCGTGGGCGATCCTGTTCTGGACGTTGTTCCTGACCGGGCGGGTGAACCTCTACCTGTCCACGCGGACCTCGTGGGTCGTCCCCGTCGGGGCGACGCTCCTGACCCTCGCGGCGGCGGGACGTTTGCTCGCGGCGCGAGTGCACTTCCCGGATCCGCTTTCCCGCAGAGAGGCCGTCGTCCTCGCCCTGATGACCCTGCCCGTCGTGATCGTGCTCGCGCTCCCGCCCGAGACGCTGGGAACGTTCTCCGCGTCGAAAAAGGCGAGCTACAGCTCGGTGAACTACTCGAGCCCGTTCGGCGCCATCACCGCGACCTCGGAGATCACGCTCCTGTCGGTGGCGGCGGCGCAGGCATCCGACGACGGTGCCCGCGCACTCGCGGAGCGCCAGGGTGCGCCGGTCGACTTCGTCGGCTTCGTCGCGCGCTACCCCGACACGCCGGCGGACGAGTTCATGCTCACCCGCTACGTCATCACCTGCTGCATCGTCGATGCCACCACGGTGGCGGTCCGCGTGGTCAACGTGCCGCCCGGCGACTTCGCGACGAACGACTGGGTGGAGGTGAAGGGGACGATCTATCCGCTCGGGCACCAGGCGATCGTCGAGGCCGATCCGGGTGGCGTCACGCTCGTCCCCCAGCCGGCAGAGCCGTACCTGACGCCCTGACGGATCGGCGCGTGCGCGTCAGTCGCGCTTCTCGGCGAGCACGACCTCGACGCCACCGACGATGTCGGCGATCAGGTTGTAGATGAGGGCCATGAAGGTCCAGAGCACGGCGACCACCAGCGCCGTGACGAGCAGGGCGACGAGCAGGTACGTGAAGATCGGCACCGCGTCGATGCTCGATGCCGTGCACTCATAGGTGCCGTTGGACGTGTTGACGACGCACCCGATCCAGTAGGCGATCGTGTCGGTCACACCGACCGCCTGGAGCACGAAGTAGATCATTATCAGCGCGAGCCACACGACCATCGACATGCAGAGCGAGAAGATCATCGAGAACTTAAAGACCGACAGCAGGCCGAAGCGGCGGACGGTGACGCGCGTCCGGCGGTTCCCCCGGCGCACGAACCGCGTGGGCCGCCCGCGGCCGACCACGGTCGACTCCACCGCCGCGCTCGACGGTGTGGCCTGCGCGGTGGTGGCGGCGGGAAGCTCGACGTCGATCGTGGGATCGGTCGCCTGCTTCTCGGTGACGGGTTCCTCGGCCGTGGTGCTCATCCTCGCTCCCGAGAGGTTCTAAGGGTACGCCCACCCGATGGCAAGCACCCGGAGGATTAGGTGCGGAAAGGCCCGCCGGGTGCGAACAACGCGTGGCGCTTCGCGACTGCGGCGACACAGATGAACACGATCGCCACGATCCAGTTCCCCACGCCGTCCGCGGCGGTCACCATGAGGCCGCCCACCGCGACAATCACCCCGTTGGCCACCGCGAGCGCGTCGAGCGTGCGGCTGCCTGCCCGGCCTGGGAACCACAGGACGTTCAGGAGCACAAAGACCGCGCCGATGCCGATCAGGAGCCAACCTGCCGTCGCTTCCACGGTTGAAGCCTACGCCCGTCATAGGGTGTCTAAGGCGCCGCGAGCGCGGTGCCGATGGTGCTGAGATGGCTGGCTGCGCGCATGGAATGGACGCGACCTGGTGCTACCTGTGTCGGGTCGACGCGGCGGGAGGCGACGCCCAGGTGCTCTGGGGCATCGCGCTCGACGACGACCTCGCGAGCTGGACCGGGGAGACCGGCCCGATGCCCCCGCCGGTGGCCGCCTACCTGGAATTTCTCGGGCCGGAGGTCGGACTTGGCTTCGATCCCACGTTCACGCTTGGTGAGGCCGCCCGCGTGATTCCGAGCCTCTTGGGCGACCCGGCGAATGAGAGCCAGATGCAGACGTTGACCTGGCTCGCGGAACACGCGGGCGGGGACGTAGGCACCGACCTCACCTACGGCCAGGCGCGAGCCAAGATTCGTCGTCTCGTCGCCTTGCGCGGCCTCCGTTCCGCGTAGCGCCCCGCTCGAGGTGGTGCATGATCAGCGCGTGAGCGATCGCGCGGCGCCGTACGACGACCTGGTCGGCGACCTTCGACGGATCCTCGGCATCCAAGCCGTTCGCGCGTTCCTCTACGGATTCGGCGCCGTGATCCTCGGCTCGAGCCTCGCAGCCAACGGCGCCTCGGACCTCCGGGTGGGGATCCTCGGCGCCGCGATCCTCGCCGGCATGGCGATCGCGGCCATCTTCGTCGGACTCACCGGGGACCGACTCGGCCGGCGGCGCACGTACACGGGCCTGCTCGCGCTGATGGGCGTGGTAGGGCTCGCGTACGCGCTAACCCAAGCGTTCTGGATTCTGGTGGTGCTCGCGCTGCTGGGCGTGATGTCGACCGACGCCAACGAGAACGGCCCGCTCACGACGCTCGAGCAGGCCATGATCGGTCAGGCGCCCGCCGAGACGCGCGTGCACGTGTTCGGCCGGTACAACGCCGTTGCCTACCTGGCGGGCGCGCTCGGCGCGCTGCTTGCCGGCGGCCCGGCGTTCATCCACAAGGTCTGGAGCGGTGCCCCGACCGGCCGGGCGTGGTTCCTGCTCTTTCCCATCGGCGCGGTGATCTGTCTGATCCTGGCGCGAGGGCTCTCGGACGTGCTCGAGCGGCAGGCGTCGGCCGAGCAGGCACCCTTGGAGCGCTCGCGGCCGATCGTCACGAAGCTCGCCGCGCTGTTCGCCGTCGACGCGTTTGCGGGCGGGTTCGTGATCACGGTGTTCATCGTGTACTGGTTCTCCACGCGGTTCGGGGCGAGCATCGAGCTGATGTCGGCGGTGATGTTCGCCTCGGGCCTGCTGCAGGCCGGCTCGTCCGTGCTTGCACCGCGCTTGGCGGTCCGCTTCGGTCTGCTGGCGACGATGGTGGGCACGCACCTGCCGTCGAACATCCTGCTCATCCTGATCCCGTTCGCCCCGACGCTCGGCGTCGCGATCGCGATCCTGCTGGCGCGGTTTGCGCTGTCGCAGATGGACGTGCCGACGCGACAGGCCTACATCGCCGCCCTCGTCGACCCCGCCGAGCGCACCGCAGCGGCCGCGTTCACGAACAGCGCGCGGTATGTCGCTCGGCCGTTCGGTCCGTTGATGGCAACGGTGCTGATGCAGGTCGCGATCGGCGCGCCGTGGGTCGCGGCGGGCGGTCTCAAGGCCGTCTACGACGTCGTGCTCTGGCGCGTGTTCTCGTCGGTGCCGTTGCCCGAGACCGCCGACTGAGACACGTCGGGATCGATCTCGAGGTCGCCGAGCACCACGAGCGGCGCGGGGTCGTCGATCCGCTCCATGCGCACGATGCAGCCGACCTCCTCGTCGACCCACAGACGCATCGTCGTGGTGGCGCCGCGGAGACCGCGGACCTCGGCGACGAGGCACGGCCGGCCGAGCTCCTCACGCCCCGTCACCTCGCCGTAGGCGTCGCCGAGCCGCACGAACCGCCGGGGCTCGACCGCCGAGGTGATCCAGGCCTCGCCCTGCAGCGTCGTTCCCGACCCGGCGACCCGAAACGTGCCGTCGCCGTCGTAGTGGATCTTGAGCGGGTCGCGCCCGATCGCGTACGCCGTGAACACAAGCGCGGGCTTGGGCGCGAGCATGCGTTCGCGCAACGCGGGCCAGTCGGGGAGGGTCACGGTGCGCAATCCTTGCACGGCATCCGCTGCCCCGCTTCATCCATCCGGCGCATCGCGCCCGGTGCGCGGGGGCCCTACTCCTCGTCCATCTGGAGCACGACGGGTGCGATCGCCGCGACCGTCTCGCCGGGCTCGACCCGCATCGTGCGGACGCCCTGCGAGCTGCGTCCGACACGGCGGATCTCCTCGGCGGCAACGCGTTGCACCTTGCCCGCCGACGAGATCGTCAGAAGGTCCTGGTCCTTGGAGCCGATAAACGCCCCGGCGAGCAGGCCCGTCTTGTTCGTGATCTGGTGTCCGATCACGCCCTTGCCCCCGCGGCCCTTCACCGGGTAGTCGGCGAGCTTCGAGCGCTTGCCGTAGCCGTTCTGCGAGACGCTGATCATCTCCTCACCCTCGGAGGACAGGCAGAGCTCGATGACCTCGTCGTCTGCGGCCAGTCGCATTCCGATCACACCCGCGGTTGCGCGGCCCATCGGACGCGCGAGGCTTTCCTTGAAGCGGATGGTCTGGCCCTTGCGCGAGATGAGGAAGACGTCGTCGCCGCCACCGGTGAGCTTGACGTCGATGAGCTCGTCGCCGTCCTTCAAGTTGATGGCGGCCAGACCCGTGCGCGGCGAGTCGTACTCAGGAAGCGCCGTCTTCTTAACCTGGCCGTTGCGCGTCGCGAACAACAGGAAGCGGCCCTCCTCGTACTCCTTGAGGTCGAGCACCGCCGATACGTGTTCGTCGGCGCTCACCTGCACCCCCGGGAGGTTGGCGGCGAACAGCCCGCGCGCCTGCCGCGAGGTATCGGGCACCGCGTGGGCCTTGACCCGGTAGACCTTGCCCTTCGAGGTGAAGAACAACAGCCAATGGTGCGTCGTCGTGATGAAGACGTTCTTGATGACGTCTTCTTCCTTGAGGGTGGCGCCCTTGACGCCCTTGCCGCCCCGACCCTGCCGCTTGAACGCGTCGACGGGCTGGCGCTTGACGTAGCCGGCGCGCGACACCGTGATGACGACGTCCTCCTCGGCGATGAGGTCCTCGACATCGAAGTCGCCTTCCTCGGCGCGGATCTTGGTGCGCCGCGCGTCGGCGTGCTTCTTCCGAATCTCGGCGAGCTCCTCCTTGATGACGCCCCGGAGCTTCTTGGGGTCGCGCAGCAGCGAGTTCAGGTACGTGATCCGCTTGCCGAGCTCCTCGTGCTCGGCCACGAGTTCCTCGCGCGCGAGACGCGTCAGGCGGCGCAACGGCATGTCGAGGATGTGGTTTGCCTGGATCTCGCTCAGCTTGAATTTCTTCATCAGCTTCGAACGAGCTTCGTCGGCGTCCTGCGAGCCGCGGATGATGGCGATGACCTCGTCGAGATGATCCAGGGCGATGAGCAGGCCCTGGACGATGTGGTCGCGTTCCTCGGCCCGGCGCTTCTCGTACTGGGTGCGCCGCGTGATGACGTCGATCTGGTGGTCGACGTAATAGCCGATCATCTCGGCAAGGTTCAACGTGCGCGGCACGCCATCGACGAGCGCGAGCATGATCACGCCGATGCTGTCCTGCAGCTGCGTCTGCTTGTAGAGCTGGTTCTGCACCACCTGGGCGTTGGCACCGCGCTTGCACACGACCACGAGGCGCATGCCCTCTCGGTTGGACTCGTCACGGACGTCGGCGATGTCCTTGATCTTGCCCGTGCGCACGAGGTCGGCGATCTTCTCGGCGAGGCGCGCCTTGTTCACCTGGTAGGGAAGCTCGGTGACGACGATGTGCGACCGGTTCTGGGGGCCCTCCTCGATCGTCGAGATCGCGCGGATCTTGATCGAGCCACGCCCCGTCCGGTAGGCGTCCTTGATCCCGTCGCGCCCCATGATCGTGGCGCCAGTCGGGAAATCCGGGCCCTTGACGAACGCCATGAGGTCCTCGGGCGTGCTTTCGGGATTGTCGAGGTAGTGCGTGGTGGCGTCGATGACCTCACCGAGGTTGTGGGGCGGGATCGTCGTGGCCATGCCGACCGCGATGCCCGCGGCACCGTTCACGAGCAGGTTCGGGAACCGCGCCGGCACCGCCAGCGGCTCCTGCTCGTACCCGTCGAAGTTCGGGACAAAGTCGACGGTCTCTGCGTCGATGTCGCGCAGCAGCTCCATCGCCATGGGAGCCAGGCGCGCCTCGGTGTACCGCATCGCCGCAGCAGGATCCCCGTCGATCGAGCCGAAGTTGCCGTGCCCGTCGATAAGCGGCGCGCGCATCACCCACGGCTGGGCCATCCGGACAAGGGCGTCGTACACGCTCTGGTCGCCGTGCGGGTGGTACTTCTTCAGCACGTCGCCCACCGCGGCGACCGACTTGCGGTGGGGGCGATCGGGCCGGAGACCGGACTCGAGCATCGACCACAAGATCCGGCGCTGCACGGGCTTGAGACCGTCGCGCACGTCGGGCAGGGCGCGTCCGACGATGACCGACATCGCGTAGTCGAGGTAGCTGCGCTGCAGCTCGTCCTCGAGCGCCACGGGCTCGATGTTGCCGGCGAACAGCTGGTCTTGGGGCACCGGGTCTCCTCTACACGTCCAGGTTCTGGACGTACTTGGCGTTGGTCTCGATGAACGCCTTACGCGACGCGACGTCCTCGCCCATCAAGACGCTGAACAGGCGGTCGGCCGTTGCGGCGTCCTCGAGGTCTACCCGCAGCAATGTGCGGTGCTCGGGGTCCATCGTCGTATCCCAAAGCTGGACGGCGTCCATCTCGCCCAGGCCTTTGAAGCGCTGCGGATCGAGCTTCTTGCCGTTCCCGTGCTTCTTCCGCCAGGTGTCCCACTCGCGCTCCGTGTAGAAGTAGTGCTCCTGCTTGCCCTGTTTGAGCAGGTAGAGCGGCGGCTGCGCCAGGTAGATGTAGCCCGCATCGATCAACTCGGTCATGTTCCGGAAGAAGAACGTCAGCAGCAGCGTGCGGATGTGGGCGCCGTCGACGTCGGCGTCGGCCATGATCACGATCCGGTGATACCGAGCCCGCTCGAGGTCGAACTCCTCGCCGATGCCGGTGCCGATCGCGGTGATGAGCGCCTGAATCTCGGTGTTCTCGAGCGTCTTGTGCAGGCGCGCCTTCTCGACGTTGAGGATCTTGCCGCGGATGGGCAGGATCGCCTGCGAGGCGCGGTTGCGCGCGTCCTTCGCAGAGCCGCCGGCCGAGACGCCTTCGACGATGTACAGCTCGCACGACGCCGGGTCGGTGAGCTGGCAGTCGGCCAGCTTGCCGGGCAACGAGCCGCTCTCCAGGAACGACTTGCGCCGGGTGAGGTCGCGCGCCTGCTTGGCCGCCATGCGGGCCTTCGCAGCTTGCTGCGACTTCTGCACGATGCGCTTGGCCTCGCCGGGATGCTCCTCCAGCCACTCGGCGAGCTGGGCGTTCACCGTGGTCTCGACGAGGGAACGCATCGAGGCGTTGCCGAGCTTGGTCTTTGTCTGGCCCTCGAACTGGGGGTCGCGGAGCTTCACCGAAATGATCGCGATCAACCCTTCGCGGACGTCCTCGCCGATGAGGTTGTCCTCCTTCTCCCTGAGCACGCCCTTCGCGCGGGCATAGCGGTTGAGGACGTTCGTGAGCGACTTCTTGAACCCCTCCTCGTGCATCCCGCCCTCGTGCGTGTTGATCGTGTTCGCGAACGAATAGACCGACTCGCTGAAGCCGCTCGTCCACTGCATCGCGATCTCGACCTCGCCGTCGTCGCCCTTGTATTCCACCGGAATGATGCGGTTGACGGCGTCCTTGCCCTGTGCGAGGTACTTCACGAAGTCAATCAGCCCGCCGTTGGCCTTGTAGGTCTCCTTCGAGCCGTCGCGGTCATCGACGAGCTGGATCTCCACTCCCTTGTTCAGGAAGCTCAGCTCGTGCAGCCGCTCGGTGAGGATCTCCTTGCGGAACTCCAGAGTCTCGGTAAAGACCTCGGGATCGGGCCAAAAGCGGATCGTCGTGCCGGTGCGCTGGGCGGCCCTGCCCTTGGTGAGCTTCTTGGTGACCTTGCCGCGGGCAAACGCCATCGTGTAGCTGAAGCCGTCGCGGCGGACCTCCACCTGAAGCTTCTCGGACAGCGCGTTCACCACGGAAACGCCGACGCCGTGCAGGCCTCCCGAGATTGCGTACCCCCCGCCGCCGAACTTGCCGCCGGCGTGCAGCACGGTGAGGACTACCTCGAGTGCGGAGCGGCGGTCCTTCGCGCCCGGGATCGGCTTGACCGGAATGCCTCGTCCGTTGTCCTGCACGCTGGCCGACCCGTCGGTGTGCAGCGTGACGACGATGCGGTCGCAAAAGCCGGCCATCGCCTCGTCGATCGCATTGTCGACCACCTCGTACACCAGGTGATGCAGACCCCGCACGCTGGTGGTGCCGATGTACATGCCGGGGCGCTTGCGGACGGGCTCCAGCCCCTCGAGAACCTGGATGTTTTGGGCGTCGTAGCCGGTGGTCTTGGTGCGTTTGGCCTTCGTGGTCGACTTCGCGGTCGACTTCGCTGCGGTTGCCAATGGTCCTCCGATCAGGGCCGTGCGGCACCCACACGGCGGTGGTGGGACTCGCGTCGGGGGGAACCACGACGACGCCTCTATGCTACTCGACCGGCACCCGAAATGACCGCAGCAAAAGAGCGGAAATTACGGCTCTGACCTGCGGTTTCGCTCGGATCGAACGACGACGCGGACCGTGGTGACCGCACCGCCGCCGAGGGCCTCGTCGGCCCGCCGCCGGATCTCTTCGGCGAGGTACCGAGCCTGTGATCCCCAAGGCCCGTCGGTCGCCGCGACGACCAGACAACCACCTTCCAGTGACACGGGAGCCGTGGCCTCCCCGAGCCGCTCGCCGACCAGTTCCGGCCAGCGGCGTGCGAGGTCGGCGAGCGGCACGCCGCGGCGAAACAGGTCCTCGTCGAGCAGCCGCTCGACGATGTCGCCGATCGCAACGGGGTCGCTCGAGCGGGCATCCCGTCGTTGCGCGAAACCCTTCGAATGCGGCATCGGCTCAGCCTCGCACGGCGACCGTCCCGCCGCGCACATCCCAGACCTGCGTTGCCGACGCCGGCACGTCGGCGTCATCGGCGACGCTGATCACGACCTGCCCCTCGCGCCCAGCCAGGCGCGCCGCGACCCGGTCGCGGCGCGCCGGATCCAGCGCGCTGTAGGGATCGTCGGCGATGACGACGGGCGCCTCTCCGATCGCGGCCGCAACCGCGTCGGCAATGCCCATCCGCAGCGACAACGCCGCCACCCAGGTCTCGCCGTGGCTCGCGAACCCCCGCGCGCCGAGATCGCGCACCGCGAGTTCGAGCTCGTCGCGGTGGGGACCCACGAGCGACGTCCGGCGCTGGAGCTCATCGGGACGACGTTCGGCCAGGCGCTCGCGAAAGGCTTCGGCCGTGCCGTCCTCGACGTTGGGCGCGTACCGCACCACGAGCGGATACCCCGCGATGTCGTCGAACATCTCGGTCGCGTGACCCGCGAGGGCCTCGACGGCCGCGGCGCGGGCCTTCATCACCGCCGTTCCCGTCTCGACCAGCTGCTCGTCCCAGGTCGGGAGGTCGCCCGGCGCCCCCCGGCCGTCGTGCTCCTTCAGCAGGCGGTTCCGCTGGCGCACGACGCGCTCGTACGTGCTCGTGAGCGTGTCGGAGGCCGGCAGCAGCGCCACCACCGCCTCGTCCATGAACGCGCGCCGGCGGGCCGGATCGCCGGCGACCACCGGCAGGTCGAAGGGTCCGAACATCACCGAGCGCACCCGCTTGCGGAGATCGCGCTTGCGCCGGACGGGCGAGCGGTCGACATGCACCTTGTTGGCACCGCGTGCGCGCACCTCGATCTCGACGAGCACCTTGCCGACCTCGGTCTGGAACTCCCCCCGGACGTAGCCGCGCTCCGCCCCGTGACGCACCAGCGGCTCCTTCGTCGAGGCACGTGGGCTTTCGAGCGCGTACAGGAAGTGAATCGCCTCCAAGAGGTTGGTCTTTCCTTCGCCGTTGGCCCCGACGGCCACCAACAGGCCCTCCGGGATCGGCTTGAGTTTCGTGTGCGCGTGGTTTCTGAAATCGCGCAGCTCGACCCAGCGAAGGAGCATGGCGGCCTCGGCGCGCCCGGCCGCGCGGCGGCTACGCCACCACCGCGGGCAGACGCACCGGCATGACGAGGTACGTGAAGGCGCCGTCCTCCCCGTGGACAACACCGGGCTTGAGCCCGTCGCGCACGTCGAGGTGGATCGACTCGCCGACGGCCGCGGTCAGCCCGTCGATCAAGTACTGGGGATTGAACGCCACCGTGAGGTCCTCTCCCTCATACCGCGCCTCAACCGCCTCGACCGCCTGGCCGAGGTCGGGCGAGCTCGACGAAAGCTTGACCCCGAGCGCGTTGAACTCCATCCGGACCGGGGTCGTGTCGCGGGCGAGCAGCCCCACACGGCGCACGGCGTCGAGCAGCTGCTGGCGCGAAACCGTCAGCCGGCTCTCATGCCCTTCGGGCAGCAGCTGGCGATAGTTGGGGAACTCCCCTTCGATCAGCCGGGACGTGAGCGTCAGCCCGCCTGCGCGAAACGACGCCTGCGACTCGTCGACCGTGATCTGGACCGTGCCCTTCTCGTCGGTCGATGCGGCCCGGCCGGCCTCGGCAAGGGCCCGCTCGGGCACGATCGCCCGTCCCTCGCCGGTGGCGCTTGCCACGAGCTCACGCACCGCCAGCCGGTACGAATCGGTCGCAACGAGCACACAGCCCTCGCGGCTGATCTCGACGAGCACACCGGTGAGCATCGGGCGTGCCTCGTCCCGGCTTGCCGCCCGGCCGACTTGAGACACCGACTCGGCGAACGCACCGGCATCGGCCTCGACCGTCGTGCCGCCCGGCTCCTGCAATCCCGGGAAATCCTCGACCGGCAGCAGGCGCAGCAGGCCCTCGTACGCGGCGCAGCGGATGCGCGCCTGCGACTGGTCGGTCTCGACATCAACAGGCGCATCAGACAACGACTTCACCGTGTCGACCAGCAGTCGGGCCGGGACGAGCGCGACCCCCGCCTCGCTCACTTGCACGTCGATCGCAAGACGAGCCGACACCTCGAGGTCGGTCGTCGTCAGCACCAGCTGGCCGCTCTCGGCGGCCTCGAGCAGCACACCGGTCAGCGCCGGAATCCCCGGCCGGGACGACACCCCTCGCTGAACCGTTTGCAACGCCTCCGACAGCACGTCGCGATCGCATCGGAACCTCACTGCCGACACCCCCTGCAGTTAGAGAAGTAAGAAAGAAGAACTAGTAGTAGTAGGGCCGGTGGATTCGTGGAGAACACTACGTTTGCGCAGCGTAGCGGGGCTGTACGACATGGGGACGGGCGCTGGGCAAGTGCTGTCACTCTCCCGGCGGGCGGCGCGGGCGAATGATTGTCCCCACTCATCGCGCACCCTTATCCCCGTCATCAGACCGAGCCCCGGACCCGCCCGCGGACGATGCGCGTGACGTCTTGCACCTGTCGAAACGTCGTGTCGCGCGCCCGCATCTCTTCCTCGACCTTCTTGATGCCGTGGAGCACCGTTGTGTGATCGCGCCCACCGAAGATCTCGCCGATCTTGACCAGCGAGAGCCCGGTGCACTCGCGCATGATGTACATGCCGATGTGCCGCGCGGTCGTGAGGGGTCGCGAGCGCGACTTCGATACGAGATCGCCGGTCGTCAGCGTGAAGTACGTGGCGGTCTCCTCCATGATGAGCTGCGGCGGAATCTCGTTCTCCGATTGCGGGATGAGATCCTGCAGCGCGCGCTCGGTGAGCTCCTGGTCGATCGGCTGGCCGGTGAGCTCCGACCAGGCGGCCACCCTCACGAGCGCGCCCTCGAGCTCGCGCACCGACTGATCGAACTTCGAGGCGATGAACTCGATCACATCGTGGGGCACGGTTAGGCGCTCGCGCTCCGCCTTGAGCTGCAGGATCGCGATCCGTGTCTCGAGGTCGGGCGGCTGCACGTCAACGCACAGACCCCACCGGAACCGGCTGACCAGCCGTTCCTCCAAGCCCGAGAGCTCGTGGGGGGGCCGGTCCGAGGCGATCGCGATCTGCTTGCCCGAACCGTGCAGATGGTTGAACGTGTGGAAAAACTCGGTCTGGGTCTCCTCGCGTTTGGCGAGGAACTGAATGTCGTCGACCAACAACACGTCGACTTCGCGGTAGCGCTGGCGGAACCGGTCACTCTGACGCTCGCGCACCGCCTTGATGAACTCCGTCAGAAACTGCTCGGAGGTCACGTACTTCACGCGAATGCCGGGATTGAGCCGGTACATGTGATGCCCGACGGCAATGAGCAGGTGCGTTTTGCCAAGACCGACGCCACCGTAGATGAACAGCGGGTTGTAAGCCGTCGACGGAGGCGCCTCCGCCACCGCCATGGCGGCCGCGTGGGCGAAGCGGTTCGACGGGCCGGGGACGAACGCGTCGAACGTGTAGTTCGGAAACGGCAGGCCGGGCGCCCCGAGCACGACGGTCGGCGTGGTCGCCGCCGTGGTGGCGATGGGGCTCATCGTCGGCTGCGACACCGGTTCGGGCACGTCGCCGAGCGGGTGGCGCATGGCCTCGTCGATGTGGAACTCGATCTTGAGCGGCCTGCCCACCGTCGCAGCAGCAGCCTCTTCGATCAAGCCAAGATGGTTATGCTGCAATCGCTCTCGCACCATCGTGCTCGGCACCGATAGGCGGAGGATCTCGTCGTCGAGCGCGATTGGCTCGACGTCGGCGAACCACATCACGATCGTGGTGTCGGGCAGCTCGGCCCGGGCGCGCGTGAGGACGCCAGACCAAGCATCGAATGCGGCGACATCACGAGCGACGTGTTCCATACCTATTCCACAAGACCTTTCCACACCGGTTGAAAACCCGTTCGAGGGAAGGGTTCCTTGTTCATCGACCCTTCATCGACGCGAAGGTCGCGCTTGCCCGGGGGAAGGCGGTCGGGACGATAGCACGGCGGTTTTCCACGGTTCACGCCGTATTGGGGGTCTTGACGCACTTTCTGTTGTCAACCCCTCTGTGCAGCGATGATACCCGTATACTCCCAGGCGGCCGGCGACCAGCCGGCCGACCTTTCCGGAGCGAGGTTCGATCATCGATGGCCAAGGGTAAGCGTACGTACCAGCCGAACAACCGGCACCGCGCGAAGGTGCACGGCTTTCGTCATCGCATGCGCACGCGCGCGGGGCGTTCGATCCTGGCGTCGCGTCGACGCAAGGGCCGTGTTCGCCTGGCCGTTTGACCTCACGGGAGATCACCTGTCGTGCGCTCGCACGAGATCGAGCAGATCATGGTTGAGGCACGTCCGTCACGTGGAGAACGGGTGGTAGTGTTCCTCGCTCCCGGGGCGGGCCGGCTCGCCGTCGTCGCAAGTCGCAAGGTAGGAGGAGCGGTGCAGCGCAACCGCGCACGAAGGATCTTGCGGGCTGCTTGGCGGGAGGTTTCGTCGCTCGCCGCTGGACGGGACGCGGTGCTCGTCGCGCGCGCGCCGATCGCCGGAGCGACGACGGGAGAGCTGGTGGCCGAGATGAGCGAGCTGGTCAGGCGAGGCGTTGAGCCCGGTGCGTGAGGTCCTGTGGAGCGCCGGCGCCCCCGTCCGTGCCGCGCTGGTGCTGCTGATCAGGATCTACCGCGTGACGCTGTCGGGCGTGTTCGGCGGGCAGTGCCGCTTCTATCCGAGCTGCAGCCATTACGCCGAGGACGCCATCCGCCACCACGGCGCCGTTCGGGGTGTCGGCCTCACCGCCTGGCGCATCGTGCGGTGCAACCCCTTCGGTCGCGGCGGGGTCGAGCGCGTTCCGGCCCGCGTGGCGATGCATGATGCCGTCATACGCAACCAGGGCGAATCGAGGGTGGCGCCATGATCGCCGTTGCCCTCTGGCAGAGCCTGCTGAACGGGCTGGGTTGGTTCATGGCCCAGGTGTACAACCTGGTGCCCAACTACGCGCTCACGATCATCATCGTCACCGCGATCATCCGGATCCTGCTGCTGCCCTTCGGCTTCAAGCAGATCAAGAGCATGCAGCACATGCAGGCCCTCCAACCCAAGATCGCTGAGATCAAGCGCCGGTACAAGAACGACAAGGCCAAGCAACAGGAGGAACAGACGAAACTTATGCGGGAGGCGGGTGTAAATCCGCTCGGCGGGTGCCTCCCGATGCTCCTAACGCTCCCCTTCCTGTTCGCGATGTACGCCGTCATACGCCCGCCGCAGCTGGCGGCCTACTCAACGGCGTCCGTCCAGATCACGGCCGCGTCCATCGTCGCGGGCAATACCGCGGAGTTCACGCTCTCCCAGGGTGCTTCGCTGGCGGCTGGAGACAGCGTGGTTGTAACCGGTGTGACGCCCGGCGAGTACAACGGTCAATGGACGGTTTCCTCCGTCTCACCAGGGAAGTTCCAGGCCGACATCGGCGGGACTGCGGATCCGGCGACGGCCTTCGGCGAGGCGGGGAATGTCGACTCGTATGAGGTGCACAACAACCACCTGCCGACCGACAGCACCTTGTTCTACAACGTCGTCATGCACCAGAACCTCGATGCGCTGGGGCTCAACCTGCAGTGCTCTCTCGCACAGTCCGGGACGCAGGTGGTCGAGAAGGACACGGGCAAGCAGCCATTGGAGGAGGGTCTGCCGATCCTTTCCTCTTCAGGTCAGGCGATCACGGCCTTCAATCCTGCACCCACCGCCCAGTCATCCTTGAACTGCGGCGCCAAGAAGTTCCCCGACGCGATCCCCTACGTGGTTCTCCTGCTGGCCATGCTGGGGACGGCCATCTACCAGCAGCGTCAGATGTCGAAGGCAAGTCCGCCGAACGCCCAGACCGGCACCCAGGCAGCGATGATGAAGTACATGCCCCTGCTGTACGGCGTCTGGGGTTGGGCGTTCCCCGCAGGTCTGATCATCTACTGGACGACCGCGAACGGGATCCAGATCGTCCAGCAGACCCTGATGCTGCGCGCCGGCCACATTGGTCCTGAGGCCCTCGAGCGCCGGATGGCCGAGCAGCGTGCGAGGGCCGAATCCGGCAAGAGCCAGCGCAAGGGGATCATGGGTTATTTGAATGAGAAGGCCTCCCAGGCCCAGACCCAGCAGGAGTCGGTCAAGAAGCAGCGCCCGCCCGCCAACAATCGCTCGAACAACCGGTCGAAGCAGAAGCCCGGCCAGAAGCCTGGCCAAAAGCCCGGCCAGAAGGCGGCCGGCAAGGGCGGTGGCCCATCGAACTCGAGTAAGTCCTCGGCCAAGGGCGGATCGAACACCGGCGGGACGAAGGGTCAGACCCCTCCGCCCAAGGGCGGCGCCAAGCCCGGTAACCAGCTCAAGCCGAAGAAACCCGAAGGGAGCGCCGGATGAGCGACGAGGGCCGCAGTGGGGACGTGAACGTCGAAGAGCAGGCCGATGCTGTCGCCGATTTCGTTGAGGAGCTCCTCGGGAAGATGGACATCGACGCCATCGCCGAGCCCGTGAGTGAAGGCGGCCGGATGTACGTGGACATCCTCGACGGTGACTCCGACGACATGTCGTTGCTGATCGGGAGGCACGGTCAGACCTTGGACGCCCTCCAGGAGCTTTCCCGCCAGGTGGTGGGCCGCAGGCTCGACGAGCGAATCCTCGTCCTGGTCGACGTGGAGGACTACCGCAAGCGCCGGGCCGCGCGAATCGAAGACTCGGCGCGCGCCGCCGCGGATCAGGCCCTCGAGACCGGCGAAGAGCAGGCTCTGGAGCCGATGGGCGCGCTCGAGCGGAAGATCGCCCACGACGCCCTCGCTGGCACCGAAGGTGTGCACTCCGAATCCCGAGGTGAGGACCCGAACCGGTTCGTCGTCGTCCATCCTGACTAGCCCGCGCGGCCGGGCAACTCCGGCGGCGGTGCGCTCCCCCGAGGCTAGGATGTTTCACGTGAAACACGAGGGTTGGGCTTGGGCGCTTCTCGAGACGCTGGAACCCCACCAAATCGACCTCCTAGACGCCTTCTCTGACCTTCTGCTCAGCCGCGCGATTCCGCGCGGATATATATCGCCCGGGGACCAGGACAAGCTCTGGGAGCGCCACGTCCTCGACGGCCTCCGTGGCATAGAGGCAGTACGCGAGGGCGGCGGCCGGATCGCCGATCTGGGGAGTGGGGCGGGAGTCCCGGGCATCCCCCTGGCGATCGCTCTCCCCGATCGCGAATTCCTCCTTGTCGAGCCGAGGAAGGGCCGAGTGGCATTCCTCGAGTCGGCTGTAGATGATCTCCGGCTCTCGAACGTCGGGGTATTTCACGGAAAGGCCGAGGTGGCGCCGGACAGGTTTGATGTGTGCCTGGCGCGAGCCCTGGCTCCGGCCGTGGAAAGCTGGGCCCTTGCGGCCCCCCTCCTCGAGCCCGATGGCGTGCTCGTCTATTGGGCCGGATCGTCGTTCGGGGAGGCCGATCTGGCCGGTTTGGGCGGCTCCGTGCGAGTTTCCATCCGATCTGACCTTGCGGACCTGGGGCCCCTCGTTATCATGGGTCGGCAGTGAGAAATCCCTCTTCCGGCGCCTCTTCGTCGTCCGCTGGGCCCTCGTCAAGCGCGCCCGCCAAGCGCGCCGGCGCCAAGAAACGGGCGAAGATCAAGGTCCCCGAGGTGCCTGGTTCCGCCCGCGTCATCGCGATCGCTAACCAGAAGGGCGGGGTGGGCAAGTCCACTACCGCCGTCAGCCTCGGTGCGTGCCTGGCGGAGCTGGGTTTTCAGGTTCTGGTCGTGGATCTGGACCCGCAGGGGAATGCCTCGACGGGCATGGGCATCCGTCACGAGAACCGGGGCACCACCACGTACGACGTGCTGGTGGCCGACGCTCCCGTCACCGACGCCATCGTGGCCTCCCCGGTGAAGGGCCTGTTCGCGGTGCCCTCGACGATCGATCTCGCGGGTGCCGACATCGAGCTGGTCAGCCAGTTCTCTCGCGAAGGGCGGCTCAAGCGAGCCCTGGAAGCCGTGCACGAGGGTTCGTATGACTTCATCTTCCTCGACTGTCCCCCCTCGCTCGGCCTGATCACGGTCAATGCCCTCACGGCCGCCGAGGAGCTGATCGTCCCGATCCAATGCGAGTACTACGCGCTCGAGGGCCTCGGCCAGCTGCTTCGCAACGTGAGCCTCGTGCAGCAGAACATCAATCCGGAGCTGCGTCTGACCGGCATCGTGATGACGATGTTCGACCCCCGGACGAAGCTCTCCGAGCAGGTCGTCGAGGAAGTCCAGCGGCACTTCCGCGACCTCGTGTACGACACCATCATTCCGCGCACCGTCCGTCTTTCCGAAGCCCCCGGCTTTGGCGTTCCGATCACTCTCTACGATCCGAAGTCGAAGGGTGCGGAGTGCTATCGGGAGCTCGCCCGTGAAGTCGCGCTCCGCCCGCCGCCCGCAACTCCCATGCCTGCCTTCGAGGACCTCCCGATGGTCGTAGCACCCCAGGTCATGCAGGAGCGGGTCGGGAGTGGTTCAACACCGGAGGAAGCCCTCGACGAGGAGACCCCAACCGTCCACGAGTTGCTCGAGGAGGCCGCCGCGCCCGCAAGACCCGTGCAGGAGCGGCCTGCGGATCCGCCGGCCAAGACCGCGCGCCCGAAGGCTGCGGCGCCCAAGGTGGCCGAGCCGAAGCCCCCGGCCGCGACACCGGCCCCGTCCCAGGCACCTCGAGTGGAGGCCCCCAAGGACGAGGACGAGATTTGGGAGGCGCCCGAGGCGGAGCAGGCACGCGTGCGCCCGCTCCGCGGCTCGCAGCTCCCCGGAGAGCTCCCGCGCCAGCGGGTGGTGGTGATCGACGAAAGCACGGCCGATCGGGCCGGGACCGAGCAGGCGGACCAGGCGCGCGCCTCCGAGCCGCCCTCCGCATCGCTCGGCGGCACGCTCCACGATGAGGACGACGGGCAGCGACGCCGGTGGCGGCTATTTCGTAAGGGAGGCGAGTGATGTCCAAACGAGGCGGCCTGGGCCGCGGACTGTCGGCCCTGATCCCGGGGGCGCCTGAGGCCGGGGAGGCCAGCGCGGGGCTGCTTCAAGTGCCGGTGGGCGCGATCGCGCCAAACCCCAAGCAGCCCCGGACCCATTTCGACGACGAGGCCCTGGAGGGGCTCGCCGCCTCCATTCGGGAGGTCGGGATCCTGCAACCGATCGTCGTGCGGCGCGCCGGTGACGGCCGCTACGAGCTCATCGCGGGGGAGCGTCGTCTCCGCGCGGCCAAAGCGGCCGGACTGCCCACCGTGCCGGTCGTCCTGCGCGATTCCGGCGACGCCGACCTCCTTCGCGACGCGCTGATCGAAAACATCCACCGTGAGGACCTCAATCCGATCGAGCAGGCCGAAGCTTTCAAAGCGCTGCTCGGAGAGCTTGGCCTCAAACAGGAGGAGCTTGCCGACCGGGTGGGTGTCTCGCGCTCGCAGATCGCCAACACCATTCGCCTCCTTGCTCTTCCCCTGGACGTGCAGCAGCTCCTCACCGACGACCGCATCACGGCGGGACACGCCCGCGCGCTCCTGTCGCTCGGCGACAAGGATGCGATGTCGTCGCTCGCCTTGCGAGTGGCGGCCGAGGACCTGTCGGTTCGCCAGACCGAGGAGGCCGTGCGACGGTTCGTCGAGACGCCGGCGCGTCCTGCAAAGGAGGCCGCCGCGCCCGAGGCCGTCGAGGCCGATGCGTCCTCGCTCGCCGAGGTCGAGGAGATCCTGTCCGAGCAACTGGCGACCCGAGTCACGATCCAGATGGGTGCCAAGCGCGGGCGAGTCGTTATCGAGTTCGGCTCGGCCGACGACCTGGAGCGAATCGTCTCGGAGATCGTCGGCTCCGGGCCCGGGCTCGCCCCCGACTAAGCGCAGTCCTCGACGGGACTCACAGCCGAGCGGCCGCCGACTGTAGGATGCGGTCACACAATCGCTCGAGCGACAGCCCGGCCGCTTGAGCGGCCATCGGCAGGAGCGAGGTCTCGGTCATGCCCGGAGAGACATTGCCCTCGAGCACGAACGGTTCGCCGTCTGCCGACACGATCACGTCGATGCGTCCGGTATCACGCGTGCCGAGCGCGGCCAGCGATCGCTCCGCAACACGCACCACCGACTCGGCCGTCGACGGGTCGAGGCGTGCGGGGGCGAAGTAGTCGGTCGCACCGGCCGTGTAGCGTGCACCGTAGTCATACAGACCTTCCTTCGGGACGATCTCGACGAGGGGGAGCACCTCCAGCGGCGTGCCGACGCAGGCGGCGGCGACCTCCGTTCCCACGATCGTGCGTTCGATGATCACCGCACCGCTAAACGACAGCGCCGCCATCACCGCCGCCGCGAGGTCGGCTTCGTGCGACACCATGCTCACGCCGAGCGCCGATCCGCTTCGTGAAGGCTTGACTGTGCACGGAAGCCCGATCCGCTCTATCGCGGTCGGCAGCGCGGCGCCCGCGCCGAGATCGCGAAGCGCCCATCCTTCGATGACGACCCAGTCCGGTGTCGGCACGCCCGCGCGCCGAAGCGCCTCCTTGGCCAGCACCTTGTCGAAGGTGACCTCGCAGTCGAACGCCGGCGTGCCGGTGTACGGGATCGCCAGCAAGTCGAGCAGACGCTGTACGGTCCCGTCCTCACCTTCCTTGCCGTGCAATGCTAACCAGCAGAGGTCGGGAGGGCGCTCCCGGAGCGTCTCGACGAGCTTGACGTCGGCGGGATCGACGAGCCATGCGTCGTGCCCGAGTTCGGCGAGCGCCGCGGTCACCCGGTGACCGCCTCGCAAGGACACGTCTCGCTCGGGCGTTCGTCCGCCGGCGATCACCGCGACGCGCATGTCATCCACCTCCCAGGCTCAGGTAGAGCTGCTCTTCCTCGCGAAGCAGCGCGCCGAGTCGAGCGACCCCTTCGTGGATCCGGTCCTCGGTCGGGTAGCAAAACGCGAGGCGCATCTTGTTCGCCCCGCGCCCGTCCGGATAGAACGCCGTGCCGGGCACGTAGGCGACGCGCCGTTCCACGGCGGCCGCGAGCAGCGCCTTCGCGTCGAGCCAGTCGGGGAGCGTCACCCACACGAAGAAGCCGCCGTGCGGGTGCGTCCAGATCGCACCGTCGGGCATGTGTTCCTCGAGCGCCGCGAGCATCGCGTCCCGCCGCGAGCGGTAGGTGTCGACAAGTGCCGCCAGAGTCGGGCGCCACCGCGCCTCATCCGCGAACCAGCGCGCGGTGATCAGCATGTTGAGGTTGGACCCGCACAGATCCGCGGCCTCCTTGGCAAGGACGAGCCGCTGGATCACCGAGGGCTCCGCGAGCGCCCAGCCGACGCGTACCCCGGGGGAGAACGTCTTCGAGACCGTTCCCAGATAGATGACGTTGTCGGGGTCGAGCGATCGCAGCGCCGGTACCGGCTCGCCTTCGAAGCGCAGCAGGCCGTACGGGTTGTCCTCGACGATGGGAATCGAGGCTTCCCGGCATAGCGCGACCAGGTGTCGCCGCCTTTCGTACGACATCGTCACACCGGAGGGGTTCGCGAAGTTCGGGACGGTGTAGACGAACTTCGGGCGTTCGCCCGCGAGCAAGGCGCGCTCCAGGTCCTCGACGATCATGCCGTCGTCGTCCAGGTCGATCGACAGGTAGCGCGGCTGATACGCGCCGAAGGCCGTGAGCGCACCGACATAGGTGGGCGCCTCGACCGCGATCAGATCTCCGGGATCGCAGAACAGCTTGCCGATGAGATCGAGCGCCTGTTGCGCGCCCGTCGTGACGATGACGTCCTCGGGGTCGGCGACGATGCCTTCTTCGGCCATGAGCATCGCGAGGCGATCGCGAAGCACCGGATCGCCTTGCCCGCCGCCGTATTGCAGCGCCACGTCGCCCTGATCGGCGAGCACGTGCTGCGCGACCGCGATCACATCGGCGGAGGGCAGCGCCTGCACGTACGGCATCCCACCGGCGAGCGAGACGACCTCCGGGCGAGCCGCCACCGCGAACAACGCGCGCACCTCCGACGCCGTCATCCCCGCGGCGCGCGCGGCGTAACGGTCGACAAAGCGATCGATGGAGAACTCGGCCATGACCTCGGAGTGGGAAGGGAAACGCCAGCGTAGCAGCGCCCGCTCGGAGCTCAGGACAGCGCGGGCAACACCTCGGTCGCCACGAGCTCGAGCATGTCGATGTCGTCGTAGAGCTCGTGGTTGAGGAAGATCCGCTGCACGCCGGCCTCGGCGTAGGCACGCAGCCGCGCGATCGCATCCGACGGCGTACCGGTGATGCAGTCGGCCTCGATATCGCCGCGATACGCGTCGAACGCACCGGCCGTGGGGTCGAGGGCGTGCGCCCGCCGGAGCGCCTCGAGATACGCCTCGTGCGTTCGGCCGACGAACAGCCACGTCATGAGCGACGTCGTCACCGAGTCCTGGTCGCGACCGGCGGCGTCGACCGCGGTCCGCGCGCGGGCGAACCGCTCGGCGACCTGCTCCGGGGTGCCGCCCACCGTGTTGAACTCGTCGGCGTAGCGGCCGATCAGCGTCTGCATCCGCGGGCCGACGCGGGACCCACCGAGGATGATCGGCGGCCGCGGCTGCTGCACCGCCGCCGGCATCGGATCGGCGCCGTCGAGTCGATAGTGCTCGCCCTCGAACGAGAACGACGGCGTCTCGCGCAGCAGCGCATCGACGATGGGTACTTGCTCCTCGAGCATCCGCCAGCGTTCGTCGACGTCGTGGAAGGGGATGCCGAATCGCGTGTGCTCCTCCTGCCACCAGCCGGCCCCCATACCGACCTCGACGCGGCCGCCGCTGATGAGATCGACGGTGAGCGCCATCTTCGCCAGGACGGCCGGCAGCCGGAACGTCACCGGCGATACCAGCGTGCCGAGCCGGAGCGTGGTGGTGCGTGCGGCGAGCGCCCCGAGGACGGTCCACGCGTCGGTCGCCCCACGTCCGGACACACCCTCGGAGCTGAAGTAGTGGTCCGAGCGAAAGAGTCCCTCGAAGCCGAGCCGCTCGGCCGCGTCGGCGAGTGTGCACCAGTCCTGCCACGTGAGGCCTTGCTGGCCTTCGATCATCAGGCAGGCGCGCATCAGGGTAGCCTAGCCCCGGTGGACGAACCCCAGGACTCGACGGGCGAGCGGCCGTATCTGACCGAAACCGAACGCGGCGTCCGCGCGGCAGTCCTCGGCGCGCTCCTGGGCGTGGTGCTCGCTGTGCTCGGCCGGCGCCGCTAGTCCTCGAAGAAGCGGCGGACGCCCTCGGCGATAGCCCGGCCGATCCGCACGGTCGCATCAGGTGTGCGCAGGAGCGCCGCCTCCACCTCGTTGGTCGCCGCGAGCGCCTCGACCTGGACCGCCGGCATCGCGGTTTCCCGCAGCAGTGCCACCGACAGGCGTTGCAGACGCCCGCGCATGTGGAGTTCCCGCTCGAGCTCCTCGAGGATGCACTCGGCAAGGCGCCGGCCTGCCGGGGAATGGGTTGTCGTGGAGCCGAAGTAGGAGCACGTCGGACCACTCGACTCCGGGACGCCGCTGCCGAGGTGCAGTGACACGCACACGGTCGCGTCCAGGATGTTTGCGAGCGCCGCCCGCGACGACGTCGACGGTGCGTCGGCATCGTCGCGCAGCACCTCGGGCTTTGCGCCGTATCGAGCCAGCTCCGCGGCGAGCGCACGGGCGAGCGCCAGATGCACGGCGACATCGGTCGTGTCCGCGCTGTGCCCGGGGTCGATCGCGATCACCCGACCGTCCAAGTGCCCGCGGATCGAACGGAGCTCCTCGGTCTCACGGACGACACCACGGCCGGGGACGCCCTCGAGCGGCCGCATGCGCTCGATCATCGCGATCGTGTGCAGCCCGACGATGCCGTCTGGCTGGTCGCCCACATTGCGCTGGAACTCACGCACTGCCTCGTCGGTGAACGACCCGTACACGCCGTCCTGCTTGCCCGGATCAAACCCGAGCGCGTCCAGTTTTCGCTGGAGCGCGCGCACGTCGTCGCCGCGCAGCGGCGGCTCGTGCAGATACAGCGTGCGGTCGCCGAGCCGGAACCCCGCCTCGACCAGCTGCCCCCACGTGTCCGGCCCGACGATGCCGTCGACCCGAAGGCTGCGTTCGGCTTGGAAGGACCGGACGGCCGCGTCGGTGGCGTCGCCGAACGTCCCGCCCGGCTCGGTCGCCGGCAGCGCAAATCCCAGGTCGTGCAAGCGTTGGTTGATGTCGAGGACCTCTGGGCCCTCATCGCCCCGGCGAAAGATGCGCACGAAGCCAGTGTGCGCCCGCGAACGGGGCGCCGCAAACGTCGTTAGGCGTCGGCGGACAAGTGTGCGCCGAGGTCGCGCAGGATCGCTTCCTTCGGCTTCGCGCCCACGACACGCGCGACCTCCTGCCCGCCCTTGAACAAGATGAGCGAGGGGATCGAGAGCACGCCGTATTGGCGCGTCACGGCCGGGTTCTCATCGACGTTGATCGTCGCGACCTTCAGCGCATTGCCCTGCTCGTCGCCGATCTCCTCGACCACGGGCGAAACGAGCTTGCACGGGGTGCACCATTCGGCCCAGAAGTCGAGCAGGACCGGGGTGTCGGAGTCCAGCACCGTGGCTTGGAAGGTCTCGTCGTCGATCGCACCGATGTTCGCCATGTCGTGCCTCCTTGTGGTCGTCGAATCAGCTGCCGTGTGCTTCCTCGACGAGGAACCGTTCCGCGTCGATGGCCGCCTTGCATCCTTGCCCAGCGGCGGTGACCGCCTGACGGTACGTGTGGTCGGTGACATCGCCGGCGGCGAAGACGCCGGGGACGCTGGTCTCGGTCGAGGGCTCGGTGACGACGAGATAGCCCTCGTCGTCGACCGCGAGCTGGTCGCCGAACAGCGCGGTCGCGGGATCGTGACCGATGGCGACGAACACGCCGTCGGTCGCGATCGTGCTCTCCGCTCTCGTCTGCACGTTGCGGACCCGCACGCCGGTCACCGCGTCGTCCCCGATGATTTCCTCGAGCACGGTGTCCCACACGACCTCGATCTTCTCGTTCGCAAACACGCGGTCCTGCATGACCTTGGAGGCGCGCAGGCCGTCGCGGCGATGCACGAGCGTGACCTTGGTCGCAAACTTCGTGAGAAACAGGGCCTCCTCCGCGGCCGTGTCCCCGCCGCCGACCACGATGAGCTCGCGGTCGCGGAAGAAGAATCCGTCGCAGGTGGCACACGCGCTCACGCCGCGTCCGCGAAGCTGCGCCTCACCGGGGATATCGAGCCAGCGCGCGGTCGCGCCCGTCGCGACGATCACGGTGCGGGCACGCCATGTCTGATCGCCCGCCTTGATGAGGAACGGCCGGGCGCTGAGGTCGACCTCGGTGACGGAGACCGCCAGGATCTCGGCCCCGAAGCGCTGTGCCTGCTTCTCCATCTGGTCCATGAGCTCGGGGCCCATGACACCGTCGGCGAATCCCGGGTAGTTCTCGACCTCGGTGGTGAGCATGAGCTGCCCGCCGGCATCGAGGCCCTTCAAGACGAGCGGCTCCAGGTCGGCGCGCGCGGCGTAGAGCGCGGCCGTATAGCCGGCCGGCCCTGAGCCGATGACGACCACATTGCGCGCCTGCTCGGTCATGCGTGAAATCCTCCCACACGCCTCAACGCCCGCCTATTCCCGTAGGTGCGCGCTATACCCGCAGCGTCGTCTGCGCGAGGATCTCGCACCCGTTGACCGAGGCCACGAGGAGTCGGAGCTGGGTCGGCGGCAACCCGGCGCCCGGGCCGACGGCGTACAGGCCGAAGTAGGCGGGCGTTCCCTCGTATCGAGCCTGCACGACGCGCGTCAGGGTGCCCGTCGCCTCTTGTTGGAACGCCTGCTCGAGGCATTGGGTGGCGGCGGGAAGCCGCTCGGGGGAGGCCTCGAGGGAACCGTCGAAAACGGGCCCGAACTCGGAGGACGGGGACGGCGCCCCTTTGGTGACCTCCGGTGACGCACCCGCACCCGCCCCCGCGGCGTCGGCGGTGGATCGGAGCGACTGGGCGGCGCTCGCGAGTCCAGCGAAGGTCACGTTTGCGTGCCGCACCTCCACCGCCGTCGCCGCCGGCACGGCCCCCGCCGCAGCCGCAGCGGGGGCCGCGGCCTCCTGGGTCGCGTCCGGCCGGCCGATGCGTGGGGCCGCCAGGGCGATGAGTACCACCACGGCCGCGGCCCCCGCGACGGCCAGCCACCGCGAGGCCGTGGGCCGCGGCCGGTTCCCGCTGTCGATCGCGGCGACCTCGGGCGCTCGCTCGGCGGCGAGCCCGCGGGCTTCCTCGATGGCGGCATCCGCGAGTCCCGGCGGCATGGCCGGCTCGGGCAGGCCAGTGGCGAGCTGCCGGCCGGCCGATGCGAGGCGGACCTCCTCCCGGCAGGTCGCACAGGAGGTCAGGTGCGCCTCGACGGCCGCGCGCGCGTCGGGCGCGAGCGTGCCGTCGAGGTAGTCCGTGAGCTGCGGTCCGGGGTGCTTCATGGCTGCTCCTGGGACGTCGGGGTAGGGGTTCCGGGTTCCGGTGCGCCGGCACCCATCTCGCGCGCGAGGGCGATCCGGCCACGGTGCACCCGCGACTTGACGGTGCCGATGGGCAGATCCAAGACCTGGGCGATCTGCTCGTAGGGCAGGTCTTGGACGTCGGCGAGCACGAGCGCGATCCGGAAGTCCTCGGGTACTCGGGCGAGCGCGGCGCCCACGTCCTGCGCGTCGGCAACCGCGTCGGCATGGTCGGGGACCGGCGGGCCGGGCTCGTGCTCCGGCTCGTCGGGATCGGGGGCTCGCAGCAACGCGGGGCGCCGCTTCGCCCGGCGCAGGTGGTCGTAGCAGACGTTCATCGTCACGCGGTACAGCCAGGTGGTGAACTGCGACTCGCCGCGGTAGCGGTCCGCCTTTCGCGCCAGCACGAGCAGGACGTCCTGCGCGGCGTCGGCGGCATCGTCGGGGTTGCCGAGCGTCCGCAGGCACACGGCGAAGGTTCGGCGTTCGTGGCGGCGGACGAGGTCGGCGAAGGCGCCTGCGTCGCCGGCGAGGTACCGCGCGACGAGCTCGTTGTCGGAGACGTCGGAGACGTCGGGCACGGATGGCACGCTACAACGTGGACGGCTCGGCGGACTCCTTGGCCGTGATCTGCGTGAAGTCCTGCGTGAACGACAAACGACCGAGCACGAGGCTCGACGAGGTCGCGTGCAGCGTGATGGTCGCGACCCCCGTGTTCACGTTGATCTTGCACCACGCCTGCCCCTCCGGGATGGGCACATCGGCGTTCGTCAGGTCGGTCTGCGCCGCTGTGCAGGCCCCCGGCACGTCGCCGAAGTTCTTGAAGTTCACGGCGGCGGTCGTCGCGGCGGCCTGGGCCGCGTTGGACAGCTTGAAGGTCGTGAGCGCGATCGAGATGCCGTCGAGGACGAGGAGGCCGACGAGCACGAGCACCACGATCCAGATCGCGGCGATCTTGCCGATCAGCCCGGCTTCGTCATGGATCCTGGGGAGTCGTCGTTCGCTCATTTCCCAAACCTCGCCGCCAAGGCGCGTTTCACCTCATCGGCCTCTTGGATCTTGAAGATAAGGGCGCCGAGGGCGAAGGCAAGCACGCCCGCCGCAACCGCCGCGGCCACTTGCAGCAGCCGCATGAGCGGCCTCCCTACATCCACCAGGGCGGCCACACCCGCCGCCACCGTCCAGGCGGCAGCCGCAGTCAGGATTGCCGCACAGACGGTCCGCAGCGTCGTATTGCCGATTCGCCGGAAGTCGGCTCCCTCGAGGCGCCGGTTCACCAGGACGCACAGGATCAGCGTGCCCGCGACGTAGGAGATCGAGAAGCCCAACGCCAGCCCGGGAACACCCAGATCGAGCCCGAACGCGAGCCACAGGTCGAATCCGAGATTGACCGCCGCGACCGCGATGTTGGTCAGGGCGGGAGTCCGAGCGTCGTGCGTCGCGTAGTAGGTCCGTGTGAGCAGCTGGAAGGCCGAGAAGAACGGAAGCCCGATGGCGAATGCCGCGAGCGTGCGCGCGAGCAGGTCGGTGTCGGCGACGTTCATCGCGCCGTAGCTCGCCAGCAGCGCCACGATGGGACCGGCAAGCACGACGTAACCCGCCGCGGCGGGGATCATCACGATCAGGGTGTCGCGCATGCCCCGTGAGAAGAGCTCGCGCACGCCGTCCAGTTCACGGTCGGACCAGCGCGCGGTCATGCCGGGCAACAGGGCGGTGAAGATCGAGACGGCGATGATCGCGTGTGGCAGCGAGAAGAAGATGAACGCCTGGGAGTAGGCGGTGTAGGCCCCGACCTCGAGATGGCCAGTGAAGGTGATGATCACGAAGTAGGCGATTTGGTTGGCGATCACGTACAGGGCCACCCAGCTCGCCAGGCGAAGGAGCCGCCGCACGGTCTCGTGGCGCCAATCGAAGCGCAGCCGCCATCGAAACCCGAGGCCTCGCAGCGACGGCCACAACGCGATCGTCATCGCCACCACGCCCAGGGTGGTTCCCGCCGCGAGCAGGAGGCGCTGGGGCTGCGTCACGCTCTCGATCGAGGTGTCGTGACCTGGTCGCATCGCGATGAACACCAGCATCGTGACGATGACCGCGACGTTGTTGAGCACCGGCGCGAACATCGGTGCGGAGAAGCGTCGGTTCGCGGTGAGTAGCCCGGCTGCGACGGCGCCCAGCCCGTAGAACACGATCTGCGGCAGGAACCAGCGCAGGAAGAACGTCCCGAGCTCGAGCTCCTGCTCGTAGCTGGGGGAACCCTGCCGACCCGATAGGTACAACCGCATGATCTGCGGGGCCAGGAAGATGCCGAGGACCGTGACCGCCGACAGGACGACGAGCACGAACGTGAGAAAGCGGCTCCCCGCTTCCCAGGCAGCTTCCGTGCCGTGCTGTTTCGCCCAGTCGACCAGCAGCGGCACGAACACGCTCGTGAGAATCCCGCCGAGCACCAGCTCGTAGACGATGTTCGGCGTGGTGTTCGCCGTGTTGTAGGCGTCGGACAATGCGCTGACCCCGAGTGCCGCGAGGGTGACCGAAACGCGAAGCAGACCGGTGCCGCGCGACAACAGCGTGCCGGTCGACATCGCGGCGACGCTTCGTACCTGCGCGCCGCGGGAGTCGAGCTCACCGGGATCGTCTAGGCCGGGGTCGTACGCCGTCGGATCCACCTCCTCGAGTAGAGGGCGAGCAGACCCAGGGCGGCGGCGATCGTCACGATGAGCGCGATGCGATTCACCGCGGTCGATCGCACCGACACGATGCGCCGGCTGATAAAGCGGCCGTTCGGCGCCCGTACGACGATCTCGATCGGGCTCTGCCCGGATGTGTTCGACACGACGCGGAACGAGGCAACGTGTCCTGGCCCGTCGATCTCGATGCTCTGTGTGTCGCCGTCCGGGAAGGTGAGGTCGCCTTTGGACGACAGCTTGACGGTGAACCGAAGCGGCGTCGGCCCGGGGTCGCCGAACACGAGCGGGATCGTCCCCTCGCGCGACGTAAACGTGAACTCCTCGTTCACGGTCGGTGTGGCCGCGTCGAAGGCGGGCTGCGTGGTGTCGTCGACCGCGGCGAGCCACTGCTGGCCCGCGTCCGGGTCGGCCACGTAGGGCGGTGCCGTTGCAAGGAAGAGCTTGCGTCGCACGTCGGTCGCGAGGTCCGGTGTGTCGACCATCATCGAGCCGTACGCGTCGGATCGGGCGCCGCCGCGCATGATCTGCGCCGCGTAGTCGGTGGTGAACACCGCCGTGGATGGATCGGCGAGCGTCAGCGCGGGGTTCGGGTTCGGCGGGTTGACCTCCGCCGCGAGCGAGGTGGCGGTCACCGCCGACAGAAATGGGGCCCGGGTGAGCCTGCTCAGCAACGGCGTCCACATCTGCGGCGGCAGCGTCGGTGGCGGCGCGATCGCGACGCCGCGAACGATCGGTTCGGGCGGCACCGGCCGCTGGTTCCAGACGAGCGAGAGCTGTCCCAGCACCACCTGTGCCGCGCGCACCGGGTCGGCGAGCAGCGTGGTCTGTGAGAACAGGGTCTGCACGTCGGGATCGGGCTCGAGCATCGTGAGGTCGCCTGTATCCGTGCTGACCGGTACGGCGGGCGCGACGGCAACCGTGGGATCGGGCGAGACGCGAACCATCGTGTTGGCATCGCCCAGCACCACTTCGGTGCCGGTCCGAGCGAGCCAGTTGAGCGCGTCGTCCGACAGCTGGCCGCCACTGGGGCGCGACACGTTTGTCGCAGGCGTCGCGCCGATCCCGGCCACGACGGTCGCCCCTTCCTCGGTCTGTGCCGCGAGTTCCGTGTCGAGTCCGCTCGCAAGCATCGCCGGCAGCAGCGGGTTGGCGTAGGGCGTTGCGACGGTCTGCACGTGGCCGTCGTCGGTGGTGATGCTTGCGAGCATCGAGAGGTATTGCTGGGCCTGTCGCGCCCGATGGTCGTCGGGGCCGACGTCGGTGCCGTCCGCAGCCCGGTAGCCGTCGGCGATGTTGCGGCACTGGCTGATGAGGAGGGGATCGATGACGAGATCGAGCGACCCGAGCGGGCTCCTGCCCGTGACGGTGGTGCTGAGCGCTTCGAGCGGCGCGCGCAGCGCACCGTTTCGAGCGATCGCCGCCAGGAAGGCCGGGTCGACAAAGGTCCCGGCCGCGTCGAACGCGATGGGGGCCGGCAGCTCGAGCCAGGTGGTGGTAAGGATCGGGGCGACGGGGGGCCGCACGAGATAGATGACCGGCGTGATGAGCGAAGCCACGACCGCGCCGTGCGACAGGAGCTGGACAACGGTTGGATAGGTTTGTGCGTCGTTCTGGTCGATCCCGGCCACGGTTGCCAGGTCGATCTCGGTGCCGATCGTTCGGGCGTTCGCCGGCAGAATCTCGCCACCGACCGGCGTCGAGACGGTCGAGACGATGCTGGACGGTCCCGTTGCGAGCACGGCTGTGTACTCGCTCAAGGTCTCGATGCGCTCGCCGAAGGCCACCGCGAGGGTGAGGTCGCCGATGGTCTCGGTGCCGTTGTTCGTCGCGAGCAGCTCGAGCTTGAGCGTGGAGTTCCGGTAGTCCGAGCTCCAGGGCGACTGACGCAGGAGCTGCAGGGCGACAAGACCTGCCTGCGCGTCGGCGGGGGGCGCGGGCACGTACGCGCAGACGGCCACGAGCGCGACGAGGACCGCGCCGAGGAAGCGGCGGCTCACGCGCCGCATCGTAGCCGCCGGGGCCTGCTCGCTCCGGGATGGGCGCTGCGTCGGTGGGCGGCTCATCGGCCCAGCCCGGCGAGCTGCCGTACGGCGTAGACCACGGCGATCACGAGCAGTCCGGAACCCACCACGCGCCGAAGCACCCGCTCCTGGGTCCCGAGCGCGATCGTGGCGCCGATTCGGGCCCCCGGCACGGCGCCGATCGTGAGGAACACGACCGCCCACCAGGCGATGTTGCCGAGCGCTGCGTGCACGATGGTGCCGGGGACGGCAAGCGCCGGGATCGTCATGAGCGACGTGCCGAGCGCCCGCTTGAGCGGCATCCGGCACCAAGTGGAGAGCAACGGCACGATGACGAGGCCGCCGCCGATGCCGAGGAGCCCCGAGATCACGCCCGCGCCGCCGCCGATGCCGACGAGGCGGGCCGGCGGGGATCGGCTGCTCGGGCGATCGCTCCCGCTCGCCGCGCCGCCGCCCCGGGGACCGCGGATGATGCCGACCGACTGCCAGCCGAGCAGCCCCGCCGTGGCGAGCAACAGCCAGGTCGGATCGATCCACTGGGTCGTGAACGCGCCGATCACCGCCCCCAGGAAACCGGTCGCGGCCATCCAGGTCGCGGCGCGCCGGTCGACGTGTCCGGCGCGGGCGTAGGTCGCCGCCCCGGTGATCGACGTCGGGATGATCACGGGTAGCGGTGTGGCGATTGCCTGGATCGGTGTCACCGGCAGGGCGGCGTCGATAGCCGGGGTCATCACGATCCCGCCGCCCACCCCGAACATCCCCGAGAGCACACCGGACCCGAGGCCGATCATGACGCCCCAGACGGCGTCACCGGGCGTCACCGCAGCAGCTCCGAAGCCTTCAGCAGCATGTCGCGCTCACCGCGATACGCGGCGCGCTTGATCGCTCGCTCGAGCGGGAACCAGCGAATCTCCTCCATCTCGTCGTCCCGGTCCTCGACGTCGCCGCCCGTGTGGCGCATCAGGAAGAAGTGCACGGTCTTGCGGATGCGCACGTCGTCCCAGACATAGATGTATTTGGTATCGCCGAGGTCCTCCTCGATCACTGCCGTCAGTCCCGTCTCCTCGCGCACCTCTCGAATCGCCGCCTGCTCGCGCGACTCGCCCTCCTCGATGCCGCCCTTGGCGAGGCCCCACGCGAGCTGGCCGCGGCGGGTGCGACGCGAGGCGAGCACGACCTCGATCGAGCCGTCTTCCGCCCGTCGGTAGACAACGCCCCCGGCGGAGACCTCGCGGGTCGTCGGAATTGCAGGCTTCTTCCCCGACTTGGGGCCCTTCTTGGGGCGGCGTCGGCGTTTGGACGCCGCGGACCCCTTCTTCGTGGTGGCGGCCTTGGGGGTCGCGCCGGTCGCGGCCTGTTTCGTGACCGCGCCGGCGGTTCGCGCGGGTTGGCCCGCGCCGGAGGCGCGGGCCGTACCCTGTGCGGCGCCTGTGCCGCCGGTGCGCTTGGGACCGCGCCGGCGGCGCCTGCGCCGCCGGCGCTGCGGTTGCTCGCTCTGCGGCGCAGGCGGTGTGGGGTCCTCAGTACCCGCCATGACCTGCGGATACTAGCCGCGCCCGGCCCCGGCTCAGGGTGGGACCTGCCGCTGCCGAGAACCAACCGGGGATGAACATCGACGAGCTTCTCCGGCTGACCGTGGAACGCGGCGCGAGCGACCTGCATCTCAAGGTCGGCAATGTGCCGTTCCTTCGCGTGGACGGCGACCTCGAGCCGACCAGCTTCCCCGTGTTGCAGCCGCAGGACACCGTGAACTTCGGCGACGCCGTGATGAGCGACCTCAAGAAGGACCAGTTCGAGCAGCGGAACGAGGCCGACATCGGCTACACCCTGCAGGGGGTCGGCCGCTTCCGGATCAACGTCTTTCGTCAGCGCGGTCTTGTCGGGCTCGCCGTGCGCCGCGTGCGCTCGGAGATCCCGACGTTCGAGGAGCTTCGCCTTCCCGACGTCATGCGGACGCTCGCCGACAGCCCTCGTGGGCTCGTGCTGATCACCGGCCCGACCGGCACCGGCAAGACGACGACCATCGCCTCGATGATCGGCTACATCAACCGGTCCCGGCGCGCACACATCGTGACCATCGAGGACCCGATCGAGGTGGTGCACGACGACGAGCTGTCGATCATCCAGCAGCGCGAGGTCGGCCTCGACACCGACTCCTACGACGCGGCGCTCAAGTCGGTCGTCCGCCAGGACCCCGACGTCATCTTTGTCGGCGAGATCCGCGACGCCGAGTCGGCGCTGTCGGCGATCCAGGCGGCCGAGACCGGCCACCTCGTCATCTCGACGCTCCACACCATCGACAGCATGGAGACCATCAATCGCGTGCTCGACCTGTTCCCGCCGCAGCAGGCAAAGGAGGTGCGCACGTCGTTTGCCGGTGCGCTTCGCGGGATCGTGTCCCAGCGCCTCGTCATCAAGGCCGACGGCAAGGGGCGCGTGCCGGCCGTCGAAGTACTCGTCAACACGGGGCGCGTGTTCGACCGCCTGGTCGACCCCGACCAGACCGATTCGATCGTCGACGTCATCGCCGAGGGCGGGTTCTACGGCATGCAGAGCTTCGACCAGGCGCTCGTGGGCCTCGTCAAGGACGGCCTGGTCACGACCGACGAGGCCCGGCACACCGCCACCAGCCCTCACGACTTCGACCTGCTGCTGTCGGGCGTGCTCGATCGCTCGTCCGCGTTCGAGGCCGGCCAGGAGGCGGGCCTCCCCTACTGACCTGCGCGAGGCGGCCGGAACGCCCGGCTATCCTCGGCACGTGGACGATCCCGGATCGATCGGCGCCACCGTGCTTGCCGTGCCGCCGGTGGCCAAGGAGCTCGGCGCGCGCTTTGCCGAGGCCGGCTTCGCGCTCTATCTCGTGGGCGGCAGCGTCCGCGACCTGTTGCGCGGCGCGCCGGCACCCGATCTGGACTTCGCGACGTCGGCGCACCCGACCGAGACGACGAAGCTGCTGCGCGGCTGGGCGGACCGGCGGTTCCTCGTCGGCGTGCGTTTCGGCACCGTCGGGGCGCTCAAGGACGGCGTGTCGATCGAGATCACCACGTTTCGCAAGGAGGTCTACGCCGAGGAGCATCGCAAGCCCTCGGTGACGTTCGGCGATGACATCGCGGTGGACCTCTCGCGCCGCGACTTCACCTTCAACGCGATGGCGCTGCGCCTCCCCGACGGGGACTTCCTCGATCCGTACGGCGGCGTGAAGGCGCTTGCGGCCGGCGTGCTCGACACCCCGCTCGATCCCGAGGTGTCGTTCTCCGACGATCCCCTGCGCATGATCCGTGCCGCGCGGTTCGTCTCGCAGCTGGGTGTGCGTCCGGCCGCGCGCGTGGTCGAGGCAATGGGCGCCATGGGGGAGCGGCTCGAGATCGTCTCGGCCGAGCGGATTCGCACCGAGGTCGACAAGCTGCTGGCCGGCGAGCACGTCGCGGCCGGCCTTGCGCTCCTGGTCGACACGGGGCTCGCCGAGCGGTTTCTGCCCGAACTGCCCGCGCTCAGCCTCGAGCAGGACCCCGTACACCAGCACAAGGACGTGCTGCAGCACACCTACGCCGTCGTCGAGCGTTGCGACCCGGATGCGACGCTGCGACTCGCGGCGCTGCTGCACGACATCGGCAAGCCGAAGACCCGCCGAGTGACGGAGGAGGGCGTGTCGTTTCACCACCACGAGGTGGAGGGGGCGCGGATGGCGCGTGTGCGGATGGAGGTGCTGCGCTATCCACGCGCCACGATCGACGACGTCTGCACGCTCATCGAGCTGCACCTGCGGTTTCACGGCTACGGCGAGGGCGATGGATGGACCGACGCGGCCGTGCGCCGCTACGTGCGCGACGCCGGTCCGCTGCTCGACCGGTTGAACCAGCTCACGCGTGCCGACGTGACCACGCGCAACGAGCGCCGGGCAGCTGCGTTCGCCGCGATGCAGGACGATCTCGAGGAACGGATCGCCGCGCTTGCCGAGCGTGAGAACCTCGAAGCGCTGCGGCCGCCGCTGGACGGGCGCCAGGTGATGGAGATCCTCGGGCTCGAGCCCGGCCCGCAGGTCGGCGAAGCGCTCGAATACCTCATGGAGCTCCGTCTGGACCGAGGCCAGCTCACCACCGAGGAGGCCACCGAGTTGTTGCGCGCCTGGTCCGAGGCGCACTGAGTTGGTCCTTCCGGTGGGTGACGTGTCGATCGATCCGGACCGCGGGCTCGGCCAGCTCGCCGTCGCCGAACGGGTCGCGCGCGGCGAGGTCAACGACGTGCCCGCGACGCCGACCCGGTCCGTCGCCGCGATCGTCCGCGCGAATGTGCTCACGCGATTCAACGCCCTGCTCGGCGCGATGCTCGTGCTCATCCTGATCGTCGGACCGATCCAAGACGCGCTGTTCGGACTTGTCCTCGTGGCGAACACCGCGATCGGCATCGTCCAGGAGCTCCGCGCGAAGCGAACCCTCGACCGGCTGACCCTCCTCACCGCGCCCAAGGCGCACGTCGTTCGTGACGCCGAGGTGGTCGAGATCCCTCCCGGGGCGGTGGTGCTCGACGACGTCCTGGTGCTCCGGCCCGGCGCCCAGGTCGTGGTCGACGGCGAGGTGCTCGTCGATGACGGGCTGGAGGTGGACGAGTCCCTGCTGACCGGCGAGTCCGAACCGATCCGCAGGACGCCCGGCGACCCGGTGTTGAGCGGTTCGTTCGTTGCCGCCGGTAGCGGGCGCTACCGCGCCACCGCGGTCGGTGCGAACGCCTACGCCGCGCGCATCGCCGCCGACGCCCGCCGTTTCACGCTCACGCGCTCCGAGCTGCGCTCGGGCATCGATCAAATCCTGCGCTACGTGACCTGGGCGATCGTCCCCACGGCGGCGTTGTTGTTCGTCAGCCAGCTGCGGACCCACGCGTCGTGGCGCCCGGCGCTTTCGGGTGCGGTCGCCGGCACGGTCGCGATGGTCCCGGAGGGGCTCGTGCTGCTCACCTCGATCGCGTTCTCGGTCGCGGTCGTGCGTCTGGCGCGCCGGCGCGTGCTCGTCCAGGAGCTTCCCGCCGTCGAAGGGCTCGCGCGGGTCGACGTGCTGTGTATCGACAAGACGGGCACCCTCACCGAGGGCAGGCTCTCGGTCGAGCGCATCGAGCGGATCGACGAGGCCGTGGATCCAGGGCCGGTGCTCGCCGCGCTCGCCGGCGCCGATCCCTCGCCCAACGCGACCGTTCGCGCCCTTGGCGATCGCTTCGGCGAGGCACCGGACTGGACGGTGGACGAGACGGTGCCGTTCTCGTCGGCACGCAAGTGGAGCGCGGTGCACTTCACCGGTGAGGGCACCTGGGTGCTCGGCGCACCCGATGTGCTGACCGACGACGGGAGCGTCCTCGCCCGTGTCGAGACGCTCGCTGCCGCGGGTGCCCGGGTGGTGCTGCTCGCTCGCGCCGACGGCCTCGATGAGGGGCGCCGCCCGCCCGGGATCGACCCTGCAGCGATCGTGGTGCTTACCGACCAGCCGCGGCCCGATGCAGCGGCGACGCTCGCGTACTTCGCCGAACAGGAGGTGTCGATTCGCGTGCTGTCGGGCGACGCGCCGGCCACGGTCGGCGCCATCGCCCACCAGCTCGGCGTCCCCAACGCCGAGGTTCCGGTCGACGCGCGCGAACTCGACGACGACGCACTCGCCGCTGCCCTCGAGGACCATGCCGTGTTCGGCCGGGTGACGCCGCAGCAGAAGCGGTCGATGGTGCTCGCGCTGCAGGCGGCGGGTCACACCGTCGCGATGACCGGCGACGGGGTCAACGACGCGCTCGCCCTCAAGGAGGCCGACCTCGGGATCGCGATGGGCGACGGGGCCGATGCCACGCGGGCCGTGGCGCAACTCGTGCTGCTCGACGGGACGTTCGACGCGCTGCCGCAGGTCGTGGCCGAGGGGCGCCGGGTGCTCGGCAACATCGAGCGCACCGCCAACCTGTATCTCAACAAGACGGTCTACGCGATGCTGCTCTCACTCGCGGTCGGTGTCGCCGGGATGACGTTCCCGTTCTTGCCGCGGCATCTGACGCTGATCGGCGCGCTCACGATCGGCATCCCGTCGTTCTTCCTCGCCCTCGCCCCGAGCGCACGGCGCTTCCGCCCCGGCTTCGTCTCGCGCGTGCTGCGCTTTACGATCCCGACGGGCGTACTTGCCGCGACGGCGACGTTCCTGGGGTACGCGCTCGCCACACACGAGCCCGGCGTGACGACACTCCAAGCCCAGACCACCGCCGTCATGACGCTCATGTGGGTCGGGCTGCTCGTGCTGTCGATCGTCGCGGCGCCGCTGGATCGGTGGCGTCTTGCGCTCGTGTGGGCGATGGGGACCGCGGCGGTGCTCGCCTTTGTGCTGCCGGTGACGCAGACGTTCTTTGCGCTCGATCCGCCGCCGGAAACCGTGTGGCTGGCGTCGATCGGGATCGCGGCGCTCACTTGGTCGTTCGCGCGATTCTTCGTGCCGGAGGAACGCCCGGTGGGAACGCGCTGGCGATCGGGGCCCTAAGCGACCGGGGCTAGAGAGCCGACCAGTCGTGGACCGGCCAGACGACGACCCATGCCTTGCCGATGATGTCGTCGCGGGGGATGAACCCGATCTCGGGCCGGCCAGGGAGCGCCGGTACGCCGAGCCCGAAGCGCGAGTCCTGGGACTGCTGTCGGTTGTCGCCCATGACGAAGTACATGCCTTCGGGCACGGTGAGCTCCTTGAAGTCCGACGTCGTTCCCTTCACGTAGGGCTCGTCGATCGGCACCCCGTTGACGAAGACCTTCCCGCGTTTGCCCTCGACGGTGTCGCCGGGCACGCCGATCACACGCTTGATGAAGTCTTCGCTGTCGGGCTTCATAAATCCGATTCCCTGGAACAGCCAGTGGAACGCGCCGTCGACAAGACCGCGCTTCGGGAGCTTGCCGGGGGTCGGATCCTCAAAGACGATCACGTCGCCGCGCACGGGATCGTGGAAGTAGTACGGCACCTTCGACACGAGCACGCGGTCGTTGATCTTGAGCGTGTTCTCCATCGAGCCGCTCGGGATGTAGAAGGCCTGCACCAGGAACGACTTGATGAGGATCGCGAGCAGGAGCGACATCAAGACGAGTCCGGGCATCTCTCCCAGGAATCGCCTGACGGGGTTCTTGCGCTTGGCGGCCTCGCCGTCGGGCTCGGGGGACGCGAGCGCCGATGGCTCGGTGTCGGTCTTCACGATGACAGGGTATCGGGTTCCCGACCGGGAACCATGAGTCGTACCTCGACGGCTTTGCACGAAACCCACACCTGCGCGCCCGGGACGAGACGCAACCGCTCGACCGAGCCGAGCGTCACCTCCGCGACGAACGGCGGGGCGGTGTCCAGGCGCAGACGCGCGCGCGATCCGGCGATCGCCACCTCGAGGATCCGTCCCGCGAACACATTGCGCGGGGATCCCTCCGGGGCCTCGGTGTACACCGCCACGTCGGCCGGCGACACGGTTGCCCGCACCCCGTCGACTGGCACGCGGTCGAGACCTTCCGGCCACACGACGGTCAGTGCACCGGTCGGCGTTCGCACGACGCCGGCGCCCTCTCCGTCGGGCGCGAGCTCCCCTTCGAACAGGTTCAGCCCGACAAGGTCCGCGGCGTAGCGAGAGGCGGGGTGACTGCGTACCTCGTCCGGTGTGCCGGTCTGGGTGACGCGTCCTCGCTCGAGCAGCACGAGCCGCTCGGCCATCGTCATCGCTTCGACCGGATCGTGCGTGACGAGCACCACCGGACCGGTGAACATCTCGAGCATCGTGCGAATGGTCTGCCGCAGTTCCGGCCGCGCCGACGCGTCGACGGCGGCGAGCGGCTCGTCGAGCAGCAGGAGGCGCGGCTCGCTCGCGAGCGTGCGCGCGAGGGAGACACGCTGGCGTTCGCCGCCGGACAGGCGCGCGGGCGGCGCCTCGGGGTCGACCGTCGGCGCGAGCTCGGCGAGCAGGTCCCCGGCGCGCGCGCGGGCGTCGCCCGCCCGCGCGCCTCGCGCCCGCAACGCGAACGCGACGTTCTCGCGAGCGCTGAATCGTGGAAACAACATCGCGTCCTGGAAGGCGAGCCCGATGCGGCGGCGATCGGCCGGCAGGTCGTGGATCGACGTACCGCCGAGCTCGATCGTGCCCTCGTCGAGCGGCACGAGACCCGCGATCGCCTCGAGCACGGTCGTCTTACCGGAGCCATTGGGCCCGAGCAGTGCGACGGTTTCGCCGTCCAGTGCCTCGAGATCCACGACCACGTCAAAGGATCGCCGCGCCACGCGAATCGAGGCGCGCAGGCTCACCCGCGCGTTCCCGTGATGCGGTCGCGCAGCGCGACGAGCACGGTGATCGAGATCACGACGAGGATGAGCGACAGCGCGATCGCGCCGGCCTGGTCGGTCTGCAGCTTCTGGAACACCGCCAGCGGCACGGTTTGGGTCCTCCCCTCGAGGTTGCCCGCAAACGTGATCGTCGCGCCGAACTCACCGAGGGCTCGGGCCCAGGCGAGCACCGCGCCCGCCGCGATCTGCGGCGCCGTCATCGGCAGCACGATACGCCGCAGCGTGTAGCCCGGCTTTGCACCCAGCACCGAGGCCGCCTGCTCGAAACGCGGGTCGATCGAACGGAAACCCGCCTCGGCCGCAAGGATGACAAGCGGCATCGAGACGAACGTCGCCGCGATGATTGCGCCGGCGGTCGAGAAGGTCACCTGAATACCGAACACGCGATCCAGCCAGGCACCGGCGACTCCACGGCGGCCCAGCGCCTGCAGCAGCGCTACACCCGCGACGACCGGCGGCAATACGAGCGGCAGCACCACCATCGCTCGGAGTACGGCGCGCCCCCGGAACCGGGCGCGGGCGAGCACCCATGCGAGGGGCACGCCGAACAGCACCGCGAAGAACGTCGCTGCAAGCGATACTTCGATGGAGAGGCGAAGCGCCGTGCGCGCACCTGGACCCGTCAGCGTCTCGACGAAGCGACCCCACGGCGCCCGGATTACGAGCGCCGCTACCGGAAGCACCACAAGGGCGCCGCCGATGATCGCGAGCACGACGATCAGCGGCGGAATTCGGCGCCGCATCGTCTCCCCCTAGCCGGTGGGCGGCGGCCCGAAGCCGAAGTCCTTGAGGGTCGCCTGCCCCTCCGATCCCAGCACGTACGAGACGAACGCGGCCGCCGCCGACGCGTTGGGTGCACTGGTCACCTCAGCGATCGGGTAAGTCGCCGTGACGTTGACGTCCGCAGGCACTTCGACGCTCTTCACCTGACCGGCCGCAGCAGCGATGTCGGACGTGTAGACGATGCCGGCGTCCGCCTCGCCGCTCGTGATCTTGGCGACGATGCTGGCGTCGTCGGGCTCGTTCGAGACGACGTTCGCCATCACGGCACTCTCGATACCGGCGTTCTTGAGCATGGTGCGCGTGTAGTCGCCGACCGGGACGTCCGCCACGCCGATGACGACTTGGGTGCCGGACTTCGTGAGGGAATCGAGCGACGTGACGTTCGCCGGGTTGTCCGTCGGCGTGATGATCACGAGTTCGTTGGTCGCGAAGTCCTGGCGGTCGGTGACACCGGGGTCGCTCTCGACGGTATCCATCGCGTCGCCGCTCGCGGACGCGAACACGTCGGCCGTACCCTCGCTTTGGATCTGGGTCGCGAGGTCGGTCGATGACCCGAAGTTGAACGTCACCGTCGTCCCAGGGTTCGCTGCCTCGAAGTCCTTACCCATGTCCGTGAACGCCGCGGTCAGCGAGGAGCCCGCAAAGACCGTGAGCTCCACCTCCGATGCGGAACCGCCCGGGCTCGCCGTCGATGTGCTGCTGTTCGAGGAGCATCCGACCAAGACCGTCAGCGCGAGCGCCGACGCCACCGCCATGAGTCGCTTCATTCCGCTACCTCCACCATCACGCTCGTCGCCTTGACCGTGGCGACGGCTTCCATCCCGGGATGAAGCGCGAGCTCGTCGGCCGCCTCGCGGGTGATCATCGAGACGACCCGATGCGGCCCGGCCTGCATCTCGACGATTGCCGAGACCTTGTCGCGCGTGACCTTGGTGATCACGCCGGGGAACGCATTGCGCCTGCTCGCATGGGCAGGCGGCGGGGTGTCTGCTCGCCGCTCGGCGATGAGCCTCGCTACCTCGGCCTGCGGAACGATCCGCTGGCCCCCGGGTGTGCGCTCGGTCTCGAGCTTCCCGGCTCGCTCCCAGGAGCGGAGGGTTTCCACTCGCACGCCCACCAGCTTCGCTGCCTCGCCGATCCGATACCCATCCATGGAGGCCAGACAATACAGGTTTCTCTGGAGCTTCGTTCCTCGAAAGCGAGCTTCTTCTACACGGCGAAGCGGACGTGCAGGATGTCGCCCTCGGCGACGACGTAGTCCTTGCCCTCGACGCGGACTTTGCCGGCGGCCTTGGCCGCGTCCATCGAGCCGGCCGCGACCAAGTCGTCGTAGCCGATCACGTCCGCGCGAATGAATCCCCGTTGGAGGTCGGTGTGGATCGCACCTGCCGCCTCCGGTGCCGTCGCTCCCGACGCGACCTCCCACGCGCGCGTCTCGTCCTCGCCCGTGGTGAGGAACGTGATGAGATCGAGCGCTCGGTAGCACGCGGCGATCACCGACTCGAGCCCCGGCTCGCGCACCCCGAACTCCTCCAGGAGCGCCCGCGCCTCGTCGGGGTCCATCTCCGCAACCTCGGCCTCGATGGCCGCGTAGACGCCGACCGCACCGGGCAGCTCGTCGGGCACGGTCCGGCCCTCCTCCAGGTTGGCCACGACGATCTCCGGCTTGAGCGTGAGCGGCGCGATGCCACGGAGCTCCCCGATGTGCTCGGGCTCGAGCTTCGCGTCGCGAAGCGGCGTCTCGGCTTCGAGGGCCGCGTTGGCGGCCTCGAGGGCCTCCACCTCGGGACCCGGCTTTCCGCGCGCCTTCTTGGTTGCCTTTGTGAGCGCCGACTCGACCACCGCAAGATCGGCGAGCAGCATCTCCGCCCGCACGCCACCGAGCTCGTTTGCCGGCTCGGAATCGGTGCCGAAGCAGCGCACGACGATCGCGAGCGCGTCGACCTCCCGGAGCCGAGCCACCGACTGGGCGCTCGAAAGCCCGCCGGGAACGTCCACGAACCGCACCTGTGCGGCCACCGTTTTGGCCGACCGCTCCAGGTCGGTAAGCACGGCCAGCCGGGGGTCGGGAACCGGCACCACGGCCACGTTTGCCACGCCGCCGTGCGATCCGGCGTGCGTGACGGCCGTAAACAGGGTGGTGGCGCCCGCGAAGCGGGCGCCGACGAGCCCGACGTCCTTCATGGGCCGAACCGTAGCAGCGGACCTGGGGTGGGCGGGTCGGACGTCAGCCCTTCGGCCGAGACGTACCGACTTCTGACCGGTAGCGCGCGGGCCGCTTGAGGCCCCATGCTGCCGTTCGAGACCGGATACGGCCGGGGCGCCGCCAGACCCGCCCCGGCCGTCCGGCCTCTCTTCCCGGTCTGGGCTGGTCTGGCAGCGGTCTGGCTGCTGTGCGCCGAGGGGGCGCATCGTGTGAAGGGCGGGGACCCGACGGCCCCGCCCTTCACCGCGTCCTGAGCCGGTTTGACCCTCCGCACGACCGGGCGCATGGTGGAAGGACGCGGTCCCTGTCCGCGGACAAGGAGGCACGCATGCCGAAATTCGTGAGCCTCATCAACTGGACCGATCAAGGGGCGAAGGGAGCCTCCGAAACGGTCCAGCGCGCCGAGGCGGCGCAGAAGGTGGCCGCCGACATGGGCGGGTCGCTCGAGGTCTACTGGACCATGGGGCAGTACGACATGGTCGCCATCCTCGATGCGCCCGACGATGACTCGGCGGTGCAGTTCATGGCGAAGGTCTCGTCGCTCGGCAACGTGCGCACGTCGACGATGCGCGCGTTCGAAGCCGACGATGTGTCGCGGCTGATGGGCTGAGCGACGAAACGGGTGGGGCGCCTTCGGCGCCCCACCCGTCGTCGTGCGGGTGTTAGCTCTTCGTCTCCCAGAAGACCTTTGCGATCTCGTCGATCGCGTCGAGCAACTGCTGGCCCTGCGCGGGATCGTTGGACTTCTTCGCCGCGCCGGCTTCCTTGGTCGCGTTCCAGAAGAGCTCGTGCAGATTCGGATGCTTCTCGAGGTGCTCGGGCTTGAAGTAGTCGGTCCACAGCACCCATAGGTGTTCCTTGACCATGTTCGCCCGCTCTTCCTTGATGGCCACCGCGCGGTCGCGGAACACCGCGTCGTCGGAGCCCTGGTACTTGTCCTGACACGCCTTGACCGACTCGGCCTCGATGCGGGCCTGCGCCGGGTCATAAACGCCACACGGCAGGTCGCAATGTGCGTGCACCGTGCGCCGCGGTGCGAGGATGCGGCTGAGCATGGAATCGCCTCCCTCTGAGATCGACGAACCGTCCGAACCGGAATCCTACCGCCGGGGTCGGAAAGCCGCGCCGGGGCTCGTTGCCGCCGCCGTGCTCGTCGCGGCCGCGTCCTACGCGTTCGTCCGCTACCGGCCGGCGCGCGTCGCCATCGAAGGCGTCTCGATGGTGCCGACCCTCGTGCCGGGCGACTGGGTGCTCGTCGTGACGCAGGAGCGGTATGAGCGCGGCGACATCGTGGTCGTGGAGCATCCGCAACGACCGGGCTACGAGATCGTCAAGCGAATCACGGGCGTGCCGGGCGATGTGGTCGGCGATCGCGAGCTCGGTCCCGACGAGTACTGGGTGCAGGGAGACTACGCGCCGCGCTCGACCGACTCGCGTGCCTTCGGCCCCGTGTCGGCGAGCAACCTCAAGGCGAAGGCCGTGCTCATCTACTGGCCGATCGACCGGCGCCAGGTCGTGCACTAGAGGCTGCTGCACGAGGTCCCTTGTCTCAAGGCGACGTTCGCCGATACCCCTCCTACGATGGTCTCCATGGATCCCTTCCCCGGCCCCCCTGAACGGGTCCCGCCACGGCCGGACCTCGGCTGGATCGAACTCCCGCCGAGCGCGGTCCTTCGGCCGCGGCGCCGCCACGGGGCGACCGCGCTCATCGCGATCCTCACCGCGATCGCCCTTGTCGGGTCGCTCGGCGCGATCGGCGGCGTCGTCGGCGATCTGTCGCGCCCGCACGGAACGGCGAGCGAATACAAGTTCCTCGCGACGATCGGCGGCCGCCCGGTTCGGTGGAATCCGTGCGAACCGATCCACTACGTCGTCAACGTCGCGCACGCACCGACGGGTTCGATGGCCGACGTACAGCAGGCGATCTCGGAGGTTTCCTCCGCGACCGGGATCGTCTTCAACTACGACGGGGTGACCGACGAGGTGCCGCAGGAGGACCGGCCCGCCTACCTGCCCGACCGCTACGGAGACCGCTGGGCGCCGCTCCTCATCGCGTGGGCGACGCAGGGACAGACCGACATTCCGTTTGCCCGTGGCGACGAGCACTTCGCCGCGGTCGCACGGCCGTCGGGACCGCCCGACGGCACGCCGCAGTTCGTGAGCGGCTGGGTGGTGGTCAACGCGAACGATCCGAACCCGCCGGGCTGGTCCTATCCGGGCGCGCAGGGTCCGACCGTGCTGCATGAGCTCGGGCACATCATGGGGCTCGACCATGTCTCGTCGCGCGCCGAACTGATGGAGCCATCCGGCGGGGACGTGACCGACTTCGGTCCGGGGGACCTCTCCGGTCTCGAGCGCCTCGGCCGCGACCAAGGCTGCCTCATCACCCCGGATGTCCCTTCGTAGGACGGCCTTGCCCCTTTCCACACCCTCGCGGTACGATTTGCACCTGCAAATGGTGTGCACACGCGAAGCCGGCGCCGTCGCGGCGATGATTCCCGACCGCATCTGCGGTTGTTCCTAGGCATATAGGAACAGCGCGGATAGCTCGCGTCCACCGTCCTTTGTTCCCTTGCAACTCATCTCGGAGGTTTTCGCATGAGCACGACCATCACCACCGTCGACGCCAAGGGCCAGTCGTGCCCGGGTCCGCTGGTCAGCCTGGCTCGGGCGCTGAAGGAAGCCCCGATCGGCGCGACCTTCGAGCTGCTGGCGACCGACCCCGGATCGAAGTCCGACGTGCCCTCCTGGGCGGAGCTCAGCCGGAACGAGCTCGTCAGCGCCGAGACGCTCGAGGACGACTCGTTTCGCTACGTGATCCGCAAGGCGGTGTGACGTGGCCGTCACCGAGGAGCGCGTGACCCAGGGGGCCGAGCCGGCGACGCTCGTCGACCTCCTCCTGCGGGTCGAGGCGCTGGAAGCACAGCAAGCCGAGCACGACAAGGCCGTCCAGAAGAAGAACAAGATGACGATCATCGCGTGGGGCGGGAACCTCGACCGCATCTGGCCGACGACGATCCTCGCGACCACCGCTGCCGCGAGCGGGATGGAGGCGAGCGTCTTCTTCACCTTCTGGGGGCTGTTCGCGATCGTGAAGCCCGGCGTTCGCATCACCGGCGAGAACTGGATGCAGAAGATGATGTCGTTGATGAATCCCGGCTCGGCCCAGAAGGCCAAGCTCTCGCACTATCAGTTCCTGGGCGCCGGCCCGGCGATGTTCAAGAAGCTTGCCGACGAGCACAACGTCGCCAAGCCTGACGAGCTGATCACGCTTGCACAGGAGCTCGGCGTGAAGCTCATCCCGTGCCAGATGACGATGGACCTGCTCGGCCTCAAGCGCGAGGACCTGCTCGACGGGCTCGAGGAGCCGATCGGCGCCGCGACGGCCATCCGCGAAATGCGCGAGGCCGCGATCCCGCTGTTCATCTGAGCGCCGCGTCTGCGGCGGCCTACGCGGCGTGGCGGGCGTCGATGTTGAGCCGCACGTAGTCGATCCGCGGCTCACCCATCGTTTCGGCGACCGTGTGCACGAGTCCCGACCGATCCGCCTCGGGCGTGTCGGCGAGGATGCCGCCGAGGCACACGGTCGCGAGGTATCGCTCGAACTCGTCGTCGGGAAGCGGCGTCGTCTCCTGGACGAGCCAGCACTCGATATCGGTGAACCCGGCTCGCTCGAGGCGATCGCGGGTCGCCTCGGGTGTCGCGAAGACGCGGTTGCCGGACGGGATGCCGAGCGTTTTGAGCGCACCGGTGACATTGGCGATGTTCCCCGAGCCCCCGCATTGCGCAACGAGCGGCCCGCCGGGCACGAGCACTGTGCCGAGGTTCGCGAACAGCCGGTCGTGGTCGGGCACCCAGTGAAACGTCGCCGTCGACAAGATCGCGTCGACCGGATCGATCAAGAGCGGCTCGAGCAAGTCGTGATGGAGGTAGGTCATGCGGTCATCGCCGAGTCGCTCGTGTGCCTGCGCAAGCATCGATGGGGAGGCGTCGAGCGCGATCACGCGGCCCTTCGGCAGGCGCTCGCGAAGCGCCGCGGTCACCCGGCCGGTGCCGCATCCCGCGTCGAGCACCGTCTCGTCGCCGCGGAGTTCAAGCCGGTCGAGCACCGCGAGACCCCATCCCGTCATGGGGATGGGCAGCTGGTCGTAGGCGGCGGCGTCCCAGTCGTGCGGCACGCCGCCAGGTTAGCGGCGGCGCCGCGCCGGCTCGTGCGGCGCTTCTTCGAGCACGACGTCGACCTCGAGCTCGTCGGGATCCGGGAGCGTGACGATGTTCGGGTCTCGGCCGAGGACGCGATCGTCGCGCATCGCCTTGTACCAGCCCGGCTCGTAGGTGATGGCCTGACACTCGGGACAGTCTTCGCGCGTGCCGGGCTCGTGGTCGCTGTGCTGCATGGGAAAAGCCTGCCCCGGGCGGCGTCTCGATGCAACGACCCGCGGGAAATAGTACGAGACACTAGTTAGTGTTTCGTACTATAGTGGGCGCGATGGCGACGAAGACGGCGATCCGACCCGCAGAGCTCGCAGCCCGGCTGCGGGTCGCACTGTGGCGATCGACGCGCCGCATGCGCCACGCGACCGACGTCGACCTCTCGCCGACGCTCCACGCCGCCCTCGGCACCGTCGAAAAGCACGGCCCGATCACCGCGGGACAGCTTGCGGCGCATGAGAAGGTGCAGAAGCCGACGATCACTCGGACCATTCGCGAGCTCGTCGACCGCGGCCTGATCGAGCGTCTGCCCGATCCCCTCGACGGACGTGTCACCTGGCTCCAGGTCACGCCGGAGGGGCGCGTGCTGCTCCAGTCGGTGCGACGCCGGGCCGACGCCTACCTGACCCAGCGCCTCAAGCGGCTCTCCCCCGAGGAGCGCGAAACGCTCCTCGCCGCCTCGGAGATCCTCGAGCGCTTCGCGCACGAGGACGACGCGTGAGCCCCGTCGACGCATTCCGGCGCACGTTCGTCTCGGCGCGATCGTCGCGAAACTTCCGGTTGTTCCTGTCGGGGCAGTTCGTCTCCGCCGTCGGCACCTGGATGAACTTCACGGCGAGCGGCTGGCTCGTGTGGCGCCTGACGCACAGCGGCTCGGCCCTCGGTCTTACTTCCGCCCTGCAGTTCGGCCCGATGCTGCTCCTCGGCGCGTGGGGCGGCGTGCTCGCCGACCGCTTCGACAAGCGGCGGATCCTGCTGATCACGCAGAGCCTGTACGCCTCGCTCGCGCTCGTCATGGCGGGCCTGATCGCGACCGATCGCATCGAGCTGTGGATGGTCTTCACCCTGTCGGTGCTCTTCGGCCTCGTGACCGCGATCGACAATCCCGCGCGGCAGAGCTTCTACGTCGAGATGGTCGGCGAGGAGACCCTGACCAACGCGGTAAGCCTCAACAGCGCGGCATTCACCGGCGCGCGCATCGTCGGCCCCGCCGTCGCCGGGCTTGTCATCGCGGCGGCCGGGATGGCGTGGTGCTACGGCCTCGACGCCGTCTCGTACCTTTTCGTGTTGGGCGCTCTGTTGCTGATGCGCACGAGCGAGCTGCACGCGCAGCCGCGCACCACGCGTGAACGCGGTCACGTTGTAGCGGGGCTCAAGTACGTCTGGCGGACCGACGCGCTGCGCCGCCCGCTGATCGTGCTCGCGGTGATGTTCACCTTCGTCTTCAACTGGCAGGTCCTGATGCCGCTGCTCGCGGAGGTGGCGTTCCACGCCGGCGCCAAGGAGTTCGGCCTCCTGTCGGCCGCCGCCGGCGTGGGCGCGTTCATCGGGGCGATCACGACCGCGCACCGCAACCGTCGCCCCGGCATGGGTCCCATGGGCGTGTTCGCCGCGCTCGTCGGGGGGACCATGCTCGTCGTCTCGGTCGCACCGACGCTGCCGTGGGCGATGCTCGCGATGGTGCCGCTCGGCTACGCCTCGATGTGCTTCATGATCACCGGCAACACGATGCTGCAGATCAACGCGATACCGCAAGCGCGCGGCCGCGTGATGGCGCTCTACGGGATCGTGTTCCTCGGGTCGACGCCGATCGGCGCTCCGATCGCCGGCTGGCTCGGCCAGGTGCTCGGACCTCGCGTTGAGTTCGCGCTGACCGGCGCGCTCGCCATCGGGGTGGGACTCGTCGTCCTGGCGTTGCGGCGCCGCCGCGAGACGGCACGCGAGGTGGAGGAAACGCTCGCCCTCGAGCCGGACGCCGCCGCGGTCGCCTAGCCCTCTCGCTCCCGGAGCACGCGCCAGCCGGGCCACTGCGTCGCCCGCCGCACGTCGATCTCGCTGCCGTCCTCCAGCTGGAGCCGATACCCGAGGTCGCTCGCGGCGAGGACGAGCACCGGCTCCTGCGACGCGCCCCAGTGCAACGCGATCGGTGTGCCTGCCGCGTCCAGCTCGAGGTCCATCTGCGGGCTTCGCCGGATGATCATCGGCAGGACCGGCGCCCACAGCAGGAACACCACACCGACTGCGGCGACCGTCTCGGGTGCCCCGAAACGCGGCAGCAGCACCACGGCGAGGAGCGCCGCGACGATACGCGCCGAGTTGTAAAAGAAGTCGTATACGGAGAACACGCGGCCGCGGTACCCGTCGGGCAACGATTCCTGGACCATCGTGTCGACCGCAACCTTCTTCCAGGTGAAGGTCAGGCCGAGCACGCCGGCGACGAGCAGGATCGTCGTTCCGGAGACGAAGAACATCGCAACGACGAGGAACAGACCCCCGGAGGCGAACGCGACGCCGACGATCTTGTCCTTCGACAGGCGGTTCTCGAGCTGTCCCGCGGTCGCGATCCCGATCAGTACGCCGACGCCGCCGGCGCCGAGCAGGTTCGAGAACGACGCGACGCCCTGGCCCATCTGCTCGCGGAACACGACGAGCGCGAGGGTCAGCATGATCCCCTGGCCGACCTGGTCGACCGTCATCGAGGCGACCGGGCCGATCGCGTGGGGCGTCTTCAGCATCGTCCGCGCGCCGTCGGAGGTCTCGACCAGCACTCGCTTGACGGCGTGTCGCAGAAGCTCGGGCGATTCGGGGAGGGTCATCGGCGCGAGGTCCGAGCGCATTCGCCGCGCGATCAGTGAGGCGCCGAACCACGCGGCGGCGGCCAGCATGAGCAGCGCGGCCGAGCCGACGCTGTCCGCGATCTTTCCGCCGATGAAGGCGCCGACGAGCGAGGCGAGGGTGCCGCCGATCGTCGCGATCGAGTTCGCCATGAGCAGGTCGGAGGCCGGCACGAGCCGGGGGACGACGGCCGAGGCCGCGGCCAATTGGAACCGGTTGAGCGAGAGCACGGCAAGCGCCCCGAGCGACAAGGCGGCGACGGCCGGGCCGTGCAGCCCGCCCGTCACCTGGAAGGGGTCGACCAGCACCAGCGGCACGAACGCGATCTTGAGCAGCGGCACGATCGTCAGGATCCGCCGCCGCGACCACCGGTCGATGAACACCCCGACAAACGGCCCGAGCAGCGTGAACGGCAGGATCGTTACTACGGTCGTGAACAAGGCCCCCTGCGCGGTGTTCTGCTGCTCGGGGTTGAAGACGACGAATGCCGTGAGCGCGGCGAGAAAGATCCCGTCGCCGCCCTGGCCGGCCAGCCGGATCCCGAGCAGCCGCCGGAAGTCGTTCGCGCGCAGGGCCGCTCGAGCTCGCGCAAGACCGCCGCTTTGCGTGGCCTGCGCCATAGCCGCAGCTTACGAGCAGGTCACGCCGGCGCGGTCACGCGTGGCGCGCGACCTACGCAGTGACGTCGGCGCCGCGGGGACGGTCGACGACCTCGAGCGGCGTCTCGCCGTTCGCGAACTCCTCCACCATCTGCCGCGCTTCCTCGTCGGTGAACTGCACCGGCGGGCTCTTCATGAAGTACGCGCTCGGGCCGATGATCGGTCCGCCGATTCCGCGGTCCTTGGCGAGCTTCGCGCACCGAAGCGCGTCGATGATGACGCCGGCGGAGTTCGGGGAGTCCCACACCTCGAGTTTCATCTCGATGGTGAGCGGCACGTCGCCGAAGTTGCGGCCCTCGAGGCGGATCATTGCCCACTTGCGATCCTCGAGCCACGGCACGTGGTCGGAAGGCCCGATGTGAATGCTCTCCTTGGGCAGCGGCTGGTCGAGCTGGGACTGCACCGACTGCGTCTTGGAGATCTTCTTGGACGTCAGCCGCTCGCGCTCGAGCATGTTCATGAAGTCCATGTTGCCGCCGAAGTTGAGCTGGTAGGTCCGGTCGAGCTCGACGCCGCGGTCCTCGAAGAGCTTGGCGAGGACGCGGTGCGTGATCGTCGCGCCGACCTGCGACTTGATGTCGTCACCGACGATCGGCACGCCCGCGTCGGCGAACCGCTTGGCCCAGACGGGATCGCTCGCGATGAACACCGGCAGGGCGTTGACGAAGGCGACGCCCGCATCGATCGCGCACTGGGCGTAGTGCTTGTCGGCCAGCTCGGATCCCACCGGCAGATACGAGATCAGTACGTCCGCCCGTGTGTCGCGAAGCACCTGCGCGATGTCCACCGGGGTCGCGTCGGACTCCGTGATCATGTCGCGGTAGTACGTGCCGAGCCCGTCGAGCGTGTGTCCGCGCTGCACCGTGACGCCCGTCGGCGGCACCTCGGAGAAGCGGATCGTGTTGTTGGGCTCGGTAAAGATCGCGTCGGCGACGTCGCTGCCGACCTTGTTGGTATCGACGTCGAAGGCCGCAACGACGCGGATGTCTCGAATGTGATAACCGCCGAGCTCGACGTGCATCAGGCCCGGCACCGAGGCGTTCGGGTCGGCGTCCTTGTAGTACTCGAGCCCTTGGATCAGCGACGAGGCGCAGTTGCCCAGGCCGACGATCGCGATTCGAACCTCACTCATGCTGTGCGCTCCTTCCTGCGGAGCGTCGCGGATGCGCGACGCCGATCGCCCACCGGGGCGGTGATCTCGAATCGCTGGCGCTCGTCGTGAATGAGCTCCGTGAGCCAGGCGATGTCCGCTTCGGTGGCCGCCCGCGCGTGCTCCATCAGCGCGCGCTGGTAGCTGTCGGTGGTGCCGGGGTCGCGCAGATGCGCTTTGACCTCGGCGAGCCGGTCCTGCAGGCCCAGACGCCGGCGCTCGAGGAGCCGCACGCGCGTCTCGGGGGGCAGGTACCGGAAGAAGGCCAGCCGGATGCGGAACCGCGCATCCTCGCTCTGGCCTTCCTGGGGAGGCTCTTGGAGCAGCTCGAGGAAGAGCCGCTCGCCTTCGGTGGTGATGGTGTAGACGGTCTTGCGCCGGGCACCGGTGCCGGGCTCGCTGCGGATCGCACCTTGGGCTTCGAGGCGGCGCAGCGACGGGTAGAGCGACCCGTAGGAGACTCGCCAGAGGCCGCCGAGCTGCTCGGATAGCTCGCGCTGCAATTGATATCCGTGCATGGGGCGTTCCTTGAGGAGGCCCAGGATCGCGAGTTCAATCATCCTGCCTGACGCCTTTCTTCGGTCCGTTGTTCTCGGGCGATATATCGTCTTGATATAGCGATCCGACATGTATAGCACACGTCCCGGGTCGGTGTCCCATAATCGCGAGATGGACTCGGAGGAGGTGTGGGAGGCCTTCCTGGCGCTCGACGACGCGTTCGCCCGGGCGGACGTGGAGGCGGTCATGGCGGGGTTCGTGGCCGATGACGACCTGACTCTCTGGCGCTCCTCGCAGACCGAGCAAGCGGTGGGGCCGGCCGAGCTCCGGGCCTTCCTGGAGCGCATCGCCGGCTGGAGCGGGTCGTTCACGATCGCGTACGACGAGCACCGGGTGCGCCTCGAGGGCGACGTTGCCTGGCTCAACGCCCAGGGAACGGCCACTTGGGACGACGGCGAGGGCTCCGTCAAGCAGATGCCGCACCGAGTGACGGCGGTCTTTCGGCGGGTGGACGGGGAGTGGCGCTGTCACACCCGCAACGGCTCGCAGCCGCGCGTCGTCAAGCTCGACTAGCCGGGCGGGTCCGCCCGCATGAACCAGATCGTCGGCCCGCCGCCCGGCGCATCGGCCTGTTCGACCACCTGGAACCCGAGGTGCGCGTAGATCGGCAGGTTCGCCGGATTCGCGGTCTCGAGGAAGACCGGGAGTCCGTCGGTGTGGGCGAGGACGAGTGTGTTGCGGATCAGACTGCGACCCACGCCGCGACCTCGCGAGCGTGCGTCGACCGCAACGATGTCGAGGAACCAGCATTGTTCGTCCGGCACGTGGCCGCCGAGCCAGTCCCAGAACATGTCGTATCGCGTCCCCCCATCGTCCGTGAGCGGTCGGATGAGGTCGCGGGTCGGCGCCTCGATTGCAAGGAAGCGCCGGGCCTCGGCCGGGGGAAGCGCCACGGTCGCCCCCGACAGGTCGTCGGCGACCCACGTGACGGCGAGTGGCCGGTACGCCTCCAACAGGATTGCGAATAGTTCCGCGAAGTCGTGCGCCGTGGCACCGCTCGGGTACGGCCACCGCAGCATGGGGTCCTCGACGAACGTCTCGCCGAACAGACGCGCGACCGCCGGGAGCTCGGCCGCAGTGGCGAGGCGCACCTCAGTCGCGGACGGGCCGTCGGTAGTCGGTGACATAGGCAGGTCGCGGCGTCGTCGGGTTGAGCATCGGGTCGTCGAGCGGCTCCCCGGCGACCGTACGAAGCGGCAGAATGCCGGCCCACACGTCGAGCGCGAGGTCCGAGTCGGGCTCCTCTGGGAAGCCCTCGCTCACCTTTGCGCTGGCTTCGTCGAGCGGGACCTTGACGAAGGTCGTCTGCTTGAGCTCCTCGGCGTTCGGGCGGCGCGCATCGGCGGAGCGCCCCCGCGCGACGTGCTCGGTGATCGCGTCGAAGACGAGCTCCAGCTCGGCCGTGTCGGTGACCTCCTCGGCGGTGCCGTACACCACCACGGTGCGGTAGTTCATTGAGTGCTCGAACATCGATCGCGCGAACCGGATGCCGTCGACGATCGTGATCGCGACTGCGACCGGCAGGCCCTGCTTGATCGCGCGCAGGGTCGAGGAGGCAGACGATCCGTGCACGTAGAGCACGTCCCCGATACGCGCGTGGATCGTGGGAATGACGCGGGGGTGCCCGTCGTCGCCGACCCACGCGAGGTGGCAATACAGGGCCTCGTCCACGATCGATTCGATTCGCTCGCGCTCGTAGACGCCGAGCTCGGGGAGCCGGCGAACCCTCGTGCGCGCGGTGGGCGCCTCGCTCACGGCCGGCGGTACTCCCGCAAGTAGTCCGGCGCCTTGATGCCGGCGCGCAGGTCGGGCGACGGCGTCGGCGCACCCACGACGGTGTGCAGCGGCAGCGTGCCGGCCCACACGTCGAGCGCGAGGTCTTCCTCGTCGTCGATCGGCGGACCCGTGCGGACTTTTGCGCTCGCCTCGACGATCGGCATCGCGACGATCAGCGTCTCGCGCCAGTCCTTGTCGCCGGGCTCCTTGGCGTCGTCCTCGCGACCGGGCAGCACATGGCGTGTGATGGCCTTCGCCGCGGCGTAGAGCTCGTCGCGGTCGGTCACCTCGCGCGCGGTGCCGTAGACGACCGCGCTCCGGTAGTTCATGGAGTGGTGTGGTGACGTCCGCGCGAGCACGAGCTCATCGATGATCGTCGCGACCACGCAGACCTCCGCTCCGGCGGCGACAGCCTTCCACGCGCGCGCCGCGCGCGAGCCGTGCAGATACAACGTGTCGCCGATCCGCGCTTGGATCGTCGGGAGCGCCCGGGGGCGACCCTCCTCGTCGACCCACGACACGGTGCAGGTCAGCGCCTCGTCCAGGATGCGGTGCACCGTCTCCGGGTCGTCGACCCCGCGTTCGGGGTGCCGGTGGATCCGGGTGCGCTCGGAGGCCGTGGAGGGACGCGGATCGGGCATGCCGGAGATGCTAGCGGCCGGGCTCGCCCGGCTGCCCGCGCAGGAACCGCTCGATCTCGGCGGCGAGCTCGTCGCCGCTCGGGATCTCCTCTTCGGTCTGCTCGAGCCGGTCGAGGATCTCGCGGACGTCGTCGTCGGCCTCGACCGCCGCGTCGAGCCGCAGACGCTGCGCCTTGGCCTCGTCCTCGAGGGCGCCGAGCTCGAGCTCGATCCCGAGGTGCCGCGCGAGGTGTCGCAGCAGCGACATGGTCGCGGCCGCGTACGGTCCGCCCACGTAGTGCGGCACCTGGGCGTAGAACCCGACGGTCGCGACCCCCATCTCGCTCACCGGCAGCTCGATCGCCGACAAAGCGGCGCTCGGCACGCGCAAGAGTCCGGGCGGCCCCTTGGTCTCGGCTTCGTGCAGGAGTCCGTCCCGCGAGGCGTTCGCGAGGATGGGCACCGGGCGGGTGTGCGGCACGGCCGCGGGAATCGCGCCGAGGCTCACCCATTGCACGACGCCGGCACGCAGACAGAACTCGCCGATCTCCATGCCGAGTTCCTTCCAGCGGAAGTCGGGCTCGGGCCCGTGCAGCACCAGCAGATCGCGGCCACCGATCGACCGGTGGTCGATCGACAGCGACGGCCAGTCGAGCCGGTGCAGGGTGCCGTCGACGATGTCGAGGGTCGGGCGGCGGCTTCGATAGTCGAACAGGACGTCGTCGTCGAACGAGACGACCGGGGTGCCGCCGTCGGCGATAAACGCCGCCGCGACGCTCGAGGCGCCCGCCGCGTCGACCCACCCGTCGAACGACACGACGAGCACCGGCGCGACGAGGTCCGCGGGCAGCTCGCCGATGCGCAGGAGCGTCATTCCCGCAGCATAGTCGCGGCCGCTGGATAGGCTGTCGCCCGATGTCCCAGCCAACGGAGGCCGTTCCCGCGATCGACGTGCGCGGGCTGTCGAAGCGGTTCGGCTCGGTACTCGCCGTCGACGAGCTTCGGTTCTCGGTGCCCATGGGGAGCGTGACCGGGTTCCTGGGGCTCAACGGCGCCGGCAAGACGACGACGCTTCGCATGGTGCTCGGTCTCGCGCGGCCCGACGGTGGCGACGCGCTCGTGCTCGGCCGGCCCTACGCCGAGCTCGAGCGGCCGCTCACCCAAGTCGGCGCCGCGCTCGAGACGACGGGGTTTCACCCGGGACGCACGGCGCGACAGCATCTGCGCATCCAATGCCTGCAGGGGCGGCTCGACCCCGGCCGGGTCGACGCGGTGCTCGACGCCACCGGCATGAGCACCTTCGCCGACACCCGTGTAGGCGGGTTCTCACTCGGGATGCGCCAGCGGTTGGCGTTCTCCTCGACCCTGATCGGTGAGCCGCGCGTGCTGATCCTCGACGAGCCGGCCAACGGAATGGATCCCGCCGGTGTCGCGTGGCTGCGGGGGTTCCTGCGGCGGTTCGCGGAGAACGGCGGCTCGGTGCTCGTGTCGAGCCATGTGCTGTCGGAGGTCGCCGAGGTCGTGGACGAGGTGGTCGTGATCGACCGCGGCTCGCTCGTGGCCCACGACTCCGTCGACCGGCTGATCGGCGAGCGGGGCGCCTCGGTCGTCGTGCGTACGCCCGACGGTGAGCGGCTGGTGCCGGCGCTCCGCGATGCCGGGGCGAGCGTCACGGCGCGATCCGACGGGTCCGTTGAGATTCGCGACCTCCCGATCGAACGTGTCGGCGAGCTTGCGGCCGCCTCGAACGTCGTGCTCCACGAGTTGCGGGCGGAATCCGCCAGCCTGGAGCAGGTCTTCCTGGCGATGACGGGCGCCGGCGCCGGCGCCCCCGCGGGGCCGGACCGTCCCGACGCGGGGGAGGCGGGCTCGTGATGCACCTGCTGCGCGCCGAGTTCGCCAAGGTGCGCTCGACGCGCCTGTGGATGGGGCTGACGCTCGGCGGGCTTGCGCTCACCGGGATCGGCGCCGCGTTGCTAATGGCGATCGCCGGAACGGAACAGGGGATCAACGCGGGGGTGCCCGCGGTGCGCACCGCCGAGGACGTCCGCATGGTGATTTTCAGCGCGTCGGGCGCGCTCGCGTTTGTGCTGGTCCTCGCCGCCACAATCGCCACGACCGAGTTCCGCTACGGCACGATCGCGGGCACCTATCTCGCCACACCGTCGCGCGCTCGGGTCGTGACCGCGAAGACGATCGCGGCCGCGCCGATCGGATTCCTCTTCGGGCTGGCGGCGGCAACGCTCGCGGTGCTTATCGTCGCCGGGTGGTTCCTGGTACACCGCGAGTCGATCCCCTTCGGCGGTCCGGTGGTGCTGGCCATGGGGCAGGTGAGCCTCCAGTGCGCCTACGGGGCGGTGCTTGCCGTCGCCGTCGGGATGCTCGTGCGGAGCCAGCTGCTCGCCATCCTCGGCGTGCTCGGGTGGCTGCTCGTGATCGAGCCGCTCGCGACGTCGTTCCTGCCCGAGCTTGCGAAGTGGGCGCCCATCGCGGGCACGCAAGCGCTCATCGGGGGTCAGGAGCAGGCAGGCGTGACCGTCTTCGGGCCGCTCGGCGCGCTGGCGCTCGCCGCCGGCTACATCGCCATGTTCTGGGTCTCGGCCGTCTGGCTGGAACGCCGCCGCGACGCCTAAGCGGCGCCGCCGCCGAGTTGCTCGCACGCCGTCCGCGTCAGTCCCGCGACCGTCGGGGCGTGCTCGTCGAGCGGAATCGTCTGCGTCGTCTCGACGCCGTATGTCGTGAATCGCATCGTGATCGGCGGCAGTGTCGTGGGTTCGCCTGCGACGTCGCTCAGCCGCGAGCACGCGAACGCGGGGTTCACGGCAAGCGTCACGACGACGCCGACACCGGTGCGCGGCTCGAGCGGGGTCGGCACGAAGGGGGCACCGGCGGCCGGATCGGGCGTCTCGCCGTCGCCGAGCACGATGCCGGTCACGACGACCGGCTGCTCCTTGCCGGGAGCGGTCTCCGCCAGTCCCTCCAGCGTCACCGGCAGCCTGCCGTCGTTGCGAATGATCGTGGCGACCGCGATCTGCTGGTCGGGCTCGAGCGCGATGGAGTCGATCGCGACCTGGCGTCCAACCGCGACGGTTGCGTCGGAGGCCGCGAGCGGGTGTTGCCACTTCCCGTAGCTGTAGAGCGCGGCGCTCGCGAGCACCGCCATCAGCACCAGAAAGACGAGGAGCTTCGCCATCGCGCCGCCGCCCTCGCGTCTCATGCCGGCGATTCCGTGTCGCCCCGGTCGCCCTCGCCCAGGACGCTGCGAAGCGTGGCGGTCGCGTTCATCGCGGGCGGGAACCCGGCGATCGAGGCCGTCAGCATGATCGCTTCGCGAAGCTCGTCGGGGGACAGGCCCGCTTTCAGCGCCGCGCGCAGATGCTGGGGGAGCTGCGAGGAGCGTCCGAGCGCGGTGAGGGCGACGACCGCGCCGAGCTCCCGGTCGCGATCGGTGAGCGCCGGCTGCGTGTAGAGGTCCCCGTAGACGAAGGACACGATGTTGTGGCCGAGATCGCCGAGCCCCTCGACCGCCCGGAGCGCCTTTTCGTCGTGCACCTCCAGAAACCGCGCGCGACCGCGCTCGTACCGCTCGTCCATGCGCGAACCGTACCGGAGACCCCGGGCTGGATCGGGACTTTTGGCCGAGGTCGCACGACGGAGCAACCAGGCATACTCTCGACGTAGGACGATCGGAGGGGGAAGGGAGGGCAGGACGATGGAGACCGAGATCACGCTCATGGGAGGCCGCATCGAGACGTTCGATGCTTCCGTCGAGATCAAGATGACCCAGTTCGGCGTCGAAGTGCTCGCGCGCGGCGAGGAAGAGAGCCTGCGCATCCTCTTCCCCTGGGCCCAGGTCGAGCGCGTGACGCAGCACGGCGCCAGCGTCTCAGCCGTCTACACCTACTAGGTCGTCGCCGCGGCGTTCGCCGCCTGGACGAAGCGCTCGTCGAGCACCAATGGCCAGCCGCTCGCGTAGCCCTCGCGTCCCGCTTCCGCGAGCTCCCCGAGACGCTCCCATCCCCGATGCTCGAGCTCGACGCGGGTGCCCGTGCCGTCGGCGCTGAAGCGGAGCTCAACCTCGGTCGGCGGCACCGGGCGGTCGTGCGGCCGCCACGCATAGACGACGCGGGTCGGCGGCTCCCACACCTCGACCGTGCCCCAATCGCCCTCGCTGCCGTCGGAGAGAACCTCGTAGATCCGCCCGCCGACGTGCTCCTCGAACACGACGCGCTCCGTCTTGATCGACGGATCCTCACGGTCGGCTGCGCGCGAGAAGCTCTCGAGCGGCCACCACGTGCCGAGCTCGGCCGTGAACACACGAAACGCCGTCTGTGGATCGCAGCGGACGGTGACGGTGCGGCGTATGGGTTCGATCATCGTTGTTTCTCCCCCTCGTCCGGGTCGTTTGGCTCGGCGTCGGCCGCGCGGTCGGCGGCGTCGGCGAACGCCGCGAGTACGGCGTCCCACGTCGATTCGAGATACGTGCGGAGCGCCTCGAGGCCGTCGGTGTCCACTCGGTAGTAGTGACGGCGTCCGTCTCGCCGGGCGGCCACGAGGCCCGCGTGTCGAAGCACCGCCAGGTGCTGCGAGACGGCGGGCCGGCTCACCGGCAGCTGGGCGGCGATCTCCCCGACGGGCTGCGGACCCGCGCAGAGCAGCTCGAAGACCCGCCGGCGGGTGGAATCCCCGAGGGCATCGAGCACCGAGTTCGCGGTCGCGGTCATCTCAATAGGTAAGCTAACACTTACCTATAGGCCTGTCCAGCCCCACGGGTTGGGGTCGGGGTGCCGGTTGCGGCGAGCCGGTCCTATGGTGGCGATGAGACCGCGATCCGTCCGAGATCGCCGGCCTCGAAGGGAGGGATCGGTCATGACGGCCGACAACGAGGTGCTCAGCACGATCGACAAGGCGCGCGACGTGCTGACGGTCAAGCGGGTCTTTGGCGACCCGTATGAGAAGAACGGGGTCACGATGATCCCGGCTGCCCGTGTCCAGGGTGCCGCCGGAGGCGGCAAGGGCGAGGGCACCGACATGGAGGGCGGTGGCGCAGGCTCCGGTTCCGGCAGCGGCTTCGGCATAAACGCCCGCCCCGCCGGCGCGTTCGTCATCAAGGGCGACGACGTGCAGTGGCGCCCGGCTGTGGACGTCAACAAGATCATCATCGGTGCGCAGCTGATCGCGCTTGCCGCGATCCTGCTCGCGCGGACGGTCGTCAAGACGCGAGCGTCGCACCGTCACGAGGAGCCCGAGGAGATCGTCGAAGTCTGACGCTCCCGTCGCGCGGGCCGCTACCGCGCGGAGGCGTAGACCCGGGCAATCCGGGACGAACGACCGTCCCGTCCGAAGCCGGGGCGCGCGAAGGTGGCATCGGAGGTGAACGTGATGATCACCGAGAACGATGTCGACCTGCGGGAGCAGGCACTCACGCAGATTCGCAAGAAGCACGAGTTCCACGCGCATCTGGCCGCGTACCTGCTCGTGAACGCGATGTTCGTCGCGATCTGGGCGATGACCGACCAGGAGGGCTTCTTCTGGCCGGTGTTCCTGATCATCGGCTGGGGCATCGGGATCTTCTTCCACGGCTGGGACGTGTATTCGGCGCCGCCGACCGAGGCGCGGATCCGCAAGGAGATGGCGCGGCTCGAAAGGCGCTAGCGCGGCTCTAGGGTGTGCGGATGGACCTCGTGCTCCGTCGCACCGAAGAGGCGGATCTGCCGGTGCTCTTCGAGCACCAGGCCGATCCCGGGGCCGCGGCGATGGCCGCGGTCGACTCGCGCGATTGGGATGCCTATGTCGCGCACCAGCGGAAGACCGCCGCCGACCCCGCGGCGATGCGGCAGACCATCGTTGTCGACGGCGAGGTGGTCGGGGTTGCGCTGAGCTGGGCCGCCGCGGAGGACGAACGCGATGTCGGGTACTGGATCGGTCGCGAGCATTGGGGTCGCGGGATTGCGACCGAGGCGCTCCGCGCGTTCCTCGAGATCGATACCCATCGGCCGCTGTTCGCCCACGTCGCGGTGCACAACGCCGGGTCCCGGCGCGTGCTCGAGAAGTGCGGGTTTGCGTTCGTGCGCGAGGAGGCTGCCGACGACGGGGTCGTGGAGCAGCTATTCCGCCTCGACGGCTGAGGCCACGGGAACCGCTTGCGTCGAGCGGACAACAAGCCGATGAGACCGAGTGATGGGACGCCTGGACACGATCACCGACGCGGAGGCCCTCGCGGCATCTGTCGCGAATCCGGACGAGTTCGACGTGGTCTTCTCGCGCCACTTCCCGGCGATCCATCGGTATCTCCACCGGCGGATCGGGGCAGATCTGGCCGATGAGCTCGCGGCGCAGACGTTTGTGACCGCGTTCGCCCGGCGTGCCTCGTTCGACGGGCGTAACGCCGAGGCCGGGCCGTGGCTCTACGGCATCGCGGGGAATCTCCTGCGCAACCACCGGCGGACCGAGCGTCGCCAGCTGCAGGCGTACGCGCGGACCGGCATCGACCCGGTCGCGCCCGACGACTTCGGCCGTGTCGAGGAGCGCCTCGACGCTGCCGTCGACGCCAGACGAGTGGCCGCTGCCCTCGCCTCGATCCGCGACGAGGAGCGCGACGCGCTCCTGCTGGTCGCGTGGACGTCGTGTACCTACGAGGCGGCCGCGGAGGCGCTCGGGATCCCGGTGGGAACCGTGCGCTCGCGGATCTCGCGGGCACGTGCCCGTTTGCGGGAACTGCTCGCCGTGCCCGAACAAGTAGGAGATACCGACAACGGCGGAGGCGAACGATGAACGAACTGGAGCAGGTTGAGCGGTTCCGGGAAGGCGTTGGCGAGCCCGACGAACTGACGACGGCGCGCGCCCGCGACGCCTGGCGAACGCCGGAGGCGACGCCGCTGCGTTCGCGTCCGTCGCGCCGCAGGCGTCGCTGGACGGTTCCCGTCGGCGTGGCGGCGGCCGCGATCGCGCTGGCTGTGGCGCTTCCTTCGCTGCTGCCGTTCGGGCCTCGGCCGGACCCGGCCGCCGCCGCGCTCCTGCATCGGTTCGCACAGATCGCCCGCAACGCCCCGGCAGAGCCCGCGCCCGCTCCGGGGCAGTACGTCTACTCCAAGACCACGTCGACGCAGTCGTCCGTCTTCGTGTCGGGTGACGGGGCCTTCCGATTCGCCTTCCGGGAACCCGACACGCTCGAGCAATGGCTCGGGACGGACGGCTCCGGTCGACAAGTCAGGACCGTCGGTCAACCGGACTTCCTCACCCCGGCCGACCGCGCGTCGTACGAGGCGTGGCTCGCCGCGGGCGAAACGTCGAACGTCAAGGCGTCGTTCGGATGGGGGACCACACAGAACGAGACGTACGCACCCGGTGAGCTCTCCTATCGCGATACCTCGGGCCTTCCCGTCGACCCCGACGAGCTCCGTTCGATGATCGAGGACCGCCAGATCGTCGATGGTCCTTCGGGAGATTGGGAGACGTTCGTGCTCGCGACGGATCTCATCCGCGACAGCTATGCGCGGCCGGAGCTGCGGGCCGCTCTCTATGAGGTCATGGCCGGGCTTCCCGGTATCGAGGTCGTCGGCGATACCGTGGATACCGCCGGCCGGCACGGGATCGCACTGGCGTCGACGCACGATGGCTATCGAAACGAAGTGGTCTTCGATCCCAAGACCGCCAAGATTCTGGAAGAGCGCACGGTCTCCTTGTCCAACGACGACTTCGACAACGCCTCGCGGAATCCGGGACCCACTACGGTTGCTGCCGCGCCGGCCGGCGCCTCGCTGTACACAGCCACCTATCTGTCATTCGGAGGCGTTGTCGACTCGACGACGCAGCTTTCCGGGCCGTAATCAGCTCGGCCTCGGAGTGGACCGGAGCGTCCCGGTCTGGGACGCTTTGCCGGTGGTGAGACGCATTGCATTGGTCGCCCTGCTCGCCTCGGCGGTCGTCGCGGGCGTGGGCCAGAATGCCCAGGCGCGGATCCGGCCGTGGCAGCCGATCTACGCGCCGTACTTCGAGACGTGGACGACCGACACACTGCCGGCTGTTGCGAGGGCATCGGGAAGCGGCACGTTCACGCTTGCGTTCCTCGAGACGCTCGGCCCGCACTCCTGCACCCTCGCCTGGGACGGCGACCGCCACGCGACCGTCGGATCGCACCGCTACGTCCGGCAGGTCGCCGAGCTTCGCCGGATGGGCGGCGACGTGATTCCCTCGTTCGGCGGGTGGAGCGCCGATCAGGCCGGCACGGAAATCGCGGACTCGTGCCGACGCGTCCCCGACATCGTGCGGGCGTACAAGCAGGTCATCCGGACCTACGATGTGGTGCGGCTCGACATGGACGTCGAGGGTCGTTCCCTTCGCCGGTCCGACGGTATCGACCGGCGGAGCGAGGCCCTGCATCGTCTGCAGATGTGGGGAGACGCGCACGGGCGAACGATCCAGGTGCAGCTCACGATCCCCACGACGCCCGAGGGCCTGGATGCCAAGAGCCTCGCGGTGGTGCAAAGCGCTGTGGACCATCACGTGCGGATCGCCGCGGTCAACCCGATGGTGTTCGACTTCTGGGACGGCACCACCCGCATGGCGGGGGCCGCCATCGGCGCCTTGCGCGGCCTGCACCGCCAACTCGCCGTGTTGCTGCCGGGGAAGACCGACGAGCAGCTCTGGGCGATGGAGGGTGCGACGATGATGGTCGGCATCGACGACTTTCCGAAGAAGACCGAGGTCACGCGGCTCGCCGGCGCGCGACGCGTCAAGCGATTCGCCGTCGCGAAGGGAATGCGGCTGCTGTCGATTTGGGCGATCCAGCGCGACAACGGCGACTGCCCCGGAACCGTCGGCGCCAACGAGTGCTCGGGCATCGCGCAGCCGGCTTGGGCGTTCAGTCACCTCCTCGAGCCGTTCGCCGGCTGAGGACTTCCGGCGCCTAGGCAGTCGCGACGGCCGGCTCGGCGACGCCCCGCCGATCGGCGAGGTGCCGCATGACGTAGCGCGCGTCGCGAGCGACACCGGGGATCACGTCGGAGCTGACCGCGTACTGGAACGTCAGACCGACGAACGCGAGCCCGGGTGCGGCGGGAACAACGCCTCGCTCGTGCACCAATTCACCGCGGTCATCGAAGATCGGCAGGTCGATCCACGACAGATCGTGGCGAAAACCCGTGCACCAGATTACGTTGGCGACGTCGAGTGCCCGGCCGTCCTCGAGCACCGGCATCCCGTCGCGCACGCTCGCCGTCTTCGGCACCCACTCGACGCCCGCGGCGGCAAGCTGCTTTGGCTTGACACGGATGAGCCCGGTTCCCTTCGTCAGATAGCGCTCACGGACCTTGCGTCCCATCGGCGTGCGAAGCGTCAAGACGTGGCGGCCGACAAAGACCACGATGCGTGTCGCGATGTGGCGGGAGATCCACGAGTCGACGTCGAACGGGATGTGTCCGCCGTCGGGACCCGACAGCCACGTCCGATGCGACGTCGACAGCTCGAGTGCGATGTCGGCCCCGGAGTTGCCCGTCCCGACGACGAGCACGCCGCCGTCGACGAGCTGCGACGGGTTCCGATAGGCGCTTGAGTGCATCTGGACGATGCAGGGGTCGAGCTCGTGGGCGAGCACGGGCATGCGTGGCTCTTGGTTCGCCCCGGAGGCGACGACGATGTTGACCGCTTCGTATTGCCGGTCGCCGGTGGTCACGACGAACGTCTCGCCGTCACGCGTCACGCGCTCGACCCTCGTGCCGAGCCGGACCGGCAGTCCGAACCGTGCCGCGTAGGACTCGAGATAGTCGGCCATCTCGTCCTTGGTGAGCATGTGCGCCCCCGACCCGGGCACGCGGAGGCCCGGCAGCCGCGCCGCGCGCGCTGGCGTGAACAGCCGGAGCGAGTCGTAGCGATGACGCCACGTGTCGCCGACGCGCAGGTTCGCGTCCAGGATCACGAACCGATGGCCGGCTCGCCGCAGGTAGTAGCCCGCGGAAAGGCCCGCCTGGCCCGCTCCGATGACCACCGTGTCGTACCGCTCCGTGTCCATTCCGGTCCCCTTTCCGTTCGATGGCAGAACGGTAGGCCGAGCTCCGATCGAGCACATCGCCGGTCTCCACCAACTTGTTCGAACCTTGGCGTGGTGCGAACGCACCACGTGATCTCAGGCGAGCCCGTGCTCGAAGGCGAAAGCCGTTGCGGCCGACCGGGAGGAAACGCCGAGCTTGGCGTACATGTTCTGGAGGTGGCGGCCCACGGTGTGCTCGCTGATGACGAGTTCGACGGCGATGTCGCGGTTGGTCTTGCCGGCACTCACCAGCCGGAGCACCTCGGCCTCGCGGGGCGTGAGTCCCCGCGGCAGGGCATCGGGTTCGCCGAGGAGCGCGCGAACCGCCGCGGAGTCGGGCACCGCGCCGAGATCGTCGAAGGCGGTGAGCGCAGCGAGCCATTCGAGCCTGGCGCCCTCCTCGTCGCCGGTCGCGGCCAGCGCGCGGCCGTAGGCCGCGCGCGCTCGCGCAGTCTCAAAGGGCGTCCGCACGTCGCGCCCGGCCGCGATCGCCGCGCGAAGCGCCTCGGCGGCGGCGGGCGCGTCGCCCTCGACGAGCAGGATCTCCCCTCGCGCGAGGTGGGCGGCCGCGTGCAACGCGGCCGCCCCTACGTGCTGGGCGATGCCCGCCAGCTCACCCTCGGCGTCGCGCGCGGCCGCGACGTCGTCGCGGGCGAGCGCGACCTCGACCTGGGCGGCGAGCAGTCTCGCGCGATGTGGCGCGTGCTCGATCGATGCGAGCGCTGTGCGGAGCGAGGCGGCGGCGATGTCCGGCTTGTGTTGCGCTAGGCGCAGGAGCGCGAGCCCCGGCTGCGGGTCGGCGCCGAGCTCGTGTGCGCGGGCATACGCGCGTTCCGCGCCCACGAGATCGCCCGTTCGCCGGTGGATCTCTCCGATCTGATAGCAGGCCGAGCCTGCCGCTCCGGGGTCGATCCCGGCGAGTTCGTCGGCCGCGAGCGTCGCTTCGGCCTCGGCCTCCGGCCACGATCCCCGGATGCGCGCGACCTCCGCCCGGTTCACGCGGCACATACCGAGGAACGGCGCCGCCGGCGGCAGCGCCTCCGACCACTCGCGCGCGGCGTCGCACCACTCGCCGGCGCGGCCGAGGTCGCTCAACTCGAGACAGGCCTGGATGAGGTCGCAGTAGATGATCCCGGTGAAGAACGGGGCGAGTTCGCCGGCGAGCACGAGCACCATGGACTCGTCCATCCGCGTGAGGCCCTGCTCCACGTGGCCGTTGTCGAGCAGCAGCAGCCCTTCGATGTGCAGCGCCATGGCGAGCAGGTCGCGATCGCCGAATCGTTCCGCGATGACGAGTGCATCGCGTGCGGCCTCGAGCCCGTCGTCGAAACGCCCGCTCATCTGGGCGAGGCTTGCCTCGATCATCCGCAGGAACCCGACCTCCAGGCTGTCGGGCGCACTGCGCAGGTGCCGCTGCGCCCGCGCGAGGAATCCCGCAGCGATCGAGGGATCGCCCTGCAGGTGGTACTCGATCGCGAGCCGTGCCGCGAGCAGCCCCGCAGCCGAGTCGTCGCCGGCCGCCGTGAACCCCGCGTAGGCCAGCTGGCGCTCGGCGACCGCCTCCTCATAACGCGACAGCCACCAAGCGGCCTCCGACAGACGCGCGTGATCCATCGGCGTGCGCGCGTTGGGATCGAGCGCATGGATGGCCTCGTACTCGTCTTTACCCGGCGGCTGCCGGAGCACGGCACGCATGTGTTCCATCCCGCTGTCCGGATCCGCCACGAACGGCTCCTCGGTCGATGCGGGTTCGAGTCTAAGCGGAGCCTCGTCACAGCACCGCGCGCGTCGATGCGCGACACTGCCTGGCGACGGAGGGAGGCCGGGTTGCGGTCGTTTCGAGTGGGGACGTCGTCGTGTTCGGTGGTCGGGCTCGGCGGCTACGAGTTCGAGGACGACCCGCAGTGGGCGGGCGCACGCGACGTGCTGCTCGCCGCCTCCCAGGCGGGGATCGACTGGATCGATACCGCCGAGGCGTACTTCGACGGCGGCAGCGAGCGGACGATCGCGGCGGCGCTCCGTGACACGGGCGTAACGATGAAGATCTCGAGCAAGGTTGCGCCGGCGCCGGACGGAACAGGCTTTGCGCCCGCGCAGATTCGCACTGCGTGCACGAAGAGCCTCGAGCGGCTTGGGGTCGATCGGCTCGACATGTACCTCCTGCATTGGCCCGAGGACGAGGCGAGCGCGCCGCTCCAGGACACCTGGGCCGCGATGCGGGAGCTGGTCGACGACGGGCTCGTCGTCGCCACCGGCACGTCCAACTTCGAGCGCGCCGATATCGAGCGGTGTCTCGCCGTCGGTCCGGTCGATGTCATCCAGGAGGGCCTCTCGCCGATCGATCACCTCGAGACGCTCGAACTAGCCGCCTGGGCTCACGAGCGCGGTATCGCCGTGGTCACGTACGAGCCGCTCGGCAACGGGATGCTCGCGGGCGCCATCGGCGCGCCCGAGGACTTCGCCCGCGTCGTCGGGGACGACTACGCGGAGTGGCCCTTCTGGCAGCGGTTATTCGCGCCGGGGAAGTTCGAACGCTCGGCGCGGGTGCGCGACGGCATGCTCGGGGTCGCCGAACAGGTCGGGTGCACGCTGCCACAGGTCGCGCTTGCCTGGAATCTCGCCCAGGAGGGCGTCGATGCGACCCTGGCCGGCACCCGCAGCCCCGACCACGCGCGGGGCAACGCCGAAGCGGCCGACATCGTGCTCACCACCGATCAGCTGGCCCTGCTCCAGGATCTGATCCCTCTGGGTCCGACCGCAGGCCCGCCGGCACCGACTCCTTGACGGGAGCTTCTTCTTGAGCATATGATTTGAGCATCTGCTCAGGAAGGAGCAAACACCATGGGCGGCAACGGGAATGTGGTGGTGGTCTACACCATCTACGTCGGGGTCGCGGTGGGTCTCACAATCTGGCTTGCCCGCACCCTCTTCCGCAACGGAACCGTCTTCCTGCAGGGCGTCTTCGAAGACCAGCCGGGTCTTGCCGAGGCGGTGAACCACCTGCTGGTGGTCGGGTTCTACATGCTGAGCCTCGGCTACGGGCTGTACATCCTGCACGCGACCCGAGGCATGGATTCCCTCGAGGCGACGCAGTTCCTCGTGAACCGTCTGGCCGTGTTGCTCGTCAGCCTCGCGGCCATCCACTTCGTCAATGTGTTCGTGTTCTGGCGGATCCGTGTCCACCACGAGCGGGGCGGCGAGCCGCCTCTGCCGCCCACGGGGTTCATGCCCCCGCCGCGGCCCGAAGGCGATGCACGATGACGACGCAGGAACTGACGATCCTGTACGACGAACATTGCGGGTTCTGCCGGCGGTGCCGCGACTGGCTCGCCGGGCAGCCGCTGCACGTCGAGGTCGAGCTCCTCGGTGCGCGGAGCGCAGAGGCACGGCGGCGGTATCCCGCGATCGCCGCGCCGGCGGCGCAGCTCGTCGTCATCGATCAAGACGGCCGAACATGGGCGGGCGCCGATGCGTTCTTCACGGCGCTGTGGGCCACCACGCGATACCGGCATGTGGCCGCGCGACTGTCGCATCCTGCATTCGCGCCGCTCGCAAACGCGGTCTATCGGCAGGTCTCGGATCGCCGCGGCAGCCTGAGCGAATGGCTCGGCGACGGGCCGTGCGAAGGCGTGTGCGATCCGGCGATATCCCATCCGGGTGTGTCGTGACACCGGCGTCGAAGAAGGGGAGCGCGACGCGCGACCGCATCGTCGCGGCGGCGATCGAGACCGTCCGCGCCGAGGGGTTCGCGAACACGACGGCGCGCGCGATCGCCGCCCGGGGCGGCTTCAACCAGGCGCTGATCTTCTATCACTTCGGTTCGGTCGACGAGCTGCTCGACGAGGCGTTCGCACGCGTCTCGGAGCAGCAGGTCGCGCACTACCGCGCAGCCGTGCGGGAGCTCGGCTCGCTCGGGGATCTCGTGCAGATCGCGCGACGGCTGCACGAGGAGGACACCGAGACCGGCGTCACGACCACGGTGACGCAGATGATGGCCGCGGCCACCGATCCGGCGCGCGGCGGCGCGTTGCTCGATCGCTTCGACCTGTGGATCGAGCTCGTACAGGAAGCGCTCGAGCGGGTCGCGGCGCAGTACCCAATCGCTGCGGCGGTGCCATCGCGCGAGGCCGCGTACGCGATCTGCTGCATGTTCCTCGGGATCGAGCTGCTGACGCGCCTGGACCCGTCGCGGTCCGAGGCGGAGGCGGTGTTCGACATGATGGGAACGGCCGCCGGCCTCGTGGAGCAGCTGGCTCCCGCGCTCGCCGCCTTCGGAGCGTCGTCATGACCGTCGAACGGTCACCGACTTGGGCGGGATTCGTCGTGTGGGCGCTGGTGGGCGCTCTGTTCGGGTTTGCGTCCATCTCCTTCATCGTGATCGCGTTCATTCCGGCGATCGTCATCCTCATCCTCGCGATCACGCGAAAGAACCTGGTCCCTTCGGGATGGGGCGCTCTCGCCGGACTCGGGATCATTCCGCTGCTGGTCGCTTACATCCAACGCAAAGGCCCCGGCACGGTGTGCTGGCAGTCGGGGACGGCGTCCGGTTGCGATGACTACCTCAATCCGTGGCCGTGGCTGATCGCCGGCATCGTAATGGTCGCGATCGGTGTTGGGGGACAGTTCATCCGGATGCGGCGCGATCGTCATGAAACCGCCCCCGCGCGAAACTCGGACCTGCGCTAGGTTGAGACCATTCGAGGGAAGGGGAACCCGATGGACAAAGTGGTGCACTTCGAGATCACGTACGACGACGTCGAGCGGGCCAAGGACTTCTACCGCTCGGTCTTCGAGTGGGATCTGAACGACGTCCCCATGGGCGGCGACATGGCCTACACGACGGCCACGACCGTTCCGATCGACGACAAGATGATGCCGACGGAACCGGGCGCGATCAACGGCGGGTTCACCAGCAAGGGTGCCGAGACGCCCGCGCCGGTCATCACGATCCAGGTCGACTCGATCGACGACTCGCTCAAGAAGATCGAGGCCGGCGGTGGCAGCACCGTGACGCCGCGGACCCCGATCCCGAACATGGGCGCCTTCGCCTACTTCAAGGACAGCGAAGGCAACGTGATGGGGCTGTTCGAAGGCGCGATGTAGCCGGTTGATTAGCCGTCCGCGAGGGCGGCGCGCAACCGGTCCAGGTTCTCCTGCCAGACGTCGTCGGGCGTCGCGGGCAGGATGTCGTCCCAGATCGCCGCGAAGCTTCCGAGCAGCTGGGGTACGCGCGCGGGCCGAGCCATGAACCACCAGTGGAGGTGTTCGGCGCCGTCGCCCCAGCGGCAGACGTGCACGCGCCCGATCTCGCCGACGCCACGGATCGCGCGCTCGATCCGTGCGAGCAGCACGCCCAGTTCGGCCGCGAGGTCCTCCGGGAGGTCCCCCGGTTCGGCGTAGTGCTCGCGCGTTTCGAGAAGCACCACCACCGGCAACCCGTTTGGTCGCGCAGAGAACAGCCGCCACCGCTCGCTCGTCCACAGGAAATCGTCGTCGGACCTGCCGCAGCTCCAGCACTCGACACCGCCTTCGCCCTCGCGCGGCGCTTCGGCCTCGACCGGCGGAAGCAGCGCTCGTGGTCGCATGTCGCCGTCGAACGGGAACTCTTCCCATTCCTCGACGGGCGGCATCCGGAGGTCGTCGGCAACACGTGCGTAGAGCTGTTCGGGCGTCTCACTCATGGGCGGATCGTACGCCGGAGGTAGGCTCGCCGAAGATGGAGTGGCCCGCCGAATTCTTCGAAGTGCGCCGAGGCATCGGGTGCGCGCTGTGCGCTGAGGGGCGGCCGGACGTCACCGCGCACGGGATCCGGTTCTTCGCGGGCGAGGTGGCCGACGCGTACCTCCGGCTCTCGCCGATACAGCGCGGCCTTTCGATCGTCGTGTGGCGCGGCCGACACGTGGCCGAGCCCACCGAGCTCACCGAGGAGGAGGCTGCCGCCTATTGGCGAGAGCTGCTCGTCGTCGGACGCGCGATCGAGCTGGTGATGCAGCCGGTGAAGCTCAACTACAACCTGCTCGGCAACTCGCTCCCGCATATGCACACCCATGTGATCCCGCGCTACGCCGACGACCCCCAGCCCGGCTGGCCGTTCCCTTTTCCGGAAGTAGAGCCGGACGCCGTCCCCGCGGAAGATCTGCTGCCCGACGTCGAAGCGCTTCGCATGGCGATTCGGGATTCGTCGGCGTAACCGATCGGCGGTCGGCTAGGCTCGATCGGATGCCGGAGGACCGCCCCTACATCCAGGCGAATCGTCGGGAACTCGACCGCATGCGGGCGCTTGTCGATCGCCTGAACGACGACGACCTTCGCGTGCAGGTGAACCCGGAGTGGACAGTGGCCGGTGTGCTCGGACACGTCGCGTTCTGGGATGCCCGCGCACGGGCGCTAGCGGAGAGACTTGGGCGAGGCGAGCCGTTCACGCCTTCGGACGACGAGCCCGAGGAGGTGGACTGGATCAACGACGCGACCAGGCCGTTGATCCACGCCGTTCCGCCTGCGGAGCTTGCGCTCTTGTCGCTGCGGATTGCGGAGGAAACCGATGCGTTGGTCGCCGCGGCGTCGGCGAACCGTCTGTGGCCTCACGATCCGTCCAGCCCCCTGAACCCGACGCGCGCATCGCACCGCGGCGAACATCTCGACGAGATCGAGCGTGTCGTCCCGCCCGACTAGACAGCCGGATCAAACACCTGCTATTTACCGGAAAAGGGAGGTTCCTCATGCGACGTGTGTTGTGGGTAGTGGCATGTGTGCTCGTGGTCTCGATGCTTCCGGCGTCGGCTGCGTTCGCCGCCGACGCCGAACCGACGACCGAGAAGAACAGCCTGGTCGTGCTGACGGGCGATGTGACCGTCAGCGCGCTCCAAAGCGTGGACTCGGTGGTGGTCTTCGACGGCAATGCGTACGTCGACGGAACGGTGTCCGGCGCCGTGGTCGTGTTCTCCGGAAACGCGACGATCTCGGGTGAGGTGGCACACGATGTCGCCGTCTTCGACGGCGTGCTGACCCTCCTGGACGGCGCGCACGTGCACGGATCCGTCTACGCCGACCGCCACGTGATCGCCCCCGGCGCGAAGGTCGATGGTTCCGTCCAGGGGACTGCCAAGTTCGCCGTCGCTGCAGGCTGGGGCGGCTTCGCGGTGTGGATCGGCACCGTCATCGCCATCTCCCTCTCGCTGCTGGTGCTCGGGTTGCTGTTCCTCTGGTTCGCGCCGCGAGCGGCCGACGCGGCGATTGCCACGGGTCGCACGGCGGTCGGCGCCTCGGCAGGATGGGGCGCGTTGCTGTTCTTCGGGCTGCCGATCGTCGCGTCGCTCGCCTTGGTGACCGTCGTGGGCCTGCCGATCGGTCTTGCGGTCCTCTTTGCGCTCGGGCTCATCTACGGGATCGGCACGGTGGCGGGCTCGTTGTTCCTCGGCCGCCTGATGGTCAAGACGGGCTCCCGCGCAGCGGCGTTCGCGCTCGGCTGGCTCATTGTCACCCTCACGCTGTTGGTGCCCGGAGTGGGCTGGCTCGTGTGGCTCGTCGTGACCGGCTACGGCCTCGGCATTCTCTGTGTGGCGGCCTACCGTGCGAAGCGGGCCCCATCCGAACCGGCTCCCGAGGCGCCGATGCCGGCCGCGCCGATGTCGGTCTGAGATACGAGGTGACGGCTACGCGCCGTGGTCGTCGCGCCAGGACCGCATGAGGCGAAGACTCGCGACGTTCTCCTTGCGCGTCCACAGCGCGGCGGCCCCGCCGAAGGCGGCGGCAGCCTCCTCTGTGCGACCCGCAGCCCACAGCACCTGGCCGCGAATACGCAGAGAGTCGGCAGTGAAGTTGAGGTAGTCGGTGCGGCTCACGGTCGTCACCGCCTCGTCGATCGCGGCGAGCGCTGCCTCGTGCTCGCCGCGTTCCGAGGCAAGCAGAGCGTCGACCCAGCCGATAGGCACCGTTGCGCCGAAGTCGTCGGCCGCGGTGATGGCGCGGGCCTCCTCCACGAGGTCGGCGGCCTCGTCGAACCGCCCGGTTTGCGCGAGGAACATCGCGAGCACGCCCGTCACCGTGGAGTTGTTGCCGGATTCGCCGCGCTCGTCGAGGAAGGTCTTCACCTCTCGAATGATCGCTTCGGCCTCGACGGGCCGCCCGAGGATCCATGCGCACTCGGCGGTACTTTGCTTCATGAAGTACCGGTTCGGAGGATTGCCCAGCTCCTCCCATAGGCGCTCGGCGCCCTTCGTAAGCTCGAAGAACCCCTCTACGTCCCCGCGCATCGCGGTAAGGCCCGACAGGACCGTGTCGCATCGGATCGTGCCCATCGGGCCGTCGCCGAGGATGTCGCGCATCTGGTCGATGAGTGCGTATCCCTCGCTCACGGGCACCGAGCCGAAGTACACGTCCGTCCCGATGGTCGAGGAGACCAGGTTGCGGTACAGCGGGCTCATGCTCTCCACGTCGGGCACCAACCGCGAGCCGATCGCCCGCGACTCGGCGCACTGTCCGTTGAAGAAGGCCATGTTGGACGAGGCCAGCACGGCTGCCTGGATCGCGTCGGGATCCTCGGTCGCCTCCGCCTCGTCGAGAAGCTCGCGGGCGCCGCGGACCCCAGCCTGCACGCCGAAGTCCGGGTCGGTCATGCTCCGGGCGACGAGTGCGAAGACACGGCCACGCACTCGAGGCCCCGGCACCGACGCGGCTTCAGGCATCGCCAGGAAACGATTGAGCAACTCGGTGGCCTCGTGGTAGCTGCCCATCTGCGCGAGGAGCTCGCCCAGCTCCATGCGCGCGAGGCCGAGTTGCTCACCCTCGGCGAGCCCCACCGCCCGCTCCAGGAACCGGGTCGCGCCGTCGAAGTCGCTTCGATCGAGCGCGTGCTCGGCCGACCGTCGGAGCGCAACCGCCGCCTCGGTCGCCAGGGCTCGCGTCCGGTCGTCGGCGGGCCCCAGTTCGCCGCGGTATCGGCACGCCTGCTCGAGGTGGTGTCCGAGGATCTCCTGATATTCGTCGACCTTGTCGCCGGCCGCATCGGTCAGCCAACGCGCGAACCCCTCGTGGAGCTCGGCGCGCTGCTCCTTCGGCATTGCCTGATAGGCGGCGTCGCGGATCAGCAGGTGCCGGAACCGGAAGGCGTCCTCTCCGGCGAAATCCGCCCGGTCGGGCCGGATCAGTTCCTTGCGCGCCAGGGCGAGCAACCGTGGACGAACGCCGGTCCGTTGTCCCTCTGGCGAGAGCGACGTGACCGCCCCAGTGTGGAACACCTTGCCCTCCACGGCGCCGCGCTCGATCACCGCGCGTTCCTCGGCATCGAGTCGGTCGAGGCGGGCCGCAAGCAATAGCTGAATCGTCGGGGGAACGGTCAGGTCCGCAAGATCGTCGACCGACTTCCACGACCCGTCCTCGAAGCGGAGAAGTCCGTCGTCGATGAGCATCCCGATCATCTCCTCGACGAACAGCGGGTTGCCCTCCGCGGCCGCGAGGATCCGGTCGCGCGCCGCTACGGGGAGGTCTGCATCGCCGAGGAGGTTGTCGAGCAAGGCGACGGCGTCGTCGCCCGCGAGCGGCTCGAGCAGGATCGAGGTGGCGTTCATCTTGCCGCCGCCCCACTCGGGACGGATCTCGAGCAGCTCGGGACGCGCCACGCCCACCAGCAGGACTTCCGCGTCGCGCGTCCAGTCGGCGAGGTACTCAATCAAGTCGAGCAGCAGGGGCTCGGCCCAATGGATGTCGTCAAGCACGACGACGAGGGGCCGGTCGCGGGCGAGGTGTTCGAAGAGCTTGCGCACGCCCCACGCGCCGTCGTCCGCAGTGGCGGCGTCGGACCATCCGAGGAGACCGCCGACGAGGCGCGCGATTCGCTCGCCGTCATCGTCGTCGGCGACGAGCGCTCCGAGCTTCGCGCTCGCCGCCCCGTCGTCGTCGGTTTCCGCGATTGCGGCCGCCTCGCGCACGACCTCCGCCAGCGCGAAGTAGGTGATGCCCTCACCGTAGGAGAGGCACCGGCCACGCAGGACCGTCGCCTCGCCGACGTCCGCCAGGAACTCACGAACGAGCCGGGACTTGCCGACCCCAGCAGGTCCGAGCAGCGTGAACAGGTGCGAGGTGCGGTCGTCGTGCGTGCGCTCCAGGGCCCGGCGGAACAGCTCGAGCTCCTTCGTGCGCCCGACCATCGGTGAGTCGAGATGACGCTCGTGTCCGGCGGTGTCGGCGTGCACCGTGACGAGGCGGAACGCGGGCACGCGCTCGGACTTGCCCTTCAGCTCCAAGGGCTCAACCGGTTCGACGCCGACGGCGTCGCGGACGAGCCGATAGGTGGAGTCGCCCAGGAGAATCTCTCCGGCGCCGGCCGCCTGCTCGAGACGTGCGGCGACGTTGACGGTGTCGCCGGTGACGAGCCGCTGATCGCCATGCTGGTCGCCCGAGACGACCTCGCCGGTGTTGACGCCGATCCGGATCGCGATCCGCACCTCGTAGTCGCGCTCCAGTTCGCCGTTCACGCGCGCGAGCGCGGTTTGCATCTCCATCGCGGCGCGCACGGCGCGGATCGGGTCGTCCTCGTGGAGCTGCGGAATGCCGAAGACGGCCATCACCGCGTCACCGATGTACTTCTCGACGGTGCCGCCGTGGCGTTCCAGCACAACGGTCATCTCGTCGAAGTACCGCGCTTGCACGCGGCGGAGGGCCTCCGGATCGAGGCGCTCCCCGATCGCGGTGGAGCCGGCCATGTCGGCGAAGACGATCGTGACGACCTTGCGGGTCTCACCCCCCGGCTCCGCCACGTTGGTCAGTGCCGCGCCGCAGTTCAGGCAGAACTTGGCGCGGTCCGGGTTCTCCTCACCGCAGGCGGGGCAACGCATTCCGTGCATCGTACGCGTGCGCTCGACTCCGATCGACGGTCGGGGGTTGACAGGCTAACGTTGTTAGCCTACTCTACAGGCTAACAACGTTAGCCAAAGGAGGCCGGCGATGTTCAAGAGGGAGATTCGCTCCGAGACCGTGATCGAGGGAACGCCCGACGAGGTGTGGGTGGTGCTCACCGATTTCGACCGCTACGCCGAGTGGAACCCCGGGTTCGAGAAGGCCTCCGGGCGAGCCGAGGTCGGCGAGACCCTGCACCTCACGTTTGCCAAGGAGGGCGGCAAGGGCATGAAGATGCACCCGACCGTCCTGATCGCCGATCCGGGTCACGAGCTTCGCTGGCTCGGCCGGCTCCTGCTCCCGGGCATCTTCGACGGCGAGCATCGGTTTGGGATCGACGAGATCGAGCCGGGCCGGGTGCGGTTCGTCCAGGACGAGCGGTTCCGTGGCGTCCTTGTGCCGTTCCTGCGGAAGCTCATCGAGGTCGACACGGCCGGCATGTTCCAGAAGGTGAACGTGGCCCTGGCCGAGCGAGTGCGCGAGCGCGAGACATTGGCGTGAACATCGCGAGCCCGTCCACCCGTCGCGCCGAGATCGTCGCTGCGGCGCGGCAGATCCTCGAAACCGAGGGGCCGGAACGGCTCACGATGCGCACCGTCGCCGAGCGGCTCGAGATTCGAGCACCGTCGCTCTACAAGCACGTCGCCGACAAGGACGAGCTCGAGTCGCTGCTGATCGCGGAGGCGCTCGGGGGCATGGGCGAGGCGCTGCACGGGGGGATCGCCGCGGTCCCGGCACGTGGGTCGAGAAAGCGCGGGCTCGCCGCCCTGGCCAAGGCCTACCGGGCCTGGGCCCTCGCGCATCCGCATCTGTACCGCCTGGCGACCGAGGGGGAGTTGCCGCGCGACCAGCTCCCCGAAGGACTCGAGGCGTGGACCGCGGAGCCACTCGTTCGCGTGATGGGCGATCAGACGTCCGCACGTGCCGCTTGGGCATTCGCGCACGGCATGACCATCCTCGAGCTCGACGGCCGGTTCCCGTCCGGGGCCGACCTCGACGCCGCGTGGCGAGCGGGTATCTCGGCGCTGGCCGGCTGAACGTCGCGATCCATGGTGTGCGGACCTACTGGAGTTTCGCGGACAAGGTCTGCCTTCAGAGGACTCGGCGCATCTCGATGACGTCGCAGGAACGCGTCAACAACGGCGCGTCGGCCGGGAACTTCTCGGCGAGCGGAACCCGCTCCGTCTCGCGGTAGCCGAGACGGTCGTACCAGCGCGCGAGCCGCTCGAAGTGCGGGAGCGGCGGGTCGGGGAACAGCAGCTCGAGCTGCATCGCGTCCGCGCCTGCGTCGTGCGCTCGACGCTCGGCCGCCCCGACCAGCGATGCGCCGATGCCGCGGCCGCCGTTCGAAGGATCGACGCCGAGCGCGCCGAACCACCAGAGGTCATCGGCCAGCGCGCGTGCTCGGATCGCGCCGACGATTCGTTCATCGATCCGCGCCACGCAGATCTCGCCGGCAGCGATCGCAGTGCGAACATCGCCTGCATCGGTGCGGGCGATCGCCTTCGACCAGAGCTTCGCCTCCGCGATCAGATAGGCGAGGTTCACGATGTCCACCACGCGCGAGACGGTCGCCTCGTCGTCAGGGTCGTCGGGGTCGCCGGGGTCGAGCCACGCAATGTGCGCCGCACTCACCGCGTATCCCGTCCCGATTCGATCGGCAGCTCGAAGCGCATCGTGGTCCCGGCCGGCGACGTCTCCGCGACGACGAGCGTGCCGCCATGCGCATCGACAAGCCGCTTTGCGATCGCGAGCCCGAGGCCTGTGCCGCCGCGGTCGGCCGATGTGACGAAACGATCGAAGATGTGATCGACCTTGTTCGGCGGGATGCCGCTCCCCTGATCGTGCACCTCGAAGCGCACCCCTCCTTCACGTGTTCGAGCGAGACCTTCACCACACTGCCCCTTGGGCTGTGCGTGATCGCGTTCTGAAGAAGGTTGGTCAGCACCTCGGTGATACGAACCGGATCGATCTCGATCGTCGCGGGCGACGTCGGTGTCGATCGATTCCTCGAGCGGACTCCCGCGTCGTCGGCCTCGGCGCGCACACCTGCGATCGCGTCGGTCACGACGCCGCGGGGATCGACCGCTCTCGGGGTGCAGATCGAGCACGCCCGCCTCCGCCATCGACAGCGTGCGCAGGTCGTCGAGCAGGCGGGCCATGACCTCGGTTCGCTCGGCCACCGACCGCAGGTGCTCCTCGTCGGTCGGATAGAGCCCCTCGCGCATCCCGTCGACCGTGCCGCGGATCGCCTGCAGCGGCGTCCGAAGCTCGTGCGCGATGTCCGCGAGCAACTCCCGCCGCCGCGCCTCGTTGGTCTGCAGCTTGTGCGCCATGTCGTCGAAGGAGGTCGCGAGCCGCTCGTAGGCGCGGCCCGGAACCGGTCCGACGCGCGCCGTCAGGTCCCCCGTCGCCAGTTGGTCCGACGCCTCCATGAGCGCGCCGATCGAGCGGGCACTCCGCCAGATCCACCGCACCAGAAGCACGAGGACGATCACGACGATCAACGCTGCGGTGATGGTGATGCCGAGCGGCGGCGCCTCACCCGAGGCGAGCGCCGAGATCAGCGTCGCGAGCCCGGCGACAAGCAGGACCAGCACGAGCAGCGCCACGAGGCCACCCCGGCGGAATCGACGCGTATCCGGGCCCTGGCGGCCCGCCGAAGCCGCGGTACGCATGTCCCTCCATGCCGCGACCGCGGCGCCCGGCCCGGCTCCCCACGACTCACTCATCGCGGAACCGATAGCCGACGCCGTGCACCGTCAGGATGTACCGCGGCCGGCCGGGTTCGGGCTCGATCTTCTTGCGGAGGTTCTTCACGTGCGCGTCGATCGCGCGCTCGTAGGTGTCGAGCGTGAAGCCGTGCAGCGCGTCGAGCAGCTGTCCACGAGTGAACACGCGCCCGGGCTCGCGAACGAACGTCGCAAGCAGCTGGAACTCGCTCGGGGTCAGATCGACGCTCTCGCCATCGACCCGCGCGCGCATCTTCGGCAGGTCGACCTCAACGTCGCCGGCGCGGAGCACCTCGGCTCCGGCGCCCTCGCCGCTCGTGCGGCGGAGCACCGCCCGCACGCGCGCGACGAGCTCCTTCGGGCTGAACGGCTTGACGAGATAGTCGTCGGCGCCGAGCTCGAGACCGACGATCTTGTCGGTCTCCTCGCCGCGGGCGGTCAGCATGACGATCGGCACGGTCGATCCTCGTCGGAGTTCGCGCGCGACGTCGAGCCCGTCCATCCCGGGGAGTCCGAGGTCGAGCACCACGAGGTCGGGCCGGTCGCCGCGGGCGCTCGCGAGCGCGGCCTCGCCGTCGCCGACGACGGTGCTCTCGTACCCGGCCACCTCGAGGAAGTCGCGCAGCGTGCGCGCGATCTCCATGTCGTCCTCGACCACCAGGATCCGTGCCATCTCGTGCCTCGAAGCCTTACGGAGCGGGGGGTCGGCGGCAACTGCCGCCGACCCCCCGCGGTCTCAGGCCGTAGCCGCCGGTGCCGGCGGCGTCTCGCCGCCGGTGCCGTGCTCGTGGTTGTGCCACTCGCGCGCCCGCTCCTCGAACCGCTTGCGGCCCTCCTCGTTCCATGGTCCCGGACCGTACTGTCCGCCCGGTCCGTGACCGCCCCAGCGCCCGGCTCCGTGAACGATCCCCTTGATCAGGAAGATCATTCCGACGAACAGCAGCAGCGGGAACAGGAAGAACCCTGGGAACCAGATTCCGCTCCGGCCCGAGTCGACCACGTGGACGACCTGGACCTCCTGGCCGTTGGCCTGCGCGGTCTGGATCTGAGCGGTGGCGTCTGCCGCCCCGTTGCGCTCGCCGGCGTTGTACGCCGCGACGCCGATCCCGATCCCCGCCAACATCACGAAGATCACGGACATGATCACGATTCCTCGACGCATCTCGACCTCCTTGTCTCGCGTCACCAATGACGTTGACGCCGAGTTGTGAACGGCTCGTGAAGGCGGTGCGGAGGTTCCGGGCGGTCGCGGTCAGTCGTGCGCCACGCGGTATCGCAGGAAGACCATCCCGTTCGCGAAGGAGCGCTCTTCGAGCAGGCTGAGGTCGAGTCGCAGGTCCCGGGCGATCGCGGGGTTGCCGTCGCCGATCGCAACCGGCGCGACGATCAGACGAAGCTCGTCGACGAGCCCGGCTCGGATCGCCTCGGCTGCCAGATGCGGGCCGCCGATGCTGATCGGTGTGTCGGCCTCCTGCTTCGTCTCCCGGATCTTGCCGGGATCGAAAGCGGTCTCGATGCCCGTCCATTCACTCGAAACGCTCGTCAACGTCCGCGAGAACACGATCTTGGCCGCACCCCGCCAGATCTGCGCATAGTCGCGCATCGCCGCCGAATCGGCTTGTTCGAAGAGGTCGTCTGACTCCCACGCGACCATGACCTCGTACATGCGCCGGCCGTAGAGATATAGGCCGATGGACCGTTCCTGCTCGTTGACGAACGCGTGGACTTCCTCGTCGGGCGCAGCCCAATCGAAGCTCCCGTTCACGTCCGCGACGTAGCCGTCGAGCGACGTGATCACCGAGTAGATGAGCTCAGCCACGCTCGGCCATCCAGCTCTGCGGATCGGCCGCCATCAGGTCGTCGATCCCGGCGCTCACGAGCGCGCCCGCCACGAGCGTCCTCCGATGCGCTGCGAACGTGAGCACGTGCGCCAGCACCCCGCCGTACGAGAAGGTGCGCGGCGGATCGCAGGTGGCATCCACGAAGGTCTCGTCAAGACGACCGTCCTCGACCAGCTCGGCGGCTCGGGCCCGGAACCGCTCGCCGTCCTCGTCGAGCCGCGCGCGCATCGACGCGAGCGACTCGTTGCGCTCGAGATCCCAGTCGTAGTCGCGGCTCTCGATCGAGGCGTTCCACATCGCCATCTGTCCGACCAGTCGTGACAGCAGCGAGCGGATCGTCGGATCGTCGTCGACCCCTTCGACCGACAGCTCGATAGGAGCATCGAGCTGCTCCTCCGAAAGGCCTCCGGCAAGTTCGATCATCTGGCCCACAGCCCAGACGTGGTGGTCGAACATCGTCGTGACGAGTTCCATGTCTCCCTCCTTTGTGCGTGCCGGAATGCGGAGCCATCCCGGCGGATGGAAGTGCACGTCGTTTGGCGCCGGCAACCGCACCGGCGTCGGATGCCGGCGCCACTCACTTGGGCTCACGCCGTACGCGCGTGCGAACGCCCGGGTGAATGCCTCGTTCGATGCGTAGCCCGCCTCGAGCGCGACCTCCAGGACCGTCTGATCGGTGGTGTCCAGCCGGTAGGCAGCTCGTTCGAGCAGCACCCGCCGGCGCAGCGATGCGGGAGGCTCACCGGCCATCGCGGCCACCACTCGATCGAGATGGAACCTCGAAAGGTGGACGCGAGCCGCGAGGTCGTCGCCCAAGAGCTCGTGATCGTCGAGGGCCTCGGTCAGCACCGAGACGAACGCAGCGAAGGTGTCCTCGTTCGTGCTCGCCATCGGTCCATCTTGGTGCTGTGCCGCCCGTTGCGTCTTGATCGAGTTTGCGGTTCCTACCGCTGCTCCTCGGCGGCCTTCAGGCGCTCGATGCCGTCGAGCACGAGGTCGAGGGCGAACTCGAACTCGAACTGGTCGTCGCAACCGGGCCCCACGATCGAGGCGTCGTCGTGATTCACGGCTAGGTAGAGCTCGTAGATAGAAGGAAACGTGCCGCGCATTGCCTCGATCATCTCGGGCTGGATCGGCGTGTCGGGGTCCGACTGATCGTTGAACAGCTCCTGCGTGAAGCCCATCAGGCGGCTGCCCATCGCGTGCATCACGTGGTGGGTGAGGTCGATCGAGAACCCGCCGTCGGTGAACATCGCGATCATCGAGTCCATGTAGGCCATCACGGTTGGCGTCGGTCGGGTGCGCGACTCCATGACGCGCGAGGCCCAGGGGTGGCGCAGGAGCGCGCGTCGCGCGGAGAGAATCCGTTCGCGGACCGCCGTCTTCCAGTCGGTATCGGTGCGGGGCGGATCGATCTCCGCGACGACCACGTCGAGCATGGCGTCGAGGAGCTCGTCCTTGTTGGCGACGTGCTTGTAGAGCGCCATCGGCACCACGCCGAGCTCGGCAGCCAGCCGACGCATGCTGAGAGAGTCGGCGCCGTCGCTGTCGGCCAAGGCGACGGCCGTCGCCAGCACCCGCTCCCGGCTGAGGGGAGCGCGCGTCGTCTTCTCGCCCGTGGAGGTGGCCATCGCCTTGACAGTGTACGCCGTACACGTTAGGTTTGTGACTAGAAGTGTACGGCGTACACCCGGCCATCTGAGGGGGATGAGGGAGATGACGGACCGACAACTCGCGAGGACCGCCGGAGTCCTCTATCTGATCGTCGCCGTGTTCGGCGGGTTCGCCGAGCTCTACGTCCGCTCCAGCCTGATCGACCCCGACAACGCGAGCGCCACCGCCCAGAGCATCCGAGACTCGGCCGGCCTGTTTCGGTTCGGGTTCATCGCGGACGTGCTCCAGGCGACCGTGTTCCTGCTGCTTGCGATGGCGCTGTACCTGCTCCTGCGGCGCTTCGGCGAGATGGTGGCGCGGTCGTTGGTGGTGTTCGTGGCGATCAGCGTTGCGATCATGTGCCTCAACCTGCTCAACCAGCTCACGGCGCTGACGATCGCAACCGGCGACTCCGCGGTGCACGACGACGCGATGGTCGGCCTGTTCACGGAGATGCACGCGAACGGCTACCTGATCGCGCAGATCTTCTTCGGGCTGTGGCTGATCCCGCTCGGCGTTCTCGCGCTGCGCTCCGGGTGGTTCCCGAAGGCGCTCGGATGGCTGCTGATCGTCGGGGGGATCGGCTACGTGCTCGAGGCGTTCGCGCTGTTCGCAGTGCCGGACCTCTCCACGACGGTGCAAGCAATCCTCGTCGCGCCGTCTGCGGTGGCCGAGCTGTGGATGGTCGTGTGGCTGTTGGTGAAAGCGGTGCCGAGCGACGAGCGAACCGCGCTCGCGCCGGCGATGGCATGAGGAGGAGAGAACGATGAAGGCGATTGTGCAAGACGGGTTCGGATCGGCGGACGTGCTGGAGTTTCGCGACGTGCCCGACCCGCTGATCGGGGACGACGAGGTGCTCATCCATGTGCGGTCGGCGTGTTGCGGCCCAGACGTCTGGCACATCATGGCGGGCAAGCCGTACATAGCCCGGGGAATTCCGGAGGTGCGGCGCGCCGTGAAGGCGCCGCGTGGCCGCGACGTCGCCGGCGTGATCGACAAGGTCGGCGCGAACGTGACTGACTTCGCCCCGGGTGACGAGGTGTTGGGCGTCGTCGAGGGCTCCTTCGCGGAGCTGGCGGCTGGGAATCCGGCGAAGCTCGTGCACAAGCCCGAGCGGCTGTCGTGGGAGCAGGCGGCTGCGGTTCCGATCTCGGGGTGCACCGCGCTCCAGGCGCTGCGCGACGTCGCGGATGTGAAGGCGGGTCAGCGCGTGCTTATCGTCGGCGCGGGCGGCGGCGTTGGGACGTTCGCAGTCCAGATCGCAAAGGCGTTCGGCGCGGAGGTAACCGGTGTGTGCAGCAGCGGAAAGGCCGATCTTGTCCGGTCCCTCGGAGCCGGCGACATCATCGACTACACGAGTGAGGACTTCGCGGACGGATCGCGTCAATGGGATGCCATCGTCGACTGCGCCGGCCGGCGTCCGCTGCGGAAGCTCCGCCGCGCACTGACGCCGAAGGGTGCGCTGGCGATCGTCGGCGGCGACGGCGGCGGCAACTGGACGGGAGGCTTCTTCCGCCAGATGCTTCGCGCCCCTTTGCTGTCCCTCGTCACCAGCCAGAAGATGCGCCCGGTTACGACCAAGGAGAATCGGGAGGACCTCGAGACGCTGGTCGCCCTGATCGAAAGCGGTGAGGTTACGCCGACCGTGGGGCGGACCTTCTCTTTGGCGGAAGCGCCGGAGGCGGTTCGCTACCTGGAGAAGGGCCACGCTGCGGGCAAGATCGCCGTCCAGATCTGACCCAAGGGTGCCCATACGTGTGCTGCATCGCAGAGATACATTGAGCGCATATAGCTAATGCGTGATATGTATACTACAGGCGTGAGCCGCAGCGGACAGCTCCTCAAGGAGGCGCGCCGGCGGGCTGGACTGACTCAGAAGGTAGTCGCCGAGCGCGCCGGCGTCAGCCAGCCAACGGTGGCGCGGATCGAGCTGGGCGAGGTCGAGCCGTCGTTTGAGCGGCTGCTCTCGCTGGTCCGCGCATGCGGTCTTGACCTCGAGATCCATGTCGTTGCGCTCGATGAGGATGCGTGGACGCAAGCCGAGCGTGGTGCCGCGTCAACTCCCGACGAGCGACTCGACCGTCTGCTGAGTGGGCTCGCGCTCAGAGGGGGAGGCGACGATGGCTGAGTTCCGCCCGGACGAGATCCTGGCGGTCCTCGATCGGCACGAGGTCCGGTACGTGCTCGTCGGCGGGCTGGCAGCGATCTTGCACGGCGCGGCGCATCTAACCACCGACGTCGACGTCGTCCCCCAGGATGCCCGCGACAACCTCGAACGCCTGTCCGCCGCGCTACGCGATCTCAGCGCTCGGATCCGCGTGACCGGCGAGCCCGAGGGCGTTCCATTCGATCACTCCGCGGAGTCCTTGCGGCGCGTTGGGATCTGGAACCTGCAGACGCCGCTCGGCGACCTCGACATCACGTTCGTCCCCGCCGGCACGCACGGATACGACGACCTGGTCCGCGACGTGGTCGTGATGCGTGTACGAGGCCTCGATGTGCCGGTCGCGTCGCTCGCCGACGTGATCCGCTCCAAGGAAGCGGCCGGCCGCCCCCGCGACCGCGCGGCGCTCCCAGCCCTCCGCGAGCTGCTTACCCACGAGCCCGAGACGTGAATGGAAGGGCTCCTTCGGTACACTCGCGCCGATCTTCCGCTGGTGAGAGGCTGATATCTGCATGTCACGAGTCATCTTGATCGCGTGGGACGGCGCCGATTGGCGCATCCTCGACCCGTTGCTCGAGAAGGGCGCGCTGCCCAACCTGCAGGCTCTGATCGACCGGGGACAACGAGACGTCCTGCGCTCGACCGTACCGACCCACTCCTGGAGCGCCTGGCCGAGCTTCCTCACCGGCGTCGACCCGGTGGACCACGGCGTCTACGACATCCTCGAGACGGTGCCGGGCACCCACAAGCAGTACCCGGTCACCTACAAGTCGATCAAGGCGCGCACCTTTCTCGACGACCTCACGGCGGCGAACAAGAACATGCTCCTGCTGGACGTGCCGCTCACGTTCCCGGTGCCGCAGCCGTTCGCGGGGAGCCTCCTCGCCGGCGGCGTCCTGCCGAAGAACCGCACGTTCACCGCGCCGGCCGATCTCACGACGACCCTGCAGAAAGCCGGTCTCGAGTGGCCGATCAACGGGATGAGCTGGACCACCTATCACAACAAGCCCGACGCCTATCTGGACGAGGCCCACGACGTCACCGCCAGGCGCGTTCGCGTGAGCGAGTGGTTGATGGACAACACCGAGTGGGATCTCATGGCGAGCGTCTGGGTCTCGATCGACCGTACCCAGCATTGCCTGAGCAACTACATCGCGCCCGACCATCCCGACTACGTCACGAACAAGGACACGCGGATCGGCAACAAGGTCGCCGACATTTTCCGGCAGGCCGACGAGGCGATCGGCTCGTTCGTGTCGCGCGCGCGGCCCGACGACATCATCCTGTTCATTTCCGACCACGGGTTCCAGTCGTGCACTCGCACGGTCAACATGGACCGGATGCTCAAGGAGTTCGGCTACCTCGACTTCAGCGCGTCCAACGCGGTGTTCGGACCGATGCAATGGGGACCGATGCGCAAGGTCGCGCGCAAGGTCTACGACACGCTCGGTCTGCACGGGAAGGTCTCGTTGCCGCAGTCGGTCAACTGGTCCAAGACCAAGGCGTACACGACGATCCGTTCCACCGGTGAGGGCGTGAGCATCAACCTCGCCGGCCGCGACATCGACGGCATCGTCGACCCTGGTGACTACGACAAGGTGCGCGACGCATTGATGGACCGCCTCGGCACCTACATCGATCCCAAGACCGGCAACAAGCCCGTCAAGGAGATCTACAGGCGCGAGGACGTCTTCAAAGGCAAGTTCGCCGACACGGCGCCGGACATCCTGATGGTGCCGGCCGAGGGCTACTCGTTGACCCACGCCAAGGCCGCGATCGAGGACGCCGACTGGGTGAGCGGCGACCACCGGATCGAGGGAACGATCGTCGCGGTAGGTCCGAACGTAAAGCCGTTCGAGACGCCGCCCGCTCTGATCGACCTGGCGCCGACACTTGTTGCGGCGTTGGACGCGCCGACCGCCGTCAAGCCGAGCGGCCGCGTGTTGCACGAGGTGGTCGGTTCGGTCGACCTGGTCTCACGCGAAGCGACAGAGGTCTCGTCCGCCGGCTCGGCGATCCCGGGCATGGGCAACGAGGGCGAGGTCAGCGATACCGAAGCCGATGAGATGGAAGAGCATCTTCGCGGTCTCGGCTACATCGAGTAGCGCGCCGCGCGTTCGTTGCTAGCTGCTCTTGCTTTCCTGCGGTCCGAGGTACAGCGATTGCGCGGACACGTCGGGTCGCCGCGCATACCGCGACACCTGACGAACGATGAGGACGACGCAACCGAGTACCGCAAGCGCACCCAGTGCAAGCTCTGCGTTAGCCACCCGTTTCCTCCGGTATGTCCGAGTCCGATTCACATCCTTACACGAAGTCGATGCGGCAACGAATCGGGCGATTCAATGCACTTCTGTTTTCGCAAAGGGCATCAGGAACCACGCGATCGCTTCGGCTGCAGTGATGCACGGCGGATTCGATTCGGGCGGATGCATCCGAGTAACGACGATGTTGTAGTTCGATCCACCGAACGTTAATCACCCCTTCCCCGAGAGTTTCGTGGTCGTTCGACCGACTACGGTCTCAACCTCTTCGACTCCCCGCGCGTTTAGAGAGTTGAATCCGGCTGTCAGGAACCTCGAGGTGGAGGCTAGTTCGATCAAGCTCGAAGGCGGGCTCCTCGCGGAGCTGTACGAGCAACACGCGTCGGATGCGGGCAGGCTGGCGTACCTGCTCACCGGCGACCGCGAGCTCGCTGAGGATCTCGTGCAGGACGCCTTCGTGCGGCTGGCGGGCCGCTGGGTCCATCGCCGCGATCCGAACGGGCTCCACGCCTACCTGCGAGTGACCGTGGTCAACCTCGCTCGATCGCACCATCGGCGTAAGGCGGTCGAGCGGCGGTACGCGGCACGCGAGGCGGGGCGAGTGGCCGTCTCGTCCGAGTTCGACCCGTCGGACCGCGACGTGTTGCAGCGAGCGCTGATGTCGCTGCCGCCGAGGCAACGAACCGCAATCGTTCTTCGTTACTACGAGGACATGGATATCGCACAGACCGCGTCGATCATGAAATGCAGCGAGGGAACGGTGAAGGCCCTCGCGTCGCGGGGGACCGCTCGTCTACGCCCGCTGATCGGAGACATCGACGATGAGTGACCTCCGCGAGCGCTTGCAGGATCTCGCAACGGAGATGCCTGAGCTGCACAGGCCGTCCAACCTGGAGGGGCGGGTGCGCCGCAGCCAGGTCGGCTCGATCGTCGCCGCCGTGGCGGCGGTGATCGCCGCGCTGGCGATCGTGCGAGTGGGCACCGGCCTGATCGACCCCTTCCAAAACCAGCCCGGCTCTGCGCCAAAGCTCTACCCCTGGGCGATCAAGACCACGAGCCCGGCGGAAGCGCCCGAGGCAGTTGTGCCGCTATCGTCGGGCGAGGTGCTGTTCACCGAGTACTACGGGGATCGCGTGAACGTGCTCCAGCCCGACGGTTCGGTGTGGACGATCGCCGGCACCGGGGTCAACGGCTACAACGGCGACGGCCAGATCGCGACGTCGGCGACGCTCGATTCCCCTGCCGGCATCGCTCGCGACAACAACGGGAGCATCCTGTTCGTCGACAACAAGAACAACTGCATTCGCTCGATCGACACATCGGGGCAGATATCAGCGGTCGCCGGAGTGTGCGGCGAATACGGCGCCACCGGCGACGGCGGCGCGGCGACTGACGCGCGGCTCGAACGGCCCGTCAGCGTCGCGGTCGATCCGGCCGGCGGGTTCTTCTTCACCGAGAATGATCTTGGCCTGCTTCGTCACGTCGACGGGCACGGCACGCTGACGACCGTCGCGGGACGGGGCAACATCTCACCGACCGACGTCGGGCCCGGCGGCGTGCCGGCCTCGTCGCTCGGCCTCCTCAATACCGGATACGTGCTGCGCGCTCCCGACGGCACGCTGTACGTCTCCGACATGGGGCTCAACGTCGTGATCAAGATCGACCCGGACGGGAACGGGACGCTCGTCGCGGGAACCGGGAAGGCGGGCTACTCGGGCGACGGCGGCGCGGCCACGCACGCGAAGCTGAACTTCCCGGCGGGGCTCGCGCTGGGTCCCGACGGCACGCTGTACGTTGCGGAGACCGCCAACAACGTGGTACGGGCGATCGGCCCCAACGGCTTGATCCGCACGGTTGTGGGCACGGGGAAGCCGGGCGACGCCGGCGACGGTAGGCCCGCCGTCGACGCACAGCTCTCCGGGCCCTCGGGGCTCGGCATCGACGCAGCGGGCAACCTGTATATCGCGGACCAAGGCAACGACCGCGTGCAGCGCGTGAACACCGACGGCGTGATCGAGACGGTTGTCCAACAGCCCTAAGTCCGGTCGGGGGCGCTCAGACCGAGTCGTGGCGGGCCTTCAGGATGCCCGGCAGGAGCCCCGCCAGCGTGTCCATGAAGGAGTCGGTGCCGGCGCGGGCGCGCTCGTACTCCTCGTCGGTGAGATGACCGCCGGATTGGCTGAGCGTCATCTCGGTCTGGTCGCCCTTGGGGACCAGCGTCAGCGTGTAGAGCTCGTAGCCGCCGTCGATGATCTCCTGGTCGCTGATCGACATGACCAGGCGTGTGGGCGGGTCGACCTCGAGGTAGACGCCGTTCCAGAACTTGGTGGAGCCGTCGGGGAGGGTCATCGTGCCGTGCCACGCGCCCTGCGGCCGGACGTCGAGCTCGACGTCGTTCATCGGGAACCACTCGGTGCCGAACCACGCCGCGAAGTGCTCCGGCGTCGTCCAGGCGTCCCAGATCACCTCGGGCGGCGCGTCGAACAGCCGGACGATCGTGTATCCGCGCTCCATCGCTACTGCACGACCTTGATATTGAACGCGGCGTTTCCGTATGTCTGCATCTGGCGAAGCCACAACACGAGATACGCCTCCATCCCGCGAGCGCCGGCGATGTTGCCGAGGTCGCGCACGTCGCGCCACCCGAAGGCGTGCAGGAGCTTGGCCACCTCCGACTTGGCGGCGTCGTGATTGCCGGCCATGAACACCGTGTGCCCGCCCTCACCCACACTCTGGGGGTCGACCATGACCGAGGCGTTCATCATGTTGAGGGTCTTGACGACACGGAGCGACGGGAACGTACGCTGCAGCGTTTCGCCGAACGAGTCGGTGACCGAGACGAACAGGTTGAGATCGCCGGTCGAGAAGTCGAGCGGGTTCGCGAGATCGATGAGGATCGTGCCGTCGCGGTTGTCGGCGCCGCCGTCGCGGAGTACGTCGACGGCGTTGGCGGCGTGCACCGCGTTGATCAGCACTTCGGCGCCGGCGATCACGTCGGCGAACGGGGCAAGGTTGGTGGGGTGCGCCTCGAGCCATTCCGCGAACGAGAGCTGGTCGGGCCGGTCCGCAGGGGGGCGGCGGGTCTTCACGGCGTCGACGTCTCGGGTTCCCATTTGGACCTCGTGGCCCAGCTCGCTGAGCTTTGCCGCGAAGGTCCTGCCGACCACGCCCGTGCCCAGCACTCCGTAGTTCGTCATCGTGTTCCTAGCCCCTCTTCCGTCCGTGTTCGACCTGGCGCTTCAGGCGGGCAAGCCGCTCGTCCCAGCCGGCGCCGACATCCATCATCCACCCCATCGCATCGGAGAGCGGCCGAGGCGTGAACGTGTAGGTACGGCCGCGCACGGGACCGCTGGTTTCGACGAGCCCGGCGTCGCGAAGCACGACCAGATGCTTGGCGACGGCTTGGCGCGTCACCGGCACCCGGCGTGTGAGGTCGCTCAGCGTGATCGGGCCGGTGTCGGCCAGTGCCTGGATGAGGGCGCGCCGCGTCGAATCGGCGAGGGCCTCGAAGACCGGATCGGGATCGGTGGCGTGCCCCGTCATGCGGCCGGGGTCGGCTCGGTCGGCAGGGGGGAGGTCTCGGTGATCCGGACGAGGGTGCCGCCGCCGGAGGGTTCGAGCTCGACCGTGACCTGCGAGGGCGGCCCGAGCGTGAGACCGAACCCGGCGCCGCGATGCTCGCGCCAGCGCCACCGCAGGCGTTTCGTCCGGACGATCTCCTCGACGGCGCCGCGGCGTTCGCTGCCGTCGGCGAATCGGAAGCGCACTTGGCCGCCTTCGGTGGGATCGAGCCACGCGTCGGCGCCGAACCAGACCGAGAGCGCGGCGGGATCGATGATGAAGCCCCACACGTCGCTCGGGGGCGCCTCGATCGTCTGCTCGTGCACCTGGCGGTCGGTCATCGGCGTTTGGTCCTTCGCTCGGCTCGTACGGCAACCGGATGGTTGCCGTATCCCCGGTCGTGCGCTACCGTCCGAGAATCAGCAACCAGACGGTTGCCATCGTAACCGGTCCCCGGAAATGAGGCCAGAGATGTCGTCCTCGAGCGAGCACCACCTGTCGATTCCCTCCGTCGTCGAGCAGGCCGAGCGCGGCGAGCGCGCCTTCGACATCTACTCGCGGCTCTTGCGCGAGCGGGTCGTGTTCTTCGGACAAGAGCTCACGCCAGAGGTGGCCAACCTCATCGTTGCGCAGCTGCTCTTTCTCGACGCCGAAGATCCCTTGCGCGACATCGCCCTGTACATCAACTCGCCGGGGGGCGACATGACCGCGTTGTTCGCGATCTACGACACGATGCAGTCGGTGCGTGCCGACGTCGCGACGTGGTGCCTCGGGCAGGCGGCGAGTGCGGCGGCGGTCTTGCTCGCGTCGGGCACGCGACGGGAAGCGCCACGCACTGCCGCACGCGCGGATCCTGCTGCACCAGCCGGCCGGCGGGATGCAGGGACAGTCCGAAGACATCCGGATCCACGCCGAGGAGATCGTTCGGCAGCGTCGTCTGATGGAGGAGATCCTCGCGAAGCACACCGGCCAATCGCTGGAGCAGATCCACGAGGACCTCGACCGCGACTTCATCCTGTCGCCCGAGGCGGCCAAGGACTACGGCGTGGTCGACCTCGTCGGCAAGCCCTCGTGAACTCCTAGTCGAGCGGGAGGTTGCGCTCGCGGAGGTAGTGCTGCCAGAGGATGCGCGCTGCGACGGCTCGGTACGGGTGCCAGCGTTCCGCGATCTCCGCCAGCTCCTCGTTGCTCGGGCGTTCCGCGACGAGCCCGATCTCCCGGGCGGCGGTCGCGAGCGCGAGGTCGCCGTTGGGCCACACGTCGTCTCGGAGCAGGCACATCGTCAAGTAGATGTCGGCGGTCCACCGTCCGATTCCTCGGTGGGCGGTCAGTTCCGCGCGAACCTCGTCGTCGGGAAGCGAGGCCAGCGGCTCGAGTGAGAACCCGTCGAGCATCGCCGTGGCGAGCTCGCGCGCGTATCCCGTCTTCTGCCTGCTGAACCCGATCCCGCGGAGCGCCGTGTCGTCCAGCGTCAGGAACGCGTCGGGCGTCACCTCGCCGATCGCCGCGCCGAGCCGATCGAACGCGGCCTGCGCGCTGGCAAGCGAGACCTGCTGCTCGAGGATGAGGTGCACGAGCGTGGCGTAGCTCGGGTCGCGCGACCACAACGGCGGCGTGCCGTATCGGTCGACGGACACGCCGAGCACAGGGTCGGTCGAGGCGAGCGAGCGCGAGGCGTGCGCGAGGCGTCGAACGGTGAGTGAACGAGGAACGGCCAAGCCCGCAACGCTAGCCGATCCCGGCGGCGGGACTTAGCCGTGGCCGTAGCCGCCGCCGCTTCCGTACCCGCCACCCGAGTCCGAGGCGCCGGCGGGCGTGCCCTGGGTGGTCACCGCGAACCAGACGTTGCCGATGCCCTGGCCGTTGGCCTGACCGGCCGCCGAGTCGCCGCTGTACACGTAGAGCGGGTGGCCGTCATAGGTGACCTGGGTCGTGCCGTCGTCACGCGTGGTCGTGCCGAGCATGCTGGCGCTTGCGCCCATTTCCGCGGTGGGGTCGCCGGTCGTGGTGAGGGCCGGCCAGGTGTCGGCGCAGGTTCCAGTGCACGTGCTGGTCGAGCCCGTGTCGCTCTCGAACAGGTACAGGGTGCGGCCCGAGCCGTCGACGAGCACGGTGCCGAGTTCGCCGACGCTGGCGGTATCGACGGCAGCCGCGCCTCCCGACGCGGCGCTGGACGTCGAGGTGCTCGACCCCGCCCCGCCGTAGCGCGGCGTGCTGTCCGAGCACGCGGCGAGGCCGAGCGCGAGCGCGAGGACGGCGGCGACGGTGATTCCGAACGAGCGCATGCGGAACTCCTTTGGCCAGCTGATGTGGGGTCTACGGACGGGAGGCCGGAGCGGTTCGGTGGCGTCCTCCTTAGACTCGCCGTGGCATGCGCTGTCCGAGTTGCGGCACCGAGAACCCGGCCGAGGCACGGTTTTGCATGTCGTGCGGTGCGTCGCTCGCGCAGCCGATCGCCGAGGAGCGGCGGACGGTCTCGATCCTGTTCGCCGATCTGGTCGGATTCACCGAACGCTCCGACGCGGCCGATCCCGAGGATGTCCGCCGAACCCTGGTGCCGTTTCACGAGCATGCAAAGGGCGCGATCGAGCGGTTCGGCGGCACGCTCGACAAGTTCATCGGCGACGCGGCGATGGGCGTGTTCGGCGCGCCGGTCGCCCACGAGGACGATCCCGAGCGCGCGGTGCGCGCGGCGTTCGACCTGCTCGCGGCCGCGAGCGGCGATCATCCGATCCGGGTCGCGGTCAACACGGGCGAGGCCGTCGTCAAGATGGGGGCCGGGCCGCAGGTCGGCGAGGCGGTCGCCGGCGACGTCGTGAACACGACGAGCCGGATGCAATCTGTTGCGCCGCCCGGAGGGGTGGTCGTCGGCGAGCTGACGTGGCGGTCGGTTCGCGACCGGTTTGAGGCCGAGGAACTCGAGCCGTTCGTTGCGAAGGGCAAGGCCGAGCCGATTCGCGTGTGGCGCGTGCTGGGTGAGCGCGAGGACGTCGACCAGGGACCGGTTGCGCCGCTCGTCGGCCGCCGCCGCGAGCTCGACATCCTGCGTCAGACCGTGGAGCGCGCGAGCGACGAACGGTGCGCCCAGCTGGTGACCATCGTGTCGGAGCCGGGGATCGGCAAGAGCCGGCTCGTGTCCGAGCTTCACGAGCTCCTTGCCGGCGAGGTCACGTGGCTCGAAGGAGCATGTGCGCCGTACGGCGACGCCAACGCGCTCGCACCGCTGCGCCAGGTGGTGCGCCGGCTCGCCGGCGTCGACGCGGGCGACGACGCGCCGACCGTCGACGCCGCGCTCGGTTCCCTCGTCGCGCGCGCGGAGTCGGTACCGACCGAGCAGGAATGGCTGCGCGCGCGGCTCGCCGTCGTCGCCGACGTCGTACGGGCCGAGGACCGCGACCGCCAGATTCCACCGGCCGAGGTCGCGATGGCGGCCGCGAGCGTGCTGTCCGCCGCGGCCGCCGATCGTCCGATCGTCGTCGTGATCGAGGACCTCCACTGGTCCGAGGCGGTGCTGCGCGACGTGTTGTCGCAGATCGTCGATGACGGGGACGCGCCGATCGTGATCGCGTGCACGGCGCGCCCGGAGCTGTTCGACGCCGACCCGAGCTGGGGCGGGGGACGGGCCAACAGCACCACGATCCGCTTGATGCCGCTGACCGACCGGGAGACCGCGACGCTAGTCGAGGTGCTGCTCACTTCGGTGATCCAAAGCGAGGCCGAGCGGCGCGAGGTACTCACCAACATCGGCGGGAACCCGTTGTTCGCCGTGGAGTTCGTGCGGATGCTGCAGGAGCAGCACCTTGCCGGCACCGAGGTGCCGATGTCGGTCCAGGCGGTGATCGGTGCGCGGCTGGATTCGGTCGTGGCGGAACGACGCGCCGTGCTGCAGGACGCCTCGGTCGTCGGCGCCAGCTTCTGGCCCGACGCGCTCGCCGCGATCGGCGATGGCGACGTCGGCGACATTCGCGGCGCGCTCGCGGAGCTCACACGGCGGGGGCTCGTCGTGCGGTCGTCCTCGTCGTCGTTCCCCGAGCAAGCGGAGTACGGGTTCGGCCACGCGTTGATCCGCGAGGTTGCCTATTCGCGCCTGCCGCGGATGGCGCGGGCACACAAGCACGCGAGCGTGGGGATGTGGCTCGAATCGGCCGTGGGCGATCGTCGCGACGCGTTCCTCGATGCCCTCGCCCGGCACTTCGAGCAGGCGGTGCTGCTCGCCGACGCCTCGGGAGAGCGGCGGCAGGCCGATGCGTGGCGAGCACGCGCAGCGGAGGGCTTGTTCGAAGCAGGGCGGGCGACCATGCCGCTGGATCCGGCAGGGGCGTTCGCTCGGTTCGAGCGGGTGCTCGCGATTGCCGACGAGGAGGACCCCTGGTTCGTCCAGGCGCTGGCGCACTCGGGGCTTGCCGGACGGCGCGCGGGACTGCTCAGTCGGGAGGAGGTGCTCGCCCGGCACGAGCGCGCCGCGGCGATGTATCACGAGCGCGGCGACGCCGTGGCGGAGGCTCGCGCCCACACCTCGATCGGCGGCCAAATGATGGGGATGGGCTTCGCCGAAGAAGCACGCGCCCACTTCGCAACGGGCGAGGAGCTGCTCGCCGCCCACCCCGAGGCGACGGTGGAGCGTGCGCTTGTCAACGCATGGCTGGCGGAGGTGCAGATGTTCGCGGGCAACCCTGGGCCTGCGGCAGAGTTCGCCGGCCGGGCGCTCGCAACCGAGGCAGCCGACCCGCCGGTAGCGATCATGGCGCTGCACATCCGTGGGGACTCGCGGATCGCGCTGGGCGACGGCGACGGCATCGACGACCTCCGCGAGGCCCTTCGTCTGGCCGAGGAGATCGGATCGGTCTCCGACATCATCACGTCGCACAGCTACCTCGCCGACCGGGAGTGGATGGTCGACGGACCCACGGTGGCGCTCGCCCGGCTGGACCAGGCCAGCGGTCTCGCCGACCGGCGCGGTGCCTTCAGTCAGGGATCGTGGACCAAGATCTCCTCGCTCGAGATTCTGTTTGAGCTCGGCCGCTGGAACGAGCTGCTTGCCCGTGCCGAGCTGTCGGCGGGCGACCAGCGTCTGGACGAGTCGCTGCTGCTCGCGATCGACCTGTGGACCTCGGCGGTGGCGCTTCGCCGCGGGCAGCCCGTCGGCGATCTCGCGAACATGCTCGCCCGCGCGCATGCACTCGAGGAACTGCAGGTGCTCGGTTCCGCGCTGGCGCTCAGCGCCCTGTGCGCGGCGCGCGACGGCGACCGCGCTCGAGCCGCCGCGATCGCCCGCGAGTTCGAGGAGACCACCCGGGGCAAGTCCGCGATGTACCGGTCGGAGTGGGCGCCCGACATCGTCCGGGTGGCGAGGGACGTCGGCGCAGCCGACGTCGCCCGCGACATCGTGTCCTACGGAGAGCGCGTCACGCCGCGTGACGCGCTCCTGCTCGACACCGCCGCCGCGGTGCTCGAGGGCGACGGCGCCGACGCAGCCACTTGGGCCGCCCTTGAGGACCGCTGGCACGCCTACGGCAACCTGTTCCAGGAGGCGCTGGCGGCACTTGCCCTCGGTCGTGTGAGCGACGACGCCGAGGCGACCGGGCGCGGCCGGGCGATCCTTGACCGGCTGGGGGTTCCCGCCGAGACCGCCTGAGATACTGGGCGCCCGTGGATCCCGAAGAAGAGGCCCTGCTCGAGGTCGCGGCCGAGCCGGCCGGCGTGTTCGCGGGGAGCGAGGGGAAAGACTTCCGGACGCTCGCCGCCGGCACCGCGCAGAACATCGTCGGACTCGGCGTCTTCGTCATCGGAACCTTCGCCGCGAACATTCTGATTTCGCGGTCCTTCGGCGGCGGCGACGCGGGCGCCGTCGCGCTCGGCATCGTCACGCTCGGCACCCAGTTTGCGTTTATCGCCGCGGCGGGCACCCGCTTCGGAATGGACATGGCGTCGGTTCGCTACGTCGCGATCGAGGTCGGTGCCGGCCATCCGGGCCGCGTCCGCGCGGTCGTGTCGCGCTCGGCGCTCATCGCCGGTGGCGTGTCGCTGCTCCTTGCCCTTCTCACCATCGCGTTTGCCGGCCCGATCGGGCGGGCCCTATCGGAGCCCAGCACGGTAGATGAGACGGTGGCCTCGATCCGCGCGGCGGGTGTCGCCATTCCGTTCATCGCGCTGACCTACGTCTGGCTCGGCGGCAGCCGCGGGCTGAAGGTGATGCGGCACACGCTTTACGTGCAGTGGATGGCGCAGCCGCTGCTGTGGATCGCGCTGATGATCGTGCTCTGGCACTTTGTCGAAAAGAGCGAGCCGGTCGCGGTCTGGGGATACGCGGCGTCGTGGATTCTCGCCGCGATCGGGGCCCGGTTCTTCTGGTGGACGCTCGAGCGGCGGCATGCGCGGGAGCCCGCGGAGCCGAGCCTGACCCGCGCGCTCCTCACCTACGGCGCGCCGCGCGCTCCGGCCGCGCTGCTGTCGCAGGGGCTGTTCTGGATCGACTACTTCGTCGCGGCCTCGATCGGCCTCCCCGCCGTCACGCAGGACGACCTCGGCGTGTACGCCTCGTGCGTGCGGGTGGCGCTTGCGATGGTGCTGTTCCTGACGGCGGTGTCGTACGTGTTCTCGCCGTTCGTCGCCGATCTGCACGCGCGCGGCGAACGCGAGAAGCTCGACGCGCTCTTCAAAGCGATCACCCGCTGGACGGTCGCCGGCACGATCCCGGTCTTGCTCCTCATGCTGCTCGCGCCCGACGCGATCCTGCGGCTGTTCGGCGGTGAGAACTTCACGGCCGGCGCGACGGCGCTTCGGATCCTCGTCATCGGCCAGGCGATCAACGTCAGCGTGGGCGCGGCCGGCTTCGTGCTCATCATGGCGGGGCGAACGGGCTGGGACCTGACCGTCTACTCGCTGTCGGCCGCTCTCGACGTCGTGCTGTCGTTGCTGCTCGTCCCCAAGTACGGCATCAATGGAGCGGCTGCGGCGCAAGCGATCACAATCGGCGCATCAAACTGGCTCCGGCTGGTGCTGGTCAAGCGGTTCGTCGGGATCTTCCCGTGGGACAAGCCGTACGCGCGTCTGGCGATCCCCGCCCTCGGGTGCGGTCTCGCGATGCTCGGCGCGCAGGCGCTGCTCGGTGACGCCCGCTGGATCGTGGCGCTGATCGGCATCGGGTTCGCCGGCGCGGTCGTCTACCTGCCCCTGCTCCTCGCGGTCGGGCTGACGGCGGGCGAACGCGTCGCGCTCACCAACGCGGTGGGGAAGCTCCGTGCGCGTCCGGCCGCTGGGTGAGGCCGACCGCGCGGCGGCCGCCGCGTGGATCCGAGCGCGCTGGGGCGACGACGTGATGGCGGGCCGTGGCGAGCTGTTCCAACCTTCGGAGCACGACGGCTTCGTCGCTGGCGACTGGGTGGGGCTTGTGACCTATCGAATCGCCGGAGGCGCGTGCGAGATCACGCTCATCGAGGCGGATCCCGCGGGACGGGGAACCGGCTCGGCGCTGCTCGAGGCGGTGATTGACGCCGCGCGCACCGCGGGCTCCGCTCGCGTGTGGCTCATCAGCACCAACGACAATCTCGAGGCGATCGCCTGGTACGAGCACAAGGGATTCACGGTGTCCGAGGTTCGACCCGGCGCGGTCGACGCCGCGCGCGCCGTGTTGAAGCCGACGATCCCGCTGCGCAACGCGACGAACGGCCTGCCGATCAGCGACGAGATCGAATTGACGCTCGCGCTATGAGTCGGTTGAGCGCCGGGTCTTCGCCGTCGGGCACCGCGGCGAGATGACGGATGCGGCCCTCGCCGGCCGCGCGCTCGCCGATCAGCCCTTCCACCAACGTTTGGAGCTCGGCGACCCCACGGGCGAGCTGCCGAGTGCGCGCCGCATCCGCGGTCTCGCGCTCGGCGAGCGCCGCCCAGTGGTCGTCGAGCTCCGCGGCCATCCGGCGCTCGAGCCGGCGTCCGCGGGCATGCGCCAGCGCGGCCGCCAAGGCGAGCGCAGCGGTGACCGACACCGCACACATCACCACGATCGTCACGGACACGGGCGTGACCGCCAGCGTCCGCCCCGCGAAGACGAGCGCCCGCCCGCCGCGCTGCACGGTGCCGGCAACGAACGCGACCGACAGCGCGCACCAGACCGAGGCAAGGAAGACGAGGAAGGCGCTCATTGCAGGACGTGCATCCTCCGCCGCGACGCGGCGGGCGGTCAACCGTCCCGCTGCCTACGGCATCTGCGGGAGAAAGCCGCGGAGCTTTTCGACCGCCTCGGCGGCGTCGGCCACACGCACGATGGGGTCGCGGTCGAGGTCGTCGCGCCCGAGTTCCCAGGTGCCGACGCCGATCACGGGCGTGCCCATCTTGAGGGCGAGCGCGATCTCCGAGAGCGTGCCGAACTCGCCGCCGACCGCGACCACCGCGTCGGCGCTTCGCGCGACGATCGCGTTGCGTGCCTCCCCGAAGCCGGTGGCGATCGCCACGGTCAGGTGCGGGGAGGCGACGTCGCGCTCGTCGCCGGGGAGAATCCCGATCGAGATGCCACCGGCGGACTCGGCCCCGTGTGCTGCCGCGTTCATCACGCCGCCGAGACCGCCGCACACCAGCACGCAGCCCGCTTCGGCGAGGGCACGGCCGAGCTCCTGGGCCGTCGACAGCTCCCAGTCGGTTGCGTTCGATGCGCCGATCACTGCGACGTAGGGCGTGGCCATCGCGCCGAGTATCGCAGCCCCCGGTCTAATGGTGGTGTACGGCGACCAGCTGCAGGGACTCCGTGCCTCCCGCGACGTCACGCTCGGTGACGATGCCGACGCCGGGGGCATAGAACTTGAGCGACACGACGTTGGGCTCCAGCCGTGTCCATTCGTAGGAGCGCACGACGTTCGTAAACGCGCCGGCGGGGGTGGTGACCCGAGCGCGATTCGACACGATCCAGCCCTGATCCTCCGCGTGGCGCCGCAGATACTCCTGGCGGTATGCGTCGGTCGGCACTGGGTTGGCGGGCATGATGATGCCGGCGGTCGCACCGTGCACGCCGGCCATCCACGTGCCCTCGGTGCTCACGATCTGGCCCATCCGGTTGTACACGGCGGTGTCCTCGCCGAAGTACCAGGTAGTACCGCCGTTGTCGTTCTGATACCAGTCCGTGGTCTTCTCCTGAAGCCGGCCGTTGGCGAACAGGATGTCGCTCACGACGATCGTCTGCACGCCCGCGATCGTTCTCGTCCGGTTGGTCACGGTCAGGTGTTCGACCAGGCGATCGCCGTCCTCCGTTCCTCGATAGACCGACGTCGTGCCCGGCACGAGCGGATAGTAGGGATTCGCCTTCGGGGAGGTGAAGTTCGCCGGATCGAACGCGGCGACGGCCGGCTGTGGGTTCTGTGCAACGAATGTGACCGCCAGCAGCACTGCCGCCAGCGCAATCGTGCGTCCTCGCATCGGTGTCCTCCTTCGGTGAGCTCCGGCCGTACCGTGCGCCACCACCCCTGAACCGGCGCTGAACGTCTCATCCCCGTCGTTCAGCGCGGGTTCAGCGTTCGGGAGCAAGATGTCGGGGCCATGCGCGTGCTCGTGATCGAAGACGAGGAAATCCTGGCCGACGGCCTGCGCCAAGGTCTGGAGGCCGAGGGGTTCGCCGCCGACGTCGCGCACACCGGCACCGACGGCCTGTGGATGGCGACCGAGCACCCCTACGACGCGATCGTGCTCGACATCATGCTGCCGGGGATGAACGGCTATCAGGTGTGCGCGGCGCTTCGGGCCGCCGAGATCTGGACGCCGATCCTGATGCTCACGGCGAAGGACGGGGAGTTCGACGAGGCCGAGGCGCTCGATACCGGCGCCGACGACTACGTCGCGAAGCCGTTCTCCTACGTGACGCTGCTCGCCCGGCTACGGGCGCTCATACGCCGGGGCGCGCCAGCTCGACCCGCCGTCCTCGTCGCGGGCGATCTCCGGTTCGACCCGGCCGACCGGCGGGCGTGGCGCGGAGCGACGGAACTGCGCCTCACGGCCCGGGAGGCCGCCCTGCTCGAGTTCCTGCTGCGCCACGCCGGCGAGGTCGTGTCGAAGACGGACATTCTCGACCATGTCTGGGATGAGGCGTTCGACGGGGATCCGAACATCGTCGAGGTCTATGTGGCGCACCTCCGTGGAAAGCTCGACCGCCCCTTTGCGCGGGAGGCGATCGAAACGGTGCGCGGTGCCGGCTATCGATTGGCGGCCGACGGTGGCTGACCGCCTGCGCCGTCTGCGCATCTCGACGACCGCCGTCGCGACCGGCGTCGTCGCCGCGGCGCTGATCGTCTCGGCGTTCGCGATGGTGTGGTTCGTCGGCAGATCGTTGACCCAGCAAATCCAGGAATCGGCCGAGGCACGCGCGGACGAGATCGCGCGGCGGGTCGCGTCCGGGCAGCCGATGCCGGTGACGGGGGATCCGACGGAGGAATCGGTGCAGGTGCTCGCTCCCGGCGAGATCGCAGAAGGCAACGAGATCGAGGGCGACTACCTGACCGTCACACGCGACGTTACCGCTGCGGACGGATCCGCCGCGATGGTGCTCGTTGAGCGCGGGCTCGACGACATGGAGGACGCCCGGCACACGGTGGCCCGCGGGCTGCTGTACGGGGTGCCCGTCCTGATCCTGCTCACGGCCGCTGTCACGTGGGTCGTCGTCGGGCGCACGCTCGTTCCCGTTCGACAGGCGCAGGAACGGCAACGGCGCTTCATCGCCGACGCCGCGCACGAGCTGCGATCGCCCGTTGCGTCGATCCGGCACCACGCCGAGGTGGCGGTCGCCCACCCGGAACAGCTCGCGGCGCCCGAGCTCGCGGCGACGGTCGTGGACGAGTCGATCCGGTTGCAAGCGCTCGTCGATGACCTTCTCCTGCTCGCGAGGTTGGACGAGGGCATCCCCGGAACCCGCGTCGAGGTCGACATCGACGACCTTCTCCTCGCTGCGGCGACGCGGTTGCGGGCGAATCCGTCGGTGGCCGTCGACACTCGCGGCGTCGGGCCCGGGCGCCTCCTTGGCGACCCGGCGCAGCTCGACCGGCTGGTTCGCAACCTGTGCGACAACGCCGGCCGGTACGCGCGGTCCTCGGTCGCGCTCGGCCTCGTCGCCCGAGACGCGGCGGTGCTGCTGACGGTCGACGACGATGGCCCGGGCATACCCCGTGCGGATCGCGAGCGCGCGTTCGACCGATTCGTCCGATTCGACGAGGCGCGCGACCGGCCGTCCGGGGGGACCGGGCTGGGCCTGGCGATCGTCCGGGAGATCGCGCGAGCCCACGGCGGTGACGTCGAGCTCGGCGACGCTCCCATTGGTGGGTTGCGGACGAGCGTGCGTCTTCCCGCGGCTCCCCGGGGTCAGAGCGCCGGATAACGAAGGGGCAGTCCGGCGGGTACGTCGTCGGCGGCGACCAAGCTCCAACCGCCAAGGCTGGTCAGGAGCAGGCGATTGAGATCTTCGCCGATGAACACCGGGTTGGCGGGCTGGTTAATCGCGACGCCGTCGGGATCCTCGGCCCAGCGTTCCGGCGCGCCGGAGGGCGGCACGCGCCACACGAGGTCCGGCCGGTAGCAGCCGACGAACATCGTCCCGTCGGTGGCAAGGGCGATGCCGTCCGGCTGGGACCCGCCGAGATCGACCACGACGGCGGGATCGCCGGCCGCGCCGTCGGACTCGATCGGCACCCGGACAACGCGGCGCGCGTGCGATTCCACCACCAGCAGCGCGTCGCCCTCGGCGGTCAGGCAACACCCGTTCGGAAAGGCCGGCACGTCCGAGGACCACACGACCGTCTCGCCACCCGGTGCGACGCGGAACACTAGCCCGTCGTCGGCCGCCCAGTCGCCTGAGTCGGTCACATACAGGTTCCCCGCATCGTCGAACGCGCTGAAGTTCGGCACGCGCAGGGGATGCTCCGACGTGCCGCTCGAATAGGTCGCGACCTCGCCGTTCGCGACGCGGACGATCTCGGCGCGGCCCATGTCGCAGCCGTACACCGCGCCCGATCCGTCGACCGTGACCCCGTAGAGGAACCCGCCGGTGTTCGCGATCTCGGTCACGGTGCCGTCCAGGGCGATCCGATAGATCTGCCCGCCCTCACCACCGGCGTAGACGAACCCGTCGGGCCCCCACGCGGCGCCCTCCGGATGGTCGAGTCCCTCGGCGATCGTCGTGAACACTCAGGTCTCCTCCTTGATCGAGTCAAACAGCTCGAGCGCCGGCGCGGTGCGAATCCGAGCCCCGCTCGCGCGCACGGTCCACACGGTCGTGGTGCGCTGCCACGCCGCGAGGTAGATCGGCACCTCCTCGTGGCAGCAGCCGGACGGGCTGTGCAGTAGCAGGACGACCCCGGCGCCCGCGGGGCCATCCACCGGCGTGGCATCGCCGATGAACTCCGCCGCGTTCCCCCGCAGCCAGTCGAGAAACGACGCCGCCCCGGCCGTCGAGGCAAACGACCACCCGCGGACCACCACTCGGGAGAACACGCCCCGGCGGCCGGTCAGCGTCCGATCGCTCACGCTGAGAAACCCCGCCTCTTCGAGCATCGCCGCGACGTCGTCGGGGTGCGTGGCCTCGCCGGCCACCGTGTCCCGGTCGAGCGTCGAGTTGCTCGCGTGCAAACCCGGGATGCGCACCGCCGGCATCGACACCGGCTGGGCGATGCCGCTCTGGACCACGGTCGGCGTGTCGGTCGACCCGCACGCGGCGAGCACCATCGCCATCACGATCGCGCCCTGGAGCAACCACACGTGTTGCCCCGGCCGCGCCATGGGCGGATGATACGGCGGACTCGGCAGGCGGGTGCCGCCGGGGAAAGGGGGGATCGCACCGTGCCGGAAGATCTGTCACGTCTGTTCGGGCAAAGGATGCAGCGTCGCGACCTGTTGCGCTACACGGGCATGGGGCTCGGCGTCAGTGCGATCCTCGCCGCGTGCAAGCAGGCCTCGACGTCCAGTGCGGCGGGGCCGTCCGGCTCGCCGCGTCCGGCGATCGCCGATGAACCCGGCGGCCTGCAGGTCTTCGACTGGTCCGGCTACGGCAACGGCGACTACTACCCCAAGGAAGAGCCACAGTACCTGTGGAGCGACTATCGGAAGGCCACGGGCGACACGCCGAAGTTCTTCCTGTTCGAAAACGACGACCAGGGGTTCACCAAGGTGGCCTCGGGCACGACCTACGACATCGTGCACCCGTGCCACTACCGCTTCCAGGACTACGTGAACCTCGGCGCCATGCAGCCGTGGGACACGGAGCTGATCCCCAATTACAAACAGATGAACCCGCTCCTCGAGCAGGGCGGCATGATCAACGACCAGCAGTACTTCATCACCGAGGACTGGGGCTTCATCGCGCCGCTGTATCGGGCCGACAAGGTGACGCCGCAGGAAGACTCCTGGTCGCTGCTGTTCGACGACAACTACAGCGGGAAGATCTCGTGGATCGACACGCTCGAGATGCTCGTCATCGCCGCCTACCTCAACGGGGTTGAGAACCCGTGGGACATGACCGACGACGAGCTCAATGCCCAGAAGGAGTTCCTCAAGTCGAAGAAGAACCTCGTGAAGTTCTTCTGGAGCCAGTCCTACGAGCTGTTCCAGGCGTTCAAGCGCGAAGAGGTCTACATCGGCTACGCGTGGCCCGACGCATACGCCTACTCCAAGGGCGCGGGGCTCGACGTCGAGTACATGAACCCGAAGGAAGGCCGCATCACGTGGTCGTGCGGGTTCGGCCTGTTCAACGACACCGAGAACTACTACCACGCACACGACTACGTGAACTCCTGGTCGAGTAAGAAGGCCGCGGAGTTCCTGGTCGGCTACTACTACTACGGGCACGCCAACACGGGCATCGACCTGTCGAGCATCTCGGCGGACATCGTCAAGGCGCTCAGCCTCGACGACCTGTCGATCCTCGAGCCGCCGAACTCCAACGTCGAGTCCTACATCCCGCGCCGGCAGGTCTACGCCGACGCCTGGGACGAGGTCAAAGCCTCGTGACCGGTGGCGGGGTCTAGCAGCCGGGAGGGCTCTCGCGGCACCGCCGGGCTGCTGGCCGGCCCGCTGCTGTGGCTGATCCTGTTCTTCATAGTCCCGGTCTGCTTTATCGCGGCCTACAGCGTGGGCGCGCTGCACCTGCTGCCGACCGATGCGGGCCCGATCACGATCGGCGCGTGGAAGCGCTTCCTCACCGGCGATTCCGTCTATCTCGGCCTGTTCTGGAAGTCGATCCGGGTCTCGCTCACGGTCTCGATCGTGGTGGTGCTGCTTGCCTATCCGATCGGCTACTTCCTGGCGCTCTGCGTGAAGAAGCGGAAGTACGTGCTGCTGCTGGTCATCATCGCGCCGTTTCTGACGAGCTATCTGCTGCGGGTGCTTGCCTGGAAGGTGATCCTCGGGGACCGCGGGGTCATCAACTCCGCGCTGTACGAGCTGCACCTTCGCCAGCCCGATCACCCCGTCACCTGGCTCGTCTACAGCCAGTTCGCGGTCATGCTGGTGCTCGCGTACGTGTGGATTCCGTTTGTGGCGCTTCCGATCTTTGTGTCCCTCGACAATCTCGACGGCTCGCTGCTCGAGGCGGCCGGCGACCTGGGCGCCAACCGATGGCGAACCTTCCTTCGGGTGACGCTGCCGCTCAGCAAGGCGGGCCTGATGGCGGCGTTCGTATTCGTGTTCGTCCCGACGATCGGGGAGTTCGTGACGCCCCAAATCGTCGGGGGGTCGGCCGACGGATCGAACTTCCTGTTCGGCAACGCGATCAACGCTCGGTTCCAACAGGCGCTCGACTGGCAGAGCGGCTCGGTGATGGCCCTGTTCCTGCTGATCGTCGTGGCCGTGCTGATGGCGATCTTCGGCCGGCGTATCCAGATGCGGAACGTGGCGTAGATGGAACTCGCGAGCTCGCGCGGCGCGTTGTGGGCACTGCGGGTGTTCTTCGTCGGGCTTGTCGCGTTTCTCTATGTGCCGCTGATCGTGCTGTTGGTGTTCTCGTTCAACAAGGGCGACGTGACGTTCCCGCTGCAGGGGTTCACGTGGTCGTGGTACACGCGCGCGGCGCAGAACCCCGCGCTCGTCGCGGCGCTCCAGCGAAGCGCGATCGTCGCGAGCATCACGAGCGTGCTGGCCGTCGCGCTCGGCGTGCTGGCGAGCTACGCGCTGGTACGGCGGGTGTTCCGCGGCAAGGGCGCCTTCGCCGCGCTCGTGTTCTCACCGCTCGTGATTCCGTACCTCGTGTTCGGCATCGCGCTGCTGGTGCTGTTCAAGATGATCGACAAGGTGCTCATCACCGTCGCGGGCACCTACATCGACGTCGGCATGCACGCGGTGATCGTCGGTCACGTCGTCGTGGCGTTGCCCTACACGATCCTGACGATCCTGCCGCTGCTCGAACGGCTGAGCGTGACAATGGAGGAGGCCGCGCACGACCTCGGCGCCAGCCCATGGAAGACGTTCTGGCGGGTGACGTTCCCCCTGTTGATGCCGGCGCTCGTCTCGGCGTTCTTGATCGCGTTCACCCTGTCGTTCGACGAGTACGCCATCTCGTCGTTTCTCGCCGGCCAACAGGTCACCTGGCCGGTGTTCCTGTTCGCGCAGCTCCGCGTCTCGACGAACCTGCCGGAGATGGTGGCGGTCTCCTCGGTGATCCTGGTGATCTCGGTCGGGCTGGTGGTCGGCGCGGAGTTCGGACGCCGCCGATCCGAAGGCCGTGTCGCCGCATCGGCGGGGTAGCGACAGTTGGCCACGAGATGGAAGGGGCCGAGGATGGACGGTACGAACGATGACCTCGACATCGATCAAGAGGGGCGACGGTTCGTGCTCGCGCGCGACGCGGAGGGATGGGGAGTCTGGGACAAGGAAGACGCTGACGAGCCCTTCGCGCGGTTCACGGACGATGACGACGGCTATGGGCAAGCGGTCGATCTCTATTGGAGTCTCGAGCGGCGACGGGTGCCGTGGCTCGATGTTCTCCGCTGGGTTGCGCTCGTCTCGGGAGCGGTCTGGGTCGTGTCGACCGCCTACTTCAACATCCTCGTCCTCAATATCGCGGACGACTTCCAAGGCGATCCCTTCAACTGGGCGCATGCGATCGGCGGGATCGCCTACCCGGTCTTTCTCGTGTCGTCGGTCGCGTTCCTGATGCTCTGGCTTCGGGACCATGCACGCCGCTCCGGGCGAGGGGGTGGTCGGTCCTGACGGGAACCTCGTTCGTCGTGTTCCTACACGTTCTGTCGGCGTTCCTGTTCGTCGCGGGACTCGTGGGCCGGAACCTGCTGATGTGGCAGGCGCGGGGGTCCACCGACATCGGCAGGGTGCAGGACCTTTTGCGTGCGGCCGGTCCGTTCGAGCGCTTCCTCGTGATTCCGGGGTCGATGGTGGTCGGTCTGCTCGGCATCCTGGCGTGGTGGGCCGAACGTCTCCCGCTGTGGGGCGAGGGATCGCGATGGGTGACCGTGTCGCTCGTCCTGTTCCTGTCCATGATCCCGCTGGTGCCGCTCGTCTTTCTCCCCAAGGGGAAGATCTTCGAGTCCGCGCTCGAAGGGGCCGTGGACGCACACGAGGTGACACCGGAGCTGACCGCCGCGTTTCATGATCCTGCCGTCGATGCCGCGCACGCGTATGAACTCGTCGCGGTCGCCGTGATCATCCTGCTGATGGTCACGAAGCCGTTCTGAGGGACTATCCGCGCAGCATCTCGGCGAGGAGCGCTCGCCCGGCGGTCTTGTCCAGTGGCTCGTTCCCGTTCCCGCATTTCGGGGAGACGACGCACGACGGGCAACCGTCGCGGCACGGGCAGTCGCGGAGCCGCTCGAGGGTGGCTCGGAGCCAGCGCTCCGCCGCGCGGTAGCCGCGTTCGCTGATCCCCGCGCCGCCCGGATACCCGTCGTAGACAAAGATCGTCGTGAGCCCCGTGTCGGGATGCAGCGGTGTCGAGACACCGCCGACGTCCCATCGGTCGCACGTCGCGACAAGGGGGAGCAACCCGATCGCGCAGTGCTCCGCACCGTGGATCCCGCCCGGCAGGTCGCCGAGCTGTACGCCCGCGGCGTCGACCAGCCGTCCCGGGAGCGTCCACCACACGGCCCGGGTTCGCAGGGTCACCGGTGGCAGGGCCAGCGGCTGTTCGCCGACGATCTCGTTGGTCGACACGAGCTTGCGCACGAACCCGACGACCTGTGTCGTGACCTCGACGTCGCCGAAGCACAGATCGGCGTCTCCCAGCGGCCGTTCGTCAATCTGGTTGACGATCAGGATGTCGGTCGTGTCGCGTGCCTGCGTGTAGTAGTCGGGGTTGGCCTCCTCGACGAGGGCCACTCGCGTCACGAGGTCGAGCTCTTGCACGAGGAACTGCTCGCCCTGATGGAGGTAGACCGCGCCCGGATGGAGCGTGCCGAAGGCGCGGTGCTCGTCGCTTGTGCCGATCAGCTCGCCGGTGCCGGCGAGCACGATTCGGTAGACGTGGCCGCCGCCCGCCCGGATGTCGACGTCACGGTGTGGCGGCGTCGAGCCCACGTCGTGCCAGCGGTCGCCGCGTCGGCGGAGCAGCTCGTCTGAGGCAAGCCGTTCGAGGGCGGCCGGTGCATCCGGCCCGAAGAACTCCGCGGCCTCCTCGTCGGTCAGCGGCTGCTCGCGTGCGGCGCAGCGCAGATGCGGCTCGAGCACGTAGGGGTTGTCGGGGTCGACGACCGCGGCCTCGGGCGGCTGGTGGAACAGATCGCCGGGATGCTGCACGAGGTACTGGTCGAGCGGATCGTCCTGGGCGACCAGCACGGCGAGCGACTCGTCGCTCCGGCGCCCCGCGCGACCCGCCTGTTGCCACATCGAGGCGCGGGTGCCCGGGTAGCCGGTGAGGACGGCGGCGTCGAGCGAGCCGATGTCGATCCCGAGCTCGAGCGCGTTGGTGGCCGCGACCGCCTGGAGCTCACCCTCGGCGAGCTGGCGCTCGATCTCCCGGCGATCCTCGGCGAGATAGCCGGCGCGATAGGCGCGGATCCGGTCGCGCGCCGCCGCGTCGTGCACGCCCCGGCGGGTGAAGTCGGCCAGGAGCTCTGCCGCGCGCCGGGACCGGGTGAACCCGATCGCCCGCGCTCCCTCGTCGACGAGATCGATCATCAGGTCGGCCGATTCCGACAGGGCACTTCGCCGCGCGCCCGTCTCCTCGTCGACGATCGGTGGGTTCCACAGTGCGAAGAGCTTGCGGCCGCGCGGCGCTGCGTCCGCCTCGATCACGTCGACCTCGAGGCCCGTCAGCCGCTCGGCCAACTCGCCGGGGTTCCCGACGGTGGCGCTCGCGAGACACCACTGGGGGGTGGCGCCGTGCGCCGCGCACAACCGCCGGAGCCGCCGCAGCACAAGGGCGACTTGCGAGCCGAACACCCCGCGGAGCACGTGCGCCTCGTCGACCACGACGAGCGACAGCCGAAGCAGGAAGTCCGCCCATCGCGCGTGATCCGCGAGCATCGACGCGTGCAGCATGTCGGGGTTCGTCAACACCAGGTTGGCGTTGCGGCGGATGAGCGGCCGCTCATCCTTGGGCGTGTCGCCGTCGTAGACGGCCGCCTTGAGCTGCGGGAGCTTGAGCGCGCGGATGGCCCGCAGCTGGTCGCGCGCGAGCGCCTTGGTCGGAAACAGGAACAGCGCGGTCGCCTTCGGCGTGGTCAAGGCGGCGCGGGCCGCCGCGATCTGATACACGAGCGACTTGCCGCTCGCCGTGCCGGTGGCGAGCAGCACGTGCCGCCCGGCGGCGAGCGTGTCGAGCCCGGCACGCTGGTGGGCGTACAGGCCCTCGATCCCGAGCAGTCCGAGCCGAGCGACCAGCACCTCCGGGATGTCGTCGCCGAACGGCGCCGGCTCGACGGCGCGTGCCGGCAAGTCCTCGACATGGACGAGCCGCTCGGCCTCCTCCGGGTCGAGGCGGCGGCGATCGAGAAACGCCTGGGCCTGCACGGCCGGAGGTTACGAGTCGAGACCGACCCCGGCTGCGGCGAGGTCGGCGTGCGAGGTCCGGAACCCGTCGCGGGCGAGCGAGCGCACCGAACCTCGGTTGGTCGCGAGCAGCCAGATGCCCATCGCCAGGTAGATGGCCGAGGTCGCGATGAGCACCTCGTCGTGCCAGTGCTCGCTTACGAGGGCCATCGCCAGGAACTGTCCCCAGAACAGCGCGAAGATCCACCACGCCTCGGCGAGCGACATGCGGAGGTTCGCGATCACCGCGACCGCGAACAACGACTGCGAGGCCGTCAGCAATAGCTCGAGCCGCTGCTCGCCCTCGATCGGCAGCCCGTGGAAGCTCTGCGAGGCGATCATGAACACGAGCGGCAGCGAGCCGACGAGCAGCGTCCACTGGTTCACCTTCGAGCTCACGAGGGCGCCGAGCGCGTTGTTCGTCTGCAGCCGCCAGGCGAAGAGCCCCGCAATGATGAACTCGGGTGCCTCCGAAGCGAGCGGTGCCACCCACTGCACCAAGAAGAACTCCGAGATGCCGCGCTCGTGGCCGGTCTCGACGAGCGCGTGGGCGAACGGCTCGGCGCACAGGAGGATCACGAACCCCGCCCAGAGGAACATCGCCAGCACGGCGGTTCGCCTTCGCGCCGGGGGGAGCCTGCCGATCGCTTGGCTTGGGCCGACCAGGTGGGGTTCCTCCGCCGGTGCGCCCGACAGCCGCACCATGTACACGATGAAGATGCCGATGAGCACGATCGAATCGACGAACGTGATCGAGTGCTTCAGCGGCAGGGTCAGCGAGTAGAGCGTCGCGATCGCCAGGAACGCCACCTCGATCGCGTGCGAGCGCTCGAGCGTGACGCCGGTGAACCGCGCGACCGGTGTCTGGCCGTTCCCGGCGGGGGCGCCCGTCTCACGACGGCCGATCCGCCGCGTTCGGTACCAGGCGATGAACACGACCGAGCTCCAGCCGATCCCGATGAGCAGCCGGTTGGCGCCCGTCATGTTGGCGAGCGCGAGCGAACACGGCGACGCGAGGCCCGCTTCCGGGCTCGGGCACGAGGCACCGAACGCCGCGACGGCCTGGCCGCCCTTCCACGCAAAGACGAAGTCGACGGCGTACTCGGGGAGCACGGCGATCAGCGCCAGCAGCGCGAGCGCGAGTCCCGCCGAGATGTCGAGTTGCGCGACCTCCGCGGCCCACGACAAGAGGAATGCGGCGCCCACGATCGCGATGCCGAACAGCAACGCTTCGACGGCGTGGCCGATGGCGGGATCCGAGGACCGCACCCACAAGGCGGGCACGGCGGCAAGCACGGCGAGAATCCAGGCGAGATGGGAGCGGCGGGAACGGACCGAGCGGGCGGCCTCGGGTGGGGTCGTCATCGCTTGCGGCGACCCTAACAGGCCTGGGAGCATGCCTGCCCACATGGCCTGGGCCCTGCTCATCGTCTCCCTGCTCGTGATCCTCGCCGGCGCAGAGCTCTTCACCAACGGTGTGGAATGGGTGGGCGAGGGGTTCGGCCTGTCCGAAGGAGCGGTGGGCTCGGTGCTCGCCGCGGTCGGCACCGCGCTGCCGGAGACGATCCTGCCGATCATCGCGATCGCTTCGGGTCATGCAGCCGGTGAAGAGATCGGGATCGGCGCGATCCTCGGGGCGCCGTTCATGCTGACGACGCTTGCGATGGTCGTCGTCGGGGTGGCGGTCCTCATCTTCGCCCGTGGCGGGCGGCGGCCGACGGACCTCGAGATCGACCACGGTGTGATCCGCCAGGACCTCGGCTACTTCCTGGTGATGTACTCGCTCGCCGTCGGCGCCGGTCTGCTCAAGATCAAATGGATCGACTACGCGCTCGTGATCGTGCTGGTCGTCGGGTACGGCTACTACGTGCGCCGCCACTTCCAGTCGCCGGGCGAAGACTCGATGGAGAAGGAAGCCGAGAACGAGATCAACCCGCTCTACGTGTGGTCGTGGCTGCGGCGGCTCAAGCGCTCGCTGCCCCTGTGGTCGGCGGATCGCTCGGTTGCGGCGCCGTTCGTCCAGGTCGGCCTTGCACTCGGGCTGATCGTCGCGGGCGCGGAGATCTTCGTCGGGTCGGTCAGCGACCTCGGCCGCGCCGCGGGGGTCTCACCGCTCGCGTTCTCGCTGCTCGCGGCGCCGCTCGCCACCGAGTTGCCGGAAAAGTTCAACTCCGTGCTGTGGGTGCGCCGCCGCAAGGACACCCTCGCGATGGGCAACATGACGGGGGCGATGGTGTTCCAGTCGTCGTTCCCGGTTGCGATCGGGCTGCTGTTCACGCCGTGGGCGCTGAGCGGCGAGGCGCTCGTCGCGGCCCTCGTGGCGCTGGCCGCGGGCTCGGTGCTGTACCTGACGCTGCGGATTCGCAACCGGATGTCGGCGCCGTTGCTCCTCGTGCAGGGCGTGTTCTACGTGGGCTACGTCGGGTACGTGCTGACGCGGATCTGACCCGGCGGACTCCTACGGGGCGGGCTGTGCGGCCTCGGGGATGTCCTTTTGCAGGATGTAGCCGTCCTGCGCCAGGTCCTGCCACAGCGCCTGGTTCTCGCTGGAGAGATACACGACGCTTTGCGAGCCCTGCATGCCGGTGCCGCCCATCGCGACGAGGTTGGTCACCTTGGTCGCGGGCAGGGACTGGGCGAGGCCCGCGAGCCGGATGAGCTCATCGATCGGCACCGTGGTCTGCGTGTTCCGCAGACCCGCGCCGAGCCACGTGAAGAGGCGGTTGGGGTCCTTCGCGTACTCCGAGCGGAACTGCGCGAGTGCCGACGTCAACACGACGCCCTGGTTGAGCGAGCGGTCGAAGTCGCCGAGCGGCAGCGAATGGCGGGTGCGGGCGTAGCTGAGCACGTCGTGCCCGTTCATGCGGTGCTCGCCCTCGGGGTAGGACTTCACGTCGCCCTGCACGGTGTACGGAACATCGACCACGAGTCCACCCAGCTGGTTGACCGCGGTCGTGACTTCGTTGAAGCCCGACAGCACGTAGTAGTCGAACGTGATCCCCGTCAGGGCCTCGACGGTCTGCACCTCGGCCTCGGGTCCACCCGACGGCATCGCGGCGTTGATCTTGTTCTCGCCCCCGGTGGCGAGGGGGACCCACGAGTCGCGAGGAATGCCGTACAGCGTCGCCCGGTGCGCCGCGGGGTTGATCCCGAGGATGTGGATGGAGTCCGACAGTCCTTGGTCCATCGGCGTGCCGGGTCGCGCGTCGGAGCCGAGCAACAGGACGAAGACCGGGTCGTCGCCCTCAAGAGACGGGGTGTACTCCGCGTGCGCCGCCGCGATGACGAAGTGCGGCGCGGCAACGGCGGGGGACGCCTGACCGATGGTCGCGGCGACGGTGCCGCCGATCCATGCGGACAGGCCAAGGACAACTGCGAGGACCTTCTTGTTCATGCGGACTCCGATGGGGAAGCGGCGCTTGCGGAGGCGCGGGGCGCGTTGCCCGGCTCCTCGCTGCGGCGCAGGTTGAATGCCTCGATCTTCCAGTCGTTCCCGTCGGGAACGAGGAACAGGGTGCCGGTGACCTCGATGTCGGTGTAGGTGCCGTCCGTGTTCGCGGCCTTGCCGCGGAACGACACCTGCGCCATCGCGCGGATCGCCTTTGCGTCTGCGTCGGTGAGCGCCGTGACCTTGAGCTTGCCCTCGACCGGCGTCAGGCTGCTGTACGTGTCGCCGGCGTCGGTGCCGAGTGTCAGGGTGTCGATGTTGGCCTCCACCTGCTTCGAGGCGTCATCGGTGAACAGGTCTTCGATTTCGCCGGCGTCGCCCCAGGTGTCGGGGTTGACGTAGCCTTTTTGGAACAGTTGCGTGACGACCCGCTCGACATGCGGCGCGATTGCCTCGGCGGCGGCCGACTGATCCTTCTTGCTGACCTTGATGGCCGTCGGTACGAAGGCCGTGTCCACCGAGTCGAACGCGAACGTCGGCACCGGCGGCGGCGGGTTGACGAAGTCGCTGATCGGATTCGAGCCGCCGCCGCCGAAGATGAGGAACAGCGCGACGACGGCAAGCACGACGCCGACGATCGCGACAATTCCCCGGCGTCGAGCCACCGTTGACCGCGCTGCGGTCTTCTTGGCTCGCTCGGGCGTGGAGGGGACGGCGTCCCGCAAGGGGGTTTTCTCGTTGGCCAAAGCGAGTTGGAGGCTACCAGCAGGTACCCCCCAAACTCGGTAAGAGCTGTGACGAAGTCGTGACGGTCGCCTCGACGCCGCACGGATGACCCCGGTACGATCCACGTCGCAACGGAGGCGTGCCGGGAAGACTGGTCGGCGGAAGGGTTTCGCGCCGTGCAGCCATCAGATCGTGACGACCTCCGACTCCCTTGGTCGCGCTCGGATCGCGCGGTGCCGCGCGTCATCGTCCGTCCGCTGCAGGAGTTTCTGCGGTCCTCGACGGCGGGCGCGGTCCCGCTGCTGATCGCGGTCGGCGTCGCGCTCGTCGCGGCTAACTCGCCGTGGTGGCGCTCGTTCGCGCAGGTCTGGGACACGCCGGTGGTGCTGCGCGTCGGGCGCTGGGCGATCGCCGAGGACGTTCGCTTCTGGATCAACGAAGGCCTGATGACCTTCTTCTTCCTCCTGGCGGGGCTCGAGATCAAGCGGGAGCTCACGACCGGCGAGTTGCGGCAGCGCGGCGCGGCGGTGCTCGCCGTGGCGAGCGCGGTCGCCGGCATGATCGTGCCGGCACTCCTCTTCTTGGCGTTCACGCACGGCACATCCGCCGCCGGCGGCTGGGGAATGGCGATGCCGACCGACCTTGCCTTCGCGCTCGGCATCCTCGTGCTCGCGGCGCGCGTGCTGCCCGCCGGTGTGCGTCCGTTCGTGCTGACGCTCGCGATCGTCGACGACCTTCTGACGGTGATCGTGGTCGGCCTCTTCTACGCGCAGGATCTGTCGGCGGCGCCGGTGCTCGGCGCCCTCGTGTGCATCGGCGCCATGCTCGCCCTCGAGCGCGCGCACGTCCGGTCGTTGCTTCCGTACCTCGTGTTGGGCGTCGGGGTGTGGATCGCCGCCTATGCCGCGGGCATCCATCCCGCGCTCGCCGGCGCGGTGCTCGGGATCCTTGCGCCGGCGCGGCCGTTTCACCGGCCGGCGGCGGTGAGCAGCGCGGCCCGGCGTATCGCCGATCAGACCGCCGACGATCCGGAGCCGCCCGATGCCGACGCGGCGCAGTGGCTCGAATTGTCGCGACTGTCGGGCGAAGCGGTCTCGCCGCTCGCCCGGATCGAGCACGCGCTCCTGCCCTGGGTCAACTTGTTCGTACTGCCCGCGTTCGCCCTGGCCAACGCGGGCGTTCGGTTCACGTCGGCGGCGTGGGCGGGAAGGACGGCGCAGCTTCTGATCGTCGGGCTTGTCTTCGCGCGTGCCTTCGGCAAGGGGCTCGGTGTGTTCGGCGGCGCATGGCTGGTCCGGCGCCTCGGGGTGGGCCGGTTCTCCACGGCGATCCCGCGGCGGGTGCTCGCGGGTGCGGCGGTCGCGACGGGTGCACCGTTCACCGTCAGCCTGTTCGTTGCCTCCACGGCGTTCGCCGGCGATCCCGGTCTGCTCGCAGCCGCACGCCTCGGGGTGCTGCTCTCGCTCGGCGCGTGCGCGGTCGCCACGGTGTTGTTGCTGCGCGGCCAATCCGGCGCGCAACCGGGGTAACTTCCCCAGGTCGGGGCGAGCGGGGTCCGGTATCCTTCACCGTCTCGAAATCCGGGGTGTTCCCGGCAACTACGACGTGTTCCCACGAGGAGGTTCGATGGTCGGTTGGCTTGCCCAGGAAGGGGGACCGATCCAGGCGGTTTTCGGGTCTACCGAGAACACCGCCCTATGGGTGATCTTGGTCATCTCGCTCGTCGCGCTGCTGTTCGCCTGGTACCTCGTGCGTGCCGTCCTTCAGGCGCCCGAAGGCACTGACAAGATGAAAGAGATCGCCAAGGCGATCCAGGAAGGCGCGAGCGCCTACTTGTCCCGACAGTTCCGCACGGTGGCGATCTTCCTCGCCGTGCTCGCCGTCGCAATCTTCTTCGTGCTCCCGGTGCCTTCCAATGCCGCCCACTCGGAGTTCTCGATCCGTTTCGGACGCTCGATCGCGTTCATGCTCGGCGCGGTCTTCTCGGCCGTCACCGGCTACATCGGGATGTGGCTCGCCGTTCGGGCCAACGTGCGTACCGCCAACGCCGCGCGTGAGTCGGGCCTGCGCGCGGCCATGCGGATCGCGTTTCGCTCCGGCGGCGTCGCCGGCATGTTCACGGTCGGCCTCGGTCTGCTCGGTGCCGTTGCGATCCTGATCATCTACAAGGGAGACGCCGCGAGCGTGCTGGTCGGGTTTGGGTTCGGCGGCGCGCTGCTCGCGATGTTCATGCGGGTGGGCGGCGGCATCTTCACCAAGGCGGCGGATGTGGGCGCCGACTTGGTCGGCAAGGTCGAGCAAGGCATCCCCGAGGACGACCCGCGCAACGCGGCCACGATCGCCGATAACGTGGGCGACAACGTCGGGGACTGCGCGGGCATGGCCGCCGACCTGTTCGAGTCCTCCGAGGTCACCTTGATCGCCTCGCTGATCCTCGGCGCCGCCGCCTACGCCGGCTCTCCGTACGGCGCCATCATCGGCGTCATGTTCCCGCTGTTCGTGCGGGCGATCGGCGTCGTGACGTCGATGATCGGCATCCTTGCGGTCGCACCGCGCTCGGAGGACGAGCACGGGATGCGCGCCATCAACCGAGGCTTCTTCGTCTCGGCGTTCGTCTCGGCGGTCGCGGTGCTTATCCTGTCCGGGCGGTACATGCACAGCTACAAGCCGGCGATCGCCGTGATCATCGGCCTCGTGCTGGCGTCGGTGATCCAGGTGCTGACCCAGTACTTCACCGACACGAAGTACCGTCCCGTCCAGGAGATCGCCGAGGCCACCGTGACGGGACCGGCCACGACAATCCTCTCCGGCTTCTCGATCGGCCTGGAGTCGACCGTGTGGTCGGCGCTGATCGTGGGCGCCGCGATGATCAGCTCGTATTTCCTGGGCGGGAACGACCCACGCCTGGCTCTGTACTTCATCTCGCTCACCGGCATGGGCATGCTGACGACGGTCGGCGTGATCGTGTCGATGGACACGTTCGGTCCGATCTCGGACAACGCCCAGGGCATCGCCGAGATGTCGGGTGAGTTCGAAGGCCGGCCCGCCGAGATCCTGACCGGGTTGGACGCGATCGGAAACTCGACGAAGGCGATCACCAAAGGCATCGCGATCGCGACGGCCGTGATCGCCGCGACCTCGCTCTTCGGTTCGTTCGAAGAGGCGCTACGTATTGCCTACGGCGCGGGGTACACGTTCCCCGGGATCCGGGTGGACCGGCCAAACGTGCTCGTCGGATTGCTGATGGGCGGTTGTGTCGCGTTCCTGTTCAGCTCGCTCGCGATCCGCGCCGTCGGTCGCGCCGCCCAGCAGGTCGTTGTCGAGGTGCGCAAGCAGTTCCGCGACCACCCCGGCATCATGGATTACTCGGAGAAGCCCGACTACGGCGCGGTCGTCGACATCTGCACCAAGACGTCGCTGCGCGAGCTCACCACGCCCGGTCTGCTCGCGGTGCTCGCCCCGCTCATCGCCGGGTTCTTCCTCGAGGCGGAGGCGCTCGGTGCGTTCCTCGCCGGTGCGATCCTCACGGGCCAGCTTCTCGCCGTGATGCTCTCGAACTCCGGCGGCGCCTGGGACAACGCCAAGAAGATGATCGAGGACGGCAACTACGGCGGGAAGGGCTCCGAGAGCCACAAGGCGGCCGTCATCGGCGACACGGTCGGCGATCCGTTCAAGGACACCGCGGGCCCTGCGCTCAACCCGATGATCAAGGTGATGAACCTGGTCGCGCTGCTGATCGCCCCGGTTGTCGTGGCCCACGCCGACGACACGGCGCTGCGCGTCGCGATCGTGGTGATCTGCGCCGCGGTGCTCGGCGTCATGATCTGGATCTCCAAGAACCGGAGCTCCGGGCTCGAGGACGATCTAGAGCAGGCCAAGACGGCTGCCTCGGTCGGCTAGCGTCGCGATGGGCGCGCTTCGTCGGTGGCTCGAGCGGCTGACCGCGAAGGACGAGGCGACGCTGGTCGCCGAGATCAAGGGATGGGCGGATAGCGTTCCGGGCACGACCCGCATCGGGGAGGTGCCGAGTCGCCAGCGTGTGAAGATCGCCGGCGTAATCCGGCGGCTAACGGTGTTCCCCACGCAGGACGCCGAGTCCCTCGAAGCCGTGGTCTCCGACGGAACGGGCGATATCCTCGTGCAGTTCATGGGGCGCCGTGCGATCCCCGGGTTGCGCCTCGGCACCCGAGTGGTGGTTGAGGGGGTCGTGGGCGAGCACCAGGGGCAGCCCCGCATGCTGAATCCGCATTTGGAGTTCTCCGGATAGCCGGGCGACGGCGTAGGCTCGGCAGCGTGGACGCCGGACCCGGCCAGGTGGCCGCCCCCGATCGGGGCGTGGAATCCGTCGAATCGCTCGTTGGACGCGACTTTGTCCCAGAGCCACGGGCGAAGCCGGTTTGGGAGCGATCGCAGGCCCAGGTGGCCAAGCGGGCGCCGCTTCGCATCTACCTCGGCGCCGCACCGGGCGTAGGCAAGACCTACGCGATGCTCTCGGAGGGCCGGCGGCGTGCCCTGCGGGGCGCCGACGTGGTGGTCGCCTGCATCGAGACCTACGGAAGACCCAAGACGATCGAGATGCTCGAAGGCCTGCCGATCGCAGCCGCCCGGACCATCGAGTACCGGGGACGGCAGTTCGAGGAGATGGACGTGGAGGCGGTGGCGGCCCGGGAGCCGGAGATCGCCCTCGTCGATGAGCTCGCGCACACGAACATCCCGGGGAGCAAGCGCGGCAAGCGCTGGGAAGACGTGATCGATCTCCTGGCGGCCGGCATCGAGGTCATCACAACGGTCAACATCCAACACCTGGAGAGCCTCAACGACGTGGTCGCAAACGTGACCGGTGTGCGTCAGCAGGAGACGGTGCCGGATTGGGTCGTCGATCTCGCCGATCAGGTGGAGCTCGTCGACATGTCCCCGCATTCGCTCCAGCGCCGGATGCTGCACGGCAACATCTACCCCGATCCGCGCAAGGCCGAGCTGGCGCTGCAGCGCTTCTTCACGACCGACAACCTCACGGCGCTCCGCGAGCTGGCGCTGATGCGGGTTGCGAACCAGGTGGACGAGACGCTGCTCTCACGCTGGTCGAAGACCGGCAGCCCCGAGACGCGCGATCGTGTGCTCGTGTGCGTGAACGAACGTGGAAAGTGGGAGGACCTCGTTCGCCGGGGCGCCCGGATCGCGCAACGGGCCCGCGGCGGGCTCGTCGTCGTGCACGTGCGCGAGCGTCGCGACAAAGGGGAGTGGCTTGAGCGCCTCGACCAGCTCGTACGGAACCTCGGGGGGGAGCTCCAGGTGATCGACGCGGACGACGCCGTCGACGGCGTTCTCGCGTTCGCCTACCAGCAGTTCGTGACGCAGATCGTTATCGGCGAGCCCCAGCGTTCCTCGTGGCAGGAGATGGTGCGCGGGTCGTTCGTGAACCGGCTGATCCGCAAGGCGACCAACATCGACATTCACATCATCGCGAGACAGGCACACTGACGCCACGGGCGGCCAGCGCACGTCTGATCCTGCGCTGCTCTCGAGGCGAACCGTCCACGATGACGCGGTCCTCGACCGAAACACACCCGGCGGCCTCCGCCGGTGACCCGGCGAGAATCGCGTCGAATACGATGTGGTGCCCCCGTGCGAGGCCGAGCGCCTCCTCGACGGCCAGGTCTTGGGCCGCCGTCGGGGGCCAGCCGATCGCGACGACCACGAGGGTCGAGGACTCACGCAGGTCCGCCGGGGTGACGTGGGGTCCCGGCCCGGCGTGGGGGCCGAGCACGAGGACGAATCGGCGGTCGGTCATCGTGATCACGCCGATGGCGCTGCCGCCTCCAGGGCCAGGTTCAGCTCGAGCACATTGACGCGCGGCTCACCCAGCACGCCGAGGGTTCGCTCCTCGGTGTTGTCCTTGATCAGCGCCTCCACCTCCTCCGTCGAGAGCCCGCGAACGGCGGCGATCCGGGGTACCTGGAACTCCGCCGCCGCGACGGAGATGTGCGGATCCAGCCCGCTCCCCGAGGAGGTCAGCAGGTCGACCGGGATGTCGGCCACCTGGACGCCGGGACGGTAGGGGGACTCGATCTTGACGATCTTGGCTCCCTGCTTGATAAGGGCGTCGGCCAGGTCCTGCGAGCGCGGCCCGAGGTTCGAGCCCGACGAGGTCGACGCGTCGTCGTCGACGGCGGAGGGCCGCCCGTAGAACCATTCCGGACCCTTCCACTCCTGGCCGATCAGGGCGCTCCCCACCGGCTGTCCGTCGACGTCGAGCAGGGAGCCGTTCGCCTTATCGGCAAAGGCCACCTGTCCGAAGGCGGTCATCGCGAGCGGGTACACGATGCCCGTGAGCAGTGCCAGCAGCAGTGTTGCGATCAGTGCGCGTACGGCGATCCGGATCATGGAAAGTGCACCACCCCGAGGAGCATGTCGATGAGTTTGATGCCGATGAACGGCGCGATGATGCCGCCGAGGCCGTAGATCAGGAGGTTCCGGCGCAGCAGGCCCTCCGCGCCGACGGCTCGGTACCGGACGCCGCGAAGCGCCAGTGGCACCAGCATCACGATGATGATCGCATTGAAGATGACCGCCGAAAGGATCGCGGACTCCGGCGAGGACAGGTTCATCACGTTCAGCTTGTCCAGCGCCGGGTACGTCGTGATGAACATCGCCGGGATGATCGCGAAGTACTTGGCGACGTCGTTGGCGATCGAGAACGTGGTCAGGGCCCCGCGCGTGATCAGCAGCTGCTTGCCGATCTCCACGATGTCCATCAGCTTGGTCGGGTTGGAATCGAGGTCGACCATGTTGCCGGCTTCCTTCGCGGCCGAGGTGCCGGTGTTCATCGCCACGCCGACATCAGCTTGCGCGAGCGCGGGCGCGTCGTTCGTGCCGTCGCCGGTCATCGCGACGAGGACCCCACCCTCCTGCTCCTTCTTGATCAGCGCCATCTTCGTTTCGGGCGTCGCCTCGGCGAGGAAGTCGTCGACCCCCGACTCCTGCGCGATGGCCGCAGCGGTGAGCGGATTGTCGCCGGTGATCATCACGGTCTTGATGCCCATCTTCCGCAACTGGTCGAACCGCTCGACGAGGCCTTCCTTGATGATGTCCTTCAGCTCGACGACGCCCATGGGAACGCGATCCCGTGCGACGGCGAGCGGCGTGCCGCCGGCCTTCGCGATGCGCTCCACCTCGTCGGCGAGCTGCGGGGGCAGTTCGGTGCCCGACCATGCCGCGACCGCGTCGACTGCGCCCTTTCGGATCTCGACGCCGTCGAGATCGACGCCGCTCATGCGAGTTTGCGCGGTGAACGGAACGAAGTGCGCGTGCGTCTCGAGCAGCTCGTGCTCGCGGACGTTGAACCGCTCCTTCGCCAGGACGACGATCGAACGGCCTTCCGGGGTCTCGTCGGCGAGAGAGGCCATCTGGGCGATCTCCGCGAGCTCGCGCTCCTCGACGCCGGGCGCCGGGATGAACGCGACGGCGTGCCGGTTGCCGAGGGTGATCGTCCCGGTCTTGTCCAGGAGCAGTGCGGAGACGTCGCCGGCCGCTTCGACGGCGCGCCCGCTCATCGCGAGCACGTTGCGCTGGACCAGGCGGTCCATCCCCGCGATGCCGATTGCGGAGAGCAGCCCACCGATGGTGGTCGGGATCAGGCAGACGAACAGCGCGATCAAGATCGCGTCGCTCACACGGTTGCCCGCGTAGATCGCGAACGGCTGCAGCGCCACGCAGACGATCAAGAAGATGATCGTGAACTTCACCAGCAGGAGCGACAGCGCGATCTCGTTGGGGGTCTTCTGCCGCTCGGCGCCCTCGACGAGACGGATCATCCGGTCGATGAACCCCTCGCCCGGCTCGGCGGTGATCCGGACCTTGATCCAGTCGGACAAGACCTTGGTCCCGCCAGTCACGGCCGAACGGTCGCCGCCCGACTCGCGGATCACGGGCGCGGACTCGCCGGTGATGGCCGACTCGTCGACCGACGCGATGCCTTCGACGATCTCGCCGTCGCCGGGGATGAGCCCACCCGCCGACACCATGACGAGGTCGCCGGCCCGCAGGTCGGAGGCGGGGACAGTCTCCTCGGTGCCGTCGCCGGCAAGCCGTCGCGCAACCAGATCGGCCCTTGTCCTGCGCAACGACTCGGCTTGCGCCTTGCCGCGCCCCTCCGCCATGGCCTCGGCGAAGTTCGCGAACAGCACTGTGAACCACAGGCCCAGGGCAATCGCGGTGTCGAACGCGACAGGCCCCTCACTCGAGAGGTCGGCGATGATCCGGATTGTCACGACTGCCGATACGACCTCGACCACGAAGATCACGGGGTTCCGGAGCAGCGTGCGGGGATTCAGCTTCTTGAGGCTGTCGAAGATCGCCTGCTTCACGATGGGCGGGTCGAACAACGGTCGCGCACGAACGGCGGATGTTTGCTCGGGCTGCGGGGGTGCGGCTACCGACATGTCAGGAAAGACCTCCCATCAGGTGCTCCACGATCGGGCCGAGGGCGAGACCGGGGAGGAAGGTAAGTGCGCCGATGATCAAGATGACGCCGGTCAGCAGCCCGCCGAACAACGGGGTATCGGTGCGGAGCGTGCCGGCGGTGAACGGAACCGTGCGCTCTTTGCCGACGCTGGCGCCGAGCGCCACGGCGGCGATCAAGGGGACGAACCTCGACACGAGCATCGCGATGCCGCCCGTGATCGTGTAGAAGGGCGTGTTTGCGGTGAGGCCGGCGAACGCCGAGCCGTTGTTGTTCCCCTGCGAGAGGTAGGCGTACAAGATCTCACTGAAGCCGTGCGGCCCTGTGTTGAGGGGTCCGGCGAGGCCCGCGGGCAGCACGACGGCCACCGCGGCAAACGCCAGGACCACCAAGAAGGGCACCAGCACCGCGATCACCACGATCTTCACCTGGCGGGCGCCGATCTTCTTGCCGAGGTACTCGGGCGTTCGCCCGACCATCAGGCCGCCGATGAACACCGCGATGACGACGTAGAAGATCATGCCGTACAGGCCGCTGCCGACGCCGCCGAAGATCACCTCGCCGATGCCCATGTTGAACATCGGTGCGAGCCCACCGAGCGCCTGGTACGAGTCGTGCATCGAGTTGACGCTGCCGTTCGAGGCATCCGTGGTCGTGACCGCCCACAATGAGGATTCGTCGGCCCCGATGCGAACTTCCTTGCCCTCGAGGTTGTCGGCGCTGGCGCTTATCCCGGCGGCCTGCATCGCGGGTGTCGCGTTGTGCTCGCCCGGGACCGTCAGTGCCAGACCGCCGACCATCAGGATCCACATCGCGGCGAAGATGACCCAGCCCTGGCGGACGTTGCCGACCATCTTGCCGAAGGTGTACGTGAGCCCTGCGCCGATCCACAGGATCGAGAACATCTCGAGGAAGTTCGACAAGGGCGTCGCGTTCTCGAACGGGTGCGCCGAGTTCACGTTAAAGAACCCGCCGCCGTTCGTGCCGAGCTGTTTGATCGCGATTTGACTCGCTGCCGGACCGCGGGCGATCAGCTGCTCGAAGCCCTGGATGCCCGTGACCGACTGCGATGCGCTGAGCGTCTGGACGACGCCCTGGCTCATCAGCACGATCCCCAGGAGGATCGCCATCGGGAACAAGATGTAGAGAACCGTCCGCACGAGGTCGCGCCAGAAGTTCCCGAGGTTGTCGGTCTCCTTGCGCGTGAAGCCGCGGATCATCGCGATGAGGACGGCCATGCCGACCGCGGCCGACACGAAGTTCTGGAACGTCAGCGCAAGCATCTGCGTGAAGTAGCTCATCGTGGTCTCGCCGCCGTAGGACTGCCAGTTGGTGTTGGTCATGAAGCTGGCGGCGGTGTTGAACGACAGGTACGGATTGACGCCGGCGAACCCCTCCGGGTTCAGGGGCAGGTGTTGCTGCCAGCGCATCACGAGGTACGACAGCAGCAGGCCGAACACGCTGAACCACAGCACCGAGTAGGCGTACCGGGTCCACGATTGCTCCGCCTCGGGATTCACGCCGATGACGCGGTAGCACAGCCCTTCAAGCCGGCCGTTGCGCTCGCGGGTGTAGACGCGATACATGTACGCGCCGAGCGGGGGCGTCAGCAGGATCAGCAGGATGCTGTAAATGACGATCGTGCTCATGTCAGAACCGCTCCGGATGAATCAGGACATAGACGAGATAGACCAGCAGCCCGAGGCTGAGGCCGAGCTCCAAGATGTCGGCGACGTTCATATCTTGTCGAACCACCTGACGAGGCCGAAGGCGAGCGCGAACGAGACTGCCGTAATCACCACTACCCAGACATCCCACACGGTGGGTCACCTCCTACCCAGGACGTTAGCGAGCCGGTATGAGGGACCCGTAAGGCCAGGTGCCTTTCGTCTTGGGGTTCCATAAGGACGTCCCGGCCGGGCTGGGGGCCGAGGCGGAATCGCGCCCGCACGCTGGCTATGCTGCGCGCATGGGTGTCGCAGACGTTCTCAGTGTGCTGCGGGAGCCCGCCGTTCCTCGCCGCCGACTCGTCGGCTATGCCGTCGCGGTCGCGGGGCCGGCGATCGTCGTCGCGGTGTTTCTCCCGTGGCGGGATGCCGTTCAACCGCTCACGCTCGGGTTCGCGTTCCTCCTGGTCGTCGTTGCGGCCGCGGCGATCGGCCGGTTCGGCCCGGGGATCTTGGCTGCGGTGGTCGGATTCCTGATGTTCAACTTCTTCTTCCTCCCCCCGTACAACTCCTTCACGATCGGCGATCCCGAGCACGTGGTCGCCCTGGTCGTCTTCCTGGGGCTCTCGGTGTTCATCTCGTTCCTGTTCGCGCGATCCGCGGAACGAAGAGACGCTGCCGAGGAGCGGGAGGCGGAGCTCCGGACGCTGCAGGAGCTGAGCCGTGATCTCGTCGTGCGCGGCCCGGGCGAGGACACGTACCGGTCGTTGCTGGATCACATCGTGACGGACTTCTGGTTCTCCGCCGCAGCCCTTTTCGTCCAAGAGGAGGGCCAGGGGCTGGTCGAGAAGCTCGTCGTGGGAGCGCAGCCGGGTTCGATCTCGCCGTCGTGGAACCCGGCCGATCCGGGCCGGGCGCCCGACCGCCTGCCGCTCAGCGTGGGGAGCAGGAACCTGGGTCTGATCGTGCTGATCGGGTCGCGCCCGCCGCTGTCTGCCGCCGAAGGACGCGTGCTCCGGGCCCTGTGCGACCAGCTCGCCCTCGTGCTCGAGCGGGACCGGCTGCTCCGCCGGGCGACGGAGGCCGAGGTGCTCCGGCAGACGGATGTCGTCCGCCGCAGCATGCTTGCGGCCGTCTCCCACGACCTGCGGAGCCCGCTGGCGGCGATCAAGGCGTCGGTGACCGATCTCCTCGACCCCGACGTCGCCCGGGACGACGAGGCGCAACTCGACGTGCTGCACACGATCGATGTGGAGACGGACCGGCTGGACTCGCTGGTGGCCAACCTGCTCGACATGTCCCGCATCGAGGCGGGCGTGCTCCGCGCTCGCATCGAGCCGGTCGATCTCGCCGAGACGGTGACCGCGGAGGTCGATGCGGCGGCTCACCGATGGCCCGAGGTGCCGTTCGAGACGGCGATCGACGAGCGGCATGCCATCGCATCGGCGGATCCCGTCTTCCTCGTCCGGGTTCTGTCCAATCTCCTCGACAACGCCGCTCGCGCCGCGGCCGAGGCGGATCACCAGGCCGTGACGGTGCAGGTCGGTCCCTACTCCTCGGGGGTCGCGGTGCGCGTCATCGATCACGGCGCGGGCATGGATCCTGCGGCGCGCGAACAGCTCTTCTACCCCTTCTATCGCCTGGAGGAGCGCACGTCGAAGCTCGGTCCGGGTCTCGGGCTCGCGATCGCGAAGGGATTCGTCGATCTGATGGACGGCGAGCTGTGGGTCGAGGACACGCCGGGGGGCGGCGCGACCTTTGCCTTCTCCTTATCCGAGGTCACCACGGCGTGACGCGAGTGCTCATCGCCGACGACGAGTCCCAGATCCGGCACGCGGTGCAGCGGGCGCTCAGCGCCCGGGGCTACGACGTCGACGTGGCGGCGGACGGCGCGGAGGCCCTCGACCGTGCGGCGGCGAGCCCGCCCGATCTCGTCGTGCTCGATCTGAACATGCCGGAAGTCGACGGGCTCGAGGTGTGCAGGCGCCTGCGCGCCTGGAGCGCGGTGCCGATCCTCGTGCTCTCGGTGCGTGAGGACGAGGCGGACAAGATCGCCGCGCTCGACCTCGGGGCGGATGACTATCTGACGAAACCGTTCGGAGTGGGTGAGCTGCTGGCTCGCGTGCGCGCGCTCCTGCGCCGGGCCGATGCGGCCGGGGCGAAGCCGGCGGGCACCTACCGCGAGGGCGACGTGGAGATCGACCTGACCGCGCACAGCGTGCGGCGCGGTGGCGCCGAGGTGCATCTGACGAAGACGGAGTGGGCGCTGCTCGAGGCGTTCACATCGGCGTCCGGCAAGCTGCTGACCCATCGGTGGCTGCTCGACCGAGTGTGGGGGCCGGGCTACGGCGACGACGTCGAGGTGCTGCGGGTGTTCGTGAGCCAGCTCCGAGCCAAGATCGAGACGGATCCTCGCCGGCCGCGCGCGATCGTCACCGAGCCGGGGATCGGCTATCGCTGGAGCCTGCGGCCGGCGGCGGAGCCCGACGCCGGCTAGCTGCCGGCGGGTGCGGAACCCGCGGCCGCCGGCTGGGCGACCCCGAGGTGGAACGGCACCACGACGACGTCGACGTGGGGCGACTGCGCGAAGGCCCGCGCGATCCGCCGGCTCGTCCGGTCGTGCAGCAGGAACTGGCGGCGCTTGGGGAAGTGCCGCCGCGGCAGGATCAGCGTGATCTCGGTCTGCGAGTCCTGGAATCGCCGAATGTATCGGAGGAGGCTCCGCTCGATGTTCCGGTCGTGGCATTCCTCCAGGTCGAGCTCGGCGTCGGTGAGGTGACCTAATGCGATCCACTGCTCGATCAGCTTCTCCGCTCGATCGGGGTCGTTCGCGGCGTGTACGGCCCGCACGTCCATCGCATCGATGCCCCGCGCGTACTGGGCGGCCTTGAGCACGGCCCGGTCGAGATGTTCGACGAGGATCACCGCGACGTGCCGCCGCCGGGGCGTTACGTGGAGCCGGCCGTCCACCAGATGGTGACCGGACCCGCCGTGGTCCCGGACCACGACGACGCCCACGTTCGGCAGGGATCGAAGCGCCGCCGCGAGTGTCGACCACGTTCGACCCCGCCGCACGCGCGCGAAGAACGGCTCCTCGGCGGGCGCGGGAGTGATCAAGGTGATCTGCTCTCCCGGCTCGCACGTGTCGCGGACGTACGCTGCCAGACAAGGTCCGGGTTTGCCGTCGCAGGGGACGAACTCCAGAGGGATCCGCAGCGCGGCGCCCGCCCATGCCTGCGCGAGCCCGGCGTTCTCACCAAGGCTGATCGCTCGGATCGTGCTGGGGCGGATCGTCAAGGCGTATTGGATGGCGTGCAGTGCGGCACCGCCGAACTTGTCCACGAGGATGAGCGCTGTGTGCCGAAGGTCGACCGGCTGCTCCTCGACCTCATCGTCCGGCCCGATCGTGAGCTCGGCCGCCTCTGCTTCGTACGTCTTGTTCACGCGCACGAGGACGAACACCAGGACGGGCACGGCGATCATGATCATCCAGGCACCGCCCTTGAACTTCACGTACGCGATCACGATGGCGACGATGAACGTCGCGATGGCGCCGAGTCCGTTCACGAACAGTCCGGAGCGCCAACCCTTCTCGCGCAGGCGGAGGTGGCGCTTGGCCATCCCCGTCTGGGACAGGGTGAACGACGTGAACACACCGAGGGCGTACAGCGGGATCATCGCGGTGACGCTCGCGCGGAACAGAATGATGATCCCGCTCGCCGCCGCCGCCAGGGCGACGATGCCGTTGGAAAAGACGAGTCGATGGCCGCGTTTTGTGAGCTGTCGAGGCATGAAGGCGTCATCTGCGTGGAAGCTTGCGAGTCGGGGGAAATCTGCGAAGGACGTGTTCGCGGCTAGGATCAGGATCAGCGTGGTCCCGACCTGCAGGACCAGGAACAAAACGTGACCGAATGCCGACGTCCCGTAGACGGCCTCGCCGATGATCGCCAGCACCGACTTGCTTTCGTTCTCCACGGGGATCACGTGGAGCCTCGACGCGAGGAACGACACCGCGAGGAACGTGGATCCCAGGATCAATCCCATCCACACGAGCGTGATCTGGGCGTTGCGCCACTCGGGCTTGCGAAATGCGGGCACGCCGTTCGAGATGGCCTCCACGCCGGTGACGGCTGCACCACCCGACGCAAACGCCTTGAGGACGATGAACGCGGTGACGGCAGCGGTGCCGATGGGGATGCCCCCGCTCGTCTCCTGCGCCGGGATGGGGAACGGCTGCAGGTGCCCGGTGACCACCTGGTAGATCCCGGCCACGCACGTCAGACCGAGGCTCACGATGAACAGGTAGGTGGGCACCGAGAAGATGCGTCCCGACTCGCGCACGCCGAGCAGGTTCGCGTAGGCGATCGTCCAGATGAACACGAGCGAGAGCAAGATCCGAACGGGCACGTCGAGCGGCACCACCGAGCTGATCGCCTGGACTCCGGCAGCCGTCGACACGCTCACCGTCAACACGTAATCGATCAGCAGCGCGACCCCGGCGAGCTGTGCGGGCAGCAACCCCAGGTTGTCCTTGGTGACGATGTACGCGCCGCCGGCCGTCGGATAGGCCTTGATCGTCTGGCGGTAGGAGAAGATCAGGATCGCCTCGATGCCGACGATCGCCAGGGAGATCGGCACGACGTAAGAGAATGCGATCAACCCGACGGACATGATCAGCACTCGGAGGATCTCCTCCGTGGCGTACGCGACCGACGACATGTTGTCCGACGAGAACACGGCCAGCGCCGTCGGCCGCCCGAGCCGCTCGTGCTCCAGCCTGGCGGTCGCGAGCGGCCGGCCGAGAAGGGCTCGCTTGAGTGAGTAGCCGCCGCCGAGGTCGTTGACGGCCGGATCCATCAACGCCTCGAGGCTAGGTTCCCACGACGACGCTTCGGAGCGTCCGTTCCGACTCGGGAACCGCGAGAGCGACGAGCTCGTCCTCGGCGGCGAGGACCGTCTCCGGCTGTGGGATCACGACGTGACCGTCGCGCAGGATCGCCACGATCGCGCTGTCCGTGGGCATGCGGAGCTCGTAGAGCGCTCGGCCCGTCGATGGGGAATCGCTCTCGAGCTTCATCTCCACGATCGAGATTCGTCCACCCTCCAAACGCAGGAGCCGGACGAGATCGCCCGTCGTCACCGCCTCTTCCACCATCGAGGTCAGCATGTGGGGCGGCGATACGGCGGTGTCGACGCCCCACCGCTCGGTGAAGAGCCATTCGTTCTTCGGATTGTTGACCCGCGCGAGGACGCGCGGCACGGCGAACTCCTGTTTGGCGAGCAGCGCCGTGACGAGGTTGTCCTCGTCGTCCCCGGTTCCGGCGACCACCACGTCGGCGTGCGCCAGATCCGCCTCCTCCAACACCCACGGCTCGCAGGCGTCCCCCAACATGACGCGCACTTCGGGGGGGAGTTCGGTGCGCAGGTCGTCGACGGTAGCGCGATCCTGCTCGATCAGCGTCACGTCATGCCCGCGCTCGGCAAGGTCGTGGGCGACGTGCCGGCCGATCGCCCCGCCCCCCGTGACGACGACGCGCATCAGGCGTGCCTCGCCGGCGCCGCGATGATGCTCTCGAGGTCCGCCATGCTGTCTTTCCCGATCATGACGATCAGGAAATCCCCCTGTTGCAGCGTGGAGTCGGCGGTGGGGATGAAGCCCTTGCCGCCGCGCGAGACGCCGGCGACCAGGATGCGCCCGTCGACGTTGAGCGACTCGACGGGCTTGCCGACCAGGTGGTCGGGAGCCGGCACGCGGACGCGCAGCAGCTCGCCGCCGCCGAGGCTCTCCCGCACCTCAGTCGTGGTGTGCAGCAGCATCAGCTGGATCTGTTTCACACCCCAGGTGGTCGTCGCGACCGTCGGGATGTTGAGCTGCTCGTAGATCTCGGCGCGCCGGGGATCGAAGATGCGCGCAACCACCTTTGGCACGTGGAAGTGCTCGAGGGCGACGCGCGCCGACACGATGTTCGAGTTGTCCCCGCTCGAGACCGCGATGAACGCGTCGGCCTCGCGGATGCCGGCCTCCTCAAGGACATCGCGGTCGAACCCGAGGCCGACGATGCGCCGTGCGTGCTCGCCCGGCGGGTAGTGGTCGAACGCCTCTTCGCGCTTGTCGATCACGGTGACGTCGTGGCCGGCGTCGCCGAGCGCGTGCGACAGCTCGGATCCAACCCGGCCACAACCCATGATCACGACACGCACGCCGCGAAAGGGTACAAGTCCGGTTTGGCGATGACTCGCAAACGGGCCCTAGATGTGCCTGAGGGCCGACAGCTGGAGGGAGCTGCCGGCCCCTCAGACGGGCTCGGAGGAAAGTGGTTTGTCTGCTCCTTCCCGCGTGGCCCGTCGTCGGGGGTGACAGTCCGAGTCCGAGCCCTACGAGACCTCTTTCCAATGAGTAGGTTCGCTGCCGCAGCGTGAGCACGGCGTGAAGGATGTCCGGACCTCCGTGAAGAAAACGTAAAGGGCCTCCGGCCATTGGATCGGCGCCGGTCGGGCGATACCGTGTTCGCGTGGTCTCCGAGCGTAGCGATCCTCGCGTCGACCGGATTTCCATGCGCGCCGTGGCGATCGGGCTCGGGGCCGGTTTCCTGGCTGCGCTGCTTGCCATCCTGACGCGCGACCTGGGGCCGGGCTCCTCGGTCGCCATCTTCATGCTGGCCGTGACGATCGCTGCCGTCACCGGCGGCATCTGGGCCGGCGTGGCCGCGGCCCTCGTCTCCTCGCTCGCCGTGCCGATCATCGAGCACCCGGAGGTGGGTCTCGAGTTCGAGCAGCTCCGCGACGTGGTCGCCGCGGTCGTCTTCCTCGCCATCGCGGCGGTGGTCGGGCTCGTCGTCGGCAACGCCGCGGCCGAGCGCCGGCGTGCGACCGTTCGCGAGCGGGAAGCGCGGCTGCTCGCCTACCTGTCGACCAAGCTGCTGTCGGGCGACGTTCCCGACCGGGTCCTCGACGAGCTTGTCGACGTGCTGCTCGAGCCGTTCGGTCTTGCCACCTGCTCGGTGCAGGTGACGCTTGACGGGCAGCAGATGTCGGCGAGTTCGGCGCGCGAGGGCCTCGAGCCCGGCGGGCCGACGGTCATCATCCCGGTGGTGGTGGCCTCGATTCCCCTCGGCACGCTGACGGTGGAGCGTCCCGCGAAGGGCCGTCCGTTCACCAAGCGCGAGCGCGAGCTGTTGGAGGCCGCGACTCGTCAGGCGGCGGTCGCCCTCGACCGCGCGCGTTTGGACGCCCGGGCCCGTCTCGCCCAGCTCGACGCCGAGACGAATCAGCTGCGTGCCGCGATGTTCTCCTCCGTCACGCACGACCTTCGCACCCCGCTCGCTTCGATCAAAGCGGGGGTGACGAGCCTGCTCGACACCTCCACGGTTCACGACGCCGACCAGCAGCGCGAGCTGCTGACGACCATCCTCGAGGAGACCGACCGGCTCAATCGGCTCGTCGGCAACATCCTGGACCTCGCGCGCATCCGGGCCGGGGCGCTCATCCCGCGTCGCGTGCCGACCGCCGTCGACGAGGTGGCCGAGGCCGTCGTCGCGCGGATGCGTCCGCAGCTGGCGCCGGCGGTGATCGAGCTGCAGATCTCCTCCGAGGAGCTGCCCGAGATCCCGGCCGATCCGGTCCAGGTGGACCAGGTGCTCACCAACCTGCTCGAGAACGCCGCGCGGCATTCGCCGAGGGGCGGGACGGTGCGCGTGCACGTCGGCCTGACGAACGCGGCGATCCGGGTGCGCGTCGCCGACGAAGGCCCCGGCATTCCTTCGGAGCAACGCGAGAAGATCTTCGAGGCGTTCTACCGCGGCCGCGAGGACCCCGAGCGGCCGGGCAGCGGGCTCGGCCTCGCGATTGCGCGTGCGATCGTGACGGCGCACGGCGGTTCGATCTGGGTGGAGGAGACGGCGGGCGGCGGTTCGGCGTTCGTCTTCGACCTCCCGAACGAGGAGGCGGTGGCGGGGTGAGGGTGCTGGTCGTCGATGACGAGCCGCAGATTCGCCGCGCGCTGCGCACCAGCCTGGAGGCGCACGGCTACGCTGTGGAGACGGTCGGCACCGGCGACGAGGGGGTCGTGGTCGCGGCGGGCCAGCACCCCGAGCTGATCCTGCTCGATCTCGGCCTGCCCGACATGGACGGCACCGAGGTGATCCGCCGCGTCCGGGCATTCTCCGACGTGCCGATCATCGTGCTGTCGGTCCGCGAGAGCCAGACCGACAAGGTGGCGGCGCTCGACGCGGGCGCCGACGACTACGTGACCAAGCCCTTCGGGATGGAGGAGCTGCTTGCGCGTTCGCGGGCGGCCCTTCGGCGTCGCGGCGGCGAGGAGCCGGCGGTGCCCGTGCTGACCTTCGACGGGCTCCAGGTCGACCTCGCGCGCCGCCTCGTCACGTGCGACGGCGAGCCGGTGCACCTCACCCCGACCGAGTACGGCTTGCTCGAAGCGCTCGTCACCAACCCCGGAAAACTTCTCACGCACCAGTGGTTGCTCCGCCGGGTCTGGGGACAGGGGTACGGGACCGAGACGACGTATCTGCGCACGTACGTCCGCGCACTCCGCAAGAAGCTCGGCGACGACGCGTCCTCCCCGGAGTTGATCGTCACCGAGCCCGGCGTCGGCTACCGCTGGGTCGCGGAGCCAGCGGAATAGGAGGAGGTGCGCGCCGGCCTTCCAGTCCGAGCCAGCCCGCGGGTGCGCTAGCATCGGACGCGATGAACATCCGCCCCGTCACCCAGGCCGACCTGCCGTTCCTGCGGAAGATGATGTACGAGGCCGCCCGGTGGAACCCGGACTGGCCGCGCGAGCCGATGGAAGAGGTCCTCGCCGAACCGACGCTGTTGCGCTACTCGCAGGGCTGGGGTCGCGAGGGCGACGGCGGGGTGGTCGCCGAGATCGACCAAGAGCCGGTCGGCGCGGCGTGGTACCGGCTCTTCACGGCCGAAGAGCCCGGCTACGGCTTTCTCGACGAGAAGACGCCGGAGCTCTCGATCGCCGTCGTACCGCTGCACCGCCGCAAGGGGATCGGTGAGGCGGTGCTCCGGGCGTGCATGGTCCAGGCCCGCGAGGAGGGGTTCCAGACGCTCTCGCTCTCGGTGGCCGCACACAATCGCTCGCGGATGATGTACCAGCGCGCCGGGTTCGAGAAGGTCTCCGAGACCGGCGAGTCTGGCGACCACTGGACGATGGTCGCGAACCTCTAAGGCGCGTCGGGTTCGCCGACCGTCCGCAGCTCCCGTCGCCGTTTGCGCACCCACCACACGGCACCGACGAGCACTGCGAGACCCGCCAACACCGCAATCGGGACGAAGTAGCGCTCGATGGATTGCCACCGGTCCCCGAGGGCCCGGCCGGCGAGCGCCAGTCCCACGCACCACGGGATCACCCCGAACAGGGTGAACAGGCTGAACCGCTTGAGCTCCATCCGGGCCACGCCGGCGGGGAGGCTCACGAATGCCCGGATGAGCGGGACGAGCCGGCCCAGGAATACAACGGCCTCCCCCCGGCGTTCGAACCAGCCGTGCGCTCGTTCGACCTCGTGTGGGCGCATCAGGAGGTACCTGCCCCAGCGCTCGATCGCCGGGCGACCGCCCCAGGCGCCGAGGCCGTAGGCGAGCCAGGAGCCCACCATGCTTCCGGCGATGCCCCAGGCAATGACCCACTCGACGGCCAAGGCGTCGGCCGGCGCGCCAAGAACCGAGGCGGCAAACGCGGGGGCGCACAGAGCCCCCGCGAAGGCCATCACGGCCTCCGAAGGGACGGGGATGCACATGCAGCCGAGCATCATGAGAAGAAACACTGCAACGTAGCCGTTTTCCGCGATGAGACGCTGGACGGTGTCGGTGATTGCGGCCAGCACGGGAAACCTTTCTGTGTGACCCGGGAAGCGGTCCCGAGGGTACCAACGGCTGCCGGAGCCCCGGGGAGGCCGTCCCGGGGGACGCGACAGCCGGTGGTACCGTCCGGCAACAAGGGCACGATGACCGAACCGAGCGTTGCCCGGTAGAGGAACCAAGCGTATGGCGAAGACACTGGTTGTGGTCGAGTCGCCCGCCAAGGCGAAGACCATCGAGAAATACCTCGGCCCCGACTACATGGTCCGGGCCTCCTACGGTCATATCCGCGACCTGCCCAAGTCGCAGCTCGGTGTGGATGTGGAGCATGACTTCCAGGTCGAGTACGTCGTGCCCGATCGCTCGAAGGAGCACGTCGCCGGGCTCAAGAAGGCCATGAAGTCGGCGGAGGGACTCGTGCTCGCGACCGACTTCGACCGTGAGGGTGAGGCGATCGCGCACCACGTGGCCGTGCTGCTCGGCGCGGACCCGGCGCAGGCTTCGCGGGTGACGTTCACCGAGATCACCCGCGACGCGATCCTCGACGCCTTCACGCACCCGCGCCATATCGACCCCAACCTGTTCGACGCACAAGAGGCCCGACGCATCCTCGATCGCCTGGTCGGCTACAAGATCTCGCCGCTGCTGTGGAAGCGGGTGCAGCCGGGCCTGTCGGCCGGGCGGGTGCAGTCGGTCGCCGTGCGGCTGATCGTTGAGCGCGAGCGGGAGATCGATGCGTTCAATCCCGTCGAGTACTGGAGCATCGACGTCCGCCTCTCGCCCGAGGAACCCGAGCAGCCGTTCCTCGCGCGGCTCGTCCAAACGCCCGAGGGCAAGCTCGCCGCCAACCCCGACAAGAAGGGGCTCGTCCTCGGTGCCGAGGGTGAGGCCGCGGTGCACGCCGAGCGCCTGCAGGGCGCGTCGTACCGGGTGCTCGGGGTCGAGCGCAAGCAGCGCAAGCGCTCCCCGGCTCCGCCGTTCACGACCTCGACGCTGCAGCAGGAGGCCGCGCGCAAGCTCGGGTTTGGCGCGCGCCGCACGATGCAGGTCGCGCAGCGCCTCTATGAAGGAATCGACCTCGCGGGTGAGGGAACCGTCGGGCTCATCACCTACATGCGGACCGACTCGGTCACGATCGCCGACTCGGCGCTTCGCGAGATCGGCGAGCTGGTCCTGGGCGAATACGGCAAGGAGTACGCCCTGCCCGAGGCCCGCCGCTACAAGACTCGGAGCCGCAATGCCCAGGAGGCCCACGAGGCTGTCCGTCCCACGACGGCGCTGCGCACCCCCCAGCGTGTGGCCGCCTCGCTCGATCGCGACCAGCTGCGCCTGTACACCCTCATCTGGCAGCGAACGGTGGCCACGCAGATGGCCGACGCCCGCTTCGACCAGGTGGGGATCGACATCGAGGCGCTGGCGGCGGGGGGCGGGGATGTGCGCTACGCCTTGCGCGCCACCGGCCAGACGCTCGTGTTCGACGGGTTCCTCAAGCTCTACCGCGAGGGACGCGACGACGAGCCCGACGAGGACGCCGAGAACATGCTTCCGGAGCTCACCGCCGAGCAGGCGCTTCGCCTGCTGGAGGTGCTTCCCGAGCAGCACTTCACGCAGCCGCCGCCCCGCTTTTCCGAGGCGACGCTTGTCAAGAAGCTCGAGGAGGAGGGGATCGGCCGCCCGTCGACCTACGCCTCGATCATCTCGACGATCCAGGACCGGGGCTATGTGCGTCTGGAGGACCGCCGCTTCCGGGCCGAGGATGTCGGCTACGTCGTGACCGACAAGCTGGTGGAGCATTTCCCCGACGTCGTGGACGTCGGCTTCACCCGCTACATGGAAAAGGAGCTCGACGACATCGCCGAGGGCGACCTCGGCAAGGTTCAGATGCTCGCGGAGTTCAACGGGCCGTTCGAGCGCGCCCTCGAGAAGGCCGAGGACTCCTTCGAGCGGTATCAGGAGGAGCTGGACGAACTCTGCCCCCTCTGCCCGACCGAGGGGCGGGAGCCCGCGAAGCTGCAGGTCAAGCTTGGCCGCTACGGCAAGTTCATCGGGTGCCCCAACTATCCGGACTGCCGCTACATCCGCAACATGGACGGGACCGAGCGGGCCGAGCCGGAGCTGCTCGAGGAGACGTGCCCGGAATGCGGCCGCCAGCTCCAGGCGCGGGTCGGGCGCTACGGTCCGTTCGTCGGCTGCAGCGGCTACCCCGACTGCCGCTACATCAAGCGCGAGCCCCCGCGGTCGCTCGGCATCGCCTGTCCGCAATGCGGCGAGGGGCAGATCGTGGAGAAGCGCACGCGCTTCGGCGTGTTCTTCGGCTGCGATCGCTATCCCGAGTGCGATTTCGCGGTCAACAACGAGCCGCTCGCCGAGCCGCGCTGCCCCGTCGACGGGTCGCTCCTCGTCCAGCGTCCGAAGTCGATCCGGTGCTGGGGGTGCGGCTCGGAGTTCGACCTCGACATGCAGATGACCAAGCAGGGCGACCCCGAGGATGAGGCCGCCGCTCGGGCCGCCAAGTCCGCCGCCCGCGCCGCACGCGCCGCCGCGAAGGCGGCCAAGGGCGGTTCGAAGACCAAGACCAAGGCAACGGCTGCCAAGCGGAAGACCGCCGCCAAGCGCACCACCAAGAAGAAGAGCGCCGCGAAGTCCTCGCGTTCGAAGGCCGCCGCGGCCAACGGCGAGGCGAGCGTCACCGACCCCGTGCCGGCCGCCGAGTCCTAGGGCACCGGCGGCGTGTCGACCATCTCGGACGAGGTCGCGCTTCTCCGCGGCACTCGCCCGGCCCGGATCCGCGACCTCCTGACCAACCGCGGGTTCGCGCGCTTGCTCGCCGCGATGGTGGTGTCGTCGTTCGGCGACTGGCTGGGCTTTATCGCCGTCACATCGATCGTGGTCGGCCTTGGTGGCGCCGGCAGCGCGGGGGTCGCGGTCGCCGGCGTCATGGTTGCCCGCACCTTGCCCGCGTTCGTGTTCGGCCCGATCGCGGGGGTGTTCGTCGACCGCCTCGACCGCAAGCAGCTGATGATCGTCTCCGATCTCGGCCGCGGCTTGCTCTATGTCTCGATGGCATTCCTGCATCACCTGTGGGCGATCTACGCGCTGTCGTTTGTCATCGAGTGCCTGTCGCTGTTGTGGACGCCGGCGCGCGACGCTTCGCTGCCCAACCTCGTTCCGCGCCGGCAACTCGCAAACGCGAACTCGCTCGTCGTCGTGAGTTCCTACGCGACCCTGCCGATCGGCGGTATCGCGTTCGCGGCACTCGCCGGGGTGGCGAGCGGCCTCAGCTCGCGCATTCCGGCGCTCGGCAGCAGCCCCGCGTCGCTTGCGCTCATCCTCGACGCGTCGACGTTCCTGTTCTCGGCGGCGATGGTCTACGGGGTTCCGCTGCGCACCCTGCGGGGTCCCTCGAACGAGAAGATGGATGCGACCCGCGTGTTCCGCGACACACGCGACGGCATCCGGTTCCTCCGTGAGGACTCGGTCGCCTCGGCGATGACCGGCGGCCTGGTGATCGCGTTCGCCGGAGTCGGGGCGGTCCTCGCCATCATGCCCGTGTTCGTGCAGTACACGCTTGGCGGGCAGGAGTCCGGCTGGGGCCTCGTCGTGACCGCCTTCGGGGTCGGGCTCGCGCTCGGACTGGCCGCCGCGGGGCTGGTGGCGCGGCTGCTCGACCGGTCGCGCGCGGCCGAGCTCTCACTGGGGGCGGCCGGCTGCATGCTGATCCTGCTTGCGGCGATGCCAAACCTGTCGTGGGTGGTTGCGCTTGCCGTGTGGCTCGGCGCGTTCTGCGGGCTTGCCTATGTGAGCGGCTACACGCTCTTGCAGGAAAACGTCGACGACGCCTATCGCGGGCGCACGTTTGCAGCGCTCACGACGCTCTCGCGCACGATGCTGTTCATCTCGCTCATCGTGTTCCCGACCCTTGCGACGATCCTGGACCGGGTCGCACGGCGACTCGGCGCGACGCAATTCCATCTGGGCGGGCAGCACGTCGACCTGTCGGGCACGCGGTTGGCGCTTTGGACCGCCGGCGCGCTGCTCATCGGCGCTGCGTTCAACATGCGCCGGCTGCTCACGCGGTACCGTCTGTCCCGTCCCGTTCCACTCACACTCGTGCCCAAACTCAAGCGCCCACCCGCCACCGGTTCGTTCATCGCCTTCGAGGGCCTCGAAGGCGCGGGCAAGGGCACCCAGATCGGGATGGCCGAGCAATACCTGCGCGATGCCGGCGTGCCCGTGCTCGTGACGCGGGAACCGGGCGGCACGGCCGCAGGAGAGCGGATCCGCGACCTGCTGCTGGATCCGGCGACCGGCGCGCTCGATGCGCGGGCGGAGGCGCTGCTGTTCGCCGCCGCGCGCGCGCAAACGGTGGCCTCGGTGATCCGGCCGGCGCTCGCCGAAGGCAAGGTCGTGATCTGCGACCGCTATGTCGATTCCTCGCTCGCGTATCAGGGGTCGGGTCGCGGGCTGGGCGAGACCGACGTGCTGTCGCTCAACGTGTGGGGCACGCAGGGATTGTTCCCCGATCTCGTGATCCTGCTCCACGTCGAGCCGGAGATCGGTTTGCAGCGTTCCGGCGAGGAGCCCGATCGGATGGAGCAAGAGGGCGCCGCGTTCATGTCCGTCGTTGCCGACGCCTACCTGCGGATCGCCGAGGAGCACCCCGAACGGTTCGTGGTGATCGACGCGGGGCGCGATCCGGCCGAGGTGTTCGACGATGTCCGCGCCGCCTTGGAGCGAGCGCTCCGCGAACGCCAGGACGGCGGGAGCGCGGGCTGAGCCGCGCCGCGTCGTCGGCGCGCGATACCCTCCGCCCATGAGCGCGGTCCTTGAGCGGGTTGCGGGTCAGGACGCCGCCATCGCGTTCCTGCGGGGAGCGGCCGTTCGTCCGCATCACGCGTACGTCCTGGCGGGACCGGAGGGGTCGGGGAAGTCGATCGCGGCGCGGGCGTTCGTCGCGTCGCTCCTGTGCCGCGACGGGGGGTGCGGCGCCTGTCGCGATTGCCAGCTGGCGCTTCGCGACCACCATCCGAACGAGTTCGTCGTGGAGCCCGAGGGGCGCGACATCCATATCGACACCATTCGCGACGAGGTCTGGCAGCCCGCCTATCGCACCGCGCCGGAGCCCGGGCGCAAGGTGTTTGTCCTTCGCGAGGCCGACCGCCTCTCACCCGCCGCCGCCGACACGCTGTTGAAGGTTCTCGAGGAGCCACCGCTCGACACGGTCTTCCTGTTGCTGTCGGCGCGTGCGCACGAGCTGCCGGAGACGATCGCCAGCCGTTGCCACGTCGTCACGTTCGCGGCGCTGCCGGAATCGTTCGTCGTCGCGCAGCTCACCGACGAGGGCGTGGCCGAGCCCCAGGCGCGCCTGGCGGCGCGCCTGTCCGGCGGGAACCTGGGGCGTGCCCGCCGGATGGCCATCGACGCGGACGGCCTCGCATTCCGGGCGACGGCCGATGCGGCGCTCGAGCGCGCGACCGCTGGCCCCGAGGGAGCTCTCGCCGCTGCCGCGGCGGTGATGGATGCCGCGGCCGCCTACAAGAAGGGCCTCAAGGGCGAGCTCGACGCCGAGCTCGCGCCGTTCCTCGACGAGCGGGGGATGCCGGAAGATGCGTACCGCGGGGCGATCCGGCGGATCGAGACCCGCTTTGCGCGACGTGAGCGTCGCGCCGAGCGCGACTACATCGATCGCGTTCTGCTGGCGGTCTCCGCTGCTCTGCGCGACGGTGTGGTGACTGAGACCGGAGGCGATGATGCGTTGCGCCTCAACGTGGATCGCGCCTCCGACGAAACCTGGCGCCTTGCCCCCGCGGTTGCCGGCCTGGCCGCCGCCGAGGAGGCGAGGGCCGCCCTCGCCGAGGATATGAACCGCAACGCGCGGCTGGTGCTCGAGCGGGCGTTCCTCCATATGGCCGAGGCGTTCGCCGCCGCAGGTTAGGCCGTTCGCCACCACCCTTCGACCACTCGATTGCGCCACATGCCGGGAGTATCGTGACGTCGATGGCGGACCTGGGAGGGGCCACCGAATGCGATTGATCGATCGATTCACGCGCGACGAGGTCAGCTCGTTCGTCTGGTGGCCGCTTGCGCTCGTCTGCATCGTCGTGCTGCTTGCGTCGGTGCCGCTCAGTCACCGCGCCGCCGATGATGTCCGCGCGCAACAGACCCAGTTTGCGACCCACGAGAGCGTCGTCGCCCTGCAGCCGCTGCTGTCGGTCGGCGCCACCTCCTCCGACGTGTCTGCCGCCGCAGCGGAGCTCGTGGCCGCCGATCGTCGCCTCGCCGCGGTTCGTGTGTGGAACGCCGATCACGTCCTTGTTGCGTCCTCGGATCGCAGCGATTCGCTTGGGTCGAGCGCGGCGCTCAACGACTCGCAGATCGACGCCGCGATCACGAAAGGTCCGCTGTGGTACGTGACCGATCACCGCATCACCGGCGGAGAGGGTCCGACGACGTTCTACGCCTACGCGCCCGTCTCGACGTTCGGGACCGCGCTGGTTGCGGAGTTCGAGGTGCGCGACGCCGTGCTGCTCGCGGATGTGCACCACGACTGGCTGTGGTTCCGCGTCGTGATGTTGCTTGCGACGCTGCTCACCTTGGGGCTCGCCGTCCTGTCGATGCGTGAGCCGCGCGCGAAGATCGGCACGGGGGTTCCGTTCTATCGGGAGACGGTGCCGGCCTATATCGCCGTGATGGACGTCGATCGCGCAGTGGCGCTCGAGCAGGCCGGCGCCCGCGCCAAGGACCGCATCGTCGGGCTGCAGGAACGGCTCGAGGAGAGCGAGCGCCTGCGGTTGAAAGCGGAGGGCGACCTGCAACAGGCGCTGACGTTGCGCAACGCGAACCTGCGCGCACCTGGGACTGCAATCGATCGGCCGACGCAATTGCCGGCCCGGTCGAATGCGAACGAACGGCGTGTTCCGATGTCCGCGGCGGCGCCCGTCGTCGCTGCGACGCCCATGGCTGCGCCGAAGCCGCGCCGTCAGCCGCGCCGCCGTGCGCGCCCAGTAACGCCTGCGCCGGCGCCAGCGCCTGCACACGACACGAACGGATGGCCCGAGGTGGTCGTGCTCCCGGAGACCGAGCCGATGCATGTGCCGGACGTCGCGCCGGTCCGCATCCCTGTCGCTGCGGCGGCGCCGACCGCGGTCGGCGCTCCCGCGTCCGCACCCACCCACCACGGCTCGGACCGCGACGTACTGGACGTCCTCAACCGGCTCGTGACGCCCGGCGAGGATGTGGACCCGCTCGACGATGTGAGCGAGCTTCGGGCTCGCCTCGCGCGGACCGCCGCCGCGAAGAAGCCCGGGTCGCGGGAGCGAGCCGAGGAGCCCGAGGGCTCACAGGCCTAGCCGCGAGCCCCCCGCTCCAAACAGTGGTGCTGGCACCACTGGCATGCAACGCTCGTCGTGGCAACCTTGTACCGGAGCCACTGCGATGACCGTGCGCGTGTTGATCGTCGATGACCAGGAGCCGTTTCGAGTCGCGGCCCGCATGGTGGTGGAATTGACCGACGGGTTCGAGATCGTCGGAGAGGCGGAGACCGGCGAGGACTCGGTGGCGATGGCCGCCGAGCTGCAACCCGATCTCGTCCTGATGGACGTCAATCTGCCCGGCATCAACGGTCTCGACGCGACACGGCAGATCCTGCAGGCGTCGGACACCGTGGTCGTTCTGCTGCTCTCGACCTACGAAGAGGCGGAGTACGCACCCCGAGCCGCGGAGTGTGGTGCATCCGCGTACATCCCCAAGTCGTCGTTCGGTCCCGACCGGCTGGAAGCCGCGTGGGAGACCGCGTCGGGCTGAGTCAAACGGGCACGGAGCCAGTGACCGAGGTGCCGGCGCCCGGTGTGCTCTCGACGCGAAGCTCACCGCCGAGCGCGTCGAGCCGGTCGGCCATGCCCTGCAGGCCGGCGGCCCAGCGCGGCGAGGGCGACGGCGACGAGCACGATGATCATGTCGAAGATGGCATCGCTCCTCGACAGCCCATCGCGAGGACGCAGCGCGAGCCAGGCACTGGAGAGGATCAGCGAGCTGATGGAGACGGCGAGTGCCACGTTGGCGAGTCGCTCACGGCGTCGCCTGGAAGGGCACGCGGCCGCCGATCGTCGTGCCGGCACCGGGCGCACTCGTCACCTCGACCGAGCCGCCGATCGCCGCGAGACGGTCGGCGATGCCCTGCAGGCCCGTCCCGTAGCTCGCGGATCCCGGGTCGAACCCTCGACCGTCATCACTGACCGTGAACGACAGCTCGCCCGCCCCGTTCGTGAGTGCGATGTGGGCGCTTCTCGCCGCCGCGTACTTCGCGGTGTTCTGCAGGGCTTCCAGACACGAGAAGTACACCGCCGCCTCGACCTCCTGTGGGAACCGGCCGATCCCGTCGGCCGCCACCGTCGTCGGAACGGCAGCTTTCCGCGCCTGGGCCTCGAGCGCGGCGGCGAGTCCCTTATCGGCAAGCAACGGGGGGTAGATGCCGCGCGCAAGATCGCGCAGGTCCTCGAGCGCCTCGCCGGCGCGGACCTGCAGGCCCGACGCCATATCGGCGGCCTTGCCCGGCCCCGCGACTCGACCGAGCAAGCCGAGCTGCACGTTGAGCGCCACCAGCTGTTGCTGCACGCCGTCGTGGATGTTGCGCTCGAGCTTGCGCCGCTCCTCATCCTGGGCGGTGACCAAGCGCTGGCGCGAGGCGCGGAGCTCCTCGATCAAGCGAACGTTGCGCACCACCGGCCCGGCCTGCGCGGCGAGGTTCGCGATCAGCTGCTCGCGCGGCTGATCGATCGGATCGTTCGCGGGAAACGTCACCGAGAGCGCACCGACGTCCTCACCCTGGAACACGATCGGCTCGACATGCTCCTCGCCGTCGGGCGCACCGGCGACGGCCGCCTCCTGGAGATCGGCGCCCACCCGGACGAGCACGCGAGCCGACGCTGCACCCGTGCCGGCGCAGAGGATCTGGGCCATACGCGGCAACACGTCGTCGCTCGAGTACGCCTCACCGACCCGGCCGGAGAAGCTGGCGAGCACCTCGTACGGCGTTGCGCGTTTGCCGTAGACGAGTCTGTCGGCGATCCGTCGCGACACGCGAACGATCGGCAACAGCAGCACGCCGAACAGCAGGCCGATCGCAACCGAGACCTCCTTCGGTGTGCCCTCCCACAGCGCGACCTGGCCGGCGATCGCGAACGCGGCGATGCCCGTCACACCGATGATGAACGCGAGCACCAGCGCCACGAGCGTCTTCTTGATCACGACGTCGATGTCGTACAGCCGGTACCGAAGCACGGCGATGCCGATTGCAGCCGGCAGCCCGACGGTGATGGTCAGCACGAACAGGTTGAAGAAGATGACGTTCCAGAAGCTGTTCGGATTGTCGCCGGAGGCGAGCCCCGCCACGATCGCGCAGACGAAGAACACACCACCCACGAACGCAACAAGCGCCAGCCATCGCATCTGTTCGCGCTCATCGCCGCGGCTCCGACGGAAGCGAACGATCACCGCGGCGATCGAGAGAGCGGCTGCGAGCAGCCCAGTGAGCCCGCTCACCTGGGTGAGGTGCGAGGCGAGCGCGCTCCATGGGATCGGGTCCTCCGGGGCGAGAGCCATGCCGATGATCCCCGTGGGGACGGTAACGGCCATGAGCCACAGCACCACGTTCCAGCGCCGGGACGGCGGCCGCCCGGTCGGGAAGAGCAACAGCACGAGGGGAACCGCGAGCAGCATCGGTACGACGAGACCCTGGGTGTCCTGCAACAGCCGACTGAGCGGCCAGTTGGGCTTCCAGAGGTACAGCTCGCTTTGGACCGTCGCGTAGCCGACCACCAGCGTCTCGAGTCCCATGACGAGACCGATCGGGTTTTCGGGCCGGCGAGATCCGAGCAACCACCCCGTCGTGCCCCAGGTGGTGACCGCGAGAATGACGATCGCCGCGAACCAGCCGCCGTTGTTCGGCAGGAACCCCACGATGATCGCCAGGTTGACCGGCACGGTCACCGCGATGCCGATTCCCGCCAACCAGGGGGCGGGTCGTCCCCATCGGATCTCGCGTGTCATACCGACACCGTTCCTGTGATCGTTGTTCCGATGCCCGGCTCGCTCGAGACAGTGAGCTCACCGCCGATCGCCGCCAGGCGATCGGCGATCCCCTGCAAACCGGTGCCATAGCTGGTGGCGGCTGCGTCGAACCCAGCGCCGTCGTCACTGACCGTGAACGACAGCTCGCCCGCCCCGTTCGTGAGTGCGATGTGGGCGCTGCTCGCCGCGGCGTACTTCGCGGTGTTCTGCAGCGCCTCCAAACACGAGAAGTACACGGCCGCCTCGACCTCCTGTGGGAACCGGCCGATCCCGTCGGCCGCGACCGTCGTCGGAACGGCAGCCTTCCGTGCCTGCGCCTCGAGGGCCGCCGGTAGCCCCTGGTCGGCGAGCAGCGGCGGATAGATCCCGCGGGCGAGGTCGCGCAGGTCCTCGAGGGTCTCGCCGGTGCGATCGATGAGCGTGCCGAGGAGTTCGCGCTCCTTGTCCGGATTGGTGCCTGCGAGCTGCTGAGCCACCTTCAACTGGACGGCAAGCGCCACGAGCTGCTGCTGCGCGCCGTCGTGGATGTTGCGCTCGAGCCGACGGCGCTCTTCATCCTGGGCGGCGACCAACCGCTGTCGGGAGGCGCGAAGGTCCTCGATCAGACGCACGTTGCGCAGGACGAGCCCCGCCTGGGCCGCGAGGTCGTTGACGAGGCGCTCGCGGGAAGCGTCGAGGGGATCCTCGGGCGGCATGGTCACGGCGAGCGCGCCGAGCTCCTCGCCCTGATGGACCACCGGGGTCCGGTGTTCCTCACCTGAGGTCGTAGCGTCCGCGGGCCATCGAGCCGCCTCGCGCTCCGTGGTGCCGACACGCAGCAGCACGCGCGCCGTCGCGGCGCCGGTCGCCTCCGCGAGGATCTGCGCCATGCGCGGCAGCACGTCCTCGGTTGCGTACGTCTCGCCGACCCGACCCGAGAACTCGCTCAGCACCTCGTAGGCGGACGCCCGCTTGCCGTAGGTGACGCGGTCGGCAAACGCCCGCGCTGCGCGCAGCACCGGGCGGAACGTCACCACGAGCAGGACGAGGCCGACGACGATCCGTGGAGCGTTTCCAACTGTCGCGAGAGCCAGGACCCCCAGGTACAGCACGGTCAGCGTGATCGCGACCGTCGTGAATAGGACGGTCTTGCGGACCACGATGTCGAGGTCGTAGAGCCGGTACTTGAGGATGGCGACACCACACGCGGCGGGGATCCCGAAGATCACGATCCAGACGAACATCAGGAAGACACCGTTCGAGATCACGGAGGCGAGCCCGGGCGGCGGTGGATCTCCGTACACGATGTCTGTGACGATGATGGCCGCGAAGCCGATGACGGCGGCAATGCCGACGTAGGCCAGCCATTTGATCTGCTGGTGCTCGTCGCCACGGGATCGCCGATACCGCACGAACAGCGCGACGATCGAGGCGACCGCGCACCCCAGGACCGCGAACGCTCCGATGGCGGTCGCAGTGCCGATCCATCCCTGAACGGCCTCGATCGCATACGGGTTCCGCGGTCCCGGGATGTCCTCGGTCAGGAGGCTCAGCTCCTGCTGCTGGACGGCGAATCCACCGACGAGCAGGATCACTCCCGCCAAGTAGATCCGCCAGACCCAGCGCCAGAGCGCGGTGCCGTTCGGATACAGGAGCGGCACCGCCACGATGAGCGCGAGTCCTAGGAAGAATGTGAAGGTGCCGATCCACGCCGAGAAGAGCGTGAGGGGGAGCTCCCGGGTCGCTTGTGTGAGGGAGTAGGTGGCGTAGGTCTCCGTGGCGAGACTGACGGCCAGGGCGCCGATCACGGCCAGCAGTGCCCACCCGACAGCGTTGCCCGTTCGCCACGCGATGATCGCGCCCACAACGGCAAACGCCGCGGTCCCTAGCACCGCCGTCAGCCAGATCGCGTAATCCGATTGGCTCTGGAAGACGACCGAGTATGTAGCCGCGACCGTGTTCACTACCGTAGAGGCGATCGCGATGCTCCACGCGAGCCGTCCGCGCGCTCGTTCGGTCACGATGACGCTCCGATCGGGAGCGATCCCGCGACGGTCGTGCCGGCGCCCGGTCTGCTCGCGACCGTCAGCTCGCCGCCGATGGCCGCGAGGCGATCGGCGATTCCTTGCAAACCCGTGCCATAGCTCGTGGATCCCGGGTCGAACCCTCGACCATCATCGCTGACCGAGAACCGCAGGTGTCTATCGCCGTTGGTGAGCGCGATGGTGGCGTTGGTGGCGCCCGCGTACTTCGCCACGTTCTGTAGCGCCTCCAGGCACGAGAAGTAGACCGCCGACTCGATGTCTTGGTCGAATCGCCCGATCCCGTCGGCCGTGACGGAGGTTGGGACCACGGCCCGGCGCGCTTGCGCCTCCAGTGCGGCGGCCAAGCCCTTGTCCGCCAGAAGCGGGGGATAGATCCCGCGGGCAAGGTCCCGCAGGTCCTCAAGGGCGTCGCTCGCCTGTGTGCCGAGTTGGGCGAGGAGCCGGCGCTCCTTCTCGGGATCCTTGCCCACCATGCCTTCGGCGAGCTTGAGCTGCACGGCCAGGGCCACCAACTGCTGCTGTGCGCCGTCGTGGATGTTGCGTTCGATCTTGCGACGCTCCTCGTCCTGTGCGGCGACCAGCCGCTGGCGCGATGCCTTGACCTCCTCGATCAGCTTGACGTTGCGAAGGACCAATCCGGCCTGGGCCGCGAGATCCTCGACCAGTTGCTGTTTCGCGGGGTTCATCGGATCGGCGGCCGGCATCGACACGGCCAACGCCCCGAGGGCTTGTTGGTGGTGGGTGACTCCGACGACCGTCTCTGCCCCCCGGTCACCGACCGCCGCTGCCTCGCGTTGTTCGTCCCCGACCTGCAGCAACACGCGAGCGCCAATCGCACCGGTGCCTTCCATCAACACCTGGGCCATGCGCGACAGGACGTCGTCGGCCGCGTAGGCACCGCCGACTCGGTCCGAGAACTCCGCGAGCACTTCGTACGGCGTGGCGCGCTTGCCATAGACCAGCCGGTCGGCGATCCTTCGCGCTCGATCCCGCGCCGGTGCGAACAGCACTGCGAGGATCGCCGCCGCGATGAAGGAACCGACCTGCGAACCCTCGAACCGGCTGCTCACCAACGCCACGATCGCGGCGTAGACCACCGTGATGAACACGGCGAGCAGACCGAACACCAACGTCTTCTTGATCACGACGTCGATGTCGTAGAGCCGGTACCGAAGGACGGCGATCCCGATCGCAATCGGGATGGCCGACGCGCTGATGGACGCGGCCGCGTTTCCGAGGTCGATTGCCGTCTGCATCTCCGCAACCAACTGCGCGACGATCGAGTTCAGCACGATCGCGGCAATGACAAGCGCCCCGGCGAAGATCAGCCAGCGGACCTGTTCGCGTTCGATCGCGTCGGCCGCGCGGTACCGGAAGACAAGCGAGGCGATGGCGAGCGGCACGGACACGAGCACGATCGCGAGGCCGGCCCCGCGCATCGCGCCGAAGATGGTGTGACCGACGGTTCCGCCAAGACCGAACGGATTGATCGACGAGGTTTCCTCGATGCTCCCGGGGAGGAGCGCGCTCCCGACGACGAACATGCCGAGACCGATCCAGGCGATCGCGGCGACCGGTCGCCAGCGAGCGCTCGGTAACCGACCGTTCGGAAACAGGAAGAGCACGAAGACCATCCCGACCGTGATACCGACCATCCATATCCAGCTGCCCAGCCAGTCGCTGTACCGCTCGACCGACGTGCCGAGCGCGATTGCGATACCGGGTACGACGAAGCACAGGGCAGCCGCGCTCAGGAGCCACCCGATCGGATTGTGCGGCCGTCGCGAGGCGATCAAGGCGCCGACGGTCCCGAAGACCACGACGAACAGACTTGCCCCGAGGTTGGCAGCGACGCTGGCAATCCCGCCCGTGAGCCACGAGTCCGGCCCCCCGAGGGAAGCGGCCAGCGCGCCGGCAATGCCGACCATCGAGAAGAGCCAGATCGACCATGCGAGGCGGCGAGCAAACGTGTCGCTCACGTGGCCGACTCCTGCGACGAGATCGGTACGCGACCGGAGATCGTGGCACCGCCACCCGGCTCACTCGCTAGGGCCAGCTCGCCGCCGATTGCCGCGAGTCGGTCGGCGATGCCCTGCAGTCCGGTCCCGTATCCCGTGGACGCCGGGTCGAACCCTCGACCGTCGTCAGACACGCTGAACCGCAACAGGCCATCGCCGTTCGAGAGCGAGATCGTCGCCTTGGTCGCGTCGGCGTACTTGGCGACGTTCTGCAGCGCCTCGAGGCACGAGAAGTAAACGGCCGACTCGACCTCTTGGGGGAAGCGGCCGACACCGTCGGCAGCAACGGCGGTCGGGACCACGGCCTTGCGGGCCTGCGCCTCCAGGGCGGCGCCGAGTCCTTTGTCGGCCAACAGCGGTGGGTAGATCCCGCGGGCGAGGTCGCGCAGGTCTTCGAGGGCACCGGTCGCGTCCGCTTGCAGCGTTGACGCCATCTCCTTTGCGCGGGTCGGATCGCGGTCGGCGATCTGCTCGAGCAGTCGGAGCTTGACGGTGAGCGCCACCAACTGCTGCTGCGCGCCGTCGTGGATGTCGCGTTCGAGCTTCTTCGCCCGTACGTCCTGGGCAGAGACGATTCGCCTGCGCGAGGCCCGCAGTTCCTCGATCAGCCGGACGTTCGCGAGGACCGGGCCCGCCTGACCGGCGAGGTCGTCGATCAGTTTCTTCCGTCTTGGATCCAGCGGATCGTTTGCCGGCATGTCCACCGACAGCCCGCCGAGGTGTTCGCCTCGGTACTGCACCTCGACCCCGTCGGCCGGCCACGTCGCCGCGTCGGCGTCAACCGGCGCCGAGGCGACTGGACGAGAGCCGACGCTCACTGCGAGCCAGACGTGCGCCGCGTCGGCGCCGGTCGCCTCGCGCAGGAGTTGCGCCATCCGGGAGGTGACGTCCTCGTCCGCGTACGTGGTGCCAAGGCGGCCGGAGAACTCCGCGAGCACCTCGTACGGCGTCGCTCGCCTGCCGTAGACGAGGCGGTCGGCCACGCGCCGCGCCAATCGTCGCAACGGGCCGAACGTCGTGCCGATCACGACGCCGACCACGAAGAGACCCCGCTCCCAGCCCGTCATCGTTCCGACCGCGAACAGCGGAACCACGAGCAACACCGCGAGCGAGAGGATCGTGAGCCCGGCGGCGATCAGCAGGAACACCACCGTCTTCTTGATCACGATGTCCAGGTCGTACAAGCGGTACTTCAACACCGCGATGACGATCGTCACCGGAAGCAGGAGTACCCCGATGAACAGCAGGAGGAAGCTCGAACCCTTGAATTCCGTGGCGATGAAGCCAGCCGCGATCACCGCCGCTGCGAGGAAGAACCAGCGCAGTTGCTGTCGTTCGTCGCCGACCGCTCGTCGCCATCGAACGAATACCGACACGATCGAAGCCACTCCCGCAACGCCGAACAGCAGAAAGAGCCCCATCCCTCCGATAGCCCCGGCGACGCCACTCGGCGAGAGCTCGTTGTTCTGCGGGTCCGCGAGAATCTCCCATCGCACTCCCCAGAGGCCGATCGCCGACCCGATGGTCCCGACAACGAGCCCGATACCGGCGACCCACGCGACCCAACGCCACCGCGGGGTCGGAGGATGCCCGTCCGGGAACAGGAGCAGGAGGAACGTACAGACGACCCCGAGTCCCGGCGTCCAGATCCAGTTCCCCGTCCAGGCGGCGATCTCGGCGAAGGGTCCCGCCTGCCAATGGTTGGTCACGAACGCCGCGTAGCCGGCGCCGAAGACCAGCGTCGATTCGGCGAATCCGACTCCGGCCATGAGCCATCCGATCGGGTTGGATGGGCGGCGCATGGCGAGGATGCCGCCGCTGATGCCGTAGCTCACGGTGACCGCCGTGAAGCCCAGCGCGATGCCCGCTTGGGCTGAAATGGCGCCGAGCGCGAGCCCCGCGCCAACCATCGCGAACGACGCGCCAACCAGCGCGACCGCGAGCCGCTTGGCCGTTCGGCTCGACATGCCGTCGTGGGCATCGACAGGCTGGATCCTCTCCATCGAGGCGAATCGTTGCACCTTGCGCCGCACCGAGTGAAGGGGGAGGACGCCACCCTCGCCGGAGTGCTGGCACTACCCCGGATCCGTGGTGCCCGCCGGGTCGTTTCCGCAGGTCGCCGGTCCTACGGTGACCTCGGAGACAAAGGAGGCGAGAACCATGAAGCAGCAGACGACGATCCTGGTGGGAACAGACACGTCGGCGGCAGCGGATCTTGCGGTCGAGGACGCGGCACGGATGGCTCGCGATCGCGACGCCGAGTTGGTGGTTCTGTATGTGCGCTCGGAAGGCGATCTGCGATCGGTGGTCGACCCGGGGAAGGCCGCCGACCCGAGCCGGCACATGGCGGAGTTGGTCCGGCGCTTCCCGGGCGTGCGCGCGAGTGCGCGCGTCGAATCCGGCGAGGCCGCGGAGCGGCTGGTGGCCGTGGCGGAAGAGCTGCAGGCCGACGCCATCGTGGTCGGCAATCGCGGCGCACAGGGCTCGTGGTGGCGGGTGAAGGACAGCGTCCCGAACCTGGTGCTCCGCCACGCCCCATGCAGCGTCTACATCGTCGACACGAGGCGCGCGCAGTGAGACCCGGCTCAGGCGAGCTCGGTCTCGCGGAGGAACGCGAGGACGGCCATCACACGGCGATGGACGTCCGGCTCCTCGGTGAGGCCGAGCTTGTGGAACATCGAGTTGATGTGCTTCTCGACGGCGCGATCGGTGAGGAACAGGGTCTTGGCGATCGACGCGTTGTTCATGCCCTGGGCCATGAGCGACAGCACTTCGCGCTCCCGGTCGGTCAGCTGGGCGAGCGGCGAGTGCGCCATGCGGTCCTTGGCCGCGACGAGCTGCTCGACCACCTTCGGGTCGAGAACGCTGCCGCCCCGGGACACCTCATGGAGCGCCCGGACGAGTTCGTCGAGGTCGGCGACCCGCTCCTTCAGCAGGTAGCCGAGCCCGGCGGCGCCGTCCTTGAGCAGCTCGTAGACGTAGAGCTCGTCGTCGTACTGCGACAGCACGAGCACCCCCGTGTCGGGGTGATCGGCGCGAATCTGCTTCGCCGCCCGGATGCCCTCGTCAGTGCCGGTCGGCGGCATCCGGATGTCGGTGAGCACAGCGTCGGGCGCATGATCGGCCACTGCGGCGATGAGCTCGTCGTAGGAGGCTGCGGTCCCGACGATCTCGACGTCCGGCGCCTCCTGGAGCAGAGCCGCTGTCCCTTCTCGGACCAGGTAGTTATCCTCCGCGAACACGACCCGCAACACGGGCGCATCGTACACGGGGAGCATCGGGCGGCATGACGATTCGAGTGGTGCTCGGCGAGGACAACGTCTTCGTACGCGAGGGCGTCCGGGCGCTGCTGGACTCCTACGACGATATCGAGGTCGTCGGCGTCGCGGCCGATGCGCCGTCGCTGCTCGAGGCGGCCACGGAGCACGTCCCCGACGTGGTCGTCACCGACATCAAAATGCCCCCGTCGTTTCAGCTGGAGGGGATCGATTGCGCGCACACCATCCGTGAGACCTATCCGGACACGGGCGTGGTGGTGCTCTCGGAGCACGACGACGCGGAGTACGCGTTAGCCCTGCTCGGCGAGGGACACCGCGGGCTCGCGTATCTGATCAAGGGCCGCGTCGCCGAGGGCGATGAGCTGGCGCGGGCCATTCGCGAGGTGCATGCAGGCGGCAGCTCGGTGGATCCGACGATCGCGGCGAGCCTCACCGGCAGCCGCCACGCCGACGACGAGGACCGCCAGGTCCTCGACATGATGAGCAAGGGGATGGGGTACGCCGAGATGGCCGAGGCGCTCGGCACCACGCAGGAGGCGGTGGACCGGCGCGTCACCGACTTGTTCAAGCGGATGGCCGGCGGCGGCGCGAGCAGCGCAGACGACCTCAAGCGGCTGCACGCGGCCGTGGTCGAAAGCGCGGCGGACCTGGAGACGATTCGGTCCTACGTGCCTGAACAGGTCGCCGCCGGGCTGGTCCTCGACGCGAGCCTCGCCGAGCAGCGCGAGCTCGAGGTCACCGTCTTGTTCAGCGACATCCGCGGGTTCTCGACGCTCTCCGAACGGCTGCCAGCGCGCGAAGTGGCAGAGGTGGTCGGCCGGCATCTACAGGCGATGGCCGAGGTCGTTCGAACCCACGGCGGCACCATCGACAAGTTTCAGGGCGACGCGGTCATGGCCGTGTTCGGCGCACCGGCGCCGATCGACGACCACGCCCGATGCGCCGTCGACTGCGCGGTCGAGATGCAATCGCGTCAGGACGAGCTGAACGTCGAGGGATGGGGCGTTGAGGGCGTCGATGGCCTCCACGTGGGTATCGGTCTCAACACCGGGATCGTCATGGCAGGCGCCGTGGGCGGCGGCGGCCGGCTGGAGTACACCGTGATCGGTGACGCCGTGAACATCGCCCAACGACTGCAGTCGGAGGCGTCGGCCGGCGAGATCGTCGCCGCGGCAAGCACGGTCGCTGCGGCCGGCGTGATCGACGCGGAATCGATCGGCTCTCGGCAGGTGAAGGGCCGAGAGGAGCCGGTCGAGGCCTTTCGGATCGTGCGGTCGCCATGAACCGACTTTCAGACCGGACACTTCGAGTCATCGCCTGGTCGTTCGTCGCGTGGATGGTCCTTGCCGTGGCGGGCAGTCTCGCGATGGATCGAGCGTCGGGGACGACCTCGAGCGTTGGCTTCGCAATCGCCCTCGCAATCTTTCCCGTGATCGGTTTGATCATCGTCCTGCGGAGCCCGCGGACCACGCTCGGCTGGCTGATGCTGGCGATGGGGCTCATGGCTGCCGTGTTCTCGCCGCTGGGCTCCTTCGGGGCGTACGCGTTGGATCGGCATCCCGGCTCGGCGGCAGGGGGCGTCGCGCTCGCACTCAACGGTCCGAGCTGGATCCTGTTCATCGCCTTGTCGGGTTATCTCTTGCTGCTGTTTCCCGACGGGCACTTGCCGTCGGCTCGCTGGCGCTGGTTCGCATGGGCGTGCGGAACCGGCTTGTGCGTTCTCGGCGTCTTCATTGCGGTCGCTCCGGGCACGTTCGATGAATCGGGGTTCCCGGCCGTTTCGAACCCGATCGGCATCGAGGCACTCGATCCGTACGTCGGGATCATCTTCGTGCTCGCCGCGCTCGCTCCCATCCTCGTGCTCGGTGGTGCGGTTGCAATCGTGTTGCGGCTGCGCCGCGCGACCGACGACGTCGAGCGTCATCAGCTGCGGTGGCTTGCCTACGCGGCGGCGGTGATTGCTGTGCTCTACGGACTTAGCTTCGCCTTCAACAATGCCGGCTGGGCGGGGTGGCTCCAGGCCCTCGGCGTCATGAGCTTTGCGCTCATCCCGATCAGCATCGGGATCGCGGTGCTCCGCTACCGCCTGTACGACATCGACATCGTGATCCGTAAGACCGTGGTCTTGGCGGTGCTCGCGGGCTCGATAGCGCTGATCTATGCCGGGATCGTGACCGCCATCGGCGTGTTCGTCGGCGATCGGTCGAGCGGCCTCGCGCCGGCGATCGCTGCGGCGTGTGTGGCGCTCGCCTTCCAACCGATCGCACGGTGGGCACGCCGGCTCGCCGACCGCATCGTGTACGGCAACCGCGCGACGCCGTACGAGGTGCTCGCCGAGCTGGGCGAGCACCTGGGCGATGCGTACGCCTCCGACGATGTGCTGGTGCGGATGGCACGTGTGCTTGCCGAAGGGACCGGGGCGGATCGGGCGCAGGTGCTGCTTCGTGTCGGCGACGAGCTTCGCGTGGTGGCGTCCTGGCCAGCCGATGCTCGAGCGCACGCGACCGACGACTTCACCACCGACGTGATGCATCAAGGCGAGCCCCTCGGCGCTTTGTCCGTATCAATGCCGCCAAGCGATCCGATGAACCCGACGAAGGAGAGGTTGGTTCGCGACCTCGCGGGCCAGGCGGGACTCGTGCTGCGCAACGTGCGCCTCACCGAGGAACTTCGTGGACGGCTCGTGGATCTGCAGGCGACACAGCGACGGCTCGTCACGGCACAGGACGAGGAGCGGCGCAAGCTCGAGCGCAACATCCACGACGGCGCGCAGCAGCAGCTGGTGGCGCTGACGGTCAAGCTCCGGCTCGCCCGCACGATGCTCGAACGTGATCCCGCAAAGGCCGACACCCTCTTGGACCAGATGCAGGGCGAGTCGCAGCAGGCGCTCGAGGACCTGCGCGACCTGGCCCGCGGCATCTACCCGCCGGTGCTCGCCGATAAGGGACTCGCCGCGGCGCTCGAAGCGCAGGGCCGCAAGTCCCCGGTTCCGGTCGAGGTCGATGCCGACGGTGTCGGCCGGTATCCGCGCGAGATCGAGGCCGCCGCGTACTTCTCGTGTCTCGAGGCGATGCAGAACGTCGCCAAGTACGCGCGGGCGAGCGCCGTGCGTATCGAGCTGCGACAGGAAGCCGACACGCTCGTCTTCCGCGTCACCGACGACGGTGTGGGGTTCGATCCCGCCGACACCGGCTACGGCACCGGGTTGCAGGGCATCGCCGACCGCCTCGCGGTGCTCGACGGCTCGATGACGGTGGACTCGGCCCCCGGAAGCGGCACCACGGTGACCGGGTCCTTGCCCGGCTCCGTCGCGGATGCCATGGTGAATGGCGCGTCCTCGGCCGGTGTCGCGGCGAGCGAGTCGGCCGGCGCAGGCACTCGGTGAGCGAGGAGGAACGGATGGACGCGCAGGCCCCGCCGGCGAGCTCCCGCGGCCGCACGATCGCGTTTCAGGTGATCGCCGGCATCTTCGGAGCGATCGTGGTGATCAGCAACATCGTGTTCACCATGCCGGTGTTTACCGACGAGAGCGAGAAGGTCCACTCGTTCCACGTCCTCGGCGTGTTTCCGTCGTCGACGTTGCTTATCGGCTTTCCGCTGATCGTGCTTGCGATCCGCCCCAACGACGTCGTCGCGCTCCGGGTTGCGTGGGCAGCGGTGATCGGGGCCGTGATCGCCTCGCTGATCGGCGAGGACGTGGTCGCCGGCTCGTACTACATCGCCCCGATCGTCATGATCGTGCTGACGGTCCTCGCACCGACGCGCCGGGAGCTGGTTCGGCTCGGCTCACCAAATATCGCGATGCTCTGTCTCGCGCTGGTCGCGGCGATTCCCGCGATCGTCTATACGTGGGACAACGCGCGCATGATGTTGCAGGGCGACCCCATGAACGATCCCACCGGACATTGGAAGTTCCATCACTGGAGCGGGATCGGCGGCGCGGCGCTCGGTCTCGTGCTGGCCGCGGCCGTGGTGGCCTTCCGCGACGAGCAGGACCGCATGTGGACATGGCTCGTCGGGCTGTGCGTGATGCTGTTCGGCGTGGTCGGGATCATCTATTCGAACGACGCCCGCTATCCAAGCTCGATCGGGACGTGGTGGGGCATCGTGACGCTGTTCGTCGGGATCGCCTACATCGTCGTCGCGGAGGTCAGCGCTCGCAGCGAGGCTTCCGAGCCGTGAGCGCGCGTCCGGCCACGCGTCCGCCCAAGGGCCTCCGGCGCCTCGAACGCTGGATCGTCGGTATCGGGATGGCGATCGTCGCGTTCATCCTCGAGAAGGTCGTGCTCCACGCCGTCCGCGACACACCCGAGGCGCCCGCGACCGACACCGCCTCGACACTCACCTCGAAGGGCGGCGAGGTCGATCTCGACGATCTGCGCTAGCTAGCTCGGCCGGCCCCGAACCGAGACCTCGGCCATATCCATGAACTGCGCGTTGCCACGGTTGCGCACCATGGTCACCTTCACGAACCGCACGTGTCGTGCGTGCGGGCCATCGACTTGCAGCGCGGTGAACACGCCCTGTGGCAGGGCGCCCGACGTGACGACCAGCCGCCACGGACCGCCGCTCGCGCGCCGGGTGAAGATCTGCAGGTCCTTGACCGCAGCGTTCGGACCGTCGCCGCAGATCGCGCCCGGGTCGACGGCGACGGCCGTGACGTCGATCGTGCGTGGCAGTTTGATGATCACCGAGCGCGGTCCCTTCACGGCGCTGCCGACCGTCGAGTTCGGCGAGTCGCTGCCCCACCCGAACAGGTGGGACCGGTCGATGACCTGTTTGGGGCCGCAACCGTACGGGCCGTAGTTGGGCGGCGTTGCGCCGGCGATCCGTGCGCCCCCGTCGTAGGCCGCCCAGTCCCGGTGCACCGTGATCGGCACGACGGTCGGACCGTTCACGTCGATGCCGTGGAGGGTGACGGGTTCGATGCCCGGTCCGTCGACCACCAGGTCGGTGTAGCGGTGGTCCGGCACGTTCGCGATCGCAAACCGACCGTCCGCGTCGGTCACCGTGTTCAAGTCCATCCCGGGGAAGCCGCTGTCGTGACCCCCGAGGGCCACGTGCAGACCGCCGAGCGCGGCCCCGGACAGGCGCTCGGTCACTCGACCGTGAAGCGTGCTGCACGGATCGACCGCGCAATCCGGTGGCGGGCTCGAATTTGCGTGCGGCGACACGTCGTTGCCGTGGGCCGCCGACGCGAAGAACCCCATCCCTCGATGACGGAAGACGTCCCAGATCGCCGCGGTGTTGGCGCCGCCGTTGGCGATCACGTCTGCCTGCAGGATCGCGTTGCGCATGTCCAGGTACGACGGGTCGGGTGGCGAGAGCTCCATGGCTCGGGTGATGAGTCCCTCCGACTGGTTTGTCCCGAGCTTGTCGCGCAGGTCCCAGAGCGTCTGCGCCCAGATCTCGCCGTCGGAGTGCACCTCCGGGCCGTACGCCACCTTGCCGAAGTCGGCGTAGGTGAATCCGCCCGCGCCACTGTGCGCCCCGGCGGGGCACAGCGCCTTTGCGGCGCCGACCGCGCAGTCGATCGACTGGACACGGATGCCCTCGCCGCCGGTGATCCACTTGCCCTCCATCACGTCGCCGCTCGCCGGCGTGTCGGTGATGTAGCCCTCGTCGACGAGCTCGTCGAGCGCGTACCAGTCGCTCCAGGCCTCACCCATCGATGCGGACTGCTGCGAGTTGAGGGCGGACAGCCCGCTCGGGTACGTCACGAGGCGATTCGACAACCCGTGCGTGTACTCGTGGTAGACGACCGAGGCGTCGTCGCCCGAGCTCGTCGACACCCACGTCGTGCCGAAGGAGGCACGGCGGAAGAGCAGCAGGACGAGCGTCGGCGCCTGCCCGTCGGGCGGGGTGCTCATGCTCGCGTTGTTCGTGAACGCCGGCGCGGGTAGGCCGTGGTCGGAGTTCGCGCCGAACAGCACGTGGACCTGCACGGCGTCGCCCCCGAGTCCGTCGCCACTCGAGTTCGTTTGCTCGAAGTTGCCCGCCGCCTCGGTGAAGCCGATTGGGCTTGCCAGCAGATGGTCGTGGAAATGGTTGACGAAGTAATAGGCCTGCACCGCGTCGGAAGCACGGTTCTGTCGCCAGGACCGGGGTGTCGTGAAATCCCACGTGCAGGCGTGCTCCGGGCTGCAGTTCTGGTTCGCGGTCGACGTGTCGAGCACCGCGGGCGTGTTCCAGTCCACACCGCTGGTGGCCGGGATCTCGTCGCCGGGATCGGCCCGGAGGTCGGGGAGGGCGTCGATGAAGGCGTGCGCGTTGTTCCCGCGAAGACGCGAGCCATCCTTGACCGGGAAGGTGACCGGCTGCTGGTCGCCGCCGCCGTTCGGGACCGCGTTCGACGGGTAGTAGCCCCACGCCAGACCGCTACCGGTTGCGTCGCTGCTGAGGCTCGAGCGCCACAGGAGCGCCCCCGTCGTTGCGTCGATAACCGAGACGGCCTGGCCCGACGTTGTGGTGGTGAGCGTCTGATAGGCGAGCGTCGAACGTGCGCCGTGGAAGTAGACCAGCCGCGCCGAATCGGTGGGTCCGGGCACGGCGCTCGCGCCGAGTGAGGATCGGGCCCGTCCGATGGCGCCGGTCGCGGCGATGACGGGGCCGCCGTCGGTACCGCGGCCGAGGCCGTGTGCGGGCGAGCCCGAAACCGTGACAAGACGGCCGTCTGCGGTCACCGACGCCAGCAGGCCGTTGTCGAACGCGCGGATCCCGTTGACCGACTGGATCCACGAAAGATGGTGCGTCCCATCGATGTCCACGTAGTCGCGGCGCAGGTGGAAGGTGCGCAGATCGCTCCGGCCGAGACCGAGCGCGCTGAGGTTCTGACGGACCCAATCCATCGCGACCGTAGCGGCGGGCGCGCTCGAGAGGCCCGTCAGCGTGCCGTCCAGGCGGCCGACCACCCGGGCCGTGCCGGTGCGGGGGTCGAGCTCGAAGACGCCTTGGCGGCCCAGTGTGTGCGACAGGCTTGCCTGCGCATCGGCTTCGGCAAGGGTGAGGGCGCGCAGGCTCGCGACCGGACGACGAGTGTCGATCGAGTCCTGGTCGGCCGCGTCGGGGACCGTCGTCGTCGCGGTCGCCTGGGTCGGCAGCGGCGGCGGCGTCGGCGTCGCGGCGCGACCGGCAGCGCCTCCCATTGCGAGGGTCGACGCCGCGACGACAATGGGCAGCAGCGCGGCGAGACGGCGTCGAAGCATCCGGGTGGTCCTCCTCAACAATCGAGCGGTGCGGCGGGGAGCGAATGTCCAGCGGACGATACCGCCGCTGTGCTCAGACGCCTCGTCTATCCCGCACCAAATCGACGAGCAGCCCGACGGTGAACAGAATCCCGATTCCACCGAGCGCCCAGCCGACCCACGGCTGGACCCGGTCGGACGTGGACACGATCGCCGTGCCGAGCAACCCCGCGGCGGCCACGAGCCCGAGAGCGAGCCGGCGTCCGGCGCGACGTACTGTTCGTTCGAGCGAGGCCGCCCGGAAGTTCACTTCGAGTTTCTGGCCGGGTCGCGCGCCGATCAGCCGTTCGAGCGCCTCGACGACGCGCATCCCGCGCACCTTGAGCCGTTGCAGCTGATAGAAGAGCGCCTTCGGGTCCAAGCGCGCGCCGAGGCCGCTCATGACGCTTCGCATGAGGAACTTCCCGGCCACGTCGAACGGATCGACGGTGGGGTCGAGCTGCGCGGCCGCGAGCTGCATCTGGGCAAGCGCCTTGGCGGTCAGGGTCAACGATGCCGGCAGCGGCACGCCGTGGCGAAGGGAAATCTCGGTCATCTCCTGCAGCACGGGACCGAGCTGGATGTCCTGGATCGAGGAGCCCTGGTACTTCCCCATGAGCTGGCCGATTTCTCCCTGGAAGGCGTTGACGTCGAGGTCGCTGCGATCGATCGCCCCGGCCATCATCAGCGTGACGTCGGTGAGGAACCCGACGTCGTCCTGCCAAAAGGCCATGAGGAGCAGCATCATCTGCTCGCGGAGCTCGGGTCCGACCTCGCCCGCCATCCCGAGGTCCAAGAAGTAGAGGAGATTCTCCTCGGGCTGCCACATGAGGTTGCCGGGGTGCGGGTCGGCGTGGAAGAACCCATCGACCATCACCTGCTTGTAGAAGGACTCGAGCAGCTGTCGCGCCGCGTCGCTGCGAATCGGACCTTCCGGCGCGATCGTGATTGGCCCGCCGGCGACGTCGCCCATCACGAGGAGGCGCCCGGTCGAGTAGTCGCCGTAGATCGTCGGCACCGCCAGGCGATCGAAGGAGGCGATCACCTCGCGCATCCGCGCAACGTTGCGCGCCTCGTTGCGGAAGTCGAGCTCTTTGTGCAGCGACACCGACAGATGCTCGAAGACGGCGCGGAGATCGATGACCGCCTTCAGCCCGGGCCGGTCGCCGGCCTTGTCGGCGAACACCTCGAGGAGCGCGAGGTCCTGTTCGATCAGCTCGCGGGCGTCGGGGCGCTGCACCTTGATGACGACCTTGTCGCCGTTGGCGAGCGACGCTCGGTGCACCTGGGCGATCGTGCCGGCGGCCAGAGGCTCGGGCTCCACGTGATCGAAGACGTCCTCCCACGGAACGCCGAGCTCCTGCTCCATGACCGTGACGACCTGCTCCTCCGACAAAGGCGGCACGTGATCCTGGAGCTGCGCCAGCTCGTCGATGAACTCCGGCGGCAGGAGGTCGGGCCGTGTCGAGAGGATCTGGCCGAGCTTGCAGAACGTGGGGCCGAGTTCCTCGAGTGCCGAGCGCATCCGCTTGGCTTGGCGCTCGCGCCCGACCGCGCCTTCCTCGTCGGGGCGGCCGAAGAGCTCCTTCAGGCCGTGCTTGGCGAAGACGGTCGCGATCTTGGAGCCGCGAGCCATGAGGTGCGGCTGCGTCTCGACCGCCGACGCTCTGGAACGGTGCGGGCCCGCCGAGGGCGCCGGCACGGCCGTCGTCACGCCGTCGGTCGTGTTGACGATGATCACCGTGCAGCGAGCGTTGTGGCTGATCCGATTTGGCACGTTGCCGAGCAGGAATTCCTTGCGTCCCGCCATGCCCGCGTTCCCGACGACCAGCACGTCGACACGGGCGTCGGCCGCGGCGCCGACGATGGCCATTGCGGGGTCGTCGTCCACGACGACGTGTGAGCGGCCACGATCGCCGGCAAGCCGCTCGGCCTCGGCCTGCAGCGCTCCGGCCGCCGCCGCCGCGCGGGTGCGCTCGGCGGCGCCGAACTCCGTGTCGGACGGGCTCGTCGGCACGATCACCTGGACGAGGTGCAGCTCGGCGTCGAACCGGACCGCGAAGTCGCTCGCCCACGCAACGGCGCGCGAGGCCGTCTGCGACAGGTCGGTGCCGACCATGACGCGCCCGACCGGCCCGGTGCCGATCTCGATCGTCTCCGCCATGGGCGCATCTTGACGGTTCTCGGGCGGCGCCGGAAGGGATGCGAGCCGGAACGTGCCGGGTGGTGGCAGCACCCGCGGTCCCGGCGAACGGGGACCGTCGGGCATTTTGGCCGGTATTCTGGGCATCCCGCCGGAGTAGCTCAGGGGTAGAGCAACCGCCTCGTAAGTGGTAGGTCGGGGGTTCGAATCCCCCCTCCGGCTCGTGTTTGTGTCGACCGATCGTCGCCTGCGCTGGTCCGGGACGGTTGCCGAGGGTGCCCGACCTTGCGAGAATCCGCCCCGATGACGCGCGTCCGCCGCCTTGCCGCGGCCGTCGCCGGCGCGGTGGCCCTGTCCATCGGCTCGACGGTTCCGGCTTTCGCTCAGAGCCGAATCATTACGACGGTGACGCCCGAGCGCACCGACGGCGGATGGATCTACTGGCTCGCGTTCCTGTCGCTCGCGCTCGCCGGTCTGCTGACGGTGTTCCTCATCGTGGCCTATATGCGGTACGCGCCGCGGTTCAACAAGGACGAGGACGGCGCAAAGGTGGTGCGGGCCGACCGCATCGTGCCGGGCCGGGATGCGCCGCGCCGGATGGTCGATGTGACGCAAGCCGTGCCGATGGTCGCCCAGCCTCCGCCCGTCTCGGTCGCCGCCCCTGTTGCCGCCGCCCCAGCGGCTGCTGCAACTCCCGTCGCGTCGGCGGTGCCGGCGGCCGCGACCGCCGCGCCCGTCGAAGCAGCACCTGCTGCACCGGCCGCACCGGCCGCGACAGCTGCTGCTCCCGCCGCTCCGCCGGCTCCCGCCGCCCCGGCGGCCGAGCGCCCAGAGGTGTCGTTGGACCAGGGGGTCTACGACAAGACGCTCGAGGAGCTCCTCGCCGCAGGCACCGACCGCCGCATCGCCGAGGGCAAGGCCAAACGCACGGCCATGATCGCTGCGCGCAAGAAGGCGGAAGAGGGCTAGGCGCCCGCCCCTGTGGGCTCCGACCCCGCGCTCGAGCTCGACTGGTCCCTCGGTTCGCAGGCGGCTCGTCTCGCCGATTGGAACACGGCGCTTCGCACCGGACGAACGCTCGCCGGTCCCGGACCCAAGGTCGATGCCGTGGAGCGGACAGCGCTTCGCGCCGAGCTCGCGGGCGCGGTGACCGAGGCGGAGGGGCTCGTCGAGTCGTTCACCGGCCTGGCACTCGAAGGGTTCCGCTCGCGCGCGTGGGTCATGGGCCGCGGCGACTGGATCCGCCAGAACCTCAAGGGTCTGCAGGGGTTGCTCGAGCCGCTCGCCGAGCGGCTCCTTGAGCGCCGACCCGATGCCGCCGCCGACCGGTCCACCTGGTCGCGCAAGGCCCTCGGTGTGCAGGTGGGTGGTGTGCTCGGATATGTCGCCCGTCGCGTGCTCGGGCAATTCGACGTGTTCTTGCCACCCGACGACGAGGGTCTCATCTACTTCGTCGGACCCAACGTGGTCGAGGTCGAGCGCCGCTTCGGCCTGCATCCGCGCGAGTTCCGAATCTGGATCGCGATCCACGAGGTCACCCACCGGCTGCAGTTCTCCACGGCGCCGTGGCTTCGCGGGGAGATCTCCGGGATGGTCGACGGCTATTTGCGGACGGTGTCCCTCGAACCCAAGGAAGTCTTCGAGCAGCTGGCGCGCGCGGCCGAAGAGCTGCGCCCCGGTTCGCACGACTCGGGTCCCGGCGGGGTGTTCCGGCTGCTCACGCCGGAGCAGCGGCCGTTGTTCGAGCGCACACAGGCGATGATGTCGCTGCTCGAGGGGCACGCGTCGTTCGTGATGAATCGCGTCGCCGCCGACGTCGTCGAGGACTTGCCTGCCCTTCGCGGTGCGCTTGCGAGGCGGCGCGCCGTCTCCGGATGGGAGCACCGGCTCCAGCGGGCGATCGGTTTTGACCAGAAGGTGGCGCAGTACGACGCCGGGGAGCGCTTCGTCGAGGCCGTCGTCGACCGGATCGGGATGAGCGGCTTCAACCTCGTCTGGGAGGGGCCGGCGAACCTGCCCCGTCCCGAGGAGGTCGCCGACCCGGAACGCTGGATCGCGCGCGTCGCGGAGTAGCGCCGTGACCGAGCGCCGCCCGCCCGCCGTCGCGCGGGTGATCGAACGGGCGACGCAGACCGCCCGCGCCCACGAGATGTTCCGCGTCGGCGACCTTGTGCTCGCGTGGGTCTCGGGGGGCGCAGACTCCCTGTGTCTGCTCGAGACGCTGGTACGCGTGCGTCGTCTGTTCCGTATCGAGGTCGCGGTCTTCCATTTCGACCACGAGCTGCAGTCCGGATCGGCGGCGGATGCCGCCTATGTCGTGCGCCGAGCCGCCGCCCACGGGTTGGCGTGTCACGTGCGCCGGCCGCTGTCGCGGCCGGCGCACGGCGACTCGATCGAGCGCTGGGCCCGGGAGGAGCGCCACCGCGCCGCAGGCGCGGTGGCCTCCGAGATCGGCGCTCGGCGCTCGGCGCTGGGTCACACGCAGGACGACCGAGCCGAGACGGTGCTGCTCGCGCTTGTTCGGGGCTGGGGGCTCGACGGACTGACAGGTATGGAGCCCGTCACCGGCGATCTCGTCAGACCGCTCCTCGAGGTGCGTCGCGACGAGACCGACGCATGCTGCCGGGCCCTTCGCCTGCGTCCCCGGATCGACCCGTCCAACGCCGATCTCTCGTTGCTGCGCAACGCGCTTCGACGTCGAGCGCTCCCGGCACTCGTCGAGGCGACCGGTCGCGACGTGGTGCCGACGATCGCTCGCACCGCGGAACTGCTGCGGGCCGACGCCGTCTTGCTCGATGAGCTCGCTGCCGAACTCGGAGCGGGGATCGTCAAGCGGTCGGCTTCGGAGTTGACGTTCGCCGCGGCGCGCCTGCTCGACCTGGCGCGGCCCGTCTCGTCGCGTGTGGTGCGGCGCGGCTTCGCCGAGGCCGGTGTGCCGTTGACCGAGCGAGCGATCGACGGCGTGCTCGACCTTGCCGCCGGCCGCCCGGGGCGGCGCCTCGAGCTCGCCGACGGCTGGCGCGCCCGCCGCGACCGCACGCGCGTCGTGCTCGAACGGTAGACTCCGGCCCTCGCACATGGACCCCTTCCACGACGACATCGAGAAGGTGCTCATCTCCGCGGAGGAGATCGAGGACAAGCTCGCCGAGATGGGGGCGAAGATCACCGCCGACTACGCCGGGCGTAGCCTCCTGCTCGTTGGGGTTCTCAAGGGCGCGTTTGTCGTGATGGCCGATCTGTCGCGACACATTCAGCTGCCGCTGCAGTTCGACTTTATGGCGGTGTCCTCCTACGGCGCGGCGACCAAGACCTCCGGGGTCGTGCGGATCCTCAAGGACCTCGATCACGACCTGAAGGATCTCGACGTGCTCGTCGTCGAGGACATCGTCGACTCGGGTCTGACGTTGAAGTACCTCCTCAAGAACCTCGCCGGGCGCAAGCCCGCCTCGCTCGAGGTCGCCGCGCTGCTCCGCAAGGAGGGGATCCAGCAGGTGGAGCTTGACGTGCGCTACGTCGGGTTCGACATCCCCAACGAGTTCGTGGTCGGGTACGGGCTCGACTTCGCCGAGCGCTACCGCAACCTGCCGTACATCGGCACCCTCCGCCCCGCCGCCTACGGCGGATAACGGCGCACCTCGGTCGCGGTAGCATCCCGCTCCATGAGTGATGGGTTCGACCGCGCCAAGATCGAACAGGGCGTCCGGATGATCCTCGAGGGCATCGGGGAAGACCCCGAGCGCGGCGGTCTGCGCGAGACCCCCGCCCGCGTCGCGCGCATGTACGAGGAGATCTTCTCCGGTGTTCACGCCGACGCCTCCGAGCTCGTCACCGTTGTCGAGGGCGCCGACTTCGACGAGATGATCATGGTTCGCGATATCCCGCTGTACTCGATGTGCGAGCACCACCTCGTGCCGTTCAGCGGCAAAGCGCACGTGGCGTACATCCCCAACCGTTCGCAACAGATCACCGGGCTGTCGAAGGTGGCACGCGTCGTCGACACGCTGGCAAAGAAGCCGCAGGTGCAGGAGCGGCTCACCACGGAGATCGCCGAGGCGATCGAGCGGGCCCTCAGCCCTCGCGGCGTCTTCGTCGTCCTCGAGGCGGAGCATCTGTGCATGACGATGCGCGGCATCAAGAAGCCGGGCGCGATCACGGTCACGTCGGCGGTGCGAGGGTTGTTCCGCAACGACGCGCGCACACGCCAGGAGGCGATGCAGCACATCGGGATGCGCTGAGCGCGTCGCTCGCTACGATTGGAGGGTGAGCGAGCGCGGCTGGCGGTGCGGCGACCGGGTGCTTCCGCTCGGTGGGCGGACGATCGTCATGGGCGTGCTCAACGTCACGCCCGATTCCTTTAGCGACGGCGGGCTGTTCGCCGACACCGAGACCGCGGTTGCCCATGGCGCCCGCCTGATCGATGAGGGCGCCGACATCGTCGACGTCGGTGGAGAGTCGACGCGGCCAGGCGCCGCTCCGGTTGACCCCGACGAGGAACGGCGCCGCGTCGTCCCCGTGATCGAGGGTCTTCGGCGCGCGCGTCCCGACGCGGTGCTGAGCGTCGACACGCGGCGTGCGGACGTCGCACGAGCCGCGCTCGACGCGGGGGCGATGATCGTGAACGACGTCGGCGCCGGCCGCGACCCCGCGATGCTTCCGCTCGTCGCCGAGCGGGCTGCGGGGCTGGTGTTGATGCACATGCTCGGTGAGCCGCGGACGATGCAGGACGACCCGCGCTACGACGACGTCGTGGCCGACGTGCACGAGTACCTGCGTGAGCGCGTCGAGACGGCGGTGTTCGCGGGAATCGGCGCGGATCGGCTCGCCGTCGATCCCGGCATCGGGTTCGGCAAGGATCTCGGTCACAACCTGGCGTTGCTCCGCGCATGCGCATCGTTCCGCGACCTGGGCGCGGCCGTCGTGATCGGCGCCTCGCGCAAGCGCTTCCTCGGCACCCTGACCGGCGTCGAGGATCCGGCCGACAGGATTGAGGGGTCGATTGCCGCGGCGGTGCTTGCGGTGGCCAACGGCGCCGACGCGGTTCGCGTCCACGACGTTGCGGCGACGGTGCGCGCCCTGGCGGTTGCCGACGCCGTCGTCCGGGGGCGCGAATGAAGGGCGTCACGACGTCCGGAGGCGCGATGGCGTTTTCCGACGAGGGGGCCGGCCCCGCGGTCCTGCTGCTGCACGGTTTTCCCTGGACGTCGCACGTCTGGCGCGCCCTGATCCCGGCGCTCGCCGCGCGGCATCGCGTGATCGCACCCGACCTCATCGGCCTCGGCGCGTCGGCGAAGCCGGCGCACGTGCCGCTCGGGCTCGACGCCCAGGCCGCCTACGCCGGCGAGCTTCTGGACGCGCTCGAGATCGATCGCGTGGCGGTCATCGGGCACGGGGTCGGTGGCGGCGTCGCGCAGCTGCTCGCCGTCGACCGGCCCGAGGTCGAAGCGCTGGTGCTGATCGACACCACCGTGACCGGAATCGACGGCATCGCCCGGAATGGCGGCGCGGCCCCCCCATCCATTGCCGATCCGGTGGTGTCGATCCGCGCACGCGTCCGCGCGGACATGCTCGACCGGGACCTCCCGGAGGCGGACGTGCAGGCCTATCTCGAACCGTGGGCAGACGCTGCGGCAGCGCCGGCATTCACCCGATGGGCCAACGCCGTCGACACGGCAGTGCTCGCGCGTGCCGAGGCCGCGATGCCCGCGTGGCAGTTGCCGGTCATGATCCTGTGGGGCGAGGACGACGCGCTGATCCCGGCCGATGCGGGCGAGCGACTCAACGAGGCGATTCGTTCCTCGGCGTTCGGGCTGGTTCCCGGCTGCGGTCACCTGCTGCCGGAGGACGCGCCGGAGACGATCTTCCCGATCATCGCCGAGTATCTGCGCGCCAACTACCTGCGGCTCCCTCACGGCCACGACACCGCGGGGCCTGTGCTCGTCCCGCTCGGCGGGCTGGGGGCGTCCGAGATGGACGATGATGAGGACGACGAACCCATCGTGCGAGCGGATCAGGAGGTCGGACCGAATCCATGAGAGCGCGGCTGTTCTTGTCGGGGATCCGTGCGGAGGGCAATCACGGTGCGCGGCCCGGTGAGAAGGACCGGGCGCAACCGTTCGTCGTCGATCTCGACCTCGAGGTGGAGGTGGGGTCCGACACGATCGAGGCAACCGCCGACTATCGCCGCGTCACCGAACGCGTGCGCGCGGTTGTCGAGGAGGGCTCCTACGATCTGATCGAGTCGATGGCCGCCGACATCGCCGACGCATGTCTGGCCGAAGAGGCGGTGGTGCGCGCGAGCGTCGTGGTGCACAAGCCCAACGCCGCGAATCGGCTGGAGATCGACGGCGTCGCCGCGGCCGTCACCCGTCCCACGGACTAGCCATGTCCCGGGCCACGCTGGGGCTCGGATCCAACCTGGGCGACCGGCTCGCCACGCTGCAGCGAGCGGTCGACGAGCTGGCGTCCCGAGGCGTGCGGGCGCTCGCATCCTCGCGCGTGTGGGCCACGGATCCGGCGGGCGGACCCGAGGACCAGGGCGAGTTCCTCAATGCCGTCGTCCGTGTCGATCCCGGAGCGCTCGAGCCCATGCAGCTGCTCGCAGTGGTACATGAGGTAGAGGCCGCGCTCGGCCGTGTTCGCGACGTGCGCTGGGGCCCACGGACGATCGACATCGACCTCCTGCTGTGGGATCTGCTGGTCGTTGCGACACCGGATCTCGCCATTCCGCATCCGCGGATGACCCAACGCGCGTTCGTGATCCTGCCGTTGCTCGATCTCGATCCCGATCCCGTGCTCCCGGACGGGACGCATGTGGTCGATCTCCCGTCGCCCACGGGGGCCGCGCGCCCGTATGCGCCGCCGCTGGTGCTGCCATGAGCGACCGCGTGTGCCTGCGGTGTGATTGGTCGGGCGCGACCACGTCGGCGACCTGTCCTCGCTGCGGCGCACGGCTCTACGGCGCGGCCGAAGGCGCTGCAGCCGGCGGCCGGGGGCGCGATGCGGCTTCCAAAGGCTCATCCGGTCGTTCTGGCGGTCCATCCGGCGGCGATCCCGCATCGTCGCCGGTGCGCCGGATGACGTCGTGGACGGGCGGCGTGGCGGTGGCCGCCGTGGTGCTCCTCGCCGTCGCGGCCGCCTGGATCGTGCGAACCCACACCCCGGCTGCCTCGCGCGAGCCGACGGACATGCACGGCTTTCTCGTCGTGACGGCCGCCGAGGGAACGGGGGCGCGTCTGTGGGTCTGGGACCTCGCCGCCGGCACGGCGTCGCCGGGGCCGCTGCTCGCCGCCACTGCCCGACGCACTCGTGACGAGCTACACGGTCAACCCCGGCTGGATCGGTGTGACCATCACGATGCCGACCGGCGAGCAGACGGCGTGGGTGGCGCAATTCCTCGAGGCGACCGATCACCCGGTCGAGGTGGCGCAGGGAGCGCTTGTCGCCTGGGGTGCCGGCGGGGGGTATGTGAGCGTGGCGCGCGAGAACGCGCTCGGGGGCTGTCGTCGCCGGCTCGAAATCGACAACTGGTACGTCGTTGCGCATCATCGCGATCGTCAGTTCGCGGGCGTGATTTGCGGCGAAGCCACGGCTCTCGGCCGCGACCGATTGGTGTCGTACGTCGAGATCGACCGCGGGCCTGTGCCGGCGCGCACCATCTCGTTGGTAAGCGTGGACGACCTGTTGCCGATGATCGCCGATCGGGAGCTGCTCAGTGTCTCGAGCGAGAGCGACGTGCTGGTGCGCGACGCGGCGGGAGAACTCGAGCTGTACTACCACACGACTCGCCCGATTCCGGTCGAGTCCGGGGGCCGTCCGTTCCTCCCGACGCGCGTGCTGACCTGGAGCGCCGATGCCAGCCAGGCGTTCGTGCTCGGCACCGGCGGCGACGGCACGAAGGGCGTGTATCGGATCGTCGTCGGACCGCGTCCGCGGCCGCGCAGCCCCGACATGATCTTTGCGACCGACGCGGAGGACGCACAGGCGACGCCCACCACCGACGGCGACCTCTTCCTCGCGACCGGCGGGTCGATCTCCCGTCTGCACGACGGGCTGCTTCTGCCGCTCCCGACACCCGACGGTGCGCCGCCGCCGGCAGGCCCGATCCTGTGGATCGGCACGCTCCCGAATGGATCGGAGTCCTGATGGACATCGCGATCATCGGCGCGGGAAGGGTCGGCACGGCGCTCGGCGTGGCATGGTCTCGTGCGGGGCACACAATCGTCGCGGTTGCCGGGCGCGCGGCGACGCCCGCCCGAGCGGCCACGTGGCTGCCCGGTGTCCCGTTCGAGCCCCTGGATCGCGTGGCCGGAGCCGCCGGGGTGATCGTGCTCGGCGTGCCCGACGACGCACTCGCCGGCGTCGCCGCCGACGTGGCGACGTCGATCCGTCCCGGCGCCCGCGTCGTCCATGTGTCGGGCGCCTCCGGACTCGACGTGCTCGAGCCGATTCGAACGGCGGGTGGGCACGCGCTCGCCGTGCACCCGTTGCAAACCTTTGCCGACGTCGCGGGAGCCCTCGACGCCTTGGCGGGGTGTGCCTTCGCGGTGACCGCACACGATCGCGCCGACGAGGAATTGGGCGAGCGTCTGGCGCGCGACGCCGGCGGCGTGCCGTTCGTGATCGCGGACGCGGATCGTCCGCTGTATCACGCGGCCGCGGTGTTCGCGTCCAACTACCTGGTCGTGATCTCGGCGGCGGCCGAGGAAGCGCTGGCGGCCGCGGGCGTCCCCGATCCGCGCGTCGCGCTCGCGCCGCTGCAGCGCGCCACCCTCGCCAACATCGATCGGCTCGGCACACGCGACGCGCTCACGGGTCCCGCCGTGCGCGGGGACGCCGGCACGGTGGAGCGCAACCTTGCGGCCATCGCCGGCGCGACGCCGGCGCTCGTCGCGCCGTACGTTGCGCTCTGCCGCGCCGCGATGCGTGTCGCCGGCGACAGGCTGACCGATGCCGACCGCGAGGCACTCGAGGAGGTACTCGTCCGGTGGAGCTGATCCGCGGCGCGGCGGCGCTGTCCGCACGCACGCAAGGATGGCGCGACACCGGCGCCGACGTCGGACTCGTCCCCACGATGGGTGCCCTGCACGAGGGCCATCGGTCGCTCATCGCGCGGGCTCGTGCCGAGACGACGCGCGCGATCGTGTCGATCTTCGTAAACCCGCTCCAGTTCGACGACGAGGACGACCTCGCGCGCTATCCCCGCGACGAGGAGGCCGACCTCGAGCTCTGTCGCGCCGAGGGGATCGATGTGGTGTGGGCCCCGTCCGCGGACGACATTTACCCACTCGGTGTCGAGCTGCCGCGACCGGATCCCGGGGCGGTGGGGGATTTGTACGAGGGCGCCGCCCGGCCCGGTCATTTCGCCGGCGTCCTCCAGGTCGTGCATCGCCTGTTCACCGTTGCCGGCCCGTGCGACGCGTTCTTCGGGGACAAGGACGCGCAGCAGTTGTTCTTGGTGCGGCGGATGGCGGAGCGCGAGCCGTCGCTCGGCGTGCGCGTCATCCCGTGTTCGACGCTGCGAGCGCCCGACGGTGTGGCGTTGTCTTCGCGCAACGGGCAGCTCTCGGCCGAGGAGCGCGCCGAGGCGCCGTGTCTGTTCTTGGCGCTCACCGAGGCGGCCGAGCGTGCCCGCGACGGCGAACGGGACGCAAACGTCCTCGTGGCGTTGATGGCGCGCGAGATCGGCGGTACCCCGCTCGCGAAGCTCGACTACGCCGCGGTGGTGAACGATGCGACCTTCGAGCCGGTCGGCCGTATCGTCGGACCCGTCCGCGCGATCGTTGCGGCCCGCTTCCCGAGCGCCCGGCTCATCGACAATCTGCTCCTGCCGGAGCCCGTCCGGCCCTAGGTTGTCGGCCGCCGCGGACATCGGGCACGATGGACCGTCGCTCCACGCGGGGCGCGAGGGGGAAGCGTGCTGCTCGCCGTCGATGTCGGCAACACCGAGATCGTGCTCGGCGTCTTCGAGGGCGCCGACCTGCGGCACACCTGGCGATCCTCGACCCGCCCCGAGCGAACCTCCGACGAGCTGGCGCTGTTGCTCCGCGGATTCCTCGAGCAGCGCGGGCTCGATCTGCGACGCGACGTCACCGGGGTGTGTGTCGCGAGCGTTGTTCCCGACGTCACCGGCCAGTTCCGCGAGATGGCGGCCGCGTACTTGTCGCACGAACCCCTCGTTGTCGGTCCGGGGACCAAGACCGGCGTTCCGATCGCGACGGACAACCCCCGGGAGGTCGGCGCGGATCGCGTCGCGAACACCCTGGCGGCGTTCACGATGTTCGGCGGCCCGGCGATCGTCGTGGACTTCGGTACCAGCACGAACTTCGACGTGGTGTCGGCGACGGGGGAGTTTCTCGGCGGCGTGATCGCGCCCGGGTTGCAGATCAGTGCGGGCGCGCTCTTTGGAAGGACGGCGCGCCTGACCCGCGTCGACCTGCAGCCGCCGCGATCGCCGATCGGCCGGTCCACGGTCGAGGCAATCCAGTCGGGGCTTCTCTACGGCACGGCGGGCGAGGTCGACGGGATCGTGACGCGCGTTCGCGCCGAGCTCGGCGCACCGGACGCGACCACGGTTGCGACCGGCGGACTCGCACCCGTCGTCATCCCGCACTGCCGGACGGTCGATCACCATGAGCCGTGGCTCACGTTGTACGGGCTGCGGCTCGTCTACGAGAAGAACGCCGATGACTGAGGACCAGACGCCGACCACGGGCCGAGAGGCCGAGGTCCTCGCGGCTCGCCGCGCGAGCCTCGAGCGTCTCGGACGCGAGCGCGCGTTCGCGATAACGCTTGCCGACGTGCTCGGCGTCGACGAGCCGGACCCCGTCGCCACGATCCGCGCCGGTCATGCCGATCTCGCGGCGGACGCGCTGACCGACGACGTCGTCACGATCGCGGGACGCGTGATGCTCAAACGAGACATGGGCAAGCTCGTGTTCGCGACGATCCGGGATCGCACGGGCGACCTGCAGGTGGTGCTGAACGGCGCCGACGTCGACGCCGAGACCCTCGCGTTGTTCCACGAGGTCGATCTTGGCGACATCGTCGGGGTCAGCGGCCGGGTCGGCACGACGCGCAAGGGCGAGCTGAGCGTCTTCGTCGAGCGCTGGGCGATGCTCACCAAGGCGCTCCGGCCGCTTCCGGAGAAGTGGGCCGGTTTGCAGGATCCGGATCTGCAGCAGCGCCGCCGCTATCTCCACCTGATCGCCGACGAGGAGCCGCGCCGGGCGTTCCTTGCGCGCGCCGCCGTGCTCAAGGCCGTCCGCCAGGTGCTCGACGAGCGGGGGTTCGTCGAGTTCGAAGGCCCGATCCTGCAGATCGTTGCCGGCGGCGCGAACGCGCGACCGTTCACGACCCACCATCACGCCCTCGACATGCCAATGAAGCTTCGGATCAGCCTCGAGCTCTATTTGAAGCGGATGCTCGTCGGCGGCGCGGAACGTGTCTTCGAGCTCGGCCGGAACTTCCGAAACGAGGGCATCGACCGGGACCACAACCCGGAGTTCACCATGCTCGAGGCCTATCAGGCCTACGGCGACTACCGCACGATGATGGAGCTGTCGGAGTCGCTCATTCGCTCGGCGGCGCGGGCGGTCAACCCGATCGTCGGCCGCGCCCCCGACGATCTCGTGGTGCCGGTCCGGGGGGAATCGATCGACCTCGCCGAACCGTTCCAACGGATCACCGTGCTGGGCGCGGTCTCGGTGGCGGTGGGCGAGGAGGTCACGCTCGAGCACCCCGGGCTCCGCGGACTGGCCGAGCGACACGACGTGCCGGTCGACGAGGCGTGGGGCCCGGGCAAGATCGTGCAAGAGCTCTTCGAAAAGCTCGTCGAGGAGACCATCGTGCAGCCGACCTTCGTGTGCGACTTTCCGCGCGAGGTCTCGCCGCTGGCGCGCCCCCATCGCGACGAGCCGGGTCTCACCGAGCACTTCGATCTGGTGGCCGCCGGGATCGAGCTGGTCACCGCGTTCAGCGAGCTCACCGATCCGGACGAGCAGCGCGCCAAATTCCAGCTCCAGCAGGACATGAAGGCCGTGCTCGGCGACGAGGTGCATCCGTTCGACGAGGAGTTCCTGCGCGCGCTCGAACACGGGATGCCGCCCGCCGGCGGGATGGGGATGGGGATCGACCGGCTGCTCCTGCTGTTGCTCGACGCCCAGAGCCTGCGCGACCTGATCCTGTATCCGGCGCAGCGGCCGGAGGGATCCTGAGGACCCGCGACTTGCGCCGGTTGCGGGTTCGGTGCATCGTGGCGCCCGTCACCGAACCTTCGAGGGAGATCGATGGATCACGATGAGATGGCCCAGCGGCTCGGCGCCGTCCCGGTGTTTGCCGACCTCGACGAGCCGGAGTTGCACTCGATCGCGGGGCGCCTCAAGGAAGTCCACTTCGAGGCCGGACGTGCGATCGCCACGCAAGGCGACACCGGTGTCGGGTTCCACCTGATCGTCGATGGAGAGGCGGAGGTCAGCGGCGATGGAGTCCCGACGCACACGATCGGCGCCGGCGGCTACTTCGGTGAGATCGGGCTGATCGACGGCGGGCCGCGCTCGGCGACCGTGACCGCACACACCGATCTCACGACGCTTGCCCTCGTCTCCTGGGATTTCCAGCCGCTGCTCGACAACCCGGCGTTTACGAAGGGCTTGTTGCTCGGCCTGTGCCGGCTGGTGCGCGAGTACCGGGCCGCGGCAGCCGGCTAGTCGCCGAGAAGTCTCGGGACCCTCGTTCGGCGAGGCTTGACGAACGTGTTTCGCAACCTCCGACCTGCGAGGACGCTCAGGCACACGCCGTCACGCGCCGAAAGCACAAGGGAGGTGCCGTTTGGCCCTTCCGGGTGTTCCGGAGGGCGCGGGTATACTCGGGTTCGTGGCGCTGGGGCCGAGAAAACCCGGCGCCCGACGTACCTCGGGGGGAGGACGGAGTCCCGTGATCCCCGGGGACAGGATGTGAGAGGAAGCGGGCTTCGGCCCGGAGGACGGGAGCCATGTTCGAGCGGTTCACGGATCGCGCCCGGCGCGTCGTGGTCCTCGCGCAAGAAGAGGCGAGGATGCTCAACCACAACTACATCGGCACCGAGCACATCCTGCTCGGCCTGATTCACGAGGGCGAGGGGGTGGCGGCCAAGGCGCTCGAGTCGATGAACATCTCGCTCGACGCGGTCCGCGAGCAGGTGCAGGAAATCATCGGCCAGGGACAGGCAGCGCCGACGGGGCACATCCCGTTCACACCGCGCGCCAAGAAGGTCCTCGAGCTCTCGCTGCGCGAGGCGCTCCAGCTCGGCCACAACTACATCGGAACCGAGCACATCCTGCTCGGGTTGATTCGCGAGGGCGAGGGCGTCGCGGCCCAGGTCCTCCAGAAGCTCGGCGCCGACCTCAACCGTGTCCGGCAGACCGTGATCCAGCTGCTGTCCGGCTACACCGGTGGCAAGGGCGAGCAGGTGGCCGCGGGCGGCGGCAGCGAGCCGCAGCAGGGTGGTTCGGCCGTGCTCGACCAATTCGGCCGCAACCTCACGCAGCTCGCTCGCGAGGGCAAGCTCGACCCGGTTATCGGGCGCGAGAAGGAGATCGAGCGCGTGATGCAGGTGCTGTCACGCCGCACGAAGAACAACCCCGTGCTGATCGGCGAGCCCGGCGTCGGCAAGACCGCGGTCGTCGAGGGACTGTCCCAGGCGATCGTCAAGGGCGAGATCCCCGAGACGCTCAAGGGCAAGCAGATCTACACGCTCGACCTCGGGGCGCTCGTCGCGGGATCCCGGTATCGCGGCGACTTCGAGGAGCGCCTGAAGAAGGTCCTCAAGGAGATCAAGACGCGCGGCGACATCGTGCTGTTCATCGACGAGCTGCACACGCTGGTCGGTGCCGGCGCCGCCGAAGGTGCGATAGACGCGGCGTCGATCCTCAAGCCGATGCTTGCCCGCGGCGAGTTGCAGACGATCGGCGCCACGACGCGCGACGAGTACCGCAAGCACCTCGAAAAGGACGCCGCCCTCGAGCGGCGGTTCCAGCCGATTGATGTCGCCGAGCCGACGGTCACGCACACGATCGAAATCCTCAAGGGGCTGCGCGACCGCTACGAGGCGCATCACCGCGTGACCTACACCGACGAGGCGATCGTCGCGGCGGCCAACCTCGCCGACCGCTACATCTCCGATCGGCAGCTCCCCGACAAGGCGATCGACCTGATCGACGAGGCCGGCAGCCGTATGCGCATCCGGCGCATGACCGCGCCGCCCGACGTGCGCGAGGTCGACGAGAAGATCGCCGAGGTTCGCCTCAAGAAGGAATCCGCGATCGACGGTCAGGACTTCGAGCTCGCCGCGAGCTTGCGCGACGAGGAGCGCCAGCTCCAGGAGGAGCGCAGCCGCCGCGAGCAGACGTGGAAGGCCGGCGAGATGGACGTCTTGTCTGAGATCGACGAGGAGGAGATCGCCGAGGTCCTGTCCGTGTGGACGGGCATCCCGGTGTTCAGCCTCACCGAAGAGGAGACCGAGAAGCTGCTTCGCATGGAGCAGGAGCTTCACAAGCGAATCATCAGCCAGGAGGAGGCCATCGGCGCCGTCTCGCGCGCGATGCGCCGCACCCGCAGCGGTCTCAAGGACCCGCGGCGTCCGTCCGGCTCGTTCGTGTTCCTCGGTCCGTCTGGTGTCGGCAAGACCGAGCTTTCCAAGGCGCTCGCGGAGTTCCTGTTCAGCGACGAGGACGCCCTGATCCAGCTCGACATGTCGGAGTTCCACGATCAGTACACGGTGTCGCGGCTCGTGGGCTCTCCGCCCGGGTACGTCGGCTACGACGAGGGTGGGCAGCTCACCGAGGCGGTCCGGCGCAAGCCCTTCTCGGTCATCCTGTTCGACGAGATCGAGAAGGCGCACCCCAACGTGTTCGACACGCTGCTGCAGATCCTCGAGGACGGCCATCTCACCGACGGCCAGGGCCGCACGGTCGACTTCAAGAACACGATCATCATCATGACCTCGAACCTCGGCACCCGCGACATCCAGAAGGGCGTCTCGGTCGGGTTCGCGGCCAACGTCGACGAGCGTGGCGATTACGAGCGGATGAAGGGCAAGGTCGAGGAGGAGCTTAAGAAGTCGTTCCGGCCGGAGTTCCTCAACCGGATCGACGAGGTCATCGTGTTCCACTCGCTCACGCTCCCGGACGTCAAACAGATCGTCGATCTGATGATGAAGCGTCTCGAGGTGCAGCTGAAGATCAAGGACGTCGACATTGAGCTGACCGACGAGGCCAAGACGCTGCTTGCCGAGCGCGGATGGGATCAGGCGCTCGGGGCGCGCCCGCTGCGCCGGACGTTGCAGCGACTCGTCGAGGATCCGCTTGCCGAGAAGCTGCTGCACAAGGAGTTCCGCGCGGGAGAGACGATCCTGGTCGACGCGATCGGCGACGAGATCGTCTTCACCACGACGGGCGGTCTCGTGCCTCCCGACGTCCCGCCGGTGGAACTCGCGGGCTCGCCCGAGTAGCGATCCCGCGATACCGCCCCTTCGGGGGCATCAAGGCCGAAGCCCGGCCCCACGTGGGGACCGGGCTTCTCGGCATCCGGGCGCGGTCAGGACGCCTGCCAGGCGTAGATCGTGGTGCCGTCGGCGCTCCACGCGGGGTCGCCGCCTGGCCCGAGCGTCCGAACCTCACCGGTCGCGATCGTCAGGATCGCGATGTCGGATCCGCGCACAAAGGCGATCTGCGTGCCGTCGGGCGAGTACGCGGGGGCTTCGTCGGTCGTTCCCTGCGTCAGGCTCGTGGGCTCACTGCCGTCGGTCTTCGCCAGGAACAACGCCGTGCCGTCGCCGACGTTGGCCGCGAACACGAACTCCCCCCCGAGGGGCGACATCGTCGGCGCGGTCGCGCCGAGCTTGGTGACGAGCGTCGAGGAGATGGTGTCCGCCGAGCGAACGGGCAGGTACTCGATGCGTCCGCTGCCGGCCGGTTCCGTCTGCCAGCTGCCCTCCGCGTAGGCGATCGCGGTGCCGTCTGGCGACCACGTGGGGGAGGTCTGGTAGGCGTCGCCAGAGGGGTGCGTCAGCGGGCGCACCTCCGAGGTTGCGAGGGTGAGCAGGTACATGCCACGGATGCCCGCCTCGTTGCTGCCCGAGAACGCGATCTCCGTTCCGTCCGGCGACCACGCCGGCTCGAACGCGCCGCACTTGCAGCCGGGCTGTCCCGGCAGACCGGTCACCTGCGTCGCGCCGGTGCCGTCGATGTAGGCAACGAAGATCTGCGGGTGACCCTTGACCGTGCGGAGAAACGCAATCTGCGAACCCTCGGGCGAAACGGCCGCCCGCCCTGCGTCGACATCGGACAGGAACGGCGTGGCCGTCCCGCTTGCGGCGTCATACGCCACGAGCGACGTCGTGCCGACGAGTGGCGGCGCCGTTGAGGCGCCGGGCTCCTTCGCTGCGGGCTGGCTGCGCAGCATCGCCACCGCACCGATCATCACCGCGACGATCGCCGCCGCGACGGCGAACGCCGTCACACGCCGGCCGCGGCCGCGATTGCGCTGTCGCTCCTCCTGCTCGCGCCACGAGTCCAGATCGGGCTCGACCTTGTTAGTCACCATGTCGAACATCTCCTTCAGCTCAGCCATTGGGGCCTCCGTTGTGCTCGGAGTACGGCCCGGCCCTGCGTCGCGAGCGCGCGGACGGTCGACGGCCGGATGCCCATGATCCGTGCGGCGTCCTCGGAGCCGTAGCCGTACAGGTCGAGCAGGACGAGGGCGGCTCGTTGCCGTGGCGTGAGCGTCAGCAGCATCCGGCGAACGTCTTCGCGGATGTCGACGTCGTCGTAGGGATCTCGAACGACGCCGAGGGGGACCGCATGCCGCGCGGCTCGTCGAGCGGAGCGCGCCCGCATCTTCGAGCCGTTCAGCGCGACCCGGAACAGATATGCCCGCGGGTCCTCGATGGTCTCGATGCGATCCCAGCGCTCCCAGAGCTTCAGGAACGCTTCCTGCATCAGGTCTGCCGCCTCCGCGCGATCGCCGGTGACGAAGTACAGCGTCTTGAACAGTCCGCGGTGCTCGTCGGAGAAGAACGCGTGGAAGTCCGGGGACGCCTCGGGCGTCACCGGAAGCCGGACAACTTCACCTTTCGCCTGCATCACTTATCCAGATGCCACCCGCGGGCGCTGCGCTTAGGAGATCTCCAGCATGCGGCCTGGCCCGGGCAAGGGGGAGCCCCGGCCCCTTCGGGGCCGGGGCTCCCCCGGGATCCGAGCGCCGAGCCTAGGCGCTCGGGTCGGTCGGCGGAACGCTGCGGATGAGCAGCTGGCCGCTACCCGGCAGCCACACCGGCGCGTTGTAGTCGCTGGCCATCGCGACGTTGGGCAAGTTCGTGCTGGCCCCGGTGGCAACGTCGACGATCACGAGTGTCACAAGCGGAAGTTCGGTGAACGTTCCGTTTCGCGCCACCTGCGGCTTGTAGGCCGAGTTGAAGACCGTGTACGCGATCCACTTCCCGTCCGGTGACCACCGGGGGGTGAACCCTCCGGGCTGGCCGCCAACCATCACCTGTGGGTCGCTGCCGTCGGTCTTCACGGTCCAGACACCCCCGGCGTGGTTGTACACAATCCGATCGCCGTTGGGCGAGAACGCCGGGCCGGCGTCGTTCAAGCCGTTATGGGTGATCTGGGTGGGCTGGCCGCCGCCGGCCGGCACCGTCCAGATCTCGGCAGTGTTCGAGAACTGCGGGTCGTCGGTGGCTTCGTGGCTTCCCGCGTTGTCGTACACGATCGTGCGACCGTCGGGAGACCACTGCGGGTACTGATCGGTCGCCGGATCGTTCGTGAGACGCGTGAGGCCCGAGCCGTCGGTGCCGATCACATAGATGTCGGTGTTCCCGTCGGCGGCCGCCCCGAAGGCAACGCGGCTCCCGTCGGGCGAGATCGCCGTTCCTCCGGACGAAACGCTGAGGCCCGGGGTCGCGAGCACGCGCATGCCGGTTCCGTCGGAATCTATGGTCGCGACTTGGTCGGCTTGGGTTCCCTCGGGGGTCGTGACGAATGCGATCGTCGATCCGTCGGCCGTCGCGCTGAGCCCCCACGCATCCAGCGGCAGCCCCTGGACGATCGACATGCGGTGACCCGAGAAGTCGATGATCTCTGCGGTCTGCTCGGTGGCCCCCGGCGGCAAGGTCGCAGGCTGCGACGACACGACCTGCCCGTTGGGGTCGTCCCCAGATGACACGTCGTCGCGCGCCCCGGCGATCACCGCCGCGGCGACTGCCGCGAACACGACGACCGCGGCGACCGCGACGTATGCCCACGCCCGGTTGGTCCGTGCGCTTGCCCGCTGTCGCCGAGCCTGCCGCTCCAACGCGTTGGGGTCGGGCTTCACTTTGTTCGTAGCCAAGCGAAACACCTCCTCGACTTCAGGCATCCCGCGCTCCTTCCGCTCCTCGAATCGTTTGGCGTCCTTGCGTTGCGAGGGCCCGAACGGTCGAGGGACGCACGCCCAGGATGCGTGCCGCCTGCTCGGACGGATAGTCGAGCAGGTCCACGAGCACCAGGGCCGCCCGCTGTCGCGGCGTACACGCGAGGAGGAGCGTGCGCACGTCCGCGCGCATCTCCGCATCGGTGAACGGATCGCGACCTTCGTGCACCGGCGTGAGTTTCCGCAGCGCCGTCGCCGCACGGCGACGACGCGACCGAAACGCGTTGAGCGAGACGCGGAAGAGGTAGGCCGTCGGATCCTCGATCCGCTCGATCTCATGCCAGCGTTCCCAGAGCTTCAGGAACGCCTCCTGCATAAGCTCTTCCGCGTCCTCGCGGTTGCCGGTGACGAAGTAGAGCGCTTTGAAGAGCCGCTCGTGCTCCTCCAGGAAGAACGTGTCGAAGCGGGCCCAGCCCTCGACGCGCTCTTGGGGGAATCGCAGCACTTCACCCTCTGCTCGCACGAACCATGGACGCACGAGGCCCATGGTGCGCTTAGGGAGCTTCGGGCACCAATCCTCGAAGTTCCTCCGGAACCAGGTCGGCGAAGGTCCACGCGGTCCACAGGTCGGCGGCGATCCGATCCCAGGGCAGCCGCAGCCCCCGGTGCTCGAACCAGTCGCCGATCCGCAACAGGTCGCGCTCGAGAAAGGCGTTCGCGTGGCGGTTCTTCTTGGGATCGACGGCCTGCGGGAAGTCGATGACCACGAGATCGCCGTCCCAAACGAGCACGTTGTACGCGGAGAGGTCGCCGTGGACTACATCGCGGTAGAGCATGCGTTCGACCGCCCGGTACACGGCCTCCCAGATCGCCTCGAGCTCCTCGCGGTCCTCGAACTGGTACTCGTGCAAGCGAGGCGCAGCCGTGTCGCGATCGCCGATGTAGGTCATGAGGATCGCGTCGTCGGTGCACTCGATCGGCCGGGGCACGAGGGCGCCGTCACGGGACAGCTTCTGCAGCGTCTCCCATTCACGGGAGACCCACAGACCGCCCTGGACCTCGCGGCCGAACTTCGTCTTCTGTTCGAGCGCGGTGCGGATGCGGCGCTCCTTGATGAACTCGCCGTCGCGGTACAGCCCCTCGTCGCGGAAGTCCCGCTTGTTGAGGGGGTGGTACAGCTTCAGCGCGACCAGGTCCTCGCCCGTGGTGCGCGGGTTCGCGCGACACAGGTGGACGCTGGCTTCCTTTCCGTGTTTCAGCGGCAGCAGGACCGCTTCGATGAGCCCTTCGTCAAAGAAGTGCTCGAACGATTCGTCGTGCAAGGCAGTGGCTCCTTCGTGCGGTTACGGACATGACGGAAACCGCGTCCGGAGCGAATGCCGACCGAGTGAAGTCTCAGCGGATACCGGAGGGACGCGGCGCGATAAAGACCGAGGCAGTGGTCGTATTCACCGTTCATCCCTCCTTCCGGGCTTCAGTGGCGCATGAGCGCCGATCGACGTGGTGCAGGGTACACCGAATCAGGCGAGTGCGGAAGCTTCGTCGGCGCCGGGCTGGAGTCGCACGATCTGCTCGACGATGGCGAGGGGGATGTGCGTGACGGCGCGGTAGCCGTCGCCGTCGGGCAGGATCTCTTGCGCGAGCGAGACAAAGACGGGTCCCTCCGCAAGCAGGAATCCCGCGGTGTGGACCAGGTAGTCGGGTCGGATGTCGTCGATGCTCGACTGGTCGAAGTCGAAGTAGGCGTCGCGCCAGGTCACCAGGACCAGGGGGTGCTCGAGCTGCAATTGGTCGAGTTCGACCTGGGGGTCCGGGACCTGCTCTGTGGCCTGATCGATCTTGACGACCCGCATGGGCTCCACCTCACCCGCTCAGTATCGGCAGCGTTTTGCCGCGGGCGAGGGGCGCGGCACCTTTCACGACCTTCAGTCCCGGGCAGAGCCGAAGAGCCTCACCCGGACCGGGGCCAGACCGTACTCTTCGCCACCGACAGGGTCCTCGCCGGTGGCATCGTTGCCTGGTCACCTCGGGCGGGTGGGGGGCGGCGGGGCCGGTGTCAGAGCCGGCGTCTAGGTTCGCTCGCCATGGGGAAGGCGAGCATCCGGTACCGGTGCACGGCCTGTGGCCAGCCCTCGCCCGCGTGGGCGGGGCGGTGCCTGGAGTGCGGCGAGTGGGGCCGTATCGAGGCCGAGGCCGTGCCCGCCCGGGCCGGTCGCAGCACCGGTCTCGCGGTCGCCGCCGCTCCCCTGCTCGGTGCCGAGTCGGCCGACCCACCCCGTCTGCGCTCGGGTCTCGGACAGCTCGACTCGGTGCTGGGCGGCGGTCTCGTCGCCGGCTCCGTGGTCCTGCTGGCGGGGCCGCCGGGGATCGGCAAGTCGACGCTGTTGCTGCAGTGGCTGGCGGCGATGGGGAGCGCCGGCGTCGGCTCGATCGTGGCCTCCGGCGAGGAATCGCGAGGCCAGGTCGCAGCTAGGGCCCGCCGCCTCGGCGTCCCCGCGGAGCCGATCGCGTTCGCTCCCGGGCGCGACCTCGACGAAGTCGTCGCGGCAGCGCGCGCCGCCACGACAGGAGTGCTGGCGGTCGATTCGATACAGACGCTCCGCGACCCGTCGGTCGCCTCGCTCCCCGGTGGCGTCGCGCAGGTCCGCGGGTGCGCCGATGCGCTCGTCGAGCTCGCAAAGACCCAGAACATGGCCGTCGTGCTCACCGGCCACATCACGAAGGACGGCGACCTGGCAGGGCCGCGAGCCCTCGAGCACGCGGTCGACGTGGTGCTCGGGTTCGAAGGCGATCCACGGTCGGGGCTGCGGATCCTCACGGCGCGGAAGAATCGTTTCGGCGCCGAGGGTGAAACCGCCTGGTTCCAGATGGGGTCGGCCGGGCTCGAGCCGATCGATCCCGCCGACCTGCTGCACCCTCAGGAGCGCATCCCCGGCGCGGCGGTGTGCCTGCCCCTTGCCGGCAGGCGAGCGCTGGCTGTCGAGATTCAGGCACTCGTCGGCGGGTCGGAGGGAGGCGCCCGGCGCCAGGTGACGGGTTTGGACCTCCGCCGGTTCCAGCAGGTGGCTGCGGTGCTCGACCGAAGCGGGGGCATCCCGATCGGGCGGGCCGAACTGTTCGGCGCGGCCGCCGGCGGGGTGCGGGTCGACGACCCCGCGAGCGACCTCGCCGTGGCGATCGCGCTCGCGTCGGCCGCGACCGGCGTGGCACCCCCTGCCGGCGCCGCCTTCGTCGGCGAGCTGGCGCTCACCGGGCAGGTGCGTCCGGCCCCCGGTATGGAGCAGCGGATCGGGGCCGCCCGGGCCGCCGGCTGTTCCGCAGTCGTCGGTCCGGGCGGCCCCGGTGGCCCCGTGAACGGCCTCCGGCTGGTCACCGTGAGCCATATTGCCGAAGCGCTGGAACGATGCCTCTCACCTGCAGGAACGTTCGAACGACGCCGAGCGTCGTAGACCCTTCGGACCACCGCGAGCCCGGAATAGGCCCTCTGACCTGCAGGTTTGGGTTGCGCCGGAAGGGCTTCTCGTGCTACCCTCCTGACTAGTCACTGCGCAGGACGCGCAGATCGCTTCTTCCAGCGGGAGGGTTCGTGGCGTTTCGAAAAGGCGACACGGTCGTGCACCCAGAACACGGTGCCGCAGTGATTGAAGAGGTCCGCGTCAAGGAATTCCTGGGCGAGACCCGCAAGTATTTGGTGCTGCGCGTCGTCTACGGCGACCTGACGGTCCTCGTTCCCACCGATTCCACGGATCAGGTCGGCCTTCGCCCCTGCGTGAGCAAGAACGAAGCCAAGAAGGTTCTCAAGGTTCTCACCGAGGACGAGACCTCGGTGGCCGCCAACTGGAGCCGCCGCTTCAAGAACAACCTCGAGAAGCTGCACTCCGGTGACCCCTACGAGGTGGCCGAAGTGCTTCGCAACCTCGCGATCCGCGACCGTGAAAAGGGCCTCTCGGCCGGCGAGAAGCGGATGATCACCAAGGCGCGGCAGATCCTGATCTCCGAGATGGCCTTTGCCACCGACAAGACCGAGGACGAGGCCGAAGCGGTGATCGACAGCGTCTTGGACGACGCCCACGGCGTCAAGATCGCCGCCGCCGAGGCCTAGTCTCCCCTCCCATCTCCGCAGCGCTCAGGTGCCCGGACCGGGCGTCCGATGGTTGTACGTGGGGGGCATCCGACCTCCCCCGGATGGGTGCTGGGCAGATGAGCGAAGACGACGGCCGGATCACCCGGCTTCGGGGACGCCTCGTCGAGGGCGTCCGCCTGATCTTCCTCGCGTTGTTCGGTGCGCTCGGCTTCCAGATCGGCGAAGCCGCCGCCGTGGCCAACGAGCGCCAAACCCTCCTGTATGTCTTTCTCGGTGCGGGGTGCGGCTACGTGCTCGGCGGCGTGTTCGGCCGTCTGACGCTCGAAGCGGTATCGGGTCTGGAACGAGAGCTTCGCCGGCGTTCCGCCGCGCAGATCGCCGGCGGCATCGTCGGGCTCGTGATCGGGCTCGTGATCGCGGCGCTGATGTCCATTCCGCTGCTCTTCGTGCCGGTCGCCTATGCGTGGCCGGCGTCGCTGTTCCTGTTTATCGCGCTCGGCTCGCTTGGCGTGCGCCTTGGTCAGGACAAGCACGAGGACATCTTCGCGCTCGTCGGGATGAAGCCGCGCGTGAGCGCCCGGGCGACCGGCGACCTGCACGTGCTGGACACGAGCGCGCTCGTCGACGGGCGCGTCGCGGACCTCGTTTCGACCGGATTCATCTCCGGCACGTTGCTCGTGCACGAGGGTGTGCTTCACGAACTGCAAGCGATCGCCGACTCCTCGGACCCGCAGCGCCGCACGCGGGGACGACGCGGCCTCGACGTGCTCGTCGAACTGCAGAAGTCTCCGCACGTCCAGATCCAGCTGTACGAGGAAGCGGGCGTCGCCGACGTCGACGCCGCGCTCGTGCGGCTCGCTCGCGAGAGCGGCGCGTCGTTGATTACCGTGGACCACAATCTGGCGCTCGTCGCCGAGGCGTTGCGCGTTCCGGTGGCGCAAGTGAACGCGCTGGCATCGCGGTTCCGCACGCCGGTGAGCGCCGGGGACGAGACGCAGGTCCGCCTTGTCCGTGAAGGCCGCGATCACGGCCAAGCGGTGGGCTACCTCGACGACGGGACGATGGTGGTCGTGGAGGACGCGACGTCCTCGATCGGCTCGCAGGTGGTCGTGCGCGTGCGCAATGTGATCCAGACGACGACCGGCCGCATGATCTTCGCCACGCTTGAGGAGGAGACGCCCGAACAGGCGCCGGCCGCGGCTTCCTAACCCGTCCACGCGTCGCGCGCGGGTCTGGCATGCTTCGCGCATGGACCGCGATGTTCAGGCCGCCGCGATCATCCTCGCCGCCGGTACCGGCGCCCGCCTCGGGGCCGAGCGTCCCAAGGCGTTTCTCTTGATTGGGGACCGCCCCATGCTGGCGGTGGCGGTGGGCGCGGCCGCGGCCTCGCCGGCCATCGCCGCGATCGTCGTGGCCGCGCCGCCCGGGTATGAGCAGGCGGCCCACGCCTGCGTCGAGGGGCTCGACGTCCCGGCGACGGTGGTGACCGGCGGCGCAACCCGTCAGGCCTCCGTCCGGGCGGCGCTGGCGGTCCTCGACGGTCCCGAGATCGTCGCCGTCCACGATGCCGCACGGCCCTTTGCCCCTCCGGACCTGTTCACCGAGGTCGTACGCGCAGTCGCGGCGGGTGTCGACGGCGCCATCCCGGTCGTGGCGGTCGCCGACACGGTGAAGCGGCTTGACGGGCTTCGGGTGGTCGACACCGTGCCTCGCGAAGATCTCGGCGTCGCGCAAACACCGCAGGCGTTCCTGGTCTCGGCGCTCCGCAAAGCCCACGACGAGGCCGTCCACGCCGGATTCACCGTGACCGACGACGCGATGCTGCTCGAGCGTGTGGGCACGGTGGTCGCGGTACCCGGCGACCCGGGGAACTTCAAGATCACCTCGCTGATGGATCTGGCCCGGGCGGAGTCCCGGATCGGCGGCGGTGTTGTCTGAGCAGGTGCCGCGGAGCGGCCTTGGGTTCGACGTGCACCGGTTCTCGGAGGACCGGGAGCTGTGGCTCGGCGGCGTGTTGTTCGAGGGAGAAGACGGGCTCGTCGGACACTCCGACGGCGACGTGGTGTGTCACGCGGCGGCCGACGCGCTGCTCGGCGCGGCGGCGCTCGGCGATCTCGGCCAGCACTTCCCCGATAGCGATCCCGCGTTTGCGGGCATTCAGGGTCATACCGTGCTTGCGCGCGTGGTCGAGCTGCTTGCGACCGCGGGCTACGCGCCGTCTTCGATCGACGTGACGATCGTGTGCGACCGCCCGGCGATCGCGCCGCGCCGCGAAGAGATGCGGCAGGCGGTTGCCGGCAGTCTCGGCGTGGGCGTGGATCGCGTGTCCGTCAAGGCGACGAGGCCGGAGGGGCTCGGGCTCGCGGGCGATGGCGTTGGCTGCCTCGCGATCGCGGTGGTCGTGTGACCGGTGACGGCGCCGGAGAGAACCACGAGCAGTACGTCGCCGGGAAGCGCGCGGTGCTGGAGGCCATCCGTACCGGGTCGGCGAGCGAGGTGCTGCTGGCCAAAGGCGCGCGACAGAGCCCCGGGATGCGAGACGTGCTCGATGCGGCGCGTGGGACGGGGCTTCGATCACGCGAAGTCGATCGATCGGTGCTCGATGACCTCGCGACGGATCACCGCGGGGTCATCGCCCGTCTGGGAGCGCTGCCGTCTGCAGCGACGCTCGGCGAACGCGATCTGTCCACCCACGACTGGGCGGTCGATGCCGTGGTCGTGATCCTCGATGGGGTCGAAGACCCCCAGAACCTCGGTGCGGCGGCGCGGTCGATCGAGGCAGCCGGCGGCGCCATGCTGATCACGCGCACCCATCGCTCCGCGCCGGTGACGGCGGCGGCCGTTCGTGCGTCGGCCGGGGCGTTGCTGCACCTGCCGCACGCGCGGGTGGCGAACTTGTCGCGTGCGATCGACCGGCTGCACGAGGCGTCGTTCTCGGTGCTCGGTCTTGACGAAGGGGCGCCGGGCTCGATCTACGACGCCCCGTGTCCCGACGGGCGCGTGGCGCTGGTCGTCGGGAGCGAAGGCGCCGGGATGTCGCGCCTCGTTCGCGAGCACTGCGATCAGCTGGTCTCGTTGCCGCTGCGGGGCGAGGTCGCGTCGCTCAACGCCGCCGCCTCGCTCGCGGCCGTGCTCTACGCGTATGTGCTGCCTCGCGGTCGCGAGGACGGGCGGGGGTAGACTCCGAGTTCGGCCGGCGTGGCGCAGTCCGGTAGCGCAACCGACTTGTAATCGGTAGGTCGTCGGTTCAAATCCGACCGCCGGCTCTCAGCGGCGCCGGAGCGCACGCCCGAAACGGCCGATCTCCCGGCGATCCGGCGCCCACGCGACGCGGCCGTTGACCCACACGGCGGCGATTCCTTCGGGGAAGGCGTGGGGCTCCTCGTACGTCGCGACGTCGCGGATCGTTGCGGGATCGAACACGACGAGATCGGCGGCGGCCCCCGCGCGCAGGCGGCCGCGCTCGTGCAGCCCAAAGCGGTCGGCGGGAAGCGACGTCATCTTTCGGATCATCTCCTCGAGGCTCAGCAAACCGTCGTCGCGGGCGAGCGCGAGCGCTCTGGGGAATGTGCCGTAGTCGCGTGGGTGCACCGGCAGGTCGCCGCCGGGACCATCGGGGGCGGTCGCCGAGGCATCCGAAGCGACGAACACTTCGGGATCGCCGAGGATTGCGCGCACGTCCTCCTCGAGCATGGCGTGGCCGATGCAGGCGGTGTGCGGCTCGTGTCCGAGCAATTCGAGGAACGCATCGAAGGGCTCTTGCTTCAGATCCTCGGCCACCGCCGCGACGCTTCGACCGCGCATCGCGGGCTCGGGCGCCGTGACCAGCACGATCCGATCCCAGCCGACGCCGTCGATCGAGGACTGGAAGTCCGGCTCGCCGCCTTCGACGGCGGCCCGGAGCCGCTCCCGGTCGGTCCGCGCGATCATCGCGACCTGGTCGGCCGGCGCCCAGGGCGGCAACAACGAGGAGAGAGAGGAGTTCCACGCGGCGTATGGGTACTGGTCGCCGGTCGCATCCGGCGCCCCGTGCACGCGCGCGAGCAGTTCCTCCGCGCGTCCCCAGGTTCCCGCCGACTCGCACTTGAGGTGGCTGAGATGCACCGGCACGGCCGCGTGCGCGCCGATCGCGATCGCCTCGTCGACCGCACGAAAGAGATCGCGGCCCTCGCCGCGGATGTGCGAGGCGTAGAGGCCGCCCGCGCCTCCGGAAGCGCGGGCGAGCGCGACCACTTCGTCGGTCGTCGCGAAGATGCCCGGCACGTAGATGAGCCCGGTCGACACGCCTACCGCGCCCGCCGCGACGGCCTCGTGCGTCAGGCCGCACATCCGGTCGAGCTCGGCCGGCGTCGGCTCCCGACGCTCTCTGCCGAGCACCGCCAGGCGCACCGACCCGTGTCCCACGAGCGTCGCCACGTTGGCGGCCGGCTGCGCCGCATCGATCGCGTCCAGGTAGTCGCCCCACCCTCGCCAGTCCGGCGGGTCCAGATCGCCGGGCGTGCCGTACGCGAGCTCGACCGCCTCCTCCCACCCCGCGAGCGGCCAGGGGGAGCTTCCGCAGTTGCCGACGACGACCGTCGTCACGCCTTGGCGCACCGTGCTCGGCATCGTGGGCAGCAGGAACGCCGACAGGTCGGAGTGGTTGTGCACGTCGATGAAACCCGGCGTCACGACGAGACCGGCCGTGTTCACCGTCTCGGCTGCGTTCGGCGCAGGATCCGTCGCGCGCCCCACCGCCTCGACACGGTCCCCGGCAATGGCCACCCACCCTGGGAAGCCGGCTGCACCGGTTCCGTCGACGACGGTGCCGCCCATGAGCACGACGTCGGCCACGGCGGCACGCTAGCAGCCCCAACGCATGTGGCTCCGCAGGTCGTTCAGCGGACGGCCCGATCTCGGGGGGTCGTTTGCCCCCCGACGCGGCTGGGTTTGAGCGTGATGCTGGCTGTAGCCAAGAACGCGAGGAGCGGTCATGCAACAGGAGCGGACCCTGGCCCTGGTGTTGTTCTCCGGGACCGACGACAAGTTGCAGGCCGCCGCCACGCTCGTGGTCGGTGCGGCGGTCATGGATCGGCCTGTCCACGTCTTCCTGCAGTACTGGGCGCTCGACGCGTTCCGTGCGGACCGCATCGCCAAGGATCACGGCGTCTCGCCGGAGGCGGGCGCCGACGGTGCGGCGGCGATGGTCGCCCAGCACCGCACGCATTGGAGCGAGCTGCTCCGCCAGGCCCAGGAGCTCGGCGACGTGCACATCCACGCCTGCGCCGACTCCATGGAGATGCTCGACCTCGAGCAGGCCGACCTCGACCCGCTCGTCGAGGGCATCTGGGGCGTGGCGTCGTTCTTCGCCGTGGCCGACGGCCCGGTGACGTTTATCTGAAGGGGGTTGTGACGATGGCGGTGACGGACATCACACGGTCGATCGACGCGCGGGGCATGCCGTGTCCCGGACCGCTTATGAGCCTGATCGGCGCGATCCGTCAGGGCCAGGTGGGCGACACGATCGAGGTGCTCTCGAGCGACGAGGGATCGAAGACCGACATCCCCGCGTGGGTCGCGAAGGCCGGCCACGAGCTGGTCGAGGTGCGTGCGGACGAAGGCTTCGCGCACTTCATCATCCGGAAGGCGAGGTGAGTCGCGATGCCCGCGCGCGTCGTGGTGCTCGGCGGGGGCGTCGGCGGCACCCTGGTGGCGAACTTGCTCGACAAACATCTCGGCCGCGACGTGCGCGTCACGGTCGTCGATCCCACCGGCATGCACGACTACCAGCCGGGCTATCTGTACGTGGCGCTCGGTGAGGCGAGCGGGCACTGGCTCTCCCGGGACGAGCGCACGCTGCTGCGAAGCGGTGTCGACCTCGCGATCGAGGAGGCCGTTCGCGTCCACCCGGACGCCCAGACGGTCCAGCTGAAGTCGGGCGCAAGCCTCGAGTGGGATTACCTGGTGATCGCGACCGGCGCGCGCCTGGTGCCCGAGGCGATCCCGGGTCTTGCGGAGGGTTCGTTCGGCTTCTACTCGCTGCCCGATGCTGAGCGACTGCGCGAGGAACTTCGGCGCTTCGACGGCGGGCGTCTGCTTGTCGGCATTGCCGGGATCCCCTACAAGTGCCCGCCGGCGCCCGTCGAGTTCACCATGATGGTCGAGGAGTATTTGCGGCACCGCGAGGTGCGCGACCGGAGCGAGGTGACCCTGCTGTCGCCGCTCAATCGGGCGTTCACGATCGAGAGCGCCTCGACGCTCATCAAACCGATCATGGACGAGCGCGGCATCGAGCTCGCGACGTTCTTCAACGTGGAGGAGGTCGACCCGAGCGCGCACACGGTGCTGTCGCTCGAGGGCGAGAAGCGCGAGTACGACTTGCTCGTGCTCGTGCCCCCGCACCGCGGCCAGCAGTTCGTGATCGATTCGGCGCTCGGTGACGCCGGCGGCTGGCTCCCGGCCGACCGGTTCACCCTGCAGGTGGGCGAGTACGAGCGGATCTTCGCGCTCGGCGACGCGACCGACCTTCCGATCTCCAAGTCCGGCTCGACCGCGCATTTCGAGGCGCCGGTGGTCGCGTCGCGGATTGCGTCTGCCCTGCGGGGCACGGCGCCGAAGGAGCGCTACGAGGGTCGCGTGATGTGCTTCCTGGAGACGGGCAACGGCAAGGCGACGGCGCTTCGCTTCGACTACGAGCACCCGCCCGTTCCGCCGCAACCCAGCCGGGCCTGGCACATGGCGAAGTGGATCTTCAACCGCGCGTACTGGGAGACCGTGCCGCAGGGCCGGCTCCCGGACCGCGCGCCCGGCACCAAGCCCAAGGAGGCGTCCCGATGAACCAGACCGTTGCGTTGACCCTGGACCTGAAGAACCTGTCCTGCCCGATGCCGATCGCGAAGACCGCGCAGGCGATGCGCACCGTCGCGCCCGGCGATCTGGTGGAGGCCCTCGCCACCGACCCCGGCGCGGTGCCCGACTTCACGGCGTGGTGCCGGAGGACCGGCAACGAGCTCGTCGAGCAGACCACCGACGACGGGGTCTTCCGATTCGTGATTCGAAAGGCGTGAGGACGATGACGACCGAGACCACGGCGCCGGACCTCGAGGCGACGGCGTACGACGAGATGATCGCGGAGCTTCGCGCCGACCTCGAGCGGCACGAGCGCGAGAGCGCCATGCACAACAAACTCGTGATCGTCGCGTGGAGCGGCGACCTCGACCGGATTTGGCCGACGTTCATCCTTGCGACCACCGCCGCGGCGATGGGCATGGACACGATGGTGTTCTTCACCTTCTGGGGGTTGTTCCCGCTCGTGAAGAACGACGTGCGCATCACCGGCGAGAACTGGATGCAGAAGATGATGTCGATGATGAACCGCGGCGGCACCGAGCACCTCGGCTTGTCGAAGATGAACTTCGCGGGCGCGGGGCCGGCCATGATGAAGCACCTGGCCGACGAGCATCACGTCGCCTCGCCGGCCGAGCTGCTCGAGACGGCTCGCGACCTCGGTGTGCGGCTGACGCCCTGCCAGATGACGATGGACCTGCTTGGTCTGTCCAAGGACGACCTGATCGACGGCGTCGAGCCGCCGGTCGGGGCGACGACGATGTTGGCCGAGGCGCAGGACGCCATTACGCTGTTCATCTGACGGGAGGGCGCCACCCGGGGCGGCGGGCTCAGGCGTCCGGGAGGAACACCCGGAACGACGAGCCGCCACCCTCGCGCGGCTCGACCCAGGCGTTGCCGCCGTGCAGCTCGGCGAAGCGCCGGACGAGCGACAGGCCGATCCCGACACCGGGCGAGTGCTCGGACTCGGGGCCCGCCGACTGCTCGAACGGATCGAAGATCGATTCGCGGCTCCCCTCCGGCACGCCGGGTCCGGCATCGTCGACACCGAGGGTGACGCCGTCGGGCTCGCGCTGTGCCCACACCCGGATGTGTGCCTGCTCGGGCGTGTGCCGGATAGCGTTCGCCACCAGGTTCTCGACGATGCGCTCGACCTTCGGCCCGTCGATCGAGGCGGTGATCGGCGGAACCTCGACGTCGATGGTCCGGCCGTCGGGGTTCTCCACTTCTCCCAGGACGTTGGCGATCAGCGCCGCGATATCGGTCGGGCGTCGCTGTGGCGTCACGATGCCGCGCTGCAGCCGGTCGAGGTCGAGCAGGTCGCCGAGCAGGCGCTCGAGCTTGCGGGCGTTCGCCGCGATCCGATGCACGAGGTCGGCGGCGTCCGCACGCTCGAGGTGCAGCCCGCTTTGCTCGAGCGTGATCGCCGATCCGAGGATCGACGTGAGCGGGGTGCGCAGGTCGTGGCTGACCGCTTCGAGGAACGTGTTCTTCATGGCGTCGAGCGCGCGCAGTTGCTCCGCCGCCTCGCGCTCGCGGAGGAACGCCTCCGAGTACTTGCGCTCGGATTCGCGCAGCGTCTGTTCGGCCTGCTTGCGATCGGTGATGTCGACGATCAGCCCGCGCACCTGCCGCGTACCTTGCCCGGTGCGCACGATGTGAACGAGGTCGCGCATCCACCGTGCCTCGCCTTCGGGCAGCCGGACACGGTACTCCGTGCTGATGTCCACGCCCTCGGTCACGGCGCGCCGCACCTCCGCCACGGTGAGCGACCGGTCGGCCTCCGCGATGTGATCTCCCCAGGCGTGGCCCACCCACGGCTCGCCGCCGAACAGGGTGTCGGTGCGACCGCCCAGGAACGTGAGGTGCAGGTCGTCGGCGTCGGCCTCCCAGAAGGTCGCGTCGAGGCTTTCCACCAGCCGGTGGAAGCGCTCCAGCTCGCTCATCCGCCGCGCGTTGCCGAGCGCCAGCGCCGTCAGGTCGCCGACCCCCCGGGCAAGCCGGAGCGCGGCATCGTCGAATGCCGACTCGCCGGGCGCGCCGACCGCGATTAGTGCGCCGCTTTGTTCGGGCTCCCATCGAAGCGGGCAGACGAGCACGTCGCCGAAGTCGCCGTCGGTCACGAGGTATTCCTTCGGGATCTGTTCCGCGAGGTCGTGCGGAACAACGAACGGCGCGACGCCGCCCTGAAACAGTGGCTCGGCAACGGCGTCGGGAACGTCGGCGATGTCCGCGCGGGCACGCAGCGAGGCGCCGCCGTGCCCCTGCAGCTGCGCCAGGCGGAAGCTCCCGGACTCCTCGTCGCGCACGTAGGCAGCCGTTGCCATACACGGCAGGATCGTCGGCAGCGTCTCGATCGCGTCGCGGAAGATCTCGACCGTGCTCCGGCGTACGGTGAGTGACTGCGACAGCTGCAGGAGCGCTCCGGCGGCCTGCGCCGCGGCACGCTCGGCCTCGAGCAGACTCGCGTTCTGGAAGGCCGCGGCGGCGTGAGGCGCCAGCACCTCCAGCATCCGCTGGTCCTCGTCGTCGAACATCGCGTAGCCCAGGCTCGACAAGACGATCACGCCGACCAGGTCGTCGCCGGCGATCATCGGCACGGCCAGCATCGATTCGAGCAGGTCGTCCTCCGTGCCGGGGATCGTGACGGCGAACGGCACCTCGCGGGCATCGGGTGTGAGCAGCGCGCGCCGCGTCGCGGCCACGGAGCCCGTGATCCCTTCGCCCACCTTGGTGATGAGTGTGTCGAGGTCCTCCTCCTCGTATTCCGTGGAGAGTTCGCCGCGAAACGCGACCGGCATGAGCGTCGTGCGATCCAGCAGCAGGTAGACGCGGCAGTTGTGGTAATCGATGATCGTCCGCAGCTCGCCGGTGATCGTGTTGGCGATCTCGGACGTGTCGGACAGGACGTTGAGCTTCGCGGCGAAGCTGTGAAGCATGTCCAGCTGCGCTCCGGAGCGGTCCGAGTCACGGGGCTGCCGCATCGAGTCGGTGCTCGTGGTCCGCCTCACCTTCGCCTTGGGTCCGGTCGGGTCATGGTCTCACCTCTTGGCGCCCGACGGAACCGGCCGAGCCGTTCCGGATGCTTGCACCGGCACCGTCCGGGTGCGAGCCTCCGGCCTCGTGGGAACTAGTCGCGCCTCGTCGGCATCGGCATCCAACGCCGGGAGTTTGAACGATCGCGAGCGACGCATCCTCGACTTCGAGCGGGAGGCGTGGGGACTGCGGATGCCCAAGGAGCGCGCGATTCGTGAGACCTTCGGGATCTCGGCGACGCGCTATCACCAGCTGTTGCACCGGATCGTCGACCGGCCCGAGGCGATTGCCTACGACCCCATGCTCGTGCGCCGGCTGCGCCGATTGCGCGAGATCCGCCGCAAGCGCCGGACCGCCCAGCGGCTCGGGATCACGTTGTAGCGCAGCGCGACCGCGGCCCCGGTCGGGCACGGTAGGATGGCCGCGTGAACCTCAGCATCGGTCGCGTGGTGATCATCGTCGCGCTGGTCGTCGTCGGGTTGGCGGTCCTTGCCAACGGATTCCTCGATCAGGGAAGCACGGCCGCCGCCCCAAGCGGCTCCCCGTCCGTCAGTGCCAGCGTCTCGGGGCCCTCCTCGTCGACCAGCTCGCCGCCCGCAAGCCCGCTGCCCTCGCCGCAGACCGAAGGCGTGCTGATCATGGCGCTCAACGGCACCGACGTCATCGGGGCCGGGGCGGCGACACAGGACCTGCTCGTAAACGATGGGTACAAGGCGCCCAAGCCCGCTGCCGATGCTCCCGTCGCCGGTGTCAAGAAGACGACCGTGTACTACCGCGACGACGACAACGCCGCGCAGAACGAGGCCGACGCGACGTACATCGCCACCACGTACTTCGACGGGGCGCAGGTGAAGCCGCTCGACACCGAGCTCGACAGCATCGTGCCGCCGAGCGTCACGGTCGTCGTGGTCGTCGGCGAGGACTTCGCCGACTCGCTCGCCGCGTAGCCCCTCAGTCCTCGGCCGCGAGGATCTCCGCCAGCTCGTCGGCGAGCACGTCCGGATCGAACGGCTTCTCGAGGAACCGCCGCGCGCCCGCCTCGGTCGCCCGCTTGGCCTCAGCCGGGATCGCTCGCGCCGACAACACGAGCACCGGGATGCCCGCGGTGCGCGCATCCTTCGCGAGCTCGTCGAGCACCGTGTAGCCGTCCATCACCGGCATCATCAGATCCAAGACGATGACGTCGGGGTGCTGCTTCATGGCGAGGGCGACGCCGCGAAGGCCGTCCTCGGCGTCCAGCACCTCGTGGCCGGCCCGCTCGAGGCTCATGCGGATCAGCCAGCGGACGTCCGGTTCGTCGTCGATCACCAGCACCCGGGCCATGTGCCGCGAGGATACCCCCGCCGTGGGCGGGACGCGCTCGATTCCCTAGGTCCGTATGCGCTGGCCGGTGAACGGGTCGATGTGCTGGCTGAGCAGTACCGCTATGACGATGAACCCGAGGATCACCAGCGTCCCGAGGGCGGCACCCGCCAGGGCGGCCATCCGACCCCACCCGGTGCTCCGCCGTTGCGCGTAGACCCCGAAGACGAGCGCGAGCCCGCTGAAGCACACACCCAGCGCGACGTCCGGCTGCAGGAGCGATCGGAAGCTGAGGAGCGCCAGCCCGAACGAGACCAGCCCAAGACTGCCTGCGCTCGATACCTCGCTCGTTGCCACTGTGTTCCCCTCCCGACCAGGAACGTTAGACGGACCGGGGCGAAAAACACAAGGCCTGGAGGCCGAGACGGCACAGCCGAGGCGGCTCAGCCGAGTCCGAGGAGCAGGCGCGGATAGGAGCTCGTGGGAGCGGCGAACAAAGCAGCGGCATCGGGCGGCGGCGTCGCCGACCCGAAGACGAGGCGCGCCGCACGTTGCAATAGCGCCGGCATCTCCCCGTCGTCTCGTCTCGTCTCGAAGGCGACGGTCCACCAGCGGCGCGGACCGATCTCGATGTCGGTCAGCTCCATCGCAGCGTCGGCCTCATCGGGGGTGGCGGTCTCGATCACGCGGCCGTCGACCCAGGAGAACCAGCGCCGCCGGCGAAGCTTGTCCACCGGAAGCCAGCCCGCATCGCGGGGCATCGACGGATCGCCGGACTCGATCGGGAAGCTCCAGCGCTGCCACCGCTCGAGATCGCCCGAGGGCACGCCCGCGCCGAGCAACCGGCCGGTGCATCCTTGGAAGACCTTGACGTCCAGCATCTGGCGGTTCTTCACCTTGACCCCGAGCGTCTCGGATCCCTGCAGCAGGTAGCGATCCTCGCGGTGCTCGTGCGGCTCGACAAAGGGTCCGAGCCATGCCTCGATCGCGGGAGAGACCTTGCCCGGCAGGATCCATCGCGCCTCGAGCGACGCGAGCACCGACCCGTCGGCGTCCGCACCGACGTCGTCGATGCGGACAATCACCTCGGGTCGTAGCAGGTCTTTTGCGACCATCTGCCTCGCTCTCATTCCCCGGATTCGGCGTCGGCACTCCCGATGGGCGGACGCACAGTTTGCCCGGTTTGCGCCCGATGGGCAACAGGGTCGAAGGGGAGTGCTCGGTGCGTCCGGTGCGTTGACGTGCGGGAACGTCCAGCCCTAGCCTGGACGAAGCTTGACCGGCAGTCCTCAGGAGGCTGAATGCTCAAGGTCCCGCAAAAGCTCGAATACGCGATGCGCGCGATGATCGAGCTTGCCGAGCGCCGAGCGGAGGATCCGGACGCGGTGGTGCCGGCACGGGAGATCGCCGAACGCCAGCAGGTTCCCGTGCGGTTCCTCGAGCAGCAACTCGGCTCGTTGTCCCGGGCAGGTCTCGTCGAGAGCTTCCGGGGTGCTGGGGGCGGATGCCGGATCGCTCGCGATCCCGCTGAGATCACGATTGCGGAGGTGGCCGACGCGATCGAGGGCCAGATCTATCCGGTGTTTTGCCTCGAGCCCTCCGACCACACTTGTTTTGCCGACTCGCGTTGTGGGCTGCAAGGGTTCTGGGCCGATGTGGCCCGCGCGGTGCAAGAGGTCTTCGAACGCACGACGGTGGCGGACCTTGCGGCCCGCCACCGGAAGATGTCGCCGGGGCCGGTCGTGCTCAGCCCCGAGCAGCTGCTTTCGCGGTTGAGCTAAGGGGCCTTCCAGCCCATCGCCTTCGCCGCGTCGATTCCGAGGATCTTGTTGAGCTTAGTGCCACAAACCGGGCATTTGCCCTGGATAGCGGGCCTGCCGTTCTTCATGGTGACCAGCTCGCCCTCGAACTCACGCTTTTCGCGGCACTTCATGCAGTAGGCCACGTCGGCCATCGCCGCCTCCTTCCCCATCCCACGATGCTTCTCGAGCCGCCCCAAGCGGGCGGCTCACGCGTGATCGTGGGGGCTGGAGGGGGCCGATGCAAGCACCCGCACGCACGAACGGGCGCGGGTCGCGCCCGCACGGGGCCGCGCGTACGATCTGGTTTTGGCGAAAGGAACGAGGTTCGTGGGCGACGTGAATCGCAACATTGAGGCGCTCTTGTCCGAGGATCGGGTGTTCGAGCCGCCGGAATCGTTCCGGGCCAACGCCATCGCGAGCGACCCGGGCGTCTACGACCGCGCCAACGCCGACCATCAGGCGTTCTGGGCCGAGCAGGCCGGTCGCCTCAGCTGGTCGCGTCCCTGGGACGCCGTCATGGAATGGGACGCGCCGTGGGTCACCTGGTTCAAGGGTGGGCGGCTCAACGCCTCGTACAACTGCCTGGATCGCCACGTCGAGGCCGGCGGTGGCGACAAGGTCGCCTTCCATTGGGAGGGCGAACCCGGCGATACCCGCACCATCACCTATCGCGACTTGCTCGAGGAGGTGTGCCGGCTCGCGAACGGTCTGCGCAGTCTCGGGGTCGGCAAGGGCGACCGGGTCAACATCTATCTCGGCATGGTGCCGGAGCTGCCGATCGCGATGCTCGCGTGCGCGCGGATCGGCGCGCCGCACTCGGTCGTCTTCGGTGGGTTTAGCGCGGAGTCGCTTCGCGACCGCATCAACGACGCCGAGGCCAGGGTCCTGATCACGGCCGACGGCGCGTGGCGCCGGGGCCAGGTCGTCGCGCTCAAGGATAATGCGGACGAAGCCGTCGCGGAATGCCCGAGCATCGAGCACGTCATCACCGTGCGCCGATGCGGCAACGAGCACGCGTTCACCGAGGGCCGGGACGTCTGGTACCACGAGTTGGTCGAGCGCCAGGACGTCGAGTGCGAGCCCGAAGAGGTCGATGCCGAGGATCTGCTGTATCTGCTGTACACGAGTGGCACGACGGGCAAGCCCAAGGGGATCGCACACACGACCGGCGGCTACATGACCCAGGTGAGCGCGACACATCAGCTTGTCTTCGATATCCACGACGACGACGTGTTCTGGTGCGCGGCCGACTGCGGCTGGGTGACGGGGCACAGCTACATCGTCTACGGCCCGCTGTCCAACCACACGACCGGCGTCATGTACGAGGGCGCGCCGGACTGGCCGGACAAGGACCGCTGGTGGTCGATCATCGAGAAGTACCGCGTGAACATCCTGTACACGGCGCCGACCGCCATCCGCGCCTTCATGCGTTGGGGCGCCGAGTTCCCCGACAAGCACGACCTGTCGTCGTTGCGACTCCTGGGCTCGGTCGGTGAGCCCATCAACCCGGAGGCGTGGGTCTGGTACTGGAAAGTGATCGGCGGCGAGCGCTGCCCGGTCGTCGACACGTGGTGGCAGACCGAGACGGGCGCCATCCTCATCACCCCGCTGCCGGGTCTCACGTCGCTCAAGCCGGGCTCGGCCACGCGCCCGTTTCCCGGCATCGAGGCCGATGTGTTCGATGACCGGGGGGAATCGGTCGCGCCGGGCGGCGGGGGGTTCCTCGTGCTCAAACATCCCTGGCCGGCGATCGCGCGGACGATCTGGGGCGATCCCGACCGCTATGTGCAGACCTACTTCAGCACCTACGGCCCCGAGACCTACGTGGCCGGCGACGGCGCTCGGCGCGACAAGGATGGCTACTTCTGGCTGCTCGGGCGGATCGACGACGTGATGAACGTGGCCGGGCATCGGCTGTCGACCTTCGAGATCGAGTCGGCGCTCGTGGACGACGACAAGGTGGCGGAGGCCGCCGTTGTGTCCAAGCCGCATGAGATCAAGGGCGAGGGCATCGTGGCGTTCGTGACGCTCAAGTCCGGCTACGAAGGCGATGCTGCGATGCTCGACGAGTTGCGCGAGCACGTGGCCAAGGTCATCGGCCCGATTGCCAAGCCCGACGAGATCATCTTCACCCCCGACCTGCCAAAGACGCGGTCGGGCAAGATCATGCGTCGGCTCCTTCGCGACGTTGCGCGCGGCAACACGCTTGGCGATGTCACGACGCTCGCGAACGCCGAGATCGTCGATCAGATCCGGGCGCAGTCGACGACCGTGGATGAGGACTGACGTGCGCAGCACGATGACGCCTGCGGAAGCGGCGTTTGTGGACGAGGCGCGGGTCGGCCATATTGCGACGGCATCGGTCGGCGCCGAGGCGCATGTGATCCCGGTGTGTCACGTGCTCGATCTCGATCGGGTGGTGATCGCCAGCGCCTACGACCGCAAGATCGCCGACATCCGGGACAACCCGTTCGTGAGCTACTGCGTCGATCGCTACTCGGAGGACTGGGATAGCGGGCTGGCGCAGGTCATCGTTGGCGGCGGCGCCTACCTCATCGAGTCGGGTCCGGAGTTCGGTCGGGATCGCGCGCTGCTCTACGAGAAGTTCCCGCAGTACGAGCGTGTCGCGCCGATCGAAGAGGGCACGACCGTGATCATCGAGTTCCGCGTGGAGCGGGTCTCGAGCTCCGGCGTCTGATTCGTCCGGGCGGTGACGGCGCCGCGGTCAACGGTAGTCCGCGAAGAACGCAAGGACCATCCGCATGTGCTCTACCTGCTGCGACGTGTCGTTCGCATGATGCCCGGTGGCGTAGGTGTGGAGTTGCACCTCGCCGCCGCCCGCGCGGACAGCGTCCACCCACGGCGTGATGCCCTCCATCGGACAGCGCGGGTCGTTCTCCCCCGCGATGATGAGCACAGGTGAGCGGACCTGCTCCACATAGGTCATCGGGTCGCTCTGCCGGTAGGACTCGGGGACTTCCTCGGGGGAACCCCGGTATGCCGCGTCGTCCCACGCCTGGAGCTCGGGGGCCGACGCCCAGTGGGCGGCGATGAAGTCGCCGGCGGGAATGCCGGCGAAGATCGCGCGGAAGCGCTCGGGATTGACCCCGGCGTTGAAGCACGCCAGGCAGCCCCCCCAGGACCAGCCGCTCCAGTAGACGTGCGCCGCATCGGTGGTGCCGTCGGCGACGAGCGCATCGAGGCACGCGAGGATGTCCTCGGATTCGGTGATGCATACGCGGCCGATGAGGGCTTCCCGAAACGCGATCCCATATCCGGTCGAGCCGCGATAGTTGATGGAGGCGACGGCGTAGCCGTGATCGACGAACGCCTGGACCTCCTCGTCGAAGCGATTGCGTTCGTGCCACTCGGGGCCGCCGTGGATGTTCAGCACGGTCGGAAACGGGCCGCTGCCCGGCGGCGTGGCAACCAGCATATGGATGCGGTCACCGTGCGGGTTCGTCGCGAACCGGCTCTCGTAGGGCCGTCCGGGCGGCGGCGATGGGTCGGGACTTCGGACCACGACCGCCCCCGTCGCGTCGCGCGTCTCGGGCGGGGTCGAGGGGTCGCTATAGCGATACCAAACCGCGCCGTCGGGGCGCACCGCCGCGTCGTCGATATCGCCGACGAGCGCCGTGAGCTCCTCGATGGAACCGTCCTCGTCGAGCCGGAGCAACTGCGCGGCGCCGTCGAGCTCGTGACGTGCGAGCAGGGCGCCGTCGGCGAGCCGATCCACGGGGAACACGGCTCCCGGCAGGTCGACCTCGATGTCGCGACGATCGCCGGTGCGCGGGTTCCAGATCGCCGGACGCTCGAACGCGCCACGCTGGCTCGTAAAGACCAGTCGGTCACCGGGTAGCCAGACGGTGCTCTCCAGGTTCCGGCCCGGATCCTCGAGGTCGTCGATGACGGCACCGGTCGTCGCGTCGAGCACACGCAACGCGTTGTGCAGGATGTCGCCGTGTTCGGCGTGGACGATGCACAGGAGCGCGCCGTCGATGGACAGGCCGCCGATCGTGCGTCCCCATGCGCCGCCGACCCCGGCCGCCCGCTTGGACGACGCGAGCTCCCTGGTCGCGCCGTCGGCGTCGAGGACGAAGATGCGGTAGGAGCCCTCGACCTCGAGCCCGATTGCCGTCCGGCCGGCCGCGAAGCTCAACCCCATCAACCAGCCGTCGGGAAGCGCGGGGAATGCCGGCGCGGCCTCGCCGCCGTCGAACGGCGCCGCGACGATGCGGCCGCGCTCGGCACCGGTCGCGTCGTGCCACCACGCGATGCGCCCGTCCGGCAGCATCCACGCGCTCTCGGTCCCGACGGGCTCCTCGCTCGCCTGTCGCCACGATTCGTCCGACAGGTCGTAGGCCCAGGCCTGCGAGACCCCGCTCCGGTTGCTGATAAGCGCGAGGTGCTCGGGCGCGTTCTCCGACCAAGATGGGAACCCGAGGCGGGTTGCGGTGTAACGAAAAACCCAATTCTCTGCGGCTGTTTCCATGGGCGGAACCCTACGCCGGGCGACCCCGGCTTGCCACTTGCGCGCCCGCCCGGATACCATCGTTAGCACTCATCCCGCCGAGTGCTAGCAGTCGGCGGGGTCGGCTGAAACCAGACACAGGAGGGATAGAGATGGCACCGAAGCTCATCTCGTTCGACGAGGACGCGCGGCGGGCGCTCGAGCGCGGCATGGACCAGCTCGCCAACGCCGTGAAGATCACGCTCGGCCCCAAGGGCCGCAACGTCGTGCTCGAGAAGAAGTGGGGCGCTCCGACGATCACCAACGACGGCGTTTCGATCGCCAAGGAGATCGAGCTCGACGACCCGATGGAGAAGATCGGCGCCGAGCTCGTCAAGGAGGTCGCGAAGAAGACCGACGACGTGGCCGGCGACGGCACGACGACGGCGACGGTCCTCGCACAGGCGATCGTGAAGGAAGGCCTGCGCAACGTCGCGGCCGGCGCCAACCCGATGGCCCTCAAGCGGGGCATCGAGGCGGCGACGGAGCTCGCGGTCGAGCGGATCAAGACGGTCGCGAAGGACGTCGACCAGAAGGACGAGATCGCCAACGTCGGCGCCATCTCCGCGGGCGACCGTGAGATCGGCGAGAAGATCGCCGAGGCCGTCGACAAGGTGGGCAAGGACGGCGTCATCACCGTCGAGGAGTCGAACACCTTCGGGATGGAGCTCGAATTCACCGAGGGCATGCGCTTCGACAAGGGCTACGTCTCGATGTACTTCATGACCGACCCCGAGCGGCAGGAAGCCGTGCTCGAGGAGCCCTACATCCTGATCGTGAACTCGAAGATCAGCGCCGTGAAGGACATGCTCCCCGTGCTGGAGAAGGTCATGCAGGCCGGCAAGCAGCTCCTGCTGATCGCCGAGGACATCGACGGCGAGGCGCTCGCGACGCTGGTGGTCAACAAGATCCGCGGCACCTTCCAGTCCGTCGCCGTCAAGGCGCCGGGTTTTGGCGATCGCCGCAAGGCCATGCTCCAGGACATCGCGATCCTCACAGGCGCGCAGGTCATCTCCGAGGAGGTCGGTCTGAAGCTCGAGAACGCGACGCTCGACCTGCTCGGTACGGCGCGCAAGGTGGTCGTCACCAAGGACGAGACCACGATCGTCGAGGGTGCCGGCAAGTCCGAGGACGTCCAGGGCCGGATCGCGCAGCTCAAGACCGAGATCGAGAAGACCGACTCCGACTACGACCGCGAGAAGCTGCAGGAGCGGCTGGCGAAGCTCTCCGGCGGTGTCGCGGTGATCAAGGTCGGCGCGGCCACCGAGGTCGAGCTCAAGGAGAAGAAGCACCGCATCGAGGACGCCGTGCAGTCCACCAAGGCGGCCATCGAGGAGGGCATCGTGCCCGGCGGCGGCGTCGCGCTCCTGAACGCGCAGGCCGGCCTTGACAAGATCGACCTGGAGGGCGACGAGCGCACCGGCGCCATGATCGTGCGCCGCGCGCTCGAGGAGCCGATCAAGCAGATCGCGCACAATGCCGGCCTCGAGGGCGGCGTGGTGGTCGAGAAGGTCCGCGCCCTGAAGGAGGGCGAGGGCCTGAACGCCGCCACCGGCGAGTTCGGCGACATGATCAAGTTCGGGATCGTCGACCCGGCCAAGGTCACGCGCTCCGCGCTGCAGAACGCGGCGTCGATCGGCGCGCTGTTCCTCACGACCGAGGCGATCGTGGCCGAGAAGCCCGAGAAGACACCGGCCATGCCCGGCGGTGGCGGGATGCCCGGCGGCGACATGGACTTCTGATCGCCGAAGAAGCACGCAGTGCCCGAACGGGGCCCCGACAGGGGCCCCGTTCTCGTTGTCCGCAAAGCGTCTCGTTTTGACCGGTCTCGCGCCGGTACCGCACGATGCCCCTCGTGCCCCGTTCGGAGATGGTCCAGGCTTACCGGGCGGTGGGTGGCAGCCGCTCGATGCGGCGCGCGCTCGTCGCCTTCTTGCTGTTCAGCGCGCAGGAGTACGCGATCTGGATCGCGGTGACGTTGTTCGCGTTCGCTCGGGGCGGCGCCACCGCCGCGGGGATCGTCTGTGTGGCGATGCTGCTCCCGGCCGCGCTGTTCGCGCCGGTGGCCTCGGTGCTCGGCGACCGGCTGCCGCGCGAACGATCACTGTGGATCGGCTACGCGGTCCAGGCCGTCACGGCGGGGATGCTGGCCCTTGCGCTCTGGCTTGCCCCCGCCCCGGTCGCCTATCTCGCGGCGATCGTCTCGGCGTGCTCGGTGACGCTCACGCGGCCGATTCACAACGCGATCCTGCCGGAGCTTGCGAACAGCCCGGAGCAGCTCACCGCCGCCAACTCGGTCTCGACGACCATGGACGGGCTTGGGCTCATCCTCGGCCCGATCGTCAATAGCGTCGTGATCGCGCTCGCCGGACCCGCGGCCGTCTGCGCGATCTCGGCGTGCGCGATGGTCGCCGCGGCGCTGCTCGTGCGGCGGCTCCGCCTGCATCCCCTCGGCGGCGCCGACGACGTCGCGCCTCCTCCGATCGGCGTCGAGTCGCTTGCGCGCGATCTCGGCGAGGCCGGCGCCGAGCTCCGGCGCGACGTCCCGGCCGGCGCGCTGACGCTCGTCGGCGGGGGGCAGTACTTCGTCGTCGGGCTGCTCGACGTGCTTTACGCCGTCCTGGCGGTCGACGTGCTGGGCGTGGGTGAGCAAGGCGCCGGCCTGTTGGCGGCCTCGGTGGGTGTCGGCGGCCTGATTGGCGCCGGCGCGACGGCCGTGCTCGTCGGGCGCACGCGGCTCACCACCCCGATCGAGCTCGCCGTGGGCGTGATGGCCGGCGCGATGGCGGCCGTCGCGCTGGTGTCGGTGCTCGGCCAGATCATGCTGCTGCTCGCCGCGGTCGGCGCCGCGCGCGCGTTCTTCGACGTTGCCGCGCGCACGCTGCTACAGCGAAGCGTGCGCGACGACGTGTTGTCGCGCGTGTTCGGGATGCAGGAGGCGCTGATGATGGGCGCGCTGGCCGCCGGCTCCGCTGCGGCGCCGATCCTCGTCGAGCTCCTCGGGAACGAGGGGGCGTTCATCGCCGCCGGCGTGCTGGCCGTGCTTGCCGGCGTGTGCGTGCTCCCGGCGTTGCGGATCCTCGATCGCAGGGCGCTGGTTCCGGAGGCCACACGCATCGCGTTGCTTCGGTCGATTCCGATGTTCGAGTTCCTCTCGCAACCCCGGCTCGAGTCCGTGGCGCGCTCGCTCGTTCCCGCACATGTGCCCGCCGGGGCACACGTGATTCGCGAAGGCGAGCGCGGCGACCGGTTCTACATCGTTGCGACCGGCGAGCTCGTGGTGCGATCGCGCGGCCACGACATCGCCCATCACGGCCGTGGCGACTACGTCGGCGAGATCGCACTCCTCCGGGACGTGCCGAGGACCGCGGACGTGGTCGCCACCACCGACGCTGATCTGTTCGCCCTCGACCGCGACGACTTCCTGTCGGCCGTGACCGGACATACCCGGGCCATCGGGATCGCCGACGCCGAGACCGATCGGCGGCTCGAGCAGCTGCGGCGACTCGACGAGCCCGACCGCTGACGCAGGATCGGCCGCTTCGCGGGCCTCCGTTCGTTCGTCTGGGTGACCGGCGGGCCGTTTGCTGGCCGTCGCGTTCCCTGTCAGCATTCGCGTGGCGATGCGCGTCGGCACCGGGGAGACGTCAAAGAACGTCGCGGCGGTGTTCCAGAACCGGTCGCTGCGACGCGCGCTGATCGCGTTCGCGGCATTCCGTCCGACCGAGTCGGCGCAGTGGATTGCGATCCTTGTGTTCGCTTACGGGTCGGGCGGGACGCGAGAGATGGGGATCGTGGCCGTCGCGCTGCTCGCGCCGACCGCCGTCCTCGCGCCGTTTCTCGCGCAGCTCGGCGACCGGATGCATCGCGAGCGAGCCCTCGCCCTCGCTTACCTCTCGATCGGTGTCGCCGCTGGGCTGACCGCCGCGTCGCTCGCCCTCAGGCTGCCGAGCGCGATCACCTACGTCTGCGCCGCGCTCGTCAACATCTGCATCTCGATGGTGCGGCCGACGCATCTTTCGATCCTGCCCGAGGTCGCGGAGACACCGATGCAGCTCACGGCCGCGAACGCACTCTCGAGCACGATCGAGGCGCTCGCGATCTTCATCGGGCCGCTGATCGCCGGCGTGCTGATCGCGTTCGGCGGAACCAAAGCCGTATTCGCGGCGATGTCGGTCGCGGTGCTGGCCGTCGGGTTGCTCACACTCGCGGTGCATGCGAGGGCGCGGACCCGGGTTTCTCGAGAGACGGTCGGCGACGCGCTCGAAGGTTTCCGCGAGCTGCGTCGCCGACCGGGAGCGCGCCTGCTGCTCGGGTTTGTCGCTGGGCAGACCGTGGTGATCGGCGCGCTCGACGTGTTGACCGTGGTCCTCGCCTACAGCGTGCTCTCGATGGGACCGTCGGGGCCCGGAGTCCTGTCGGCAGCGGTCGGGGTCGGTGGCCTGGTCGGCGCCGCCGCCACCGTCACGCTGATCGGGCGCGAGCGGCTCGCGCCGGCGTTCTTCCTCGGCGTGATGGTCGTCGGATTGCCGATCGCAATGATTGCGTTCGCGAACGGGCCCGCCGCCGCGATCGTGCTGCTTGGCGTGGCCGGGATCGGCAAGAGCTTCTTCGATGTGACCTCCCGCACGCTCCTCCAGCGGAGCGTGGACGACGACGTGCTGGCTCGGGTGTTCGGGGTGCAGGAGGGCTTGATGATGGCTGCGCTCGCCGTCGGATCGGTCGTCGCGCCGATCCTCGTCGCGAGGATCAATGTCGAAGCGGCGTTCATCTTGGCCGGGCTTACGCTGCCGGTCATCGCGGCGCTGGTGTTCGATCGGATCCGCGCGGTCGACCGCGACGCCGCGCTCGCGGATCCCCACGACATCGAGCTCCTGCGTGGGACGTCGATCTTTGGGCCGCTCGGCCCTGCCAACCTTGAGCGGGTCGCGCGCAACCTCATCCCGCTCGAGGTAGGGGAGGGCGACGTGGTGATCCGCGAAGGCGACCCCGGGGATCGGTTCTACGTGATCGAACGCGGCAGGATGCACGTGACACGCGACGGCGCCGAGCTCGCCACGCTCGGCTCGGGCGACTTCTTCGGCGAGATTGCCCTGCTGCGAGACGTGCCGCGGACGGCGACCGTCGTCGCGACGGAGCCTGTATCGCTTCGGGCCCTCGACCGGGAGCATTTCTTGGCCGCCGTCACGGGCTCGCCCGCGGGGGCGGTCGCACTCGCCACGGAGATGGACCGGCGCCTCGCCGAGCACGACGACTGACACATCATCGCAACATGGGACGGCGAACCATCCCCGGCGAACGGCCGAACGACGGGGTGGAGCCCCTCTCTCCGGTCCTGGGCCCCGGCCGCGAAGCGGCCGGGGCCCTTGACCGTCTCCGGTCCCCTACGCTGTTGCGCATGCGGGCCACGCCAGCTGCGGCGCTCCTCGCGGTCGCGCTTGTGGCGGCCGGGTGTTCCGGTTCGTCTCACGACGGCACGACGGCGCCACCGTCTGGGGCGCGCCAGACGACGATCGCAACACCCGGCGGCTCCTCGCTGGATACCGTCGAGAAGGGCACTGGTCCGAACGTGGTGGTGCTCTCCCACGGCGCCACCACCACGAAGGAGGACATGTACCCGGCGATGGAGGCGTTCGTCGCCGACGGGTGGCGCGCGATCGCCTACGACGCCCCCGGCGTCGGCAATTCGACCGGCATGCTCGGGGTCGGCTGGGAGGATGCGCTCCGCTCCATCGTCGAGCGCGCTCGTTCCACCGGTGCGCGGCGGGTTGTGCTCGTCGGCAGCTCGATGGGCGCCGGTCTGTCGATCGCGATGGCCGCCGACGTCGATGCCGACGCGGTGATCGCCCTGTCGCCGCCGGCGAGCGCCTATGACGCCCTCACCGCGGCCGGGTCGCTCCCGGTACCGCTGTTCGTCGCGGCGGCCTGGGGCAACGGGTCCTACGCCGATGACGCGAAGGCGATCGCCGAGGCGGCCGGCACGCAGGCCGTCCTCGTGGACGGCCACGGCCACGGGATCGGGATGGCCAAGGATCATCCCGATCTGCTCGATCAGATGGTGTCGTGGGCAGACGACGTGGTGGGCGCCACTCCGCGCTCGAGCCAATAGGCTGATGACCTCCTTGAGGGAACTCCGAAGGACGCCACCGCTCCTTGGCTAGCGGAGCACTTCGGGGGCGTGCTCCCGGAGCCATTCCCGTTCGCTATCCGGGAGCCGGTCGACCCGCCGTCCAATCATGTCAAGGGCTGATCGAGCTTCTGGATGATCTTGGTACCGCAGAAGGAACGACACGAGATAGGAAGACTCTGGTGGGAAGATCTCGTGCATGCGCTTTCCGCTGAGGACACTCCTGAGTCGATCCGCCATGAATTGGACGTCATCGGCTTCTCCGAACTGAGCGAGCCACTTCTCAGCTGCCAGCTTCTCCTCCCACCGTCGTCCGCCCGCCACCTGTCGGGCGTATGGGATCACTCCGGCACCGAGGCGCTCGCCGAGGGAGTCGAGTGCAACGCATCGCACGTCGACCGTCGCATCTTCGAGCAGACGTTCGAGCGCACGGACCGACTCATCAGAGCGCATGTAGCGAAGCTCGCGTGCGACGGGGACGCGCCCATAGCGATCGGAATCGAGCCTGTCGAGCAAAGCATCCTCGACAAGATCGGGAAGGGCGAGGTGAAGGCACTGGACCGCTGCCTGCCACACCAACCACTCCCGCCGGCCTACCAGTCGAACGAGTGGATCAGAGGGTAATGGCTGCGGGGGCGCGAGACCTTTGAGTCCATCGAGTGCCGTTGTCGCCTCGTACTTGTCGTTGGCTGCATCGGCATGGTGAAGAAGAAGCTCAGCACTCTCCTGATCGTGAAGAGCAAAGCCGATCCGTTCGATGCACAGAATCGCTTGCGTCCGCACCGCTTTGTCCTTCGACTGAAGGAGCTCCCGCGCGCGAGCCAGCACTCGCGGGTCGCGCAGCCGCTCCAAGAGCCGCCGGTCTTCTCGCGGTGGGATGACGTGCGTCTGGCCAGCCTCCGTGATCAGATCGTCGAGACCGCTGACGGAGCCACCGCTCGGGTCACTCGACGTCGTCTCGCCATCGTGGGTCATGCGAGGGGATCAGCTGGGCGGACGTCAAGGGCTTGCACGCGCACGAAGTTCCCCAAGGGATGTTCCGTTCTCCTCGTGCCAGTCTAGCGTCGGTGGCCGCGCACCAGGGCGGCTACGCTTCTCTTCATGCATGAGGAGCGGATCAAGATCCGCTGGCGCGACGTCGACGCGTACGCCCACGTCAACAACGCCGTCTATTTGACCTACCTCGAGGAAGCCCGGGACCGATGGGTCGAGACCACGCTGCCCGGCACGAACTTCGTGATCGTGCGCATCGCGATCGACTACCGCCGCGAGCTGTCGCTCGACGACGAGGCCGTCACGGTGTCGTGCCGGGGGGTCGAGATCGGCACGTCGTCGATCCACACCGCCGAGGTGATCCGCGCCGAAGCGGGCTGGGTCGCCGCCGAGTCGCGGTCGGTGATCGTCGCGCACGACGAGTCGTCGAGGTCCGCACGCGCGCTGACGCCTGAGGAACGCATGCGCTTGGAGGAGTCGATCGAGGCGGATCGCGGCTGAGGGTTAGCCCGGCAGCACCCGGCGGCCCCACACGAAGTGGTCGCGGTACCACCCGTCGCCCACCCACATGATCGTGACGCCGCCCGGCGTGCTCGAGGAGTCGAGCGAGTAGCCGTTGCCGATGTAGGTGTCGACGTGATCGACGATGCCGTTCCCGTCGCCGTCGTAGAACATGATGTCGCCCGGTTTGAGATCGGCAAACTTCAGTCGCTTCGGCGCCTGGCCCGCCATGTCGTAGGAGGTGCGCTGCGGCAGCGACCACCCCGCGTAGGGCCGCGGGGGATGGACGCGCCAGGCGCCGTCGTCGGCGCGAAGCAGCCACCACGTGAGTCCCGAGCAGTCGAAGCCGCTGCGCGGCTGCCCGCCGAGCGCGGAGGGCTCCGGGGCGTTGAGTCCCCATTCGCCACCCCACACGTAGGGAAAGCCGGCGTAGCGAATCCCCCAGCGCACGATGTCGGTCGCGCGCGAACCGAGGTGCGGCAGCTCGACGTCGGCGTATTGGTCGAGCAGGTCGGGCACGCTCCAGGACGGCTGTGTCGTTGCTTTCCACAGCGAGAAGGCGACCTGTGCGCGAGGCATGGGGTCGAGCGGCGAGACGTCGCGCGATTCGGAGCCGGAGGGCGCGTTGTACCGAAGGCCAAGGCGCATGCCGAGCACCGTCGTTCCGAAGTTGGCGGGCGTCGCGAACGTGACGCCGTCGCGCGTATGCACGTTGTTGAGGGCCTTCGCGGCAGGACCGAGGCCGAGCGCGAGGGCGAGCGCGCGATGCACGGCGGCCATGGTGACGGGACCGTCCGGATCGAACGCACCGTTGTCGGTGCTCATCCAGCCGTGGCGCACCGCGACCGCCGCATAGCGATACCACACCAGCGAGGGGTCGAGGTCGGGGAACAACACGGTGGGATCGGGGACCTCATCGGGTGCGAATGCGCGCACGATCGAGCGGGCGAAGTACTTGCGGCTCTCGATCGCGTGTGGCCGGAAGTTGTACGTGCCGTTGGCGTTGGGCGCGAAGTCGAGCATCCAGCTGTTGGTTGCCGCAACCCACTTGATGCCTTCGCGCGCCCAGGCGTCGTTGGCGTCCAGGTCGGCAAACACAATCGGGGTGATCGCATCGGCTTTGGCGGCCGCGAACGCCGATGCGTGGGTGGCCCTGGCAACCTTCGGGTACACCACTGGGATCGCCGGCATTCCGCTTCCGCGCTCTCCCGCCCGGACGCCTCGGTGGGTGCTGATCGACTGTGCCTGCGCCGCAACAGATGGAAGGCCGATGGCGAGCGAAACGACAACAGCAATCACCGCTGTGCGTGTGCCGCGTCGGATCGAGCATCCCCCCGGAAGCATGTAGGGGTCGTCGACCTCAGCCTAGTCAATCTTGAGTTCCGGGGTAGGCTCGCGTTCGGTGCTGGGAGTCAAAGAGGCCGTTGTTCGTGGGATCGAACCCTATGCAGTGCATGGCTCGCCGCACGTGCGCGTGGCGCTCAGCCTCGAGAGCGGGGAGATGATCCAGGCGCAGCTGGGAGCCGAGAGCGTGCCCGCCGATCTCACGGCGGGTGAGCGCGTCGTCGTGCGCTTCGCGATGAACGTGGTGGTCGCGATCGAGCGGCCGACGCCGAGTTCCTAGGCGCCGGGCCCCTCGCGGCGGACGGCCTGGACGCTCTCAAGCGCCGTGCGGAGGTCCGCCAGCCATTCGTCCTGCTTCTCGGCGACCAGGCGGACACACCACGCGAGCGCGTGGCTTCGCGAACGGGCGACGCCCGCCTCCACCAGCGTGTCGAGCACTCGGCGCTCGGACATCCGCAAGCGCGTCATTGCCGGTGTCGCAACGGTCGTGAACAGTACTTGCAGTTCGCCGCATGTGGCGCCCCAGCTCACCTTGCGTCCGAATCGGCGCTCCGCCTCATCGGCGATGCGCATGCGATGTCCTCGCGTGTCCTCACGGAACCCCTGGATCCGCGCCTCGGATGCCGCCTTACGCGTCTCGGGGCCGGCGTCGGCCGGCAGGTCGGGATTGTCCAGCGCGCCCACGACGAGAATCTCGTCCCGGTCGAACTCCACGGTCGGCGCCGCCGAGAACCACTCTCCGGGAAGGCGTCCGGCGAACCAGCCTTGCAGATGCTCTTGGAAGTCGCTCGTCTCTGTCATGTGATGGACATTACACCATTACCTACATACGTCAACTCGAAGAGATCGCCCGACGGTGGCTTGATAGGCTTGCCCCCCTTGGAAGCGGTCCCTGAAGACGTGGCCCCCGCCGCCTACGCGGGGAGCCAGCTGGCGAGGGGTCTTGAGCCCCCCGAGCAGGCGTTCGCGGGTCTGCCGATGCCGGGGCCCGACCTCGGGGCGCTCGGCGAGATGGGGACCCTCGACACCGAGATCGCCGAGGCTGTGGCTGCCGGCGCGGAGTGGATGACCGATCTGCTCGCCCGGCTCGTGGACAAGGACACCACCCTCGGAAACGAGGAGGCCGGCCAAGAGGTCGTCTGTGAGGGGCTTCGAGAGCTTGGCTTCGAGCCGGTGGACGTGCCGCTCGATCCGGAGGCCCTTCGCGCGCACCCTTCGGCCTCGCCGTTCGACTGGGACGTCCACGACAAGCGCAACGTGGTTGCTTCCTGGATGCCGAAGCGCAACGGCGGGCTCAGCTTGATCCTCAATGGCCACATCGACGTGGTGAGCCCGGAGCCACGTTCGCAATGGACCCGCGATCCGTTCACGGCCCACGTCGAGGACGGCTGGCTCTACGGACGGGGCGCCGCCGACATGAAGTGCGGCCTTGCCGCGATCCTCGGCGCGGTGCGCGGCCTGCGCGAGCTCGGACTCACCCCGAACGCCCCCGTGCACGTGGCGTCGGTCGTCGAGGAGGAGTGCACCGGCAACGGCGCGCTGCAGCTGCTGCTCGCCGGCTACCGCGCCGACGGCGTCATCATCGCCGAGCCGTTCGGCGCCGCGATCACCACCTCGCAGGTTGGGGTTCTATGGTTCGACGTGGTCGTCGAGGGTCTCCCGGGCCACGCCGCCGAGGCGGGCAACGCGGTCAGCGCCATCGAGGCGAGCCTCATGCTCATCGGCGCGCTGCGCGGATTCGAGTCATCGCTCAACGTCGAGCCGCCGCCGCCATATGACCGTTATCCGCATCCGTTCTCGCTCAACGTAGGGCAGATCCACGCGGGCGACTGGAATTCCACGGTCCCCGGCGAGTGCGTGACGGGGTTCCGCATCGCGTGCCCGCCGGCGATGGCGCTGCAAGAGCTTCGTCTGCGCATCGAACAGGTGGTCGCGGACGCTGCCGCCGAGCAGTCGCACGCGTTTCCGCGACCGCCGCAGGTCCTCTACCGGGGCTTCGCCGCCGAGGGCTACGAGATCCCGCACGACCACCTGCTGATCGACTCGCTGTCGGCGACCTACGCGCGTCACGTCGGCGCGCCGCCCGAGCTCGTCGCGACGACCGGCACGACCGACGCGCGCGTCTTCGGCCGCGTCGGCGGCATCCCAGCGGTGTGCTTCGGACCCTACGCCGAGGCCGCGCACGGCGTGGGGGAGCGGGTGTACCTTCCGAGCGTGGTGCAGACCGCGCAGGTGATCGGGCTCTTCGTTAAGGACTGGTGCGGCGTGTCATGACCGGGCTGTGGTGGGCGCTGGGGGTCCTCGTCCTGCTGTTCGGTGCCCGTGAGATCGTCAAGCGAACCCGCCGCCGCGACGCCGGCACCGCCGCCGGGGCTTCCGCTCCGCAGACCGCTGCCTTCGATGCGCCGACCCTCGTCAGCGGGACGGGGCCGCTTCGGGGCATCCCGGCGATTCGCAACTACTTCCGTACCAACGACACTCCCATCTACTTCGTGAGCGCGACGGCGTTCAACCTGCTCGGGATCGACCGGTGGGTCCGGTCGTTCAGGTTCGTGAACTACTTCGACTCGTTCGACGGCACGCATCCCAACGTGTTCGTGCCGAAGGAGCAGACCCCGCGGGCGTTCGAGTCGATCGAGGAGATCGTCAACTACCTGCTCGGCCACAAGGAGGTCGGCGATCTCGTCGCCGCCAACGGCGGATCGGGCAAGGCGGCATTCCTCATGTTCGACGAGGAGACCGAGGAGCTCGCCGCGGAGCTCGGGCTGGACATGGCCTTTCCGCCGGCGTCGCTTCGGCACCGGATGGATTCCAAGATCGAGACGACGCGGCTGGGCAACGAGGCGGGCGTGCCGAGCGTGCCGAACACGATGGGGCGCGGCACCGACTATCGGGGGCTGCTCGAGCTTGCGGCCGGCGCCGGGCTCGGAGACGACCTCGTCGTGCAGACGCCGTACGGCGACTCCGGGCAGACGACCTTCTTCATCGCGAGCGACGGCGATTGGAAGGAGCAGGAGAAGAAGATCGTCGGACACGACATCAAGGTCATGAAGCGGATCGAGCCGCGCGAGCTCGCCATCGAGGGCGTCATCACCCGCCACGGCACCCTCGTCGGCCCGCTGATGGCAGAGCTCACGGGATTCCCCGAGCTCACGCCCTACGACGGCGGCTGGTGCGGCAACGACGTGTCGCCCGAGCTGCTGACCGAAAAGCAGCGGCGAAGCGCGCGCGAACGGACGATCGCGATGGGCGAGCGGCTGCGCCAGGAGGGCTATCGCGGTTACTTCGAGCTCGACTTTCTGCTCGATGCCGAGACCGGCGAGATGTGGCTCGGCGAGCTCAACCCGCGGGTGACCGGCGCCTCAAGCATCACGAACGTCACGGCCGTCGCCTACGGCGACATGCCGCTGTTCCTGTTCCACTTGCTGGAGTTTATGGACGTCGACTTCGAGTTCGACGTCGACGAGCTCAACGAGCGATGGGCGCAGGCACACAACCTCGACGAGTGGACGCAGTTCATCCTCAAGCAAACCGAGGACGTCACCGAGCTGATCACCGACGCCCCGAAGTCGGGTATCTGGCGCATGGCGCGCGACGGCACGATCGCGTTTGCCCGGCGCGACACCGACTGGCACACCGTCGCCGATGACCACGAGGCGTTCTATCTGCGGATTGCCGGCATCGGCCAGTACCGCTACCCCGGTGCCGACCTCGGGATCATGGTGACGCGCGGGCGGTTTATGGACGAGGAGCACGAGCTGCTCGACCGCGCGCGCCAGTGGATCAGCGGGATCAAGAGCCAGTTCGTGAGCGTGCCGCCGGGCACCGACTACCCGCCCGCGGTCAAACCGGAGCCGTTCGGCTTCAAGATGCTGTAGCTCGGGCCGGCACGGTTCGGGCCGGTCGGCTGCTGGCCTCGGGGCGGGCCACCTGGGATTATCTGCCGACATGCGGATGCTCCCGTTCACCTTCCGCGCAGTGGAGGAGCTCGACCTCGGGCCGAAGTGGCAGGCCGTCTTTGAGGAGACGTGGCCCCACTACAAGACCTGGTTCCTCCGCGAGGGCGAGGCCGCGCGGCCGTCGTACGCGACAAGCGTGCGCATGCTGCGTGCGCACATGCCCGAGCTCGTGCCCGCCTACGAACGCCTCGTCGACCTCGCGGGCGGGGGCGATCTCGCCGCGCGGATGCTCTCGTTGTACAAGCCGCCGCCGTATCTCGCGGCGTGCTCGCAGGGCGTCTGGACGCGTACCGGCACGCCGATGCTCGTGCGGAACTACGACTACGCACCGTCGCGATTCGAAGGACTGATCTGGTCGACGAGGCTCGTGGAGAAGCGCGTCATCGGGATGAGCGATTGTCTGTGGGGACTGCTCGACGGCATGAACGACGACGGGCTCGTGGTCTCGCTCACCTTCGGCGGCCGCCGCGTGCTCGGCGACGGGTTCGGGATCCCGATCGTCATGCGCTATCTGCTCGAGACGTGCACCACGGTGGCGGAGGCCCGCGCGGCGCTCGTGCGCCTGCCCTACTCGCTCAGCCACAACCTGACGCTGGTGGACGCGACCGGCACGGTGCTCACGGCGTACCTGTCGCCCGACCGCGAGCCGATCTTCCGTTCCTTCCCGGTTGCGACCAACCACCAGGGCATCGTCGAGTGGCCGGAGCAGGCGCGGGCCACGCGGACGATCGAGCGCGAACAGGCGGTCCTTGGTCTGCTCGAGGACCCTTCGATGGACGCGGCGGGGTTCCTCGACAGTTTTCTGCGGGCGCCGCTGTTCTCGACGTCGTACGCCCACGGATTCGGCACGCTCTACACGGCGGCCTACCGCGGGGCCGACGGCGTTGCCAACTTCGTCTGGCCCGCGATGTCGTGGGAGCTGGGGTTTGCGAACTTCGTCGAGGGCGAGCACACGGAGGTGCTCGCGGAGCCGACGTTCGTGACCTCCGCCGGATAGGGATGCGCTCCGAGACCTTCTCGATCGACACGGCCGGCCGCCGCGTGATCGATATCAGCGATCGCGTTCGCAGCTTCGCGGCCGATGCACCCGGCGACGGGCTCGTGCACATCTTTGTACCGCACGCCACCGCCGGGCTGGCATTGCTCGAGACCGGGAGCGGATCCGAGAGCGATCTCGACGACCTGCTCGCGACGCTGCTGCCGCGCGAAGATCGCTACGCGCACCGGCACGGCAGTGTCGGGCACGGCGGCGATCATCTGCTGCCGGCGTTTGTCTCACCGTCGCTCGTGCTCCCCGTGATCGGTGGCGTGGTCGCGCTCGGAACGTGGCAGTCGGTGGTGATCGTCGACCCGAACCGCGAGAACGACGTCCGGACCGTGCGGCTGAGCTTCGTCGAGGCCTAGAGGTACTGGCCCGGGGCACGCTCGGCGCGCGACCCGCCGGCGGGCGCCTCGCTGACCGCTTGCACGTCGCGCTCGCGAAGCAGGACGAGCTCCTCGCCCTCGATCTCGACCTCGAGGGCGGCCGACGGCAGGAACAGCACGCGGTCGCCCGCCTTGGTCACGCGGACCTCGGGTCCGACGAGCGTCACGTTGCCCCAGGTGAGCCGTTTGGGCGCCGGCATCGCGGTCGCCGGGATCAGCAGCCCGCTGGCGCTCTTGCGCTCCCCGTTCTCGGCGGTCCGGACAACGATGCGGTCCCCGGTGAGGCGCAGCGCCGGGTCGGCCGGCGCCTTCTTGGCACGCGTCGATCGCGCGGGCGTCTTGCGCTTGGCGGGAGCCGACTCGGAGGCGCGGGGCATGCGGCGAGTGTATCGAGCCGTACCCGCTAGCATGTGCGACCCATGAAGGCACGCACGCTGATGCGCACCGCCACGGCGCGGCTCAAAGACTCCCCGGCGATCGATCACTGGCAGAAGAACCGCGAGAAGATCGAGTCCGAGATTCTGATGATCGACCTGCTCGGCTACGACCCCGAGCCCGACGAGAAGATCGGGACGAAGGATCGCAAGACGTATGAGGCGTGGGTCGAGCGCCGATACACCGGGGAGCCCATCGCCCATATCACCGGCGTGACCGAGTTCCGCGGACTCGAGCTGGTGGTCGAGCCCGGGGTCTTCGTGCCGCGCGATTCCTCGGAATGGATCGTGGAATGCGCGGTGCGGCGGCTTCGCAAGCGAAAGGGGCCCGTCGCCGTCGACCTGGCGAGCGGCATGGGCACGATCGCGCTCGCGATCTCGGCCGAGGTGCCCAAGGCAGAGGTGTTCGGCGCCGAACTGTCCGACGAGGGCGTGAAGCTCGCACGCAAGAACGCGCGTGGGCTCGGTGTCTCGGCGCGCTTTGGGGCCGGGGATCTGTTCGCGCCGGTGCCGCGCAAGCTCCGCGGCCGGGTCGATGTGATCACGATCCATCCGCCGTACGTCGCACGCGAGGAGTTGCACGATCTTCCCGACGAGATCCGCGACTGGGAGCCGGCGCACACGCTCACCGACCAGAGCGAGGACGGGCTCGGGCTCGTCCGCCGCACCGTCGAGGAGGCGCCGGCGTGGCTCCGCTCCAACGGCTGGGTCCTGATGGAGACCGACGCCGATCGAGCCAAGGACGTCAAGCGCGTGATGGCAAAGGGCGGGTTCCGCGATGTCACCACGACGAAGGGTGGCCCGATCCCGATCACCCGCGTGATCGCCGGCAAGCGCCCGCGATGACGACGGTCGCACCGTACGGGTCGTGGTCCTCGCCGATCACGGCGGAGATGCTCGCCACATCGGTGGTCGGTCTCGGCGAGGCAATGCTCGACGACGGGGTTGCGTACTGGATCGAGCAACGGCCGACCGAAGGCGGCCGCAAGGTGATCGTGAAAGGCGATCCCTTCTCGGCTCCCATCGACGTGACGCCGGCAGGGTTCAACGCCGACTCGATGGTGCACGAGTATGGCGGCGGCTCCTACACCGTGTCGCACGGCGTCGTGTTCTTTTCCAACCGCGAGGACGCGCGTCTGTATCGGCAGGACGCCGGGGCGGCGCCGATGCCGATCACGCCGGAGACCGACGCCACCCACCGGTTCGCCGACGGTGTCGTCACCGCCGACGGCCGGTGGTGGATCGGGGTGCGGGAACGCCACGACCTCGGGCCGGCGGTGGCCGATGTCGTCAACGAGCTGGTGGCGGTGCCTGCGGACGGTCATGACGAGCCGCACGTGCTCGCCGCCGGGCACGACTTCTACTCGTCGCCGCGCGTGTCACCCGACGGCGAGTCGCTCGCGTGGCTCTCGTGGGATCTGCCGTGGATGCCGTGGGACGGCTGCGAGCTGTCCGTCGCGGCGTTCTCGGCCGAGGCGACGCTCGGGACGCCGCGCGCCGTCGCCGGTGCCAACGGCGAGGAGTCCGTGTGGGATCCCGAGTGGAGCCCGTCGGGCAACCTCGTGTTCGCGTCCGATCGCAATGGGTGGTGGAACCTCGAGCGCATCCGCGAGGGCTCGCGCGAGACGCTGTATCCGGCGGAGGCGGAGTTCGGCTATCCCCAATGGGGGCTCGGGGAGCGCTCGATCGCGTTCTTCGCCGACGGACGGATCGTCTGCCACTACGAAACCGGAACCCGGACGCACCTCGCCGTGCTCGACCCCGAGACGGGGGAGCTGACCGACCTCGATCTGCCGCACGACGCGTTGCAGTGGGGCCCCAACATCGCGGTCGAAGGCTCGACGATCCTGTTCACCGCCGGGTCGGCATCGCTGCCGGCCCAGGTTGTGTGGCTGGACTTCGCCGCTCGCTCCGTCGAGGTGCTCCGCCAGGCCGCCGAGATCGGCGTCGACGAGGCATACCTGTCCATGCCCGAGGAGATCGAGTTTCCGACCGATGGCGGGCTGACCGCGCACGCCGTGTACTACCCACCCGCGAACCCGGCGTTCGACGGTCCGCCCGGCGAGCGGCCGCCGCTGATGGTGCTGGCACACGGCGGGCCGACCGGCAGTACCTCGACCCAATTCGATCTCGCCAACCAGTTCTGGACGAGCCGCGGCTTCGCCATCGTCGACGTCAACTACGGGGGATCGACGGGGTACGGGCGGGCATACCGGCAGCGGCTCAACGGCCGGTGGGGCGTGGTCGATCTGCAGGACTGCCTCGCCGCGGCCGACTTTCTCATCGCCCGGGGCGACGCCGACGGCGAGCGGCTGGTGGTGCGGGGCGGCAGCGCCGGAGGCTACCTGGTGATGCGTGCGCTCACCGAAACCGACCGCTTTGCGGCGGGGACCTCCTACTTTGGGATCTCGGACCTCGTGCCGTTCGCGACCGGCGACACCCACAAGTTCGAGAGCCGGTATGTCGAGACGATGGTCGGCCCGTGGCCCGAGGCCGAGGAGACGTACCGAGAGCGGAGCCCGATCAACTTCACCGAGCGGCTTGCCACCCCGATGCTGGTGCTGCAGGGAGCCGACGACCACGTCGTGCCGCCGTCGCAGGCCGAGCTGATTGTCGCGGCGCTGCGGCGACGGGGCGTGCCGCACGCGTACAAGCTGTACGAAGGGGAGGGCCACGGCTTTCGGATTGCCGAGAACCAGATCGACGCGCGCAACGCCGAGTTGTCGTTCTACGCGCAAATCCTCGGGTTCGAGCCGGCGGGCGAGATCCCCGTGCTCGAGATCGAGCGCGGCTGAGGTTCAGCCGCCGATCGCGCTCATCGAGCGCGCGGGCTGGACGAAGTCCGGGTGGTTCACACGGTGACCCGACCATTTCGACCACACACCTTGGCGGACGAGTAGCTCGAGCTCGTCGTCGCCGGCGCCGTCGCGCAGCGGTCCGCGAAGATCGGTCTCCTCGAGTGCGAACAGGCAGTTGCGGAACTCCCCCTCGGCGGTGATTCGCAGTCGGTTGCACGTGTCGCAGAAGGGCTCGGTGACGCTCGCGATCACGCCGATCCGCCCGGGCGCGCCGTCGGCGAACCGGTAGCCGGCCGCCGGCTCGACGTCGGGTGCGTCGGCCTCGAGCGGGAACACCGCGTCGATCGCCTCGACGATCCGCGCGCCGGGCACCACCTTGTCGCGTTCCCAGGCGTGCTGGGCGTCGAGCGGCATGTATTCGATGAATCGCACCTCGTAGCCGGTCTCGCGCGCCCACACCGCGAAGTCGACGATCTCGTCGTCGTTGGTGCCGCCGATGACGACGGTGTTGATCTTGATCGGCGTGAGCCCGGCCTCCTCGGCCGCGCGCAGCCCCGCGAGCACCTGCTCGAGGGCATCGCGCCGGGTCATCTCCTTGAATCGGTGCCGCAGCAGCGAGTCGCAGCTCACGGTGGCGCGGTCGACGCCCGCGGCCGCCAGGGGTCCGGCGAGCGACGGCAGCAGCATCCCGTTGGTCGTGATCGAGATATCGAGGTCGGGCCCGACCTCGCGGAACATCCGCACCAGCACCGGCAGGTCGGCGCGCACCGTGGGCTCGCCGCCGGTGATCTTGAGCGAGCGCACGCCGAGCCGGACGAACAGCGCGAGCAGGCGGGTGAGCTCCTCGAAGCGGAGCACCTCGCTCTTCGGGAGCCACTGCAGGCCCTCCGGCGGCATGCAGTAGGTGCACCGGAAGTTGCACCGGTCGGTGACCGAGATACGCAGGTCGTCGGCCACACGGCCGAACGAGTCGACGAGCGGGCCCTCGGCGGGCATCGAGGCGGGGACGGCGGAGGTTGCCATGGACATGCCAGCGTACCCCGCGCCCGGTGAACCGCGGAAGGGAGGGTCATGCGGGGCTCCGACCTGCTATCCATAGCGCCATGCGTGTGCTGGTGCTCTACGAGTCCCGCCGAGGGTTCACCTTGACGGTGGCGCGGGCCCTGCGTGACGAATTGCGCGCACGGGGCGCGGATGCGACCACCGCGCCCCTGCGCTCGGTGGACGCCGGGACCGTCGCCGCCGCGGATGCTTTCGTCGTCGGCACGTGGGTGAAGGGAATGGTGATCGCGGGGGTCGGTCCCGCCCGCGGCACCGAGGAGGGCGTGGCGAGCCTCCCACCGCTCGAGGGCCGTCCGGCGATCGTCTACTGCACGTGCGACGTCGCGCCGCGCGACACGCTCGAACGGCTGAGCGACATGGTCACCGCGCGCGGCGGCGAGGTTCGCGGGCGGATCGTGTTTCGGCGCAAGAAGAGCCTCGCCAACGCCGGCGTGGCGGCCGAGGCGATTCTCGAGGCGATCGCCCAGCCGGTCTGACCGCTCGCGCGCGTCCATGCCGGATGGGAGGATGGCCGCCATGACGTCCACGACCGCCGCCGTGCTCACCGTTTCCGACGGCGTCACGCACGGCACCCGCGAGGACGAGTCGGGCGACGTTGCCGAGGCACTGCTGCGCGAGTCGGGTTTCGACGTGGCCACGCGCGAAGTGGTGCCCGACGAGCGGCCGCGGATCGAGGACGCCCTTCGCCGGCTGTCGGCCGCACACGCGCTGGTCGTGACGACCGGCGGCACGGGGTTCGGGCCGCGCGACGTGACGCCGGAGGCGACGAAGGCCGTGCTCGATCGGGAGGCACCAGGTCTTGCCGACCTCATGCGGCGCGAAGGGCTCGGCTCGACGCCGATGGCGGCGCTGTCCCGCGCGACCGTTGGAACGATCGGATCGGCGCTCGTCGTGAACCTGCCGGGCTCGCCGAAGGGAGTGCGCGAGTCGCTCGCCGCGATCCTGCCCGTGGTGCCGCATGCGGTCGGTCTCCTCGCGGGTGACACCGGTGCACACCCGACCGGCCATGCGTCGACATCGACGCCGCCGGTCCCGATGCCGGGACCTGCGACGGCCGGCGGCGATCGCGTCGAGGTGAAGGCGATCAAGGTGGTGGCCGGCGAGCCGCCGTGCCGAGTCGGGATGGCGATGACGATCGAGCCCGGGGGTGCGGCGCACGGGACGCTCGGTTGCGCCGAGTTCGATCAGCAGGCGATCGAGGCCGCCGGCGAGTTGTTGGGCTCCGAGACGCCCGAGACACGAGTGCTGCATCACGACCAGGGGGACATCGAGGTCTACCTCGAGCCGCACCGTGCGCCGCCGCGCGTGATCGCGATCTCCGCGACCGATGTCGCCCGCGCGGTGCGACGCCACCTCGCGATGCTGGGGTACGAGACGGTGACCGTGGAGCCGCGCGCGGAGCGGGTGCTGCCCGAAGACGGATCGGTGGTGGGCTCGCTCGGCGACCTGGCGATCACCGATCGCGACGCGATCGTCCTGACCGACCACGACGCGCCGTACGCGACCGACACGCTCGCCGCCGCCGTCGCATCGTCCGCTCGGTTCGTCGGGATCATGAGCTCTCGGCGCCACGCGGCGGCCCATCTCGACGCACTCCGCGAGCGAGGCCTCGCCGAGAACGACGTCGCGCGCGTGCACACGCCGCTCGGGCTCGACCTCGGCCGCAAGGACGCCGAGGGGATCGCCCTGTCGATCGCCGCGGGCATCGTCGCCGACGCCAACGACCGCGACGGCGGATGGCTCGACCGATGAGCGAGCACATCTGGAAGGTGCGCAAGGAGTCGTCGTGAGACGCGCGGTGGCGGCCGCGGCTGCAGTCGTGACGCTGGTCGCCGCGATGGTGGTTGCGCCGCCGCTCACCCCCACGCCACCCGATCGTCGCCCCAACGTGCTGATCGTGCTGACCGACGATCAGACCCTCGACACACTGCCGTCGTACCCAGCGGCGATGCCGTGGTTCCAGTCGCAGCTCCTCGATCCACAGGGACACTGGCTGTGGTTCCCCAACGCCGTGGCCTCCACGCCGCTGTGCTGTCCGTCGCGGTCCACGATCCTGACCGGGCAGTACGACACGCATACGGGCGTCCGCGACAATTTCGACGGCGAGCAGCTCGACGACACGAACACGCTGCCGGTCTGGCTGCACGACGGTGGCTACCACACGGGGCTCGTCGGTAAGTACCTCAACGCGTACCCGTGGGGTCGGACGCCGTTCGTGCCGCCCGGCTGGGACCGATGGTTCGCCAAGGAGAACGTCGACGAGTCGACCTCGTACTACGACTACGACATCGCCGACCAGACGATCGCGCGGCACTACGGCGCGGTGCCGTCGACCTATGCGACCGACGTGCTCGGCGAGCAAGCGGTGAACTTTGTTCGTCAGGCGCCGGTGGGGCAGCCGTGGTTCCTCTACTTCAGTCCCGAACGCGCCGCACCTGCCGTGGATCCCGTCGCCGCGGTACGCGGGGGCGTTCGACGACGCCGATGTGGCGATCCCCCCGCTCGCCGTGTTGAACGACGTCGCCGGCAAGCCCGGGTACGTTCGGTCGCGACCGCCCTACACGGAGACCGATCGGCTGCGCTTCGAAGAAGACGGTCGCAACGAGCGCGCGATGCTCCTGTCGGTCGACGACTGGTTTCGGACCATCGTGGATGCGGTCCGGGCGCGCGGCGAACTCGACAACACCGTCATCGTGTTTCTGACGGACAACGGCTACGACCTCGGCCTGCACCGGCTCGAAGGAAAGCGGTACCCGTACACGCCTTCGGTGGGGCTGCCCTTTGCGATCCGCACTCCGTGGACGCAGGCGGGGACGGTCGATGACCTCGTCTCCAACCTCGATCTTGCGGGCACGATCGCGGCGATCGCCGGGGTCACGCCCGGTCGTCCCCAAGACGGCGTCGACTTGCTCCCGGTGCTCAGCGGCGGACCGATGCCGCACCGCGCCGGCGTCTTCCTGGACTGGGTCGGCGACGACGTCGTGCCGACGTGGCAAGGCGTGCGCACCCCCCAGTACCTCTACGTGCGCAACGGCGACGGTACCGAGGAGCTGTACCGAACGAGCGATCGGTTCCAGCTGCACAACCTTGCCGGCGAGCCGGCCGCGGGCGAGATGGTGCGCCGCGCGCGCTCGCTGCTGGCGGTCTTGTCCGCCAAAGCGCACGGGTAGACTCGCCCGGATGCAACGGCCGCCCGTCCCCGGCAGATCATCGCTGCGCCGGCCGACGCCTGCGCAAATCGCCCGGCGCCGGGCCGTCGTGGTGCTGATCGTCGTCGTCGGGCTGGTGGCCCTGTGGCAGTTCTGGCCCGCCGGCGGCACGTCGGGCCCGATCGAAACCGCCTCGCCGACCGGCGCGGCTCCGTCGAGCGGCGCCGCGCCGAGCCCCAGCGCGATCGTCCCCGGAAGGAACCCGATCAAGCACGTGATCTTCCTGGTGAAGGAGAACCACACCTTCGACAACTACTTCGGCAAATACCCCGGCGCCGAGGGTGCGACCGAAGGGGAGACGCTGCAATGCGACAACGGCTTCGCGCCCGGTCCGACCGTCCCGTTGACCCCGGCGCCGTACATCTACCCGCACGATCTCGGTCACTCGTTCGCACCCGGTCTCACGGCGATCAACGGCGGCAAGATGGACGGGTTCAACTGCGTGACCTACGGCGACGACCTGACCGGCTACACGCAGTTCGACCGCAAGACCCTGCCGGTGTACTGGGATCTCGCCGACCGCTTCGTGCTCGCCGACCACTTCTTCACGTCGATGTACGGCCCGACGTTCCCCGAGCACCTGTATACGGTGGCCGCGCAGTCCTACGGGATCGTCGACAACAAGGTGACCGGCACGGCCGAGGGCTCCGGAAGCTACTGCGACGATCCGACGGAGCACACACGCCGGTTCCCGATCGAGGACCTCACGAAGATCGAGATCAAGAAGATCATGACGCTCGAGGACAAGTTCCTCGTGGACTATCCGGCAAACCTGTACCGCATCGCCGGCTACTGGGTCGACACGCGCACGTGCATCGACATTCCGGTGCTGCCCGACGAGCTCCAGCAGGCCCACGTCACGTGGAAGTACTACGCGGAGCAGGACCAGTGGATGAACGCCATGCAGGCGATCGAGCACGTGCGCTTCGGGCCGATGTGGAACAAGGTGCAGGCCCCGGAGACGATCCTTTCCGATCTGTCGGACGACACGCTGCCGGCCGTGTCGTGGCTGATCCCCCCGGAGGGCAATCCGAACGAGCATCCGGGGGGCGGCGTCAACATCTGCGAGGGCGAGAACTGGACGGTTGAGTACCTGAACGCGATCTTCCAGTCCGACGCCTGGCCGAGCACCGCCGTCGTCATCGTGTGGGACGACTTTGGTGGCTTCTACGACCACGTCGTGCCGCCCCACTACGACATCATGGGGCTCGGCCCGCGCACGCCGGCGCTCATCGTCTCGCCGTACACGCGGGCGGGCTCCAACCCCGACGGCGGCTCGATCGACTCGACGATCTACGAGTTCTCGAGCGTGCTGCGGTTCATGGAGGAGCTGCACGGGCTCGACCCGATGACCGACCGCGACGCGCAGGCGTCGCCGCTCGCCGGAGCGTTCGACTTCACGCAGCCGCCGCGCCTGGACGTGCCGAAGCTGCACGAGCTCGACTGCCCGACCTCGTGAGGCGTCGTGCGGCGATCGCCGCGCTTGTTGTCGCCCTGCCGCTGCTCGTGGCCGCGACCGACCCGCCGCACGATGCGGTTCCGTGTGACGGGTCGAGCCAAGGTTCTGTACGCGTCGGACCGGACCTCGTCTCGGCGCAGGGCTTCGCCGAGGAGCTCGGGACCGCGGCAGTGTGGCGCCTGCGGTTCGACCGGCCGGTCGAGGTGCCGTCGGATCTGCAGATCGACGTCGTGGTGCGCGATCCCTACCTGCCGGCGACGACGCTCGAGGGGGAGCAGGGGCTGAACCGCGTCGTCCGCTGGACCGCGAGCTCGGCGGCGGAGCCCGTGCGGATCCTGTGGGTGCTCGAGAACAGCGAGACGCCGTTCAACCCGCCGGCGATCGACGGCGACACGGTCGAGATCCGCGTGCCGGGGCGGATTCTGCTCGGCGAGGACGAGGACGGCACCGAGAGCGTGGCACGAGCCCGGTGGAGCGTGGTGGTACGGCAGGGGTCGGTGTGCGACCGGCTCGGCACCGGCGAGCCCACCCTGCGGCTTCGCGGGGCCGGCGACGCCACGCCGCCGTCCGCCGTGTCGGTGGCCGCCGCCGTCCCGGCCAGCAGGCTCGGATGGCCCGCCTTCGCGCTCGGCGCCGCCTTTGTGCTCGCCCTTGTGGTGCTTGGCCTCTGGAGCACGCGCCGAACGAACTGAGCCGGGGATCCTCGATTCGAGGCCCCGTCGTGCCGATGATAGGGGGGTTATGTCCCAGCGTTGGATCGCGTTTCGGGACCGGTCGGGCGCGCTCGTCGACCCGCGACTGGCGGGCTCGCTGCCGATCGGTGTGGGCTGGCGTGGCGTGTGCCCGTCGCCGGATCTTGGGCTCGACGAGGTCGAGCGCCTGGTGCTCGACGCGGCCGGCCGCACGCCTGCGGCGCTTGCCGTGTGGCGCCACGATGGCTACCTCTACGGGTTCGCCAAGTGGACCGACGCGGACCCGGTCCCGTTTCTGCTGAACGCCGAGGAATCCGTGCTCGAGGACGATGCGGTGCGAACCCGGTGCGCCGTCGGCCCGAGCATCACGCGCTGGCGGCAGCGGACGGCGCAGTCGTTGTCGGACTTCTCGACGCACACCCCGCGAACCGCCGACCCGCTCGAGATCGACGCGATGCTGCAAAGCAGCGGCGCCGACGAGGTCATCGAGGCGTCCTGGTGCGAGCTGCTCGGTCTTGCCGTGCCGGTGCCCCGGGCCCCCGAGGACATCGACGAGGCCGAGACGGCGCGGGCGGCGCTGGCGCTCGCCGCGGAGCGGCGACGCCAGCGGCGGCGGTCCCCCGAGTTCCTCTGGTAGCGGTCGGCGCTACGCGCCGACCGCGATGCCCTGCTCGGCCGACAGCGCCGCGAGCAGGTCGTCCACGCCCGCCGCGATCTCCTGGCGCCACCATTCCTGTCCCTCCTCGGGAAGCGTCCCGATCGGGTCGTAGTAGTGGTAGCGGCGGGTGAGCGCCTCCGGGTCCTCGGCCTCAATGCCGGTGCGATAGTTCTTCCGCCAATAGCTGATGCCGCGCGTGCGGTCGTAGTCGTCGAGCATGTGCACCCAGCGCTTGCCGACGAACGGCACGTCGCAGACGAACCGCGGCGTCGCAAAGCCGGGCAGGTACCCGAGGATCGCGTACTGCAGCTCCTGGGCCTCCCACACCGACAGCCGCCAGTGCTCGGCGTTGGGGATCATGTCGCACATGTAGAAGTAGTAGGGAAGGATCTTCCCGTGGTCGAGCAGCGTGAAGCACAGATCGAGCAGCTGCTTCGGCGTCGTGTTGACCCCTCGCAGGAGCACCCCTTGGTTGCGCACGTCGCGGTAGCCCATGTCGAGGAGCTTGCGCACGGCGGTGCCGACGAGCGGCGTCACCTGCTGCGCGGCGTTCACGTGCGTGTGGATCGCGACGTCGATGTCGCGCTCGCGCGCCCGGGTCGCGATCGCCTCGTATGCCTCGAGCACGTCGTCCTGCAGGAAGTGCTGCGGGATGCCCATGAGCCCCTTGGTCGCGATCCGGATGTCGCGGATGTTCTCGATGTCCATGAGCTTGAAGAGCCACTCCTGCAGACGCTTGGCCGGCACGTTGGCCATGTCGCCACCGCTGACGACGACGTCGCGCACCTGCGGGGTGCGCGCGAGGTACTCGAGCATCGCGTCCCAGCGGTCGTTCTGCTTCTGCTCGAACTTGTACTTGAGCACCTGCATCGTGTCGTTGCCGACGAGGTCCATCCGCGTGCAATGCCCGCAGTACTGCGGACACGTCGGGATGAGCTCGGCGAGCACCTTGGTGGGGTAGCGGTGGGTGAGGCCCTCGACCGCCCACATGTCGGCCTCGTGCAATGAGTCGCGGCTCGCCAGCGGATGGCTCGGCCATTCCGGCTCGCGTTCGCTAAACGCGGGCGCCATGTAGCGCCGCACGGGGTCGGCGTACAGATCGCTCACGTCCATCGTGTTGAGCATTTGCGGCGGGATGAGCATCGACATGGTTGCGCGCTCGGTCTGGTCACGCTCGATGTCGGCGTAGAGCTCCTCGCTCAGGTGCTCGCCCAGTGCTTCTTTGAACTCCTTGAGATTCTTGACGGAGTGCGCGCGCTGCCACTGCGCCGATTCCCACTGCGCCTTCGTGACGTCGCGGTAGCCGGGAAGGCGCGTCCAGTCCGGCTCCTCGTACGGGCGCGTCAGCGGGTAGGTGAACGGCTGCTCGCCGGTGTGCGCGTGGGGGTCGCGGTGACCGGGACGGACGTTGGACGGCTGAGGGACGGACTCCACGCTCACTGCGAACACCTCCTGGGCCAAACAGTCCCGCGGCAGCCTGCATCGCTCGACCGCGCGGCGATCAATCGGTGAAGACGCCATGATACCCGGAATCCGTCCGGGGAGAACAGTCGAAAACCGAAGGATCTTCGGTCTAGCGTGGTCCGCGCGGGCCGCCGGGGCCGCCGCGCCCGTCGCGCCGAGGACGGCGCTGGTCGCGAATCTCCGGTCCCTTCTTGGGCAGCCGGGCCTTGAGCGGCGCGTGGCCGGTGCGCTCGAACCGCACCTGGATGTACTCAGGGGTCTGGTTGCGCTCGACCTCGCGCCATCCGTTGGCCAGCAGGTGCTTCAGCCGGGCGGCCGCGGTCTTGCGAAGGCGGTCGCCGCCGGGCACCTTCACGTAGAGGCGCTCGTGGATCGTTTCCTTGTAGTCGGGCATGGTCCGCACAGGGTAGCAGGCGCCTCGTCCCCGAGCGGCCGAAACGGTTGCGCAGCTACAGCGCAGAAGCAGCGGCGCCGATGCCCTTCGAGGATGGCGGCGACCGACACGCGTGGAGCCGGCCGGGGCGCCTCCGGGGACGCACCTCGGGCCTCGATCGCCGGACATGACTGGAAACACGGGCTTGGCGCTGCGCTGCGTGCGGAGGCCGAGCGGATCGGCGCCGACCGGTGCTACGTCTTCGAGAACATTCGCGGCGAGGACGGCCGACTGTGGATGGATCTCGTCGCCGAGTGGACGGCCGAGGGCATTCGGTCGCTATTCGAATCGCCCGAAAGCCATCTGCACCCCTACTTCCCGGACTACCAACGTTGGATCGACCTGCTCGGCGGTGGTGAGGAGGTCGTCGGCCGGGTCGAGCTGATGGAGGAACCGGTGCGAAGCGCGTTGCTCGCCGAGGGCACGGTGTGCACCTGGCAGGTGCCGATCGCCGCCGGCGACACCTGGTGGGGCTTTGTCGGCATGGATCTGCTGAGCGAGCGCGACTGGGACGACGAGCACGGCGCCGCCTTGCGCGCGTTCGCCGCCTCGATCGGCGGGTCGATCGAGCAGGCCCGCGTGCAGCACGCGGAGCTCATGCGCGATGAGTTCTACCGGACGATCGTCGAGGAAGGGCCGCTCATCACCTACATCGATGCCCCCGACGAGGCGGCGAGCACGGTCTACATCAGCCCGCAGGTGGCCGGTCTCATCGGCTACTCCGCCGAGGAGTGGGCCGCGGACCCCGAGCTGTGGCCGCGGCTGCTGCACCCGGACGACCGGGCGCGCGCGATCGCCGAGAACGCGCGGCACAACGAGACCGGCGAGCCCTTCCGGCTCGAGTACCGAATGCTGCATCGCGACGGGCACGTCGTGTGGGTCTACGACGAGGCCCGCGTGGTGCGCGATGAGCGCGGACGAATCCTCTACTCCCACGGCGTGATGCTCGACGTCACGGCGCGCAAACGCTCCGACGAGCAGGTCGCGTTTCGCACGTATCACGACGAGCTCACCGGTCTGCCCTCACGCGAGATGTTCGAAGAGCTCGTCGACCTGTCGGTCGCGCGTGCGCGGCGGCACGACGGTGCGGTCGCGGTGCTCGCGGTCGACCTGGTCGACTTTCAGATGGTGAACGACTCGCTCGGTCGCGAGGCGGGCGACCGGCTGCTCGTCGCCGTCGCCGACCGCCTTCGCGAGGCAACGCGTGAGACCGACCTCGTTGCCCGACGCGGCGGCGACCAGTTCCTGTTGCTGCTCGCCGATCTCGATCGCGACGACTCCGGCCCCGACGGCGCGCTGCTTCGCGCCGAGTCGGTCGCGCAACGGATCCACGACTCGCTTGCACTGCCGTTCAGCGTCGACGACACGGAGGTCTACATCGGTGCGGGGGTCGGTGTGAGCCTGTTCCCGCGCGATGCCGACGACGCCGGCGGGCTCCAGCGAAACGCCGAGTTGGCGATGTTCGAGGCCAAGCGGATCGGCGGGACGAGCTACGTGCTGGCCGGCGTGACCGACGCCGACTCGAGTGCGCGGCTGCACTTCGTGACGCGCCTGCGCAAGGCGGTCGATGCCCAACGGTGGGCGCTGCACTACCAGCCGGTGATCGACCTGCAGGACGGATCGATGGTCGGCGTGGAGGCGCTGATCCGCTGGATCGAGCCCGACGGCACGATCGTGCCTCCGAACGACTTTATCCCGCTTGCCGAGGAGCTGGGACTCATCGAGCGGATCGGGGACTGGGTCGTGCGCGAGCTGACGTATCAGGTGACGGCGTGGCGCGAGCTCGACATCGACCTGGAGGTGGGCTTCAACCTGTCGCCACGCCAGTTCTGGCAGCCCGACCTTGCCGGCCGCATCCAGCACGAGTTTCGCGCCGGCGGCGTCGATCCGTCGCGCGTGATGGTCGAGGTGACGGAGAGCTCCGCGATGATGGATCCCGACCGTGCCGAGGGCATCCTGCTCGAGCTGACATCGGCGGGGTTCTCGATCGCGATCGACGACTTCGGCACGGGATACTCCTCGCTCTCGCGGCTGCGGCACATGCCGGTGCGGGTGCTCAAGATCGACCGTTCGTTCGTGTCCAACGTGCACGAGGACCGTCAGTCGGCCTCGATCGTGAGCGCGTTCCTCGAGCTCGCGAACGGGCTGGACCTCATCACCTTGGCGGAGGGCATCGAGACCGCCGAGGAGCTCGCGTTCCTGCGGGAGCGCGGGTGCCGGCTGGGCCAGGGCTTCTACTTTTCCAAGCCGGTCCCGCCCGAAGAGATCATCGCCTACGCGTTCGGCGGGATCCCTTCCGCGATGGCGCTTCGGATCTGAGTCGCGCCGGCGGCCTTAGGTCGCGACGACCTCGCGGACGCGCGCCGCGATCGCCGCGGCGTCGATCCCCGCAAGCGCCCGCTGCCGCTCCGGCGCCGCGGAGCCGGGCATCGATGTGACCGCGACCTTCACGACCCGGCCGTGCAGCGGGCCGCTTCCGGCCAGGGCGTCGAGCACCGCATCGCCGAGCCCGCCCTCGATCCGGTGGTCCTCGACGACCACCAGCACGCCCGTGTCGCCCATCGCGCGGCGGATCGCCGCGGCATCGATCGGCTTGACGCTGTAGCAGTCGAGGACGCGCGCCGTGATGCCGGCGGCGCCGAGGATGTCGTGTGCGCCGAGGCATTCGTGCAGCGTGATCCCCGCACCGATCAGCGTGACGTCGTCGTGATCGGTCTCGGCGAGCACCTTTGAGCCGCCGATCGGGAACGTCTCGTCGCCGTCGTAGAGCGCGGGCGTCGCCTCCCGCGTGGTGCGCACGTAGGAGATGCCCTCGATCCGCGCCATCTGCTCGACAAGCGCGACCGTGCTCATGCCGTCGGCCGGGTACAGGACCGTCGAGCTCTCGAGGGCGCGGAACATCGCGAGATCCTCGAGCGCCATCTGTGAGGGCCCGTCCTCGCCGATCGAGACGCCGGCGTGGGATCCGCACAGACGCAGATCGGCCCGCCCGACGGCCGCCATCCGGATCTGATCGGCCGCCCGGGTGAGGAAGGCGCCGAACGAGGCCGCGAACGCGGTCTTGCCGAGCGCCTGAAGCCCCGTCTGCACGCCGACCATGCACTGCTCGGCGATGTAGAGCTGGAAGAACCGCTCGGGCACCGCGGCGGCGGCGTCCTCCGTGTAAGTGGAGTTGCCGACCTCGCCGTCGAGCACGACGACGTCGGGGTAGGTGGCGGCGAGCCAGGCGAGAGTCTCGCCGAACGCCTTGCGCGTCGCGACCGGCCCGTCGTAGACGGGCCGTGCGACGCCGGCGTCGTGGGTGACCGGCGTCACGTGGACGTCGGGCGGGGACGGCGGTGTAAAGCGGATGTCCGTCATGCCGCCCAGCTCGCCGATCGCCTCGTCGAGTCGATCGGCGGGCACCGCCTTGCCGTGCCACCCGTCGGCGTCGGCGAGGAACGAGACCCCGCGGCCCTTTTCGGTGCGCGCGACGATCATCGTCGGGCGTTCGTCCGCCAGGGCGTCGCGGTAGGCGCGGTCGATCGCGGCGACGTCGTGGCCGTCGATCTGGATCGCGCTCCATCCGAAGGCCTCGGCGCGATCGCGGAACAGGTCGGATTGCCAGCCGTGCATCGTGGGCCCGCGCTGGCCGAGCCGGTTGAGGTCGAGGATCGCCGTCACGTTGCCGGCCCCGTGGAAGGCGGTCGCCTCCATCGCCTCCCAGACCGACCCCTCCGCCATCTCGGAGTCTCCGAGCAGGACCCAGACGTTTGCATCGGCGCCGTCCAGGCGCATCGCGAGCGCCATCCCGAGCCCCGCCGCGAGCCCCTGGCCGAGCGAGCCGGTGGCGAGATCGACCCAGGGGAATTCCTTGGTGGGCGCCGGGTGGCCCTGCAGCGGCGAGCCGTCTGCGCGAAGCGACAGGAGCATCTCGTCGTCGAACGCACCGGCGGCCTTGAGCACGGCGTAGAGCGCCGGCGCGGCATGCCCCTTCGACAGCACGAACCGGTCGCTCGCGCGGTAGTGCGGATCCTTGACGTCGAAGCGGAGGTGATCGGCGAACAACACCGCGAGCAGATGCGCGCACGACATCGACGAGGTGGGGTGGCCCGAGCCCGCGGCGGTCGTTGCCCGCAGGCTGTCGATCGCGATCTGCGCGGCAAGGTCGTTCCAGAGCCCGGCGCGGTCCTCCACAACCATCTTCCTTCGGCCTTCCTCCCGACGAACGCCGCTCAGCGTACCGCGGCCGATCGGCGCGACGCCGCCTACCCGCGGCGCGAAGCGCCGCGGTAGGCTCGCCCGACCGTGCCCGAGACCCGCGTTCCGTCGATCGCACCGACCGTGGCCGCGAGCAGCACCGGCCTTCGGCCGGTGCTGCTCGCCCTGGCCGGGGACAGCGCCTCGGGCAAATCGACGCTGTCCCGGGGTATCGAGTTCATCCTCGGGGTCGGCCGCGTCGGCCGCGTGTGCACCGACGACTACCACCGGTACGACCGCGCCGCGCGAGCGGAGCTCGGGGTGACCCCGCTCGCGCCGGAGTCCAATCGGATGGACCTCATGGCCGGGCACCTGCGCGCGCTCGCGACGGGGGAGGCGATCAGCAAGCCGACGTATGACCACCACACGGGCACGTTCGGCCCCGACGAGATCGTCGATCCCGGCGAGATCGTGATCGTCGAGGGCCTCCTGCCGCTCGCCGACCGAGCGGTGCGCGACGCGATCGACGTCGCGGTGTTCCTCGAGCCAGAGGAGACGCTCCGGCATCGGTGGAAACTGGACCGCGACGTGTTCGAGCGCGGCTACTCGCCGCGCGACGTCGTCGCGGAGCTCAAGCGGCGGGAACCCGACGCCGCCCAGTACATCCGCCCCCAACGTGAGTACGCGGACGTGATCGTGCGGTTTCACCAGCAGGCCGGGGCCACCGGGGACGCCCACCTGTCGGCCCGGGTGGTCATCCGTCCGACGCTGCCGTATCCGGCGTTACGCGAGCTGCTCGGGGAGTTCCGGGTGCGCGGCGAGTCGCCGGTTCGCTGGTCGGCGCGCACCGACCGGCGTGGCCCGATGAGCGTGCTCGACATCGACGGCGACTGTCCGGCCGACGTGGGGGCGGAGTTCGAAGACGCCCTGTGGTCGACCCTGCATCCCGACGAGCGGCTGCAGCGCGACCGGCTCGGCGTGATCAAGCGGCCGGGCCACGAACCGGCGCGGAGCGAGTCGCTCGCCCTCGCGCAGCTGCTGATCGTGACGCACGTGGTCGGTGCCTTCGACGGGGCGTTCGAGCTGTAGCTTGCGGTAGCCTGAGAGGGTGACCGAGGTACCCGAGAGCTTCCAAGCGCTCGGGGTCTCCGAACCGGTCGCCGCGGCCCTTGCGGCTCGTGGCATCACCGAGCCGTTCCCGATTCAGGCGATGGTGTGGGAGGACGCCCGCGCCGGGCGGGACACACTTGCTCGATCCAAGACCGGCTCCGGGAAGACCCTGGGCTTTGCGCTGCCCATCGTCGACCGGCTCGACCCCGACGACACCCCGCTGCCGGCGGCGCTCGTGCTCGTCCCGACGCGGGAGCTCGCCCAGCAGGTGAGCGAGGACTTCGTCGACATCGCAGCGGCGGCGAACCTCAAGGTCAAAGCGGTCTACGGCGGGACAAACGTGAAGGAACAGGCGCGCGGTGTCGGCCGCGCCCACGTCCTGATCGCAACGCCTGGACGGCTCGACGACCTGGCCATCCGGGAACTCGTCGATCTCAGCGGTGTGCGCGTGCTCGTCCTCGACGAGGCCGACCGCATGCTCGACATGGGCTTCCAGCCGCAGGTGGACCGGATCGTCAGGCGGCTGCCGCGGGATCGGCAGACGATGTTCTTCTCCGCGACGCTCGACGGCGCGGTCGGCCGCATCGCGCAGGTGTACACGCGCGACCCCGTGCTGCACGAGATTGCGGGGGAAGACCGCCAAGTGGTCGAGGAGGCGAACCATCGCTTCATCCCCGTCCCGACGCACGACCGGCTCGCGATGCTGATCGAGCTTGCGGAGGCACAGGACGGCCTCACCCTCGTGTTCGTCAACACCAAGCGGGCGGTCGACGCGCTTGCCCGCCAGCTCAAGGGGAAGGACGTGCCCGCGCTCGCACTGCACGGCGATATGCGCCAGGAGGCCCGTGACCGCTCGCTCGCGCGATTCGCCGGCGGCCACGTCGGCGTGCTCGTCGCGACCGACGTCGCCGCCCGCGGGCTCGATCTCGACGACATCACGCTCGTCGTGAATTACGACGCGCCGCTGGACGACAAGGCCTACGTGCACCGGGTCGGTCGAACCGCTCGCGCGGGTCGGTTCGGCACGAGCGTGACGTTCGTGACCCCGGAGCAGGTGGGGGACGTCTCGCGAATGGCCGCCCGCCTCGATCTGCACGAGGAGTTCCAGGTCGAGGGGATGAAGGTGTCGCCGCCTCGCGTCGTGTTCAGCGGCGGCCCGAAGGGCCGCCGCGGCAAGGCTCGGGCGCCGAAGCGCCGGCCGCGCTAGACCCGCTTAGACGGCGAGCCCGCCCTCGACGACGGTGAGACCGCGCCGGCGGTGGCTCGCGGAGATATCCTCAGGCGGTACCGCCCGCGAGAATAGGAATCCCTGCCCGGAGGCGCAGCCGCGCGCGGCGAGGAATCGCCACTCCTCCTCGGTCTCAATCCCCTCGGCGAGCGGCGCCATCCGCAGGTTCGACGCCAAGGCGATGATCGCCGAGACCATGCTCGCGCTCTGCCGGTCGCTGTTGACGTCGCGAACGAACAAGCGGTCGATCTTGAGGACGTCAACCGGCATGTAGCGAAGCCGCGACAGCGACGAGTACCCGGTGCCGAAGTCGTCGATTGCGAGCTTGAGCCCGTGGTCCTTGAAGCCGTGGAGCACCTGGAGCGTGCGGTCGGGGTCGTTCATCGCGGTCGACTCCGTGATCTCGACCGTGATGCGCTGCGGATCGATCCCCGCCTCCTCGATCTCGCGGGCGATCCGGGTGACCGGGTCGGGCTGCCAGAGCTGGCGCGGCGAAAGGTTGAAGCTGATTTCCAGCTCGAGGCCCTCCGCGCGCCAGATGGCGTCCTGCCGGCAGATCTCCGCGACGACCCAGGCGCCGATCGCCTCGATGAGGCCCATCTCCTCGGCGAGCGGGATGAAGTCGCCGGGCGGCACAAGGCCGCCGGAGGGATCCGGCCAGCGGATCAGCGCCTCGACGCCGAACATCTCGCCGCTGAACAGGTCGATCAGCGGCTGGTAATGCAGCGTCCAGTCCTGGTGCTCGACGGCCTTGCGCAGGCGTGTCGACAGGGACAGCTTGCTGATCGCCCGCTCGTTCTCGATCTGGTTGACGACGTAGCTGCCCGGCCCCGCGGCCTTCGCCCGGTACACCGCGCTGTCGGCGTTGCGGAGCACGCTGATCGCGTCGTCCGCATCGAGCGGGAACACGCTGATGCCGATCGATGCCGTGACGTACAGCTCGGTCCCGTCGACCTCGAACGGCGCCTCGAAGGACTCGAGCACGCGATTGGCGACCCCTTGAGCGGCGATCGCCGCGCCGTTCTCGCCCGCGACGGCCGTCGCCTGATCGAGGTCGGCCAGCAGCATGAGGAACTCGTCGCCGCCGGAGCGGGCGACGAGGTCGGTGTCGCGCGTGGCTTCCTGCAGACGCAGGGCCACCTGCATGATGAGCCGGTCCCCGGCCTCCAGGCCGAGCGAGTCGTTGACCAGCTTGAAGTTGTCGATGTCGAGCGCCAGCACCGCGACCCCGCGCTCCGCGCGCCGCGCGCGTGCGAGCGAGAGCTCCACGAGCTCGTCGAACATCGCTCGGTTCGGCATACCGGTCAGGCGGTCGTGATAGGCGAGATAGGTGAGCTGCTCCTCGGCCTCGCGCCGATCGGTGATGTCGAGCATGACGCCGTGGGTGAAGGCGGGGTTGCCCTCGGCGTCGGGCAGCATCACCGCCGTGTCCTGGAACCAACGCACCCGGCCGTCGCGACCGATCATCCGGTACTCGACCGTGTACGGCTCGCCCGAGCCGATACCGCGGTCGACCTCCTCGATCGCGCGGTCGCGGTCGTCGTCGTGGATCATCTCCGACCAGAGCTTCGAGTCGCCGATCCATTCCTCTGGGGTCACGCCCAGCAGCTTGGTGATCTGGGGCGAGACGTAGATCGTCGTCCAGTTCTCGTCGGTGACGTCCTGATAGACGATCGCGGGGATTTGCTCGACCAGCGCGCCGTAGGTGCTGCGCAGGTGGTGGAGGTCGCGTCGCGCTGCCGCGAGCGCATCGCGAAGCTCGGCCGCCGTAAGGGAATCGGCTCGATGGGTCTCGAGGGCTCCCTCGATCGCGGACGGATCGGGGGCCACGGTCGCGTCGTCGATCACCGCGCTCCTGCAGGTCGGATTGAACGTCTGGTCCCTAGGGCATCGGATGGGCACGGAACCCGCTTGAGCACGCGCAAAAGCGTTCCGGCCTCCACACGCACGGAGGCCGGCGCCCTTCGGGCGCCGGCCTACGCCGATCGATGGAGCCGCGGTCGGTTAGCTGACCGTGAGTCCCGTCTGCATCCCCGCCTCGTAGTGGCCGGTGATGTTGCAGATGATCACGTACTGACCGGCGGGCAGCTGAAGCGTGAGCGTGGAGTTCGTGTTCGGCGCAATGTCCTCCTGCTCGCCGATCGCGTCCAGTTCGTCTTCCTGCACCTCGCCGTTCTCGACGGGCAGGTCGTCGGGCGCGTCGTCGCTCTTGAACACCACGAACTCGTGGGTGCTCGGCCCGTTGTTGGTGATGTTGAACGTCACCTCGCCGCCCGCGACCGTCGTCTGGTCGAGCGCGATCTCGAAGTCGTGCTCGGTCGCGTTGACGGTGCCGCCACCTTCCGACGAGGAGCTCGTCGTCGTCGACGTCGAGCCTGCGGCGGCCGATGTGCTCGATGAGCTCGACGAGGAGCACGCGGCGGTCACCAGCGCGAGCGCCGCGGCGCACGCCAGCACAACGTATCGCCTTCGAATCATGGAGTCCCCCCTTTGCGCAGACCTGTTCTTCACCGCAAGACTAGGGCGAGCGGGCGCCTTTGCACAAATCGGAGATGCCTTCCAGGCGAAGGAGTCACCCGACGGTTCGAATCAAGTGCGCCCGACCTTGGCGCGTAGGCCCTCGATCAGCAGGTCGAGACCGAACTCGAACTGGTCGTCGGCACTACAGGCGGCGAAGTACGGGGCCACCGCCAGCAACGTCGGGAAATCCGCGGCCGGGAGCATCGACGCGACCGCCTCCTGGAAGGACTCGCCCTTGAACGACGCGGCGTCGCCGTGGGCCCCGATCGTGCCGCCCTCCATCATCACGAAGCCCTGGATGAACCCGCCGAACACGTGGAACGCCTGGACCGTGTCCTTGTCCGAAAGGCCGCCGGCCCGGATCAGCCGCATCGCGTGCTCCATCGGGCGAAGCGAGTCGAGCGACGTGGGGGCGGGTCCGTGGGACTCCGCGAACACCCGCATGATGTCGGGATGCGCCTGGAGCACCCGGCGCCACGACCGAGCGGCCGCCCGGCACTGCTCGGCCCAATCGCCGGTCTCCTCGGGGAAGTCGTAGCCGGCCATCACGCGGTCGCAGATGCCCTGAAGCAGGTCGTCCTTGTCCTCGACGTGGTTGTAGAGCGACATGGCCTCGACCCCGACTTCGCGAGCGACGCGGCGCATCGACACGGCGTCGAGTCCTTCGGTATCCATCACGCGAAGCGCCGCGTCGACGATCCGTTCGCGGGTGAGCGGGGCCCGCGTCTTCGCTGAGGTTGTCGTTCGTCCCATCGTGTTCCAGGCTGTTCACGTGGTCGGTGTTGACACACTTACGCTGTATGCATATCCTGCGTACGCCGTAAGCATACACCGTACGTCAAGGCGAGCCCGGGAGGCTCGTTCGAAGGGGGGAACCACATGAAGCTCAATCCTGAGACGTTGGCGAGGGCAAGCAGCCGCCATCCGTGGCGCACGGTGACCATCTGGCTGGTGATCTGGATCGCGGCCGGCGCCGCCAGCAGCTCGATGCTCTCGTCGGCGCTGACGAACGACTTCGACTTCACGAACAGCCCCGAGGCGATCCGCGCACAAAAGACCCTTGAGGCGCAGAAGCTGCAGCAAGACGTCGCGCCCGAAACGTTCGTGATGGTCGGCGGCTCCGGCGCCGTGCAGGACCCGGCGTTCGCCGATCAGGTGAACGCCGCCCTCGACGATCTCCGGCAACTCGATCCGAGCGTCGTGCTCGCAGTCCCGGCCTCCTTCCCGATGTCCAAGGAGGACGCCGCGAACCCGCAGGTCGCGGCGCTCGGTCCGATTCCCTCCGAGGACGGGACGGCGGTGCTGTTCAGCGTCGTGTTGACGAACGACACCGACAAGACGGCGACGATCGTCGATGACCTCAACACGATCCGGGACGAAACAAGCACCGGCGGCACGACCCTCTACATGCTGGGCGAGCCGACGTCGACCGACGACTTCAAGAAGATCTCGGAGGAAGACCTCCGCAAGGGCGAGACGATCGGTGTGGCGGTCGCGATCATTGTCCTGATCGCGGTGTTCGCGGCGCTGCTGGCCGGCGTGACCCCGATCGTGCTCGGCATCTTCGCGATCTCGATCGCGCTCGGTGTGGTCGCCCTGATCGGCACCGTGTGGCGCTTCAGCTTCTTCGCGCCAAACCTGATCTCGATGATGGGGCTCGCCGTCGGGATCGACTACTCCTTGTTCATCGTGTCGCGCTATCGCGAGGAGCGACAGCGCGGCCTCGACAAGCTGGAGGCGATCGGACGCTCCGGGGCCACGGCGAACCGCGCCGTGTTCTTCAGCGGCTTAACGGTGGTGCTCGCGCTCGCGGGCATGCTCCTGGTGCCGACCACGATCTTCCGCGCACTCGCCGGTGGCGCGATCATCGTCGTGCTGATCTCGGTGGCGCTATCGATGACCCTGTTGCCGGCGCTGCTGTCGTTCTTCGGCACGCGGGCAGAGCCGATGTCGGACCGGATCAACTGGCCGTGGAAGTCGCTGCTCGGGAACCTCGCGGTCCTCGGGTTGATTCTCGTGGTCGGCGGGATCGGCGCCGGGATCCCTTCGGCGCTGAGTGCGCCCGCATGGGCGGGGATGCTCGTCGCGATCGCCCTCGTGGTCGGCTTCATCATTGCGCTCACCAGGGGCATCAAGCGCGGCGCGTCCTGGGCGTCATGGCTCGCGCGAGCCGAGCCCAGGGAGCACGGCGCTCCCGGCGGGTTCTGGGACCGGGCCACGCGCACCGTCATGGCACGGCCTGTCCTGTGGCTGGTCCTGACCGCGACCTTCATGATCCTGCTGTCGGTTCCGTACTGGCTCCAGTCGCACCCGAACGACAGCGGCCGTGGGATGCGCAAGGGCTTTTCCGGCATCTCGACCATCCCCGACGGCATCCAGACGAAGGATGCGTTCGACGTGCTGCTCGCCAAGTTCCCGGAGAGCGGGGGCGGCCAGGCAACCGCCGACGTGGTCGTCCCTGGCGACTCGAGCGACCCGGCCGTGCAGGCAAAGATCGATGCGTTGACGGCCGCGGTCGCCGGCGACGCGTCGTTCGACAAGCCGCAACCCCCGCAGACAAGCGCGGACGGCACCGTCACGCTCGTCGTCTTCCCGATGGCGGGAGAGGCGGCCGATGCGTCCAACGACGCCGCGGTCGAGGCGATCACGAACCTGCGGGACACATACGTGCCCCAGGCGTTCGGTCAGGACTCCGGCGTGCTCGTCGGCGGGCAGACGGCGATCGTGAAGGATTTCTTCGACGTGTCGAACTTCTACACGCCGATCATCATCCTGCTCGTCCTCGGCCTGTCGTTCATGCTGCTCACGGTGGTCTTCCGGTCGGTCGTCGTGCCGGCGAAGGCGATCGTGATGAACCTGCTGTCGGTGGGCGCGGCCTTCGGCCTCATCACGCTCATCTTCCAGAAGGGCGGTCCGGCGTGGGCGGGGTCGATCGCGGACGCGCTCGGGTTCATCCGCGTCGATGCGATCGAGTCGTGGCTCCCGCTGTTCCTGTTCTCGATCCTGTTCGGCCTCTCGATGGACTACCAGGTCTTCTTGCTGACGAGGATCCGAGAGGAGTACGACAAGACCAAGGACAACGCAGAGGCGGTCGCGTTCGGCCTGCGCACCACCGGCGGCATCATCACCGGCGCCGCCGTGATCATGGTGGCCGTGTTTGCCTCCTTCGCGAGCGGTCGGATCGCCGGGCTCGAGCAGATGGGCTTCGGCCTGGCCATCGCGGTGTTCCTGGACGCCACCGTCGTGCGGTCGATCCTGGTGCCGTCGGCGATGAAGCTGCTCGGCGACCGGAACTGGTACCTGCCCGGGTGGCTGCAGTGGCTGCCGAAGATCGACGTCGAGGGACATCACGAGTCGGTCGAGGTGCCGGATCTCGTAGAGGCCGCCGAGCCCCGCGTCTGAAGTCCGAACGTCGCGCTACTGCGGGATCCGCGCCACGGTGCGCGGATCCCGCAGCTCGCGGAGCGCGTCGCGGGCGATCCACCGGGCGGTCGGGTCGCCAAGCGTGAGCAGCGCCTCTGCTTCGGCGATCGCGTCGCGCCGAAGCGCCCGATTGCGTTTGCCGATCTGGCGGAGCGCCCAGTTGACGCCCTTCTTCACCTCGTTGCGCTCGTCCGTCGCCGCGGCGTGGATCACCGGCAGCCATGCCCGGAAGTCGTCATCGGGCCGGTCGGCCGACACCGCCATCCGCGCGATCATCGCGAACGCGCACCGCTTGGTGAACCCGTGCCGCGCGCGGCTCCACCGCTCGATCGCGCGGTCGGCGCTCGGCGTCGCGGCAAACGTGTCGGCGCACATGTCGGTGATGTCCCAGGAGTCCATCTCGCGCGCCCACGCGGACATGCGCGAGAGCGACAGCGTGGCGGGGTCGGCGACGAGCGGGGCGAGCTGACGCGCCTCGTGGACGTCGCTCGCCCAGACCTCGTTGGCGACGCTGTTGTCGCGGACGGTGTTCCTCGCGATCCGCCGGATCGCCGGCACGGGCACGCCCAGCGCACGTGAGACGTCGATGCCCACCCGCGCCATGCCGGGCAGGCGCGTGGGGTCGGCCTCGCGACGAAGCGCGGCGAGCAGTTCCTCGGCGGTTTTCGGCGTGCGCACATCGCAAGGCTACGGGCTTCGCACCTGGGACGATGGCTCCGTGCAACCGCTGACCGACGGCACGCGCGGGGCGCGCGTCACCTTGCTGGGCGATGTGCTCGGGCTGCTTGCGTTTCTGGTCGTCGGGCTCGACCGTCACGGCGAGGACGTCGTCAGCCGGTTCTTGGCGCTCGCCTCCATCTTCGTCGTCTCCTGGATCGTGGTGGCGTTGGCGCTCGGCACCTACCGGGATCCCTCGCCCCCGCGCGTGGTGTCGCAGATCATCCTGGCGATCACGCTTGCCGTCGCCGTGCGTGCGGCGTTCGTCCGCGCGTGGACCGTGCGGGAGGTACTGACGTTCGCGGTGGTCGGCGTCATCTTCGGGGCGTTCTTCGTGGGGATCGCCCGGGTCGTGACCTCGTTCATCCTGCGCCGGGACGCAGCGCGATGATCGAGGTCCCGACGCCCGGCGCCGCGCGGAGTTTCTGGTTGCAGGAGGCGCTCGCCGCCGACCCCGGCGAGCCGGCGCCGCCGCTCGAGGGGAACTGGTCGGCCGACGTGTGCATTGTCGGAGGCGGGTTCGCCGGACTCTGGACCGCGCTGCGCCTCACCGAGCGCGCCCCGGGGATGCGCATCGCGCTGATCGAGCAGGACATCGTCGGCGGTGGCGCGAGCGGGCGCAACGGCGGGTTCGCCTCGTCGTCGTGGTGGGACCTCTCGGCTCTCCTCGGCCTCTTCGGCGAGACGGAAGGGCTTCGCTACGCCGAGGTGCAGTCCGACGCGGTCGCCGATCTCGGCCGCACGGCCGCCGCGCTCGGCATCGACTGCTGGTTTCACCAGGAGGGTGTCCTCGGCGCCCGCGCCGGCGCGTGGCAGGAGGGCTTCGGCGAGATCGATCCCGCGATCGCCGCGCACCTCGAGGGACACCGGATTCCGCTGACCGCCGAGGAGGCGCGCGCCTACGCCGATTCTCCGCGCTTCGTGGGCGGCGCGTTCGCGCCGGACAACGCGATCTGTCAGCCGGCGCGCCTGGCGCGGGGCCTGCGCCGGGTGCTGCTCGAGCGCGGGGTGCACATCTTCGAGCGCACCCGTGCGACGGACCTCGTCCGAGAGCGCCCGGCGATCGTGCGCACCCCCCACGGCGCGATCCGCGCCGACCGGGTGGTGCTCACGACTGGCGCGTGGGCCGCGGATATGTCGCCGTTCCGCCGGAGCTTCGGTGTGATCGCCGACTACGTCGTCGCGACCGAGCCGATCCCGGAGCGCCTCGAGGAGATCGGCTGGACGTCGCAGATCGGCATCGCCGACGGCCGCGAGTGGCTCTACTACCTGCGCCCGACCGACGACGGCCGGATCGTGATCGGCGGCGGCGCGGGCAGCGCCGTGTTTGGGGGCCGCGGCAGCGGTCGCGGTGCCAACGGTGTGCGGCACTACGCAGAGGTTGCGGCGGGCGGGCTGTTGTGGCTGTTCCCGCAGCTCGAGGGCGTGCGGTTCACGCACGCGTGGGGCGGCCCGATCGATCAGTCCCCGACGTTCGTGCCGTTCTACCGGACGCTCGATCCGGGCACCATCCACGCCGGGCTCGGCTTTAGCGGCCACGGCGTCGTGCAGACCTACATCGGCGGGCACATCCTCGCCTCCACGGTGCTCGACGTCGAGGACGAGTGGACGACGCTCGCGGTCAACCGGCCGGAGTCGGCGTTCGCACCGCCGGAGCCGTTGCGCTGGCCGCTCGTGCGCGCGGCCGCGTTCGCGCTGGAGCGGGGCGATGTGCGCGAGGAACAGGGACGGTCACGCGGCGCGTTCTACGAGTTCGTGGGTGGTGCGCCGATCCGTCACCGCGAGCGGCTCGTGCGCCGGCGCGACTAGTAGCGATCGTCGACGCCGGCGTCGTTGCTGCGCTGCGGCTCGCCGACCTCGACGGTGGTGGCCGAGATGGTGCCGGTTGCCCGTGTCTGCGGGGCGGCAACCGATCGCTGCATCTTGCGGAGCTCGTGACGCACGATGTAGTAGCCGATGAGCGCGATCGCGACCGTTGCGATCATGAATCCGAGGACCAGCGCGGCGGCGATCTTGAGCGCGAGCCCGAGAACGCCGAGCACCGCCAGCAGGATCACGATCAGCAGGAAGACGATCATCGCTTCTATCCTACGGCGCTTCGCGCGAACGACCCGATCCGGCGCGCGAGCACCTTTGGGTGCTGCAGTGGCAGGTCGTGAATGCCCTCGATCCAGCTGACCCGAACCGGAGCACCGCTTGCCCGCAACGCGTTCGCGGCCGCCCGGCGCCGCGCGTCCCAGTCGGGGTCGCCGCCGCCCGCCATGACGGCGAGACCCGGGACCCGGAGCAACCGGTGCAGCGCGGGCGGGTCTTGCTCCCAGATCGCACGCAGGATCCGGAAGTGGTTCGCGCGAGACAGCCGTGGATGGATGCGCCCCTGTGCGTCGACACGCATCACCGACAGCACGATGTCTTCCACCTGCGGTGTGACGGTCAGCGAGCCCGCCAGGAACGGCCCGATCGATGCGCGGAACTCCTCGACGGGGATGCCGGCGAGATGCGGCGGGGCGAGCGCCTGCTTCGCCGCCGCCCAGTCGGGGAAGCCGTCGCGCATCCGCGAGATGCCGCCATCGACGAGGACGACGCCGGCGACCGCGCGCGGATACCGGGCCGCGAGCTCGATCGCGACCATCGCCCCCCACGAATGGCCGACGAGCACGCTCCGGCGTCCGCCCGTCGCGCGGATCACGGCGATCGCGTCGGTCACCGTGTGGTCGAACCCGTAGCCGGTGGTCGGCTTTGCGCTGCGGCCGTGGCCACGGGCGTCGAACGTCACCACGCGGTGCCGGCGTACGAGCGAAGGCAGCATCAAGTCCCAGATGTGCTGGCTCGAGGCGAGCCCGTGGTGCAGCACGAGCGTCGGACCCGCCGGCGACCCGGCGGCCGGAAACGTCCGGGTTACCAGGCGCACACCGTCCGCCCCGATCACGACGCCGTCCTGCATACTCCGGCCATGGTAGAGGGCTTTCGCTCACCGCTTGCCTCCGATGCGCTGGTCGGCCGGGTGGCGATCGTCACCGGCGGCGGCACCGGCATCGGCGCGGCGACGGCGCGGGCGATCGTGACGGCCGGGGGCTCCGTCGCGATCTGTGGCCGCCGCCCGGAGCCGATCGCGACCGTTACGGATGACCTCGGCGATGCCTGCTACGGACAGCCGTGCGACATCCGCGAGCCGGACCAGGTCGCCGCGTTCCTCGATGCGGTCGCGGAACGTCACGACCGCGTCGACATCCTGGTGAACAACGCGGGCGGGCAGTTCGCCGCGCCGCTCGAGGACACCGCGAACAAGGGCCTTCGCGCGATCCATCGGCTGAACGTCGACGCCACCTGGGACGTCACCCAGCAGGTCGCGCACCGCTGGATGATTCCGCAGCGCTCCGGGTTCGTCGCGTTTCTCGGGTTCAGCCCGCGACGAGGGATTCCCACCGTGGTGCCCTCGGCGATGGCCCGCAGCGCCCTCGAGACCTTCGCGGCCGGCATCGCCCTGGAGTGGTCGAAGTTCGGCATCCGCGCGGTGTGCGTCTCGCCCGGCGTCATCCAGACCGAGGGCATCCTCCAGTACGGCGGTCAGGCCGTCGTCGACAGCTTTGCCGAGCAGGTGCCGATGCGCCGCGCCGGGACGCCGGAGGAGGTCGCGGCGACGATCGCGTTCCTGGCGAGCGACGGCGGCGGCTACATCACGGGCACGACGGTCGTCGTCGACGGTGGCGCCGACGCCTGGGGGATGGGTACCGCCCCACCGCCTCCCGAGCCGCTCGGGCCGGCGCCGTAACCGCGATCTCCCGGATCGGCCTACCCTTGCGGTACGGCCCGAAACGCGGTCCGCGGAAGGGGAGAGCCATGTACGGCACCTGCGCGAAGATGATGGTCAAGGAGGAGAACCTCGAGGCGCTCCGGAAGGTGATCGACACGCAGATGAGCGGCGAGCCGGTCGCGGGCTACGTCCGCTCCTACGTGCTCCGGGAAAACGACACCGATGCGAACTGGCTGTTCGTGATCTTCGACGATCGCGCGAGCTACATGCGCAACGCCGATGACCCGGCGCAGCACGAGCGCTTCATGGAGATCCGCGGATTGCTCGAAGCCGACCCCGAGTGGCACGACGGCGAGATCTCCGAAGGCTGATCCGAAAGCAAGGAAACGGTGGAACGGTTCGACCGACGAGCGTTCCTGCGGCGCGCGGCGCTGCTCGGCCTCGCCCTTCCCCTGGCGGGCGCCGCCGCGACGGCCTGCGGCCGCCGCACGGCGCCAGCCAGGGTTCCCACCGCCCTGGGTGGGCCGCTGCCGGTCGACGCCGGACTGCTGCTCGATGGCGGCCTGCCGATCGAGCAGGGCGCGACCCTTCGCGTCTACGAATGGAAGGACTACCTTGCCCGGCGCGTGCTCGACGACTTCGAGCGCGCGAACGCGGCGAGCGACATCCATGTCGAGGTGTCGAGCTTTACGCACGTCGACGAGATGGTGGCGGCGCTGCAGGACCCGGCGAGCACCTACGACGTCGTGTTCCCGGTGATCGACGTACTGCCGGGGATGGTCGATGCGGGGCTGCTGCGGCCGCTGCAGCACGAGTATCTCCCGCACCTGCGGAATCTCTGGTCGTGGTTCCGCGCCGGCGACGGTCCGTTCTACGACCCCGGTCAGCGGTACACGACGCCGTACACCGTCTACACGGCCGGCATCGGGTGGCGTGCCGACATGGTGTTGCCGGCCGATGCCCCCGATGCGCGTGCGGACCCGTTCGCGATCTTCACCGATACCGCGTATCAGGGCTTGGTCGGGTTTTACGACAGCTATCGAGAGGCACTTGCACTCGGTTTGCAACGCGACGGCGTGACCGACCTGCTCGACGCCACCGACGGAGAGCTCACCGCCGCCGCCGACTTCCTCGAGGAGGCCGTGCGCGTTGCGGGCGCGCAGTTCACCGACGACGGCGTGATCGAAGGGCTGCCCGAGCGGCGGTTCGCCGCGCACCAAGCCTGGTCGGGCGACATCCTGACGGCGCCGCGCTACGCGGCGGGCGACGGCTACGGCGCGGGCTACGGAGCGACGGGTCCGAGCGCCGATGCCGCGGAGACCACCGCGGCGCTTCGCTACTGGTCACCCGGCGGTCCCGAGCGCGTGGTCGGCCTGGACCTCACCGCGATCTCGACGCGGGGACACAATCCCGTGGCGGCACACGCCTTTCTCGATCACCTCATGCGCTTCGACGTCGCGCTCGACAACTTCGCCTGGAACGGCTACCAGGTGCCGATGGACGGCGCGACGCGCGAGGCGTTCGCCGACCGGTCGTTTCCGTGGCACGGCGCGGTGCCCGCCAACCTGCTCGACGCGATCGTGTCGGAGGAAGACTTCGCCGCTGGGCAGATGCTGGTCGGTCTCGGGCCGTCTGAGGACGCCGCCTGGCGCGCTCAGTGGAGCCGCGTCGAGCCGAGCTGAGTCGTCGCCGTCACCGCGACTGGTGTTCCCTCGCGTGCCGGTGTCCAGCCGCCCGGCGGCTCGAACGCCGAGAACCCGCCCAGGGTCTCGCCCGTCGTCGCGTCGACCCCTTGCACGTACAGGTTCTGCGGGGTGCAGCCGTTGCCGGTTCTTCCCGGTGAGACGAGGTCGCCCTTCGCGGTCGCGAAGCAGGTGTTGGGTGTGATGAACACCCATGCGGGCGGGCCGACGTAGTCGCCGACGTGGTTGTAGACCTGGGCCAGCACGGCCACCGCGTCGGGCTCGCCTCCGGCGCCGTAGACCTTCTCGTATGCCACCTCCGGCGAGATGGTCGGGCGGAACGAGGGATCGACGGGATGCAACTCCCAGTCGAACGTGCCGGGGACCTCCTCGACGTCGGTCTGGCGAAACGCGGCGTAGGGGTCCGGCGCGGTGCGCGAGCACGCGGTCGCCGCGAGCGCGGCGATGACGGCACCCACGACGACGGCGCCGAGTCGCATGCGTTCGACCCTACCGCGCGGCTTGCGAACCGGGGCGGTCGTGCGGTGCGAGCAGACCGACGACCAGGATGCCGACCGTCGCGCAGACGATCAGCGCCATCGCGGCGCGCAGGTCGAAGGCCGACGCGAGCCACGCGAAGATCGGCGGGCTCCACACGAACCCCGAGTAGCCGACCGTCGTCACCGCGGCGATCGCGTGCGTCTGGTCATCGGGCGCCTCCGTCTCGACCAGACCGAATCCCGCCGGCGCGGCCGCCGCGATCGAGAACCCCATGAGCAGGAACCCGAACGCGACGACCGTCGGCTGGCTCGCCGCGGTGGCGATCGCACCGCCGATCATCCCGCCCGTCCCGGCCGCGATGATCGTCGCGCGTCGGCCGAGGCCGAAGAGCACGCGTCCGGCGAACATCCGCCCGGCGAACACGGCCGCGGAGAACGCCACGAACGCGAGCGCGCCCTGCCAGGCGGTCGCACCCAGCTGCTCGTAGAGGTAGAGCCCCGACCACGTGTCCATCGAGCCCTCGACGAGGAACGCGGACAGCACGACGGCGGCGGGAAGCCAGAGTCCCTTGTGCCGCTTGAACGCGCTCAGCGAGAAGCTCGAGTCCACCTCCGAGGCGCCGCGCTGTGTCGTGCCGGCGACGCCGTTCCAGAAGCCGGCCCCGTACAGGCACAGTCCGCCGAGCACGAGCCCGAGCTGGAAGTTGTACCCGTTCGCGAGGAAGAGGCCGCCGATCAGTGCGCCGGTAATCCCGCCCGAGCGCGTAGGTCGCGTGCAGCCACTGGAGGACCGGCTTGTTCGTGACGGTCTCGATCCGCTGCCCTTCGACGTTGAGGAACACGTCGACGAGCCCGTTGCCGACGCCCGCGATGACGAACGCGATCCACAGGAGCGACGACGGCAACAGCGCCATCCCGATCGACCCCGTGCCAAGCGTGAGCAGCGCGCCGGCGCAGAGCACGCCCAGCGGATACTTGACGAGCCGCGGCGCGCCGAACGCCATCGCGAGGATCGCGACCGTGCTGAGAAGCGCAAGCAGCAGCCCCATCTGCCCGAACGTGAGACCGTGCGTTTCCTGGATGCGCCCGACGAGGATCACCCAGATCCCCCAGTACTGCCCGAACGCCCAGTAGCCGGTCAGCAGAACGGGGATTCGACGACTCTCCCGTCGCGGCGTCGGGGGCGGAGGGTGAGACCGACTGCATCCCGCGCATGATGTCAGGGTCCAAGCTTCGTCCGGCCGTGTTCTTCCAGCCGTCTTCAGACGTGGGCTAGGACGCGCTCAAGGGGCCGAGGCACGCGGTCGAGGTCGAGCGCCTCGACCAGGAGGCGTCCATAGCGAGTTTTTCGACGCGACCCGCTTCCCATGAATCGCCGAAGTTGCTCGTCGCTCGCGCGGGCTCTCCATGGGGGCTCCCGCTGAAGTGTGCGGAAGGCTCCGAGATCGCCCTCCGAGGCCAGGACGCGCTCTACCGCGTCGACGCCGAGCGCGCGAATCAGTTCGGCCTCCAGATCGGGTTCGCAAACGAAGAACCCGTGATGCTCCATGTCGGACCGCGATGTCCTTGGCCAGACCCCAGCTTGGCAAGGCCCGGCCGACGTATGTCTCCTCGCCCGAGTCACACAAGCCGGCCAAGCGCAGATCAAAGCCCTCCGGGCCGTAGGTCTCGAGAAACCGACGGATGCCGTGCGCACCGCCCATCGGGACGATTGCAATACCTTCAGAGGACAGGTCGCGACGTCGGCGGTGAGCCAACGCGTCGAGCGCCTCCTGGTCGCTGACGCCCTCGACGAAGATCGCCGCCCGCATATCGGGTCGCTCTCCCTCGATCACATCGCTCAGCGTATTCGCGCCCGCATTCTCCCCTGCCGGGCGGTTGTTTGCCTTGACGAACAGGAACGGAACGAGATTTGCGTCACGAACGAGATCAGCGCGTTCAAGAAAACTTGCCGTAGGTGACGATGACTTTGCTCATGGGGGATCCGGAATATCGTGGTGGCGGTGGCTACCATGGACGAGACGATCGACGTGTCTGCGTAGTACCGTCACGCCGTTCGAATCGAGGGCAGGGTCTTCCCAGAAGGCTCTGTCCTCGACTCTTTTGAGGAGGAGGTGCGACCACAGACCAAACCGACCGGCGAGCCGCTATCAAGACGCGGCCGACACCGAGCGGAGGTGCGAACACATGAAGCGTTCGATGATCGCGGCGAACGTCGCCGCCGCAGTACCCGAAACACCTGCAACACCGGCCGGTGCACTGACCCGGTCGCTGCGGTATCTCGAATACGGCTTCCAAACCCCCGAGAGGCTTACCCCCTTCCCCGCGACCGTACGCACTATGCGGGCGATTACGCATGGGGGGTGGGGACCATGCGGCATGTGAGGCATGTTCTCGCAGCGTTCGTCCTCGTCGGGCTGCTAACCCCGGCGGGAAGCGCCGTCGCGGTGGGCGGCACGGACGTGACCACGAACTTCAAGACCAGTCAGAGCTTGTCCGGGTGGACGGCGTTCGAGGGGAAGGACGCGTCGAAGTCGAACGTCGAGTTCATACCCGAGGGAGCGCGCCTGTGGGTCCGCAACGGCAAGGGCGCCGCGATGTCGCTAAAGAACCCGATCAAGTACGGCGAGTGGAAGGTGAAGATGAAGATCTCGGGCTCGGGGACGAAGGTATGTCTCCTGCTGTGGCCCTACGGTGGCGGATGGCCGCCGGAGATCGACTTCAACGAGTCCGGTGATCGCGCGAAGTCCTTCCAGACGATGCACTACTCCTCGTCGAACAGGATGATCCAGACGTCCTACGCGGTGGATCAGACCCAGTGGCACGTCTACGGCGTCCGCGTCAGCGCGACGACCGTGGAGTACACGCTCGACGGGCAAGTCATGAACACGGTCACCAACATGGCACCGTCGCAGACGTGGAACATGCACATCCGCACGATGAAGAAGTCCTCAGGTACTTCGCAGAGCACCCAGATGATCGTGGCCTGGGCCTCGGAGGATGCCTGGTAGAAGCGATGTTCCCGGGTGGGTCGTTGACCGGCCGGTAAAGGTGCTCGAGCCTCACTCGGGCTAATCGCGCGCTCGCCCGCGAAGCGGCTTGAGCTGTGGTGGAACACCCTCATCCCTAACGAGGAGTCCGAGGGCGGACAACCTGTCTCGGACGCCTCTCCGATTGTCCACTTGGCCACGGTTACCGACATGTACCGATGCCGTTTCCGGTCGGCCTTCGTTGTCCCGCAGGTTCCACCTGGCTCGTACCGCGTCCGCGCGTTCGTCTTTCACCGAGGTGGCTATGGCCTATTCGGATGGTGGCTCTTTTCCGTCAGCTAGTCAGGCCAGGGCTCGCGCTGGCGCCGCGCGGGATCAGGGAGACCCAGTCGACCTGAAGGTGGACGACCTGGTCGGGGATCTGGTTCTCCGCCACGGCGACCTGCAGGTGGAGCGTCATAGGTTCGTCGGGGACGTGCATTGACCGGACTGTGGCCTCTACCGTGCCGTCGAGCGTGTACTCGATCACGCCCGGGGACCATCGCACACCGAAGACGTGCCACGCCGTGGCGTCGGCGGCGTACCGCGTGTGGATCATCTGGTTCCCGGGCGCGTAATGCAGCGTGTTCAGAACGAGCTGCCGGTCGCCCGACGCGATCTCGTGGAAGTCGATCTCGGGGGGCCACTGGCCTGAGACGGGCCACAGCAGGTCCGCCACGCGGGAGCCCGTGCCCGCGTCGACTCGAGCACGGATCTGGACCTCGCCATACGTGAACGGGGTCTTCAGGATCACGAGCGCGCCCTTCCACACGCCCGAGACCTTGTCGACCTTCAGGTCGAGGATGCCGTTGGCGACTGACGTGTTCGCTGCGGCGAAGTCACCCGACGGGCAGCACACGTTCCACTCCGGACCGAGACCGGAGGTGAAGTCGTCGAAGTAGCCGTTCCCGCTCGCCGGACTGCCGCCTGAACACGAAGGAAGTACCGCTGCCAGGGCGAGCCCAAGTGCGCACAACACAAGCCGAGCGGAGGTCACGATGGAACCCAACCTCGGGGATCGCGCGTGTCGGTCACAGCAAGAAACAGGCTAGTTGGATGAGAGTGTCCACAGACAGCCCGCGGGGGCGGCGGCGCCCACCTAGCTAACTCTTGGCTCGCCGCGTAGAGACGAGCGCCGTCAGCCCCAAGATGACCAACAAGGTCGCCATCGCCATCCACCAAGCCGTTGTTGACGGCACGACGCAAAGTGAACCTCTCGAGCTATCGATGTGGCCGGCTCCGAGTGGCTGCATGACCGATTGCGCCGTCCGATTCAACAAGCTGCCAGAAACTGCACACGAGCCTGACTCGATCCTCGCGACGGCAAGTAAAGGTTCGGGGTTGATCTGGCGCACTATCTAACGGTGGACGATGTCCGCGTGACCGGATCCACGCTCGAGCGCCTCTACCGAGAGGAGGGCGATCGCTTGTGGTGGGCGCTTCTCACCTACACCGGCAATCGGGAGATCGCGAGCGACGCCGTCGCGGAGTCCTTCGCGCGGGCGCTCGCCGCCTCGGATTCCATCCGCGATCCCTCGGCGTGGGTGTGGCGTGTTGCCTTCCGTGTCGCGACTGCAGAACTGAAGTCGGCGCGCAACCGGGGGGCGGCACTGATGCCCGACCCGCTCGACGACGTCGACGAGGAAGCGGCCGACGTCGTGCTCGCGATGCGAAAGCTGCCCGACCGGCAGCGCGCCGTGGCGACCCTGTACTACCTCGAGGATCGCTCGGCGCGGGAGATCGCGTCGCTGCTCGGCATGGCAACGGCCACGGTCTCCGTCCACCTCCACCGAGCGAGAAACGCGCTGCGCGCGATTTTGGAGGCGAACGATGAGTGACACCAAGTCCTGGATGCAGCGAGTCCATGGAGTCGAAACGCCCGACCTCTGGGGCGAGATCGAATTGCGGTCGCACGAGACTCCGTCCGAGCCACCCACCGACAGGTCGCCCCGAACGCGAGCGGCCGTGATGCTCGTCGCGAGCATCGTGATCCTCGGTGTTGTGCTCTTCGCGCTCCGCGACCTCGGATCCGAACCGCAGGTGGCGCCGCTTGGCCCGGGGGAGATCGTGCGCTATCAGCTCGACGGTCCTCCCCAGCCAATCTCAGTCGGCGAGGGCGCGGCCTGGGTAAAGATCGGCGCCAACGACACGTCGAGAGGCCTGGTTCGTATTGACGCTGCCACTGGAGAGCAGCAAGACGTCGATACGCCTGGTGGAGACTGGACGGCCGTCGGCGGCGGGCAAGTGTGGCTGCTCTGCAACTCCGACACGTGCTCAACCGACGCGTCCACCGTCATTCGTATGGATCCTCGGACCGGCGAGATCCTCGGCTCCACGGCCTTGCCGGGGAACAGTTGGCAGATCGTGGGGACCCCTGACGGCGTGTGGGTGACCTACGAAGGCGGCGTCGCGTTTATCGATGAGCACGGCACGATCACGAAGACGTTCGACGTGAACGCAAACCTGATCGGTACCGACGGCACGTCGCTGTGGGTCTCGCGAGGGTTCGGCGGGATCGTGTCGCTCGACCCGCAGACCGGTGCCGTACTGAAGGACGTGCCGTTCGACGACGTGTGCACTATGGAGGTCGCCGCCGGGACCGTCTGGGTCGCCAGCTGCAATGGATCGACGAATCAACTCATGGGATTGGATGCCACCACCGGGCGGGTGCTCTTCACGAGGAGCATCGAGGGCTACGGTCAGATGCGATACGCGAACGGTGCTCTGTGGCTCGCCCAAAACCCCAAAGATGGGGAGAGCATTCGCCTACTGCAGTTCGACGCCCGAAGCGGTGAGTCGCTGGGGCGCCCAATAGAGATTCCCCACGACAATCCGGCCGGTGGGACGTACGCCATGCCCAGCCTCTATCCGCCGAGTCCGTTCTTCGTGGTTGGGGAAGGGAGCTTCTGGCTCACCGACTTCGGCGCCGGCCAGGTCATTCGCATGGGTATCCCCGACGCTGGTACGACGTCGGGCGTGACCGATACCGGAACGGTAAGCATCACGCCGAGCCCCGCTCCTCCCGTATCAACGCCGAGTCCATCCCCGAGCCAGAAGCCGCTGCCCTACGAGGGACTCAGCATCGGCGCACGGACCCGGACTCAAGGCTGGGTAGTCATGGCAGATGGCTTCGGTGTCCACGTTGCTGGTGCCGGGACGCTTCAAAACCTCGACCCCACGACAGGCGAGAGTCACGAAGTCGCCCGGATCGGTAGCTGGGATTACGACTTCACTTCGCTGGGCCGATACGGCGAAGGTTCGATGTGGCTCGCGTCTGGACAGGATCTATGGTTGATCGGCGGCAGCCCGTCCTACGCCGTGAGTCGTCACTACGACCTCCAACAACTCGGCTACCTGCTCGCCGTCCACCAAGCCAGCTCCTCGGCCGGAGGTGGCACGTGGCTCGCCGTCGCCGGCGACGTAGACGGGGGAGCGAAGATCGCCGAGCTCGATCCCGATTCGGGGTCGGTCATCCGCCAGTTCGATGCGGGAGACAGCGCAGGGACAATCGCGGACGCGGGTGGATTCATCATTGCCGAAGCTCGGAACGGGATTGTCCGTATCGACCCGAGGACCGGAGACGTGACGGCGATAGCGCTCCCCGGCACGACGCTCGGGCTGGCGGCTACCGCAACCCGCATCTGGTGGACGTCAGAAGGCGGGGCCGTCAACTGCTTGCTTGTCGACACGCTCGCCGAATGTGGCACCGTCGATATTCCCCGAGCGAGCGAGCTCTCTAGCGACGGCAACCGTCTTTGGGTCCTCTCGGCGACCGGTTCAAGGAAGACCCAGGTCTACATACCCGATCCTTCCATGCCTGCGACCGTGACGCTGATGAACGGCGAAACCGGAGAGGTAGTGGCGGGTCCCGTAGCGCTACCCGAATTCACTCCCGCTTCGTTCACCTCGTGGGACGGTCGCGCATGGGTTGGCTTCCACGACAGTGGAGACGGTCGATTCGCATTGATCGCGACAAGAGCGGCACCTAGCCGGGAGACCTGTCCACAAACCGCCCACGCCGGACGCCACGCCCCACCCAGCCCTGCCAGCGTTTGACTCGCCCCTGCCGCTCCACGATATGCTCCGCGCGCGATGGCAGGTGGAGAGGTTCTCCTGGTCGACCTGGTGAAGCGCTTCGGTGACTTCACCGCGGTCGCCGGCATCAACTTGGATATGCCCTCGGGCGAGTTCTTCTCGCTCCTCGGCCCCTCCGGGTGCGGCAAGACCACGACCCTGCGCATGATCGCGGGCTTCGAGCGTCCGACCGAAGGCCAGATCCTCCTCGACGGCGACGACATGGCCCAGACGCCTCCCCACAAGCGCAACGTCAACACGGTCTTCCAGAACTACGCGCTGTTCCCGCACCTCACCGTGCAGGAGAACGTCGGCTTCGGCCTCAAGTACCAGAAGGCCTCCAAGGAGGAGACGAAGAAGCGCGTGGGCGACGCCCTCGAGCTGGTCCAGATGACGCAGTTCGCCGAGCGCCGGCCGAACCAGCTCTCCGGCGGCCAGCAGCAGCGCGTCGCGCTCGCCCGCGCCCTGATCCTCAACCCGAAGGTGCTCCTGCTCGACGAGCCCCTCGGCGCCCTCGACGCCAAGCTGCGCAAACGCCTGCAGATCGAGCTCAAAGCCCTCCAGGAAGAGGTCGGCATCACGTTCGTGTACGTAACGCACGACCAGGAGGAGGCCCTCACGATGTCCGACCGCATCGCGGTCATGTCGGCGGGCCGCGTCGAGCAGGTCGGTCCGCCCAAGGAGATCTATGAGGCGCCCGCGACCGCCTACGTCGCCGACTTCCTCGGGGTCTCCAACCTGATGAGCGCCATGGCGGCCGGCGTCGGTGACGGCGGCTGCAAGGTGACCGTCGGCGAGTTCTCGCTCATCGCGGGCGAGGGCGACGCCGACACCGTCGGGGACTGCAAGATCACGATTCGGCCCGAGCGAGTCCAGATCCAGGCACAGGGCGAGACCGGCGAGAACCATCTCCCGGCGATGGTCGAGCGAACGGTCTACGTCGGATCGGTGCTGCAAGTGATCCTGCACCTGGCGACCGGCCAGACGATCCAGGCCTGGATGCCCAACACCGGCTCGGGCGACCCGTTTCGCTCCGGCGACGCGGTGGCGGCGCACTTCCCGCGCGAGGCGCTCCGGGTGCTTCCGGAGGGCGGGACCGCGGTGCTCGCAGAGGCCGAGCTCGACGTCTCGCTCGAAGAGAAGACCTAAGCCGGGCGCTGTTCGTCGCCGCTACAGCTGGACGAAGTCCGACGGACCCCCGCCACCCTGACCGCGGTTGAAGTAGCGGTAGAAGAGCAGCCCGCCGCCGATAACGAGCAGGGTTGTGATGAGCATTGTCGTAGCGGCCGCATTGACTTCCGGAGTGGGCGAAGAGCGCGCCGCCGAGTAAATCTTCTGCGCGAGGGTCTCGGTGTCCGACGTGCTCGACAACGCCGCCACGGTCACGAAGTCATCGACCGTGTCGGCGAACACCAGCGCCACGCTCGCGAGGATGGCCGGCGCGAGCAGTGGCAGCAGCACACGGCGGATCGACTGGTTCGGGGTTGCGCCGAGATCCATCGCCGCTTCCTCGTACTCCGGTCCGATCGAGAGCAGCCGAGCTCGCACGATGATCGTCGGGTAGCTGATCTGATAGGCGATGAGCCCGAGCAGCTGCGCCCCGGTGCCGAGCGCGATGATGTCGGAAAGCAGGCTCGTGAACAGGATGTACAGCGAGACACCGAGAATGATCTCGGGCACCACGAACGACAGCAGCATCGTGAAGTTGGCCGCGCGCGCGGGGCGGCCGTGCCACCGGTCGATTCCGATGGCGAAGAGTGTGCCGAGCGGCACCGCGATCAGCACCGTCAGGAACGACAGCTTGAACGTCTGGACCATCGCCGTGCGCATGGCGGCGTCGTGCAGCAGCGAGTCGGTCGGATCGCCGCTCCACCACCGCAGCGAAAAACCCTGCCAGGCGTTTCGCGAACGGCCGTCATTGAACGAAAAGATCACGGCGATCACGACGGGAAGCAGCGACCACAGGAGATATCCGATGGTGGCGCCCTGCAGGACCCGCGGCTTGCGCCACGGGTTGTTGAAGTAGCCCCGGCGCCGCGACTTGGTGGTCTCGGTGGTTTCGAGTGCGAGGCTCATGCCGCCTGCTCCGCCTGTCGCCTGGTCTCGCGCAAGTAGTACATCATCGGTATCAGGACGATCACCGAGAGGATCAAGACGAGCGAGGCCGCCCTCGTCACCCCGCCGTTGGACAGCTCTCGTTGTTGCGCGATGAGGTTGCCGAACATCGAGGTCTTGGTCGAGCCCAACAGGTCGTTCGTGTAGTAGTCGCCGAACATCGGCAGCGTCACGATCACGAGGCCGGCGAGGATCGCCGGGCGCGACATCGGAATCGTTACCCGCCAGAAGGTCTGCGCGCCGCTCCCGCCGAGGTCACGTCCCGCTTCGAGCAAGCTCTCGGAAATCCGGTCGAGCGATGCGTAGAGCGGCAGGATCATGAACGGGATGTACCCGTACACCAGCCCGAGGATCACGGTGATCGACTTGCCCTCCAGGAAGTTCGTGCTGCCGAACCCAAAGGGCGTGAGCACCCAGTTGATCGGCCCGCCGGTATCGAGCAGTCCCTGCCAGGCGTAGATGCGCATCAGGTAGCTGATCCAAAACGGCGAGACCAGCAGGATCAGGATCAGTCCGCGGTACTTCGTCGAGTAGCGCGCGGTGTAGTAGGCGACCGCGTAGCCAAGAATGAGGCAGATGACGCTCGCCGCAAACACGTACCAGAAGGTGCGAAACAGCGGTCCCTGGTAGATGTGCGTCCCCGAGTAGAACTGCTGCAGCGTGCTGTTGAACGTGTCGAACGACCACCACCCGGGGAAGTAGTACGGGACGGCCGAGCCGAAGTTCGAGAAGTCGACCGTGCCGAACGCCACGGAGAGCACGACGTACAGCGGCAGGATGAACATGAACGCCAGGAAGAGGATGCCCGGCGTGACGAACGAGGGCCAGTACCACCGCGGATACCAGGCACCGCTGCGTTTCGTGCTGCCGTCGTCGGCTTTGCGACGACGCTTTTTCCGCCCAGCGGGCGGTGCCGCAGCCTCGGTCTCGGCGATTGTTAAGCCCCCGCTTTGATCTCAGTCCACGCAGCTTGCCACATCTGGTCGACCTCCGGAGTCACCTCGATCGGCGTGAGGTCCTTCTTGAACATGTCCTCCGTGACAACGGCGGCGGACAGGTTTTCGGGGATGACGCCCTTGGCGATCAGCGCGTCCGGATCGATCGAGGTGAACGGCGGCTGGTAGCCGTTCCACCCGGTGAAGTTGTCCGTGCCGTGCTTCTCGTCGAGCATGAAGTTGATGAACTCGTGCGCGAGGCGCGGGTTCTTCGAGCTGGCGGGCACGGCCAACAGGTCGTTGCCGATCATCGTCTTGCCCGACTCGGGACGCCAGTAGCCGAGCACGTCGGAGCTGACGCCTTTGGGTAGGTAGTTGATCGCGCCGACGATGTCGCCGGACCACGCCTCCGCGACCGTGAAGTCGCCGGCCGGGAGCTTCGCGTACACGCCGTTGATCGTCAGGCGCGCCTGGTTCTGATCGATCGTCTCGATGACGGCGTTCTTGGCTGCCTCGAGCGTGGCGGGGTCGCTCGTGTTCACGTCGAGGCTGCCGTCGTACAGGATCCCGATCGACAGCGTGTCGGTGTAGGAGTCGTACAGACTGATCTGTCCCGCGTAGTCGTGGTTCCACAACGCGGACCAGGCCTGCGACGCGGCGTCGTCGTCCTGCACCCGGTCGCGGCGATAGGCCACACCCCAGGTGTAGATGGTGTACGGCACCGTGTAGCGCCAGCCGAGGTCGTAGTACGGGCCGGGCTCGGCATAGCTCGGCCACACGTTGGCCATGTTCGGGATCAGCTCGTGCTGGAGGGGCTGCAGGAGGTTCCTCTCGACGAGCCGGCGCAGATAGCCGGGTGTCGGGACGAACACGTCGGGTGCGATCTGGCCGTTGGCGACCTTCTGGATGCCCTCCTCCAGGTTCTGATAGGTCGTGATCTCGACGTCGACGCCGTATTGGTCCTGGAACTCGTTGACGACCTTCTTGTAGATGTAGTCGGCCCAGTTGTACAGGACCAGCGGGCCACTCTCGATCGGCGTGTCCGCGGCGATCGGTTCCTGCGTCAGCGGCAGGGTGACGGGGTTCTGCAGCGTCGCGATCGGGATCTCCCCCGGGCCGGAGGCTCCGGCGCCGCCACCGACGGTGGGCTTGCTGCACGCCGCGAGGATTGCCGCGAGGCTCGGCATCGCGATCGCTGCGCCGCCCGCGCGTGTGAGGAACTGCCGACGGGACAAGTCTTTCGGATGCCGCATGTAACATACCCTCCTGCCGTTGCCCGGCCACGGGGTGATGACCGGTCTGACGCTTCGTCGATGGGGCGCTGCGTACCATACGCTCGCAGCGCTCGGTGCGGTAACCGGGCGGGTGGTGTGCCTGGCGCGCAACCTCTGCCGGGAGCCCCGCTCCACCGGTTGTACGCGGCGGGCCTCAATGCGGTTCGCTCGAGCGGACCCGGGCTGACGGCGCAAGGGCGCCCGTTGCTAGCATCGCCGCCTCGCCGCGTGCGAGTCACCGAGGAAGAGGGATACCCGTGGCCCAGGCACCCGCCGAGCCCGTCGTGCTGGTCGAGGACCTCGGCCCGGTGCGGCGGCTCACGATGAACCGTCCCCAGAGCCTGAACGCGCTCAACCACGATCTGACCGAGGGCCTGTCGGCGGCCATTGCCGACGCCGGGGAGAACGACGGTGTCTCTGTGGTGATCCTTCGCGGTGCCGGCCGGGCGTTCTGCTCGGGCTACGACCTGACCGAGGACGCCGACGAGGGCACGATGGATGCCCGGCAATGGCACGCGTCGCTTGCCGCGGGCACCGCACGGATGCTCGAGATCGTCGACTGCCCCAAGCCGGTGATCGCCTCGGTGCATTCCTATTGTTTGGCGGGCGGCACCGACCTGATGCTCGCCTGCGACCTCGCGGTTGCGGCCGACGACGCGAAGTTCGGCTACGTCGACATTCGGTTCGGCTCCGGTGTCGTCTCGATGTTCCTGCCGTGGGTGGTCGGTGTGCGCACCGCCAAGGAGCTGCTTTTCACCGGCGAGGATCGTGTGTCGGCCGACGAGGCGCTGCGCGTCGGGCTGGTCAACCGGGTCGTTGCGCGCGACGAGCTGGACGACGCGACGCTCGCGCTTGCGGAGGAGATCGCGAAGAACGAGCCGTTCGTGGTGCAGACCACCAAGCGGGCGCTCAACCGTGCGTGGGACGTCGCCGGCTTCCGCGCGGCGCTCGCGGCCAACACCGAGCTCGACGTGCTCATCGAGACGTCGAACCTGCCGGCGCGCGACGAGTTCCGCCGGATCACCGCCGAGGAGGGCTTGAAGTCGGCGATCGCCTGGCGTGACGCGAAGTTCCGCGGGGAGTCCTGAGTTTGGCCTGGAACCTCGGGCCGCTGCTTGCGCCGCGGTCGATCGCGATCGTCGGCGCCTCGGAGTCGCCCGACTCGTGGGCGCCCGAGATCGAGCGGTCGCTTCGCCACGTCGGCTATCGCGGCGAGCTGTATCCGATCAACCCCAAGTACGAGACGGTATGGGGACGGCCGTGCCTGTCGTCGATCGGCGAGCTGCCGCGCGGCGTCGACCTCGTCGTGTTCGTGGTGCCGGCCCGCGTCGTCGTACGGATGATCGATGACTGCGGCGCGCGAGGCGTCAAGGGCATCATGGTGGTGTCGAGCGGATTCGCCGAGGCCGGCGAGGAGGGGCGCGCGCTCCAGGCCGAGCTCCGTACGGCGGCGCTCCGCAACCGGATCCCGGTGCTCGGGCCGAACGTCGAGGGATTCGTCAACTATATTGACCAAGTTGCGCCGTACGGGACGACGCCGCCGGCCGATCCGGTCAAAGGGTCGATCAGCGTCATCTCGCAGTCCGGCACGGTCGCCTGGACGATGAATCAGATGGCCTCGGACCGCGGTGTGGGGCTCCGGATCATCCTGGGTGTCGGCAACGAGGCGGTGCTCGGCCTCGGCGACCTCTTCAGCTGGGCGGCGGCCGACCCCACGACGGCCGTCGTGGCGAGCTACGTCGAGACGATGCGCGACGTCGAGGGGATCGAGCGCGGACTGGACGACCTGCTGGCGGCGCGCAAGCCGGTCTTGATCTGCGCCCCGGAGGGGCGCTCGGAGGCCGCGCTGCGCTCGATCATCGCCCACACGGGGGCGCTCGCCGGCAACACGGGGCTGCGCGACGCGTGGCTGCGCGGGCACGGCGTCGTGCTGGTCGAGGACCCGGTCACGATGTTCGAGTCGGCGCTGTTGCTGTCGCACACGCGGAAGCTCCGCACGCCCGGGATCGCGGCGGCGCTGCAGTCCGGCGGCGCGTGCACCCTGTTCGCCGAGGCTGCGGGGGCGGCGGATCTGCCGCTCCCGGAGTTCTCCAAGAAGACCAAGACGGCGCTCCGGCGGGCGCTGCCGTCGTTCGCGTCGCAGAACAACCCGCTCGACGTGACCGGGCAGGCGGCGGTCGAGACCGACATGTTCGTCGGCGCGCTCCGGGCGATCGCCGCGGACCCGGCGATCGGCTTGGTGGCGTTTGACGCGTTCCCGCCCCGGCTGCCGGGTGAGACGCCGTGGGCCGATCCCGTGCTCGCCGAGGTGACGGCGTTGCAGCGCGCGACCGGCGTGACGTTCGTCTCGCTCGCGATGAGCCCGCTGGCCTATGTCGAGGAAGCCAAGGCATTCACCGCGAAATGGAACCGGCTCTCGTTCCTCCAAGGGCACCGGGCGGCCTCGGGGGCGATTCGCGCGCTCCTCGACCACCAGGAGGTTCGAGCGCGCGCGGTCCCGTCCCTGCCCGCGCACCCGAATCGCGCGACGGCGATCCGCGTGCTGCGCGGCCTCAGCGGACCCGTCGACGAGGCGACCGGCGCTCGGGTGCTGGAGCTCTACGGCGTGCGGCGCCCGAAGGAGTCGGTGGTGGCGACGGCGGCCGAGGCGGTGCGCGCCGCGGCGGCGATCCGCGGACCGGTCGCCGTCAAGGCGCTCGCGCCGGAGCTGCCGCACAAGGCCAAGCTCGGCGGGGTGCGGCTGGGGTTGCGGGGCGCCGCGGCCGTCGAGGTCGCGGCGGCGGAGGTGCTCGAGGCAGCGCGGCGCGCGGGAGCGCGCCGCGCGAAGGTGCTGGTGCAGGAGATGGCCCACGGCCACGAGGTGCTCGTCGGCGCGATCGTCGACGATCAGTTCGGGGCGACCGTGACCGTTCGCCCCGGCGGTGCGCTCGCCGAGGCCGGCGCGGCGACATTCGTCGCCGCGCCCCTGACCCCGCGCCAGGCCCGCGCGTTCGTCGAGTCCCAGGCCGATCGCTGCGGCCTCGATGCCGCCGAACACGATCTTGCCGCCCTCGCCCGGGCGGTGGCGTCGATCGCGCGCGCAGCCCACGACCTGCGCGGCCGGCTCACGTCGCTCGAGGCGAACCCGATGCTCGTCGGTGCTCGAGGCGCGGTCGCGGTGGATGCCCTCGCGGAGGCGAGGCCCACGGCGTGATCTTCGGCCTCGCGGCCGCGCTCGGCTGGGGCCTTGCCGATTTCTTCGGGCATCTGGCGGGCCGACGTCTCGGCTCGCTCATGGCCGTGCTCCTCGGCCAGGTGCTGTCGGCGGTCGTCATCACCGTGCTCCTGTTCGGCTCGGGCAGCGGGTTGACCTCGCTCAGCGATCTGTGGTGGCTCGTGGCGATCAACGGTGTCGTCGCGATGCTCGCCTACGCGACGCACTACCACGCCCTGGAGCTCGGACCGGTCTCCGTCGTCTCGCCGATCGGCGCGGGCTACGCGGTCGTCGGGGTGCTGCTTGCGATCGTGCTGCTCGGCGAGCGTCCGAGCAGTCTCGCCCTGGCGGGGATGGTCTGCACCATCATCGGGTCGGTGCTGGTCTCGACCGACTGGCGCGCGATGCGGGCGGGCCTGAGCCGGCGTCCGCCGGGTATGTGGTGGGCGGTCGGCTCCGCGATCGGGTTCGGAGTCGCGGGGTTCACGCTCGGGGTGATCTCCCAGGACTCCGGGGTGTGGCAGGCAGCAGTGTTCGCCTCCCGCTGGGCGATGATCGTCGCCTTCATCCCGCTGTCCGTGGCACGGCGGCAGCAGTTCTCGCTGCTCAAGACGGCGACCGTGGCGGGGGTCACGCTCGCTCTCGTCGCGGGGCTGGCCGACATTCTCGGGGTGGTCAGCTACTCGGCAGGCGCGGAGCGTACGACGCTGTCGATCGTGCTGGCCGCGAGTGCCGTCTTCCCGCTCGTGGCCGTGATCTTGTCCCATGTGTTCCTGCACGAACGGCTGGTCGTGAACCAGTACGTCGGCGTCGTTGCCGTCGTGACCGGGCTGGTCCTGTTGGGCCTTGGCTCGTAGTCATTGTGCGGGGCTACCTGCTTCCCGGTAGGCCGACTGCTACCCAGTTCGTGGTAGTCAGCAGAGAAACCGTCAAGGCCCCGTCCGGGGCAGCCGATATGCCAGCGATGGCACCTCGCGACCCTTTGCGCCACGGATCGCTTCGGCGACCCGTCGGGGCCACGGCGGGACCCCCCGTTGTGGTCACGCCGCATCGCCGTGATTCCGATCGGTGGCTTGACCGATGGGTCGCCGCAGTGTCCGACCTGACACGGCTTGCCAACACGCACCCGATGGTCGACGCAGTCATCGACGAACAGGACGGCAGGCGCATTCGCATCGGTGACAAGTGGTTGTCGGACTTCGCGTCGTGCAACTACTTGGGACTGGACTTCGATCCCGATGTGATCGCAGCGGTGCCCGAGTACATCGCGAAGTGGGGCACACATCCCTCGTGGTCGCGGCTGCTCGGCAGCCCGAGGCCCTACATCGAGATCGAGGAGCAGATGACCGACCTGCTCGGCTGCGAGGACGTGCTGCTCCTCGCGACGATCACCCACATCCACATGTCGGTGATCCCTGTGCTCGCCGGCGAGGGGACGATCTTCCTCGACAGCCGTGCGCACAAGACCATCTTCGACGGCGCCATGCTCGCCGCCGGGCGCGGTGCCACGATCGTGCGCTTCCGCCACAACGACCAGGCGCATCTCGAGGAACTGCTGCAGGAGCACCCTTCCTTCCCGCGGATCATCGCGATGGACGGCGTCAACTCGATGACCGGCAACGCGCCGAACGTCGGCGCGTTCCAGCGGCTCGCGGTCGAGTACGACGCGCTGCTGTACATCGACGACGCGCACGGCTTTGGCGTGATCGGTGAGCGCTCCGAGGACGAGTTGTGCGACTACGGCACAAAGGGCAACAGCATCATGCGACACCTCGACGTCAGCTACGACAACGTCGTGCTTGTCGCGGGCTTCTCGAAGGCCTACTCGTCGCTTCTCGCGTTTCTCGCCCTGCCCACGCGGCTCAAGGACGCGCTCAAGGTGCTCGCCCCGCCGTATCTGTTTTCGGGGCCGTCGCCCGTCGCCTCGCTTGCGACGGGGCTCGCGGGCCTCGAGGTCAACCGCCAGCGCGGCGACCAGTACCGCCACGAGTTGTGGCGGATGTCCCACCGCGTGCTCGACCGTCTGGACGAGCTCGAGATCTACACGCCGAACGAGTCGGGCTACCCGATCATCGAGGTTCCGCTTGCCGATCACGACCAGATCGACGAGGTCGGCCGGTTCCTGTTCGACCACGGCATCTACGTGACGATGGCCGCCTACCCGCTCGTCCCCAAGGACGAGGTGGGCTTCCGGATCCAGGTGACGGCGGCCAACACCGACGAGGAAATCGACCACCTTCTGGACGTCCTCACGTCGGTCCGCGAGCGCTTCCGTCTGCGCTCGCGCGAGCTGACCGGCTGAGGCCGGTCCGCCTCCGCTCGAACCTCCCCGTATCCCTTGCGGCGGTGGCTACCACGTTTCCGGTATGCCATGTGGCTCCAGCCGCTCGGCCATCGTGCCGATGGGATTTCTCGTGAGAGGAAAGCTCTGGCTCTACTACGTGGCTGCCGCACTGGCCGTGGTCGGTGCCTACTACGCCGCAGGACAGGTGGACATCGTGTTCCACCTGATCGGGTTGTCGGCTGCGGTCGGCATCCTCCTTGGCGTTCGCGTGCAAAAGCCGCAGCACCGGCTCCCGTGGTACCTGTTCGCCTTCGGCCAGTTGCTCTTCGTGGCCGGCGACGTCATCTCCTACAACTACGAGAAGCTGTTCGGCGTCGAGCTGCCCTTCCCGGCAATCAGCGACGTGCTGTATCTGCTCGTGTATCCGTGTCTGGTCGCTGGCCTCGTGCTCATCGTCCGGCGGCGCAGCGCCGGCCGCGACCGCGGCAGCCTCGTCGACTCGGCGATGTTCGCGATCGGAATCGGGACCGTGTCGTGGGTGCTGCTCATCGCGCCGTATCTGCACGACGAGTCGATGACGTGGCTCGAGAAGGCGACCGCCATGGCCTACCCGGTCATGGACCTCGTGTTGCTCGCCGTAGTGGTGCGCCTGGCCGCGAGCGGCGGGCGCAAGGCGATGAGCTTCTATCTCATCGGGATCGGTGTCGTCGCGTTGTTCGTGACCGACGCCATCTACGGCTGGCTTGTTCTGCACGAGGGCTACGTGCCCGGCAGCGGTCCGCTCGAGATCGGCTGGTCGCTCTTCTACATCCTGCTCGGCGCCGCGGCGCTGCACGAGTCGATGCGGACGGTCTCCGAGCCCAGCCCGGCGACCGAATCGCACATCAGCGCAGTGCGCCTGGGCTTGCTCGGCGCAGCCTGTCTGCTTGCGCCGGCCATCCAAGCATTGGCCGCGGTTCGTGGCGAGGAGGTCGACCTTACCGTCGTGCTCGGCGCCACGATCATTCTGTTCGTGCTTGCGGTCGTGCGGATGGGGGGCCTCGTTCGTCAGCAGGTGCAGTCGGCGACGCGCGAGCGCGCCCTGCGCCAGGCCGGGTTGTCCTTGGTGACCGCGACGAACCGCGAGGGCATCTACGAGGCCACACTGCAGGCGGCCCGGACCGTCGCAGGTGATCGCGCCGTGCTGCGCGTCCTCCTGCTCGACGGCGCGGAGCTGCACGTCGTCGCGTCGGAGGGCGGCACCGACGTGCACGGCGCGGTGGTGCCGTTCACCGATCTGGAGACCTGGAAGATGGAGCGGCTCCAGGGGAACCAGTCCTACACCGTCCCGGTGCGCCAGTTCCAATTCCGGGAGCCGCTCGACATGCCGGGGGACGCCGCGGTCCTGGTGGCGCCGCTGTTCGTGCGCGACGAGCTGCACGCGCTCATGGTCGTCGGCGTGCCCGGCGAGATCTCCCAGGCCGCCGCCCACACGATGGAAGCTCTGGCCTCGCAGGCGGCCCTGGCGCTCGAGAGCGCCGTGCTCACCGAGGAGCTCCTGACGCAGCAGAGCGAGGCGCGCTTCGCCTCCCTCGTGCGTAACGCGAGCGACGTCGTCACCGTCGTCGACGTCGACTCGACGATCAGCTACGCCAGTCCTTCGACGCTGCGGACCCTCGGGTATGAGCCCGAGGCGCTCGAGGGCACGCGCTTTATCGAGCTTGTACACCACGACGACAAGACCCGCGCCCTGTCGTTCGTGACGGCCGGGGTCGACGAGGGCGAAGGAACGAGCGGCTCGCTCGAGTTCCGCGTCCGGTGCAGCGACGGCGCGTTTGTCTACGCCGAGACGCAGCGCACGAACCTGCTGTCGGATCCCAACGTCAAGGGCATCGTGCTCACCACGCGCGACGTGAGCGAGCGCCGTGAGTTCGAGGAGCAGTTGTCGCACCAAGCGTTCCACGACTCGCTGACCGGTCTTGCCAACCGGGTGCTCTTCCGCGACCGCGTCACCCACGCATTGGAGCGCCAGGAGCGCGATCGCAAGCCGGTCGCCGTCTTGTTCATGGACCTCGACGATTTCAAGACGATCAACGACTCCCTGGGTCACGCCGCGGGCGACGTCTTGCTGCGCGAGGTCGGGGAACGTATCCGCGAAAGCCTGCGCGCGCCGGACACCGCCGCGCGCCTCGGCGGCGACGAGTTCGCCGTGCTTCTGGAGGACAGTGGCGACGGCATTCAGGCCGCCGACGTTGCGGAGCGCCTCATCGACGGGCTCGATGCGCCGTTCCACCTCGAATCCAAGGAGGTGTTCGTCCGGGCGAGCATCGGCATCGCCATCGCGGAACCCGACGATCACGGCATCGACGACGTCGAGGCGATTATGCGTAACGCGGACGTCGCCATGTACATGGCGAAGGAGCGCGGCAAGAACCGCTACCAGATGTTCGAGCCCGCGATGCACGAGACCGCGCTCAAGCGGCTCGAGCTCAAGGCCGACCTCCAGCGCGCGCTCGAGCACAAGGAGTTCATCCTGATGTACCAGCCGGTCATCGAGCTGGACACCGGGCGCGTCTCCGGCGTCGAGGCGCTGATCCGCTGGATCCACCCCGAGCGCGGGCTGGTGCCGCCGCTCGAGTTCATCCCGCTCGCCGAGGAGACCGGGCTCATCGTGCCGATCGGCCGCTGGGTGCTCCAGGAGGCCTGCGCGTACGCAGCCGCGCTCCACGAGCAGTTCCCGACCGATCCGCAGATCCACATGGCGGTCAACCTCTCGGCCAAGCAGGTCGCGCGCGCGGAGATCGTCGCCGACATCCAGGAGATCCTGTCCTCGACGGGACTCGACCCACACGCCCTGATCCTGGAGATCACCGAGTCGGTGATGATGGCCGACATGGAGCTGTCGATCGTGCGGCTCGGCGAGCTCAAGGCGCTCGGCGTGCTGATCGCGATCGACGACTTCGGCACCGGCTACTCCTCGCTCAACTACGTGCGCCGGTTCCCGGTCGACATCCTCAAGGTGGACAAGTCGTTCATCGACGGCGTCTCGGAGGACGGCGAGTCCTCCGCCCTGACCGCCGCGGTGATCGAGCTGGCCGGGATCCTCAACCTTAAGCCGGTCGCCGAGGGCATCGAGCGTCTCGACCAGCTGCAACGGCTGCTCGAACTGCACTGCGCGCTCGGCCAGGGCTTCTACTTCGCCAAGCCGCTTCCGGAAGGCGAGCTCGAGTCACTGCTGGGCGAGCGAATCAGCATGGAGACCGAGGCCGGCCTCCGCGGCTCGAGCTGAGCCCGCGGGGCGAGCCGTACCTACGACGCGCCGTGGCGGTAGAACTCCGCGTGCTCGGGCTCGAGCGGCGTGTTCCCCAGGATGAGGTCGGCGGCCTTCTCGGCGGCCATCATCACCGGCGCGTAGATGTTCCCGTTGGTCACGTAGGGGAAGACGCTCGCGTCCACGACGCGCAGTCCCTCGGTGCCGTGCACCTGCATCGTGAGCGGATCGACGACCGAGAGCGGATCGGTGGCGTCGCCCATCTTGGCCGTGCACGAGGGGTGCAGGGCCGTCTCGGCGTCGCGCGCGACCCACTCGAGGATCTCCTCGTCGGTGTCCACGCTCGCGCCGGGTGAGATCTCGCCGCCGTTGAACGGCGCCATCGCCGGCTGGTTGAGGATCGATCGCGCGACGTGGATCGCCTCGACCCATTCGCGCCGGTCCTGGTCGGTCGACAAGTAGTTGAACTGCATCGCGGGGTGCACGCGCGGATCGCCGCTCGCGAGACGGATGGTGCCGCGCGCGTCGGAGTACATCGGCCCGATGTGCACCTGGTAGCCGTGGTCGCTCGCCGGCGCGGAGCCGTCGTAGCGGATCGCGATCGGCAGGAAGTGAAACATCAGGTTCGGATACGCGACGTCGTCGTTGCTCCGGACGAACCCGCCGCCCTCGAAGTGGTTGGTCGCCCCCGGCCCCTTGCGAAGGAACAGCCACTCCGCGCCGACGAACGGGCGGCGCCACATCTTCATGTACGGCGCGACCGAGACCGGCTGGGTGCAGGCGTACTGGATGTAGACCTCGAGGTGGTCCTGGAGGTTCTCGCCGACCCCCGGCAGGTCGGCGACCGGCTCGATCCCCATCTCGCGCAGGTGCTCGGCGGGACCGACGCCCGAGAGCATCAGGGTCTGCGGCGAGTTGATCGCGCCGCCGCTGAGCACGACGTCGCCGGCCTGCACGCGGTGCACGGTTCCGCCTGAGCCCTTCGTGTACTCGACCGCGACCGCGCGGTTCCCCTCGAAGACGATCCGGGTCACGAAGCACCGGGTGCGCACCGTGAGGTTTGGACGGTGCATGACGGGGTGCAGGTAGGCGCGGGCTGCCGACAGGCGCTTGCCGTCGTGGATGTTGCGGTCGAACGGCGCGAACCCCTCTTGCCGGTACCCGTTGACGTCGTCGGTCAGCGGATAGCCGGCCTGCTGCACCGCTTCGAAGAAGGCGCCGAACAGCGGGTTTGTCGCGGGCCCGCGTTCGAGCACGAGGGGCCCGCTGTGGCCGCGGAGCTTGTCGTCGCGGTCGGCCGCGAGGCACGTCTCCATCCGCTTGAAGTACGGAAGGCAGTGCGCGTAGTTCCAGGTCTCCATGCCCTTGTCGGCGCCCCAGCGCTCGTAGTCGAGCGGGTTGCCGCGCTGGAAGATCATTCCGTTGATGCTTGAGGAGCCGCCGAGCACCTTGCCGCGGGCGTGGTAGATGCGCCGGCCGTTCATGTTCGGCTCGGGCTCGGACTCGTACTTCCAGTCGTAGAAACGGCTGCCGATCGGGAACGGGAGCGCGGCCGGCATGTGGATGAACACATCGAAGGGGTAGTCGGAGCGCCCGGCCTCGAGCACGAGCACGGAGTTCGCTCGGTCGGCCGAGAGGCGGTTGCCGAGGGCGCTGCCCGCGGAGCCGCCACCGATGATCACGAAATCGAACGTCTCGGTCATGCCTGCCCTCCCGCCTGCGCTCGCGGTCTCGCCGCCGAAGTGTGCCACGGCGAAGGCGCGCCCTGCGCGCCGTGCGTTGTCGAGGCGGCAACCGCCGTGTTGCGCTCCTCGCGCCGGTGGCACACCATCCCCTGGTCGGCCCGAGGTCGGCCGTGCTCGACTCGAGGCGAGGGGGAGTTGTGAGCGACGCAGCCCAAGCAACGGTGTCGTGTCGGGACGTCTGGAAGATCTACGGGCCGGGCGCCGACAAGATCGTGGGCACGCCGACGGCCGATCTCTCCCGCTCCGACCTCCTTGCCCAAACCGGCTGCGTCGCCGCCGTGCGCGAGGTGTCGTTCGACGTTGCGCCGGGTGAGGTCTTCGTGGTGATGGGCCTGTCGGGCTCGGGCAAGTCGACGCTCGTGCGCATGCTCAACCGGATCCACGACCCGACCGCCGGGCAGGTGCTCCTCGACGGCGAGGACATCATGGAGCTCGACGACGACCGGTTGCGCGAGGTGCGACGCACCAAGATCTCGATGGTCTTCCAGCACTTCGGATTGCTCCCGCACCGGCGGATCGTCGACAACGTCGCGTTCGGTCTCGAGATCCGCGGGGTCGAGAAGGACGAGCGAGAGAAGAAGGCCAACGAAGTGCTCGACACCGTCGGCCTCGGCGGCTGGGGCAACTCCTATCCCGACGAGCTCTCGGGCGGGATGCAGCAGCGCGTCGGTCTGGCACGCGCGCTGTGCACCGATCCCGAGATCATGCTGTTCGACGAGCCGTTCAGCGCACTCGACCCGCTCATCCGCCGCGACATGCAGGAGGAGGTCATCCGCCTGCAGCGCGAGGTGCGCAAGACGATGATCTTCATCACGCACGACCTTGCCGAAGCCCTCAAGCTCGGCGACCGGATCGCGATCATGAAGGACGGCAAGTTCGTCCAGGTCGGCACGCCCGAAGAGGTCGTTGCCCACCCGGCCGACGACTACGTCGCCGACTTCACGCGTGACGTCCCGCGCGCGCACGTGCTGACCGTCCGCGCGATCATGCGCGACATGAACGGCGACGCCGACTATGCCGGCGACATCGACGCGGGCGACGTCGTGCAGACGCTGCTGCCGAAGGTCGTGCACGAGCACCGGCCGTTCCGGGTCATCGACAATGGCTCCCAGATCGGCGTGGTCGATCGCACCGCCGTGCTCGAAGCGATGATCGAGGAGCACTAGTGGCGGTCGTCCGCGACGATCAAACGCTGCTCGAGCTCCAGGCCAGCGCGGGCACTCTCCGGCAGGCGGATCACCCCTGGCGCCGCCGCCTGATGTGGGCCGGGGCGATCGTCGCTGCCGTCGTCGTCGGTATCGTCGTGTTCCCCAACGGGTTCCCGCAAAGCTTGACCATCGACTTCGCCACGCCGCTCAACGACGCGAAGGACTGGGTCGACCTCCACCAGCGCACCAACCCGCTGTTCGTCAACTTCCTGGTGCCGCTTAAGAACGGCATCAACTCCGCGGTCGAGCAGCTCGTCCTGGGGATGGCCCGTCTGACGTGGCTCGGCCTGCTCGCCCTGGTCATTGCGGTCGCCGGCTACCTCGCCGGCTGGCGCAAGGCCGTGCTCGCCGGGATCGGGTTCCTTGCGATCGGGGTGCTGGGCCTGTGGTCGCAGAGCCTCGACACGCTGGCACTCATCCTGCTCTCGGTCTCCGTCGCGTTGGCGATCGGCATCCCGGTCGGCATCCTCTGTGCGCGACATCCGACGCTCGAGAAGGTCCTGCGGCCGGTGCTGGACGCCATGCAGACCGTGCCGGCGTTCTCCTATCTCGTCATCGTCGTGCTGCTGTTCAGCATCGGTGCGACGAGCGCCATGATCGCGACCGTCATCTTCGCGCTGCCCCCCGCGATCCGGCTCACGAGCCTCGGCATCCGACAGGTCCCGGCGAACACCGTGGAGGCTGGCCTTGCCTTCGGCGTGACGAAGCGCCAGCTGCTTCGCAAGGTGCAGCTGCCGCTGGCGAAGCCCGCGATCATGGTCGGGGTCAACCAGACAATCATGATGGCGCTCGGCATCATCGTGATCGCCGCGAGCGTCGGCTATCCGGGTCTTGGCGGCGAGGTCTACCGATCGCTGCAAACACTGCACGTCGGGCAGGCGCTCGCGGCCGGTCTCGCGATCGTCGCGATGGCGATCGTGCTGGACCGCGTGACCTTCGGATGGAGCGAGGCCGGGCGCACGCGGCGCGACGCGAAGACCATCCGCATCTTCGGGTGGACGATCTCGCGGCGCGTGATGGGCGTGTTGCTCGTCGTCTTTGTCATCGCCGCCATCGTCATCGGCCGTCAGGTGCTGCGCCAGCAGGACTTCCCGGACCAATGGGTGATCAAGATCGCGGGGCCGGTCGATCGCGCCGACGAGGCCACCCGGCGGGCCATCGGGGGCTTCACGCGGAGCATGTCCGATCAGGCAAACCTGCGCGTGATCACGCCGCTCCGCGAACTGTTGACCGCGCTGCCGTGGTGGATGGTTTGCCTCGGCGCCGCCGTCGCGGCCTACGTCGCCGCCAAGCGGCTCACTCTCGCGGTGGCGTCGTTCTTGTGTATTGCGGCGATCGGGTTCGTCGGGCAGTGGGACAACGCGATGGACACCTTAAGCCAAGTGATCGTCGGCGTCGTTTTCAGTGTGGCGATCGGCATCCCGCTCGGGATCTGGTCGGCGCGAAACGATCGCGTGCAGCGGATCTTCAAGCCGATCCTGGACGGGATGCAGACGCTGCCGCAGTTCGTCTATCTCGTGCCGGTCATCGCCCTGTTCCGCGTCGGGCGCGTCCCGGGCATCGTGGCGGCGCTCATCTACGCGCTGCCGCCGTGCATTCGGCTGACCGATCTCGGCATCCGGCAAGTGCCGCACGACCGCGTCGAGGCGGCCGTCGCGTTCGGCGCGACCGACAACCAACTGTTGTGGAAGGTGCAGTTCCCGCTTGCGAAACCGTCGATCATGCTGGGCGTCAACCAGACCATCATGATGGTCCTGTCCGTGGTGATCATCGCCGGGCTCGTCGGGGGCGAGGCGCTCGGCTACCAGGTGATCAACGGGCTCTCGCATGACTTTGGCACGGGGCTCATCGCGGGCGTGTGCATCCTGCTGCTGGCGATCGTGATCGACCGCATCACACAGGCTATGGGGCAGCCCGCCGGGCGCCCGACCAGCACGGCGCACGGCATCGGATGGTTCTTTGGGCCGTCCCGGACCCGCCGCGCTGCCGTAGAGGTAGGTGGAGAAGAGATCCCGGGAGAGATCCCGGCTGGAAAGGGGGAAGCATGAGGTCACGCAGACGGGTGCTCCTTGGGAGCGCTCTCGTCTCGCTCGCGCTCGTCGCTGCCGCGTGTAGCGACGTCTCGAGCAGCTCGTCGTCGGCAGCCAGTGGGGGCGAGGTCCCCGACAACAGCGCCACGACGATCAACTTTTCGGTGAGTCCGTGGACCGGCTCGGCGGCGAACGTGGCCGTCGCGCAGCAGCTGCTCGAGGAGAAGCTCGGGTACACGGTCAAGACCACCGACATCGACGAGTACGCCCAGTTCAAGTCGCTCTCGAACGGCGACCTCGACGCGACGCTCGAGGTGTGGCCGTCTGGACACGCGGCGGACTACAGCAAGTACATCGACAACAGCAACGGCGTCGTCGACGGCGGTCCGCTGGGCATCACGGGGCAGATCGGCTGGTACATCCCGACGTACATGCTTCAAGACCACCCGGAGCTCGCGACGTGGGAGGGTGTGAAGGCCGACTGGGAGCTGTTCAAGACGGCGGACTCCGGCGACAAGGGACAGATCCTCGACGGCGACCCAAGCTACGTCACCTTCGACGACACGATCGCCAAGAACCTTGGGATCAACGTGAAGGCCAAGTACGCGGGGTCCGAGGCGGCGGAGCTGACCGAGCTCGACACTGCCTACCAGAACGAGGATCCGATCCTCATGTACTTCTGGACGCCCCACTGGGCTTGGCAGAAATACGACCTCACTCAGGTGAAGCTGCCGGAGGTCACCGACAAGTGCTATCAGATCTACACGACGGGTGAGAACGGGGACCAGTACAACTGCGACTACCCGACGGACAAGTTGTACAAGGCATTCAACGACCAGCTGCAGACGAAGGCACCGGCGGCGTACGCGCTGCTCTCGGCCTTCTCGTGGGGGGTCGACGACCAGAACAGCGTCTCCCAGGACATCTACGGGGGGATGGATCCGGCCGAAGCGGCACAGAAGTGGATCGACGCGAATGCCGCCACCTGGCAGCCGTGGGTCGACGCGGGGCTCGCTGCACAGGGATAGGTCGAACCCGAACAGCACCGGTGGAAGGGGCGGGCCGCGAAGCGGCCCGCCCCTTCTGCGTGGGGTGAACCTTCCGCCCGCCGAGCGGCTTAGCCGCTCGGCGGCCTCCCCGCGAACAGCACGATCGTGCCGTCGGGGCGCAGGACCCGGACCACGTTGTTGGCCTGGTCCGCGATGAACAAGGAGCCGTCGGTGCGCAGAGCGATGCCCGATGGCGCGTTCAGCTTCGCGCGTGTGGCCTTCCCGTTGTCGCCCGAGTAGCTCCCCGTGCCGTAGCCGACCGTTCCGCTGCCGGCCACCGTCGAGATCCGCCCGCCGGGCTCGACCATGCGGATGCGGTTGTTGAACGAGTCGGAGATGTACAGGCGGCCGTGGGGGTCGAGCGCCAGCCCGGTTGGGAAGTCGAGCTGCGCCTTGGTCGCCGGCCCGCCGTCGCCACTGAACCCTTCCGTGCCGGTCCCGGCGATGTGCGTGATCCGACCCGCGCGGTCGATCCGGACGACCTCGTTCCACAGGAAGTCCGACACATACAGGCTGCCGGCCGGATCCAGCGCCAGGTACGACGGGTGCGACATCTTGATCCGAGTGCCGAGTGTGCCGTCGGGCGCTTTCGGCAGCGGGATCGTCCCGCCGCCGAGGATCGTCGAGACAGTCCCGTCGGCGGCGATCTTCCGCACGCGGGCGTTTTGCTCGTCCGCCACGAACATCGTGCCCGAGCTGTCCTCGGCGATCCCGATCGGGTCGTTGAACTTGGTCTTGAGCACGGGGTGGCTGCCGTCGCCGTTGAAGCCCTGGTGGTGGCACCATCCGGCGATCGCGTTGATCACGCCGTCTGCCCCTACGCGTCGCATGCACCCGTTGTGGTGATCCGCGATGACCAACGCGCCGGTCGGGTCGAACAGCAGGCCGGTGGGGGCGTCGAGCAGGGCGGCCGTTGCCGGACCGCCCTCGCCGCCGAAGCCCTCGGTGCCGGTGCCCGCCACCACGCGCGCGTCCCCGGCGGCGTCGACCTCGTAGACGTGATGCCCCTCGGTCTCCGACGTGCCGAACTCAGAGAAATACACGTTGCCGGCGCCGTCGAAGGCGACGTCCTCCGGCGCGAAGAGCTCGATGGTGGTCGCCGGTGTCCCCGCCCGCGCCGTCGCGGTCGTGTTCGCCTCGGCGTTCGTGCACGCGGTCATCGCGGCGAGCACAACCGCCGTCACGATGGGCGCCCACGCGATGCGTGCGACTCGGAACATGTCGTCTCCATTCGTCGACCGATGACGTTGAAACGCGTCGGCGGGCCGGAAGGTTGAGCCGTCGTACGAATCTGTGGCGTTGCCGTAACGGTTGCGTGCCACGCAACGTAGGCGTTGCGTGAGCAACACGGTGCGGCATCATCCTTCCCGTGGCTGCTCTGCCCACGCGAGCCCAGACCGTGATCGTCGGCGCCGGCATCGTCGGCGTCTCCGCCGCCTATCACCTCGCCGACCTCGGGGTCACCGATGTGGTCGTGATCGACCAGGGGCCGTTGTTCGAAACGGGCGGGTCAACCTCGCACGCGCCGGGCATCATCTTCCAGACCAACGGGTCGCGCACGATGTGCCGCATCGCGCAGGACTCCGTCGCGCTGTACGACTCGCTCGACCTCGACGGCGAACCCGTCTGGTACGGGACCGGTGGGCTCGAGGTCGCGACGACGCCCGAGCGGATGGAGGAGCTCAAGCGTCGGCAGGGTTTCGCGCGCTCCTACGGCATCGAGGGCACCGAACTGCTGTCGCCGGCCGAGTGCACCGAGCGCTCCCCGCTGCTCGACCCCTCGACCGTGCTCGGCGGGTACTGGGTGCCGACCGACGGCGCCGGCAAGGGCGTCGGCATCGTGACTGCGCTTGCGCGGAAGGCGGAGGGCGCCGGCGTGACGTTCCACGGCGGCGTCACCGTCACCGGGTTCGATACCACCGGCGGGCGGGTCCACGCTGTCGAGACCGCGCAGGGCCGGATCGAATGCGAGCGCGTGCTGCTCTGCGCCGGGATCTGGGGGCCGACGATCGGGGAGATGGCGGGGGTGCCGATTCCGCTGGTCGCGGTGCAGCACCAGCTGGTCTGGACCGACCCGGTGCCCGGGCTGGACGGGCTCGGATGGCTCGAGCACCCCGTCGTTCGCCACCAAGACATGTCGCTGTACTTCCGGCAGCGCGAGGATCACTTCGGCGTCGGCAACTACCGGCACGAGCCGATCGTCACGCCGCAGCGCGACCTTCGCGCGCCCGGCGGCGCCATGCAGCCGTCGCTCATGCCGTTTACCCCCGAGGACTTCGATCTGTGCGAGGAGGAGGCGACTCGGATGTTCCCCGCGCTGGCGGGGCGCATGCGGCCCTCCGACCCGGCGCGAACGCTCAACGGCATGTTCTCGTTCACGCCCGACGCCGGCTCGGTGGTCGGCGAGAGCGCGACCACGCGTGGCGTGTGGGTCTGCGAGGCCGTGTGGGTCACCCACGCGGCGGGGATGGCGCGCCAGGCGGTCGAGTGGATGGTCGCCGGGGAGCCGTCATACGACCTCGCCGAGGCCGACGCGAACCGGTTCTACCTGTTCCAGACGACGGCGCCGTACGTGATCGAGCGGGGCGAGCAGCAGTACCGCGAGGTCTACGACATCATTCATCCGCGCCAGCAGCCGGCGAAGCCGCGCGGGCTGCGGCTGACGCCGTTTTACGCGCGCCACATCGAGCTCGGCGGGCGGTTCGTCACCGGCGCCGGGTGGGAGCGCCCACAGTGGTTCGAGGCCAACCGCGAGGACGTCGGCGGTGTCACTCACGAGTGGGCGCGCCGCATCGGCTGGGCGGCCAAGGAGTGGTCGCCGATCGAGGGTGGCGAGCACCTCGCCGTTCGCGAGCGCGCCGGTCTCTTCGACCTCACCCCGTACGTGAAGATCCGCGTGCAGGGACCGGACGCGCTCGCGTTCCTCGAACGGGTCTGTGCGAACCGCATCGACCGGCCGGTGGGTTCCGTCGTCTACACGGCGATGCTCACCCTCAGCGGCGGTATCCGCTGCGACCTCACCGTGACGCGTCACGACGTGGACGTCTTCATGGTCGTCACGGGCGGCGGGTCCGGCATGCACGACCTCGCGTGGCTCCGGGCGCAGGCGCGCGAGGGCGAGCGGGTGCGCATCTTCGACGCCTCGAGCCGGTCGTTCGTGCTCGGGCTCTTCGGGCCGCGGGCGCGCGACATCCTGTCGGCCGCCTCACCCGAGGCGAATGTGTCCAACGACGCCTTCCCGTATATGACCGCGCAGGAGCTCGAGATCGGGGCCGCGCCCGCGTTCGCCCAACGCATCAGCTATGTGGGCGAGCTCGGGTGGGAGATCTACGGCCCCTTCGACCAGGGCGCCGTGGTGTGGGACGCGCTGTGGCAAGCCGGGCGCGAGCACGGACTGATCGCCGCCGGTCTCGGGGCGTTCGATTCGCTCCGCCTCGAGAAGGGCTATCGCCTCTGGGGCCAGGACATCAACCCCGAGTACGACCCTGTCTCGGCCGGTCTCGGGTTCGCGATCAAATGGGATAAGGACTTCCAGGGCAAGAGTGCCTTGGAGCGGATCCGCGACGCGGGTCTGGCAAAGCGCCTCGTGGCGATGACCTTCGACGATCCGCGCACGGTCGTGATGGGCAAGGAACCCATCTGGCACGGCGATGCGGTCGTGAGCTATGTCACGAGCGCGAACTACGGCTACTCGATCGAGCGCGGCATCGTCTACGGCTATCTGCCGGCTGCGATCGCGGTCGAGGGAACGCCGGTCGAGGTGGAGTATTTCGGCGTGCGGCACGCGGCGACCGTCGCTGCCGATCCGCTGTTCGATCCCAAGGGTGAACGACTGAAGGGCTGAACGACATGAGTGATCAAGAGATCGTGCTGGCCGAGCTTCCCGACGAGGAACTCGTCAAGCAGATGCACGACGACCTGTACGACGGGCTCGCCGACGAGATCGCGGAGGGCACGCAGATCCTGCTCGACCGCGGCTGGGCGGCCGACAAGGTGCTCAACGAGGCGCTCGTCGAGGGTATGCGGATCGTCGGCATCGACTTTCGCGACGGGATCCTGTTCGTGCCCGAGGTGCTCCTGGCCGCGAACGCGATGAAGGCGGGCATGGTCCTCCTGCGGCCGCTTCTTGCCGAGACCGGCGCCGAGCGCATGGGCACCGTCGTGATCGGCACGGTGAAGGGCGACATCCACGACATCGGCAAGAACCTCGTCGCGATGATGCTCGAGGGCGCGGGCTTCGAGGTGGTCGATCTCGGGATCAACAACCCGGTCGAGGACTATCTGGCGGCGCTCGAGGAGCACAAGCCCGACATCCTGGGGATGAGCGCGTTGCTCACCACGACCATGCCCTACATGAAGGTCGTGATCGACGAGCTCGAGGCGAAGGGGCTGCGCGACAAGTACATCGTGATGGTCGGCGGCGCGCCGCTCAACGAGGAGTTCGGCAAGGCCGTCGGCGCCGATGCGTACTGCCGCGACGCGGCCGTGGCTGCGGAGACCGCGCAGGCGCTCGTGATGGCGAAGCGCGCGGCCGCGGTGGTGTCCTGAGCGATGGCAGAGCTCACGGTGATCAAGTGGCGCGACATCCCGATGCAGATCGTCGTGCGTGACGACGCCGGCGGCTCGGCGCGCCGGCTGCTGTCCGACCGGTTTCAGGAGGCCGTCGACGCGGCGGCGATGGTGGCCGGGCTGATCGGCTCGGACGACTACACCGAGCAGATGGCGATGGATCGCAGCCAGGTCGGCGACGACCTCGAGGCGGAGGCGACGGCGGCCGAGGAGGCCGTGCTCGCGGCGTGGGACGAGGAGGCGCTCAAGACGGCGATTCGCGCCGGCGGCTTCAAGGGCGGCCAGGACGTCGCTGGAGAGGTGGAGGCCACTCGCCCGTCGCAGGACTGAGTCTCAGACCGGCAGTCCCGGCGGCCGTCCGGCCAGCACCGACAGGTCGCCCCCACATATCGCGTTCGCCGCATCGATCAACGCGCCGGCCGCGACCCAAGCGAGTCCGCCGCCGACGCTGATGCGCTGCGCCCCCGCGCCGACGATCTCCGACAGCGACATGCCCGGCAGCGCAAGGACGTTGACCGGCGCGGGTACCGCCTCGCACACCCGATGGATGTCGGCAGTACTCCGGAGGCCGGGGGCGAACAGCACGTCGGCGCCCGCACCCGCGTAGGCCTGCAGGCGGGCGATGGTGTCGTCGAGATCGTCGTGGTCGCGGATGTGGTTCTCCGCACGAGCCGTGAGCACAAAGGGGAACGTCAGGGCGTGTGCCGTCTCGGCGGCGGCGCGGATCCGATCGGCGGCGTGCTCGATGTCGTAGAGGACACCCGTGTCGCGGTCCCAGTCCTCGATCGAACCGCCGACGGCGCCCGCTTCGGCGATCCCTGCGATCGCGTCGGCGGCGGCGGTGGGCTCCGCTCCGTACCCGTACTCGAGGTCGGCAGAAACGGGGAGGTCGGTGGCCGCCGTCAGCCTGGCAACATGCCCGGCCATCTCATCGAGCGACACGGTCCCGTCGCGGCGTCCGAGCGTGAACGCGAACCCGGAGCTCGTGGTCGCGAGCGCCTCGAACCCCGCCGCCTCGAGCACGCGGGCCGAGCCGGCGTCCCACGGGTTCGGGATCACGAAGGGCGCACCGGCGTGCAGGGCCGCGAAACGCGCGCCGCGCTCCGCCTGGGAGATCACGACGCCACCTCGAGGACGACCTTCCCTCGCTTCCTCGCGGCCGCGACGCGCTCGAAGGCCGTCGCCGCATCGGCAAGCGGGAACGTGGAGTCGATCGCGGGCGTGATTGCGCCCTCGTCGGCCAATCGCGCGAGCGCGATCAGTTGATCGGCGTTCGGCTCGACGATGAAGAACGTGCCCTCAACACCCTCCGGCGGTTCCTCGGCAACGGCCACGAGACGCCCGCCCGGAGCGAGCAGCGCGGGCGATTCGGCAAGCAGATCGCCCCCGACGGTGTCGAACACGAGGTCGACGGGTCCGACCGCGCCGGCGAGATCCGTCGTCGCGGTGTCGACGACCTCCGTCGCGCCGAGTTTCCGCGCCACTTCCACGCCGTCGCCCCTCGCGGTCCCGATGACGATCGCGCCTCGCGACGCGGCGAGCTGCGTGGCGATGTGGCCGACTCCGCCGGCCGCGCCATGGATGAGCACGCGCATACCTTCCGTGAGGCCGCCGTGCGTGAACAGACCCTGCCATGCGGTGAGACCGGGCATCGGCAGCGCGGCGCTTTCCACGTGTCCCAGCAACGCCGGCTTGCGGGCGAGGACGTCGGCGGGGACGATCGCGAACGCGGTGGCGACGCCGTCGCGATCGAACGGCGTCAGGCCGTAGACCTCGTCGCCGACCGCGAAGGCTTCGACATCGGATCCCGCGGCCTCGACGACGCCCGACACCTCGTAGGAGGGGATCGCCGGCAACCGGTCGACCGGCCACGTGAGCTCGTCGCGGGTGATCGCTGCCGCGTGGACCCGGACGAGCACCTCGCCGGCCCCGGGCTGTGGCACTGGGAGCTCCTCGACGACGAGGTTCGAAATCCCCTCCCCGGGCTCGTGCAGGCGAACGGTCAGCCGTGTCTCCGGTTGCATCGGTTCCCTCCCGTCTCGACTGATGAGTAACTTACGTCCCTTGAGAAGGCGCTCCGGCGGCTCCTCACCGGCGTCGCAATGGGAACTGATGATCAAGGCGATGGCGGGCAAGTTGCGGTTGCCCGACGTCCAGCCGAGGCACGTGGCGGCGCTCGCCGACCTTCCGCAGATTCACGGCGACCCGTTTGACCGGATGCTCGTGGTGCAGGCGCACGTCGAGGACTTCGACCTCGTGACCGACGACGAGTTCATCCGCAGGTATCCGGTCCGAACCATGTGGGGAGTTGTACGTCGCTGTACATCACTGTACAATACAGCACATGTCTGTGAGATCGGTGTCGGAGGCACGTGCCACGCTCCCGGAGCTCTTGGATCGGGTGGAGGCGGGAGAGGAGGTCACGATCACGCGTCATGGCAAGCCTGTTGCCGTGATGGTCAAGCCGGATCGACTGCGACATCGGCGAGCGGAGGATGCGTATCGCCGGGCGGCATCCCTGCACGACGAGTTGGAATCGGCGGGCAACCGATCGCCCATGTCGTCGGGAGGGCTCAGCCCCGAGCGGGCCGACGAGTTGATTTCCGAGATCCGCACGGATCGAGACGGCAGCTGAGGTATCGATGGATGCGTTCGATGCCGACGTCTTGATCTACGCCGCCGCTCCCGGTCATCCCTTGGGAAGGCGGGTGCGGGCGCTGTTCGGCGAAGGCGCCACCGCGAAGAAGGTTGGGATCGGATCGATCATCCTCCTTCCGGAGATCCTGGCGAAGCCCATGCGCGCCGGCACGGACATCGAGGTTCGCTCGCTCACGGAGTTACTCAAGCGCCTCGACCTTCTCCCGATCGATACCTCGATCGCCGAGCTGGCAACTGTCCTTGGGGCCGAACACGGGCTCCACGCGATCGACGCCGTGCACCTGGCCACAGCGGTGGATGCCGGGGCGGACCGCTTCCTCACGAACAACCAGCGGGACTTCCGGAGGTCGATCGGCCAGATCGAGATCACGTACCCGGAGGATCTTCCGGCTCCGTGACGGATCCTCGGATGGTTGCCGGATACGCAACCTAGCCGTTGAGCGCGCAACACCAGGTGGCATCATCCTTGCGATGGCCGACACCGTCGTTTCCTCGGCGACCCGGGAGCACGTGATCGGCTCGGGCCGCCCGTTCACGATCATCGGGGAGCGGATCAACCCAACCGGGCGCAAGAAGCTCGCGGCCGAGATGGCCGCCGGCGACTTCTCCACCGTCATCGCCGACGTCGACGCGCAGGTGCGGGCCGGCGCCCACATGCTCGACGTGAACGCCGGCATCCCGCTCGCCGACGAGCCGGGCATCCTCGCCGAGACGGTGAAGCTCGTGCAATCGCTCACCGACCTGCCGCTGTCGATCGACTCCTCGATCGTCGCGGCGCTCGAGGCGGGGCTCGCCGTCTATCAGGGCAAGCCGCTCGTCAACTCGGTCACCGGTGAGGACGAGCGCATCGAAAGCGTGCTGCCGCTCGTCGCCAAGTACGGCGCCGCGGTCGTCGCGATCACGAACGACGAGACGGGGATCAGCGAGGACCCCGACGTGCGCTTCGGGATCGCGGAGAAGATCGTGCACGCGGCGGCCGACCATGGCATCCCGGCGCATGATGTCGTCGTCGATCCGCTCGTGATGCCCATCGGCGCGATGCAGACCGCGGGCCAGCAGGTGTTCCGCCTGGTGCGGCGGCTGCAAGACGAGCTCGGCGTCAACACGACGTGTGGCGCCTCCAACGTGTCGTTCGGGCTGCCGAACCGCAATGGCATCAACGGCGCGTTCCTATCGATGGCGATCGCGTGCGGGATGACGAGCGCGATCACGTCGCCACTGCACGAGGAAGTAAAGCAGGCGACGATGGCCGCCGACGTGCTGATGGGAACCGACGCCCACTCGGAGTCGTGGATCCGCCGGTACGCGGATCGCGCGGCCGCCGACAACCCCGAGGGTGGGGGCCGTCGCCGCGGCGGCCGCGCAGCTCGCCTCGGCACCCAGCAGGAATCGTGAGCGCGCCCGCCCACACCATCGTCTTCACGCCGTCGGGCCGCCGCGGCGAGGTGCCCGACGGGGCAAGCGTGCTCGATGCCGCGCGTTCCCTCGGCGTCGACCTCGACTCGGTCTGCGGCGGCCGCGGGATCTGCGGCCGCTGTCAGGTCGTGCCGATGGATGGCTCGTTCCCGAAGCACGGGATCACGAGCGCGGGCGATCACCTGATCGCCTTCACCGAGCCCGAGGAGCGCTATCGCGAGCGTGACGGCCTCGCTGCGGACCGGCGTCTCGGCTGTCACGCGAAGATCTGCGGCGACCTCGTCATCGATGTGCCCCCCGAATCGCAGATCCACCGGCAGGTCGTCCGCAAGGAGGCGGACGCGCACCCGATCGAGGTCGATCCCGTGGTTCGGCTGCACTACGTCGAGGTCGAGCAGCCGTCGCTCGAGGCGCCGAGCGGCGACCTGCAGCGGCTGTTCGCCGCGCTCGAGCGCGACTGGGCCCTCCGCGGCTTGACGGTCGACCCGATCGTTCTGCCCGGACTGCAGGCCACCCTGCGCGCCGGTGCCTGGACCGCGACGGTCGCCGTGCGCGACGGCTCGTTGATCACCGCGGTGTTCCCGGGGTTCCACGACGTGGCGCTCGGCGTGGCGTTCGACGTTGGCTCGACGACGGTGGCCGGGCACCTGTGCGACCTGCACACCGGCGACGTGCTCGCGAGCGCCGGCGCGATGAACCCCCAGATCCGGTTTGGCGAGGACCTGATGAGCCGGGTGAGCTACGTGATGATGCACCCGGGTGGCGAGGTCGAGCTGACAGCCGCGGTCCGCGGCTGCCTCGACGAGCTGGTGGGCGAGCTCTGCTCAAAGGCCGACGCGTCGCGCGACGACATCCTCGAGCTCGTCGTCGTCGGCAACCCGATCATGCACCACCTCGTCTTCGGGTTCGACCCGACCGAGCTCGGCGGCGCGCCGTTTGCGCTCGTGACCGACGAAGCGCTGACCGTGCCGGTCCGCGACCTCGGCGTCGCCGCGAATCCGGGCGCGCGCGCCTACGCGCTGCCGCTGATCGCCGGGCACGTCGGAGCCGACACCGCCGGCGTGATCCTGTCGGAGGCCCCCCACGACCAGGACACCGTCAACCTCATCGTCGACGTCGGGACGAACGCCGAGATCGTGCTTGGCAACCGCGAGCGGCTGCTCGCCGCGTCGAGCCCCACCGGCCCGGCGTTCGAGGGCGCGCAGATCTCGTGCGGGCAGCGTGCGGCGCCGGGAGCGATCGAGCGCGTGCGCATCGACCGGGAAACGCTCGCGCTTCGGTACCGCACGATCGGCAGCGACGTCTGGTCCGACGAGCCGGGAACGCCGACACCGACTGGCGTCGCGGGCTCCGGCATCATCGAGCTGGTCGCCGAGCTGTACCTGGCCGGCGTCCTGACCGCCGACGGCGTCATCGATCCGGCCGCCGCCGCCCGAACCGACCGGGTGATCGAGGACGGCCGCACGTCCGCCTACGTGATCCACGAGGAGGGCCCTCGGTTGGTGCTGACGCAGAACGACGTGCGCCAGATCCAGCTCGCCAAGGGGGCGCTCTACGCGGGATGCCGACTGCTGATGGACCACTTCGGGATCGAGACGGTCGACCGGATCCGGCTCGCCGGCGCGTTCGGGGCGCACATCGACCCGGTGCACGCGATGGTGCTTGGGCTGGTCCCGGACTGCGAGCCGGCAAACGTGACGAGCGCCGGCAACGCGGCCGGCACCGGCGCGCGCATCGCATTGCTCAACCGCGCGGCTCGCGCGGAGATCGAGGCGGTCGTCCGCCGTGTGGAGAAGATCGAAACGGCTACCGAGCCGCGGTTCCAGGAGCACTTCGTCGGAGCGATGGGGATCCCGCACGCCACCGACCCGTTCCCGCGCCTGGGCGCGCACGTCGACCTACCCGCCCGGGCGTCGGCGGCCGCCGGAGGCGGCCGCCGACGCCGCAGCACCCGAGGAAGGAGCACCGCATGAGCGACACGAGAGCTCGCGGCCGCCGTACCGGCGGCCGCGAGGGCCGCCGCGCCGCCCGCCTGGCCGAGGTGGCCGACAAGGTTCCGTTCATCACCCGCTCGCTGACGCCGGTCGAGATCCTCTCGGAGGAGGGGCTCGCGACGATCGAGCACAACGCCGACACGATCCTCGAGACGGTCGGCATTGACTTCCGGGGGATGCCCGACGCGCTGACGCTGTTGCAAGGCGGCGGCTGCGACATCGACGGGGAACGCGTGCGCTTTCCGCGCGGCCTTGCGCGCCAGCTGATCCAGGCGAGCGCACCGCGCGAGTTCGACCAGTACGCGCGCAACCCGGCGAACACGGTCCATCTGGGCGGCAGCGCGACCGTGCTGGCGCCGGCCTACGGGTCGCCGTTCGTGCGCGACCTCGACGGCGGCCGCCGCTACGGCACGATCGAGGACTTCCGCAACTTCGTGAAGCTCGCGTATGTGACGCCGTTCCTGCATCACTCCGGCGGCACGGTGTGCGAACCGGTCGACCTGCCCGTCAACAAGCGGCACTACGACATGGTCTACGCCCATATGAAGTACTCGGACAAGCCGTTCATGGGGTCGGTCACGCATCCGCTGCGTGCGCGCGACACCGTCGACATGGCGCGGATCCTGTTCGGCGCCGACGCCCTCGAGGAGCGCACCTACATCCTCAGCCTCTGCAACGCGAACAGCCCGCTCGTGTGGGACTCGATCATGCTCGGCGCGGCGAAGGCCTACGCCGAGGCCAACCAGGCGGTGCTGATGACGCCGTTCATCCTTGCCGGGGCGATGTCGCCCGCGACCGCCGCGGGCGCCGCCGCGCAGACCCTCGCCGAGGCGATGGCCGGCATGGCCTACGTGCAGCTCGTTCGGCCGGGGGCGCCCGTCGTGTTCGGCTCGTTCGCCTCCTCGATGTCGATGCAGTCCGGCGCGCCCACGTTCGGCACGCCTGAGCCCGCGCTCATCCTGTACGCGCTCGCCGCGTGCGCCCGCCGCCTCGGCGTGCCGTTCCGAAGCGGCGGGTCGCTCACCGCTTCGAAGATCGCAGACGCGCAGGCGGCCTACGAGAGCGCCAACACGCTGCAGCCGACGATCCTGGCCGGCGTCAACTTCGTGTTGCATGCCGCTGGATGGCTCGAGGGCGGCCTCGCGATGGGCTACGAGAAGTTCATCCTCGACCTCGACCAGTGCGGCCAGATGCACGAGCTCGCCAAGGGCATGGACCTGTCGGCGAACGGTCAGGCGCTCGATGCCATCCTCGCCAACGAACCCGGGACGCACTTCCTCGGAACCGCGCACACGCTCGCCAACTTCGAGACCGCCTTCTACCGGTCGAGCGTCGCCGACAACAACTCGTTCGAGCAGTGGGAGATCGACGGCTCGCTCGATGCCGCGCAGCGGGCCAACGCCATCTGGAAGCAGATGCTCGCCGACTACGTGGCGCCGCCGTTGGACGAAGCCAAGGACGAGGAGCTCCGCGAGTGGATCGAGCGCAAGAAAGCGAGCTTCCCCGACTCGAACGCCTGACTTCGAGTCGAACGGCCGTTGACGGCCGCGTGGCCCGATAGGGCATCATGACCGCCCGGTCCGACTGGAAAGCGCCCCGATGAGCTGGATGTTCTGGAGAAGACGTCGCGCCGAGCTGACGGAGGATCAGCATGCCGCCCTCAAGCGGCTGGTTGCCGACGCCAAATACGAGCTGATCCCGCTCGACTCCGTCATGGCCAAGTCCGAGGCCCTCCCATCCGGCGCCGCGGTCACGGTCACCGCCTCGCCCAGCCACGGGATCGAGGCGACGTTCGATGTCTGCGAGGCGCTTGCGGCACGAGGCCACGACGTCACGCCGCATCTGTCGGCGCACATGACTCGGGACCGGGCGCATCTGCAGGAGCTGCTCGACCGGTCTCGCGCGGCCGGGATCGTGAAGGTCTTCGTGGTCGGTGGCGACGCGAAGGACCGCGGGACGTTCCACGACGGGCTGCACCTCCTCCAGGCGATGGACGAGCTCGGCCACCCGTTCATCGAAATCGGCGTGCCGAGCTATCCGGAGGGGCACCCCGACATCGCCGACGACGTCCTGCTCCAGGCGCTGAAGGACAAGCAGCGCTACGCGACCGCGATGACGACGCAGATGAGCTTCAATCCGGGCGCCGTCGGCGGCTGGCTCACCCGGATGCGACGCGAGGGGATCACGCTCCCGTTGCATCTCGGCGTGCCGGGCGTCGCGGAGCTGACCAAGCTGATGGCGATCAGCGCCCGGATCGGGGTCGCCGACTCGGCGCGCTATCTCAAGAAGAACAAGAGCATGATCGGTCACGTCGTGAAGGGTGGATCCTTCGGGCCCGACGCGTTCCTCGAGGCGCTCGCGCCGACGCTCGCGGACCCGGCCGCCGATGCCCAAGCGCTTCACGTCTTCACGTTCAACCAGGTCGCGAACACCGCCGACTGGCAGCGCCGCATGCTCAACGGCGAGCTGGACCACACTTCGTGACCTTCGTGTGACCTCCCGATCGTCGTGGCGCGCAACGCGTACACTGGGCGCATGCCCGATTCATATGGCAAGCGCGCGCGTCGCGATGCGAACGCGAAGAAGCAGGCGGCTCGCGAGGCTCGCCGCGAAGAGCGCGCCCAGCGCAACCGCGATCGCGACGCCGGCCTGATCGAGAAGGGCGTGCCGATCGGCCCCGCCGAACAGGCGGAGTTCCTGCCCGACGCCGAAGAACTGGCGCGCATGGACAAGGAAATCGCGGGCACCGAGTAATCCCGAGTGGCTGCAGCCCCGGTGTCCGGGTCCGCTGTTAGCCTCGCGACGATGGACCCCCGAGCCGCCGCGATCCTGGACGGATTGAACCCCGAGCAGCGTGCGGCGGCCGAGACTGTCCGCGGCCCGGTCGCGATCCTCGCCGGTGCCGGCACCGGCAAGACCACCACCATCACCCACCGGATCGCGTGGCAGGTCGCGAGCGGCACCTTCTCGCCCGCACGGATCCTCGCGGTCACCTACACGCAGAAGGCCGCCGGCGAGCTGCGGGAACGGCTCGCCGCCCTCGGCGTCACCGGTGTCGAGGCCCGTACCTTCCACGCGGCCGCGCTCGCCCAGCTCGGCGGTCTCTACGAGCGCTTCACGGGCGAGCCCGTGCCCGGCGTGCTCGACCACAAGGCCCGGCTCATCACGCCGCTCGCCAATGCGTTGCCCCCACCGCACAAGTTCCTGCCCCGCCGCGAGCTGGCCGGCGAGATCGAATGGGCGAAGAACCGGATGATCGCGCCCGACGCCTATCTCGCCGCGCTCGCTGCCGACGGTCACGAACCGCCGATCCCCGCCGAGCTGATGGATGGCATCTTCCAGAACTACGAGCGTCGTAAGCGACGCACAGGCGTGATCGACTTCGAGGACATGCTCGGTCTCGCCGTGCGGATGCTCGACGAGCACCCCGAGGCGGCGCGCGCGATTCACGAACGCTTTGCCGCATTCACCGTCGATGAGTTCCAGGACGTCAACCCGCTACAGGCGGCGTTGCTCGACCGCTGGCTCGGCGGCCGCGACGAGCTGTGCGTCGTCGGCGACGACTACCAGACGATCTTCGCGTTCACCGGCGCCTCACCGCAGCACCTGCTCGCGTTTCCCGACCGATTTCCGCAGGCGCGCGTTGTCCGACTTGAACGCAACTACCGCTCCACTCCCGAGGTGCTCGAGCTTGCCAACCGGCTCGCGCCGAAGCTGGGTGGCTTTCGCAAGGAGCTGCACGCGACGCGGCTCGCCGGTCCGCCGCCGCTCGCGCGATCGTTCCCGACCGAAGACGAGGAGGTCGGCTGGGTGGTGGCGCAGGCAGCCGCCGTCCACGAGCAGGGCGTCGCGTGGGACGAGATCGCGATCCTCGTACGGATCAACGCCCGCACGGAGCCGTTCGAGGAGGCGTTCGCTCGCGCCCGCATTCCGTATCAGGTTCGCACCGGCGCGTTCTTGCAGCGGCCGGCGGCGCGCGCGGTGCTTGCGCGGATTCGGCGTGCCGACGGCCCGGTCGCCGAGACGGTGGCCGCCGTGACCGACGCGCTCGGGTTCGATCCCACGACCGCCGCCGACGCCGAGGAGGAGCGCACGCGGCAGTCGGATCTTGCCCGGTTGCGCGCGATGGCCGCCGAGTACGAGGAGACGCACGGCGACGACGCGACCGTCGCGGGATTCGCGGCCGAACTGCCGACGCGCTTCGCCGTCGAGGAGACCGGGCGCGGGGTGCAGCTGCTCACCTACCACCGGGCCAAGGGGCTCGAGTTCGACGTGGTCTTTCTGCCGAGGCTGCTCGACGGCGAGTTGCCCTACCGGAGCGGGCGCAGCGTCGCCGATCCTCAGGAGGAACGGCGCTTGTTCTACGTGGGCATCACGCGCGCCCGGCACTGGCTCGCGATCACCTGGCCGACGGATGGCCGGGCGAGGGTCAGCCCGTTCGTGGCAGAGGCGACCGGGAAGGAGCCGGCACAGAAGGTGATCGCCCGCATGCCGAAGCCGAAGGTCGCGGCGGCCGGGGACGGTCCGCTGTACGAGCAACTTCGCTCCTGGCGGCGCGAGCGAGCCGACGCCGACGGCGTGCCGCCGTATGTGGTGTTCCACGACAAGACGCTCGTGGCGATCGCCGACGCGAAGCCGGCGACGCCCGACGAGCTGCTCGAGATCGACGGGATCGGGCCGGCCAAGCTCGAGCGCTATGCCGAGGACGTGCTCGCCGTGGTCGCGACGGCGGACGCCGGCTGAACGCCGACGGAAGCCTCAGGCTCCCGGCCGGTTGACCAGCGACGCGTGCGTGGCGAGCAGCCGGTCCACCACGTAGCCGGCGAACGACGGACGCACGAAGATCCGTGTTGCGGTCCCGAGCTCCTGGAGGATCACGGGCGCCCGCCCGAACAGCGTCTGCGCGCACGTGCGGGGAACCCAGCCCCCGCGCGCATCGAGGTCGAGCGAGCAGCCCGAGGCCAGCAGGTGGAAGCGCCCCTCCCCGCGGAGCTCGAGCACGGCGCGGTTCTCGCTGACGTCGACGATCGCGTGGTGGACGCCGGCGAGCTCCACCTCATACTCCGCAATGAGACCGTCGGCGGATCCGGGCACGCCGACCACGATCCATTCGTCGGGGCCGAGCCAGAGCATGCCCCGAGTCATGTCGCCGGCAACGGTGTTGGGCTGCACCGGGAATCCGAGTTGCTCGGCGATCTCCTCGCCGCACCGGACCGATACCTGTGCGAGGAACAGCACCTCGACTGCATCGAGGAGGACGAGGTCGGCGGCGTGCGCTGCGAGCGGGGAGCGCGGCTCAGCCATCGCGCCGTGCTCCTTCCGGGTCGTAGAAGACCGGATCGACGACGTGGCACGGCACCGTCCGGTCGCCGAGGACAGCGTGGACTGTCTGGTCACGCCGCTCGATGCCGCCTTCCACGAGCGCCAGCGCGATGCTCCGATCGAGCATCTCGCTTCGATACGACGAAGCGATCCACCCGAGCATGTGCACCGGCGGCGGCGGAATCTCGGCGTCCGCGATGAGCTGCGTCCCCTCGGGAAGCACCAACGCCGGGTCCTCGGTGGCAAGCCCGACTAACTGCTTGCGGTCGGGCCGCACAGTATCGCTCCGCACGAGCGAGCGCTTCCCGACGAAGTCCCCCTTGCCGGTGTTGACGATCCAGCCCATCCCGAGGTCGTCGGGCGTCTGCGTACCGTCGGTTTCCTGGCCGACGATGACGAAACCCTTCTCCGCGCGCAGGACGTGCATCGCCTCGGTGCCGTAGGGGGTGATACCGAACGGTTCGCCGGCCGCCATCGCGGCCTCCCAGACATGACGGGCGTGCCACGGCGAGACGTGCACCTCGTAGCTCAGGTCGCCGGTAAAGCTGATCCGGCACACGCGCGCGGCGACGCCGGCCACGGTGCCGTCGCGGAAGGTCATGAACGGGAACACCTCGGCGTCGAGGTCGATGTCGGTTTCCATGGCGGCAAGCACGTCGCGCGCTTTCGGTCCGCCGACCGCGACCACCGACCACTGCTCGGTGACGCTCGTGCAGTAGACGTGCATGCCGGTCCATTCGCACTGGAGCCACTCCTCGAACCGGTCGAGCACGGCGGCGGCTCCGCCGGTGGTGGTGGTGACCACGTAGCGATCGGGGGCGAGGCGCATGGCGACGCCGTCGTCGAAGACCATCCCGTCGAGCCCGAGCATGAGTCCGTAGCGGATCGAGCCGACGGCCAGGTTCGACATCCGGTTCGTGTACATCCGGTCGAGGAACGCACCGGCGTCGGGGCCCGCGACGTCGATCTTGCCCAGCGTGCTTGCGTCGAGCAGCCCGACGCCCGTGCGAAGCGCTCGGCACTCCCGTGCGACCGCAGCGTCCATGTCCTCGCCGCCTTCCGGGAAGTAGCGCGGACGCTTCCACTGGCCGACGTTCTCGTGGACGGCACCGCGCGCCTCATGCCACTCGTGGATCGGGGTGATGCGGATCGGGTCGAGCAGGATCGGGCCGGTGTCGATGCCGGCGAGCGCGGAGAACGGCACCGGCGTATACGGGGGGCGGGCGTTCGACGGGCCCTGCGCGCCCGGCGCCCACCCGAGCAGCTTGTTGACGATCTCGGCGGTGAGGACCCCGCTTGTGCGCCCCTGGTCGATCGTCGTACCGATGTAGGTCGCACGCTTCACATGCTCGGCGCTGGTGAGCCCGGCCTCGACGGCCTCCGCAACGTCGGCGACGGTCTGGTCGCGCTGGGGCTCGACGTACTTCTCGGCATCGTCGCCCTCGTCGACCACCCACAGCGGGAATGCGGCCGGCACATCGCCGGCGGCCCGCCCGATCACGCGCAGCCAGTCCGGCCCGGTGCCGTCGTGGACGAAGCACGCCTTGGCGTCGTCGTACGCGACGCCGACGCCGAGGCTGCGCGCCAGCTGGATGGCGGGGTTCCAGCCGCCGCTGACGGCGAGCACGTCGGCCTCGACGGTGGTCCTCCGACCGTCGGGTCCCGCGATCGTCACCGTCGTGAGCGCCGGATCGCCATCGGTCCCGACGACCAGCGCGCCGGTGTGCACCGTCACCCCGACCGCGCGCAACCGGTCGGTGGCCGAGCCACCACGCCCCGACGGGTCGACGACGACGACCGTCGCGCCCGCCTCGGCGAGGATGCCCGCGGTCTTGTGTCCGGCGTGGTTGGTCGAGAAGACCACGACGCGCTCGCCCACCAGGACGCCGAAGCGCTCGAGGTAGGCGCGCGCGGCCCCGGCGAGCATCACGCCCGGCCGGTCGTTGCCGGCGAACGCGAGCGGCCGCTCGTGGGCCCCGGTCGCGAGCACGACGCGCCGCGCCCGTACGTGATGGATCACGTCCCCGGCGCCCTCCCGCTGGTAGCAGACGACGTAGCCGTCGTCGTAGATGCCGGTCGCGGTGGTGTCGGCGAGCAGCGGTACGCCGACCGGCGGGTCGGGCACGAACGGCTGCTCGTCGACAAGCAGTACGCGTCCGATCGCGTTGACCGCCGCCGCGCGCCCGGCGCTCCCGGCACCGATGATCAGCGTGTCCACGTGCCCGAACGCCTGGCGAACCGGTCGCGGTGCCACGTCGTCGCCGGGCAGCACGCCGACGCCCGCGCGACTGGTCGTGACTAGACCGTCAACTATGTTGACCATCGTCGCCGGGCGGATCGCCTCGAACCACGGTGCCGAGATCTCGACGAACGCGTTGGGTTCCTCCACGCCCGCGGCGAACACGCCCCGCGGGCGCCCGGCGATCGGCGAGACGAACCCGGCCCGCTCGCCCGAGGCGAGCAGCGCGCTCGCGACGGTGTCGCCGACAAACGCATCCATCGAGCGGCCGTCGAGCGTCCACGACAGCTGCCGCCCCCGGTCGATCCACGTCCCCCCCGTCGAAAGGCGCCTGCCGGTCACGAGGGCCGCTCCTCGTCCATCCGATAGGTGGCGATTACCCGGTGCGTCGCCGTGTCGCGGACCGCGTTGAACCACCGGCGGCAGCCCGCGGCGTGCATCCACCGCTCGGCCCACGGCCCCTTCGGGTTGTTCCGCATGAACAGGAAGTCGGCCCATTCCTCGTCGGAGAGCGCCTCGGGGTCGGCGGGGTACGGAAGGTGCGCCTCACCTCCGTAGCGGAACTCGACCTCGTCCCGCGGACCGCACCACGGACAGGCGATGAGCAGCACTAGGCGATCTCCTGCGCTGCGTCGAACGCGGCCACCATCCGTTTGAGCGCCGTCATCCGCCAGGCCTCGGTGATGAGCTCTTCGACCTCGCCGCGATCGGCCTTCGCAATCGTGACGCCAACCCATCCCTTCGACCCGACGTAGGACGGGAAGAAGAACGCCTCGGGGTTCATCTCGATCAGCGCCTGCTGCTCGTGGTGGGTGGACTTGATCCAGAGGTGGCGCTCCGGCTCGTCGAACATGACGAAGATCTTCGAGCGGACCCGAAACGTCGCCGAGCCCCAGGTCTCGCGTTCCACCGCCTCCGGCAGCGACAACGCGAACGACCGAACGGTCGCGGCGCGCATCAGTGCGCGACCCCCGCAGCGCCGTGTTCGTCGATAAGAGCGCCGGTTGAGAATCGTTCGAGGGCATAGGGTTTGGCGAGCTCAGCCTGCTCGCCGGTCGCGACGGTCTCGGCGAAGGCCCAGCCGCTGCCCGGGGTGGCCTTGAATCCCCCGGTTCCCCAGCCACAGTTGAGGAACAGCCCGGTAATCGGCGTCGCATCGACGATCGGCGACGCGTCGGGGCAGATGTCGACGATGCCCGCCCACGTACGCAGCAGCGCCGCGTGCTTGAAAACCGGGAACAGCTCGCACGCCGCCGCCATCTGGTGCTCGATCACGTGGAACGACCCGCGCTGGCCGTAGCCGTTGTACGCATCGATGCCGGCGCCCATCACGAGCTCGCCCTTGTCGGCCTGCGAGACGTAGACGTGCACGGCGTTGGACATCACGACGCAGTTCAGGACCGGCTCGTACAGCGCGCTCACGAGCGCCTGCAGCGGGTGGGACTGCACCGGCAGCCGCAGGCCTACCATCGACGCGAGGACACTCGTGTGACCGGCGGCAACGAGGGCGACCTTGTTCGCGCGGATGGTGCCGCGCGTCGTCTCGACACCGGTCACCGCACCGCCGTCACCGCGCAGGAACTCGGTGACCTCGCAGTGTTCGACGATGTCGACGCCGCGCTCGCTCGCGCGTGTCGCGAGTGCCCACGCAACGCGGTCGTGTCGCGCCGTGCCGGCGCGACGCTGCAGCGCGCCGCCGATCACCGGGTATCGCACGTCGGGCGAGATATCGATGATCGGGCAGAACTCCTTCACCTGTTTGGCGTCGAGCATTTCGGCGTCGACCCCTTGCAGGTGGTTGGCCTCGACGCGGCGGTTCGAGTTCCGCACCTCGCCGATGTGGTGCAGGATGTTGAGCACGCCCTTCTGGTCGAACTGGAGGTCCCAGTCGAGGTCGTCCTGGAGGCCCTCCCACAGCTTGAGGGAGTGCTCGTAGATCGCGGCCGAGGCGTCCCACAGATAGTTGGAGCGGATGACCGTCGTGTTGCGCGCGACGTTGCCGCCGGCGAGCCAGCCCTTCTCGACGATGCACACGTCGGTGATGCCGTGGTTGCGCGCGAGGTAATAGGCCGTCGCGAGGCCGTGGCCCCCGCCGCCCACGATGACCACCTCGTAGGAGTCCTTGGGCTCGGCGCTGCGCCAGTAGCGCGTCTGGTCGTCGCTCATCGCTCGGTCTTGGCAGTCTCCCCGACCACCCTCGAGGCGGCAATGCGAGGGTGCGCCCGGCGCAACGCTGCGTTCGACTCCGCAACGCGCTCGGGTCTACGATGCAGCTTCGACGGCAGGGGGTTGCTGGGTGCGCGACGACACGACGGGTTCGCTCCAGTCGGTCAATCGCGCGCTGACCGCCCTGGAATTGGTGGCCGACGCCGGTGAGCTGGGCGTGAGCGAGCTCGGGCGGCAACTCGGCGTTCACAAGGCCACCGCCTCCCGTCTCGCAGCGGTTCTCGCCGAGCGTGGCCTCCTCGAGCGCGACCCCGTGAGCGAGCGCTATCGGATCGGCTTCGGGCTCGTCCGGCTTGCCGGGGCGGCGATGAGCGGCCTCGATCTCGTCCGCCTGGCCCGTCCGATCCTCGAGACGCTCGCGGAGCGCTCGCGCGAGGCGAGCAATCTCGGCGTGCGCAGCGGCGACGACGTCGTCTACGTCGATCAGATCGCGGGGTCGCGTTCGATCGTCACCGTGAGCTGGGTCGGGCGGCGCACGCCGCTGCACTGCACGTCCAACGGCAAAGTGCTGCTCGCCTATGCCGACGAGCCGGACCGGGAGCGGATCCTCGCCGGTCCGCTCGAAGCGTTCACGCCGCACACCGTCACCGACCCCGACAAGCTGCGGCGCGAGCTCACCGCAATCCGCACGCGCGGCTACGCCCAGGCGGTCGAGGAGCTCGAGGACGGTCTCAACGCGGTCGCGGCGCCGGTGCGCCAAGCCGACGGGCGGGTGATCGCGGCGCTGGGCGTCTCGGGACCGGCGTTTCGGATGCACGCGGTCGACGTCCCGCGGCTCGGTTTGCTTTCCGCCGAGGCGGCACAGGCGGTGTCGCGGCAGCTCGGTCATCTCGAGCGGGGAAGCGCCGCGGGATGAGCGAAGGGGCGTCATGACCGAGGAGTGGAGCGCCCGGGCGAAGCCGGTCGCCTCGCTACTCGACGCGGTCGGCGTCACGCCGCTCGTTCGCCTTGGCCGAGTCGCGCCCGACCTCGAGCTGTTCGCCAAGGTCGAGTGGTACGGACCGACTGGCTCGGTCAAGGACCGGATCTACGCGCACATGCTCGCCAAGGCCGAGGCCGAGGGGCGGCTCCGTCCCGGCATGACGATCATCGAGTGCACGACCGGCAACGCCGGCATCGCGTGTTCGGCGGTCGCGGCGATCAAGGGCTACGCGTGCACGATCGTGATGCCGCAGGGAATGAGCCCCGAGCGCAAGCGGATGATCGTGGCCTACGGCGCCACGCTCGAGCTCACGCCGGGCGCCGGTACCGACATCGACCTCGCGATCGCCCGGATGCGCGAAATCGTCGCGGCGGACCCCGACCGGTACTTCTTCCCCGGGGAGTTCGAGAACCCCGACAACCCGGAGGCGCAGGAGGCCTCGGGGCGTGAGATCTGGGAGCAGCTCGAGGGCCGCGTCGACGCCGTCATCGCCTCACAGGGAACCGGCGGCTGGATCACCGGGGTCGCGCGCGCGCTCAAGGCAGGCGATCCCGGGGTCCTGGCGTTTGCGGTCGAGCCCGCCGAGTGCCCGCTCATCAGCGAACAGCGGTGGGGCACCCACGGCGTGCCGGGGATCGGCGACGGGATCATCCCGCGCAACCTCGACCTCGCGCTGATGGACGGCATCGTGACCGTCAGCACCGCCGACGCGCTCGACATGGCGCGCCGGATGGCGCGCGAAGAGGGCCTGCTGTGCGGCCCGTCCTCGGGGATGAACGTCGTCGCCGCGCAGAAGCTGGCCGCCAAGCACCCCGAGCTTCGCCGGGTCGTCACGGTCGTGCCCGACACCGGCCAGCGCTATTTGTCGGGCGAGCTGTTCGGGGAGCGGATCGAGGTCGAGGAGCCCGATCGCGACCACACGCCCGACCCGGACGTGCTCGCCCAGGTGGCGGCGCACCGCGACCGGCTCGAATTCATCACGTGAGCACCGAGCTCTGGCGGCTGACCGCGAGCGAGGCGCTCGCGCGGATGCGCGCCAAGGAGTTCTCGCCGCCCGAGCTGCTTGCCTCGGTCATCGAACGAGCCGAGGCCGTGGAGCCGACCGTCAACGCGTTTGCCGAGCGCCGCTATCTCGAGGCGGAGGCCGCTGCCGCCGTGTCGGCCGAGCGGTACGCGTCGGGGACGGACGTTCGGCCGCTCGAAGGCCTCCCGGTCGCCCTCAAGGAGGAGGTTCAGGTCGTCGGCTGGCGGATGCGGTACGGGTCGCTCGCGGTCGACGAGATCGCGAGCGAAACCGCGCCGATCGCCGAGCGCATCCTCGGCGCGGGCGCCGTGGTGCACGCCCGGACGACCACGCCGGAGTTCTCGTGCACCGGCTACACACATTCGAAGCTCTGGGGCGTGACGCGCAACCCGTGGAACCCCCAGGTCGCGGTGGGTGGCTCGAGTGGCGGCTCGGGCGCCTCGCTCGCAGCCGGCACCTCACTGCTCGCGAGCGGCTCCGACATCGGCGGCTCGATCCGCGTGCCTGCCTCGATCAACGGGGTCGTCGGCTTCAAGCCGCCCCACGGACGTGTGCCGACGGGGCCGCCCTACAACTTGGACCGCTACTGCCACGACGGGCCGCTCGCTCGCACGGTGGAGGATTGCCTGCTCTTCGAGAACGTGCTTGCGGGCCCGCACCCGGTCGACATCACAAGCCTGCGACCCAAGCTGGAGCTTCCGACCCAGCTGCGGGGCATCGAGGGAATGCGGATCGCATTGTCGATCGACCTCGGCGCGTGGGACGTCGATGACGAGGTCGCCGCCAACACGCGGGCGGCCGCGGATGCGCTCCGCGACGCGGGCGCGACCGTCGACGAGGTCGAGGTTCCGTGGAGCCTCGAGCTGCTGATGGATACGGCACGACGCCACTTCGCATCGATCTTCGGCGCCGAGATCGCGGGCATCGTCGAGGCGCATCCCGACGAGGTCAACGACTACGTCGTTGCGTGGGCGGACGAGGCTCGGACGCGAATGGCCGAGCCCGGCTCCTTCCTGCGAGGTCTCTACCAGGAGCAGGAGCTCTGGATGCCGATCGGGCGGCTGTTCGAGACCTACGACGCCCTCGTGTGTCCGACGTGGGCGGTGACGGGCATCCCGGCGGGGGACAGCATCCTCGGCACGCTTGTCGAGGGCGGTGGGGACAACGACCGGCAGTTCCTGTGCTTTATGACGACCCCGTTCAACGTGCTCTCGCCGTGCCCGGTGCTCGCGGTGCCGAGCGGCATCGCGGCGTCCAACGGCGCGCCGACCGGCATCCAGATCGTCGGCCGCACCTACGACGACGAGACCGTGTTCCGGATCGGTGCCGCGCTCGAGCGCGTGCGCCCGTGGCCCGGGATCGCCCCCTAACGCCTCGCGTTTGCGCGAGGGGGGGCCGAGTCCTACGATCGGATCAGTCCATGAGGAGGTAACGGGCCATGGCCAGCTTCCGTCGGCTCGCAGTCATCGTCCTCTGTTCGGTCGCGGTGCTCGCGCCGACCGCGGCTCTCGGCGTTGCGACGCCCCAACCCGTGCTCACCGGCCATCTCGATCAATGGCTTCCCTTCGCGAACACGACGTGGCTCGCCTACACCTCGAACAGCGACGCGCATTCCAAGCACTTCAACGCGTTCGTGCAGCCCATCGCGGGTGGGTCGGCCCAACGGGTGAACGAAGCCGGTACGTCGGGGTTCCCTGGCGGTTTCGATCCCACCAGCGGCGACCTGATCTACGAGCAGGACACCACCAGAGACTGGGCGCTCTATCTCTACGATCCGATTGCGCAGACGCGACACAAGGTCAGCGGCGTCAACTCCACCGAGTGGGAATGGGATCCGCGGATCTCGACGTCGTTCATCCTCTTCCAGCGCGCGTACCAGCGGCACGGGGTCTGGCACGACGACATCCTTCTCTACGACCGGACGACGCACCACACGCGCCGCCTCGGCACGTGGCTCGACAGCAAGACCACGAGGACCGGCAACGTGGGTGATCGATACGCAACGTTCTTCGTCGGATCGAAGAACGGGTGGGCCTCCTACGTCTACGACGCGCAGACGAACACGCGGATGAAGATCAATGGTCCCCAGAAGTACATCTACACACCGGTGGTGGACGAGGCGAACGGCACGGTCTATTTCGCGGGGAGCGGCGCCGCGTGCGGAAACGCGAACATCTGGCGGCTCCCGATCTCCCTCACCGGACCCGCAACGAAAATCGTCGACCTCCCGAAAGGGATCGACATCGGATATGTGGCGTCGCTCGGACCTGACGTCGTATCGGGGGTCGACCTGTACTTCTACCGGTTCGATTGCTCCAAGAACGAGGGCGACGTGTACATGGTGCAGCAGGCCGACCTCGTGACCTAGCTATCCTGACGAGATGGCGGATACGGTGCGTTCCGTCGGCAGGCTCGGCTGGGTCCAGGTGGACTGTGCCGACCCGATCCGGCTTGCCACGTTCTGGGGAGCGATGCTCGGCCACGAGCTGGACGTTGCCCTCGGCGATCCACCGCAGTATCTCGGGCTCGTTCCGGACAGGCCGGGCGACGTGGTCGTCAGCTTTCAGCGGGTCCCCGAGGCGAAGGCCCTGAAGAACCGACTCCACTTCGACGTGTCGGTCGAGGACGTCGACGAGGCGGCCGCGCGCGTGGTCGCGCTCGGCGGCTCGATTCCCGGTGAGCGAGGACTTCCACGAGCACGGGTTCAACTGGCGGCTTGCGGAAGACCCCGAAGGAAACGAGTTCTGCCTGATCTACGAGTCGCCGGGCACGACCAGCACATGACGGACCGCGGGCAGGCCGGCGGCGATCTCGTTCCAGGTCGAGCCCGCATCCGCTGACACGTAGAGACTCCCCGTGCTGGTGGCGAACGCCGCGAATCCGCCGTCGGGGAGCGAGTCGAGCCAATAGGAGTCGATGTTGTCCTCGAACCACGGCGGCAAACCATCGGCGCAGCGCTCGAATCCGCCGCCGGTGAGCCCGCCGCGGTAGACGGCCGCGCGGCCGCCGCGCGGCCCGGTCGATGCGCTCACGAGCACGCCGTCGCCGCAGACCACCACCGCCCGCGCGTACGGAGCCTCGAGGCCCTCGTCGCGGACCGTCCACGTCGCGCCCCGATCGGTGCTTGTCGCGAGCCCCTCCGCACAGGCGGCCAGCACCAGGCCCTCGGCCGTCGCCACTTGATGCACATCGGCGTCGATGTCGATCGTCGGCGTCCACGTGGCGCCGGCGTCGCTCGTCCGCAGGATCCCGCCGACGTGCACGTTGACGTAGACGTTCTCGCCCCACTCGGAGATCGAGCGGGTCGCCGGTGGTCCGCCCCACGGCGTGTACCACGTGTCGCGCTCCGGCGCGTCGTCGAAGCCGGCGAGCGGCTCGAGCGCGTCGCCCTCGAGCCGGAACAGTCGTGCGCCTTCGGTTCCGACATGGACGGCGTCGGTCATCGCGAAGCAGGTGGCCGTCTCGCCGCCGTCGAGGGCGGCGATCAGCCGGGGCTCACCGTCGGGCGCGTGCCAGAGCTCCCGGCCTTCGATTAGGGCCCACAGCTCGGGGCCGTCGCGCATGATCGCCGTCACGTCGCGGCCCTCGAACGCCACGGGGCCTTCGGCGCCATCGGATCCGAAGGAGCGCAGCCCGGCGTTCGTCGCGACGAGGATCCGAGGCATCGTCAGGTTCGCGGCTCGAACAGGTCGCAGGTCGCGGTCGCCTCGATGACGCCGCGCACGTACTTACACGAGCCGAGCTGCAGGCGAGGGAACATCCACATGCATTCCTTGCAGGAGACCTGCGGCTGCGGCGCGGGCTTGTAGCCCGCGTCTTTCTTGGACTGCCCCCAGGTCTTCGGCGTCATTCGTTGTTCCCCCTCGCGGCAGTCTAGGCAGTGACCCGCACGGACGCGAATGCGGTCGCCGCGATCAGTCGCGGCTCCGACGCTCGCGAAACAGGTGCCCGCAGTCGATGCATTGCATGTTGACCCGGGCGGCCGGCCCGGCATGCCGGAAGGGCTGCGTGTGCGGAGAACCGCACGAGGGACAGGCGGGCCGCGCCGGGGGCGCCGGCTCGGGGACCGGCGGCTCGGTGGCGTTGGTGCCGGTCGCCTCCTTCGCCAATGGCGGTGCTCCTTCCTGCGGTCCATCGAAGGGCTCGAACAACCGGAGCGTACTCGGCCTGCTCGTGGGAGCCCCGACGCCCCCGCGGGCTCACGGGGATGGACGCCCTCGCCGTATCCTGCGGCCCATGACCACCTACCCACTGTCCGAGGCCGATCGAGAGATTCAGGACCGCGCTCGCGGGTTCGTCGACGACGAGCTGATCCCCTGGGAGGAGCACGCCGAGGAGCACGGCGGCCAGATTCCCGCCGACGTTCGGCAGCGGCATCACGACCGTGCGATCGAGCTCGGGCTGTACTCGATGAACCTGCCGACCGAGCTCGGCGGCACCGGCATGACGACCCTGCAGCAGGTGCTCGTCTCCGAGCAGATCGGACGCGTCACGAACGCGCTCGGGTGGTGCGTGCACACGCCGGCGGCGTGGGCGCCCGCCGTGATGACACCGGCGCAGATCGACCGCTGGCTGCGGCCGACGATCCGGGGCGAGCGCCACGAGTGTTACGCGATCACCGAGGCCGGCGCCGGCTCCGACGTCGACGCGATCGAGGCGACGGCGCGACGCGAGGGCGACGAGTACGTGCTCGCCGGCGAGAAGATGCACGTGACGTCGTTCAACTCGGCCGACTACCTTTTCTTCCAGGCCAAGCTTGTCGGCGGCGATCACGATGACGAGCACGCGATGTTTGTCGTCGACAAGGCGACGCCCGGTGTGCGCCTTGTACGCGAGCCGCGGTACACGCACACCTACCCCGACACCCACGCGATCGTCGCGTTTGACGACGTCCGGATCCCGGCCGACCAGCTCATCGGCGCCGAGGGCGACGGGATGACGTTCACCTATGAGTGGTTCCGCTACGAGCGGCTGATGATCGCCGCCCGATGCTGCGGGGCGGCCGAGCGGCTCATCGACGAGGCCACGGCGTTTGCGACCACTCGCGTGCAGTTCGGACGCCCGATCATCGAGAACCAGGCGATCTCGCACATGCTGGCGGACTCGTTGACCGAGTTGTGGGCCGCACGCCTGATGACTTATCGCCTGGCCGAGAACGTCGACGCCGGGGTCGACGTCAAGATCCAGCATGCGCAGTGCTCGATGGCCAAGCTCTACGCGAGCGAGATGGCCGGGCGGGTCGCCGACCGGGCGGTCCAGATCTTCGGCGGCCGCGGCTACATGCGGGAGAACGTCGCCGAGCGGTTCTGGCGCGAGCTGCGCGTCGACCGTATCTGGGAGGGCACGAGCGAGATCCAGCGGGAGATCGTCGCCGACCAGTTGGTCAAGCGCGGCGCCCGTTCGCTTGCGGGGTGAGCGTCGCCAGCTGCCGGCATACCCTGCGCATCGCGAAGCACGCGTCCTGGTTGCGCGCCAGCACGCGCGTCCAGCCCGACTTCGCCGCGGGGCTCAGCTCGTCGTACGTCGCTCCCGTGGTCAGTTGCTCGCGCAGGGTGGCGATCCCGTTCGCACCGTTCGCAACCTCGATCCCGAAGTAGTGCATCCACTCGTCGAGCGAGAGCGTCGGCGGGAGCGGCCGGCCGGATGACGCGCCGTTGCCGTTGGCCTGTCGCGCGAACTCCTTCGCAAGCCGCGCGCCGTCCCGGTATCGATGCTCGAGCCGCTGCAGAGACTTGGCGCCCATCGTCTGTCGAAACGCATCGATAGAGCCGCGGCCCCAACCGACGATGACGCGGTCCTCGCCCTCCGTCCATCGCACCAGGTCCGCGAGGTAGTCGCCGAAGTCGACGCGACCGATCGACTTCGCCTTGGCCGCGCCAAGCAGACCCTTGTCGAAGATCGACTGCTCGAATCGCGTCTCCCGCGAGCCCAACCACAGCGCGCCTGCAAGGGAAGGTGTCTCGCCGATCCACCCGTCGAGATGGAGATAAACGGCGTTCGGCAACTCGTCGGTGGTGAGGGACAGCTTCAAGGCTTTTGGTTTGCTCATCCCTCAGGCATCGGCCGGTGGCCGCCGCTACCTGAAGCCCTGCGACGATCGGGCTAACGCTCGATCAGGATCGCGGCGTCGGCGCTGTCCCAGGCGAGCGTGACCTCGTCGCCACGGTCGATCGCGGTCGCGCCCTCGTCCGAGAGCCGGTGCACGACCAGGCGCTCGCCGTGCTGCGCGTCGACGTGGAACTGCGTCAGCGTGCCGAGATAGACGACGTTCGCGACGGTGCCGCGCACCCGGGAGTCGGCCTCGGGCTCGACGTCGCCGGGGGAGATGCGAATCCGCTCCGGTCGCACCGCGACGAGCAGGGCCGCACCCGACTGGGTCGCGCCCGGCACGAAGATCTGCTGGCGCTCGCCAACGCCGGCGATGCCGCCGTGGTCGGCGACCCGGTCGATCGTGATGCGCATCGCGTTCAGCACACCCACGAAGTCGGCAACGTAGGCCGACGCCGGATGCTCGTAGATGTCGCGCGGGCCGCCGATCTGCTCGATGACCCCGTGGTTCATGACCGCGATCCGGTCGCTCATCGACAGGGCCTCGTCCTGGTCGTGGGTGACGAAGACGAACGTCGTCCCGAGCTCGTTCTGGATCCGCTTGAGCTCCAGGCGCATCTGCAGCCGGAGCTTTACGTCGAGCGCGCCGAGGGGCTCGTCGAGCAGCAGGGCGGCCGGCCGGTTGACCAACGCCCGCGCGAGGGCGACCCGCTGCTGCTGGCCGCCCGAAAGCTGTGCGGGCTTGCGCTTCTCGTAGCCGGTGAGCCCGACGGTCTCGAGCATCGCGCCGACGCGCTTGGCCCGATCGTCCTTGTCGACCTTGGCAAGCTTGAGCCCGTAGCCGACGTTCTGCTCGACGGTCATATGCGGGAACAGCGCGTAGGCCTGAAACACCATGTTGACCGGGCGCTTGTTCGGCGGTTTGCCGACGACGTCCTCGCCGCGGAGCAGGATCCGCCCGCTCGTCGGGTCCTCGAAGCCGGCGATCATCCGCATCGTCGTGGTCTTGCCGCAGCCCGACGGCCCGAGCAGCGTCAGAAATTCGCCGTCGGCGATCTCGAGCGAGATGCCCTTGACCGCCTCGAAGTCGCCGAAGCGCTTGGTCACGTCCTGGATCGAGATTGCGGGCTCGTCCATCGGTCGTCCTCTCACGCGGCTCCCGCCGCGACGATCGTGGTGGAGTCATCGGCGTCGACGACGTCGGCGTCGTGGATCTTGGTGCTCTCCTCGAGGTTGCGCGCGGCGATCCGGCGCAGCACCTCGGAGGCAAAGATGACAATGCCCGAGATGACGAGCACGACGACGGCCATCGCGATCACCTCCGGCAGGTTCTGCGGCAGCCGCAGCTGCGAGTAGACATACAGCGGCAGCGTCGTGTCCTCCCCCGAGATGAACGAGGCGACGACGATCTCGTCGAACGAGATCGTGAAGCAGATGGCGAACGCCGAGATCAGCGCCGGCCAGAGCAGTGGCAGCGTGATGTCCTTGAACACCCGCAGCGCGCCGCCGCCGAGATCGCGTCCGGCCTCTTCGATCGACGCCGGGATGCGCTCGAGCCGCGGCACCAGCACGAGGATCGCAAACGGCATTGCGATCACCGCGTGTCCGACCACGACCGCCCACTTCGAGGGCGCGAGCGTCGGGATAACGTAGGTCTCCGAGATGTTGCCCATCCACTTGAGCAGCACCTGCAACGACAGCGCGAACACGATCAACGGGATGACGAGCGGCGCCATCAGGAACCCGGTCACCACGCCCTTGGCGAAGAACTTCCGCCGCACCAGCGCGATCGACGCAGGCGCGGAGAGCACCAGTGTCAGGAGCGACGCGCACGTCGCCACGAGGAGCGACGTGCGCAGCGCGGCCAGGATCACCTCGTTGTCCAGGAACTGCTGGTACCACTGGAGCGTGAACCCCTCCCAGGGGAGCGATACGAACTCGCGCTTGTTGAACGAGAACACGATGAGCAGCAGGATCGGGGCGTACAGGAACACCAGCAGCCCGACATAGAAGACCCAGAGGCCGCGGCGTCCGCGCGTCGAGATCGCCGCGTTCACTCCAACACCGCCGCTCCACTGTTGAGGTAGCGCCCGAAGATCATGATGAGCACCGCAACGACCCCGACGAGGAAGATCCCCATTGCCGAGCCGAGCTGCCAGTCGAAGCTCGCCAGGAACGAGCTCTGGATCGTGTTACCGAACAGGTAGCCCTTGGGCCCCCCGACGAGCTGCGGCGTGATGTATTCGCCGATCGTCGGGATGAACACGAAGATGAACGCGGCGATCACCCCGGGGATCGACATCGGGAACGTGATGCGCCAAAAGGTCGTCCACCGGCTTGCGCCCAGATCGTTCGACGCCTCGAGCAAGCTGTGCGGCAAGCGCCTCCAGCGACACGAAGATCGGCAGCGCCACAAACGGCACCCAGACGTAGACGAGCACGAGGTGCACTGCAAACAGGCTGTTGAACATCCAGGAGATGTTGTCTCCGTCGCCGAGGATTCCGGCGCTGCGCAGAGCCGACTGGATCAGCCCGCCGTTGTTGAGGAGCACGCGCATCGCGAGCACCCGCAGCAGGTAGCTCGTCAGGAACGGCGCGATCGTGAGCAACAGCAGCGTGTATTTCTTCGAGCCGGCCACCTGTGCGAGGAAGTAGGCGACCGGGAAGGCGAGCACGACGCAGCTGATCGAGACCGTGAGCGACGTGCGCACCGACTTCCAGAACAGGCTCATGTAGTCGGTGTAGAAGAAGAACGTCCGCCACGAGTCGAGACCCGGCCCGTGATCGTAGGCCGGCAGGATCTTGATCTCGCCGACCGAGTAGGCGACGACGAGCAGGACCGGCAGCAGGAAAAACAGGATCAGCCAGCCGATCGGCAACCCGAGCAGCGAGGCGGTGGCCGCGCCGCGCCGTCCGCGCCGCCCCTTGCCCCCCTCGCCGCCCGCGTCGTCGGCCATCACGGGCTCAGGCGTTCTTGACCTCTTCCCAAGCCCGGTTGTACGCGTTGCGGTTGGGCTGATACTGGTCGAGGACGCTTAGCGGCGCCGACAGGTTGGTCACCGGGTCGTCGAGTCCGAATACCTTCACGACGTCCGGCGGCACCTGCGACAGGTCCACGTTGAGGTTCGAGTGGCCATAGGCGTAGGTGTTGATGAGCCACAGGCCGACCTCTGGTGTCGTCCATGAGTCGGCGAACTTATGCGCGTGATAGTAGTTCTCGGTGTTCTTGGCGAGCAGCAGCCCCTCGCCCCAGGAAAGCACCCCTTCCTTCGGACGGATGTACTGCGTCGGGGCTTCGTCCTTCGTGTTGAGCCACGAGTCGGGCCAGCCATAGGCCGCCCACACGTTGCCTTTGATCACGTCGTCCCACATCTGCGTGAAGTCGACCCAGATGTTGTACAGGTTCTTCTTCTTCTCGATGCAGAAGTTCTTCGCGGCGTCGAGCTGGTCCGCGGGCATGTCGAACGTTTCCTCGCCGGGCACACCCTGAACCATCGCCGCCTGTTGGAGTACCCATGGCGAGTCGAACCAAGAGATGTGGCCCGCGAGGTCGTCGTCGAACAGGTAGCTGTAGGAGTTGATCGAGGGGTCGACGTGATCGGTGCGGATGATCACGCCCGAGTAGCCCCAGTCGGTGACGATCTCGTACTGCTGACCGTTGATGTTGCCAGCCTGCTCGAGTACGGGGTTGAGGTCGCCGAAGTTCGAGATGAGGCTCGTGTCCCACGGCTGGATGGCGTCGAGGTTGATGTAATCCTGGATGTAGCCGACCTCCGGGTGCACGGTATCCCACGTCGTGCCGGCCGCGGTCTTCGCGAGCGCCTGCTCGGTGTTCGTGAAGAAGGTGAATTTCGGGTCGGCGTATCCCTCGGCCGCGTAGTCCTTCCAGATCGGCTTCTTCTCGAAGCCGGCCCACTCGTAGGGATGGAGCACACCCGGCTCGTCGCCGATCGCGGGGCGCGTCGCGCCACTCGCGACCGCGGAGGACGTGTTCTGGCGGCGGCAGGCCGCGAGGACCCCCATACCGCCGAGGACGCCGACTCCCTTGAGGAACGTGCGCCGGCTTGCGGGGTTGCCCAGCACCGCATCGAACTGACCCATGGTCTCTCCGTCCTTTCGCGTGGGCGCTCGCCCGATGATGGCCGAGCCGCATGGACCGTGCAACTTCGGATACGGGGCCGGCGCTCGAAACGGTTTCCCGCGGCCGCCGCGGGTAGCATCCGGGCGATGACCAGCCTGTGGCATCCCTTCGCGGACATGGCGGCGATCGAGGCAGCCGGCGAGCTGTCGATCGTCCGGGCGGAGGGCACCCACGTCTGGGATGCCGATGGCCGGCGATACCTCGATGCGACGGCCAGCCTGTGGTACTGCAACGTCGGTCACGGCCGGACGGAGATCGTCGATGCCGTTGCGGCGCAGATGCACGAGCTCGCCGCGTACCACACGTTCCAGGACGTCACGAACCCCGCGGTCGCCGCCCTCGCCGACCGAATCGTGGCGCTCGCCCCGATGGACGGCGCCAAGGTGTTCTTTACGAGCGGCGGTTCCGACTCGATCGACACCGCGACGAAGATGGTCCGTCGCTACTGGCACCTGCGCGGCGAGCCGGGGCGCACGATGCTCATCCGGCGCGAGCGCGCGTACCACGGCATGCATACGGCCGGAACCTCGCTTGCCGGCATCGCGCCGAACGTCGAGGGCCACGGACCGCTGCTCCCCGACGTGGTCGAGGTGCCCTGGGACGATGCCGATGCGCTTCGCGCGACGATCGCCGGGCTCGGTCCGGAGCGCGTTGCGGCCTTCTTCTGCGAGCCGGTGATCGGGGCGGGCGGCGTGTTCGCTCCGCCGCCCGGCTACCTCGAGGGGGCGCGCCGGGCGTGTCGCGAGACCGGCGTGCTGTTCGTGGCCGACGAGGTGATCACGGGCTTCGGTCGCACCGGCGATTGGTTCGCGAGCGGCCGGTGGTCGCTCGAGCCCGACCTCATCACGTGCGCGAAGGGGATCACGAGCGGCTACCTGCCGCTCGGCGCGGTGATCGTGGCGCCGTCGGTGTGGGAGCCGTTCTTCGCACCGGGCGCGGGGATGTGGCGCCACGGGTACACCTACTCCGGACATCCGGCGGCCGCGGCCGCCGCGCTCGCCAACCTCGACATCATGGAGCGGGAGGGGCTGCTGGCGCGTGCCGTCGACCTGGAGGCGCAGCTTGCCGAGGGTCTTCGGCCGCTCGCCGATCACGAGCTGGTGAGCGAGGTTCGCGCCGGCACCGGCGTGCTCGCGGCCGTGCAGCTCGACCCCGATCGGGTGGCCGCCGAGCCCGCGCTGCTCGGTCGCGCCGTGCCCGCAGCCCGCGGGCAGGGCATCATGACGCGGATGCTCGCAAACGGGTCGTTCCAGATCTCGCCGCCGCTCACGTTGACCGAGGAGGACGTGGACGAGCTGGCCACCGGTCTGGGCGCTGCGCTCGACGAGATGAGGTGAGCTTGATGCGGATCGGGATCCCGACCGAGGTCAAGACCCACGAGTACCGCGTCGCCGCGACGCCGGAGGGCGTGCGCGAGCTGACGGCCGCCGGTCACTCCGTGGTCGTGCAGGCGGGCGCCGGCGAGGGCTCGGCGATTCCCGACGACCAGTACGTAGCGGCCGGCGCCGAGATCCTGCCCGATGCCGACGCGGTGTTCGCCGCCGCCGACATGATCGTCAAGGTCAAGGAGCCGCAGGCCGCCGAGTACGAGCGGCTGCGCACCGGCCAGATCCTGTTTACCTACCTGCACTTGGCCGCCGATGAGGCGCTCACGCGGTTCCTCGTCGACCGCGGTGTTCGTGCGGTCGCCTACGAGACGGTGCAGATGCCGACCGGACACCTTCCGCTGCTAGCCCCGATGTCGGAGATTGCGGGACGGCTCGCGCCCCAGGAGGGGGCGAAGGCGCTCGAGCGTCCGACGGGCGGCCGCGGTGTGCTCCTCGGCGGCGCGAGCGGCGTCGCGCCCGGCAGGGTCGTCGTCCTCGGCGGCGGCGTCGCGGGGTGGAACGCCGCGGAGATCGCCGCCGGCATGCAGGCGGAGGTGATCGTCGTGGACCGCGACGTCGTTCGCCTGCGCGAGATCGACAAGATCTGGCACGGCCGGATCCAGACGGTGACGTCGAGCGCGCTCGCGATCGAGGACCTCGTGCTCGGCGCCGACCTCGTGATCGGCGCAGTGCTCGTTCCCGGTGCCCGTGCACCGCATCTCGTGAGCGCGGCACAGGTGGCCGCGATGCGCCCCGGCGCGGTGCTGGTGGACATCTCGATCGACCAGGGGGGGTGCTTCGAGACCTCGCACGTCACGACGCACGCCGATCCGACCTATGTGGTCGACGGGGTCGTGCACTACTGCGTCGGCAACATGCCCGGCGCGGTGCCGCGCACGTCGACCTACGCCCTGACCAACGTGACGCTGCCGTACGCGCTCGCGATCGCCAACGCCGGGATCGAGCGGGCGATTCGCACCGACGCCGCGCTGGCGCGCGGCGTCAACACCTGGGACGGCCACCTGACGAACGACGGCGTGGCCTCCGCGTTCGGGTTGACCGCGACGCCGCTCGACTCGCTCCTCGGCTGAGTCAGGGGGCCGGCTCGCCCCGCCGGTGCTCGCCGTCCTCCTACGGAAATCGGCAGGAACGGAATCCGGTTCAGCTCGTGCGCGTCTACGGGCGCAAGCCCATGCCGGTGGCATGCCCATGCAAGACGCTACGATCTCGCCATGACGACCCTCGAAGAACTGCTACAGAAGGAAGACACCGCCTGGCTGGCCTTCGTCGACGCGTTCGCGGGGATTCCGGAGGACCGCCGCGACGTGGAAGGCGTCGTGCCGGGCTGGACTGTCCACGACATGGTGTGGCACTGCGGGTACTGGGCGGGCTATGTGGGTGATGTGCTCGAGCGGATGCATCGAGGCGAGCCCGCGGCCGAGGATCAGGACTGGGATGCGTTCAACCGTGATGTGATCGAGGTGGGCCGGGGCATGCTGTGGGACGACGTCATCGTCCAGTCCGAGCAGAACCGGGTGCGTGCGCGTGCGGCACTCACTGCACTGGAGCAGCCCTCCGACGCGGCGGTCGAGGAGTTCGCCGGGGAGACCTTCGATCATTACGACGAGCATGCCGCCGAGCTCCGGGCGTTCGGCGGGGGCTGATCCCCGCTCCTCCCATCGACGATTTCGTGTCGGTCTTGGCCCGGGACGAGCGTGGGTTCGGTAGGCTTCGGTCTCATGGCGGCGCCCGAGCATCTTGCGAATCGGTCCCCCGACGTTTCGATCCTCGATCCACTCTCCGAGCCACCGGGTCACGCCCAGGTCGTCATCATCGGCGGCGGGATCATCGGCAGCGCGATCGCCTATCAACTCACGAAGCTTGGCGTCACCGACGTGCTCGTGCTGGACCGCACGACGCTCACATCCGGAACCACCTGGCATGCGGCCGGCCTGGTCGCGCAGGTGCGCGGTACCCACGCGCTCACCGAGCTGTCGCGGATCAACGCCGCGACCTACGAAGCGCTCCCCGATGAGACCGGTGTCGAGACGGGGCTTCGGCGCGTCGGGTCGCTCGCCGTTGCGCGCACGCCCGGGCGGATGCAGGAATTGCGGTCGAGCCGCGACATGCACCTCGAATTCAATGTCCCGTGCGAGGAGCTCGAAGCCAAGGAGGTGCTCGACTGGTGGCCCATCGCCCACGCCGAGGACCTCGTCGGCGCGGTCGTCACGCCCAGCGACGCCACGGTGAATCCGGGCGACGCGGCGCTGGCACTTGCCAAGGGTGCCCACGACCGGGGCGCGCGATTTGCCTTCGGGGTCACCGTCACGGGGTTCCGGATGCGCGGCCACACGATCGCGGGTGTCGAGACCGATGCCGGGCGGATCGACGCCGAGACGGTGGTGATCGCCGCCGGTCTGTGGTCTTCCGAGTTGGCGCGGATGGCCGGGACGTCGGTGTCGCTGTTCCCGGCGGAGCACGTCTGGGTGATGACCGATCCCGTCGATGGGATCGACGAGTCGCTCCCGATCCTGCGCGACCTCGACGGCTACTTCTACGCGCGACACCACGGCGGCCGTCTCGTCGTCGGCGCGTTCGAGCCCAACGGGAAGCCGATCGCGCCGGTCGACGTGCCGCGCGACGGCTTCGCGGAGTTCGGTGAGGACTGGGATCACTTTGCGCCCGTGCTGGCCGCTGCGCGCGAACGCCTGCCGATCCTGCGCGACATCGGCTTCCAGCGGTTCCTGCGCGCGCCGGAGAGCTTCACGCCTGACGCGAACATGCAGCTCGGCGAGTTCCCCGAAGTGCGGAACCTCTTCATCGCGGCGGGACTCAACTCGCAGGGCATCATCTACGGGCCGGGCGTCGGCCGCGCGATTGCGGAGTGGATCGTCGAGGGCCATCCCACGATGGATCTCACCGAGGTCGACGTCGCGCGGATGGGCCGCTGGGCGAATAACCGCGCGTGGCTCTACGACAAGACCCACGAGACGCTTGGTCGCCTGTATGCGATGCATTGGCCGGCGCTCCAGTCGGATCGTGGCCGAGGGGTGCGCCGCTCGCCGCTACTGCCCCAGCTGATCGAGGCCGGCGCGGCCGTGAGCGAAGCGGGCGGCTGGGACCGTGCCGCGTGGTTCGAGCCGGACGGCGAGCACGAGCCGCAGTGGATCTACGACTTCGACCGCCCGTCATGGTTCGAACCGGTCCGCGACGAGATGCGTGCGACCCGGGAGGGCGTGGCGCTGTTCGACCTTTCGACCTACGCGAAGTTCCTGGTCCAGGGACCGGAGGCGGCCGCCGGGCTGCAATGGCTGTGCACCGCCGACGTCGACGTGCCGGTCGGCAAGGTGGTCTACACGTTGCTGTGCAACGAGCGTGGTGGGATCGAGATGGACCCGACCGTGACGCGCCTGGACGAAGACCGCTTTCTGGTGCTCGCGCCGACGCTGTACCAACGGCGGACCGAGATGCTGCTGCGCAACGGGCTCCCGCGCGGTGCGACGGTCACCGACGTGACAAGCGCGTTCGCCACGCTGCACATCGCCGGGCCGAAGAGCCGCGACGTGCTCTCGCAGCTGACCAACCAGGATCTCTCCAACGAGCGGTTTGCGTTCCTCACGGCGCACGCGATCGACCTCGGCTGGGCCAAGGCCACGGCGCTTCGGCTGTCGTTCACCGGCGAGCTCGGCTGGGAACTGCTGGTGCCGACGGAGTTCGTCGCCGACGTGTACGACAAGATCGTCGGCGCCGGCAGGGAGCACGGTCTTCGCCACGCCGGCGCGTTTGCGTTCGATTCGTTGCGCGTCGAGCGCGGCTTCCGATCGTGGGGTCACGACATGGGGCCGCTCGACGATCCGTACGCGACGGGTCTGGGTTTTGCGGTGCATCTGGGCAAGACCGACTTCCTCGGGCGCGAGGCGCTCGTCAAGATCGAGAGCACGCCGCTCGAGCGCGAGCTGGTGTGTCTGCGTCTGGAGGATCGCGGACCGACGCTCTGGCACGGCGAGCCCGTCGTCCTCGGCCGTGAGCGGATCGGCCACGTGACGAGCGGCGCGTACGGCCACAACGTCGGCTCGGCGGTCGGTATCGCGTGGATCCACGGCGATTTGCCCGGCGAGGTGCCGGTGTCGGTGGACGTGCGCGGCGAGCGTGTGCGGGCGATCGCACGGCGCGAGCCGTTCTACGACCCCGAGGGCGCGCGGTTGCGCGACCTGACCTCCGGCTCGTGACAACGGCGACCTGGGACGACTTCGAACGGCTCGGCCTCCGCGTCGGCACGATCACCGAGGTCGAGGACTTCCCCGAGGCCCGGAACCCGGCGTACAAGCTGACGATCGAGTTCGGACCCGAGGTCGGGACGCGGCGGTCAAGCGCGCAGGCGACGCACTACCCGAAGGAGGAGCTCCTCGGCCGGCAGGTCGTGTGCGTGCTCGGGTTCGAGCCGAAGCGGATCGCCGGCTTCAAGAGCGAGGTGCTCGTGCTCGGCGCGTATTCGGACGCCCACGGCGTGGTGCTGCTCCAGCCCGGCCGCGACGTCGAGAACGGCTCCGCGATCGGCTGACGCTCAGGTGCCGATCGGCTCGAAGCGGGCCGTGAAGTGCCGGAGCTGCGCAGGCTGCTCCGAGATCCGATAGCCGGGCAGGTCGGCGGCGCCGGCGGCCACCGACAGAATCACCTCGATCACGTAGTCGACGTGACTCTGCGTGTAGGTCCGTCGCGGGATCGCCAGCCGCACGAGATCCATCGCCGCCGCCTCCTCGGTCCCGTCCGGATGCACGCCGAACATCACGGTCCCGATCTCACAGCCGCGGATCCCGCCGGCCTCGTACAGCGCCACCGCCAGTGACTGCCCCGGGTACGCGAGCGGCGGCACGTGGGGCAGGAGCGCCCGCGCATCGAGGTAGACGGCGTGGCCGCCCGCCGGGCGAACGATGGGCACGCTGGCGGCGATGAGCGCGTCGGCAAGATAGGCGGTCGAGCGCACCCGATAGCGCAAGTAGTGCTCGTCGACCGACTCGCGCAAGCCTTGCGCGATCGCCTCGAGGTCGCGGCCCGCCAGCCCACCGTACGTCGGGAATCCCTCGGTCAGGATCAGCAGGTTCCGGCACCGCTCGGCCCAGGCGTCGTCGCGCATCGCGAGCCAGCCGCCGATGTTGGCCATCGGATCCTTCTTGGCGCTCATCGTCATGCCGTCGGCGAGCGAGGCCATCTCGCGAACGATGTCGGGCACCGTGCGGTCGGCCTGTCCCGCCTCGCGCGTCTTGATGAACCAGGCGTTCTCGGCGAATCGGCACGCGTCGAGGAACAGGGGCACCTCGAATCGGTTGCAGAGCGCGCGGACGTCACGCAGGTTCTCGAGCGAGACCGGCTGCCCGCCGCCGGAGTTGTTCGTGATCGTGACGAACACGACCGGCACGTCGGCGCCACGTTCGACCAGCAGCTTCTCGAGCGCCTCGAGGTCCATGTTTCCCTTGAACGGGTGCTCGGCCGCCGGGTCGCGACCTTCGGGGATCACCAGGTCGAGCGCTTCGGCGCCGGAGTATTCGACGTTCGCGCGCGTCGTGTCGAAGTGCGTGTTGTTGGGCACGACCATGCCCGGCGCGGCGATCGCCGAGAACAGGATCTTCTCCGCGGCGCGGCCCTGATGCGTCGGGATCACGTGCGGGAACGGGAACAGCTCCTGCACCGCCTCGAGGAAGGCGAACCACGAGGGCGAGCCCGCGTACGACTCGTCGCCGTGCTGGATCGCCGCCCACTGATCCCGGCTCATCGCGCCCGTGCCCGAGTCGGTGAGCAGATCGATCAGCACGTCGTCCGCGTGCAGGTTGAACAGGTTGTAACCGGCGACACGGATTTTGGCGCGCCGTTCCTCCTCGGTGAGGAATCGCAGCGGCTCGACCGAGTGGATCCGGAACGGCTCGATGATCGTGCGGAACTCGGTCACGCCCGGATGATAGGGGTCATGCATGACCCCGGGTATTGACCATCTGGGGTGCAGTGGTTAGAATTCTGACCAGTTATGACGGAGACCGTCCCATTCACCGAAGCGAAGGCGCACCTTTCCGACCTCGTCGACCGGACCCTTCGAGAGCACGAGCGGTTCATCGTCACGCGAAACGGTGTCCCATCGGCGATCTTGATGTCGCCGGAGGATCTCGAGTCGCTCGAGGAGACCGTCGAGATCCTGCAGGACAAAACGCTGCTCGAGTCCATCCGCACGTCCCGCCGCGAGGCTGCCGAAGGGAAGCGCCTGCGCCTCAAGGACAACGTGTAGGGAGTGGCGTACGAGGTCGAGATCACGCCGGAGGGCCTCCGGCATCTCGGCAAGCTCCCGGCGAACGTTCGAACAGCCGTGGTCGAAACCATCCTTGGGTCGATTGCCGAGAATCCGCAACGGGCCGGAAAGCCTCTTCGTGGGGAACTGGAGGGTCTGTACTCGGCACGGCGAGGCGAGTTCCGCATCGTCTACGAGGTTGACGAAGAAGCGCGAGTTGTCCTTGTCCACCGGGCGCAACACCACCGGCGCGTGTACCGGAGTCGGTGACGAGGACGCCCCCGACCTAGAGGCCGATTTCGGGAGCGACGTTCTGCAGGCCGTCGATCGAGATCGCGATGAACTCATCGAGCGGCAGACCGATGCGCTCCTCGACGTCGGTGACCTCGGTGCGATTGACGCCGGGGGCGAACGACTTCTCCTTGAGCTTCTTCCTCACGCTGGAGACCTTCATGCCGGTGGCCTTCTCGGGACGGACGAGGGCGGATGCGACCAGCAGTCCGGCGACGGCGTCCGCGTTGACCACGGCCTTGGACATGAGGTCGGTCTGGTACTCCGGGTACGCATGGGCAAGAACGCCGTTGATGACGCGAGGGTCGACGCCGGCTTCGGTGAGCCACTCGGCGGCGAGGCGAGCGTGCTGTGCGCCGTCGTCTCCCGTGTGGTCCTGGTCGAGGTCGTGGAACAGACCGGTCAGCCCCCAGAGGTCTTGGTCCTCGTCGAAGCGGCGGGCCAGCGAGCGCATCACGCCTTCCACCGAAATCAGATGGCGGTAGGTCGTCTCCTTGAGGCAGTGCTCGCGAGCGAACGCGTGCGCGGTCTCTCGATCCATCGCGTCTAGCGGAAGCCGATGAGGCGCCTGGCCACGTCGAAGCAGATGTCGCGCATGCGCTTCGGCGTCATGACGGTGTCGTTGAGGAGCACCTGGATCGCCAGGCCGTCGGTCAGGGCGCTGAACTCCGTCGCGAGGTCGTCGGCGTCAGGGCCTTCCGTCGGGAATTCGCCGCTTTGCCGGCCGTACCGGATGACCTCCGCGATGGTCTGAACCCACCGGCGGTCGAGCAGCTCCCGCTCCTTGGCCATCGTGGGATCGCGCAGGGCGCGCACCCAGACCTCGAGCCACAGCGCCCATTCCTCCATGAGGTCGTACTCCGGGAGCAGACCGGGGACCGACAACTCGATGACGCGCTCGAGACGGTCGCGTGCCGCCGGCATCTTGCGGAGCTCACGTGCGGTCCGCAGATAGAACTGGTCGTTGGTGTAGGTGAGCGCCTCGACGAGCAGGCGGTCCTTGGATTCGAAGTAGTAGAGGATCAGCCCGGGCGAAACCCCGCACGCATCGGCGATGTCCTGGATCCGGGTCTCGGCCAGACCGCGGTCGGTGATGACCTCCGAGGCCGCCTCGAGGATCTCCTGGTGGCGGTCGCGCTGGGTTCGCTGGCGGGTCTTGGTGCTCATCATGGGCTCCTGAACGAGGGCGGACACGAGGGCGGTCCGGTGGTGGTCTTTGACTCCTCGTTCAATGTACAGTACCCGGCTGACCTGCGGCGTCAAACGTCGAGGTCGAGACCAGAGCGATTTGACTGGTCATTCAGTCAGGCGCCATGATGGGGATTCCGACGCCCCAAGGAAGGAACGGTTCCAGGCATGTCTTCGAACGTCTACGACGCGATCGTCATCGGCGGCGGCCACAACGGACTCACCAGCGCCGCCTACTTCGCACGTGAGGGAGCGCGCACCGTCGTGCTCGAGGCCCGCAACAAGACCGGCGGCGCCGCCGACACGAGCGCCCCGTTCGCCGATCACCCCGACATCAACGTCACCACGTACTCCTACGTGATGTCGCTGATGCCGCCGACGATCATTCGCGAGCTCAAGCTCAAGCAGTTCGGCTACGACGTCACGCCGTTCGGCCCGTACTTCCAGGCGTTCCCCGACGGGCGGGCGATCACGGTCTACGCCGACGATCACCAGAAGAGCTACGACTCGATCGCACAGTTCTCCAAGGCCGACGCCGACACGCTGCCGAAGTGGGAGGAGTGGCTCAAGGGCGTCTCCGACGTGCTCGGTCCGCTGCTGCTGCAGGTGCCACCGCACGTCGGCTCGATGAAGCCGGGCGACTTGCTGAGCACGCTGCAATCCGCGTGGAAGACCCGCAAGCTCGGCGAGCGCGGCATCGGCGACGTCACGCGCCTGTTCACGATGTCGGTGAGCGACCTGCTCAACGACTGGTTCGAGTCCGACGCGATCAAGGCGATGCTGACGGTCAACGGCGTGATCGGCACGTGGGCCGGCCCCGATGAGCCCGGCACCGCCTACGTGATGTTGCACCACTCGATCGGCGACGTCGGCGACGGCCACCTCGGATCGTGGGGATTCCAGCAGGGTGGAATGGGCGCGGTGAGCGACTCGATCCGCGCTTCCGCCGAGGCCTTCGGCGCCGAGATCCGGACCAACGCCCGCGTGAAGCAGATCCTCGTTCGCGGCGGCCGCGCGGTCGGCGTGGCGCTCGAGGACGGCACCGAGCTTCGCGCACCGGTCGTGGTTACGACGATCCATCCGAAGATCGCCTTCTTGGATCTGATCGAGCGCTACGAGCTGCCGGCCGACTTCGTCTGGGACATCGAGCGGTGGAAGACGCGGAGCGGCGTCGTGAAGATCAACGTCGCGATCAGCGAGCTGCCGAGCTTCACCGCGATGCCCGGCACCGAGCAGCAAGCCCACCACACCGGTTCGGTCGAGCTCTGTTTGTCGCCCCAGTACGCGGAGCGCGCCTTCCAGGACGCCCACATGGAGCGCAAGGCCTCGACCGCGCCGTTCGTCGACGGGACGATCCCGACGACGCTCGACAAGCATCTGGCGCCAGAGGGCACGCACGTGTTCTCGATGTTCACGCAGTGGGTGCCCGACGATTGGAACCTCGAGCCGCATCGCGACGAGCTCGACGCCTACGCGCAGCGGATCTTCGACGGCTACAACGAGCTCGCGCCGAACTTCAAGGACTCGATCATCGATTATCAGGTGATCGGGCCCTACGACATGGAGCAGGACCTCGGGCTCATCGGCGGAAACATCTTCCACGGCGAGCTCTCGGTGGATCAGCTGTTCCACATGCGTCCGGCGCCCGGCTACGCCGACTACCGGACCCCGCTGCGAGGCCTGTACCACGGGTCGTGTGCGACGCACGCCGGCGGCGGCGTCAACGGGATCCCCGGTTGGCAGGCGTTCCGTGCGGCCAAGAAGGACAAGGCGCTCGGGAAGAAGTAACGGGTGAGCGATCCCAGCTCCCAGCCGGCGGTTCGCCGGATGCTCGAGCCGCGCTCGGTCGCGGTGGTCGGCGCATCGATCAAGCCGGGGTCGCTCGGTGCATCGATGATGAGCGAGCTCCGCCGCGGCGGGTTCGCGGGCGACGTCTACCCGGTCAACCCCGGCTACGACGAAGTCGACGGCTACCGGTGCTTCCCGTCGCTCGCCGAGGTTCCGGGGCCGGTCGACCTCGCGATCCTCGGTGTGGCGAACGTCCGGGTCGAACAGGCGCTGCGCGATGCGGCTGCCGCCGGCGCGGGCGGCGCCGTCACGTTCTCGTCGCTGTATGACGACGACGGGATCGAGCCGGGACTTCGCGGGCGCCTGCACGACATCGCGACCGAGCACGGCATGGCGATGTGCGGCGGCAACGGCATGGGGTTCATGTCGCTCGAGTCGAAGACGCGCGCGACGGGGTTCCTGACGCCGGCGTCGCTTCGCCACGGGCCGGTGACGTTCATCTCGCACAGCGGCTCGGCGTTCTCGGCGCTTGCGTTCAACGACCGCGGGATCGGGTTCAACCTGCTGGTTTCGAGCGGTCAGGAGGTCGTCACGACGATGGCCGACTACATGGCCTACGCGCTGTCGCTTGAGTCGACCCGGGTCGTGGCGCTGCTGCTCGAGACGGTGCGCGATCCGATGGCGTTTCGAGCGCAGCTCGCGTGGGCGGCCGAGCGGGGCGTCGCCGTGCTCGCGCTCACGGTGGGACGCAGCGAGACGTCTCGCGCGATGGTGACCGCGCACTCCGGCGCGCTTGCCGGCGAGCACGGCGCGTACGAGGCGCTGTTCGACGCCTACGGCGTGCACGAGTGCCGAACCCTCGATGAGCTTGCCGACACGATGGAGCTGTTCTCGGCTCCGCGCCGCGTGCGCCGCGGCAACGGCATCGCGACCGTGCACGACAGCGGGGGCGAGCGGGCGATGACGGCCGATCTCGCCGGTGATCTCGGTGTGCCGTTCGCCGCGGTGGCCGACGAGACGCTCGAGCGGATCCGCGCGACGCTTGACCCGGGGATGGAGGCGGCGAACCCGCTCGACGCGTGGGGGACCGGCATCGATGCCGACCGGATCTTCGCGGAGGCGTTCTCGGCGTTCGCGGCGGACACCGCAGTGAGTGCGAGCGTTTTCTGCGTCGACCTGACGACCCAGGGGGAGCCGTTCAACGAGGGCTACTTGAAGATCGCGTGCGATGCGTTCGAGGGGTCCGAGGATCCGTTCTGCGTGCTGTCGAACCTCGCGAGCGCCGTGTCGGCCGACGAAGCTCGGTATCTGCGCGACGCGGGCGTGCCGGTGCTCGAAGGCACCGACAGCGGTCTGCGTGCCCTGGGACATTTGCTGGACGACTTCGCGTGGCGATCGCTGCCGGCGGTCGTCGCACCCGTCGCGGTGGCGGACGACATTCGCGATCGCTGGCGCGCGCGACTTGCAGGTAGCCGTGGGACGCTTGGAGAGCTGGAAGGGCTCGAGCTACTCGCCGACTACGGCGTTGCGACGGTGGCGGCGCGGGGCGCCGCCAGCGTGGACCAGGCGGTCGCGGCCGCTGATGCGATCGGGTATCCGGTGGCGCTAAAGACGGCGGCTCCGGGCGTCACACACAAGTCCGACCAGGACGGCGTGCGGTTGGGGCTTGGCGACGCCGAGGCGGTTCGCGCCGCATACGAGGACGTTGCCGGACGGCTCGGACCCCAGGTCGTCGTCGCCGCGATGGCACCGGCGGGTGTCGAGGTCGCGCTTGGCGTGCTCCGCGACGCCATGTTCGGACCGCTCGTGCTCGTGGCGGCCGGCGGCGTGCTCGTCGAACTGCTCCACGACCGTTCGTTGGGACTGCCGCCCCTCGACGAGGGAGCGGCCCGTCGCCTGATCGACGGCCTGCAGGTTCGGCCCGTGCTCGACGGCGTGCGCGGGGCTCCGGCCCTCGACGTCGGCGCGCTGGCCCACTCCCTCTCGCGGCTGTCGGTGCTGGCGGCGGATCTCGGCGACCTTGTTGCCGCCCTCGACGTGAACCCCATGATCGTGCACCCGGGCGGGTGCGTGGCGGTCGACGTGCTCGTCGAGCCCGCGGCCGGGTAATGCTCCGGCGCGGCCCGGCTACCGTGTCTTCGTGATCGCCGACCCGTTCGCCTCGTTTGAGGGCTCCCTCGTCATCGACGGTGGCCTCGCGACCGAGCTCGAGTACCGCGGCGCAGATCTGCGCGACCCGCTGTGGTCGGCGCGCGTCCTGCTGGAGCAGCCCTCGCTGGTGGTCGACGTGCATCGGGCGTACATCGAGGCCGGCGCCAATGTCGTGATCACGGCGAGCTACCAGGCGAGCTACGACGGGCTCGCACAACGCGGTCTCGACCGCGACGCGGCGACCGGGCTGCTGCAGTCGAGCGTCGCGCTGGCGCGCGAGGCGGCGGGCGATCGCGGCACGCTCGTGGCGGCCTCGGTCGGGCCGTTCGGCGCCGTTCTCGCGAACGGCGCCGAGTACACCGGGGAGTACGGGCTCGGCGCGCCGCACGCGGCGCGCCGAGCCCTCCGCGAGTTCCACCTTCCGCGCGCCGAGGCCTTGTGGGCGGCTCGGCCCGACCTGCTCGCGATCGAGACGATTCCCTCCGCCGTCGAAGCCGAGGTGCTTGCCGACGTGCTTGCCGAGATCGGCGATGCGCCGGCGTGGGTGAGCTTCACGTGCGCCGACGATGAGCATCTCGCCGACGGCTCGTCGTTCGACGATGCGGTCGCGATCGCAGACGCCGCACCGCAGGTCGTCGCGATCGGTGTCAACTGCACGGCGCCGCCGCACGTGCCGGGACTCGTTCGCCGGGCGGCTGCCGTCGCCCGAACGCCGATCGTCGCCTACCCCAACCGCGGCGGCGTCTGGGACGCGACGACGAAGTCGTGGACGGGGGACGACGTGCCCGAGGGTTTTGGCCCGCTCGCCGCCAAGCTGCGCAGTGCGGGCGCGCGCGCGATCGGCGGGTGCTGCGGGACGGGGCCGTCGGACATCGAGGCGATCGCGGAACTACTGCAAACGCCGGATCCAAAAGGCTGATCAATCCGCACCCGGCCCGGGCATATCATCCGGGCATGCCCGGGATGTTCGGCAGCAGCGGGAAGACGTCGAACCCGATCGGCACCGTGGGCATCGTCGTCGGCGCGCTCGGCGCGGGGTTCTCGATCCTGTTGTGGATCTACCACTTCCGGCCCGACTCGACGCTTCTGGGGACCTACTCGGCGCAGATGTCGGCGCACGGCACGCTCGCGAGCCAGCTCGGGACCCTCGCCGTCGTCTTCGGCGCGATCGCGGTCGTGCTGGGTATCGCCGGGGGACTCGGCGGTCGCAGCACCGGCTCCACGGTGTTCTCGATCATCCTCGGGATCATCGCGCTGTCCTATCCCGTGCTGAACGGCCTGCACTTGATCGAGCGATACGCGCCGAACCCGCTGGGGCTCGGACGCTAGCCGGGAATCTCCGGCGCCGTGCCCCAGGTCGGCGAGTAGGCGTCCCACGGCAGCCCGACGGCGACGAGCCCCGTGCCGTTCGCGTTCACGATGAAGAGCGAGCGGCAGCACTGATCCGGATACGATCGATCGGACTCGAAGACGATGCGGTCGCCCGACGGCGAGTAGCTCGGCGAGGAATCGGAGAACGGATATGGCGGCGTGGTCACGCGCTTGAGGCCGGTCGCGTTCTGCGCCATCGTGTAGATGGAGCCCTGCGGCCGGTCACTGTACAGGTTGCTTGCGAACGCGATCCGCCGGCCGTCGGGTCGCCAGTCCGGCGCGTAGGCGAGCAGCCACGGTGGTGTCAGCCGGCGCTCGTGCGTTCCGTCGGCGTGCGACACGTAGATCGCCGAGGTGATGCCGCCGAGGTGCCAGCGCTGGTACGCGAGATGTGAGCCGTCGGCCGACGAACTCGCATCGTTGTACGACGGCCCGGCGTTCGGCGTGATCGCCTGCTGGTGCGTGCCGTCGACGCGCACCTTGGAGATGCCGCCGTCGCAGTCGGAGAACGCGCAGTCGGTGTAGATCACCCACCGACCGTCGTCTGAGAACGCCGGCCAGTACGCGTTGTGGTCGGGCTTCACGTGCGTGAGCCGCCGTGGGTACGTGCCGTCGGCGCCGACGATCCAGATCTCGGACCGGCCGGACTGATCGGTGTCGTACGCAATGAGCGAGCCGTCGGGCGACCAGTCCGGATCGAAGGCGCCGCCCCCGCCGGCGTGGGTGACATGCACGATCGACGAACCGTCCGGATCGGCCGCGTAGATCTGACACCGGTTCGGGCACCGGTAGAACGCGATCCGGGTGTCGGCGGTCGCGGTGCCTGCGGCGGCCGGGGCGCCGCCGGCGCTCAACGAGGCGGCGACCACCGCGAGCGAGGCGACGAGGATCGGCAGCGTTCGCTTCATGTCGCTGGCCCCCAATCGGACAACGTCGCACCGTCTGTGTTCGGCACGGGCGTCGCCGGGCCTCCATCGATCGAGAAGGTGACGAGCGATCCACTCGATTCGCGCAACGCGAGGAGTCGTCCCCCGGAGGGCGAGAAGGCCGCGAACAGCATGCCCCGCTTGACTCGGTGCAGGCCGGTTCCGTCGCGATGAATCAGGAAGACCGAGCCGACCGCAGGGTCGCCTGTGCCGGCTATCCATTGCCCGTCCGGCGACCAGGAGTTTGTGCCGATCTCGATGGCCGGCTCGGTGATGGCGTGGAGGTTGTTCCCATCCGATTCCATGACGAACATGCGGGTGTCGAAGCCGCCTCGGTCACTGGAGAAGGCGATGTGCCCGCCGTCGGGAGACACCAGCGGGCTGATCTCGCCGAAGAACTGACCGAACGGACCCCCGCCGTCGTGCCACGTTCCGTGAGTCAACTCAACGATGTTGGTGCCGTCGGCGTCGATCCTCGCGATCCGGCACGGATAGCCGGGCGCCTGCTCGCACCGCACGAACACCAGCTGCGCGCCGTCGGGCGTCCATGTCGGCGCGTAGTCGTCGTGACCCGCGTCGTGACCGATGCGATGCCGGTTGCCGCCATCCGCGTCCATCACCACGAGCGCGACGCCCGCCGTCCCGTCCCGGACGAACGCGATCTGGCCGCCGTCGTGCGAGAACGCTGGGTCCCAGGCGCCTCGCGTCGCCTGCGTCAGTTGCGTGCGGCCGCTGCCGTCGGGATGGATGGTGAAGATCTGCGAGACCTTCGCGCTGTAGCGGCTGTCGAAGGCGATCAGGCTCGTCGCACGAGCCCGTGTGTGCACTGCGTGCGGGGCGCGCGCGACAGCGGGAGCGCTGAGCGCGAGCAGACCGATGACGAGCACGATGCCGAGACGGGCGTTGCGATGTCGCATGGATCCCCTCTCACCGATACGTCCGCCCACGAAACCGGGGTCGGGCGGCCGCTCCGGCGGGACCGTAGCACGGCGCGCCGAGGGCTGCATTCGGCGCATCCTCGCTGGGCGAGACTCAGTCGGGCCAGCTCGCGAACGCGCCCGGTCCCCGCTTGCGCAGCTCGTTGCCGACGACGACGCGTTGAATCTCCGAGGTGCCTTCCCAGATACGGTCCACGCGGAGCTCGCGCCACATGCGCTCCACGGCCTGCTCGCGCATGTAGCCGCGGCCGCCGAGGATCTGCACGGCACGATCCGCGACGCGACCGGCCATCTCGGAACAATGCAGTTTGACCGCGCTCGCCTCGGCATGCAGCCGCTTCGCGTCGATGCCGCCGCGCGCGGCGTCCCAGCACACCCGGTATAGGAGCGACTTCGCGGCCATGATCTCCACGGCACTATCGGCGAGCATGAACTCGACGGCCTGAAAGTCGACGATCGCCCGTCCGAACTGTCTGCGCTCCGTGGCGAAGGCGAGCGCCTCGTCCAGACAACGCTGCGCGGCGCCGACGGTGCGCGCGCCGATCATGAGCCGCTCCTCGACAAACCAGTCCTTGGTGAGGTCGAAACCCTGGCCGACCGCGCCGAGCACCCGGTCGGGACCGACCCGAACGCCCTCGAACGCGTAGATCGGATGCTCGAACACGAACGTGTGCGTGTACTTGGGCGTGCGCACGAGCCGCACACCGGGCGTGTCCTTGTCGACGAGAAAGACGGTGGCCTTGTCGGGATCGCCGTCGACGTGCGCGTGCACGAGGAAGAAGTCGGCGACGTCGCCGCTCGTCACGTGCCACTTCTCACCGTCGAGACGCCACGTGCCGTCGCCCTCGTCCCAGCGTGCGGTCGTGGCGACCATCGCGACGTCGGAGCCGGCGCCCTCCTCGGTGATCGCGTACGCGTCCCTGCGCTCGCCGCGGCACGACGGTCGCAAGAAGCGCTCCTTCTGCTCCTCGGTACCGGCCGCGAGCGGGATCGAGGGGCGCCAGGGGATGTCCCACAGCGCGCCCGTCACGTGGCCCCACTGCTCCTCGACAAGCATGACCTGGAACGTGTCGTAGCCGCGGCCGCCGTCGGCGACGGTGTGATTGATCGCGTGGAATTCCCAGTCGAGCACTGCCTGCTTGGCCGACGCCGCGCTCTCCGGTGTGAGCCCGTCGTGCTCCTCGCATTCGAGCTCGAGCGGCCGAAGCACGTCGTCGGCGAACCGACGTGCCTTCGCCTGGAGGGCGGCGTCGTCCTCGGTGAGTCGCAGATCCATCGGCGCAGTCTAGTGACGGTCCGGCGCCAGCCGTCAGTCGAGCGGTGGAACGGAACCGGTGACGACCTCGCCGGCGAGCTCGTACGTGCTCATCACGACGCCGCTCGTCGACGTGATGCTGTCGGTGAGCCGGAGCCCCGCAGGAACGGTGCCGTCGGCGAACAGCCGCTTGCCCGAGCCGAGCACCACCGGGAAGCTCCACAACCGGAACTCGTCGATCAGGCCGGCCCGAAGCAGCGTCTGGATGAAGTTGCCGCTGCCATGTATCTGCAAGTCGGGTCCGTCGGTCTCTTTGAGGGCGGCCACACCGATGTCCGCCTCGCCGGCGAGGAGCACCGACGTCTCCCAGGCGAGTTCGGGTGTGCCACGCGACGCGACGTACTTGGTCGCGTCGTTGAGCGGCTTGGCGCCCGCTTCCTCCGGCGCGTTGGGCCAATACGCGGCGAAGATGTCGTAGGTACGGCGCCCGAGCAGCAGATCGAACGGATCGCTCATCGCGGCGGTCATAACCTCGGCCATCCGGTCGTCCCAGTAGGGGATCGACCAGCCGCCGTGGACGAAGCCGCCGCCGTCGTCCTCCCCCGGTCCGCCCGGCGCTTGCACGACCCCGTCAAGGGTCATGAAGCTGCTCACGATCACCCGTCGCATGGCGCCCTCCCGTCCATCCGTCGGCGGCTAGAGTCTCCGCCGCAGGATACGGCGGCGGGAGCGAGGGGAGCGATGACGCGTACGGTGTTCCACGGCGGCACGGTGTTCGACGGGACCATGGCGCCGATCGCCGAAGCCGACGTCGCGATCGAGGACGAACGCATCGTCGAGGTCGGCGCGGATCTCGACGGCGACGAGCGCGTCGACTGCACCGGCGCGACGGTGCTGCCCGGCCTGTTCGACTGTCACACGCACGTGCTCTTCGCGACGCTCGATTGGGTCGAGGAGCTCGTGATGCCGTTCTCGTTCCAGTACTACGTCGCCGAGCAGAACCTCGCGGCGACGCTCGCGGCCGGCGTCACCTCGATTCGCGACGCCGGGGGCGCCGACGCCGGGATCAAGAAAGCCGTCACCGATGGGGTGATCCCCGGTCCGCGCATGCAGATCAGCGTCGCCCCGTTGTCGCAGACCGGGGGACATTTCGACGGCTGGCTGCCGAGTGGGACCAATCTCGACGTCGTCTGGCCCGGGATGCCGAGCGGGATCGTCGACGGTCCGGACGCCGTCCGGCGGAAGGTGCGCGAGGTGATCCGCGCCGGCGCCGACGTCATCAAGGTCGCGACATCGGGTGGCGTGCTCTCACCCAACGACCAGCCGCGGCACCCGCATTTCCGGCTCGATGAGTTGGAGGAGATGGTCGCCGAAGCGGCTGCCGCCGAGCGCTGGGTGATGGCGCACGCGCAAGGCGCCGAAGGGATTCGCAACGCGGTCGAGGCCGGGATCCGCTCGATCGAACACGGCATCTTCCTCGACGAGCAGGGAATCGCGATGATGCTCGAGCGCGGAACGTGGCTGGTCCCCACGCTCGTGGCGCCTCTCGGCGTCATCGATGCCGCCGAGGCCGGCGCGTCGATCCCCGCGGTCTCGGTGCAGAAAGCGCGCGACCTCGTCGACACACATCGTGCGGCTGTCGGCCGGGCAATCGACGCGGGCGTCAAGGTGGCGCTCGGGACCGACAGCGGGGTCTCGCCCCACGGGCAGAACCTTCGGGAGCTCGCCGAGATGGTCGAGTGCGGCTTGGAGCCGCAGCAGGCGCTGGTCGCGGCTTCGAGCAGCGCGGCCGAGCTGCTCGGCGTGGCCGACGAGCTCGGCACGCTTGAGCCCGGCAAGCGCGCGGACGTCGTGGTGATCGAGGGCGATGCGCTCGACGTGGCCACGATCAGGGACCGGGTCCGCCAAGTGTGGGAGGACGGCGCGCTCGTTGCCGAGAACGGAAAGGTGCTGCGATGAGGATCGTGTTCCGCGGCGGTCGGGTGTTCGACGGGACGATGGCGCCGCTCGCCGAGGCCGACGTCGTGATCGAGGACGGGCGGATCGTTGCGGTCGGGCCGGGGCTGGACGGCGACGAGAGCGTGGACTGCGCGGGCAAGGCGTTGCTGCCCGGCCTCTTCGACACCCACGTCCACGTCACCGGCACCTACGAGGACGACGAGCTGACCATCCAGCACCGGCCGTTCTCCTACGGCTTCTACCAGACGCCCAAGAACCTGCTGACGACGATCGAGCTCGGCATCACCAGCGTGCGCGACGCGGGCGGCGCCGACGCGGGCCTTCGCAAAGCGGTCCAGGACGGGCTCCTCGTCGGGCCCCGGATGCAGATCTCGGTGACCATGCTCAGCATGACCGGCGGCCACAACGACGAGTGGCTGCCCAGCGGCGGCCACCCGGGCGGATGGATCCCATACCCCGGGTTCCCCGACGGCGTGTGCGACGGCGTCGACGGCGTACGCCAGAAAGTTCGCGAGGTCATCCGCGCCGGCGCCGACGTCATCAAGATCGCGTCGAGCGGCGGCTTCTTCTCCCCGGCCGACGATCCGATGCATCCGCACTTCGCGCAGGACGAACTCGACGCGATCGTCGCGACCGCGGCCGACCTCGACCGGCCGGTGATGTCGCACGCGCACGGTCCCGAGGGCATCAAGCGCGCGGTTCGCGCCGGCGTTCGCTCGATCGAGCACGGGACCTATCTCGATCAGGAGGCAGCCGAGATGATGGTGGCGGCGGGCACCTGGCTCGTGCCGACGCTGACCGCCGGCGACACCACCGAGGAGCTGGCCAACGACGAAAAGCTTGCGCCCGAGATCCGCGCGAAGTTTCAGGGACTGGGCCGGCCCGAGTTTGACGCGATGAAGCTCGCGGCCGATGCGGGCGTGAAGGTCGCGCTCGGTACCGACGCCGCCGTCATGCCCCACGGCTGGAACCTCAACGAGCTCGCGCACATGGCCAACAACGGGTTCACGCCCGAGCAGGCGCTGCACGCGGCGACGCGGTCGGCGGCCGAGCTCATGGGCTGGGAGGACCGCCTCGGCACGCTCGAGGAGGGCAAGATCGCCGATGTCGTCGTGGTCGACGGCGACCCCTACGCGTTCGATACGTTGAAGGAGCGGATCGAGCAGGTGTGGAAGGACGGCGTGCGCGTCGTCTGACGCGCGTCGATGGCCTTTCTGCTCGCACTCATCTCGGGGGCGTCGTGGGGGACCGCCGACTTCCTCGGCGGATTGATGACCCGCCGGCTCGGTGTCCTGGTGGTGGGCGTGGTCTCGCAGACGGCCGGGCTCGTGGTGCTTGCGACGATCGTCGTGATCTCGGGAGATCCGATGCCTGACGGTTCGCACCTGGCGTATGGCGTGGCCGGCGGACTCTTCGCGGCGGTCGGTCTCGGCGCGCTGTATCAGGGTCTTGCCGTCGGACCGATGAGCATCGTCGCGCCGATCACCGCGCTCGAGGTCCTCGTGCCCCTCGGCGTGGGCATCGCGCGCGGCGAGCGGCCGGGCCCGTTGCAGGTCGCCGGGATCGTGTTCGCCGTCTTGGGCGTCGTGCTCGCCGCGCGCGAAACAGCGGCGGACGAGCCCGGAGCCCGGATCGGCCGGGGCGTGATCTACGCGATCGTCGCAGCCGTCGCCCTCGGTCTGCTGGTGACCCTCCTGCGCGAGGCGGGTCAGGAGAGCGCGTCGTGGGCAGCCCTCACGGTGCGCTCGGTCTCGATGCCGTTGTTCCTGATCGCGATGCTCGTCACGCGTGGGTGGCACCGCAGGCCCACACGGAGCGAGACCGGCGCGATGGTCGCCACCGGTGCGTTCGACTCGGCCGCCAACGTCACGTTTGCGGTCGCGGGACAGACCGGGTTGCTCTCGATCGTCTCGGTGCTCGGCGCGCTGTATCCGGTCGCAACGGTGCTGCTCGCGCGATCCTTCCTGCACGAACGGTTGACGCGGTCGCAGTGGGCGGGCGTCACGCTCGCGTTTGTCGGCGTCGCGCTGATCGCGCTCGGCTGACCCCAACCCGCGTAGCCTGCGCGCCATGGATTGGTGGCGCGAGATGTTCGCATCCGGGGCCTGGCAGACCGTCCAGCTCGCCTGGGAGGAGGCTGACGACGCCGACGAGACAGCGGCCCGTGTCGCGCGCGCGGTCGACCTCGCGCCCGGCTCGCGTGTCCTCGACGTCCCCTGCGGCACCGGCAGGATCGGCAAGCGGCTCGTTGCGGCGGGCCACCACGTGACCGGAGTCGACGCGTTCGTGCCGGTGCTCACCGAGGCTCGCGCTGCGGGACTCCCGGTGATTCGCGCCGACATGCGCACGGAGGTTGTCCGGCCGGATCGGTTCGACGCCGTGCTCTGTCTGTGGGGATCGTTCGGCTACTTCGACGACGAGGGGGATCGTGCGCAGGCGGCCGCCGCGGCCTTGGCGCTCGTGCCGGGCGGCCGTTACCTGATCGACATCCCGGTTGCGGACACGCTGCTCGAGATCTTCGAGCCGGAGAGCGAGTGGTCGGTCGGCGGCGTCGACGTGCACGAGGCGCGCCGCTACCACGACGACACGAAGAGGATCGAAACCACGTGGACGATGACGCGCGACGAGCAGCGTGACGTCCGGATCACCTCGGTGCGCCTGTACAGCGTCGCCGAGCTGATGTCGTTGCTCTCCGATGCCGGCTTCGCCGCGTTTCAGGCGCTGAACGACGAGCTCGAGCCGTTCCGGCCGGGCGAGGACCGCTTGTGGCTGGTCGCGGCCGTGCCGTAGCCGCGGCCGGAATCAGGCGAACCGGAAGGTGTCCTTGGTGAACGGTGTCGCCTTGCCGACGCGGTCGCGCACGGGTGCCACGCCCGCCGGGTCGATGACCACGACATACGTCGGCCCGTGTCGCAACGTGTGGAGCGGGTCGAGCGTCGCGCTTCGGACTTCCCCCGTCAGACACGACGTGGGCTGGTGCGAGACCGTGAAGCACGTGAGGTGTGTCACCAGCTTGGTGCCACCGGCCCCCCGCACCAACAGATTCTCGGTGGTGAGGTGATGGACCGGTTCGTCGAACGCCACCCGCAGCTCGTCGTGGATGGTCTTCGGCGGGTTGATCGTCGCCCCGGCGGGCCCGATGTCGAAGAACATCGCCGCCACGTTGCGTGGTGCATTCATCGGGAACGAACACGAGGGCGCGGTTCCTGCACAATCACCCGACCAACGCACGCCGATCCATCCAGGTTTGTGCGCCTGCAGCGTCACAGAAGCGCCCGCGCCGATCGGCGACGTGCACGTGCCGGGACAGTCGATTGCGGCGGGCTTCGAGACCACCCGGCCGCTCGCGTTGCCCTGCACCTTGACGTGCAGCACATACGTGTAGGTGGCCGTCACCGTCTTCTTCCCGAGCGCCGTGACGGCGCAGGTCGGCAGGGCGCCGCTGCACGCGCCGCCCCACCGAACGAACGAATAGCCTGGCTTCGGCTTCGCGGTCAGGTACACGATGTCGGTTGGGCTGAAGTTCTCCGTGCAGCTGCCCCCCTCGCCGCACGACAGACGCCCGGTCGCCTCGACGATCGAACCGCCGCCGCCGGGCTCCGCCGTGATGCTGGCGATCTCCGCCGCCCGAAGGTCGGTGCCGGTGAAGCGATCGCGATCCACCGCGGTGGTGATGCCGTCGACATGTCCCCGGTTGGTGAACTGCCAGAAGGTCCAGCCCTGGCCCTGCCAGTTGTTCGCGGGCATGGGCTGGATGAACTGGCCCCAGCGGGCGATCCACCACGGGAACCCGTTGTCGGCGAACCAGGTGGTGTCGCCAAGGTCGTTCCAAAACAGTGACTCGCTCCCGTAGATCATCGGGCGCGCGCCCAGGCGATTGGCGACACGGTTCATCCAGGCGCGCGTCCAGTCCTCGAGAACGCTCGGTGGCATGGTCGGCGGCACGTGGCTCATCTCGATGTCGAGCGCGGGGATGATGTCGCCGGCCATCGGCTGCGCGACGTCGAGAAAGTGGTCCGCCTCGGCGCGGGCGTCGTCGGTCGAGCCCGACGGCGTCGCCACGTGGTACATGCCGATCGGGAGGCCCTGCGCTCGTGCCCCGGTCATGTTGGTTACGAAGCTCGGGTCGATCTCATGCTGCCCCTGGGTCGCCTTGATGATCGCGAAGTCCACGTCGGGATCGGCCGCGGTCTGTGGCCAGTTGATGGTCGCCTGCCACTGCGAGACGTCGATACCCGTTACCGTCCAAGCCGCATTGGCGGTCCCGGCCGTACCCACGCCAAGGAGGCCTGTGAGCAGGACGATGGTGAGCCCGAGCACGGGGAAGCGGGCGCGCATGTCCCCAGGGTATCGGCTCGAAGCGCGCTTTCGTTCAGGGGCCGAGCTCGTAGCCCATCTTCCTTGGGAGGCGTGCCACGAGGTTGGTGATGGGATCGGTCCTCGAGCCGCGGTCCTCGGCTTCGTCCTTGCGGACGATCGCGTGCTGGGTGAGCGCCGCGCCCGGCGACAGGAACGGTTGCGGGGGGAACCGCTGCGGTTCAAGACCGACAAGCGGCAGCGCGGTGTGCTCGTCCTCGATGTCGAGCGCGAGCGCGGACAGAATCGACCCGCCGAGGTGGCAGGGTCCGACGCCGCCGCCGGTGTAGCCGACGCCGTAGTGCAGCGTGCCGCCGGGGAGCGTTCCGAAGAACGGGAGATGTCTTCCCGTGACGTCCATCGGTCCGCCCCATGCCGCTTCGATGCCGACACTGGCGAACGACGGAAGGAACCGGCGAAAATCGTCAACTATCTTGACTATCGAGCGCTTGTCGTAGCGGAGCCGCGGGCCCAGGCCGACGCCGAGGCCGGCCGTCGCCGCCGCTGCACCGAACGCGATGCGTCCGTCCGGCGTCGTGCGGAAGTAGCGCAGCGCCGAGCGCCAGTCCGCGAGCCCCTCACCGCCGGTCCAGCCGATATCGGCAAGGAGCTCGGGCGCCGGCTCGGTGAGCACGATGTAGGTCCCGCGCGGCACGATCGCCCGTCGGAACGGCTTGAGCGACGCTGCCCACGCGCCGAGCCCGATCACGCCACGGCCGGCGACGACCTCCGCGCCGTCGCGCGTTTCGACCCGAACCGGCGATCCGGCCGAGAACCGCGCGATCGGCGAAGACTCGTGGATCCGTACACCTCGCTCCAGCAGCACCTGACGTAACCCAAGGGCAAGTCGCGCAGGCTGCAGCGTCGCGTTGTCGGGCTGGAGCAGCCCCGCGCGTAACACCGGCGAGTTGCATCGCTCGTGAACCGCCGCCTCGTCGAGCTCGACGAACCTGCCATCGGCGACGTCGAGCCGTGACGCTTCCTCGACCAGCTCCGACCAGGCGCCGTCCTGCGCCGGCGAGGTCGAGGCGGTGAGATGGCCAGCCTGCGTGAACCACGTGTCAATGTCGTTGTCCGCACAGAATCCCTCGATCGCATTGACGCTCCGCTGGGCAGTCTCGGCGATCCGTATCGCGTCGGCGTCGCCGAAGAACCGGACGAGCGCGGGCAGGTCCTCCCACATGCCGTAGCAGAAGCCGCCGTTTCGCCCGCTCGGTCCGGCGCCGCAGATCTCGTCACCTTCGAGCAGCACGACGTCGCATCCGGGATCGCGTTCCTTGAGGAACCACGCGGTCCACATCCCGGTGTAGCCGCCGCCAAGGATCACGACGTCGGCGACCCTCGAGCCGGCGAGCGGCGGACACGGCTCGGGTGCGAACGCGGCCCGTGCCTCCTCCATCCACCACGAGACGTGCGCCTGGCGTGGCGGTGGTTCGGTCACGGACCGAGGTTGTAGCCGAGCCGCCGCGGGAGCTTGGCGACGAAGTCCACGAACGGGTTCGGGTCCTGATCGTCGTCGAGCGTCTCGTCGCGGCGGTGGATCGCGCGGTTGGCGACCGCGGCCCCGGCCGATCGGATCGGCTCCGGCGGGAACCGCCGCGGCTCGAGGTCGACGACCGGCAGCGCGAGCACGTCGTCGTATTTGGCGAGCGTTCGGTGCGCGAGAATCCGCCCGCCGAGGTGACAGGGGCCGACGCCGTTGCCGGTGTAGCCGAGGCCGTAGTGGACGGTCCCGCGGTCGAACGTGCCGAAGAACGGAAGGTGATCGCCGCTGACGTCGATCGGTCCGCCCCAGGCGGCGTCGATCGGCACGTCCACGAACGACGGGAACATCCGGTGCAGGTCGCCGATCGCGACCCGAATCGATGCTTCGTCGTAAGCGAACCGCGGGTCGATGTGCCGCGCGAGATCGGGCTGCATCCCGCCGATGCCGAAGACGATCCGGCCGTCGGGCGTCGTCCGCACGTAGTGAAGCGCGGCCCGGTAGTCGAACATGCTGGTGCCGTCGGTCCAGCCGAGCTCGTCCAGCCGATCCTCGGCCGGCGCGGTGACGACGATGTACGAGCCGCGCACCGTGATCGCGCGCTTGAACCGCTTCCAGTGCTGCGCCCACGCGTTGACGGCCAACACGGAGGAGCCGGCCGTCACCGTGCCACCGGGCGTCTCCGCGCGCACCGGGTCGCCGGTGCCGAAGCGCGAGACGGGCGTCGTCTCGAAGATGCGCACTCCCTTGGCCAACAGCGCGTTGCGGAGCCCGCGAGCGAGCCGCGCCGGCTGCACCGTGGCGCCGTAGCTCGAAAACACACCGCCACGAACGACCGGCGAGTCGATCCGCGCGCGCGCCTCCTCGCGGCTCAGCACCTGCAGGTAGTCGAGCTTGAGCCGGTCGGCGGTGATGACGGCGTCGGCCCATGCGCCGACCTGCGACTCGCTCATCGCAAGCCCGAGCTCTCCGTCGGCACGGAACCACGCGTCGACCTTCTCGTCCTCCAGGAACGTCCGGATGCCTTCGACGCTCGCCTCGCCGGCGCGGCACAGACGCAGCGCGGCGTCGTCGTCGAACCGCTCGCACAGAAACGTCAGGTCCCCCCAGAAGGAGTCGACGAACCCGCCGTTTCGCCCGCTCGGACCGCCACCGCAGATGTCCTGCTCGAGCAGCACGACGTCGACGCCGGGGTCGAGCTCCTTGAGAAACCACGCGGTCCACATCCCGGTGTAGCCGCCGCCGACGATCACGACGTCGGCCGTGGTGTCCTCGGCAAGCGGCGGGCACGGGTCGCCCGCGAACTCGGGGAGGGCGAGGGCCTCGCGCAGCCACCAGCTGCGGCCTTCGTCGGGAGGGATCGGGATCGGAATTTCGCTCATCGCGTCGCGTCGCGTCAGGGCCGGGGGCCGAGGTTGAAGCCGAGTCTACGCGGCAGGGTGGCGGCGGCTCGTGTGGCGACGCCGGCCCGCCTGTCGTCGGCCTGCCGGTCGTCCGCGCGGCGGATCGCGGCGTTGACGGCGAACATGCCCGGGGAGCGCAGGGGCTCCGGCGGGAATCGCTTGGGCTCGCGCGTGACGACCGGCAGCCGGGTGAACCCGTCGTCGGCGTGCAACGCGAGCGCCGCGCAGATCTTGCCGCCGAGGTGCGAGGGGCCGACGCCGTTGCCGGTGTAGCCGAGGCCGTAGTGCACGTTGCCCGGCTCGAGGGTGCCGAAGAACGGCATCGCGAGACCGCTCACGTTGATCGGACCGCCCCAGCCCGCTTCGATCCGCGCGTCGGCGACCTCGGGGAACATCCGCGCGAGGTCCGCGGCGACACGCCGGACCGACGGCTCGTCGTACGCGTAGCGATGGTCGACCGAACGCGCGAGATCGGGCTGCAGCCCGCCGAGCCCGAACGCGATGCGCCCGTCGGGGGTCGTGCGCAGGTAGTGCACGGAGGAGCGCAACGTGCGGACGTTCTCGCCGCCGGTCCAGCCGATCGCCTCGAGGACCTCTGGCACCGGCTCGGTGACCACGATGTAGGAACCGCGGACGGTGAGGAACGGCTTGAAGGCGCGCCACCAAGTGGCCCACGCGCCGAGGCCGATCACCGCCTCGCCGGCGCGGACCGACCCGCCGGGTGTCTCGGCCACGACCGGTGAGCCGAACCCGAAGCGCGTGACGGGGGTTCCTTCGTAGATGCGGACGCCGCGCGCATGCACCGCGGTGCGCAGCCCGCGCGCAAGACGCGCGGGCTGCAGGTTGGCGGCGTCGCGCAGGTACATCCCGCCGCCGAACATCGGCGAGCGCACGCGCTCGCCGACCTCGGCGGCGGAGAGCTCGCGGTACTCGTCGCCGAGCCCCATGCGCGCGGCGAGGTCGAGCAGCGGCCGCCACCCGCCCTCGTGGGCCGGGGCCGAGGCGATGGCGAGGTCGCCCGCCATCCGGAACCACGCGTCGACCCCGTTGGTCTCACACCACGCGCCGATCTCCGAGGGGCTCCGCCCGACGTGCATGAGCAGCTCGAGCGCGTCGGCCTCCCCGTAGGTCGCGACGAGATCGATCAGGTTGCTCCACCAGCCGTCGCAGAACCCGCCGTTGCGCCCGCTCGGCCCGCCGCCGCAGATGTCCTGCTCGAGGAGCACGACGTCGATGCCGGGATTGCGCTCCTTCAGAAACCAGGCCGTCCACAGGCCGGTGTAGCCACCGCCGAGGATGACGACGTCTGCCGTGGTGTCGCCCGCGAGCGGCGGCGTCGGCTCGCCTGCGAACTGGGGGACCGCGAGCGCCTCGCGGAGCCACCAGCTGCGGCCAAGGTCCGGCGGGGCGGAGGCGGCCATGCGCCGGATGCTAGCCTGCGCGGCCTGATGGAAGCCCCGCGCGACGTCATCGTGGTCGGCGGCGGGCACAACGGCCTGGCGACCGCCATCTACCTGGCCCGAGGCGGCCTCGACGTGCTCGTCCTCGAGCGGCGCGACCTCGTCGGCGGCGCCGCGGTGACCGAGGAACCCTGGCCCGGCTATCGGGTTTCCTCGGCCTCCTATGTGGTGTCGCTGATGCCCGATCGTGTGGTGGCCGAGCTCGACCTCAAGCGCCATGGCTACGAGGTCTCGATCATCACGCCGGACTACTTCGTGCCGTTTCCCGACGGCACGTCGCTGACGCTCTGGGGCGACCTCGAGCGCGACGCCGAGAACATCGCAAAGCTGAGCCCGCACGACGCCGAGGCCTGGGCGGGGTTCGACCGGTACTTCGAGCACATCGCCGAGCTGGTCAAGGAACTTCTCTATGTGGTGCCGCCGACGCTCCGACGCGGCGATGTGGCCGGCTGGCTTCGCGCGGGCACCCGGTTCCGGAAGTTCAGCTCGCGCGACATCCACGAGCTGGTTCGTCTGTTCACGATGAGCGCGGCGGACTTCCTCGACGAGTGGTTCCTCGACGAGCGCGTCAAGGGGGCACTCGCGACGCAAGCGGTCGTCGGGGCGTGGGGCGGGCCGATGACACCGGGCTCCGCCTACACGCTCATGCACCACTGGATCGGCGAGGTCGACGGGCACTTCGGCGCGTGGGGCTGGGTGCGCGGCGGCATGGGCGGCGTGAGTGAGGCGATGCGGCGCTCGGCCGAGGCCAGCGGTGCCGAGATCCGCACCGGCCAACAGGTAGCGCGAATCCTCGTGTCGCCCAACGGACGTGCGGCCGGCGTCGAGCTCGACGACGGCTCGGTGATTCGCGCCAAGCGCGTCGTCTCGAGCGCGCATCCGCAGACGACCTATCTCGACCTCGTCGGGCGCGAGCACCTGCCGGCCGAGGTCGTGCACGACGTCGAGCGATTCCGCACGCGGAGCGGCTCGCTCAAGGTGCACCTCGCGCTCTCGGCGCTCCCGACCTTCCCGAGCTGGGACCAGGAGGGCGACGTCCACCGCGGGCTCGTCGCGACCTCGCCGTCGATGGAGTTCCTCGAGCGGGCGTTTGACGACGCCAAGTACGGACGCGCCAGCGAGCATCCGTACACCGAGGCGGTGTTCCCGACGGCGCACGAGCCGGAAGGGTTGACGCCGCCCGGCAAGCACCTGTTCATCGGGTTCAGCCAGTACGGGCCGTTCACCCTGCGCGAAGGCTCCTGGGACACCGAGCGCGAAGCATACGGCCGCCGCGTAATCGCCGAGTTCGAGCGGTACGCGCCGGGCTTCACCGATCTGGTGGAGGAGATGGAGGTGCTTGCCCCGCCGGACCTCGAGGAGCGTTTCGGCCTGCTCGGCGGGAGCATCCATCAAGGCGAGCTCACGCCCGACCAGCTGTTCTCGTTTCGGCCGATCCCCGGCTACGGCGACTACCGCACGCCGATTCGCGACCTCTATCTGTGCGGGGCCGGAACGCATCCGGGTGGCGGGGTCATGGGCGTCGCCGCGCGCAACGCGTCGGGCGTGATTCTGCACGACGCCGGTATCACCGGGACCCGCGGCGCCCTCCGCGACGTGGTCGCCCGCGGCCGCGCTGCCGTCAAGCGCTGAACGCCCGGGTGCTACCGTGAGTGCTTCCGATTCTGATTCGTAGTCCGCGGAGGTTCGATCGAGATGAGCGACGGGCGCAACCGTCCCCGCAGCTGGGAAGTAAGCGACGGCCCGCACCGCGCGCCGGCCCGCGCGATGCTGCGCGCCGTCGGACTTTCCGACGAGGACTTCGGCAAGCCGCAGGTCGCCGTCGCCTCGTCGTGGAACGAGGTCACGCCCTGCAACTACCACCTCGACAAGCTTGCCGCGCTCGCCAAGGAGGGTGTCCGCCAGGGCGACGCCGTGCCGATCGAGTTCACGACGATCGCGATCTCCGACGGCATCGCCATGGGCCACGAAGGAATGAAGGCCTCGCTCATGAGCCGCGACCTCATCGCCGATTCGGTCGAGCTGGTGATGCACGCCGAGCGCATGGACGCGCTCGTCGGGATCGCCGGATGCGACAAGTCCGAGCCCGGGATGCTGATGGCGATGGCGCGGATCGACCTGCCGAGCGTCTATCTGTACGGCGGGACGATCCTGCCGGGCACCTACAAGGGCAAGGACATCACGATCCAGGATGTGTTCGAGGCCGTCGGCGCGCACGCGAAGGGCACGATCGACGACATAGAGCTCGATGGGATCGAGCGCGCGGCGTGCCCGACCACCGGGTCGTGCGCCGGGATGTACACCGCCAACACGATGGCCTGCATCGGCGAGGCGATCGGGATGTCGCTGCCGGGCTCGGCCAGTCCGCCCGCGGTCGACTACCGCCGGGAGGTGGCGGCCCGGGAGAGCGGTCTGGCCGCCACTCGGCTGCTCGAGCTCGACCTGCGACCGCGGCAGATCATGACGCGCGAGGCCTTCGAGAACGCGATCGCCGTCACGATGGCGGTCGCCGGCTCGACCAACGCCGTGCTGCACCTGCTCGCGATCGCGCGCGAGGCCCACGTTGAGCTCGCGCTCGACGACTTCGACCGGATCAGTCGGCACACGCCGCACTTGGTCGACGTCCGGCCCGCGGGGCGGTTCGTCATGAGCGACCTCGACCGTGTCGGGGGCGTCGCCGTCGTCATGCAGGAACTGCTTGACCTCGGGCTGCTCCACGGCGACTGTGTCACCGTCACCGGCAAGACGATCGCCGAGAACCTCGCCGCGGCGAAGCCGCCGGCACCCGACGGCGACGTCGTGCGGCCGGCGTCGAACCCGATCCACCCCGAGGGAGGGACGGCGATCCTGCGCGGCAACATCGCGCCCGACGGCTGTGTGATCAAGACTGCCGGCGCTGCCTCGCTTACCTTCCGCGGTCGCGCCCGTCCCTTCGACTCCGAGAAGGAGGCGTTCGACGCCGTGACGAGCGGCGGGATCGCCGCGGGCGATGTCATCGTGATCCGGTACGAAGGTCCGAAGGGCTCGCCGGGGATGCCCGAGATGCTCGCGGTGACCGCCGCGGTCGCCGGCGCGGGGCTTGGCGCCGACGTCGCGCTCATCACCGACGGCCGGTTCAGCGGCGCGACGAAGGGGTACAGCGTCGGCCACATCGCACCGGAGGCGTTTGTCGGCGGACCGATCGCGCTGGTGCACGAGGGTGACGAGATCGTCATCGACGGCGCCACCCGGTCGATCGACGTGACGGTCGACGATACCGAGCTTGAGCGCCGCCGCGCCGGCTGGCATGCCCCCGAGCCGCGGTACACCCAGGGCGCGCTTGCGAAATACGCGCGCGCCGTCGGTTCGGCTGATCAGGGAGCGCCGACATGGTGAGGCCCGCCGGCGTCGTCAACCCCGAGGCCCTCGTGTGCCGGATCTGCGGCGCGCGCTACGAGGTGGAGCCGCTGACGATCTGCGAAGAGTGCTTCGGGCCGCTCGAGCCCGCGTACGACCTTGCGGCGATCGACGGCACCGACTTCCGCAAGCAGGTGGAGGCGGGGCCCGCGAGCATGTGGCGCTATCAGCCGCTCCTGCCCGGTGGCCCCGATGTCGACCGCGTCGATCTCGGCGCCGGCTTCACCCCGCTGCGAAGCGCCGACAACCTCGCGACGCGCCTGGGTCTGGAGCGTCTGTGGGTGAAGGACGACTCGGTCAACCCGTCGAACTCGTTCAAGGACCGCGTGGTCTCCGTCGCGACGACGATGTCCCGCGCCTTCGGGTTCGAGGCGATCAGCTGCGCTTCCACGGGGAACCTGGCCAATGCGACGGCGGCGCACGCCGCCAAGGCCGGCATTCCGTGCTTCGTGTTCGTCCCCGACGATCTCGAGCGCGCCAAGATCATCGCGACCGAGGTCTACGGCGCCAAGGTTGTCGCGGTGAAGGGCAACTACGACGACGTCAACCGGCTGTGCTCGGAGGTCGCCGAGGCGCTCCCGTGGGCGTTCGTCAACGTCAACATGCGCCCGTTCTACGCGGAGGGCTCGAAGTCGCTCGGCTTCGAGGTCGCCGAACAGCTCGGGTGGCGATTGCCCGATCACGTGGTCGTGCCGGTCGCCAGCGGCGCGCTGCTCACCAAGGTGCACCGCGCGTTCCAGGAGCTGATCGCAATCGGGGCGGTCGACGCCAAGCCGTACCGCATCTCCGGCGCGCAGCCCGAGGGTTGCCGTCCGGTCGCGCAGGCCTTCCAGGACGGCGCCGAGACGGTGACGCCGATGAAGCCGCACACGATCGCGCGTTCGCTCGCGATCGGTTCACCCGCCGACGGCATGTTCGCGATGGAGGTCGCGCGCGAGACCGGCGGCCACATCGAGTGGTGCACGGAGGACGAGATCCGCGACGGAATGATCTTGCTCGCCGAGACCGAGGGCGTGTTTACCGAGACCGCCGGGGGTGTCGCCGTCGCGAACCTGCGGCGGATGTGCGAGCAGGGGATCATTCGATCCGACGAGGAGACCGTCGTGCTCATCACCGGCAACGGCTACAAGACGATCGAGTCCCTCGAGGGACATATCGAGCCCTCGTTCCACATCGCCCCGGACCTCGAGGAGTTCCTGGCGGTTCTCGAAGCCTGACGTCTCAGCGCGTTGTGCGGGACCAGACCGCCGGGTCGAAGCTGGGCGGCGCGGGGTCGCACAGGCGCCTGGCCAGGCGGCGCATGCGCAGGGCGATGTCCGGCTCCCGCGCGGCCGCGTTGGACAGCTCGTTGGGATCCCGGCGAAGGTCGTAGAGCTCCTGGAAGCCGTCCGCATACATGACGTACTTGTATCGGCGCCGCCGCACGCCGCAGTACGTCGGCGCCTGTGGGCTCGACTCGCTCTCGAGGAGCACGCCCGGCCGATGCAGTGGGCCGCCGCCGTCCGCGAGTACCGAGGCGAGCGAAAGGCCGTCGAACGGGCCGCCAACTCGCGGGAGTCCCGCGAGATCGAGCACCGTCGGGGTGAGATCGACGTTGCCGACGAGCGTCTCGATCGCCGCGTGCTGGATGCCGGGCCCGGCGAACACGAGCGGAACGCGGATCGAGCGCTCATAGGGGTTCCCCTTGCGCGTCAGCCGGTGATCGCCCCACGCGATGCCGTTGTCGCTGGTGAAGATGAGCACCGTCTGACGCCACACGGCGGCCGGAAGCGCCCGCTCGAACCGCCCGAGCCATCGGTCGACGTCGGCCAGCGCCCCGAATGTCCGGTTCCATTCCACCGCCAGGTGACGGCGCATCGGACCGGTGATCGGTGGTGTCGCTCGCACGTACGCCGGCTTGTCCCACACCGCATCTTCGTTGAACGCATCGCTCTCGAACCGCATCGGCGCCCGCGTACCGAGATCGCGAGGTCCGGCCTTGACGGCGCGATGTGGCGCGAACGGGGCGAAGTACAGGAAGAACGGCGTCGCGCCTGCCTGGATGTCCGGATCGAGCAGGAATTGTCGGGCGTCTCTGCCGAAGACGTCGGTGGAGTAGTCGTGGTCGAGGCTCCCGTGGAACGTGAGCACTCCCTGATCGCTCGTCCAGTAGTCCTCATACGAGCCGTTGCGACCGACGAACGAATGCCAGTCGTCCCACCCTTTGGGGATCGGCGGCGCCGTCACCGCGCCCGCCTCGTAGTAGTTCAGGTACTTGCCGAACAGCCCCGTGCGATAGCCGTGGCGATGCAGATACAGCGCGAGCGTCCGATCTTCGTTGTCGCCGGTGCCCTGAAAGCGGTCGCCGTCGTGGGTGATGCCGCTTGAGGTGAACGCGGGCCACCCGCCCGGCCCCTGGTCGCCGTCCCCGTTGGTCCACACGCCCGTGTGGCCGGCGGACAAGCCGGTCAGGATGGTCGCCCGCGACGGACAGCAGAGGGGCACCGATGTGAAGGCCGACGAGAAGGATGCGCCACGCTCGACCAGCTTCATGACGTGGGGCATCGCCTGCAGCGCCTCCGTCGTCTGGTCGTCGGTGACGATCAGGATGAAGTTCGGCTGCGGGGCGGACGACGCGGGGGCAATCGCCGGTGACCGGGCTGCGGGCAGGAGCTGCAGTGCGATCAACAGCGCGGCCGGGACCAGGAACCGACGCACGGAGCCGTTCATAGCACGAAGCAACTCCCGGCATCTAGGACGAACGTCATGGAGTCGGCCCGCCGACGGACGTAGCCTCCTGCAGTGATGGCCTTGCCGCTCGAGGACTACGCGATCATCGGCGACACCCACACGGCTGCGCTCGTCGGCCGCGACGGGTCGATCGACTGGCTGTGTCTACCGCGGTTCGACTCGGGTGCGTGCTTCGCCGCTCTCATGGGCGATGCCTCGCACGGCCGGTGGCTGCTCGCCCCGACGGAGCAGTTCCGCACGCGGCGCGCCTACCGCAACGACACCCTCGTGCTCGAGACGGAGCACGCGGTCGAGGGCGGGACGGTGCGCGTCACCGAGTTCATGACGCCGCGGCGGGCGCAGGCCCGCGTCGTTCGACTGGTCGAGGGGCTGACCGGCGTGGTGTCGATGCGAAGCGAGCTGGCCCTGCGTTTCGACTACGGCCTGGCGGTCCCGTGGCTCCGCGAGGGACGCCACGGGGTGACCGCCGTCGCCGGGCCGGACGCCGTGGAGCTGCGCACCGATGCCCCGCTCGACGTCGTGACCGGCACCGTAACGTCGGACTTCCAGGTGCGGGCGGGCGAGCGCGTCGAGTTCGTGCTCGGGTGGCACCGGTCCTTCGACGAGGGGCCGCCGCGGATCGATCCGTGGGACGCGCTCAAGAGCACGACGCGCTTCTGGCGCGACTGGGTCGGACGCCTCGAGTACCAGGGGGAGTGGCGAGACGCCGTCGTCCGCTCGCTGATCACCCTGAAAGCCCTCACCTACCGGCCGACCGGCGGCATCGTCGCCGCGCCGACGACCTCGCTGCCCGAGGAGATCGGTGGTTCCCGCAACTGGGACTACCGGTTCTGCTGGCTTCGTGACGCGACGCTCACGCTCTACGCGTTGCTGATGGCCGGCTACGCGAACGAGGCCGAAGCCTGGCGCGAGTGGCTGCTGCGCGCCGTCGCCGGAGACCCGCGCGACCTGCGGATCATGTACGGCATCGCGGGTGAGCGGCGCCTGCCCGAGATGGAGCTCGACTGGCTCCCCGGCTACGAGGAGTCCCTCCCGGTGCGCGTCGGCAACGACGCCTCGCGGCAGTTCCAGCTCGACGTCTACGGCGAGGTCCTCGACCTGCTCCACCAGGCCTCGCGCGAAGGGCTCCCGCACGAGGCGGCAGCCTGGGAGATGGAGCTGCGGATCATGGATGTCCTCGAGTCGAGCTGGCGCGAGCCCGACGAGGGGATCTGGGAGGTGCGCGGCGGACGCCGCCAGTTCACCCACTCGAAGATGATGGCGTGGGTCGGTGTCGATCGAGCCATCCGCGACGTCGAGCTGTTCGGGTTTGACGGACCGGTCGATCGCTGGCGCGCGATGCGCGACGACATCCACGCGGAGGTCTGCCGCGAGGCCTACGACGAGGACCTCAACGCCTTCACGCAGTCCTATGGTTCGCGCGAGCTCGACGCGGCCGTGCTCATGATGCCGCTGACCGGGTTCCTGCCGGCGACCGACCCGCGCGTGCTCGGCACGGTGGCCGCGATCGAAGACCGGCTCATGATCGACGGGTTCGTCCGCCGCTACGACACGGCCGCCGGGCTCGACGGGCTCGCCGGGAGCGAGGGCGCGTTCCTGCCGTGCACCTGCTGGCTCGCCGACTGCCTCGCGCTGCAGGATCGCGAGGACGAGGCGCGCGAGCTGTTCGAGCGGGTGCTTTCCGTTCGCACCGACGTCGGGCTGCTCGCCGAGGAGTACGACCCCACGACCGGACGTCTGGTCGGGAACTTCCCGCTCGCGCTGTCGCATGTGTCGCTGATCGGCACGGCGCGGAACCTGTCGCGTGGCGTGGTCGGTCCGTCGGAGCGCCGGCGCCGCCCCGCCCTCCGGCTGCCGTTGCCCCGCCGCGGCCGGGGCGGCGCCTCGGGCGGGCGGCGGCGGTGAGCTTCGAAGGAGTCCAGGCCCGTCTCGGCCGGGCGGCAGTGGTGCTCGACTTCGACGGCACCCTCGCACCGATCGTCGATCGGCCCGGGGACGCCCGGCCGCTGCCGGAGACTGCCGATGTGCTCGCGGGGCTCGCCGGCCGCGCGGCGATAGTCGCGGTCGTCACCGGCCGGCCGGAGGCTTTCGTCAGGCGGTGGCTGCCCGATCCGGCGATCGAGGTCGTCGGTCTCTACGGCCTGGAAGGCGCGCCGCCGGTCGACGCCGAGGTTCGCGCCGCGGTTGCCGGGCTCGCCGAAGGCGAGCCCGGCGTCCACCTCGAGGACAAGGGCCCGAGCATCGCGCTGCACACCCGCGTCGCGCCCGACCCGTCGGGCGCGATGGCTCGTCTCCGCCCCCCACTGGCGGCCGTCGCCTCCGGCGCCGGCCTCCAGCTCCTCGAGGGCAAGCTCGTGCTCGAGCTTGCCCCACCCGGTGGCGGCAAAGGCCAAGCGGTGCAGAACCTCTGCGCCCAAGGATCGATCGAGGCCGTGCTGTACGCCGGCGACGACATCGCCGATCTGGATGCGTTCCTCGTGCTCGGGACTCTTCCGCTCGATCCCGACGGCGCGTGCCGTGTCGCCGTGCTCGGATCAGGAGCGCCCGAGGAGCTCGTCCTCACCGCCGACGTCGTCGTGCCCGGACCGGAGGCGCTCCTCGTGCTCTTGCGCGGCCTGTGATTCGGCCGCGCTGATGCCCCGCGCAAGGTCGAGGTCGCGCAGCTGCGCGGTCAGCCACCGCACGGGGTTGCGCGCGAGCACGGCGCGCGTCAAGCCACGTGCGTGGCGCACCCGCTGGTCTTCCGGCATGTCGAGCGCGGTGCCGATCGCCTCCGCCGTTTCCGCGATGTCGAACGGGTTCACCGCCACGGCGTGACGCCCGAGACTCGCGAAGGCGCCCGCGTTGCGCGACAGGATGAGCGACCCGTGGTTCCGGTTGACGAGCGGGCCTTCCATCGCGACGAGGTTCATCCCGTCGAAGACCGGGTTCACGAGCAACGCGTCGTAGAGCCCGAACGCGGCGACGGCTTGCGGATAGTTCTCCTCGGTGCGGATCTCCACCGGATCCCATCCGTCGCCGCCGAGCTTTGCGTTGATCTCCTCCGCCGCATCGAGGCATCGCTCGGAATACACCTGGTACTCGGGGATCTCCGAGCGCGACCGCGGCAGCAGGCACAGGAACTTGACCTTGCCCTGCCACGACGGATCGTCGCGCAAGAACTCCTCGTAGGCCTGGAAACCGCGGACGATGTTCTTCGACAGCTCGAGGCGGTCGACGCGCAACAGCAGCTTGCCCTCGCCGCGCCAGGCGCCGATCTCCCGGCGTATCGCCTTGACCTCCGGCGTCTTGGCGACCGAGCGCAGCACCGCCGGGTCGAGCGAAACCGGATAGGCCCGCACGAGCACCGTGCGGTCGCCCACGTGGATCCGCTGGCGACGCACATCGACGCGTACGTCGGGCAACGAGTTGCGCACCCCGATCAAGAAGTTCTCGGCCCACTGCGGCGACTGGAAGCCGAGCACGTCGGCACCGAGCATCCCGCGCAACAGGTCGTCGCGCATCGCCGCCGGCAACAGCCGCAGGTAGCTCGCGCTCGCAAACGGCGTGTGTGTGAAATGCGCGATGCGTGCGCTCGGGTTCAGCTCGCGAAGGAACCCCGGCACCATCGACAGGTGGTAGTCCTGCACGAGATAGACGGGCTGGCGATCGCGCTCGCGGTCGAGGGCCTCGGCGATCTGTCGGTTGACCGCGCGGTAGTCCTCCCAGATGGCGCGCGTGTTGTGGTCCCACGCCGGCAGGTACGCAAGGTCGAACAGGTAGTGATGCAGCAGCCACAGCACGCGGTTCGAGACGCCGTTGTAGTAGCCGTCGTACACGGAAGGCGCCACGTCGACGAACGCGGCCCGTCCCGACGGGTCGACCTCGATCGCGCGGCCCGAGGCCGCCAGGGCGCGGTCTTCATCGGAAACGGCGACCGCCAGCCACGTCGCGTCGGACTCGAAGAGCACGCCGGCGAGCGCCGTCACGAGACCGCCCGGCCCACGGTCGCCGCTCAGTTCCCCGGAATCGGTTCGGACGAACGAGACGGGGCCCCGGTTCGACGCGACCACGAGCGGCGACTCGAACGCCGTCACGTGCGGATTTCGCGCGTTCATCTCGTTCCGCGGAGTCTATCGGGGGTTGCCGCTTTGCGCAGCCGAGCGGTGCCGAGGCCCCGGACGGTCGCGGTACGGTTCGGATGATGCGCCGCCTCCTGCTCCATCTCGGTCCGCCATTGCGTGCGCTGCACGGCGTCGTGCGGAATCGCTCGATTGCTCGCATGCAGCTGGCGTTCCTGCTGTTCAACCTGGCCGAGCCCTCGATGTGGGTGGGGATCGTCATCTATGCCTACGCCCAGGGAGGTACTGCGGCGGTCGGATTCGTCTCGATCCTGTGCTTGGTGCCGTCGGGTCTGCTGGCCCCGGTGGCGGCCTCACTCGGCGACCGTTTCCCGCGCGAGCGGGTGTTGCGCGGCGGTTACTTCGCGCAGTGTCTGACCACCGCGGCGGTTGCCGTCGCACTCGTCGCCGATGCGCCGACGTGGGTCGTCTACGCACTCGCCGTCGTGGCCTGTGTGCCGTACACGACGGGGCGGCCGAACCACCATTCGTTCTTGCCGGGGCTTGCGACCTCGCCAGAGGAGGTGGCGGCGAGCAACTCGGTCTCGGCGCTGGTGGAAGGGATCGGCTATGCCCTCGGCGGGCTGATGGCGGCGGCGCTTGCCACGGTCGGTCCCGGCGCGATCCTCGGGGTCAGCGCCGCCGTGCTGCTCGCGGCGGCGCTGATCACGATCGGCATCCACCCGCCTGCGGTCGACCGGCCCGAGGGAACGTTCCACCCCTGGACGCTCGCGACCGACGCCATCATCGGTCTGCGGGCGTTGGTGCGCTCGCGCGGCCCACGGGCGCTCGTGATGCTCGCCGGCACACTCGCCCTGGCAACGGGTGCGGTCGGCGTTTTGATGGTGCCGCTCGCGATCGAGCGGCTCGGCTTGGGCGACCCCGGCGTGGGGTTCCTCACGACGATGATGAGCATCGGGTTCTTCGTCGGGGCGGGCGTCTCGGTCGCGTTCGCGAGCCGCCACCGGCTGGCGTTCGGGATGCTTGCCGCCGCCGCGATCTACGGAATCGGCGCCGCGGGATTCGGCCTCGCGACCGTGACGACGACGGCCATCGTTGCCGCGGTGATCTACGGCGCCGGCATGACGCTGCTCGACGTGTTGGGCCGCACACTGCTCCAGCGCGCCACCGCGGACGAACTCCTCACCCGTGTGTTCGGAGCGGTCGAGGCTCTGTGGCTGCTGGGGATCGCCGTTGGTGCGGCGATCGCACCCCCGGTGGCGTCTGCGATCGGCTTGGAATGGGGGTTCGTCGTCATGGCCGGCGTCGTGCTCGTCGCCGCCGTCATCGCGCTGCCGTCACTCCGCGCGGCCGACGATGCCGCCGTCGTGCCGGAGCGCCAGCTCGAGTTGCTCTCCGGCATCCCGATGTTCCAACCGTTGCCGCGGCTCGACCTCGAACGCATCGCCGGGCAGCTCGACCGCCTCTCGGTGACGGCCGGCACCGACGTTATTCGCCAGGGCGACGTGGGGGACCGGTTCTACGTGGTCGACGCCGGTACGTTCGCGATCCTCGTCGACGGCAGCCAGATCGACGAGACCACCGAGGGCGGCTACTTCGGCGAGATCGCGCTGCTGCACGACGTGCCGCGTACCGCGACCGTGCGCGCCACCACCGAGGCTGCCGTCTGGGCGCTCGACCAGGAGGAGTTCCTCGCAACGATCACCGGGCTGCCCCAATCCGCCCACGAGGCGCACGCGATCAGCCAGGAGCGGCTGCGCACGCACGAGCAGCCCTAGCGTTCACGGAGCGCGAACCCGTCGCCGTCGCGTTCGATCGAGCCGGCGATCGGCAGGTGCGACGCCGCAAAGAAGAGGCCTTCGTCGGCCGCGCGCCCCAGCAGCGCGCGCCGGGTTGCCTCGTTCGCCGGACCGTCCATGTCTGCGGCGCTCACCCACTCCGGGTGTGGCGCGTTGAGCTGCGAGACCACCGCGTCGCCCGCCCATAGAAGTGCATCGTTCACCACGACGGCCAGATGGCCCGGCGTGTGGCCGGGGGCCTCGATCGCCCGCACCCCCGGCACGACGTCGTCCTCGCCCCCGAGCATGTCGAGCAAGTCCGCCCCGAGCAGCGCGTGCAGCGCAAGCAGCGCCGGCTCGCCGGCGTTGTCGGGCAGGTCGGCCGCCGCATCCGAGGCCCAGAAGTCGGCTTCGCTTCGCAGGATCACGTGTCGCGCGTTCGCAAACGCAGGCTCCTTGTGCGGCCCGAGCAGCCCACCGACGTGATCGGCGTGTCCGTGCGTGATAACCACGGACCGAACGTCCCAGGGCCGCACGCCCAGCTCGTCGAGCTCGTCATGAAGGTGTCCGGCATCCAGATCGCCCTTGAACGCGCCAATGCCGGCATCGACCAGAACCAACCCGGAGGGCGCCTCGATGAGCAGCGCGGACAGGCGCCCCTCGAGCTTGCCGTTCTCGTCCAGATAGGGGCGCACGTACTCGCCCTGCACGGCGTCGTCGTATCCCTTGAAGACGAACCGAGGGGAGACGTAGCGCCAGCCGTCGATCAGGACGTGGCAGCGCCAGCCGCCGGCGTCGAGGATCTGTTCGTCGAGCACGGCGCAGATGCTAGAGGGGCGGCCCGAAGACCGCCCCTCCGGCGCTCGATTCGATTCGACCCGGCCGCCCTACGGCAGCAGCGTGAAGTCGAAGTTGTACGCGGTGCCAGCGGCGTTTCGCGCGTGGCAGAGCATCGTGCCGCGCGCGTTGCGGAAGGCACCGGTGCCGCCGGTGACGGCGAGTACCGAGTCGCGAGTGTCGTAGAACGGACCCTCGACCGTGATGCCGCCCTGACCGGCGATCCAGGTGATCCACCGGCACTCCCACGAGCCGGAGGCCGGATCGATCCGGGTGCACTCACCCTGGTCGTGCCCGATCTTCTTGGTGTTCTTGGCGCTGTAGATCGGGTTGTGCCACGTGAGCAGATCGCCCTCGGAGTCTCCGGCCGTCCCGTTGTCGGTCACGGTGTCGCTGTCGGCGTGCTCGACGACCCGAAACCTGAGCACCGAGATGATCTGTTGCGGCTGGTGCCGATGCGCGGCCGCGACGGTGAGTCCCGTTGCGATCACCACCAGCGCCAGCGCGCCGACGAACAACGTCTTGCGCATATCCCCTCCCCCTTCCGCGAACCGCAAACGGGTTCGCACCGAGGGACGCTACTCCTTAACACGGAAGGACGCTCACGACGACGGGAAGGTGAACGCCGCACGTCGATAACGTGACGCCCGGCATTCACGATGGCGGGCAGGTTGACACCGCGCCTCTTGGGCCGCAAACTGTCTTGACCATGTCGATCAAGGCTGTGTTCGGACGCAGCGACCTCGTACTTATCGCGTAGGCGCGGGGGCCCCGCAGGGGCCGCACATACCCGCGCCAGATGCCCTCCGCTCAGCCGGGGGGCTTTTCATTTCCCGGAAACATTCGCGGCCGCGGGGGCGCGCAAGGAAGGAGCCACACCATGCGGTACGAATTCGAACGAGACGGCACCGTCGTCGCGAGCGTCCTGTGGGAGGGGCCCGCGCAGGTGCGGGTCGACGCGATCGACCACGCCACCCGTGCGACGGTCGACCGCTACCTGTCGTCCGAGGTGGTCTATCTGGGCGGCGGGTTCGACGTCGGCGAGGAGGAGATCCCCGACGTGCTGGAGATGCGCCGCCGCGACTGGACTCCCTGGGAGTTCGAGCGCGCGTGCCGCAACCTGGCGCACCGCCTGCAGGCGCAGGTCCGCCGGGTCGAGACCGGCCCCGTCGAGGAGCGCGAGGTGGCCGCCGGATGACCATGTCGGGCGCGGACGCCGTCCTCAAGGCCCTCGAGCAAGAGGGCGTCGAGGTCGTCTTCGGGATTCCCGGCGGCGCGAGCATGCCCATCTACGACCCGCTGGTCGACCGATCGCCGATCCGCCATGTGCTGTGCCGGCACGAGCAGGGCGCCGGCCACGCGGCCGAGGGCTATGCCTGGGCGACCGGCAAGGTTGGGGTCTGTATGGCGACGAGCGGCCCGGGAGCCACCAACCTGGTGACGCCTCTCGCCGACGCCAAGATGGACTCGGTCCCGATCGTCGCCATCACCGGGCAGGTGCCCACGCCGGTCGTCGGCAACGACGCGTTCCAGGAGGCCGACATCACCGGGATCACGATGCCGGTCACCAAGCACAATTTCCTCGTGAAGGACCCGGCGGAGATCGTCGAGACCGTGCGCGAGGCGTTCCATATCTCCCGGACGGGGCGACCCGGCCCCGTGCTGATCGACCTGCCGAAGGACGTGCTCAACGCGCAGGTCGAATACGTGTGGCCCGAGACGGTCAACCTCCGCGGCTATCGTCCGACGACGAAGGGCAACAACCGGCAGGTCGCCGAGGCCGTCAAGCTGATCATGGCCGCCGAGCGTCCGGTGCTTTACGTGGGTGGCGGCGTCATCAAGGCCGACGCCTCGGAGGAGCTGATGCGGCTCGCGACGATCGGGCGGCTGCCGGTCGTGACGACGCTGATGGCGCGCGGCGCGTTCCCCGACTCGCACGAGCTGTGCCTCGGGATGCCCGGCATGCACGGCAACTACGCGGCGGTGACGTCGATGCAGCGGGCCGACCTGCTCGTTGCGCTGGGTTCGCGGTTCGACGACCGGGTCACCGGCAAGCTGACCGCCTTCGCGCCCGAAGCGAAGATCGTCCACGTCGACGTCGACCCAGCGGAGATCGGCAAGAACCGGATGGTCGACGTGCCGATCGTCGGTGACTGCCGCGACGTGATCGGCAAGCTGGCGGTGGCGCTGGAGAAGCGCCAAGAGGAGCAGGGCGGCATCCCCGACCGGAGCGCCTGGCTTGGACAGCTCGCCGACTGGCAGCAGCGCTACCCGCTGCGTTACGGCCAAGAGTCCGGCGTGCTCAAGCCGCAGTACTGCGTCGAGCGGCTGCGGGCGTTTGCGGACGACGACACCATCCTCGTCGCGGGCGTCGGGCAGCACCAGATGTACGCGTCGCAGTACTGGAAGTTCGAGCGGCCGCGCCACTGGATCAATTCCGGGGGGCTGGGCACGATGGGGTTCGCCGTGCCGGCCGCGATGGGAGCGAAAACCGGCCAGCCCGACAAGCGCGTGGTCGCGATCGACGGCGACGGCTGCTTCCAGATGACGGCCCAGGAGCTCGCGACGAGCAACACCGAGAACATCCCGTTCGTCACGGCGATCCTCAACAACGGGTACCTCGGGATGGTCCGCCAGTGGCAGGAGCTGTTCTTCGACGAGCGCTACTCCGGCGTGTATCTCAACCCCGACGTGCCCGACTACGTGAAGCTCGCGGAGGCCTACGGCGCGGTCGGGTTGCGGGCCGACAGCCCGGAGGAGGTTGACGCCGTCATCGAGAAGGCCTACGCCGTGGAGGACCGCAGCGTTGTCATCGACTTCCGGGTGGACCCGCGCGAGGGCGTGTTCCCGATGGTGCCCGCAGGCGCGTCGAACGACGACATCATCCTCGGGCCCGAGTTCGCGCCCCACGAGACCCCGGGGGAGGCACCGATCGTATGAACGGATTCCTGCACACGATCTCAGTGCTCGTCGAGGACCGCCCCGGCGTGCTCACGCGCATCGCCGGCCTGTTCGCTGCACGCGGGTACAACATCGACTCATTGGCCGTCGGCGCGACCGAGCAGCCGGGGATCTCGCGGATGACGATCGTCGTCAACGTCGAGGACAAGTCGCTCGAGCAGGTCACCAAGCAGCTCAACAAGCTGATCAACGTGATCAAGATCCTGGAGCACGACCAGGGCTCGGCCGTCGAGCGTGAGCTGATGCTCGTCAAGGTGCGCTCGCAGGGCGACGCGCGCGCTCGCATCATGGAGATGGCCGACGTCTTCCGCGTCAACGTGGTCGACGTCACGCACACGACGCTCACGCTCGAGGCGTCCGGCAAGCCCGAAAAGCTCGAGGCCCTCCTGTCGCTGCTGCGCGACTTCGGCGTGGTCGAGCTGTCGCGAACCGGACGGATCGCGCTGGGCCGCGGCGACCGCGGCATCAAGGACCGCACGCTCAAGGTTGCAAACGACGGCTGAGGCCGCGGCGACCGCCCAACGAGGAAGGAACCAACCGACATGGCCACGATCTACTACGAGAAGGACACCGAGCCCGGCGTACTGGCCGATCAGAAGATCGCGGTCCTCGGCTTCGGCTCGCAGGGACACGCCCACGCCCAGAACCTGCAGGACAGCGGGTTCGACGTGCGCGTCGGCCTCCGGCCGGGGTCGGCGAGCCGCCGGCAGGCGTCCGACGCCGGACTTCGCGTGCTCGACACCGCAGACGCGGTGGCCGAGGCTGATGTGGTCATGTGCCTGCTGCCCGATACGTCGCACGCGGCGGTATACGAGAGCGACATCGCTCCGAACCTCAGCGACGGCAACATGCTGATGTTCGCCCACGGGTTCTCGGTGCATTTCGGCACGGTCACGCCGCCAGCCGGCGTCGACGTCACGATGATCGCGCCCAAGGGGCCGGGGCATCTCGTGCGTCGCACCTACGAGCAGGGGATCGGCACGCCCGCCCTGGTCGCGGTGCAGCAGGACGCGACCGGCAAGGCCAAGCAGCGCGCGCTCGCATATGGCAACGGCATCGGCGCGGCGCGGGCGGGCATCATCGAGACCACCTTCAAGGAGGAGACCGAGACGGACTTGTTCGGCGAGCAGACCGTGCTCTGCGGCGGGATCTCCGAGCTCATCCGCAACGGATTCGAGACGCTGGTCGAGGCCGGTTACCAGCCCGAGATCGCCTACTTCGAGTGCCTCCACGAGCTCAAGCTGATCATCGACCTCATCTATGAAGGCGGCCTGTCGTGGATGCGCTACAGCGTTTCCGACACCGCCGAGTGGGGCGACTACCAGAGCGGTCCGCGGGTCATCGACGACCACACGCGCGAGGCGATGCGCGCCGTGCTCGGCGAGATCCAGGACGGCACGTTCGCGAAGCGGTGGATCGCCGAAGCCGATGCCGGGTTCCCGGAGTTCCTCCGACTTAGGAGCCAGGCGCAGACGTCCGACCTCGAGCAGGTGGGACGGCACCTGCGCCAGATGATGCCCTGGTTGGAGTCCGAGGAGAAGGTGCCGAGCTGAGATGAGTGAGAACGCAGACCCTGACGTAGTACGGATCTTTGACACAACGCTTCGCGACGGAGAGCAGGCTCCCGGGATCGCGCTGACCGGCGCGGAGAAGGTCGAAATCGCCGAGCAGCTCGCGCGGCTGAACGTCGACATCCTCGAGGCGGGGTTCCCGATCTCGTCCCCCGGCGAGTTCGAGGCCGTCCGTGAGATCGCCGACTCGGTTCGCGGGCCGGTGATCGCGGCGCTCGCACGCACCGCGACCGGCGACGTGGAGCGCGCCGCCGAAGCTCTCAAGGGTGCCGAGCGCTGGCGTATCCACACGTTTATCTCGACGTCGGACGTCCAGCGCGAGTCGATGCTGCGGATGAGCCCCCAGCAGGTGCTCCAGGCAATCGAGGACAACGTCAAGCTTGCCAAGACCTACACCGACGACGTGGAGTTCTCGGCGCAGGACGCGACCCGGACCGAGCTCGACTTCCTGCTCGAGTGTTTCCGGCTGGCGGTGCGCTGCGGTGCGACGACGATCAACGTCCCCGACACCGTCGGGTATTCGACGCCCACCGAGTTCGGCGAGCTGATCCGGATCGTTCGCGACGACGTCCCCGACGAGGTCGTCATCTCGACGCACTGCCACAACGATCTGGGGTTGGCGGTCTCCAATGCCCTGGCCGGGATCGAGAACGGCGCCCGGCAGGTCGAGGTCGCGGTCAACGGGATCGGCGAGCGCGCCGGCAACTGCTCCCTCGAGGAGATCGCGATGATCGTGCGCACGCGCGGCGAGTACCTGGGCGTGCGTCACGGGCTCAACGTCAAGGAGATCACGCGAACCTCGCGGCTCGTCAGCATGACCACCGGGTACAGCGTGCAGCCGAACAAGGCGGTCGTCGGCACGAGCGCGTTCGCTCACGAGAGCGGCATCCACCAGCACGGGGTGCTCGCCAACCGCGCGACCTACGAGATTATGGACCCCGTCGAGATCGGGCTGGAGGGCAACCAGCTCGTGCTCGGCAAGCACAGCGGGCGCCACGCGTTCGTCGACGCGCTCGACAAGCTTGGGATCACACTCGAGGAGTCGCAGCTGAACCGTGCGTTCGCGCGATTCAAGGATCTCGCCGACCGCAAGATCTCGATCACGGACCAGGACCTCGAAGCGATCGTTGCCGAAGAGGTAGGGACCGGATCGGAGGATCTTCTCGTGCTCGAGGGGATCCAGGTGGGCGGTGGTACGCACCTCTCGCCCTCGGCGACGGTTCGTCTTCGCCGGGGCGACGAGGTCGTCGAGGAATCGGCGCTCGGCGACGGGATGATCGACGCCGCGATGGGGGCCATCAGCCGCGCCGCGGGCGTCGAGGCGCGTCTCGTCAACTTCCATGTCTCGGCGGTCACCGGCGGCACCGACGCGCTCGGCGATGTCGTCGTGCAGGTCGACGTCGACGGGCGGCGCGTCACCGGCCGGGGCGTCGCGACCGACGTGGTCGAGGCCAGCGCGCGGGCCTACCTCGCCGCCGTCAACCGGGCGCTGCAGGTGCAGGCGAAGGACGCCGCGCAGACCAACGAGGTCACGCCGTGACACGAGCCCACCGGATCGGCGTGATCCGGGGCGACGGCACAGGCCCCGAGGTCGTCGGCGAGGGCCTCAAGGTGCTCGAGGCCGTCCGCGACGGGTTCGAGGCCGAGCTGGTCGACTTCGATCTCGGCGCCGACCGGTACCTCCGCACGGGCGAGGTGCTCCCCGATGAGGAGCTCGCGGCGCTCGGCGCCTGCGACGCGATCTTCCTCGGCGCCGTCGGCGATCCGCGCGTGAAGCCCGGTGTGCTCGAGCGCGACCTGCTGCTGCGGATCCGGTTCGAGCTCGACCAGTGGGTGAACCTGCGTCCGGTGCTGCGGTATCCGGGCGTGCAGACGCTCGTGCCGAGCCATAGCGAGGACGACGTCAACATGGTCGTCGTCCGCGAGAACTCCGAGGGCCTCTACAGCGGGGCAGGCGGCTTTCATCGCAGGGGCACCGAGCACGAGGTCGCAGTGCAGGAGTCGATCAACACGCGGCACGGGGTCGAGCGGATCGTGCGCTACGCGTTCGAGCTCGCGGCCTCGCCCGAGCGCCGCGGGAAGCTCACCCTCGTCCACAAGACCAACGTGCTCACCTTCGCCGGCGATCTCTACCAGCGCGTCGTCGACGAGCTGGCGGCGGCGTTCCCGTCGGTCGAGACCGACTACGTGCACGTCGACGCCGCGTGTATCTACTTCCTCGATCAGCCGTCGCGTTTCGACGTGATCGTTACCGACAACATGTTCGGCGACATCATCACCGACCTCGGCGCGATGATCCAAGGCGGCATGGGGATCGCCGCCGGCGGCAACATCAATCCCGAGGGCGTCTCGATGTTCGAGCCGATCGGCGGGACGGCGCCGAGCGAGACGGGGAAGGGCACGATCAACCCGCTCGCCGCGATCGGCGCGCTCGAGATGCTGCTGCGCCAGCTCGGCGAGGACGCCGCTGCCGCACGGGTCGATCGCGGCATCCGGGCGGCGACCCAGCGGATGAAGAGCATGCGCGCCGGCGAGATGGGCTTCACGACCTCGGAGGTCGGCGACCTCGTGGTCGAGGGAGCCCGTCAATGAATTCGGGCTCAAGCAGCGAAGCGGTAGCCCAATCGAAAGTCGAGCTGTACGACACGACGCTTCGCGACGGCGCGCAGCAGGCCGACCTCTCGTACACGGTGGAGGACCGCCTGCGGATCCTGCACCGGCTCGACCAAATCGGCTTCCCCTACATCGAGGGCGGGTGGCCGGGCGCGAACCCCCGCGACACGGAGTTCTTCCAGCTTGCGACGAAGGAGACGCTCGAGCACGCGCAGCTGACCGCGTTCGGCATGACCCGTCGTGCGGGCGAGCACGCCGAGCAGTCGCAGGTGCTCCGCGAGCTGCTCGACGCGGGCACCGAGGTCGTCTGTCTGGTCGGCAAGGCATGGGACCTGCATGTGACCGAGGCCCTGCGCACCGACCTCGAGGAGGGCGTGGCGATGGTGCGGGACTCGGTCGCGTACCTGCGGGCGCAGGACCGGCGGGTGTTCTTCGACGCGGAGCACTTCTTCGACGGGTACGCGAGCGATCCGGTGTTCGCGATGGCGGTGCTTGCGGCGGCCGAGGAAGCCGGCGCCGAGCGGCTCGTGCTGTGCGACACCAACGGCGGGATGCTGCCATTCGACATCGCGCGCGTCGTGAAGATCGTCAAGGGAGCAGGCGAGCACGCCGCTGGGGATCCACGTGCACAACGACGCCGGCTGCGCGGTCGCCAACTCGCTCGTCGCGGTCGACGCGGGCGTGCTCCAGGTGCAGGGCACCGTCAACGGGTACGGCGAGCGCACCGGCAACGCCGACATCGTGCCGATCGCGGCCGACCTGGTCCTCAAGATGGGCGTGACCGACGCGCTGCCCGACGGTGCGGTCGCCCACCTGACCGAGCTTGCGCATTACGTCGCCGAGATTGCCAACCTGTCGCCCGAGGCGCGCCAGCCGTACGCCGGACGCTTCGCTTTTACGCACAAGGCGGGGCTCCACACAAGTGGCGTGGCACGGGTCTCGCGCGCCTACGAGCACGTGCCGCCGGAATCTGTCGGGAACCGCCGCGGCATCGTGGCCTCCGACTACAGCGGCGGCGCGTCGATCCGGATGAAGGCCGAGGAGTTCGGCCTCGAGGTCGGCGACGACACGATTCCCGCCGCGCTCGACCAGCTCAAGGAACGCGAGGCGGAGGGGTACACCTACGACCTCGCCGAGGCATCGCTCGAGCTTCTGCTTCGCCGGGCATCCGGATGGGCACAGGAGTACTTCCAAATCGAGAGCTACCGCGTGCACGTCGAGGAGCGGGTCGAGGACGGCGAGGAGCCGCTGGCCGAGGCGACGGTCAAGGTAACGACGAAGGGGACGCGCCACATCGAGAGCGCCGAGGGGCAGGGCCCGGTCGGTGCGCTCGACAACGCGCTGCGCAAGGCGCTCGCCAACGACTATCCGCAGCTCGACGACATGGAGCTCGAGGATTTCCGCGTGCGTGTGCTCGACCGGAGCGTCGGCGCCGGCGCCGTCGTTCGCGTGCTGCTCGACATGTCCAACGGCGAGCGCGAGTGGACCACCGTCGGGGTGAGCGAGAACATCATCGAAGCCTCCTGGGAGGCACTCGTCGACGGCTACACGTACGGCCTGCTCCACCCCCGCGAGCGCGTCGAGGATTGAGCCCGTGACGGTCGCGATCCGCGTCGCGACTCTGGAGGACGCGCGGGAGCTCGCCGAGGTGCATCTCGAGGGCTGGCGGTGGGGCTACCGCGACATCCTGCCGGCCGACTATCTCGCCGGGCTCGACGTCGACGAGTGGGAAGCGCAATGGGTCGGGAACTTCACCGCGACCTGGGCCGACGACATGACCGCGCTTCTCGCCGAGGAGGACGGCCGCGGCATCGGGTTCATCGCGTGCGGCACTGCCGGGACGATGTTCGGTCCGCCGCCCGAGGGCGTCGGCGAGGTCTTCGCGATCTACCTGCGCGAGGACGCACAGGGAACCGGCGTCGGGCGTGCGCTGCTCGAAGCCGGTACCGCCGCGCTTCGCGATCGCGGGCTTCGACGCGGGCCGTGCTCTGGGTGCTCGACGAGGCCAACGATCGCGCGCGGCACTTCTACGAGGCGGCGGGCTGGCGCACCGACGGTGCAACCGGCACGCACGAGGTCGAGGGCGTCGACTACCCCGTCGTTCGCTACGCGAGCGTCCGCTAGGGCGTCGGGTCCTTCGCGCTCGACGCGAGCACGCGGACGACTCGGTCCTCGAGGTCCTTGGCCGCGTACTCGTTCATCCCGCTCGTGAGGATCGAGAACTCGATCCACCGGCGGGCCGCGTCGCTCCACACCCAGCCGGAGAGCGCCGAAGCGCCGATGAGCGTGCCCGTCTTGGCGTGTAGCTCCACGTGGGCAAGGCGATCCTTCAGGGTGCCCTGACCGCCGTCGGGCAGGGCGGTCCGAAGCGTCGGCGCCCACGGCTGGCGGTTCGCCCACCAGAGGAGCCGCAGCAGTCCGCGGGCCGTCTGGCGGTTCCCGTACGACAGACCAGATGCGTCGTGGCAGGTCATTCCTCCCACGCCGTGCGCCGCCTCGAACGCGCACAGCGCGTCGCCGGCCCCGGCGATCGACCCGACCCCGCCGAGGTCGTGCGCGAGGGCCTTGCCCAGCACCTCGGCAGAGAAGTTGATGGAGCGGCGGTCCATGTGCTGCACGAGCGATCGCAGCGGCCACGACCGGACGGTCGCGACGGGATCGAGCCCGCCGATTCCCGGCCCCGCGCTCGGGGCACCGGCGACCACGATCCCGAGGTCGCGAAGCGCCGCCGTGAGATATCGCGCCGCCCGCAGCTCGGGGTCCTCGATGTGGCGTCCGGTCGCATCGACGTTCCCGCGGAACGTCAGCGCGGTCGGCCGCGGGATGTACACACGGGGGAAGTAGCTCTTCCATCCCGGGGCGAACCAGTCGCGCCGGAACGGGCCGGTGACGCCGATCACGCCGCCGTCGATCCGGCGCACGCCCGCCCCCCAGATCGCCGCCGCCAGGTTGTCGAGTCGTCCGTCGGCCGTCTCGGGATCGCCCTCGCCGCGCAGGTACAGGTCGCCGGCGATCTCGCCACTGCTCACGCCGAGGGCGAGCGCCTGCGCCCGGAACGTATGGCCGGTCCCGAAGTGGTGGAACAAGGCCATCGAGAGCACGAGCTTCTCGTTGGAGGCCGGCGGGCGCCGGACGTCGGGGCTGCGCGCGAACCACGTCTCGCCGTTGTCGCCCACCACGATGGACATGGGGTGACCGTTCGCGATCGCCGCCACCTGGCGGATCCAGCGCGGCCGTGCGGCCGACGCCGACGGGGCGGCACCGGCGAGCACGCCCAGGACGAGGGCGGCGACGACCAAGCTTCGGAGGGGTTTCACGGCCCACCACGGTACCCGCCTGTTCGCCGGTCGCCCGGGAACGAGGGCGGAGAAGCCCCGGCTAGACTGCGCCACACCGCACACAGGGAGGCCTTTCCGTGACCGAGATCGACCGCGCGCGTTTGCGTTCGTTGATGGAGCGCGAACGAGCCACCTTCCGCGACACGCACCCTCGTTCGGGCGTGCTCGCCGAGGAGGCCAAGTCCTCGCTCCTGTTCGGGGTGCCCATGAACTGGATGACGCGCTGGCCCGGGGACTACCCGGTGTTCGTCGATCGGGCGGAGGGCGCGCGCTTCTACGACGTCGACGGCAACGAGTACGTCGACCTGTGTCTGGGCGATACCGGCGGGATGGCCGGGCACGCCCCCAAGGTGAGCGTGGACGCGATCGCCACCCAGGCCGCCAAAGGCATCACGCTCATGCTGCCGACCGAGGACGCCGCCTGGGTCGGCAGCGAGCTCGCGCGGCGCTTCGGCGTCCCGTATTGGAACTTCGCGCTCACCGCGACCGACGCGAACCGGTTTGCGATCCGCTGGGCCCGGCAGGTGACCGGCCGCTCCAAGGTGGTCTTCCACAACTGGTGCTACCACGGGTCGGTCGACGAATCGTTCGCCACCGTCGACGAAGCGGGCCACGTCGTCGAGCGCGACGGCAATGTCGGAAAGCCGGTGCCGCTCGAGGAGACCACCCGGATCGTGGAGATCAACGACCTCGACGGTCTCGAAGCCGCGCTCGCGCACGGCGATGTCGCGGTCTGTCTGTTCGAGCCGGCGCTCACCAACATCGGGATCGTCCTGCCGGAGCCCGGCTACCACGAGGCGGTGCGAGAGCTCTGCACGAAGTACGGCACGCTCCTGCTCATCGATGAAACCCACACGATCAGCGCGGGTCCGGGCGGCTGCACCAAGGCGTGGGGGCTCCAGCCCGACATCGTGACGATCGGTAAGACGCTCGGCGCCGGTATCCCGAGCGCGGCCTACGGATTCAGCGAGGAGCTGAGCAACCGCGTCTACGCCAACACCGACTGGAAGAACGCCGACGTCGGCGGTGTCGGGGGCACGCTCGCCGGCAACGCGCTGTCGATGGCGGCGATGCGCGCCACCCTCGGGGAGGTCATGACCGACGAGGCTTTCGAGCGGATGATCGGCCTGGGAGAGCGTTTCGAGGCGGGCGTCGGCTCGGTGATCGAGAGCCGCGGCTTGCCCTGGCACGTCGTGCGGCTCGGCTGCCGCGTCGAGTACCTGTTCCGGCCGGACCGGGCGCGAACCGGCGCGGAGGCGGCGGCCGGTCAGGACGACGAGCTTGACCCGTTCATCCATCTGTACCTACTCAACCGGGGCATCCTGATGACCCCCTTCCACAACATGGCGCTGATGTCGCCCGCCACCACGGCCGACGACGTCGATCGCCACACCGAGGTGTTCGGCCAGGCGGTCGACGAGCTGATCGGGGGCTGAGATGGCGCCGCCGGCGTGAACCCCAAGCAGGCGCCCGTCCGTACACTGCGACGGAACCCGAGAAAGGGGCGCGACATGGTCCGGCGGTCGTTGGTGGCGCTGTTGGCGGTTGCAGTCTTCTTGGTGCCCGAGGCGGCCCTCGCGGGCCCCACGGTCAGCCGCGTCAAGGTGCTCGGCGGGCCCGCGAGCCAGTTCTCTCCCTACCGCAACGCCACCTATCTGCTGTACGACCAGAACACGACGACGCGGCCGGGACACTGGGACACGCTCGCCAAGCCGCTCGCCGGTGGCGTCGCAAAGCACCTCAACGTGCCCGGCTACAACGGCTTCGCCGGTGGCTTCGACCCGGGCACCGATACGGTTATCTACCAAGAGTGGAACACGCATACGTCGGACATCCGGCTCTACGATCTCGCGGGAGATCAGCCGGTGGGCACGCCGCACGCGCTGCGGACGAACGCCTGGGAATGGAACCCGCATGTCTCGACCGGCTACTTCTCGTTCTTCCGGAACGTCCGCGTCGGTGGCGTCTGGCATGTGCGGCTGTACCTAGTAAATCGAACGCCCGGGACCCCGCCGGTCGTCGTTCGTGACGTCCTCAGCCGGCAGAACCTAACCCTCAACAACGACTCGCTCGGCGAACACCACGTGAGTTGGACCGAGTGCCAGCAGACCTGCATCGTCCGCGTGTACGACATCGATACAGGGATCACGCGCCGAGTTCCGACCGTCAACAAGCGACCCCAATACGCATCCGTGTTCGACGAAACCCGCGACGTGCTGTTCTTCGTGCGCTCCGGCTTCGCCTGCGGGCTCAACGTGACCTTCTATTCGGTCTCGCTCTCCCACTTGCATGGCACTGCGGTCAAGATCCTGACGCTGCCCGACGGTCTCGACGTCGCGAACCAGGCGTCGCTTGATAACGCCGACCTGCTGTATCCGCAGGCATCGTGCTCGACGGGCTGGACGGACGTCTACAAATTGCAGGGAGTGAACGTTTAGCGTCGCTCGCCGTTCTCGGTCGCGAACGACCGCATGAACGCGGCGAGGCGCTCGACGCCCTCGACGGGCATCGCGTTGTAGATCGACGCCCGGATGCCGCCCACGCTGCGGTGCCCCTTGACCTCGGCCAGCCCTTCCCGGGCGGCCTCCGCCACGAACGCCGTGTCGAGTTCCTCCGACGGCAGGCGAAATGTGACGTTCATGAGCGAGCGCGACCCGGGATCGGCGTGGCCTCGGTAGAAGTCCGGCGCCGCATCGATCGCGTCGTAGAGCAGCGCGGCCTTTGCTTGGTTGCGACTGTGCATCGCCTCGAGCCCGCCGATCTCGTCCCGCAGCCAGCGCGTCACAAGCATGACCACGTAGATCGCAAACACCGGTGGCGTGTTGTAGAGGGAGCGCTCCCGCGCGTAGGTCCGATAGTTGAGCATCGTCGGGAGGTCTTCGGGTGCCCCGGCGATCACGTCGTCGTGCGCGATCACGAGCGTCACGCCCGCCGGGCCGGCGTTCTTCTGTGCGCCGGCGTACAGGAGGCCGTAGCGCCCGACGTCCACCGGTCGCGACAGGAAGTCGCTCGAGACATCAGCGACGAGGCGGACGCCGCCGGCGAGTGAGGGATCGGCGGGAAACTCCACGCCCTGGATCGTCTCGTTGGTCGTGAGATGCACGTATGCGGCGGCGGGATCGATCGCGGCGCGCAGCTCCTCGTTGGTCGGAACGCGCACGAACCCATCCGGCTCGTTCGTCCAGGCGGTCCGAACGGCTCCTTCCCGAGCGGCTTCCTCGCTCGCTTTGGTTCCCCACGAGCCGGTGACGACGTAGTCGGCGGTTGTGGTGCGCCCGCGCAGAAGGTTCATCGGGACCATCGCGAACTGCATCGTCGCTCCGCCCTGGCAGAACAGGATCCGGTGGGTGTCGGGGATCGCGAGCAGTGCGCGAAGGCTCGCCTCGGTCTCCGCGATCACCTCGCCGAACCACGCGCCGCGGTGCGAGACCTCGAGCGGTGAGGCGCCGACGCCGGGAAGCGACACGAGTTCATCCCGCGCCTGTTCGAGGACGGGGAGCGGCAGCACGCCGGGACCGGCGCCGAAGTTGACGACCCGTTCGGTCACGGCTTGAAAACCATGAGGTACAGGATGATCAACAGCCCCGCGATGCCGGTGGCGGAGATCACCTTTGGGCGGGGTCCGCGCAGCAGGCGTTCGAGCTCCTCGTCGGAAACGGGATACGTGCCGTCCGCCCAGCGCGTGGTGGCCTCACGCACACGGCGCATATAGGGGCCTGCCATGCCGCTCATCGCCCCGATCGTCAGGAGGAGGACGACCACCGAGGTCCAGAGCCACCAACCATGGGAGAACCACGAGCCGTCGATTCCGGCGATGACGCCGAACACGACCAGGATGCCGAGGGCTGCGTACATCGGAGTACCCGCCATCCGCGATTGCTCGGCTCGGTCGAAGATCCGTTCCCGATCGGGGAAGGCGGGCGCGAGGGCGAACATCGCCCAGACCTGCACGCCGTGGAACAGCAGGAACAGCGCCACGCCGACGATGTGCAGGAACACCCAGAGGTCAGCCATGGCAGGCAGGGTAAAGGGTGAGCGCGGGCGCCGCTTCGCGGCGCCCGCGCCGCCCCACTGCCCGGGCCCGAGGGGGGTCGGGGAGCCGGGCGACGGTTGATGCCGTCACCCCGGCACGTTAGCGAGGAGGCTGCGGCCTTCCAGGAGGCGAAGGTCCCGGCTCGCTTGGGACCGCGCGGGCGGCTAGCCCCTGGCGAGCGGGCGGGTAAGGCAGGTCGGGCCGCCGTCGCCGTTGAGACTGATGTGCCGGCCGGCGTAGGTGAGCACCTCGACGCCCGCCGATTCCATCCGAGAACGCGTCTGCGGGTTGCCGTCGAGCGCGAGCGCGCGGCGAGGCCCGAGTGCGAGGACGTTGGGGCCCATCGTCGGAAACTCCTCGTCGGGAACCTCGACGAGCGAGACGCCGCGTTCACCGAGCAGTTGCAGCAGGCGCACCGGCATCATCGGTGGGTAGACCACCGCGAGGTTCGCATCGAGCATCGAGATGAACGACATCAGATGCAGGCACTCATCCGCTCCGTGGAAATGCGGGAGATCGAATGTGCGGATCTCGACTTCTTGGTCGGCGAGCCGAGGTCGCAGCTGCTCGACAGCGGCCTCGTTCGTTCGGTAGCCCAGACCGACGAGCAACGTCCGGTCGTCGAGGAACACCATGTCCCCGCCTTCGGCGACGGCCGGGGCCCGAAGCGGCTCGAGGACCGAAACGCCGGCCGCCGCCAGCTCCCCCGCGACGATCGCCGGCTCGCCGCGACGTCCTTCCTTACCGGGAAGCAATGGGAGGACACCCGCGTCGGTGAGCAACGTCGGGTCGTAGGCGTAGACGGCATCGGGATCGCCGGGCACAGGGGTCGATCCGAGCACCACGTCGCCGACGGCGTCCCGCAGGATGTCGACGAACGTCTCGTGCTCGAGGATCGTGGCCTGGACATCGGGCTCCGTGTGCCACCCGTACGCCTTCCACGAAGACAACGCATCGGGATCGGGTGGGCGCACGTAGATCCGTCGAATGGTTTCGTACGCGTTCATGCCGCGCCGATGCTAGCGGTCCGGGCCTGTGAGCGCGTCAGTCGTTTTGGGACCAGCCGCCGCCCCAGGAGCCCCCGGAGTCGTCGGAGTCGTCGGAGTCGTGGTGCTGCCCGGAATCGTGGTCGGAGCCACTGTCGCTCGAACCCCAGCCGCTGCCCCAGCCGCCGTCATCGCCGTCGCTGTCGTGGTGCCAGCCGCCGTTGTCGTCGTCGCCCCAGCCGCCGTTGTCGTCGTCGCCCCAGCCGCCGTCGCCATCGCCGTCATCTTGATGGTGACAGTCGCTGCCGTTTCCCCAGCCGCCTTCTCCGCCGCTTGTTCCACCGCCAGTGCCACCGCCTGTGCCGCCGCCACCGCCTGTGCCGCCGCCGCCACCGCCGCCACCACCAGTGCCGCCACCACCGCCGGTGCCGCCGCCGCCTCCGCCACCACCAGTGCCGCCACCACCGCCTGTGCCGCCGCCTCCGCCGACCAGTCCGCCCCGCCAGTGCCGCCGCCACCGCCGCCACCGGTTCCCGCCGCCGCCAGTGCCGCCGCCACCGCCGCCACCGGTTCCACCGCCGCCGCCAGTGCCGCCACCGCCGCCACCGGTTCCGCCACCGCCGCCAGTGCCGCCGCCACCGCCAGTGCCGCCGCCACCGCCAGTGCCGCCGCCACCGCCAGTGCCGCCGCCACCACTCGTGCCTGAGGGTGTGCCCGAGCCAGTCGAGGAGCCACCGCCTTGGGGCGGGGGAGTCGACGGCTGCTGACCCGGATTGTTATTGGGGTGGTGATGGTTGTTCCCGTTCCCGCCGTTCCCGCCGTTCCCGCCGTTGCTCTGTCCGCCGTTGCCGCCGCCCCCCTGGCTACCACCAGGCGTCGTCGGTGCGCTTGTGGGGACGGAAATGCTTGGCTCACCACGAACGACCGGCGGTGTCCGGTGACCGATCGACAGCACCACGACGAGCGCGCTTGCAGCCACTGCTCCGCCCAGCGCGATCTGCCCTATGTGTCGCTGTACAGCCGCTGCCGGCGTCGATTCGGCTGCGGACCCTGCCGCGATCACCGCGGCGCTCACCGCTGCTGCGGTGCGCCGGCGCTGCTTCGCCGGCGGTGTGCCGTGCTGCTGCAACGAAGTCACGCTCGGACTGGTCGGCAGATCCTTCTCGGCGAGCTTCTCGCGGAGGGTCGCCGGGTCTTTACGGACTGCCTCCACCCAATCGGGGCGGGCGACAGTAGTGAGGCCGGCGACCTTGGCGCTCAGCGCCACGGCACCGACGGTCGCGACGAGCGACGCCGCGATGTCCGACGGGTCGACGCGGACGGCCCCTGCGATTGGCATGACCGCTGCGGGCCAGATAACCACGAGCTTCGCATCGGGAACCAGCTCCGACGTCAGCTGGACAGCGGCCACACCGATCGTGTCGTCGAGTACGACGACGGCGGGCTGCTCGTCCTGCAAGACGCGCGCAAGCCTCGGGATGCTCGCGGCTTCGCCGACGACCTCGAAGCCGCCATCCTCCAGAAGGGCACGAAGCGACCCCGAGTGATCCGGATCCCCCTGCCCAACGACGACGCGGACGCTGCTCTGGTTCATCCCTCTCCGCTCCGACCTCGTTGGGGAAGTCGAACCGCTCGACCATACCGACTTCGCGGTAGGTCGCTCTACCAACGTTGGTCCCGAGCCTACCGAACATGCGCCGCTCGGGACCTAGGGCGTTTAGACTCCGCCCGCGATGTCGGAGGTCAGGCTCTCGTGGAGCGGCGAGCGGCTCCAGTTCGTCGCCGAGACCGGCTACGGCGAGGCCGTCTCCGTCGGAGGAAATCCCGAAGGGCCCGGCGCCAAGCCCGCCGATCTGCTGCCTGTTTCGCTTGCGGCTTGCACGGCATACGACGTCGTCGAGATTCTTCGAAAGCAACGCCAAGATTTACGCGGTCTTCACGCGATCGTCCGATCGCAGCAGGACCCCGATCCGCCGTGGACGTTCCGTGCAATCGACGTGGAATGGGTCCTCACGGGCGATGTCGATGCGCAGAAGGCGGAGCGCGCGGTATCGCTGGCAGACGGGAAGTATTGCGCCGTTGCGGCAACGCTTCGCCCGGTAGTGGCGCTGACGCATTCCATCCGGATCGAGCCGGCCTAGGCACTGGTCAGCCGATGGACGGCGTATCGTTTCGAGCTCTTCTGTCCCACGGACCGCTGCTCGCCGACGGGGGGATGGGGACCGCACTTATCGACGCGGGCGTGCCGGTGGATACCTGTATGGAGGGGCTTAACGAGCGTGAGCCGGATCTGGTGGCGGGTGTCCACGGGGCCTTTGTTGCCGCGGGCGCTCGGCTCGTACTTGCAAACACGTTTGGTGCCAACCGATTCCGGCTCGAGCACCATGGTCTTGCGGCTCGCGTTCGGGAGCTCTGCGTGGCGGGTGTCGCCATCGCGCGCGCGGCCGGGGCGGAGCTGGTCGGCGGCTCGATGGGGCCGCTCGGCGTGCGCCTGCAGCCCTACGGGCGGGTGCGGGCCGAGGAGGCGTTCGATGCTTATCGCGAGCAGGCGGCTGCGCTCGCGGCGGCCGGCGCCGATCTCATCGAGGTGGAGACCCAGACCGATGTCCGGGAGCTGACGGAGGCGGTCGCGGCCGCGAGAGACGCGGCGCCCGGACTGGCCATCGTGGCGACCGCGACGTTCACCCGCGACGACCGAACATTGCTCGGCGATACACCCGAATCGATTGCGCAGACCCTGGCGGAGCTCGGGGTAGATGCAATCGGCGTCAACTGCGGTGAAGGCCCGGCGCAGGCGCTCCGCATCGTGTTGGCCATGGCGCCCGTCGCTGCGGGCGCCGGAGTGCCGCTCGTGGCGCGCCCCAACGCCGGCGGGCCGACTCAGGTCGGCGGCCGGTTCGTTTATCCCGCGACGCCCGACTACGTGGGTGCCGTCGCACGCGATCTGTTGGCGCAGGACGTCGCGATCCTGGGCGGATGCTGCGGGACGGGGCCGGCCCACACGGCGGCCATCGCCTCGGCGATCGCCGACATGCCGTCAACCGCCAACGCGGCACCGGTTGTCTTCACGTCGGCCCCGGTCGTCGTGGCCGAGCCCGCGGCGGCGCCGACCGCGCTTGAACGCGCGTTCCTCGGCGGCGAACCGGTGGTCACGGTCGAAATGGAGCCGCCACGTTCGTTCAACGCGGCGCAGCTGGTCGCGGCCGCGCACACGCTTCGCGAAGCAGGTGCGACCGCGATCGACGTCGCCGACTCGCCGATGGCAAAGATGCGGATGAGCGCGTGGGCGGCGTGCCGCCTCGTCGAGGAACAGGTTGGGATCGAGACCGTCCTGCACTTCCCGACGCGTGGGCGCAACATCTTGCGGCTTCAGGGCGATTTGCTGGGCGCGCACGCGCTCGGCATCCGCAACCTCTTCGTGTGTGTCGGCGATCCGGTGACGATCGGGGATTACCCGCACGGGTCCAACGACGTCGACGTGACCGCGACCGGGCTCCTCCAGCTGATCTCCGAGCATTTCAACGCGGGTGTTGACCGGGCTGGCTCGTCGATCGGCGAGCCCACGTCGTTCTTCGCCGGCGCGGCGGTCGCGCCGTCGACGCCGGATCTCCAGCGAGAGGTCAAGCTGCTCGCCAAGAAGGTGGCGGCGGGCGCCCGCTTCTTCTTGACGCAGCCGCTCTACGGCGTCGAGCCGCTTCGGGCGCTGCGCGACGCCTTCGAACGCCACACCGGCGCGCCGCTGGACATCCCGATCCTCGCCGGGGTGCTTCCGCTCGTGTCCGGGCGCCACGCGACGTTCCTGCACAACGAGGTGCCGGGGGTCGAGATCCCCGAGGCGGATCGCGACCGGATGGCGGCCGCCGGGGAGGATCCGGTCCGATCCTGGCCCGTCGGCCTTGCGATGGCGGGGGAGTTGGCGGCCCAGCTCGCCGGCGAGGGCGTGGCGGGGGTCTATGTGATGCCGCAGTTCGGGCGGTACGACCGCGCCGCCGAGACGATCGAGGCAGTTCGTGGCGCGTGGGCCTGACCTGGGGTGTGCGAACGACTACGATGACGCATCGAACGGTTTTCGTGCCGGACGGAACCACCGAGTTGATTGAGGCGCCCCAACGTGTCTGACCCCGCCGCGCGGCCACACGACGAACGGCCGGTGACGCTTCATCCCACGCTCGTGGCGTTGCTTGCCGAGATCGAGGCGAGCACGCCGCCCGAGCGGCGCGACGCCCTCCTCGGGTTCGCAAAGATGATGCTTCGGCGTCTGAGCGACGAGGACCTCGAGACTCGCACCCTCGCAGACCTCTTGGGCATGGTTCGCTCGGCCTTCGCGTTTGTGGACGGTCGCGGCAACCACCCGGCGGCTGTGCGCGTGTTCGCACCGACCGTCGAGACCGATGGCTATGCGGTTCCGGGCGTGGTGATCGAGACCTGCACGGATGACTGCCCGTTCCTAGTCGACTCGGTCACTGAGGAGCTCGCCGCACGCAACCTGTCGGTGGGGATGCTGTTGCACCCAATGATCGGGACGCACCGGGCCGAGGACGGCCGCGTCGAGCGTGTGATGAAGAGCCGCGATGCGGCGCACCGCGAGTCGGTGATGCACATCGAGATCGAGCGCGCGCTCAACGAGCAGGACCGCGAGGACCTCGAGGGCAGGATCCGCGTGATCCTGCACGACGTCCGGCTGGTGGTGCGCGATTTCGAGCCGATGCAGGAACGCGTGCGCCATATGGCCGAGCTTGCACGCCGCGCCGCGATCACGTACTCGCCCCAGGAGGTCGGCGAGACCGTCGACTTCATCGAGTGGCTGCTCCAGCTCAACTTTGTGTTCCTCGGCTACCGGGAGTACCGGCTCGACGACACGCCGGATGGCCGCACCATCCAGGCGGTGCCGGCGTCGGGCCTCGGGATCCTCTCCGATGTCTCGATGAGTTCCTTCGCCGATGCGACGCCGCTGGACACCCTCGACCCGGACATCCGCCGTCGGATCGAGGAGGGCGAGCTCCTCGTCATCACGAAGACCCGTGCCTACAGCAGCGTGCACCGCCGCGCACGGATGGATTACGTGGGTGTCCGCATCGTCTCGGCCGAGGGGAAGATCGAGGGCGAGGCGCGGCTGATCGGTCTGTTCACCTCGAAAGCGTATATGGAGCCGGCCGCGAAGACGCCGCTCCTGCATCACAAGCTCGAGCAGATCATCGCCGCAGAAGACCTCATTCCCGGTTCGCACGACTACAAGGAGGTCGTCGAGCTCTTCGAGTCGTTCCCGCGCGACGAGTTGTTCCAGGCGACCAGCGGCGAGCTTCGTCATCTGGTCGTGGGGTTGCTGCAGCTCGAGAAACATGGCGGGATTCGGGTGCTCGTGCGCAAGGATCTGTACGGACGGCAGGTCTCGATCGTCGTGGCCCTGCCCCGCGAGAAGTTCAGCGCCTCGCTGCGCAAGCGCCTGCAGGAGATGTTCCGGGGCCGCTTCGGCGGTACCTCCGTCGACTATCACCTGTCGCTCGGCGAGACGGAGTCGGCCAAGATCTTCTTTACCGTCCACGTGACGCCCGGAACGCAGATTCCCGAGATCCCGTACGAGGAGCTTGAGGCGGAGGTCGAACGGCTCGCGCGCACGTGGGAGGACGATCTGCTCGACCACTTGACCGCGCGGTTCGGGCCGGAGCGCGGTCCGCTGCTCGCGGCCGAGTACGGCCCGCGGTTCCCCGACTACTACAAGACCACCGAGACCGACTGGGATCAGGTGGCGATGGACGTCGAGCGGCTGGAGCGTCTCGAGACTGAAGTCGACGGGTTCGTCATCGGCATCGGCAACGAGATGGTCGGCGAGCGCCTGACCCGGGTGAAGCTCTACAAGACCGGGGGCAAGGTCGATCTGTCTGCGTTCATGCCGCTGCTTGAGTCGCTTGGATTGCGTGCGGTGGAGGAGATCCCGATCGCGATGCGCGGCGAGGGCCGCGTCTATATCCACGACTTCGGCGTGCTCGACGCACGTGGGGCGGTGCTCAACCTCGTGACCGAGGCCGACCTGGTGTGCGACGCGCTCACCGCGATGTGGCGCGGGGACGCCGAGGTCGACTCGCTCAACCGGCTCGTCATCTTCGCTGCGCTGTCGTGGCAGGACGTGCACATCCTGCGCGCGTACCGCAAGTACCGCATGCGTGTGTCGACGCGGTTTACCGAGGAGTACCGCAACGACGCCCTTGCCGAGAATCCCCACATCGCGCGCAGGCTGGCCGAGCTGTTCGCGGTCAAGTTCGACCCGGTGCGCGACGCCCCGGCGGAGGAGGCCGCGGCGATCCGCGATCAGATCCGGGAGGATCTCAGGGCGGTCGAGTCACTCGACCAGGACACGATCCTGCGCTCCATGCTCGGCACGATCGAGGCGACGTGCCGCACCAACGCCTACGTCGCCGATCGGCCCGCGCTCGCCATCAAGATCCGCTCGGCCGACGTGCCGGAGATGCCAAAGCCAAACCCATTGTTCGAGATCTTCGTCTACTCCTCGCAGATGGAGGCGATCCACCTGCGCGGCGGGATGGTCGCGCGCGGCGGTATCCGCTGGTCGGATCGCAAGGAGGACTACCGGACCGAGGTGCTGGGCCTGATGAAGGCCCAGAAGGTCAAGAACGCCGTCATCGTGCCGGACGGTTCCAAGGGCGGGTTCATCCTCAAGCGGCCGACCTTCTCCCCGGAGGAACTTCGCGCCGAGGTCCTCACGCAATACGTGACGTTCATGCGGGGCATGCTCGACCTGACCGACAACCTCGAGCAAGGGGCGATCCGGCACCCGGAAGGCGTGCGCGTGCTCGATGGTGACGATGCCTATTTGGTCGTTGCGGCCGACAAGGGCACGGCGACGTTCTCTGACACCGCCAACGACGTGGCGGAGGAATATGGATTCTGGCTCGGCGACGCGTTCGCATCGGGCGGGAGCGCGGGCTATGACCACAAGGCGCTCGGCATCACGGCACGCGGCGCCTGGGAGTCGGTGAAGCGTCACTTCCGCGAGGTCGGCGTCGACGTGCTGCGCGATCCGTTCACCTGCGTGGGCATCGGCGACATGTCGGGCGACGTGTTCGGCAACGGCCTGCTCTACACGGGCAGCGTCAAGCTCGTCGCGGCCTTCGACCACCGCCATGTGTTCGTGGATCCGGACCCCGACCCGACGGCCTCCTTTGCGGAGCGAGGCCGTCTGTTCGAGCTCGCCGGCTCCTCGTGGAACGACTACGACCGTTCGTTGCTATCGCCCGGGGGAGACGTCTTCGATCGCAAGCTCAAGTCGGTGACGCCGTCGAAGGAGGCGCGCGTCGCACTCGGGATCGGCGAGGACGTGCCCGACGAGATGACGCCCGATCAGCTCATCCGCTACATCCTGCTCGCACCCGTCGATTTGCTGTGGAACGGCGGTATCGGGACCTACGTGAAGGCGGCGGCGGAGTCCAACGGCGACGTCGGGGACCGCGCCAACAACGGGGTCCGCGTAAGCGGAGCCCAGGTGCGTGCGCGCGTCGTCGGCGAGGGCGGCAACCTCGGCTTTACACAGCGCGGCCGCATCGAGTACGCGCGGGCCGGGGGGCGCATCAACAACGACTTCATCGACAACTCCGCGGGCGTCGACACCTCGGACCACGAGGTCAACTGGAAGATTCTGCTCGGCCTTGCCATCCAGCGCGGCGAGCTGACCTTGCAAGGCCGCAACGAGCTCCTGCAGGACTGCGCGCCCGACGTCGTGCAGCACGTCTTGTACGACAACTACCTGCAGGCCCAGATCCTGTCTCAGGAAGAGGAGGTCGCGGCGCAGCGGATCGATGCCTACGAGGAGCTCATGGTCTCGCTCGAGACCGACGGCGAGCTCGAGCGCGACGTCGAGTTCCTCCCCGGAGCGGAGGAGATGGGCGAGCGCCGCGCGGCGGGCCAGGGTGTCTCGCGGCCAGAGTTGGCGGTGCTGCTCGCCTATGCCAAGCGACACGCCTACCGAGAGCTCCTCGAGTCCGATCTGCCCGACAGCGAGTACCTGGCCTCCGACCTGGAGCGGTACTTCCCGCAGAAGATCGTCGACCGCTTCGGCCACCTCCTCACCGAGCACCCGCTGCGGCGCGAGATCATCTCGACGCTCGCGGCCAACGACGTGGTCAATTCCCAGGGGATCACGTTCGTCTCACGGATGGTCACGGAAACCGGCGCCTCCCCGGCCGACGTCGTCAAGGCGTTTCGAATCGCGCGCGACGTCACCGGCGCCGTCGGCCGCTGGTCCGACGTCGAGGCGCTCGACGGACTCGTGAACCCCGCCATGCAGTCGGAGCTCATGAGCGCGGTCGATTGGCTCGTCGAGACGACCTCGCGCTGGTACTTGGTGCACGGGGCCGCCCACATTCTCGGCGAGGCCGTTGCGGAGTCGCGGGCGTCCTTCGCCGAGGTGTCCGACGCGATCAGCCAGGTCGGCCCCGACGCCTGGCGCGACGAGCACGAGCAGGTCGCCCGGCGGCTCATCGCCGAGGGCGTCCCCGAGGCGGTGGCGTTCCGCCACGCCTTCCAGCCGGAGCTGGTGCACGCGCCGGACATCATCGCGGTTGCACTCGCGACGGCGAGATCGCCGCTGGAGGTCGCACGTGGGTTCTTCGTCCTCGGAGAGGGACTCGACATCGACTGGCTCGAGAGCCAGCTGGATGCACTGCCGGCTTCCAACCGATGGCAGCGCTGGGCGCAACAATCGATGGAGGACGATCTGTTTGCGTTGCGCCGGCGGTTGTGTGAGCGCGTGCTGGAGGTCGCCGACGGCGCGTCGATCGACGACGGCATCGAGCGGTACTTCTCCGAGCGCGCGCAGGCCTACGACCGCGTGAAGCGGTTCCTGCGGGGGCTCAAGGCCGAGGGTGTCGCCGACCTCAGTCAGGTCACGGTCGCGATCCGGCAGATCCGCGCGCTGACCGGCTGAGGGCCGGCCGGTGGCCGCTCATGGCCACCGCGCGAGCACCTCGCCGGCCGCCAGCAACACCATGGCAAGCCAGAGGACGCGCAACGCGCCCTCGGGTCCGGCCGTCATCGCCGCGATGTCGACGGGCCGGCTCGAGCCGTCCTCGAACGTCATCACACCGGCGACGGCTGTCGCCGTGCGGCGCAGCTGCCGCACGGGCGTCGACAGCCGTCGCTGCGCCGCCGCGACCGCGCCGCATCCCGCCGCGATCAGCACGAGGGGCACGCTGGTTCGTCCGGTTTGTGCAAAGCCGCCGGCGAGCGCGGGGAACCCGCCCCACATGACCGCGAACCACAGGTCGCTGTGAAACCGCCCCGAGAACCACTCCAAGTTGTAGGCCGGCACGAGGAAGCCGCCGACGGCGATGAACACGAGCCCCCACCACGACACGAGCGAGGCACCGTAGATACCGATGGCGAGCGCGCCGGCGAGCCCCGCGACGGCGATGCCGATGAGGACACCGGTCGGGATTCTCGTGCCTAGCGGCCGTCCCCGCAGTTCGTCGAGCGCGTGCGATGCGAGCCCGACGGCGAGGAAGAACGCGGCGATCGCGAGCAGCAGGTAGCCGACGTCGATCGTGTCGACGATGCACGCGCCGAGCACGACGAACGAGAGATGCCACAGGGTGTACGGCGGGTGCAGCAACGTCCAGTAGTCGCGTGCCCCGCCGGGCGAGAGCGCGTAGAACGCAGGCCGCTCGCTCACGATCCCCGCACGCCCCAGATAACGACACCCCCGCCGAGGCTCATCCGCCGCCACCGGACCGATCCGATGCCGGCGGCGCGCCACCAGCTGAGCTGCGTGGCCAGCGGATACCGGTCCCAGAACTCCTCGATGCTGGGACCCAGGAACCGCCCGACATCGAGCCAGTCGCGCGACACGATCCGGCCGGCGAGCGGCAAAACCGCGCGCGTGTAGAGCCACCACGACGGATGCCACACCGGGCCCGACGGGACCGCGAACTCAAGGCTGGCCACGACACCGCCGGGCCGCACGACCCGTGCGAGCTCGCACACGGTCGCCGCGGGGTCATCGACGTAGCGCAACAGGTAGGTGACGGTGAGCGCGTCGAACGCACCGTCGGCGAACGGGAGCTGTTCGCCCCGGCCGAGCACCGGCGTCATCAGCGTCCCGCCGCGCACGCCCTCGCGCAGCATTGGTGCGCTGCGGTCCAGACCGACCACGCGCCGAGCTCGGCCCGATCGTTGGAGCTCGCGTGCGACGAGGCCGGTGCCGGTCGCGACATCGAGGACGCGGGGAGTGCCGATGCCGACGCGCGAGGCGAGAAACCGCCGCCAGCGCGGATCCTGCCCAAAGGAGAGCACCGCGCCCACACGGTCGTATGTGGGCGCGATCCCCGCGAAGAGCTGCGGCGCGCGTGCGCTCGCCATGGGGCAACTACACCACAGGCGACGCGAAGGGGTCTATCGATGCTCGGGGCGAAACGGCGCGGGTGGGGGACGCCTCAGGAGTAGAAGATCATGGTGAGCCACGCGCAGCCGTTGCGGCGCACGACCCCGATGCCGGTGGAGCGGAACTGGCCGAGCAGGTTGTGCCGATGCGGCGCGCTTCGCACGAAGGCGCGGAACAGACCCCACAGCGAGGGGCCATAGCCGATGTTCTCGCCCCAGCGTGTCGGGTTTTTCGTGCGCAACTTCACCATGAGGTTCGTGCTGTGAAACAGCGCGCGCGCATCGGCCATCGCGGTGGAGTGATGATGCGACAAGCGATCGACGTCGCCGTCTTCCCGCAGGAGGCCCAGGCCGTGCTGATGGCGATACTGATTCACGAAATGGAGCACCTTCGAACGTGCGGTGCTCTCGGTTGTCGCAGATGCCGGCTGCATCATCAGGATCGCCATCAGCACGGCTGTCGTCGCCATGACGATGGGGGGGCGGCGGAAAATGTTGCGGGGCCGACGGCGGAACATGTTGCCCGAGGCTAGCGGAGGCACCCGACCCTCCGCCTGGATGCGTGTGAAGATGCCGTCGATATGTCGCCGACGTTATCCACACCGCGTCCACAGCTGCCCGGAGAGACCCTGCAGGCCAAAGCAGCTCAGATCACGACGGGGTGTTGCATCATCGCGAGCGCGTCGCTGTTCGTCGTTGCGTCGTTCGATGAACTCTCGTGTCGTGCGGGCGGAATCACATCGGAGGGATTGCCGTGCGGTGTGAACATCCAAGTTGCAGGCGGCGTCTTCTTCGTGGGTCTCATTCTTGTTGCGATCGGGATCGGCGTGCTCGTGCGCGGTGTGCGTCGGCCGGTCGAAGCGAACGGCGATTCGGGATGGCGGATCGGCCAAGCAGGATTGATCGTCGCCAACGGGATCGCGCTCGGCTTGATGATTCCACGCTACGCATGTCCACCCGACATGGTCCTGTCGCCGGTGTTCCGATTCTGCGTCAGCAACACAGCGGTGTATCCGGCTCCGTCGCCCGGGCTTCCCTGGAAGTTTGCGGCGGTCACCGTGGGTTTGGCCCTTGCCACCGTTGTCTGGCGCTGGCGGTCGATGCCGTGGCCGCTCGCGTCGGCGCTCGTCGCCGGCTCGACGCTGTTCGTGACGCTCTACACGCTCGGACGAACCGTTGGCGTGCCGTGGTGAGTTAGCCGATGCCCGACCACGACGCGACGCCGTCGGGCCCGTCGAGGACGACCCCGAAGGACTCCACGAAGTGCGTCGGCGCGATCACCGTCCCAGGCCGCGCCAGCACGGCGGCCAGCAGTGTGCGTCGACTCGCAGCGGCCTGCGTGTGATCGTTGTCGGGGCCGCTCGGCCAGTCGGGTCGGCCGACCTGCGCGGGGTGATTCCACGTGTCGGCGCTGAGCACGATCCGGTCCTCGCCGCTGGCGATGCGCAGCACTTGATGCCCTGGCGTGTGTCCGGGCAGGTGCTGCAGCCGGAGCTCGCCGGTGAGCTCGTGATCGCCGTCGATCACGTCGAGCAAACCGGCGTCGGCGAGCGGCGAGAGCAGGGACAGGTAGACGGCGTCTTCCTCGGAGGCCTTGGCGAGCTCCTGCGTCCATTCGTAATCGGCGCGCTGGAGCACGTGCCGAGCGTTCGGGAACAGGGGGCCGCCGCTCGCATCGAGCGTGCCGCCGATGTGGTCGTCGTGCACGTGGCTGAGCACGACGGTCTCGATGTCGTCCGGAGCGACCCCGACCTCGCCGAGTGCGGCGGGCAGGACGCCCGGCTCCGGCGCCCACGCCGCCGACGGTGCGGTCGGACCACCGATGCCGGTGTCGAGCAGGAGCAGGCTCCGGCCGGAACGCACGAGCCACCCGCGTACCCGCAGATGCCAGCGCCCGTCGTCGGTCGCGATCCCGGGGAACCGGGCCGTCGCCGCAACAAGGTCTTCCGCCGGGATATCCGGGAAGGCCTCCGTCAGCGGAGCTTCTGGGAACTCGGCGTCGAGCAGGGCGGTCACTTCGACGGCACCGGCGATGTGGATGTCGTGCGTCATGGCGGCGACCCTAGCGCATCACCGGTGCCGCAGTAGGCTCCGTCCGATCATCCGAGGGGCCGACATGTCCGACGCTCGTCACGTTCCGCCCGACGGTCCTGTCGTCGTGATCGGCGGCGGGATCGTTGGCCTGTCGTGCGCATGGTTCCTCCGCGAGGCCGGCGCCGAGGTCGTCGTGCTCGAGGCGGGAGCGCGCGTCGGCGGTGGGGCGTCTCGTGGCAACGCCGGCGCGATCTGTCCGTCGTTCACCGAGCCGCTTGCCGCGCCCGGCGCGCTGCGCGGGGTCCTCGCCGAGCTGCGCAATCCCGATGCCGCGCTGCATGTGCACGCGGCGACGATGCCTCGGATGGCAGGCTTCCTCGCCCGGTTCACTCGGGCCGCGTCTGAGGCGAACTACGAGCGGGGCGTCGGCGCGCTCGGCCGGTTGAGCGCCGGCGTCTTCGCTGCCTACGACCGGCTCGCGGATGCCGGGATCGGGCGGCACGCGCGGCGCGACGGCTACCTGATCCCGTATCGCACGGAGGCAGCGGCGATTGCCGGCCGGGCCCATCTCGCACACCGGGCCGAGCTCGGATTGGCGACGGCCCCTGGGGCGCTCCTCGACGCCGCGGCGATCCACGAGCTGGAGCCGCTGCTCTCCGACGAGATCACCGCAGGGTTCGTGCTGCCGGGGGAACGGTGGATCGACGCCGGCCTGTTGGTGGACGAGCTCGCCGAATCACTTGTCGCCGGCGGCGCCGATCTTCGTCCGAACGCCGCTGCCACGGGTTTGACCGATCTCGGCGACAGCGTCGAGGTAGCAACCGCCGACGGCGCGGTCGATGGCGCACTGGTGGTCGTGGCCGCCGGTGTGTGGTCGCGGGAGCTCGTCGCGGCACTCGGGGCTCGTCTGTCGCTGTATCCCGGCAAGGGCTACAGCTTCTCGGTGTTTCCCGAGCGTCAGCCCGAGCGTGTGATCGATCTTTCGGGCGCGCACGTGATGCTGACGCCGCTCGGCGATCGCCTGCGCGTCGCCGGCACGATGGAGTTCGACGGCACGACCGATCGCCTCAACCCCGGCAGGATCGCCTCGATCGTTCGGACGGCGGCACCGCTGCTGCGCGGCATCGACCTCCAGGATCGCGCCGAGGAGTGGGTCGGGGCGCGCCCGATCACCCCCGACGGTTTGCCGGTGATCGGGCCGGTTCGCGGCCATCCGCGGGTGGTGCTCGCAACGGGGCACAACATGCTGGGCGTCACGCTTGGTCCGGTCACGGGCGAGATCGTCGCGCGCCTGGTGTGCGAGGGCGAGGCCGGCATCGACCTCACGCCGTTCGCACCCGAGCGGTTCGGTCGCCGCTAGAAGACCGCGGACTCGACGACGAGGTCGCCCTCGGCGAAGCGTTCTGGCCGCAGCGGATGCAGGTCGAACGTCGCGCATGCGCCGTGCAGCACCAGCTCCGCGATCGCCCGACCCGCGGCCGGCGCGTGCATCACACCGTGTCCCCCGAAGCCGACGGCATGGAACAACCCGGGCACGTCCGGGTCGGCGCCGACGATCGCGTGGTGGTCGGGCGTCTCGGGGTACAGGCCCGCCCAACACCGCCCCGGATCGATCGGCAGATCGAGCAGAAACGGGAACCGGTTCGGCAGCCGCTCGGCGAGATCTTCCAGGAAGCGCGGATCGACGCGGGTGTCGCGTCCGGGCGCGTCGCCGGGATTCGAGTACGCCACGACCCACCCACCCGCAGGCTCGCGGCGAGCGAGCACGCCGGTGTCGAGGTCGGCGAGCATCGGGGTCAGCGTCTCCTCGCCGGCGGGGTCGAGCACGTGCGCGAGGTTTCGCCGAACCGGTTCCACCGGCACGTCCGCGCCGGCGACGCGTGCGACGGCGCCTGCATCGGCGCCCGCCGCGTTGACCACGGCGTCCGCCCGGACCGAACCGCCGGCGTACCGGACTAGGAGCCCGCCGCCGTCGCGCTCGATCGCGTGCACCGGCGCGTCCGTGCGCAGGGTCGAGCCCGCGGCCGCCGCGTCGCGCGCGAGCGCGACGCACACCCCCGCGGGGTCGAGAAAGCCGTCGCGCGCGTGGAACGTTGCGGCGCGCACCCCGTCGCGTCGCGCCATGGGCGCCGCACCGGCAGCCGCCTCCGGATCGAGCCACTGCACGTCGACACCGAGGGACCGCTGCAGTGCGAACCCGGCTCGGAGCCCGTGCTCGGCCGCCTCGGTCCCGGCGATGAGGAGGTAGCCGGTCTGGTGCAGACCGATCTCGGCGCCCCCGGCGGCCAGGTCCTCGAACGCCGCGATCGAGAACAGCGAGAAGGCAATGTTGGGCGACGTCGTGAACTGCGCGCGAACCCCGCCGTTCGCTCGCGCCGACGAGCCGAGCCCGGGCGCCGAGGCGGCCTCGAGAAGGGTGACCGAGGCGCCGGCTTGCGCAAGCTCGCGCGCACATGCCAGGCCGATCACCCCCGCCCCCACGATCGCGACGTCAGCCATCCGGCCGATGCTGTCACGCGCGGCGGGACTGCGTCCGACGGACGAAGTCGCGCGCCATGGCGTTCCGTGCCATCGTTGGGATGAACCGTCGGGGCGGATCACGGCGAATCGCAGGTGACCGCACTGCGGGAGAGAGGAGCACCCGGCGATGTTGAGCTCGTCGTGGATCACGATCATCGTGATCGTTCTGGTTGTCTTGTACGTGGTGTTGTCCTTCAACATGATCGGGCCCACCGAGGTCGGGCTCGTCGGCAAGCGCATCGGCCCCCGGCTCCGCGAAGGACACGTCATCGCCTTTAAGGGCGAGGCCGGCTACCAGGCCAATCTCCTGATGCCGGGCCTGCGCTTCCGGCCATGGCTCGTGTACTCCGTGAAGAAGTTCCCGTGGGTGCAGGTGCCCGCCGATGGGATCGGCGTCGTCATTGCACAAGTCGGCGCACCGCTGCCACCCGGCGCCAAAAGCGCCCTGTTCAAGCCCGAGTTCGGCAACTTCTCGGATGTGCGCTCGTTTCTCGAGCAGGGTGGTGAGCAGGGCGTGCAGCGACCGGTGCTGCCTCCGGGCTCGTTGGTGCCGATGCACCCGGTGGGGTTCCTCGTACTCACCTATCCGCAGACGTTCGGATTCCCGGTCTCGCCGGACATGCTCGGGATCGTCGATTCGACCGGCGGGCTGACCTATGAGTCCTTCGGTCTGCAGGCGAATGAGCTGCAGGTCGTGCGGATCGCGCCGGAGGGCGAGAACGATTACGTCGGCGTCGTCACGACTCTCGAAGGCGACCCGCTCCCGTCGGGCGACATCGCCGGGCGGCTCGGCGGCTTCGAGGACGTCCGTCTGCTCGAGGCCGACGGACGCACCGACCCCGAGATGCTCGAGGTGCTGCTGGGGAGCAAGAACGACCTGCACAACAACTATCAGGACTTCCAGCGTTTCCTCGACAACGGCGGCAAGATCGGGCTCCAGCACGATCCGCTGCTGTACGGCGCCTTCCTGCTCAACCCGTTCCTCGTCAAGGTGGAGCGGGCGCCGATGCTCGTCGTAAACCAGGGCCAGGTGGCGGTGATCAAGAGCTACCTCGGGTTGTCGACACAGGACACGTCGGGCCAGGAGTTCAAGTTCGGTTCGATCGTGCGACCGGGGCATCGCGGGATCTGGAGCGAGCCGCTTCGAACCGGCAAGTACCCGTTGAACCCGCGTGTGTACCGGGCGGAGATCGTGCCGACGGCCATTCTCACCCTCAACTGGGCGGAGGCGACCTCGCACGCGCATAACCTGGATGCGCAGCTCTCCTCGATCGACGCAAAGAGCCGCGAGGGGTTCTCGTTCCTGATCGACCTGCAGGTGCAGATCCACGTGCCCGACACGATGGCGCCGAAGGTCATCTCGATGGTCGAGACGATGCTGAACCTCGTCAACGAGGTGCTGCAGTCGGCGGTCGGCAACTACTTCCGCAACACGCTGCAGGGACTGCCGGCGGTGCAGTTCATCGAGACCCGCCAGGAAGTCCAGGATCGAGCCGAGCGCTACATCACGGAGTACCTCGGCAAGTACAGCGTCGAGACAAAGGGCGTCTACATCCAGGACGTCGTGTTGCCGGAGGCGCTCGTCGAGGTGCTGTCCGCACGCGAGCTCGCAGTGCAGCAGCGTCAGACGTTCGCCCGCGAGCAGGAGGCGCAGCAGGCGCGCATCAGCGTCGAGAAGGCGAAGGGAACTGCCGACGCCCAGCTGGGGCTCGCGCGGGCGCAGGTCGATGTCGATGTGCAGCGCAACAACGCAGCCGCCCGCACCGCGGAGGCCGAGGGCGAGGCGAACTTCACGCGGATGACCGGTGAGGCGGTTGCCGCCCGGACCCAGGCGATCGGTGTTGCCGAGGCGCGTGCCATCGAAGCGCAGGGCTTGGCTCGAGCGGTGGGCTACGAAGCCCAGACCGACGCGCTCGGTGCCGGCGCTACTGCGGTGGTCGCGGTGGCGCAGGCCGTGAGCGAGGGTCATGTCACCGTGGTGCCGGAAGTGCTCGTGACCGGCGGCGGATCCGTCGACGGCCTCGCGGGAACGTTGATGAAGGCGTTCGCGGGCTCGGGCGGCGGTGGTAACGGCCTCGGGGCGGCCAAGAAGGCCCTCGACGCCGTCGTCGAGAAGGTGGAGAAGGAGGCCGGCGCGCATCGCTCGGTGAGCGAGATGATTCCCGAACCGCCGCCCGGAACCGCGTCCGAGGAACCCTCGAAGGAGATCCCGCCGCCGCCGGCTAGCGAGTGAACCAGCGGCGCCGCGATTCTTCCTCGGCGCGCGCGGAAAGGTCGGCCGGGTCGGCCGGGGCTTGCACGAACCCGTTGCCCGCGGCAACGGCGCCGTTGGTCTCGACCTCGGCCGGGAGTGCATCGGCCGGGAGGGAGTCGGGGGGCGGCGGCGCTGTTGCTTCCGGCGCCTCCGGCGCTTCGGGTGCGTCCGGCGCATCCGGTGCATGATCGGTGGCGACGTCGCGTTCGGCGGGGGACGGCGCCGTCTTCCACGGGTCGGGCGGAATGAGCCGCGCGGCAATCGCCCCGGCCTGCGCGGTGGCGCCGCGGCGCTCGAACAACCGGAGGGCGCGCCGTTCAAAGGGCTCGGCCTCTGTCGGTCGGCCGGCGTGGCGCCGGACGTCGGCGGCCTGGACCAGCGCAGTCGCGCGCAGGTCGTTGGCGTCCGTGCGCTCGGCGAGGCTGAGACCGTCGCGCACGAGGCGCTCGGCGGGCGCAGCTCGTCCGCGACGGGCCAGGATGCGAGCCCGTGCCATCCGCCAGCACACCCGCGACGCGAGGTCGCGTTCGTGTGCCTCGGCGAGCTCTGCGGCCGCCCACGCGTCGTCGAGGCGGTCGAGGTCGATCAGCACGTGTGCCAATGCACCGGCGATCGATGCGCGTTGTGTCTCGTCGGCTGCGCGGGCGGTCATCGTCATCGCGCGTTGCAGATATGGCTCGGCGCCGCCGGGTTCGCCGGCGAGCATCTCGATCTCCGCGGCACGTGCCAGCGCCATCGCCAGATCGGGCACGGAGCCGAGCTCGTCGAGGCGCGCGACCGATTCGGTAATCGCGGTGCGAGCCTCGTCGAACGCTCCTCGCCGAGCCTGCAGAACCGCGATCGCGCCGCGGAGGTCGTGTTCGGCAAGCGGCCCGCGAACGCGCGGCACAAAGGACGTACATCGCGCCTCTGCTTCGGCAATCGATGTCGGGCCGTCCAGGAGCGCTCGCGTGGCACCGCGCAGCGCTGTTGTCTCATCGCCGGTGCGACCGGCGGCCGCGGCGTGGTCGGCAGCACGCAGGAGTTCTTCGGCGACCAGGCCGTTGAGCGCCCGTGCTTCGTGAACCCGCCCGCGCAGCGCCCACGCCGACGACAGCGCCCACGTGGCGGTCTCGTCGTCGCCGAGCGCCGCGATCGCCTCGTCGGCGGTCGCACGCGCTGCCTCGATGGCATCCTCGTCACCGGTCGCGGCTCGAACGCGGGCGCGGAGGAGCCGGATGCGCCAGTCGACGTCGTCGCCGGCGACCGAGGCGGCGAGCGCGGCTTCCGCGATCTCGCGGTCGGCGGGACGATCGGGGGCTGCGGACACACCGTGTTCGGCGGCGAGATACAGGAGTTCGGCTCGCCGCGCCGGATCGTCATCCAGGAGCGAGGCGGCGCGGCGCTCGAGGCGCGCCGCACCGTCAAGGTCAGCCTCGTCGACGGCAGCCGTCGCCGACCACGTCAGGAGATCGAGCGCATCGTCGCGATCCTCGGCGGGCGCCTCCGGACTGCGCTCGACGCTTGCGGCGAGTTGGGCGGCAACCGGATCGGCCGCGCGCCACAGGCGCTCGCCTGCGAGCTGCTCGAGGCTCCGGCCGACCAGGCGGTGCGCCGCGGCGCGCGTCAACTCGGGCACGCCGTCGATCGCCGCCTCGCGGATCGCCGGGTGCCGGAACGCGTATGTGTCGCCCGCTTTCTCCTGCCGGAGATAGCCGCGGGTCACGAGGTCGTCCAGATAGGTCGCCACACCGGAGCGCACATCCTCCGGAAGCACGGGCAGAAGCGGCGACATCGAGAACGTCTCGCCGGCCACCGCAGCGACACCAAGCACGGTGAGCGCGTTCGGCGGCAGGGTCTGGAGGCGCTGGCGGATCAGGCCGGTCGCGGTGTCGGGCATCGGCACGTGTCGCAGGTCGACGAGCGGGCGCCAGCGGTGCTCGCCGGGCGCGAGCATGCCGATCTCGGCGAGCATCGCGACCGCCTGCTCGATCGCAAGCGGATCCGCATGCACGCGCGCCGCCACCGCGGCTGCAAGTCCCGGCTCCGCTGAGCCGAGCACGGCGTCGATGAGTGCGGTCGCATCATGGGCGGCGAGGGGTCCGAGACGGAGCCCGGGAACGCCCACCTGCGCGCGTGTCGTCGTGATCACGATCAGCAACGGGGTGTCGGTCGCGTCCGCGGCCGCATCGACGAGCAGCGGCACGAAGCCGATTCCGGCGCGATCGGCGTCCTCGAGCGCAAGCAGCGTTGGTTCGGAGACTCCCACCTCGAACAGGCGACGCATGACCCAGCGCATCTCATCGGCGTCCGTGACGCCGTCGAGCGCGAGGATGCTCATCAGGTGTGCGACGAGCCGGTCGGCATCCCGCTGGCCCTCGCAGCGCGCTGCAAGACGGGTTCGGACGTCGTGCTCCTGGTCGCGTGGCCCGACGTCGATGAGCGCCTCAACGAGGCCGGCCAGCGGCCAACGCGCGCCGCCGTCGTCGGCGGGGCGGCACGCCACCGTGAGGACGCGCGTCTCGGTTGCCGACGCTGCGAGCTCGCGCACCAGACGCGTCCGGCCCGAGCCCGCATCGCCGGATACGACGACGCACGCGGAGCGTCGATCCGCGCTCGCGCGCGAGAGACGGTCGCGCAGGTCGGCGAGCTCGGCATCGCGGCCGACGAACGGTCCGTCCCACATTCGGGTCCCCGGCGTGCCCGCCGCAACGACGGGCCCCGCCTCGGGCAGGGGTTCCACGACCGGCTCGGGCGCCGGCTCGGGAAGGGTCGCCGCCTCCGCGATGGCGATCGGTTCGTCGACGCCGGGCTCTGCCGCCACGGTCGCCACTTCCTCGATAACTGCGACCGGCTCGGGGTCGGGCGGCGTTTCCGCCACGGCTAGGTCTCGGGTGCCGGTGAGCAACAGATAGCGGTCCTCGCCGACGTGCAGCGTCTGGGTGACGGCGCCACCGTGCGCCAGCGTATCGACGCCGTCGCCGGCGATGACCTCGCCGCTGCGCGCGGCCTTCTGCAGCGTGAGCGCACTGTCGATCACCTGTTGCCAGCGCACGTCCTGTTCCTTCTTGCTGTGCACCTCGGTCGCGTCCACCCCGAGTCGCAGAGCAGGCGCCGTCTGCTGGGCCAGCAAACCGAGCTCGACGGCCTGCATCGCCGCGTGCTCGGACGGCGGCAACAGGGCCAGCAACGTGCCGGGTGCGTTCGGCGAGCCCTCGAAGACTGCGCCCGCGCCTTCGAACATCCCGCCGACGAGGTCGATCACCTCATAGACCGAGCGGCCCGTGATGCCGAGCGCGACGGCGGCGAAGACGGGGTAGCTGGCCGGGGCCGGCGCCGTGGTCGTCGCGCTATCCATTCGCGAGGCTCCCTGCCCCCGCGCCCGCGGCCGCCAGCGCGAGGCTGAAGTCGTGCGGGTTGGTCGCCACCACTCGTGCGTCGTCCTCGGTCACAAGGCCGTCGCGCACCAAGTCGATCAGCGACTGGTCGAACGTCTGCATGCCGTCGTAGTGGCTCTCCGCCACCACGTCGCGCAACGAGGGCTCGAGATCAGGCTCGAGGATCCGGTCGTAGATCCGCCCGGTGTTGAGCATCACCTCGACGGCCGGCACGCGCCCGCCATCGGCACGCTCGAGCAACCGTTGTGAAATCACACCACGGAGCGCACCCGCGACGGAGACGCGGATCTGCTGCTGTTGCTGCGCCGGGAACATCTCGACGATCCGCGACACGGTCTCGGCGGCATCGATCGTGTGCATCGTCGAGAGGACGAGGTGCCCGGTCTGCGCAGCCTGGATCGCCGCCAGGGCGGTTTCGGCGTCGCGGATCTCTCCGAGAAAGACGACGTCGGGATCCTGCCGCAGCGCCTGTCGAAGCGCGACGGAGTAGGACTCCGTGTCGCGTCCGACCTCGCGCTGACGGATCACCGACATCGCGTCGGAGAACACGACCTCGATCGGATCCTCGATGGTGACGATGTGCGCGCGCCGCGTGCGATTGATGAAACCCAGCAAACTCGCAATGGTCGTCGTCTTGCCGGCGCCGGTAGGCCCGGTGACAAGGACGAGGCCGCGGCGTGCCTCGGCGAGGGAGCCGATCACCGGCGGCAGCGAGAGCTCCTGGAACGTCAGATCCTCCGGGCTCACCCAGCGGATGGCGAGACCGATCGTGTCGGATTGGCGAAGGACGTTGACCCGGAAACGCCCGACCCCCTCCATGGTGTAGGCGAAGTCGGCTTCGCGCGTGCGCGCGAACTCCTCGGCTTTGTGCGGGGGCATCAACAGGTCTGCGGCCTGTCGTGCGTCGGTCGGCGAGACCTCCGGAAACGGCGTCGGCAGCAACTCCCCGTCGACGCGGATGAAGGGCACGTTGCCGGCCTTGATATGGACGTCGCTCGCGCGCCGTTCCACCGCATAGCGCAACAGTTCCGCAGGGTCCATCCCCGAGGCCGCCTTCCGGGATCCGTTTCTGCACAAAGGCTTCGGCTAAACGCGGAATCGCTTGAGCCGGGCTGGGCGCGTCGCCGGCGGACGAGTGGGAAAGCCGTTGCGCCGCAACGAGCAGGGTGATGGGGCTCACGGGCGTCGCCGCGCCATCGCTACGATCGGGGCGTGATTGCCGGAGACGTGTTGCGAGGGGAGCCACCGAGCTTCGATCCGGACGCCGCGGCGGGCCTCGCCCGAGATCTCTTCGGGCTGGAGGGAACGGCGTCGCCGCTCGGGAGCGAACGCGACCAGGGATTCATGATCATGGGGGACGCCGGGCCAGTCGGCGTGCTCAAGATCTCCAACGCGGCGGAGCATCCCGATGTGATCGCGATGGAGACCCTCGCGGCGCTGCATGCGCGCAGGGTCGAGCCCTCTCTCCCGGTCGCCGCGCCGCTGCCGCTCGTCGGCGCCGATCCTGCGGTCGGCGCGGAGGCGTATGCCGTCGAGGTCGGCGGATCGGGGACCGCGACGCACTTCGTGCGCGCCGCGACCTACATGCCCGGGCGCGCCTCGGTCGATGCGTGGACCCTCGACGGGGAGGCGGTCTTCGAGTTCGGCGCGACGGTAGCGCGCGTGGGCCGTGCCATGCGGTCGTTCTTTCACCCATCGGCAGGGCGCGTGTTGCTTTGGGACGTGCATCACGTGCTCGCCCTTGTGCCGATGGTCGATTCGATCCGCGAGACTGCTCATCGCGCGCTCGTCGACGCCACGCTCGCGCGGTTCGAGGCCGAGGTCTTGCCCGGATGGGACGAGCTGCGATCGCAAGTCATCCACGGGGATGTGACGCTCGACAACGCGCTCATCGACGAACGTGGGCGCATCAGCGGAATCATCGATTGGGGCGACATGAGCCACACGGCGCTCGTCTGCGACGTCTCGTCGGCGCTCGAGTCGCTGCTGCACGGCCGCCCCATGGACGACATCGTGCCGACGGCCATGCGGTTCGTCGACGGCTACGACTCGGTCACCCCACTCGAGCCTGCCGAACTGGCGGTCGTTCCCGATCTCCTCGCCGCGCGTCTGGTCACCACCGCCGTGCTGTTCGGCTGGCGCGCCGAGCGGCATCCGGACAACGAGTACCTCCGCGGATGGGAGGGCCCGCTCTGGGAGTTGCTGGCGTATCTCAACGACGGGGGGCGCGACGAGTTGGCACACCGGCTCCGGGGATACGCCATCGGGGGAACGGACGGGGATCTGATCGCACGGCGCGGGCGGGTGTTCGGCCCGGCGATCTCGCCCCTCACCTACGACCGGCCGCTGCACGTGGTCCGCGGCGACGGTGTCTGGCTGTTCGATGCCGGCGGCAACCGATTCCTCGACTGCTACAACAACGTGCCGGTGCTCGGGCATGCGCACCCTCGTGTCGCCGAGGCAATCGCTCGGCAGTCGCGCGCGCTCAACACCAACATGCGCTACCTCCATCCGGCAGCAATTGAACTGGCGGAGCGCCTGATCGCGAGCATGCCGCCCGGGAGCGGCCTCGACACTGTGCTGCTCGTCAACTCCGGAAGTGAGGCCAACGACACGGCCTGGCGGCTCGCGTCGACCTGGACCGGGGCGCGCGGCGCGCTGGTGACCGAGTACGCCTATCACGGCGTCACCGACGTCATCGCCGACCTGTCGCCTGAGGAGTGGCGCGGCGGGGCTCGGCCGGACTTTGTTGAGACCTTTCCACCGCTCGACACCTATCGTGACGACATGGATCCGGAGGACGCTGCGCTCGAGCTCGTCCACGCCGCCGAGCGTCTGCAGAACGGGGGCATCGCCCCGGCGGCGGTGTTCGTCGACGGCGGGTTCACCTCCGACGGCATCCTCGCGCCGCCGCCTGGCTATGTCCGGGCGCTCGCGGATCGCGCGCACGACGTCGGCGCGCTCTACGTCGCCGACGAGGTGCAGGCCGGGCACGGCCGCAGCGGTGAGCACCTCTGGTCGTTCGCCTCCGCCGGCGTCGCCGCCGACGTCGTGACGCTCGGCAAGCCGATGGGCAACGGCCACCCCGTCGCCGCCGTCATCACGCGCCGCGAGATCACGGAGCGGCTCGCCGAAACCACCGAGTGGTTCTCCACGTTCGGGGGTAATCCGGTCGCGGCGGTCGCGGCGATCGCCGTGCTCGACGTGATCGAGGACCAGCGGCTCGTCGAGCGGGCGGGCCGGGTCGGGACGGCACTTCGCGCCGCGATCGCGGCGCTGCAGGGGGCGCACCCAGCGATCGGCGATGTTCGCGGCATCGGACTTCTCACGGGGGTTGAGCTTGTCACCGACCCCAACACGCGTACGCCGGACGCCGACCTTGCCGGCAGTGTGCAGAACGCGATGCGCGAACGTGGTGTGCTTGTGGGCACGACGGGGAACGCCGGCAACGTGCTCAAGATCCGACCCCCGCTGGTGTTCGGGGAGGAGCACATCCCGCGAGTCGTCGACGCGCTGGACGACGCGCTGTCCTCGCTTGGTCGCTGAGGGGACGCCGGCCGGCTACCCGGTGATCGTCCAGGTGTAGGTGAGCGGCGCCGACATGTTGAATGCCTTGTCGATCGACTGCACCGTCAGGGTGTGCGTGCCGAGCGACAGGGTGCCGAGCGCTTGCGTGGTGTGACACGGCGTCGGTGCCCACGTATCGAGCGTGCACCGGAAGTAGGCGGTGCCGCCGGTCGCGCTGAAGGTAAAACTGGGGTTGGTAGCACTTGCACTTGGGCGCGAACGGATCGCGACCGTCGGCGGCGTGCGATCGACGGTCCACGTGATCGGCTGGGTCGACGTGTTACCGAGGTCATCCGCCGCGGCGATCGTGATGGTGTGCTTGGCCGCGGTCAGGCCCGAGACGGAGAACCCGCCGTCGGAGCAGTTGGTGACGGGCTTGCTGTCGAGACGGCATGTGATGGCGCCGCCGATCGCTTCGAGCGGGGCGAACCGCAGGGATGCGTCGGTGCTGCCGGTCACGGTCGGCGGCCGCGCCTCCACCAGCCACGTTGGCCCCACATTGTCGATCCGCACGAGCCACGACGCAGGCGGGTTCGTCACGTCGCCGCTCACCGGATCCGTTGCGCGAACCTCGAAGTTCCACAGCCCGTCGGCGAGCCCCGAGTAGGACGCACCCGTGCCCGCCGAGCAAGGCGACCACGGGACGACGGGTCCGTCGAGCTTGGTGAGGCGGCAGGCAAAGGTCGCCCCGGTCGTCGGGCTCGTGAAATCGAACGCCGCCGAGCGAGATCGCTGGGCTGCCGGCGGCATTGCCGTCAACGTCACCGGTGGACCCGAGGTTCCGATCGAAAACGCCCGCTGCGCTGGGGTGGCGTCGGTGCCGTCGCCTCGATGCGAGCCGGCGACCTCGAACAGATAGTCGCCGGCTCCCAAGCCCCCGATCGTGGCTTGCTCGCCGTTGCACGCAAACCATGCGCCGGACACGCCGTCGCGGCTGAGCCGGCACCGATAGGTCGACGCACGGGGGGGCGAGAAGTACCGGAACGTGGCGACGCCCGCCGCAATGGAGTTCGTGGGGCCCGACACGATCGTGGTGTCGATGGGGGGCGGCGCGAGCAGACCGTCCAGCATCGCCTCGAGATTCGCTTGGAGCCCCGCAACGGCCGGCTGGCCCGCGAGATTGTGCAGCTCCCACGGATCGGAGGTCAGATCGAAAAGCTGTTCCTCCCCGGTCAGGGGATAGCGAATCAGCTTGCTGTCGGCGGTGACCACGCCTTCGTAGCTGGGATACGCCGTCTGTCGCGTCGGGTACCAACCGATGCCACGACAGGGCTCGGTCAGCAGCCGGATCCCGATGCAGCGCGAGAAGAAGAAAGCGTTGCGCACGCTGGTGGACGAGCCGGAGAGCAACGGCAGGAGCGATCGTCCGTCGGCGTGCCACTCGATGCCGGCGGCGTCGGCGACGGTGGGAGCAATGTCGACGTTGCCGACGAGCGCCGACGAGACGAACGCAGCGCTCGGTGCCAACGCAGACGGGAACCGGATGGCCATCGGGACGTGGATGGATTCCTCGAACGGCGCCGCCTTCCAGGTCCGCCGGTGCTCGCCGTACTGATACCCGTTGTCCGAGATGAAGATGACGATCGTGTCGTCCGCCCGGCTTCCCAAGGCGCTCAGCATCCGGGCGATCGAGTCATCGAGTGCCCGCGTCGCCCTTCCCATGACCCGATGCTGATTGTCCATCGTCGTCTTCTCGCTCGCCGTCATCGGGAATCCCCGCAGGTAGGTCGGGTGATCCGGCGTTCGCGTCTCCTCGTCGTACGAGGGTGAACGAAGGTTCGGCACGGGGAGGCTGGCGTACCGCCCGCCGTTGGCCGGCAGATGCGGGGTCGTCGGCGTGTACATCGCGAAGAACGGCTTGTCGGCGGGTGTCGAGGAGATGAAATCGATCACGCGGTCCGCGAGCAGGTCCGGCTGGTAGCCGGTCTGCTGCGCCCACGTGCCGTCGTCATTGATCCAGGGATTCACCAGGGTGTAGCTCGACTTACCGCTTGCCACGCACCCCCATCGATCGAACTCCGGGCGGGGGGCGCAGGTGTTCCAGCTGTTGAGGTACTTGCCGATCATTGCCGTGCGATAGCCAGCGTCGTGCAACGCCATCGGGAGGGTTGGGCGGCTGAGCGCGATGTCGTTCTCGTCGACGCCGGTCCGTGGCTCCGCAAGCCCCGTGAGCATCTGGGACCGGGATGGGCAACACAGCGACGAGCCCACGTAGGCGCGGCTGAAGTCGACACCCCGCCCGACGATCTGCGAGAACACGGCCGGCATGAATTGCGGCGTGTACAGATCGTCCGGCTCATCGTCGGCGACGATCAACAGGACGTTCGGGCCGGCGGGTGCCTGCGGTGCGGCAACGGCGCGGGGAACGACGAGCGGGGCGGCGATGAGCATCGCGATCGCCGCCGGGACGGCGAGGCGTCGGCGCAACCGCGTCCGCCTGCTTCCTCCCACGGTTGGGGAGTCTGCGATGGGACGTTCGGCCGGTCAAACTCGAAACGCGACGGGCGGCCGCTCGCTCAGCGCTGACGCAGACGCGGGCTGAGGATCTCGTCGAGCGCGAACCCGACCATCGTGAACGCGAGCGTGACGAGCACGATGCAGATGCCGGGTGGGATCAGCCACCACCACCAGCCGGCGGTCATCGCCCCGGCGGTGAACGCGCTCTCGATGATCTTGCCCCACGAGATCGCGACCGGGTCCGACAAACCGAGGATCGCGAGCGTCGTCTCCGACAGGATGGCGAGGGCCACCATCAGGATCGTGTTCGCGAACAGGATGGGGAACACGTTGGGCAGCACGTGACGCGTGATGACGTGCCAGTGTGATGCCCCCATCGCACGCGATCGTTCGACGTAGGAGCGTTCTCGCACCGTGAGCGACTGCGCGCGCACGAGACGGGCGGTCGAGGCCCAGGACGTGATCGCGATCACGACGATCACGTTGGTGATGCTCGCGCCGAGCACCGCCGCCAGGGCGATCGCGAGCGCCAGCCATGGGATCACCAGAAACCAGTTGGTCAGCGCGTTGAGCGCCGTGTCGATCCTCGTCCCGGCGAAGTAGCCGGCCGAGATCCCCACGACGGCGCCGATCAGCATCGCGCCGATCGCCGCGGTGATCCCGACGAGGAGCGACACGCGCGTGCCCGCGATGAGCAGGTCGAGCACGCTTCGCCCGAAGTTGTCGGTGCCGAGCGGATACCCGATCTGCGGCGGTGCGTGCAGCGGACCGGTGGCCAGGGCCGGATCGAGCTCGGCGGGGCTCACGAGAAACGGCGACGCGATCGCAACCGCGACGAAGAACACGAGGATGCCAAGCCCGACCATGCCGCGGCGGGTGCCGCGAAACGTCGACCAGTGGCCGGCGATCGTCGCCCGGCGACGGGTCCACGGACTCACCTTCCGCGGCGGCGCGACCGTCGTCGATGCCATCTCACGCTTCCTTGATCCGAGGGTCGAGGTAGCCGTACGTGATATCCGCGATGAGGTTCGCGACGATCACCGCGGCGCTCGCGATCAAGAACACCGCTTGGATCACCGGGTAGTCGAGCGTGCGGATCGCGTCGTAGGTGAGCAGCCCGAGCCCCGGCCACGAGAAGACGGTCTCGATCACGATCGCCCCGCCGAGCACGAACCCGAAGCTGAGGAAGATCAGCGTAAACGTCGGCAGGATCGCGTTGGGCACGACGTGGCGCTTGCGCACGAGCCGTTCCGGTACCCCCTTGGCCCGCGCCGTCCCCACGAAGTCCTCGTGGGTCGTGTCGATCATCGAGGACCGCATGATGATCGAGTACCCGCCGATGTAGCCCAGCGTGAGCGTGAGCAGCGGCAGGAACAGGTGGTTGGCGACGTCGACCACCTGCGAGACGCCGGTGAGCCCTCCGGTCGAATATCCGCCGGCGGGGAACCAGTGCAGCCAGCCCGAGAACACGAGCAGCAGCAGCATCCCGAGCCAGCCCTCGGGCATCGAGTACAGGATCAGCGAGCTGTACTGGGAGTTCGTGTCGAATCGGCTGCCTCGTCGCCACCCGCCCCGGATGCCGATCAGCACGCCGAAGTAGGTCGCCAGGATCGTCCCCAGGCCGACGAGGAGCACCGTCGGCCAGACACGGAACCCGATCATGTGCTTGACGTCTTCGCCGGTGCGCAGCGACTCGCCGAGGTGCCCGGAGAGCGTCTCCCGCAGATAGATCACGTACTGCTGCGCCATCGGCCGGTCCAGACCGAGGTCGTGCTGCAGGCGCTCGACGTCGGCCGCCGTCAGCTTTTCGCTGCGGGCGAGCACGGCGACCGGGTCACCGGGCAGGATGCGAAACAGGAAGAAGTTGAAGGTAAGGACGAACCACAGGGTCATGATCGCCTGGAGCGTCTTGCTTAGCAGGTAGCGTCGCGACCCCACGCCGGGACCCTACTCCTCGTCGATATCCGCGCGTCTGCCGCGGCGCACCGTCACCACCACGATCGCCGTGACGACCGCGATGGCAATGAGCCACACCCACCCCGAGAGCGACGTCGACGCGCCGGTGCGCAGCCCTTCGACGGGCCGAACGGTCAGGAGCGTCTCGTAGTTGTAGGTGGGCAGGAGATAGCCCTGGGGTCCGGGAGCGGGCGTCCAGCCCGTGAACCGGTCGTTGCGATAGGCCTCCAGCCAGTTCGGATACGCAAGCACGACGCTCGGAATGTCGTTGTAGGCGACCTGTTGCGCCTGCTGGACGATCGCCTGTCGCGCCGATTGATCCATCTCGCCGCGTTGCTGTTCGTAGAGCGCGTCGAACTTCGCGTTCTTCCAGCAGCCGTCTTCCCAGGCGCCGCATTGCTCGGAGCTAAAGACGAACAGCTGGTAGTTGGGATCGGGATCGCCGCTCCAATACCAGATGTAGGCGTCGAAGTTCCCCGAGCCCCAGAAGTCGTTCATCTTGGAGTCGGTGGCGGGGACGAGGTTCACCTTGATCCCGATCTGCTTGAGGAACCCGACGATCAGCTCGCCCGCCTCCACAGCGCCGGTCGTGTCGGAGGATGCCGGCATCGTGAGCTCGAGCGGATCGCCGGTGGCCGGGTCCTCTCGGATCCCGTCCCCGTTCGTGTCGGCATACCCCGCTTGATCGAGCAGGTCGTTCGCGCCCTGCGGATCGAACGGGATCTCTTGATCGGCGGGGATGTCCAGGTGCCAGTACGTCGAGGCGGGACGGATGATCGTGTCGCCGGTGGTGGCGGCGCCTTGGTAAACCTTCGTCACGATCGCCTGCTTGTCGATTGCCATCTCGATCGCGGTCCGAACGCGCAGGTCGTGCAGCGCCGGAAGCGGATGTGCGTCGGGCCCCTGCCCACCGAAGTTGAAGGCGAGGTTGAGCCACCAGTCCGAGACCACCTTCTGCACCGTGATGTTGGGCGTGTTCTCGATCGAGCCGATGAGCGAGGGCTGCAGGCCGTCGGCCATGTCGATCTCGCCGTTCTTGAGGGCCTGGATCATCGCCTCTTGGTTTGTGTAGACGCGGTAGTCGATCCGGTCGACCGCCGGCGCCGGACCGCGGAAGTAGGGGTTGCGGTCCATCGTCCAGCCCTGTCCGGGCGTCCAGTTCGTGAGTTGGTACGGACCGCTCACGGCGGTGTCGATGCCGGGGACGGCGCGAATCTCCTTGAGGGACTTGCCGTCGTACTGGGCCCAGTCGTGTTCGGGCACGATGTAGACCCACGGCGGCATGTCGGGGGCGAAGGTCGGCTCGTCGGCCGTCCACACGAGCGTGTGGTCATCGGGCGTGCTGAAGGTCGGATTCGACGGGAAGTAGCTCTTGTACTGCGGGATCTTGTTGTCGATCACGAACCGATAGGTGAACGCGATGTCATCGGCAGTGAGAGGCTCGCCGTCGCTCCACTTTAGACCCTGCTGGATGTCGCAGGTCCACTGTGTGTAGTCCTCGTTGTGCGTGCACCCGGTCGCGAGACCGGGCGCGGCCGTCAGATCCGTCGAGGAGAACGACCGCATCATGTCGTACTCGGCGGTGATGAGCGCCCAGTCGCTGCCGCCGCTCACGGCGAAGACGTTATCGGTGTCGAGGTCGGCGGCGACCCCGACGCGCATGGTGACCCGGTCGCCCTCGCTCGGGCTTGCCGATTGCGCGTGCGCGCTCGGCGCCGCAAACAGCAGTGCACCGAGGCCCAGGCCCGCGACCGCGGCCAGCAACCGGCGCATTCGGTTCATGCACGTCCCCCGCTCGCAAGCGTCTCGACGATCTCGTCGTGGACGCGCCCGTTGGACACCAACAGTGTGGAGCCGGGCGTGGGTTCCGCCCCCTCCAAGGTGGTGATACGTCCGCCGGCCTCCTCGACGATGACCTGAGTGGCAGACCAATCCCAGGGAAAGCACGGCTCGTGTTCGATCAGCGCTTCCATCGACCCCTGGGCGACCAGCAGGTGGGCCCACGCGTCGCTGAGCCCGCGGGTCCGCCGCGCCGCACCGGCGACCTGCAGGAGCCGGGCCTCGTGGCCCGCGCCCATCCACTCCTCGAGCGGGGAGTGTCCGACGAAGGCCTCGGACAGAGGGGCGACGCCGGAGACGGCGAGGCGCGCAGCGCCTCGCCAGGCGCCGGCGCCGCGGGCCGCGTGGTACCGCGTGTGCAAGGCCGGGGCGTCGGCGACGCCGACGACCGGCCGGTCCCCGACGACCAGCGCGATCAGCGTCGTCCATAGGGGGATGCCCTCGGCGTAGAGCTTCGTCCCGTCCACCGGGTCGATGACCCAGGTGCGGCCGGTGGTACCGGGCGCCTCGCCGCCTTCCTCACCGAGAATTCCGTCGCCGGGCGCGGCTTCGGCGAGCACCGTGCGAATCGCACGCTCGGCCGCGCGATCGACCTCGGTCACCGGGCTCGCGTCGGACTTGAGCTCCACGGGGAGCCGGTCGCCGAACCACGGCGCCGTCACTGCCGCGGCGGCGTCTGCCAGACGGTGCGCGAGCGCGAGATCGGCCTCGATCGTCCCGACGGACCCCTGCTCCTGCGATCTCACGCGGGGACCGTAGGAGCGGGCCACGATGCGGACAAGGCTAGTATTGCCCTGGGGGCAACACCTGGTCGAACCGTCGCGGGAGGTTCATGTCGCGTTCCATCGAGGGCGCCGAGCGGGTGGTCGAGGTGCTCGACCTTTTGGGAGAAAGCGTCGACGGCTTGGGGGTGCGGGAGATCGCGCGGCGCCTCGGCGTGCATCCGTCGACCGCCTCGCGGCTGCTTGCGACGCTCGGGGGCGCCGGTCTGCTCGAGCGCCGGAGCGACACCGGGCGGTATCGCATCGGTCCTCACGTGGTGGGTCTGGCGGCCGCGGCGGTCGACCGGCTGCCGGTGGTGAGCCAGGCGCGTCCGCAACTCGAGCGGCTGTCCGCGGTTACCGCTGAAACCGCCAACCTCGCGATTCTCGACGGGCTCCACGTCGTCTATGTCGACCAGGTGACGCCGGCACAGACCGTCGTGATGGCGAGCTGGGTCGGGCGGCGCAGTCCCGTCCACGCCAGCTCGAGCGGCAAGGTGCTCGTCGCATTCGGGCCGCCGGCACTGGCGGACAGCGTGGTCGCGCACCGGCTCGAGCGCTTGACCGACGCGACCGTGATCGAGCCCGCGCGTCTCCGCGACGTCTGGCGGCGGGTGCGCCGGCAGGGCTATGCGGCGAGTGCCGGGGAGCTCGAGGACGGGCTGACCACGATCGCGGCGCCGGTGCTCGTGGGCGGCGTCGCCGCCGCGGCGATCAGCGTCTCGGGGCCCGCGTACCGGCTGCCCCAACGCGACGTGCCCGGGCTCGCGCGCCATGTGATGGACGCGGCGGCGGCGGCGGCCAACCGCATGTCGGGGCGCCGCACCTGATGCAACGTCAGTCCGGATGCGTCCCGTCGTCCAGGTGCGCGTGGGTGAACCGCCGGTCCGGGATGAGCCAAATGACGGCGACGGCGATATACAGCGCGTACGACAGCCAGACGGTGACGGGTGCCAGTGCGATCCCCACCGCGTAGATCACGAGCGAGATCTGCCCCTTGAAGTCGGCGTGCACAGCCGTCCCGACCAGCGAGCTCGTTCCGTTCGCGCGAATGATCGCGCGAACCAGGATGTAGTAGGCGGTGCCCGCGGCGAACAGCACCACACCGAGGAACATCGCCGGTCGTGTGGGGTCGTACCCGTTGTGATACGCGGAGCGGATCCACTCCGCCGCCACCGGGATCAACGACAGGCAGAAGAGCAGGCCCATGTTGGCCCACATGACACCTCCGCTGATCCGTGACGTCGCCCGGAGCAGGTGGTGATGGTTGTTCCAGTAGATCGCGATCATCACAAAGCTGAGGACGTAGATCCCGAAGCTCGGCGCGACCGAGCGAATCGTCGCGTAGGAGGTCCCATCGGGCGGGCGTAACTCGAGCGCCAAGATCGTGATGATCACTGCCATCACGGCGTCGCTGAAGGCCTCGAGCCGTGTGGTGTCGAGATCGATCGGCGGGTCGGGGCGCTCCGGGGCGGCCATCGCGCCGATGATAAGGCTGGTCAATCGCCACCGCCGAGACGCCGCGCCTCTGGGAGCATGTGCCCATGGCCGGGGAGACCGAGGAGGTCGAGCCGCGGAAGCGCCGCGGCGTCGCTCGCACCTACGCGACCGACCGCATCGAGGTCACGTGGGAGCCGCGCTTGTGCGTGCACGTCGGCGAATGCTTCCTGGGGCTGCCCGAGGTGTTCGACCCGCGGGCGCGACCGTGGGTGCGTCCCGAGGCGGCGGATCCCGACGCGATCGCCGAGGTCGTCATGCGCTGCCCGACCGGCGCGCTGCACTTTCGCCGGCTCGACGACGGTCCGCAGGAGACCGACCTGCTCGGCGAGGTGCAGGTGGCGGCGCTGCCCAACGGGCCGATCCTGGTGCAGGGGCGCGCGGTCCGGCTGGTGGACGACGACGGCGTGCCGATTCGAGAGGACACACGGATGGCGCTTTGCCGGTGCGGCGCGAGCCGGCGCAAGCCGTTCTGCGACGGGTCGCACCGGCTGATCGGGTTTCGGGCGCCCTAGCGGGCGCGCACGTCCTCAGCTCGCAGGTTGGTCGGGACGGGGCTGATCCTCGCCGTCCCCGCCGCCACGGACCGCCGACCCGATGTCGTGTGCGGTCGCGGTGATCGCATCGCCGAGCGCGTTGAGCGCATCCTTGAAATCGGTGCGCGCCTCCGGGTCGCGAACCGTGCCGTCGACGGCGTCGACCGCTCGCTCGATCCGATCCGCCACCTCGCGGGCGATCTCCTCGAGCTTGCGCTCCGCCTCCTTGGCGTCTGCGTCGTCTCCCGAGGTGTGGTAGCGCTCGGCAAGGCGCTTGCCGACGGCGCCGAACCGCTCTCCGACCTGCGTCCAGGCTTGCTTCGCGTCGTCTCCCATCCCGATGCCCTCCTCGAGACAAGCCTACGCCGCAGGTTCGGTGACGGGCGTGCGAGGACGGGCGGCGTGCTCGGGCGGCGCCGGGCGCGGCGGCCGGTACCCGTAGGTGAAGGCGCGCACCAGCACCAGCAGCAGGACGACGCAGCCGGTGCTCACGTAGAGGACGAGCATCCAGGAACGGCCGGTGTCGGTGCCGGCGTAGACGCCGTGCAGGAGCGAGAGGATGAACGCCGGCACCGCGAGCAGGTGGATGCCGCGCCACACGGCGTTGGACAGATGGGAGCGGAGCCAGCTCGACGCGGTGACGAACGCCGTCATGTACATCGCGAGGATGCCGAGCGCGATCGCCGTGGGGCGGTAGGAGTCGCGCATCGGGACGAGCACGTCGAGCACGTCGAACGGCATGTACGCATGGATGACGAGCAGCACGATGTGCAGGGCGAGCAGCAGCAGCCCAGCTGCCGCCACCACCGCGTGGAAGTGATTGGCGGCCTTCTTCGAGATCCGCTTCGTGATGAGGCTCGTCGATGAGATCAGTCCCCACGCGACGGCGAGGAACAGCGCCACATAGGCGCCGATCCCGGCGGCGCGGAGCCAGACCCACAGGATCACGTGGCCCCCGCTGCCATCGATACCAAGACCTCGCCGCCGGTCACGAGCACGCCCGAGAGGCTCTCGGACGCGGTCCTGCCGAGCAGCACCGCCGAGGTGGCGAGCACTTCTGCCTCGGCGCAGGTCGGCGCCCAGACGGTCGCCTGCAGCACGTCGGTCTCAGCGGATGCGCCGGTGATCGGATCGATGATGTGGTGCGCACCGTCGCCCCAGGAGCGCTTGACCACCGAGGAGGTCGCGAGCGCGCCATGCGTCAGGCGGAGGTCGGCGACGGCGGTACCGGGTTGCAGCGGATCGTCGACCGCCACGAGGATCGGCGGGGGAAGGCCGCCGACGCGAAGGTCGCCGCCGGCGTTGACGAGCGCCCAGGGGAGTCCTGCGGCGAGGGCCTCCTCGACCGCCCGGTCGGCCGTCCAGCCCTTCGCAATGCCGCCCAGGTCCAGGTGCAGGCCGCGGGGTATCGAAAGTTCGCCGTCACCCAGCTCGACTTCGCGCCAGCGGCCGCAGGGCTCGGCGGGATGCAGCTCACCGCGCGCACCGGCGATCAGCTCGTCGAAATCGCGGTCGTACCCGGCCGCGACGATCGCGTCGTAGACGGTCGGGTCGAAGCGCCCGTGGGTTCTCGCGGCGCCGTCGATCGCCATCCGTGTGACGGTGGCGAACGCCTCGGAGACCGGCGTCGGCCGACCGCTGCGGCGGTTGACGAGCGTCAGCTCGCTGTCGGCGCGAAAGCGCGAGAAACGCCGCTCCTCTATCTCGAAGCGTGCGCGGATCCGCGCGGTCGCGGCACCTCCCGCGGGGTGGTGTGATGGGCCGAGCACCTCGATCGTGGTGCCCATCGCGCCAAACGTGTCGATCGACGTCATGTCACGAACCTCCCGTCGTCGTGGTACCTCCCGTCGAGCCGCCGCCCGAGCTGCCGCCGCTCGATCCGCCGGAGGAGCCGCCCGAACTGCCTCCGCTGCTTCCGCCCGAGCTCCCCCCGCTCGAGGTGCCGCCGCTCGAGCCGGAGCTACCGCTCGAGCTGCCACCCGACGAGCCGCCGGACGTCGTCGACCCGCTGCTTCCGCTCCAGCTGCCCCCGCTCGATCCGCCCGAGCTCGGCACGTACGTCACGCCTCCGGACCCGGAGGAGGAGACCACGGGCTGCACGACCACGACGCGGCGAACGATGTGATGTTTGACGATGGTTCGCCGAGGCGCGGGATGCGGGCGCCGCCCGTCCGCGTGCTCGGCCGGCGGCTTCGGGGCGGCCGCGATCGCCGCTCCGCTGACGAGGAATGCCAGCCCGCCGGAGATCCAGGCGGCCAGCCGCACCCGGTTCTTCGACCAGCGAGGCCGGCGAGCCGGCGCCTCAGTCATCGTCGCCGTCGTCCTCGTGGGTGTGCGTCGGCGACGGCTGCGGCGTCGGGGTCGGCGATGGATCCGGATCCTCGCTCGGCTTGGGCGACGGCCTTGGTGCCGGCGTGTTCCCGCCCGACCCGCCCTCGGTGTGCTGCTGCTGGTGGTGCGCGGGCGCAGCCTGCTGCGGCGCCGAGCCGGCGACGACCGGCGCCGTCACGTGCACGGTGTGGCGGTCGGTCACTGTCTTCACCACCGGCTTGCGATTGTGCGCACGCATGTGAACGGAGTTCCCGCCCGCCCGCGTGGGTCCGGTGAAGCCGAGCATGATGCCGGCCGAGGCGACGAGCATGGCCAGGACGAGCCCGGACGCGATCAGTACCGCAGAGCGCTTGTTCATTGGCCCATACCCCCTTTTCGGTACCTATCGGGCCGGGGACGGCCCGGGATTGAGCCGTGTCGGGTTAAGCGTTGGCAAACAACCCCCCTGCGGCCGAACGGGCGGAAGTACGGATCGTCGGCGGTTTCGGCTCACGCTCGGCGTCCTCGTTGCAGCCGGCCGCGGCGGTTGCCGGCGCCACAGCGGTCGGGCAGCCGGAGCGCGGACCCGCGGCGGGCATCGTGGCGGTCGCGATCGGCGCGCTCGTGCTGTCGCTCGGCTTTGCCGTGGCGTCGCGCGCGAGGCGCAGCCGTACGCTGGCTGCGTGAGACGGCTCGCCGCCGCGCCCATCCTGCTGCTGCTGCTGCTCGTCGCGTGCTCGTCGGGGTCGAGCCCGGCGAGCACCCCGGCGTCGCCCGTCGGGAGCCCACCCTCCTCGCCCTCCATTGGCGGCGGCCGGCTGGTCGTGAAGGCCCAGCTGATCGCGACAGTGGACCAGCCGGTGGCCATGGCCGTGCGTCTCGGTGACCCTGCCCTCTACGTGGCCGAGAAGACCGGCCGGGTCGTCGCGCTCCGCGACGGCGACGGCGACGTCGACCCGAAGCCGGTGCTGGACCTGGCGGACCAGATCTCGCTCGGCTCGGAGCAGGGGTTGCTCGGCATCGCGTTCTCGCCCGACGGCTCGTACCTCTATGCGAACTACACCGACGTCGACGGCAATACGAACGTCGATGCCTTCGAGATGGGGGACGCGGTCGCCGACCCGGCAACGCAGCGCCAGATCTTGTTCGTGCGGCAGCCGTACGAGAACCACAACGGTGGCAACCTCGTGTTCGGCCCCGACGGTTACTTGTACATCGGGCTCGGCGACGGCGGCAGCGCAGGCGATCCGCACGACAACGCGCAGTCGCTCGGCACGCTGCTCGGCAAGATGCTGCGGATCGATCCGACGCCGGGCGGGGAGAAGCCCTACGCGATCCCGCCGGGCAACCCGTTCGCTGGGATGGAAGGCGCGCGCCCGGAGATCTGGGCCTACGGGCTGCGCAACCCGTGGCGCTACTCGTTCGACCGTGCGACCGGCGACCTGTGGATCGGCGACGTCGGCCAGAACAGCTGGGAGGAGGTCGACGAACAGGGCGCCAATTCGACGGGCGGGGAGAACTACGGGTGGAACCGCCTCGAGGGCACGCACCCCTATGAAGGAGACCCGCCGCCCAACGCGGTCCCGCCCGTCTACGAGTACCCGCACGGCGGCTGCGTGGTGACGGGCGGCTACGTCTACCGCGGCGGGGCAATGCCGGCGCTCGACGGCTCGTACGTGTTCGCCGATTTCTGTCTCGGCGACCTCGAGACGCTCCGGCCGCTCGAAGGGGGCGACCTCGAGCACGGCGAGCTCGACCTGCACGTGGACTCCCCGGCGTCCTTCGGCGAGGACGCCGCGGGCGAGTTGTACGTGCTCTCCCTCGAGGGAGGGATCTACCAGCTCGTGCCGTCCTAGACACGTCGACCTGCGGTTCCTTGATTCGAAGGAGCTGTCGACGGACCATGCACGCATTACGTTCGCCGGATCGGAAACGTGCCTCCGCAAGTACGTGGTCTTTGAGGGCCGCGCCTCCCGGTCGGAGTACTGGTGGTTCGCGCTGTTCATCGTCCTCGTCTACATCGCATGTGCGCTCGTGGGCGCGGTGATTGGCGATACCGCCACGAGCGTCTTGTTCATCCTGGCCGTGTGCGCTCTGTTCCTTCCGCAACTTGCGGTGACGATCCGGCGCCTCCACGACACCAGCAAGTCTGGTTGGTGGTACCTCATCACCTTGGTGCCCTACGCCGGGAGCATCGTGCTGCTGATCTTCATGGTGATTGCCGGAACGCCTGGTCCGAATCAGTACGGACCGTCGCCCATGGGCAATGGCTTGGCCCAACCGCCGGCGCCGCCGGCATTGCCGCCCGCGCCGCCGATGCCACCCCAGCCGCCTGCCCAACGGTGAGCGATCACAAAGGATTCGTCGCGCCGTACCGCTGGTAGCGTCCGGCCATGGCGCCCGACCCGGTTCGCTGGGGCATCCTCGGCACCGCGGGGATCGCCGAGAGCGCGTTCTTGCCCGCGCTGGCGGAGGCCGGCGGCGGCGAGGCGGTCGTCGTCGGCAGCCGCGACGGCGCGCGCGCCGCCGCGTGGGCGGCCGAGCACGGCGTCGCCCAGGGCGTCGAGGGCTATGCCGCCATCCTCGAGGATCCGTCGGTCGAAGCGGTCTACGTGCCGCTCCCCAACGGTTTGCATGCCGAGTGGACGATCGCCGCGCTCGAGACGGGCAAGGCGGTGTTCTGCGAGAAGCCGCTGTGCGCCACGCCCGAGGAGACCGCCGAGGTGCTCGCTGTCGCGGCCGCGGTGCCGGCGCCGTTGTGGGAGGCCTTCGTTTTCCCGTTCCACGAACAGATGGACCGTGTGCGGACGCTCATTCAAGACGGTGCAATCGGCGATGTGCGCGAGATCGACTCGCGGTTCCATTTCCAGCTCGACGATCCCGAGGACGTGCGGATGCTGGCGGCGCTGTCCGGCGGGTCGACGCAGGATGTCGGGTGTTATCCGGTGCGCCTGGCGCGGCTGCTTTTCGAGGCCGAGCCCGATCTGGAACGGACGATCGCCGGTGCGACGTGGGGTGATGGCGTCGATCTCGAGTTGTGGGGCACCCTGGTGTTCGATGAGGACCGGCGGCTCCATCTGTCGTGTGGGTTCCGCAGCGAGTACGACACGCTGACGCGGGTGCTCGGCACCGGCGGCGAGCTGCGCATGACGAACCCGTTCCATCCGGAAGCGGGCGACACGCTTGTGCTGTTGCGGGAAGGCGAGGCGATCGAGTCCGGTGCCGCCGCACCGGCCGGCGAGCGTTCGTTCACGCCGGCGATCAGGCACATCCACGCCGTCGTGCGTGAACTCGAGGCGCCGGCGCACTTGGCGATCGACGAGGCTGCCGGTAACGCGCTGGCGATCGCGGCGCTGCTCGACGCGGCGGGACGCTGAGCCGCCGCGAGACTAGGCGTCGGCGGTCGCGCGCCAGCTCGAGCCGCGGACCCACAAGGGGACCTCGGCCGCCGGCATGGGCCGCGCGATGTAGTAGCCCTGGGCGATGTCGCAGCCGACCTCGATCAGGAACGTCATCGACGCTTGATCTTCGACGCCCTCGGCGACGATGGACAGTCCCAGGTTGTGGCCGAGGTCGACCGTCGAGCGGACGATCTCGGCGTCGTTGGCGTTGGTGGTGAGGTGCATGACGAAGGAGCGGTCGATCTTCAGCTCGCGGACCGGCAGCCGCTGCAGGTACGCGAGCGAGGAGTAACCGGTGCCGAAGTCGTCGACGGACAGCCCCACGCCGACGTCGGCGAGGCCGCGAAGGGTGGCGAGCGCGCGCTCCGGCTGATCCATCACGGAGCTCTCGGTGATTTCGAGCTGGAGGCGATCGGGCGGCACCTCGGCGCTCGCGAGCAGCGCACGAACCTCACCGACAATGGACGGGTCGAGCAGGTCGCGAACCGACAGGTTGACCGAGACCGGCAGGTCGATCCCCTCGGCGCGCCAGGCCTTGACCTGGCCGACCGCCTCGGCGAGCACGTAGGACGTGAGCCGACGAATCAAGCCGCTGTGCTCGGCGACAGGGATGAAGTCATCCGGCGCGATGTTGCCCCGGCTCGGGTGATGCCAGCGGGCGAGCGCCTCCATCCCCACCACGGCCGAGCGCGCGAGGTCCACCTTCGGCTGGAACGAAAGGGTCAGCTCGCGATTGTCGATCGCGCGTCGGAGCTCCGCAACGAGGGCCAGCCGCTCGGTCGAATAGGTGTCCTGCTCCGGGGTGTAGATCTCCCACGGATCGCGGGCGGCCTTCGCGACGTACATGGCGACTTCGGCGTGACGCAGCAGCGTCTCCGGCTCGCCGCCGTCGTCGGGGTACCGGGCGATCCCGATGCTGCCGCCGAGTGCGATCTCGAGTTCCTCGGTCACGAACGGCGCGTCGAGCGCCTGCGTGATCTTGCGCGCGACCTCCGCGGCCTCCGGTTCGGCGTGCAGGCCGGCGATGAGGATGCCGAACTCGTCGCCGCCGAGGCGGGCGACCGTGTCGGCGCTGCGCAGCACACCCTGCAGCCGGGGCCCGACCTCCTTGAGCAGCTCGTCGCCCGTGTCGTGTCCGAGCGTGTCGTTGACCTCTTTGAACCGGTGCAGGTCGAGGATCATCACGCCCACGGCCGTGCCCTCGCGCGACGCGGCGGCGATGGCCTGGGTTGCGCGGTCCTGGAACAGGAGCCGGTTGGGCAAGCCGGTCAGGTGGTCGTACATCGCCAGGCGCTTGTTCTCGTCGGCCCGGCGCGCGAGCTCTTCGCGGTCGTCCTTGATGCGGCGGGATGCGCGGGTGATCACGCGGAACAGCACGGCCCAGAGCAGCAGCAGACCCGCCGCGAGCACGAGATAGAGACGGTTGGCGTTGTGCTTGATGTCCTGCGCGACCGGGGACCACGGTACGTAGAGCTCGAACGCGCCGACGTGCTCGTTGCCGAAGCGTACCGGCACGTAGACCTCGAGCAACTCGCCGAACTGGCGCTCCTCGACGTTCTCGGCCTTGTTGAGATCGCTTACCTCGGCCTCGAGCTCACCGTCGAGGGCTTCCTGGAGGTCGGCGTCGATGTCGAAGGTCTGTCCGATCAGTTCGTGCTGGTCGGAATAGAGCACGGTGCCATCGGGCGACCACAGCTTGATGCGCGCGAGGCGTCCGTCGGTCAGTCCTGCCTGGAACGCCTTGTCGAGGGCCGCGATCGTCGCGGCGTCCAGGCCGGTGTCCATGTCCGCGCGGGCGATGTGGGGCTGCAGCCCGACCTGTACTAGCAGCTCCGCGGAGTTGGCCGCGTTCTCGATCGCGTCCTGCCGGTCGTGGACTGCTTCGATCTGCGCAAGACCGATACCGAGCACGGTGATGGCGGCGCCGCTGAGCAGCGCGAACGTGCCGACGAACCCCAGCCGGGGGCGGCGAAGCTTGCGCATAACTGATGAGGTATCGCCGCGTCCCGGTACCTCCTGAAGCTGTGCCCGAGGTGGCACAAGACTGCTTTGCACCGCAGCGCATACCGTGAGGCATCAGCCGTGGAGGAGCCGGAACGCCACAAACGCGGCGCCGGCGACCGTCAGGAACCACCCGAAGGCACGGCGGACGCTCGGGCCGGCGACCGATTGGGCGGCGCGCCCGCTGAGGGCGCTCGCCGGCACCGCACCCAGGGCGAACGCCGCCGCTACCGTCCAGTCGATGTGGCCCAGTGTCCAGTGCGCAAGGAGGGTCGGCACCGCAAGCACCGAGACGACGAGCAGGCTCGTGCCGACCGATTGCCGCATCGTGAGTCCAAACAGCAGCAGGTACATCGGCACCAGCAGGAACCCGCCGCCGTTGGCGAGCAGACCGCTCGCGAGTCCGATGGCGACCGAAGCCGCGACGAGTACCGGCCGGTCCCGCCTGCGTGCGGCGCCGCGCCCGCGCATCGCCGGGTCGATCGGGCGGATCACTCGTTGGCCGACCACCACCAGTACGAATCCCGAGATGACGAGCAGCGTCGGGCCACCGACGACGCGCGACGCCAGCGCTCCCAGGATCGCCGCGGGAACCGCCCCGAGCAGCGTCCACGTCGCGGCACGCGGCCGCGGCTCCTGCGCCTTGGCATACGGAACCAAGGCGACGAGGGCCGAGGGCACCACCGCGGGAAGCGGGGATGCGATCGCCATCAACGGCGGGACGCCGAGCAGCGACAGGAGTGGGGTCGCGACGGCCGACCCGCCCACCCCGAACAGACCCGTCAGCGATCCGATGACCGCGCCCGCGAGCACGAAGACCGGCCAGGGAGCCATGGTGCGAGCGTACGGTCGCTGGACGCAGATGCGGTGAGCGGTTTGCGCTGACTCGGTCGACGGGCGGACGATCAGCCATCGACCAACGGGGAGGGTTCGCATGCCACGCAGAGGAATCGCAGTCGCGGCCGCCATCGTGCTGTCGGCGCTGCTCGCGTATGTCGCAGGATCGGCCGGCCGTCGCGGTGCCGAGGCCGCCAACGGCGGCCAGACGCCGCTGCCGGGGTTCAGCCGCGTCGTCTTCCTCAGCCACCTGAACGATCCGTCGGTCGTGCCGGTGTTCCCGGGCGATCCTGCGTTTCGGATGTCGACGAGCTTCACCGTTCCCGCCGACGGGTTCTATCTGCAGTACGTCCGCGAGGGAGAGCACACCGGCACCCACTACAGCGCGCCGTGTCACTTCCACGTCGCCGCCCGGTGCGCGGGTGAGCTCGGCGCCGGCGATTTCGTGTTGCCGGCCGTCGTCGTCGACGTCCGGGCGAAGGTCAAGCGCAATGTCGACTACCACGTCACCGTCGCCGATCTCAAAGCGTGGGAAACGGCGCATGGGCCGCTCCCACAAAACGGCGCCGTGCTGCTGTGGACCGGCTGCGACCGCTGGTGGGGACCGGCGTTCGGTCGCTCCGAGCCCACCTACTACAACTGCGGCAGCGCCGACGGGGCGTTCCGGCAGCCGGGGTTTGCCGCCGCAGCGGTTCGTTGGCTCATCAAGCGGGGAGTCCTCGGGAGCCGCGGGGCCCTCGGCACCGATACGTTCGGACCGGACCCTGGGGACGATCCGGTGTTCCGCGAGACATGGCTCACCCTGCGCAGGCACCGGTTCACGCTCGAGAACCTGACCCATCTGGGCGCCATGCCCACGACCGGGGGCTGGATCGTGATCGGAGGGCCGCGAAACCGCCGAGGCTCGGGCGCGCCGAGCACGGTCTTCGGCCTGGTGCCGTAAGCCTCGACCCGGGGTCGGTGGACACAGTTGCGCCGCTTCCGTTCCTGTCGGATGCTTCGTCGACCGATCGAAGGGGGAAGGCATGGCGGAGTTCGACATGGGGCTGGTCCAGCGGGGGGCGCGAAACCGGCGGACGCCCTACTACGAGGCGGAGCAGCGGCACAGCCCGCTGGGCTACACCGTCTACAACCACATGTACTTCCCGATCCGGTTCGACACGTTCGAGGCGGAATTCGAGGCGCTGCTCAACGACGTCACGGTGTGGGACGTCTCGGTCGAGCGGTGCCTCGAGATCAGTGGGCCCGACGGGTTCCGGTTCGCCCAGCTGCTGACCCCGCGCGACCTCTCGCGCTGTGCGGTCGGCCAGGCCAAGTACGTGCTCGTCTGCGACAGCGACGGCGGGATCATCAACGATCCTGTTCTCACGAGGATGGACGAGAACACGTTCTGGTTCGCGCTCGCCTCGAGCGACGCGCTGCTGTTCGCGCGCGGCCTGCGCAACGCCTACCCGAACCTCGACGTCACGATCCGTGAGGCCGACGTCGCGCCGATGCAGATCCAGGGCCCCAAGTCGAAGGACCTCATGCAGGCGCTCGTCGGCGACGAGGTGCTCGACATCAAGTACTACTACTGGAAGCGCTTCGACCTCGGCGGCATCCCCGTCGTCGTGACGCGCACCGGGTGGACCTCTGAGGTCGGCTACGAGATCTATCTGGAGGACTCGTCCAAGGGAACCGAGCTCTGGGAGCGCGTGATGGAGGCCGGCGCGCCGTTCAACGTGCGTCCGACCGGGCCCTCGGACATCCGCCGGATCGAGGGCGGGATCTTCAACTGGGGCGCCGACATGACGTATGAGAACAACGCCTACGAGATGGGCCTCGGGCGGCTGGTCGACGGCGTGTCCGATGATGCCTGCATCTCGATTGCGGCGTTGCGGCGGATCGAGGCGTCGGGCGTGAGCCGGAAGATCAATGGGGTCGAGCTCGACGGCGATCCGTTCCCGGCGCTCAACAACGTCAAGTGGTCGGCGCGCTCGGGTGATGCCGTGGTGGGCAAGGTCACGTCGGCGATCTACTCGCCGCGCCTGGAGCGCAACCTCGGGTACTGCTGGTTGCCGAGCGAGCTGTCGTCGAACGGCACGACCGTCACGGTGGACACCGAGTGGGGCGCGCGGACAGCGACCGTCGTCGATATGCCGTTCGTCGACCCCGACAAGCGGATCCCCGTTTCGTAAGGAGGAGGTCTTCGCATGCTCGCGGCCAACGGCGTCATGATCGTGCTGCGGACCCTGCACATCGTGTGCGGGGCGCTCTGGGTCGGGTCCGCATTCCTGTTCGTGGCGATCATCGGCCCCTCTGCCGCGGAGGTCGGGCCAAGCGCGGGTCCGCTTCTGACGGTGGCGGTGAAGAAGCGGAAGGTCACCAAGGTCATCGATGTGCTCGCGGCGGTTACCGTCATCGCGGGGTGGCTCATGTGGCTGAAGGACGGCAGCGACTTCGCGTCCTATGGCGACTGGATCACTTCGAGCTTCGGCTTCGCGCTGACGCTCGGCGCGATCGCCGCGTCGGTGACCCTCTTTATCGGGCACCTCGGTGTTGGGCGGAACGTCGAGCGACTGGTCGACCTCGGCGGCGAGGTCGCCGCGAGCGGCGGGCCGCCCTCGCCGGAACAGCAATCCCGGCTCGACACGCTCGGCGCGGCCACGAAGAAGTACGGCCAGATCGATCTGGTGCTGCTGCTGATTGCGGTTGTGTTGATGTCAACGGCCCGCTACTGGTGACACCCGAAGAGGCGGCGCTCGCCGGGATCGACCTGGAGGCGCTCCGCCTCGAGCGTCTCGGGCGTCTGCAGTCGGCGATGCGCGTGCACGACCTTGCGGCGTGCCTGTTGTTCAGCGAGCCCAACACCCGTTACGCGACGGGCGCGAGCGCGATGCCCATCTGGGCGATGACGACGTTCACACGCTGTGCGGTCGTTCCCGTGGAGGGCACGCCGATCCTGTTCGAGCACGGCAACTCGGTGCATCGCTCGCGGCTGCGCACGCCCGACGTGCGGCCGATGCATCTGTGGGAGTTCTACGCCGACCCGGCGGTGCAAGCGCGTGTGTTTGCGGGCGAGGCGGTCTCGGCGCTTCGCGAGCTTGGCGTCACCGCGGGGCGGATCGGGGTCGACCGCCTCGGCACCCCGGGGTACGCCGCGCTTGGCGGCGCCGGACTCGAGCTGGTCGACTCGGCGCCCGCGACGCAGGCCGCGCGCGAGGTCAAGACCCCGCAGGAGATCGCGCTGTTCCGGTTGAACGGTCGGCTGATGACCGAGGCGATCGGGGAGTTCGAGGCGGCGATCCGTCCGGGGATCAGCGAGCGGGAACTGTTCGCCGCGCTGGCGGTCGCGACGCTCGGCCGTGGCGCTGAGTTTCATGCGACGAACACCGTGTGCTCGGGACCGAACACCAACCCGTGGCGCGCCGAGGCGACGGAGCGCGCGATCGAGCCCGGCGATCTCGTCTGGCTCGACACCGACACCGTGGGGATCGAGGGCTGCTTCTTCTGCGTGTCGCGCGCCTTCGTCTGTCCGGGCGGCGCACCGCTCGATCCGGCGGTTGTCGACACGTATCGGGCTGCGCACGAGTGGGTGCTCGGGATGACCGAGCTCGTTCGCCCGGGCATCACGTGTCGGGAACTCGCGGCCGCGGCGCCGGCAGTCCCGGAACGCTACGTCGCCCAGCGCTACGAATGCATGATGCACGGCGCGGGCCTCGAAGAGGAGAGCCCGAGCGTCTGTCATCCGCTCGACGAGCAGCCAAATCCTGACCGGGTCATCGAGGCCGGCATGGCGCTCGTCGTGGAGTGCTATTTCGGCGAGGTGGGCGCCGGTCACGGGGTCAAGCTCGGCGACGAGATCCTCGTGACCGAGACCGGGGCCGAGGTGCTCGCTCCGTATCCCTACGCGGCCGAATTGCTCGGGAGCTAGGCTTCCTCCGTGGTGCTCGACCCGACGAACCCGAAGCATGTCCGCGCCGCGGAGCGTCTCGCGACCGAGATCCCGATCTGGCTCACGACCGTCGATGCCGAAGGCCAGCCCCAATCCTCACCCGTGTGGTTCTGGTGGGACGGTGAGGTCTTCCACCTGTGGAGCAGGCCTGACACGCCGAAGGTGAGGAACGTGCGTGGGAACCCGCGCGTATCGCTCCACTTGCAAGCGTCGGACACGGCGGACGACGATGTCGTCATCTTCGAATGTGTGGCCGAGTTCGAACCCGGGCCGTCCGACGCAGCCTGGTTCCCGGCCTTCAGCGAAAAGTATCGCTCGCTGATCGAGTTGTACGGGTGGACGCTCGGCGAAGGGGTGGCCGCGGAGTACACGGTCGCGTTCCGTGTCACGCCGACGCGCGTCCGCGTGGATTAGGCCAGTTCCTCAGATCTCGACGGCGAGCAGTTGCCACTCGCCCTCGATGCCCTTCAGTTCACGCATTCCACGATCGGCGAACACGAGATCCGAGCCGACGACGAGGTCCTGCACCGTCCGCGAGACGAGGATCTCGTTCGGCTCGGCGTCGGCCATGATCCGTGCCGCGAGGTGCACCGCGATCCCGCCGACGTCGTCGCCGCGAAGCTCCACTTCCCCGGTGTGAATGCCCGTGCGGATCGAAAGTCCGAGCGGCTGCAGCTGCTGGCGGAACCCGGACGCGAATCGGATCGCGCGTCCGGGGCCGTCGAACGTGGCGAGCACGCCGTCGCCGGTGCTCTTGATGAGGCGCCCACCCGTGGCATCGATCAGCCGTTTCGCGATCGCGTCGTGCAAATCGAGTGTCTCGCGCCACCTGGCGTCACCCATCTGTTCGAGCTGACCTGTCGAGTCGACGATGTCGGTGTAGAGCACGGTCGAAAGCACGCGGTCGGTCGGCGACGCCACGGTCACACCAGTCAGGAACTCTTGGATCGCGTCGAGCGCACCGTCGGGGTGCTCCCAGTAGAGCGGACCGTCGCGGCCCGGCAGCTCGACCATCGTGGCGGCGTCGATGTGCTCGGCCAGGTACCGGCCCTGCGAGATCGGCATGAAGCGGTAGTCCAGGCGGTGCAGCACGAGCGTCGGGACGTGGATCGCCGGCAGCAGCGCGCGCGCGTCGGCGGTGAACATCGCCCGGAAGTACGCCTCGGCCGCGGCCGGTCCGGCGATCGACCGTGTCTTCTTCCCGTACCACGAACGGAACGCCGGCTCGGCGGCCCGGCTCGGCACCTGGAGGTCGACGTGTTCCTCGCCGCCCCATCGGTCGCCCATCGTCTCGTTTAGCTCACGTGCCTGCTCGATCGTGAGGCCCTCGGGGTAGTCGGGTGAGGCGACGTACTTGGCGCTCGTGTTGACGAGGATCAGCGCGTCGGTGCACTCGGGCTTGGTGCTCGCAAAGAGCATTGACATCGGGCCGGCGTCGTACGTGGCCATGATCGCGGCGTGCTCCGAGCCGACCTCGGCCATGACGGTCGCGAGCTCCTCGGCGAAGGACTCCCACGGCGGCAGCGCATCCAGCGGCAGTGGATCGGAGCCGCCCGAGCCCCGGCGGTCGAAACGGATCAGCCGGACGAACGAAGCGAGCCGCCGCAGGAACAGCTCGGCGCGGGGGTCCTCCCAGTCGATGTCGAAGGAGCCGAAGCTTCCCGCCGACCAGACCAGATCGGTTGGGCCCGAACCCACGACCTCGTAGGCAACTCTGTCTGAGCCGAGGCGGGCGAATCCGGTCGAGCGCTCCACCCACGAAGGATAGTCGGGCAGCGAAGCAGGACCCGTGCCGCGCGGGGAGCGGTCATTGCGTAGTACCTCTTGTTTACGCAACGTCGGATGAATCACCCATCTAGGGGAGTGTCCATCGGTTGCGGGGGTTCTACGTTTGAAGAACCTCCGCGGCGCGGAAGATAAGGGGCTTCGGCGACCCGAACGGTCCTGGGGCATGGGCGCCCGTGGCGCTCAATCACAATATGGGTGGCGCGCGCCTGCGTGCGACCGAGAAGGAGGTCCCGTGCATGACTCCGGTTCTACTACCGCGCACCGATTCCTTGGCCAAGGACGCTCCCGCACGATCGCGGCTGTCGTCGTGACCGTGTTGGTCTGCGGCCTGACGACCGCCGGCGCCGCCAGTCTGATCACCGGTGCCGACGTCAAGAACGGCTCGCTGACCGGCGAAGACATCAAGAGTGGCTCGATCCCGAAGGGCGATCTCAATACCGATGTGCAGAGCGCGCTACCGATCCGTGTTGGTGGCGGCCTCCCGACACAGGGGTTCAGCGCGAGCAACCCCACCGTCAAGAACTCGCCCGACGGTGTGAAGTTCGGTCCGTATCTGGATGGCGGCGCCGATGGTGGTTCGATCTGCTCAAACTCGATGAACGGCCAGCCGTTCAGCGACGTGAAGCACCTCGCCTTCGAGGCGAGGTATACAGCAGACAACAACACCGGTGGCGTTGGAGTTCCGTACCTTCGGATCTTCCTCGCGAACGATGCGCACGATGCGATCTTCTCTCCGAACACGCAATCGCCCGATCCTGATACCGCACAAGGGCCGTTCCATACGTGGGTCGCGACCGCGGGTTCGTGGCGCTACGACGACGACGGCGGGATCGGTCCGGATTCGCCGTTCGGCACCATCAAGTCGGCTCACGCCAACCAAAAGATCAGCAAGATCTGTATCTCGGTCGGGGTCTCGGCCGGTACGAACCTGAGCGCGCTCCTGCGTACTTGGGAGGTGAACAAGAAGGACTACGCGTTCGGTCAGTAGATCTCTCGGCGCCGATCGGGGCGGGGTCCTGAGGGACTTCGCCCCGAGACGCGCCGGAGCAATGATGGGAGTCCTATACCTGCAAGGCCTGATTCAGCTGAATCGTTTCGCCTCCGTGACGAGGGGATGTGTGGGCGGCAGGGTGACTGCGCCGGGCGTTTCACGAGTACGGGAGGCTGCACGCTAGCCTGTTTCGATGGAGATCGACTTCTCGCTCCGGGGGATCGACGGGCACGTCGACGTCACGTACTCGCGGAACGATCGACCCGACCTGGTGGGTTCCGGCGCGACGTCGTCGGGCTTCCCCATGTGTGGCGCCACCGTCGACTACCCCGCGCAGGGGTACGACGCCGTGCTGGGCTGGGTCCAGCTCGTTCGCTCCGATGACAACTCGAGCCGGGGTCGCGCGTTCGAGATCGACCCGCTGGCGTTTCTCGGAGACGTGCCGCATCCCTTCTGTTGGTTCGGTCTGAATCCCCGCCTGTTCGACGCTCCTTCACGGTCGCCCAAGCGCGACCTGGACTGGGAAGCCCACAGCTTCCTCTGTATTCCGGACGGCAGCCCGGACGCGGGGCTCGAGGTCCACGCCCTGCTCGGCTTCGCCTGGGGATTCCGCATCCGCAACGAGGAGATACATCTCGTGCCCCCGACGCAGCTAGGACCGGCAGAGTGGGATCAGCACGTGGACGATCTGGCCGCACGGTATCCGTCGTGGCTCTTCATCGGCGGTTTCCGCAAAGATTGAGCTTCGTCCGCCCTCCCTCGGGGGGTCGGGCAGACTTGCCGCGGCAATGTGACACGGTTCAGGAGGCGGCAGTGGAGAGCCCCGAGACCCGGATGCGACGACGGCCGATGGCGTCCACCTCGCGTATCAAACGCTGGGCCGGGGACCGCTCGACATCGTCTGGCAGCCGGATTGGCCGGGCAACATCGACTTCGAGTGGGACGAGGCGTTCGACGGCGTGTCGTTCCTGCGGGAACTTGCGTCCTTCTCTCGCGTGATCACGCACGACCAGCGAGAGGCGGGCGCCTCGGAGATTCTCGTTTCCCAGACCGTCAAGGATCTCGTCCCGAGGTCGGGACTCGCGTTCGAGGACGCGGGGGAGCACGAGCTGAAGGGGATTATCGACCGCTGGCATCTCTACAAGGTGGCTGCGAGCGGGGCCCGAGGAACGCCCGGGCCGGCCGATTCACGCGGAGAGGCGCTCCGCCAGGTACTTGAGGCTCATCGGGTAGCGATACTCGATGCCCATGTGCGTCGCGTCGAACAGCTCGAAGAAGTAGTCGGTGACCCCGATCTTCTCCAGCTCGAGACGGAACGCCTCGGCCCCGAGGTCCAGATAGAACTGGTCGCGCTTGCCGCAGTCGATGTAGATGGCGCGCATCGACCGCAGCGTCTCGGCGTTGCCCGCCACCATCCGTACGGGATCGACGGAGAGCCAGCGCTCCCACACCTCTGGGATGAGCTCGCCCGTGACCGTGTCGTACGGAAGCCGCACCGTGCCGTCTGGATCGGCGGAATAGCAGGCCGCCATACACCAGTCGTTGAGCAGCGTGTCGTCGCTGTCCTTCGAGAACGAGGGGCGGCCGCGGAAGTCCTTCCAGAAGTTGTCGAACGAGCCGTCGTAGTCGTCGCGCAGCGCGCGCACCGACTCCCGGAACTCCGGCAGGTAGCACATCTCGAACAGCGCGTCGCCGGCGTGGGTCGCGAGTCCGCCCCACACGTCGGGGCGGAGCATCGGCACGACCATCGCGCCGTAGCCGCCGCTCGACTTGCCTTGGATCCCGCGATGATCGCGATCGGCGATCGTCCGGTAGTTGGCGTCGACGAACGGGACGATCTCGTCGCTGAGATGGGTGAGGTAGTTCCCGGTGCCCGGCGAGTCGAGAAACTGGCTGCCGCCGAGTGAGGTCCAGCAGTCGACCCAGACCACGACAACGGGAGGCGCCTCGCCCGCGGCGAACATCGCGTCGGCGAGCTCGGGGAAGTTCCGCCGAAACGGTGCGCGGTTGCGCCACATGTCGAGCTGGCCGGTGAGGCCCTGGATCACGTAGACCGAGGCGTACCGGCGGTCCGGCTCGTCGTCGTAGCCCGGCGGCACGTAGACCCACACGGGGCGCTCGTGCGGATCCCCGAGCGCGTTTCCCTTCAGCGCCTCGCTGGTGACCACATGCTCGTCGAACCGCCCCTGCACCTCGAACGACCACGGCTCCATCGTCTCGCCTCCTCCGTCGCACTCCCGTTCGTAACCGTATCCGTCGAGGTCGGATTGCGCGCGCCTCCAGACCCCAGCAGCGCTATCGTCCCTGCGTGAACTGCGCGGCGTGTGGGACTGCCAACCCCGAGGGAGCTCGGTTTTGCAACGCGTGTGGCACCCCGTTGGGCGAGGGCGTGGAACAGAGCGCCGCGCTCGACAAGTTCCTCCCGAAGGAACTGCTCGCCAAGCTCGAGGCCGCGCGGGCCGGGCGTGCGATGGAGGGCGAGCGTCGCGTCGTCACGATGCTGTTCTGCGACGTCAAGGGCTCCACCGCGATGGCCGAGACGATGGATCCCGAGGACTGGGCCGAGATCATGAACGGCGCGTTCGAGCGTCTCATCGCCCCCGTCTACCGCTACGAAGGAACGCTCGCCCGGCTGATGGGCGACGCGATCTTCGCGTTCTTCGGGGCGCCGATCGCGCACGAGGACGATCCGCCCCGCGCCGTTTGGGCCGGGCTCGACATCATCTCGGGGATCGCGTCGTACAAGGACGAGGTGCGCGCGCACCACGGGCTCGATCTGGCCGTTCGGGTCGGCATCCACACCGGGCCGGTCATGGTCGGGCAGGTCGGCTCGGATCTGCGGGTCGAGTACACCGCGATGGGCGACGCGGTCAACGTCGCGGCGCGCATGGAGCAGACCGCCGAGCCGGGGACCGTCCAGATCACCGCCGAGACGCACCGGTTGGTCGAGCCGTTCTTCGACGTCGAAGCTCGCGGTCCCATCGAAGTGAAGGGGAAGAGCGAGCCTGTCGAGACGTTCACGGTCATTCGGCGGCGACACCTGCACGGCGCAACGCGGGAGATGCGCGACTCGCCGCTCGTGGGTCGGGACCGCGAGCGCGCGGAGCTTACCGCCGCGATCGCCGAGGCGCAGGCGGGCGGGGGACGCATCGTCTCGTTGGTGGGCGAGGCGGGTCTCGGCAAGACGCGGTTGATCGCGGAGACCCGAGCCGAATGGGATCGTCGCACCGCCGACGATCCGACCGGCGCCGGCGATCCGGAGTTGCTGCGGGTCTGGGAGACCTGGCAATGCGTGTCGTACGACGCGACACGCCCGTATTCGCAGTACCGGCGGACCGTGGCGAGGATCGCCGGGATCGAGGACGCCGATTCACCGGATGTCGTTCGCGCCAAGCTCACCGGCACCGTCCAGCAAGACGCGATCGGACACGATGCCGAGCACTGGGTCGGTCCGCACATGCGCGTCTGGCGGTCGCTGTTCGGCGTTACCGAGCCCGGCGAGGAACCAATCGAAGGCGAGGCGTTTCGTGACGCGATCACCGACCTCGTGACCTCATCGACCCGGGCGTTCGGGGCCGGCCGACCGCGACTCATGGTGTTCGAGGACCTGCACTGGTGCGACGAAGCGTCGATGGACATCCTCATCGAGACGGCCAAGCTCGTCGACGATCTCCCGTGCCTGTTCGTGTTCGCGTATCGGCCCGACCGGCAGGCGCCGTCGTGGCGGCTTAAGCAGTGGCTCGAGACGGAGTACCCGCATCGGTCGACGGAGCTCACCCTGACGCCGCTCACCCAGGACGAGAGCGGGCGCTTGATCGACGCGCTCATCCCGGACGAGGACGCCGACGTTCGTGAGCAGATCCTTTCGCGCACCGACGGCAACCCACTGTTCCTGGAGGAGGTCGCCGCCGCGGTTCACGAACACCACGTCGACATTGCGATCCCGACCACGCTTCAGGCGCTCTTCACCGCACGTCTCGACGCGCTCGACGAGGACGCGAAACACACGCTGCAGCTGGCTTCCGTGGTCGGCCGTTCGTTCACGGAACCCGTGCTCCGAGCGGTCTCGGGTGACGCGGACGTCGTCACCTCCCTCCGCACTCTGGAACGGGCAGGGTTGATCGTCGAGACCGCGCGAACACCCGAGCGCGAGTACGCGTTTCGACACAGCCTCACCCAGGACGCAACGTACGGGACCATCCTGCTGCGCAGGCGCCGTGAGCTGCATCGCCGCGTCGCGGAGGTCTTCGAGGAGGTGTACGCGAACGGACTCGAGGCGTCCGCTCCGCTACTGGCGCAGCATGCGCGGGAGGGCGACGACGATGAGCGAACGCTTCGGTACGCGTCGATCGCCGCAGACGCGGACGCGCGGCTGTACGCGCATGCCGAGGCTGTGACCCATTCGACGTGGGCGATCGAGGCGGCGGCGCGGCTTGGCCGGACGGAGGAGATGCTCGACCACCTCTACCCACTCCGCGGCCGGGCACTGGAGCTCTCCGGTAGGTTCGTCGACGCGGTCACAACCTATGAGGAGATGGCGGCGCTGGCGCGGGCGAGCGACGCGCCGACTGCCGCGCTCGCCGCCGACGTGGCGCTCACCACCTTGTACGCGACGCCGACGCCCGTGTTCGATGCGGCCGCCGGCCGGGAGCTGTGCGAGCGCACGATCGCGCTCGCGAGGGAGCTGCACGACCGGGCTGCCGAATCGAAGGCCCTATGGAATCTCATGACGCTCAACGTCTTCAGCGGCGGCCGGCCCGAGGAGGCGGTCGAGGCGGGCGAGGCGTCCCTTGCGATCGCTCGCGATCTCGACAGCACGGAACAGATCGCCTTCACGCTGAACGACCTGTGGCGACCGTATGCGGCGGTCGAGAACCTCGCGGCCGCTCGCGCGTGCCTCGATGAATCGCGGCCGCTGTGGCGCGAGCTCGGGAACATGCCGATGCTGGCCGAGAACCTGACGAGCACGGGCGCGTTGCTCGAGCTCGCCGGTGAGAACGACGAGGCCCTCGCACGCTGCGACGAGGCGTACCGCATCGCCGACGAGATCGGGAACCACTGGGGCCAGTCGTACAGCCTGCTCAACGGGTACCACGTCGATCTGTCCAGGGGCGACTTCGGCCGGGCGTTCGCGAAGATGCGGGAGTGCATCGAGTTGTCCGAGCTGGCCGGGTTCGTGATTCCACAGGCGATCACCAGGGGGGACATGGGCGCGGCGTATGCACGCCTGGGCGAGATCGAGCGGGGTCTGCAACTGGCGGAAGAAGGACTGCCGATCGCTCGGGGAGCGAACACGCTCGCGATCCCGATCGTCATGTCGTCAATCGCGGAGATCCTGCTGCTCGCCGGGCGGCTGGACGAGGCCGAGGAGGCGATCGAGAAAAGCACGTTGGAGCGTCTCCCCGGGTTGCTCACATTCCTGTCGGCGGCAAACGCCGAGATACTGTCCGGGCGAGTGGCGTTGCTGCGAGGTCGGTACGAGCGTGCCGCGGAGATCGCCGATCGCGTGCTCGGATGGCTCCGTCCGCTCGGCATTCGGCCCTTCGACCCCTCCGCATTGCTGCTGAAGGGTGCGGCGCTCGAGGCGATGGGGAGGCCGGACGAAGCGAAGCCCACGCTGCTCGAGGCTCGGGCCGAGGCCGAACGGCTCGGATTCACCCCCGTGCTGTGGCGCATCGATAGCACGCTCAGCCGCGTGCTGTCGGCGTTGGGCGAGGAAGCGGATGCGGCCCCGATACGGCGCGAAGCACGCGAGATTCTCGAGCAGGTCGCCGGCAGCATCGACGACCCCGACCTTCGGTCCACGTTCCTCCGCCTGCCGGACGTCGAGGCCGTCACCACCGCCTGACGTGGCGTGGCTGGCGCCTCGCGGAGCGCCCCACTACGCTCGTGTGCGTGGGCAGGGACTACGACTCCCCCGAAGAGGAGTGGCACGATTTCCTGAGTGGCACCCACGCGCACCTGCATGAGAAGAGCCCGTTTCGGCTCATTCCTTCCAGCCCTCGCTGCAAGCTGTGCAAGGCGCCGTTCGGACGTCCGGGCGCGGTCGTGCTGCGCCGGTTCGGGTTCACACCGTGGGCAAAGAACCCCAACATCTGCGGCCGCTGCTTCAAGGGCCTGAGGATCCACGCGGCGATGTGCCCGGGTGCCCCAGGCGACGCGGAGGTGCGCGGCGCCGAGGTGGAGCTATCGATGCTCTTCGCCGACGTGCGAGGATCGAGCAAGCTCGCGAGGGCCACGTCCACGCTCGCGTTCACCCAGCTCATGGATCGCTTCTATCGGGTGTCGATGGACGTGCTCGTCGAGCACGACGCGATCGTCGAGAAGTTCGTGGGCGACGAGGTCGTGGGACTGTTCCTGCCGTTCCTCGCTGGACCCGATCATGCTGAGCGCGCCGTCAATGCGGCGCGCGCACTGATGGCCGCGGTCGGCGTCGGATCGGCCGACGGCGCCTGGCTGCCGCTCGGTGCCGCGGTTCATACGGGACCGGCGTTCGTCGGAATCGTCGGCAGCCAGGACGCCCGGGACTTCACCGCCCTCGGCGACCCGATGAACATCGCCGCGCACCTCGCGTCCAAGGCCGCGGCCGGCGAGATCCTGGTGACGCGTTCGGTGCTCGAGCACGTGCCGGCGCTCGCGGGAGCGAGCCCCGAGCATCGACAGGAATCGTTGAAGGGCTACCCGGTCGATGCCTTCGTGGTGCGTCCGCCGCTGACGGCGGCGGCGGGATAAGGCGCGCGCTCGACCGGTGAGCGTTCTCGGGATCCGCGCGAGCGAGCGACGGACCGTTTGGTTCGTGGCCACGCTGATGTTCGCCTCGCTTGCCGGAGCCGCGATCGGGGAGAGCGCCGTCAGCGCGCTCTTCTTTGAGCGGCTCGGGCCCCAGGCGCTCCCGGTCATGTACCTCGCGCAGGCAGGCGTCACGTTGGTGGCGATGTTCGCGCTGACGGCCGTCCTGCAACGCGTTGCGCACCGCACGGTCTACATATGGTCGCCGCTGCTCCTCGCGGCCGTGGTGGTCGCCGAGCGCGGAGTCCTGCTGACCGACGCGCGGTGGATCTATCCCGTGCTCTGGGTGACGGTGGCGTTCGCCACGTTGGCCCAGGCGATCGGGCTGTGGGGGACCGCCGGCACTCTGGTCGATGCGCGCCAGGCGAAGCGGTTGTTCCCGATCTTCGGCGCCGGCGGGATCCTCGGCGCGGTCGCGGGCGGACTGCTCACCCGTCCGCTCGCGGCCCTCCTCGGCGTCGAGAACCTGCTGCTCGTCTGGGTGGCGGCGCTGGTCGTCGCGGCCGCGCTCTGCCGGCTCGCGCTCGGCCCGGCCGGACGCCATCCGGAGCCGGCCCGTCGGCAGCCGCGGTTGCTCGAGGGGATCAAGAGCGGCTACGTGTACGTCCGCCGCAGCCGCCTGTTGGCCGCGATGGGCGTCGCCGCCGTGCTCTTTTCGATTCTCTTCTACTCGCTGTTCCTGCCGTTCGCGACGAGCGCGACCGATCGGTTCGCCGACGCAGACGCGCTCGCCGGGTTCTTCGGGCTCGTGGGCGCCGCGATCACCGGCGGCGCCTTTGTGTTGTCGATCCTGCTGACCAACCGGCTGTTCGCTCGATTCGGCGTCACCGCGATGATGCTCGTGCTGCCCCTGCTGTACCTGGGGGCGTTCGGCATTCTGCTCGTCGGGGCGGGATTCGCGACGATCGTCGTTTGCAAGGTGACCACCGGCGTCTGGCTGCAGGGGATTGCCTCGCCGGGCTGGGAGACGCTGGTCAACGTGGTGCCGGACGATCACCGTGACGAGACGAGAGCATTCCTGAACGGAGGGCCGTCACAGGTGGGCACGGCCATCGCCGGCTTGGTCGCGCTGGTCGGACAGGATGTGCTGTCGGCCCGCCAATTCGCCGCGATCGGCATCGTCGCGTCGCTGCTCACCGTCGGGGTGGTTCTCTTGATCCGTCGCTCGTACCCGGACGCGCTTCTGCGCGCGTTGCTGGCGGCGCGCCCGCAAGTCTTTGAAAAGGCAACCGCGTGGACCCAGATCTCCCTGGACGTCGACGCGCAATCGGCGCAGGTGCTCGCGGCCGCGATGGGGTCCGACGATGTGCGCACACGGCGCTTTGCATATCAGATGGCCGGCGGCCTCCATGCGCGCGCGCTCTCCGATCGGTTGCTGGACGGGCTGCGCGATCCTGATTCGCTCGTGCGTCTCGCGTCGGTGGGCTCGATCGACGCGTCGACGCCCACAATTCGTGCCGCGTTGCTCGGCATGATCGACGACGATGACGCGGGGGTGGCGGCCGCCGCGTCGGCGCGCGTCCTCGGTGACGCCCGGGGCGAGGCGCGAATGCGCGCGTTGCTCGGCGACGCGGACGCCGATGTCCGGCTCGCGACCGTCGAACAGCTCGGGGCGGCGCCGCCGGACGTCGCCGCCGAACTCGCGGGCCGGTTGCTCGCCGACCCGGATCCGCGCGTCGAGGCGGCCGCCCTCGACCGGATCGCCGCGTCGGCGCCGGAGCATTCGCTCGCGCCCGTGGTGGCCCGGCTCGATGCGCCGGACCCGACCGTTCGGCTCGCGGCCGGTCGTGCCCTGGGTTCGATCGGAGCCTCGGCGGTGCCCTACGTCCTGGACGCCCTGCAGGATCCGGACACCGTCGCCGTGGGTATCGAGGCGGCTCGCAGGATGGAACCGAACGGCCAGGCCGATACCGTCCGCTCGTTCGTGCGGACCGCCGCGGATCGTGCGCGAGGCGATCGCAGGCTCATCGCGTCCACCCCCACGGAGCCGGAGCTCGAGGCGCTCCTTCGTACCGCGATCCTCGACCGAGCACGGCTCCGCGCCCGGTCGGCGCTGTGGGCCGCGAGTATGGTTGCCGCCGACCGAGCGGCGTTCACGGCCGCTATCGAACCCCTCGACGGGATGGGCGCCGTTCGCGCGAGCGCGTTGGAGACCGTTGAGGCAGCGGACGCGACGAAGTCGGTCGGTCCCCTGCTGGCGCTGTGGGAGCCGATCGCTCCGACCACCGACGATGAGAGTTGGCTGATCACTGCGCTCGAGGACGAGGACGACCTCGTCCGTCGGTGCGCCGAGGTCATCCGCTCACGACGTGAAGGAGACCCGATGACGTTGTCGACCACAACCGTTTCAGTCGTCGAGCGCGTGCTCATCCTCCGAGGAATCCCGCTGTTCTCCGACCTCAGCGCGGGAGATCTCGAGCGGTTGGCGATGATCGCCGAGGAGCAGGGCTACGACGATGGCGAGGCGATCGCACACGAGGGCGAGCTCGGCGACGCGATGCATATCGTGACCGAGGGCGTGATCCGCGTCGTCACCGGGAGCGATGGCGATGAACGCCTGCTTGCTCGACGGACCACGGGCGAGGTCGTCGGCGAGATGTCGATCATCACCAGCAACCCGCGGATCGCCTCCCTCATCGCCGAGGGCCCGGTCCGGACGATCCGGATCGGTCACCGAGAGTTCGAAAGCATGGTCCGGGAGCGCCCCGACCTCGCCCTTGGCGTGATGCGGGTGCTCGCGCTTCGACTTGCCGAGACCTCCCGACCGGTCACATCCGAAACGAGCAGCTAGCTAGAGGGCGGCGGCGCTCGTCCGGGTCACCGAGGGCCGACTCGCTTCTGCGGCCGTCACTCGAGGAGCCAGTCGTAGATCGGGGCCGCGAGACCTTGGGTCAGCTGGTCACGAGCAGCTGTAAGGCATGTAGTCGGTGGTCGCGATGGCCCTCGCGTCCGGGTCGCTCGTGATCAGGTCGTTGCTCTTCATCCACTCACCGTAGCTCTGCCAGCTTTCGACGTTGATGCAGCCGGTCTTCGTGCTGTCGGCCGGCCTCATGAGCTCCAGCGTGTATGGGACGCTCTCGTCGAGGAAGGTCGGCTTGTAATCGGTCACGTCCTTCATGACTTGCGTGGCTTCCGCCGGGTTGGCGATCGCCCCGTCGGTGCCCTGGATCACGGCGGCAACGAACCGGCGAACCGCGTCGGCGTACTCGGGATCGGCCGACAGCCGGTCGGCGTTGGCTGCGATCACGAGTTCCGCGTAGGAGGGAACGCCGAGCTGGTCGGCCGGGAACACCGACGGCATCGTGCCCGACTCCTGCTCGATCTGGATCGCCTCGACGTTCTGGTAGCCGCCGATGATCCCGTCGACCTTGCCCGACAGCACGGAGGGCAGCAGACTGAAGCCCACGTTGACCTTTTCCACTTGGTCCGCGGTAAGGCCGGCCGTCTTGAGCATGGTCGTGTAGAAGGCGTCGTCGCTCGGGATGCCGGACACACCGACCGACTTGCCGGCCATCTGCGACAACGACGTGATCGGCTGGTCCGGGTTCATGATCAGGGAGTTGAGCGGCACCGGCACCACCGTCGCGACCGCGACCGACGGCAGCCCGCTCTGCTGCGCGTAGAACATCTCGGGCTCGTACGTGATGGCCAGGTCGACCTTGCCAAGGGCGACCAGCTTGATCGGGTCCGCCGCGTTCGACGGCTGCCGGAAGTTGATCGCGAGGTTCGCGTTGTCGTAGTAGCCCTTCTCCTGGGCGTAGTAGAGACCGACGTGGTCGGGGTTCGGCACCCAGTCAAGCTCGACGTCCAGCGTGGCCGGCGCGTCGGTTGCCGATACCGATCCGGGTGTTGTCGCGCCCGAGGTCGAGTGGTCGGTCCTACAGGCTGCTGCGACGAGCGTGGCGACGGACAGCATCGCCAGCGCGGCGAGCACCTTCTCTCGGGATCCTCCGATTCCTTTTACAGCACACCCTCTTTCGACACCCACGGGCAGACTATCCGCTCCAGGAGCGACACCAGCCCGAACAAGGCCATGGCGATCAGCGTGAGCAGCAGGATGCAGGCGAAGATCCGGGCCGTCTGCAGGTTGGGTGTGGAGGCCTGGATCAGATAGCCGAGGCCCTTGCTCGCCCCGGCCCACTCGCCGAACACGGCGCCGATCGCCGCGAACGTGGCGGCGACACGCATCCCCGAGAAGATCGACGGGAGCGCGCCGGGGAACTCAACCTTGCGGAAGATCGACCAGCGCGTTGCGTCGAGCGTCCGCATCATGTGGATGAAGTCGTCGTCGACTAGGCGCAGGCCGTCGAGTCCGTTGACGACGATCGGGAAGAAGCAGATGAGCGCGACGATGACGACCTTCGGCAACAAGCCGTAGCCCAGCAGGATCACGAGGATCGGGGCGAGAACGACGATCGGGATCGTCTGCGAGCCGATGAGGAGCGGGTAGATCGCGCGGCGCAGCGGCGTGAACATGTGCAGCACAATCGCCAGGCCGACCCCAGCGACGACCGCGATGGCGAACCCGACGAGAACCTCGCTCACGGTCGGCCAGAGGTTGGGCTCGAGGTAGCGTGACCAGTCCTCGCGAAACGCCGTCACGATTCCCGATGGCGAGGCGAGCAAGTACTTGGGCACGTGGAAGATCCGGATCCACAGCTCCCAGATCGCGAGCATCGCGACGATGAACAGGACCGCCAGGCCGTAGGCTCTCCAGAAGCGAACGAATGCCGATGGCCGCTCGGGCGCCGGCTCGCTCACTCGATCGCCTCGAGCGCCCGCTCCTTCAACTCCGCAAACTCGGGGCTGGTCACGATCTCGCGGCGCGAGAGCCCTTCCGTCTCGAGCGCGGCGTCGATGACGGTGACGACGCGCCCGGGCCGGGCCGACATCACGACGACGGTGCGTGACAGCAGCAGCGCCTCGTCGACGTCGTGCGTGACGAGGAGCACGGTGCGGGGAACGTCGCCGAGCGCCCCCAGCAGCCACTCCTGCATCTGTGCCCGGGTGATCGAATCGAGCGCCCCGAACGGCTCGTCGAGCAGAAGCACGTCCTTCTCGGCCATCAGCGTCCGCAGGAAGCTCACGCGCTGGCGCATCCCGCCCGAGAGCCGGTCGGGCCGGACGTCCTCGAACTTCGCAAGCCCGAAGTGCTCGAAGAACGGGCGCGTCTTGTCGCGCGCGTCGTTCTTGGACAGGCCGTGGTTCTCGAGCGCGATCATCGCGTTGTCCAGGGCGGTGCGCCACGGGAGCAGCAGGTCGCGCTGCGGCATCATCGCGCAGGTGGCGAGGCGGCCTTCCGCGGTGGTCTCGCCCTCGACGTTGATCGAGCCCGAGTCGGGCTCCAGTAGGCCGGCGGTCAGTTGCAGCAGCGTGGATTTGCCGCCGCCGCTCGGCCCGACGATCCCGATTCGGGAATGGCGCACGATCTCGAAGGTAACGCCGTCGAGCGCAACGAGCTCCCCGAACACCTTGCCGACGCCCTCGAACGCGATGCCGATGTCGTCGTTTCCGGGATTCGGTGCCGACGCCTCAGCGCCGGCCGGTGACCGACCTCCCACCAGGTCCTCCGCAGATCGAATCTGATATCTCAGGTATCACGTCTCGAAGCGCGACCATACTCGGGTCTCGAAAGGCCGGACAAAAAGCCGTGAACATCGGCTCTGTCCGTAAACGATTCGATGCCCTCAGGTGCCGTACGGGGTATGAGCGCATTGACGATAGTGCCGCGGCTCGTGCGACAGGGTTTGCTCCTGTCGCTGGTGCCGCTTATTCTCGCGGCCTGCACCGGGTCGTCCAGCAGTTCGGTGCAAGGCGAAGCGACGGCGTCGCCATCGGCGACCCCGTCGACCGCCCGGATCCTGATCGCCCACTTCGACGATACCGGCGCGGCGCACCTTCTCGTCGTCGAGCAGGACGGCTCCGGCGGGCAACCCTTCTTTCCCGGCGAGGACTTCGAGACGAGGACCGTCTCGCCCGACGGCAGGCACCTCGCGATCGTCGCCGCCAACAAGGACGGCATCGTCGTGAGCGGTCTCGCTTCGACCGATGGAAGCGCCCTCAAGCTCTTCGACGCGGCCGGCCCGACCCTCAACTTGGCGTGCGGCATCTGGGCGCCGGGCGACCGGTTGCTGTGCGAGGGCTGGGACGACACGCATCCGTCGCGAAGCGGCATGTACAGCGTGCGCGTCGACGGGGGCAACGCGACGCAGCTGACGCACGCCCACGACGTCCCGTGCGACGTCTCGCCGGACGGTTCGCGGCTGGTATTCGTCCGGGCCGGGGGCGACGGTTCGACCGGCACGCTGATGACGGCTGCACAGGACGGATCCGATCCCCGCACGTTGGTGCACGGCGTCGGCGTCTCCGGGGTTCCCTGCGATTGGTCGCCCGACGGGAACACGATCCTTGCGAGCGTCGGCGGAACGTTGATGCAAGTGACGCCCGACGGCGAGGCGACACCGCTTGCGGGCGCGGGGCTCGACGGCTACGTCACGAACGGCCTGTGGTCGCCGGACGGTTCACGCATCCTGCTCACCATGTCACTCGAGGGCGATCAGTTCGACGTCTACACCGTCGCGGCCGACGGATCCGACCTCACTCAGATCACGGACTCCCCGCAGGTGGACGAGGCGTGGAGCTGGCTGCCGTAAGCGCGCCTACGACTGCCCGGACGCGAGGCGGAGGCGGGGACTCGCACCGTCGGTGACGATGCGAGCCGCCGCCTCCGGGCGCCGTCCTCGCAGACTCGTGACGCTTACTCCTGCTTGAAGCCGTCCTCCATGTCCATGGGGGAACCGGTCTCGAGAAGCGACTTGAGGTCACTGAGCACCCACGCCCAGCCGCCGCCGGCACCCTCGGCCTCGCGGCCGCCGCCGACGACGAGCGCCAGGTTCGGCGCACCCTCGAGCTCGTGGCTGACCGTGAGCTTGCAGACGCCGCCGTTGGTCTCGGCAATCTCGTAGGTGAGTCGGGTAAATCCCTCGGGCGCCGACTGCGGATCCATGAGCATCCGGAACGTCTGCACGAGCCGGTGCGGGGGATCTGCCTCGATCACCTCGCCGTCGACGACGACGTCGGGGATGGGAATCCCGACCGCGGCGCCCCCGGCCTTCATTGCCTCGCTCGGGTAGGACTTGTACGCGCCGCCCGGCCGCAGGTCGTAGTCGGCCAGGTTCGTGTAGCCGTACCGCTGCGTCCACTCGGGCTTGGTGATCGCGTCCCAGATCGCCTGGGGCGTCGCCTTGATGTAGACGCGATACACCTGTGTGGTGACCATCGTGTCGGTGGTCATGCGGAGCCTCCTTCCAGCTCGTGTTTCAGGTCGGCGAGCGCGCTGATCTGGCGCTCGGTGTACTTGTCGATCCACCGGTCGTGGATCAGCCGGATCGGCACCGGGTTGAGGAAGTGCAGCTTCTCCCGGCCCTGCCGGCGAGTCACCACCAGCCCCGCATCCTCGAGCACGCGCAGGTGCTTCATCACGCCGAAGCGGGTCATCTCCAGCTCGGACTCGAGCTCGGTGAGCGAGCGGCCGTCTCGCTCGAAGAGCCGGTCGAGGAGGAGCCGCCGCGTCGCGTCGGCGAGTGCTTTGAACACGCGGTCGTCTTCGGTGGCCACGGGGAGACCATACGTGACCGTTCGGTCACATGTCAACCTATCGTCAGGACTTGATGTCCAAGGCGAAACGAAGCGCTCTGTCGAGCGCGGGCAGCTCGTCGGGTGAGAGCCGGCCGATGGCTTTGCGCCGGAGCGCCTCGATAGGAATGGTCTGCAGGGAATCGCAGTTCGCCACCGATTTGGTGCGCATGCCGTGGGACCGACCCAGCGGAACCTCCGTCGGGATGCCGCGAACCGTTCGCGTTACGGGGGCGACGGTCACGGCGGTACGGACGGCGATCGCCGATGTGCGGGTGACCAGCAGTACCGGCCGGCTCCCGACTGGCTTGGGAAGATCGGCGAGGTAGATCTCACCGCGCCTCACGCCGGTCAGCCCTTCGGCCAGGTGTGCGCGCCGAGCGCCCGCAGGCCCTTGAACTCCTCGAGGTCTTCGGGCGTCCGCCGATACGCATCGGCGTAGCGCACGTCGGCGACCGCCTCGTCGATCGCTTCGACGTATAGGTCGATCGCGCGCCGGATCAGTTCGCTGCGGCTGTCGTCGGTGGCATCGGCCAGCGCATCGAGACGCGCCACCTGCCCGTCGTCGAGTTGTACGAGAACCTGCTTGCGCGACACGCCAATCATCATGCCATATGAACTAGCATATGGCATGATGCGGCGCCATGAAATCGGTCACGCGGGGGAGTCGGTGGAACGTTCCCACGCGTAGAACTCCGCCCAGGAGTCGAACCCCTCGGGCGGCGGTGGGAGGGCAGGCTGGCGTCGATCGTCCTGTTCGAGCTGCCGCAGCTGCTCCAGGTCGGTGGGCTCTGGCGCTTCCATCGTGCGTTGCATGGTCGGCCTCCCGGGTGAACCCAAGGGAAACCCCGTCGGTCGCCCGAGGGAACATCTAAGGGTTCGGGATACCCTCGCGCGATGCTGCAAGCGCCGCCCGAGATCGAGTCGGAGATCCTCGCCCTGCTCGATCGGATGAACGCCTTCATGGCGTCCGGCGATTGGGACGCCCAACGGGCGCAATTCGCCGACGATGCCGACATCGCGATGATCGGCTCGGCCGACTTCGAGACGTTCCTCGGCGCGCAGGGCGTCGACCGATACTTCGAGATCGTCCGCGATCACAATGCGACGGCGTCCTTCACGTGGAAGGAGCGTCGTGTGTGGGCGCGCGGAGAGCTCGCGTGGGCCTATGCGAACGCCGAGTTTCGTTACAGCTTCGACGGGACGGCGCACACCCTTCCGTATCGGTTCACGATGGTGTGCCGGCGCGAGGCCGACGGCTGGCGGATCGTGCTGTACCACGGCTCGGAGCCCGCCGTGACCGACCTGCCTCCCGCCTAGGAGGTCACGAAGGTCCAGCGCACGCTTGCCGCCGTCCACGGTCCGGCGCCGTGTGGTCGGCGCACGTTCTCGCGGTTGAGTTCCTCGGCCATCTGCTCGAGCGAGAGGTGCTCCTGGATCATCCTTGTGATGCGTTCGCGCCAGGCGTAGTCCTCCCGGTTGCACAGCTTGTGCGCAAGCCGCACGTTCCACGGATCCTTGTGCCCGCCCTGCGACTTGAGGATGGGGTAGTGGTCGATCGTCGGGTCCCAGTCCGTGTCGGGTTGCGGCGGCTTCGGGAAGTACGCGCGGCCGAGTTCGTGATCGCAGTAGCACTTCGGCGTCTCGCACTGAAGCTCGATCAGTTGCCCCTCGAGCGCCATCGTGTGGAACACGCCGTCCTCGATACCGATCGCAATCAGTCCCTCGACGACGGCCTGCCGCCGGGCTTCGTCGTCGTTCGAGCTCATGCGGCCGGAACCTTCTTCTGGGGATCGATGAACGGGAGCGCGGCCGTCGTGCCCAACCGTTCGCCGTCGTCGGCTGCCACCGCGAGCCGATTGCCCGGCGCCGCCAGCCCGGTCGGCACCCAGACATAGCCGATGTTCCGCTCGAGGCGCGGCGACCAGCAGGCGTCCGTCACGTGCCCGACCGGCTCGCCGTCCACCGATACGGGCCAGTGCTGCGTCGGCTGACCGAGCGGATCGCCGTCGATCTCGATTCCCACGAGCTTGCGCGTCACGCCCTCGCGACGGATGCGCTCGAGTGCCTCCTTGCCGACGTAGTCGGCTTCCTGCGTCTCGACGAGACGCTCGAGCCCGGTCACTTCGAAGGGGTTGGTCTCCAGACCGAAGTCCGAGCCCCAGTCGAAGATGCCTGCCTCCATGCGGCGAATGTCCGAGGAGGGCGTCACGCGGATCCCGTACGGCTTGCCCGCGTCGAGGATGCGCTCCCACAAGTCGTCGCCGCGGCTCGGGTCGCGCAGATAGATCTCGTAGCCGACGACCGCCGTCCAGCCCGTGCGGCTGATCACCACGGGGATACCGTCGAGGTCGGCCTCGTCGCACCAGTAGTACTTCATGTCGAGGATCCAGTCGCCGAACAGGTCGCGCATCGTGTCCTTCGCCTTCGGTCCCTGGACTTGCACGGGGTAGACGTCCGGGTGCCCGACGTGGACGTCCATCCCCGAGTTGACGGCGACACCCATCGCGTACAGCCCTGCGTCGGAGTCGGCAAGGGCGAGCCACCACCGGTTCTCCTCCACGCGCAACAAGACGGGGTCGTTGACGATCCCGCCGTCCGGTGCGGTGACGAGCATGTACTTGCCCTGCTTGACCGCGCATGTGGTCAGATCGCGACACGTGAGCAGATTGGTGAACGCGGTCGCGTCCGGGCCGGTGATCTCGACGATGCGTTCGACGCTCACGTCCCAGAGCGTGACGTCGTTCACGAGCGCCCAGTACTCCTCGACGGGATCCCCGTACGTGTTCGGGTGGAGCATGTGCTGGTACACGTCATAGGCCGAGCACCCGGCGCGCAGGGTCGCCTCGAAGAACGGCGAACGCCGGTACCACGGTCCGAAGTTCAGGGTGGTGCTCGTGGGTGACGCCATCGATCGGCCTCCTGTCGGCGGTGTGGGAGATGCTAGTTCCCACATGGTGCGCGTGATGTCGTCGAGGCCGTTGGTGATTCCCGGTATGTCGCTCGTCGTGGCGGACCCTGGCGAGCAGGCGCGGGTATTCCTGACCGGCCGCGGCAACCTCGCCTACGACGAGTACGTCGCGAGTGGCGTATCGCCGCGGCACCGGATCGCCCGTGAAGACGTTGCCGTTATCAACACCTTTATGGGGGGCCGTTCGCCGTACGGGGATTGGGCGGAGCTGCTCGCGGCCCGTTCCATCTCGCAGCTTCGCCGCATCGACCCGACGTGGAACCTGTTCACGACCTCGGAGCGTCTGTGGCGCGACGCGGACGTGCCCGCCCGGCTTTTGCGGCTGTTCGAGCGGGTGACTGGACCTGGGATCGGCATCTCGCGGGCGACCAAGCTGCTCCACATCAAGCGGCCCGATCTGATTCCGATCTGTGACTCCAACGTCGTGCGAACGCTCGGGGTACGCGGTGACGACGCTGCGGCAGGAGTCGAGGTGGTCGGCCTTCTGCGGGAGCAGCGAACCGTGTTACGCCCCGTGCTGCGAGAGCTCCAGAGGGAGCTCCGGGCCACCGACGGGATCCGCCGATCGCTCCCTCGGATCGCCGACGCGCTCATCTGGGGAGCCGAACCGCCGAGCTAAGACGCTTGGTCGGCGGGTAACCAGGACACCATGACCCCGCTGTCGACGTATGCCGGCGCGGAGCCGTCGAGCCGAGCGACCCATACGCCTCGTTGTCCCTGCACCGTTCCTGCGAAGGCAAACGCGTCGCTCGATGGCGCCCACGGTGTCTGCGACTGCGCGTACTGGTCGAAGAACGGCGCGTACTGGTTGAAGAACGTGTCGCTCGGCACGAACGCCGGCGACACGGTCCGCACGTGCGCCCCGTCCCAGACCGCCCACCGATGGGTCGTCGGATCCGCGGCACCTGCCACCGGCTGCATCAGCAGGAGCTTCGACCCGTCGGGGCTCCAGACGAAGTCCGTCGTCTCGTATGTCGTGACCGTCTGCACCGGGCCACCCTTTATCGACTGCACGAACACACCCGTCTGTGTTCCGTCCGGTCGATCGATTCGATACGCGATCCGCCGGCCGGACGGATCGGCGGTGAACACTGTTCCGCCGCCGGACGGGAAGGTCGCGAGCGTGTCGAGCGTGCCGTCCCGGTCGACGACAATCGATTGCTTGGCGCGCTCGCGGATCACGTAGACGAGCCCGCCGTCGGGGAGCCACACCGGGGCCTGGAAGGTGCCCGGTGTGTGCGGGATCGTGTGCAGCGGGCTCGACAGGTCGCTCGTGCCGAGCGTGTTCGCGCCGACGTGCACCACGATCTGCGTGCCGTCTGGGTTCCATGACAGATAGAGGGGAGCGCCGCCGCCGACCGGGATGTCCTTGGGCTGCACCACGGCCGCATCGACCACCCCGAGCCCGATCGTCGAGCCGGCGTTCCCGAGGTAGAGCACGCGCGTCGACGTGGGATCCCACAGCAGATAGAAGGGCGGGAACGCGAGCGGCTGCGACACGTGATGCTCACCGAAGCGGGAGGCGGTCTCGACCGAGGCGCCCGCTTCGTCGAACTCAACCCAGGCGATCGAGCGGCCGTTGGGCGATCCGACCGCCTGCGACTCGATCCGGCCCGGCCCGGCGTCGGTCGTGAGCGCAATCATGTCGGCGCCCGTCGGCGACATCGTCACGAGGTTGCCGTCGGCGCGGAGCACGAGCAGACGATCTCCGGACACCGAGGGCGACGACGAGGTCGCGGCCGTCGGGTTGGGCGTGGGCTGCCCGATCTCCGGCGTGGACGTGGTGCAGGCTGCCAGCGTGAGCAGCGCGGAAACGACAAACCCGAGCCGGTGTCGATGCACGCCTCGAACCTATGACGGATCGCGCGAAGGGGCAGCCGCTAGGGCAGGAGCTGCCGCGCGCTCAAAACCGTCTCCACCGCGTCCAGCCACGACGCGTAGTAGGCGGTCGCGGGCGTCTCCGACGGATCCTCGGGATGCCGCGCGATTGCCGCGATGAGCGCCTCGCGGAACTCGTCGTAGCCGATGTCGTGCCGCTGCATCGTGGCGACGCCGAGCCCGAGCGCGCGGCCTTGCCACGGCTCCTCGAACACCAGCACGCCGTTGTCGCGCGGCAGCGGCGCGGAGCCGGCCAGCGCACGATCCATGCGGTCGACGACGACGCGGTCCATCAGCCCACCGGTTCCGGATCGAGCGCCCGGGCGGTGCCGATCATCGCGTCGCGCGGCACCAGCTCGGCGAGCTGTTCCTCAGTCATCTCCTCGGTGCCTTCGGGCCGCTCGGGGATCACGAGGTAGCGTGCTTCGGCGCTGGAATCCCAGACCCGGATCTCCACGCCGGGCTCGACGTCGACGCCGAACTCGGCGAGCACCGAGCGCGGCTCGGCCACCGCGCGCGACCGGTAGGCCGCGCTCTTGTACCAGGTGGGCGGCAACCCGAGGACCGGCCACGGATAGCAGGAGCACAGTGTGCACACGATCATGTTGTGCACCTCGGGCGTGTTCTCGACCGCGATCAGCGTGCCCTCCGTCCCGCCGAAGCCCAGCTCGGCGATGGCGCTCGTGGCGTCGGCGAGGAGACGCTGCTTATACGCCGGATCGGTCCATGCTCGCGCGACGACGTTGGCGCCGTTTTGCGGACCGACGTCGTTCTCGTACAGCTCGATGACGGCGTCGATCGCGTCGGTCGTGATGACGCCCTTCTCGACGAGGAGCGCCTCGAGCGCTCGCGCCCGCAGCTCCGCGGACGACGGTGGAATCGGATGGTGCGCCCCGCCGTCACCGTGGTCGTGGTCGTGGTCGTGCTCGTCAGACATCGGCATCCTCCAGCGGTTCCAGGTAGCTCTCCCACAGATCGACCACCACGACGAACGCAGGTTCGTCACTCGTCGCTCCCCACAGATCGAACGAATCGAACGCGACCGAGTAGACGGCCTCCACGATTTCCTCGTCGTCCGGAAGCGTGTCGTCGCCGAGCACGGCACGGATCTGACCCCGGACGCCGCGCACGTAGCGGGGACAGCGAGTGTGCCCGGCCGGGCGCATCCGTCGCACGCGAACCGCCTGCCCCTCGGCAAAGCTCGCCGCCTTCGCCGGCGGGAACACCCAGGTCTCCGACATCTCGGCAGCAGCTTCCCGTGCCCGGTCGGGATCCATGTGGGTGGGCGCCTGCTCGCCGGCCCCCAGGCGAGCGATCCACTCGTCGACCTCACCCGGCGCGATCACGCCCGAGTGCACCAGGTCTCGCTCGGTGGAGTACAGCCATCGCTCGTAGTAGCTGGCGCGCAAGTACTCCTTCGCGGGCATGGTTTCGATCGTCGCGCGATGGACCTCGGTCAGCAGGCTCACCGCGAACTGCCGTCGCTCCCATTCCTCGTGGAAGACGACGTCCCCGTCGGCCGTCACGACCGAGCCGAACCCTTGCATGCCTCCCATGTCGTGCACACCGTCCATTGCCGACGAGCCTGGCACGCCCTCACCGGAGGGTCAAAGCGACAAACCAGCACTCGGCACGATCAGGGGCAGGGAGGAGCGAGGGCACCGCACAGCACTTGGTCGTCCTGCTCGTTTACCGCGTTCACCAGGTCCACGCGTGAGGTGAACTCCAGCCCTCGGTTCGGCTCGAACGACGGCACGGTCGGGTCATCGACCGCCGAGTGATATGTGACGCAGCCACCGTCGATCGGGATCTGCTGGGTTCCCTCGACCTTCGCGGGACAGGTCTCGGTGAGGGTCACCGTGACCGGTGAGGACTCCCCGTCGCCGACGCCGACGACGAACGTCGCCTCGCCCTTGACGATCTCGGCGTCGCCGATGCCCCAGCCGACGGGCAGCGAGGCGACACACGGGAGCTGCGTCGCGGTCGGCACGGCCTGCGCCATCACCAGCATCGATTCCCCGGTCCCGCAGTTCGTCGGTGTCACCGTTCCCCTGGTCGGGAAGAACAGCCCGACCCCGGCCAGGATCCCGAGCATGACCAGCAGAACCGTCGTGATGATGAGCACGAGCCGCCGGAAGCTCCACCGCTGCACCCCGATCGGCCGGCGGTGCGGCGCCATCTCGCGGAACTCCGCGAGCAGGTCCCGGCCGTCCTGCTTCATCTGTTGGCGAAGCTGTGACGGGCTCGCGACGCCCCGCGTCGCCGCGAACGCCTCCGCGAGTTCGTCGGGTGTGAAGTACCGCAGCGCGGCGTTATAGACGGTCGGCGCGTCGGACCGCAGCGCGAGCACCAGCATCATGTTCCCCAGGTCGACCGCCTGGCGCCAGGGCGACGGCCGTACCTGCACGAAGAACACGTCGATGAGCTTGAGCTCGCCGCTTTGCACCATCAGGTTGGCCGGCTTGATGTCGCGGTGGGCGAGGCCGACGTCCCACATCCGCCGGATCATGGCGAGCGCCTCGTCGATCACGTGGTCGTCGACCTCCGCGTCGCCGATTTCGACCGCGTCGTCGAAGAAGTCCATCGCGATCAGGTACTCGCGCTCCGGCGTGATCTCGACGATCCCGAGCGCCGCGGGCGTCGGGAACCCGTACTCGCCGAGCATCCGCAGCGTGTAGTCCTCGTACTCCACGAACCGCCGCACGGTCGAGAACGGCGTCTCGTCCTCGAGGCCGCCGTAGAGCATCGTGCGCCCGAGCTTGTACCAGCGGTCGGCGCGCACGTGGCTCTTGGCGTAGAGCTTGGCGAAGATCGTGCGCTCGTTGCCGTCCTCGTCGGTGACGGTCATCTTGAGCGGCGTCGAGCCGCCCGATCCCTCGAGACCGACCGGCTTGATGTCGTGCACGGTGAAGCCCAGCTGATCCTGCAGCGCAACGCGGATCGCCTCGCCGCGGCGGCCGGTGACGTCGAGGTGGGCCGCCTTTCCCCGTGCCCCGTAGCTGATCGGGAAGATGTCGTTGGGCGCGAAGGCGCGGAACGCGACGAGCGTCACGGCGACCCCGATGATCGCGCCGAACACGGCGTCGGTGAAATGGTCGACGCCGAGGTAGATCCGCAGCAACCCGGCGAGCGCGATGGCTCCCGCCGCCGCGAACTTCGCCCATGTGCGCGACGTGCCCGGCACGACGAGCATGTAGACCGCGCCGATCGCGAGGATGGCGATCGCGCCCATCGGGATCGACGGCGTGGCGAATCCCTCCCAACTTGCCAACTGGGTGACGCCGAACGGGCGGGGCCTGAGCGCGACGAGCTCCAGCCCTTGCAGCAGCAGCCCCACGATGAACAACGAGACCATCCAGATCACGAAGTGGCGCCAGCGCCGGAACCACGCAGTGGCGATGACGAGCGCGAGACCGAGCGCGCCGAAGCCGGCGCGTGAGCCGACCTGGTGCGCCTTCTGCGCAATGTTGGTCAGCCACGGTGTGCGCAGGCTCGTGACGGCGTCGGTGATCGCGGCGTCGAAGCGATCGAGCGGGGCGGGATTAGCGCGAAGCCACAGGCAGCCGGTGAACACGACGCCGAGCAGCAGGATGAGCCAGATCCACCCGGTGCGGCCGATTTGCTTGGGAAGGGGCGGCGGCGCGCCGCTCGGCCGGCGATGCCGGCGGCCGGACTTCCCGACGCCAGCGGTAGCGGGCGTGGCGCCTTGTTCGTGGTGCTCCATGCAACCCCCCTTCGCACGAATCCTCGCACGCCCCGCTAGGCTCGGCATCCCATGGAGGAACTCATCGTCCCAATCGGCGGCCGCACGCTCGACGTCATCGTGTCCGGGCCGCCCGACGGCCGCCCGTTCGTCTTCCATCACGGCACGCCGAGCTGCAAGGTGCAGTTCGAGCCGTTCGTCGAGGCTGCGAGCGAGCGCGGGTTGCGGACCGTCACCTACTCCCGGCCCGGCTACGGCGGGTCCGGGAGGCACGACGGCCGATCGGTAGGAGACGCCGCCGCGGACACCGGGGCGATCCTTGACGCGATCGGGGCCGAGTCGGCGATCACGGCCGGCGCGTCCGGTGGCGGTCCCCACGCGTTGGCGTGCGCGGCGCTGCTGCCCGACCGCATCGGCGCATGCGCGACCATCGCCGGCTGCGCTCCCCATGGCGTCGAGGGCCTGGATTTCATGGCCGGAATGGGTGAGGCCAACATCGTGGAGTTCGGGATGGCGCTTCGCCGCGAGGACGACGAGCTCGTCGACTTCATGGAGAAGTACGTGGAGGAGACCAGCAACGCGACACCCGAGGACATCGTGGAGTCGCTTCGGTCTCTCTTGCCGCCGGTGGACGAGAAGGCGCTCCAAGGAGAGCTCGGCTTGTTCTTCGTCCAGAGCGACAAGGAGGCGTTTCGCACCGGGATCTGGGGCTGGTTCGACGACGATCTGGCGTTTACGGAGCCGTGGGGCTTCGAGCTCGACACGATCGACGTGCCGGTGCGCGTGTGGCAGGGCGCGCAGGACCTCATGGTGCCGATCGCGCACGGGGAGTGGCTGGCATCGAACGTCGCCGGCGCCAAGGCGGAGCTCAGCCCCGACGAGGGACACCTGTCGATCGCGGTCGGCCGGTTCGGCGACATTCTCGACGCGCTCGTCGCCGACGCCGGTTGGTCATGAGAGCCGTTTCAACCGCGGCGGCGTAGCATCGCCGGCATGAGTGGTCCCGATCCTGCCGAGATCCACGACGTCGTTTCGATGACCGCCCGCGAGGCGGACGCCTATCTCGCAGGCATCGCCGACCGGCCGGTGCGCGATCCGCGCGCCGACGAGGTCGCGCTGAGCTTTGGCGGGGATCTCCCCGAGCTGGGCATCGGGGCGGTCGAGACCATGAAGGAGCTCTTCGGTTCGCTCGACGGCGTGGTGCATTCGGCCGGCCCGAAGTTCTTCCACTTCGTGAACGGCGGCACGACGCCGGCGGCGCTCGGGGCCGACTGGCTCGCATCCACCTTGGACCAGAACCCCGGCGCATGGATCTCGACGCCGTTGACCGCACGGCTCGAGCAGATCTCGATCGATTGGCTCAAGGACCTCTTCGACTTGCCCGCGACCTGGGGCGGCGTGCTCACGACCGGCGCGACGATGGCGAACTTTGTCGCGCTTGCGTGTGCGCGGCGCTGGTGTGCGCTGCAGGCCGGCGTCGACGTCGATACCGAGGGCGTCGCGGCCGCGCCCCCGATCACGGTGTTCGGCGGCGGCTACACCCATCCGAGCGACGTGAAGGCGCTCGGCATGCTCGGTATCGGACGCAACCAGGTGCGCAAGCTCTCGCGCGACGACGCCGGCCGCGTCGACCTCGAGGCGATGGAGGCGGCGCTTCGCGATCTCGCGGGCGCACCCGCCATCGTGATCGGGAGCGCCGGGGAAGTGAACGCCGGCGACTTCGATCCGTTGCCCGCGATGGCCGACCTCGCCGAGCGCTACCGGGCGTGGTTCCACGTCGACGGCGCGTTCGGGCTGTTCGCCGCGCTATCGCCGCGCACGAAGCATCTCGTCGAGGGTGTCGAGCGAGCCGACTCGGTGATCGCCGACGGACACAAGTGGCTCAACGTGCCGTACGAGAACGGATTCGCGTTCGTCCGCGATCCGCTGCTAATGCCGGCGGTGTTCGGATCCGGCGCCGCGTACCTGCCCGACATCGACGATCCGCAACCGAACTTCGGCTACCTCGGGCCGGAGATGTCGCGGCGCGCACGGTCACTGCCGGTGTGGGCGACGCTTCGCGCTTACGGGCGCGAGGGCTACCGCGAGATCGTCGAGCGCGACCTCGATCGTGCGGTCGAGCTCGCGCAAGACGTGGACGCCGCGCCCGACCTCGAGCGCCTCGCCGAGGTGCAGCTCAACGTCGTGTGCTTCCGGTATCGGCCGGCCGGCTCGACCGATGGTCCCGAGCTCGACGACCTCAACCGGCGGATCGGTGCGGCGGCACTGCAGGACGGCCGCGTCTTCTTCGGCAGCACCATCTATGCCGGGCGTGTCGCGTTCCGGCCGGCGTTCGTGAATTGGCGCACGCGCGAGCAGGATGCGCGGCTGGTGGCCACCGTCGTGCGGGAGCTCGGCGCGAAGCTCGCCTGAGCCTCTTCGCTGGGGCGAACCCGGCATCTACCATGGCGCAATGGCCAAGGAGCGCGGCGACCCCGTAGCGCGCATCGTCCTGGCGTCCGTCCTCATCGGACTGGTCGTGCTGCTGCTCGTGGCCGGCGTAGGGGTGGCGGTGCTTCGGCAGGTTGCGACCGATCAATCCATCCAGGAAGCCGAGGGGCTCGCGAGCGTCTCTGGCCGGATCGTGCAGCCGCGCATCGACGACGGGCTGTTGACCGGCGACGCCGCCTCGCTCGTCAAGATGGCGACGATCACGACCGACGCGGTCCTGCACGATCCGGTCGTCGCGGTGCGGATTTACGGACGCGACGGCTTGGTCTTGTACGCGGACGATCTCGAGCTGATCGGCAAGTCCGCGCCGGCGATCGGTACGGTGCTCGGCTCGCTGCACCAGGGCGAGGTGCATACCGAGCCCGCAAGCGCATCGGCCACGACCACCCCCGAGGGAATCGGCGGGCCGCTGCTCGTTTCGTACGTGGCGCTCGAGACACCGAGCGGTACGCCGGTCCTGCTGGTCATCTACCAGCGTCTCTCGAGCGTGGCCGACAGCCGACAGCATCTGCTCGAGGTGTTCGCACCGGTGCTCCTTGCGACGCTGATTGCGCTGGCCGTCCTGTTCGTCCCGCTCGCGTGGATCCTCGCGCGGCGGGTGCAGCGGGCGACCGTCGAGCGCGAGGAGGCGCTGCGTCGCGGGATCGAGATGTCCGACCGGGAACGCCGGCGCATCGCCGCCGACATCCACGACGGGCCGGTGCAGGAGCTCGCCGGATTGGCGATGGGTCTTGCCGCGAGCGCCGAGACCGCCGAGGACGAGCGAGGTCGCGAGGTGTTCACCGACGCGGCGGAATCGGTTCGCAGCAGCATCCGCACGCTGCGATCGGCGATCGTCGGCGTCTATCCGCCGAACCTGCAGACGTCGGGGCTCGGTCCGGCGCTTTCGGACCTCACGGCGCGGCTGCCGTCCGAGGGCCTCGAGGTCTCGCTCGACATCCCGGCGACGGCCACGTACGGAGCGGACGCCGACGCCCTGTTGTACCGCGCCTGCCAGGAAGCGCTCCGCAATGTCGAGGAACACGCGGGCGCACAACACGTGTCGCTGAAGGTCTTCCGCGAGAACGGCCGCGCGGTGCTCGAGGTATGGGACGACGGCCGGGGCGTGTCGGAGGACGCGACCGCGGCGGCTCGCGCCGACGGGCACGTGGGTCTCAAGTTGCTGGACGCGGTGCTGCGTGACGGTGGCGGATCGTTGGAAGTCGGGCCTGCCGGCGGCGGCGGCACCTTGCTGCGTGCGGAGGTGCCGGCGTGATCCGCGTGGCGATCGCCGACGATCACCGTGTGCTGCGCGTCGGGCTCGAACAGCTGCTTGCGACGTTCGACGACGTCGAGCTGGTCGGCTCGGCCGACGGCGGCGAGGCGGCGGTCGCGCTATGCGTGGCCGAGACACCCGACGTGCTCTTGCTCGATCTGTCGATGCCCGACATGGACGGCATCGAGGTCACCCGGGCGCTGGCGGAGGCGTCCCCGGCCACGCGGGTCGTGATCTTCACCTCATTCAGCGATCGCGACGGGATCGTTGCCGCGCTCGGCGCGGGCGCGATCGGGTACCTCCTGAAGGACGCCGAGCCGGGCGACATTCACGCGGCGATCCGGGCGGCCGCGCGGGGTGAGGCGCCGATCGCGCCGAAAGCCGCCGTCGCCCTGCTAGAGCCGCGCGGCGAGCGGCCCGCACCGGCGAGCGGACCGGTCGAGCTCACGACTCGCGAGCGCGAGGTGCTGGAGCTCGTCATCGAGGGCAACGCGAACAAGCAGATCGCCCGCCGGCTGGGAATCAGCGAGAAGACCGTCAAGGGGCATCTCACCAATCTCTTCCAGCGAATCGGGGTCACTGATCGCACGCAGGCGGCGTTGTGGGCCGAGCGTGCAGGGATCTTCCGGGACGGGTCCCGGGACCATGGTCCGGGTGACCCGGACCCCCCAAGTGACCGATGATCCAGCCATGAGCCGACGGCTGTGTGTGCTACTGCTCAGCGGGATCCTTCTTCTCTCGCTGGGCGTGTCGGGGGCGTCGGCTAAGCCTGGGAACGACCACACCCGCCGCGGAGACTGCTCGCTGGGCGCGGCCAGATACTCCTTGACGGTCAAGCACACCAGCGGTCCCAACCTGCAGGTGCGGTTTGTCATCTCGAACGCCGGCGTGGGATCGACGTGGCAGCTGTTCGGCTCCGACGACGGCAATCGGATCTTCTCGGTATCGAAGCCTGCTCTCACGAGCTCCGTGAGCGTCACGAGGAAGATTCTCGATCTCGACGGCCCAGACACGGTGAAGGCGACGGCGAACAACATCTCCACCGGCGAGATCTGCCAGGGAACGGTGACCGTCTAGTGGTCCCGGGACCGAAGTCTCCTTGTGATCGCGACCGGTCCGCGCGCATGCTGACAGTGCGGGAGGGAACCGCACAGCGAACCGGAGGCACACCGTGACGGACATCCTCGCCGCGATCGACGTGAAGGGCCGCTTCAAGCCGGCCCGGGCCCTGACGGACAAGAACCGCGCCGTCCCCGCCGCCCGCGTCGCCCGCGTCGCCTGATTCTGATTCGCAGACCTCCGCCCTACACGATCCGGGCCCGTCGTGACCCTATTGGTCATGATGGTGCCGGACCGATCCGACGAACCCGTCGCACTCACGCTGGTCGGCGCCGAGGAACCGGTCGTCTCGGCCCGCGACGCCGTCGAGCAGGTGTGGCGCGACCACGGTCCGAAACTGTGGCGCTCCCTCACTGCCTTCACCGGTGACCGGGACCTTGCCTACGACGTGATGGCCGAGGCATTCGCGCAGGCGCTCGGTCGCGGCGACAACATCCGGCAACCGGATCGATGGATCTGGCGCGTGTCCCTCCTGCTCGCGCGGGGGGAGCTCAAGCAGCGGCGCCGGCGGCAGACGCTGGAAGTCCTCGACGAGCCCCCCGGCGACATGCCCGAGTCGGTCGCCGACATCGTCGCGGCGATGCGCACGCTCTCGCCCAACCAGCGGATGGCCGCGATCCTCATGCTGTACGCCGACCTCTCCGCCCGCGATGCCGCTCGGGTGATGGGCTGCACGCCGTCGACTGCACGCGTGCATCTCACGAAGGCACGCCGGCGCCTTCGCCCGCTCCTGGAGGACGCGGATGCCTGACCTTCGCGATCGCCTCCGGGACCTGGACTCGCTGGTGGTGCCCGATGTGATGGAGCGGGCGCGGCAGATCGGCCCCAAGACGCCGATGAAGACGTCGTCGGGTGTCGGTCGCCGCCTCATTGTCGCGGCGATCGCATTGCTGTTGGCGGTGGCCTCGTTTGCGTACCTGTCGCGTTCGTTCGAGCGGAGCGATGGACCAACGCCGGGTGGCCCGCAGATCCAACCGTCGGCGCCGTGTGCGTTCTCCATACGAACGATGTCGATCCCGCCAGGGGCGGCGGCCGGCCGGCTGATCGCAGGCTTTGTAGCGGGCACCTCACTCGAGGACCTGTGGGTGCTCGGCTCGACGAAACAGAAGAACCAGCCGAGGAACTCGGAGCTGCTCCACTACGACGGCACCACGTGGCGTGACATGGACCTTCCGGCCGACCGGTCTGTCTCGAGCCTGGTGGCGCCGGCGCCGGGCACAGTGTGGGGAATTGCTTCGAACGGCGTCGCCCAGTGGGACGGAGCCACATGGACCAGAACGCTCCGAGGATCGACGATCACTGATCTCGATGTCGAGTCCTCGGACAGCGTGTGGGCGACGGGATCGGTCTACGACGTGGCCTCGCGGACGAGTGCACCGTCCGTCATGCACTGGGATGGGAGTGATTGGACGACGAGCTATCGCGCGGGCGGTGAGATTGACGCTCCGTCCGCGCTGACCGCAGTCTCGGCGTGGTCGCCGGACGATGTGTGGGTCGCCGGCGTCACCACGACGGGGCCTTTGGACGTGCCGGTCGCGCTGCACTGGGATGGGATGGCATGGTCCAGTCGAATGCCCGGTAGTCTCGATCCCGTTGGCCACATGGACGTCGTTGCCGTGGGACCGGACGATGCCCTGATGACGGTGGACAAGGCCGTCCTCCGCTGGGACACCGCCGCGTGGTTCGACGCCGGGTTCAAGGCGCCGTCATCGATGGATATCCCGTTGGACATGGGGTTCGGCGACGCCGGAGTGTGGGCGAAGGTTTGGAACACGTCCGTCGGACGCTGGGACGGCGGCAATTGGCGAGTCGAGGGACTTCGAGACGTCTACGCGTACGGGATGTCGGTGATTGGCGGCGACGCCGTGTTCGTCGGACACCCAGGCCTGGTCGAAATCTACTCATGCGATCCGTCGACTCTTGATCTGAGCGCGTGAGCTAGGCTCAACCGAGCACACGCGCCCAGGGAGGGAGCCGTGAAGAGCTATCAGGCACAGACCAACATCGGTGCGTCTCCGCAGGCCGTCTTCGACTACGTGAGCGACTTCACGAAGCACCCAGAGTGGGCCGGCCACGGGCTCCAGGTCACGAAGGATTCCGACGGACCGGTCGCGATCGGAACGACGTACTCCACGGTTGCAAAGCAGTTCGGCACGCAAAAGGAGCACAGCACGGTCACCGAGCTCGATGCACCGAAGGTGTTCGGCTTCGACGCGACCGGTGCGCTCGGTACGGTGCATCATCGCTTCACCGTCTCGACGAGTGAGGGCATGACCGGCCTCACCAAGAGCGCCGATCTCACCAAGCCGTCGTTCCTGGCCAAGGTAACGGGTAGAAAGATCGGCAAGGACATCCCCGCGGCCCTTCGCTCCGACGTCGAGAAGATCAAGGAGATCCTCGAGAAGGCACCGGGCTAGATGGAGTACAGAACCCTCGGCGGCACCGGTCTGCAGGTCAGCACGCATTGCCTCGGCACGATGATGTTCGGCGCCTGGGGCAACACCGACGTCGATGCGTGCGTCGAGACGATCCATGCGGCGATCGACGGCGGGATCAACTTCGTCGACACCGCCGACATGTACTCCGACGGCGAATCCGAGGAGATCGTCGGGCGCGCACTCAAGGGCCGGCGCGACGAGGTGATCCTCGCGACCAAGGTGCATTTCGAGGTGGGCCCCGGCCGCAACGACGGCGGGAACTCCCGTGTCTGGATCATGAAGGAAGTCGAGAACAGCCTCCGGCGCCTCGGGACCGACCACATCGACCTGTATCAGATCCACCGACCCGAGGCGGAGACCGACGTGGAGGAAACGCTCGGCGCGCTGACCGACCTGCAACGGCAAGGCAAGATCCGCTACTTCGGATCCTCCACGTTTCCGGGGTGGCAGATGGTGGAGGCGCAGTGGACGGCCGAGCGCCGCGGGCTCTCGCGCTTCCGGACCGAGCAGCCGCCGTATTCCATCTTCGTGCGGCAGATCGAGCACGATGTGCTGCCGGTCGCCGAGAAGTACGGCATGGGCGTGATGGTGTGGAGCCCGCTCTGCCGCGGCTGGCTGACGGGGCGCTACCGGCGCGAGGACTTCGATCAGTCGCCGGACTCACGTGCCGTGCGCGGACCCCAGCGCGCCGACTGGATCGCGGCGCTGTACGACCAGTCGCGGCCCGAGGTCCAGCACAAGCTCGACCTGGTCGAGGAGCTGGTGCTGCTTGCCGACAAGGCTGGGGTCACGCTGACCCACATGGCGATCGCCTTCACCCTGGCGCACCCGGCGGTGACCTCGACGATCATCGGTCCGCGCACCCGCGAGCAGCTCGACGATCTGCTCGGAGCGGCCGACGTTCGCTTGGACGCCGCGACGCTCGACGCCATCGACGAGCTGGTCCCGCCCGGCACCCTTGTCGACGAGGAAGACCGCGGGTTTGAGCCCTGGTGGTTTGAGCCTGAGGCCCGGCGTCGTCGGTAGCGTTCAGAGACGGTTCGCGTGCTCCTTGGCGAGTCGAGGGGGAGCACACGCGAGCCAGCCGTCAATCAAGGCCTCCTTGAGCGCTCGCTTCCCGACGTTCCGCAGCTCGACCAACACGGCCGCGTAGCCGTCGAAGTGCGAGATCGTGAAGATGCCCTTGGTTCCCGCGGCCAGCACGGCTTCCTTCTCGACTGAGTCGTCGACCCGGATCGCGACAATCGGCTCGCGGGGCGGCTCCTCGTCGCCGAACCGCTTGAGGTCGGCTTTCGAGTAGGCGCGCTCCCATGCGAAGGTCTTGCCGGCGACCGCCCATGCGCGCTGGCCGCGCCGGTCGTCCTCAGTCACGTCGGGCAAGCCGAGCGCGATGCGCGCCACGTCGTCGAGCGTCGCCGCCATCGCCCGACGATACCCGCCACCCCCGACAAGCGGGCGGTGATCGATACGCGTAGGGTCAGCCGAACGCCGACGGGACACCGGCGCTTGGAGGGGGCACGTGTCTGCACAGGGTCCCGTCTTCAGGCAGCGCCACCGCGGTTCCTGGTGATCGACCTGCAAGGCGTGACCGGGGTGGATGCCTCGGCGGTCGCAGCGTTCCGCAAGGCGGCGCGGATGGCGGGCGCACACGGGACCGAGCTCGTCCTCACCGGCGCGATCGAGCCCGTGCGTGCTCGACTGGAGCGTGGTGGCCTGACCGAAGAGCGGGCCGGCGTCCGCTTCGAGCCCGATCTCGACCACGGTCTCGAGCGCTGCGAGGAACGCGCTGCTCGCCGACGAGACGCCGATCGAAACCGCGGACGCGTCGTTCGGTGCCGCCGGGCCGCCCGCCAGCCTGGTCCCCTTGTTGAAGCGCGTCCCGGTGGCGGAGAGCACGGTGTTACTGCGACAGGACGAACCGCCCGAGGACCTGTACGTGCTCGCCGAGGGCCGTCTCGCCGTCGAGACCGTCACCAAAGAAGGCAGGAACGTGCGCGTGAACGTCCTTCGTCCGGGGGCGGTGGTCGGCGAGCTCACCTTCTATAACGCGACGCCGCATACGGCCGACGTGGTGGCCGAGACTCCGTGCGTGGTGCTCACCTGCACGCGCGAGCAGCTCGCTCGAATCGAGGCCGACGACCCGGCGGCGCCATCGATCTGCATCGCTGGTTCGCGGCGACGATCGCCGGGCGACTGAGCGAAACGATGCACACCCTCGACGCCCTGCTGGATTGAGTTGCGCTCGTGTTTGGCTCATACGCGCGGCGGATTTCCTGGCTTGTAGTACGCGAAGACCGTACGGTTCGACTCTAGATAGGAGCGTCGATTCGGGAGGTCCTCGCTCGACCGGAAGCGAGGCGCTGACATGGCAACCGAACGACCCGACAGACCCGACACGATCGACACGATCGACGCGATCGACGCTGTCCCTGCCCCGGCGGCTGCCGATCCGAGCGGACGGCCGCCGAAACGTCGTGCGCATCGGCGGTTGCTGATGACGTTCGCCATCGTGGGACTCGCGGTGATCGTGGTCGGCGCCACGATTGCGGTACGACGACGCGACGATGGTGGGCCCGCGACCGAGGCGTCCTGGGATCCCCGTGTGGAAGAGCTTGTCCACGTGGTGGAGGAGAAGCGCGACCTCACGTTTGACCATCCGGTTCCGGTCGAGTTCCTCAGCGAGGAGGAGTTTCAGGCAGAGGTCACCTCCAGCTCGGCCGACCTCACGGATGAGGAGCGCAGCTCGTTGCAGTCGAACGAGGCGGCGTTCCGGGCTCTCGGACTCATCGGCGGCGACGTCGACCTGCTCCAAGAGATGAACGACTTGTCCGCAGGCGATGTTGCGGCCTTCTACGATCCGGAGCGCAAGACGGTGTTCGTTCGGGAAGGCCCGATGACGCCTCTTGCGCGGGCCACGCTTGTGCACGAGTTGACCCACGCGCTCCAGGATCAGCACTTCGACATCGCTCGACTCGATGACCAGGAGGGCTCGGACGAGGCCTCCGCGTTCCGGGCGCTTGTCGAAGGAGACGCCGAGCGAATCGAGAACGAGTACGTCGCGTCGATGTCGTCTGCGGACGCAGCGGAGTACCAGAAGGAATTGAAGGCAAGTCAGCAGGGCGCGCAAGACGCGATCGAAGGCGTTCCCACCTTCCTCGTGTCATTGTTCGAGTCTCCCTATCTCCTCGGCACGAGCCTCATCGCCACGCTCCAGGCGGATGGTGGCGCGAGCCGGATTGACGAGGCGCTCGCCGACCCGCCGACGACCGAAGAGCACCTGCTCGATCCCCTCACGTTCCTCGCGGGCGAGCCGGCGATCGACGTCCCGACCCCGGCGCTCGGTCCGGGGGAGACCTCGATGGATTCGGGTGATTTCGGCGCCATCTCCTGGTACCTCTTGCTTGCCGAGCGGCTCGATCCGCGGACCGCGCTTGCCGCCGTGGACGGCTGGGGCGGCGACTCGTACGTCGTGTACTCGACGGGATCGCAGACGTGTATCCGGGCGGCGTTCCAGGGCGACTATCTGGGACAGTCGATGGAGATGGAGCGTGCGCTCGACGAGTGGATGCACGGTTCGCCCAAGGACGCGAACTCCGTGACGCGTGCGGGCGACATCGTGACGCTTCGCTCGTGCGACCGAGGCGCAGTGGGGTCTGGTGTCGCCAACGATCTCCCCGATCAGGCGGTGCTCCTGCCGTTCCTCCGTGCGAGCATTGCCGCCCAGGTCTTGCAAGCCGGGGGGACCGAGGCAGCGGCGGGATGCTCCGCCCAACAGATCATCGATCGCTTGCCGGCGGATAGCGTCGCGGCCCTCACACAAGGTCGGGGTGCGAAGACGTTGCGCTCGGAGATCGCCAAACTTGCTCCGTCCGCCGTCCAGGCGTGCGCCTCGCTAACGTAACGCGCGCAGGAAGTCGATCAGACCCGGGAAGTAGTGGTCGGGGTCGTCGAACTGCGACAAGTGGCTGCCGTTCGGACAGTGGAGGTACCGCCCCTGCGGCAGCTGTTCGGACATCCAGCGCATGTGTGCCGGGTCCATCGTGTCGTGCGCCGCGCCGATCACGAGCGTCGGCACGTCGATCTCGTGCAGCCGGGCCGAGCGGTCCCATTCCTCGAGGGTGCCGCTGAGGCCGAGCTCGCTCGGGCCCTGCATCGGGACGTAGATCGACTTGTTGATGTGCTCGAGGCCGCGAACGACCGGATCGGGCCAGTCCTCGGCCGGGATGCGGCAGACATGCAGCACGTAGTGGTGCACGAGCAGCAGCTCGTCGTATCGAGGATCGTCGGTTCTGCCCTCCGCCTCGAACCGCTTGATCTCGGCGAGCACGTCCTGATCCATCGTGGGCATCAGCACGTCGGTCGCATACGCGTTGTAGAGCGGGACGCTCGACATCATGTTGGAGATCACGAGACCCTTGAGGTGCTGCTGATAGTGCAGCGCGTACTCCATCGCGAGAATGCCGCCCCACGACTGGCCGAGCAGCACCAAGTTGCTCGCATCGAGGTCGAGCGCCTGCCGCACCTGCTCGACCTCGTCGACGAATCGATCCAGCTCCCAGAGCGAGGGCTCGTCGGGCTGATCGCTCCGAAACGATCCGAGCTGGTCGTAGTAGTAGTACTCGATGCCCTCGGCGGGGAACCAGGCGTCGAAGCATTCGTAAAGCTCGTCGGTCGAGCCCGGACCGCCGTGGAGCAGCAGTACCTTGAGCTCGGGATTCGTTCCGACCCGCTTGGTCCAGACCCGGAACGAACCGCGCAGGGTCTCGATCGGGATCATCCGCGCCCCGCCGGAGATCCGGTCGCGCGGATTCCACGTCGATGTGTCGAAGTAGGACGCCTCGGGGGTCATCAGCTCACCGGGATGCTCTGTGCGAACCGGAACACGTCGTCCGGATCATAGGTCTGCTTGACCTGCGTGAGCTTGTCGAGGTTCGCGCCGTAGTACGCCTGCTGCCAGTTCTGCAGGTCCGGATCGATGTAGTTGACGTAGGCGAAGCCGGTCACCGACGGACGAAGTCCCTTCCACATCTCGTCGAGCCACTGCTGGTTCGCCGCCTCGGCCTCCGAGCTGTACTTCGCGAACGTCACGAACTCCTGTGCGAGGTACGTCGCGTCCCGCGTCGGGAAGGCGGTCTCGTTCGATCCGACCTGCGCGATCTGTCCTCCCCAGGCGTCGAAGAGGATCCCGCCACTTTGTGAGGCAAGCGCCGGTGTCTTCGCGCGATCCTCGATGGTGCCGAGAAGCGACGAGTTCGCACCGGACTGCATCGGCTTCGTGAAGAAGTCGGACTTCGCGAGGCTCGCCTGACGCGGTAGCTTGCCCCCGTCGATCGTGAGCGAGCATTGGTCGAGCGTGTAGCCAGTGCATCCCGCGTAGTACTGCTCGGCGGCGAGGTACGACATCGTCTGCACCGACTGCGTCGGCGAGCTTCCCGCGGCCGTCGCGAGGTCCTGGAGATGTGCCGAGAGTCCCGACGGGGCCGCCGACCACGCGCCGGCGACCGAGACCGACGGGCCTGTGCCAGGTATCCAGCGAAGCCGCAGGCTCGACCACAGCGGCGGGGGCGCTGTCGGCGCCCAGCCTTGCCAGGCGGCCGTGACCCTCTCCGCGGCCGACCACGGCCACGTCAACGAGAACACCGTGAGCTGCTTCAGGGCGTGCGTATCGAACGTGAACGACGTGACGACGCCGAAGTTGCCGCCGCCCCCGCCGCGCAGCGCCCAGTACAGGTCGTCGTTATTCGACGCGTTCGCCGTCACCGTCGACCCGTCGGCCAGCACGACCTCCGCCGCCGTCAGAGAGTCGCACGTGAGGCCGAAGTTGCGTCCGAGCACGCCCTGGCCGCCGCCCATCGTCAGACCGCTGATCCCGACCGTCGCGCATGTGCCGCCGGGCAGCGCCTGGCCGCCCGGTGCGAGCGCCGTCGCGACCTCGATCAACCGGGCGCCGGGACCGATGGTCACCGTCTGGCTCGCCGGATTGGGTTTCACCTGCGACATCTTCGACAGGTCGATCACGATCCCGGTGGACGAGGAGTAGCCGCCGTAGCTGTGGCCGCCGGAACGGGCCGCGAACGGGAGGTTGTTCGACCGTGCGAACGCGATCGTCGTGCCGACGTCCTTCGACGATGCCGCCTGCACGACCGCCTGTGGCTTGATCCCGTCGAACCGCGGGTCGTAGCCGAGCCGCGCCGTTCCGAATCCCGAGTTCGACGGACGGATGAGCGTTCCCGTCAGCGCGGACGAGAGTTGGTCCCAATCGGGCTTGCCACCGGTCGAGGGCGAGACCGACGCGGTGGTCGTCGCCGTCGTGGTCGATGTCGAGCTGGCGGTCGAGCCGTTCGTGCACGCGCTGAGGATCGCCCCGAGCGCCGGTACCGCCAGGACCGCCCGCCCGGCTTCCCGAAGGAAGCGCCTCCGCTCCATCGGATCTGGAGTCGCCGTCATCCCGGCGACCGTACCGCACCCGACGGCTAAGCTCGGCGCGTGACCGAGGCGCCCGAGACCATCAACTTCGATCAGGCCGCGGACTTCTACGACTCGACCCGCGACTTCGGCGACCGGCGGGCGGCCGACACGCTCGACTACGTTTCGGAGGTGCTGCGCGGGCTTGGCCCGGTGCTGGAGGTCGGGGTCGGCACCGGTCTGCTCGCCCTCCCGCTCGCCTCGCGCGGCCTGGACATCGTCGGTGTCGACGTCTCGACGGCGATGCTCGCGAAGCTTCGGCAGAAAGCGGCCGCCGGCGAGGGGCGCGTCCGTCTTGCCGAGGCGGACGCGCGGCGGTTGCCGTTCCTCGACGGCGCCTTCGGCGGTGCGTATCTGCGCCACGTGCTGCATCTGATTCCGGATTGGCCAGTCGCGGCCGCCGAGCTCTGTCGCGTGGTCGAGCCGGGCGGAACGATCCTCGTCGACGCGGGGCGCGATACGCCGGAGTGGCAGGAGTTCCGGACCGCGGTGATCGCCCCGATGCTCGGACCGGAGGGGTACGTGGTCGGGCTCGAGCTCGGACGCGACGGCGCGGATGTGCTGAACGACGCGTTTCGTGCCGCCGGCGCCGAGCCCGACGGGGTGACGGTCTTTTCGTATCCGAACGACGAGACGTGGTCGCGGGTACTCGACGAGATCGAGGCGCGCTCGCCCTCCTGGAGCTGGCGCGCCTCCGACGACGCGATCCAACGGATGGTCGAGGCAGCGCGCGTGTGGATCATCGAGCGGTTCGGCAGCCTCGACGCGCTCGTCAGCGACGGCTTCGAGGTCGACTGGTACCGGTTCCGCCTCGGGGACAAAGCGCGCGACGCATGACCGACTTCCACCTTCGGGCACCCGAGCAGCCGTTCCTCGAATCCGACGTCGAGCTCGATCCGACGCTGGTCAAGACGCCGTTCGCGTTTCTCGGGATTCCGTGGGGGCCGCCGTATGAGCCCCAGGACCTCGTCGTGTGCGCGGGTGCGGCAGACGCCGTCCGTGCGAGCGCCAACAAGATGGCGTACGGCGACCTATCGCACCACTACAACTTCGACTGGGACGGGCCGCTGTATTCCGACGGTGTGCCGACCGTCACGGACTGCGGCAACGTGATCGGCGACGAGGCCGATCCCGACGGCATCTGGGATCGCGGGCTGGACGTGACTCATGCGCTCGTCGGCCGCGGCGTGACGCCGCTCGTCCTGGGCGGGCTCGACGCGATTCCACCGATCGTTGTGGGCGGGTTCGAGGGGCCGCTGAACGTGCTGCACGTCGACTCGCACCTGGACTTCCGTCAGGAGGTCGGCGGGCAGACGCGTGGCTACTCGAGTCCGATCCGGCGGATCCGCGAGCTTCCGCACGTGGATCGGATCGTCCAAGATCGGGCTTCGGGGGATGGGGAGCGCCCGCCCGAGCGACGTCGAGGAGGCGATCGCGAGCGGCAACGAGATCGTCACCGCGCGGGAGATCCACGAGCACGGGATCGCGACGGTGCTGGATCGCCTCAGCGAGGATCATCGCTGGGTCATCACGATCGACTGCGACGGGCTGGATCCGACGATCGCCCCGGCCGTCGGCTGGCCGGAGCCCGGTGGGTTGACCTATCCGCAGATCGCAACCGTGGTGCGGTGGCTCGCGGAAAGGAACCGCGTCGCGGCGATCGTCTTCACGGAGTTCCAGCCCGACCTCGACATCGCCGGCATCACCGCGATGCACATCGTGCGGCTGTTGCTGCTGGTTGTCGGGCTCCAACGAGGTTCGCGCGACTAGGCCGACGCCGGAGGGGGGCCGAGCTCGGCGAGCGCGTCGTAGGCGGCGTACTTGAAGGTCTCGCCGAGCGTTGGGTGGTTGAACACCATCCCGATGAACGTCTCGGCGGTCCCGCCGAGTGTGATCACGGCTTGGCCCACGTGCACGAGCTCGGACGCCCGCTCGCCGATCACGTGGCAGCCGATGAGCTTGCGGGTCGACCGGTCGAACACGAGCTTCACCATTCCGTCGCGGTCCCCGATGATCTGGCCGCGCACGTTGTCGGCAAACTTCGCGCGGCCGACGACGGCATCGATGCCGCGCCTCGCCGCCTCGTCCTCGCCGAGCCCGACACAGCTCACCTCCGGGATGGTGTAGACGCCGTACGGATAGAGGTCGGCGACCTGCCGCTTGTAGGTGAATCCGAACGCATGGCACACGGCGACGCGGGCTTGCTCCATCGAGACGCTCGCGAGCGCCGGGAACCCGACCACGTCGCCCGCCGCATAGATGCTTGGCACCGCGGTCCGGAAGTCCTCGTCCACGACCACGTAGCCTCGGCGGTCGACCTCGACACCGACCCCCTCGAGGCCGATTCCCTTGGTGTTGCCCGATCGGCCGGACGCGACGAGGACCGTGTCTGCTTGGATCGACTCTCCCGACGTCAGCGCCGCCACCAGCTCGCCGCCGACCCGCGCAACGTGGTCGATCTGGCGCTCCAGGTGCAGCCGCACGCCGAGCGTGGTCATCGCGGCCGCCAGGCGTTCGCCCATCTCGGTGTCGAGGAACGGGAGCAGTCCGGGTCGCGGTTCGATCAGGTGCACCTCGACGCCGAGCGCCGCGAACATGCACGCGTACTCGCATCCGATGACCCCACCGCCGATCACCACCAGCCTTGCGGGGAGGCGGTCGATCTGAAGGATCCCGTCGGCATCGTGGACACCCTCGTCCTCGTACGGAATCCCGGGCGGCCGATACGGCGACGATCCCGTCGCGAGCAGCACGAACTCGGCTTCAAGCGTGCGGTTGCCTTCGGCCGTTGCGACCTCGACGACGTGCGGGCTCTCGAGGCGTCCCTCGCCGCGAATCAGCTCGATCCCGTGCCGCTCGAGGTTCGCATGAATCCTGGCGGTCTCGAGACGCACGACGGCGTCCTTCCGCTCGAGCAGTCGAGGAACCGTGACGTCGGGCTCGACGACGACGTTCACGCCGTACATGTCGCGCTGCCGGTAGCCCGACAGGAAGAGCCCGGCCTCTCGCAGCGTCTTGGACGGCAGCGTGCCGGTGTGGACGGCGGCACCGCCCGGCTCGGGTCCGCGCTCGACGATCGCGACGCGCTTGCCGAAGTAGGCGGCCTGGGCCGCGCCGCGCTCGCCGGCAGGCCCGCCACCGATCACCACGAGGTCGAAGGGCTCGCTCACGCTCGCGAGCCTAGTTGGGCTGAGACACCTTGACGAATATATGTAAATCGATATAATTCTTCCATGAATGCGGTGGCGCTTGGGATCGATGTCGCGCGCCTGCGGAAGCAGTCGGGACTGACCCAGAGCGAGCTCGCTCAACGAGCCGGAACAACGCAGGCGGTTATCTCAAGGCTCGAGACCGGGAAGCAAACGCCCGGCGTCGAGACCCTGGACCGAATTGCCCGCGCAACTGGTCGCCCCCTGCGCATCGTGCTGGGCGAAACGAAGGGAATCCCGTCGCGCCGAGAGCGCCGCCGGAGGGCGAGGAGGGTGCTCGGCGACTTCGCCTTCGATCCGTGGCAGCGGGATCCGACGCCTGCCGAAGCGAGGAGCTTGATTGCCGATGGCATCACGCGAGGCGATGGCTCGCGCGCGACGGTTGCTCGGCCGAGCAGCTGATTGCGATCCCGGCGACGAGGATGAGCGGCTTCGCCGGAATCTCCTCATAGCCGCGGCGATGAACGAGGTGCTGCCGGTGGAGGTCGTGGTCGCGGGCGGCACCGCCGAGGACTTCTGGACCGCGGACTCGTATCACGAGACCGACGTGGATCTTGTGACCCGGTCGCTCGACAACGATGACAAGGCAGTGTTGGCGCAGTTGGGGTTCCTTCACGAGGGGCGCCATTGGGTTCACCAAGCTTCGGGGGTTCCGGTCGAGATCCCGGAAGCGACCCTCAAGGGCGATGTCGATCGCATCCACCGGGAGGACCTTGATCCCGGGGTCGTTGCGATCATTGGTGTGGAGGATCTGTACCTCGATCGCATCCGGCAGTCGACTATGTTCCCCGAGGACGAGACCCTCGAGACGTATAAGTCCGCCCTTGCGATCGGCGCCGCCAACTACGACTACCTCGATTGGGACTACGTGGACAACGCGGTGGACACCGACGGTGAGGTCAGCCCGGTGCTCATGCGGATGATCGAGACTCGGGCACGCCGAGCGATCCGGCGCCGTCTCTCCTCGACGTGACGGAGCAGCGCTCCGCAACGCCGGCCGGCCCGCGTCATTAGAGTGCACCGCGTGGAACTCCCCGATACCTACTATGCGAGGGCGTCCGACGGCGCCTACATCGCGTACCAGATCCTCGGCGATGGTCCGATCGATGTCTTCGAACTGACCGATTGGCCCGGCAACATCGACATGGAGCAGGAGGACCCGCTCGGTTCGATCTGGTTTCGCGAGCTTGCATCATTTTCGCGGTTGATCCTGCACGATCGGAGAGGGATTGGTCTCTCGAGCAGGGACGTCGCGCTCCCCAACCTCGAGACGCGTGTCGCGGACCTGCTCGCGGTGATGGATGCGGTCGGATCGGAGCGCCCGGTCATGGTGGGCGAATACGAATCGGGCGCCCCCGCAGCGCTGCTCGCCGCGACCCAGCCGGAACGCATCCACTCGCTCGTGTGGCTCGATCCGAACCCTCGATTCGCGTGGGCTCCGGACTATCCATGGGGGAGAACGGCCGAGGACATGGAAGCTGAGCTCCGCGACCTCGAGCTCTGGGGCACGCGCTCATACGGACGTGCGTTCCTCCAGGATGAGGCCGCCCGAGGCAACGTGATGCCGGACGCGATGGCGGCGCATTTCGCAAAGGCGAGCCGCAACGCCTGCACGCCCGACGTCGCACGCGCCCTTTCGAAGATCTGGTACGAGACCGACGTCCGCGGCGTCCTTCCGGCCGTGCAGGTTCCGACATCGATCCAGTCGTGGCCCGATCGGGACTCTCCCGATTTCGATCGTTCCCGCTACGTCGCCTCGCTCATCCCCGGAGCCGAGCTGCTCGAGCTGCCCGGGGAGGGCGTCTGGATGGAGGAAGACATGGTTGTCGGCGCTGAGGCGCTCCGGCAATTCGTGGGCGTCGAGCGAGCCCCGGTCGAGCTCGACACGATCCTTTCTACCGTGTTGTTCACCGACATCGTCGGCTCGACCGAGAAGCAGGCGTCGCTCGGCGATCATGGGTGGAAAGGACTGGTCGAACGGCACCACGCGGTCGTTCGGGATGCGCTCGGCCGGTGGCGTGGAGTCGAGAACGACACCGCGGGCGATGGCTTCTACGCCACGTTCGACGGACCGGCCCGGGCGATCCGCTGCGCTCACGAGGTCGGCGCCAAGGTCCGGGATCTGGGGATCGAGATCCGGGCGGGTGTTCACACCGGCGAGTGCGAGCTAATCGACGGCAAGATGGGAGGGATCACCGTGACGATCGGCGCGCGCGTCGCATCGAACGCCGGCTCCTCGGAAATCCTCATCTCGCAGACCGTCAAGGACCTCGTTGCCGGAAGCGGGCTGAGCTTCGAAGACGCCGGCGAGCACGAGCTCAAGGGCGTCCCCGGCAGCTGGCGTCTCTACCGCGTCGTCGATTGACTGTGTACGAGTCGGTCCTCGTCTGGAGCAAGCCGCGCGTGTTGGCGACCGGTCGCTTGTTGGCGGGGACATCCGACGACGACTTCACGATCCAGCTGTCGGACGCCCAGAAATCCGGTCTCTCAGAAGAGAAGGCTCGCTACATGCTCCTCGATCAGCGAAACAAACGGCCGAGGCGATCTCGCTACAAGCTGCTCATCCGCGAACTGCGCTCGCCACGTCCCTGACCTGGGCCGTTTGCGACCGGTCCAGCAAGCGTTCACCGAGCGTTGGTGGTCGCTCCGCGAGCGCAGCTGATGGACTACGGCGCGAGGCAGGAGGACCGAGCAGGTGACCGACGCGATACGTCGCCGGGAACGAGAGCCGCGCGACCTGACAGATACGCGAACCGCCACGGTGTCGTTCGCACTCGCGGTGGTGGCCGTCCCCGTGCTGATCGTGATCCCGGACCTCGGATTCCTCCTGGGCTTGATCTCAGCGCTTCTCGCGTGGTCGCTTCTGCGCCGGGGACGCCTCCGGCCCGAGTGGCGGCGGATGACGATCGCCACGTCTGCGATCGGGGCGAGTACCGTGCTGATCTACGTGATGGACACGCTGATGGTCGCGGGCTTCCGCAGCTGAACGATCAGCGGCCCGACGGGAGTTCAACCTCGCGGCTTTGCTTAAATGCCGCGCGAGCGGCCAAGCTCGCCGGCACCAACGAATAGGAGTTGGGAATGCTTGCATCGTCTGGATTCTGGCTTTGGTCGATCTTGGCCCTGATCATCTGGGTGGCGATCGCCTTCTGGCCGGCGCGGGTCGCCGGCCGCAAAGGGCACAGCTTCATTGGCTTCTTCATCTTCAGTTTGTTCTTCTTCCCCGCGGCGATCATCGTGGCCTACGTCGTCAAAGACAGGCGCGTCGCGAACTAGCCGGCCGGGGCGCAGACCGTTTCGCATCGGTCATAGGATTCGGCGGTGCGCACACGAGTCTTCGCAACACTTGGCTCATTGATGCTCCTGACGGTGGCCTGTGGAGGCAGGCACCCAGCCGCCTTCTACGTTGTCGATTCGCAGGAGGGGCGATGTGGGGCATTTCTCACGTGTTACGACGTCACCATCAGCAATGCCGGGGACGTCTCAGGCCAAGCGGTCTGCTCCCTGAGCCAATATTGGACGCGCCCCGGCAGCCACCCGAACAATAACGGCGAGGCCGTCACATCCAGCTATGTTGAACCCGGCGAGCAAGAGACACTGACTCTCATGATCGTTCCCAAAGACCAAAAGGGATTCACGCGTCCGGTGGCCAACTGTCAACCTGGCATCCCGACCGACTAGTGGGCTCGACGACTTGTCCACAAACGGACCACGCCGGGGACCTGAGGCCCACCCAGCCCGCCTTGATTTGACCGATCGTGCGAGAGGGGCGTATGCCGGTTGCACGTTCGATAGGGAAGGGGAAGCAAATGGCGACGGATCTGACGGTTGTGCTTGAGGATCAACCCGGCGGGCTCGCCTCGGTCGGCGAGGCGCTCGGCGCGGCCGGCATCAACATCGAGGGGCTGATGGGCGTCGGCACGGAAGGCCGAGGCATCATCCATGTGTGCGTCATGGACGGCGCGGCGGCGCGGAAGGCACTCGAGGATGCCGGGCTCAAGGTGGAGGGCGAAGCCGAGGCGATCCTGGGTGGCGGGGCCGTTCCCGGCGCCGAGCAGCCCGGCACGATGGGCGTGATGGCGCGCCAGGTCGCCAGCGCCGGCGTCAACGTGAAGGCGGCCTACGTCGCCACGGGATCTCGCGTCGTGCTGGTGACCGACGACAACGACAAGGTCATGGAGCTCATGGCCAACATGTAGTTGGTACCGTCGCGCTCGTGAAGCGGCGACGTGGCGTTCGATTCGGGCTCGGGGCACTCTCGGCGGCGGTGCTTGTCGTCGGGTTGTTGCCCCGTGTTCCCGGGAACACCGCGCCGCCGCCGAGCGCGCTCGTCCGGCTCAATCAGCTGGGGTTTGCGACCGGTGACCCGTTTCGCGCCTTCCTCATGTCCTCGGTCGACGAGAGCGGTGCAACGTGGGCGCTGAGGCGTCACCACGCCACCGTCTCGAGCGGATCGATCGGCGCGGACCTCGGCGCGTGGAACGCTCCCTACGCGCACGTCTATGCAATCGACGTTCCGGCGCAGTCGAGCGGAGGTTCGTATCTCCTTCGCGTCGATGGCCCGGCCGACGCCGTCTCGCAGACGTTCCTGATCCGCCGGTCCGCCACGCAGTACGAGACGGCGCTGCATCGAGCCGTGAACTTCTTCCAGGTACAGCGCGACGGGCCGGGCTTCATTCGCTCGGCGCTTCGAACCGCGCCGGCACATCTCCACGATGCGCACGCGATGACCTATCGCACGCCCGACTATCGCCCGGGGTCGGGCGGATTCGACGGCGATCTGCACCCGCTCGGGCAACGGATCAACGCCGCGGGTGGATGGTTCGACGCGGGCGACTACCTCAAGTTCGTGCAGGGGGCGAGCTACACCGACGCGGTGTTGTTGGCGGGGGTTCGGCGCTTCCCCGAGCAGATGGGCACCCGTTCGAAGACCGGCTACGCCACCGAGGCGCTGTTCGGTGCGCGGTGGCTCATGCGGATGTGGGACGACCGCACGCGCACGCTCTACTTCCAGGTGGGGATCGGCTCCGGTAACGGTCACACCGCGGCCGACCACGACGTTTGGCGGCTGCCGCAGGACGACGACACGATCGGCGGCACCGATCCGGCGTACCGCTATCTGCGGAACCGGCCGGTGTTCCGCGCGGGCCCGCCCGGATCGAAGATCAGTCCCAACCTCGCCGGTCGCATGGCCGCCGCGCTGGCGCAAGCCTCGATCGTTGCGCGGCCGAGCCGGCCCGCTCTCGCGAGGCGATACCTCCTCGCGGCCGAGCACATCTTCGCGCTGGCGGATACGCACCCCGGCAAGCTGCTGACGGTCATCCCGTTCGGCTTCTATCCGGAGCACGAGTGGCGTGACGACCTCGAGCTCGGCGCGACCGAGTTGGCCACGGCGGTTGCAGCTCTCCGCAAGCCCCAAGCGCTGCCCCACGTCGATCCGATGTTCTATCTGCGAAGCGCCGCGCGGTGGGCGCACGCGTACATCCACGGTCCCAACGACGCCGCCGACACGCTCAACCTGTACGACGTCGCCGGGCTCGCGCACTACGAGCTGTACCGGGCACTCACACGCGCCGGCAATCCCGGCGGGCTGGCGGTCACGAAGGCGGCGCTGGTTGCCGACCTGAAGACGGCGCTCGACGCGGCGGTCGCGCAGGCCGCGGGCGATCCGTTCGGCTTCGGCACGACGTGGGGCGCATGGGACTCCGCGAGCCACGGGTTCGGGCTGTCGGTGATGGCGAGCGAGTACGACGAGCTGACCAAGACCTCGACGTATGCCGGCTACACCGACGGCTGGCTCGGCAACGTCCTGGGCGCGAACGCCTGGGGGATGTCGTTCGTGATCGGGCTGGGTGAGCGCTACCCGCGCTGTCCGCAGCACCAGATCGCGAACATGGTGGGGTCGCGAGTCGCGGGCGCGCCCGTGCTGACCGGCGCCGTCGTCGAAGGCCCGAACTCGGAGCCGGTGCACGGATGGCTGCCGCACATGCGCGCGTGCCCGCCGGCGGGGGGCGACCGCCTGGCTCCGTTCAACGGCAGCGGGGCGCAGTTCCTCGACAATGTCCAGAGCTACGACAACACCGAGCCGGCGATCGATCTGTCGGCCACTGCGCCCCTGGCGTTCGCCCGTCAGGCAGCCGGTCTTCGCTGAGTACGGGCCCGCCGTCCGGGGGTCGTTCGGCCCTGGGATCCCCTCCTCGGGCGTCCAAGCTGACCCCGTACAAGGAGGTGACTCCGATGGCCAAGTGGGAAGACTTCACCGCCTGCCCGGGGTGCACCTACGACTTCGCGACCGGCGAGGGCAACCGGTCATGTCACTGGGCCGAGTGCCCGTACATGCCGGCGGAGCTCGACGTGTTTTGCGCGTGGTGTCGGTTCGACTTCCTCACCATGGAGGGCAACCCTCCCTGCGAGGACCAGATGACCTGCGAGCACGGCGTCGAGCCCCGGTCCCACGTGCCGAATCTCGTCCGGTGGAAGGCGCTGCACCCAGCCGCAGGCATTCCGTAGCGGCCCCGCTATCTCGAGACCCGGGGTAGGTTGTTGTCCGAGGATGGCACTCCGGATCGAGGACTACGGGCTCATCGGCGACCTGCACACGGCCGCCCTCGTCGGATCGAACGGCTCGATCGACTGGCTTTGCCTCCCGCGCTTCGATTCAGCCGCGTGCCTCGCGGCCTTGCTCGGCACCGAGCACCACGGATGCTGGGAGCTCGCTCCCGCCGGCGAGGTTCGCTCTTCGAAACGCCGATATCGCCAGGGCACGCTCGTGCTCGAGACCGAGTTCGAGACCGCCGACGGGGCGGTGCGCGTGATCGATTCGATGCCGCCGCGGCAGACGACGCCGCGGCTCGTTCGTGTCGTGGAAGGGCTTCGCGGCGAAGTGGCGATGACGACGAGCATGCGGCCGCGGTTCGACTACGGCAAGACCAAGCCCTGGATGCATATGGAGGAGGGGGATGTGCACGCGACGGCGGGCCCCGACTCGCTCATTTTGCGGGCCACGGTACCGCTGAGCCAGCATGAGTTCGCCGCCCACGCCGAGTTCACGGTCGGGGAGGGCGATCGGGTGGGCTTCGTGCTCTCCCACTGCCCGTCGTGGGAGGAACCCCCCGGGGCGATCGATCCGTTCGAATCGACGGCTGCGACCGACGAGTGGTGGAAAGAGTGGTCGGGACGCTCGACGTATGCGGGCGGATGGGCCGACGAGGTGGAACGATCGCTCATCACCCTCAAGGCACTGATCTACGCGCCCAGCGGCGGGATCGTCGCCGCGGCGACGACGTCGCTGCCCGAGTTCCTCGGCGGCGTCCGCAACTGGGACTACCGGTACTGCTGGCTGCGCGACGCGTCCCTCACCCTCGATGCGCTGATGGTCGCCGGCTACGTCGAAGAGGCGACCGCGTGGCGCGACTGGGTTGTCCGGGCGGTGGCAGGGGACCCGGAGGACATCCAGATCATGTACGGGCTCGGCGGCGAGCGGCGTCTCGACGAGTACGAGCTGCCGCACCTGCCGGGCTACGAGGGCTCCGCGCCGGTGCGGGTTGGCAACGCGGCGTCGGGGCAGCTGCAGCTCGACGTCTACGGAGAGCTGATCGACGCCATCTACCGCGCGCGCGAGCTCGGGATGAAAGGCGTCCGTCAGGCGGAGACCCTGGCCCTGCGGGTCTTCCGTTGGCTGGACGCACACTGGACCGAGCCCGACGACGGTGTCTGGGAAGTGCGGGGCGGCCGGAAGAACTTCGTGCACTCGAAGGTCATGGTCTGGGTCGCGGTCGATCGTTTGGAGAAGATGACCGAACAGCTCGGGCTGACCGATGCGGCCGCCGACCTTGCCGTGTTGCGCGACGCGATCCACGAGGAGGTCTGTCGTGAGGGCTATGACGCCGAGCGAAACACCTTCACCCAGTACTACGGATCGAAACAGCTCGACGCGTCGCTGCTTCTGATCCCACAGGTTGGTTTCTTGCCTCCGGACGATCCACGCGTGGTCGGAACGGTCGACGCGATCCAGCGTGAGCTGGTGAAGGACGGCTTCGTGATGCGATACCTCCCTGACGAAGATGCGGCGGACGGCTTGCCGCCGGGCGAGGGCGCGTTTCTCGCGTGCAGTTTCTGGCTCGTCATCGACCTCGCGATGATCGGGCGCGTCACTGAGGCACGGTCGTTGTTCGAGCGGCTGATCGCACTCCGCAACGACCTGGGGATCTTCTCGGAGGAGTACGACCAGGAGCATGCTCGGCTGATCGGTAACGTTCCCCAGGCGTTCACGCACCTCACTCTTATCGCCGCCGCGGTTGCGTTGTCGGACGGGGAAGTCGTCGCCGCGAGATGACGGGCGAAGGGACTGTTGCGCCGGCGGCGGGCCGGCAGTTCGAGATCGCCGCCGGTGCCGAGCGCGCCGTGATCACCGAGGTGGGCGCGACGCTTCGCTCCTATGTCGTGAACGACCGCGACGTGCTCGACGGGTTCGCGGCCGACGAGCGCTCGAGTTCGGGACGCGGGCAGGTGCTCGCGCCGTGGCCCAATCGCCTCGACGAGGGCCGGTACACCTTCGAGGGACGCGACGGCCGTGCCGCGTGGGACGAGCCCGAGCGGCGCAACGCCATTCACGGGCTGGTCCGGTGGCTTCCGTGGCAGGGGGTCGAGCGGACCGACCGCGCGGTCGAGCTGGCCTGCTGGCTGCCGCCGCAGCCCGCGTATCCCTGGCGGCTGAGTCTTCGGGTGCGTTACGAGCTCACCCCCGCGGGCCTCGAGGTGACCGCGTCGGCGTCGAACGAGTCCGATGCGCCGGCGCCCTTTGGCATCGGCTTTCATCCCTATCTGACGTTCGGCGGATCGATCGACGACCTCGTGCTGCTCGTGCCGGCGCGCCGGACGCTGCTGAGCAACGATCGGGCGTTGCCGGTAGCCGACGCGGCCGTTGCGGGCACCGAGCTCGACTTCACGGCGGCGCGGGTCCTGGGGGACACGCAGCTCGACACCGCCTTCGCGGATCTGGTGCGCGATGTCGACGGTGTGACGCGCGTGCATCTGGTGGCGGGCGACGAGTCGCGGTCGGTCGCCGTCTGGATGGACGACACGTTCACCCACGTCATGGTCTACACGGGCGACACGCTCGATCCCGAGGAGCGCCGCCGCCAGGGGATCGCGATCGAGCCGATGACATGCCCGCCGAACGCCTTCCGTTCCAACGTCGACCTGATCGGGCTCGCGCCCGGCGGATCGTGGCAGGGTCACTGGGGAATCTCGGTCGAGGAAGCGCCGTAGTCGTGGAGCAGGCGCATGTGCTTGTCGTCGGGGGCGGCTTCGCCGGGCTCGGGTGCGTCCACGAGCTCGCGAAGCACCCGCACCACGCGCGCGTCACGCTGATCGACCGGCACGACTATCCACCAGTTCCTGCCGATGCTCTATCAGGTGGCGACCTACCAGCTGGCCGCCGCCGACGTTGAGGTCAACCTCGAGGAGCTCTACCGCCGGCATGATTCGATCGAGGTCGTGCAGGCCGGCGTGACCGCCGCGGATCCCGACGCACGATCGGTCACGCTCGACGACGGCCGCACGATCGAGGGCGACTACCTGGTACTCGCCGCGGGCAGCCGGGCGAACTTCTTCGGTACCCCGGGCACCGAGCACGTCTACCCGCTGTATTCGCTTGACGACGCGCGGCGTCTGCGGTCGCGAATCCTCGAGCTGTTCGAAGACGCTGAGCGCGACCACTCGCTGGTGGACCAGGGCCAGCTGACCTTCGTCGTCGTCGGTGCAGGCGCGACCGGCACCGAGGTCGCCGGGGCGCTGGCGGATCTGGTCCATGACGTGTTGCCGTCGCGGTTCCCGAGTCTCGCCCCCGCGCACACCCGCGTGATCGTCGTCGATGCGGGGAAGGCCGTGCTCGGGCCGTTTTCGCCGAAGGCGCACGACTACGCCTCGAAGACGCTCACCAACCGCGGCGTCGAGATCCGCCTCGGCACCTCGGTCAAGGAGGTAGCGACCGATCATGTGGTCTTATCCGACGGCGATTCGATCCCGACGTGCTGCGTGATCTGGGGCGGAGGAATCGAGGCGGCGCCGCTCGCCCACGCCGTCGGGCTGAAGCAAGGCCGCGGCGGGCGGATCGACGTTCGCGACGACCTCACCGTCGAGGAACATCCGCGCGTGTTCGTGGTGGGCGACCTCGCGAACATCCCCGGCCCTGACGGACGTGCGTTTCCACAACTGGGATCGGTCGCGCTCCAGGCGGGGCAGTGTGCGGCGTCGAACATCCTGCACGACATCGACGGAAGACCCATGCAACCCTTCGCGTATCACGACAAGGGGCTCATGGCGATGATCGGTCACAACGCTGCGGTCGCGGAGATGGGCGAGCATCGCCATGAACTCCACGGCGCGGTCGCTTACGCGGCGTGGCTCGGTGTGCACGCATACCTCATGAGCGGCACGCGGCAGCGGACCGACGCGTTCATCAGCTGGGGGTGGGACGAGTTCGGCAAGAGCCGCGTGCTCGACTCCTCCGACGAGGCACGGCTCCACTGGGAGGGAGAGCAGGATGCCTGAGCACTACGACGTCATCATCATTGGCACGGGGGCGGGGGGCGGCACGCTCGCGCATACCCTGGCGCCGACCGGCAAGAAGATCCTGCTGCTCGAGCGGGGCGACTTCCTGCCCCGGGAGCGCGAGAACTGGGAACCCGATCCGGTGTTCATCCAGGGCCGGTACATCTCGAAGGACACCTGGCGCGACGCCGACGGCAAGGAGTTCCAGCCGCAGGTGCACTACTACGTCGGCGGGGCGACCAAGATGTACGGCGCCGCGCTCTACCGGCTTCGCCCCCAGGACTTCGGCGAGCTGCACCACGTCGACGGTCTCTCGCCCGCGTGGCCGCTCACGTACGACGACCTCGAGCCGTACTACACGAAGGCCGAGTGGCTCTACCAGGTGCACGGGAACCACGGCGATGACCCGATCGAGGGGAAATGGAGCAAGCAGTATCCGTGGCCGGCCGTCTCGCACGAGCCGCGGATGCAACAGCTGCACGACGAACTGGCGGCCGGCGGATACACGCCTTTCCACGCGCCGTGCGGCATCCTTCTCGACGAGGCGGATCGGGCCCGGAGCAACTGCATCCGCTGCACGTGGTGCGACGGATACCCGTGTCTCGTCCACGCGAAGTCCGACGCCGAGGTCATCGCTGTGCGTCCGGCGATCGAGCACGAAAACGTCACGTTGCTCGTCAACGCGGAGGTCGTGAAGCTCGAGACCGATGCGACCGGCCGGACGGTCACGGGCGTCGTCGTGGCGCGCGACGGCGGCCTCGAGACCTACACCGCCGACATCGTGTCGCTGTCGGCCGGGGCGTCGAACACCGCGAAGATCCTCCTGGCCTCGGCGAACGACCACCACCCCAACGGACTTGCCAACGGCTCGGACCAGGTGGGCCGCAACTACATGTTCCACAACAGCAAGGCAGTGGTGTCGCTGTCGAAAGAGCCGAACGACACCGTGTTCCAAAAAACGCTTGCGCTCAACGACTTCTACTTTGGCGCGCCCGAGTACGACTACCCGGTCGGTCAGATCCAGATGGTCGGCAAGTCCAACGCCGAGGCGATGAAGGGCGAGGAGCCGAAGCTCACCAAGCTCGCGCCGCACTGGACGCTCGCCGAGACCGCCCGCCACGCCGTCGACTGGTGGCTCACGACCGAGGATCTGCCGCTGGCCGACAACCGCGTCACCCTTGACGACGACGGTGCCGTTCGGCTCGCCTACCGGTCCACGAACGACGAGTCCGCCGGCCGGTTGTACGGCGAGCTGAAGAAGATCCTCAACCACGTGGGCATGGCGGACCACCATGTGCTCGACAAGAACTTCTACATGCACATGAACGTGCCGATCGCCGGCGTCGCCCACCAGGCCGGCACATGCCGGTTCGGCGACGACCCGGCAACGTCGGTGCTCGACGCGGACTGCAAGGCGCACGAGGTCGACAACCTCTACGTCGTCGACACGAGCTTCTTCCCGAGCATCGGTGCGGTGAACCCGGCGCTGACGGCGATGGCGAACGCGATCCGCGTCGGCGAGCATCTCGCGGAGCGACTCGGGTAGTGGTGCGTGGCTTCGCGAGCGGAATCCCGCGCCGTCTATGTGGCGGGTCTCGTCCAGGGCGTCGCCCTCGTCACGTTCCCGGCGGCGAGCACGATCTTCACGAGCGCCGCGGGCTACGGCCTCACGAGCTCGCAGTACGGCGCGATGTTCCTGCCACAGGTGGTCTTTGCGATCGCGGCGTCGCTCACCGGTGCCCGGTTGGTGTCGCGCTTCGGTGCGAAGCGGCTTCTGCTGCTGGGGCTCGCGTTCGACCTGGCCTCGATGATCCTGCTCGTCGCAAGCTGGCCGTTCGCCGACAAACGGTCGGTCGCCTTCAAGATCCTGCTCCTCGCTCCCGCGTGTCTGGGCGCGGGATTCGGTCTCGCGGTGCCGACCCTCAACACGCTCGCGGCCCGCTTTCATCCCGAGCGGGAGGACGGTGCGGTGCTGACGCTGAACGCACTGCTCGGGCTTGGCACGGTGCTCGCGCCGGTATTGGTGGCGATCTTCGTCGGGCTCGGCATGTGGCTTGCCCTGCCGGTCCTAGTCGCTGCGGCCCTCGTCGTACTGCTGCTGTGGTGTGCACGTCTGCCATTGCGCGCCGGAACGCGGCAGGACGCGACGGCCACCCGGCCGCCGATTCCGTCGCGATTCTGGCTCTTCGCCGGGTTCGCGTTGCTCTACGGGTTCTGCGAAACGATGAACGGCAACTGGTCGCAGCTCGACATGACGCAGAATCTCGGCGCATCCGTGACGACAGCGGCGCTCGTCCTGACGGCGTTCTGGGGGATGGTGACCGCGGGGCGGCTGTTCTTCGCGCGGATCGCGCCGCGGTTCCCGGCGCGGCGAACCTTCCACCTGCTGCCCTTCGTGCTGGCGTTGGCGTTCGTGTTCATCGCCCTGCTGCCCGACGACTCGCCAATGCTCGGGGTCGTGGCGTTCGGTCTCGCCGGCATCGGGTGCTCGGCGCTGCTGCCGCTTACGATCAGCTTCGGACAGGAGCAGCTCGCGGCCGTCTCGGCATCGGTGGCCGGCCTCGTGATCGCGTTCTACCAGGGCGGCTACGGCATCGCGGCGCTCGGCGTCGGGCCGCTCGAATCGGCGGGCGTCGAGCTGAGCACGATCTTCGGCTTCGCGGCGCTGGTCGCGCTTGCGATGGGAGCGCTCTCGTTCCTCGTGACGAGGACGGGCGCGATGGCACAAGGTGTGAGGGAGTGACCGAATAGGAGGAGACGGTATGGACCTGAAGGGCAAGTCGGCGATCGTGACCGGCGGGAACAGCGGGATCGGCATGGCGATCGTGCTGGCGCTCGCCGAGGCGGGCGCGAACATCTGCATCGACTACGTGGCCAACGAGGACGCTACCGAAGAGCTCGAGAAGAAGATCGTCGCGCTGGGCGATCAGGCGATCGGCGTCGAGGCCGACGTCAGCAAGGTCGAGGACCTGCAGCGGCTGGTCGACGCGACGGTCAAGGCGTTCGGGCGCGTCGACATCATGGTCAACAACGCCGGTGTCGAGACGCGCTCCTCGGTGCTCGACACGACCGAGAAGCAGTACGACTTCGTCTTGAACGTCAATCTGAAGAGCGCGTTCTTCGGCACCCAGGTCGCGGCCAAGCAGATGATCGCGCAGGGCGGCGGCGGCCGGATCATCAACGTCACGTCGGTGCACGAGGACTGGCCGATGCCGGGGAACACCGCCTACTGCCTGTCCAAGGGCGGGATGCGGATGCTGACCCGCACCGCCGGCGTCGAGCTCGCGCCCCACGGCATCACGGTGGTGGGGGTCGGCCCGGGGGCCGTCGACACGCCGATCAACAAGCAAACGGAGGACGACCCGGTCGCGCTCAAGAAGCTCGACAGTGCGATCCCGATGGGGCGAATGGCCGAGCCCGAGGAGATCGGCAGTGTGGTGGCGTTCTTGGCCGGTGACGGGTCGAGTTACATCACCGCGACGACGATCTTCGCCGACGGCGGGATCATGCAGTCGAGCCCGGGCCTGTAGCCGTCGTCCAGACCCGCAGCGGCGGGAACGTAATGCGCTGTCCCGGCGGATCGATCTGAAAGAGACGCTCGGGCTTGGGCAAACCCGCGAGCTTGTGCTCGCCGAGGTCGAGGAACCGTACGCCCTTCGGGCGCACGTCCATACCGGTGACGGCCTGGGACGATGCGACGATCTGGCCGCCGTGCGCGACCGAGCAGATGCGCGCGACGGTGTGCACCGACAGGCCAACATAGCCGGAGTCGGTGAGCGCCGGCCGGCCCGTGTGCAGACCGGCGCGCACCCGCACCTCGCATCGTTGCGGCCACCGGTGCTCGCGCATGGCGCGCTGGAGGTCGATCGCCGCGTGGAGCGCCTCGCTCGCCTGGGCGAACACCGCGAAGTACTCGTCGCCGTGGGTGTCGACCGAATGGCCGCCGGCGGTGCGGACGCAGCCGCGGATCGCACCGCGCATCTCCTTCAGGAGGCGCGCGTAGTCGTCCTCGAGCTGGCGCAACAGCGCGGTGGAACCCTCGATGTCGGTGAGCAGGAAGGTGACGGTTCCCGTCGGGAGCGCCGCCATGCCCCGCGCGCCGCGCTCGGACCTGAGCTGACCGGCGATAAAGCCGACGGGCATGATGCCGTAGCGCTTGGCGGCGTTCAGCAAGCGGCCGCGCGCGCGATCGCGTGCGTCGTCGTCCTCGAACTGCACGCGGCCGAATCGAGCCAGCGCGTTGCGGACGTGGGGCTCGTCGTTGATCGGCAGACGCCGATTGCCCTTCGAGTCGATGTAGGCGAACGAGCTGTCGGGGAGGCTCGCCCGCTCGCGGGCGCTGAGCTTCGCCATAGCTGGACCCTACCGGTCGGTGCCGACAGGAAGGGCGGCTGTTAGGGCCATTCCCACGTAGTGGGGACCGAGGTGTCCGATGGCGCGGACGAGGCGAGACTCGGCTCCTCCTCGTCCTCGGCTTCGGGAACCACCACGACGTCCTCTTTGGGAGCGGGCTTGGCCTTCGCGGGGGGCGGGGGCGGCGCGGGTGCCGGGGCGGGCTTTGGTCTTGGCCGCGCGCGTTCTTGCCGGCTTCGACGTCGGTGCTTCCTCGGCGTCGGTCTTGGCGGCGATCTCGCGCTGGAGATCGAGGAACGCCTCCGGCGTGATGCTGGGCGGCGGGTCCTCGTAGCCCCTGATCGGCTTGATGCGGTCGTCGTGCTCGGGCTCGGGCGTGCCGATCTTCTTGGCGGCCGCCGTCCGGGCAAGCGCCGCACGCTTCTGGGCGGCCTGCTCCGGCGGCAAGCCGACCGGCTCCAGCCGCGGCGGTTCGACGGGGGCCGCCACCGCCTCGGTACCTCGGGTACCTCGACCACTTCGGCGGCGGGCGGCGCCTGCTGGGCTTTTGCGGCGACCGGCCGTGATGTCTTGGCGACGGCTGCCGCAGGGACTGCCTTTGCAGCCGTTGGCACTGGCTGGACCTGTTCGATCGGAGCGGCAATCGGTGCCGGCTCGACCTCGGCGGCCGGTTTCGGAGCCTCCGGGCTGGGTGCGGCTCGCGCCTGTTGCGGCACCACCACCGCGGGTTGCTCGACCGGCGCGCCCGGCGGGGGTTGGGACGGCCGCTTCTGGGGTGCCAGGCGCTCCGTCTCGGGCACGGGGATGACGTTGGGCAGGTTCTCCCGCGTGATCAGGCGCGCGTTTTCGTTCTCCAGCGAAGTGACGCGGGCCTTCAACTGGCTGTGGCTCTTGTGGCGCATCCGGCGGATACCGGAGAGGATGAGCAACATCGCGATGACACCGACGGCGAACGCACCGACAATCAAGAACCACACCGAGATGTGGAGTGTGTGGTCGAACAACATGAAGTCTCGCTCATTTGCGTTGAGGACGTCGTTCTCCGCGAGGAAGTCAGCCAGGACGCCGACCAGCGCCAGGCCAAGCAGAATCGACACGAGTCCCATGGCCTCCGCAGACTACCCCGTGCGACCTAACCCGTGCAGGGCCGTTTGGCCCGTGTAGTAGGGAAAACGGAGGGTTTGACCTATGCCAAATGGCCGACGAATCGAGGTCACGGAGGACGGCCCGTACCGGGTGGTAGGCGGCGTCCCCCTGGTGCGGACCGCCCAGGTCGAGACCGAGTACGGGGAACCCGTCGCGTGGGCGCCGGACGAGCCGATCCCGGTCAAGGGCGACGAGTACGAGCTGTGCCGGTGCGGGCACTCTTCGCGCAAGCCCTTCTGCGACGCAACGCACGAGCGCGTGCCGTTCGACGGGGCCGAGGTGGCCGATCGCGGCACGTACGAGGAGCGGGCATACCCCTACCGGGGCGGCGATCTCACGATGCGCGACGACCTCACGCTCTGCACCCGGGCCGGCTACTGCGGCGACCGGTTCCGCAATGTCTGGGCCATGATCGCCGACGCCGCCGATCCCGAGGTGGCTGAGCGGATCCGGCAGATGTCACGCCTGTGTCCCTCGGGGCGGCTCGTCTCGGAGCCGGACGGCGCCGAGGAGCCCGACGAGATCGACTACCCGCCTTCCATCGCGATCATCGACAACCGGTCGCTCTGGGTGAGGGGCGAGGTCCCGGTGGTCGCTGCCGACGGCACCCCCTACGAGGTCCGCAACCGGATGACCCTCTGCCGGTGCGGGGAGTCGAAGAACAAGCCCTTCTGCGACGGAACCCACAAGGAAATCGGCTTCGAAGGCTGAGTGGAGCTCCCGGGTGTATGACATCCGCTGAGCTGTGTAAGCGGTACGGCCCGTGCGGGCGTTCAGGGGGACGATGAGCGCTCCGCTGTACTCCGTTCCCGTCCCCAGCGAGGACGACGAGATCGCCGGAGTGGGCACCTTCGAAGACTTCTTCCGAGACGAGCAGGAGCGCCTCTTTCGGGCGCTCTGTCTCGTGACTGGAAGCCGCCACGAGGCCGAGGACGTGTTGCAGGTCGCGTTTCTCAAAGTGTTCGAGCGATGGGAGCGCGTGTCGGCGATGGAGGATCCTCAGGGCTATCTGTATCGGGTTTCGATGAACGAGTTCCGCAGCCGTTACCGGCGTGCTGCTCGCGCGACACGGCGAGCGCTCACACCGGGATCGGCAGACGACGCGTTCGCCGACGTCGAGAACCGCGATGTCGTCATCCGTGCGTTGCGTGAACTGATTCCGCAGCAGCGCGCCGCGATCGTCCTGACGGCGTTGCTCGGCTACTCCTCGGAGGAGGCGGGCAAGGTGCTCGGGATGGCCCCGTCGACGGTGCGCGTGCTCACGACGCGAGCGCGCCAGGCAATGCGGACGATGGCGGGTGAGGCCACATGATCGACGAGCGCGATCTCTTCGAGCGAGCGGCGGCGAGGTTCGATCCGCCGACGGATGCGTTCGAACGGTTTACCGACCGGCAGGAGCGCCGGCAGCGCAATCGTCGAGTCGCGGGCGCTGTCGTGTCCGCGATCGTGGTGCTTCTCATGGCGGCAGCGGTTCTGTGGAGCCTCAGCAAGACCGAGGAAGACATTCCGGCGCCTCCGCCCGACGTGTTCGCGCCGGTCCATGGCTGGATCGCCCGCGGCGGACCTAACTCGGTTGAGGCGATCGATCCGGCCGACCCGACGCAGACACGCGTGCTGTCGGAGCGGGAAGGCATGCCGCTCGCATGGTCACCCGACGGCTCCGAGTTGCTCGTCCTCGGCGGCTCGAATCTCGTCGTGCTCAAGTCGGACGGCACGGAGACGACGGTCACGGACTTCAAGCACAACGATTTCCCCGCCGGCGGCTCGTTCACTCCCGACGGGAGCGCGGTCGTCTACGAATCCGGATGGTCCATCTACTCGGTTCCCGTCACGGGAGGGGAACCAACCGTGCTCATGAAGGGCGACCCCCCTTCGCAGGGCTACGTCCTTCCGTTCTTCCGGGGGGGACAGCTCTCCAGCACTGGGGTCCTGGCCTACATACCGATTCCGCCTCGAAGCTCGCGGGATGGCGGGATCTGGTTGATGAATCTCGACGGCTCGGAACAGCGAGAACTCGTGTCCACGTCGACCTTCGCCGACACGTTCGGCGACGTCGGACTCGAGAGCATCAGCCCCGAGTCCTGGTCGCCCGACGGTTCCCGGCTGTTGGTGACGGCGGTGAGCAACAAGCACGGCAACGGTTCGGTCGATGCCGTCGTCTTCGTCATCAATGCCGACGGCAGCGGTCTCGCCCGTGTAACGCCGGAGGGCGTCAACCTGTGGTCGGCGAGCTTCTCGCCGGACGGGCAGTCGATCGCCGGCGTCGACGATGTCGGTCTGGTGACCGTCAGCCTCGACGGCTCCGAGGTCACCCGGATCCAGCGGACCGCGACTATCCCCCCGTTGGCGAGCAACCAGTCCAACAGCGCCTGGAATCCGGCTCAAGGGTCCTAACCCCACTTTTTCTTGCGGGATGTAAGCAGCGCCACTCCTGACGGCGTTCAGGGTGCGGGTTGCGATCGAGGCGCATCCCGGAAGGGGGAACGTCATGACCACGCGCAGATGGATAGCCGTCACGGTCGCACTTGCAGTGGGGATGGGCTTGACTGCGGTCGCCCGCGCGCAAGGAGGATCGCAGTCGAACGTCACCTACTCGACGAGCGGCTCGATCGACTCGGTCCATGCAACCCCGCCGACGTGGGGGTTGGCGGCACGCCCCGACTACACGTCGATCGCCTTTGCACCCGACGGCACGCTGTATGCCTCGGACGCGTTGAACAATCGCATCTACCGGGTCGAGCCGGGAGGCGCACACGGTCACACAACGGTGTTCGCGGGCACGGGACCGGGCTTGGATCTGAGCGGATCCGGCTTGCAGCATTGGAAGAAGGTCCCGAACTACGGCCCTGGCTTCGGCTGGATCACGGTTGGTGCCTACGGCGGTGACGGGCAACACGGAACGGACGCGTTCTTCAGCGCCCCGTCCTTCATCACCTTCGACGCGTCCGGGGACATGTACATCGCGGATCACTTGAACAGCCGGGTCCGCGAGATCACCGCCGATGGGTATGTGCAGACCGTGGCCGGCACCGGCAATGGTGGCCGGCACTACGGCACGTGGACGTCCGGCGTGGGTCCGGAGGCCGGCGACGGCGGACCGTCGACGCACTCAGTGCTCGAGGAGCCGTTGGGGCTTGTGGTCGACAGCCACGGCAACCTCTACATCGCGGACCGAGACCACGACGCGGTTCGCAAGGTCGACACGAACGGCATCATCACGACGGTGGCCGGCACGGGCGTCAAGGGCGACAGTGGCGACGGCCATGCGGCGGTCGACGCGCAGATCAACCGGCCGATCGGCGTCACGGTCGACGGTGCAGACAATCTCTACATCAGCGACGAGAACAACCGCAGGATCCGCATGGTCGATCACCACGGGGTCATCACGACATTCGCGGGCACCGGAAACTACGGGTGCGGCGGCGACGGTGGCCAGGCGATCGACGCCTCGTTCAAGGATCCGAACCAGATCGGCTTCGCGCCCGACGGATCGATGCTGATCGTCGACAACGAGTGCCACAACATCCGCGAGATCGCGCCGGACGGCACGATCTCCACGCTCTCGGAGAACAAGCACGACAGCTGCCGGGACGTGGTCGGCGTCAACGTCCGCCGCGTGGGGATCGCCGGGTTCGCCTGGGGACCAGACGGCGATCTCTATCTCGCCGTGTGCCACCGGATCCTTCGGGTGGACGACCAAGGGATGACGCACTTGTACGCGCGGGCCCCCTTGCCGTCGGACCTTCCGAAGCCCTGACGTAGGTAAGGCGGCCGCAGCCCTCCCTCGTTAGCCGGCGAGGGAGGCTGCGGGCGCCGCCGCGGGCGCCGCCGCGGGCGCTTCCGAGCTCGCGGCGAACCGCGGGACATCGATGGTGACGCATGTACCGCGGCGGTCGGAGGCGACGCCGATCGTCCCGCCGTGGGCGAGCACGATCGCCTGGGCGATCGGCAGGCCCAAGCCCGTGCCGCCCTCCGGCCCGCGGCTACGGCCGAACCGGTCGAAGACCCTGGGCAGCTCGTCGTCGGGGATCCCCGACCCGTTGTCGGTGATGACGAGCGACAGCGCCGTTCCCGTCCATCGCGCGTCGATCGCGATGCGACCGCCGTCGGACGTGTGCTTGACGGCGTTCTCGATGACGGCGTCCAGGGCCAGCGCCATTCGCTCCTCGTCCATTTCGAGGGTGCCGTCGTGATCGAGGGTCCACGACCACGAGCGGGCGGGGGCCGCCGTCTCCCAACGGGCGACACATCGCTCGACAAAGACCCTGGCCGGCACCGCGCGCAGCTGCAGGAAGTCGGGGTTGTTCGAGGCGGCGAGCAAGAGTAACCGGCTTGAGAGCCGGGCGAGCCTGTCGAGCTCGTCGATGACCACGTCGACATCGTCGCGGGCAACCAGTTCCGCCACCTCTTCACGCAACAGCTCGGCGTGGCCGCGGGCGATGGTGATCGGCGTGCGCAGGCTGTGCGCTGAGTCGAGGATGAACACGCGCTGCGCCTCCAGGAGCGAGCGCTCGCGCTCGGCCATCTTTCGCATCTCGTCGGTGGCGCGCTGCCGCTTCCGCACGTGCCACACGGTGATCAGGAAGATCGAGCCCATGAGCGGTACCTCCGTCATCTCGTCGAGGCCGCCGCCGCCGGGCCGACCGACGGTTTCGTACAACGCGATACCGGTCGCCAACACGATGAGCCCCATCGCGATCCACGTTGGGCCGCGCGTCCACATCCGAAGACCGAACATGATCGTGACCGATGCCCAGATCAAGTGGAACGGCACGGTCGGGAAGTCGGTCGTTCGCATGGCGAACAAGCAGGTGCAGATGAAGGCGAGCAGTGCCGCCTCGGGGAGGTACTTACGGCTCGATGCGATAGCCGACATTGCGCACCGTCTCGATCACTTCGGACCCGAGCTTGCTCCGCAGCCGCCCGACGTAGACCTCCACCACGTTGCTACTGCTGCTTTCGAAGCCGATGCCCCAGATGTCTTGGAGCAGCTCCTCGCGCGTCGCGATGTCGCCCTGGAGCTGCATGAGGTAGCGGAGCAGCAGGAACTCACGCTCTGAGAGGGCGACGGTTCCGGCGGGCCCGCTCGCCCGGCGAGTCATAACGTTCAGGTGCACGGGACCGACCCGAAGCTCTTTCTCGGCAGCGCCGTGGGATGGGTCGCGCAGGCGGGCGTTCACGCGGGCGACAAGCTCCGTGATCGAGAAGGGCTTCGAAAGATAGTCGGCGGCGCCGACGCGCAGGCACCGCACGCGCGTATCGACGTCGCCGACCGCGGAGAGCACCAAAACGCGAACGTCCGGTTGCTCCGCCACGAGCTCGCGAAGCAAGTCCACGCCGTCGCCATCGGGCATCCGCAGGTCAAGAACGATCAACCCATAGCGCTGCATTCGCGCCAGGTTGCGCGCACGCCCGATGGTGCCCGCCTTGTCGACCTGAAAACCGCGACTGGCCAGGGCGCGCGACACGAAGCTGACGATCCGCGGCTCGTCGTCGACCACCAGGATGCGCGGCGTCGGCTGGCTCCTGGCTACGGCTGCGGGCATCGGCGTCATCGGCGGGGAATCACCTCTTCGTGGGCGGGGCTCGCCGGGGAACAGGGCGCTGACGAACCTGTCATGAACCTGTCCTCCCCGGCTTCGTTGACCAATGCTCCCCTGCGGCACCTGCCGTAGGGCAAGTGACCCGTATGGGCTTCCGAAGCCTAAGGACCCGGTTGCGCTCGGGTCAATAGGGCTTTCGCCTGCTCAGGGAGAGGGGGAATGGAGGTGTGGGGTGCTACCAGTCCGGAGACCCGGCGGGCGATCGTTCGCACGCTGCGCGAGTTCCTTGAGCCCGATCGAAGCCACCGGAGCACGGTCGTGCCGCTGCACCGCGGACGCCCTCGTCGTGCCGGGGTGGCGCCGGTCCGCGTCGAGGGCCTCGAAGCCCGGGAGGCTCTCGCGAGCGAAGTGCGCGCTCTCGCTGCGCGCGAACGCCTCATCCTGTTCCGTTCGTACGTCGAGGACGTTCCCCTCGCGCAAGTCGCCGCCGAGGTGGGTGTGAGCCGCGCGTACTGCTACAAGCTGCGGAATCGCGCCCTTGCCAAGCTCGTCTCCGCCCTGGCCGGGGAGCGTGTCGCCTCGTGACCGGCACCCCCGTCGTGTGCGAATGGCCTAGGGCCTTCGGTCTATTGACCATAGGACACACCACGGGGGATAAAACCGTAGCGTCGCCAGAGGTAGGTACCACACCTGGCGACGGCGGCGGATGGCGCGAAGCGCCGTCCGCTTTCGTTTCTTCCGAAGGCCCCGTGGCGCGGATCGTTTCCGATCCACGTCTCATCTCCTTGTCATTCGTTGGGCGTCTCGCTGAGGCGCCGACTCCATCCCGAACATCACCCGGAGGGCACCGTGGATAGTCATCGAAACGCGCATCGGCGTTCCGCTCGACGGATCGTGGCCGTGGCTCTCAGCACGGTCATGTCGATCGGCGTCATGGTGACGCTGCCGGCCGCCGCGCAGGCGGCGGGGCCCACTCGTGACCTCGCGGTCAAGATCAAGAGCGCGCGCACCGAGCCGAGAGCGTTCGATGGTGCCGGCGTCACGGTCAACGATCCGATCACGGACTTCAAGTACATCGTGAACGTCGACGACACCGGCACGACCGAGACCCAGCGGTCGCCGCAAGCCGGCACCGGTTGTTCGACCGAGGATCCGGGCTATCCCGACAATTGTCTTTGGCAGTCGCTCCAGGAGCCGTCGGGTTGGGCACCGATCTACGCCCAGGGCAGCGTGGCGGGGAACGACGGTCACGACGGCCTTTCTCAGCGGTATCCCGGACGGCCGCTACCTCATCTCGGTGTTGGCCGACGGGTACAAGATCGACGGCGCACACTTCTGCATCGAGATCGGCGCCCAGGTGCCGGGCTGCGTTTCACCGCTGTCGGGTCCGCTGGACATCACGATGCAGCCGAACCCGCTGCCCGACTCGACCATCCGGGCACAGGTCTTCGAGGACAACGCGCCCACCAACGGCGGTCCCGACGCCACGGAAGCGAACCTGGCCGGCTTCGTCGGTCACATCAAGGACGTCCTGGGCGAGATCCAGACCGACGTCTACGGCAACCCGCTGTGCACCACGTACGAGGGCGAGAACCCGGACACGTACGAGATCCCGCTGTCGGCGCTCGACGCCGACATGCTCCCCGATCCCGATGCCGGGAACCGGTGGCAACTGCGTGAGCGACGCGAACGGCATGCTGGCGATCCCGCACCTCGGGACGAACCGCTACAGCGTCGCCGTCACCCCGCCCGACGGGCCAGGAGTGGATCCAGACGACCACCCTCGAGGGCAACCACGACTGGGACGCGTGGATGATCGAGGGCGACACCGGCTTCGACCCGACGTTCGCGCGGGGCGGCGAGCCGACCCCGCTGCCGATCTTCGGCTACGTGCAGCCGCTCCGCAACGGTCAGCGTTTGTCCAACAACCTGAGCGTCACAGGAGCCATCAGCGGCACGGTCGTGGGCATCAAGTCCTACACCCCGCCCAAGGGCGGATCCTTCGACTTCTGGGGCGGCGTGACCGGGACGAAGGTCGGCGAGCCGATCGACCATCCTTGGCTCTCGCTCGTCGACCTGCAGGGTAACGACACCGCCGTGTGGGTGGGTCAAGGCAACCAGGACGGGTCGTTCAACATCGCCGGCGTGCCCGACGGCAACTACTCGTTGACCTGGTGGGACGAGCCTCAGGACTACAACGTCAACTTCATCAACGTCACCGTTTCGGGCGGCGAGGTCGTCCAGATGGGCAACCTCCCGCTGAACGGGTGGTGGACCAGGTTCGAGGGCTACGTCTTCGACGACGCGAACCGCAACGGCGTCAAGGATCCGGGCGAGGGCGGCCATCCCGACTTCACGCTCACCCTTCGGCAGAAGGCGAACTCGCTGATGGAGCGCGGGCACGCCGACCGCGACGACCGACGTCAACGGCTACTACTTCTTCGAGAACGGCTATCCCACCGGCGAGTGGTACGTCCTGGAGGCGTACAGCGACAGCTACTACACCACCGGGGTCACCTACCAAACGGACAACCAGCCGCATCCCACCACGGTCAAGGGCGCCGGCGTGGACGTCAGCGTCCTGCCGATCATCGGCCTCAGCGGCCGCATGGACTGGGGTGTGCACGCCTACGACCCGACGGTGCCAACAGCGTCGATCCGCAGAACGGCGGCATCGTGGGCACGGTCAGCTACGACGTGACCCGCAACGAGGTCGACCCGCAGTATGCGGCGACCGAGGACTGGCAGCCGGGGATCTCCGGCGTGCCGGTGGAGCTTGCACGCGCCGGTTCCTTGTCCCACCAACGGGAGCCAGCCCTGTGATGAGAGCGGTCGCTACCAGCTCGCACCCGACGGCTCCCTCGCCCTCGGAAATCTCCTCAACACCTACGTCACCGAGTCGTGGGAGATGCCGACGGGCTGCACCGCTCGCGACGTCGACGGCAACCCGCTCGTCCACTATGCCGACAACAACGTCAACTACGACGAGCACGTGCTGGTCCCGACCAGGAGACCCAACGACCTGGTGAATGCCTCTCGAGCTTCATGCAGGGCGTCCAGTACGGGCCGTATCCGACCGATCAAGGAACCTCCGACGCCAACTTCGGCGCGGCGGTCAACGGCAACTACGGCTTCGGCGACGGGTGCTTCAACGGAACCCTCGACGCCACCGATCCGTGCCGCACCCGAGTGTGTGGGCGGCTCGTTCGAGTCGCTCCCGGCAGCCGACTACCTCGTGCACATCGCAATCCCCGACAACCCGGGTAACCCCGGGAGCCCGATGTACACGACGACCCAGGAAGAGGACATCAACATCGGGAGAGGCGACCAGATCGTCCCGCAGGTGCCGCCGCCCGCGTGCGCCGGTGCGCTCCACACGGTCGACCTCGCCGGCGATGGCGACGACAGCTACCCGCAGTTCGTCGGTGACGGGACGAACGGCGTAGCCTGCCGGCGTGACCGTTCCCCCTTCGACCCCGGTGGACAACGCCACGTTCCTCGACATCGGCGGCTCGCCCTACGAGGGGACGCAACAGCCCATGTGCGACACCAAGCTGGTGGAGCTGGCCAACGGCAAGTCGGTCGTGCCGATCTTCAACGTGTTCACCGACGTTCCGGTTCCGGCGCGCATCCGCACCGTGATCCCGACGACCTCAACTTCTCGACCGACCGCCGCTCGATCATGTACGGCGAGAAGGCCGGCATGGCCTTCGTCCCGGTGGGCATCTACGACTTCGCCAACAAGCTCGCCTACACGACGGAGACCGACTTCAACGGCATCTACGACGTGCTGATGCCTTCGACGGACCACATCAGCTGCCCCACGCCGTCGGGCGTGTGCGCGAACATGTACTACTTCGTCGCCAACGACCCCGGCATCCCCGGGGCCTTGAATCCGAACTACACGCCGCGGTTCAACACCATGGGTGCGGGAGCCGAGGCGATGGCGGGCATCACGACGTTCGCCGACATCGCCCCGTGGCAGGTCGGGCTCACCATCGAGCAACCGGGAACCAATGTGTCGCAGAACGTGACGTGTCCGCAGGACGCAGCCACGCCGCAGCTGTTCGCCGTGGACAGGCCCTACGTGTCCGGTACGAACCGCACGTTCACGATCAGCGGGCTCGGCTTCGGCGCCTCCCCAGGGGGGCAGGTCACATTGGACAAGACTGTCCTGACCACAGGGCCGTGGAGCAATACGTCGATCACGGCGACTGTTCCGGCGAACATGGCGGTGGGCCCGCATCAACTCAGGATCACGTCGAGCAACGGCCAGAGCACCGTCAACGGCCTTGACCTTCCACGTGCTCGGCACCGGGTACAACCCGAACCTGTACGAGGTCGGTGCGCCGCGCACGCCTGCGCCGCCGGCAGACGGCGTACCCACGCCATGATCCAGAACGCCCTGGATGCGGCCTACACGAGTGCCGGCGACGATCTCGTCGTCGTCTACCCGGGGACGCCCGACTTCGCCAACCCGCGGAACAACCCGTGGGGGGCCTACTACGAGAACCTGATCGTGGCGTCGCCCGTGAAGCTCCAGGGCGTCGGCCCGGGAGGGTTCCAGGGCTCGACGTACGTGCCCGGCTCGATGATCAACGCCGGCGCCTACAGCGGCGACACTGCCGCGGCCACCGACTGGCTCAACAAGGTCGCGACGTACACCTGGGACGGCAACCAGACCGTGAACGACGGCGAGGCCATCTACCTGCTCGCGTCGGCCACCAACGGCGGCGCCGGCAGGGCCGTGTGTTCACCAGCAGCTTCAAGGCGAGCATCGACGGGTTCGACATCCGGGGCGGGAACCAGAACGGGTTCCCGGGCAACATCAACGACCTCACCGGTGGGCAGACCGGTCTGCCGCCGACGATCACGACGCAGGGCGGCGCGATCTTCGCCAACGCCTACGTCCGTCACCTGCAGATCACGAACAACGTGGTGCAGAACAACGGCAGCGGGTACGGGACGATCCGCATCGGCAACCCCGACCTCGGCGCCGGACACGAACCAGCACAACGAGAACGTCCGGATCGCGAACAACCGGGTCATCGCAAACGCCGGCACGAACCTCGCCGGATGGCGATCGGCCTGTTCGCGGGATCGGACGCCTACGAGGTCGAGCACAACGACATCTGCGGCAACTTCTCGGCGGAGTACGGCGGTGGGTTGAGCGTCTACGGGCGCAGCCCCAACGGCAGGATCCACCACAACCGGATCTACTTCAACATGTCCAACGACGAGGGCGGCGGCATCATGATCGCCGGCCAGTTGCCCGAGGCTCCGGCGACGTCTCGCCCGGTAGCGGCCCCGTCGACATCTACTCCAACCAGATCCAGCTCAACCTCGCGAACGACGACGGCGGCGGCATCCGCTTCCTGATGGCGGGCGGCGCAGGCGGCGTGGACGAGATGAACGTCTACAACAACATGGTCGTGAACAACGTCTCCACGCACGAGGGCGGCGGCATCGCGCTCAACGATGCCCCCAACGTCCGGGTGTTCAACAACACGATCGTGAAGAACATGACGACGGCGACGGCCGCGACCAGCAACGGGCAGCCCATGCCCGCAGGCCTGTCGACCAGTGCGAACAGCGACCCAGCTGCAGGCGTCGTTGCCCGGTGGATCGCCGACGTTCAGCAACCCGCTGCTGTTCAACAACATCTTCTGGGACAACCGGGCCGGGACGCGCGCCGGAACCACCGTCACCGGCCTGGGGATCGCCGGGCGATGCCACCCCGATCGAGAACTGGGACCTCGGCGCGGGGACGGCTCCGGCTTGCTCGCGCCGACCAACTCGATCGTCCAGCAGGAGCATCAGCACGCACCCCTTCACCAACGACATCAGCAACAGCAACGCGGATCCCGTCGTTGCGTCGTCGTACGACGTCTCGGTCTCGTTCGCGACGTGGCGGCAGAACCCGGCGTTCGTCGACGCGACGCTGGTGGCGGTCGAGCAGCCTGCGAACTTGATGGGCAACTACCACCTGCAGCGCGGGCTCTCCGGCGATCGACGTCGGCTCCAGCCTCACGGCGGGGGTGTTCGCGCCGACCAACGACATCGACGACGGAGGGCGCCCGACCGGCAGCGGATTCGAGATCGGTGCCGACGAGCGGCCCGGGGCGATCACGCCGACGACGATCAGTAACGTCCAGCTGAGCCCGAACCCCACCACCGGCGCGCCGGTGACGGTGACCGCGACCGCTGCGAACGTGCCGGCGCGCGTCACCGCCGCCGAGTGGTTCATCGGACCCGATCCCGGCGAGGGGCTCGGGACGCCGATGACGGTCGCCGGGACCGGGCCGTGGGCGCTGAGCGGCACCATCGACGTGAGCTCGCTGGCCAACGGCACGTACACGGTCTCCGTGCGCGGGTTCAACTCCGGCGGATGGAGCGCCGTGGCCACCGCACAGCTGGTGGTGAACAAGCCGCTGCCGAGCACGCTCTACTTCTCGACCGCCGGCAACACGACCCCGCCGGGTGTCGGCGGCGGCGCCGACGACGCCGACATCTACGCGTGGAACGGCACTGCGTTCTCGCGTCAATTCGACGCCACCGCGAACGGCCTGCTCGGCATCTCCAACGTCGACGGCTACGAGCGCGTGGACGCCACGCACTTCTACCTGTCATTCGACGACATCACGCTGGTGTCCGGGGTCGGGATCGTCCAGGACGAGGATGTCATCTACAACAACGCCGGCACCTGGTCGATGTACTTCGACGGCTCGACGCACGGGATGGGTGGCTCAGCGAACTTGGATCTGGACGAGATCGCTATCGTCGGGAGCACGCTCTACTTCTCGACGGCGGGCAACACCAATCCGCCGGGTGTGGTCGGGACGGCCGACGACGCCGACATCTACAGCTGGAACGGTACGTCCTTCGCGCGTGTGTGGGATGCGTCCGTCGGCACCTGCCAATCTCCCGCTGCCGACCGGCGCCAACGTGGATGGACTCCAGGTGGTCGACGCGACGCACTTCTACCTGTCGTTCTCGGGCGGGACGACTGCCGTGCCCGGCCTCGGCAACGTCCAGGACGAGGACGTCGTGTACTACAACGCCGGCACGTGGTCCGTGTACTTCGACGGCACGGCTCCCGGTCTCACCAACGGCGACCAGGACCTGGACGCGATTGCCTTCGGCGCTGTGCCGCCGCCGCCCGCGCTTACCTTCTCCACGGCCGGGGGCACTAACCCGCCGGGCGTGGGAGGAACGGCCGACGACTCGGACATCTACGGCTGGCTGACGGCGTTCTCACGGCAGTTCGATGCGACCGCGAACGGCGTGCTCACCGCGGCGAACGTCGACGGCCTCGACGTGGTGGATGCGACCCACTTCTACCTGTCGTTCAGCGCCGATACGACGCTGCCTGTGATCGGAGCAGTCCAGGACGAGGACGTCGTCTACTTCAACGCCGGCACGTGGTCCGTCTACTTCGACGGCACCGCGCAAGGGCTAACGGCGGGGACGCAAGACCTCGATGAGATCAGCATCGTCGGAGCCACGCTGTACTTCTCGACGGCCGGCGACGCGAACCCGACGGGCGTGCTCGGGACCGCCGACGACGCCGACATCTACAGCTGGAACGGCACTGTGTTCGCCAGGGTGTGGGATGCCTCCACCGCCGGCGTTCCCTCCACCGGCGGTGGCAACGCCAATGTCGACGGGCTGCACGTTGTCGATGCGACCCACTTCTACCTGTCCTTCTCGAACACGACGACAGCGGTTACGGGCCTCGGGACCGTCCAGGACGAGGACGTCATCTACTACAACGCCGGCACCTGGTCGGTGTACTTCAACGGAACCGCGCGCGGCCTGACCGATGCCAATGAGGACTTGGATGCGATCGATGTCGCGTAGCGATAGGGGAGACGAGGGAATGACCGAGCAGAGCGGCCTCAGCAGGCGGCAGTTCCTCAAAGTGGCCGGGGGCGCGGCTGCGCTCGCGGGAGGCGCGTATTGGGCCGGCAAGGTGCTGCTCCCAGACGAGGCGATCGCGCAGAGCGTCAACAACTACGACCTGTACTGGGCGGGGACCGACGGGTGGATCTACCTGCCGCCGACACCGGCGATCCCGCCGTTCCACCCGGACGTCTTGGCTCCGTCGCCGTTCACGACGTACATCTTCGGGTTCCGCAACGTCACCAACCTGTCCGAGACGCAGAAGTTGAACCAGAAGAACCACGCGCAGCACTCTGCGCCGTTGATGTGGGTGAACCAGTTCGACCCGGCGCACCCGGTCGACTTCAACGTGCAGGTGACGAACCTCGGTCTGGCGCTTCGCCCCGACTTGTTCGACGCGCACACGCTGCACTGGCACGGGTTCCGCAACGTCATCCCGTTCTTCGACGGCGAGCCGACCGGCTCGGTCGCGGTGCCGACGGGCCGGAACTTCACCTACGTGTACCGGCCTCGCGATCCGGGCACGTACATGTACCACTGCCACGTCGAGGACGTGGAGCACGTGCACATGGGCATGACGGGACTCGTGTTCGTCCGGCCCCTACAGGACGGACAGCCGCACACGTTCCAGAACAAGACGTTCACAAAGTTCATGTACAACGACGGCGACGGCTCGACCGGCTTCGACCGAGAGTTCGCCATGTTCTTGTCGGAGGTCTGGGCCGAAGCCCACTGGGCGGACGCCCACATTCAGCTCCCCGAGTGGTCGGACTACCGCGCCGATTTCAGCCTGCTGAACGGGCGGGTCTACCCCGACACCATCGCGCCCAACGCGCAGATCAACGCGGCGCGGTCGATCAACACGCTCGACTTCGACACCGACGCCAACGGCGAGCTCGTCGCTCAGTCGGCGCACCCCGAGCTGCAGTACCAGCCGCACTCATCACTGGTGAACTGCAACGCAGGAGACAGTGTGGCGCTTCGATTCGCGAACCTCGGCTTCCGCGAACAGGCGATGAGCATCACCGGCCTTCGGATGCGGGTGGTCGGACGCGACGCGACGCCAATGCGCGGGTTCGACAGCACAGGCAAGCGCGAAGGTGCCGACACGTCGTACGAGACAGACACGATCAACATCGGTCCTGGAGAGAGCTTCGACGTCATCTTCGTAGCGCCGCCGCACCAGGGACCGGGCGCCTACGACACCTACATGCTCTTCAACCGCAACTTCACACGGTCGAACAACCTCGCGCCGGGAGGGTTCGGCGGCCAAGCAACCGAGATTCGGGTGTACGCGAACGGGGTCGCCCCGCAGAGCTACCCGAACGACTGGGGAGTCTGAACGAGATGAGGACACGGACCTCGGCCTTGATGCTCGATCGGAGCGTGTTGACGAGTCGGCGGGTCGCCGCCCTCATGGCGCTCGCGCTCGTTGCGATCGCCGCCGCCGCGCTCGGACGTGCGACGCCGGCGACGGCGCAGACGCCCCCGCCGCGCGTCGGCATTGTCTGCACGAGGGGCGGAACCGGGACCTCACCCATCTTCAACCTGACGACCAAGACCGGCTACATCAGCCTCCCCGACGGCAACACGTCGTTCATGTGGGGGTACTCGAGCGGCTTCGACGCGTTCCAGCACCCGGGCCCGACGCTCTGCGTCAATGAGGGCGACACGGTCACGGTGGTCCTGCACAACACGCTGCCGGCCGCCACGTCGATCGTGTTCCCCGGGCAGGAGAACGTGCTGGCGAACGGCGTGGCCGCGCAGCCGGAGGTGAACGGCAGCAACGTCGCGACCTCGCTCACGAACACGGCGGCGCCCAACGACGGTACGATCACCTACTCGTTCGTGGCGACCGACCCCGGCACCTACCTCTACGAGTCGGGCACGAACCCCGAGATGCAGGTCCGTATGGGGCTGTTCGGCGCCCTCATCGTGTACCCGAGCGGTCCGGCGGGCTTCGCGTACGACCGTGCGGACAGCCGCTACACGCTCGCCGGTGAAGGATCCGCGCACGCCGAGGAGTTCATGGTGCTGCTGTCGGAGATCGACCCGTACCAGCACCAAGCGGTCGAGCAGGGCAAGACGTTCAACATCAACAACTACCACCCGCGCTACTGGCTGATCAACGGCCGAGGGTTCCCCGACAGCATCGCCGACAACTACGCATCGTGGCTGCCCAGCCAGCCGTACGGCTCCCTCGCCGACGTCCAACCGTTCAGCCCGTCGACGCACCCGTACCCGGGACTCGCGAGGTACTTGAACGTCGGAACCGAGGACTACCCCTTCCACCCGCACGGCAACAACGGCTCGGTCATCGCGCGCGACGGCCGGCCGCTGGAAGCGAGTCCGGGGGGCCCCGACCTCTCGTTCGAGAAGTTCGCGATCAATATCGGACCCGGACAGACCTGGGACGTGCTGTTCAAGTGGTACGACGCGGAGAACTACAGCCCGTCGAACCCGGTGCCCGTGACGGTGCCCGGTCTCGCGAACCAGGAGATCGGGATGTTCTACAGCGGCAGCCCATATCTCGGAACGCGGGAGACGCTGCCGCCGAACGTGCAGAGCCTGAACCAGTGCGGCGAGTACTACATCATTTCGCACAACCACGCTCTGTTCCAGATCACGTCTTGGGGCGTGAACATGACCGGCCCCATCACGTACATGCGGATCGAACCGCCTGAGCCCAACGACTGCCCCTAGGAGAGATGAGCATGCGCAGAATCCATCGATCTGTCGGCCGGGTTGGACTCGGCGCGCGGGCAGTGACCGTCGTGTCGGTGATGGCGGTCGCCCTTCTCGGAATGGTGACGCCCGCCTCGGCGGCGCCCCGGGTTGTGAGCGTCACCGTGGGCGCCCAGTCGAACACGCTGTCGGCGGGAGCCGCGAGCTCGGCGACGTTCGGCATCACGGTGGCCAAGGGAACCACCTTCAGCCTTACGGCCAACCTGTCGGTCACGGGTCTGTCGTCGCTGGCCGGCGTCAGCACTTCGTTCGACTCGTCGACCCTCACGTGGGGATCCTTCCTGCCGGCAGGGACGACACGCACAGCGATACTCACCGTCAACACCACCGCCGCAGCGGTCGCCGGCTCGACCTCGTTCACGGTGCGCGCGGAGCGCCAGAACAACTCCGGCGACTTCGCCGTGGGATCGGGAACGCTGACGATCCTTCCGGCCGGCGACCAGACAATCTCGTTCGGTCCGCTTCCCGACCGGAACCTGGGGGACCCGGACTTCACCGTGAGCGCGGTGGCGTCCTCCGGTCTACCGGTGTCGTTCGCGGCAACGGGGGGCGCCTGCTCGCTGCTGGGCGACGGCGTGACGGTCCACCTGGACGCCGCCGGCACGTGCACGATCACGGCGACACAGCCCGGCGGCACCGACGGCAACAACGTGACGTGGAACGCCGCCCCGCCGGTGCAGCAGAGCTTCGAGATCTTCGATCTGTCGTCGGGGGGCATCGACCTCTACGCGACGACGGGGTCGACGACGCTTGCGGGGCAATCTGTCCCGGTATGGGGCTACGGCCTCTCAAGCGGCGCGGCGTCGGCGCCGGGCGGCCCGACCATCACTGTCGACCAGGACGACGTTGTCACCATTCGGCTTCACAACGCGCTCGGTGAGCGGACGGCTCTGCTGATCCAGGGACAGGGGATGGTCCCGGATCTGACCGGTGTCGCCTCCGGCTCGATCAAGGCGTACACGTTCACGGCGAGCAGGCCGGGGACCTACATCTACGAAGCCGGCTTGCTGCCCAACGCGCAACACCAGGTCGCGATGGGTCTGTACGGCGCGCTGGTCGTGCGCCCGGCGAACGTGACCCAGGCGTACGACGACGCCGGCACCGCCTTCAACGACGAGGCCGTGCTGCTGATGAGCGAGATCGACCCCGCGCTCAACAACCTTGCGAACCCGTCGACCTTCGACATGCGGAAGTTCAATCCGCGCTACTTCCTCATCAACGGCGCGGTGTACCCGGACACCCAGCCCATCGGCACCGCACCCGGCAATCGGGTCCTGCTTCGGTACGTCAACGCGGGAACGCAGTACCACTCGATGGGGGTCATGGGGACGCACCAGACCATGGTGGCGCTGGACGGAAGCCTCCTGCAGTTCTCGCGGCGCTATGTCGCCGAGACGATCGGCCCCGGGCAGACCGCAGACGCGATCGTCACGATTCCGAACGCCGCGCCCGACGGAGGCCGCCTTGCGGTGCACGAGGCCAGCTTGTCGCTGCACAACAGCAACGTGGCGGGTTTCGGCGGCATGCTGACGTTCATCACGGTGATGGCCAACTCGTCGGCGGACGACACGACCGGTCCGATCACGAGCGGCGTCGCGTTCGACGGCTCGACGCTAAGTGCGGTCGTCGACGACTCGACGACCGGCGCGTCGACCATCGCCGCGGCCGAGTACTACGTCGACGCGGGTCCCGGATCGGGCCCCGCAACCCCGATCACGAGCGGTGTTCCCGGCGGCGTCACCGCAAATGTGTCCCAGGGCAGTGTCTCGCTCACGCCCGGCTCGCACGTCCTGTACGTGCGAGGCCAGGATTCCGCGGGCAACTGGGGCTCGGTGAGCTCCGTCCTGTGGACGGGCGACGACACGGCCGGCCCCATCACTCGGGACGCGACGCTGACGCCGGCGCGCGCGGTCAATGGTTCAGCCAGCGTGGCGCTCCACGCGACCGGCGACGATTCGACGACCGGCGGCTCGACCATCCAGGCGGCCGAGTACTTCATCGGCACGACTGACCCCGGCGTGGGCTTCGCGACGGGCATGGTCGTCAACAATCCGGCGACGGTTGCGAGCCTCGACGCAATCATCCCGGCTTTGGACATCCCAGCACTTTCCGGCACGTACGTCGTGTCGATTCGGAGCCAGGACAGCGCCGGCAACTGGGGAGCCCTGACGACGATCAACCTGGTCGTCGACCGTGATGCGCCGTCGACTGGCGCTGTGCTCGCGGCGCCGAACCCGAACAACGGCACCATCTCGTTCACGACCGACACGCAGGTGCTCCGCGTGACGGCCACGCTCAGTGACGGCTTGACTGGCTCCGGCATCAGCGGCGGTGAGGGCTTCATCGACACCGTCGGTGCACCCGGGACCGGGTTCCCGATGGCTGCCGTCGACGGCACCTTCGGTGGCGCAACCGAGAACGTGCTGGCCGACATCCCGCTCGCCACTATTCGGCAGTTGAGCATCGGGAACCACACCATCTCGGTGCGTGCGAAGGACGTCGCCGGGAACTGGGGCGTGGTTGCGACGACGACCCTCGTGATCCAGCCGTTCACCGACCTGTACTTCTCGACGCTGGACAACGCGTTGCCGACAGGCGTCGGCGGTACGGCAGACGACGCCGATATCTACCGCTGGAACGGGGTCACGTTCGCGCGAGCGTGGGACGCGAGTGCGGTCGGCCTTCCCGGCGGGGCGGACGTCGACGGGTACGAGCGGATCGACGCGACGCACTTCTACCTGTCGTTCTCTGGCAACACGGCGGTGCCCGGCGTCGGGACTGTGCAGGACGAGGACGTCGTGTACTACAACGCGGGCACATGGTCCGTGTACTTCGACGGCACCGCACGTGGCCTGACGGCGAACAACCAGGATCTCGACGAGATCAGCATCGCCGGCGGCGTGCTGTACTTCTCGAACCTTGGCGGAAGCGTGCCTGGCGTCGGGACGCCAAACGATGACGCCGACATCTACAGCTGGAGCGGCACCGCGTTCGCCCGAGTGTGGGACGCGAGCTCGGGCACGCCGGCGGCACCACTCGCGGCCGGCGCGAACGTGGACGGACTCCAGGTGGTCGACGCGACGCACTTCTACCTGTCGTTCTCCGGCGGGACGACCGCAGTTCCCGGTCTCGGCAACGTCCAGGACGAGGACGTCGTCTACTACAACGCCGGCACATGGTCCGTGTACTTCGACGGCACGGCTCGCGGCCTGACCGCGGCGGCCCAAGACCTGGATGCGATCGATGTTCCGTAGCACTGCCTCCCTAAGCATGGCCCGCAGCCCCTCGGGGCTGCGGGCCCCGGCCTTCCGAGGATGCAGATGATCACCGAGACGAGACAGGAATTGGACGCGAACCCCGCGCCGGCGCGGCCGCGCCGAACACGCACCCTCACGGTCGCGCTTGCAGCGGTGCTCTTGGTGGGCGTGATCGGCGCCCGCACGTGGTGGCACAACCGTGGGGTCGACGTTCGCTCCGGAACGACGCTCGTCACCGCCGAAGGCATGGCCGCTACATACGGCATCGACGTCAAGCTGGTTGCGGTCAGCGCCGGCGGTGGACTGATCGACTTCCGCTACCAGGTGGTCGACCCGGACAGGGCGAACCCGATCATCCACGACTCGGCGTTGCTGCCGAAGCTCGTCAACGAGGAGACCGGGGCGACGCTGGTGCTCACGAAACTGCCGCACCATCAGGGTGTCGACCTCCAACTCGGGGGAACGTACTTCTTCCTGTTCGCGAACGCGAGCAACGCCCTCGAGCCGGGCTCATCGGTCACGCTGATCATCGGCGACGCTCGGATGGAACACCTCGTCGTGCAGTCATGATCCGCCGCGCGCGCCGGCCGGCGGGCGCGACCCGGGTCCTCATCGTTCTCTTCACTGCTGCCGCCGTGCTTGCGGTTGCCGCTCCCGCCTCCGCGCATAGTGAACTCGTCCGATCCGATCCGGCCGACGGAGGCGTGCTCGCCGACGGGCGGACGATGGTGTCGCTGTGGTTCGCGCAGCCGGTCGCGGCTGGCGGCACGTTCGCGGTTCGTCCGCTGGGCGGCGATGCGGTGCCGACCACCGCATCCATTCCTGATGCCAGTGCGCCGGGGTACGTCGAGATCGTCGTGCCGCAGCTCGAGCGAGGGACATACGAACTGGATTGGGCGGTGCGCTCGGCGGACGACGGGCATGAGTCGACGGGCGTGCTGCGGTTCGGCGTCGGCGTGCGGCCCGCCGGGGGTCCGTCGGGGAGCGCCCAGACGTTCAACCCACGAGTGTCGCTCGTGCGGTGGATCGATCTCACGGCGATCATGCTGCTCCTCGGCACGCTGGCGGTCGGTGGGCGCGTGCTCGGGTCGATGGGCGAGGCCGGTCGCGCACCTCGTCGGCGGGCGCGGCGCATCGGCGTCGCAGCCGCCGCCGTCGCGGCCGCCGTCGGTCTCGTCACACCGTTGTTGCGCGCTCCGGAGGCAGGCGAGGCGGCATGGTTGACGCTGTGGTCGACCGGGTGGGGACGGCTCTGGCTCGCCCGGGAGCTGGCCCTGGTTGCCGCCGCCGTCTTCCTGTGGCGTCGCGACCGGAGCGACGACCCCAAAGACCGGCCGGGCATCGTCTTGCCGATCGCCGCCGCCGTGCTGCTTCTCGATGCCGGCACCGGCCATGCCGCCGCGCTGCCGACCCGCGCGGTGCTGGCCGAGCTCGTGGCGGCGGTTCATCTCGGTGCCGCGGGCGTGTGGGCGGGCGGCCTCACCGTCCTTGCGATCTGCGTGCTGCCTGTCATGCGACGAGACCCCGAGAGCCGGGGGCCGATGCTCGCGTCCGTGTGGCAAGCGTTCGGTCCGGCGGCCGCCGTGGCGACGGTGGTCCTGGTCGCCACCGGCGTGTACGAGTCGGGCCGGCACCTGCCGGCACTCGGTGCCCTGCGAACGACCACCTACGGGGGCGCCGTCACATTCAAAGTGGCGCTGGTCGCGGTCGCGCTGGTGCTCGCCGCCTGCAACGCCCTGCTGGTGCATCCGAACGTTGCGGCGCCGGTGGGACGGCTCTTGCGACGGCCCGTCGGCTGGGCGCCCGTGTCGTTGCGCCGGTTCCCCGTGGTTGTGGCCGCCGAGGTCGGCCTGCTGCTGCTTGCGGTGGCCGCTGCGGCCGTCCTCACGTCGGTGCCCACCGCGCGAGAACTCCGCGCCGCGAGCGCGACGGCGCCGCCGGCCAGCGCCAACGTCGAGGGTCTGTTCGTCACGTTCGAAGCGGTGCCGATCGGAACGGACACGACGGTGCTGATCGTTCGCGAACGACCCACGGTGAAGCCCGAGCCGGCTCCCGTCGACGCGGTGGTCGTGGACCTGGCCGGGCCAACCGGTTGGCGGACGACCCTCCCGCTGGAGCGGGTCGAAGACGGCAGGTACGAGGTTCAGACGACCGGTCTCGCCCCCGGCGCATGGCACGCAAGCGTGACCGTCGGGCGCCGGGGGCTGCCGGGCGTCGTGGCGCAGTTCGCCCCCGTCATCGCGGACCCGACGACGGGCCCGCCGACGCTTGAAGCGGGCGGAACCGCGGCTGCCGTTGCGATCGTGGTCGGGACGGCGGCGGGCGTGTGGTTCGTGCGGCGCCGCTCATCGCCGAGGTCGTGGTCGGAGCACGTCGCCGAGGAGATGTCGGGGAGCCGGCAGTGAAACGCTGGGTCGCCGTCGCGCTCACCGTGCCGCTCCTGGTGGCTCTCGCACCGGCACACGGCCGGGCGGCGGGCGCGACGAGGATCGTCCGATCGGCGCCGGCGGCGGCAACAATCGACCCCGCACTGTCCACCGTGCTCGCGTCGCTGGCGCCCGGCGAAACCACCACCGTCGTCGTGACGCTGCGGACGTCTCCGGACCTGGCGTCCGCGCGCCGAAGCGTGCCGATCGAGCGGCCGCGCGCCGTGATTCGGACGCTCCGCACAACGTCGCGCGACTCGCAGTCCTCCCTTCGGTCGCTCCTCAGGAGCTGGCGTACCAACGGCCGCGTCACACGCATCACGCCGTTGTGGATCGTCGACGCGATGTCGATCACGGCGACGGCCGATGCGATCCGGGCGCTCGCGACGCGGCCCGACATCGCCCGAATCTCACTCGACCGAGTGGCGGTCGTGCCGACGGCGGCCCCACTTGCGCCCAACCTGACGGCGATCCATGCCGACGGCGGATGGTCCCGCGGCGGCACCGGCGCCGGGATCGTGGTCGCGAACCTCGACAGCGGCGTCGACGTCTCGCACCCGGCGCTTTCGTCCCGGTGGCGCGGCGGCTCGAACAGCTGGTTCGATCCGTACGGCCAGCACCCGACGACCCCCACCGACATGTCCGGTCACGGCACCGCCACGATGGGCGTGATGGTCGGCGGCGACGAGGGCGGCACCTCGATCGGGGTGGCTCCGGGCGCCCAGTGGATCGCCGCGAAGATCTTCAACGACAGCGGCTCGGCGACCACGACGGCGATCCACCAAGCGTTCCAGTGGGTGCTGGATCCGGACCACGATCCGGCCACCGACGATGCGCCCGACGTCGTCAACAACTCCTGGTCGATCGGCACCGGCCCCGGATGCAACCTTGCGTTCCAGGCCGATCTGCAGGCGCTGCGTGCCGCCGGCATCCTTCCCGTCGTTGCGGCGGGCAACTACGGACCGGCGGGATCCACGAGCGTCAGCCCCGCCAACTATCCGGAGGCGTTCTCGGTCGGCGCGGTCGACAACGCCGGCGGGCCGTACGCCTACAGCAGCCGGGGTCCCTCGACGTGTGGCGGACGATCGCGCCCGTTCCCCGACCTCGTCGCGCCCGGCGTCAACGTCCTGAGCGCCGACCGGTTCGGGCTGTACCAGTCGTCGACGGGCACATCGATGGCAGCTCCCCACGTGGCCGGCGCGCTGGCGCTACTGCTCGATGCGCGACCCGATCTCACCGTGGACCAGCAGGCCGACGTGCTCCGCACCGGAGCGGCCGACCTCGGCGCAGCGGGGCCGGACGACGTGTACGGCGCCGGCATGCTCGACGTCGCGGCGTCGTTCGATGCGCTCCCCTCACCGGTCGCCGATACCGAGCCGCCGATGGTGGTCGTCACGCCGCCGACGCCTCCTGCCGGGCAGGGCGGGTATGTTCGTGGGGGTCAGACCCCCGTGACGGTCAGCGTCACGGCCTCGGATCCCGCGGGCGTCGCGTCGATCGTCTGCACCGATGGAGCCGTCGCGCTCACGCCGGCGCCGGCGCCGGCCGGCAACCCGCTCACGGCAACGTCCGCGGTCTCGATCGACGGCGACGGGTCGCACACGGTCTCGTGCGCCGCAACCGACGCACTCGGCAACGGTCCCGGTGCCGCGTCGGGTTCGGTGCCCGCGGACCAGGTGTGGATCGACACGGCGGCGCCGTGGATCGCGACTGCGTCGGCGTCGCCGAACCCGACGAATACGACGGCGTCCGACGCCGTCACGTTCTCCGCGTCGCTCACCTCTTCGGACGCAACCAGCGGCGTGGCGGCCGCCGAGTGGTTCGAGGGGACGGATCCGGGCGCCGGGATGGGCGCGGCGATGCTCGCGTCCGACGGCGCCTTCGGCGGGCTCCAGGAAGGCGCCGGGGCCACCATCGATGTCGGCGCACTCGGATGGCCGGCCGGCCCCCGGACGCTTTGGGTGCGCGCGCGCGACGCCGCGGGGAACTGGGAGCGCGACGGTCCCGGTGCAGGTGACGATCGTGCTCGCGAACGACGTGTTCGCCGACGGCTTCGAGTCGGGCACCCTCGCCGCGTGGTCGGCGTCGGGCGGCACGCCCGCGAGGCTCTGCGTGACCAGTGGCGGCGCGATCGGTACCTACAAAATCGTCGCGTCGATGTCGGGCGGCACGTCCGGCTACGTCGATCGACACGCGTCCGCTTGGCGACGTCCAGTATCACGCGCAGTTCTCGATCCACCCGAACAGCTACATGACGGGTACGGGCAAGAACCCGGCGGCCATCTCGATGTTCCGAGGACTGAATACCGCCGGGTCGACGCTGTTCGACGTGCAGTACCGCCGCAGCTCGAAGACGGGCTACCAGGTCCGGCTGGTCGTCGTCACGAGTCGGCGGCACGAAGGCCACGGCATGGGTGGCGCTCGTGACTGGGCAGTGGAACATCCTCCAGATCGACTGGAGGTCGGGCTTCGCCGCAGCCGCGCACCTGTACGTCGGCGGCGTGCTGCGGGCGACGCTGCAGCGGATGAACACGAGCCCGGCCGGGGCTCTCGAATCGGTCCGACTCGGCCCGCAAGGAGCGTTGGCCATCACCGGTTCGCTGTGCTTCGACGCGTTCGTCTCGACCCGGCGAACCGTCATCTGAGCGCGACGCGCAGTGGTGGAAGCTCGTCGAGTTCGAGGCGTCGTGCACCGGCTCCGGCTGGGCCTGCAGCCGCGGCAGCTGCCGGTTCAGGTCGTCGATGAGCAGGTCGGCGAGGTCGTGGCTGAACCCGCGCTTGACCACGACGCGGAGCGCCGCCAGGTCTTCCCGATTCTTCGGGAACGTGTAGGCGGGCAGCAGCCAGCCCCGCTCGCGCATCGCGTTCGACACGTCGAAGACGGTGAAGTTGTCGATGTCGTCCTTCACCTTGAAGGCGAACACCGGCAGCTCGTCGCCCGTCGTCAGCAGCTCGAACGGGCCGATCTCCGCGATTCGTGCCGAGAGCGAGGTCGCCACCTCCCGCGCATACCCCTGCACGCCGCGATACCCGTCGAAGCCCAGACGCACGAAGTTGTAGTACTGCGCGACGACCTGCGAGCCGGGCCGTGAGAAGTTGAGGGCGAACGTCGGCATGTTGTCGCCGAGGTAGTTCACCCAAAAGATCAGATCGTCCGGCAGGTGCTCGGCGTCGCGCCACACGACCCAACCGACACCCGGGTAGACCAGGCCGTACTTGTGCCCCGACGTGTTGATCGAGACCACGCGCGGCAGTCGGAAGTCCCACTCGAGGTCGGGGTCGATGAACGGCGCGATGAACGCGCCCGACGCCCCGTCGACGTGCACCGGGATGTCGAGCCCGGTTCGCTTCTGCAGGTCGTCGAGCGCGTCGCAGATTTCCTTGACCGGCTCGTAGGAGCCGTCGAACGTCGAGCCGAGCACGGGGACGACCCCGATCGTGTTCTCGTCGCAGAGCTTGACGGCCTCCTCGGCGTTCATGTGCAGGCGGTCGCCCTCCATCGGCACGAGACGCATCTCGACGTCCCAATAGTTGGCGAACTTCTCCCAGCAGACCTGGACGTTGATGCCCATCACCATGTTGGGCTTGTCGGCGGGTTTGCCGGCCTTCTCGCGCGCGTGTTGCCAGCGGCGCTTCATCGCGAGTCCGCCGAGCATTGCGGCCTCACTCGAGCCGGTGGTCGAGCATCCGGTTGCGTTCTCCTGGTCGGGCGCGTGCCACAGGCGCGACAGGATGTTCACGCAGCGCACCTCGAGCTCGGCGGTCTGCGGATACTCGTCCTTGTCGATCATGTTCTTGTCGAAGCACTCGGCCATCAGCCGCTCGGCCTGCGGTTCCATCCATGTGGTCACGAAGGTTGCGAGGTTCATCCGGGCGTTCCCGTCGAGCATCAGCTCGTCGTGGATGACCTGGTAGGCCACCTCAGGGGGCAGCTCGCGCTGCGGGATCTCGTCTCGCGGGATCGACCCTTCCAGCCGGAAGAGCGGACTTGGCTTGAGTTCGTTGGTGCGTCGAAACGGCAGCTTCGGGTGCTTGAGCGGCACGAGCGATCTCCCTTCCTCGGCGATGCGTGGTGGCGGACAGGGTAATGAAGCCAAGGGGTGTCGCGACCGCCCGCTCTTCGTGCGGTCGTCCGTCACACAACCACCATCGGTTCCTCAGCGGGCTCCCAGGTTGAGTGAAGCCTGTGCTCAGGCTGGGGCGGTGCACTGAGATCACAAGGTCGCAGCGTGATCGATGAGGAGGTGCGCGATGAGTGAGCAGCCGACGCCGAAGGGTCGCGGACGTGGGGCGAACAAGACGACGCGGGCCGCCGCCGGGGTTGCGGGCGCCCTCGCCTTTCTCGGGATCGGGTGGGCGATGGGTGCCCGCTCCGTCACGATCCAGCCGCCGGCCACAACGATCGCCAACGGGCCGACCACCGCCGTTCCCACCTACCCCACAGTGCCCTACCCGGGCGAGTGGGGCGACGAGGACGGAGGCCAGTGGGGCACGATCCCCCAGCCAGGCACGGTGCTGCCGGCGCAGCCCGGCACCGGCGGGGTCGTGCCGCCGACCACTGGTTCAGGCGGGAGCAGCGTCGGCGGTACGAGCCTCACCACCACGAACGCGACCGTGCCGCAGGCACCGGTCACGACGGTGAGCGCACCATGACCGGGCGCCGACGTCGCCGTCACGCGGCCGCGCGAGCGAGGAAGCTCACGGCCGCCTTGAGCGCCCTGGCGTTCGTCGGTATCGGGTCGGCGATCGAGGTCGCTTCCCACAGCGGGGTCGCGGTCGGGACCGTCGCCGCCGCGCAGGGAGCCACCCCCTCCGCAGCATCGCAACAGCCGGGAAGCGTCTCGGCGGCCAGCACGTCGAAGAGCACTGTGCAGGCGGTGACGACTACCCGTGCGAGCTGACATGACCTTCCGCGCGATGGGCACCGACGCCCACGTGATCGTGACGGCGCAATCCGCGAGTGGCGCCAGGGCCGCGCTGGACCGCGCACGCGAGCGCATTGAGGAGCTCGAAGCGCTGTGGAGCCGCTTCCGGCCGACGAGCGACGTCAGCCTGCTGAACGGGTTGGCAGGAACGCCCGTCCGTGTCTCGCCGGAGACGATCACGCTTATCCAGCGAGCGCTCGATGGCACGCGGATGACGAACGGGTTGTTCGACCCCACCGTGCTCGGCGCGGTCATGCGGGCCGGTTACGTTCGCACCTACGCCGAGGTCGATCCAACGCGCACGGCCGACGATCCACGTGGACGCGGGGCGCAACAGATCGAGATCGATCCCATGGGAATGCTCGTGCGGCTGCCCGACGGCGTCGGGTTCGATCCCGGCGGCATCGGCAAGGGACTCGCGGCCGACCTTGTTGTGGGCGAGCTGGCCGGCAACGTCGACGGAATCTGCGTCAACCTCGGCGGCGACCTGCGGGTGCGCGGCACGGCGCCGTCGTTGGGTGGCTGGGGCATCGAGATCGAGGATCCGTTGGGCGGCGGGCCGCGCGGTGTCGTGTCACTGCTCGACGGAGCGGTCGCAACGAGTTCGCGTACGAAGCGTGTGCTGGCGACCGGTCACCACCTGATCGATCCCGCGACGAGTCGGCCGGCGCAGGCCGGTGTCGCGAGCGCGACGGTGATCGCCGGTCAGGGGTGGATCGCCGAAGTGCTGGCGAAGGCAGCGTTTCTCGCCGGGACCGACGGGGCGGTGGCGGTGCTCGAGCCGATGGGTGCCGATGGCATGGTCGTGCTGGACGACGGAAGCGAACGCCGATCCGCCGGGTACGCCCGGTTCCTGTGTGACGAGGTTGCCGCATGAACCTGGCCTGGGACGTTGCACGAGCGGGCGGCCTCGTGGCGTGGGCGCTCGCGACCGCCTCGGTCGTGTGGGGCCTGGCGCTGTCGACGCGACTTGCGCGCCGTCGGCCGTGGCCGGCGTGGCTGCTCGACATGCACCGGCTCCTCGGTGCGCTCGCCGTGATCTTCACCGTGGTCCACGTTGGCGCGGTCCTCCTGGACTCCTACACCGACTTCGGGATAACCGACGTACTCGTGCCGTTCGCCGCGTCGTGGCATCCGACGGCGGTGGCGTGGGGCATCGTCGCCTTCTACCTGCTGGTGGCGGTCGAGGTGACTTCGCTCGCGCGCGGCCGCATCGGGAAGCGATGGTGGCGGCGCGCTCACTACGGGTCGTTCGCATTGTTCATCTTCGCCACCGTGCACGCGGTGATGGCCGGCACCGACACGAAGACCGATCTCGTCCTCGCGGCGATCGTGGTGGCCTCCCTGCCGGTGGCCGCCTTGACGGCGATCCGCATTGGGACCCCGGCGCCAACTCCCCGGACAGCACAAGCACTCGTGGCATCCTCGGTTCCCGCGCGTCCGGACGCTCGCGTCGCCTGAACCAACCGGCTTGACCTGCCCGGGCTTGTGCCGTACAAGCGACCGCGATGGGCGACGACGGCTGGACCACAGTGCTTGCCTCGGCCGACCTTCCCGAGGCGACGCTCACGAAGGTCGACGCCGGCGGGCAGGCGGTTCTCCTGTATCGCACCGGCGAGCGTATCTTCGGGATCGGCGCTCGGTGTACCCACGCGGGGATGCCGCTCGACCACGCGAAGGTAACGCCGCAGGGAGACGAGCCGTTCCTCACCTGCCCCGCGCACGGCAGCCGTTTTCTCCTCGTCAACGGCCGGGTGCTCCGCCCGCCGGCGCAGGCGCCGCTGCCCGCCTTCGAGGTCCGCGAGGACGACGGCGAGGTCCAGGTCCGCCCCGCGAAGACCTGACGCTCCGGGTTGCGCGTTCTCCCGAAGGATGGTGACATGGAGTGCTGCCCGGGAAGCGCTCCGGGCCACCTGCCAGGGGAAGGAGAACGCAGGATGCTGCCCTCCCGTTTCGAGTATCACCGGGCGGAAACGCTCGAGGAGGCTCTGGGGTTACTCGCGACACACGGCGACGAGGCGAAAGTCCTCGCCGGCGGGCAGAGCCTGATCCCGATGATGAAGCTCCGCTTCGCGGATCCGGGCCATCTGGTCGACGTCAACCACGTCGGCGGACTCGACGGGATCGAGGAGGCCGACGGCGAGCTGCGGATCGGGGCGCTCGTCCGGCACAACAACCTTGCCGCCTCCGACGCCGTCAAGAAGCACCCGACGATTGCCGCGACGGCCCCGCAGATCGCAGACCCCATCGTGCGGAACCTCGGCACCATCGGCGGCTCGCTCAGCCACGCCGACCCGGCGGGCGACCTCGGCTCGACGATGCTCGCGGTTGGCGCGAGCGTGGTGCTCTCGAGCACCGGGGGCGAGCGGGTCGTGCCGGTCAACGAGTTCCTGGTCGACACCTTCACGACCAGCGCCCGCCCGGACGAGATGCTGACGCAGATCCGGGTGCCGGCCCCCGGAGCGCGCTCCGGCGGCACCTATCTCAAGCTCGAGCGAAAGATCGGCGACTGGGCCACCGTCGGGGTTGCCGTCGCGCTCAGCATGAGCCAACGGCACCATCGGCCGGGCCGGGATCGGCCTGACCGGCGTCGGGCTCAAGAACATCGAGGCGACCGATGCCGAGCAGGCGCTCGCCGGCGCCGAGCCCACGGACGAGGTGTTCGCCGAGGCGGGCCGTCTGGCCGCCGCCGCGGCGAGCCCCGTCTCGGACGTGCGCGGGCCCGAAGAGTACAAGCGACACATGATCGAGGTCTTCGTCCGACGCGGGCTCGCGCAGGCGCGCGATGCCGCCGGGGCCTGAGGCGAGGGAGAGCGAGCAATGAAGATCACGGTCACGGTCAACGGCGCCGAGCACACGGCCGACGTCGAGCCACGGATGCTGCTGGTGCACGTGCTCCGCGAGGAGTTCGGCCTCACCGGCACGCACATCGGGTGCGACACCTCCGGCTGCGGCGCCTGCACGATTCTGCTCGACGGGGTACCGGTCAAGTCCTGCACGATGTTCGGTGTGCAGGCCGACGGCCGCTCGATCAAGACGGTCGAGGGCCTGCTCGAGAACGGCGCGCCGAGCCCGATGCAGGCGGCGTTCAAGGAGCATCACGGCCTGCAGTGCGGCTACTGCACGCCGGGGATGATGCTCGTGGGCACGGCGCTCATCGAGCAGAACCCCGATCCGACCGACGAAGAAGTGCGCTGGGCGATCTCCGGCAATGTGTGCCGGTGCACCGGCTACATGAACATCGTCAAGGCGATCCAGGCGGCCGGAGCCGCCTCGCACGAAGCAGCCGAGCCGGCCTCGGCCTGAGAACGGCCAAAAGAGCGGAAAGGAACCGAACACCATGGCGACCGAAGCCACCGAGATCCGCGGGATCGGGCACAGCGTCAGGCGCAAGGAGGACGACCGCTTCGTCCGGGGCCGCGGCAACTACATCGACGACATCCACCTGCCCGGGATGTACCACATGGCCATCCTGCGGAGCCCCTACGCACACGCCAAGCTCAACTCGATCGACACCGCGGCCGCCTCGGCGGTTCCCGGCGTGATCGCCGTCGTGACCGGCGAGCTTATGGCCCAGCACAACCTCGCCTGGATGCCGACCCTTTCGGGTGACACGGAGGCGGTGCTCGTTACCGACAAGGTGCGGTTCCAGGGCCAGGAGGTCGCGGCGGTGATCGCGACCGACCCGTACATCGCCCGGGACGCGCGCGAGCTGATCGAGGTCGACTACGAACCGCTCGGTGTGGTCATCGATCCCCAGGGGGCGATGGCCGACGGGGCGCCGCTCATCCGCGACGAGAAGGAAGGCCAGACCGACAACCACATCTACCACTGGGAGTCCGGCGACAAGGACACCACCGACGCCGCGTTCGCAGGGGCCGACAAGGTCGTCTCGATCGACACGTTCTATCCCCGCTCGCACCCGTCGCCGCTCGAGACGTGCGGGTGCATCGCCGACGTCGATTCGGCCACGGGACAAGCGACGATCTACATGACCTCGCAGGCGCCGCACCTGATTCGCACGGTGTTCGCGCTGGTGGCCGGTCTGCCCGAGGAGAACATCCGGGTCATCTCGCCCGACCTCGGCGGCGGGTTCGGCAACAAGGTGCCGGTGTACCCCGGCTACGTCGTCGCGACGGCGGCGTCGCTGCTGCTCGGCCACCCCGTGAAGTGGATCGAGGACCGGACCGAGAACCTGATCTCGACCGGTTTCGCTCGCGACTTCCATATGCACGGGGAGATCGCGCTCAAGAACGACGGCACGATGCTCGGCCTGCGCACATCGTTGCTGGCCGACGAGGGTGCGTTCCACGCCGACGCCCAGCCGTCGAAGTTCAAGGTCGGGCTGTTCCATGTCGTCACCGGCTCCTACACGTTCCCGACGGCACACGTCGTCGCCGACGGGTACTACACAAACAAGGCGCCCGGCGGGGTCGCCTACCGGTGCTCGTTTCGCGTCACCGAGGCCTCGTACCTGATTGAGCGGCTGGTCCAAAACGCCGCGTACGAGCTCGGGATGGATCCGGCGGACCTCCGGAAGAAGAACTTCATCCCCGAAGATGCCTTCCCGTACGAGTCGGCGACCGGGTTCGTCTACGACTCCGGCAACTACGAGGGCGCCATGAACAAAGCGCTCGAGATGATCGGCTACGACAAGCTCCGTGCCGAGCAGGCGAAGATGCGCGAGCAGGGCAAGTACTGGGGGATCGGCCTCGCGTCGTTCACCGAAGTTGTCGGCGCCGGTCCGCACAAGGATTACGACATCATCGGCGTCAAGATGAACGACGGCGCCGAGCTGCGCATCCACCCAACCGGCAAGGCGATCCTCAAGATCTCCTCGATTACCCAGGGCCAGGGACACGAGACGACCTTCGCCCAGATCGTCGCCGAAGAGATCGGGATCCAGCCGGAGGACATCAAGGTCCAGCACGGCGACACCGACAACACGCCCTACGGCCTGGGGACGTACGCGTCGCGCTCGACCCCGGTGGTGGGAGCCGCCACCGCGATGGTCTCGCGGCGTGTCCTCGAGAAGGCGCGCAAGATCGCGGCGCACCTGCTCGAGGTCGACGCGGACGACGTCGAGTTCACACGCCCGAACTTCACCGTCAAAGGTGCGCCGGAGAAGGCCGTCACGATCCAGGACGTCGCCTTCGCCGCGTACACGAACTTCCCCGACGGGATGGAGTCCGGCCTCGAGGGGACCTTCTACTACGACCCGCCGAACCTGACCTTCCCATTCGGGACGTACGCGGTGGCCGTCGAGGTCGATGTCGAGACGGGCGAGTGGGAGGTCCAGCGCATGGTCGCGGTCGACGACTGCGGCGTGCGGATCAACCCGATGATCGTCGAGGGACAGATCCACGGCGGGCTGACCGAGGGCTTCGGTATCGCCAAGATGGAGCAGATCACGTTTGACGAGAACGGGAACTGCATCGGCTCGAACTTCACCGACTACCTGCTGCCGACGTCGTGGGAGACGCCCAAGTTCGAGCTCGGCGAGACAACGACGCCCTCGCCGCACCACCCGATCGGCGCCAAGGGCGTGGGGGAGTCGGCCACCGTCGGTTCTCCGGCGGCCTATGTGAACGCGGTGATCGACGCCCTGCAGCCGCTCGGCGTGAAGAACATCGACATGCCCCTCACCTCGGCGAAGGTCTGGATGGCCATCCAGGAGGCGCAGAACAAGGCGTGAGGCCGGACATCCTCGAGCTCGCGTCGACGCTCACGCGGCGGGGCGAGCCGTTCGTGCTCGCCACCGTCGTGTGGAGCCGGGCGCCTTCCTCGGGCAAGGCCGGATCGACCGCGCTCATCACCGAGGGGGGCAAGATTCACGGGTGGCTCGGCGGTGCGTGTGCCGAGCCGATCGTGATCCGCGAGGGGCTGCGCGCGATCGGCGAGGGGACGCCGCGCGTGCTGTTTCTGGGGACGGCGGAGGAACTCGAGGCGGAAGGACGCGCCGGGGTCGTGCGGGTGCCGATCGCCTGCCAGAGTGAGGGAGCCTTGGAGGTCTACGTGGAACCGGTCCTGCCGTCGCCGCATCTCGTCGTCATCGGACGCTCCCCGGCGGTCGATGCCCTCGCGCGTATGGCCGACGCGCTCGGCTGGCGCACGGCGGTGGTCGACGACGGCGGGGACGTCGCCGATCACGACGCGCCGAACGTCGTGACCACTCTCGACCTCGACGCGGCCGGCGCTGGCGCCGGCTCGTTCGTGGTGGTCGCCACGCAGGGCCACTACGACGAGGACGCCGTCGCGCGTGCGCTCGAGACGCCCGCCGCCTACGTCGGGCTCATCGCCTCGCGCAAGCGCGCGGACGCGGTGCTCGGGTACCTTCGAGACCGGGGTCTGGACGACGAGGCCTTGGCGCGCGTGCACGCACCGGCGGGCCTGGACCTCGGGCACCTGCCCAACCAGGAGATCGCGGTGGCGATCCTGGCCGAGCTCGTGCAGCTGCGGGCCTCCGGCCAGCTGGAGCCACCGCCGGCGGTCGAGGCTCGCCACGAGGAGATCGACGTCGTGTGCGGTATGACGGTCGACGTCGCCACGGCCCGGTATCGCACCACCTACGAGGGCCGCACGTACTATTTCTGCTCCGCGGGCTGCCTGGAACGGTTCACCACCGATCCGGCTCCGTTCCTCGCGGCACAAGGAGCCTGACGAATGCTGATCGAGAACACGTTCACCGTCGCCGAGCCGGCGGAACGACTGTGGGACACGCTGCTCGACGTCGAGAAGATCGTGCCCTGTATGCCGGGGGCCGAGCTCACCGAGGTCGTCGACGACCACACGTGGAAGGGTCTGCTCAAGGCAAAGTTCGGGCCGGTGTCGATGGCGTTTGCCGGCACGGTGACGATGGAGTCCCGCGACGACGCAGCGCACAAGGTGGTGCTTCGCGCAAAGGGGATGGAGCAGAAGGGCAAGGGCGCGGCCGACGCCAGCGTGACGTCCTGGCTCGAGGCCGGCCCCGGCGAGGGCGAGACCACCGTCAACATGCAGGCCGACATCACGCTGTCGGGCGCGGCGGCGCAGATGTCGCGCGGGCTGCTGCCCGAGATCTCCAAGAAGCTGACCCAACAGTTCGCCGACTGTCTGCACGAGCAGATGTCGGCGGAAGGCGCGGCCGCGACCGCCGCGGCGGCACCGGCCGCCGCGAGCGCCGACGGCGGCGCGGCGCAGGCGGCGACCCCCGCGCCATCACCGGCGCCGAAGGCGGCCAAGCCGGTCGGCGGGATCGGCCTGGGTCTGTTCGCCATGTGGGCGGTCGTCAAGAACTTCTTCCGCAAGCTCTTCGGCCGCGGCGACAAGGAGGCCTCATGACAAGCAAGGCGGATCTCACGCCCGAGGAGTGGACCACCGTGATCCAGGGGCCCCCGAGCGCCGGGATGATCGTGCTCACGGCCCAATCCGGCGGGTCGTTCAGCGAGATGTGGGCGATGTCCAAGACCTATGCGGAGGCGCATCGTCAGCACGGCGGAACCGAGCTGCTGGACGAGATCGTCGCCAGCAAACCGAAGGTCGATCACACGCACTACGCGACGCCGCAGGAGCTCCGCGATGGCTGCCTGCAGAACGTACGTGCCGCGGTGGCGGTGCTCGAAGCGAAGGCCACGGCCGCGGAGCTCGAGGACTATCGCACGTTCGTGCGCACGCTCTGCGAGAAGGTGGCCGAGGCCCACCGCGAGAGCGGGCAGGACGTGAGCGACGCCGAGCGGCAGGCGATCGCCGACGTCGCGAGCGCGCTCAAGATGCCTGCCGAGGGCTGAGCGCGGGTCGTTCGTTAGCCGGCCGGCGGCGTGATCGATTCCTTGATGGTGGCCGCTGCGTCGGCGACCGCTCCGGCGTCGACCCCGTGTGCGAAGGCCAACCGGTCGAGCAGCTCGCAGAGCGCCTCGGTGGCGAGGTTTCCCGGGGCGCCTGGCGCGTAGGGACAGCCACCGGTCCCGCCGGCTGAGGAATCGAACCGGCGGATGCCGAGCTCGAGTCCCGCCTCGACGTTTGCGAGCGCGCGACCGTAGGTGTCGTGCAGATGCAGCGCGAGCCGGTCGACGGGGATCCGGTCGAGAAGCGCCGTCACGACCCGCCGCACGTCGTCGGGGCGGGCGACGCCGATGGTGTCCCCGATCGAGAGCTCGTCGCAGCCCAGATCGAGCAACGACAGCGCGACATCGACGACCTGGTGTGTCGCGATGTCGCCGGCGAAGGGGCACCCGAACGCCGTCGAGATGTAGCCGCGCCGCCACCACCCGGCCGCGCCGGCGCGCGTGAGCACCGGGGCGAACGCGGCAAGCGACTCCTCGATCGACATCCCGATGTTTGCCCGGGTGAACGCGTCGGAGGCCGCCGTGAAGACGGCGACCGCATCGGCACCCGCCGCTTCGGCGCGGTCGAGCCCGCGCTCGTTTGGTACCAGCACCGGGTAGCGAACGTCGGGATTCCGCCGTATCCGGGGGAATACCTCGTCGGCATCGGCCAGCTGTGGGATCGCGCGCGGCGAGACGAAGGACGTCGCCTCGACGACCCGAAGACCGGTCGCGGCGAGCGCCTCGATAAACGCAACCTTGGCGTCGGTCGGGACGATTCCCTGCTCGTTCTGCAGACCGTCGCGAGGCCCGACCTCGACGATGACGACCTCGCGATCGGGCGAGGACACGCTGGTCACGCGTCCTCCTCGTGGATCTCGAGGAGGACCTGTCCGGCCGTCACCACATCGCCCTCGCGCACGCGGATCGCCGTCACGATGCCCGGGGTCGAGCTCCGGATGCTCATCTGCATCTTCATCGCCTCCAGCACCACCATCACATCTCCGGCGGCCACGCGACCGCCTTCGGTGACGGAGACGCGCAGGACGTTGGCGGGCATCGGGGCGGTCAGCGATCCGCCGGGTGGGGGAAGGTTCACCGGTTCGAGTTCGTCCCCGGCGAGCCGATAGGCCCAGCCGCGGTATTGGGCCCACCCGTTCGCCACGACGACGTCGCGTGCCGGCGGCGGCGTCGCGGCGAACGCATACCAGGGGTCGCGCGCGGTCTGGCTCACCGCGACGACGCCCGCCGGGAGCGCCGGTGCGCTGCCGTGCCACGTGCGCTCGATCCAGCCGGTGTCGATGTTCCCCCGTGCCACGTCGGGCTCGGCCAGCGTCTCGATCAGGAACCCCAGGTTTGTTGCGACCCCGACGATCGCCGTCGCCTCGAGCGCCGCTCCAAGCCGTCGCAGACACGACGGCCGGTCCTCGGCAAACGCGATCACCTTCGCGAGCAGCGGATCGAAGTCCACCGTGATGTCGTCTCCTTCGCGAAGCGCCGTGTCGATCCGCACGCCGGGCCATCGTGGGAGGACGAGCTTCTCGACGTGTCCGCCCGTCGGAAGGAAGCCGTTGGCCGGATCCTCCGCGTAGACGCGTGCCTCGATCGCGTGACCGCGGAGCGTCACGTCTCGCTGGGCGATCGGGACGGCCTCGCCGGCCGCGATCGCGAGCTGTGCGTGCACGAGATCGAGGCCGGTCACCGCCTCGGTGACGGTGTGCTCGACCTGCAGACGGGCGTTCATCTCCAGGAACGTGAACGAGCCGTCGGGCTGCAGGAGGAACTCCGTCGTTCCCGCTCCGCGGTAGTCCGCGGCCGAGGCGATGGCCATGGCCGCCTCGCCAAGCCTCGCGCGCAAGTCGTCCGACACCGCCGGCGACGGGGATTCCTCGACGACCTTCTGAAACCGGCGCTGCAGCGAGCAGTCGCGTTCGCCGAGCGCGACCACGCCGCCGTGATTGTCGGCCAGGATCTGGACCTCGACATGTCGCGCGTCCCCGAGTCGTCGTTCGAGGAAGACGCGGTCGTCGCCGAACGCGGCCGCCGCCTCTCGCTGCGCCTCGGCCAGGGCGCTGGGGAGGTCCTCGAGACGCTCGACCGTGCGCATCCCCCGACCTCCGCCCCCCGCCGCTGCCTTCACGAGCAGCGGGACACCGAGCTCCGCGGCCGCGGCGAGCAGCGTGGCGTCGTCGCTGGCTGCGCCGGGCACGACGGGCACGCCGGCGGACTCGGCGATCGCACGCGCACGCAGCTTGTCCCCGAGCGCACGCATCGCTTCCGGCGGGGGACCGACCCACGCGAGCCCCGCGCCGAGCACGGCGTCGGCAAAGCGCGCGTCCTCGGACAGGAAGCCGTACCCGGGATGCACGGCGTCGGCGCCGGCCGCCACGGCGGCCGCAACGAGGGCGTCGGGATCCAGATAGGACGTCACCGGCGTCACGTCGTCGGCAAGGTTGGCCGCCATCGAACCGAGCTCGGCCGTCGTGCACGCCACGACCGCCTCGATCCCGAGCTCGCGACAGGCGCGGATCACGCGCACCGCGATCTCGCCGCGGTTGGCGATCAGGAGCCGGCGGACCACCGGGGACTCCGCCGCTCGAGGAAGGCGGTGACGCCCTCGCGGGCCTCGGCGCCGGTTCGCGCAAGCGCGATGCGCTCGGGAAGATCCGCCAGCATCAGGGAAGACGTCGCCTCGCGCACCAGCCGCTTGCACGCCGCGATCGCCTCGGGCCCCGCCTCCAGCAGGGCATGAACGACATCGGCCACGGCCGCCTCGAGCCGGTCGTCCGGGACCACGTCGTGGACGAGCCCGAGCCGCCGCGCCTCCTCGGCGTCGAATCGACGCCCCGTGGTGAACAGCGCACGGGTCGCGCCGGGCCCGATCGCCCGCAGCACGTACGGCGAGATGGTCGCCGGCAGCAGTCCGAGCCGAACCTCGGAGAACGCGAATGTCGTTCCCGACGCCGCGACCGCGACGTCGGCACACGCGACGAGACCCGCGCCGCCGCCGAACGCGAACCCGTGTACCTGTACGACGACCGCCTTCGGACAGCTGTCGACGGCTTCAAAGGCGGCCGCCATCCGTTCGGCGTCGGCGATGTTGTCCTCGCGCGACAGGTCGCGGCTCGCCGCCATGTGTTCGAGATCGGCCCCGGCGCAGAACGCGGGGCCGGCGCCGCGCAAGATCACGACCCGGACATCCGCATCGGCGCCGAGGTCGGCGAACGTCCCGGCGAGCTCGTCGAGCAGTGGGGGGTCGAGTGCGTTGCGACGATCAGCCCGGTCGAGCGTCACGGTCGCGACCGCACCGTCTCTGGAGACGTCGAGCGCACTCACATCCGGAACACCCCGAAGCGCGTCTGCTCAACGGGCATGCGCGATGCCGCGTCGAGGCCGAGCGCGAGCACCTTCCGCGTGTCGAGCGGATCGATGACGCCGTCGTCCCAGAGGCGCGCCGTCGAGTGATAGGGATCGCCTTCCCGCTCGTATCGCGCGACGGTCTCCTCCTCGTGGGCGGGATCGCCGCCCACCGTCGTGAGTACCTTTGCCGCCTGTACGCCGCCCATCACCGAGATCCGCGCGTTCGGCCACATCCAGAGCTGGCGCGGACCGTAGGCCCGGCCGCACATCGCATAGTTCCCCGCGCCGAACGATCCACCGACGATCACGGTGAACTTCGGCACCTCCGCGCACGCCACCGCCGTCACGAGCTTCGCCCCGTCCTTTGCGATCCCGCCGGCCTCGTACTCGCGCCCGACCATGAACCCCGTGATGTTTTGCAGAAAGACCAGCGGCACGCCGCGCTCGCAGGCGAGCTCGATGAAGTGTGCGCCCTTCAACGCCGACTCCGAGAACAGAATGCCGTTGTTGGCGAGGATCGCGACCGGATGCCCGAAGATGCGGGCGAATCCGCAGACGAGGGTCTCGCCGTACTGCGACTTGAACTCGTGCAGGATCGAGCCGTCGACGAGCCGGGCGATCACCTCGCGGATGTCGTAGGGCTCGGTCATGTCGTGGGGGATCACGCCGTACAGGTCGGCGGGATCGATCGCCGGGTCGACGGGATCGGCGATCTCCCAGGCGCGCGACGACAACAGGTTGAGATTCGCCACGATCTCGCGAACGATCCGCAGCGCGTGCTCGTCGTCGAGCGCCTCGTGATCCGCGACCCCGCTCACGCGCGTGTGCACGTCGGCGCCCCCGAGCTCCTCGGCCGTCACGTCCTCGCCGGTCGCGGCCTTCACGAGCGGCGGTCCGCCGAGGAAGATCGTGCCCGTGCCGCGCACGATCACCGCCTCGTCCGACATCGCGGGCACGTACGCGCCGCCGGCCGTGCACGAGCCCATCACCGCGGCGATCTGCGGGATGCCCGCGGCCGACATCCGCGCTTGGTTGTAGAAGATCCGCCCGAAATGGTCTCGATCGGGAAAGACCTCGGCCTGCAGCGGCAGGAACGCCCCGCCGGAATCGACGAGGTAGATGCAGGGCAGGCCGTTGTCGGCGGCGATCTCCTGTGCACGCAGGTGCTTCTTGACCGTCATGGGGAAGTACGTGCCGCCCTTCACGGTGGCGTCGTTCGCGACGATCACGCACGGGCGTCCGTGGACCGATCCGATCCCGGTGACGATGCCGGCGCCCGGCGCCGCATCGTCGTAGAGGCCCTCTGCCGCGAGCGGTGACAGCTCGAGGAACGCCGAGCCGGGGTCCACTAGCCGGTCGACCCGGGCCCGCGCGGTGAGCTTGCCGCGCGCCTCGTGCTTCGCGACCGCGTCGTCCCCGCCGCCGCGGCGGACCCGGTCGAGTCGCCGGTGCAGATCCTCGACGAGTGTTTGCATCGCCTCGGCGTTGTCGCGCGAGGCCGGCGTTTCGGGGTCCGCGTGCGTGCCAAGTCGGGGCATCGACCCTCCCGCGGCGCCGAGACGAGCGCCGTCGGGCCACCATACCGCGCACTGCGCCAAGGTTCGCTGCAGCGTAGGCTGGCAGCGAGCTGCGGATGGATGCGCTGGGGGCCACCACGGACGGGATCTCGCTCGAAGAGCTGCGCGCGGCCGTGCGCGCGTACACCGATCGCGAGATCGCACCGCTCGCGGCCCAAATCGACGCCGACGACGCCTTCCCCCGGCAGCTCTGGCCCGGGCTCGGCGATCTCGGCGTGCTCGGTCCGACGGTGGCGACCGGCGACGGTGGGGCCGGGCTCGGCTTCCTGGAGCACCTCGTGATCGTCGAGGAGATATCCCGCGCGTCGGCGTCGGTCGGTCTGTCCTACGCCGCGCACTCGAACCTGTGCGTGCACAATCTCTGGAAGAACGGCTCGTCGGACCAGCGGGCGCGATGGCTGCCAAAGCTGCTCTCGGGCGAGCACCTCGGGGCGCTCGCGATGAGCGAGGCCGAGGCCGGTTCCGACGTGCTCGGGTCGATGCGCTGTGCCGCGCGCCGCGTCGACGGCGGCTGGCTCGCGAACGGCTCGAAGATGTGGATCACGAACGGACCCGAAGCCGACGTCGCAGTCGTGTACATGCGAACCGACGACGACGGCGGTGCGTCGCCCATCACTGCCTTTGTGGTCGAACGCGGGATGGAGGGCTTTCGGACGGCCCAGCATCTCGACAAGCTCGGCATGCGCGGGTCGGGCACGTGCGAACTGCTCTTCCAGGACTGTGTGATTCCCGACGGGCACGTGCTCGGCGAGCCGGGTGACGGCGTGCGGATCCTCATGTCGGGCCTCGACACCGAGCGGCTCGTGCTGTCGGGCGGACCGATCGGGATCATGCAGGCGGCGCTCGATCTCGTGCTGCCGTATGTCCGGGAGCGCCGGCAGTTCGGGCAGCCCATCGGTTCCTTCGAGCTGATGCAGGGAAAGCTCGCGGACATGTTCGTGGGGCTCGAGTCCTCGCGGGCGTTCGCGTATCGCGTCGCCGCCGCGTTCGACCGGGATCCCGACGTCCGGCGCTCCGCCGAGGCGGCAGCCAGCCTTCTGCACGCCTCGGAGCGCGCGGTCGACGTTTCGCTCGAGGCGATCCAAGCGCTGGGCGGGTTGGGGTACCTCAACGAGAGCGAGGCCGGCCGGCTGTTGCGCGATGCGAAGCTGTACACGATCGGCGCCGGCACCAACGAGATCCGCCGGATGCTCATCGGGCGAGCCCTGACCGGCCTGGGATGAGCACGCTGCCGGGCGAGGTGTGGCGTCCGACCCGGGCACAGGTCGAAGCCGCCAACGTCTCCAGGCTGATGCGGGCTCACGGGATCGAGCGTCTCGACGACCTGCTCGCCCGCTCGGTGGCCGAGCCGGCGTGGTTCTGGGACGCCGTCGTGCGCGATCTGGGCATCGAGTTCTCCACGCCCTACGCCGAGGTCGTCGACCTCTCCGCAGGTCGCGAGTGGGCGACCTGGTTCGTCGGCGGGCGCACCAACGTCGCCCGTCAGTGCGTCGATCGCTGGGCCGAGCGCACGCCGGGCGCCCCCGCCGTGGTGTGGGAGGGCGAGGATGGCCACGTGCGCACGGCCTCCTACGAGGAGCTGCGTCGGATGACCGATGGGGTCGCCGCGGCGCTGTCCGGGCTGGGCGTCCGCGACGGCGACCGCGTCGCGATTTTCCTGCCGATGGCCATCGAGACCGTGGCCGCGATCATGGCGTGCGCCAAGCTCGGCGCGATCTGGGTGCCGATCTTCAGCGGGTTCGGCCCCGACGCGGTCGCGAGCCGGATCGCCGACGCCGGCTGCCGCGTCGTCATCACGGCGAACGGATCGCTCCGCAAAGGATCGCCCGTGCCGATGAAAGCGGTGGTCGATCGCGCCATCGAGATGACGGAAACGGTCGAGCACGTGCTGGTGTGGGAGCGCCTGCCCGCGTCACCGGGCGATCTGCGTGCCGGTCGCGACCACCGTTGGTCCGACGTCGTCGACCCCGACCCCGCCCCGCTCGAGGCGGCGCCGCTCGACGCCGAGCATCCGTTGTTCATCGGGTACACCAGCGGCACGACCGGGCGCCCCAAGGGCGCGGTGCACGTCCACGGCGGGTTCCTCGTGAAGATCGCCGAGGAGGTCGCGTACCAGGTCGACCTGCGTCCGGGCGAGACCTTGCACTGGTCGACCGATCTCGGCTGGATCATGGGCCCGTGGGAGGTCGTCGGGGCGTTGGCGCTCGGGGCGACCGTGTTCCTGACGGAGGGCGCGCCGACCCATCCCGGCCCCGACCGTCTGTGGGAGCAGGTCCAGCGGCACGGCGTCACGACGCTCGGGGTCTCGCCGACGCTGGTGCGAGCGCTGATCGCCGCCGGCTCGTCGCCCGGCGACTACGACCTGTCCACGCTGCGGGTGCTGGCCTCCACCGGCGAGCCGTGGAACCCCGACGCCTACCTGTGGCTGCATCGCGAGGTCGGCGGCGAGCGCCTGCCGATCGCCAACATTTCGGGCGGCACCGAGGTGGGCGCGTGTTTCCTCGCGCCCCATCCCGTCGTGCCGACCAAGCTCCTGTCGGTCGGCGGTCCCGCGCTCGGCATGGACCTCGGCATCGTCGACGCGGACGGCCACGACGTGCCCGACGGCGAGGTGGGGGAGCTCGTGTGCCGGCAGCCGTGGCCCTCGATGACCCGAGGCATCTGGGGCGATCCCGAGCGCTACCTCGACGCCTACTGGCGCCGGTTCCCGGGCATGTGGGTGCACGGCGACTGGGCGAGCCGCGACGCCGACGGCTACTGGTTCCTGCACGGGCGAAGCGACGACACGCTCAACGTAGCCGGCAAACGGATCGGGCCCGCGGAGGTCGAATCGGTGGTCGCGATGCACGAGGCCGTTGCCGAGTGCGCGGCGGTCGGTATGCCGGATGCGGTCAAGGGCGAGACCGTATGGGTGGTGGTCGTGGCGAAGCCGCACGTCGACATCGCCGAGCAGGACCTGGGTGTGCAGGTCCGCACGCTCGTCCGCGAACATCTCGGCGGGTCGTTCGCACCGGCTCGGGTCGTGGTGGTGCCCGCGTTGCCGAAGACGCGCAGCGCCAAAATCGTCCGCCGCGCCGTGCGGGCGGCGCTCACCGGTGAGGATCCCGGCGACGTCTCGACCCTGGAGGACCCCGACGTCATCGAGGCGATCAGTCGAGCGGCTAGTTCCCCTCGTACTTGAACGAGATGTTCACCCGCGAGCGGTACTGCGTGACCTTGCCGTCCTCGATCGTCACATCGAACTTGACCACCTCGCCGACCCGAAGGTCCCGAAGCGTCTGCGCGGCCGTTTCCACCGCGTGGCGCGTTGCGTCTTCCCACGACTCCGTGCTGGTGCCGATGACCTCGGTCACCCGATAAATGCTGTTCGACATGTCGGTCCCCTTCCTGTCTGTCCGGGTCTCATCCAACCACGTTCCGTGCGACGATGGCGCCGAGCGACGAACGGGCCGAGTAGGGCCAAGAAGAAGGGGAGGCGAACATGATCGCGTCGGCCGACTGGTTCATGGTGGTGTTCCGCATCGTCCACATCCTCTTCGGTGTGGCGTGGGTCGGATCGGTGTTCTTCTTGGTGATGTTCGTGCAGCCGAGCGCGGCCTCCATCGCGCCGGCCGGCGCGCCGTTCATGAACGAGCTGCTCGGAAGGCGGCGACTCGTGGACCGGATCATCGGGCTCGCCGTGGTCACGATCGTCGCGGGGCTCTTCCTGTACTGGCATGACTGGCACCAGTACCCGAGCTTCAGCGACTGGATCAACACCTCGTTCGGCGCGACGCTGACGTTCGGCATGGTGTGCGCGCTCGCCGCGCTCGCCGTCGGTCTCGCCGGCACACGACCCAACCTCATGCGGTTTATGGCGCTCGGGCAGGAGGTCGCCGCCTCCGGCGGGCCGCCGACCCCCGAGGTGGGCGCGCAGATGGCCGCCATCCAGAACAAGCTCAAGGTGTACGCCCGGGTGAGCTTGGTTCTCCTCGTCGTCGCGGTGCTCGCGATGTCGAGCGCCCGCTACATCTAGGCGCAGTGTCCCGGTCGACGACGAGCGCCGGCCTGCTGCTCTGGCGCCGGCGCGACGGCGTGCTCGAGGTCTTGCTCGGTCATCCGGGTGGCCCGTTCTTCGCGAACAAGGACGCCGGTTCCTGGGGCGTGCTCAAGGGCGAGGTGGAGGACGGGGAGGAACTCGAGGCCGTCGCCCGGCGCGAGTTTGCCGAGGAAACCGGGCATCCGGCACCCGCGGGACCGTTGCTCGCGCTCGGCGAGATCCGTCAGCGCGGCGGCAAGCGCGTGCACGCGTGGGCAGCGGCGGGCGACCTCGATCCGGCCGCCGCAGTGTCCAACACGTTCGAGATGGAATGGCCACCGCATTCGGGCCGATCCGCCGTATTTCCGGAGATCGACCGGGTGGCGTGGTTCTCCATCGCCGATGCTCGCGCGGCGATCATCCCGGCGCAAGCGCCGCTGCTGGATCGCCTCGAGGATGCGGCGGACGGAGCGCCCGGCTAGAGCGGCAGGGGCCGCGCGCGGCGCGCTCCGTGCAGCCGCCGAAGCCCGAAGTGGCGCTCGATCCCGGCCAGGAGGCTGAGGTGGGTGTAGTGATGCCCGTCGCGCCTTCCTGGTCGGATCCCGCGGCCGGCGACCGCGGCGAACACGTGGCCGCCGCCTTGCTTGCCGTCGGTGCCCTCGTCGAACACGACGACGACGATCGCGCCGCGCCGGCGAAGACGCGGAACGATGTGGCTGAGCCACCGGTTGCCGGTCTCGATCGAGCAGTCGTGCATGTCGTGACACAGATTCGGCGTGAGAAAGACGAACCGCGGCAGCCTTCGGGGCAGCCGGCGAGGGAGCGGCACGTCGTGCGTCCGGCACTTCGACGGGAAGAGGTTGCGGTAGTACAGCGCAGGGTTGTGCTTGTGCGCGTACTTCCCTGCCGACCACGTCCTGCAATTGGACCGCATGCTCTCGGCCCACGCGCGCCACGAGATAGCGTTGCGCGACAGCTGGTGGAACACGTTGTCGCGGCGGTAGGCCTTCGTCGGGCAGCGATCGTTCCGGCAGCGCCCGGCTGTGCCTGAGGTCATCTCGAGGTAGTTGGGCAGCGAGTGGTCGTGCAGCGCGTAGTAGTTGGTGAACAGGCGCCCACTTCGCGCGAACCGACGGAAGTACCCGGCGGAGCGCGACGACATGATCGTCGAGTACGAGTGGTTTTCCATTGCGATCACGACGATCGGCCGGCGATGGTGCGCGCGGAGAGCGAGGCCTCGCGCGGGCGCCGGTCCGGCCGCGGCGGGTGCCGCGGCCGAGAAGACAAGCAGGGCAATGATCGCGGCACAGAGCCACGCGCGGGGGGTTCGGGGGGTGAGCGGCACGACGCTGCTCATCCTCCCACGGGGGTTGATAAGAGCGGGTTAGGAGCCGGTCCGGGGACCGATTCGGCCCTCCCGCATAAGGTTGAGGCCATGCCCGAGACGAAGCCTGAGGTGATCGAGGTCGCCGGCCGCGAGGTCACGGTGACGAATCCGGACAAGGTGTTCTTCCCCGAGCTCGGGCTGACCAAGCTCGACCTCGTCCGGTACTACCTCGCAGTGGCCGACGGGGCGCTGCGCGGCGTGGCGGGCCGGCCGATGGCGCTGAAGCGCTACGTCAACGGCGCCGACGGCGAGTTCTTCTTCCAAAAACGCGCGCCGTCTTCACGACCGGATTGGATCGAGACGGTCGAGCTCCGCTTTCCGTCAGGGCGCACCGCCCACGAGATCGTCGTGCACGACGCCGCCCAGCTCGCGTGGATCGTCAACCTCGGCTGCATCGATCTCAACCCGCATCCGGTGCGCGCCGCCGATCTCGTTCATCCCGACGAGCTCCGCGTCGATCTGGACCCCGTCCCGGGGATCGAGTGGGAACAGATCGTTGAGGTCGCGATTGTCGCGCGCGAGGTGCTGGCCGACCACGGGCTTACCGGCTGGCCGAAGACCTCCGGCTCGCGCGGGATCCACGTCTACGCGCGGATCGAGCCCCGCTGGACGTTCACCGATGTGCGGCGCGCCGCCGTCGCGCTGGCTCGGGAGGTCGAGCGGCGCGAGCCGCATCTGGCGACGAGCCGATGGTGGAAGGAGGAGCGCCACGGCGTGTTCATCGACTACAACCAGAACGCCAAGGACCGAACGGTCGCATCAGCCTATTCGGTGCGGCCGACGACCGACGCCCGCGTCTCGACACCGCTCACCTGGGACGAGGTGCCTGGTTGCGACCCTGCCGCGTTCACCGTTGGGACGGTTCCGGAGCGCTTCCGTGCGATCGGCGACCCGTCGGCGGGGATCGACGACTCGGCCGGCTCGCTCGAACAGCTGCTCGCGCTTGCCGATCGCGACGATGCCGAGGGGCTCCCGGACGCGCCGTGGCCCCCACATTATGAGAAGGGCGCCGCCGAGCCGCCGCGCGTGCAGCCCTCGAAGCGCCGGCAGAGCAAGTTCCCGCTGGTCGAGATCGCGCGGGCCGCGACGAAGCAGGAGGCGCTCGATGGCCTGGAGCGCTGGAAGGCCCGTCATCCCGAGGTGGTGCCGCACCTCGAGCCCGCCGACGTGCTCGTCGACTCGATGCGTGGGCGGAGCACCACCTGGACGAGGATCCGCGTCAACCTGCGCCACGTGCCCGAGGGCGACCGCCCGCATCAGGAGGCGCTCGAGGTCGACTACGACCCATGGGAGGGCGTGTCGTTCGATGAGTAGCGGCTATCGCGGCCGGCGCACCCGCAAGGGCGAGGGTCCGATGCTCGCCAAGCTCGAGCGCGAGCTGCCCGTCGGCGACGGGTGGATCTACGAGCCGAAGTGGGACGGCTTCCGGTGCCTCGTCACGATCGGACTCGGCGGCGTCCAGCTCCTCAGCCGCGACGACCGCCCGATGGTGCGCTTCTTCCCGGAGATCGTCGAGATGCTCGAGCGCATGGATCCCGGGCCGCTCGTCGCCGACGGCGAGCTGGTGCTCGTGCGCGACGGACGGTTCGTGTTCGAGGAGCTCCAGCTGCGGCTGCACCCGGCCGAATCCCGTGTGCGCAAACTCGCGGCCGAGATTCCGGCGACCCTGATCCTGTTCGATCTGCTGGAAGAGGCGGGCGAGGATCTGCGGGAACGTCCGTTGGCGGAGCGACGCATCCGGCTCGAGGCACTGGCCGCACGCCTCGGCATCGAGCGCGTGCCCGAGCGTTCGACCGACTTGCCGCCCGGCCCCGAGACGCGCCTGACGCCGTGGACCGACGAGCTCGAGGTCGCGGAGCGATGGTTCGCCGACGTCGACGGGCTCGGCCAGGACGGCATCGTCGCCAAGCGCATCGACCAGCCGTACCAGGCCGGCGTCCGCGGCTGGATCAAGGTCAAGCACCGCTCGACCGCCGACTGTGTGGTCGGCGGGTACCGCATCGCAAAAGACGGCGAGGGCGTCGGGTCGCTCCTGCTCGGTCTGTACGACCCCGACGGGAACCTGCACTACGTCGGGCACACCTCGTCGTTCAAGGCGACCGAGCGTCTGGAGCTCCGCTCCCTGCTCGCGCCGTTCGAGGGCGGTGTCGGCTTCGGTCAGGAGATGAGCCGCTCGCCCGGCGGTCCGAGCAGATGGACCGGTGGGCGCGACACCGCGTGGGTCTCGCTCGATCCGACGCTTGTGTGCGAGGTGTTGTACGAGCGGCTCCAGGGTGGCCGGTTCCGGCACGCGGCGACGTTTGTGCGCTGGCGCGAGGACCGTGACGCCGCCTCGTGCACCTTCGCGCAGATCGGCGCCGAGCCGCCGTCGTGGTGGGGCGAGGGCGCCGCCGAGGAATGACGACCGCGCTCGACAACGCTGCGCTCAGCGAGCTCTTGCTGCGCGAGGCCGAGGAACAGGAAGGCCACCGGCGTCTTGCGTTGCAGCGCGCGGCAAAAGACGCCTACCGCTGGGACGTCGAGGTGGCAGACGTCCTGGCCGCCGGCCGCGAGCCGACGGAGCTCCGCAGCGTCGGGCCGTGGGTCGCGGGGCTCATGACCGACTGGATCGAGCATCCGCCGGCCGTGCCGGAGCCCGACGAGAAGCGCCGTGGCTACCTCACGTACGCGCAGGTGCGCGCGGCGCTCGCCGTCGATCCCACCTGGGAGACCGCGCCACACGGCGACCTCCAGATGCACACGACCGACACCGACGGGAAGCTCGATCTCTCCGACATGGTGGCGGCCGCGGCGGCCTCGGGGCTGGCCTTCGCCGCGATCACCGATCACTCGCAAAGCCTGACGATCACCAACGGCCAGGACGAAGAGCGTCTCGCCGACCAGGGCCGGCGAATCGACGAGCTCAACGAGGTCCTCCGCACCGGAGAGTCGAGCTTTCGCGTGCTGCGCTCGATCGAGATGGATCTGCTCGACGGCGACGGCGACATGGATCAGGCGGCGCTCGCCGAGCTCGACCTCGTGCTCGGCGCGTTCCACACCGAGCTTCGATCCAAGGAGGACGCGACCGAGCGGTATCTCGCCGCGCTCCGCAACCCCTCCGTGCACGTGCTCGCGCACCCCACGACCCGTATGTTCGAGCGCCGCCGCGGGCTCATCGCGGACTGGCCGCGCGTGTTCGCCGAAGCGGCGCGGCTCGGCAAGGCGGTCGAGATCGACGCCACACCCCGCCGCCAAGACCTGAACGTCGAGCTGGCGCGGATCGCCCTGGCCGAAGGGGTCGAGTGGTTTTCGCTCGGCAGCGACGCGCACTATGCAGAGGAGCTCGGCAACCTGCCGATCGGCATGGCGATCGCGGCCCTGGCCGGTGTCCCGATGGAGCGCGTCCTCGCCTACCGAACCGCCGACGAGGTCATCGCCTGGGCCGCCGGACGAGCGGACCGATTCGCGCCTAGTTGAACTGCATCGAGTCGACGACGCCCATCATCTCGTCAATCTGCGCAGCCGTCGCGTTCGGCGAGAATGTCGCGTCGACGAGAAGCCGCTGACCGTCGACCTTGAAGATCCACATGCGGTCGACCTGTCCCGCGACCTGCGCCCACCGCTCACCCATGCCGTTGCCGAGCCAGCCGATGTAGTCCAAGTGGCCGTTCGTCCACGGGTCGCACCCGGTGAACTCAGAGTCACCGGTGACCTGGGCGTTCGCCGGCACCGACCACTTGAGGTGGCGTGCCGGGTAGCCGGCGAAGGTGACGTCCTGCGGGGTGCTTGCATGGCGGCTTCGCTGCGCCAGGAGCGCGTCGACGAGATCGTTGACGCTCGGGCCGGGCGTCTGGAACGTACCGCGCCAGTGGCACGGATCGAGCGGCACCTTCCCGACGTCCCAGACGCTGACGCCCATCACGTCGACCCCGCCGTCCTTCACCGTGAACATGTTCTTGTACGAGCTCCAGCCGTCCGGCGCCTCGACCGTATAGCTCGGGTAGTCACCTCGGCCGAGTACCTCGTCGTCGAAGGTGTGCAATCCGCTCGTCGGCGAAGACGGAAGGGAATGTGGTCGATGAAGCCACTTGCGCCGGTGCCTGCCCCGACCGTGGACGCTCGTGCAGGAAGCGAGCAGAAGGAACGAGACCTCCGCGACGAGTCCCTTTGCCATCCTGCGAAATCGTGTGTCCATAACCGTCCCCTTTCGTTCCTCTACTGCCATGAACGCCCGGGCCTGGGCTCGCATTACGAGGCATCCGGTCGTAACGTCCCGGGCGTCGAAGGAGTTCATGCTCCGTGGGTGAACAAACCGTGCGGCTCGTCGCGACGACCGCCGCCCCGAAGTCGGAGGGCGTTCGAGTCCTTCTTCTCCGCCGAGTACCCGCGGCTGTGCCAGGCGCTCCTCCTGGTGACGGGTGATCGCTTCGAGGCGGAGGACGTCGCCCAGGAGGCGATGACCAGGGTGCTCGAGCGATGGGACCGCGTCGAATCGATGGAGTCGCCGGCGGGGTATCTGTTCCGCGCGGCCCTGAACATCCACCGAAACCGCCTGCGCCGTCTCGCGGTGCGCGCGAAGCGTGTGTTCGCCGAAGGCGCCGGCCGCCGATCACGCGCCGTCGGTCGGCGACCAGCTCGACGTGCAACGCGCGATGGCGACGCTGCCGCACGCGCAGCAGGAGGCGCTGATCCTCGTGGACTGGCTCGATCTTGGTACCGATGAAGCCGGGCGCCTGCTCGGACTGTCACCGAACGCCGCTTCGCGTCCGACTGCACCGGGCACGGACGACCCTGAAGGAAGCGCTTGGAGGCGTGGCATGAGCGACACTCGTGAGCTGCTGCGCCGCGGCGTCGGGGACTACGAACCCACGCCGGCCGATGGGTACGAGCGTGTGCTTCGTCGTCGGGACCGCAAGCGCCGGAACCGCCGCGTCGCGTCGGGTCTCGTCGCGGTCGCGATCATTGCGATCGGCGCCTACCTGTTCGCGTCGCAGTACCGAACCGACATCTCGCCGGCGAACCCGAACGACATCGTCCCGCCGGGCTTGATCGTGTTCTCGGCTACGGACATCGATCCGGCGTCGCATGCTCCGTTAACACGGGAATCGGCGCGCGATGTGTACCTCATTGAGCCGGGAACGGAGCCGCGACGCATCGTGGGGGCCAAGGGCGATCAAGCCGACCAGTTCTGCCCAACGATCTCGCCCGACGGAACGGAGCTCGCGTATCTGATGGAACGCAACGGAGCGACGTTCCTCGTCGTTGCACCGGTCCAAAGCGATGGGTCCATCGGGTCGAACGTCTTCGTGCAGACCATTCGCCCGTCCGCATTGAACCCCTGCCCACGCTGGGCACCGACGGGCCACCAATTCGCGGTGATCGATGGTGGGCTCGTGGCGACGAACTACGGCGGCGGCTTGACCTGGCTGGGGGACGTCAGCGGCGTCGACGAGGTCACGTGGTCACCTGACGGAATACAGGTTGCGGTGCGGAGCGGTTCCAGCGTCTCGATCGTGCCGGTTGCGGGCGCGGGAGACAAGCGCGTGGTCGCGACGGGACTCGACGGGCAGGACGTCGGTCAGCTTTCGTGGTCGGCAGACGGCCTCGCGATCGGTGCGTCGGACCCGGCCCACGGCGGCAGCCCGAGCCAAGCCCAGGCCTTCATTCGGATCGTGGATCCATCCTCTGGAGCATCGCGCGACGTGCAGATCGGTCCGCACGGCTGGGTCGACAACGTCATGTGGCTGCCCGATGGTCGAATCGTCTTCAACGACAGCTCGTACCAGATACAGGTCGTCGATCCGCAGAGCGGTCTTCCCCCGACCACGCTGGTCAAGCACCCGGTAACGGGGTTCAAGCTGTCCCCCGACGGGCGGTCGATCGCGTACGTGACCTTTGGCGATTCGGGGTACGCCGTGTTCACGATCCCGGTTGATGGTGGCGAGGCACAACAGCTCACGCCGTTCGCGCCCGGTATCGAGTACGCGGATCTCGACTGGTAGCGGGGCGCTAGGGGCGGTCCTGGCGCACCACAACGCGGTGCTCCCGGAAATGCTGGGCGCGACGACGCCATGGCTCTTCTTCCGCGTCACGGCGTGACCTCGACGATGCCGGGGTGCATCTCGTGATCACGGCGGACGGGCACGCCGAGCGTGTCGGCCCAGAGTCCTCCAGCGGAGCCGGAGTTGTGCCGAGGTACAAGGCATGTCCGTCGACCCCGACGACCAGTGGGCGAGCGTCGCCATCAACGAGTCGCTGCCCGTTCGCGAGCTTCGTCGCGCCGAGCCCTTGCGGACCACCCTGGCCCGTCTCCTGCACCGTCACACGAACGAGCATTCGACCACCTGGTGCCTGGGCCGGCTTCCCACCGGCTGGCACGTCTTCCACGACCACCTCGTTGTCTGCCCCGGCGGCGTGTTCACCGTCGACGCGAAGAACCTCAACGGCAAGGTGTGGGTCGCCTCGCGGTCGATCCGGCACAACGGCCACCCCACGGACTTTCTGTCGAAGGCGGTCGCTGAAGCCCGGCGATCGAGCCGTCTACTTAGCGCCGACGTCGGCCACGACATCCATGTGCGGCCGGTCCTCGCGATCCTCGCCGACGAGTGGACGATCAGGGAGATGCCGCCAGACGTCTACGTCGGAGCCCCGCGTGGCGTCAAGAACTGGATGCTCCATCAACCGGTGGTCCTGAAGCCGTTCCAGATCGCCACGATCTGCTCCGCGGCCGCGAAGTCCACTACCTGGCAGGGCTAGCCTCTCGACGAGGCAGGGCCTTTCGTGGGAGGATTTCTGCCTCTGCATCCCCCGGAGGAATCGATGCCTCGCAGCTCCAGGAAGTCCGTTCGTCGATCCGCACTCGCAGTCGTGCTGGCCAGTGTTGCGCTGCTCGCGACTGTCGCGCCCGCGCAGGCCGCGAAGACCACACGGGTCAAGACCGTTCTTCCCGCTCGCAGCTACGTGATGGACCGCGTGTGCTCCTTTCCGATCTCGGCGATAGAGCGATCCACCCATCCGGGGTTCCTGACGCTCAACGACACGGGCGAGGTCGTCGGCGTGCTGTATCACGGGACCTACGACACGGTGCCTGTCGAGCTCGAAGGGCGATCTCACCTTCACGACGTACGGCCTCACGAGCGTCACCGCCAACCGCGACGGCACGTGGACGATGGTCCAGGTCGGCGAGGGTATCTCCGTCGTTCCGCTAGGCGATCCGGAAGGCTCGAAGCTCGTCTGGTTCACGGGCGTCGTGACCTCGGTCGGAACGTTCGACGCGAAGAGCCTCGAGTTCGTGCCCACGTCGCAGACCCGTATCGGGCGCGCCAGCAACATCTGCGACATGCTCGTGGCGGGCCTCAAGCACCGCCACGACACGATCTAGAGCAGGCCGTTCTCGCGGAGGAACTCTCTGGCGACCGTCGTCAGGTCCTCTCCGTCGATCACGACCTTCCCGACGAGCGCCGTCACGTTCTCGCTGCTGAGCTTCGCGCTCACGTCGTCGAGCAGACCCCGGACCTCATCGTTCAGCACATCCATGCGGATGACCGGCGTGATGTTCTCGGCATCCTGGAGATGCCGGTCGTCCACCAGCGGCACGAACCCGTTCGCATCGATCGTCGGGTCGGTCGAGAACATCAACCCGACCTGCACGTCGTCGTTTCGGAGCGCCTCCACCGTCTGTGGGCCGCCCGCGTCGAGCGCCTTGAAGTCCTTGAACAGGAGGCCGTAGGTCTTCGAGAGTCCCGCCAGGCAGAACGGACGCTGGGGGCATTCGGGCGGACCGCCCAGCGTCAGTTGGCTCGCCACGGGGGCGAGGGAGCTCATCGTCGTCAACCCGTACGTTGCCGCCGTCGCCTCGCTCGTCACGAACACGTTGGTGTCCTGCGCGGGCGCCGGCGTCAGCACCGCAATTCCCTCGCCGTTCGAGCAGCGAGCGATCCTGGCCCAGGACGATTTCCGGATCGTCCGACGGCTCGGCGCCCGGGTCGAGATACAGGAGCAGCGACGACAGGTACTCGGGCTTGACGTCGATCTGCCCGGACTCCAGCGCGGTCTGCGACACCTCGCGCGACCCGAGCTCGAACTGTCGCTCCACCGTGTAGCCCGCGTGCTCAAGCACCCTCGCGTACATCTCGGCGACCAGTGTGTTCTCGGCGAACCCGCCCGAAACCCCGACGACGATCAGGCCCTTGCTTCCCGGGGCTGGGCTTCGATTCCCGCGGCCCGGGATCGACGGCGTGCACGCAACGCCGCCGACGAGGAGCGTCGCCAGCACGACGACGGCCAGCGCGCGACGAACCGACGACAAACGGCCGGTCACGACGGCTCTGTCGCGTTCGGGCCGAGGAGTGGGTGCGCCGGCGTCAGGCCCTTGCCCTTGAGATCGATCAGCTGCGCCGGCCCGAGCGAGAACCGACCGGTGACCGCCTCGGTGGCAGTGGGCACCGAGACGAGCACCTCGCCCGGTCTGGCACCCTCCTCGAGACGGCTCGCGAGGTTCACGGTGTCGCCCCACACGTCGTAGGCGAACTTCCGCTCGCCGATCACGCCCGCGACCACCGGTCCGGTGGCGACGCCGCCACGGATCGTGATCGGATCGCCCGAAGGCCACCGCAGCTCGGCTTGCGCAAGGCGGATCTCCGCCGCCATCGCGACGGCGGCCTCGGCGTGGTCGTCCATGGGCACGGGCGCGCCCGCGACGGCCATGTAGGCGTCCCCGATCGTCTTGATCTTCTCGATGCCGTGCCGGTCCGCGATGACATCGAGCGATCGGAAGAGCTCATCGAGCGACTCCGCGAACAGTTCGGGGGTCGTCCGAGCGGCCTGTTCGGTCGAGCCGACGGCATCGATGAACACGACGGTCACCGATTCGAACGCCTGGGCGATGCGCTCGCCCGACGAGGTCTTGAGCCGCTCGATCACCGCCGCCGGCAGGATGTTCAGCAGGAGTCCGTCGGACCGGGTTCGCTCCTGGTCGAGCTCTCGCTCGCGCACGAACAGCTCGCGGGCGAACCGCTCCATCCAGTAGGCGGCGAACGCCCCCAGGAACCCGAACGAGACGAGGTACAGCGTCGCGAGGACCTGTGTCACCTCGACCACGTACCTCGCCGAGAAGACGTACGGCAGGTACGCGGCGATACCGAACAGGGTCACCGTCATGACGAAGACGAATCGGAGCCGGATCAGCGCGTAGGTGAACGCGGTGATCAGGATCACGCCGACGTAGCCGTACTCGAGCGGCAGCGTGATGATGTTCGCCGAGTAGACGACCCACACCGCGAGCGTCACGATCGCGATCCCCGCACTGAACGGCTCCCAGATCCGACCGAACAAGCGTGTATAGCTGAACGCGTAGCCGATGAGCAGCAGGGGGATGAACACCCCGAACCGGATCCACTGATCCAGCTGCCGGTCGTCGACAGAGAGCATGTACGGGCGAAGGAGGAACCCCCACCCGACCCAGAGACCGATCCCGACCAGGAACGCGAATCGAACGTTGCCGAGGTTGAGCTGGAACCGGTCCTTCCGGAACGCCGCCTCGAACGCCCGGTCGGGGAACCGCAGGCGGAGCCCCGCGAGGCGTTGCCTCACGGTGCTTTGGCGCTGCGGTCCGGTGGTCGCGGCCTCCGTCTCCAAGTCCCCGATGATGACGGGCGGGGGTGGCCTTGTCAGCCCTCAGCGGGAGCGGCGAGGCGGGTGGCTACCGGCCGAAGCCGCTCGGCCCGCCGTTCTCCTCCGTGGTCCAGAGGCGAGCTCCCTTTGGTCTGCCGACGATTCCAGTGCAGCGCTCGATCGTTGTTCCGACCAACGACGCGTGAACGTTCGGGGTCATGGGCCTTCGTTGCTTCGGGCTCCCGCCGCCCGCCGTTCCTGGATATCGCGTACTTCCGTGACGATCGCGAACGAGGCGAGCGCCACGCCGGTGCCGAGCAGGGTGCCTGCGACCACGTCGGAGAACCAGTGCGCGTTCAGGTAGACCCGAGACAGCGCCATCGTGAACGCTGCAAGCGCGGCGACGACCTCCCATTTGCGACGCTGCGGGCCGGCGCGCATCGCCACGAGCACGAGCGCGACCACGATCGACGCCGTGGCGCCCGCATGTCCCGACGGGAACGACGGCCCGTGCGTTGCGACGAGCGCCAGCGGCGGCCGGCTGCGGTCGTACCAACCCTTCGCGATCTGCAGGATGATTTCGACCGCCGCCCAGGTGAGCACCCACCCCGAGAACGACCGCCACCGCTTGCGAAAGATCAGCCACACGGCGACGAGGATTCGCAGCGGAATCGTGAACAGTCCGGTCCCCAGGAAGTTGCACACCTTCGCGACAAAGGTGAGCACGGCGTTGCGGTGCCCTTGGATCACACGGTAGACGTCGCCGTCGAAGTCCCCGATCCGCGGCCACGTCGTGACGGTGCCCGGCTCGCCGACATGCTTGCCAACGCCGACGAAGATGGCCGCCACCGCCGCAAGCAGCAGGAGTCCGTAGAGCATTGCCCGGCGGTGATTGCGCAGCAGGTCGAGCTGCGACTCGGCGGACTCTGGCTCGTCGGACATCAGCGGATGGTCTCAGAAGTAGTCGTCGTCGGGGTCCGGTGGGGGCTTGGGCACGCCGACGATCAGGTTGACCGCGCCGCCGACGACCAGTCCTGCCGCGAACCCGCCGGTGACATCGAGCGGCGCGTGCGCGCCGAGATACATCCGCGCGAGGATCACGAGCGCGACGGCCACCCACGGCACAACCCGCCACCAGCCGCGCAGGTAGGGGAGCACGACCCACGCGAGGCCCGTGATGAGGATCACGTGACCCGAGACGAACGACAGCCCGGTTGTCGGCGTGTTCCCGCGGACGATCGCATCGACGATCGTCGTGCCCGGCCGTGAACGTTCGACCACCTTCCAGATCAGACGCTCGGCGGCGAGCTTGCCCACCGTGACGAGGGCGGCGGCCAGCGCAAGTCGCCATTTCCGCAGTACGAGCGCCACCACGGCAACCACCGGGCCGATCCCGAGCACCCCGAGAAGTTGGAGGCGGTTCATGAATGGGTAGAGCCCCTCGGGAAGGCCGTTGACCCAGTGGAAGACGCGCGCCTCGAGGGCGCTCACCCGGCCGTCGTGGGCGATCGCCGCGCAAATCGCGATCAGGAAGGCGCCGACGATCAGGGCGACGATGTCGTCGCGGCGGCGAACGAACGGTCTCGCGGTGGTCACGGTGCCCGAGCTTGACATACCGGCGGGAGGGGGTTATATAACCATCAGGCTAAATAACCGAAAGGTTGAATACGGTGACCACCGACACACTTGATCGGACCTTCGCAGCGCTCGCGGATCCCACGCGGCGCGCGATCTTGTCGCGCCTCACGGCCGGCGAGGCAACGGTGACCGAGCTCGCCGCCCCGTTCCCGATCAGCCTCCCGGCGGTGTCCAAGCATCTCAAGGTGCTCGAGCACGCGGGGCTCATCACGCGGGGGCGCTCGGCGCAGTGGCGGCCGTGCGCGCTCGAGCCCGAGCCCCTGGCGGAAGCCGCAGGCTGGCTGGATGAATACCGCATCCTCTGGGAAGGACGTCTGGACCGACTCGAGGAGTACCTGCAGGAGCTGCAGTCCAAGGACAAGCCCAAGACCAAGAAGGACAAGGGAAAGGGAGGGAAGAGCAATGGCTGAGAAGGACACGGCCCGCGAGCTCACGCTCACGCGCATTCTCGATGCGCCTCGCGAACTCGTGTGGAAGGCGTTCACCGACGCCGAGGACGTCAAGCAGTGGTACAGCCCGCACTCGTTCACGATTCCCGAGGCCGAGGTCGACCCGCGGCCAGGCGGCGTGTTCCGCGTCACGATGCAGGGGCCCGACGGGTCTCAGTTCCCCGGTGGTGGGGAGTTTCGCGAGGTCGAGCCGATGGATCGGCTCGTCACCGTCGACACGGCGTTTGACGGCGGTCTGCGGGTGCGGAACGAGATCACGTTCGTCGACCTCGACGGCAAGACCGAGGTCACGCTGCATCTTGTGGTCGAGCACGCTGATCCGGCGTTCGCCGGCCCGCTGAGCGGCATGCACGAAGGCTGGATCGAGAGCTTGGAGAAGCTCGACAACCTGCTCACCGGCGCCCCGATCGACACGTCGAAGCGATCGATCGTCGCCTCGCGCGTGCTGGACGCTCCGCGCGAGCTGGTGTGGCAGGCCTGGACCGAGCCGGAGCGGCTCGCCCAGTGGTGGGGACCCAACGGCTTCACGACGACGACCCATCAGATCGACGTGCGTCCCGGCGGCGAGTGGCGATACACGATGCACGGACCCGATGGAACCGACTACGAGACCTTGGTCGTCTTCCTCGATCTCGCCGAGCCGGAGCGGATCGTTTCGGTCCTCGGCGAGCCCGGTGATCTCGCGGAGTTCCTGTCGATCGTGCTGTTTTCCGACGAGGGCGGCAAGACCGGCGTCTCGATCGAGATGCTCTTCCCGTCGCAGGAGCAGCGCGACGAGGTCGTGGCGAGAGTCGGCGCCGAGAAGGGCCTCGAGGAGAACCTCGACAAGCTCGGCGAGTACCTGGCGGGGCAGCCGAGCATCCTCAAAGCGCACCACGAGACCTGAGATCGCGTATCAATTGGACGTCACCGGCACGTCGAGAGCGACCGTGAGGCCGCGCTCGACGTTGCCGGTGACGGTTCCCAGCTGCCGGACGCCGCCGTCGTCGCCGAAGACCATGTCGGTCTGCAGGCTGATCTGTGCGAGCGTCGTCACGCTCTGCTCGTAGCCCGCGGTGGCGTAGACGGCGTTGCAGGTGTCCTCCGGCAGCGCGATCTGTGAGGTCGCGATGACGTTCGCGTCGTCGGTCGCGGCGTCGAGGCTCGGATAGACCTCGAAGTGCACGTGCGGCCACCGCCCCGGATAGCAGGCGGGGAAGACGCTCGTGAACCGGACGACGCCCTCGTCGCCCGCAGCCTGTACGCCACGAAGGTAGTTCTGATCCGTGACGGTGTAGAGGGAGTACCGGCCCGCACGGTCGCAGTGCCAGGCGTAGACCGCGGCGCCGGCGACGGGTTGGCAGGTGGCGGCGTCCTGGAGGTTGAGCTCGATCTCGAGCGGTACGCCCTCGGCGGTCCCGCTCAGGTCGCCGAAACTCGAGCGGATGTCGCGGCGGACGATGCCGCTTTGCGAGAGCACGTCCGGACCGTTTGATCCGTCCCCCGGATACGGCCCGGCCGTCTCTTCGGGAATGTCCGTCGCGCACGCCTCGCCGGTGCTCGAGGCCGCGGTGCTCGCCGCGGCGGCCGTTGAGGTCGATGTCCGACTGCACGCGGCGAGCGCGAGCCCGAGACCGCCGATCCCTAACACAGTGAGCATCCGCCGCCGGTCGAGCAGGGTCTCCAGATCGAACGAGAGCCCTTGATCGAAGATTGGCTCGTTCGGGTGCGGCAGCGGTCGGTCGTTCACCTGGAGGTCCCCTTTCCCGTTGGAACCTATTCCATCCCCTTCGTCTGAGAGCCGGCTGAGATGGGGCTGAGGATGCCGGCAGCCTTGCGCCGGTCTTGTGCGCGACTCCGGTGAAGTCCTCTGCGAGCCGTGGGTGACCCTGCCGTCGAAGCGTTCTCACCAATGAGAACGCATCACCGACGGGAGGAAGACATGCGCGCGGAACGATCCCCCACGCTGTGCGGCGTGCTAACTCGGGGGGGCGTTGTCCATGCCGTAGAGGCGACGCGCGCCCGGCGACATCCGTGCCCATTCGCCGGCGGTGAACATCGGCGGCATCGCGGCAACGGGTTCCTCAAGCGCTCGCTTGCGCTTGTTCCGCCGGCGCTCCTTGCGGCTCGTCGGCTCCGGTTCCTCGACCACGGGCGGCCGCGGAACGGTTGGGTGACGAAGCGCCGGCGGTGCAGTCTCGGGGTTCGCAGGCTGCGCGGCCTCGACGACGGGACTCGCCGTGGCGGCGATCACGGGCGCTGGTGTGACCGGGGCAGGCACGGGTGTGGCGACGACGGGTGCGAGGACCGCGCGCGGGGCGACGACAGATGGAGGCGCAGGCTCGGGCTCGGGAGCGGGCTCGGCAACGGGTGGAGCCACGACGGCAGGCTTGGGTTGCTCTGGCCGCAGGCCAAGACCGGCCGGTCCCTCGTTCACCACGTTCGCCTCGACCTCGGCGTCGACCACACCTTCGTCGTGCTGCGGAATCGGGCGGAGCGTGGTCGCGAACGTCGACGCCGCCGCGGGCTCGAACGGCCGCGCCACGCCTTCCCCTTCGGCTTCATCGCGTCGCTGCCACTCGGCAGCGAACCACTCGGCGCCGGTGCGAGCCGCCTTGCGATGCGCGTAGGCGAGGAGGGCGTCCTCCACCCCGCTGTCTTCGTCGGGGTCGATCATGGGCGCGGCGACATCGGCCCAGGTCAGGTCTTGCTCGATGCGATCCGCCCCACCGCTAGCCACGGTGGTGTTATCGGCACGCAGAGGACGTTTCTTGTCCTGCCTACCCGACGGTGCGTGCGGACATCGTGTGCGCTGCGCCGCAGGCGATCTAGTCGGCGATGGGCGCGATCTTTCCGCTCCGGACGTCGTAGGTCCACGCGGAGACCTCGAAATCGGTCGGGAGGAACGGGTTGTCCCGGATCGTCCTGACGTCGTCGCGAGCGCTCTCCTCGACGTCGGTGAACGGCATGAAGTCGATGTCGGTGGCGTCTACGCCGGTCTCGGCCTCGAGTTTGCCCCAGACGTCTTGGTTGGTGAACGTCAGCATGCCGCAGTCGGTGTGATGGATCACCATGCATTGGCGCGTACCGAGCAGCTGCGAGGAGATGATCAGCGACCGAACTGCGTCGTCGCTTGCGCGGCCGCCGGCGTTTCGGATCACATGTGCGTCGCCGATCTCCAGGCCGAGGATTTCTTCCGGGTGCACGCGCGCGTCGATACACGTGAGCACCACGAGCGGCTTGCTGGGCGGGAGCGGGGCGTCCCCGTGATCGAACTGCTGGGCATACGTGCGGTTGGCCGTCACGACGTCGTCGATGCTCGTCACGATCCGATCCCCCTCGTCTCGGTTAGGGACGAGAGGATACGGCAAGACGTGGCGGCTGGGTCCCTTCGGCGTCGTCGGGCACGAACGAAGGCAGCGACATCGTGACCGTCGTGCCGTGGTTCGACGCGATCCGAATCGAGCCGCCATGGGCGCGAACAATTGCTTGGGCGATCGGCAAACCGAGCCCCATACCGCCCCGGTCATCGCGGGAGCGCGCGAAACGCTCGAAGACTCTCGCGATCTCGTCTGGAGCGATGCCCGGCCCGTCATCGGCAACCGTCATCATCAGTGAGTCTCCCACGGCGACCGCGGCAATCTCGATCGCACCCCCGGGCTCCGTGTGCTTGACGGCGTTCTCGATGACGGCATCGATCGCGAGCGACAGACGTTCCACGTCCACCTCGACCGAGCCTCCGGCCCCAGTTCGCCACGACCAGGCGCGAGGTGCGGTCACCTGCCACCTGGCGGCGATTGGTCCGATGAGCTCGGCTACCTGCACGGCCCGCTTCGCGAGGAACTCAGGGTGCTCGGCGGCCGCGAGCAGCAACAGCCGACTGCTCATCCGCCCGAGACGGTCCAGTTCCTCGATGACGACGTCCGCATCGGCGCGCATGGAGGGGCGCTCGGCATCCTCGCGGATCAGCTCGGCATGCCAGCGCGCGATCGTGATCGGGGTCCTGAGGCTGTGTGCCGAGTCGAGGATGAACTCGCGCTGTGTCTCGAGCATCGACCGTTCCCGGTCGGCCATCCTGCTCATCTCGTCTGTGGCGTGCTGGCGGGTGCGTACCTGCCACACAGTGATGGCGAAGATGAGGCCCATGAGCGGAACCTCCGTCATCTCGTCGAGGCCGCCGCCGCCGGGACCGTTCACCGTCGTGTAGAGCGCGATGCCGGTCGTGACCATGACCGCGGTGAGCCAGGCCCACGTCGGACCTCGCTTCCACAGGCGAACGCCGAACACGATGGTGAGACTTACCCAGACGAAGTGGAACGGCACGGTCGGCCAGTCGGTGAGCATCATGGCGACAAGGCACGCCACCATGAAGACGGCGAGTCCCAACTCCGGGAGGTGCCTACGGCTCCATGCGATAACCGACATTGCGCACCGTTTGGATCGTGTCTTGACCGAGCTTGTCGCGGAGCCGCTTGACCGTGACGTCCACGACGTTGCTCGAGTAGTCGAACGTGATGCCCCAGATAGCCTCGAGGAGCTCTTCGCGAGACGCGACCTTGCCTCGAAGTTGCAGGAGGTGCCGCAGCAGGAGGAACTCCCGCTCACTGAGGGTGAATGTGCCGTTGGCGCTCGTCGTGCGTCGCGTACCGACATCGAGCAGGATTGTGCCGCCCTGGATCTCCTCGACACGGCTGGCGGCGTCGCGCAACCGCGCCTCAATGCGCAGGACCAACTCGAAGATAGAGAACGGCTTCGCGAGGTAGTCGGTGGCGCCGATACTGAGGACCCGCACGCGCGTGTCGACGTCGGCGAGCGCGGAGAGCACCAGCACGCGAGTCTGCGGGCGCTCTTCCACGAGCCAGCTGAGCAACGAGGCGCCGTCGCCGTCGGGAAGGCGCAGGTCGAGAACGATCAGGTCGAACACCCGTTCACGTACGAGGGCCGTCGCGGACCCGATGTCCGCGGCTTCGTCGACGTCGTATCCGCGCCGGATAAGAGCCCGGGCAATCGCGCCCGTGATGCGCGGCTCGTCGTCGACTACCAGAACTCGGGCGACCGGCCGAGGCTCGAGCGCGCGTCCGTGGACTCGCGGTCTCGGTGTCTGTTGGCCGAGCTCCGGATGGGTGGCTGCGGACGTGCCGGAACGAGGAGTTGACGAAGTTGGTTCCATCGATCCCCCCCGGCCTCCAGCCATGCCTCCTACAACACGTGCTGTAGTGCAGCGATTGCCACGGTAGGGAAGGGGTGCGCGAACGGTCAATAGGCCATAGGCCCTTTTCCCTAGGCCGCGTCTGGAATACCGTTCGGACAGCTTGCGGCGCAATGACGGCGCGTTTGGGCATTTCGGAGCATCAGCGGACCGTCAGCACCACCGTCGCGGTGTGAATCGAGGAGTCCTTCACCGCAGTGACGGTGATCGTGTACGTCCCCTTGGGGGTTCCCCAGGCAGTCTTCACCTTCATGGTCGAGGTCACGGGAAGCGGGGTGGTCTTCGGTTTGAACGTCACCGTCGCGTTCGGCGGCAAGCCGGTCGCCGACAGCTTCACCCATTTGGTGAACCCGCCGGTCGGGGTGAGCACGACGAGGAAGGTCGCCGCCTTGCCGTGCTTGACCGACGCCGTGCCGGGCGTGACCAGCATCGTGAAGTCGGGCTGTTGCGGCGCGCTCACCGCGAGCGTGACACCGGTCGTGTGGCTCGTCGATCCGCCCGTGCCGGTGATCGTGAGCGGATAGGTGCCGGGCGGCGCACTCGCCGGTGTGCTGATTGTGAGCTGCGACGAGCCGCCGCCGCCCGAGAGGGTTGACGGCGAGAAGCTCGCGCTGCCCACCTGCGCCGGCAAGCCGGAGAGCGAGAGCGCCACATCGGTGGTGAACCCGTTGGCCGCCGTGCTCGTCACGGTGAACGAGGTGGTGCCGCCGGCCGTCACGGTCCCCGACGAGGGTGCGGCACCGAGCGAGAAGTCGGGCACGCTCCGCAGCCATTGATAGGACGCCAGCACGTCGAGGCGTCCGAGGCCATATGTGTCGTCGGCACCGGGGGCGCCGAGGTCGAGCGCGCCGTTTGTGAGCGCTGCTGCCTGCCGGTCCGCTGTGAGACCGGGGAACGCGTCGAGCAGGAGCGCGAGCGCGCCGGCGGCCTCCGGCGCCGCGATCGAGGTGCCCGACTCGTCGACGTAGCCGCCGTACAGGTCGGTCGTGTGGATGTTCACACCGGGAGCGACGAGCTCGGGGAACGTTGTCGCGTCGCACGCCGAGGGGCCGCGGCTGCTCGAGGGGGCGATGGTGTCGGTGCCGTCGACGCTGCCGACGGCAAAGGCATCCGGGTTGTTTGCCGGACTCGCGCTCGTGTTGGCGTTGGGTCCGTCATTGCCTGCGGCGAACACCGGCAGGATCCCGGCGGCGCGCAAGTTTTGAAGGTCGGCTTGGAAGTCGAGTGCGCAGCCGCCGCTCGACATCGTCCAGGAATCGTTGACGACGTTGGGCGCATCGGGCGTCGCCGGGTTGCCGTCGGGATCGAGCAACCATTGGAACCCTTGGTGGATGCCGGTCGATGTGGCGACGCCCTGGTCGTTGAAGATCTTGACGGCGATCCAGCTGGCGCCGGGCGCCACGCCGATCGCCGTGCCGCCCGCGTCGCCGCCGACCATCGCGCCCATCGTCCACGTGCCGTGGCCGTTGACGTCGGTCGGGGTGGCGTGCTCCCCGTTGGGGTCGTACCAGCTGTTGGTGCCCCCGCGCCAGCTGCCGGCGAGGTCCGGATGCGTCGCGTCGACCCCGGTGTCCATCGAGGCGACGACGATTCCCTGGCCGCGGAACCCCAGGTCCCACAGGGCGGGGGCGTTGATCTTCGCGACGTTCGCCTCCGGGGTTGCGACGGCCGCCGGGGTGGTGGCGGTGGCGGCCGGGGCTTCGAAGGTGCGGTCGGGCTGAATCGCCGCGACCTCCGGACGAGCGGCGAGCTCGGCGATGACGGCCTGGTCGGCAGTGACCGCGATGCCGTTGACGACCCACAGGGGCGTGAACGAGGCGACGAGACCTTGTTGCTGCCGCTCGGTCAACAGGTCGACGAGCGAGGCCTGGGTGATGGTGGCCTCATTGGAGAGCGCTTGCTCAACGGCCGCGAGCCGCGCCCGGCGAGTTGGCGCCTCGATCGCGCCGACGTCCGTCTGATCGCCGAGAACGACGATCACGGAGACCTTCGGCGGGCGCGGAACGCCGCCTGCCGCCGAGGGCGTGAGTGTGGTCGCCAGGGCGACCGCGAGCGTCACGAGCGCGACGGCTGCGCCCCGGCGCCGGCTCACGGCACCGCCTCGGGAACGCGTTCCTCGTCGGGTTGGGGGGAGCGGTCGCTCTGTGTGTCCGGGCCGTCGGGCGGTGCTTCGTGGCCGCCGGAGCGACGCCGGAGCAGCGCGAGGCCAATCGCCATGGCGGCGATCAGGAGAATGGCGGCGGCCAGCGCATTCGCAATCGGCGCGAGGTGGCGATCCCGATCGACGGGCGGCGGCGTGACGACGGTCGGAGCGACCGCCCAGCGCATCGGCACCGTGAGTCGCTCACCGGACCGAGCGATGTCGACGGTCGCGCGCCAAGCGCCGATCTGCGAGATCGTCGCCGAGCCGAAGTAGGTGTTCTCGGCCGTCGGTTGAAGCCGCAGAACGGTTGGTGTTGCGCCGTCGGTCGCCGGCGCCATCCGGAGCGCGACGCCGTCGATCGGCGCCGGCGCCGGCCGCTGCGAGCTGGCGGCGACGACGGTGAACCCGTTGACGCCAGGGCGGTCGGGCGTGATGGCGAGCGAGACGACGAGGTCCTGAACGGATCCGAAGACATTGCGCGTCGTCTGCGGCCCCGCGGCGGCTGCGGGCGGCGTGTTGGCGGGCGGCGTGTCGGCCAGAACGGCGGCGGCAACGAGCACCGCGACCCCCATCGCCGCCTCGATTACGACCAGGCGCATCGTCACGGGGCGCCGACGCGGCACATTGCGTGCGCTCCGCCACTCGTGCAGCCGCGCTGCATTCACCGCCGCGATCCCACCGGCAACCATCAGGAGGGCGGCCTTCAGCAGGAGGAGCCGCCCGTATGAGCTCCCCGCGAGATCGGCTGGCGTTCGGACTTCCGCGCCCGCGCCGACCAATCCGGTCGCGACGATCAGCACGACGCTGGTGAAGGCCAGCCACGAGAAAGGTGAACGGAGCGCTCGGAGCACCTCGGCACGGGCCGGCACTCCTCGAAGCGTCCACAAGACCATCACGAGCGAGGCGAGGAGTCCGAGCCAGAGCAACGCCGCGAGCACGTGCACGGCCTCGGCCAGCAGTGCGGCGGGCGAGGGGAGCGCCGCGGCATGGCTTTCGAGCGCCTCGATCGCCACCATTGCCAGCACGAGCGCCACCGCGCCGGCCTGCAGCCCGTCCCCGAGGTCCGGCGCATCGTCGCGCACGCGTCGACGCATCGCGAACGTGACAGCTGCGAGCCCGAGCAGAACGGCCTCACCGACGACCCAGAGCGTGCCCCACAGCCCGGAGCCCAGCAACGTGCCGACGGTTGCGCCCGGGACGTCGTCAACCGTCACCAGGAGCGTCGCGACGCCGACCAGGACGCCGGTGCCCGCCGCGACGAGCATCACCAGGAGAATGCGGCGCCGGGCCAGCGCGACGACGGGTCCCGACGGAGCCACCCGCCGCCGCACGCGGCCCAGCACGAACACGACCATTGCGAGCCCGCCGACGAGGAATGCGAGCGCCGAGATGCGCAGGAACCGTACCGCGGAGGATGCGGCCGAGGTGGCGCTGGGGGCTCTGAAGTCGTTCGAGGGAGCGGCGCCGGTGCCGACGCTGAAGACGACTACACCCGTCGTCGTGTGCGCATCGTCCTGCGCCAGTACCCGCCACAGGATCCCGTAGGACCCTGCGTCGAGTGGAGGGAGTTCCACGACGAGGTGTCGTGCGTCTGCGGGGTCACCGGACAGCGCGCTCCCTTGAACGGTTTGCCCGCCGGCGTCCACGAGGTGCGCCTCGCTGAGGTCCGGGACGACATCCTCGCTGAACCAGAGATCCACGACCGCCGGAGCTTCGGCCAGTGCGGATCCGCTGGCGGGATCGGCGTGATCGAGCACCGCGTGCGCCTGCGCGGGCGGAGCCATGAGGCCCAGGGCGAGAACCGGGACAACGAGCACTGTGACGATGCGTCGCGCAGCGCCCAGGGCTCGCCGTTCATTGGACCTGGACATGCTCGACCTGCGCGTCACCGAGCAGCACGCTCACGGTGCCGCCGCGCGAGATGAGGTTCCCCGGGTTCTCGAAGATCAGGTAGTACGTGACCCCGGCGTTGAACGGTGAGGAATGCGAGTGGCCCATGAGCAGGCTGTTCGCCACCAGGCCGGTCGTCTCGTCGACGATCGCCGGCGGGTTCGACTGATCGTGGATCGCGGCGGCGAGGTTCGGGTCGACGACCTGGAACCGAAGATCGAGGAGCCCGCCGTCGCCGCTCACGGCGACCTGCACGATCCGGACGCCGGTCGCTTGCTCGAGCCCCTTTGCGGTGACTGGCGTCCGCTGCCACTGCGGCGGGACGTTCGGCGCGACGGCCTCGGGCGCCGCGGCCTTGTGTTCCCGAAGGCCCTCCATCGCTCCCCAGGCGAACAGCGCCGCGACGACCACGACAACTCCAGTCAGCAGGCCGAGGAGCGGCATCCCACGGCGAGATGCCGTTGGCCGTACACCTCCTGTCGGTGCCGTCTCGGTCTTCACGTTCGTCTCCCGTCTCCTGCTACGGCCGCTTGAGGAATACGAGCATCCCGCCAGGCGTCGAGTACGCGCCGCCGGAGCCGTTCGTGACGTGCATGTTCCGGTTGAACAGCGGGAAGCCATTCCCCGTCGCACCGCCCGGATATGCGTAGGCAGGCATCGTGACGAGGGTGTCCTCGGTCGCGCCGGCCGGGATGATCTCGGTGGCCGCGTCGAACTGGTTCGTCTTGAGCGAGAAGGCATCCCGCGCGAGCACATGCTCGTGCATCCCGAGCAACGACATCGCCGTGTTGTCATAGCCCGTGTTCACGTATCGAAGAAGGAGCTTGGCGTTCGCGGGCGCGACGATGGCCGGCGTGTTCGGGTACACCGTGCCGTTGAACAGCCAGTACGTGGCCGCGTAGTTGTTGAGGTCGAACGTCAGCGGTGCCGCGTTGAAGGTAGGGTCGATCGCGCTCATGACGAGCACGCACTCCTGGGTGAACGCGGTGCCGTATGCGACGCCGGCAGCCGTGGAGCACGGTGCGGAGCCAAATCGTGGCGGCTCGGCAGGAGTGACAGGATTCGTGGTGGTGTCTGCACCGGGTCGCACGATCAGTGCGCCGCTAAGCCCCATCGCGATCTGACGACCCGCATCGCCGGGGCTCTGATACTCGAAGGTCCCGACGCGACCGGCGCTAAACGTGTACGTGTTGGGTTGCGGGTTGCGGACATCGAGACCGGGCGACTCAAACGACACGGTGCCGGCAGGAAGGGCACTCGTCACATTCACCGTGACGTCGTCGCCGACGTTGACCTCGATCGTGGGGCTCGGCAACTTCGCCACAGCGCTGCAGCCGACATTGACTGCGAACGGCACGAGTGTCCCGTCCGTCGTCGCGTTCGCGCTCAGTGTCATGGAGCCGGCGGTCGTGTCGACCGAGACGATCGTGGTGCCGGGCGGCAGGCCGTCGCCGGAAACCACTTGGGCCGGCAGGAGGTTCGCCGTGCTCGAAAGCGCTGTGACCACCGGCGAACCCGTGGTCGTGGTTCCCGTCAAGGTCGTGGTGACGCTGGCGTCACTGCGGACAAAGCCCCAGATCGGCACCGTCACACTGCCCGGCAGGGACACGCTTCCCGTCGTGGCACACAGGTTGATCGTGATGGTCGCCGCAGCCGCCGGGGAGACGGCGGTCACGGCGTAGACCGCCGTCATCGCGACAAGCACGACCAGGGCCTTGGTCTTCTTGAGTGCGAGTGGTCGCATGGCTGGTCTCACTTTCCGCTCGTCTCGTCTCATGGCGCCGTGTACACCAGACTCATGGCATTGCCTGCCGTGGTGAAGTTCCCGTTGTGCGTCGTGAGGACCCTCACTCGGACGGAGCCCTTGTGTGTTCCCGTGCCGATGTACGGCGTCGGAGACCCGAGGCCGCCCGTGACGGTGCCGTCGACCGTGCCGAAGATCGCCGGGCTCGGAACGGTCGGGAAGACCACCCACGTGCTGTTCGTCCAGTTCCAGACGGCGAACGTGGCCGTCGCCGGCGGGCTCGCGAGGATTGAGAAGTCGTCGATCGCAAGTCCGTCGTCGGCGCCCGTCTTGTCGGCGTCGTTGAACCGGATCCGGTAGGTGGCGTTGTTCGGGATCGACAGGCCGCCGATGGTGTAGTGCACCGCCGTGCGGTTTGCCGTCGCGTTGCCGTTGAGCGCCCCGGCCGAGCCGGAGGTGACGGGACTGTTGAAGTCGAGCAGGTCCACGTCGGTCCACCCCGAACCGGTCGTGCTGCAGACAGAGTTCGTGCTGCCGAGGCAGAACTGGAAGTCGAGGCGGTCGGCGCCGACCGCGCCGCCGTATCGCCACTGCTCGCCGGTGTAGCTGATCTCGAGCTGCGAGATCGTCGCCCCGGTGTTGTTGGTGAACGACGTGCCGATTCGCAAGGCGGTCTTGGGCGAGTTGAGCAGCGTGCCGAAGGCGCGGTCGCTGCTCCCCGTGGACCCATAGCTGTAGGTGTTGCCCGCGGTCGACGTGCCGTTGCTGATTCCGTAGGAGGTCAGGCCGGTGCCACCGGTCTCAGTGAACGTCCAGCCGTTGAGGCCGCCGGTGGCCGTATTCCCGCCCGAGGCCAACGTATTGAAGTTGTTCGTCGCGCTGTAGGCGCTCCCGGTGTACGCGACCTGCAGGTTGGTGGCGCCGGCCGCCACGCCGTCGAACTGCGCGTACCACGCGCTCGTGCGGGGCTGCCCACCCGAGGTCGTCGAGTTGACCCGGTAGGTGCCGCCGTCGATCTGGGCCAGGCTCGTCGCGCTGCCGCCGTTCGCGGTGCCCGTGAGCACCTTCACCGTCGACGGCGTGACGGAGCACCCGTCCCGCGGGTCGATCCGCAGGAGCGTGCCCATGCCGCCGAAGCCCTCGTCGAAGTTCGAGAACTCGTTGAGCGCGTGACTGTGGAACGGGAAGTACCACTCGCCACAGATGTTCTGCGAGACCGTTCCCGTCGGGAACGGGCCCTTGAAGCCGAGGTACGGGCTCCCGCTGTACCAGGTGTTGCCGTCCTTGAACGTCAGCTCCCGGTAGTTGGGCTGGTCCGCGGGCAACGGGTTGGTCGTGGGGTTCCAGTTGTCGCCGTTTACCGCGTTGTCCCAGCGGAGCGTGAAGTCCTCGGTCATACCGGCGCCGATCGTCTCGCCGAAGTGCTCGGTCGGCGTGACGAGCCGGCCGTCTTGCGAGATCTGGGTCGCGTGGTTGCCGTGCGGGTGGAAGGGGTGGTTGTCCGACCCGGCGTTGAGCATTCGGATGAGCGACGGCGCCTCACCGGGGACGGTCGGTCGCATACGCACCATCGCGCCGTACGGCTGGAAGGGCAGCAGCGCAGAGCCGTTCTCCTGGATCGTGTCCGGGAAGCTTCGGCCGTTTACCGTGAAGTACCGGTCGTGCTTCGTGGTGAAGTCGAACGGCTTGTTGAGCTTGACCGCCTGGTGCAGCACCGGGTCGATCTCGGCTAGGAGCAGGATGTACTCCTCGGAGGGGTTGAACGCCGTCGCCGCGTTGTACGCCCAGTCGGCGTGACCGGTCGGGCGAACAATGAGAGCGCCGTACATGCCCATCTCGACCTGCTTCTCGATGTTCGTTCCGCTCTCGTACAGGTAGGTACCGGGCCGGTTCGCCGTAAACGTGTAGGTGACGTCGCCCCCGTTTCCCGCGGCCTCTGTCGTGAGAAGTCCGGGCGCGCCTCCGCTGGCTGCGATGGGCGTGTCTTGCCCCGGGAAGATGATCGACGATGGTTCGGGCAAGGTGTTGTGAAGGTGGATGACCACTGTGTCGCCCTGGTTCACGCACAGGTTTGGTCCCGGGTACTGGAACGCGCGGAGCTGCGGATTGAAATCGTTGTGATCCGCATAGCTCCACATGAAGACGGTATTGCCGTCCGGCGTCTGGATGTCGCCGGTGCCGGTCCAGAGGTCGAAGGTGGGGCCGGTCGTGCAGACCATTCCGACCTTGGGTGCGTTCTGCGGCAATGCGCCGGCGGGTGCTTGTGCGAGGAGGCCCATCACCACGGCGAAGCACGCGCCAACAGCAAGGGCTGGCTTCGCGATCCGTCTGCGCAACCTAGACATAGGTCTCACTCACCTTTGTTTGAGCAGGCAGTGGGTTCTCGTACACGCGGACTTCCGTCTGCATGCCCCCGGCGCCCGGCTTTCCGTCGTTCGAGAGTCGCCGCCAGTCCCGGTTCTTGAACCGGTAGACGTTGTAGCTGCCTCTGCCATCGCTTCCGGTGGGCTTGAGGGTGGTGTAGGCCGGCGCGTCGAACAGCACGTCTCGTGCCTCGCCGGGTCCCAAGAAGATGGTGTCGGTGTCGTAGGTCGCCGATCCCAGGAAGGAGGCGTCCTGGCCGACCACCGTCATCTTGATGCCCGGCAACTCCATCGAGTGCTGTTGATAGCCGAGGTTGGCAAGGCGGAGCAGCACGCGATCGTTCTGATTGCACTGGATCAGCGACGAGTTCGGCTGCGAGTAGTCGGTGCCGCCGAGCGTCGTGTTCTCCGTGCCGATTCGGAGGTTGGACGGCAACGAGGGGCTGTCGTTGGGCAGGATGGTCTGGGGGTAGCAGCGGCCGTTGAGCGTGTACCACTCCGGGTCATAGTCGGTCGGGATCGTCTCCTGGATATCGCGGTCGCCGTCGTGGTAGTGCGACCACATCTCGTCGAGCAGGATGGCGAAGTGCCGGTTGTAGCCGGTGGCGCCCGCGTCGTTCCCGTACGCGAACTTGTTGTAATTGCCGATTTGGGTGCCGTCCTGCTGCGGGCGCACGAACACGATGCCCTGCATACCCATCTGGACGTGCTCGACGTCCTCGAAGTGGCAGTGCCACATGTACGTGCCTTCGCGATGGGGCTTGTACGAGTACGTCAGCTGCTTGCCGATCGGCACTGCGACCGAGACCTCCGGCACGCCGTCGTTCAGCGGCGAGGGGATGTCGAAGCCGTGCCAGTGGATCGTGTGCGAGTCGGTGAGGTCCGGCCGCTGGATGAGCCCGAGGTTCGTAAGCGTGATCAGGATCGTGTCGTTTTGCAAGAAGTCCAAGGTCGGCGCAGACGTCTGCGTGTGGCCCTTGTACGTCGACACGAGGTGCGAGACGTCCTGGTTCGAATCACCGGTCACGTTGTGGAACCCGAAGATGTAGAACGGGTCGTTTTCCCGGCCCGGCATCGTCGCGTACCCGTCTGTCGCGACCAGCGAGATTTGTGTCGTCGCCGCGGCCACGCCGGGGAGGAACAGCCGTGGCACAAGACCGGTGACGGTCCCGGCCACGTACGTGCCCACCGCGCCGAACCCGGCGTACTTGAGGAAGTCCCTTCGGGATGTCCCTCGTTCGCGATCGTGCATTGGTGGTCCTCCCTTGGTGGCCATGGCTAGGGCAGTGGCAACACAGTCGAGCTCGAGCACTGGAAGTTGGTCGTGTTCGAGAAGTTCCAGTTGAAGTGGATCGCGGCGCCGTTCGTTGGCGGGTCGTAGCCCGCCGCCGGCCCCGGAATCTCGAAGATCCGGACCGTTCCCGTTCCCGTGGCGGGCACTTCGTCCGCGCCCAGGTCCCACGGGCGGCGAGCCCGGGAGTTCACCAGCATCTGCGGCCGGAACTGCCGATCGAAGTCGCCGGGCAGGAACACGCCGGCGCCCGAGATCATGCCGGAGCAGGGAGCCAGGATAGACAGGACTGGCGTCATGGTTGGCGTCTGGTTTGCAGGCACCGCCGTGGCGATGTTGGAGAAGCCGACGCCTCGGTCGATGACGGGCGAGCCCGCGGTCAGGTGGTAGTCGCCCGTGAGACCCACGGGCGGATCCTGGCCGGTGATCGTGACGGCAGCCGCCTGCGGATCCAGGCGGGCGCCCGCCACGGTGAGCTCGTTGATGAACTGGGTCACGAACAGCGGGTCGGTGCCGATCAGGTTCCCCTGGTTGCCCCCGCCGGTGGCGCTCGGAATCGTCACCATGTTGCCGGCGGAGTTGAGCATCAGGTTCGTCGTGAGGTCTGAGAACCTCGGCGTGAACCGGCCGGTCGCCGCTCCGCCACGGATCTCGAAGTCGATCACGCCCTGCGGCACGAGGGTCGCTCCGGGGCCGAACTGGTCGAGGGTGAAGGCGTTGTTGTTCCAGAAGATGTTGTTGAACAACGCCACAGGGTTCGAGAAGCCCGGCCGCGAGCCGGCGTTCGGGTACTGGGTCGTGTAGCGCGAGTCGGTCTGCCAGATCGACTCGTTACCCTCCGACGCCAGTCCCGCCGAATGCGGCTGGTTGAGCGCCGAGTTCTCCGTCGATGCCGTCGAGTTGTTGTTGGCGATCGTGTTGTTGATGATCGCCACGCGCGACGAGTCGTCGAGCGTGATCGCCCCGCCCATGTCTGCGGCAAGGTTGTTGACGATCATGTTGTTGCGGATGTTGATCGGCTGATCCAGGGCGTCGAGGACGAACATGCCGCCCCCGTCGTCCATGATGCTCGTGTTGCTCTGGATCAGGTTGCGATCCACGTTGACGGCACCTGTGCCGTCACCGAGCACGCTCGACGGCGGCGCCGGTGGGTTCGTGATCGGGATCTCCGACTCGATGGCGATGCCGCCGCCCGAGTCTGCAGCCTCGTTGTAGTAGATGCGGTTGTCGTGGATGTCCCCGTTCGGGCTGAGGCCGATGTGGGAAACGCCGGCTCCGTAGTTCACGCTGAAGTTCGAGCAGACGACGCTGTTCGCAACCTCGTAATTGTTGGAGCCGTAGAAGATCCCGATGCCGCCGCCCTCGGTGAGGCCACCGTTTCCGACGACCCGGTTGCGGTTCATCCGGGCGTTGTAGTTGTGGCTGCCGTGCACGTAAGGCTGGCCGATGCCGATACCGCCGACGACGACGCCGCTGTTGTTCTCGAGCACGTTGTTGGTGATTTGCATGTTGTTGATGCTTGCCTGCAACTGGACGCCGCCGGCACCTTCGCCGGAGCCGGTCATCAACCCGAGGCCGTCGATGCGCGCAGTGCTGGCCGCCATCTGGTCGACCGTTCCCTCGGCGATCGGTCCGTACGCCGTGGTGGTCTTCGCGACCACCGTGATGTCGGCGCCGCGCAGCACCGTGCTGGGGCTGTTGTTCGCGAACGGCGGCAGCACGTATGAGCCGCCGGCCGTCACCCGCGCGTCGAATGCGGCCGCGTTCTGGGTGAAGTACCGGCCGTCGACGACGGATCCCATGATGTTGAACCGCGGGTCCTCGGGGTCACGGGCCTGCAGCTCGTGCGCACCGATGATCCCGCCCGGCCCAAGCCCCTGGATCTTCAGCGGCTTGTCCATCAGGACGTTCTCGTTGTAAGTGCCTGCCGAGAGCAGCAGGAGGCTGCCCGGAGCCGCTGCGTCGATCGCGTTCTGCAGCTGGTGCCCGTTGAGGGTCGGCGCCCCGACGTTGACGATCGTCGGCGTGTAGCCCGCGTAGGCCGAGCCGATCACGATCGAGACCGCACCGGGGGCCGGACTCAGGAGCACGGGCACGCTGAGCACGAAGCCGCCCGCCGTGAGCGACGACACGGTCGCGCCAGCCGGGATCCCCGGTCCGGTCACGGCCTGGCCGACGTCGCCGGCGACCACGGCCGCGTCGGCGACAAACCGACCGTCGTTCCTGGTCGCGCCCGCGTCGGTCCTGGTGATGGTTGCGGTTTTGCCGCTCAGCGTTGCGACGGCGTTGCCGCTGAAGACGAACGTGTGGTTCACGGTGTTCACCGACAGGATGGTTCGGCCGGAGTAGTCCTGCCCCGGTCCGGTGAACGCCACCGTGCGTCCGACGTCACCGGCGACCACGCTTGGGTCGGTCGCGACGTTCTGACCGCCCGTCCTCGTGATGGACACGCCGGTGTCGACCTTTGTGATCGTGACGTTCGACGTGCCGTTGGTGGTCGATGGGTTGTCCATCAGGAAGCCCACCCCCGGTGTCACGGCCGTGATCGTCGAGTTGGCGGGAATCCCAGTGCCCGTCACGGTGCGTCCGACGTCCGCGGCCGCGGCGGCGGTGTCCGCCACGCGGCGAGGATCGGAGGTCGTGGCGCTGTCTGTCCGCGACGTTCCGCCGGCCGCGCCCAGCACGTGCAGGGTCAGGCCGTTCACGCTGGACACCGCGCCGTTGGACGCTGCGGAGATGAGCGACATCTGCTTCGGGCCGGGCGTGAAGCCCGAGCCGACGGCGGGCACCTGGATCACGATTGTGTCCGGTGTGCTTCCCGACTGCGGCGTCCAGCTGACCACGCCGCCATTGCCGGTCGTCAGGTCGGTCACGATGCCGCTTCGCAGGTCGGTCAGACGGACCGTGCCGGCGGCGTTGTTCGGCGAGCTGATGAAGTCGCCCTGGATCGTCACGCGGCGCGCGGTTCCGCTGTCGCTCGCGAGGACCGCCGCCCTGCTGACCTGCAGGAGCTCAGGCACGGCGGGATCCGAGGGATCGGGGTTGGTTCCGCCCGCGGGGTCCTCGCACGCCGTACCCGAGATCGGATCCAGCGGCGTGTCCATCTGCGTGGTCTGGCCGGGCCAGACGTCGGCGGTCGACGTGGCCTCGAGGATATTCGGGTTGTAGTTGGGGTTCGGGTGTGCCTTGGAACCCGGGTCGTTGACCTTCAGCAGGTACATGCCGGGGCACGGACCCTGCGGGATCGGGCAGTTCCAGGTCTCGGTCGACGGCAAGAGGGCCTCGTACGCGCCGTCCGCGGTCGTGTTGACGGTCTTGATCAGCCGCCAGTTGTCGGAGCTCCAGCAGTCGTCGAGACGGCTGGTAACCACCGGCGGGCAGTTGACGTCGTTGGCCGTCGACCCCGCGCCGGCGGTCGTCGTGTCAACGCGCGCGTAGATGCCGACCGGGATGTTCGCGATCGGGCGAGGCTCGCCGTACCACGGCGAGTTGATGTCGCGCTCGAAGTAGATGTCGTTGAAGACCTGGCCGACGACGCGACCGGGCTCCGCGACATCGCCGGTCTGCGTGTCGCTCGAGTCCGACCCGTTCGGATCGGTCGGGAAGTTGGTCATCATGAAGAAGTCCGCGTTCGCGTTCTGGCCGTTCTTCAGCTCGACCAGGTGCTTGTCACACAGGGGTGCACTCGCGTTGGCAGTACCGAAGTACGGGCTTCGATCTACGACTGTCCCCTGATCGATGACGTGCACGTCGCCGTTGCAGGGCGGCGGCGGAATCGCCGGCGCATACTTGTTGCCGAGGTCGACGTTGACGTCTTCCTCGCGAACGATGCGGTAGAGGCAGCCGTTGCCGCCGCCGGGCACGTTCCCGTGAGGAACCGTCACACGCTGCGACTCGTTGGTGGGGTTACACGGACGTGAGTCGGTCGTGTCCTTTGGCATGATCGCGTGGACGATGTAGTTGCCCGCCACGAGCGGAACAGGCTCGCCGCCACCGGTGCATGTGCCGTTGTCCAGCGCCATGTTGTAGCCATTCGGGCAGTAGTCGGCGAACGCGTAGCCACCGTCGAAGGCGCCTTCCTTCGTCTGCTCGCCCGTGAGCGGCACCTCGAGGCAGTTCCTGGAAATGATTGGGTTGAACGGGTCGGGATTGATGGGGTTGCCGTTGAAGTCCTTGATCGGACGGCAGTCCTGGTGGAACGAAGAAGTTGGCGCCGGGAAGTCGCAAGCGTCGGTCGCCGGGATGTTTGGCGTCGGGTCTGGGTCCTGGTGACAGCTTGGCTGCGACCAGTGGTCGGTGACATAGCTGTTCACGACGACGTCGTCGTTCGTGTTCGGAATGCCGTCGGGACCCGGCGTCTCGAGAAGCACCGTGGCATCCGGGATCGCGGGCTCGTAGGGCTCGTGGGCCTGCTTGTCCGCGAAGAACTCGTTGCGCGTCGTCGCGAAGTAGGTGATGCCCACAATTTGGCCTGGCGTGCCCGGCGCGTAGTCGCGCTTGCCCCAGTCCACCGTCATGCGGTGACCCTCGAGAATGAGCGTGTTCACGAGTAGCCCACCGCCGAGGGCGTTCGGGATACACGGGTTCTGCGCCGGAACGCCGTCAACGAGGCACGACGGCGTGACGACCCCGGTGTGCTCGTCGTACACGGACGCACCTGGATCGGCTGAGAATCGCCCGAACCCCTGCTCGCCGATGATCCAGCGTCCGAGGGCGCCGCCCTCGGCGGTCGGGTACGAGTAGTACCCGTTTGGATCGGTCATCGTGCCTTCCTTGATCGACCCGTCGCGCCAACGCTGATCGACGTCGGTGTTCGCGAGCGGCGCGTCGACGCCCTGGTCGTACTTGCCGTTGCCGTTCACGTCCTTGTAGACGGTGCCGTCCAGCCAGCCGAACCAACGAGAGACGCCGACGCCTCGGACGCCGTCGTCACCGGTGTCGTTGACGTCGATGACCTGACCGTTGCTCGCCACGTGGACGGGCTTGAACCGCATGATGTAGCTCAGTTGCTCATCCCAGATCGCCAGGTTGTAGTCGCCCGGCGGCACGTGCTCGATGTCGAAGTTGCCGTTGGCGTCGCCGCGTCCCACGTACACCGTCGTGTCGCTGGTCGCGTCGGAGAGCGCCACGTACGGGTTCTCGACAGGGTCGTTGTACGTGCCCACGGTGTACGGGGCCCACTCCACCCAGTTGCGCGCCTGACCGGTGATCTCGCTGCCGTTGCCCGAGAGAGTCTGTGGCACGCAGACAAAACCGAACCAATACGCCGTGCGGATGTCCGGCGGCTCCCACAGCTGCTCGCCGGGCGCACCGGTCCCGTCGGCGCCCTCTTCCGTCGGGGCCCAGAGGGTCAGACCGCCGTCGATCGTGGTCGTCTGGGTCCAGTAACTGTTGGGGTCGCCGTTGCAGGGGCCCTTCGGCGGATGGACGTCGATGAAATACGTTGCGGGGCCAAGATTCGGGATCTCGACGAAGCCTTGGGAGGCGGGGTTGCTGGACGTGCGGCAAACGCCGCCGCAGAGCGGATTGTTGTTGTAGTCGACCGTGACGGCGCCCCCGGTCTGCTCCTCGAGACCGACCTGGAAGCCGCCCAGGCCGCCCTCCTCGGTGTCTGGGGCGCCGTTGGTCCACGCGTTGTCGTCGAACACGAACACCCGCAGCTTCGCGAGGGGAAGCGGGTCGTTGTCGGTGTCCGTTGTGAGCTGGATGTGCTCGGTGAGGTTGCCACTGTTGTCGGCATCGTCGGGCAACGTGAAGTACGCGCCCCACATCTTGTGATCGAGCGAGCGAACTGAGACGAGATAGCGGCCCGCAGGAAGCGGAACCGTCTTCCTGTCTTGCGGGCCATTGCACGCAAGCGTGCTGCAGCCGCCCTCGGCCATGATCGGGCTGTTGCTCTCGGTACTCAGCGCGAGCGGATCGCTCGGCAGCTTTGTGTTGTCGAGGTTGATGATGAAGTTGAAGTTGGCCAGGGAGTTGCCCGTGTGAAAGTCCTGGGCGTCGATCGTGACCTGACAGCCGTTGACCGGACATGGCGGATGCGGAGCAGCCTGCGCGCTCATCAGTCCTTCGACCGCAGGCAAGAACGCGGCCATGACGGCCACACTCCCCGCCAGTGCGATCTGACGGCCCCACCGGCGCAGACCCCGTCCGTTGCTCGGTCCCGTGCTGTCTGGTCTCGACTTCATCAGTTCCTCCCGGTTCACCCCGGATATGCAAGAAGGGCGGCCATGCAATCCCTCGCGGGTTGCACAACCGCCCCTCCGTTCGTTCACGTGTAAGGGCGCTGCTCGTTACGGCACTACGAGGTCCTCAGTCAGCCTCCTGCGTCAGGATGTCGATCGCATCGAGCGTGAGAGGTTCGGGCCGGCCGCCAACGATCGGGCCGGTCGTCTGCGCGGTGAAACCGTCGCGCGTGCAGCGGACGGTGAGCATGGCGCCGGGCTCCGCGTCGCGCGAGAACTGCGCGACGCTGCGCATGACGCGGGTACCGAGCACGTTGACGAGCTCGCCTGCCCATCGTCCGAGCTCGGCAAGCTGCTCGTCGGTCACTCGACCGCCTCGCAGCTCCTCAACCGGAACCGCCACGCTTCCCCCTCTCCGCGAAACAAGTCCGAGACCGCGGCGCGCGTGGTGCCGCCTCGATCGATACGTGTTTCGTTGTAGCTCGGTACTTATCGCCCTCGGGGGTTGCACGTGTCAATATCCACGGCGCCACATGACAGAAGTGTCATGTGAACCGCGGCTGACGGCGGAGTGAGGAGGTCGTGATCGCGCGCGCTAACGAGGCGCGAGCGCGTGCCGCTGGGTGGGCGAGGAGTGGAGCCAGCAGGTGGTCGCGGAGTTGTACGTCGACAGGACGGTCTCACAGCCGGGCTCCGCGCAGCGCCGTCCGGCTTTCGAGCGCGATGCGGCGCCCTTGCCGGTATTCGGAGTCCCGTAGCGCACGGTGGCGCTGTTCGTCCTGTTCATGTCGTGACTCCTTCTTCCCCTGACGGGCGCACTCGCGGCCGATCCGTCGAAGCGGGAGGGACGAGTGCGGGAGCCACTAGTCGGTCGCGCCGGGCGAACCACTCGGTGAATACCGAGATTCCTAGGTTACTACGCGGCTTGACGCAGGGGTATCGGCCATCCGTCGCCCCCCTGTGCGTTTCGCGTACTCTGTAGAAGATCCATTGCGTAGTCTCGACCTTCGAGGCACGCGCGACGACGTCTCGCGACTTCCCGTTCGCACGGCTCCTAGCCACTCCTGTGCGCGGTACCGCCGGCCTTCGACGCGCCGCGTATCGACGCTCCACAGGGAGCATCTAGGAGGAAACACGTGCAGCACCCAACCCAGTCGCGGGCAACCGCGGCCAAGTCGCCGACGTTCGTCGAGCTCGGCGTCTCGAAACCCATCGCGCAGGCCCTACGCATGCGTGGCATCGACGACCCGTTCGAAATTCAGGCCCGGGTGATCCCGGACGCGCTGGCCGGACGCGACATCCTGGCGCGCTCGCGCACCGGCTCGGGCAAGACGCTCGCGTTCGCGGTGCCACTTGTCGAGCGGCTCACCCCGAGCGACCGCAGCCCGTCGGCGCTGATCCTTGCCCCGACGCGCGAGCTCGCAAGCCAGGTGACCGAGGAGTTCCGCGCGATCGCCGATGTCGCGCACTTGCACATCGCCGCCGTCTACGGCGGTGTGGGAATCAGCCCGCAGGCCAAGCGTGCCCGCCACGCCGACATCGTCGTGGCCACACCCGGCCGGCTGATCGACCTGGTGGAGCGCAAGCTGCTTCGCCTGGATCGAGTGCGCTTCTGCGTGCTCGACGAGGCCGACCGCATGCTCGACATGGGGTTCTTGCCGGATGTGCGCAGGATCCTCGAGATGCTCCGTACCGAGCGCCAGACCATGCTGTTCTCGGCCACGCTCGACGGAGAAGTCGGGCGGCTCGCCGAGCGGTTCACGTCGGATGCCGTTCGCCACGAGGTCGGCGACGGCGGCGTGACGATCACCGATGCGCATCACCGGTTTATCAGCGTCGAGCCTTCGAAGAAGACCGAGGCGCTCGTTCGCGAGCTCGCCGGCGATCGCGGACTCGCGCTCGTCTTCGTCCGGACCAAGCACGGCGCCGACCGGCTCGCACGCAACCTGCGCAAGCAGGGGTTCCACGCCGGCGAGCTGCACGGCGGCATGTCGCAGCCGCAGCGCGAGCGTTCGCTCGGCAAGTTTGCGAGCGGTGCGAACGACGTGCTGATCGCGACCGACGTCGCCGCGCGCGGGCTCGACCTCGAGGACATCACGCATGTGATCAACTTCGACGCGCCCGCCGACGAGAAGGCCTATGTCCACCGCGTCGGCCGGACCGCACGAGCCGGACGCGGGGGAGAAGGCGTCACCTTCGTCACGCCGGATCAGCGGCTCGATGTCGGGCGGATCGCGAAGGCGCTCGAGCTCGACGCCGAGTGGGTTCGAGCGGGCTTCAGCTCGGTCGAGAAGCCGTCGCGACCCTCGAGCAATCGAAACAGGCCACGCCGCTCCGGCTCGAGAAATAATCACCGGCCGCGTTCGTCGTAGCCTCACCCAATGCGTTGGGGTCGCGTGCTGCTCGGCGCGGCGCTGGTGATCGTCGGCGGCGTCTGGACGTTTCAGGGCTACGGCACGCTCACCGGCAGCTTCATGACCGGCTCGCCGATCTGGATGTGGATCGGGATCGCCTGTGTCGTCGTCGGTCTCGTCGTGCTCGTTCGAAGCTTGCGGCGCCGGCCCGAGTGACGCGCTAGCGCGAGATCGGCGTCGACGGCGACGCCCGGTCGCCCCGCAACGCGGGCCGGTCGAGCGCAAAGAGGTCCAGGTCGTCGCGGGCGATCCCGTCGGCCACGTCGGCGACGAGTTCGCCGAGCGCCGGCCCGAACTTGAACGCGTGGCCCGAACATCCGGCGGCGACGACCACGGACCCGCGGCGCCCGATCGCAAAGTCGCCGTCCGGCGTCATCGTCCAGGGATGCCGTTGTGTCAGCGCGACGCGCGGCTCGACGCCGGGCATCCGCTCGGCAAGCCAGCGCAGCAGCCGCTCTTGCTCTGTCATATCCGGCTGCCACTCCGCGATATCCGGCAACCACGGCTCCTCCGATCCGGCGTCGAACGCGATCTTGTAGCCGACCCCGGGCACCGGGTGGCCGTAGACGCCGACGCCGCCCGCGTCGTCGCGGAGCCAATCGGCGAGGCCCGGACGCTCGACCAGCTGCGGCGCGTCGAGAAAGGTCACCTGCGCGACCGCGGGGGCGAGCGGCAGCTCCAGCCCGGCGACGCGAAGGAGATCGCCCGACCAAGGGCCGGCGGCGATCACCACCCGCTCCGCACGGACGGTGCGGCGATCCGTGACACGACCACCGTCTCATCGCCCACGATCTCGATGGCGATGCAGCGTTCGGGCATCGAGAGCGTCGCACCCGCCTCGGTCGCATCGACCGTCAGCGCACGCATCGCATCCGCCGCGAGCACGGTCCCGCCCTCCGCATGGAACAGCACGCGTTCGTCCGGCCGCACCACGAACTCCGGAAATCGACGAGCGACCTCATCGGCGTCCAGCTCCTCGAACGAGGCGTCGCACGCGCGCATCGCCTCGGCCATCGCGTCGAGCTTGGCGTCGGGTCCCGTGTCGATTTGCCCGCTTTCGACGAGCAGCCGGACGCCCTGCGCCGACTCCAGCCGGTGCCAGCCTTCGAAGGCCGCTCGGGCGAGCCGCACGTACCGCGCGTCGTCGTAGGCGATGCGGATCGACCGCGAGGCCCCGGTCGAGGACGTGGCCGGGTGGCCGCTGCCCCAACGGTCGACGCCCACGACCGTCTGACCTCGATGCGCAAGCGCGGCCGTGGTCGAGAGTCCGATGACTCCCAAGCCGATGACGACGACATCGGCTCCTTCTGTCCGTGTCACGGCGCCAAGCATTGCAGGCACGTCGCCCCGTTCGCTCGGGCGACGGGCTTCGGGGTTCTTGGCGGCGTTCTCCCGGCTAGTTCGTCGTGTGGACGGTGAGGCTCGAATCCGCCTTGCAATTGCTGGTCTTGGGCGCCCGCGCGTAGAACTTGCCGCGAATGCCCGTGTTGCCGGTGTTCCATTGGTAGTGGCCGCCATTGAACGACGTGGTGTCCGAGGCGACCCTCATGTCGTTCTGCGGATCCTGCTGCGCGCCCAGCTGCTTGAACAGAATCACCTTGCGGTTGTTCGCACACCGCATGGGATGCGAGCTCTTCACGGTTCCGGAGAAGTCCCGTCCCTCGACGTGGATCGTGACCGTCGTGTCGAACGGGGTTCCGGCATTGGCCACGCCGATCGACATGGCCCCGAGACAGACGAGGCCGGCGACGACGATGCGGAGCATGTTGGAAGTCATGGATGAAGCCTCGCGCGTGTCGGCGCGTCAGTCAAACGGAGTAATCCGGCGTCGCGGCGAACAATCGCGCGTGCCAATAGTGCCCAGCTCATCAACGGCTGGGTAGCACGAGGTGGGTCTCCTGTGGGAGCATCCCTGTCGACTCGAGGGAGTGGGCGTGAGATCGAAGATGCGACGGGTCAGGATCATCGCCTTGACCGTGGCGGTCGCGGCGATCGAGGCCTTGGTATCGGTCCCCGCGGGAGCGACGTACCCAGGCGCGAACGGAGAGATCGTCTACGGGGCGCAGGGTGACGTCCGAGCGGTCGCGCAGGACGGCTCTGACGATCATCCATTCACGTCGCTCGGCCGGGACTTCAGCTCGGTGTCGTTCTCGGCCGACGGCACGATGGCCGCCGTTGTCACCGACTCCAACCGTGGCAGTCGGATCTTCCTCGTCGACCTGGCGAACGACACCCGAAGTCTGGTGCTGCCCGCCTCCAAAGCGGCGACCATGGGGGCGCTTTCGTCCGTGGCGTTGTCGCCACGCGCCCATCGTGTCGCGTTCTCTGACGGGAGCTACCCGCGGCATCTCTTCACGATCCGGGCCGACGGGTCCAAGCTCACCAAGATCGCAACCGGCTACGGCGATGTCGACTGGGGCTCCAACGGACGCCTCGTCGCGTCAAACGGAATCTTCCACTTCGACGGCGAGCGCTTCATCGCAACGATGGACCCCGATGGCGGCAACAAGACGGTGATCGCGACGTTCCCGCCCGTCAAGGATTCGTGGAACTCCGTCTATGAGCTGGTTCCGTCCTGGGCCCCCGACGGGTCCGCAGTCGTCTTCACGGCCCAACGGTTCAAGATCGTGCCGGACATTTGGTGGGTTGGGGTAGACGGATCGAACCTCCACAGGCTCACGACGACGGACTCGGTGTCCGAGTCCGGCCCGATCTTCTCCCCCGATGGCACCGAGATTGTGTTCTCACAGTCGCCAGCCGCCACCTTCGACTCCGACCTGTGGGTGATGACCCCCGACGGGACGAACCTCACCCAGCTCACGACAGCTCAGGGCGGCGAGTACCCGATCGCCTGGCTCCCGGCATAGAGGAAGCTCGTGCCCTCGGGAGGAATCGAACCTCCGACACACGGTTTAGGAAACCGTTGCTCTTCTCCACTGAGCTACGAGGGCCGCGAGGGCCGGGACGCGGGGGCGACGATGGCCCGGTCTACTTCTTGATGTACACCACCATCGTCGACGGGATCATCCCCGCTTGCTCCGCTGCAGCCGCCAGTTCCGGAGAGAAGGAGCCCTGGGCTGCCAGGAAGGCCTCCATGTCAGGGACGTCCCATGTGCTGGCGACCTGGTTGCTGCCATCCATGGCGACATAGCTGGCACCATCCGACGCGACCGCCGACATCGCGGGGACCATCTCTTCCTTGAACTTCAACCACTCCTCGACATCATTGACCGCCGCGGTGACGATGATCTGGGGCATGACGAGCCTCCTTCGGGACGCGGACCCGGTTCGGGCGGCAAGCATACGAGACCCCGGAGATTCGTCCGGGCGTTCCCCTTCCCCGCAGAAGGCGACCTAGCGGCAGGGTCGGTACGGGACGTCGAACAGGTCGTCGGTCTTCCGGATCGAGTTGAAATCGAACTGGGGCGAGTTGGCCATGGGGCAGAAGCCGGCCGGATTCAACTCGTACTCAACGTTGAACACCGCCTTGTCGTACTGGGAAGGCCACGACTGGAGGGCGCCGCACTCGTCGTATTGCCAGCATTCCTCGTTGATCGCGAAGTCGAAGTAGGGCTGGAGCGCGGCGGCCTGGTTCAGGTCGTTCTTCAGCCCGACCCCCAAGCCCAGCCGGTGAGCCAGGTTCGCCAGGCTCGCGTTGTACCGCAACTGCGTGTCCGCGCTGATCGAGAACCCGGAGTGGCTCTGATACGCGTCGACATCGTCGAACTCGATCGCGTCAACGCCGATCAGCTTCGCCTCCTTCACACGGGCGAGCATCTCGTCCAGCAGGAATCGCCGAGCTGTCTGGGCCTGGCCGGTGTTCGGGTTGATCCCTGTCACGTTGTTGTTGATGTTCAGCCAGTACTCGTCGGGGAAGTTGCTGAGCGGGTTGCCGAACAAGCATCCGTCACAGCTCTGGTCGAACGCCTGCAACTCCGGGAAGTCCGGACGCCAGGTCTCGGCCGTCCCGGCATCCACGTAGCCGATGACCCTCGCGCCACGAACGTGCAGCGCCTGCACGGCCGCATAGTTCAGGACGGAGTAGTCCTGCGGCGAGTAGCACTTGCCGTCTTGCAGGAAGTCGATGTCGAACACCGTCGGGGCGACGGTCCGGCCGCTCGCGAAGGACGTGCCGGTCACGCCGATGTTGATGAACCCGGTGCTCTTGTACCGGCATCCGCCCTTTGGGTTGGGCGACCCCTGTAGCTGGTACTGCCATCGGGCCTTGACCGAGGGCTTCCAACAATGGCCCGTCGAAAGGTTGCACGGCACGGGCGCCGGCATCATCGCCGCGCCCGGACTGGTGACCCTTCCCTCCGCCGGCACCGCGATCAGCGCGATGGCGACGATTGCGAGCGACAACAACGAGATCAGGTGTCTGAGATGCCTGCCCTGACGCTTCATGTTCGTCCTCCCAGATGCGCGGTCTCGCGTGATCGCGTGCTCAGGAGCGCGGAAGCGAGACATCTCATCCAAGCACTGGGGAGAGGTTCGGCACAACCCCCCGAGGGCCGCCGGCACTTCCTTGGATGCAACCAGATCGGGGTCCAGCGCGTCTTGTTCTTGTGGCCCGGACCGAAGGGAGAACGCCATGCTGCGGAAACTGCCGCTGCTCGTTGTGTCTGTGACGCTCGTCGCTGGGGCGGGGATCGCCTTCGCGGCGACGAACGTGCATACGTCGCGCGCGAACTGCCTCGACACCGTGTGGCGCACGACGCCGGTGTCGACCTCGTCGACGACATTCACGGAGGTGCCGGGCCTCGCGGACTCCCCGGCGTCGATCTTCGCGATGACGGTCACTGTGAGCGCGCAGGTCTCCGGCGCCCCGGTCGAGTTCCGGCTGCGGAGCACCAACGTCGGCGACCAGACAGTGACGAGTCGGCCGGGCCGGGTCCGGTTCGTGCCCGACGCGAACGGCGATGCGTTCTCGTTCCAGTGGGTCGAGCGAGGCAACCGAGCGGCGGTTCACGTGATCGATCTGGTGCTCGAGTGGCGGAGCCCGACTGGCACCCAGGTCACGCTCAATCGTGGCGATATGGCCGTCGCCTACCAGAGCGAAAGCAGGTCGTGCATCGCGGCCTGAGCCCGACGGCACGTGTGCGCGAGCGGCGAGGACGGTGGGATGCTCACCTCAGACGTGAAGCGGTCGTCGGTCTCGGAGACGCGGCTCGGGGAGCTGTATGAGCGCTATGCGCTCTCGGCGATCCGGCTCGCGTACCTGCTGACCGGCGATCGCGCCCTCGCCGAGGATCTCGTCCAGGACGCCTTCATCCGGTTGGGAGGCCGGCTCGTGCACCTGCGCGATCCCGCGGCGTTCGATCGCTACCTGCGTCGGACGGTGGTCAACCTCAGCCGGTCGCACTTCCGGCACGCGAAGGTCGAGCGCGGGTACCTCGAACGAACCGGACCCGGCGATGCGGCGCGGGTGGCGCCCGGCGCGGAGGGCACCCTCGCCGAACGCGACGCATTGTGGCGAGCGATGGCGCGGCTGTCCGAACGACAGCGGGTCGCGATCGTCCTGCGCTTCTACGAAGACCTGCCCGACGAGTCGGTGGCCGAGCTCCTGCGCTGCCGTCCGGGCACCGTGAAGTCTCTGGTATCGCGAGGACTGGCGACGATGCGGGAAGAGCTAGGGGGCGACGACGATGCCTGATCTCGAGGAACGGGTGCGCGATCTGCTCGAACGGCGCGCGGCGGACGTTGGCCCGCGGCTCGAGGTGCCGCCGACGCTCGTCGCGCGCGCGCGGTGGCGGTCCGTGGCCTACGCGGCCGTCGCGTGCGTGGTCGTCGCGGTTGTGGCGGTCGGCGGCGGCGCGGCGATCCGGGCGATGCCGAGTGCGACTGTGGAGCAGCCGGGTGGGCAGAACTCGCGTGCGCCGTACGTGCCGCCGGGAGCCTGCCGAGGCGATCAGCTTGCGGCGTCCGGAACGGTTGAGGGCGCCGCGGGATCACGCGATGGCACGATCAGCGTCCGGAACACCTCCGCGACGACCTGCGTGATGGGCGGCAGGCCCGAGATCGCGCTCGAGGACGCGACGGGCGCCCCGATCACCGACGGGGTCGAGGTATCCACCGGACCGTCCCCGAAGGCCTCGATCACTCTCCAACCCGGTCAGACGGCCCAGTTCCAGTACGGATGGTCGAACTGGTGCGGGACCGACACTGCACCGACGTGGCAGCTGGTGGCCCCGGCCGGCGGGAAGGTGACGGTCGACGCGGTCGGCTCGGAGGCGCCGCCCTGCAACGGCCCCGGCCTCCCTTCAACGATCACAATCGGCTCCTACGAGGTGCCCCCAGCGCGCTGACCGTCAGGGTGATCACCGAACGATAGCCTTGCGTTGGTGCCTGATCGCTCGTTCGTACCCGACGACTTCTCCCCGCCGGATGGGCTCGTCAGGCCCAACCTCACCCTGGAACCGCTGGGCCCACAACACAACGAGCGCGACTACGCCGCTTGGACCTCGAGCATGGAGCACATCCTCGCGACGCCGGGCATGGTGGAGCTCGGAGACGAGCACCCATGGCCCCACCCCATGACGCTCGAGGAGAACCTCGCTGATCTCGTCCGCCACGCGGAGGACTTCGCGGCGCGACGCGGGTTCACCTACACGGTGCTCGACCCAGGCGGCATCGACGTGATCGGCTGCGTGTACATCTACCCGTCGAAGGACGACGAACGCGATGCACGGGTGGAGTCTTGGGTCACGGCCGCTCGCGCCGAGCTTGACCCCGTCCTATGGCGCGGAGTCTCCGACTGGCTCGCCGCCGACTGGCCGTTTCGCAACCCGGAGTACGCACCCCGCACGCAATCTATCTGGATGCAGAACATAAAGACATCCGATGCCTCAGTCAATTGCGTTATACCCACATCAGCAGCGACGCCCGACTGTTCGCCGCGAGGCGCGAAGGTTCTCGTCACGTCCACGAACCGATCGAGCGTGCAGAGAGACGGCGGTGTCGCCGTACCTGGTGATCGAGCGACCCCAGTCACGCGCCAAAGCCGTGCCGCCGCCGTTTCCGTTTGGTCTCGACATCGTAGTGCGTGTGCCGATCGCATGGTGTTCTCGTGACATGACGATGAGATTGCGACGACGTTCACGCGAACTCACCGCCCATGTGATACTCGCGCGCGCTGCCGCGTTGCTCGAGCGAGCGGCTCGTCGTGTTTCTAGCACCAACGCTTCCGTCTCTCTTGCGCCTACGACTCTTCGAAAGCTGCGCTGAACGCGTTCTCGTGCTCCCCTTCAATCACCACCTCCCTGCCTTTGCGATCGCACCCGCGACGATCGCACTGTTGCGAGCCGCCAGCACCGTCACCGCGTCGTCTCCAACAGCTCAACAGACCCCGATCGTCCTCGTTCCACGCGTGCTCCCACTCCAGCAGGCGGATGCTCTCGCACCACGTCCCAGCGCATGCCGCCGGCGGCTCCAGCGGCATGTCCGCTTCGCGGCAGATCCACTGGCTTCGAAGAGCTCGTGAATCCGTGGGCGCGAGATCAAGGCACGCGAAGCTGTCCTTGATTGAGCACCCAGAGGAGCTGTCGATCGTCGCGAGGAGCCCATCCACGCCCGCACCCGGTCCAGCGTGACTGCGTCGGATAGAAGGCGGCGAACGCCGAGGCACCGTCCATCCGTCATCGTGAAATGAGCCCGCCTGTCCGTGGAGTCGACAGACAATGTCGCACCATTCCGCGTTGTTGCGGCGGCGGCGCGAACGAGCTGTGGCCGCCTTCGCCTGGTCATGTACGGCGCGTAGTGAGGCGGTCACGGCGAGTGAGGTACGGTTCGCCCGTCGTCGCCATTGAGAAGCTTGACACCCTCACAACCGAGAGTACGCACCCTTTCGCTTATGACCCGGGTTCCCGCTTGACCCGCCGCACCTATCGTTGCGGATCGCTGCCGCCGCCCCCAGCTTTCTTCGGCGCTCTCCGCCGGCCCTTATTCTCCTTCGGAGCCCCGAGTTCTCTCCGCCTTCTCTCGCGCGCTTTGGCTCCCTGCCGTAGTCGTACTGCGTCTGCGACGACGGGCCTCGCGATCGGTGACCGGTCCGCTCTCCCCCCCTACGAGGGCTGATACCGAGCGACCGCGAATGATGCGCGCGAACCCCCGGCGCCCGCCACGCCCGAGCAGACGATCGAACCATCGGCTTGGACGGCTACGCCCCACACCGAGTCGAACCGGGGCGTGAGGTCCGTGCTGACCGTGCCGTCGCCGCCGAACGCCGTGTCCAGCTTCCCGTTGACGAGGTACCGCGCCGTCGCGAAGCCCGGCGCCGGCCCGCCGTTGCCCGCCACTCCGGCCGTCACGATCTTGCCGTCCGGAGCGATCGCCACGCCGTACGCGCCGTCGTCATACGGCGTGACGTTGGTGATCACGGTCCCATCGCCTTTCAGAGTCGTATCGAGCGAGCCGTCCCGCTCGTAGCGCACGAGGGCGAACTTCGGGTCTGGACCGCCTTGCGCGGCCCCGCCGGCGACGACGATCCTGCCGTCGTTCTGGATTGCCAGCCCGAACGGAACGTCGGCCTTCCATGTGAGGTCGGTGAAGACCATGCCGTCGCCGCCGAACGTCGGATCGAGCGACCCGTTGGGTCCGTACGCAAGCGCAACGAACCGCTCGTTCGGGCCGGCGAAGCCCGCTCCGCCGGCGACAACGATCTGGCCGTCGGCCTCGACGCCAACGGCCAGGCCGTCGTCGTACGTCGGCGTTGGGTCGGTGAGCACGATCCCATCACCGCCGAAGGTCGGGATCGAGTGAGCCGTCGGAGCGGTAGCGCAGTACGCCGAGCTTCCCGTTGTCGCTCCCCGCGCTCACGCTCCCGACCACGACGATCTTCCCGTTGGGCTGCAGCGCCATCCCGTTCGCCCAGTCGTAGGAGGGCGTGACGTTGGTCGTCACGGTCCCGTCGCCGCCAAACGTCGAATCGAGCGAACCATCCGTTGTGAGCCGAGCCAGCGCGAAACTCGAGTTCCGGCTGTTGTAACGGGCGGCGCCGGCGACCACGATCTTTCCGTCCGATTGGATGCGAACGGCGTACGGGAAGTCGTCACGTGGCGTGAAATCGATGGATACCTTCCCGTCGCCGCCGAAGGATGGATCGAGCGAGCCGTCGGCCTCGTAGCGCACGATCGCGAAGCGTGGGTTCGGGCCGCCGATACCCATCTCTCCGGCCACGACGATCTTGCCGTCCGGCTGGATCGCCACCGCGAATCCGTCATCCTCGGCGGGCGTGAGATCGGTCTTGACGATGCCGTCGCCCCCGAACGTCGGGTCCAGATCGTCCGGCGCAGTGCGCGCCGCGGTGGCAGTTGCCAGAACCAGCGCGAGGCTCGTGATGAACGGGAACGTTGCCCGCCGAAGCATGGACGAACACTAGGTGGGTGTCCTTGCAAGAGCGGTCAAACCAAGGTCCATCGCTGCGGTGGCCAATAGAATGTGCCGCATAGAATGAGCCCGACGACGGAGGGGGTCGCGATGGCACGCTATTTCTCGTTCCGCCCGGCGCTGACGCTGAAGGGGCGGAAGTTCCAGGGGCTCCGGGGGTTCTCCGGAAAGCCGTTTCACCCACCGCTCACCGACATCCCGATCGGCGCGTACATGCTGGCCGCCGCAGGTTCGGTCATCTCGTGGCTCTGGAACGACGCGTCGTGGTCGCAGGCCATGTTCCACGCGGCGACGTGGGCGTTGATCGGCGGCGCGATTGTCTCGCTCGGCGCGGCGCTCACCGGCTACTTCGACTGGTTGCGCTCCACGGAGAAAGGCACCCAAGCTCGGCGCACCGTCAACGCGCACGCCTGGACGATGCTCACCGTCACCGCCTTGGTGATCATCGACATCCTCGTCAGTCTCGGGGCGTGGGACGACCCGGCGACGTCGCTGCCGATCCTCGTGCTGACCCTGGTGGTCGCCGGTCTGACGTTCCTCGGGGCGGCCGTCGGCGGCACGATGGTCTTCGACTACGGGTTCAACGTGCGCACGGCGGGGGACCATCCCGTGTATCACCCGTCGGACGTCAACCTGTTGCCGGGGCAGAAGCCGCCACCGGCTGCGGAGTCGTAGGGGACCGTCCGGCTAGTCGCGGAGCGCCGGGCTGCGGGTCGCGGTCCCGTAGAAGAACTCGTCGCCCGTCGTTTCGATCGCGGCCGTCCAGCCGAGCGCCTCGAGGTCTTCGGCAAGCCCGCTCGGGCGGTGGAAGACCTTGACGATCGTGTACTCCCGTCCGTCGTGCAGCGTCCGGCGGTGGGCGAAGTCCGGGCCGTCATCGACGGACTCACCGGGGTTCGACGGCCGATCGCCCTCTCCGGCGACGTCGTCACAGAAGAACACGCGGCCGCCCGGCGCCAGCCAGCGACCGACCCTGCGCCAGAACTTCTCGAATCCCGCGGGCGCGATGTGCGAGATGAGGAAGCTGGAAAAGATCACGTCGAACCGCTCGCCCGCCGGCGGTTCCCACGAGAAGAGGTCGGCGTGCACGTAGGTGATGGTGTCGTCGCCGACACGTGCGCGGTTGGCCTCGATGGCCGCCGCGGACGCGTCCAAAGCGGTCAGCCGTTCGGCGCTTCGCACAAGCTGCTGGGTGAACAGCCCGGTGCCGCACGCGAGCTCGAGGACGTTCCCGGTCGGGCCGAACGTGTCGACCGCCGCGGTGAGACGCGTCGTTTCCTCGAACCACCGTGCGTTGCCCTCCGCACCGAGGTCGTAGCGACCGCGACGGAACCACACGTCCTCGTATTCGGGAGCGCGTTCCTCGTAGTACTCGGCCTGCTGATGCAGGATCCAATCGAACTCGTCGGACAGATGACCGTCCTTCCGGAAAAGCAGCGAGGCCGCCGCGCGCAAACGCGCGGCGGCCTCAGCGTGCTGTCGTGCTAGGCGACGACTCGAACGTTGCCGGCTTGCGGGCCCTTCTGGCCCTGCGACACGTCGAACTCGACCTTCTGGTTCTCCTCGAGGTTGCGGTACCCCTCGCCGGAGATGGCGCTGAAATGTACGAAGACGTCGGGGCCACCGTCGTCCTGCGTGATGAAGCCGAAGCCCTTCTCAGCGTTGAACCACTTCACGGTTCCTGTGCTCATGTTCGTTCCCTCCTTTCCTTGCCCTGACGAGCCTGACCGCTGCTCGGGGGCGATCGGTCCGAGGACCGATGAGGGAACTGCTCGATGAAACACGGTCGTGAAATGACGCTGAACCCTCGCGCGTAAGGGTAGCACCAACCGGGGTGCCGCTTCACGGAGTCTCCCCGAGTTTGCGTGCATTTGCGGTAGGGGCAAAGATGGACAGGTTGTCCAACCGAGGGGGGTTCCATGCATCGCGTGAAAACGCGTTTAGCCGCCGCCGCGTTCGCGCTGGCGGTCACCGTTCCGTTCTGGGCCGGTACCGCCGCGCCCGCGCAGGCCACGCACTCGTCCCACAAGACCCCGAACCGGGTGCTGATCGTGCTGTTCGATCAGATGGTTCCGGGCTATGCGGACCAGTTCAAGATGCCGAACTTCCGGGCCCTCCGTGGCCAGGGGACGTACTTCAAGAACGCCTATCTCGGCTACATGGGCTCCGAGACCGTCATCAGCCACAACGTGATTGTCTCGGGCCAGCTGCCGGCGAACCAGGGCTGGGTCGATGAGGCGTACCGCGACACCGACAACATCATCGGACCGACGTACACACCCAACACGCCGGCCGGTGCGATGCACATCACCGGCGACTTCGGGCAGACGCAGTTCAACGCGCTCGTCAACACCGAGGGCTACCCGAAGCTGCAGGACTACCTGCACCGCGTCGACGCCGCCAAGCAGTTCATCATGGTCGGTGAGAAGAACTACGCGGTGCGCAGCGGGATCGCCGCGACCATCAAGGCCGGCGTGTCGCAGACCAACCTGATCGCGGTGCACATGTCGAGCGGGATCACGACCAACACCGGAACCCTGCCCGGCGGCCTCACCTGTACGGCGAACCTCGGACCGACGATCCGCGAGCCCTCGGGCTACCGGGTGCCGGACTACATTCGCAACCAGGGCACAACGACCGACGGAACCACGACCTTCTGCGGCCGCTACGTCATCAACGCCGACCGGACCACCAACAACTACGGCACGCTGAGCGCGTTCCCGTCGTGGCTGTACCCGGAGGAAGGCAACCGGTTCTTCCCCGGCACCGACGCGACCGCGCTGGCCGGCCACACGGGCGGCGACGTCTGGGTGACCGACGCCGCGATCCAGATGATGCAAGAGGAAGACTGGTCCGGGATGTTCGTCACCCTCGGCGGCATCGACAAGGCCGGCCACATGTGGGGCGCGCAGAAGGACGCCGCCACGTTCACGGGCGACTGCAACGCGGCCGACGCTGCGCTGCGCGGGGCGAACCAGACCCACGTGCGCTGTGCGGCCGAGATCGCCGATGCGCAGCTCGGGAAGCTGCGGACCGCGGTCGCGGCCTACGACAAGGCCCACGGCGGGGAGACCATGATCGTCCTGACCGCCGACCACGGCGCGACCTACGGCGCTCCGTTCAACGGGAAGGACACCCTGCGGGCCGGCGACAGCAACTGGTACTACGGGCCGTCCGTCTACGACGGTGGCGTCATCGCACCGCCGGGGACCTACGACATACCGTCGCCGAAGCTCGCCCCGCTGATCGCGACCGGGAACGTCCAGTTCTCGTACCAATCGACGGCGATCGAGACGTGGCTCAGCGTTCACTCGCTCCAAAAGAGCATGGAGGCCGCGGCGATCATGAAGACGCTGCCGGGGGTGATGGCCGCCTACTACCGCGATGGCAATCAATTCAAGCTGGCCGGCGTGAACAACATGTCGTGGTCGGAGAAGGCGTGGTGGTGGCGCCACGGCCAGGAGCTCGTCGACACGCTGATCTCGGACAACGGGCCGGATGTCGTCGGTCTGCTCCACGACAAGGTCAGCTACGGCGTGTACGGCGACCACGGTGGTGCGCAGGAGAGCGTCCAGCGCGTGCCCGTCGTGTTCTGGTCGCCGTCGCTCGCGGCGCACAACACCAGCTGGGGATCGTTCCGGTCGATCGACATCATGCCGACGATCCTTCGGGCCATGGGGATCGTCCCCGACCCGAACTCGATGGACGGGAGGGGCTGGCGCCTCACCTGAGAATCGGGCTGGAGAGGGTTCGAAGGGCCGGGCGCGAAGCGCCCGGCCCTTCGGCGTCGGGACTACGCTCGGCGCGTGGAACAAGGTGGTGTGACCTCCGGCGGACGCAGAGCCGTCACCGCGTTGTTCGCCGACGTCGCGGGATCCACCGAGCTGGCGTCGCGCCTCGATCCCGAGGACGTCCTCGAGGTGGTGGGCGGCGCCGTCCGGCAGTTCTGTGAGGTCGTCGAGAGCTTCGGCGGGATGGTGAAGGACCTCGCCGGCGACGGGATCCTCGCGCTGTTCGGCACACCGGTCGCACACGAGGACGACCCGGAGCGTGCCGTGCTCGCAGGCCTGGAGATCCAGCGGGTCGTCGCCCAGCACGCGGCGACCGTCGCTCGCGCCGCCGGCGTCGAGGACTTCGGCGTCCGGGTGGGGATCGAGACCGGGCTCGTGGTGATCAGCGCGATCGGGGGTGGGAGTCACCGGGAGACGGGCGCCACGGGCGACGTCGTCAACGTGGCCGCCCGGCTGCAATCCAACGCCGATGCCGGAACGGTGCTCGTCGGTCCCGAAACACGGCGACAGCTCGGCGACGCCATCTCGTGGGGTCGCCCGCGCCGGCTCGAGCTCAAAGGGCAGAGCGAGACCGTCGAGGCCGCCGTCGCGCTCGGCCCAACGGATCGGCGGGCCGACCCGGATGTTCCGCTCGTGGGTCGGGTCGATGAGCTGCGCACGCTTACCGACGCGATCGACCTCCTGTTAGAGGGGACGGGCCGGACGGTGTTCGTGCTCGGCGAAGCCGGGATCGGGAAGAGCCGTCTGCTCGCCGAAGCTCGCCGCCACGCCCGGCACGCCGACGTGACCTGGATCCAGGGGCAGTGCAACGCATTGGAGGAGAGCACGCCGTTCGCTGGAATCCGCGATCTCGTTCGGTCCGCCGACGCCGGAGCTCTTCCGGAGCTCGAGGGTCCCGGCCGAACACCGGACGCGGCTCGCTTCCAGACCCTCGCCGCGATCGTGTCGTTCGCTACGGAGAAAGCTCTCGCCGGTCCGGTCGTCCTGTGTCTGGAGGATCTGCACTGGAGCGACCCGAGCACGCTGGACGCCATTCGCCGGCTCCGCGAGGTCGCGCGGAGCGATCGGGTCCTCGTCGTCGCGACCCTTCGGCCGGTGCCGGGCCACGAGTCGAACGCGCTCATCGCCGGGCGGCACGCGGATCCCGACCAGGTCGTGCTCGAGCTCGGCCCGCTCACCGACGAGGACGAACGGCAGCTGCTGCACGAGCTCACGGGAGGGACGCTTCCGGCCGAACGCGAGGAGGCCGTCCTCAGCGCATCCGAGGGCGTGCCGCTGTACCTCCGCGAATTCGTGCGGTCGGCCCGCGACACCATCACGGTGGTCCCGCCCACGCTCGAGCGTCTCATCCTCGCCCGGCTCGACCGGCTGCCGCCGACGGTCAAGGATGCCGTGTCGGCGCTCTCCGTCGCGGGAAGCACGGTCGATCTCGAGGTCGCGCACGCGTTGGTGCCGGGGGAGAACCTCGCACCGGCGCTGGCCGAGCTCGGCGATCAGGGGCTGATGGATGTCGGCGCGACCTCGTGTTCGTTCTCACACGGGCTCGTGCAGGAGGTCGCCTACTCGACGATGCTCCGTCCCCGCCGCCGGGAGCTGCACCGGCGCACGGCGGAGACACTCGAGGCCTCCGCGACGGAGCACCCCCACGCGACGTTCGCGCATCACTGGGAGCGGGCGGGGGAGCCCGCGCACGCGATTCCGTATCACGTGGCAGCCGCCGACGAAGCGGAGGCCGTCTCGGGATCGATCGAGGCGCTCGGCCATGTGGACGCCGCGGTCCGGCTTACGACCGAGCTCGAGGCCGGCGCCGACGTCGGCGCCCTGGTGCTGCGACGGGCGGCCTTGCATCGGCGCATCGGGAACGTCGACGCCGCACGCGAGGACGCGGAGCACACGCTGGCGACGGCGCGCGAGCGCCGCGATAGGCCGCTCGAGCTCGCGGCGCTCGAGGAGCTCGGCTCCATCCTGGCCGGGGCCGTCGACTACCGCGCCGCCACCCCGCTGTTCGACGAGGCGCTCAACCTGGCCGAGGTGCTCGGCGATCCGACCGGGCTCGTGACCTGTCACGCGCGGCTCTCGCTCGCGTGGACGAACCGCCTGCGCTTCGACCGGGGCCTGTATCACGGTGAGCGAGCCCTGGCCATCGCCCAGGACGACCGGTCGCCCGAGCTCGAGGCGGTTTCGCTCGACGCCCTCAAACAGGTGGAGCTCCAGACAGGCGACTTCCTCTCCGCGGAGCGTCACGCCCGCGCGCTGCTTCCCGTTGCCGAGGGCAGGGGCGACCTCTGGTCCGCGCAGTTCTGTCATCTCGAGCTCGGCATGATCAAGGTCGCGAACGGATCGTGGGACGAGGCCGCGTTGCATTTGGAGAACGGTCTGGCCGTGAACCGGCGCGTCCACGACGACGGGAACACGCCGGCCCACTTCGGCGTATTCGCATGGCTGGAGCGCTCGCGAGGTCGATACGGAGCCGCCTTGGACGTAGCAAAGCGCGCCTGGGAGACGGCGCGCAAGCAGGGTCACGCCGAATGGACCGCGTGGTCCGCGATCTATCTGGGTTCCCTCCTCCTCGATCTCGGGGCGTACGACGAGTCGTCGGATGTCTTGGGCCAAGGCGCGGCTGCGGCCGATCGATCGGGCGCGGATCTGCACGGCGTGCGCTGCTTCGCGCACCTGGGCAGAGCCCGGTTGAGCCTCGGGGACCGAGCGGGAGCGGGGGAGGCGCTGCGACGGGCCGACGACGTCTTCCTGAGGGTCGTTCTTCCGCCCGATCGGAGCTTCGTGTTCGCGAGCGATGCATACATCGGTGCCGCGCTGATTCGCGGGGCGCTCGGCGACCCCGCGCGGGCCCGGGCCGATCTCGCGCGCCTCATGCCCGTGTGGGAGCGGGATGGATTTCTCGAGGCTGTCGCGGCAGGGCATCTGGCGCTTGCGCGGCTCGCATCCATGGGGGGAGACCCCGACGCCGCCGGTCGAGCTGCCGAGTCCGCCCGTACCCAGGCGGAGGCCGCAGGGCTGCCCGGCGTCGCGTGGCGCGCCCACGCGCTGCTCTCGACCATTCCCGGCGCCCAGCCGGATCATGCCGCGGCCGCGCGCTCCATCGTCGCCGAGTTGACCGCCACCTTGGAAGACCACACACTCGGATCCATGCTTGGGAGAACCCTCGAGCGCCAGCTGGGAGACACGGGATGACGATCCAGGTCAACGGACTGCATCACCTCTTGATCCGCGTGCAGGATCCGGATCGCTCGCGCGCCTTTTACGAGCAGACCTTCGGGTTCTCGTTCGTCGAGCTTCCCGTGGACGCCGCGTTTGTCCACGCGTGGCGCGGTCATCCGACCGAGGGATCGCTCCTCGCCACGCCGCTGGGAGATACCTTTCTCGTGATCGCGCCGCCGCTCGAGGGGACCGCGGAGGACGATCGGTTCAACGAGCGGCGGATCGGCGTGGACCATCTCGCGTTCGGTGTTGCCGACGCCGCCGCGCTCGAGGAAGTTGTGGCCGCCCTCGAGCAAGCGGGCGTCAGGACGGCTGGGGTGGAACACGATCCCGTGCTCGACAAGTCCTACGTCGCGTTCCGCGATCCCGACAACGTGCAGTGGGAGTTCTACGCCTCGGCGTAGTCGCTCGAACCCCGAGAGGTCGCACGTGACGTCACGGGATTAGGTGGTCGGACGTACCGTCTCGTCGGCGGGCGTCGACTCTGCCAAGGCGAGCGGTAGCCGACACCCGAACACCGCGCCGGAGCTCGTGTTGCCGGCCCACACTCGGCCGCCCTGCGCCTCCACGAGCTCCCGAACGATGGCGAGACCGAGCCCGCTGCCGCCGGCGTCGCGCCCCCGCGCCGCATCCACCCGGAAGAAGCGGTCGAAGATGTGCGGCAGCGACGCCTCCGGGATCTGCGGTCCCGTGTTGGAGACCGTGAGCTCTCCGGTGTCTCCGTCGCCGCGCACCGAGACCTCCACGCTGCTTCGAGGTGTCGCGTACTTGATCGCGTTGTCCACGAGGTTGCGCACCACCTCGCGGAGCCGGTCGGCATCGCCGACGATCCGCACCGCGGGGCCATCCGTGAGCTCGAGCCGAACGTCGCGCCGCTCCGCCAGCGGCGCCATCGCCGTGAGCACATTGTCGGCGAGGAGCGTGAGGTCGACCGGGTCGGCGGCAAGCACGAGCGCGCCCTCGTCCATCTTGGCGAGGATGAGCAGGTCCTCCACGATCGTCCGCATTCGGTCGGTCTCCTCGCGGGCGCTCGTGAGGACCTGGCGCGCCTCCTCGGAGAGCTCGGCCGATAAGAGGCTCACGTCGATCTCCGCTCGCATGATGGCGAGCGGCGTCCGCAGCTCGTGCGAGGCGTTCGAGACGAACGTCTGCTGCTGCTCGACACTCGATTGAATCCGATCGAGCATGGCGTTCAGCGTGACGCCGAGCCTGCCGACCTCGTCCATCGCGGCCGGAACGTCCACTCGGTCGGCAAGCCGGGACGCGTCGATCGATCTCGCCTCATCCGTCATCGTGGCGATCGGCCGCAGCGACTTCTTCGCGAGGAACCATCCGCCCACCGCGGCGATCGCGATCCCGATCGGGATACCGATGGCAAGGAGGACGAGCAGCCGATGTGTTGCTGTCTCCACGTTCTCGAGCGACGTGGCCACGACGAGCGCGACCGGGGTGCCTTCGTCGAGGAACGGGGTCGCGTACACGCGGTAGTCCTGACCGCCGAGCGTCACGGTCTGGAGCGACGTGCCGCCGGCGACCGCCGCCGATGTGGCCGTGGACGGCAGCATCGGTGTCAAGCTCAACCCGTTGCCGGCGCTGACAACGACGCCGCCCGTCGACGACACGATCTGCGCGGCCGAGGCGTTCCGCGGCAACCCCGCGAGGGATACATCCGTGGTGTCGCGGAATTCGCTCTCGCTTTGGCCGGCCGTGGGTTTGTAGTCGGCCGCAATCTCGCCCGCGCTCGTCTGCAGGTTGAGGTCGAGCGCACGGGTTTGGGTGGCCTGGAGGTTGAGGACCACGAATGCCGCGCCGCCGACCAGGATCAGGGTGAGCAGGGTTGTGAACCACAGCGTGATCTTCGCGCGGATCGGAAGGCTCATCGCTCCTCCTCCAGCGCGTAGCCCACCCCGCGGACGGTGCGTATCTCGGCCCGCGCGCCAGCGTCCGCGAGTTTCCGCCGCAGGTATCCGACGTATACGTCCACCACATTCGAGACGCCCCCATAGTTGACGTCCCAGACGTGCTCCAGCAGCTGGGTGCGCGTCACGACGTCGCCCGGGTGCCGCATCAGGAACTCCAGGAGGGCGAACTCGCGGGCGGACAGGTCGAGCTCGGTGGTCCCAACCCGAACCGCGTGCGCGGCGGGATCGAGGGCCAAGTCCCCGACTCCGAGCACAGCGGGCCGCTCGACGGGGCCCCGGCGAATCAAGGCACGCAGCCGCGCCGTGAGCTCGCCAAAGTCGAAGGGCTTCGGCAGGTAGTCGTCGGCGCCGGCGTCCAGTCCCTGGATCTTGTCGTCCACGGCGTCGCGCGCGGTGAGCATCAGGATCGGCGCCCATCGTTCACGCGCCCGCAAATCGCGACAGATCTCGAACCCGTCGGCGCCAGGCAGCATCACGTCGAGCACGATCGCGTCGTACTCGTACTCGGTGCCGTATGAGAGCGCGTCGTCCGCGTCCTCGGCGACGTCGACCGCGTAGCCCTCGTGCTCGAGCCCCTTGCGGATGGCACGCCGCATCTTCTGTTCGTCCTCAACGACCAAGATCTTCATGACTGCCCCGAGTCTGCCAGCCGCTTCATGAGCCCCGGATGAGAGTTCGAAAGGCGCTCGCTCCCTTCATCTTCCTCTCATTGCCCGGTTCCTACCTTGTCCCCTAGAGCGGCACCGGAAAGGCCGGAGCCGACAGAAACGGAAGGAGACGGACATGAACAAGGTCACGAAGGCAGGGGTTGCGGGCCTGACGGCGCTTGTGCTTGCCGGCGGCGCCACCGCGGCGTTCGCCAACAACGGGTCGGGCCCCGACCCGGCGAAGGACGGGAAGGTCGACGTCACCCGCGAGCACAAGGGGTACGAGCGGAACCACGATTCCGCGAAGGACCAGAAGGCCGACCGCAGCGGCAAGGACAACTACAAGGAGTCGTGGGACAAGAAGGACGGCGCCAAGGACAACTCGAAGGACGGTTCGAAGGACGGCTCCGCCGACCCTTCGAAGGACCTGAGCCTGCGCTGATCGTGCGGTTGCGCATGACGCCCCCTCCAGGGCGAGGAGCCCCCCAAAGTGGGGGGCTCCTTCGTATGGTCTCGCAGGAGTGGGAGTTCTACGCCTTGGCGTAGTCGCGACCCCCTGCACTAGTCCAGGGACGGGGAATCGAGCTTGATCGACTCGACGATCTGCCGGACCTCTCGATTGAGCTCTCGGCTGGCATTCTCGTGCGTGTCGGCTTCGATGTAGATCCGGTCCCGACCGACGTCGACGATCCATATCCGGACCGAGTCTCCGACCTCCGTGCCCCTCCAGAAGGCCCCCCAGTTCACGAAGGGCCACCGGTAGAACCAGCCGGGGTCGCATCCACGGCTCTTGCGAACGATAAGCGCGACGTGCGCGGCAGTGAGACCGCTGAGCGTGACGTCCGACGGCCCCGTGACGACGTCAGCTCCGGACATCTTCGAGGCGGCTTTCGCGTAGTCCTCGATCGACCCCGGCGGCGCCCCCCACCACTGCCCGCACGCATGCGCGCCGTTGGTACCCCCGATGCCGGTCCAGTAGATGATGGCCTCCGCGCCCTGTGGTCCCTGCGAGCTCTTGGTGATGAAGAGGTCGCCGAACCGCTCCCAGCCGGACGTCGGGATGTCGAACGAGAGCGTGACGGCTCTGACCTCGACCGTGTTGGTGCCGATGCGAAGACCCTTGGGCCGGAGACCGCCCGACGTCGAGGACGTGCCACTCGGTGTCGGCGCCGGTGTCGGCGTCGTCGTCGACGAGCTGTCGCTCGGAGTGGCCGCCGGTGTCACAGGATCGGCCGCAAGCCCCGGTTCCGGCCGATCGATGTTGGCCACGAGGAAGGCGATGACAAGCGCGAGCGCGACCAGACCGAATGCGACGATCAGCCGGCGGTTGGAACGGCTCGGCGCGTCGACCACCGTTTCGGTCGCTGCTGGCTGCTCAGGTTCGGGCCCAGGGATCTGTTCCTTGGGCTGTTCCTTCGGCTGTGTCTTCGGCGGGGCAGCCACTGCAGCGACAAAAAGTGGCTTGGCCCCACACTCCGGGCACGCAGGCCCGTCCGACTCGCCCCCCCAGTCGCACCGGAAGCAGGTCTTTAGTGTCAAGGCTGATCCGGGAGCTGGGGCGAGAAGTCGATCCAGGCCTCGTGCGTGCCGCCACTGCTCAACACGGACATGTACCGGACGATAGACGGATCGGGGTTCTCGAAGTGGGCGCCCACGAAGATCGCGTTCAGCGTGCGGGCCTGCTCGGTCGTCACATCCGAGCACCAGATGGAGAACCAGGGGGTCAGGTTTCCACTTCGGCGGGCCAGTCGACGAGGATCAGCGCCTCCTGTTGGCCGTGGGGGAGTTCGCCCAGCGCTTGCCGAACGTCGTGACTCGCCGCCACCGGGCCGCTGAGATCCTCGTCGGGAACCGCCGCAAAGACGCGGCGGGCCCGCACCACTACCGCTCGCAGCCGGCTCCGATGCAGGTTCAGCGCGGTGCGATACACGTACCCGGCGGGGGAGTCCATCGCCCCGACCCGGTCCCACCGCTCGTAAGCCCGCAGCAAGGCTTCCTGCGCAAGGTCGTCGGCCTCCGACCGGTTGCCGGTCAACAGGTACAGCGCCTGGAAGAGCCGCTCGTGCTGGAGCAGGAAGAACTCCTCGAACGTCGAGGGTTCGACGACCTCCGGTGCCTCGCTGAGGCTCGCGGGTTCGATCATCACGCTCCATGAACGCCTGGCGACCCCGCCGCGTTCGGTTGATGACCGGGTGGCCCTGAATCAGCCCTTGACCGACCCCGCGGTGAGGCCTCGTACGAAGTACTTCTGCAGCGAGAAGAACACCACCAGCGGCAGGGCCATCGTGAGAACCCCCGCCGCGGTCAGCAGATGCCAATTCTCACCGCGCGCCCCCACCAGGCCGGCGAGCTTGATCGTGAGGACCTGGTTCTCCGACGTGCCCCCGAGCAGCACGTAGGCCACGAGCAGGTCGTTCCACGTCCACAGGAACTGGAAGATCGCGAAGGCGGCGAGCGCGGGGAGCGACAGCGGCACGATCAACCTTCTGAAGATCATGAAGTGATCGGCACCGTCGATCTTCGCGGACTCGATGATCGAGGAGGGCAGCGACCGGATGTAGTTGGTCAGCAGGTAGATCGCGAGCGGGAGCCCGAAGCCCGCGTGCGCGAGCCAGATGCCCGGGAACGTCCCGACGAGGTTGAGGTCCGGGACGACCTGGAACGGACCGAGCGTGGCGCCCTGGGAGTACAGGCGCAGGATGGGGATCAACGACATCTGCAGCGGTACCACCATCAGCGCGACCACCAGGATGAACAGCACATACCGGCCGCGGAACTCCATCCATGCGAACGCGTAAGACGCGAACGCGGCGATCGTGATCGGGATCACGGTCGAGGGGATCGTGACGGCGAGGCTGTTGAGGAACGCGTTGCCGAATCCCTCCTCGGTCATGGCGGTCCGATAGTTCTCCAGCGTCCACTGCGCCGAGTCGAACAAATGCGCGAACGACGTCCACCACCCGGAGCTGTCGACGAGCTGCTCGGGGCGCAACGACGTGATCAGGACCCCGAGGGTCGGGATGACCCACAGGACGACGACGGCGATCACCGCGATACGGACGAACCAGCCTCCGCGACGGACTTCGCCGACGCCTCTGGCGTCGGACGTCGCCGACTCGGCGCGCGCGTCTCGTTCCTCGATCTCGGAGACGCTCATCGGATCGCCTCCTCCTCACGGAACCGCCGGATGTTCCACACCATGATCGGGAGGACCGCGACGAACAGGATCATCGCGATTGCGGCGCCCCGCCCTCGATGGTTGTAGATGAAGCCCCACCGGATCATGCGCTCGGCGATCACGACCGTCCCGTCGTGTTCGGCGCTGCCCAACACGAAGACGATGTCGAACACTTTGAGCGCGGTGATGACCATGTAGGTCGTGACCACCACGATCGTGGGCAGGATGCTCGGCACCAGGATCCGGCGGAACACCTGCCACTCGGATGCCCCGTCGATCCTGGCGGCTTCCACGATCTCGTCGGGGATGGCCTTGATCGCCGCGGACAGTACGACCATGGCAAAGCCGGTCTGCATCCAGATCAGGATCACCATCAAGAAGAGGTTGTTCCACGGCTTGATGTCGAGCCAGGACACCGGTTGGGCGCCGAAGGCCAGCATGATCCCGTTGAGCAGGCCGATGTTGGTTCCGAACCCCTCCGGGCGGAAGCCGTAGACCAGCTTCCACGTGACCGATGCCCCGACGAACGAGATGGCCATCGGCAAGAAGACGAGCGACTTCGCCACGGACTCGCCGACACGGAGCCGGTCCACGAGCGTCGCGTAGGCCAGGCCGACCGTCACGGCGAATAGTGGCACCAGCAGGATCCATCCGAGCGTGTTGCGGATCGCCAGGCGCATGTCCTCGTCGCTGATGAGGAACTGGTAGTTGGCGAGCCCGACGAACTGCTGCAGCCTCGCGTCCTTGAAGCTCGTGACGAACGTGTTGATCAGCGGGTAGAGCAGGAACACGCCCAGCAGCAGCAGGGCGGGGCCGACAAAGATCCACGGGCGGATGCTCTCCCGGGTCTGTGCGGGCAGCAGGTCGACGAGGTAGTTCATCGCCCAGTACACGGCGAACACGCCGAAGACCCCCACGCCGACCGCGACGAGCACGAGCAGGATGCGGTTGGCGTCGTCGTCCCGGATGTAGTTGAACGTCGTCCGGAACAGGAAGAAGGCGACCACCGGTATCGCGATGGCGCCGATAGCGCGCAGCGCCGAGTTCCACACCCCCCGGCCTGCCGGCGCGGGCTCAGCTTCGGTCGGCGCTGTCGAGCTCATATCCGGTTCCCCCGGTGAACGGGCGCGGCCGGGTCACGGCCGCGCCCGTCACGAGGGACCTTAGCTCGACGGGCTCGCAGTTTCAGCGGGCCAGCTCTCTTCGATCTGATCCAGGACACTCTGCGCTGAGTCCGGCCCCTGCTCCATGTAGTCGAGCATGCCGGTCCAGAACGTGCCCTGTCCCACCTCCGGTGGCATCAGGTCCGATGCGTCGAACCCGCCGGTGCCGTTCTTTGCGGCATCCGCGAGCACGACCGAGGCGTCCGCCAGGATCTCGTTCGCGTAGCACTCGGGACCGACGTTCACGTTCGGTGAGATCCGCGACGCGGCGGTGATCCCGCCCATCGCGCATTGCGTGTCGGTGCCCATGAACTTCGTGAGGAAGTCCCGGATCTCGGGCGCGTCGCGTCCGACGACCGCCATCTCACCCGCGTAGAGCGTGCCGTCCTGGTCGATCGGCGGCAGCGGGAACCAGTCGTAGTCCTTGCCCGCCTTCGTGCCCTCGGGGAAGAAGGCGTTGATGAAGCTTGCCTGGCGGTGAAGCCAGCAGCTCGGCGGGTCATCGAACATCGGTGTGGGCGCGTCGCCGAAGTTGATCGACGGCGTCTTGTCGGCGCCACCCAGGACGTATCCCGGCTTGAACATCAGATCGCCGAACTTCTGCACGGCCGCGAGCACGGCCGGATCGTTGAACGGGATCTCGTGCGTGTACCACTGCTTGTAGACATCCGAGCCCGCGGTGCGCAGCATGATGTCTTCGATCCAGTCGGTTGCGGGCCAGCCGTCGGAGCCTTCGCTCGCGAATCCGACGCACCAGGGCGTGCCACCGTCGGCCACGATCTGGTCGGACAGCGCGATCATCTCGTCCCAGGTCTCGGGCACCTTGTAGCCGGCCTTGTCGAAAGCCTCCTTCGGGTACCACACCATGGACTTGAGGTTGATGTTCGTCGGCAGGCCGTAGTGCTTGCCGTTGTACTCACCGAGCGACATGAACGACTCGCCGAACGTGGCGTTCAGCTCGTTGATGTCGAACCCCAGGTCCTCCAGCGCGAGGATGGTCCCCGAGGCCGCCAGTCCGGAGACCGAACCGGGCTGCGGCAGGAGCGCCACGTCGAGCGTTCCGCCCTCGGATCGGATCTGGAGCTGCTGCTCGAAGTCGCCGGTGTGCTCGATCTCGGCCGTGTAGTCGCTCTGCGTGGAGTTGATGTTGTCGTCGACGACCCCTTGGACCGCCTTGATCTCCTCGGGCTCCATCGCGTTCATGACGGTGACCGTGCCGGTATTCTCCCCGGTCGGACTGCCCGCCACCGACCCCGAACTACTACTGCTCGTGCTGCATGCGGCCGCCACTAGCGCGACCGCGGCCACCATGATCACGATTCGTATTCGTGTCATGTGTCATCCCCCTTTCACTCGAGCGGTTCCCCGCTCCCGGTCTTTCCCAGCAACTGCCGTTGTCGAACCTCGCACGACGAGTTCGACGTCGACGACCACGACCGGTGGCGCGAGATCGGGGTCGTTAACCATTTGTACGATCGAACTGCCGGCGGCGGCTCCCATCTGGTGCTTGTCCTGCCTGATGGTGGTGAGCGGCGGCTGCAGGAGCGCCGCCATCTGAATGTCGTCGAACCCGACCACCGACACGTCGGTCGGGCAGGCGCGCCCCCGCTCGGACAGTGCGCGGATGGCACCCGCGGCCATCAAGTCGGACGCGGTCACGACCGCCGTCGGCGGCTCCCGCAGATCGAGCAGCGCCGACATCGCGGCCCGCCCCGAGTCCGGATAGAAGTCGCCCTCGATGACGTGGTCGCGCCGGTACGCGAGACCCAGCCGATCGAGCTCCCGGCGGTAGCCGAGCAGCCGCTCGACGCCCGGTCGCGTGTTCTGAGGCCCGCCGATGAGCGCGATATCCCGGTGTCCGAGATCCGCCAGGTGGCGAACGGCCAGCGCCGCGCCGCGGTGGTTGTCCGACGTCACGTTGCCGGTGCGCCCACCGGCGAGGTCGAGATCGACCGCCATCATCGGCATGCCGGACGCGACGAGCTCCTCGATGCCCGGGTCGCTCGGGTCGACGCCCATGAGGACCACGCCGTCCACGCGGTGCTGCCGGGCCCGCGCCAGGAAGCGCCGCCGCCGGCTCTGCCCGCCGTCGTGGTCGATAGCGGAACCGTTACCGGAATCGGGACTGCTGAAGAGCAACAGGTCGAACCCCTGGGCGCCGAGCTCGTCACGAATCCCCGCGAGGATCTCCTGGAAGAAGGGGTGCTGGAGATCCGGGTGACCGATGCCGGTCTCAAAGAAGACGCCGATCACGTGGGTTCGCCCGGTCGTAAGGCTTCTAGCTGCACGGTTGGGCGAAAAGTCGTGTTCCTTGATCCCGGCCAGCACCCGCTCTCGCGTTGCCTCGGAGACGTCCGGGTAGTTGTTGAGGACGCGGGAAACCGTTGCGACGGATACCCCCAACTCCTCAGCGAGCTCCCGGATCGTGGTGATCAGATCCTCCCAATGCTCCGAAACCGGTTTCGGAGCACGCTAGGGCTCCGAGGGGGCCGTGTCAAATCGTTGGGGCGCGTTCTCAGATCGCGCCGGGAGCACCGGCGATGAGGTCCGTGTACCAGCGCCCGCTGTCCTTGAGAGTGCGGCGCTGGGAGGCGAAGTCGACGTGGACGAGACCGAACGGTTTCGAGTAGCCCTCCGCCCACTCGAAGTTGTCGAGCAGGGACCACACGAAATAGCCGGCGAGCGGCACGCCGCCCTCGACCGCCTGCCGCACGGCCTGCACGTGCGCCCGCAGGTACGCGGTCCGATCCACGTCGTGAACGAGCCCGTCCTCGGCGACGTGATCGGGGAACGCCGCGCCGTTCTCGGTAATCATCAGGCGCTCGGGGCCGTACTCGCGGTGGACGCGCAGCAACATCTCGGTGAGACCCTCGGGCTCGATCGGCCAGCCCGCCGCCGTCGCGGGGCCGGCGGCCGGTAGCACGGAGACGCCCAGCGAGGCGGGCAGCTCCGTCGCTCGCCCGTCGCGCGCGGACGCGCCGACCGTGTTGGCCGCGTAATAGTTCACCCCGAGGAAGTCCAGCGGGACCGCGATCCGGTCGAGGTCCTCGTCGCGTATGAAGCCGAACGCCACGCGGTCGGCCCAGTGCTCGAGCAACTCCGGCGGATAACCGCGGCCGAAGACCGGGTCGAGATACAGACGGTTCCATTGGAGGTCGGCCAGGCGGCACGCGGCCTCGTCTTCCTCGGAGGACGTGGCCGCCCGGCAGGGATAGAGGTTGAGCGCGATCCCGACCTCCGCGGAGGGCGCCGCGGCACGGATCGCCTCGGCCGCGAGACCGTGGGCCAGCAACAAGTGGTGAGTGGCCGCCCACGCTGCGGCGTCGTCTTTCCTGCCCGGCGCATGCGCGCCGCTTCCGTAGCCCAGCCACGCGGGCACCATCGGCTCGTTCACGGTGATCCATCGGTGGACCACGTCGCCGAGCGCCTCGGCGACGATCGCGGCGTAGTCGGCGAACCGCTCGGCGGTCACGCGCGCCGGCCAGCCACCCTCGTCCTCGAGCGTTTGCGGCAGGTCCCAGTGGTAGAGCGTCGCGAGCGGCGCGATCCCGCGTGCGAGGAGCCCTTCCACCAGTCGGCGGTAGAAGGCGATCCCGCGCGGATCGCCTCGGCCGCGACCGCCGGGTTGCACGCGCGGCCACGCGATCGAGAATCGATACGCGTTGACGCCGATCCCGGCCATGAGATCAAGATCGTCGTCGAGCAGGTGGTACTGGTCGCACGCCACATCGCCCGTGCCGCCGTCGGCGATCGTTCCGGGCGTGTGGCTGAACGCGTCCCAGATCGACGCGCCGCGGCCGTCCTCGTCGATGGCTCCTTCCACCTGATACGCGGACGTCGCGGTTCCCCAGAGGAACCCCTCCGGAAAGGGTTGCGTGTGGTCGCTCAGGCCTCGTCGCCCCCGTAGATACCGAGACCGGTCTGCACGTCGAAGAAGTGGAGCCGCGCCACGTCCACGACGAGCTCGATGGGCTGGCCCTTCTGCGCCTCGGTTCGGGGGCTGAGTCGAGCCACCCATTTCGACCGCCCACGCTTGACCCCGAGCTCGACCTCCCGGAGCGCCTCCGTCCCGACGTCGTGCGCGATCTCCTTCACGTCCTCGGTGAGCACGGCCGGCGCCTCGATCATGAAGTGCACGAGCACATCGGCGCCGAGCGCCTCTCGGAGGAGTACCTCGGAGTGGATCCGATGCTCCGGCGCTTTGTCGGGAACGAGGGCGGCATCCTCCATGTCCTCGGGGCGAATGCCGAGGATCACGGTTCCGCCTTGGAAGGTCCGCAGCGCCGGCCGCTCGGCGAGCACGTGGGCGGGCAAGACCAGTTCATTCCCCCCGAACGACACCGCGAGCGACGAGTCGGACGCGGTGACCGTCGCCTCCACCATGTTCATCGCCGGCGAGCCGATGAACCCGGCCACGAACAGGTTTCTCGGGTGGTCGTAGAGGAACTGGGGGGTGTCCACCTGCTGGAGCACGCCCTTGCGGATCACGGCGACCCGGTCACCCATCGTCATCGCCTCAACCTGGTCGTGCGTGACGTAGATCGTGGTGACCTCGAGGTCGTGCTGGATGCGTGCGATCTCGGTCCGCATCTGCACGCGAAGCTTTGCGTCCAGGTTCGACAGCGGCTCGTCCATCAAGAAGACCTTTGGCTCCCGAACGATCGCCCGCCCCATCGCGACCCGCTGCCGCTGCCCGCCGGACAGCGCCTTGGGCTTGCGGTTCAGCAGGTCCTCCAGGCCGAGGATGTCCGCCGCCTGGCGTACGCGTTGGTCGATCTCCTTGTGCGGGAGCTTGCGCAGCGTCAGGCCGAACGCCATGTTGTCGTACACGGTCATGTGGGGGTAGAGCGCGTAGTTCTGGAACACCATCGCGATGTCGCGCTCCTTCGGCGGCACGTTGTTCACGACGCGATCGCCGATCCGGATCTCTCCCGAGGTGATCGTCTCGAGCCCCGCGACCATGCGAAGCGCGGTGGTCTTGCCGCATCCCGACGGGCCGACCAGGACGATGAACTCCCCGTCCTCGATCTCGAGGGTCAGGTCGGAGACCGCGGCCGTGCCGTCGCCGTAGACCTTCGAGATGTTGTCGATCGCGATCTGGGCCACCGTTGCTCCTTCGGTTCGGTGTATCCAACCGTACGACTTCGCGAACGTCGAATCATGCGGGGAGCGCGGGCCGGCACGCGGCCTCGAGCTCCCGCGGCACCAACACGCCGAACCTCCGTTCCGCCTCCGTTCGAGCGGTGAGGTAGTCGCCGAGGGCATCCGCGATGGTCGCCGGTTCGCGCGTCACCCCCATCGGCGCGAGCAGGTGCGTGTGCAGTTTCGCCAGCTCGAGCCGGACGAGTTCGACCTGTCCGTGTTGCTCCTTCGACGCCATCCAGACGATCCAGTCCCAGAAATGTTGGTCGATCCCGGTCAGCGTCGCCGCCGAGACCAGCCACGGAGGCTCGGGCTCGTGGGGCAGGTTCGGCAGAATCAGGTCCACCTTGGCCGGGCCGGCAAGCATGAGCATGTAGCACGAGTACTCGGGCGGTCCCAACCGATCCCACTGGCTCGACATGGGCTCGAGTGGAGTCACGAGGTCCGGCAATGCAACGGCAACGACGGCCTCGTCGTCCGTCGTGATGAGGAAGTCCCAGTCCGAGAGCGGCACGTTCTCGCCGGTCGCACGCGATCCGACGAGATCCACGGCCAGCACGTGCGGGTAAAGGCGCAGCGCGTCGCCGACTCGATCGGGGACCGCCGTCACGCTCCCTCGACGACGACCGCTTGCCATGGCTCCAGCATGACGTATCCGTCCACCGCCGCGCCGTCGTGGGCGCGATTCGTGCTGATCGCCACGCTGCCCGTGACCTCTACTTGCGCGGGTTGGTCGGTCTGGTTGACCGCCACGACGGTCGTCGCCCCACGACGCCACGCCCACACACCCGGGCCGGCATCGATTGGCTCGTACCCACCGGTGTGCAGGTCGGCTCGCGTGCGTCGGAGCGTGATCGTGTCGCGACAGAGGTGCAGCACCGAATCGTGGTCTTCCCGCTGGTCGGCGACGTTGCGGCCGCCGGCGTCGCCGATGGGCAGCCACGGGTCCGCGTCGCCAACCGTAAACCCGGCGCTCGGCCCCCCGGTCCACTGCATCGGCGTCCGGGCGCGGTCGCGGCCGGGATCGCCGGGCCAGCCTCTGATGCCGACGGGGTCGAGGATCGACTCGCGGGGAACGTCCACCTCTTCCATTCCGATCTCGTCGCCGTAGTAGAGGATCGGCGTGCCCGGGAGCATCAGCAAGGTCATGAGCGATGCGCGGACGCGGCGCTCGTCACCACCGCACCACTGCGTCGGGAACCGACCGAGGTCGTGGGTCGAGGCGCTCCACAACGGCTGGGATCCCGGCGGCAGGGCGGCAAGCGTGCGACCGACGACGGCCCGCCGCTCCGCGGCATCTCGTGCCAGCAGGAACGGGATGTTCAGCGTGAGATGCAGCTCGTCCGATCCGTCGCCGTAGAACCGCGCCATCTCCGCGAGGTCCTCGACCCAGGTTTCGCCGATGAGCACCGGGGGCGTTTCATAGCCGTCGACCAGCCGGCGCCACACCCGGTAGATCTCGTGCACCTCCGGACGGTTCATGTTGTACACGGGGCTGAGCCCGCTGGGGCCTGCACCGGGCGGGTCGTCGCGAAGCTCGTAGTCCTTGATCAGTCCGTGCGCGACGTCGATGCGAAACCCCGCGACCCCCCGATCAAACCAGAACCGCATGACCTCCTCGAAGGCATCGTGAACCTCGGGGTCCCACCAGTTGAGATCGGGCTGGGCCGCCAGGAAGTTGTGCAGGTAGAACTGCCCCGATGTGTCGTCGAAGGTCCAGGCGGGACCCCCGAACGTGGAGGGCCAGTTGTTCGGCGGCGACCCATCCGCGCCGCCGTCCGCCCAGACGTACCAGTCGCGGTGCCGCGACGAGCGGTTGGAGCGCGCGTCGATGAACCAGGGGTGTCGATCGCTCGTGTGATTCGGGACCAGGTCGAGGATGACGTGGATGCCGTGCGCCTCGCACGCCGACACGAGCCGGTCGAACGTCTCGAGGTCGCCGTATGCGGGATCGACGCTTAGGTAGTCCGCGACGTCGTAGCCCCAGTCCGCGTTCGGGGACGGGTGGATCGGGTTCATCCAGATTGCGTCGACCCCGAGCCACGCGAGGTGGTCGAGGTGCTGTATGACACCCCCGAGATCCCCGACACCGTCGCCGTCGCTATCGGCGAAGGATCTGGGGTAGACCTGGTACAGGACGCCGGAGCGCCACCACAGCTCAGTTGATTCGCCGCGTGGGCCATTCGGCGTCGCCATGACGGAAGCCTACCGACGTGGGCCGGGTCCCGGTCATCGAGGCACGCGCCGGGGTCGCGGGCGTCCCGCGCGCCGCGTCAAGAAGTGGCACTAGGGTCTAGCCATGGCGACGCGCGGCGAGCCGATCACATGGCATCACGGCCTGATGGCGCGCTGGTGGGCCGAGTTCAACGAGGCCGAGCCGGACGAGCTCGCGTTCTACCGGGCGGCCATCGAACGCTTCGGTCAACCGGCGCTCGACGTGGCGTGTGGCGCCGGCCGTCTCCTCCTGCCGCTGATGGAGGCCGGTCTCGACGTCGACGGCGCCGATGTCTCACCGGACATGCTCGCGCAGGCCCGAAGGCTCGCGACGGCCCGGGGTCTGAACCCGACGCTCACCGCGCAGCCGATGCGCGGGCTCGACCTGGATCGTCGGTACGCCACGATTTTCATGTGCGATTCGTTCGGGATCGGCGGGCCACGCTCCGACGATCTCGAGGGCCTCCGCCGCACCTTGGCGCACCTCGAGCCGGGCGGCGCCCTGGTGCTCAGTCACTTACCCCCCGTACTCGGAAGAGGAGAGCGAGTGGGTCCGCTGGCTCCCGCACAGACACGGCGAGGTCGAGCCATGGCCGGAGACCGGGGACCGTCGTCGGGCCGCCGACGGGGACGAACTCGAGCTGTTGTTCCACGAGCGGTCGTGGGATCCGTTGTTGCAGCAGTCGGTCCTCGAAGTTCGCGCACGACGGTGGCGCGACGACCGATTGGAAGAGGAGGAGGAACACGCGATCGTGCTCGCCGCATACTTCCCGCAAGAGATCGTGACGATGCTCGAGGTGGTGGGCTTCGAGGATGTGGAGATCGTGGCCGCCTACACGGGGGAGCCCGCGACTTCCGACGACGCGCACATGGTCTTCATCGCGAGGCGCCCGTAGAGTTCCGATATGGCGCAGGGCATGTGGATCGATCGCGACGAGCTGGCGTCGCGCGCCAACGTCACGCCGGCGCGCATTGACGAGCTGACCGGCCTCGGTTTGCTCGAGCCCGACGGCGACCGGCACGTCGTCGCCGACGTCGGCCGCGTCGCGGTCATCGAGGCGCTCGTGGAAGCGGGTGTCGCTCTCGAGGACTTGGTCGAGACCGTCGCGACCGGCGTCGTGTCGCTCGCCTGGTTCGAAGGGGTGCTGCCTCCCTCACCGCCGCTCGGTGACGAGACGTATCGCGAAGCGCTCGAACGACTGGGGCTGCCGGCCGAGCTGGTCACCGCCCTGTTCGAGCTCTGGGGCGTGGCGCAGCCGCCCTTCGACGAGCGCATCCGGGAGGACGACGAGCGGCTGTTCAGCCATCTCGCGCCCGCCTACGACACGCTCGGCCGCGACGACACGAGGTTCCTCGAGGCGACGCGCTACTTCGGCGACAACGCGCGACGAACTGCGGAGTCGCAGATGGCGTTCTACCGCCGGGGGATCCTCGAGCCGATGCTCGCGTCGGGCCTGTCGCTCAAGGAAGTCGTCGAGCGGCTCAATCCGATCACCAACGACGTCATGCGCCCGGGTGTGGAGGACCTCCTGTTGTGGCTGAACCGCCGGCACGTCGACTCGTTGAACATGCAGATGATCGTCCAGCTGGTCGAGTCGGGTCTGCTCGAGGCGGGCGTCGAGATCTCGCGCGCGCAGCCGTCCCCCGCGATCGCGTTCCTCGATCTATCGGGGTTCACGCAGCTGACCGACACCGCCGGCGACGAGGAAGCCGTGGCTCTCGCCTCGACGCTGGCGGACACCGTGCGTATGACTGCGCTGCAGTTCCGCGGCACCGCCGTCAAGATGCTGGGCGACGGGGTGATGTTCCATTTTCCGGAGCCGGTGGACGCGGTGCGGTGCGCGCTGAAGCTGCTCCCGGAAGTGGCGCGACGCGACCTTCCTCCGGCGCGCGTCGGGGTACACGTGGGGACGGTCGTGTTCCGCGACGGCGACTACTTCGGGCGGACGGTCAACCTGGCCTCCCGGATCACGGACTACGCGCGTCCGGGCGAGATACTCGTGTCGCAGTCCGTGGTCGAGGCGGTGGATGGCTCGGACGGCCTCGCGTTCGAGCTGATCGGCCCCGTGACGCTCAAGGGCGTGGCCGAGCCGATCGTCCTGCACTCGGTCCGCGAAGCGGACGCCGTTACGCCGGGTTGACCTCGAAGACGCGGAACTCGCGGCCGACGCCCTTGAGCGCCACGTCGTCCACGACCGAGGCAGCGACCAGGTCGCGGACCTCGTTGAGCGTGCCCTCGGTCACCAGGATCTGGCCCGCCGAGGCCCGATCGGACAGCCGCGAGGCGACGTTCACCTCGTTGCCGAGCACCGTGTAGTCGCTCCGCACGGGCGACCCGATGTCGCCGACGGTGACCCAGCCGGTCGCGATCCCCATCCCGATCTCGAAGGACTGCCGGTAGGTGCTGCGCCAGTGGTCCTGGAGCTCGTTCATCCGCTCGCGCATCTCGAAGGCCATGCGGACCGCTCGCGCGGCGTGATCCGGCTGATGCACCGGATCGCCGAAGAAGACCATCACGGCGTCGCCCACGTACTTGTCGAGCGTGCCGTCGTGGGAGAACACGATGCCGGTCATCTCGGTGAGGTAGTCGTTCATCTCGGTGACGAGCTCTTCCGGCTCCATGCGCTCGGACGCGGCGGTGAACCCCCGCACGTCGGAGAAGAACATCGTCAGGAACTTCCGGCTGGGCGGCTGATCGAGATCGCCGGCCTCGGCGATGATCGACGCGGCGACCTGTGGCGACAGATAGCGCTTGAGCCGCGAGAGGCGTTCCAGCTCGGCGACTTTGGTATCGACGGTCACCTGCAAGTTGGCGTTGAGCGTTTCGAGCTCGGAGTAGGCCCCCGCCAGGCGCGCGGCCGTCGTGTTGAGGTTCTCGGCGAGGTTGCCGAACTCGTCACGGTTCGGCACGGTGATCCGAGTCTCGAAGTCGCCGCCCGCGATCCGCTCGAGCGCGGCGTCGACGCGCCGGACCGGCCGGATCAGCGACCACGACAGGATCGCGCCGAGCAACAGCGCCGCGGCCAGGCTGAGGATCGAGACGCCTGCGACCGTCAGCGTCAGGAACTGCCGGTGTGTGGCGAACGACGCGGTCTCCAACGCGAAAAGCTGCTGCGACTCTGCGATGAACGCGTTGAGCTGATCCTCGAGCACGTGGGACTGGGTGTGCTCCAGGTCGATGTGCGCTTGGACGGCTTCGTCCTGGAGGTTCTCCTCGTCGAGCCGCGTGACCTCGTCGCTCGACGTTCGGTACACCTCGTTGTCCTCAGAAAGCTTCGCGAAGAAGTCCGGGAAGCGACGTGACGGCATAGGTCTGGATCTTCTGCTAGGTTCGCGTCGAAGTCGCTCTTCGCCGTGTAGATCTTCCCCGTCCAGTAGGCGTCGTCGTCCGTGAGCAGCGCCATGGCGCGGTAGTGGCTTTGCGCCGTGACCTCGTAGACCATCAGCCTTGCCGTGCTCACCTGATCGCTCAGGGCCGTCAGCCGCTCCACCTGACCGTTGATCCGCTCGACCACGACGACGCTCACGATCCCCATCGACAGGAGCAGAATCGCGATCACCATGAACCCGGCGAGCAGCTTCCTGTGCACCGTCGCAGGAATGCGCGCGACGGCATCGACGAACGGCCGGAAGAACGACGGCAGCGGTCCGAGGTCCGAATTGTCCGATGGCGCGCCGGTCGACATAGCCCCCCTTGCATTTGACGGTCAGCGAGCGCCTATCTAAGCAACTTTGACCGGAGCCCGCCGAGGGGACTCGCACGCAAGAAAAGGCATCCATCCCATACACGTTCCGCATCCCAGCGGCCCCTGAAGGCATGAACAGCGCAGCTTGACCCGGCAATTTGGCCGGTGTCGGACATGAGAGGTGGCGTCATGAGGAGAAGTGGCTGGCAAAGACTGCTCTGGCTGATCGCGTGCGCAGCGTTTCTCGGGGCATGCACCGAGTCGAAGTCGGAATCAGCGGGGACCAGCCCGTCCTCTTCAGCGGCGCCATCAAGCTCAGCGACTCCGTGGCCGGGCTCGTACGCCGAGGGGGAAGAGGGTCAATGGACCGTCGAGCTCACGCGCCAGGAGATCATGGCGGGTGCTCGAACACAGGAGGAGTACATCAAGGCGGGCAATCGGCCCGAGCACATCGACATGGGATGTGTGCGTGACTTCGTCGATGCCGTCGGCTTCAAGGAGACGCTGACATGGGATCTCTATCTTCGTGACGGAGGATGGGTCTTGTATGGCTCCGTCGACGGCGGAGAGCCCGAGCCCTACGACGGCGGAAGCTACCGGATGCCGCACATCGAGCTTGAGCAGGCCCTGTTTACGTCGACGGCACCAGACGTCCGGGACGACATCTGGCTTTATCCGTCGATCGAGGGAGACACCCTCACGATGGGGTTCATGCACCTCACACAATGGAGGCGCGAACCGGAATCGTTCTGTTTTCTGCAGGCGGCCTCGGTCGTGGAGCTGACGAACCCGTTCCAGCGCGTGGCGTAGAGGTGGCTACTTGCCCCTAGACGGGCTGCCAATCAGGTCCGGACTCCCAGACCCCATCCGTGTTCGTGATGGCTTGAGGGGCTGAACCGTCCGGTGCCATCGTCCAGATGTTGGTGGACGCGTAGGGATCCCAGTAGTTCGTCCGTTCGAACACGATCAAGCTCCCGTCTGGCGACCAGCCGGGTGAGTACTCATTGCGACGGGTGTCGGTGAGCTGCCGGCGGTGGCTTCCATCGGCGTTCATGCCGAACAGATCGGTCACGATGCCGGGTGCGACGTGACCGACGAACACGATCTGAGCACCATCCGGTGACCACGCCGGTGCGTCGCTGAAGCGATGGGTGGTGAGCTGCGTGAGGCCGGTGCCGTCCGCGTTCATGACCCATACGAACGTCCGAGTAGAAGGTCGTGTTGAACCTGGCGAAAGCGATCTTCGACCCATCGGGCGACACAGCCCCGCTGCACGATCGCGTCGGCCCGACCTGCGTTGGATTGGAGCCGTCGGCGTCTATGACGACCAATCGGTAGTTTGCTTGTCCTCCCACGATGCAAAGAAGCACGTGGGCCCCGTCGGGGAACCAGTCCGGCTGGATGATCGTGCCCCTCACCTCGAACACCGCGTTCGGATTGGATCCGTCGGCGTTCATCACCACCAGCTTGGTGCCGTGGAAGTTCCCCTTGGTGCGCACGAAGGCGATTCGCCCACCGTCCGGCGACCACGCCGGGTCATAGTTCGGCGCACTCGTGTCCGTCAATTGGGTCAGATCCGTTCCGTCTGGCGCCATCGACCAGATGTCGTCCGATGGGATCTGTGCGTATGCGATTCGGCCGTTCTGCGGAGTAGCTGCGGACAGCCCGCCTGCCGGCATGAGGACCACGGCGGCGGCTGCAAGGGCCAGAAGGTCTCGGATGAGGCGCAATATGCGTCAACTCATTTCCAAGTTGGTCGATCAACTGTCGCATCGTCCTCTTACGCAGTCAAACGGCGCTGACAGACAAGAGCTCGAATGCTTCCGTGGGCTCGGTCTTGCCCTTGAGATCGGTCGGACCCAGCGGTCGGACATCGATGATCACGTCCGGCTCCGCCTCCGCCTCGTCCAGCGTGCGACTGCCGATCGTGATGTGTCCGGGTGCGGAAAGTCCCTGCAAGCGAGCGGCGACGTTCGTCGTGTCGCCGATCACCGCGAACGAGCGTTGCGGCCCCGCCCCGACGTTGCCGATCACCGCGACTCCGGTGTTCACGCCGACGCGGAACTGCGGCCATTCCTCCGATCGCCGTGTATCGGCGGACCTGTCCCGGACCGCGATCGCGGCACGGACGGCTCTCGAGGCGTGGTCGGGCTGGTCGCCCAGCGCATTGAACACCGCCAAGATCGCGTCGCCGGCGAACCGCTCGATGAATCCGCCTTCTTCATCGACCACGAACGGGACCACGGCGCCCCAGTACGCGTTCAGCATGTCGATCACCTCGGTGGCCGACCTTCCCTCGGCGAACGCGGTGAATCCCGACAGATCTGCGAAGAGCACCGACACCTCTTGCTCCGTGCCGCCGAGCTGGGCCAGCTCGGGGTCGGCGCCGAGGCGATCGGCGAGTTGCGGGCCGACGTATTGGCGCAGGACGCCATCCATGCGTGTCAGCTCACGCGCCGAGTCCGTCATGACCGCGACCTCGTGGGACGTGAAGCCTTGCCCGCGCAACGCGGCAGCCGTCGTGTCGAGCGTGCCCGCAGCATCGGCCCGCACCAGCTCGGCGAGCGCCTCGGACTGGCGGCTGTCGAGCCGCTCCAACGTGCGTTGCAGGTAGATACCGCCGAACGTCCCGGTCAGCGATGGTGCGCGACGGTACTCCTGCCGCGCGGCGAGCACGATCGTGGCGAAGGCGACCGCCATCAACACGTGCCATTCCCACCACGATGCGTGCCACGCGCGACCGAACGCCATCGCGATCAGCGCCTCCGCCAGGAACACGAACGCGACCGCCACCGCGAGCGGCAGCGGGCGCCGGCGCTCCCAGTAGACACCGAGGTATCGCCACGCAGCGAAGCCGTAGGCGCCGACGCCGAAGGGAAGCAGCACCAGGATCCACGGCGCTCGTTCCGATTGGATCACCCGGTCGAGCGGTGGAACGCTCGCGAGCGAGGCGGCCGCCCACAGAAGCAGCACCAGTACGAGTCCGATCCGCATCGGCGTTTCCCAGCGGCGCACCCGTGCCTGGGCGCGATCGTCCATGTCGATCGATGAGAGCGCGGCGAACCCCGATGCCAGCAGAATCCCGACGGGAGTCGCCAGCACGAAGCCACCGTTCGGTCCGCTCAGCAAGACGGCGGGAGTCGCCAGCGCATGCAAGGCGAGGAATCCGGCGCTCGTGAGGAGCACCATCGACACCAGGAAGAGCCGCTCGTCGCCGCTCCGGCGCGACACCTCGCTCACGATCAAGCCGAACGCGACGTTCACGAGCGCGACGCCGAACACCAGCCAGAAGTGCGACGGATGGTGCTCCCAATGGACGTCGAGAGAAGGGAAACCGAGGAGCGCGGCCAGCCCGGCCAACGGGACGGCCAGCGCCACGACCAGGAACCAAGAAGTCGGGGCCTTGGTGCGGTCCTGCGTTGTGTCCATTCCGATCCGGTTGTACCACGCTAACGTGCAGTAACTCAGGGAGAAGGGGGCACCCATGCTCGAGGAGGAGCGAGTCGGGGTTCGATTCAAGATCTCCGCGCTCTGGATAGCGATGTTGTTCCTGTTCGCCTACGGGGACATCTTCGGGTTCTTCCGAGCGTCGCTCATCGAGGACGTGATCGCGGGTGAGGTCTCGGGGATCAAGATCACGCAGGCCTTCCTGCTCGGCGTCTCGGTCTATGTCGCGGTCGCGAGCGCGATGATCTTCCTCACGCTGGTCCTCAAGCCGGCGGCGAGCCGCTGGGCGAACATCGTGTTGCCCGTCCTCTACATCGTCTCGATCGTGGCCTCGGTGATCGGCGAGGACTGGACGTACTTCATCTTCCTGAGCATCGCGGAATGCGTGCTCCTGCTGCTCGTGATCCGGTACGCGTGGACGTGGCCCACGCTCGGTCAGGGGGGCGGCCAGACTCCCAGCGGCCTGCCGATCTCCCATTCGTGACCGAAGGGGTCGATGATCCGGCCGAGCCGCCAGCCGTGCTCGTCTCCCACGGGGGACGATTGCGTGGCTCCGGCGGCGACAGCTTGGGCGACGATTGAATCCGGATCGTCGACCACGAGCAACGTCCGGCTGGTGGCGGCGCCGTCGAGGGAGTGTGGGCTGAGCCGCTTCATCTCGGACGATGCGGGCGCCACCCAGAACGCCGCGTCGCCGACGCCGAGCTGGGCGACGATGTCGTCTTCGTCTCCCACGCGGTGAAGAACCCTGGCCCCGAACGCGGCCTCGTAGAACATGACCGCCGCACTCGGACGGTCGACCCAGAGCTCAGGCTGGATGTCCGTCATCCGGCTCCATCGTATGACGTCCTCACGACAGGGTTCCCCTAGCCGCTATCCGATGGTCTGCGCGGCGTCGCGAAGTCGTCACTGCTCGTCCACTTCCCCCTCAGTCACGCGCGGCTTTGCGGCTCCCGGCATAGCCTGGTGTCTCATCCGGCGGAAGGGAGACACCCGTGAGCAGGCAGCGTCTGCGGCCGACCACCCCGCATCCGGCATTGGTCGAGCACGCCCAGGAACGAGCGGCGTTCATCCAGAATCGCATCGCGGATCGCATCACCGCCTATGCGGGATCGATGCATTTCATCTACCTGTCCATCGCGTTCTTCGCCCTCTGGATGGTCCTGGTCGAGGACACCCCGTGGCCCACCCTCACCCTGATCGTCTCGCTCGAAGCGATCTTCCTGTCGACGTTCGTCATGATCAGCCAGAACCGAGCCGACGAGAAGCGTTCGGTCATGGCGTCGCAGGAGTGGCAGTCGGTTCAGCTCGAGGAGCAACAGAACGAGCAGCTCATAACCATGTCGAAGCAGATCCTCGAGCTGACGAACGCGATCCACCGGCTTACGGTCGCGCACACCGGTGGGCCTGGTGGTCCCCCCTCGGGCTCCGAGGCGCCGCCATCGCCGAACTGAGCGCCTTCCTCAAGCCCGCGGCACACCAACCGTGATCACGACGTTGCCGATCTTTTGCCCCGTCTCGACATACCGGTACGCCTCGACGATCTCCTCGAGCGGATACCGCCGGTCGATGACGGGCTTGAAGGCTCCGGACTCCAGCAGCCGCGTGAGGAATCGCAGCTCCTCCTGACCGAACCGGGGTGGGATCGGCATCGCGGCGGTCTTGCCGCGGAGAAGCGGTGTGAGCGTCTTGCCGCGGAGAAGCGTTGAGCAGCGCAAGGATCGGGTTCTGGGACAGCGGTCCGAGGTCCGAGGACACATAGATCCCTCGAGGTTTGAGCAATCGCTTGCACCGCCCGAACGAGCTTTTGCCGACCGCGTCCAGGACGACGTCGTATCGCTGCTCGTCCAGCGTGAAGTCCTCGACGGTGTAGTCGATGACCCGGTCGGCGCCGAGGCTTCGCACCAGATCCAGATGCTGCGTGTCGCAGACCCCGGTCACGACGGCACCTAAGGCCTTCAGGAGCTGCACCGCGGCTGATCCGATCGCCCCCGTCGCGCCGTAGACGAGCACTGCCTGTCCGCTGCGGACCTTCGCCTTCCTGATATTCGAAAGGGCATAGTGCGCGCCCTCGATGCCGGGAGCGATCTGTTCATACGTCAGGTTTGCCGGCATAGCGGCCACCGGACCCTCCGCGGGGATCGACAGGAACTCGGCGTGTGCCCCGAACCGCCACTCGTGGAACCCGAACACGTTGTCGCCCACCGCGAACGACGAGACATCGCGACCGATCGCCTCGACCGTGCCGGCAAACTCCGTTCCAAGGGTCGGCCGCCGTGGCCGGAGGAGTCCGGTGAAGATCCTGATGAAGAACGGGTTTGCCGCCCGAAAGCCGCAATCGGTGCGATTCACCGTCGAGGCGTGCACCTTGACGAGAAGGTCTCGCTCGCCGATCGCCGGCACTGGAACGTCGGCGATACGAACGACCTCCGGCGGTCCGTACCTCGTCTGAACAGCCGCCCTCATGCCCGTGACTCTATGGGGTCTGAACCAGTCGAAGATCGGCACCGAATGTCAGTGGACAATCGTTTTTGCTAATGTTGTGCACCAAGTCAACAGAGGGATCTGAGTTCAATGCGGAAGATCACGATCAGCACCGTTCTTGCAGCAGTTGTCGCTCTCACGATGGTTGGCGCTGTGCCGGCCGGAGCAGCGACGAAGTTCAGCAACTGCGATGCGATGCACAGGGTTCACCGCTTTGGGGTAGCGAAATCAGCAGCAGCCGCCCGAAAGCAGGTCAACAGTGGCCACCACAAGCCCTTCGTGAGCCTCGCTCTCTACAACGCCAACTCGGCGAGCGATGCCGACAAAGACGGCACCGCTTGCGAAGTCACGAACTAGATCGCAGGAGAGCGGCTCGTTGAAGGAAGGCCAGCGGTGAAGCGCGGACTCGCGTCACTCGTCATCGCCCTTTCGCTCGTCATTGGCATTCCCGTTGCGGGCGATGCGACGACCGTCACTCGGTATCTGGGGGAGGCGATTCGCCGTCTGCCGGTAGCCAGCGAGAACCGCAGTGGCTACGACCGGTCGAAGTTCAACCTATGGATCACGTGGCCGAACGGGTGCGATACGCGAGAGCAAGTGCTCAAGAACGAGTCATTGGTTCCTGAGACGCGTGGCGGCGGCTGCTCCGCCACACGAGGGGAGTGGTTCTCGTACTACGACGCCAGAACCTGGCGCAATCCCTCGGAGGTGGACATTGATCATCTCGTGCCGCTCGCGGAAGCGTGGGACTCGGGCGCTCGTCGGTGGAGTGGGGCGACTCGCGAGCGATACGCGAACGATCTCGGCGACAGCCGGACTCTTGTGGCCGTCACGGACAACGTGAACCAGTCGAAGGGGGACCAGGATCCGGCCGAATGGCTGCCGACCTTCTCTCGATGCCGGTACGTCGCGCAGTGGGTTGCGGTCAAGACTCGATGGCACCTGAAGGTTGATCGCGCAGAGAAGGCAGCTCTCAGTCGGGTGGCCTCGCGCTGCGGTAACCCGGTGATGAAGGTGACACTCGCCACGATCGCTCTCTCCGGTTCCGGCGGCGGCGGTGGAGGCGAAGGAGGCAATTGCTCACCGTCGTATCCCACCGTCTGTATCCCACCACCGCCGCCTGATCTGAACTGCGGCGACATCTCGTATCGAAACTTCCGTGTGGTGGGTTCAGATCCGCACCGGTTCGATGGCGATCACGATGGGGTCGGCTGCGAGGACGCGAGGGTCACGAAAGCGCGAGAGGCGGTCAGCTAATGGGTCCTTGGAAGTCTCATCGAATCCGGCAAGCGGGGAAGTACGCTCGCGCGACATACCGTGTCCAACGCGCTGCCTACGACGTCCAGCGGGCATCCTACGAACTCCAGCGAGCGCAAGCTCGCCGGCGCATCCAAGTCCGCGTGACCGTCACGCCCGCGCTCCCGCCGCGACCCGATCGAGAGGCGCTCTAGTGGCGCCTGCAGCTTCCCGCACCAGCGATTTGAAGTGGCTCGCGATCGCCGTCGCACTCGTCGTCGGTTGGCTCCTCTACGGCTTCCTCACGATGACGGATCCCGCGCCCGCGCATCCCGTCCCCGAAGGAAGTCCCGCCTACGTGGGAGCGACTGAGGTCCCCGAAACCTCGCCCGTCGGTTAGGGCCCGGCCCTACGAGGCTTGTGTACCACGACCGGACGTGGTCGCTGAGGTGGCGACGGCCGATGTAGTCGTCGAACGTGCCGACGGTGACCGATTCGATCGGCCAGGTGGCCGGCACGAACACGAAGTCGCAGTGGAAGGGTTGGTCCTCCTTCCAGCGCCAGAAGTACGTCGGTTCCGGTTCCTTCTCGGTGTGCTCGAGCCCGCGGTGCTGGTGATACGCGCTCACGAGGCCGAGCTCCCGTAGCGCCTCGACGTTGCGCAGATGACCCTTGCTCTTCTCGGCGTTGAAGTCGCCCGCGACGACGACCGGCAGGCCGTCGGCTGCGAGGTGTCCGATGAGACGAGTGCCCTGCTGCACGTAGCTCCCGCCTGCGTACGCCGGGTCCATCGCCCAGAAGCCGACGAACGTGAACGGCATCGGTCCTCCCTCGATGGTCGCGGCGATGAAGAACGGCTCCGGCGACGAGTGGTCGGTGATCTCAAACGGCGCGCGGGCGAGGACGGCGAGCCCCTTCGACGCCCCCGGACCCGGGAGCCAACCGCACGACCAGCCGTGATCGCGAGCCTGCCGCACGGTCGTGTGGTTGCACTCCTGGACCGTCACGACATCGACGTCGAGCTCCTCGAGGATGCCCCAGTTCGCGGCGAGCCCCGACGGGCAGTTCCAGGTTCCGAGTCTCAGCGTTCGGCCGCTCAAAGATTTCGCCATCCACATTGAACCTATCGGCGGTGCTGTGTCTGTGAACATGGTGGATGACCGAAGGAGTAGCGTGAGTACCGCGTGGCACGCGGGCCGCGAAGAGACGCAAGGCTCGAGGCGTGTCCGGGAGCAGGCCGTGCGGTTTCAGGATGAGTACGCAGCGTTCTATCGAGCCGAGTACCCCGCCGTCGTTCGGACGTCGTATCTGATCGTCCACGATCGTCAGCGCGCTGAGGAGATCGCCCAGGAGGCCTTCATCCAGCTCCTTTCCCATTGGAGCAAGGTCTCGCGATACCAACAGCCCGGTGCGTGGGTGCGCCGGGTCGCCATCCGGATCGCTGCCAGATCGGCCCGTCGCGAGAGCCTCCGGCCGACTCTCGAGCAGGCAACGGAACCGTCCCCAGCCTTCGCCGCCGCGCAAGACGTCGATCTGTTGAACGCAATCAAGCAACTTCCGACTCGGCAGCGAGCTGCCGTCGCCTTGTTCTACTTCGAAGACCGCTCGCTCCCCGAGGTCGCAGACATCCTCGGGTGCTCGCACGCCGCGGCGAAGGTCCATGTGTTCAACGCGCGTCGACGACTCGCGGACCTGCTCAGCGAGGAGGTGTCCGATGTCGATCGACGATAGGTTGCGCGAACGCGTTCAACGGTCGATGTCGGGGATCGACATCGGCGCGGAAGACCGATTGGACGACGCCCTTCATCGAGGGCGTCAACGGCGTATGACCCGGCGAACATTCGCCGGTGTCGCGGTCATCGTGTCCATCGCGGTCGTTGTCGTCGCGGCTCCCCGGGTGCTCGGTCTCGAGGCCCGGAATCGCCAGCCCGCGAGCACGCCTTCTTCGATCCAGGGGGTGGCCCCCGGTGCGATCTTGGGAACCTGGCGTCGGGATTACACGTGCCAGGAGTTCGTACGGGAGTTCGAGCGTGCGGGAATCGGCGAGCTCGCCGCCCGGTGGCTCGTCAACATCGGACTCCAGGAGGGCCCGGTGCGTCAGCTCGCGACAAGCGCGAACATGTGCCGGGGTGCCAAGCACTTCCAGCGTACGCACGTCTTCGAGCCCAACGGCTACCTCAACACGTACCAGGGCGACAAGCTGGCGGATCAATGCCGGTGCTACCGACTGGTCGGTGACCACACGTTCGTAGCCCCCGCAAATAGGGGATCCGGCCCCGACGCAACCCTCCAATACTGGGTCGATGGCGAAACGCTGACGTTCTCAGCGGTGATACCCGACCAATGCTCCTCCCCGAGATGCAGGGGGCACTTCGCGTGGGCACTTGCCAACTACGCGGTGGGTACCTGGCACCGTGTGAACTGAACCTTCCGCGGTCACCGGGTCTGTAAGAAGGGTATGGACCGTCCTACGCTGAACGTCAGCGTCGCACGTCTCGGCGCATGTTCTTCGTCGTGGCAAGCGGGTTCTGCTTGCCTCGATGCTCGGAGTGGGCGCTCTGCCCGCGTCGGCCAGCTGTCCCCACCTGCAACGCGCAGCCGGCAACCATCGTGGGTACTCCCGGCAACGACAGCATCTCGGGGACGAGCGGGGACGATGTGATTGTCGGTCTCGGCGGGGACGACGTGATCCGCGGTGTCGGCTGGCTACGACGTCATCTGCGGAGGCGACGGCCACGATGTCGTTCACAGTAGCCGCGGCGGCGGCGATATCTACGGCGACTCGGGGGATGACACCCTCTACAGCAGGGGCATGGCAGGTCTGACCGGCGGAGATGGGAACGACCTGCTTGATGCCACGGCCGACGGGTCCACGGACTTGTTGCCGGGGCCCGGCAACGATCTCGTGCTCGGGAGCGCGACGCAGGGCGATGAGGTTCAGTACGGGTTTGACGCGACTGGACCGATCTACGCGAACCTCATGACCGGGATCGCCACGGGCGCAGGAGTGGGAACTGACACGTTGGTCGACATCGACGCCGTGCTCGCTGGGCCGTTCGACGACACGCTGATCGGCAACGACGCTGACAACGGCCTCGTGGGACGAGAGGGGGACGACACCTTGGTCGGCAACGGTGGCGACGACTTCTTCTTCCCGGGCAGCAGGGCGACGACATCTACGACGGCGGACGCGGTATCTGACACTGCCGAGTACTACGACCAGAACGCCGCCGACGGTCTCATGTGGGGGCCGATGAACGTGAATCTTCGAACGGGGGTCGCGACAGGAGACGGCACCGACACGCTCATGAGTATTCGAGAACGCTACGGGCAGCAACGGTGCCGACACGATGATCGGGAACGCGAAGGCCAACTTCTGCTTCTACCGCCTTGCCGGGGACGACACCGTGAAGGCGGGAGGCGGAGACGACACGGTCAATCCAGGTGCGGGTCGCGAACCGTTGTCCTTGGGGGTCCGGTGGATCGAGCGACGCCAATTCAACGGGTGAAGGAGTGGCCACATCCACGACCGTGTCTCCTTCAGCCTCACCTGCGGAGATCCCCCTGGTCGGCGTGTGGGATACGGCACGGTACACGCTCGACGATGCCATGCGAGGCGACGTCACCTTCTACGAGAAGGTCGTGTGCCTTTCGTCGTCTTGAGCGGATGGGACCCGACCAAGCGGCCGACATGACTGACAGGCTTCGAGGGCGTGTTGGCTCCCCCACGGTGACACCCTCATCGGCGACGACGGGCCGAACACCTTCTACGGGGATCTCGGCTGACGTACTCAAGGGCATGGCCGGGGACGACACGCTCGTCGGGATCGGCGGCGCGGACGAGGCGAACGGCGGACTGGGCATCGATCGGTGTCGCGCCGAAATGGTCAAGAACTGCGAAGCGTAGCGTCCTTCAGCTGAGGCAGGGCTCGCAGCTCCTGGAAGCCGGCGGCGGTGAAGTCGCCGTCGAACGCGAGGGCGCGGCGGATCTTCATCGAGCGCATGAGGGCGAAGCTGGTCGCATCGACGAAGGAGTAGCTGCGCTCGTCGTGGCGCCGGAGCCAGTCGAGTGCCCGCCGCTCCAGCTCGTCGTCCACGTGCACGATCTGGAGATGGCGCGATCGGTCCAGAAGGTCGAGGAAGTCGACGGCGATCCGATGCCCGGCGCGGCGGCGAAGGAACGTCCACGTCTCACCGCGGACCAAGCTCGTTGTGGTCCACGGAGTGGAGGAGACCGACTGGACCAGGAGCTCTGCGTCCCGATGCCGGCTATCGCGGTTGAACGTCAGCGCGATCCAGAACGATGAGTCGACGAATATCATCGACCGAAGATCGCGTCTTCGCCGTAGACGACGTCGTCGATCGTCTCGCCTTCCTTCATCTCAATGTCACCGGCGAGCCCGACGAGTTCCCATATCGCGTCCTGCTCGATCGGGGGCAGTGGTTGGACGCGCTCGCGCACGAACCGCCGGATCAGGGCGGCCTTCGACGTGCGCTCCTCGCGCGCCATCCGCTCGAGGATCGCGTCGAGGTCCTCGTCGATCATGATCTGCAGCCGCTTCACGGAGGCCATCTTACGTCACTCCATCAAGGTGATGTAACCCAAGAGCGTACGCCTTGCGGTGGAGCAACAATGTGATCGAGCGCACACTCTGCCACTCACCTCAGGATGGCGGCGTTTGCCATGCATCTCGAGGGGGACTACGGTCGTGACGAACGAGGGGGAGGGGATCGCATGATCCGTTGGACTCGTGCCTTGCTGGTGGCTGTCTCGGCCACAGCGGTCATGACATCGGCGACCGCCGTGAGCGCGTCACCTGCGCAGCACTTGGGACGCCACCACGATCACCAGTACTACGAGCGGATGCTGCGGAAGGTCGGACAGTTCTACCTGGGCGACTCGACGAACCCGCTCTTCGCGGCCCTCGACGGCGACTGCGGTCAGCTGCGGCACGGCGTGTTCTACATGGCGGCCCCGATCGACCTCGATGTCCAGTTGTATTGCAGAGTCCCTGTCGGCACGCCGATCGTCGTCTCGCCGGCGGCCTGGTTCTCGACCGAGGGCATCGACGGCACGACCGACCAAGAACTCAAGGATGCCGCCGTCGCGGGGTTCAAGACGTCGACGAACTGGATGACGCGCGACGGAAAGAAGGTTCCCCTTCCCACGATCGCGACGGGCGCGTATGACGTGAACTCGGAGGCCGACAGCTTCTACGACGCGATCCTCGGCGTGGGAACGGGGCCGGTCAGGACGGCGCTCGTCGGAAACGTCGTCGTGTTCCCCCACCTGTCGTGCGGCCGTCACCTGGTGAAGTCGGCGGTGAGCTTCGTCGGCGACGGCGACTACAGCGCCACGTATCACATCCGAGTCAAGGGGTGCTGGTCGCAAAGCTGAGGTTATGCGCGGCCGGGTCCTCGGCCTTCAGCGGGGGCGGTAGACGTCTGCTCGGTGATCGATCCGCAACACGCGCACTTGGCGCGTCGGTCGGTCGATCTCGTACACGATGCGATACGGGCCTCGTCGCGCGGCCCAGAAGCCATCGAGCGCCCCGCGCAGTCGGTGGCCCACCCGCTCCGGCTCGTCCGTGAGCGGCCCGACGAGGAATTCGACGACCGCGGCCGCGGCCTTCTCGGGCAGACGTGCGAGTCCTCGCTCCGCCGACGGTGCGACGAGGAGTTCCCAGCCGGATCGCGTCACGTCTTGCCGAGGTACCGGGCGGTCAGGTCGTCGGCCCGGATGCCCTTGCCCGCGGCGATCTCCTTGCGAGCCCGCTCGATCTCCTTGCGCGCCCTCGGATCGGCCAACAACTCGAGGGTGTCCTCGAGCGCCTCGAGGTCGTCGGGGCTGATGAGCACGGCAGCCGGCCGTCCGTTGCGCGTCAACGTGACCCGCTCGTGCTGCTCTTCGACCCGATCCACGATCTGGGACAGATGCGCCTTGATCTCTGCAAGGGGGAGGGTTTCAGACATGACCAGGATTCTAGTCATCTCGCCTCCTTCGGGCAATACGACGATCAGTCGGGGAGGAGCGGGACCTGGAGGCCTTCGCGGCGCCCGAGCAGCACGCCGCGCGTGACCGCCGAGGAGCCGAAGCGATCGCGCAGGCTGTCGACCGTCGTGTCGATCGCCGCCGTGTCGGCTCCGTCGAACGGCAGCGCCAGCTGGACCGCGTCGTCGCCGAAGAGGTTGCCGAAGGTGATGCCGATCAGCGTGATCCCGCGCTGCCGGATCATCGGCAGGGCGTCGGCGAGCAGGACTCGCCCGGCCGTCAGCAGCGTCAGCGTGTCGCCCGTCGCCTCGGGGAGCGTGTGCGAGCGCGTCACCCGCGAGAAGTCGTCGAACCGCAGCCGCAGCGTCACCGTCCGGCAGACGCGGTGCGCCTTTCGCAAGCGCCGGCCGAGCCGGTCGACCAGCGCGATCAGATCGGTGTCGAGCTGCTCGGGTGAGCGCCGGCCACGGCCGAGCGCCCGCTGGGTGCCGATCGAGCGACGGCGCTTGCCGACCTCGACCCGGCGCGGATCCCGGTTGTGGGCCAGGGCGTGCAGGTGCCGTCCCGCGCCGCGCCCGAGGATCCCCACGAGGGCGGCCTCGTCCAGCCGGGCCACGTCGGCCACCGTCACGAGAGAGCGTTCGTGGAGCTTCCGCGCCGTGGCCGGCCCGACGCCCCAGAGCCGTTCGACCGGCAGGGCGTGCAGGAACTCGAGCTCGCCGTCCGTCGGCACGACGAGCAGGCCGTCGGGCTTGGCCACCCCGCTCGCGACCTTCGCGAGGAACTTCGTGCGTGCAACGCCCACCGTGACGGCGATCCCGACCCGCTCGCGAACCTCCGCGCGCAGGCGAGCCGCGATCTCGGAGGGCATGCCGGCGATCCGCCGGAGCCCGCCGACGTCCAGGAACGCCTCGTCGATCGAGAGCCCCTCCACGAGGGGAGTGGTGTCGTTGAAGACCTCGAACATCGCCTTGCTGGCCTCGCTGTAGGCCTCCATCCGCGGGCGCACCACGATCGCCTGCGGGCACAGGCGGCGCGCCTGCGTCTCGCCCATCGGGGTGTAGACGCCGAAGGCCTTGGCCTCGTAGCTGGCCGCGAGCACGACCCCGCCCCCGACGATCACCGGGCGTCCGCGCAGCGACGGATCGTCCCGCTGCTCGACCGACGCGTAGAAGGAATCGGCGTCCGCGTGCAGGATCGTGGGTTCGTCAGCCACCGGTCGATGCTCGCACCGGGCACCGACACATCAGTCCTTCGAGGCTTTGACTCTCCACGCCGTGCTGTTCTTGCCACTCTGCCCCAAGGGGAGGCAAGGCACCTGACCCTTCTCGGTGCTCACTCTCGCGTTGTTGCGATCGCTGGCTCGACATCGAACAATCCATTGTGTGTCGGTAGTTCACGGGAAAGTCTTCACATACGAGCAGGCAGCGTCAGCACCTCTAGTCGTCGACGCCACCTACGCTGGCAGCGACGAGAAGAAACAGGATGCACTTCCGCGGTTGCTAGGGGTCGGCGTGCAGGGTGGCTTCCGGCCCATCGGGTCGAGGCCGAGCTACAGCCTCGTGGCGCTCACCACGAGCGGGGCGGAGCCAGAGTGGCCAGACGAGTTTGATCCTGCCAGCGGACGGTTTGTCTACTTTGGCGATAACCGGGTGCCTGGATCCGACCTGCACGACAAGAACGGGAACAAGATCCTCAGACTGTCCTTCGACGCCATCCATGCATCGCCTGCGCGCCGCGCAGAGGTGCCCCCCTTCTTCGTCTTTCGTAGACCTACCGCCCTCGATCCAGCGCGACGCTCAAGTCGCGATCTCGTCTTCGTTGGTCTCGCTGCGCCAGGTGCTCCCGACCTCGGCGAGAGTGATGACCTCGTTGCTACGTGGCGGACGACGGGCGGCAGGAGGTTCCAGAACTATCGCGCGGTCTTCACGGTCCTCGACGAGACGCCGATCCCACGTGCGTGGCTCGACCGCCTCCGCGCTGGAGGGAGTCCAGCCGACGACGCGCCTCGTGCGTGGGCAACGTGGGTCGCAACAGGGCGACATCTCGCCCTAACAGCTCCTGAGCGTCCGCGGTTCCGTAGTGAAGGAGAGCAGTGGCCGACAACGGCCGCGGGAGTCGACGTGATACGCGCGATCCGTCTCCACTTCATGCCGGACCCCACGCGGCCGAGCGACGCTGCACGATTCGAGGCCTGCGCAGCGCTCCTCTGGCGCATGGCTTGCCGCGAGACCATCAACTTCGAGGTGACGAGGCCTGTCGTAGATCGTGGCCGGGATGCGATTGGCGAGCTACTGCTCGGCCCAGCAGCAGACCCGATCCCGCTCGACTTCAGCCTGGAGGCCAAGCTGTACGACTACGAGGCCGGAGTTAAGGTGAGAACCGGCGACACGAAGCGGCTAATCTCCCGTCTGCGCTACCGACAGTTCGGCGTGCTCGTTACGACGAGCGTCGTGCACAGGCAGGCGTATGACGAGCTCCGGGAGGACCGTCACCCCGTGATCGTCCTCTCCGCCCGCGACGTGGTGGAGGTGCTCGCAAGGCACGGATATAGCGATGCGACATCGGCAAGGGCGTGGCTGCAATCCGAATTCCCTGGGGCTGGCTAGCAAGGATTGTTTCCGCTTCTTGGGTCGGCGCAAGGTGATACGAGCGATGGCTCGAAGCCGAGGCTCTCTTACGCATCTTGCCCGGGCAAGAACTAGTCGTGCAGGCATTTTTCCAATCGTGCTTAGGCGGAAAGAGAGCGCCGGGCCATCGCGCCAGGATCCCTGGCTGGGGGCCTGTGAGAAGCTTCGCTATGGCTTAGTGGCTGCCGGCTAGGCTCTTCCCGTGACTAACGAAGAGGGGCTGTCGGGAAGCTACGTACAGGCGGCATCCCAACTGACTCGCGGCCAGCTGCTCGACCTCCTGCTCGAAGTCGAAGATCGTCTGAGAGCCCTTGTCAGGGCGGTCTTCGCACGCGAGCGATCTGACTGGTTGGAGGTGATTCCTGAGGCCATTCGTAGGGATCTAAGGAAGCAGGCCGCGGCCCGCGGAGCACCTCCCGATTCAAACCTGCTCACCTTTGCCACCCTGAAGCAGCTGATCGACACGATGTTGGGGCAGTGGGCATTGTTCCAGCCCATCCTCCGCGACAAGGTTTGGCTCCAGGCTAACCTCGAGGACCTAAGGATAGCGAGGAACGATCTCGCACACGGAGTTCAACCTCAAGTTGATGACAGGGTGCGGATTGCTCTGCTCGCATCCGAAGTTGGGAAGCGGCTTCCTCTTCAAGCCGAACCGCCGGGGCCAGCCATGACTGCCGGCGAGGCTAGGCGTTATTTGGTTGGTCTGGTCGGTCAGAGGATCTTATGGGCGGACGACGTACCCGAAGGAAATGCCTGGGCGCGTCGCATACTGACCGGATTTGGAGCCGAAGTGATCCCAGTTCTGACGAACGAAGAGGCGGTCCAAGAAACAAGCCGCACGCCGTTCAATGTAGCTGTTTCGGACATCGACCGTGGAGGCGGCGAATCGGGCGCGCAGCTGGGTGTTCGTTTGAAAGCTGCCGGTTTCGACCTCCCTATTGTCTTCTTCGTCGCGCGCGTCGATCCCTCTCTGCCGCCTCCCGTTGGGGGAGTATTGGTCACCAACGACTTGGTAGCGATGTTTGCGCGGCTGCTTGCGATCCTGCGCCCCGACGCGCTTGGATTGAGCTAGTGGAACGAGTGGTTTGAGATGCCCCGTCTGGGTGCGCTTGTCTAGCCCGAAGGAGGGCGGCAAGAATGAATGTTATCGACTCACCCCTGTGGTCTTCTTTCTCGATGAGGACCAGACCTCATCGAGGGTGCGTGTCCGCTCACGCGAGACGGCGCTGAATGCAAGACGCCGATAGAAGGACCGAGATTCCTCCCCATTGGGGAAGACGTATCTTCGTGGCACCAGGCGTGCCAGCCCCCTACCCGGTTCCGACCTCGGAGGCCGCTTCTCATGTTGGAGAGGGAATCGACGACGCGACACACTCCCGGAAGTCGCTCTCCGCTCGGCTTTACATGGCCGCGGATTGAGATTTCGTAAGGACGCGCGGATAGTCGCCGGGAATGTTCGGGTGCGTGTCGACATCTTGTTTACGCGCAGAAGACTTGCTGGTTCTTCGTGGATGGCTGCTCTGGCACAAGTGCCCAACACACGGGAATCAGCCGAAGAGCAACAGCGAATACTGGCTTCGTAAGCTCGCGGCGAATACTGAACGAGATGCCCGCGTTCGCGGCACTCGCCAAGGCAGGCTGGACTGTCGTACGTGTGTGGGAGCATGAGGACCCCGAGCACCTCCGCGGGTCGTATCGCTCGACTGCTTGCGGGAGACGGGAGATAGGCCCATGCGCGGCACCTCGCGGCGCACCGGTAGGCATTCGATTGCAACACCTACGGTGCTCTCTTGCTTCTCAGGTGCCGGTGGGCTCGATCTGGGGCTGGAGGCCGCGGGGTTTCAGACCGTCGGATGCATTGAGATCGCGGGCATCGCCTGTCGCTCACTCAAGACGAACCGAGCAGGAGATTGGCCTCTTCTCGGTCCCGCGGACATCAGACTGGTCGCCGAGTCCTTGCGACCGAAGGATCTCGGACTTCAGCTTGGTGAACTCACGCTGCTGGCGGGGGCCCCTCCTTGCCAGCCATTCTCGAAGGCAGCGATGTGGGCGCCCTCCGCATGGGCGGGTCTAGCAGATGAACGAGCCCAGCCGCTCTTTGCTTTCTTTGATCTGATCGACCAGCTCCTGCCACGGGCTGTCGTGGTGGAGAACGTGGACGGCTTTCTGCGCGGCCAACACTCAGTCGTGCCGGTGATGACCCGCGCTCTGGATGAGATCAACTCCAGGCATGGCACCTCGTATCGAATTGAAGGCCGCACCCTGGATGCGGCGGACTTTGGCGTCCCACAGCACAGACGACGCGCCATCCTGGTTGCATGCCGCGATGGCAATTCGTTCCAATGGCCGCACAACTCCTCAGACACCGTTCGCGCCTGGGACGCGCTGCATGACTTGCGCGACGAGTCGCCGGCCCCGAAGGCCGTCGGCAAGTGGGCGCAGCTTCTGCCGAGCATTCCGGAGGGGCAGAACTATCAGTGGCACACGGATCGGGGTGGAGGCAGACCGATCTTCGGCTACCGCACCCGCTACTGGTCCTTCCTTCTCAAGCTGGCCAAGGACTTACCTTCATGGACGCTCTCGGCCCAGCCTGGCCCATCAGTTGGTCCGTTTCACTGGGAGAATCGCCCTCTCCGAACATCGGAGATGCTTCGGCTTCAGCTTTCCGACCGGATGGGTAGTTGAGGGGACACGTCGCGAACAAGTCCTGCAGGTCGGGAACGCTACCCCGCCCCTGCTTGGTGAAGCGATCGGGAGGAGCGTCCTGACGAGTCTCGACGGTGCGAGTTGGCCGCGGCCACCTACGCTTGCTATCCCCGCGAGCGAGGTCAGTTCCCCCTCCGGAGAAGGTCAGGAGGGTTCCTCCTTCTTACCGAGCACTCGAAGGTGACCATGCGCCTGTGCATCCGGGGAAGGGTCCGGGCCCAGACCAAGGACTCGCGGAGGGGCTCTCACCCAGCAGCTCGAGCTGGACGACGTGGCCGCCGAGAACTAGGGCAGTCCCAGGCAGAGGTTGTCGGTTGCCGGGCGTAGCATCATCTCCGCAAACAGACTGCTCGAGGCGGGTTCATGGCTCACTGGGAGGTTCGCGAGTCCCTGCAGGCCAGCAGGGCAGAGGCGCCGTCGGATCGCTGGTCGGCGTACACACGATGGAACTCCGCACTCGCGGACTTGATCTACGGGCCGGACTCCGCGGGTCTCCCCGCGTACTTGGACCTGGAGGAGGAGTTACTCGGTCACGCCGCGGCCCTGGCGGAAAGCTAAGGGCGATCCACGTGATGCCTTCGTCTCCGCCGTGCGATTGACGCTGAACTCCCACCCACGTCGCGGGCATGTTCGGCGGGCATACATATCGACTTCAACGCTGGGACGTCGGCAGCGAAGAGCCGCCCCCCGTCGTTGCTCTCTTGGCTCTGCTCGCGCTCGCAGCCGAGGACATGCGACAGTCAGAGCGCTTCGCCGCCAACAACTACTACGACCGCCTGATGCCACTTCTCGGGGTCGAAACGTCCGAGACAAGAGGAGGGTGATCAACTCCTATCGGAGAGTCTCGTTCGACCTTTGGGAATCACTAAATGGCTGGCTCGAGGACTTGCACGGAGATCGGGGCCTTCCGACGGCGTATGCCTACTCCCACGCGCATGTCGGACGGCCGCTATCCCAGGCACTGATCCGTGCGGCAGACAGGAGAAGTCGGGGAGCTCTTCGCAGAGCTGGGGTTGGAGCCCCGCTCGCGCCTGTCTCCGCTCGATATGGAACCACTCCTCTCCGAGTGGATGGCGCGCGATCCGTCGCCAGCAAGCAACCATATGCGGGCAATGTGGAGGCGCCCCGGCGCTCGGGAGAGAATTACCGATATCACATGCCAACTCCTTGAGACCTGGGAGCCGCTTCCCGGGCATCAAGTGAGCAGCTCTGAGGTCAGGGTCCTCGAGCGGGCCGGGCAACTCCAGCTACTCGCGCTGATTCGCACGTTCCCGACACGAGGCCTTGAGTTGAACATCAGCGGCGCCGCCATTGACGGTGCACAGGTCGTTCAGCTCGAAGATCCGACAACCGGCACCCCCATAGACCCACCCCTCGTGCTTGAGGAGTTGCCCGGCAGACGCTGGCGCCTCGCGGAGGCGGACCGTATCGACCCTCGCTCAATCTTGGAGGGTCTAGTTGCATCCCGCGACCAACACGGGCGCCGCTTGAGCGGCGTCCTCGTCGTGTAGTACCTCTCAAGAGAGACCACTCCTCCAGGCATTCGTTGAAGTCGAGCGGCTAGGCCTTGGCGAGGACGGAGCCATCGTGTGTCAAGAGCAATTGGGTCGAACGCTTCAGGATGCGCTCGAGCAGGTTTCCCGACCCGGCTTCCGACGAGTGGACGCGGATCTACCTGGATTGCCAACGGGGTGGGCCTTGTTCTCTGACATCCAAATCCTTGCCCTCTGTCGCGGCCGCTCTGGCCCCTCGCACCCGTGGCCCATCGATTTCAATGTCCTCCAGCCGCTCTCGACCTCTCAGATCGTTATCGGTGGAGGACTCCAACTCCCCGGCCGCGTGCGTCGCTGGTCTTCCTTGGTACCGCCGGAAGTCCGGGCCGCCGTTGAGGATGCCGTCGGTATGAACGTTCGAATTGAGCGCGTGGGCGCCTTCGAGAAGCAGGCCCTTGAGCTGGAGCGCACCTTCGAAGGCCCGTTCGCGGTTGTTGATCTTGGTGACGCACATCTCCGCGACGGGGACTACGAGGTAACCCTTGTCACGAGCCCTACCGAGTCAGCCAAGCCCCAGCGGCTTGCCACTCGACTGCGGCTTCGGTCCGCGGATACTCCAAACCCTCGTCCAGCCCCCAGCCACCGCTTGCTAGGTCTCTTGACGAGATGCCCACCGCGGCCATGACGGCGGTCGATTGGGACGGAGATTCGCTAGCGGTACGCGGCGCGCTCTCACCTGAAATTCCCTCGAAAGCCGCCTCGGCGCCTTCCGTGACAGGAATTGGCAGAGCCCTCTGGTGGGACCGACGTCACGAGCGCCAAACAGCCTCTGCCTCGTCCATCAGTGCGTCCTCAGACGATCGCATCGTGCTTCCAGGTGCCGACTTCACAGATTGCTTTCGAACGGGTGCGCATGTCTTTCGGCTTCCGACCTTCTATGGCAGGACTACGAGTTCGACCGTTGAGGGCGTGTGTAAGCACTGTGGGCTCGTCAAGCGATTCCCCGCAAGGTACCGCCCGGTGAGAGGGAATGTGTCGCGACGTCCCCATCGCCTAGTGACCCCAACCATCGACGTGAGCGAAGTGACGCCGGTCTCCGAAGAAGGAGCGCGACTGCGGATGTTGCCCTCGATGCACTGAGTCACGACCGAGCCGGTCCGCAACTGCGCTGGAGCAAATCGCCCTTCAGATCGAGGCATCGCAGCTCTTCGTGGACAGACTTGCCAGATCGCTCGACGGGCTCGGCCACATTGAGGTCGCCCGGGATGTGGCTTCCACCAGGATGCTCGCGTGGGAGGTCATGCCAACCACGCTCGCCGAAATCGCGGACGGATCCATGATCCTCACAGGTCATAGGAGCCGAACTCTCCTGCAGGCCATCCATCACCTGAGTGACACCTACCACGTGACGCTGGAACGAACGCCCCAAGGACCGATGGCTCCGGATCGACTTCGTCTGAACGGAATGTCGGTTGATGCCGATTCGCTACTACGCGCGCTCGAAGATCGCACCGGGATGAGCGTGGTTCTGGCTCAGGACGCTGCCAGCCGTCTGGCTAGGCGCTGCCTCCTCTGTCTGAGGTCATTGAACGGCTGCCTCGCCAACCGATGACTGCCGCGCGCTCTGTAAGGCGTTGGGATGCCGAGCTTGCCCGCTGGCTCTCTGTCCAGGATGCTTCACTTCCGGGTGCCTATCAGTTGGCTGGGGCGACGACGGTGTACTGCCTTCGGGACGAGAACGACGTAATGGAGGGAACGATGCGTCGAACGGATGCGAGATTGGTGAAGCATGCGGCGGCGCTCCGAGCAGCGAGACCGCTCATCGGTTACGACGCTAAAGCGGGATGCTCTACGATCCGCTCGGTGCGGAACTTCCTGGCCTCTACCATCGGGCGGCGGTCCTGGCTTCGGGTCTGCTTCCCATTGAGGACGAGAAGCACCGACTCATCGCGTACAGAGATGTGCCGCGGACCTCGCCGAGCTTAACACCCTGGCTTTGGATCGTGACGAGTGGGCCGCTAGCAAGGACGCCGACCTCGGTTTATCAGGGGATGCGCGACGCATACCTTCGCTACATCGACACCGCCTACTGGCTGAGGGATCCGGCGTTGATGGCGGAGCGTCGGCGACTCCTGCTTCGGGGCGACGCGCTGTTCACCGACGTCCTCGTCGAGCCGGTCGTCCCGTATGACGCGGACGTTCCGCTCGCTGACGCTGTCGACGAGGCAGGCGTCGATCCGGGGCTGCCGAACTTGTGGGTAGAGCGCTACTGGGACGGTTCACTTTGCCTGAGCTCCGATCATGCTGCGACAGCATCAGGCCGACGCGCTGCGATCATTGCGCCCAACGCGGACGAGGGCGAAACGTCGTCGTCACGTCCGGAACGGGATCCGGCAAGACCGAGGCGTTCCTCCTGCCCATCCTCGTTCGGATCGTCGCAGAGGCCTCGTGGCAGCACCAGATCCGCCCGTGCGCGAGTGGTGGTCGAACTCACCTCCCGCGTGGCTGAGCATGCGGCAGCGACCTGTCCAGGACGCCGGCAGTACGCGCGCTCATCCTCTATCCGACTAATGCGCTCGTCGAGGATCAGATAGCTCGACTCCGCAGGGCGATTAGGTCGCTCCGAGCCGTGGATCCCAGGGCAGGCATCTGGTTCGGTCGATACACAAGTTCGACGCTCGGAAGCGGTGACGTGCCGCAGCTGCGGCGGGCGGACTGCGCGTCCAAGAGGTTGCGGCGGAGCTCCGCGGAATCGTCGACGACTTCGATCGGCTTGGCTAACGGCCGGCGAAACGACGATGAGTTCCTGTCCCAGTTCTCCGACCCGCGAACGGGCGAGATGCTGACTCGGTGGGACATGATCGCCGCGCCGCCCGACGTCCTGGTCACGAACTACTCGATGCTCAACGCCATGCTGATGCGTGAGCTGGAGGACCCACTCTTCGACAAGACCAGGCGTTGGATCGACGCGGGGGCACGTTCACCCTCGTCGTTGACGAGCTTCACCTCTACCGGGGCACCGCGGGAAGCGAGGTCGCGATGATCCTCCGGAACCTCCTCGGCGGCTTGGGCTGCGCCCCGACTCGTCTCAGCTCCGCTGCCTCGCAACGAGCGCCTCACTCACTGATGACGAAGCCGGTCTCGGCTACCTCGAGGCGTTCTTCGGTGTCCCTGCGTCGTCCTTCTTCGTCACGTCCGGACGTCCTCGGGCGCTTAGCGCGACCTTGCCGCTTCCACGGCGCGAACTCCTCGCTCGAAGGACCTGCAGGCATTGGTTACCGAGAGCGGTCCGTCCTATCTACCATCAGCCGTTGCGGAAGCCTGCAGAGGCGACGACGACCGCGTCCGAGCCACAAAGCTCCCAGTGCTCGCTGAGCGACTGCTCGACGAGGCCGACCCCGGCTAGCAGGCGATCCTCGGTACTGGAAGCCATCCAGGACCTCGAAGGCGAACGCGACAGCATCTCGTTCCGCGCGCACATGTTCGCCAGGACGATGCGTGGGGTGTGGGCGTGCACGAATCCCGAGTGCGACGAGCGTCACGGAGAGCGGTCGGAGCAAGGCGTCGGACGGTTGTTCGGCATTCCGACGTCGAGCTGCGATTGCGGCGCGAGAGTCCTAGAGCTGCTCTACTGCTTCGAGTGCGGCGACGTTAGCTTTGGCGGTTTCGTGATCCGCGATCTGGACGGAACTTTGCTGCTTACGCCCACACCCGTCGAGATCCCAGCTGCCTCAACCGACTTCGTCTTCCGGAGACCTCACGGCGCATACGCGTGGTACCGGCCGGGCTCCATCGCCATCGGGGACAAGTGGTCGCATAAGTCTCCTGCGGGTAGCGCGGTCGATCTGGCTTTCATCGGCGCCCATTGGGACCCACTGATGGGAGCTCTCACTGCCAACGCGAAGCCCTCCACTGGCGTGATGCTCACGGTCCGCGGCCTGCCCGATGACGGAAGTTTCCGCGTGCCCGCCCTGCCTGAGCGCTGTCCACGCTGCTGGATGCGAACGGGGCGCGCTGAGGCGCGGAAGTTCTTCAGGGGAATCGTCCGGAGCCCGATCCGTGCCCATACGGCTGGGCTCGCGGCTGCCACTCAGCTGCTCCTCTCCCGGCTCACGCGGAGCATGGGGGCTGCCTCGAACGACTCCCGCACCATCGTGTTCACCGACTCGCGCGATGACGCGGCTCGCACGGCCGTCGGAGTTGAGCGGAACCACTTCAGGGACCTGGTTCGGCAGCTCCTAAGGCAGGAGCTTCAGGCTCATGCCGTGGACCGAGTTGGGATCCTGAGGCGCGGCGCGGTGGATGAGTCGAATCTGGAAGGGACGGAGCTGAGGGTTTTCGAGGAACTCCGCAGGTCTGATCCGTCCCTCGTGCTGGCGTACGCGCGGGCGGCGCTGGGTGGGGCGACTGAGGCTGATGCCACAAGGATTGCGGCTTTCGAGAGCACCGAAGCGTCAGGTGGGGTCCGGCGGGGGTGGGCATCAGTCTTGCAGCAAACCATGTCCGACCTTGTCGCGCTGGGCGTGAACCCAGCAGGTCCGAAAGCGTCAATGAATCATCTGTCCGTCGATCGGGGGCTACCTTGGTACAGGGTGCACCAGCCTCCGACGCCAGGGCTGTGGACCACTCTGTCGCCCGACGTCTCGTCTCAAGACCTGGCACGCCACCGGGAATCGTTGGCTGGAGAGCTTGCAACGGCAATCTTCGATCGAGCCGGCCGCGACATTGAATCGATCGGGCTCGCTTGGGTAGATGCCGAGTTCGCTATCCCGTGGCCATCCCCGATGGGGCGGCACGCGAGGCGATCCGAGAGGCATCATCCGAATCCTTGGTAGCTCGCGTCGATTCCCGGGTGGATACCCCTCCACACAATGCCCGTGCGGTAAAGGCATACCTACGAAAGGTGGCCGAACGTTGGCGTCGAAACGGCGCACTTGTTCGCGCGGCCGATTCCGACCTAAACCGCCCCGGCGTCGCTCCGGATTGGACCCTCGCGACGTTGCGGCGGACTCGATGTTGGTGCTCGTTCTGCCGTCCAACGAGAGCTGATTTGTCTGCGACGGTGCATCGATCCCATCTTCACCCAGCCGCTGGGTGTGCACGGCGACGGGATGCGGAAATCCCCTTCCCAAGGAGAGCAACTTGCAGCTAGGAGCTTGACTATTACGGCTGGCTGGCGTCCCTCGAGCCGCGGCGACTCAGGGTCGCTCCGAGCTCACCGGTCAGACCAAGCCGCTGGCGCTCCAGCGCGTCAAGGCAGCGGCAGTTCCAGGGGCGCCCTCCTGCCTCCTCCCGAGGAGAACGACCTCACCACGCCGATCGACGTGCTGAGCGTGACGACGACGATGGAGGTGGGCGTCGACATCGGAGACCTGCGTTCGGTGATGATGGCGAACGTCCCGCCGCAACGGTTCAACTACCAGCAGCGCGTCGGACGCGCCGGACGGTCGGGCCAGGCGTTCTCCTACGCGCTCACGCTCGTCCGCGACCGAAGTCACGACGACTACTACTTCACGCACACCGAGCGAATCACCGGAGACGTTCCGCCGCAGCCGTACCTCGACCTCGCCGCGACCGGATCATTCGCCGCGTGGTCATCGCCGAACTGCTTCGACGAGCGTTCCAGGGTGCTCGGATCCACCCAAGCGCTCGGCCGGAAGCATCCACGGCTCGTTCGGCCGAGTGACGAGTGGCCCGATCGCCGGCCGGAGGTGGCCGCGTGGTTGGAACGCGCTCCAGACGTGACGAGGTCGTCGGGCGGATGTGTGCACACACGGCCCTGGCTATCAAGGCGGACTCGCTGGCGGCGTGGTGCCGACAAGAGCTTCCCGTGCGATCGACGAGGCGATCGCGAATCCCTACTACATGCAGGAGGAGCTGAGTGAACTACTGGCGAACGCAGGTGTGCTCCCGATGTTCGGCTTTCCGACCCGAGTTCGTCCGTTCTACGGCAAGTGGATACGGAGCCGAAGCGACCTAGAGACCGGACGGTCACCGATCGAGCTCTCGACATGGCTATCTCGGCATTCTCACCCGGCGCGCAGGTGGTGAAGGAAGGGGTTCTTCACACCTCAGTCGGCTTCGCAGCGTACGACATCAAGGGTCAACGAGCTGTTGCCCGGGATCCGCTTGGCCCATCCATCCCTCTCGCCGATGCCATGAGTGTGGCATCGTCGACATGGCCTCAGGGAGGAAGGCTGGAGCCCATGCCGCATCTGCGGGTCTGCGATGCAGGACGTCCCGCTGCATCAGCCGCTCGGCTTTCGCACCGACTACCACCAGGCCGACTACGACGACCTCAACGAGCCCGTCTCGACGGCGGGCGCGCCTGAACTGGCCGTCAATCCTGAGCAACGCGCCCTGCCCGAGGTCGTCGGTGCGATGCAGGTCCGCGTCCTCGACCAGGCCGAGGTGGTCCGCGTCAACGACAACCGAGGCCGCCTCTTCACCGTATGAAGATGAAAGACCAGACCATCGTCAGCGACGATGAGAGCCTCTACGAGGATGGCCTCAGAGTCTCCCTGGATGGCGCCTCACGACTCGAACCAGTCGCGATCGGCGATGTTCGGCCGACCGACGTTCTCGTTCTACTCGCTTGACCCCCTCGACCTCCAGGGCAGGTGATCCCCACCCAGAGGTCCGTCCTCCCAGCCGGGACCGCAGCGATGTGGTCATTCGCCGAGGTGTTCCGACGTGGATGCCAGGTGGCCTTGGACGTCCAGCCAGATGAACTCCAGGTCGGCCTTCAGCCAGCCCGCATCAACGGCGTGCGAACGCACCGCGTCTTCGTCGCCGACGCGCTAGACAACGGCGCTGGGTACGCGTCGGAGATAGGACGTCCCGAGAACCTGAAGGGCATACTGAGTGATGTGCTCGTCGACCTCGCTGCCCGGTTCGACGACCCGCAGCATCGTATCTGCACCGAGTCGTGCCCGGACTGCCTCCGCAGTTACGACAACCGACGACTGCACGGTGCGCTCGACTGGCGGCTAGGGATCGACGTCGCGACCCTGGCCGCCGGTGAACCGCTGGATACGCATCGATGGCTGAGCCGAGCGCCGATCCTTGCTCATGCCTTCTCGAAGGGCTACGCGGGGCATTTCCGACGGAGATCTGGCCTCTGGACGATGGACTCCTTGCAATCGCTAGGAAAGATCGCGCCGAGCTGTTGTCATCGGACACCCCCTCTGGCGACACGACGAACAGCCCTTCAACGCGGCGCAGGCGGACGCGTACGACACCGTCCAGTCGGAACGACGGGTCACAGCCGTATCCATGTCCGATGTGTGGGTGCTGCAACGGTTGCCGGCACAGGTGTACCAACTTCTCGCCGATGGCGCTTGAGTTCCCGACCCCTGATCCTCAGCCCCTCGGGAGGATCTCCCCGACGATCGCGAACGACCTCCTCGCCTGCGGGATGCGCGTCGCATGGCGCCTAGACGAGAGATTCAGAGGACTACGACGTCCGAACCCTTGGTCCGAGCTTGGCGTCGTCGCGCATGGCGTCGTCGAGGACGTGGGCAAGGGCATGCTCGCCTCCTCGATCTCGGAGGAGGCAGCGCGCGGCGTTCTCGAGGCTGCGTGGAATCGGCATCTGGATGCTGCTCAAGCGGCGCTCGCGAAGGCGTGGGCGCCCGCCACGGTGCCATCTCCTCCGGAATGGCCCGGCTACCACCTAGTCCGAACTCGAACGATTCGGCAGCGCTTCGCCTCTTCCGTGCCCGGACAGCACCATCTCGCGCAGCTGCGGCGATCGAAGAGACGCTCGAAGACCGGGCGACAGGACTCTTCGGACGTCCTGACCGGGTCGAGGGCGATGGAGCCGATCGTGTTGTCGTTGACCTCAAGACGGGGTTGCATCAAGGGGGCGCGACCGAGAGCCAGCGCAGACAATTACTCCTCTACGCGCACCTGGTGAATGTCGCGACTGGCGACAGACCGACTCGTGTCGCCATCGAGGATCCTGCCGGAAGGCGTTGGGAGGAATCGATCACGGAGGCCGACGTGGCTGGCGCCGTGGACGAAGTCCTTGACGCGACAAGTGAGTTCCAGTTGGCCATCCGAGATGGCGCGTGGGAAGGACTAGCGAGTCCGAGTTCGGAGACTTGTCGGCGGTGCCCATACCGCCTGGTCTGCAGCCCGTACTGGAAGTCGCTCGACGTAAGCTGGGGGCAAGGTTCCGTTGCGGGCGAGGTCACGGGTCGAGGGCGATCTCCTGCTGGCTCTATTACAGAGATGTGCGCCGTGAGCCCTGTCGATGCATCAGGTGAGGGATGGCTTGTGTCTGCAACGCCTGCCGAGTTGGGGATCGTCGATGAACGGGTAGCCATCGTCGATGCGGAGATCACCGGGACGGATCGACTGTTGAGGTGGCGCTGGTCGACGATGTCGAGAGGCATATGATGACCGGCGCTGTTGGATCCTCCCGGCGCAGCACGGCGTTGCTTTGGGGAGTAGTCGGGCACCGGGATTGCATTGAGTTGGTCAATTCCTCATACCCGCGTGCCGACTCCTCGTACGATGTACGGAGTCCTTCGAAAGATCCCGCCTAGTCGGCCGAGGACAGCCTCTTGCGGTAGGTAGCCGCCCGCTTCTCCAGGTCGTCCACCGCATCCTTACGCGCGGCCCTGTCCCCGTAGACTGTCAGTCCTCGTTCGGCCCACCAGAGAGCGAGTTCGTAGTTCTTCGCCTTCGCCTGCCTAATGCATTGCTGCTTGTATGTGTGCAGCCAAGGGATGTTGCCCCACTTGCCCACGAAGGCCGCACAAATAACTTCCATTTCGGAGTCGTGCGCTAGACAGCACTCGTCGAGTACTCCTCCAGGGCGGACGAGAGTGTGTCACGCGACTTGTAAAGGGCGAGTTCGAGTTGGTGATACATGAAATGCCTGTCGAGAGGATCCAGCTCTATCTGCATCGCGCTTCGCAGGTAACCAATCGCCGCAGACGGGTCCTCCGGCAGGCCCTTCATCCAGCTAAGGTCATACGAGTCGTCGTTCTCGTCGGACAACATGGCCTCACTCAGTCCCGTGTCGACGCCACCACTGCGAGCCGACTTCGAGGAAGCAACGCCAAAGTCAGTTGGATCGAGCCTCAGGAACACGCCGAGTCGTCCAGGCCCATCCTCGTACATGCCACCACCGGCTATTACGCCCTCGAGTGCCACTGGCTTTCCGTGCTTGACTTGCTGCGACAGCACGCCGGCGTGGTATCTAGCTGCATCCTCTCTCGACAAGTAGCCGACTCGAAGCCCGCTCACCCACACCGCGACTGCGTTCTGGTCGAATTGATTCTCAGGCTCCGGGGCGAGCACGGCATAGATAGCCGTCCTCACTCTTTCGCTTCCTGGTCGGCCCCCTGCGACCCGCCACAGGTTCTCCTGGTAGTTCGATTCGCCGACGACCTCGAGTGTTTCGTTGCCCGTGAAGAAGCTGTACCGTTATGCCGTCGAACATCCATCGTGGGGGAGAGTCACCCGGCTGCATATCAGGTCGTTGAGGCGGCGTGTCCTCCATCCTCTGCCACGAAACCTGCGGAACAGACCCATCTGTGGGATCCTTCCTCGCCTGCGGGGACATTCCTCGTCCTCGCGCTGCTTCGGGGGTTCGAGGTACCCGCGATAAGAACCAAGCTTTGATTCTGCGACCCCGCGAGTCCCCAGGCAACAGGAAGCGAATCTAGAGACGGCGTTCCCACGTTGGCGTGCGGAACGTCGCGTGGCTCGAGACGACGCCGGGGTCAACTGTTGGACATGGAGGGTGACACACGGTTGCTCCGAGTGCAGCTCCTTGTCGAACGCGACATGCACGGCGTCTGTGATGGCGTGAACGTCTCACACGAGGACTAGATACTTGCAACGACGGCGTCAGACCCGATCGCGACTCTGGTGACGGGCCCCCTCTGCTCGAAGGCTCCAGAAGCCTCCGCCATCGGATGCGTAGCTCCTCGAGAGGACGGATCCCTAACGGTTGACGCTGACCGCGACGGCTTGAACGACGTTTCGACATGTGTGACCGTCCAGCCCTTTACCGGACGGGATCCGAACACTTGTTCGTGTCAGAGGGTGTTTCTACCTTCGGCATTGTCGTTGAGGCGTAGCCCCTCCTCCGCTGCCCCTGGCGGAGGCGCCTCGACCGAAGGAGGCACCCATGACGCCTGCTCCCGGGCGATTCCGCCGTTTCCGCGATCTGTGGCGTGCTCGCCGCGACGGTCGGCGTGACGGCCGTCGAGGCATCCCGACCTCTCGCGAACCGTCGCATCCGCCGGCGCTCGTGCAGATCGCCCACCGCGCTCACGAGGCGCTGGCCGAGCTCGCCAACGCAGTCGTCGGTGACGAGGCTCGTCGTCACAGCCAGCTCGATGCCGCCGAGCTCCAGCGCCGCGACGCCGAGTTCGATGTGGACGCCGCAGCCAAGCGGCTCCCGGTGCGCGACGGTGCGGCCGCGCCCGACTCCTTCACGGCGAAGCCCGCCGGGGATCGCGGGCCGCGCATTGGCCGCCTCACGTACGCGGTTGCGATCGTCGCGATTGTGATCGCCGAGTTCCCGCTCAACGCGATCGCGTTCCGGCTGTTCGGCGAGGCCGAGGTGCTCACGTGGGTGATGACCGCGAGCCTTGCGGTCACGCTCGTGCTCTGCGCGCACGGGTTGGGCTCGTTCCTGCGCCAGCCCAACCCGTCGATGGCCGAGCGGCGGTGGATCACGATCCTCATCGCCCTGCCGGTGCTGACGATCGTGGCGATCGCGGTGATCCGTGCGCGCTACCTGTCGGTCTCGGCCGAGCTGACCGGGCTCGACACGCTCGGGCCGGTGGTGGGCAGCGCCGTGTTCCTCGTCATCAACCTGCTGATCTACACGGGCGCGACGATGATCTCCTACCTTGCGCACGCGCCGAGCGATCGCGCTCGCGCCGACGAGAAGGAGGCCCAGCACGAGCTGAAGGAGGCCACGCGCCGGGTTCGCGACCGGGAGCAGGCGCTCGCTCGGTGGGACGCCTCGGGCGAGCAGGCGCGCGAGGCCGCTCGCGCCCGGGCGGAGCAGATCGTCGCGTACCACCGAGGGCTGATGGCCGCGTACTGCACCGCCAACCTGCGGGCGCGCGGCAACCCCGAGGTGCCCGACTCGCTCAGGCAGCAGCCGGCGATCGAGGTGCCGGCGGCGCTTCGCGAACTCGACGAGCGCGAGTCGGCGCCGGTGACGGAGCTGCACCCGACGGCCGCGGGAGCGGAGCGATGAGCGCGCGTCTGGTGGCGCTCCTCGCGGCGGCCGTGCTGGTGCTTGTGCTGCCGGCGTGTTCGACCCTCGAGCGGGGACGCACGGCCGACGGCGCCGGGCCGCTCACCGTCGTGCTGTTCGACGTGTCGCGCTCGACCGACGACCCGGCGATCCGGGCGCGGTACGCGGCGGCGTTCGACGAGGTGCTGGATGCGACGATCGACGCAGCACGGCACGGTGGTCGGCGACGTGATCGACGACAACCCGCTCGCGCACTCGACCTATCCGATCGACGCGACGTTCACGTCATGCGATCCGCTGACCGACAACCAGCTCACGTGCGAGGCGCCGGGCGAAGCCAGCAGTCCGAGACGGTCAGCGGCTGCGGCGACAGCAGATCCTGGCGCGCCACCTCGGCGCACCGGCACCGATATTCGCGCGGGCGTGCAGCTGGCCGAGCGGGTGTTCGCCGCGTACCCGGAGGCGTCGTCGCGGTCGCTCGTCGCTGCTGTCCGACATGGTGCAGCACGCGGCGGCGCACGAACGAGCTGCTGCCGCACCTGGCGGGCGTTCACGTCTACGTCGTCGGGGCGGGCGTGTCGGCTGGCAGGGTACCTTCCGGCCGATCGGATCCTCGGCGACCGAGCGGTACTGGCTGTCATACTTCGCGTCGGCCGGCGCCGACCTGCCCGAGGAGCGGTACGGGGCCGCGCTCGTGCGCTTCCCCTGAGCGTGCCGATCGGACGACATGGATGGCGCTTCCCCTTCCCATCCCGACGATCAGGTTCCGCTCGTCGATCGAGCCGGTGCTCGGCTGGCGCGCATGGCGCCTGAGTCGGGTCAACGGCCGGCTCTTGCTGCGTTCCACGGTCTGCTACCGCATTTGGCGTGGCCGCCCGGGAGGCCCGGCGCGCCGATCTGCTGCCCGACAGGAGACCCGTGAGCATCGGGCGCCCCGAGAGCATTGCACCTGCGGCTACTACGCGGCCGACTCGTGGCCGATCGCTCGGTGATGGCGCAGGTGTTCGGCTATCGCATCGGCGTGGTCGGCGCGATCGCGATGTGGGGGACCGATCATCGAGCACGACCGCGGCGCACGATCGGAGTTCGCCTACCCGGCGCGGCTTCGGCTCGTGTGCGGCCCGTGCATCGAGAGGGGAGTGGTGCGCGATCCGGTGATCGTCGTCGAGGACCAACGCCCCAACTCACTCCGTTGTGCGATCGTCACGGCAGGGGCAAGACCGGCATCGATGCGCGCGCGGTCCAGTCGGAGCTGTTGAACACGTACGCGGTCGATCTGTTGCCCGGGCCGTCGATTGCGTGGCACAAAGGCACGGCGCGGTGTCGCCGGGCGGATGCCCACGAACGCCCGCGAGGCGCCTGGTGCTCGCCTCACCGTGATCCTGGTGCTCCGTTTCATGATCGGCTTCGTTCTTCATGTTGTGGATGTTCAGCGGGGTTCCTGTTCTTCGGTGCAGTCGTTGTCGGCGCTGTCGTCAACGCAGTGACGCATTGGGGCGATCCGCCGACCCCGGAGCCGTCACCGAGCGTGCCGTTGTGTCGCCCGCGGCGACCCCTGGTCCAGCCGGTGATCGCATGCCGGCGTCCCGAACCGGATGCGGCCGCCTGCCGCCTGCGATCGCGATGACCTGTGGCGTGGGCGAAGGCGACCACATCGAGTTCGTCGACTGTGACGATCCGCGCGCGAACCTGTTTGGCTTCGCGGAGCAGACGCCTCCGAACGGGATGAGCGCGGACTGCTCGCCGCCGGACATCGCGTACACATCGGGCCGCAACTGGCACGAATGCTGGTTCGCCCGGACGGCGTGTGGGTCACCCGTGGCCATCGGCCCCCAACCCATTCGTCCATCGCCTCGGAGGTGCCTTCGTGGAGATTGGTGAACCCAAGAAGAAGATCCGCATCGAGCCGGTGGAGGAGCCGGTACCGTCACCAATACCCATGCCGGAGGAGCAGCCCGCCGTCGAGCCCAAGCCGGTCGCCGTGCCGGAGCCGGAAACCGTGCCTGCCGAGGTCCCCGTGTGATCGACCTCGGTGATGCGAACCGGATCGTGGTGCTGACGGGCGCCGGCATCAGCACCGAGTCGGGCATTCCCGACTACCGGGGACCGAACGGGGTGTGGACTCGCAACCCCTCGGCGATGCGGATGTCGCACATCAGCGAGTACCTCGCCGATCCGGAGGTTCGCCGGCAAGCGTGGATCGAGCGGCTGCATCACCCGGCCTGGACGGCCTCGCCGAACGCGGGCCACGTCGCGCTCGCCGACCTCGAGCGCGCGGGCCGTCTTCGCGCGCTCATCACGCAGAACATCGATGGGCTGCACCAGGCGGCCGGATCACGCCAGGTGCTCGAGCTCCACGGCACGATCCACTGGTGCCGCTGCCAGTCGTGCGGCTACGAGACGCGGATGCAGCATCAGCTCGATCGCGTCCGGGCCGGGGATCCCGATCCGGCGTGCGAGCGCTGCGGCGGCATCCAGCGATCGGCGACGATCGCGTTCGGCCAGTCCCTCGACGCCGACGTCCTGCTGGCGGCGTTCGCGGCCGCCGAGGAGTGCGACCTGTTCATCGCGGTCGGCACCTCGCTCACCGTGACCCCGGCGGCGCTCCTCTGCAACGCGGCCAAGCGGGCAGGCGCACGCCGTCGTGATCGTGAACGCCCAGCCGACGCCCTACGACGAGATCGCCGACGAGGTAATTCGCGCCCCCATCGGCCGAGCCCTGCCCGCCCTCGTCACCTAGCGTGTCCACAGCCCGCGGGACGCAGTCGCGTTCCTCCTATCGTTGGCCTTCCACCCGATCGACGTACGCAGACATTCGGCGATTGCGCGCTTCGACGAAACTGGTCGCGTTCTCGCGGTAGATCTCATACTGATCGTAGGTTGTGGGACGCGGGAAAGCGCTGAAGTCAGCAAAGGGCATGAGGAACTTCACCGACGACGAGTCATCGGACACAAGGTCCTGCAAGAGGAAGAAGTCGGTGTATCCGACGAAGTCTTGGAACAGGTCGAAGAAGTCCCTATACCGGATGAGCGTCTCGGCCATGGGATTGGTCTTGCAGAGGTAATGCAGTCGTATGCACTCCAGCGTGAGGTCGAGCCGATCGGCAATACGCGAGTTCCACCCGCGCACTTGGTTGATGGTCGGCTTGCCGTCTATCCGTCTGCCTGGGAACACGATCCTCGCCGCCAATCTGGCCAGCCACGATGCGGAATTGCTCCCGCTCCAACTCGGGCATGGGGTTGAAGGACCGCGGCCATGCGTAGCCATCTCGTCCAGGTCGGCACAGCCGAATCGCTTGTGAGGTAGAACTCGCCTCGCGCCGACTCGTGGTGCAAGTAGGCACCCGGGGTGGTGTCGTCCAGTTCGAAAAGGTCACCGCTCGGTAAAGGCTTGCTCCAAAGACGTTTGTGGTACGTCTTGAGCGTTGGGCTACTAGAGTCTGGATCCCGTCCAGTGGCGTCAGTCTGGAAGTCGAATGCGGGATCGAATCTGCCGAGCTGGGTCATAAAACGGGTCCTCCGCCGGGTGCCAATCGTGAGGTACGTCAGCATGGCGCGCGCATCATGCCACATCTCGGTGACGGACTGATCTGAGAAGCGCGCCCGCTGGTGTTTCTGTTCCACTTCCCCTGTCCAAGGGGCGCGCTCGGCGACTAGGAGGCTCCGTGCCCGGAGCTGCCGGCGGCGAAGACGCTTGCGAACGCCGTGGCGATCACACCGGCGACCGGCGCCGCGAACACGCCTACTGGGATGGTCGTCGGGATCGCTGCCCGTGACCATGGTCGGGGTGAGCACGCTCGCGACGGCGACGACCGCCCAGATGCCGGCGATCGCGATGGTGAAGCCCATCCAGAGCGAGCGGCTCGCGCCCGGAGCTTCGCCGGGCGAACGCCAGCAGCACCAGGCCGGTCGCGAGCGCCGCGTAGAACCAGTCGCTGAACGCCGCGATCGGCAGATGCTCCTGCTCGGTTCCCGTGATCATGTCGGGAGACCAGATGCTCGCGACTCCCACGGCCACCCAGATACAGACAACCGCGATCCCGGCGAAGAGATATCGAGACTCCTCCGGCCGGCTCGCCCCTTCGCTCACGGAGCCCATCATGCACCCGTTCGAGCGCCCGTCACGGCTCGATGGGGAACTCCACCTCCGTCTCGGCCTTGTTCGCGCCGACCACGTTGGGATCGTTCAAATAGCGCTCTCGCGGCGGCCCGACGATGCGGTGACCGTGCTCGACGATCCACCCGGCGAGGGTCGCGTACGAGGGACCGACCTCGTTGTACGGGCCGGTGTGCGTGGTGGTCGCCATCCGTCCGCCGCGGAGCATTCGGGCGGTGATGTCGCCGCGCGATGCGAACGTGTGAGCCACCGGTACGAAGAGCTCGAGGTCCGCGAGGCCGTCCTCCATCGCGAGACTCACCATGCCGGGCGTGCCCTCGCCGTGCCCCGCCTGTTCGGCGCAGTCCCACAGCCGTCGAAACGCATCCGGGATCCGGGCGCCGGCCTCGGCGAGATCGATCCGCTCCCGGATCGAGGCGACGAGCTCGTCCGGAACCTCCTTGATGGTGACGTCTGTCGTCATGGCAGCCACCTCCCTGATTCCCAGGCTGGCATGCGGAGGGCTGATCGTGACTGGCCGAACGACCTACCCTGGGAGGGCCCAGCGTTCCGTAGACGACAAGAGGAGGCGCACCGTGGCGCACGTCGGACTGCAGCTGCCGAGCTTCACGTTCGCCGACGTGCCCGACGACCGGCTGTTCGAGCGGATCGCCGAGATCGCGACGGCGGCAGAGGAGGCAGGCTTCGACTCGTTCTGGGTGATGGACCACTATCACCAGATCGCGCACATCGGGCCGCCCACCGATCCGATGCTCGAGGCCTACACCGTGCTGGCCGGCGTCGCGGCCCGGACCAGCCGGATCCAGCTCGGCGCGATGGTCACCGGCGTGACGTATCGCAACCCCGCGTTCCTCGCGAAGGTCGTCACGACCCTCGACGTGGTCTCGTCGGGACGCGCGATCCTCGGTATCGGCGCCGCGTGGAACGAGGAGGAGTCGCTCGCCTACGGCTACCCGTGGCCCGCCCCCGGGGAGCGGTTCGAGCGTCTGGAGGACGCGCTGCAAATCTGCCGCTCGATGTTCACCCAGACGACGTCGACGGTGAAGGGGACGATCCACCACGTCGACGGCGCGATCAACGTACCCCAGCCGGTTCGACCGGGCGGGCCGCCGATCCTGGTGGGAGGTGGCGGCGAGCGGAAGACACTCCGTTTGACGGCGAAGTACGCCGACATGTGGAACGGGTTCGGGGACATCCCACTGATCAAGCGCAAGCTGGACGTCCTCGCGTCGCACTGCGACGCCGAGGGGCGGGACCGCTCCGAGATCGTCGCCACGCGCCTGGGCACGCTCATCGTGGGGGAGAGCCACGAGGACGCCGACCGCCGGCGTCGCGAGTGGCAGGAGGCCCGTGGCGTGGACGACGCCGGGCTCGCGATGCGGCTGATCTGGGGCGACCGAGACGCCGTCGGCGAGCAGGCGCAGGCGTTCCTCGACGCCGGCCTGCAGGGGCTGATCTTCAACATGCCGGCCGGCTCCTCCGCCGAGGACGTGCTGCGGGCGGGCGAGGCGTTGGCATCGGTCCGAGCCGCCGCGAACTGACGGGGCCGTAAGCTTGGCCGCGTGGCTGAGGGCGGCGGCGGGCTCACTCCCGAGGACCGGGAGACGAAGCGGCAGCTTCCCAAGCTCCTCGCGGCCCGCAAGGGCTTGCGCCGGCGCATTCCGATGGTGCCGCACGAGGGCGTCGTCGAGGGGGAGCAGAGCACCGGGGCCGGCAAGAGCGGGAGCCTGCGCGCCGCGATCTTCGGGGTGAACGACGGGCTCGTCTCGAACGTGGCGCTGATCATGGGGTTCGCCGGCGCCAGCCAGAACCGCAGCGTGATCCTGCTCGCCGGGATCAGCGGGCTGCTCGCGGGGGCCTTCTCGATGGGCGCCGGCGAGTACATCTCGATGAAGGTGCAGCGCGAGACCCTCGAGCGGATGCTCCACCTCGAGGCACACGAGCTCTACGGCGACCCGGAATCGGAGCTCGCCGAGCTGGCCCAGATCTACCGGCGCAAGGGCCTTTCCGACGATCTCTCGCGGCAGGTCGCCACCGAGCTGATGCGCGACCCCGCCGTCGCGCTCGACACACACGCGCGCGAGGAGCTCGGCATCGATCCGAACGAGGGTCTGGGCAACCCGTGGGCCGCCGCCACGTCGTCCTTCTTCACGTTCTGCGCGGGAGCGCTGGTTCCGCTTGTCCCGTTTCTGTTCCTGACGGGAACCGCCGCGGTGGTGGCGTCGGCCGTGCTGACCGGCATCGCGCTGCTGGTCGTCGGCGCGCTGACCGCGCGCCTGACCGGACGCCCGAGGTGGCTCTCGTCGCTGCGGCAGTTCGCGATCGGGATGAGCGCGGCGCTCGTGACCTACCTGGTCGGCTCTCTCCTCGGCGTGCGCGTCAACGGCTAGCCCCTCGCGTCGTCCTCGAACACGTCACGATCAGCGCTGCGGCTCGGTCCCGGGGAAGAGCGGGCCGTCGTCATCGGCGGCAAGGTCGACCCCGTCGTAGATCCAATCCTCCTGCTCCGTGCCGAACGCAACGGCCGCGAGCGCGGTCGTGATCGGCACCGCGGCAACGAGACCGAGGCTTCCTGCAAGGGTCCGAACCAGCTCGGCAGCGACGGCCTCGCCGCTCACCACGCTCGTCCAAGACTGCTGCGTGACCACGAACAGCAGTAGCAGCGGGAGCGAGGCACCTGCATACGCGAGGACCAGGGTGTTCACCGTGGATGCCACGTGATCCTTGCCGACTCTCATCGCCGATCGAAACGTCTCTCGCCGAGTCATGCCGGGGGAGGCGACGCGCAGCTCCGCCACCGTCGAGGACTGCGTGACGGTCATGTCGTCGATCGCGCCGAGGGCGCCGATGATCATCCCGGCGAGCACCAGCCCGGAGAGATTGACGTTCTGCGCACCGAGGCTGACGAGGAACGCCCCCTCGGAGGCGAACCCGGTGAACCGCGCGGCCTCCACCGCGAGTTGCGCCGCCACGATCGCCACGACGAGCCCCCCGAGCGTGCCCAGGAGCGCGACGGTCGTGACCGTGGAGAACCCCTGAGCGAGGTACAGCGCGAGAAAGGCGATCGCGCTACAGGCGACGATCGCCACCAGCAGCGGATCGCGGCCGGCCAAGATGGCCGGCAGCACGAAGCGCAGCAGAATCGCGATGCTGCAGGCGAGTCCGAGGATGGCCATCAAGCCGCGCCACCTGCCCAGTACGAGGACGAACAGGACGAAGACGGCAGCGAGCAACAGCAGGAGCGATCCTCGGTCGCGGTCCACGTAGTAGTACTGGGGTCCGTCCGTTGCTTCCTGGACATGTCCCAAGAAGATCTCGTCACCGGTGCGGAGACGCGGGGTGGAGGGCACTTCGGGGAACTCGAGCGGCACGGACCGACCGGTATCCGGGCCTTCCTCGAGTTGGATCGTGGCGTGCAGACACACACGGGCCGCCAACGAACTCGGGGCGCCGACCAGGCTCGAACCGCACTGCACGTCGCTCGCAGCCACGACCTCTCCGCGGTAGGTCGGCCGCGGACCGATCACGTCATTCCTGCCTTCGGAGGACGTCGCAACTGAGCCACGGGGCCACAGCAGCCAGAGTCCCACGACGGTCCCGACCGCGAGCGTGATTGCGACGGTGGCGAACGCTACCCGCACCCGACGGTCAACACGGAGACCGGTCAATCTTCCCACTCACGACGGCTGCTGTTTGTGATCGAGCGCGTGTGCCACAGATTCATGCACCTCGTGGTCGTGGTCCTCGATCCCGTGGAGTGCGTGCTCCTCGGCGATCGCCTGCGCCTGTCGCTGGGCGATGTACGGCTTCAGCAGGAAGCGCCACCCCACGACACCTATCACGATGTCGAACAGGATGGTCTCCACGCCGCTGATGAACACTTCCAGGTACCAGTGCCCCTTCTGGTGCAGAAGGTGCCAGAACGTCTCTCCCTCTTCGGGTTGGAACTTGAACAGCCCACTCCAGAAGAACAGGTAGATGGCGAGGCAGACCGCAAGGATCACGCCGAGGCCGACCAGCAGCCTTCGGTTTCGGCCCACCATCCCGGCGGTTGACGTCGTTCCAGGGGATATCGTCTGCATGGATCCATGAAAGCCTGCCCGGCTCGTATTGTCTAAGGCGCATACGTGCATGGGAGCGTGACGTGGTTGACGAGCCGCACCAAGCGTCGGAATTGCGTGTCCCGCACCCCGAGGTCGCGGAGTATGAGGCAGCGGGCGCACTCCTTCGCGCCCTCACAGCTCCCATCCGCCTCGCCGTCATCGACCTGCTCGCCGATCACGCCTATTGCGTCCACGAGCTCGTTGACGCGATCGGGGCGCCGCAGCCACTCGTCAGCCAGCACCTGCGTGTCCTGAGAGGCGCCGGCCTGGTCAGGACGAGTCGCCGCGGGCGGGAGGTCGTGTACGAGCTCACTGATGTTCATGCCGCGCACATTGTTCGCGACGCCGTCGCCCACGCGTCCGAGCGGCCGCGGTGACGAGCGAGCGGACAGAGAACTCCCTGCCCTTCGCGAGCGCTACAGCTTCTTGATCGACAGC
>CAWFJH010000003.1:0-57938 GCA_963816105.1 uncultured Actinomycetes bacterium | reverse complement strand
GTCGACGCGCTTGCCGGCTCGGGCCTCCTCGGCCTGACCCTGCCGGCCGAGGTCGGCGGTCTCGGGGCCGGGCCCGCCGAGTTCCTGCTGACCGTGCGCAGCCTTGCTGCCTCGTGCGCATCGAGCGCGATGGTCTATCTGATGCATGTGTGTGCGGCACAGGTCGCACAAAGCGGCGGCGCCGCCGAGGAGGTGCTTCGCGGGATGGCGACCGACCGGCTGTCCACGCTGGCGTTCAGCGAGCGCGGGTCGCGGTCGCACTTCTGGGCTCCCGTTTCCGAGCTGCAGGGATCGAACGGCGCCGAGCACCTTGACGCCCAGAAGTCGTTCGTGACGAGCGCCGCGCACGCCGCGACCTATGTCGTCAGCACGCGGCCCGCCGGAGCTGAGGCGCTCGTCTCGAGCCTCTACTTGGTCGACTCGGGCGCGGACGGCATCGAGACCACGGGCCCGTGGGTCGGGCTGGGTCTGCGGGGCAACGCCAGCGCGCCGATGACGTTCACCACGCCCCTGGCGCAGACGGCCCTGCTCGGTGAGGTCGGCTCGGGACTCGACCTAATGCTCGGCGTGGTCCTGCCGTGGTTCCAGCTGGGGCAAGGTGGGGTATCGCTCGGGATCGCGGAGGGGGCCCTTCGCATCGCGACCGGTCACGTCACGACCGCCAAGCTCGAGCACCTCGGGCAGTCCCTCGCGGATCTGCCCACGGTTCGGGCCCGTCTGGGCCGCGCGCAGACCGATGTCGACGCGCTCGGCGGGTTCCTGTCGGATCTGGCGCGGCGGATGGCGGAGGCCGACGCGACCGCGCCAGTTCTGTCCGCCAAGGCCGTGGCGAACGAGACCGCGATCCGCGTGACCTCGGAGGCGATGCAAGCCTGCGGCGGGGCCGCCATGAGTCCGGCGCTCGGCCTCGAGCGGTACTTCCGCGACGCGCGTGCGGGCTCCGTCATGGCCCCGACGACCGACGTCCTGTACGAGCTGACCGGTCGCGCGATGGCCGGCATGCCGTTGCTGGGGTGATGGTGATGGCGATGGATCGCGTGATGGTCGGAGCCGTCGTCTACGACCCGAAAGTGGTGCCCATCTGGGAAGGCATCCGGGAGTACTTCACCGACGCTCCCGTGCGCATGGACTTCATGCTCTTCTCGAACTACGAGGCCCAAGTCGAGGCGTTGCTGGAGGGCAGGATCGACGTCGCGTGGAACACGAACCTCGCGTACGTCCGGACGTTCCTGGCAACCGACGGTGGGTGTCGCGTGCTCGCGATGCGGGACACCGATGTCGCGTTCTTTACGACGCTCGTCGGCAGGACGGACGAGCTTGCGAGCGCAGCCGACCTGTCGGGTCGCCGCCTTGCGCTCGGCAGCGCCGACTCGGCGCAGGCGGCGATCATGCCCGTGCACTATCTGACGCTCGAGGGGCTGCGGCCGGGGGAGGACGTCGAGCTGGTCCGGTTCGACTCCGACGTCGGCAAGCACGGCGACACGGGCAGAAGCGAGCGCGACGCACTCGTCGCGTTGCTGGACGGGCAGGCCGACGCCGCCGCGATCGGGCTGGCCAGCTGGGATGTGTTCGTTCGCTCCGGCGAGGTGCCACCCGAGCGCCTGCAGCCGTTCTGGACGTCGCCGGCGTACTCGCACTGCAACTTCACCGCGCTCCCGTCGCTCGATGCGGGGGTCGGCGACGCGTGGTCGTACCATCTCGAGGCGATGTCGTGGGACATACCGGAGCATCGGCGGATCCTCGAGCTCGAGGGCCTGCGCGAGTGGATCCCGCCGGTGCTCGACGGCTACCGGGATGTGTTCGACGCCGTGGAGCAACAGGGAATCGCCGCGCAATGGTGAGCGCCCGCTACGACGGGGCGGATCTCGGCCTCGCCGAGGGCCTGATGTTCGCGATCGACGTGCATCTCTCGGACCTCGCGCCCGGCGAGGTCCTGGAGGTGTCCTCGTCGAACGCCGGGCTCGCACACGAGCTGCCGGCCTGGTGCCGGGGGACGGGTCATCGTCTCGTTGGTGCGGAGCCCGACGGCGACCGGACGCTCTTTCACATCGAGCGCGGCGCCCGCGGGTCGCTCATGTTCGCGGATCGCCCGGCGCTTCCGCTGCAGGCGCCGGATCGAACCGAGGGATTCGCCACGCCGGACTGGCTGATCGGACTTGCCGGCGTGGTGCCCGATCGGGCCGATCCGGCGACCGGGTTCGCGCCGCGCGGTGCGACGGTGGAGGCGGGATCGCCGCCGTTTCCCTACACCGAGCTCGAACGCGACCGCGTGTGGGCGCACAACATCGCCTCCTTGTACGACCAGGCGACCGCGCAGCAGTGGGACGCGTCGACTGACATCGCCTGGGACGCGCTGCCGGTCCTGCCCGCGCACGTCGAGCGCGCGGTGGCGCAGATCATGACCCACCTGGCCGAGAACGAGTACGCCGCGCTCTACGTCCCGTCGAAGTTCATCCCGCGGATCCATCCGCACTTCACCGAGGTCGTGCTGTTCCTCGCGACGCAGGTCGTCGATGAGGCGCGGCACATCGAGGCGTTCACCAAGCGGGCGCTGGCGAGCGGCGGCGAGCTCGGGCTGTCGGCCGCCATCACACAGCGATCCCTCCGGTCGCTCCTGGAGCAGGAGGATTTCTCGCAGGCCTCGTTCATGCTCTCGGTGCTCGGCGAGGGCGCGTTCCTCGAGTACCTGGCGTTCGTGGAGCGCTACGCGCCCGACCCGGTCACCGCCGACGTCGTTCGCCGGGCACGGGCGGACGAGGCTCGGCACGTGGCGTTCGGCGTGGAGCACGCGCGGCTGTTCCTGGCCGCCGATCCGGATCGTTCGGCCGTGCTCCGACGGGCGGTCGAGCAACGGGCCGAGTACCTGTCACAGACCTCGGGAGCGACGCCCCATGTCGAGGAGGCGCTGGTCATCCTTGCCGCCGGCGGCACGTCGCCGGGCGCGCTCCCGGACGGGGTCCGGGCCGTTCGGGAACTGCACGAGATCATGCACCGCCGGCGGGTGGGGCGCCTGCGTCAGCTGGGATTCGACGCCGACGCGGCGAACGACATCTCGGAGATGCACACCGCCAACTTCATGTGAACGAGGGGCCTTTGATTTCCTTGATCAGGTTGCCGCCGTCGACCACGATCGATTGCCCGGTGACGTAGCTCGCCCGGTCGCTGGCGAGGAACGCCACCACTTCGGCGATCTCCGCAGGCGATCCCGAGCGGCCGAGCGGCGTGGCTTTCCCGTGGTCGATCTCCCCCTCGGCCGGCGGCTCGGTTTCGATCCATCCGGGCGCGACGGCATTGCACGTGATCCCGTGCGGACCGAGTTCGAGCGCGAGACCCCGCATGAGCCCTTCCATGCCCGCCTTGCCGGCGCCGTAGCCCGTCGAGCCGGGGTTCGTGACGTGCGGTCCGGTGACCGAGGAGATCATCACGATCCGTCCCCAGCCGTGCTCGACCATCCGTGGCGCGACGAGATGCGTAACGTTGAACGCGGTGACCAGGTTCATCGAGATCTCGAGATCCCAGGTCGCGGCGTCGATGTCGAGGAACGTTTGGAACTCGAACTCGGTCAGCCCGACGTTGAGCATCCCGGCGTTGTTGACGAGGACGTCGATCCGCCCGTAGCGCTCGAGGGCGGCATCCACCAGTGCGCCAACCTCGTCGCGGTGTGTGAGGTCGGCGACGAACCCCATCGCGCGCCCGCTGCCGAGCTCCTTGACGCGTTCGTGGATGCGATCGGTCGTCGACGTGATCGCAACGTCGGCTCCCTCGCGAACCAGCGCTCTCGCGCAGGCCATGCCGATCCCGGCCGGATTGCCGCAGCCGGTGATCAGCGCGACCTTGTCGCTCAGTTCGTCCTGCATCGCAGGGCGGATCCTAGTTGGTGCGCCGTGGCGAAGCGGAGGAACGTGTCTTAGCCGTGGCCGTAGCCGCCGCCGCTCCCATAGCCGCCGCCTCCCGAGCCCGAATCGTCGGCGGGCGTGCCCTGGGTGGTGACGGCGAACCAGACGCCGCCGATGCCCTGGCCGTTGGCCTGACCGGCCGCCGAGTCGCCGCTGTACACGTAGAGCGGGTGGCCGTCATAGGTGACCTGCGTCGTGCCGTCGTCACGAGTGGTCGTGCCGAGCATGCTCGCGCTTGCGCCCATCCCGGCGGTGGGGTCGCCGGTCGTGGTCAACGCGGGCCACGTGCCGGCGCAGGTTCCGGTGCACGTGCTGGTCGAGCCGGTGTCGCTCTCGAACAGATACAGCGTGCGGCCCGAGCTGTCGACGAGCACGGTGCCGAGCTCGCCGACGCTGGCGGTGCCGACGGCCGCCGCGCCGCCCGAGGCGGCGCTGGAGGTCGAGGTGCTCGATCCCGCCCCGCCGTAGCGCGGCGTGCTGTCCGAGCACGCGGCGAGGCCGAGCGTGAGAGCGAGGACGGCGGCGACGGTGATGCCGAACGAGCGCATGCGGGACTCCTTTGGCCTGATGTGGAGTCTACGGACGGGCGGCCGGAGCGGTTCGTTGGCGTCCTCCTTAGACTCGCCTCGGCATGCGCTGTCCGAGTTGCGGCACCGAGAATCCGGCCGAGGCACGGTTCTGCATGTCGTGCGGCGCGCCGCTCGCGCAGCCGATCGCCGAGGAGCGCCGGACGGTCTCGATCCTGTTCGCCGATCTCGTCGGGTTCACGGAACGCTCCGACGCAGCCGACCCCGAGGACGTTCGCCGCACGCTGGTGCCGTTTCACGAGCACGCAAAGGCCGCGATCGAGCGGTTCGGCGGCACACTGGACAAGTTCATCGGCGATGCGGCGATGGGCGTGTTCGGGGCGCCGGTCGGCCACGAGGACGATCCCGAGCGCGCGGTGCGAGCGGCCTTCGATCTCCTGGGGAACTCGAGCGGCGATCACCCGATCCGGGTCGCGGTCAACACGGGCGAGGCCGTCGTCAAGATGGGGGCCGGGCCGCAGGTCGGCGAGGCGGTCGCCGGCGACGTCGTCAACACGACGAGCCGGATGCAATCCGTGGCGCCGCCCGGCGGAGTGGTCGTCGGCGAGCTGACGTGGCTCTCCGTTCGCCACCGGTTCGAGGCCGAGGAGCTCGAGCCGTTCATCGCGAAGGGGAAGGCCGAGCCCATTCGCGTGTGGCGCGTGCTGGGCGAGCGCGAGGACGTCGACCAGGGACCGGTCGCGCCGCTCATCGGCCGCGGCCGCGAGCTGGACCTCCTGCGCCAGACGGTGGGGCGTGCCAGCGACGAGCGGTGCGCGCAGCTCGTGACCATCGTGTCGGAGCCCGGGATCGGCAAGAGCCGGCTGGTGTCCGAGCTCCGCGAGCTCCTCGGCGGCGAGGTGACGTGGCTCGAGGGCGCGTGTGCGCCGTACGGCGTTGCCAACGTGCTGGCGCCGTTGCGCCAGGTGCTGCGCAGGCTTGCCGGCGTTGCCGCGGCCGACGACGCGCAGACGGTCGACGCCGCGATCGGCGCGCTCGTGGCGCGCGCCGAGTCGGTGCCGACCGAGCAGGAGTGGCTGCGTGCCCGTCTCGCCGTGGTCGCCGACGTCGTTCGCGCCGAGGCACGCGATCGGCAGATCCCGCCCGCCGAGGTCGCGATGGCGGCAGCCCGGGTGTTGTCCGCCTCGGCCGCCGATCGACCGATCGTCATCGTGATCGAAGACCTCCACTGGTCCGAAGCCGTGCTGCGCGATGTGTTGTCGCAAATCGTCGACGACGGCGACGCGCCGATCGTGATCGCGTGCACCGCCCGGCCCGAGCTGTTCGACCACGACCCCAGCTGGGGCGGCGGCCGCGCCAACAGCACCACGATCCGGCTGATGCCGCTTACGGATAAGGAGACCGCGGCGCTCGTCGAGGTCCTGCTCACCACGGCGATTCAGAGCGAGGCCGAGCGCCGGCAGGTGCTCACCAACGTCGGCGGGAACCCGCTGTTCGCCGTGGAGTTCGTGCGGATGCTCCAGGAGCAGCATCTCGCCGGTATGGAGGTGCCCATGTCGGTCCAGGCGGTGATCGGCGCGCGCCTGGACTCGGTCGTGCCGGAGCGCCGCGCCGTGCTGCAGGACGCCGCGGTCGTCGGCGCCAGCTTCTGGCCCGAGGTGCTTGCGGAGATCGGCGAGGCCGGTGCCGCAGACGTCCGCGGCGCGCTCGCCGAGCTGTCGCGCCGGGGGCTCGTCGTACGGTCGTCCTCGTCGTTGTTCCCCGAGCAGGCGGAGTACGGGTTCGGCCACGCGCTCATCCGCGAGGTGGCGTACTCGCGGCTGCCCCGCATGGTGCGGGCGCACAAACACGCGAGCACCGGGCTCTGGCTCGAATCGGTGGTCGGCGATCGCCGCAGCGTCTTCCTCGATGCGCTCGCCCGGCATTTCGAGCAGGCGGTGGTGCTCGCCGACGCCTCGGGCGAGCGACGGCAGGCCGACGAGTGGCGATCGCGCGCCACGGGATGCCTGTTCGAGGCGGGGATGGCCACCCTGCCGCTCGATCCGGCGGGCGCGTTCGCGCGGTTCGAACGCGTGCTCGCGATCGCCTTCGAGGACGACCCGGCGTTCGTGCAGGCCCTGTCGTACTCAGGCCTCGCCGGGCGCCGGGCCGGCCTGCTCAGCAGGGAGGAGGTGCTCGCACGGCACGAGCACGCCTCGGCGATCCACCGCGAACGCGGGGACGCCGTTGCGGAGGCTCGGACGCACACCTCGATCGGCGGCCAGCTGATGGGGATGGGCTTGGCGGAGGATGCGCGGGCTCACTTCGCGACGGGCGAGGAGCTGCTCGCCGACCACCCCGAGGCGACGGTGGAGCGCGCGCTCGTCAACGCGTGGCTCGCCGAGGTGCAGATGTTCGCCGGCAACCCCGGCCCGGCGGCCGCCTTCGCCGACAAGGCGCTCGCGACCGAGGACGCCGGCGCGACGGTGGCGATCATGGCGTTGCACATCCGCGGCGATTCCCGCATCGCGCTCGGCGACGCGGACGGTATCGACGACCTGCGCGAGGCCCTGCGGTTGGCCGAGGAGATTGGATCCGTCTCGGACATCATCACGTCGCACAGCTACCTCGCCGACCGGGAGTGGCTGATCGACGGGCCCTCGGTGGCGCTTGCTCGGCTGGATCAGGCGAGCGGCCTTGCCGACCGGCGAGGTGCGTTCAGCCAGGGGTCGTGGACCAAGATCTCCTCGCTCGAAATCCTCTTCGAGCTCGGCCGTTGGGACGAGCTGCTCGCGCGCGCCGAGCTCTCGGCCGGCGATCAGCGTCTCGACGAGTCGCTGCTGCTCGCGATCGACCTGTGGACCACGGCCGTTGCGCTTCGCCGCGGACAGCCGGTCGGCGACCTGTCGAACATGCTCGTTCGCGCGCGCGCACTCGAGGAGCTCCAGGTGCTCGGGCCGGCGCTCGCGTTGAGCGCGCTCTGTGCCGCGCGCGACGGCGACGACGCACGAGCGGCCGCGATCGCGCGCGAGTTCGAAGAGACGACTCGGGGAAAGTCCGCCATGTACCGGTCGGAGTGGGCGCCCGACATCGTGCGGGTGGCGGACGACGTCGGCGCAGCCGACATCGCCCGGGACATCGTGGCCTATGGGGAGCGCGTCACGCCCCGTGACGCGCTCCTGATCGACACCGCCGCGGCTGCCCTCGGGGGCGTCGACACCGATGCGGCCACCTGGGCCGCGCTCGAGGAGCGGTGGCATGCCTACGGCAACCTCTATCAAGAGGCGCTGGCCGCGCTCGCGCTCGGCCAGGCCGGTGACGACACCGCCGCAACGGCGCGCGGCCGCGCGATCCTCGACCGGCTGGGAGTTCCGGCCGAGACCGCCTGAGATACTGAGCGCCCGTGGATCCCGAAGAAGAGGCACTGCTCGAGGTCGCCGCGGAGCCCACGGGCGTGTTCGCGGGGAGCGAGGGGAAGGACTTCCGGACGCTCGCCGCCGGCACCGCGCAGAACATCGTCGGCCTGGGCGTCTTCGTCATCGGGACCTTCGCGGCGAACATCCTCATCTCGCGGTCCTTCGGCGGCGGCAACGCGGGGGCCGTCGCGCTCGGCATCGTCACGCTCGGCACGCAGTTCGCCTTTATCGCCGCGGCCGGGACGCGCTTCGGGATGGACATGGCGTCTGTGCGCTATGTCGCGATCGAGGTCGGTGCGGGCCATCCGGGCCGCGTGCGCGCGGTGGTGTCGCGCTCGGCGCTGATCGCCGGCGGTGTGTCGCTGCTGCTCGCGCTGCTGACCGTCGCGCTTGCGGGCCCGATCGGCCGGGCGCTGTCGGAGCCGAGCACGGTCGAGGAGACGATTGCGTCGATCCGCGCGGCGGGCGTCGCCATTCCGTTCGTCGCGCTGACCTACGTCTGGCTCGGCGGCAGCCGCGGGCTGAAGGTGATGCGGCACACCCTCTACGTGCAGTGGATGGCGCAGCCGCTCGTGTGGATCGCGCTAATGATCGCGCTCTGGCATTTCGTCGAAAAGAGCGAGCCGGTCGCGGTGTGGGGCTACGCGGGCTCGTGGATCGTTGCGGCGATCGCGGCGCGGCTGTTCTGGTGGACGCTCGAGCGGCGGCACGCGCGCGAGCCCGCCGAGGCCGGCCTGACCCGGGCGCTCGTGAAGTACGGCGCGCCGCGCGCCCCCGCGGCGCTGCTCTCGCAGGGCCTGTTCTGGATCGACTACTTCGTCGCGGCCTCGATCGGCCTCCCGGCCGTCACGCAGGACGATCTCGGCGTGTACGCGTCGTGCGTCCGTGTGGCGCTCGCGATGGTGCTGTTCCTGACCGCGGTGTCGTACGTCTTCTCGCCGTTCGTCGCCGATCTGCACGCGCGTGGCGAACGCGAGAAGCTCGACGCGCTGTTCAAGGCGATCACCCGGTGGACCGTCGCCGGCACGATCCCGGTGCTGCTGCTGATGCTGCTCGCGCCCGACGCGATCCTGCGTTTGTTCGGTGGTGAGAACTTCACGTCGGGGGCGCCGGCGTTGCGGATCCTCGTCATCGGTCAGGCGATCAACGTCAGTGTGGGCGCGGCCGGGTTCGTGCTCATCATGGCCGGCCGGACGGGCTGGGACCTGACCGTCTACGCGCTCTCCGCCTCGCTCGACTTGGTGCTGTCGCTGCTGCTCGTGCCGAAGTTCGGCATCGAAGGAGCTGCTGCGGCGCAGGCGATCACGATCGCCGCCTCCAACTGGCTTCGGCTGGTGCTGGTCAAGCGGTTCGTGGGGATCTTCCCGTGGGACAAGCCGTACGCGCGTCTGGCGATCCCCGCGATCGGATGCGGCCTCGCGATGCTCGGCGCGCAGGCGCTGCTCGGCAACGCCCGTTGGATCGTGGCGCTCATCGGGATCGGGCTGGCCGGCGCGGTCGTCTACCTGCCGCTGCTGCTCGCCGTCGGCCTGACGGCGGGCGAACGCATCGCGCTCACCAACGCGGTGGCGAAGCTCCGTGCGCGTCCGGCCGCTGGTTGAGGCCGACCGCGCGGCGGCCGCCGCGTGGATCCGCGAGCGTTGGGGCGACGACGTCATGGCCGGCCACGGCGAGCTGTTCCGTCCCGCCGAGCACGACGGCTTCGTCGCCGGCGACTGGGCGGGGCTCGTGACCTACCGGATCGTCGACGACGCCTGCGAGATCACGCTCATCGAGGCCGATCCTGACGGGGCACGGCACCGGCTCGGCGCTGCTCGCCGCGGTGGTGGAGGCCGCGCGTGCCGCTGGCTCGGCGCGTGTGTGGCTCATCACCACCAACGACAACCTCGAGGCGATCGCGTGGTACGAGCAAAAGGGATTCACCGTGACCGAGGTGCGCCCCGGCGCGGTCGACACCGCGCGCGCCACGCGTGAAGCCGACGATCCCGCTGCACAACGCGTCGAACGGCCTGCCGATCAGCGACGAGATCGAATTGACGCTCGCGCTATGAGGCGGTTGAGCGCGGGGTCGCCCTCGCCGTCGGGCACCGCGGCGAGATGACGGGCGCGGACCTCGCCGGCCGCGCGCTCGCCGACGAGCCCTTCCACCAACGTTTGGAGCTCGGCGACCCCCCGGGCCAGCTGCCGGGTGCGTGCCGCATCCGCGGCCTCGCGCTCGGCCAGCGCTGCCCAGTGGTCGTCGAGCTCCGCGGCCATCCGGCGCTCGAGCCGGCGTCCGCGGGCATACGCCAGCGCGGCCGCCAAGGCGAGCGCAGCGGTGACCGACACCGCGCACACCACCACGATCGTCACGGACACGGGCGTCACCGCCAGCGGCCGGCCCGCGAACGCGAGCGCCCGCCCGCCGCGTTGCACGGTGCCGGCGACGAACGCCACCGACAGCGCGCACCAGACCGAGGCGAGGAAGACGAGGAAGGCGCTCATGCAGGACGTGCATCCTCCGCCGCGGCACGGCGGGCGGTCAACGGTCCCGCTGCCTACGGCATCTGCGGGAGGAAGCCACGGAGCTTCTCGACGGCCTCGGCGGCGCTCGGCCACACGCACGATCGGGTCGCGATCGAGATCGTCGCGGCCCAGCTCCCAGGTGCCGACGCCGATCACCGGCGTGCCCATCTTGAGGGCGAGCGCGATCTCCGAGAGCGTGCCGAACTCGCCGCCGACCGCCACCACCGCGTCGGCGCTCCGGGCGACGATCGCGTTGCGGGCCTCCCCGAAGCCGGTGGCGATCGCCACGGTCAGGTGCGGGGAGGCGACGTCGCGCTCGTCGCCGGGGAGGATCCCGATCGAGATGCCACCGGCGGACTCGGCGCCGTGCGCGGCCGCGTTCATCACGCCGCCGAGTCCGCCGCACACCAGCACGCAGCCGGCCTCGGCGAGCGCCCGGCCGAGCTCCTGGGCCGTCGACAGCTCCCAGTCGGTCGCGTTCGAGGCGCCGATCACCGCGACGTAGGGAGTGGCCATCGCGCCGAGTATTGCAGCCGCCGGGCTAGTGGTGGTGCACCGCGACCAGCTGCAGCGACTCCGTGCCGCCCGCGACGTCGCGCTCGGTGATGATGCCGAAGCCGGGGGCATAGAACTTGAGCGACACGACGTTGGGCTCCAAACGCGTCCACTCGTAGGAGCGCACGACGTTCTTGAACGTTCCGGCCGGCGTGGTGACCCGCTCGCGGTTCGACACGATCCAGCCCTGATCCTCGGCATGGCGCCGCAGATACTCCTGGCGATAGGCGTCCGTCGGCCCCGGGTCGGCGGGCATGATGATGCCGGCGATCGCGCCGTGCACACCGGCCGTCCACGAACCCTCGGTGCTCACGATCTGGCCGTACCGGTTGTAGACGGCAGTGTCCTCGCCGAAGTACCACGTGGATCCGGCGTTGTCGTTCTGATACCAGTCCGTGGTCTTTTCCTGGAGCCGCCCGTTTGCAAACAGGATGTCGCTCACGACGATCGTCTGCACGCCGGCGATCGTTCTCGTCCGATCGGTCACCGTGAGGTGCTCGACCAAGCGGTCGCCGTCCTCCGAGCCCCGATAGACCAACGTCGTGCCGGGGACGAGCGGGTAGTAGGGATTCGCCTTCGGGGACGTGAAGTTGGCCGGATCAAACTCGGCGACCGCCGACGGTGGGTTCTGCGCAACGAACGTGACCGCCATCAGCACCGCCGCCAGCGCAATCGTGGGTCCTCGCATCGGTGTCCTCCTTCCTTGGGGTCCGGCACTACGGTGCGCCACCGCCCCTGAACCGGCGCTGAACGGCCCACCGCCGCGTTCAGCGCGGGTTCAGCGTTCGGGAGCAAGATGTCGGGGCCATGCGCGTGCTCGTGATCGAAGACGAGGAGGTCCTGGCCGACGGTCTGCGCCAGGGTCTCGAGGCCGAGGGGTTCGCCGCCGACGTCGCGCACACGGGCACCGACGGTCTGTGGATGGCGACCGAGCACGTATACGACGCGATCGTGCTCGACATCCTGCTGCCCGGCATGAACGGCTACTCAGGTGTGCGCAGCGCTTCGCGCCGCCGAGATCTGGACGCCGATCCTGATGCTCACCGCCAAGGACGGCGAGTTCGACGAGGCCGAGGCGCTCGACACCGGCGCCGACGACTACGTCGCGAAGCCGTTCTCCTTCACGTGACGCTGCTTGCGCGGCTGCGTGCGCTCCTCCGTCGCGGCGCGCCGCCACGACCCGCCGTGCTCGTCGCGGGCGATCTCCAGTTCGATCCGGCCGACCGGCGCGCGTGGCGAGGCGCAACGGAGCTGCGACCTCACCGCCCGGGAGGCCGCGCTGCTCGAGTTCCTGCTGCGCCGCCCCGGGCGAGGTCGTGTCGAAGACGGACATCCTCGACCACGTGTGGGACGAGGCGTTCGACGGGGATCCGAACATCGTCGAGGTCTACGTCGCGCACCTCGCGTGGAAAGCTCGACCGTCCGTTTGGGCGGGAAGCGATCGAAACGGTGCGCGGTGCCGGCTATCGATTGGCGGCCGACGGTGGCTGACCGACTGCGCCGTCTGCGCATCTCGGCGACCGCCGTCGCGACCGGCGTCGTCGCTGCGGCACTCATCGTCTCGGCGTTCGCCATGGTGTGGTTCGTCGGCAGGTCGTTGACCCAGCAGATCCAGGAATCGGCCGAGGTACGCGCAGATGAGATCGCGCTGCGCGTTGCAGCCGGACAGCCGATGCCGGTGACGGGGGATCCGACGGAGGAATCGGTGCAGGTGCTCGCACCCGGTCAGATCGCGTACGGCAACGAGATCGAGGGCGACTACCTCACGGTCACGCGCGAGGTCACGGCCGCCGACGGATCCGCAGCGGTGGTGCTCGTCCAGCGCGGTCTCGACGACATGGAGGACGCCCAGCGCACGGTTGCCCGCGGGCTCTTGTACGGGGTGCCGCTCCTGATCCTGCTCACGGCCGCCGTCGCGTGGGTTGTCGTCGGGCGCACGCTCGTTCCCGTTCGACACGCGCAAGAACAGCAACGGCGTTTCACCGCCGACGCCGCGCACGAGCTGCGTTCGCCCGTTGCCTCGATCCGCCAGCACGCCGAAGTCGCGGTCGCCCATCCGGAACAGATCGGGGCGCCCGAGCTGGCGGCCACGGTCGTGGACGAGTCGATCCGGTTGCAGGCGCTCGTCGATGATCTGCTCCTGCTCGCGCAGCTGGACGAAGGCATCCCCGGGACCCGCGTGGAGGTCGACGTCGACGACCTGCTTCTCGATGCGGCGAAGCGGTTGCGCGCGAATGCGTCGGTCACCGTCGAGACGCGGGGTGTCGGGCCGGCTCGCGTCCTCGGCGACGCGGCGCGCCTCGACCGGCTGGTTCGCAACCTCTGCGACAACGCCGGCCGCCACGCGCGGTCGTCGGTCGCGCTCGGCGTCGCCGCCCGAGACGATTGGGTGACGTTCACGGTCGACGACGACGGCCCGGGCATACCCTTCGCGGATCGTGATCGTGCGTTCGACCGGTTCGTCCGATTCGACGAGGCGCGCGACCGGTCGTCCGGGGGGACCGGTCTGGGCCTCGCGATCGTTCGGGAGATCGCGCGTGCCCACGGCGGTGACGCCGAGCTTGGCGAGGCTCCCCTCGGTGGGCTGCGAGCGAGCGTGCGTCTTCCCGCGGCTCCCCGGGCTCAGAGCGCCGGGTAGCGAAGGGGCAGCCCGGCGGGCACGCCGTCGGCGGCGACCAGGTTCCAGCCACCGAGACTCGTCATGAGCAGGCGGTCGAGCCCCTCGCCGATGAACACCGGGTTGGCGGGCTGGTTGATCGCCACGCCGTCGGGATCTTCGGCCCAGCGTTCCGGGGCCCCGGACGGGGGCACGCGCCACACGAGGTCGGGCCGGTAGCAGCCGACGAACATCGTGCCGTCGGTGGCTAGGCGATGCCGTCGGGCTGCGACCCGCCGAGATCGACGACGACGGACGGGATCGCCGGCCGCGCCCTCGGTCTCGATCGGCACCCGAACAACGCGGCGGGCGTGCGATTCCACCACCAGCAGGGCGTCGCCCTCGGCGGTCAGGCAGCACCCGTTCGGAAACGCCGGCACCTCCGAGGACCACACGGCCGTCTCGCCGCCCGGTGCGACGCGGAACAGCAGCCCGTCGTCGGCACCCCAGTCACCCGAGTCGGTCACGTACAGATTCCCCGCGTCGTCGAACGCGCTGAAGTTGGGCACGCGCAGGGGATGCTCCGCCGTTCCCGCCGAATAGGTCGTGACCTCGCCGTTCGCGACGCGGACGATCTCGCCGCGGCCCATGTCACAGCCGTACACGGCTCCCGAGGCGTCGACCGTGACCCCGTAGAGGAACCCGCCGGTGTTGGCGATCTCTGTCGACCGTGCCGTCGAGTGCGATCCGATAGATCTGCCCGGCCTCGCCGCCCGCGTAGACGAACCCGTCGGGTCCCCACGCGGCTCCCTCCGGATGGTCGAGTCCCTTCGGCGATCGTCGTGAACACTCAGGTCTCCTTCCTGATCGAGTCGAACAGCGCGAGCGCCGACGCCGTCCGGATCCGCGGGCCGCTCGCGCGCACGGTCCACACGGTCGGTCGCCCGCTGCCAGGCCGCGAGGTAGATCGGCACCTCCTCGTGACAGCAGCCCGACGGGCTGTGCAGCAGCACGATGTCGCCCGGCCCGGCCGACGCATCCAGCGGCGTGGCGTCGCCGATCATCTCGTCGCGTTCCCGCGCAGCCAGTCCACAAACGACGCGGCGCCCGTCGGCGGTGGCGAACGACCAGCCTCGCACCACGACCCGCGAGAAGACGCCGAGCCGTCCGGTGAGCGTGCGGTCGGTGACCCCGACGAGCCCTGCCTGCTCGAGTGTCGCCGCCGCCTCGTCCGGGTGGACCATCTCGAGCGCGACCGTGTTTCCGTCGAGCGTGGCGTTCCGCGCATGCAGCCCGGGGATGCGCACGTGCGGCATCGACACCGCCGGCGCGATCCCGCTGGAGTCGACGTCGGCGTGAGTCCACCGGTAGCACGCGCGAGCACGATCGCCGTCATACCGAGAAGCAACCAACCGTGTTGCCCCGGACGAGACATGGGCGGATGATACGGCGGACCCGGCAGGCCGATGCCGCCGGGGAAAGGGGGAGGGCCACCGTGCCGGAGGATCTGTCACGTCTGTTCGGGCAGCGCATGCCGCGTCGCGATCTGCTGCGCTACACGGGGATGGGGATCGGCGTCAGCGCGATCCTTGCGGCGTGCAAGCAGGCCTCCACCACCGGCGCGGCCGGCCCGTCGGGTTCGGCTCGGCCGCCGATCGACCAGGAGCCGGGCGAGCCTGCAGGTCTTCGACTGGTCGGGCTACGGCAACGGCGACTACTACCCCAAGGAAGAGAAGGCCAACCTGTGGGCCGACTATCAGAAGGCCACGGGTGACACGCCGAAGTTCTTCCTGTTCCAAGACGACGACACCGGCTTCACGAAGGTGGCGTCCGGCACCACGTACGACATCGTCCACCCCTGCCACTACCGGTTCCAGGACTACGTCGACCTCGGCGTCATGCAGCCCTGGGACACCTCCTTGATGCCGAACTACGCCCAGCTGAACCCGACGCTCGAGCAGGGCGGCTTGATCAACGACCAGCAGTACTTCATCACCGAGGACTGGGGCTTCATCGCGCCGCTCTACCGCGCCGACAAGGTCACGCCTTCGGAGATGTCGTGTCAACCTGCTGTTCGACGAGAACTACAGCGGCAAGATCTCGTGGATCGACACGCTCGAGATGCTCGTCATCGCCGCCTACGTCAACGGCGTCGACAACCCGTGGGACATGACCGACGACGAGCTCAGCCAGATGAAGGACTACCTCATCTCGAAGAAGAGCGTCGTCAAGTTCATGTGGAGACGTGTCGTACGACCTGTTCCGGCGTTCAAGCGCGACGAGGTGTGGATCGGCTACGCGTGGCCCGATGCCTACGCCTACGCGAAGGGCGCCGGGCTCGACGTCGAGTACATGGAGCCCAAGGAGGGCCGGATCGTCTGGTCGTGCGGCTTCGGCCTGTTCAACGACACCGAGAACTACCACCACGCGCACGCGTACGTGGACTCGTGGTCGAGTAAGAAGGCCGCGACGTTCCTCGTCGGGTCCTACTTCTACGGGCACGCGAACACCGAGCTCGACCTGTCGGGCGTCTCGGAGGACATCGTCAAGGCGCTCAGCCTCGACGACCTGTCGATCCTTGACCCGTCGAAGTCGAACGTCGAGTCCCACATCCCGCGGCGGCAGCTCTACGCCGACGCGTGGGACGAGGTCAAAGCCTCGTGACCGGTGGCGAGGTCTAGCCGGGAGGGCACGCGCGGCACCGCCGGGCTGCTATCGGCCCCGTTGCTGTGGCTGGTCCTGTTCTTCATCCTGCCCGTCTGCTTCATCGCGGCGTACAGCGTCGGCGCGCTGCATCTGCTGCCGACCGACACGAGCCCCGTCACGCTCGGCGCATGGAAGCGCTTCCTGAGCGGCGACTCCGTCTACCTCGGCCTGTTCTGGAAGTCGATCCGGGTCTCGCTCACGGTCTCGATCGTGGTCGTGCTGATGGCCTACCCGGTCGGGTACTTCCTCGCGCTCTGCGTGAAGAAGCGGAAGTACGTGCTGCTGCTCGTCATCATCGCGCCGTTCCTGACGAGCTATCTGCTGCGGGTGCTCGCGTGGAAGGTGATCCTCGGCGACCGCGGCGTGATCAACACCGCGCTGTACGAGCTGCACCTGCGCGTCGCCCGACCATCCGGTGGACTGGCTCATCTACAGCCAGTTCGCGGTGATGCTCGTGCTCGCCTACGTCTGGGTGCCGTTCGTGGCGCTCCCGATCTTCGTCGCGCTCGACAGCCTCGACGGATCGTTGCTCGAGGCCGCCGGCGACCTCGGCGCCAACCGCTTGAGCGACCTTCTGCGCGTGACGTTGCGCCATAGCCTGCCGGGGCGTCATCGCCGCGTTCGTGTTCGTGTTCGTGCCGACGATCGGCGAGTTCGTGACGCCGCAGCTCGTCGGGCGGCCACGAGCGGGTTCCTGTTCGGCAACGCGATCAACGATCGGTTCACGACAGGCGCTCGACTGGCAGAGCGGCTCGGTAATGGCGATGTTCCTGCTGATCGTGGTCGCGGTCCTGATGGCGGTCTTCGGCCGGTTCGTCTCGGTGCGGAACGTGGAGACCTGATGGACCTCGCGAGCTCTCGCGAGCGCGCTGTGGGCTGCTGCGGGTCTTCTTCGTGGGGCTCGTCCTGTTCCTGTACCTGCCGCTGCTCGTGCTCGTGGTCTTCTCGTTCAACTCCGGCGACGTGACGTTCCCGCTGCAGGGCTTCACTGGTCGCCTGGTACAGCCGGGCGGCGCAGAACCCGGCGCTGGTGGCGGCGCTGCAGCGCAGCGCGATCGTGGCGAGCGTCACGAGCCTGCTCGCCGTCGCGCTCGGCGTGCTGGCCGCGTACGCGCTGGTGCGGCGGATGTTCCGGGGCAAAGGTGCCTTCGCCGCCCTGGTGTTCTCACCGCTCGTGATTCCGTACCTCGTGTTCGGCATCGCGCTGCTCGTGCTGTTCAAGATGATCGACAAGGTGCTGATCGCCGTTGACGGGCACCTACATCGACGTCGGGCATGCACGCCGTGATCATCGGCCACGTCGTCGTGGCGCTGCCGTACACGATCCTGACGATCCTGCCGCTGCTCGAACGGCTGAGCGTCACGCTGGAGGAGGCCGCGCACGACCTCGGCGCGAGCCCCTGGAAGACGTTCTGGCGGGTGACGTTCCCCTTGTTGATGCCCGCGCTGGTCTCGGCGTTCCTGATCGCGTTCACGCTGTCGTTCGACGAGTACGCGATCTCATCGTTCCTCGCGGGCCAACAGGTGACCTGGCCGGTCTTCCTGTTCGCCCAGCTCCGCGTCTCGACGAACCTGCCGAAGATGGTGGCGGTCTCGTCGGTGATCCTCGTGATCTCCGTCGGACTGGTGGTCGGCGCGGAGTTCGGACGGCGCCGCTCCGAAGGCCGCGTCACCGCATCGGCGGGGTAGCGGTCGGTGGGGTTCTTCACGGCGGCCTCGGCGGTGCGAGGACTCACGCGGAAGCAGCGGCTTATGTACCGCCGAGCGGTGTTGCACGGCGAGCGGGCCGAGGATCCGAAGGTCGCTCGGGTTGTGGTCGCGGTCGGTCGTGAGTACCGCCGGAGCGGCGTCCTCCTCGGCGCCGGCGTGGTGATCCTCGTGATGCTGGTCGTGAGCGCACGTGCGCTATCCATCCCGCTTGCTCCGGTCGGCGTCGTGTCGATCGTCCTGCTCATCACGTTTGCCATCTACCTGGCGATGTGGTTCAAGTTCGGAACGGCGATCCGGAGGAACGAGGAACCGCGGTGACGAGACGGGCTGGGGTCCGGCGGATCATGAGCGGGACGTCGTTCTTGGTGTTTCTCCACGTGTTCGTGGCGTTCTTGCTCGTCGCGGGGCTTGTGGGACGGAATCTGCTGATCTGGCAGGCGCGGGGCGACGGCGACATCGGCAAGAGTGCAGGACCCTGGTACGGGCGGCCGGGCCGTTCGAGCGCTTCCTCGTCATCCCCGGATCTATGGTGGTCGAGCATTCTCGGGATCCTCGTCTGGTGGGCGGAAGGGCTCCCGCTGTGGGGCGAGGGATCGCGTTGGGTGACCGTCTCGTTGGTGATCTTCTCACGATGATTCCGCTCGTTCCGTTGGTGTTCCTTCCCAAGGGCAAGGTCTTCGAGTCGGCGATCGAGGGAGCGGTGAGCGCGAATCAGGTGACGCCGGCGTTGACCGCCGCGTTTCACGACCCGGTGGTCGACGCCGCGCACATCGTACGAGCTGGTCGTCGTGGCCGTCGATCATCCTGCTGATGGTCACGAAGCCGTTCTGACGGGAGCTGGCCTGGCGCGCCGAACGGGCTCGCTATGGTGGCTCATCGGAGGTCGTCGTAAAGCGCACTCGGGTCATCGTGATCGTCCTTGCTGCACTGATTCTGCAGCGGCGTGCTCGCGAACGCGGCGGTGCGATCGCGGACGAACCGTGTGACCGGGCCGGCAAGCGGCCTCATCCGGACGACCAAGAACTGGGCGACCGGGACCGTCGGCGGAGTACGCGTTCGACTTCGGCAACATCGGCATCGTGGAGCCGCTGCGATCTGACGCTTCCCGGTGGCCAGACCTACGACGTCGTGATGACGCTGTCGCATGGACTATCGAACGAGCCCACGTCCCGACCGGTTCATCGCCGGCGTGTCCGTCCGTGACGGTGCGCAGTTCGGGCCGATGGTTCCCGACGACGCCGAGCGCGACGCTCGGTCGACTCCTGCGCCGGTGGACGCGTCGACGACGCTCACGTTCCAGGTCTCGGGTCTCACGGGCGGCACCGAGTACTGGATCTCACCCGACCGTCAACGTCTCGCACCGCGACAACAAGGCGCGGATCGTCTCCAGCCGCGTGGTGATGGTCGTCGACGCGACGCCGCGAACTGAGCCGCGCTCTAGCCCCGCAAGCATCTGCGCGAGGAGCGCTCGCCCCGCGGCCTTGTCCAGCGGCTCGTTGCCGTTGCCGCACTTCGGGGAGACGACGCACGACGGGCAGCCGTCGCGGCACGGGCAGTCGCGGAGCCGCTCGAGGGTCGCCTGGAGCCAGCGCTCCGCGGAGCGGTAGCCGCGCTCGCTGATCCCGGCGCCGCCCGGATACCCGTCGTAGACGAAGATCGTCGTGAGTCCGGTGTCGGGATGCAGCGGCGTCGAGACACCGCCGACGTCCCATCGGTCGCATGTCGCGACGAGCGGCAGCAGCCCGATCGCGCAGTGCTCCGCGCCGTGGATGCCGCCCGGGCAGGTCGCCGAGCTGCACGCCCGCGGCGTCGACCAGCCGTCCCGGGAGCGTCCACCACACGGCTCGGGTTCGCAGGGTCACCGGCGGCAGCGGAAGGGCCTGCTCGCCGACGATCTCGTTGGTCGACACGAGCTTGCGCACGAACCCGACGACCTGCGTCGTGACCTCGACGTCGCCGAAGCACAGATCGGCGTCCCCCAGCGGCCGTTCGTCAATCTGGTTGACGATCAGGATGTCGGTCGTGTCGCGTGCCTGCGTGTAGAAGTCGGGGTCGGCCTCCTCGACGAGGGCCACCCGCGTCACGAGGTCGAGCTCCTGCACCAGGAACTGCTCGCCCTGATGGAGGTAGACGGCGCCCGGATGGAGCGTGCCGAAGGCGCGGTGCTCGTCGCTCGTGCCGATGAGCTCACCGGTGCCGGCAAGCACGATTCGGTAGACGTGGCCGCCGCCCGCCCGGATGTCGACGTCGCGATGCGGCGGCGTCGAGCCCACGTCGTGCCAGCGGTCGCCGCGTCGGCGGAGCAGCTCGTCTGAGGCAAGCCGTTCGAGAGCGGCCGGCGCATCCGGGCCGAAGAACTCGGCGGCTTCCTCGTCGGTCAGCGGCTGCTCGCGTGCGGCGCAGCGGAGATGCGGCTCGAGCACGTAGGGGTTGTCGGGGTCGACGACCGCGGCCTCGGGCGGCTGGTGGAACAGATCGCCGGGATGCTGCACGAGGTACTGGTCGAGCGGATCGTCCTGGGCGACCAGCACGGCGAGCGACTCGTCGCTCCGGCGCCCCGCGCGACCCGCCTGCTGCCACATCGAGGCGCGGGTGCCCGGGTAGCCGGTGAGCACCGCGGCGTCGAGCGAGCCGATGTCGATCCCGAGCTCGAGCGCGTTCGTGGCCGCGACCGCCTGGAGCTCACCCTCGGCGAGCTGGCGCTCGATCTCCCGGCGATCCTCGGCGAGATAGCCGGCGCGATACGCGCGAATCCGGTCGCGTGCCGCCGCATCGCGCACGCCGCGGCGGGTGAAGTCGGCCAGCAGCTCCGCCGCCCGGCGCGACCGGGTGAACCCGATCGCCCGTGCGCCCTCGTCGACGAGATCGATCATCAGGTCGGCCGATTCCGACAGGGCGCTTCGCCGAGCGCCCGTCTCCTCGTCGACGATCGGTGGGTTCCACAGTGCGAAGAGCTTGCGGCCGCGCGGCGCGGCGTCCGCCTCGATCACGTCGACCTCGAGCCCCGTCAGCCGCTCGGCCAGCTCGCCGGGGTTCCCGACGGTGGCGCTCGCGAGACACCACTGGGGGGTGGCGCCGTGCGCCGCGCACAACCGCCGGAGCCGCCGCAGCACAAGCGCGACCTGCGAGCCGAACACCCCGCGGAGCACGTGCGCCTCGTCGACCACGACGAGCGACAGCCGAAGCAGGAAGTCCGCCCATCGCGCGTGATCCGCGAGCATCGACGCGTGCAGCATGTCGGGGTTCGTCAACACGAGGTTGGCGTTGCGGCGGATGAGCGGCCGCTCGTCCTTGGGCGTGTCGCCGTCGTAGACGGCCGCCTTGAGCTGCGGGAGCTTGAGCGCGCGGATGGCCCGCAGCTGGTCGCGCGCGAGCGCCTTGGTCGGGAACAGGAACAGCGCCGTCGCCTTCGGCGTGGTCAAGCGCGGCCCGGGCCGCCGCGATCTGATACACGAGCGACTTGCCGCTCGCCGTGCCGGTGGCGAGCAGCACGTGCCGCCCGGCGGCAAGCGTGTCGAGCCCGGCGCGCTGGTGGGCGTACAGGCCCTCGATCCCGAGCAGTCCGAGCCGAGCGACCAGCACCTCCGGGATGTCGTCGCCGAACGGCGCCGGCTCGACGGCGCGTGCCGGCAAGTCCTCGACATGGACGAGCCGCTCGGCCTCCTCCGGGTCGAGGCGGCGGCGATCGAGAAACGCCTGGGCCTGCACGGCCGGAGGTTACGGGTCGAGACCGACCCCGGCTGCGGCGAGGTCGGCGTGCGAGGTCCGGAACCCGTCGCGGGCGAGCGAGCGCACCGAACCTCGGTTGGTCACGAGCAGCCAGATGCCCATCGCCAGGTAGATGGCCGAGGTCGCGATGAGCACCTCGTCGTGCCAGTGCTCGCTTACGAGGGCCATCGCCAGGAACTGCCCCCAGAACAGCGCGAAGATCCACCACGCCTCGGCGAGCGACATGCGGAGGTTCGCGATCACCGCGACCGCGAACAACGACTGCGAGGCCGTCAGCAATAGCTCGAGCCGCTGCTCGCCCTCGATCGGCAGCCCGTGGAAGCTCTGCGAGGCGATCATGAACACGAGCGGCAGCGAGCCGACGAGCAGCGTCCACTGGTTCACCTTCGAGCTCACGAGGGCGCCGAGCGCGTTGTTCGTCTGCAGCCGCCAGGCGAATAGCCCCGCAATGATGAACTCGGGTGCCTCCGAAGCGAGCGGCGCCACCCACTGCACCAAGAAGAACTCCGAGATGCCGCGCTCGTGACCGGTCTCGACGAGCGCGTGCGCGAACGGCTCTGCGCACAGCAGGATCACGAACCCCGCCCACAGGAACATCGCCAGCACGGCGGTGCGCCTTCGCGCCGGGGGGAGCCTGCCGATCGCTTGGCTTGGGCCGACCAGGTGGGGTTCCTCCGCCGGCGCGCCCGACAACCGCACCATGTACACGATGAAGATGCCGATGAGCACGATCGAATCGACGAACGTGATCGAGTGCTTCAGCGGCAGCGTCAGCGAGTAGAGCGTCGCGATCGCCAGGAACGCCACCTCGATCGCGTGCGAGCGCTCGAGCGTGACGCCGGTGAACCGCGCGACCGGTGTCTGGCCGTTCCCGGCGGGGGCGCCCGTCTCACGGCGGCCGATCCGCCGCGTTCGGTACCAGGCGATGAACACGACCGAGCTCCAGCCGATCCCGATGAGCAGTCGGTTGGCGCCCGTCATGTTGGCGAGCGCGAGCGAACACGGCGACGCGAGGCCCGCTTCCGGGCTCGGGCACGAGGCGCCGAACGCCGCGACGGCCTGGCCGCCCTTCCACGCAAAGACGAAGTCGACGGCGTACTCGGGAAGCACGGCGATCAGCGCCAGCAACGCGAGCGCGAGTCCCGCCGAGATGTCGAGCTGCGCGACCTCCGCAGCCCACGACAACAGGAATGCGGCGCCCACGATCGCGATGCCGAACAACAGCGCCTCGACGGCGTGACCGATGGCGGGATCCGAGGACCGCACCCACAAGGCGGGCACGGCGGCAAGCACGGCGAGGATCCAGGCGAGATGGGAGCGGCGGGAACGGACCGAGCGGGCGGCCTCGGGTGGGGTCGTCATCGCTTGCGGCGACCCTAACAGGCCTGGGAGCATGCCTGTCCACATGGCCTGGGCTCTGCTCATCGTCTCCCTGCTCGTGATCCTCGCCGGCGCAGAGCTCTTCACCAACGGCGTGGAATGGGTGGGCGAGGGGTTCGGCCTGTCCGAAGGAGCGGTGGGCTCGGTGCTCGCCGCGGTCGGCACCGCGCTGCCGGAGACGATCCTGCCGATCATCGCGATCGCTTCGGGTCATGCAGCCGGTGAAGAGATCGGGATCGGCGCGATCCTCGGGGCGCCGTTCATGCTGACGACGCTTGCGATGGTCGTCGTTGGGGTGGCGGTCCTCATCTTCGCCCGTGGCGGGCGGCGGCCGACGGACCTTGAGATTGACCACGGTGTGATCCGCCAGGACCTCGGCTACTTCCTGGTGATGTACGCGCTCGCCGTCGGCGCCGGTCTGCTCAAGATCAAATGGATCGACTACGCGCTCGTGATCGTGTTGGTCGTCGGGTACGGCTACTACGTGCGCCGCCACTTCCAGACCCCTGGTAAAGACTCGATGGAGAAGGAAGCCGAGAACGAGATCAACCCGCTCTACGTGTGGTCGTGGCTGCGGTGGCTCAAGCGCTCGCTGCCCCTGTGGTCGTCGGATCGCTCGGTTGCCGCGCCGTTCGTCCAGGTCGGGCTTGCGCTCGGGCTGATCGTCGTGGGCGCGGAGATCTTCGTCGGGTCGGTCAGCGACCTCGGCCGCGCCGCGGGGGTCTCGCCGCTCGCGTTCTCGCTGCTCGCCGCGCCGCTCGCCACCGAGCTGCCGGAGAAGTTCAACTCCGTGCTGTGGGTGCGCCGGCGCAAGGACACGCTGGCGATGGGCAACATGACGGGGGCCATGGTGTTCCAGTCGTCGTTCCCGGTTGCGATCGGGCTGTTGTTCACGCCGTGGGACCTGCGTGGCGAGGCGCTCGTCGCGGCGCTCGTCGCGCTCGCCGCGGGCTCGGTGCTGTACCTGACGCTGCGGATTCGCAACCGGCTGTCGGCGCCGTTGCTCCTCGTCCAGGGCGTGTTCTACGTGGGCTACGTGGGGTACGTGCTGACGCGGATCTGACCCGGCGGACTCCTACGGGGCGGGCTGTGCGGCCTCGGGGATGTCCTTCTGCAAGATGTAGCCGTCCTGTGCCAGGTCCTGCCACAGCGCCTGGTTCTCGCTGGAGAGATACACGACGCTTTGCGAGCCCTGCATGCCGGTGCCGCCCATCGCGACGAGGTTGGTCACCTTGGTCGCGGGCAGGGACTGGGCGAGGCCCGCGAGCCGGATGAGCTCATCGATCGGCACCGTGGTCTGCGTGTTCCGCAGACCCGCGCCGAGCCACGTGAACAGGCGGTTGGGGTCCTTCGCGTACTCCGAGCGGAACTGCGCGAGTGCCGACGTCAACACGACGCCCTGGTTGAGCGAGCGGTCGAAGTCGCCGAGCGGCAGGGAATGGCGGGTGCGGGCGTAGCTGAGCACGTCGTGCCCGTTCATGCGGTGCTCGCCCTCCGGGTAGGACTTCACGTCGCCCTGCACGGTGTACGGAACGTCGACCACGAGTCCACCCAGCTGGTTGACCGCGGTCGTGACCTCGCTGGAAGCCCGACAGCACGTAGTAGTCGAACGTGATCCCCGTCAGGGCCTCGACGGTCTGCACCTCGGCCTCGGGCCCCCCGGACGGCATCGCGGCGTTGATCTTGTTCTCGCCGCCGGTGGCGAGGGGGACCCACGAGTCGCGAGGAATGCCGTACAGCGTCGCCCGGTGCGCCGCCGGGTTGATCCCGAGGATGTGGATGGAGTCCGACAGTCCGCGGTCCATCGGCGTGCCGGGGCGCGCGTCGGAGCCGAGCACCAGCACGAAGACGGGTCGTCGCCGTCGAGGGACGGGGTGTACTCCGCGTGCGCCGCCGCGATGACGAACTGCGGCGCGGCGGCGGCGGGGGACGCCTGACCGATAGTCGCGGCGACGGTGCCGCCGATCCATGCGGACAGGCCAAGGACAACTGCGAGGACCTTCTTGTTCATGCGGACTCCGATGGGGAAGCGGCGCTCGCGGAGGCGCGGGGCGCCTTGCCCGGCTCCTCGCTGCGGCGCAGGTTGAATGCCTCGATCTTCCAGTCGTTCCCGTCGGGAACGAGGAACAGGGTGCCGGTGACCTCGATGTCGGTGTAGGTGCCGTCCGTGTTCGCGGCCTTGCCGCGGAACGACACCTGCGCCATCGCGCGGATCGCCTTTGCGTCTGCGTCGGTGAGCGCCGTGACCTTGAGCGTGCCCTCGACCGGGCGTCAGGCCGCTGTACGTGTCGCCGGCGTCGGTGCCGAGCGTCAGGGTGTCGATGTTGGTCTCCACCTGCTTGGCGGCGTCCTCGGTGAACAGCTCTTCGATTTCGCCGGCGTCGCCCCACGTGTCGGGGTTGACGTAGCCCTTTTGGAACAGTTGCGTGACGACCTGCTCGACGTGCGGCGCGATTGCCCTCGGCGGCGGCCGACTGCTCCTTCTTGTCGACCTTGATGGCCGTCGGTACGAAGGCCGTGTCGACCGAGTCGAACGCGAACGTCGGCACCGGCGGCGGCGGGTTGACGAAGTCGATGATCGGATTCGAGCCGCCGCCGCCGAAGATGAGGAACAGCGCGACGACGGCGAGCACGACGCCGACGATCGCGACAATTGCCCGGCGTCGAGCCACCGTTGACCGCGCTGCGGTCTTCTTGGCTCGCTCGGGCGTGGAGGGGACGGCGTCCCGCAAGGGGGTCTTCTCGTTGGCCAAAGCGAGTTGGAGGCTACCAGCAGGTACCCCCGTTCTCGGTAAGAGCTGTGACGAAGTCGTGACGGTCGCCTCGACGCCGCACGGATGACCCCGGTACGATCCACGTCGCAACGGAGGCGTGCCGGGAAGACTGGTCGGCGGAAGGGTTTCGCGCCGTGCAGCCATCAGATCGTGACGACCTCCGACTCCCTTGGTCGCGCTCGGATCGCGCCGTGCCGCGCGTCATCGTCCGTCCGCTGCAGGAGTTTCTGCGGTCCTCGACGGCCGGCGCGGTCCCGCTGCTGATCGCGGTCGGCGTCGCGCTCGTCGCGGCTAACTCGCCGTGGTGGCGCTCGTTCGCGCAGGTCTGGGACACGCCGGTGGTGCTGCGCGTCGGGCGCTGGGCGATCGCCGAGGACGTTCGCTTCTGGATCAACGAAGGCCTGATGACCTTCTTCTTCCTCCTGGCGGGGCTCGAGATCAAGCGGGAGCTCACGACCGGCGAGTTGCGGCAGCGCGGCGCGGCGGTGCTCGCCGTGGCGAGCGCGGTCGCCGGCATGATCGTGCCGGCACTCCTCTTCTTGGCGTTCACGCACGGCACATCCGCCGCCGGCGGCTGGGGAATGGCGATGCCGACCGACCTTGCCTTCGCGCTCGGCATCCTCGTGCTCGCGGCGCGCGTGCTGCCCGCCGGTGTGCGTCCGTTCGTGCTGACGCTCGCGATCGTCGACGACCTTCTGACGGTGATCGTGGTCGGCCTCTTCTACGCGCAGGATCTGTCGGCGGCGCCGGTGCTCGGCGCCCTCGTGTGCATCGGCGCCATGCTCGCCCTCGAGCGCGCGCACGTCCGGTCGTTGCTTCCGTACCTCGTGCTGGGCGTCGGGGTGTGGATCGCCGCCTATGCCGCGGGCATCCATCCCGCGCTCGCCGGCGCGGTGCTCGGGATCCTTGCGCCGGCGCGGCCGTTTCACCGGCCGGCGGCGGTGAGCAGCGCGGCCCGGCGTATCGCCGATCAGACCGCCGACGATCCGGAGCCGCCCGATGTCGACGCGGCGCAGTGGCTCGAACTGTCGCGACTGTCGGGCGAGGCGGTCTCGCCGCTCGCCCGGATCGAGCACGCGCTCCTGCCCTGGGTCAACTTGTTCGTACTGCCCGCGTTCGCCCTGGCCAACGCGGGCGTTCGGTTCACATCGGCGGCGTGGGCGGGAAGGACGGCGCAGCTTCTGATCGTCGGGCTTGTCTTCGCGCGTGCCTTCGGCAAGGGGCTCGGTGTGTTCGGCGGCGCGTGGCTGGTCCGGCGCCTCGGGGTGGGCCGGTTCTCCACGGCGATCCCGCGGCGGGTGCTCGCGGGTGCGGCGGTCGCGACGGGTGCACCGTTCACCGTCAGCCTGTTCGTTGCCTCCACGGCGTTCGCCGGCGATCCCGGTCTGCTCGCAGCCGCACGCCTCGGGGTGCTGCTCTCGCTCGGCGCGTGCGCGGTCGCCACGGTGTTGTTGCTGCGCGGCCAATCCGGCGCGCAACCGGGGTAACTTCCCCAGGTCGGGGCGAGCGGGGTCCGGTATCCTTCACCGTCTCGAAATCCGGGGTGTTCCCGGCAACTACGACGTGTTCCCACGAGGAGGTTCGATGGTCGGTTGGCTTGCCCAGGAAGGGGGACCGATCCAGGCGGTTTTCGGGTCTACCGAGAACACCGCCCTATGGGTGATCTTGGTCATCTCGCTCGTCGCGCTGCTGTTCGCCTGGTACCTCGTGCGTGCCGTCCTTCAGGCGCCCGAAGGCACTGACAAGATGAAAGAGATCGCCAAGGCGATCCAGGAAGGCGCGAGCGCCTACTTGTCCCGACAGTTCCGCACGGTGGCGATCTTCCTCGCCGTGCTCGCCGTCGCAATCTTCTTCGTGCTCCCGGTGCCTTCCAATGCCGCCCACTCGGAGTTCTCGATCCGTTTCGGACGCTCGATCGCGTTCATGCTCGGCGCGGTCTTCTCGGCCGTCACCGGCTACATCGGGATGTGGCTCGCCGTTCGGGCCAACGTGCGTACCGCCAACGCCGCGCGTGAGTCGGGCCTGCGCGCGGCCATGCGGATCGCGTTTCGCTCCGGCGGCGTCGCCGGCATGTTCACGGTCGGCCTCGGTCTGCTCGGTGCCGTTGCGATCCTGATCATCTACAAGGGAGACGCCGCGAGCGTGCTGGTCGGGTTTGGGTTCGGCGGCGCGCTGCTCGCGATGTTCATGCGGGTGGGCGGCGGCATCTTCACCAAGGCGGCGGATGTGGGCGCCGACTTGGTCGGCAAGGTCGAGCAAGGCATCCCCGAGGACGACCCGCGCAACGCGGCCACGATCGCCGATAACGTGGGCGACAACGTCGGGGACTGCGCGGGCATGGCCGCCGACCTGTTCGAGTCCTCCGAGGTCACCTTGATCGCCTCGCTGATCCTCGGCGCCGCCGCCTACGCCGGCTCTCCGTACGGCGCCATCATCGGCGTCATGTTCCCGCTGTTCGTGCGGGCGATCGGCGTCGTGACGTCGATGATCGGCATCCTTGCGGTCGCACCGCGCTCGGAGGACGAGCACGGGATGCGCGCCATCAACCGAGGCTTCTTCGTCTCGGCGTTCGTCTCGGCGGTCGCGGTGCTTATCCTGTCCGGGCGGTACATGCACAGCTACAAGCCGGCGATCGCCGTGATCATCGGCCTCGTGCTGGCGTCGGTGATCCAGGTGCTGACCCAGTACTTCACCGACACGAAGTACCGTCCCGTCCAGGAGATCGCCGAGGCCACCGTGACGGGACCGGCCACGACAATCCTCTCCGGCTTCTCGATCGGCCTGGAGTCGACCGTGTGGTCGGCGCTGATCGTGGGCGCCGCGATGATCAGCTCGTATTTCCTGGGCGGGAACGACCCACGCCTGGCTCTGTACTTCATCTCGCTCACCGGCATGGGCATGCTGACGACGGTCGGCGTGATCGTGTCGATGGACACGTTCGGTCCGATCTCGGACAACGCCCAGGGCATCGCCGAGATGTCGGGTGAGTTCGAAGGCCGGCCCGCCGAGATCCTGACCGGGTTGGACGCGATCGGAAACTCGACGAAGGCGATCACCAAAGGCATCGCGATCGCGACGGCCGTGATCGCCGCGACCTCGCTCTTCGGTTCGTTCGAAGAGGCGCTACGTATTGCCTACGGCGCGGGGTACACGTTCCCCGGGATCCGGGTGGACCGGCCAAACGTGCTCGTCGGATTGCTGATGGGCGGTTGTGTCGCGTTCCTGTTCAGCTCGCTCGCGATCCGCGCCGTCGGTCGCGCCGCCCAGCAGGTCGTTGTCGAGGTGCGCAAGCAGTTCCGCGACCACCCCGGCATCATGGATTACTCGGAGAAGCCCGACTACGGCGCGGTCGTCGACATCTGCACCAAGACGTCGCTGCGCGAGCTCACCACGCCCGGTCTGCTCGCGGTGCTCGCCCCGCTCATCGCCGGGTTCTTCCTCGAGGCGGAGGCGCTCGGTGCGTTCCTCGCCGGTGCGATCCTCACGGGCCAGCTTCTCGCCGTGATGCTCTCGAACTCCGGCGGCGCCTGGGACAACGCCAAGAAGATGATCGAGGACGGCAACTACGGCGGGAAGGGCTCCGAGAGCCACAAGGCGGCCGTCATCGGCGACACGGTCGGCGATCCGTTCAAGGACACCGCGGGCCCTGCGCTCAACCCGATGATCAAGGTGATGAACCTGGTCGCGCTGCTGATCGCCCCGGTTGTCGTGGCCCACGCCGACGACACGGCGCTGCGCGTCGCGATCGTGGTGATCTGCGCCGCGGTGCTCGGCGTCATGATCTGGATCTCCAAGAACCGGAGCTCCGGGCTCGAGGACGATCTGGAGCAGGCCAAGACGGCTGCCTCGGTCGGCTAGCGTCGCGATGGGCGCGCTTCGTCGGTGGCTGGTCCGGCTGACCGAGACCGACGAGGCGCGTCTGGACGCCGGCATCCGCGACTGGTCTGCCTCGATTCCCGGGTCGGTGCGGATCGGCGAGGCGCCGATGCGCGAGAAGATCAAGATCGCCGGGGTGATCCGCCGGCTGACCGTGTTCCCGACCAAGGACAACGAGGCGCTCGAGACGGTCGTGTCCGACGGCACCGGCGAGGTGATCGTGCGGTTTACGGGGCGGCGGGCGATCAAGGGCCTCACCCTCGGCACCCGCGTCGTCGTCGTCGGTGTCCTGGGCGAGCAGCACGGCCGGGTGCAGATGATGAACCCCGTGCTCGAGCTGACCGCCTAGCGACCGGACGCGCCTGGGAGCGTACGCTTTCTGCCATGACCACAAACGGTGCGCCGGCCCCCGCACACGGCGTGGAGTCGGTCGAGGCGCTGATCGGTCACGAGGTCGTCGCCGAGCCAACGGCGCCGCCGACATGGTCGCGTATGCGGGCCGTGGCGGTAAAGGCGGCGCCGCTTCGCATCTACCTGGGTGCGGCGCCGGGTGTCGGCAAGACCTACGCGATGCTCTCCGAGGGGCGGCGCCGAGCTGATCGCGGGACCCGCGTCGTTGTCGCCTGTGTCGAGACGTACGGGCGGCCGCGGACGATCGAGATGTTGCAAGGACTCGAGCTCGTGCCGCCTCGAACCGTCGCGTATCGCGACGCGCTGTTCGAGGAGATGGATACCGACGCGGTGCGCATGCGCGATCCCGAGGTGGTGCTAGTCGACGAGCTCGCTCACACCAACGTCCCGGGCGCCGGGCACGCCAAGCGTTGGGAGGACGTCGTGGATCTGCTCGCCGAGCGGATCGAGGTGATCACCACGGTCAACATCCAGCACCTCGAGAGCCTCAACGACGTCGTCGCCGACGTGACCGGTGTGCGCCAGCGCGAGACGGTCCCCGATTGGGTCGTCGAGATGGCGGATCAGATCGAGCTCGTCGACATGTCGCCGCACGCCCTTCAGCGCCGGATGCTCCACGGCAACGTCTACCCCGACCCCGCAAAGGCGGAGCTCGCCCTGCAGCGATACTTCACCACCGACAATCTGACGGCGCTTCGCGAGCTTGCGCTCATGCGCGTCGCCAACCAGGTGGACGAGACCCTGCTCTCGCGCTGGTCGAAGGGACGGGTGCCCGAGACACGCGAGCGGGTGCTGGTCTGTGTCTCACACCCCGCGTCGGCCGACGACCTTGTGCGGCGCGGCGCCCGAATCGCGCAGCGGGCCCGCGGGGACTTGCTGGTGCTGCACGTGCGCGAGCGCGGCGATCCGGCGGCGCAGGCGTGGCTCGCCGAGCTCGACCAATTGGTGCAGGACCTCGGCGGCGAGGTCCATGTGATCGACGACGAGGATGCTGTGGGTGGTGTGCTGAACTTCGCCTACTCGCAGTTCGTGACGCAGCTCGTCGTCGGCGAGTCGGTGCGCTCGCGCCTGCAGGAGATGCTGCGCGGGTCGTTCGTCAACGAGCTGTTGCGCAAGGCGAGCAACATCGATATCCACGTCATCGCGCGACGCGAGCGTTGATCTTCCGGGCGCCGAGGGTCCGTTGCACGCGGCGGGTCTCGCGCCGGCCGGTGCCGAGCAGCACTCGGTCGCGGGCGGAGATCTCGGCGATCCCGGCGTCGAACGATCCCACGAGCATCGCGTCGAACACGACGCGCGCTTGGTGGGCGAGGCGCCGACAGGACTCGACGGCCTCCTGCTGGGCCGCGGTCAGCGGCCAGCCGACGACCACGACGACCAGCGACATCGAGCCGGCGATGTCGTCGGGGTACAGCTGGACAGGCTCCTCGGCCCGGGGCCCGAGCACGAGCACGGTACGTTGAAGGGCGGTGGTCACGCTGATGGCGACGCCTCCTGCAGCGCCAGGTTGAGCTCCAATACGTTCACCCGCGGCTCGCCGAGGAACCCGAGCGCCTTCTGCTGCGTGTGATCGCGAATCAGCGACAGCACCTGATCGAGCGAGAGGCCACGCTCCGCTGCAATCCGCGGGGCCTGGAACTGCGCCCCGGCGACCGAGATGTCCGGGTCGAGCCCGCTGCCGGAGGACGTGAGCAGGTCCGCGGGGATGTCGGCCACCAGCACGCCGGGCCGATAGGGCGCCTCGATCTTGATGACGGCTTTCGCCTGCTTGGCGATGTCGTCCGCCAGGTCTTGCGATCGTGGGCCGAGGTTGGACCCCGACGACGTCGACGCGTCGTCGTCGACGGCGGAGGGGCGGCCGTAGAACCACTGCGGCCCCGTCCATTCCTGCCCGATCAGCGAACTGCCGACCGGCTGGCCGTTCACCTCGACGAGCGAGCCGTCTGCCTTGGCCTTGAAGGCGACCTGCGCGACCGCAGTCATCGCCAAGGGGTAGAGCAGGCCGGTCAGCACGGCGAGCACGATGGTCGCCACGAGCGCGCGTGTGATGGTCTTGATCACGGGAACCTCACCACTCCCAAAAGCATGTCGATGAGCTTGATTCCGATGAACGGGACGATGATCCCGCCCAGTCCGTAGATGAGCAGGTTGCGGCGAAGCAGCCCCTCCGCACCGACGGGCCGGTACCGAACGCCGCGCAGGGCGAGCGGCACGAGCGCAACGATGATCAAGGCGTTGAAGATGACGGCCGACAGGATGGCGGACTGCGGCGACGTGAGGTGCATCACGTTCAGGCGGTCAAGCGCCGGATAGGTCGTCACGAACATCGCCGGGATGATCGCGAAGTACTTCGCGACGTCGTTGGCGATCGAGAAGGTCGTCAGCGCGCCACGCGTGATCAGCAGCTGCTTGCCGATCTCGACGATGTCCATCAGCTTCGTCGGGTTCGAGTCGAGGTCGACCATGTTGCCGGCCTCCTTGGCGGCGGACGTGCCGGTGTTCATCGCGACCCCGACGTCTGCCTGCGCGAGTGCGGGGGCGTCGTTGGTGCCGTCGCCGGTCATCGCGACGAGCACGCCGCCCTCCTGTTCCTTCTTGATCAGCGCCATCTTGGTTTCGGGGGTGGCCTCGGCGAGGAAGTCGTCGACGCCTGATTCCTGCGCGATCGCTGCGGCCGTCAGCGGGTTGTCGCCGGTGATCATCACGGTGCGGATGCCCATCCGGCGAAGCTGGTCGAACCGCTCGACAAGTCCGTCTTTGATGATGTCCTTGAGCTCGACAACGCCCATCGGGAGGTGATCCTTGGCGACCGCGAGCGGCGTGCCGCCGGCGCGGGAGATGCGGTCCACGACCTCGTCGAGCTCTGGCGGCAAGTCTTGGCCGGACCAGCCGCGGATCGCGTCGACCGCGCCCTTGCGGATCTCGCTCCCGTCGACGTCGACGCCGCTCATGCGGGTTTGGGCCGTGAACGGCACGAACTGCGCGTGCGCCTCCATGAAGTCGTGCTCGCGGATGTTGAACCGCTCTTTTGCCAGCACGACGATCGAGCGGCCCTCGGGCGTCTCATCGGCGAGCGAGGCCATCTGCGCGATCTCCGCCAGGTCACGCTCGTCGACGCCGGGCGCGGGATAGAACGCGACGGCCTGGCGGTTGCCGAGCGTGATGGTCCCGGTCTTGTCGAGCAGGAGCGCCGACACGTCGCCGGCCGCCTCGACCGCACGCCCGCTCATCGCGAGTACGTTTCGCTGCACGAGCCGGTCCATCCCGGCGATGCCGATCGCGGAGAGCAGTCCGCCGATTGTCGTCGGGATCAGGCAGACGAACAGCGCGATCAGCACGGCATCGCTGACGCGATTGCCCGCGTAGATCGCGAACGGCTGCAGCGTCACGATCACGATCAGGAAGATGATCGTGAACTTCACGAGCAGCAGCGACAGTGCGATCTCGTTGGGGGTCTTCTGGCGCTCGGCGCCCTCGACGAGGCGAATCATCCGGTCGATGAACCCCTCGCCCGGCTCGGCGGTCACCTGCACGCGGACCCAGTCCGACAGCACCTTCGTGCCGCCGGTGACCGCCGAGCGGTCCCCGCCGGATTCGCGGATCACGGGCGCCGACTCGCCGGTGATCGCCGACTCGTCGACCGAGGCGATTCCCTCGACGATGTCGCCGTCGGCGGGGATCAACTCGCCGGCCGACACCATCACGAGGTCGCCCGCGCGCAGGTCGGAGGCCGGCACCGATTCCTCGGTGCCGTCCGGGAGCAGCCGTCGTGCAATCAGGTCTGCACGGGTGCGGCGGAGCGACTCGGCCTGCGCCTTGCCGCGCCCTTCCGCCATCGCCTCGGCGAAGTTGGCGAACAGCACGGTGAACCACAGGCCGATCGCGATCGCCGTGTCGAATGCGACCTCGCCGCCGTTGACGACGTCCGCGACGATCCGGATCGTCACGACTGCCGACACGACCTCCACGACGAAGATGACCGGGTTGCGGAGCAGCGTCCGTGGGTTCAGCTTCTTGAGACTGTCGACGATCGCCTGCTTGACGATGGGCGCGTCGAACAGCGGACGCGTGCGAACGCCTTCGTTCGTGGGTCCCGTCTGCGGGGGTGCGACGACTGCCATGTCAGTTCAGGCCTTTCTGGAGGTGCTCGACGATCGGGCCGAGGGCGAGCCCGGGAAGGAACGTCAGCGCGCCGATGATCACAATCACGCCGGTCAGGAGACCGGCGAACAGGCCGGTGTCGGTACGAAGCGTTCCCGCCGTAAACGGCACGGTGCGTTCGCGGCCAACGCTCGCTCCGAGCGCGAGGGCCGCAATCAACGGCACGAACCGGGATACCAGCATCGCGATGCCGCCGGTGATCGTGTAGAAGGGCGTGTTTGCGGTCAGGCCGGCGAACGCCGATCCGTTGTTGTTCCCCTGCGATAGGTAGGCGTAGAAGATCTCGCTGAAGCCGTGCGGGCCGGTGTTGAGCGGTCCGGCGAGCCCCGCCGGCGTCACCACCGCGATCGCGGCGAACATGAGCGCCACAAGGAACGGCACCAACACGGCGATGACGACGATCTTGACCTGCCGGGCGCCGATCTTCTTGCCGAGGTATTCCGGCGTGCGTCCAACCATGAGACCGCCGATGAACACCGCGATGACGACGTAGAAGATCATTCCGTAGAGCCCGCTGCCGACGCCGCCGAACACGACCTCGCCGATCCCCATGTTGAACATCGGCGCGAGCCCGCCGAGCGGCTGATAGGAGTCGTGCATCGAGTTGACGCTGCCATTCGAGGCGTCGGTGGTCGCCACGGCCCACAAGGAGGACTCGTCGGGTCCGTTGCGGACCTCCTTTCCCTCGAGGTTCGGCGCCGTGGCCGAGATACCGGCCGCCTGCATGGCGGGGGTGGCGACTCGCTCACCGGGCACCGTGATGACGAGGCCAACCACCATGAGGGTCCACATCACGGCGAACAGCACCCAGCCCTGCCGGACGTTGCCGACCAACTTGCCGAACGTGTAGGTGAGTGCGGCGGCGATCCACAAGATGCAGAACATCTCGACGAAGTTCGAGATCGGCGTCGCGTTCTCGAACGGGTGCGCCGAGTTGACGTTGAAGAACCCGCCACCGTTGGTACCGAGCTGCTTGATGGCGATCTGGCTCGCGGCCGGCCCACGCGCGATCTCCTGAGTGAAGCCCTGAATGCCGGTCACCGAGGCGGATGCGCTCAGCGTCTGTACCACGCCCTGGCTGATCAGCACGATCGCCACGAGCGCGGCCATCGGCAGCAGGACGTAGACGACGCTGCGAACGAGGTCGCGCCAGAAGTTCCCCACGTTGTCGGTGCCCGCGCGGGTGAACCCGCGGATCATCGCGATCAGCACGGCAATGCCGACGGCCGCCGACACGAAGTTCTGGAACGTGAGGGCGAACATCTGCGTGAAGTAGCTCATCGTTGTCTCGCCGCCGTAGGACTGCCAGTTTGTGTTGGTCATGAAGCTCGCGGCGGTGTTGAACGACAGATACGGATTGACGCCGGTGAAGCCCTCCGGGTTCAGTGGCAGGTGCTGCTGCCAGCGCATGACCAGGTAGACGAGGATCATGCTGATGAGGCTGAACCACAGCACGGCCGTCGCGTAGCGGCGCCATGATTGCTCCGCCTCCGGGTTCACTCCGAGGATGCGGTAGAACACGCGCTCGATGCGGCCGGTCTCCTCGCGCGTATAGACGCGGTACAGATAGGACCCGAGCGGCGGGGTCAGCACGATCAGCAGGACCGAGTAGAAGATGATCGTCGCCATCAGAACCGCTCCGGACGAATCAACACGTAGACGAGATACACGAGCAGCGCGAGCGCGAGTGCAAGCTCCAAGCCGTCGGCGATGTTCATATCTGGTCGAACCAGCGGACCAGCCCGAACGCGAGCGTGAATATGACGGCTGTGATGACGATGACCCAGACGTCCCACATGGTTCCCACCTCCTGGTTAAACGGTAGCCAGGCGATATGAGGCAACCGTGAGGACCGGGGGATCCCGTATTCGGGATCCGTAAGGGTCTGCGGGCGAGGTGCCGAAAGGCCCCCAAATGCCACGGAACGGGTGTCTATCCTGCAGGCATGAGCGCGCGGGCAACGAGAACGGTGGCGCTTCTGCGTTCGCCCACCGATGTCCGGCGTCGCACCACCGGCTACCTGATCGCGATACTCGGTCCGGCGGTCGTCGTCCTCGTGCTCCGACCGTGGCGCGACTCCCTGGAGCCGATCACGATCGGCTTTGCGTTCTTGCTGGTCGTCGTGCTCGCTGCGGCGGTCGGCCGCCTGTGGCCGGGCATCGTGGCGGCCTTCGTGTCGTTCCTGACGTTCAACTTCTTCTTCCTGCCGCCGTACGACACGTTCGTCATCGCCCGGGCCGAGTACGTCGTCGCCCTGTTCGTGTTCCTCGGGCTCTCGATCATGATCTCGCTGTTGTTCGCGCGCGCGATCGAGCGTGCCGACGCCGCCGAGGAAAAAGAGGGCGAGCTTCGGGTGCTGCAGGAACTCAGCCGCGACCTGGTCGTTCGCGGCCCGGGGGAGGAGACGTACCGAGCGTTACTCGACGACGTCGTGGAGCGATACGGCTATGGCGCGGGTGCGCTGTTCGTGCACGAGCCGGGCGAGGGCCTGGTCGAGCGCATGGTTGTCCGTGCCGAGCCCGGCACCATGTCGCCCTCGTGGAACCCGGCGGACCCGGGCCGGCCGCCCGAGCGGCTGCCCCTGTCCGTCGGGGATCGGACCCTCGGGCTCATCGTTCTCGTGGGCGACCGCCCGCCGCTCGGCGCGGCAGACGTGCGAGTGCTGCGCGCGGTGTGCGATCAGCTCGCGCTCGTGCTCGAGCGTGATCGCCTGCTGCGGGCCGCGACCGACGCCGAGGTCCTCAAGCAGACCGAGACGACGCGCCGCAACATGCTCGCCGCCGTTTCGCACGACCTGCGGAGCCCGCTCGCGGCCATCAAGGCCTCGGTGACCGATCTGCTCGACCACGACGTCGCACGGACCGAGGAGGATCGCGATGCCGTCCTGCACGTCGTGGATCGCGAGACCGACCGGCTCGACGCACTCGTGGCGAACCTACTCGACGCCTCGCGGATCGAAGCGGGTGTGCTGCGGGCGCACGTCGAAACGGTCGATCTGGCCGAGGCGATCGTCTCGGAAGTCGACGCGGCGACGCTGCGGTGGCCCGACGTCACGATCGAGGCGTCGGTCGAGGGCTCTGTCACTGCGGCGGCCGATCCCGTGCTCCTGCCGCGCGTACTGTCGAACCTCGTGGACAACGCGGCGCGGGCGAGCGTGAAGGGGACGGGGGGCGTCGAGGTGGCCGTGGGCAAGCGTGGCGAGCAGCTTGCCGTTCGTGTGATCGACCACGGCCCCGGCCTCGATCCGGCCATGCGTGCGGACGTCTTCTTGCCGTTCTCGCGTCTGGACGAGCGGGCTACCAAACTGGGACCCGGCCTCGGTCTGGCGATTGCAAAGGGGTTCGTCGACCTGATGGGCGGCGAGCTGTGGCTCGAGGACACGCCGGGCGGCGGCGCGACGTTCGCGTTCTCGCTGCGGGAGCCGGCGTGACCACGATCCTCGTCGTCGACGACGAGCCGCAGATCCGCGAGGCGATCGAACGGTCGCTGCGCGCCCGGGGCTACGAGGTGGCCGGAGCGCCGGACGGGTCCGAAGCGCTCGATCTGGCCGCGACACGCTCACCCGACCTCGTGATAATGGACCTCAACATGCCCGTGATGGACGGCCTGGAGGCCACGAAGCGTATCCGCGCGTGGAGCAGTGTCCCCATCCTGGTGCTCTCGGTCCGCGACGAGGAGGACGACAAGATCGGAGCGCTCGATCTCGGCGCCGATGACTACCTCACTAAGCCGTTCGGCACCGGCGAGCTGCTTGCCCGCGTACGGGCGCTGCTTCGCCGGGGCGAGACCGGCGAGGAGCGCCCGGTGCGGTTCGACGTGGACGGCGTCTCGATCGACGTGCGCGAGCATCGGGTGGTGCGAGACGGCCAGGATGTCCATCTCACGAGGACCGAGTGGGCGTTGCTCGACGCGTTCGTGGCGCAGCCGGGCAAGCTGCTGACGCACCGGTGGCTTCTCCAGCAGGTCTGGGGCGATACCTACGGCGACGACGTGGAGGTGCTGCGCGTCTTCGTCAGCCAGCTGCGCCGCAAGATCGAGCCCGACCCGCGCCGCCCACAGGCGATCGTCACCGAGCCGGGGATCGGCTATCGATGGCGTCTTCGGCCGGAGGGCTGATCACGGGGGTGGTGGCGCCGGTCACGTAGTACGGGATGTCTGCGACATCCACGTGTGCGTACTGCCCGAGCGCGCGCTGGATCTTCCGGCTCGTGCGATCGTGCAGCATGCGCTGCCGGAGCTTCGGGTAATCCCGTCGGGGCATGACCGCGGTGACTTCGGTCGTCTCGGAGGCAAGCGCGACCACGTACCGCTCCAGAGCGCGGGGCACGTCACGGTCCCAGCACTCGATCACGTCGAGCGGGACCGGCGCCTGGAGCTCGGCCCAGCGTTCAGCGAGCACCCTCGCGCGGTCGAGATCGGCTGCCGCGTGCACCGCTCGCACCGTCGTCGCGCCGAGCTCGAGCCCGTAGGAGACGGCTTGTAGCGTGGCCCGGTCGAGCTTGTCGACGAGCACGACCACTTCGTGAACGCCGCGCGCTTCGAGGCGCACGGACGGACGGCCCTGCTCGTCGCGCTGCAGCGGATGCACGCCGTCGGGATGGTCGCGCACGAGGGTGACCCGCACGTTGGGGTAGGAAAGGAGCGCGCGGTTGAGCCGCGCGCCGGCGCGGCGATCGGACAGACGCTCGTACGCGTTCTGCGCGTGGGGCACCGGAACGATGACGATCACGTCGCGATCGTCGCGTGCGTAGGCGGCCAGGAGCCCGCCCAGACGAACCGACTCATCGCCGGAGCCGTGCACGATGCGCAGCGGCACGTCCTGCAGCCCGGCGACGCGCCACGCCGCCGTGAGCGCTTGCGTGCGCTCGGGGTCCTCCTCCAAGTGCACCGCGATCGTGCGCTCGACCCGGATGGTGCGCGTGTACTGCAGCGCGTGGACCGTCTTCGGATCGAGGTCGTCGACGAGCAGCAGGGCGATGGGCGGCCGTGTCTCCGGCGCCGCGTAGGTAGCGAGGTCGCGCTGCAGCTCGCGGTTCTCCTGCTCGTACTGCTTGTTCATCCGCACCAGCAGCCACACGGTGACCGGCACGAGGATCAGGATCGCCCACGCGCCTTCCATGAACTTTGTGCGCGCGACGATCAGGAGCACGATGAACGTCGCGACCGCGCCTGCGCCGTTCATGAGCAGGCCGACCCGCCAGCCGGGCTCACGCAGCCGCAGATGGCGCTTGGCCATACCGGCCTGCGACAGTGAGAAGGAGGTGAACACGCCGATCGCGTAGAACGGGATCAGCCGGGTGACGTCGGCATTGAACGCGATCACGAGGGCGATCGCCACGCCCGAGAGCGCGATGATGCCGTTCGAGAACACCAGCCGGTGCCCGCGGGTCGTGAACTGCCGGGGAAGGAAGTCGTCGCCGGCGTGGAAGTTCGCCAGGCGGGGGAAGTCCGCGTACGCCGTGTTCGCGGCGAGGACGAGGATCAGCATCGTCGCGATCTGCAGGAGCGCGAACGCTGCGTGGCCGATCGGCCCGGACCCGTAGACCGCCTTGCCGATGTCGGCGACGACCGTCGACTTCCCGGTGAAGTCGGGGTGGATTTGCAGCTTGGCCGCAAGAAATGAGATCCCGAGGAACATCGTGCCGAGCAGGAGGCCGAGGGTCACTAGCGTCTGGCGGGCGTGCTTCCACTCCACGGGGCGAAATGCCGGGACGCCGTTCGAAATTGCCTCGACGCCCGTCATTGCCGTGCTCCCCGACGCGAGCGCGTGCAGCGCCACGAACATCGGCACGCCGGCGAGGAAGCCGAGGCCCGCGCCCGTGGCCGTCACGTGCTGCTGCGGCACCGCGAGGGATCCGGTCAACGTTCGGAGGAACCCGACGACGAGCAGCGACAGGATGCACGCGATGAACACGTAGGTCGGTGCCGAGAAGATCTTGCCGGACTCCCGCACGCCTCGGAGGTTGCCGTAGGCGATCAGCACGATGGCGAGCACGGCCATCTCGACGCGGTACGGGGCGGTGGCGGGCCACAGGGCGATGAGCGCGGCGACGCCGGCCGACACGGACACGGCGACGGTCAAGACGTAGTCCGTGAGGAGCGCGACGCCGGCCACCTGGGCGGGAATCAGGCCGAAGTTGTCCTTTGTCACGATGTAGGCGCCGCCGGCGGACGGATACGCCTTGATGGTCTGGCGGTAGCTGAACACAAGGATCGCGAGCACCCCGACGATCGCGGCGGACAGGGGCACGATCAGCGTGAAGGCGATCGCACCGACGCCCGCAATGAACAGCGTCTTCAGCATCTCCTCGGTGGCGTAGGCGACCGAGGAGAGCGCATCGGAGCTGAAGATCGCGAGCGCTCCCACCTTGCCCAGCCGCTCGTGCGCGAGATTCGCCGTCGGCAAAGCCGGTCCGAGCGCCGCCCGTTTGACCGCGTAGCCCACGCCGCGCGGCTCGGGCCGCCGCCCGCCGCCACCCGAGGGCGCGGTCGTCTCCGTTGCCATGGGAGCGACGCTAGGCGTGGTGGGTAAGGGAATCGTAAGGACGACTATCGTGCAGCCGTGGCGATCGGCACTCGACTCGCGGGGCGTGCGAACGCCGGCACGGTGGTGCGACACCCGGTGCCGGCGTACCTGGTGGCAACGCTGGGCGTCGTTGCCGTCAGCGCCGTGCTGGTGCCGTGGCGCGAGGACCTCACGCACACCCTCGTTGCCTTCGCGCTCCTCGTGCCGGTGGTCGCGGCCTCGTGGCTCGGCGGCGTGGGGCCGGGCATCGTCGCGGCCGTGGCGTCCTCCGCCGCGTTCAACGCGGCGTTCCTCCCGCCGTACGGCACGTTCGACCTCGAGCGCACCGAGTACGTGGTCGTCTTCTTCGGGTTCCTCGTCACGTCGTTGCTCATCTCGTGGCTCGTGGGCGTCGCTCGCGATCGGGCCGTCGCCGCCGAAGAGCGGGAGGCGGAGGTGCGCCTGCTGTTCGACCTGAGCCACATCCTTGTGACCGAGCGCTCGGAGGGGCTCATCGCCGCGCTCGGTCCTGCCGCCGAACGTCTCGGGTTCGTGCTCGCGAGCGTCCAGCCCGGGGCCGGCGAGGCGGGGTCGCTGGTGTTCCCGCTTCGCGTCGGCGACCTCGACGTGGGGTCGCTCGTGTTCGTCGGCGACCGCCCGCCGCTGACGCCGGCCGAGACGCGCGTGATCCGGACCTTCGCCGACGAGGTGGCGCTCGTCGTCCAGGCAGAGCGGCTGCAGGCCGAGCTGCGCGAGGCGGAGGATTACCGGCGGACCGAGGACGTGCGCCAGGCGATGCTCGCCGCGGCCTCGCACGAGCTCAAGAGTCCGGTCGCGGCCATCACCGCGTCGGTCACCGACGTGCTCGGCCGCGACCGGTTCGACGAGACCGTGGCGCGCGAGGTGCTTGAGGACGTGCGGGCCTCGACCGGGCGGCTGGAGCAGCTCATCACCAACCTGCTCGACATGTCGCGGATCGAGTCGGGGACGCTCGTCGCCCACAGCGAGATCGTCCAGCTCGACGAGGTGGCCGGTATCGCGATCGACGGCGTGCGCCAGCGCTGGCCGGGTGTCGCGATCGACCTCACGGTGCCGGCCGACGCGTCGCTGGTGCGAGGCGACCCCGTGTTCCTGGATCGGATCGTCACGAACCTCGCCGAGAACGCCGCCCGGGCGGTGCGGAGCGCCGCCAACCGGCGGATCGAAGTTCGCGCCGTGCGCGCCGGCGACGTGGTCGAGGTCGCCGTCGCCGACCATGGACCGGGGCTCGCGTTCGGCGACCAGCAAAGCCTGTTCACGCCGTTCTACCGGCTGCGCGCGGGCTCGCCGCGGCTGTCGGCCGGTCTGGGTCTCGCGATCTGCATGGGCTTCGTCACGGCGATGGGCGGGGAGATCTGGGCGAGCGACACGTCCGGGGGCGGCACGACGATCTCGTTTCGGATCGCGAGCGCGGCGTGACCGGCGCCACGGTGCTGGTGGTCGACGACGAGCCGCAGATCCTGCGCGCGGTCGAGCGGGCGCTCACTGCTCGGGGTTACGACGTGCACACCGCGACCGACGGCCGTGGCGCCGTCGGCGCGGTCGCCGAGCGCGAGCCCGACCTCGTCGTGCTCGACCTCAACCTGCCGCACATGGACGGGCTCACCGCGTGCCGCGAGATCCGCCGCACGAGCCGGGTGCCGATCCTCGTGCTGTCGGTCCGAGAGGCAGAGGAGGACAAGGTGGCCGCGCTCGACCTCGGCGCCGACGACTACCTGACCAAGCCGTTCGGCACCGAGGAGCTGCTGGCGCGGGTGCGTGCGCTGCTCCGCCGCTCGTCGCCCGATGCCGGCGCGCGCTTCACGGCCGGCGGCGTGTCGCTCGACGTCGGCGCGCGCACCGTGTCGCGCGACGGCGAGGCGGTGCACCTCACCCCCACGGAGTGGCGGCTCCTCGAGGCGCTCAGCTCGTCGCCGGGGATGCTCCGAACCCACGAGTGGCTGCTCGCCCACGTGTGGGAGGACGACCCTCCCGACGTCGAGGCGCTGCGGGTGTTCGTGAGCCAGCTGCGGCGAAAGATCGAGCCGGAGCCGTCGCGCCCGCACGTGATCCGGACGGAGCCGGGGCTCGGGTACCGCTGGTCGCTCGAACCGGCCGGCTGAGGCGAGGCGCGGCGCGGCGCAGCGCTCAGCCGACGATCGCGGCGCGCAGCAGCTGGTCGGCGCCCTCGCCGGCGATCGCGACGAGCTCGTCGCCTGCGGCGAACACCGTCTCGGGCTGCGGGATCACGACGTGACCGTCGCGCAGGATCGCGACGATCGCCGAGTCCTTCGGCAGCCGCAGTTCATAGATCGGGCGGCCCGCGGCCGGGAGAGTCGGGCACCAGCCGCATCTCGACGATCGAGATCCGCCCACCCTCGAGGCGGAGCAGCTGCACGAGGTCGCCGGTCGTGACGGCTTCCTCCACCATCGAGGTGAGCATGTGCGGCGGCGACACCGCGGTATCGACGCCCCACTGCTCGGTGAACAACCACTCGTTCTTCGGGTGATTCACGCGGGCGAGGACTCGCGGCACAGCGAACTCCTGTTTGGCAAGCAGCGCCGTCACGAGGTTGTCCTCGTCGTCGCCCGTGGCGGCGACGACGACGTCGCTGTGGGCGAGGTCGGCGTCCTCCAGCACCCAGGGCTCGCACGCATCCCCGAGCATGACGCTCACCTCAGGCACCTCGGCGCGAAGATCCTCAACGATGGCGCGATCCTGCTCGATCAGCGTGACGTCGTGCCCGCGTTCGACGAGATCGGCGGCCACGTGCCGCCCGATCGCACCGCCGCCGGTCACCACGACTCGCATCAGTGGTGCTCCGCTGGCGCCGCGATGATCTCTTCGAGTTCCGCCATGTTGTCTTTGCCGATCATCACGATCAGGAAGTCGCCCTCCCGCAGCGTCGAGTCCGACTGCGGGATGAAGCCTTTGCCGCCGCGCGAGACGCCGGCGACCAGGATGCGCCCCTCGACGTTGAGCGACTCGATTGGCTTGCCCACCAGATGCGCCGGCGCCGGCACGCGCACGCGGAGCAGCTCGCCGCCGCCCAGGCTCTCACGCACCTCCGTGGTCGTGTGCAGCAGCATGAGCTGAATCTGCTTGACCCCCCAGGTGGTGGTCGCGATCGTCGGGATGTTGAGCTGCTCGTAGATCTCGGCGCGCCTTGGATCGAAGATGCGCGCGATCACCTTCGGCACGTGGAAATGCTCGAGCGCGACGCGCGCCGACACGATGTTGGAGTTGTCGCCGCTCGAGACGGCGATAAACGCGTCCGCCTCGCGAACACCGGCCTCCTCGAGGACGTCACGGTCGAATCCGAGCCCGATGATGAGCCGCGCGTGGTCCCCCGGCGGATAGTGGTCGAACGCCTCGGCTCGCTTGTCGATCACCGTGACGTCGTGGCCGGCCTCGCCGAGCGCGTGCGACAGCTCGGAGCCGACCCGGCCGCAGCCCATGATCACGACACGCACAACCGCGAAGAGTACCCGCCACGTCAAGGGGTGACATAAGGAGTGCGGGCCCCAGATATGCCTGAGGGCCGACAGCTGGAGGGAGCTGCCGGCCCCTCAGACGGGCTCGGAGGAAAGTGGTTTGTCTGCTCCTTCCCGCGTGGCCCATCGTCGGGGGTGACAGTCCGACTCCGAGCCCTACGAGACCTCTTTCCAATGAGTAGGTTCGCTGCCGCAGCGTGAGCACGGCGTGAAGGATGTCCGGACCTCCGTGAAGAAAACGTAAAGGGGCTCCGGCCGTTGGATCGGCGCCGGTCGGGCGATACCGTGTTCGTGTGGTCTCCGAGCGTAGCGATCCTCGCGTCGACCGGATCTCCACGCGCGCCGTGGCGATCGGGCTCGGGGCCGGTTTCCTGGCTGCGCTGCTTGCCATCCTGACGCGCGACCTGGGGCCGGGTTCCTCGGTCGCCATCTTCATGCTGGCCGTGACGATCGCCGCCGTCACCGGCGGCATCTGGGCCGGCGTGGCCGCGGCCCTCGTCTCCTCGCTCGCCGTGCCGATCATCGAGCACCCGGAGGTGGGTCTCGAGTTCGAGCAGCTCCGCGACGTGGTCGCCGCGGTCGTCTTCCTCGCCATCGCGGCGGTGGTCGGGCTCGTCGTCGGCAACGCCGCGGCCGAGCGCCGGCGTGCGACCGTTCGCGAGCGGGAAGCGCGGCTGCTCGCCTACCTGTCGACCAAGCTGCTGTCGGGCGACGTTCCCGACCGGGTCCTCGACGAGCTTGTCGACGTGCTGCTCGAGCCGTTCGGTCTTGCCACCTGCTCGGTGCAGGTGACGCTTGACGGGCAGCAGATGTCGGCGAGTTCGGCGCGCGAGGGCCTCGAGCCCGGCGGGCCGACGGTCATCATCCCGGTGGTGGTGGCCTCGATTCCCCTCGGCACGCTGACGGTGGAGCGTCCCGCGAAGGGCCGTCCGTTCACCAAGCGCGAGCGCGAGCTGCTGGAGGCCGCGACTCGTCAGGCGGCGGTCGCCCTCGACCGCGCGCGTTTGGACGCCCGGGCCCGTCTCGCCCAGCTCGACGCCGAGACGAATCAGCTGCGTGCCGCGATGTTCTCCTCCGTCACGCACGACCTTCGCACCCCGCTCGCTTCGATCAAAGCGGGGGTGACGAGCCTGCTCGACACCTCCACGGTTCACGACGCCGACCAGCAGCGCGAGCTGCTGACGACCATCCTCGAGGAGACCGACCGGCTCAATCGGCTCGTCGGCAACATCCTCGACCTCGCCCGCATCCGGGCCGGGCGCGCTCATCCCGCGTCGTGTGCCGACGGCCGTCGACGAGGTCGCCGAGGCCGTCGTCGCGCGGATGCGTCCGCAGCTGGCGCCGGCGGTGATCGAGCTGCAGATCTCCTCCGAGGAGCTGCCCGAGATCCCGGCCGATCCGGTCCAGGTGGACCAGGTGCTCACCAACCTGCTCGAGAACGCCGCGCGGCATTCGCCGAGGGGCGGGACGGTGCGCGTGCACGTCGGGCTGACGAACGCGGCGATCCGGGTGCGCGTCGCCGACGAAGGCCCCGGCATCCCTTCGGAGCAACGCGAGAAGATCTTCGAGGCGTTCTACCGCGGCCGCGAGGACCCCGAGCGGCCGGGCAGCGGGCTCGGCCTCGCGATCGCGCGTGCGATCGTGACGGCGCACGGCGGTTCGATCTGGGTGGAGGAGACGGCGGGCGGCGGTTCGGCGTTCGTCTTCGACCTCCCGAACGAGGAGGCGGTGGCGGGGTGAGGGTGCTGGTCGTCGATGACGAACCGCAGATCCGCCGTGCGCTTCGCACGAGCCTGGAGGCGCATGGGTACGCCGTGGAGACGGTCGGCACCGGTGATGAGGGGGTCGTCGTCGCGGCGGGCCAGCACCCCGAGCTGATCCTGCTCGACCTCGGGCTTCCCGACATGGACGGCACCGAGGTGATCCGCCGTGTCCGGGCGTTCTCCGACGTGCCGATCATCGTCCTGTCGGTGCGCGAGAGCCAGACCGACAAGGTGGCGGCGCTCGATGCGGGCGCCGACGACTACGTGACCAAGCCCTTCGGGATGGAGGAGCTGCTCGCTCGGTCGCGGGCGGCCCTCCGCCGTCGCGGCGCCGAGGAGCCGGCGGTGCCGGTGCTGACCTTCGACGGGCTCCAGGTCGACCTCGCCCGTCGCCTCGTCACGTGCGACGGCGAGCCAGTGCACCTCACGCCGACCGAGTACGGTCTGCTCGAGGCGCTCGTCACCAACCCCGGAAAACTCCTCACGCACCAGTGGTTGCTTCGCCGGGTGTGGGGGCAGGGATACGGGACCGAGACGACGTACCTGCGGACCTATATTCGCGCACTCCGCAAGAAGCTCGGCGACGACGCGTCCTCGCCGGAGCTCATCGTTACCGAGCCCGGCGTCGGCTATCGCTGGGTCGCCGAGCCGTCGGAGTGATTCCCGCGTACCGCCGCGCGGGGCCACGACGTAGCATCTCGTGCCGATGAGCACCCCGCCGAAGGCCACGACCGGCGCCGTCGCCAAGCGCGTGCTGGTCGGGCGGGCGTTCTCGAGCCACCAGCTCGAGCACACGCTGCTGCCCAAGGTGCTTGCGCTGCCGGTCTTCGCCTCCGACGCGCTCTCCTCGGTGGCGTATGCGACGGGCGAGATCCTGATCGCGCTCACCATTGCGACGACCGCGCCCAATAACTACTTGATGCCGATCGCCTTTGCCATCGCCGCGCTAATGGCGATCGTCGTGTCGTCGTATCGCCAGACGGTTCGCGCCTATCCCGGCGGGGGCGGCGCCTACATTGTGAGCAAGGAGAATCTCGGCACGTTCGCCGGGCTCGTTGCGGCCGCTGCGCTCCTGTTCGACTACATGATGACGGTCGTCGTCTCGGTCGTCGCCGGCGTGTTCGCCATCGGGTCCGCATTCCCGTGGGCCAACCAGCACGCCGTGTTCCTGTCGCTCGTATTCGTTGCGCTCGTGACAATTGCGAACCTGCGTGGGGCGCGTGAGTCCGGCACGCTGTTCGCGATTCCGACGTACGGCTTCGTCGTGTCGATCCTGCTGCTCATCACGATCGGGTTCATCAAGTGCCTCGGCGGGTGCCCCGCGGTGGTGCCGGCGTCCGAGCAGATTGCCGCGCCGGCGGCGGTTGCGGGGATCACCGTGTTCGCCATTCTCAAGGCCTTCTCGCAAGGTGCGACCGCGCTGACCGGCGTCGAGGCGATCTCCAACGGCGTTCCCGCATTCAAGCGCCCCCAGGCGCGGAACGCCGCCACGACGCTTGCGATCATGGGCACGATCGCCGTCACGATGTTCCTCGGAATTTCCTATCTGGCCACCCACGTCACCGGCGTGGTCGCGAGCGAGCAGCGGTCGGTCGTGGCGCAGATCTCCGTGGCGGTCTTCGGCGACAACTCGATCGCGTTCTTCGTCGTGCAGGCGTTCACCGCCGCGATTCTGGTGCTCGCGGCCAACACCGCGTATCAGGACTTCCCGCGTCTCGCGTCGATTCTCGGGCGCGACCGGTTCATGCCGAGCCAATTCGTCAACCGCGGCGACCGGCTCGTGTTCTCCAACGGGGTCGTCGTCCTGGGCGTCTTGGCAGGACTGATGATCTACGTGTTCGACGCGAACCTGAACACGCTGATCCACTTCTACGTGGTGGGCGTCTTTACGTCGTTCACGCTGTCGCAAAGTGGCATGGTGCGGCACTGGATCCAGGAGGGGCGCAAGGGCGAGGGGGCCATGAAGGGCTGGCGCCGCTCGATCGTCATCAACATCATCGGTGCGTGTACGACGTTCGTCGTCCTGATCGTTGTCATCGCGTCCAAGTTCAAGGATGGCGCGTGGCTCTCGATCCTGATCATGGCGCTGCTCGTGCCGATGTTCTATGCGATCCACCGCCACTACGTGTGGGTTCGCTCGGTCGTGCATCGCGGGATCGAGCGTGCCGGCGCGGCGGGCTCGAATCACGTCGTGCTGCTGGTGCGCGACGTCGATGCGGCCGCCGCGGAGGCGTTGGGGTACATCCGTTCGTTTCGCCCCGAGTCCTTGCACGTCGTCACCCCCGGCGCGACCGTGGCCGCCGAGCTTGCAGCGCGATGGTTGGATTTCGGCGGCGCGATGCTCCCGCCGCTCGAGCCGCTCGGTCACGGGAGCCTCACGAGCAGCGTGAAGGCGTTTGTCGCGTCGTTGCCGCGGGAGCCTGAGGACATGGTGACGATCGTGGTGCCCGAGATGGTGGGGGAGCACCTGGCGAGCCACGTGGTGCGGACCAAGGATCTCGTGCGTCTCAAGGCCACCATGCTTCGTTTGCCGCACGTCGCGGTGACCGACGTCCCGGTCGTGTCGACCCCCGAAGGCCCGCGCGGTGTCGACGCAAAGCCGCTCATCCCGAACCGGAGCGTCGCGCTCGTATTCCTCTCGGGGGTGAACGATCTCACCGTCCGCGCCGTGAACTACGCGCGTTCGCTCGACGCGAGCGTGACGCGGGCCATCTACTTCGACCTCGACCCCGAGCTTGCCCATCACCTCGAGCGCGAGTGGTTCGACGCCGGGCTCGACATTCCTCTCGACATCGTCGAGGCGCCCTTCCGCGACCTCACTGGCCCCATGCTCGAGGAGGTGCGGCGCTTCTCGGCCGATCCGGGCACCGTGGTCAACGTCATCGTGCCGGAGGTGATCGTCTCGCACTGGTGGCAGCTCCCGCTGCACAACCAGAACGCGCTGTTCATCAAGCGGTTGTTCCTGTTCGAGGATCGCGTCGTGCTGACGAGCGTGCCGATGCTGGTCGCCGGGACGCCGTCGAGCGAGACCGCCACCGTCTGAGCGACCCCTGCGGGTGCGCTAGCATCGGACGCGATGAACATCCGTCCCGTCACCCAGGCCGACCTCCCGTTCCTGCGGAAGATGATGTACGAGGCCGCCCGGTGGAACCCGGACTGGCCGCGCGAGCCGATGGAAGAGGTCCTCGCCGAACCGACGCTGTTGCGCTACTCGCAGGGCTGGGGTCGCGAGGGCGACGGCGGGGTGATCGCCGAGATCGACCAAGAGCCGGTCGGCGCGGCGTGGTACCGGCTATTCACGGCCGATGAGCCCGGCTACGGCTTTCTCGACGAGAAGACGCCGGAGCTCTCGATCGCCGTCGTACCGCTGCACCGCCGCAAGGGGATCGGTGAGGCGGTGCTCCGGGCGTGCATGGTCCAGGCCCGCGAGGAGGGGTTCCAGACGCTCTCGCTCTCGGTGGCCGCACACAATCGCTCGCGGATGATGTACCAGCGCGCCGGGTTCGAGAAGGTCTCCGAGACCGGCGAGTCCGGCGACCACTGGACGATGGTCGCGAACCTCTAAGGCGCGTCGGGTTCGCCGACAGCCCGCAGCTCCCGGCGCCGTTTGCGCACCCACCACACGGCACCGACGAGCACCCCGAGCCCCGCCAAGACCGCAATCGGGACGAAGTAGCGCTCGATCGATTGCCACCGGTCCCCGAGGGCCCGGCCGGCAAGCGCCAGTCCCACGCACCACGGGATCACCCCGAACAGGGTGAACAGGCTGAACCGCCTGAGCTCCATCCGGGCCACGCCGGCGGGGAGGCTCACGAATGCCCGGATGAGCGGCACGAGCCGCCCCAGGAATACAACGGCCTCCCCCCGGCGTTCGAACCAGCCGTGCGCCCGTTCGACCTCGTGTGGGCGCATCAGGAGGTACCTGCCCCAGCGCTCGATCGCCGGGCGGCCGCCCCAGGCGCCGAGCCCGTAGGCGAGCCAGGAGCCCACCATGCTTCCGGCGATGCCCCAGGCAATGACCCACTCGACGGCCAAGGCGTCGGCCGGCGCGCCAAGAACCGAGGCGGCAAACGCGGGGGCGCACAGAGCCCCCGCGAAGGCCATCACGGCCTCCGAAGGGACGGGGATGCACATGCAGCCGAGCATCATGAGAAGAAAGACTGCAACGTAGCCGTTTTCGGCGATGAGACGCTGGACGGTGTCGGTGATTGCGGCCAGCACGGGGAACCTTTCTGTGTGACCCGGGAAGCGGTCCCGAGGGTACCAACGGCTGCCGGAGCCCCGGGGAGGCCGTCCCGGGAGACGCGACAGCCGGTGGTACCGTCCGGCAACAAGGGCACGATGACCGAACCGAGCGTTGCCCGGTAGAGGAACCAAGCGTATGGCGAAGACACTGGTTGTGGTCGAGTCGCCCGCCAAGGCGAAGACCATCGAGAAATACCTCGGCCCCGACTACATGGTGCGGGCCTCCTACGGTCATATCCGCGATCTGCCCAAGTCGCAGCTCGGTGTGGACGTGGAGCACGACTTCCAGGTCGAGTACGTCGTGCCCGATCGCTCGAAGGAACACGTCGCCGGGCTCAAGAAGGCCATGAAGTCGGCGGAAGGGCTCGTGCTCGCGACCGACTTCGACCGCGAGGGCGAGGCGATCGCCCACCACGTGGCGGTGCTGCTCGGCGCGGACCCGGCGCGGGCCTCGCGGGTGACGTTTACCGAGATCACCCGCGACGCGATCCTCGACGCCTTCACGCACCCGCGCCATATCGACCCCAACCTGTTCGACGCGCAAGAGGCCCGACGCATCCTCGATCGGCTCGTCGGCTACAAGATCTCGCCGCTGCTCTGGAAGCGGGTGCAGCCGGGCCTGTCGGCCGGGCGGGTGCAGTCGGTCGCCGTGCGGCTGATCGTCGAGCGCGAGCGGGAGATCGATGCGTTCAATCCGGTCGAGTACTGGAGCATCGACGTCCGCCTCTCGCCCGAGGAACCCGAGCAGCCGTTCCTCGCGCGGCTCGTCCAAACGCCCGAGGGCAAGCTCGCCGCCAACCCCGACAAGAAGGGGCTCGTCCTCGGTGCCGAGGGTGAGGCCGCGGTGCACGCCGAGCGCCTGCAGGGCGCGTCGTACCGGGTGCTCGGGGTCGAGCGCAAGCAGCGCAAGCGCTCCCCGGCTCCGCCGTTCACGACCTCGACGCTGCAGCAGGAGGCCGCGCGCAAGCTCGGGTTTGGCGCGCGCCGCACGATGCAGGTCGCGCAGCGCCTCTATGAAGGAATCGACCTCGCGGGTGAGGGAACCGTCGGGCTCATCACCTACATGCGGACCGACTCGGTCACGATCGCCGACTCGGCGCTTCGCGAGATCGGCGAGCTGGTCCTGGGCGAATACGGCAAGGAGTACGCCCTGCCCGAGGCCCGCCGCTACAAGACTCGGAGCCGCAATGCCCAGGAGGCCCACGAGGCCGTCCGTCCCACGACGGCGCTGCGCACCCCCCAGCGTGTGGCCGCCTCGCTCGATCGCGACCAGCTGCGCCTGTACACCCTCATCTGGCAGCGAACGGTGGCCACGCAGATGGCCGACGCCCGCTTCGACCAGGTGGGGATCGACATCGAGGCGCTGGCGGCGGGGGGCGGGGATGTGCGCTACGCCTTGCGCGCCACCGGCCAGACGCTCGTGTTCGACGGGTTCCTCAAGCTCTACCGCGAGGGACGCGACGACGAGCCCGACGAGGACGCCGAGAACATGCTTCCGGAGCTCACCGCCGAGCAGGCGCTTCGCCTGCTGGAGGTGCTTCCCGAGCAGCACTTCACGCAGCCGCCGCCCCGCTTTTCCGAGGCGACGCTTGTCAAGAAGCTCGAGGAGGAGGGGATCGGCCGCCCGTCGACCTACGCCTCGATCATCTCGACGATCCAGGACCGGGGCTATGTGCGTCTGGAGGACCGCCGCTTCCGGGCCGAGGATGTCGGCTACGTCGTGACCGACAAGCTGGTGGAGCATTTCCCCGACGTCGTGGACGTCGGCTTCACCCGCTACATGGAAAAGGAGCTCGACGACATCGCCGAGGGCGACCTCGGCAAGGTTCAGATGCTCGCGGAGTTCAACGGGCCGTTCGAGCGCGCCCTCGAGAAGGCCGAGGACTCCTTCGAGCGGTATCAGGAGGAGCTTGACGAACTCTGCCCGCTCTGCCCGACCGAGGGGCGGGAGCCCGCGAAGCTGCAGGTCAAGCTTGGCCGCTACGGCAAGTTCATCGGGTGCCCCAACTATCCGGACTGCCGCTACATCCGCAACATGGACGGAACCGAGCGGGCCGAGCCGGAGCTGCTCGAGGAGACGTGCCCGGAATGCGGCCGCCAGCTCCAGGCGCGGGTCGGGCGCTACGGTCCGTTCGTCGGCTGCAGCGGCTACCCCGACTGCCGCTACATCAAGCGCGAGCCCCCGCGGTCGCTCGGCATCGCCTGTCCGCAATGCGGCGAGGGGCAGATCGTGGAGAAGCGCACGCGCTTCGGCGTGTTCTTCGGCTGCGATCGCTATCCCGAGTGCGATTTCGCGGTCAACAACGAGCCGCTCGCCGAGCCGCGCTGCCCCGTCGACGGGTCGCTCCTCGTCCAGCGTCCGAAGTCGATCCGGTGCTGGGGGTGCGGCTCGGAGTTCGACCTCGACATGCAGATGACCAAGCAGGGCGACCCCGAGGATGAGGCCGCCGCTCGGGCCGCCAAGTCCGCCGCCCGCGCCGCACGCGCCGCCGCGAAGGCGGCCAAGGGCGGTTCGAAGACCAAGACCAAGGCAACGGCTGCCAAGCGGAAGACCGCCGCCAAGCGCACCACCAAGAAGAAGAGCGCCGCGAAGTCCTCGCGTTCGAAGGCCGCCGCGGCCAACGGCGAGGCGAGCGTCACCGACCCCGTGCCGGCCGCCGAGTCCTAGGGCACCGGCGGCGTGTCGACCATCTCGGACGAGGTCGCGCTTCTCCGCGGCACTCGCCCGGCCCGGATCCGCGACCTCCTGACCAACCGCGGGTTCGCGCGCTTGCTCGCCGCGATGGTGGTGTCGTCGTTCGGCGACTGGCTGGGCTTTATCGCCGTCACATCGATCGTGGTCGGCCTTGGTGGCGCCGGCAGCGCGGGGGTCGCGGTCGCCGGCGTCATGGTTGCCCGCACCTTGCCCGCGTTCGTGTTCGGCCCGATCGCGGGGGTGTTCGTCGACCGCCTCGACCGCAAGCAGCTGATGATCGTCTCCGATCTCGGCCGCGGCTTGCTCTATGTCTCGATGGCATTCCTGCATCACCTGTGGGCGATCTACGCGCTGTCGTTTGTCATCGAGTGCCTGTCGCTGTTGTGGACGCCGGCGCGCGACGCTTCGCTGCCCAACCTCGTTCCGCGCCGGCAACTCGCAAACGCGAACTCGCTCGTCGTCGTGAGTTCCTACGCGACCCTGCCGATCGGCGGTATCGCGTTCGCGGCACTCGCCGGGGTGGCGAGCGGCCTCAGCTCGCGCATTCCGGCGCTCGGCAGCAGCCCCGCGTCGCTTGCGCTCATCCTCGACGCGTCGACGTTCCTGTTCTCGGCGGCGATGGTCTACGGGGTTCCGCTGCGCACCCTGCGGGGTCCCTCGAACGAGAAGATGGATGCGACCCGCGTGTTCCGCGACACACGCGACGGCATCCGGTTCCTCCGTGAGGACTCGGTCGCCTCGGCGATGACCGGCGGCCTGGTGATCGCGTTCGCCGGAGTCGGGGCGGTCCTCGCCATCATGCCCGTGTTCGTGCAGTACACGCTTGGCGGGCAGGAGTCCGGCTGGGGCCTCGTCGTGACCGCCTTCGGGGTCGGGCTCGCGCTCGGACTGGCCGCCGCGGGGCTGGTGGCGCGGCTGCTCGACCGGTCGCGCGCGGCCGAGCTCTCACTGGGGGCGGCCGGCTGCATGCTGATCCTGCTTGCGGCGATGCCAAACCTGTCGTGGGTGGTTGCGCTTGCCGTGTGGCTCGGCGCGTTCTGCGGGCTTGCCTATGTGAGCGGCTACACGCTCTTGCAGGAAAACGTCGACGACGCCTATCGCGGGCGCACGTTTGCAGCGCTCACGACGCTCTCGCGCACGATGCTGTTCATCTCGCTCATCGTGTTCCCGACCCTTGCGACGATCCTGGACCGGGTCGCACGGCGACTCGGCGCGACGCAATTCCATCTGGGCGGGCAGCACGTCGACCTGTCGGGCACGCGGTTGGCGCTTTGGACCGCCGGCGCGCTGCTCATCGGCGCTGCGTTCAACATGCGCCGGCTGCTCACGCGGTACCGTCTGTCCCGTCCCGTTCCACTCACACTCGTGCCCAAACTCAAGCGCCCACCCGCCACCGGTTCGTTCATCGCCTTCGAGGGCCTCGAAGGCGCGGGCAAGGGCACCCAGATCGGGATGGCCGAGCAATACCTGCGCGATGCCGGCGTGCCCGTGCTCGTGACGCGGGAACCGGGCGGCACGGCCGCAGGAGAGCGGATCCGCGACCTGCTGCTGGATCCGGCGACCGGCGCGCTCGATGCGCGGGCGGAGGCGCTGCTGTTCGCCGCCGCGCGCGCGCAAACGGTGGCCTCGGTGATCCGGCCGGCGCTCGCCGAAGGCAAGGTCGTGATCTGCGACCGCTATGTCGATTCGTCGCTCGCGTATCAGGGGTCGGGTCGCGGGCTGGGCGAGACCGACGTGCTGTCGCTCAACGTGTGGGGCACGCAGGGATTGTTCCCCGATCTCGTGATCCTGCTCCACGTCGAGCCGGAGATCGGTTTGCAGCGTTCCGGCGAGGAGCCCGATCGGATGGAGCAAGAGGGCGCCGCGTTCATGTCCGTCGTTGCCGACGCCTACCTGCGGATCGCCGAGGAGCACCCCGAACGGTTCGTGGTGATCGACGCGGGGCGCGATCCGGCCGAGGTGTTCGACGATGTCCGCGCCGCCTTGGAGCGAGCGCTCCGCGAACGCCAGGACGGCGGGAGCGCGGGCTGAGCCGCGCCGCGTCGTCGGCGCGCGATACCCTCCGCCCATGAGCGCGGTCCTTGAGCGGGTTGCGGGTCAGGACGCCGCCATCGCGTTCCTGCGGGGAGCGGCCGTTCGTCCGCATCACGCGTACGTCCTGGCGGGACCGGAGGGGTCGGGGAAGTCGATCGCGGCGCGGGCGTTCGTCGCGTCGCTCCTGTGCCGCGACGGGGGGTGCGGCGCCTGTCGCGATTGCCAGCTGGCGCTTCGCGACCACCATCCGAACGAGTTCGTCGTGGAGCCCGAGGGGCGCGACATCCATATCGACACCATTCGCGACGAGGTCTGGCAGCCCGCCTATCGCACCGCGCCGGAGCCCGGGCGCAAGGTGTTTGTCCTTCGCGAGGCCGACCGCCTCTCACCCGCCGCCGCCGACACGCTGTTGAAGGTTCTCGAGGAGCCACCGCTCGACACGGTCTTCCTGTTGCTGTCGGCGCGTGCGCACGAGCTGCCGGAGACGATCGCCAGCCGTTGCCACGTCGTCACGTTCGCGGCGCTGCCGGAATCGTTCGTCGTCGCGCAGCTCACCGACGAGGGCGTGGCCGAGCCCCAGGCGCGCCTGGCGGCGCGCCTGTCCGGCGGGAACCTGGGGCGTGCCCGCCGGATGGCCATCGACGCGGACGGCCTCGCATTCCGGGCGACGGCCGATGCGGCGCTCGAGCGCGCGACCGCTGGCCCCGAGGGAGCTCTCGCCGCTGCCGCGGCGGTGATGGATGCCGCGGCCGCCTACAAGAAGGGCCTCAAGGGCGAGCTCGACGCCGAGCTCGCGCCGTTCCTCGACGAGCGGGGGATGCCGGAAGATGCGTACCGCGGGGCGATCCGGCGGATCGAGACCCGCTTTGCGCGACGTGAGCGTCGCGCCGAGCGCGACTACATCGATCGCGTTCTGCTGGCGGTCTCCGCTGCTCTGCGCGACGGTGTGGTGACTGAGACCGGAGGCGATGATGCGTTGCGCCTCAACGTGGATCGCGCCTCCGACGAAACCTGGCGCCTTGCCCCCGCGGTTGCCGGCCTGGCCGCCGCCGAGGAGGCGAGGGCCGCCCTCGCCGAGGATATGAACCGCAACGCGCGGCTGGTGCTCGAGCGGGCGTTCCTCCATATGGCCGAGGCGTTCGCCGCCGCAGGTTAGGCCGTTCGCCACCACCCTTCGACCACTCGATTGCGCCACATGCCGGGAGTATCGTGACGTCGATGGCGGACCTGGGAGGGGCCACCGAATGCGATTGATCGATCGATTCACGCGCGACGAGGTCAGCTCGTTCGTCTGGTGGCCGCTTGCGCTCGTCTGCATCGTCGTGCTGCTTGCGTCGGTGCCGCTCAGTCACCGCGCCGCCGATGATGTCCGCGCGCAACAGACCCAGTTTGCGACCCACGAGAGCGTCGTCGCCCTGCAGCCGCTGCTGTCGGCCGGCGCCTCCTCCGCCGATGTATCCGCGGCCGCCGCGGAGCTCGTGGCGGCCGATCGTCGCCTCGCCGCGGTTCGTGTGTGGAACGCCGATCACGTCCTTGTTGCGTCCTCGGATCGCAGCGATTCGCTTGGGTCGAGTGCGGCGCTCAACGACTCGCAGATCGACGCCGCGATCACAAAAGGTCCGCTGTGGTACGTGACCGATCACCGCATCACCGGCGGAGAGGGTCCGACGACGTTCTACGCCTACGCGCCCGTCTCGACGTTCGGGACCGCGCTGGTTGCGGAGTTCGAGGTGCGCGACGCCGTGCTGCTCGCGGATGTGCACCACGACTGGCTGTGGTTCCGCGTCGTGATGTTGCTTGCGACGCTGCTCACCTTGGGGCTCGCCGTCCTGTCGATGCGTGAGCCGCGCGCGAAGATCGGCACGGGGGTCCCGTTCTATCGGGAGACGGTGCCGGCCTATATCGCCGTGATGGACGTCGATCGCGCAGTGGCGCTCGAGCAGGCCGGCGCCCGCGCCAAGGACCGCATCGTCGGGCTGCAGGAACGGCTCGAGGAGAGCGAGCGCCTGCGGTTGAAAGCGGAGGGCGACCTGCAACAGGCGCTGACGTTGCGCAACGCGAACCTGCGCGCACCTGGGACTGCAATCGATCGACCGACGCAATTGCCGGCCCGGTCGAATGCGAACGAACGGCGTGTTCCGATGTCCGCGGCGGCGCCCGTCGTCGCTGTGACGCCCTCGGCAGCGCCGAAGCCGCGCCGCCAGCCGCGCCGCCGCGTTCGCTCGGTGACGCCGGCGCCCGCGCCCGCACACGACACGAACGGTTGGCCCGAGGTGGTCGTGCTCCCGGAGACCGAGCCGATGCACGTGCCGGAGGGCGCACCGGTCCGCGTCCCCGTCGCTGCGGTGGCACCGGCCGCCGTCGGCGCTCCCGCTGCCGCACCGACCCACAACGGCTCGGACCGCGACGTGCTGGACGTGCTCAACCGGCTCGTGACGCCCGGCGACGATGTGGATCCGCTCGACGATGTGAGCGAGCTTCGGGCGCGCCTCGCGCGGACCGCGGCCGCGAAGAAGCCCGGGTCGCGGGAGCGAGCCGAGGAGCACGAGAGCTCACAGGCCTAGCCGCGAGCCGCGCCGCTCCAAACAGTGGTGCTGGCACCACTGGCATGCAACGCTCGCCGTGGCAGCCTTACACGTGGAGCCACTGCTATGACCGTGCGCGTGTTGATCGTCGATGACCAGGAGCCGTTTCGAGTCGCGGCCCGCATGGTGGTGGAATTGACCGACGGATTCGAGATCGTCGGAGAGGCGGAGACCGGCGAGGACTCGGTGACGATGGCCGAAGAGCTGCAACCCGATCTCGTCCTGATGGACGTCAATCTCCCCGGGATCAACGGTCTCGACGCGACGCGGCAGATCCTGCAGGCGTCGGACACCGTGGTCGTCCTGCTGCTCTCGACCTACGAGGAGGCGGAGTACGCACCCCGCGCCGCCGAGTGTGGCGCATCCGCGTACATCCC
>CAWFJH010000002.1:0-212291 GCA_963816105.1 uncultured Actinomycetes bacterium | reverse complement strand
GGTCTCCCCCACGTTGGTCAGGCCCTTGGCGTCTTCGTTGAACCGGTCGGGCTCCCCGTCGAACCCGGTGATCGGGAAGCTGTCGGCTGCCTGGTCGGTCTGGAGCACCACCATCTCGTGGTCCTCGGTCCCGGCGTTGGTGATGAGGAAGCTCACCTTGCCGGCCGGGGCGTAGGGCTGGGACAGATCGATCGACATCTGGGTGGGCGAGGCATCGGACAGGGTGGCGGTGACGGGCGTGGCCCCGGCCGGGGTGACCCAGAAGTCCTGGTGCATCCCCGCGGCGTAGTGCCCGTTCAAGTTGCACACGATCGCGTAGTGGCCCGGGGCCATGTCGATCGTGAGCATCATGGAGGTTCCCGGCTTCATCGCCGGATCCCCGGTCTCCCCCACGTTGGTCAGGCCCTTGGCGTCTTCGTTGAACCGGTCGGGCTCCCCGTCGAACCCGGTGATCGGGAAGCTGTCGGCTGCCTGGTCGGTCTGGAGCACCACCATCTCGTGGTCCTCGGTCCCGGCGTTGGTGATGAGGAAGCTCACCTTGCCGGCCGGGGCGTAGGGCTGGGACAGATCGATCGACATCTGGGTGGGCGAGGCATCGGACAGGGTGGCGGTGACGGGCGTGGCCCCGGCCGGGGTGACCCAGAAGTCCTGGTGCATCCCCGCGGCGTAGTGCCCGTTCAAGTTGCACACGATCGCGTAGTGGCCCGGGGCCATGTCGATCGTGAGCATCATGGAGGTCCCCGGCTTCATCGCCGGATCCCCGGTCTCCCCCACGTTGGTCAGGCCCTTGGCGTCTTCGTTGAACCGGTCGGGCTCCCCGTCGAACCCGGTGATCGGGAAGCTGTCGGCTGCCTGGTCGGTCTGGAGCACCACCATCTCGTGGTCCTCGGTCCCGGCGTTGGTGATGAGGAAGCTCACCTTGCCGGCCGGGGCGTAGGGCTGGGACAGATCGATCGACATCTGCGTGGGCGAGGCATCGGACAGGGTGGCCTCGATCACGTCCGGAGACGCGGGATACCCTTGCGGCCCGGCTGCCGCCTCGTCGGTGCCCCCGGCATAGCCAGGAATCATCGCCACGGTGCCGCCGCCGCCGGTGGTCTGCAGGCACCCAGTCAGCACGACGGCGAGGACGCACGCACCGGCGATTCGCGTCGTTCGAGCGATCACGTCAGCCTCCCGGCGTCCGCCAGTTGGGCCGGCTCGGCGCGTCCGGCTTCCACGAGTCGACGTAGGCGACGAGCGCGTCGATCTGCTCGTGGGTGAGCGGGCCGCCGTAGTCGGCGAGCCACGCCGGCATAGCGGTGCCGGGCACACCGCCGGCGACGATCCCGTGGATCTGCTCGTCGGTCACCCCGGCCAGGAACTCCTGCGAGTTGAGCGCGGGCGCTGTCACGCCCTCGCCCATCGTGCCGTGACAGGTCGCGCAGTTCGTCGCCCACAGCTGCGTGCCCGACGTGCGCTGCGCGGACAGCTGCGAGGCGCGAGCAGCATCCAGCCGCGAGCCCTCCGTCAGCTTGTAGGCAGGGAACGACAGCACGAGCACGAGGAACACCCACACGCCCGCGGTCTGCCACCGGCGTGTGGATCGGCGGAGCGCGGCCGGGTCCCGGAGCTCCTCGGTCACGGCGTCGCACCTCCGCTTGTTGTGGGGCTCGGCGAGCCGCCGGCGGTTCCGGCCTCCCCGCCGGAAGTGACGCAGGACGGTCCCGCCGCCTCGGTGGGTCCCGTCTGCACGCCGCGCGGCGGCCCCTCGACGACGCTCGATGTGTCGACGAACACATGTCCGTCCTGGATCGTGATCGGGAAGCGGTCCATGCCGCGGGCCGCCGGCCCTTCGAGGTACTCCCCGATCAGGTTGTAGATGCTGCCGTGGCACGGGCATTGGAACTGCTGGGCGCTGTCGCAATACGGCACGCGGCATCCGAGGTGGGGACACTTCTGATACAGCGCGCGCAGCCCGCCCTGGTACTGGGTGACGTAGAAGCGGCCGTTGACGAAGTACTCGACCGTGCCCTCCTGCTCGTAGTCGGCCACGGTGCCGGCGTCGACGAAGCCGCCGAATCCGCCGGCAGGCGTCGGGTGCAGGATGTCGTAGCTCGTCCAGGCGGCCTCGGCGAGAAGGGCGACGCCGAGCACCTTCCAGGTGCCGTTGAGGAATCCCCGCCGGCCGAGCTCCTCGTCCGACGGTGTGGGCTGCGGCGTCTCGGTGGGCTCGCTCATCGTCAGAACTCCAGGTAGAGGTGTTGCCACGGCCACGCCCAGGACCAGCCCGGGCCGCGGAAGAACGCGCCGACCACCGTGAGCGCGACCGCGATGACGGCGACTGACGGTGAACACGACGACGACCACCTTCCGGTCGCGGACGCGCCAACCGGTGCCGCGATCGAGATAGGGCAGGAACAGCAGCCAGAGCAGCGCCGCGCCCGGGACGAGCACGCCGGCGACCATCGGCTGCAGGTGGCTGAGGAGTTCCTGCAGACCGGCGAAGTACCAGGGCGCCTTCGCGACCTCGGGCGTCTGGTTGGGGTTGGCGATCTCCTTGAGCGGCGCGTCGAACACGATCGCGAGCACGAATACGACCGCCACCGTGATCCCCGCCACGACGGCGTGGCGGACCAGCAGGTGGGGCCACGTGAAGACGTCGTCGTCGGGCTCCTGCTCGCGGCGGACGTCCACCTCGCGGGGAACGACCCCGAGCAGCCGGTACCGCCCCTTCGGATCAGGCTTCGACATCGGCCACCTCCTCGGGCTCGCCCGTCTCGGGCCTCCGTTCCGCCCGGCGGTCCACGACCGCGAAGTTGTCCTTGCGCACGCGCCAGATGTGGATCGCGATCACCACGACCATCAGCGCCGGGACGAAGTAGATGTGCAGCACGTAGAAGCGCAGCAGCGTCGCCGCGCCGACCTCATTGCCCCCGAGCAGCAGGCTCCGCGCCTGATCCCCGATCACCGGCACGTACCCGGCGATGTTGGTGCCGACCGTGATCGCCCAGAACGACAGCTGATCCCACGGCAGCAGATAGCCGGTGAACGACAGGAACAGCGTGAGCACCAGCAGCACCACGCCGATCACCCAGTTGAACTGGCGCGGCCGCCGGTACGCGCCGGAGTAGAAGACCCGCAGCAGGTGCAGGAACACGACGAGGACCATGAGATGGGCGGACCAGCGGTGGACGTTGCGAACGAACTGCCCGAACGCCACGGACGTCGACAGCGCGTGCATGTCGAAGTACGCGTCCGGCGGCGCGGGGTGATAGAAGAACATGAGGTACATCCCCGAGACGAACAGCACCCCGTACAGCGTCGCGGCGATGAACCCGAGCCGGAACGTCGCGCGGAACGCCGACGATCTCCCGCGGCGTCTTCACTGGGTAGATGTGCAAGAAGAAGTTGTGGAACGACGTCATGGCGCGCCCGCGCGGCGTCGTCGGCGAGGGGTGCCGTACGACCGAGGTGTACAGCTCGCTGTTTCGGTAGACGCTCCCCGGGTGAAAGATCGACCGGTACCACTGGCGCTCCCGGATCGGCGGCCGCTCGGTCGACACGGTCCCCCCCTCCTCAGGTTCCGACGGGCTCAAGGGCAATCGGGGCGCTCGAGGCCTCCGACCATCCGTCGAGGGACAGGGCGTTCGTCGGACACCGCTCGACGCACAGCGAACAGCGAATACAGCGCTCCTCTTGCAGGATCAACACGCTCGCGGGCGACGTCGCGTCGATGCCGTCCACCAGTTCGGCAGGCAGGATGCGGATGCAGTCCTCGGGGCAGACGTCGACGCAGCCGCCGCACAGGATGCACAGCGACGGCTCGAGCGTGATGTTGAGGAAACACTGCAGGCAGCGGCCGGCCTCAGCCCGGGCCTGCTCCTCGGTAAAGCCCAGCTCGATCTCGGGCGAGCCGATACGCCGCTCGGTGGCCTCGGCCGGGACAGGCACGCGGGAGCGCTCGGTGTACTGGGCGGCGTCGGGGCCGCGGCGCACTTCGACGATCGGCAGCAGCCGCCGGGTGGCGAGCGAGGGACGAACCGGCTCCTCGCCGGTGAGCTGGCGGTGGATCGACGCGGCGGCGCGGCGGCCGTCGGCGATCGCGTCGATGAGGTTGCGGGGACCGAAGGCGACGTCGCCGCCCGCGTACACGGCGGCGGCACTCGTCACAAGTGTCTCGGCATCGATCGCGATCGTGCCGCGCGGGCTCGCCGCGACCGCGTCACCCGGCTCCAGCCAGTCGAGATCGGGTGCCTGTCCGATGGCGAGAATCACGGAGTCGCACGCAAGCGTCGTCTCGGTGCCGGGCATGAACGCCGGGTTGAACCGGCCCGTATCGTCGAACACCGAGGCCACCTGGATCGTCTCCAGTCCGGTCACGTGATCGGTTCCGACGATCCGGCTCGGGCCGAGTCGCCCGGTGATCTCTATCCCCTCGACCTCGGCCTCCTCGATCTCGAACTCGTGGGCCGGCATCTCCTGCCGGTTCTCCAGCGCGATGACGCGCACGCGGCCGGCACCGAGGCGTTTGGCGGTCCGCGCCACGTCGAGCGCGGCCGTGGTGGCGTCGTCGTTCCCGCCCCCGGCCACGTCGCGCAGCGCCGTGCGCGCGGCGTCGAGCGCGACGTTTCCCCCGCCCACCACGATCACGTCCTCGCCGAGGTTCACCTCGTAGCCGAGATTGGCGTTGAGGAGGAAGTCCACCGCGTTGAGCACGCCGTCGAGCTCGACGCCCGGGATCTGGAGCTCGCGGGCGCGCGTCGCGCCGATGCCGAGGAACGTCGCCGCGAAGCCGTCGGCGCGAAGCGACGCGAGCGAGAAGTCGCGCCCGAGGACCGCGTTCGTTCGCAGCTCCACACCCATGGCGAGGATGGCGTCGATCTCGGCCTCGATGAGATCACGGCGAAGCCGATACGGCGGAATACCGAGCACCATCATGCCGCCGGGCCGCTCCTGCGCCTCGAACACGACGGGGCGGTATCCGTACGTCGCGAGATCGTGCGCGCACGCGAGACCGGCCGGGCCGGCACCGACGATCGCGACCTGTTCGTCGCGCCGCGGGGAGAGCGGCGCCGAGTCCGCATAGGCGCTCGCGGCCGACTCGACACCGAAGCTCTCGCAGACGAATCGCTTCAACGCGCGGATTGCGATCGGCTCGTCGATCGCGCCGCGACGGCACGCGATCTCGCAGGGTGCCGCACACACACGCCCACAGATCGACGGGAACGGGTTCGGCAGCCGCGCGATGTCGTAGGCGAGCCGGTCGTCGCCAACGGCAATGGCGGCCACATAGCGGCCGGCGTTCGTAAGCACCGGGCAGGCCCGCGTGCAAGGAACGTTGTCGTCGAACCACGAGCCGTCCACCGGCCGTGCGGCGAAGGCCGGCACGCTCACGCCCGGCGCCTCCCCTGCAGTCGGAGGAACAGCCAGCACCCGAGCCCGAACGCGACGCCCCAGTAGACGACCATCAGCACGTCGCGCCACAGCGGCACGATGTGCAGGGCGAGATACCCGAGGAGCTGGTTCGGGATCGCCACGTAGAGGAGCGCCGCGACGATCAGTATCGCGACCCCGCGCACGACGGCGACCCACCAGGTCATTCCGTCCAAACCCCCCGCCCCGTTCCGAGTCGCCATCGGAGACAGGCTCGCCGCCCGGGCGACACTCCCCTAGGGACCGGGGTCCCCAGCGGATGGGGACCTTCGGTCCTTTCCCGGCTCGACAATAGCGCCCTGTGGCGGTTCGATGTCCGTCGTGCGAGCTCACACGGGATGCGGCCGATGAGCGCCGACGCAACCGGCGCGGGCATCAAGGTCGGGTTTCGGCAGGTGGTGATCGACTGCGGCGACCCACGCACGCTCGCGCGCTTCTGGGCAAGCTTCACCGGCTACGGGCTCCGCTCCGACCAGCACGACTGGGCTTCGATCCACAGCGAGGACGGCGCCTACGCGATCGGCTTCCAGAAGGTGCCCGAGGCGAAGGTGGTCAAGAACCGGGTGCACGTCGACTTCTGGGCTGACGACGAGGAGGCCACGGCACGCAAGATCGAGGCGCTCGGCGCGAGACGCCGTTGGGTGAGCCAGGACCCCAACGACCCATTCGTCGTACTTGCCGACCCGGAGGACAACGAGTTCTGCATCATCCGCCGGGGCTAGCGCCCCATCCCCCGGCGAAGTACGACACGCCCCTCAAGAGCCGAGGCCCGAACAGCCGATGACCTCGTGCAGGAATCGGCCACGCCAGGCCGTCACGAGGGGGATCGCATGGGACGCGCCGCGCCGACACTCGACCAACCCACGATCAGCCGCCGGACGGTGCTGCGCACCGGCGCCGTGGGCGCGGGCGCGGTGGCACTCGGCGGCCTCGGTCTGGACCTCACCCTCGCGACGAGCGCCTCGGCGGCCTCGGCCGCGAGCTTCGTGGGGACCGACCCCGACCTGCACCTGCTGCGGCGGGCCACCTGGGGACCGACCAAGGAATCCAGGGCGGAGATCCGCAAGCTTGGCCGCACCAAGTGGCTCGAACAACAGCTGCATCCGAACACGATCAAGGACGACGCCTGCGACAAGCTGCTCAAGCAGCGCTACCCGGGTCTCGAGTGGAACATCACCCAGGCCCGCGCCCATCTGGAGGACTTTTCCGGGGACCTCATGTGGGATCTCGGGCAGGCCGTACTTCTGCGGGCGGCCTGGAGCAAGCGCCAGCTGTTCGAGGTGATGGTCGATTTCTGGTCGAACCACCTGAACGTCTCGAACCCCTTCGACTCCGGGTGGGACAACCGGCACGACTACGACCGCACCGTCATCCGGCGCCATGCCCTCGGGCGCTTCGACGACATGCTCATCGCCTCGATGCAGCACCCCGCGATGCTCTACTACCTCAACAACGCCGAGTCGACGAAAGACGACCCCAACGAGAACTACGGCCGCGAGTTCCTCGAGCTGCACACGGTCGGCGTCGATGGCGGCTACGACGAGGAGGACATGCGCCAGTCGACCCTGGTGCTGACGGGACTGACCGTCGACTGGGAGACCGGGCTGTTCCACTACGAGAAGGACGACCACTACACCGGCAAAGTCAAGGTGATGAAGTGGAGTGCGCCGAATAAGCACGCGAACGACGGCTTGAGTCTCGCGAAGAGCTACGCCAAGTACCTCGCGCACCACCCGAGCACGGCCAGGCGCCTCGCGACGAAGCTCTGCGAGCGCTTTGTCTCCGACGATCCCCCCAAACCGCTCGTCGACAACCTCGCGCACATCTACCTGGCCAACGACACCGCGATCGTTCCGGTCCTGCGCGCGCTGTTCACGTCGCGCCAGTTCGCGCAGAGCAAAGGCAAGAAGGTCCGCCGTCCGATGCAGCAGACGATCGCGACGATCCGGATCCTCGACACCAAGCCCGGCAACGACCCCGACGACATCCAGAACCTCTACTGGTTCGTCCAGGGACTCGGCGACGCCCCCCTCGCATGGGGACCCCCGAACGGCTACCCGGACACCGCCGACGCCTGGGCGTCGGCCGGCGGCACGCTCGGCCGCTGGAACTCCACGACGGCGCTCTGCTCCTGGGACTGGCCGGGCCTGGCGCGGCCCGACTTGCGCAAGCATTTGCTGCCCAAGAAGCTCCCCAAGTCGAACGGCGCCCTCGTCGACACGCTCAGCAAACGGCTGGTGTTCCGCCAGCTCCCCCCCGCCCACCGCACCGCGGTGCTGCATTTCTTTGGGAGTGACCCGGCAACCGAAGACAACCTCAACTGGCGTCTTTCGGGCCTGGTCTCGCTGATCCTGTCCTCCCCCTATCACGTCCTTCGATGAAGGGACCCGCCATGCAGACGATCGACGATCTTCGCCCCCGCAGTGCTCCCGCCGGGCACGACGAGAGCCACCTGTGCGGGTGCCCGCCTCAGCAGATCCACCCGTCGAGCGTGACGGGCATCAGCAGGCGCGCTTTCTTCGCCCGAGCCGCCGTCGCCGGCGTGGTCGGCGGCCTGTTCGCCGACGGGTTGTCGACGCGCTTGGCCTTCGGCGCTACGCCCTACACGGGCGACACGCTCGTCGTGCTGTCGCTCCGCGGCGGATTCGACAGCATCCAGGCGGTCGTCCCCAACGGCGACTTGCACTACTCGACGTGGCGGCCGACCGTCGCGATCCCGCAGAACGCGACGCTGCAGCTCGATTCGATGTTCGGGCTGCACCCGTCGCTGTCGATGCTCAAGCCGCACTACGACGCAGGCAGGCTCGGCTTCGTCGCCGCCGTCGGGATGGAGGAGCCCAACCGCTCCCACTTCCAGGCGATGGAAGAGATGGAGCGCGCGGCCCCCGGCTCGTCCCTTCGCACCGGGTGGCTCGACCGCGTCCTCGGGCTGCGCGAACACACGAGCGAGTTCCAAGCGGTGGACATGGGCTCATCACTTCCCCCGACGTCGCTGCTCGGCCCGGCCCCGGAGCTCGCGATGTGGTCGGTCGACTCCTTCGGCCTCGACGCCGCGTGGGACGACACGCAGCTCGCACGCTGGAACGACGCCCTGCACGCCCTGCACGACAACGCCCCCCTCATGGTGAGCGCGCCGGCAACCGGCGCGCTCGGCGCGCTCGTGACCGCGAGCGACCTGCAGGCCGCCGGGTACACGCCCGCGGTGCCGTATCCCGACACCGACCTGGGCAACGCGCTGCAGGACATCGCGCGGCTCATCAAGGCGGACGTCGGTCTGGAGGTCGCGTGCCTCGACTACGGCGACTGGGACATGCACGCCGGTATGGGCACGGTCGACACGGGCTGGATGCACGATCACCTGACCGAGCTCGGGACGGCGCTCGACGCGTTCGCGACCGACCTCGGCGGCAAGCTCGACGACGTCACGCTGCTGACGCTCAGCGAGTTCGGCCGGCGGATCGAGGAGAACGGCTCGGGCGGGACCGACCACGGCTACGGCCAGACGGTGTTCCTGCTCGGCGGCGGGGTGAAGGGCGGACAGGTGCACGGCGTCTGGCCGGGCCTGGCACCCGTCGATCTCATCGACGGCGACCTCGACAAGACGACCGACTACCGGCACGATCCTGGCCGAGGTCCTGGAGAAGCGGTGCGAGGCCGGCTCGGTGAGCGGCATCTTCCCGGGGATGCCCACGTCCGGCCCGACGTGGTCAACCTCCGCCTGTAACGCCGAGCCAGCCCTGCTACTGCTCGACGGGATCGAGAACGATTGGGTGCTCCTCGTCGAGATCTTGCGCTAGCCTCGTCCGGCGCTTCGGACCTGTCACCAGGATGAGCACCCCAACTGGGATCAGCACGAGGCACAACCATTGCGCGGCGGTCAGGCCGAGCACGCGTTCGTCGTAGGCGCGCAGGAAGTCGGTGCCGAAGCGAGCAAGGCCGTACCACAGGCAGAACGTGCCGATGGCGACCCCCGGTGGAAACGGCGGCCGGTGCCGAAGCAGCCACACCAGCAGCCCGATGAGCACGACCAGATGCAGCGACTCGTACACAGCGGTGCTGTGATAGGTGACGCCGACCTGCAGCGGTCCCTCCCGCGTCTCGCCGCCGAGGTAGCGGATGCCGAGGAAGAACGACGTCGGATGTCCGAGGTGCTCGCCGACCGCGTAGCAGCCGATGCGCCCGATCGCGAGCCCCGACGCGAGACCAAGGGCGATCGCGTCGGCGGCGGCCCAGCGAAGGGGTGAGGACCACCGGCGCACCCAGGGCACGGCGATGACGGCCGCCACGACAAACCCGCCGGTGAAGGTGAGCCCGCCCTGCCAGATCGCGACCGCGTCCATCGGCGAGTGGATCTCGGACGGGTGGCTGATCACCCAGGCGACCCGCGAACCGACGATCCCCGCCACAACGATCCACGTGCCGAGGCGGTAGATCTCCGCCCGGTCGATCCCGGCGCGCTCGGCGATCCTCGCGGCGACACCGATGCCGACGAGGAAGGCAAGCCCGACGCACAGCCCGAACGTGTGGATGTGCACGGGGCCGATCGGGATCGTGGGAAACGGACGGTAGGGAATGGAGGCGATCAGGCCGACCAGTCTATCGATGCCCTCGGAAAGGCCCGAACGCGGCCGCCGCGAACATGTCTAACTCTGCGGGCAGACCTGTTCGTACGGTCGGCCTGGCAGCAATTGATCCCACTCGTCCATCCTGAGACTTCACGAGTTCGGAAGCGGCGCGTGATGGCTCCATCGGGCGGCGATGCGATGCACACGATGGGGCCGATCTCTCCGCAACGGTTTGGCGACCGTGGGGCTGAAACTCTTGAAGAAGATCACCTTCCCGAGTTCCACAGATGCCAGATACGCGACGACGAAGATCACGAGCACGAGGAAGAAGGCGATCGGCAGCGGGGAGAAGCCGAGCCGCGCCCCGAGGGGTGATTCGGGAAGCAGGGCGCCGACCGTGACAACCGTGATCATCGATGCGAGAAGTGGCATCGATGGACGACTGCGGTAAAAGGGCACCCGTCTGGTCCGAATGACGAACACGACCAGGGTCTGTGTGGCAAGGGACTCCACGAACCAACCGGACCGGAACAGGGACGGGCCGGCGTGGAACACCCAGAGCATCACGGCGAACGTCGCGAAGTCGAAGATCGAACTGATCGGTCCGACGCGGACCATGAATCGGCGGATGAACGCCACGTCCCAATGAGAAGGACGAGCGAGCTGCTCCTCGTCGACGTTGTCCGTGGGGATCGTCATCTGGCTTGCGTCGTAGAGCAGGTTGTTCAGCAGGATCTGCGAGGGAAGCATGGGGAGAAAGGGGAGAAACGCTGCGGCCACCGTCACGCTGAACATGTTGCCGAAGTTGGAGGAGGTCCCCATCAAGACGTACTTGATCGTGTTCGCGAAGATGCGCCGGCCTTCCGCGACACCGTCGGCAATGACGTCGAGGTCGCGTTCGAGCAGGATGATGTCGGCCGCGTCCTTCGCCACATCGGTGGCGGTATCCACCGAGATGCCGACATCGGCGTGGTGCAGCGCGAGGGCGTCGTTGACGCCGTCACCTAGGAACGCGACGGCGGACCCGGCGGCGCGCTGCGCACGCAAGATCATCGCCTTCTGCTCGGGGCTGACGCGCGCGAAGATCGTCGTTCCCGAGACCTTCTCCGCCAGCTCGGCTTCGGTCATGGCGTCCAGGTCGTTACCGGTGAGCGTTCCCTCGGTAGCCACACCCAGCGTGCGGCACACGGACTCGGCCACCACGGCGTTATCCCCCGTCACGATCTTCACCTCGACTCCGAGACCCGACAGCCGGGCGATCGACGCGCCGGCGGTCGGCTTGGGGTTGTCGGAAAACACCAGGTAGCCGGCGAGGTGGAGATCGTGCTCGTCCGCCGGCGTGACGCGGTCGAGCCCGACGCCGCTGCGCGAGGCGACGGCGACGACGCGGTTTCCCGCAGCGAACTCGCGGTCCACGACCTCCTGCGCGGTCGGGTCCACGTCGACGCAGCGGGCGAGGAGCGCCTCAGGGGCGCCCTTCGTCACCAGCTGTCGCTGACCGTCGTGATCGACCAGGACCGAGACGAGTCGACGGTCGTGATCGAACGGCGCCAAGCTCACACGCGTGTAGCCGGCCGATGCGTGCGAGCCGGAGTGGCCGTCCTCCCACAGAGCGACGTCGAGCGGATTGCCGCCCACGGGCCGGCCGTTCGAGATCATCGCCTCGTTGCAGACCAGGCCGAGCTGGAAGACGTCCCCATCTTCCGTCCCGCTCGGATCGATCGCTCGTTGGAAGCTGACGTGGCCGTCGGTGAGAGTCCCGGTCTTGTCGGTGAACAACACGTCGATGTCGCCGAGGTCCTCGATGCAGACGAGCCGCTTCACCAGAACCTTCTTGTGGGCCAGCCGCCGGGAACCCGTCGCCAGGCTCGTGGAGACGACCGCGGGGAGCAGCTGCGGGGTGATGCCGACCGCCACCGCGAGGGAGAACAACACCGCCTCGATCAGGGGCCGGCCCAGGACGATGTTGACGACGAAGATCGCCAGGCTGAGCGCACCACCGACACGCGCGAGCAGGAGAGAGAAGCGGCTCAATCCCAGCTGGAACTCGGTCTGGGGCTGTTGCTCGCCGAGCCCGGTCGCGATTTCGCCGAATTGCGTGCGGGCGCCCGTCGCGACCACCACGGCGTCGCCCGAGCCCTCGCTCACGACGGTCCCCATGAACAGGCACGACGACAGCTCGGCGAGCGCCGCGCGTGCCGTCACCGGTTCGGGACTCTTGACCGCCGGAAGGGACTCCCCCGTGAGGATCGACTCGTCGCATTCCAGGCCGTTCGCCGCAAGGAGGCGAAGGTCGGCGGGGACGATGGATCCGACATCGAGATGCAGGACGTCGCCAGGGACGAGATGCGTCACTTCGATGCGGGTCGGCTCTCCATCACGAAACACCGTGACCATGTGCCGGATGCTGGAGTGCAGCGCCTCTGCGGCGCGTTCGGCACGGTACTCGTTGAAGAACCCGAGTCCTACCGACGCCGCGATGATGGCCCCGATGATGATCGCGTCGGTCCCCTGGCCCACGAATGCCGAAACGAGCGCGGCGCCGATGAGCAGCAGGAGGAGCGGGCTCTTCAGCTGCCGAGCGAGCACCGAACGAGCGCTGGCATGGTGCGTGCGGACGGCGTTCGGGCCGAACGACCCGAGCCGGACCTCAGCTTCAGTTGCGGTGAGACCGGCCGCTTGGGTTCTCACGAGGTCGAGGACGTCGTCACTCGGCATCGCGGCGAGCGCTTGGATCGACGTGGATTCGCTGGCTCTCGTTGACGCCATGAGCTCATCTTCGCCCACCCGCGCACGAGCGCCTCTCACCGCCACGAACTCGTAGCATTCGAAGCAGGAACGACTCGCCCCGAGGAGCATGCGATGAGCGCCGTGATCGCCGCCGCCGGTCTCGAGAAGACGTTCGGTCACACCCGAGCGCTCGACGGGCTGGATCTCACCGTCGAGGCGGGCCAGGTCCACGGCTTTCTCGGGCCGAACGGCGCCGGCAAGACGACGACGATCCGCATCCTGCTCGGGCTTATCCGCACCGACGCCGGATCGGTCGAGCTGCTCGGTGGCGATCCGTGGACCGATCGCGTCACGCTGCACCAGCGGCTGGCCTACGTTCCCGGCGAAGTGACGCTCTGGCCGACCCTCACCGGTGGCGAGGTCATCGGGCTGCTCGGGCGGCTGCGCGGCGGCGAGGACGCCGCGCGACGCGACCGACTGCTCGAGCGGTTTGCGCTCGACCCCACCAAGAAGCTTCGTTCCTATTCCAAGGGCAACCGCCAGAAGGTGCTGCTCGTTGCCGCGCTCGCATCCGACGCCGAGCTGCTGGTGCTCGACGAGCCGACCTCCGGGCTCGACCCGCTGATGGCCGAGGTGTTTCGCGAATGCATCCAGGAAGAACGACGGTCAGGTCGCACCGTGCTGCTGTCGAGCCACACTCTGGCGGAGGTCGAGGCACTGTGCGACCACGTCACGATCATTCGCAGCGGTCGCGTCGTCGAGACGGGTGCGCTCACCGACCTGCGGCACTTGACGCGGACGTCGGTCAGCGCCGAACTGGCCGGGCCGCCGAACGGGCTCGCCGAGCTCCCCGGGGTGCACGGCTTCGCCGTGGACGGTGCGACCGTGCGCTGCGACGTCGACACGGCCGAGCTCGGCACGTTCCTCGGTCGGATCGCGGCAATCGGTGTCCAGAGCCTCACGAGCCGGCCGCCGACGCTCGAGGAGCTGTTCCTTCGCCTCTACGACGAACGTGCCGGCGAAGCCGAGTCCTCGGAGGAAACGCCGTGAGCACCCTCGCCGGCACCGGCGGGCTTGTCCGGCTGGCGCTTCGGCGCGACCGCGTGCTGCTGCCCGCCTGGATCGCGACCTTTGTGCTGATGGTCGCGTTCTCCGCCTCGGCGACCGCGGACCTGTACCCGACGCTCGAGTCACGCATCGAGGCGGCCGGCACGCTCAATGCCTCGACAGCCCTCGTGGCCTTCTACGGGCGTGTGTACGCGCCCAGCCTCGGCGCGATCTCACTCATCAAGATGGGCGGGCTCGGCACCGCGATGCTCGCGATCCTCGCGTTCCTGCTGGTGATCCGTCACAGCCGAACCGAAGAGGAGGCCGGACGGCTCGATGTCCTCGGCTCCCTCGCCGTCGGCCGCCAGGCGCCGCTCACCGCTGCCCTTGCCGTCGGCTTCGGCGCAAGCGTCGCGATCGGCGCGCTGTCGGCCATCGGGCTGATCGCCGCGGGGTTGCCCGCAGCAGGATCGGTCGCGTTCGGGATCGCGTGGGCCGCTGCGGGATGCGCCTTCGCCGCCGTCGGAGGGCTCGCCGCCCAGCTCACCACCGGGGGCCGCGCCGCCGCAGGCGTCGCGGCCGTGTTTCTCGGCGTTGCGTATCTGTTGCGCGCGGTCGGCGACGCGACCGGCCACGGCGCCGCATCGTGGCTCACGTGGGTCTCCCCGATCGGGTGGAGTCAGCAAGTGCGGCCCTTCGCCGACGAACGATGGCCCGGGCTGCTGTTGCTGGCGCTCTTCACGCTTGCGGTCACAACCGGCGCCTACGAACTGTCGGCGCGCCGCGACCTCGGCGCCGGCCTGTGGGCGGACCGTCCCGGCGCCGCGGTTCCCGGACGTTCGCTGGCGTCCCCGACCGGGCTCGTGTGGCGTCTGGAACGCGGGACCGTGCTCGCCTGGGGAGTGGGCGTCCTGGTGGTCGGCGCGACCGTCGGCAGCATTGCGACCCAGGTCGAAGGGTTCGTCGACAGCCCGGCGGCGAAAGACTTCATTGCGAAACTGGGCGGGACCCAGGCGATGACCGACGCGTACCTCGCCCTCGAGCTCGGCATGATCGGGGCCGTGGTCACGATCCTCGGGATGCAGACCGCGATGCGTCCTCACGGCGAGGAGGATGCCCGGCGGGCGGATCTCGTGCTGTCGACCGCGACCGGCCGCGCGCGATGGCTGCTCGGTGCGGTGCTGATCGCCGTTGCGGTCACGGCCGGCGTGATCCTGCTCGGCGGCGCAGCGTCGGCGGCGGGGTACGCGAGTCAGGCGCCCGGCGCCGACGCCGGGCGCGTCGTGCTCGGCGCCGTGGTGCAGATCCCGGCGGCGTGCGTGCTGATCGGCATCGTCGTCGCGACGTTCGGGTTGCTGCCGAGGTTCACCACCGCAACGTGGGGGGTCCTGGTCGCGTTCCTGCTGGTCGGCCAGTTCGGCACGGTGCTCGGGCTGCCGGCGTGGGTGATGGATCTGTCGCCGTACGCACACGTGCCGCGGATTCCTGGGGGGCAGTTCCAAGCGGAGCCGCTCCTGGTGCTGAGCGGGATCGCCGCCGTCTTGATCGCCGTCGGGGTTGCCGCGTTTGCGCGGCGCGACGTCATGGGCGGCTGAGGCCCGCTGAGCGGCGCTGCGGCTCAGGCGATCGTCAGGCGCATCCGCCGAGCCGCGCGGTCCAGGACTCGCAGCAAGGGCTGACCGAGGGCGAGCACCAACACCGCGTTGCCGATCGCGCGCGCCAGGTCCCACGCCAGCGACGACACCAGGTAGTACGCCGCGTAGTGGCGCACGTTGAGCGCGAGGCCGCCCGACGGATTCCACGCGATGGCCGAGCCGTCGGCGATAAATGGCCACGTCCACAGATTCATGACGGCGCCGTAGGCAAGACCCGCGAAGGCGCCGTACGCGGCGAGCATCGGGATCCGCACGCGCCACGGCGACCCCGCACCCGGCAGGAGGCCGGCGCCCGCCCCCACCCAACCGAACGCCATCATTTCGAACGGCAGCCACGGCCCCAGCCCGCCGACGAACAAGCCGCTCGCAAACATCCCGACCGCCCCGAGCAGGAAGCCGAAGGACGGCCCGAACGCGTTGCCGGCGACGAGCACCACGATGAACATCGCGCTGAACCCGGCGACGTACCCGGGAAGGCGCAGCGCAACGATCGCGGCGCCGAGCACGCCGATCAGCGCCACGACCTTGGGCCCCATGCCGCCCCGGCCGAGCTCGAGGAACAGCAACGCGGCGAGAATCGCTCCAAGCCCGAGCAGGATCCACGGACCGTCGGCCTTGTGATTCTCGGCGGCGGGGCCGGCAAGAGCGGGCAGCACGAACGGCCACAGGAACGCGAAGACCCCGACGACGTTGGCCGCGACGAGGAGCGCGAGGCGTGCGCGCGGCGTGCCGATCTCGACCGGTTCGAGCCCCTGCGCTGAGATCGCCGTCGCCGCGCTCATCCCATCGCCTCGGCGACCTGATCGGGCGTGAGCCAGCCCGCTCCGAACACGCGCGTCATCTGCGGGGCGAACACCCGCGAGTCCCCCAGCACCGCGGCCGGATCGCCGTCGGCGATCACCTCGCCCGCGGCGAGCATCACGACGCGCGTCGCCACCGACGCCGCCAGTTCGACGTCGTGGGTCGCGAGCATGACCGCGCCGCCGCCGGCCGTATGCGCACGAACGAAGCGCGCGAGCAGCCGCTTGGATGCCGGGTCGAGTCCGCGGGTCGGCTCGTCGAGCAGCAGCACGCGTGCGCCGGTGGCCGCAACCGCGGCGGTGGCGACGAGCAGCCGCTGGCCCGCGGAGAGGTCGCGCGGATGCCGCTCGGCGAGCCCGGCGATGCCCAGCGCCTCGAGCCACGGCATCGCGTCGCCGCCGCCGCGCGCATCGAGCGTTGCCCGTACCTCGAGCTCGGTGGAATCGCTGAACAACATCGTGTCGGGCTCCTGCGGGCAAAGTGCCACGTCCACCCCGGGGCGCGGCAGATGACCGAGCGCCTGGACGACGCCGGCACTCGGGGCCTGCACGCCGGCGAGCGCGCGCAGCAAGCTGGACTTGCCGGCTCCGTTGCGGCCGAGCAGCGCGACGACCTCGCCAGCACGCAACCGGAGGTCGACGCCGCGAAGGGCCTCGGTCCGGTCATAGCGCACCGACAGGCCGCGGACCTCCGCCAGCACGTCCCCCGGTGGGACCGGCGCGGGCGCGACGGGGGCGGGCATGACCACGCCGGCGGCGGCCAGGCGCGCGTCTCGAACGGTGAGCGGCAGCGGGTCCCAGCCCGCGCGCCGTCCGAGTTCGGCGACCGGTGGCCCGACCGCGAGCGAGCGGATCACCGCGGCGGGCGTTCCGGCCTGGACGCTGCCGGCGTCGAAGCCGAGCGCCAGATCGACCCAGCCCGCGACCCGCTCGAGCCGGTGCTCGGCGATCAGGACCGTGATCCCGTGGTCGTGGACGAGGCGCTGCAGTGCGGCCATGACGTTCTCCGCGCCCTGCGGGTCGAGCTGCGACGTGGGCTCGTCCAACACGAGCAGCCGCGGGCCGGCCGCGAGCGCCGCCGCGATCGCGACACGCTGGCGCTCCCCGCCCGAGAGCGTCCGCAGGCTCCGGTCGCGCAGCGGCGCGATGTCGAGCAGGTCGAGCATCTCCTCGACGCGCCGGCGCATCATCCGCGGGTCGACGCCGAGGTTCTCCATCCCGTAGGCGAGCTCGTCCTCGACACGATCGAGCACGAAGGACGCCGCAGGGTCTTGCGGTACGAACGCGACGGCGTCGGCCAGACGCCGCGGCGGCTCCCGTCGCGTGTCGCGTCCGTCGACCGTCACGCGGCCGTGGAACGTCCCGCCGGTGAAGTGCGGCACGAGGCCGTTGGCGGCGCGCAGGAACGTGGACTTGCCGGCGCCGGTCGGCCCGATCGCGAGCGCAAACGCACCCTCGGGGATGACGACATCCACGTGCAGGAGTGCGGGCGAGGGCTCGTCCGGATAGGTGAACGTGACGTCGTCGTAGCGAAGAGCCTCGCTCACGCCGCGTCCTCCCGTAGCACGAACCCCGGAACGGCGAGCAGGGCGAGGGCGAGGAGGAGCGCCGGCGCCGGCGCGGGCAGCGCGAGCGGCCGGGTGACCGGGTGCAGCGGCCAGGCGGCGGCCGAGGCGGCGATGAACGCGCCGGCCGCGACCGCGGCGGAGATGGCGACCGTCACCGATCCCACCGTCCAGCGCTGCGGGCGGTAGCGGCTTCGCGTTCCCCGGCCGTGGCCGCGCGCATCCATCGACTCGGCGAGGGTCCCGGCCTCTTCCATCCCGCGTTCGAGGACCGGGACCGCCAGGGCGGGCAGCGACCGCAGCCCGCCGGCGGGGAGCCCGCGCATCCGCTGGGCCTCGCGGACCTTGCCGACGCTTTCGATCGTGCGCGGCGTGATGGAGAGCGCAAGCGCGGCGGCGAGCGCCGGCTCGTGAAAGTGCTTCGGGGCCAGGCGCACCAGCCCGAACGGATCGGTCACCGCGTTGAACGTGCCGAACAGCACGAGCAGGGTGCCGAGGCGAAGCCCCTCGAGCAGCGCGAACGCCACGTCGCGACTTCCCACCGGGGTGAACAGCACGAGCGCGGTGCGAAGCACCACGGCGACCACGCCCGCGATGGCGAACAGCCGGAAGGACCGCGCCGTCGGGCCTTCGACGCGGTGCGTTTGATAGACGAACCACGCGATCGCCCACAACAACAGCAGGTAGACCGGATCGGTGGTGGTGAAGGTCACGAGCGAGGCGCCGCTGATCCACGCGATCCAGGCGGCGGGATGGATCCCGGCGCGCGCCGGGGTGCTCACGACTCGGTCCTCGGGCGGGCCGCGCGACGCCGCGCTTGGTACAGCCCGCCGACGACGAGCGCGACGGCCAAGGCTCCGGCGAACAGGAGGCCGGTGGGCGGGCCGGCGCCGCCCGAGGGCGGCGCGGTCAGGCCGCCGGCCACCACCACAACGGTGGCGTCGCCGTCGCGAAGCGACGGCGACGCGGCGGCCGAGCTCGACGGGGAGCGCGTCGGCTTCGCCGACGCGCCCCCCGCCCCGGGCGATGCCGACGCGGGCGGTGCGGCCGTTCCCGTTCCCGTTGGCGCCGACGCCGAGCTGTGCGGCGCGGGCGAACTCGACGCCGGCGGGGCGGGCGTGCACACGTCGTCCACGCCCACGGCGGGCGGCTTGGGATGCGTCGCCGCCGTGTCGCCGGTTCCCCAGACCCACGCGTCCATGTCGCCGTCGCCGATCCGCGCCGAGCCGGCGCCCGTCGAGGCCCAGGTCCAGTTCCCGGATGCGGCGCCGTGCCAATAGCCCCAGTAGTTGGGGTACTCGGCGAAGCAGTCGCTCCCGGTCGGCCCGACACCGGCCAGCTGGCAGATCGCCAGCCCGCCGTTGCCGAACGCGTAGGCGAGCCCGTGTTGCTGGTGCGCCAGCTCGACGAGGTGCAGCCCGCTGACCTCCGCGGCGTCCAGCGCCACGCAGTACGCCGTGGTGCCGGAGCCGGTCGAGACGACCAGGGCCGCGTGCGGCCCGTCGCCGCTCGCACACGCCGGCGCGCCCCCGAGCGCGGCCGGGGCGAGCACCCCTGCCCACGCCGCACTCACGAGGAGCGCGGCGGCGAGCAGGCGGCGTGTCATCGCGTGGTCACGCGGCGCAGGCGGGCACGGACGGCAACGGAGCCGTCGCATCGCCCGACATCGGCAGCGGCAGGCCGAGCAGACCCGGGACCGCGCCGATCGTCGCCCCGACGTCCGGCGCGCCCCGATTCCCGGCGTCGTAGGTGAAGGCGAACCCCCCGCACCGCGGGTACTGCAGCCTCATCAGTGCTCCGCGCGCGCCACCCGGCGCCGAGAGCTTCGAGGCCGCGTAGGCCTGCAGCACGAGCGCGGTGGAGTTGGCGTCGGTGGTCTGGAAACCCCACGTGTAGCCCCAGCCGCCATAGGTGGCGTCGCGAATTGCCTCGAAGAAGTCGGTCGGCGAATCGGGCGCGCCGAGCGAGACGTGCACGGGCGAGGCCTCGATCGCCATCACCACGTAGCTCGTGGTGTTCGTGTCGGAGCTGAAGAAGTCGCCGGTCGGGTTGGCGGTGTTGGTGCAGTGGGCGTCCTCGGCCGAGCTGTCGTACGCGTCGTAAGGCCACCCGCCGTCGGGACACTGGTTGTCCTCGAGGAACTGCAGGGCGGGCGCCGGCGGCGTCACGCCGGCGGCCTCGGTCGCGAGGACGCCGAGCGCCGTGTCGAACACGTTGGTCGGGGACTGCAGCGCGGTGCGAACGGCGCGCACCAGGTTCTGCCCGGCGATCCAGCGCGGTCCGCGGCCCGCGGCGGCCCATGCGATGACCACCTTGGCCTGCAGCCCGAGCGTGGTGACGTTCCCGGCGTCGACCTGCCGCTCCAGATAACCGAGCGCGCGCCGCATGTGCGCCGGACCGGCGTGCGCCGCGACAAAGGCCAGCACGGCATCCGCCGTCGAGCCGACCGGCGAGAACGCGGGGATCGAGCCGTTGCCGCGCTGCTGCGAGGCGATGTACGAGGCGGCTCGGCGCGCTCGCACCCCCTCGGGAATCGGCGCCGCAACGGCGGCGCCCGCCATCGCCAGGACGATCACACAGGTAAGAATCGGCGGGAGTACCCGCCGAAGGGTCGAAGCCATCGTGGCTCCTTTCCGGGCGTCCGCGCGCCCAACGGAACGAGCCACCATCGGATCGGGCCGGAAGTCGGCACGCCCTGTCCGCGAGGGTTCGCTCAGCCGTGCGTCGAAAGGGGCGTCCTGGCTCGCCCGTTGCCGGGCTCACAGTTGCGGGACAGCGCCGGTTTCCGACCGGACTTCGCCCTTGCGACGCGGTGCTCGCGCAGCGTATCACCGGCCACGTCGCCGCGGGATCCGCCGGGCGCACGGCGGCGAACCTGCCACCATGGTCCGGGACCGTCCGGGCGCGCGCACGCACGAGGAGGCAGTCGGGTGTCGAACGATCGGCCGAGCGACCGCGACCTCGGAATGGGTCGGCGCATCACACGGCGCGACTTTATCGACGGCGCCCTGATCGGCGCCGGCGCGGTGGTCGCCGGCGGCTGGCTGGCCGCGTGCACCGCAGACGGCTCCCCCGTCACGTCGAGCGGCGCCACGGTGCCCGGCGGCGCGCTCCAAACACCGTCGCTGCCGCCGTACCCGCCGGAACTCACCGGGCTTCGCGGCCAGATCGACTCGGCCGCAGCCGTTCCGCACATGCTCCGCGACGGCACCTTCTGGGACGCGGCGGGCGCCCCACAGGACACGGGTGAGACCTACGACCTCGTGATCGTCGGCGGGGGGATCAGCGGTTTGTCAGCGGCCTACTTCGCGCGCCAACGCGACCCCAACGCGCGGATCCTGATCCTGGACAACCACGACGACTTCGGCGGCCACGCCCGTCGCAACGAGTTCACCGATGTCGAGGGTCGCGACGGCGGTCTGCTCATCGGGTACGGCGGCACCGAGGCCATCGAGGCCCCGAGCGTCTACAGCTCGACGGCGATGGGCGTGCTGCTGGATCTCGGGATCGACGTCCAGCGCTTCCACGACTACTACGACAACAGTTTCTGGGCCAACCTCAACGAGCTCTACTTGTTCGGCAAGGAGCAGTGGGGACGCGACCACGTGGCGATCCGGCGCGCCGGTGAGACCCCGGCCGAGTATCTGCGTGGCGCACCGATGGCGGCCGAGGCGATCCGCGACCTCGACACGCTCGTCACGGCCCCGGCCGACTACTGGGCCGGCCGCTCGGCGACCGACAAACAGCGGCGTCTCGCGGCGATGACGTATGCGGACTACCTCACCGACATCGCCCGCGTGCACCCCGACGTCGTGTCGTTCCTGTCGACGCACTCTTCGGACTGGTGGGGCTACGGCATCGACGGCGTCGGCGCCATCGACGGCTGGGCGAGCGGCTACCCGGGGTTCGGCGGGCTCGGGCTCAGCAAGGCGAGCCCGTCGCGCTACAACTCGCCCACGACCAAGCGCGAATGGGACGCGACCGACCCGTACATCTTCCATTTCCCGGAGGGCAACGCCGCGATCGCGCGCATGCTCGTTCGCAGGCTCGTCCCCGGCTCGATGCCCGGCACGACGATGGAGGACGAGGTGCTCGCACGGATGGACTACGGCGCCCTCGACGCCGAGGCCAACGCCGTGCGCATCCGCCTGGGGAGCCCCGTCGTCAAAGTTGCGCACGTCGGGGATCCCGCGAGCGCCAGCGAGGTCGAGGTGACCTACGTGCGCGACGGGGCGCTTCACACCGTGCGCGGGGGCGGCGCCGTGATGGCGTGCTGGTACACGATGGTCCCCTACCTCGTCGACGGGCTCCCGCGTGCGCAGGCCGACGCAGCGCGCTCGATGAGCCGGATCCCGCTCGTCTACGCCACCGTCCAGCTCCGCACGCGCGCGGCGTTCGCGAACCTGGGGACGTGGGGCGGCGGGGCCGTCGGGACGGGCGCCGAGTGGGTCTCGGCGTTTCTCGACTACCCGATCAGCATGGGCGGCTACGAGTACCCCATGGACCTCGACGGCCCCGGCCTCATCCACATGACGGCGACGCCGACGGTCGGCGGGATGTCGCCGCGAGAAGGGGCCAAGCTCGGTCGCTCGGCGATGCTCGGGCGGCCGTTCGAGGACTACGAGCGAAGCATCCGCACCTTCGCGGCGCGGGCCCTCGGGGACGGCGGTCTCGATCCCGCCAACGACATCCAGGCCATCACCATCAACCGGTGGGCCCACGGCTACTCCTTCGAGTACGCCATGCCGTGGGACGCCGCGTTCTACCCGGACGGGCCGCTGCCGGGCGAGGTCGCGGCCGCCCCGTTTGGCAGGATCACCTTCGCGAACACCGACCGCTCCTCCCGGGCCTACACCGACTCGGCGATCGACGCGGCGTACGCGGCAGTCCACGAGCAGCCGGGATAGATCTGGAGATCGTGCGACGGAAGCGGCGCGTCCCGGCCGCGACGCCTGCGGTGGCGTACCGTTATTGCACTCTCACAGGAGTTTCCGGATGCCTTCCGAGCCGTTCCAAGAGCACGATCACGCCGACCCGAAGCACCCCCGTCCTCTCAGCCGGCGGCGCTTTCTCGAGCGTTCCGCCCTCGCGATGGCCGGCGGCGTGCTGTTCTCGTGCACCGGCGGGAGCGTCATTCCGCGGGTGAGCCCGTCCAGCAGCCCGGCGATGCGCGCGGACACCCAATGGCCGATCAAGCACGTCATCTATCTCATGCTGGAGAACCGCAGCTTCGACAACCTCTTTGGGCGCTTCCCCGGGGTGAACGGGACAACAGTCGGCAACATGCTCGGCGCCGAGAAGCCCCTGCTGAGCTGTCCCGACTGGCTGCCCGGGGACCTGCCCCACGACCGGGGCTCCGCCGTCGCCGAGTACGCGGACGGCCGCCTCGACAACTTTGGTCTCGCCCTCTACGGCGACCCGTGGGCCTACACGCAGTTCCGTGGGCCGGAGATCCCCGCCTACTGGCACTACGCGCGCGAATACGCCATCAGCGACCACTTCTTCTCCTCGGTGCTCGGCCCGTCGCTTCCGAACCACTACTTCTTTATCGCCGGCACGTCCGGCGGCGTCGTCGACAACCCCGAGAACATCGGGACGCGCGACTTCCCGGCCACCGTCGGTCAACCCGGCGGCGGGCACTTCAAGAGCTGGGGCTGCGACGCCGTCGACCAGGGCGGCGAGAACGTCTACGTGGAGCAGGTCGACAGACACGGGAACGAGACCAAACACGGGTCGTGCTTCGACTTCCCGACGGTGGGCGGCCAGCTCACGCGCGCGGGCCTCGACTGGCGCTACTACGCGCCGCTGCCCGGCTATCTCGGCTACTTCTGGAACGCCTACAACGGCATCGACGAGGTGTTCCACAGCGACCTGTTCAACGAGCACGCACAGCACAACATCGACGACCTCGTCGGCGACATCCAGGCGAACGATCTGCCGCCGGTCACGTGGGCGGTGCCGCACTTCCAGCTGTCGGATCACCCGCCGTCGTCCTCGTCGTTCGCCCACAACTGGGTCATGGACGTCGTCAACGCGCTGATGGCGAGCGATCTGTGGGAGAGCAGCGCGCTGTTCCTCACCTGGGACGAGTGGGGTGGCTTCTACGACCACGTGCCGCCTCCGCAGATCGATCAGACCGGGCTTGGCATCCGGGTGCCGTTGGTGACGATCAGCCCCTACGCGCGGCGCGGGCTCATCGACGACGAACTCGGGGAGTTCACGACGCCGCTTCGGTTCATCGCCGACAACTGGGGGCTGCCGCATCTCACGCCGCGGATCGCCAAGACCCACAACATGGAGCACATCTTCGACTTCAAGCACAAGCCGCGCGCGCCCGTACCGGCGCCGCGCCGGGCGGAGACCTTCGGCAGTCCGTGGGAATACCCGTCCAACTTCCCCGACTGGCCCCCCGGCACCGTCCCGGTGACCTCGCCCTTCGGCGTCTGAGCCGGCGCCCGGCGTAGGTTGAGGGCCAAACTCACACACAGACCAGAGAGGAACCATCATGGAGATCAGCGCGCGCAACCAGCTGGCCGGCACCGTCACCGACATCCAGATCGGCGCGGTCATGGCCGAGGTCGTCATCGACGTCAACGGGTCCACGATCGTCGCGGCGATCACCAAGGACTCGGTCGAGAAGCTCGGGCTCGCGGTCGGCGGCGCCTGCACGGCCGTGATCAAGGCCACCGACGTCATGGTGGCGGTCTAAGCGAGGCGAACTCTTCAGTTGTGCCGGGCGGCCAGTCCCCGCAGGTCGCCCTCCGCATCGCGCCACGTCGTCGCGGGCTCGAAGCCGTGGGCTGCGAGCGCCGGCGCGAGTTCGCGATCCTGTTCGCCGCCGGCCTCGACGAGGAGCCAGCCGCCCGGCCGGAGCAGCCATGCCGCATCGTCGAGCACCAGCCGACGAAGCAGGTCGAGGCCGTCCGCACCTCCGTCGAGGGCGCGCCAGGGCTCATAGGCACGAACGTCGCTCGGCAGGAGCGCCATCTCGTCGCTCGGCACGTAGGGCGCCACAGCGGTCACCACGTCGAACATCCCCGGGGCAAGCGCCGAGCCGAGATCGCCCACCACCGCGGGCACGCCGTTGTCCCGCGCGCATGCGACCGCCACGGGATCGTCATCGACGCCGACCACCCGCGCGCCGGGGACGGCTGCCAGCAGATGCGCCGCGATCGCACCGGTGCCGGTACAGAGATCGGCCGCCCGCCCACCGGGCGGCAGCAGCGCCGCCGCGCGGCGCGCGAGCTCCTCGGTCTGCGGCCGCGGGACGTAGACGCCGGGCGCGACGCGAAGCGTCGCGCCCGCAAAGTGAGTTGTGCCCGTGATCCACGCAAGTGGCTCGCCGCGTTCGCGGCGAGCCACCCATTCCTCGAGCGTCCCCGCGTCGGCCGCCTCGGCGACGAGGATGCTCGCCTCCTCCTCGGCGGCAACACAACCGGCCGCGCGCAAGCGCGCCTCGACATCGACGATGTCAGCGCGCAGGCGATCCGGGTCTATCGGCGCCGCGGGATCCATCGAGCCTTAGCGTAGGCGCTCGGACGCCGGAGCTCAGAAGGCGTCGATCGTCACCGCGACCGTGTCGGACTTCGTCGGATCGCCTTGCGATGTGATCCGCACGGGGCACCGGTACGAGTGCCCCGTCGACGGGTCGCCCGTGATGATGTTGAGCGTGAGCCCGATCGTTTCTCCGGGCGCGAGATCGACCGTCCACGTGCCCTTGAGGAACTCGTCCGTGATCTTTGCGTCCCGGTCCGTGGTCGTGTCCTTGTAAAAGCCGACCAGCACCCGGTTGACGCGAATGAGCTTGGTCCCCTTGCATCCATGCAGGGAGAACGTGTCCGCCTGCGAGCCGTCGTTCTGGAAGGTCATCCAGTACCGCACGCCCTCGCCGTTGTCGATGTACTGGTGCACCGTCTGCTTGAACGCGCTCTTGTTGTAGACATTCTTGCCCAACCACGGGTGCGGCAGCGGGTTGATGACGCAGCCGTTGCTCTGGCCGCAGAGCTTGATCCAGGCATCCGGCCGGTACTGGGGGGCACCCGCCCGGGCCGCCTGCCCGCCGAGGAGCGTGGGAGCACAGGCAGCAAACAACAACAACGTGGCAAGCGCTCGTCTCATCATGTCGGTGGTATCGGTGCCGACCCTACCCGTGCTTGAGAGCAGAGCCGGGAACGCCCCGTGTAGATTTCGGTACATGCAGCCGGACGGCTACTTCGACGAGCCCGTCGCGGCCCGGTACGACGACTCGACCGGCGACGAGTTCGACGCGACGACGATCGTGCGGACCGTCGACGTCCTTGCCGAGCTCGCGAACGGCGGGGCGGCGCTCGAGCTCGGCATCGGCACCGGCCGGATCGCGCTCCCACTCGCAGCCAGGGGCGTCCCCGTGCGCGGGATCGACCTCTCGGCGGCGATGGTCGAACGCCTTCGCGCCAAGCCGGGTGCGGATCAGATCAAGGTCGCCATCGGGGATTTCGCGACGACGACGGTGGAGAGCTCGTTCTCCCTCGTCTACCTCGTCTTCAACGCGATCATGAACCTGACCACGCAGGCCGGGCAGGTGGCGTGCTTCCGGAACGCCGCGGCGCATCTCGCCCCCCGCGGATGCTTCCTGATCGAGGTGGGCGTTCCGGATCTCCGGCGGCTTCCGCCGGGTGAGACCTTTCAGGTGTTCGGAGCGAGCGAGGGATCCTGGGGCATCGACGAGTACGACGTCGCGAACCAGGGGCTCGTCTCGCATCACCTCGACCTCCTCCCTGACGGCACGACGGATCGTGTCTCGATACCGTTTCGGTATGTGTGGCCCTCGGAGCTCGACTTGATGGCGGAGCTCGCCGGGCTTCGGCTGCGCGACCGCTGGGAGGGCTGGACGCGTGCGCCGTTCACGAGCGAGAGCCGGGCCCACGTGTCAGTCTGGGAGAAGCCGGCCGGTTCGTAGCGCCGGAGGAGGCTGAGCTGTGCTGGAGACGAACGTCGCGACACCGAGGCAGGAAGGCTTCTCGATGCCCGCCGAGTGGTCGCCGCACGCGCGCACGCTGATGGCGTGGCCGCTCGACGCGGACTACTGGGAGGGCCGGCTCGAGGACGCCCGGCGCGAATGGGCCGGCGTCGCGCGCGCGATCGTGGACTTCGAGCCGGTGCTCATGGTCTGCAACCCCGGTGACGAGGCGAGCGTGCGCGATCACTGCGGCGCGGCCGTCGACGTGGTCTCGATCCCGATCGACGACTCCTGGATGCGCGATTCCGGCCCGATCTTCGTCCGCAACGCCGGCGGGGAGGTCGCCGCGGTCTCGTTCCGGTTCAACGGCTGGGGCGAACGGCTCGAGGCCTGGGACAAGGACGACGCGATGGCCGCGGCCCTCGCCGCCCATCTAGGCGTGCAGCGCTTCGACGCGCCGTTCGTGCTCGAGGGGGGCTCGATCCACACCGACGGCGACGGGACGCTGTACACCACCGAGATGTGCCTGCTCAATCCGAATCGGAACCCGGGCATGGGAAAGGACGAGATCGAGCAGGGGCTCCGCGACTACCTCGGCATCGACACGGTGGTGTGGCTGCCCTACGGGATGGCCGGCGACACCGGCCCCGTCGCGACCGACGGCCACGTCGACGGGGTCGCCACGGTGGTGGCGCCCGGGCGGATCCTTCTGCTCGTGCCCGACGATACGGAAGACGCCGACTACGCCTTCGGGCAGGCGAACCTCGAGCGCGCCGGCGCGTCGACGGACGCCCGCGGACGGGCGGTCGAGGCGATCCACCTCGCAGGCGCGGACGGGCGGAACGCCTACGCGAACTGCTACATCGCCAACGGGGTCGTCGTCGCGCCGCTGACCGGCGCCCGATCGGACGAGGAGGGGCTGGCGCAGCTCGCGAAGGCGTTCCCCGGCCGCGAGGTGGTCGGCGTGCCCGCCGCAACGATTGGGTTCGGCGGCGGCGGGCCCCACTGCATCACCCAGCAGGTGCCGGTCGCCGGCTGAGGCCGATTAGCGACCGGCTCTCGACGCCACCCGGGGCCGAGGCTGCCCGAGTCGCCCGAGCGCGCTGCCCTCGGCCGGCGCCTTCAGCGGCGGCAGCTCGACGCCTCGCACGATCAACTCGCCGTGCAACGCGATGTGAGCGACCACGGGTGCCCAGACGCTCGCCGTCAACAGGAACGCGAGCGCCTGCACACCGCACGTAACGAGCGCTCCCGCCAACTTCTTCCTGACCGCCCGCTCGCGGAACTCCTCATATCCAAGGTGATGAACCAGGATGACGACGAGGGACCCCGCGATCGCGATCGCTCCCCAGAGGCCCTTGCCCCATGGGTCGTCGGTGGATCCCACCGCAGTCGCGCCCTGCCACACCACGAGCACCGGGAGCGTAGCGAGCAGCACTGCTTCAGCGACGCCGTAGACGGCGCCGTCCCACAGCAGGAGCCCGCCGACACGGGAGCCCCGCGGACGCTCACCGGCAGGCAGCCGCCGGATGAGCGGCGTGGTGATCGCGGCGACGATAATCCCGGCAACCACCCCGCGCGCCCAATTGGTCGTCACGAGACCGGCCACGCCGGTCCCCGACCACGCGAGATATCCCGCACCGAGCAGGACGACGACCACACTCAGGATGGCGATGTACGGACCCCTCGGAATCCGCAGCAGGTCGGTCACGACCCATGTGACCAGGAATGCGGCGGCAGCAAGGACGGCGAAGGCAAGGGCCGCCTCGCCCCACCCGAACGACAACTCCGGGACAGGCATGACGTTCACCTCCGAGTCCAGCTCATCACGGGAGCGCCGTTTGCCGAAGGGCCGGCCGACCCGGGAACCCAGGGACTCCCGGGCGGGACCTCGCGGAGAGCAGTCGAACGTCAGATCGACGGCGGCTTGAACCCGGACTTCTGGAGCACGTGCTCGCGCGCGTCCTCCGCCATCCGCCGCACGCCCGGCCAATCCACATGCAGGAGCTCGCCGTGGCGCTTCATCACGCGCCCGGCGATGAGCACCGTGTCGACGTTGCCGGTGTCCATGCCGGCCACGATGGCGGTCGCGGGATCGTTGAGCGGCGTCACGTTCATCCGGTCGGTTCGAAGAATCGTCACGTCGGCCTGCTTGCCGGGCGTGAGGCTTCCGATGATGTCCTCGAGGCCGTTGGCACGGGCGCCCTCGATGGTGCAGCACTCGAGCACGTCCATCGGCGTCATCGGCGCCTTGCCGTCGGCGGCGGCCCATGTCCGCTGCAGCGCGAGCACCGAGCGCATCTGGTTGAACATGTCGCCCGGCACGTTCGTCTCGACGTCGACGCTCAGGCTCGGCCGCAGCCCCCGATCGAGGAACTTCTGGATCGGCGGCATCCCGTGGCCCATCATCATCTCGACGGGCGAGGCAAGCGAAACCGTGCCGCCCGTATCGACGATCATCTGGATCTCGGTGTCGTTGAGCGTCGTGCAGTGGATGTAGGTGGTGTCGGGCCCGAGCAGGCCGGCCTCCCCCATCTCCTGGACCTTCCCGTCCAGGCCGTAGCTCCCGACGCCGACGTGGGTCGTGATCCGCGCGTCGGTCTCGCGCGCCAGCTTCCAGTGATCGCGCGAGACCTCGAAGTCGGTGAACTCCGGCCCGGGCGCCGCGAGTGCGAGCCGCAGCATTTGGTCCTTGGACGAGAAGTGCTCGTTCGCCGCCCGGACGAACCAGCTCGGCTGGCGCTCCTCCCACTTGCCCCACCACGGGAAGCCGTAGGCGAAGACGCCGCGGATGCCCGAGTCGCGGAGCGCCTCGATGACCGCGTCGGTGTGCGCCGGCGAGCCCTGGATGTGCGACCAGTCGAGCAGCGTCGTGACCCCGGCGTCGATCGCCCCCAGCGCGGAGAGCAGATCGCCGATGTAGGCGTCCTCGGGCCGGAACGCCGGCGCCAGCTTGTGCAGGACGAACGAGATGTAGCTCGATCGCCCCTCGAGCGGCACGTCGGTGCCGATGTTGCGCAGCAACCCTTCCCAGATATGCCGATGGCTGTCGACGAACCCGGGGATCACGATCATGCCCGTGGCGTCGATGACCTCGGCGCCGTCCACGTCGAGCCCGGGTCGCACCTCGACGATCCGGTCGCCGTCGATGAGGACGTCGGCGAGGGGCAGCGTGCCGATCGCCGAGTCGATGCTGATGACGGTCCCGCCGCGAATGATGGTCTTCGTCGTGGGTGCGACGGCGAAGTTCGGCCCGCTCGGATACAGATCCGGCAGCGCCGCGGCCTTCGGCGGCCGGCTCCCGATCATGAGCCGGCGCGCCCGTTTGTAGTTGCGTTTGATCAGTTCCTTCATATCGCCGGCCTGGAACAGCACGATGCCGAGCAGCACGAGCAGGCCGGTGATCATGAGCCCGTCCTCGGCGCTCAGGTCCAGGAACGGCAGGGCGCTGATGATCAGCGCGAGCAGTACCGAGGCGACCGAGGCGCCGAGGAACGTCGCGCGCCCGCCGGAGAGCGCAGCGCCGCCCAGCACGGCGGCGGTGATGCTGCTGAGCGCGTACGCGTCGCCGATCTGCGCGTTGCCGATCCCCGAGCGCGTCATGACAAAGAACGACGCGACGGTCGCGAAGAGCGCGGAGAGCACGAGCCCGCGCGTGCGGATCCACCGCGTTCGCACGCCCGCGCGCTTGGCCCCGATCTCGTCGTAACCGGTCGCGCGGAGCTTGAGCCCGCCGCCGCTCGCGTGCAGCCAGTAGTCGAGGAGCCCCGCGGCAACCACGATCACGAGGAAGGCGATCGGCACGGGGCCGATCCGGGTGGCGAGCGCGTGGGTGAACTCGCGGTTGATGCGCCCGCCTGGGGTCTCGCGGAGCGACAGCGAAATACCGTTCAGGATGCTGAGCGTCGCGAGCGTCGCGATGATCGCCGGGATCTTGAGCCCCACGACCAGCCCGCCGTTGAGGAACCCAAGCGCGAGGCCGGCGAGAAAGATCGCCCCCACCCCGATCGCGATCTGCCCGCCGGTGGCGTCGGCCGGGATCAGGAACGACGCGATCACGACGCCGAGCGTCACCATCGCCCCGACCGACAGGTCCAGCGCGCCGACGAGCAGCGCATGCGTCTGTCCCATCGCGACGATCGCGAGCGGGATCGCGAGGATCAGGATGCTCGGGATGTTCTTGTCGTTCAAGAATCCGGGGAACCGCGACGTCGTGTAGGCGGCGACCGCCACGATCAGGACGACCTGCAGCGCGACCGGCATCCACAGCCGGAACCGGATGATCTTGCGCCACTTGTTCTTGTCGCGGGCGTCGCGCAGGACCTTGCGGACCTCGAGGCGAGCCGCCTCGACGCGGGTGCTCACGAGCCGCCGCTCCCGTTGGTCGACGCCTTCGGCATCGCGACGCCGAGCGGCGAGCGACCGGCGCGCGACATTCCGGGACCGCGCACGATGGCTTCGACGATCCGCAGCTCGGTGAGCTCATCGCCGGGGATCTCCTCGACGATCGTGCCGCGGGACATGACGAGCACCCGGTCGCACAGGCCGGTGAGCTCGAGCGGATCGCTCGATTTGACCAGGAGCGCGGCGCCGCTGTTGCTTCGGGCCCGCAGCGCGGCATAAATGTCGAATCGCGAGCCGACGTCGACGCCCTGCGTCGGCTCGTAGGCGAGGATCACCGAGGGCTCGCGAAGGAACGTCCGCGACACCGACACCTTCTGCTGGTTACCGCCGGACAGGAATCCCACCGGCTGCTCGAGCGAGGGCGTGCGGATCTCGAGCTCTTCCACGAGTCCTTGCACGGCCCGGCGCTCCTTGCGGCGGCGCAGGAATCCCATCACGCCGAACGTCCGCAACGACTGGATGGTGGCGTTGACGCGAACACCGAGCACGGGCATGAGCGCCTCGCGCCGGCGATCGCCGGGCAGCAGCATGATCCCGGCCTTGACCGCCTCGTGCGTCGAGATGAGCATTCGATCCGCGCCGTCGCAGGTCACACGGCCGGCGCGCGGCGGCTGGCGGCCGGCCAGACAGTCGAACAGCTGCGGCTGGCCGTTGCCCTCGGCACCGGCCACCCCGACGATCTCGCCCGACTCGAGGGTGAAGCTCACGGGACCGAACGACTGGCCCTGCAGGCCGTCGACCACGAGCACCTCGCGGCGCTCCTCGGTGCTCGGCGCCCTCGTCGGGAACGCCGCCTCGAATGCGCGGCCGACGATCAGATCGACGAGCTGCGCCTCGGACACATCCGCAGCTTCGAACGTCCCTTGCTGCTGTCCGTCGCGGAGCACGGTGATGCGGTCGGCGATCTCGAGCACCTCCGGCAGCCGGTGGCTGACGTAGACCACGCCGACACCGCGTTGTTTGCACGTGAGGAGCTGGCGATGCAGCGCCTCGACCTCGTGGGGGCCGAGCGCCGTCGTCGGCTCGTCCAGGAGCAGCACGCGGGGGTCCGATACGAGCGCCTTCGCCACCTCGAACAACTGCCGGTCGGCGAGCGTCAGGGCGCCGGCCGGCGCGTCGGGGAAGAGCTCGATGTCGAGATCGAACTCCGCGAGCACCCGGCGAGACCACTTCTTCCGTCGCCAAAAGCGGGGGCGGTCGCCGGGGGGCGCGGACAGGTAGAGGTTGTTCTTGACGGGCTCGGCCAGGATGAGCGAGGTGTCCTGGTAGGCCATGGCGAGCCCGAGCTTTCGGGCATCGGCCGGTGAATCGCGGCGAAGCCGCCGACCGCCGATCGAGATCGTTCCTCGATCGGGGTCGACGGCGCCGCTTGCGACCCCGAGGAGGGTCGACTTTCCGGAGCCGTTCTCACCGACGATGGCGTGCACCTCGCCGGCTCGACAGTCGAAGCTGACATCGGTCAGCGCTCGCACCGCCCCGAACTGCCGCGAGATGCCGCGGAGCTCGAGAACGACCTCCTTCGTCGAGGACCCTCCTTCGGGATCGCTTGTGCTCATCCGTCCGGGTACATCAGGGCGAGGACGTTGTCCGGCACGAGGGAAGTGCCCGACACCGTCGGCGTCACCCGGTTGGGGTTGCAATCGGAGTCCGTGACCTCACGCATGACGTGCGGGACCACGATCTCGGGCGGAATCTCCGCCCCCTTCAGCGACATCATCGACGCGGTCACAGCGACGCGGGACTGGAAGTTGCCGCCGGCCGAGTACCAGATGTGGATGTCCGGGTTGTTCATCTTCTTCCACGTGCAGAACAGCGTCTGCTCGTCGGTGCGCAGGGCAATCGTCAGGGGCGGCACGGGGATGCCCAGGTCCTTGTACGCCTGCAGACCGGTGTTGAGCCCGTCGGCGTACTCGTAGGCGTAGCCCGCGATGTCGGGATCCTTCGACAGCCACCCCGTCATCACCTGCAGCGCGACCTCGTTCGACCAGTAGGTGTCGGCCGGACCGAGCGTCTGGATGCTGCCCTTGAGGTCGTCCAGGTAGCACTTCTGCCAGCCCGCCGACAGCGCGTTGCCCGGCGTGCCGCCCATGAGGCCGACCTTGCCCGAGTCGACGCCGTTGTTGATGACATCGGCGAAGCTCTTGCCAAGCGCGCAGAGGTCCTCACCGACGACGGTCAGGTAGTCCTCGCCCGGAACGAGCGCGCCTTCCTGGCCCGGCAGTCCGACCCACCCGGCCGAGTACGTCGAGTACGGGATACCCGCGTCCTTGGCCTCGAGGATCGCATCGGCGATGTTCGTGCCCTGGTCCGGGTAGCCGATGATGAAGTCGACGCCCGCCTGCACCAGGTAGTGGATGTCGCCCGCCGCAACGGAGGGGTCCGGATCCCACTTGGCGTCCCGGAAGATCATCTTGCCGATCTCCGGATAGGTGAGCGCCTGCAGGATTGCCTCCATCCGGGTCACCTGCCGCCACACGTTGAGCCCGCCGCCGTCGGCGTAGCCCATCACGATGTCGCCGCCGGTGCCGGTGTCGCACTTCGGTGCGCTCCAGCACTCCATCGCCTTGTCGATGGTGGCTTGGTCAAGGTCCTGGCTCGCGCGGGCGATCGACGCCAGCACGATGTCCGGCGTCGTTGCCACCGGGCCCATGGCCTTCTCGACGAGCGCCGGGTCGGCGTCCGTGGACTCGCCCCACTCCGCGAGCGGGCCGGTGGCCGCCGATGTCGAGCCACTGCCGCCGGGACCCGACGACGTGGAACTGCTGTTGTTGCTACATGCCGCCGCCACGATGGCGATCAGCACGACGATGCCGACGTACTTGAGCCGTTTCATGCTCCCCCTTCCCATTCCCTCGATGGCCCTCGCCATCTTCGACCGGTCCAAACTGCTCATTCGGCCTCCCTTCTTACGCTGGGTCACCCGCCGCATCGACGGGTCGTTCGTGGGGCCGCGGTCGCTTGCGCTCCCGCAGCAGGTGTTCCACCGCGCGGATGATGCGGTCCCCGGACACGAGCATTCCGCCGAGGATCACGACGCCGAAGACGACGAACTGCAGCGCCGTCGGAAGCCCGATCACCCGCATCAACTGGTTGAGCCCGGCCAGGAAGAACGCCGCCGCCCACGTGGAGAGCGGGCTCGCGAGTCCGCCGGTGAGCGAGGCGCCGCCGATGACGACCGCCGCGATCGGCCCGAGGACGTACGGCGCGCCGATCGTGATGCTGACCGTCTCCAGGTGCGCGGCGATCAGGATCCCGGCGACCCCGTAGAGCAACGCGGCGAACACGTACGCGAGCACCTGGTGAACGTTGACGCGAAGGCCCGCGATCCACGACGCCGTCGGGTTCGCGCCGACCACCTGGAACCGGCGTCCGGGCGTCGTGACCCGAAACACGACGATGAGCACAAGGGTCAGGACAACGCCGATCCAGAAGATGCGCGTCACCCCCAAGAATCGCTCCGAGGTCCATGCCGACAGACCCGGAGGCACGGGCGTCTGGATGGCGGTGCTCGTGTAGTAGCGCGTGGCAAAGCCGATTACGATCTCGCCGACGGCGAGCGTCACGATGAGGGCGTTCAGCCCGAGCCCGCCGATCAGCAGTCCGTTTACCAATCCGACGAGCGCGGCGAGCAGGAGCGCCACCCCCATCGCGGTCCACAGGCGCTCGTCAGAGGAATGCCCGACGCCCGTGGTGACCACCGCCGCCAGGGTGAACGTCCCCGACACGCTGAGGTCGATCCCGCCGGTCATGATCACGAGCATCTGTCCAAGCGCCGTGATGGCGAGAAACGTCCCGAACGGCGCCATCGCGGACAGGCCCGGGCCGCTCAGCGTGGCCGGCGCCCAGATCGACGCCACCACGATGAGCAGCAGGATCGCGATGTAGACGGGCATGTAGCGCGACGCCACGACAAAGGACGTGACCGCCGAGGACGGCATGGAGCGGCCCGGGGTCGTGGTCGCGCTCATGCGGCTCCCCGGTTCGCGTCCATGTCGATGCCGGCGGCGGCCATCACTCGATCGCGTGCCCGGGTCGCCCGCGCGCGCACCTCGGCGACGTCGGCGTCGAGGACACCGTCTCGCACCAGCGCGCGCCCGGCGACGAACACGTGCGCGACATTGGACGTGTCCATGCCCCACACGACGGCCCCGATCGGGTCGTTGATGGGGAAGATGTTCGGCCGGTCGGTGCGGAGGACCACGACGTCCGCCTGCTTGCCGGGCTCGAGCGAGCCCGTCACGGCATCGACCCCCGCCACGCGGGCGCCGTCGGCCGTCGCGAACTTGATCACGTCGCGCGTGCTCATCAGCTTGGGCAGCCCGGCCTTGCCCATGAGCTTGCGGTCGAACACCGTCGCGTGCTGCAACGAGATGGTCGCGCGCATCTGGGCGAACGCGTCGCCGGGCGCGAGCCGCTCGCGGTCGCTGCCGAGTCCCGGACGGATGTCACGCCCGATCAGTTCCTGGATCGGGGGCGTGCCCTGCCCTTCGGCCATCTCGCTCGTGGGCGCCAGCGAGATCGCCGTACCGGAGGCCGCGACCGCGTCGAGGTCGGCGGCGAGCATCGTCGCGTGGTGGACGAGGGTTACGTCGGCGCCGAGCCCGCCTCGCTCGTGCGCCGTGGCGACCGAGCCATGCTCGGGCGCGCCGGCGCCCGCGTGCGCGTGAATCCGCAGGCCGAGCGATCGAGCGAGCTCCCACGCGGCGTCGTCGGGCGCAATGCGGGTGGCGCCGACGGCGAGCGACGTGCGCGCTGCCGGGTCGCCGCCGAGCCGCGCCGCGAGCGCACGAACTTGGTCGGCGCCGTCGGGCGAGGCGCCCGGCGCGCGGACGAACACGGTGCGGACTCCCGCGTCTGCGTGGGCGCTCAGCACCGCGTCGATGCCGGCATCGGTGAGCGGGAGGTCCGACCAGTCGGCAACCGTCGTGATGCCGGCCTCCGCCGCGGAGAGCAATCCGATCAGCGTGGCGACGTAGGCGTCGTCGGGCTCGAGGTGCGCCGCAAGCGCTGCGGCGGCAGCCGGGGAGTCGACGCGCTCGCCGCCGTGGCGGAACAGCGCCGTCCACGCATGACGGTGCGTGTCGACGAACCCGGGCATGACGATGGTGTCGGTCGCATCGATCACCTCCGCGTCGCGCGCCCGAAGCGATTGGCCGACCGCGGCGATCCGGTCGTCCTCGATCAGCACGTCGCCTGTGGTGAAGTTGGCGGTGCGGTGCCCGAGCGTGAGCACGCACCCGCCGCGGAGCAGCACCTTGGCGCTCATACGGCCGCTCCCGACTCCACGGACTCGCGCACGGTCGCGACGATGCGCTCGACTGAGGGCAACGCAAGGTCCTCGAGGGAAGCCGCCGCCGGCAGTGGGATGTGCGGCGTCGTGATCCGCACGCTCGGCCCGTCGAGGTTCCAGAAGGCCTCCTCGGCAACGATCGAGACCAGCTCGGCCCCCCACCCGCACAGGCGAGGGTTCTCCTCGACCGTGAAGAACCGCCCGGTCTTCTCCACGGAGGCGAGCAGCGTTTGCGTGTCGAGCGGCACGAGCGATCGCACGTCGATGACCTCGGCCGAGATGCCGCCCTCCGCCAGCTGCGCCGCGGCTTCGAGCGCCCGCGGCACCATCAATGCGAGCGCCGCGATCGTCACGTCCGTTCCTTCGCGCAGGATGCGTGCGGTGCCGAGCGCATCGACGATCTCGCCGTCGGGCACCTCCGCCTTGGTCCCCATGAGGCCCTTGTGCTCGAAGAAGACGACGGGGTCGGGATCGCGAATCGCCGCGGCCATCAGACCGACCATGTCGGCGGGCGTCGATGGCGCCACGACCTTGAGACCGGGAATCATCATCGCCCAGTTCTCGACGCTCTGGGAGTGCTGCGCGCCGAAGCGCACGCCGCCGCCGTTGGCCGTGCGGATCACGAGCGGGAAGCTGACCTGCCCGTTAGTCATATACCGGCTCTTCGCGATCTCGTTGGCGACGAGATCCCAGCACACCGCGAGGAAGTCCGAGAACATGATCTCGGCGATCACCGGCACGCCGGTCATCGCGGCGCCCATCGCGGCACCGAGGATCGCCTGCTCCGAGATCGGGGTGTCGCGCACGCGTTCGGGCCCGAACTCGGCGAGCAGGCCCACCGTCGTCTTGAACACGCCCCCGGCGGCCGCGATGTCCTCCCCGAGCATCACAAGGCTCGGGTCGCGGCGCATCTCCTGGGCGATGCCGTAGGCGACGGCCTCGCGATAGGTCAGTTCCGCCACCGGGAACCTCCGTCCGCGTAGACCTGCGAGTACAGCGAGGACTCCCCCGGCTCCTGGCCGCCCATCGCGACGTGGGTCGCCGAGTCGATCCCCTCGGCGACCTCCTCGTCGATCGCCTCGAGCGTTGCCTCCTCGACGCCAAGGGTGAGCAGCCGTGCCCGATAGTGCGGAACCGGGTCGCGCTCGGCCCAGGCACCGACCTCCTCGGCCGGCCGGTACTTCCCGGGGTCGGCACGCGAGTGTCCGCCCGAGCGGTACGTGATGGCCTCGATGAGCGACGGACCGCCGCCGGCTCGCGCCTTGTCGAGCGCTGCGCGGGCGACGAGGTACACCGCGTCGGGGTCGTTGCCGTCGACGAGCACGCCCTCGAGCCCGTAGGCCGACGCCCGATCGACCGCCGGATGCGCGACCGGGGTCACGACGTCGATCGGCGTGTACTCCATATAGAGGTTGTTCTCGCACACGAACACGGTCGGGAGGTTCCAGACGACGGCGAGGTTGAGCGCCTCGTGAAACGCACCGATGTTTGTCGTGCCGTCGCCGAAGAACGCGACCGCGACCTGGTCGGTGCCGCGCATCTGCGCCGACCACGCCGCCCCGTTGGCCGTGCAGAGATGCGAACCGATGATCGCGTAGGAGCCCATCATCCCCTTCGAGACATCGGTGAGGTGCATCGAACCGCCCTTGCCGCCGAGCACGCCGTTCTCGCGGCCGAGCAGCTCCGCCATCGCCGCGCCGGCGTCCATGCCGCGGGCGAGCGCGTGTGCGTGCCCGCGGTAGGTCGCGAACGTGTAGTCGCCGGGCTGCAGCGCGGCGCCGAACCCGGTGGCGACCGCCTCCATGCCAAGCGACAGGTGTGTCGTGCCTTTGACCAGGTTCTGCAGGAACAGGTCGTGCGCCCGCTTGCCGAACTGCCGCAGATGCTGGAGCGTCCGGTACATGCCCATGCGCACGTCGAGGTCGATCGGCGCCTCGGCCAGCGCGTGGTCGATCTCCGCGGGCAACCGCGGCGGCCGCAGCGCGTAGTCGTACCGAGCGTCAGTACTCATTCGCGACCATCAGCTCCTCGCAGGGGAATAGCGTCACCACCTTGCAGCCGTCGGCCGTGACGATCAGCTCTTCCTCGATGCGCGCGGCGGAGCGGCCGTCGGCAGCCGGGGCGTACGTCTCGAGCGCGAAGAACATCCCCTCCTGGATCTCCACCGGCGTCTCGAGCGAGTTGAGCCGGCTGATGATCGGGCGCTCGTGCAGGCCCACCCCGACGCCGTGCCCGAACTGGAGGCCAAAGGCGTCCATCTCATCGACAAAGCCGAACTCCTCGGCGCGCGGCCAGACCTTCGCGATCTGGTCCGTGCTCGCGCCGGGCCGCACGAGGTCGATCGCCGCGTCCATCCACTCCCTCGATCGGGCGAACGCATCCCGCTGGGCCTGCGTGGCGCGCCCCACCACGAACGTTCGGTAGTAACACGTCCTATAGCCGTTGAATACGTGAATGATGTCGAAGTAAGCCTGATCGCCCGGCCGGATGATGCGGTCGCTGAACACATGTGGGTGCGGGCTGCAGCGCTCCCCGGCGATCGAGTTGATCGCCTCGACGAACTCCGAGCCCATCTCGAACAGCCGCGCGTGGGCGAGGCCCACGATGTCGGATTCGCGTATCCCCGGCTTGAGCGTCTCGTAGATGTCCTGGTAGACGCCGTCGACCATCGCGGCGGCTTGCGTCAGCAGGGTCAGCTCGTCGGGACTCTTGATCTCGCGTGCGCGCATCATTGCCTGCTGGCCGTCGACGACGTTCAGCCCGCCGGCTTGCAGCGCGAGGAACACCGCCGTTTCGGCGAGATCCACCCCGAGCCGCTCGCCTCCGACGCCGTCTTCCTCGAGCGCTGCCTTGATCTCGCGCACCGCCCGGTCGTGCAGCCCGGTCTCGGGCCCGATCGCGCCCTGCAGCCCGGTGTTGCCCCCGATCGAGTTCTCGGTGTCGTACATGTGTGGCAGTTGCAGACGGTGCGCCTTCGCCGCCGAGCCGAAGTCCCAGATGCGCGGGCGCCCCTCGCGCGTGACGAGCGCCCAGCGCTCGCCCTTGTTGAAGGCCCAGTAGCCGATCTGCGTCGCGGTCGCGTAGCGGATGTTCGAGGTCTCGAACAGCAGCACCGCGCCGAGGTCGAACGCCGTCAGCATCTGTCGCACCCGCTCCAGCCGGTATCGGCGCAGGCGCTCGAAGTCGACGCGGTTCTCCCAGTCGACCGCCATGACACCGGGCGCGGGACTGGTGGCCACGGGGAACTCGTCCATCTACATGCTCCTTCCGGCTTGGGACGCAGCGGCATCGTTGTCGAGGGTGCCGGCGAGGTAGGTCCAGTCGCGGGCGAATCGATAGGAATGACGCCCCGGCGGCTGCGGCGCCTGGGTCTCGAGCCAGCGCACCCGGCCCTCCCCGGCATTGCGGAACTCGTGCACGCAGCCGACACCGGCCCACGCGACGTCGCCGGGGCGCAGGCGGTAGGTCTCGCCGTCGAACGAGCCGTCGACCTCGCCGTCGAGGATGAGGTAGGCCTCCTCGAGCGGATGGTCGTGCGGACCGGCAAACCCGTTCGGCTCGTACTGGACCATGAACATGGTCGACAGGTCGGCGCCGAGGTCGGAGTCGACCATCATCTTGACGCTGATGCCGCTGTAGACGAGCAGCGCGGTGCGCATGCTCGCGCTCACCGCGAGCCGGTCCTGCGTCTGACCCGCCGGATCCATCGACGCGGCGTCGATGTGTCCGTAGTTCCGGTTGCGCGGGTCGCGCACGTCGATCGGCGTGGCCTCGCCGGCGGCGAGCGGCGGCGGGAACTGGGTGTCGGCTCCGAAGCGTGCGCGCGGCAGCGGCGCCTGCATCTCGGCGAACGAGACCGGTTGCCCGGTGGTGTTGCGAAGCGCGTGCGATGCGCCCAGGGGGAGCAAGCCGTAATCGCCGGCGGCAAGCTCCACGCTGCCTTCGGCGGTGTCGACGGTGAGACGACCGTCAATCACGTAGACCGATTCCTCGAAGGAGTGCAGGTGCGTGTCCACGCGGCCGCCGGGGTCGAGTGAGGAAACGAGGAACCCCATCTGCACCGCCCCGCCGGCCTCGTCCACCGCAGGATCGACGTGGTAGCCGGCGCTCCGCTCCTCGAAGACGGCGGGCGTTCGCGGGTTTCGATCGGCGGTGAGCAGCACGATGTGGTGCGACATCAGGACTCGCCGCCTCGCAGGAAGACGGCGAGCGCGCTCAGGTCGCGGTCGCCGTAGCCCTCCGCGACCGCGCGCCGCACGAGCGCGGCCGATGCTTCCGCCTGTTCCATCGAGACGCCCACCCGTTCGCCGAGCGCCGTGATCAGGTCGTAGTCCTTGGCGACGAGATCCAGGCTGAAGGCGACCGGTGTGGTGTCGGGATGCTCGTAGGCTTCCCGCTTGTACTGGACGAACGGCGCGCCGCCGGCGCCGCCGGCAAACACGTCGTAGGCAGTCGCGCGATCGACGCCCGCCCGCTCCGCGAGCACGACCGCCTCGGACAACGCCACGTTGAGACCGTGCACGAGGTTGTTCACCGCGAGCTTGGTCGCCGAGCCCGCCCCGCGAACCCCGCACGGGACGATGCGGGCGGCAAGCGCGTCGAGGACCGGCCGCACGCGCTCGAGGAGCGCGGTGTCGCCGCCCACCATGATCGTGAGGTTCCCGGCCTCGACGACGCTGACGCTCCCCGACACCGGACAGTCGAGAAACCCGGCGCCGGTGGCGTCGACCGCCGCGCCCACCTTCTCGGTCGTGCGGGGATCGATGGTGCTCGTGTCGACGGCGATCGCATCCGGACGGATCGCGCCGACGACGCCCTTCTCGCCCAGATACACACGCTCGACGGCGGCGTCGTCGGCAAGGCTCGTCAGCACGACGTCGGCCTTCGATGCCGCCTCTGCCGCAGAGCCCGCGACCTGGGCATCGATCGCGGCGGCGACCCGCTCGGCCTTGTCCTGATCGCGGTTCCACAGGACGACGTCGAAGCCTGCGGCGCCGATGGTCCCGGCCATTGCTCCGCCCATCCGGCCCGTGCCGATCACTGCAACTGTTGTAGCCCCCCCACTCACCGTTCAGGGACACTACACACGCCGCCGGTTCTTGGCTAGCGCGCGGCGGGAGTATGGCCACGAGGTGGCCGGCAGGTGCTCAGCCCCACTACGCAGCACATGCGAGTTCGTGTAGTGTCGCCGCGAACGTCAGACCGAACACGACACGCAGGAGTGGACGAAATGTCGGATGGGACCGTCCTGATCGTCGGCGGCACCGGCGGGCTCGGCCGCGAGCTCGCGGTGCACTATCGGGAACGCGGCGCGCCCGTGATCATCACCGGCAGCGAATCCGAGCGGGCCGCGAACATCGCGGCGGATCTTGGGGGAGGAATCCAGGGGCTGGCGGTGGATCTGCGCCACCCAGAGACCATCGCCGACGCGCTCGCGGGCATCGGTCCCGTCTCCCGACTCGTGCTCTCGGCGATCGCCCGCGACAACAACTCGGTGCGCGACTACAAGATCGCGGCGGCGATCGATCTCGTCGTCATGAAGCTGGTCGGCTACACCGAGACCATCCACACCCTGGTCGACCGGCTGTCCGAGGACTCGTCGGTGGTGCTGTACGGAGGACGGGCGAAGGACCGTCCGTATCCCGGATCCACGACGGTGACGACGGTGAACGGGGGAATCACCAGCCTGCTCAACACACTGGTGATTGAGCTCGCACCGATTCGGTTCAACGCGATCCATCCCGGCATCGTCGGCGACAGCCCGTTCTGGGAAAACAAGCCGCTGGACGCGGTGATCGCGCGCACGCCGACCGGGCGGCTCGCGACGATGGCCGACGTCGTCGAGGCGACCGTGTTCCTGCTCGAGAATCGAGCGATGAACGGCGAGAACCTCTACGTCGACGGCGGCTGGATGCTGTTGTGAACCGCGAAGCTTCCGGCCAGACCGAGCCCGAGGTTCTCGACGCGATCGGCGGGCGGTTGCGCGAGGAGCGCGTCCGGGCCGGGCATCAGCCAGCGCGAGCTGGCGCGACGTCTCGGTCTGTCGCCGAGCCTGATCTCGCAGCTCGAGAGCGGCCAGTCGCGCCCGTCGGTCGGAACGCTGTACTCGATCGTGACCGAACTGGGCGTCTCGCTCGACAGCGTGATCCGCGGCGACGGCCACGTCGCGACGATCGCGACCGAAGACGCCGCAGCGCCGCACTCCCCCGTCGTGCATCCCGGCGAAGGCCCTGCGATCGATCTCGACTCGGGCGTTCGCTGGGAGGAGCTCGCGGCCGATCACGAGGAGGGCGTCGACTTCCTGCAGGCGATTTACGAAGTGGGGGGCTCCTCCACCGCGGACGAATCGCTGATGCGCCATCAGGGGCGCGAGTACGGCTACATCGTGAGCGGCACCCTCGGTATCCGCATCGGGTTCCAGGAATACGAGCTGCACCCCGGCGACTCGATCGCCTTCGACTCCACGACGCCGCACCGGCTTTTCAACACGGGCGACGAGCCGGTGCACGCGGTGTGGTTCGTCGTCGGGCGCGACGCCACCGGCCACCCGGGCTGAGCTACTCGACCAGACTCGGCACCCCTTGTGTCTGACGTTTCGGCGAGCGCTCATCTGAGCAACTATGGCGAGTCTCCTTTCGGGGTTGGGGGCGACCGAACCTCCCTTATGTCCAGCGATCTCGGTCGTTGTGCTGACGTCGATTGCTCAGCTGCGAGCGGGCACTCCTTCCTGAGTCCCGTCGTCGAGGACGCTCCCCTCGACAGCCGTCTTTCGTGGGCTGGGCAGCATGCGGGAGAGGGCCCCGGCCGTGAGGACGAAGATCACCGATGCCCATAGGCACCAGGTGAGGCCGCCGGCCACATAGAGCAATCCCGATAGCACGGTCCCCAGAAGCCGTCCGCAGGCGTTGGCCATGTAGTAGAAGCCGACGTTCATCGCGACCTTGTCTCCCTCGGCGTATCGGAGGATCAGGAACGAGTGCACCGCCGAGTTGAGCGCGAACACGACGCCGAACGCGATGAGCCCGACGACGAGGATCGGCGTCGGGGGGAGGTCCGTCGTGAGGCAGATCGCGATTGCGGCCACCGGTATCGCGAGGACGAACGCGAGCCACGTGGCGGTCTTCCCGTCCGGCCCCTCGGGTCCTCCCCATCTCCGCGTCGTCCGCGGCGCGGACGCTTGCACCATCCCATAGCCGATCACCCACACCGCGAGGAAGGCGCCCACCTGCCAGAAGCTCCAGCCGAGCACGGAGCTCAGGAACACCGGTACGCCGACCACGAACCAGACGTCGCGCGAGGCGAACAGGAACATCCGCGCTGCCGCGAGCACGTTCACCGATCGATTGTTGGAGAACATGCCGCGGAACTTCGCGTCGGGGTTCGGCACGGCGAGCTGCCCGCGCGCCATCGTCAGTACCACCACGAGCGCGGTCGCGATCAGCGTCAAAAGGATGAGGATCGCGGAGTGGAATCCCACGAGCGTGAGCAACAGGCCGCCGAGGAAGAACCCGACGCCCTTCAACGCGTTCTTCGAGCCGGTCAGCAGGGTCACCCACCGGTACAGCTCGCCGGGCGCGTCATCGCGGACGAGGAGCTTGACCGCGCTCTTGGAGCTCATCTTCGTGAGGTCCTTTGCGATGCCGGAGAGCGCCTGCGAGGCCATCACGTACGGGACGACCAGCCACGAGGCCGGTGCGAACGCCAGCATGCTGAGCGCCAGGATCTGGGTGCTGAGTCCCGCGATCAGCGTGGTCCGCAACCCCAGCCTCGCGGCGATCCACCCACCGACGAGGTTCGTGACGATGCCGAAGATCTCGTAGAACAGGAAGAGCGACGCGACCTCGAACGCCGAGTATCCGCGCTCGTAGAAGTAGAAGAGGACGAGCAGCCGCGTCGCGCCGTCGACGAGCGTATCGGCCCAGTACGCGGCCGTGACGATCGCGTAGTTGCGCTTGTCGATATTCATGCCGGCGGCAGTGTGGTCGCGACCTGGCGCACCAGCTCGACAAGCCGGTTCGCGTAGCCCCACTCGTTGTCGTACCAGGCGAGAACTTTGACCTGCGTCCCGTCGACGACCATCGTCGAGGGGCCGTCGACGATCGCGGACCGGGGATCGTCCTTGAAGTCGATCGAGACGAGCGGGCGAGGTTCGAAGCCGAGGATCCCCTTGAGTGGGCCTTCCGCGGCGGTGCGGAGCAGCTCGTTCACCTCATCGATGGTCGTCGGGCGGCCGACGTCGAAGACGCAGTCGGTGAGCGAGGCGTTCAGCAGCGGGACGCGGACCGCCAACCCATTCAGCTTGCCCTGGAGCTCCGGGAAGATCAGCCGATCGCGGTCGCCGAGCCGGTCGTCGTCGGGATCAACGAGAGGCCGGCCGCCCGCGCGCGTCGCAGATCCTTGAGCGGCGCATCGACGACGGTCTGGGTGTTCGTCGCGTCGTGGAGCGTCGTGATCGATCCCCGTTCGATCCCGATCCCCTCGTGGATCACCTGCACCACCGGCGCGAGGCAGTTCGTCGTACACGAGGCCGCCGTCACGACGTCGTGGGTTTCGGGGTCGTAGCGGTCGTCGTTCACGCCCACGACGATGTTCAGGGCTCGCTCGTCCTTGACCGGCGCCGCCACGACGACCTTGCGGACCCCCGCCGCGAAGTACGGCGCGAGCGCTTCCATCGTCCGGAACTTCCCCGAGCTCTCGAGCACGACATCGATCCCGAGGTCGGCCCAGGGGGTGTCACCAGGGGTTGCGGCTTGGCCGAACGACATCCGATGGCCGTCGATCAGCAGACGTCGTCGCTCGCGATGGCCTCGCGATCCCAGCGGCCGTGTACGGAGTCGAACATGAGCAGGTGAGCCGCCACCTCGGCGTCGCCGTGGAGCTCGTTGATGTGCGCGAACTCGTACTCCGGATCGCCCCACCCGGCGCGCAGCGCGAGCCGCCCATCCGCCGAATCCGTTGATCCCGACGCGGATCACCTTCGCCTCCACTCTTTGCCGGTCTCCTTGCTTCGAGAGAAAGACGGACGTGGGGAGCCAGGATCTCGATACGCCCCGTGATGCGCTCCAGCGCCTGATCGTAGGCGCGAGGCGATCCGGTCCGCGTCGGGTCGGGTACCGACCAGTGCAGGAGGCGGACGTCATTCGCGAAATGCGGGAGTTCCTCGTGGGCGATGTCGCACACGGTCATGACGAGATCGGGGGACTCCGCCAGCTCGTCGACCACCGCCGGGTGGCGCTCGTCAGGTCGAGGCCGCTCGCGCGGCGCCTCCACCGCCGAACGGACGTGGCTGCCGGCGGCCCCGGCTCGTCGCTGGCCTCGCGAGCCCAAAGGCGGCCGCCAGCTGCGACCGGCGTTGGCGCGCAGACGAACAGCACTCGGCGGCCACGAGCGTCGCCACGGGCTCGGCGATCACCGAGAGGGCGTCGGGGACCAGCCGAACGTAACGTCGACGCGCATCCCCGTCGGACACCTGGCGCGCGACGAGCCCCGCGTCCTCCAACACACTTAGGTGATGCGCGAGCAGGTTCGACCCGATCGCGAGCGATCGGCCGAGCTCCGTGGGCGAACGGTCGGACATCGCCAGCTCGTCGACGATCTCGAGCCGATGCGGATCCGCGAGGGCTGCATGGATCGCCGTCCGCTCGGGGACGGTCATCTCTACAGACATTGACTCAATATTGCTTGAGTAACCCCGCTCCCGTCAAGGGCCAGGATCTCGCCCGTGCTTCCTAGCAGCAGGAATTGTTGATGAGCGGGAGGGCTGTGCTCCCCGTGGTGGCCGAACTCACGGTTTCCCCCCCTTGTCGCCTGCACGATCGCCGAGTGGATCCCGGGCATCGGCTCGTGCGTCGACGTGATGCGAACGGCTTCGAAGCCGGCGGCGCGAAGCCCCGCTTCGAACTCGGAGAAGGACAACGCCCCGGCGATGCACCCGACGTAGGAACCGCGCTCGTCACGCTCGGCGGGCGACAATTCGTCGTCGGCAACGACGTCGGTGATGCCGATCCGTCCGCCGTCTCGCAGCACACGGAACATCTCCGCGAACACACGCCCCTTGTCCGTCGACAGGTTGACGACGCAGTTCGAGATCACGACATCCACCGTGCCCGCAGGAAGCGGGATCTCTTCGATGTAGCCCTTGAGGAACTCGACGTTAGTCGCGCCGGCCTGGTCTCGATTTCGGATCGCGAGCGCCAGCATTTCATCGGTCATGTCGAGGCCGTAGACCTTGCCGGATGGGCCGACGCGCTTGGCGGAGAGCAAGCACGTCGATCCCGCCCCCCGAGCCGAGATCGAGCACGGTCTCCCCTTCGTGGAGGTCGGCGACGGCCGTCGGGTTACCGCAGCCGAGGCTGGCAAGGACCGCGGCCTCGGGGAGCTCCTCGGCCTCGAGCGCCTCGTAGAGGTCCGGGCCGAACTCGTGACCCTCGTCGGCGCACGAGGTCCCCGGGTGGCCGCAATCACACGCGACGTCGCCGGACGTTGCTGCGATTGCCGCCTCGGCGTAGTGCGATCGAACCGTTTCGCGAAGCTCGATGTCGTTGGTCATGACCTGCCTCCTGTTCACGCGTCGAAGACGTCGGACAGCCGCTTGAGGCCGCCCCGGTTGAGCGAGTAGTACGCCCAGGTTCCGCGTTGCTCCCGCTCGAGAAGCCCGATGGCCAGCAGCTTCTTCAGGTGGAAACTCACGGTTCCCTGCGAGAGACCGAGTGCGGGCATGAACTCGCAGACGCACACGGGCTCCGGTGCGTTGGCGAGCAGATTGACGATGCGCACCCGGCTGGGATCTGAAAGCGCCTTGAACACGTCGGCGAGCGTGCTTGCCTGCTCGTCGGTGATGCCGGGATCGGCGACTGGCGTACAGCATGCGATGGGAGTCGGCAGGATCTCCTGGATCAGCGTGGCGGTCACGGGTCTCCTCCATTGAGGTTCGTCGATGGAAGACTACGGGGCTGGATCGACATTTGTCAATACACGGGGTCTATCCGCTGCGTTCGATGACCGGGTGAGCGGCCAAGCGGCCGAGATCCGGGGCTGATTTCGGCCGGAGCGGCCGGAACGGCCACAGTCGAGACCAAGCCTGCAGATGCCGATACCTCCTGGATGCGAAAGCTCGCGATCGGCCTCGCCGTAGTCCTCACCGCCGGCGTGCTGCTCGGAGTCCCCGCGGCGGCGGCGCCGGATAGCTACGGGGCCATCGTGCAGTTGCCGTCGAACAGCGCCTACTCCCCCGCCGGCGGCCCGGTCACCGTGACGTTCACGTTCGATCCGGGTGAATCCAGCGCCGTCTTCACCGTGCGGATCTTCCGGCTGGGCCATCCGATCGTGAAGCAGAAGAACTTCCTGGTGGATCCCGCGACCGATACGTCGCCACACGACGTCTCGTTCTCCTGGTCCGACATCTCCGTGGCGACGTCGACGAACTACACCATCGACGTGCGACGGCAAGGCGACAGCACCGCGCGAGACATCGCCGTGCTCACCGTGCTCCCGACGCTCGTGTCGAAGGTCTCGGCTTCGCCCGCGACGTTCTACCCCCTCGTCGATGACGGGTACCGGGATAAGACCGACATCTCGTTCTCGCTCGCGGCGGACACCACCGATGCGACGCTGCACATCTATCGGGCCGACACCTACGGCCGGTGTTGCGGGACGGAGGTACAGACCGTTCCCTTCGGTCCGCTCGGTCACGGCAACCACAGCTGGAGCTGGGACGGCATCAAGAGCGACCTGTCCCCCGCCGGCAAAGGCACCTATTTCGCTCGGATCGACGCCACCGATACGGGCGCCGTCTCGATGACCTCCAAAGCGCTCAAGGTGATGGTGGCCCACGGCACGATCCGCCGCAGCGCGACCAAGACGAAGAACGGGGCGCTCTACGCCCGCGTCGGCAGCGCCCGCCCGACGGCGAGCGGCGGCAACTGCGCCGTCTGGCGCTCGCCACCCAACGCCGGCGTTCTGTGCGCGAACGCGGAGGTCACCCTGTACTACCGGTGGGGTCTCAAGCCCAACGAGCGCGTGAAGTCCGTGTCCTTCAAGGTCGAGCACGGCTACTACCTGTGCACGCACAAGCTCGGGCATACCGCCGCCGAGTCGTTCATCAAAGTGCACTCGCCGCCGCGGGCCTCGTGCACCATTGTGTCGGCGACGATCGTCTACACGTATCCGTACCAGGCCTGACCGGTCACTCGGCTGCGGTCCATCCACGTTGCGACGTCAGCTTCAGTCCCTGCACGGGTCGTGCGGCGGGAAGGTTAGTGGGTGGTGGCCGCCCCGAGGTAGGTCCGGTCGCCGATCCATTGCCCCGGCGGGGACGCGAGCATGACCGCGATCGCGTCGACTCGGCCGGCGTAGGCGGCGCGCCGCTCGGTAAACCGCTCGAAGGCGTCGTCCACCGAGCGAACCGGGTACCCGCTTTCCGCCAGATCCGCGAGCACGTCGGCGAACTCCTCCGGCCGGATGTCGCTTTGCCGCTCCGAGAGCCGGAAATAGAAGAAGAGGTCCTCGACCGAATGCACGCCGGTGCCGTACAGGAGCTTGGCGCGCGGGTCGGGCGGGCCCTCGATCGTCGTCAGCACGAGGGTGGCGGCATCGAGCACGGCGCCGAGCGCGGTGACCCACGAGGTCTGATCGTGCGGAGATCGGAACAGCGCGAGCAGCGGATACGACATATGGGTTTCCAACACGTCGGCTACCCACCGCTCCCATTCCGCGAAGAGCTCCCCCAGGTGGCCGGCCGCCCCCGCGAGCGCCATGCGATGGAGCAGTTCGGGCCCCGATGGCGGCGAGCCCGCGCGAGCGTCGAGGAGGATCACGCCGACCTCGCGCCGGTTGAACGCCTGGTAGAGCACCGGGAGATAGGCGATGACGACCGCGAGCAGCCCGAGACCCGTCGCGCCCGCGAGCACCTCGATCGCCCGCGTCCAGCCCGTCGGGGCTCCGCCGCCGAACCCCAGCGTGAAGAGCGAGGTCCCCGCCAGGTAGAGGGCGTCCCCGAACGACGGATCGCCGGTCGGGACGCCGTGGGCGAACATCGGGCTCCACAGGATGAGCCCGTAGGCGAAGAGCGCGAGCGAGGCCCAACCAACGAGCAGGAGGAAGAAGATGGCGGGCGCCGCGACCGCGAGGAACCGCTCCCGCCCATCGACCGTGTGGCGGCGAAGCCCGAGCCAGCGCCACGGCCGCCAGATGAGCAGGAACAGGATCCGGCTCAGCCGGAACCGGCCATGCGCCGCCCGGGGGGTGACGACCGTGCGGAACACGTCGCGAAGCGTCCACGCCAGGATGACGATCCCGAGGACGAGCGCTCCCCACTCCATCGAGCAGGGAGCCTAGCGGGAGTCGGTCGGACCGGCCGCTTCGCGGCCGGTCCGACACGCTCCGGGGTCAGATCACGACGTGCCGATCGAGAGGGTGTGGTCGTCGATCCACTCGGCCTTTCCGCCCACCCCGATCTCCGTGATCGCTCCCGACGCCAACTCGAGCACGTAGACGAGCCCGTCGGACCCATACGCGATGCGGTCCCCGCTCGGCGACCACCGGGGCCAGACGATCGACCCTCCGGACACAAGCGTCTCGGGCGACAACTCGCTGGCGCCGAGATCCGCGAGCATAAGACGGCTCCCCGAGAAGTCGGCGGCGCTCACCGGCGACAAGTACACGAGGTGACCGGCCATCGAGGACGATGCCCCGGCCATGCCGCCCCAGCCCGCGTTGCGCTTCACGATGCGAGGCGCACCTCCGTCGACAGGCACCGACCAGAGGTCCCAAACTTGATCGATGGGTTGGTCCGCGCCGCGTGGCAACTGGTACAGCACCTCGGAGCCGCCCTCCACGAAACTCGGAAACATGAACCACCACTGGAATTGCGGGCTCTGGTCGAAGTGCGTTATCTGCGTCTCCGTTCCCGTCGCGAGGTCGAGCACGACGAGGTTTCCGAGGCTCTGCGTCACGGCGTCGCGCGCTTGGTAGACGATCTTCGTGCCGTCGGGCGACCACTGACCGCCGTACCCGTCGACACCACTGCGGGTGATCTTGTGCAGGTCGGTGCCATCGATGTTCGCGACAAAGAGGGAATTCGTGCCCGAGTTGCTGAAGAGAACCCGACTGCCGTCCGGCGAGGCAGCCGCGTTCTGAAGCTGCCTGGCGACGATTCCGGCGGGGAGAGGGGACACCTGGCCTGTGTCGAGGTCGACCGTCGTCCCGTGCAGCACCTCCGAAATCGGGAACAGCGACGACGGCTGATCGCCGGGCTGAGAATGGGTGCCGCGTTGGTTGAGGGCGACCGCGACAGCCACGGCGACGACCGCGGCAACCACCATGTACGCGGCGGCTCGCCGGTTGCGGTCGTTTCGTTGCCGCTTCTTCGACAAACGGTCGCGAGCCCCGGGATCCTGATGCACCTTCTGCGTGACCATGCTGAACACCTCCTGGACTTCAGGCATCCGGCGCCCCTTCCGCTCGCAATGTCTGCCGGCCCTGGGTTGCCAGGGAACGGACCGTCGATGGCCGGACGCGCAGGATGTGCGCTGCCTGCTCGGACGAGTAGCCGAGCAGGTCGACGAGCAGTAGCGCCGCGCGCTGCCTCGGCGTGACTAGCTGGAGGAGCAGCCGCACGTCCTCGCGGAGCTCCACCTCACCGAAGTCGTCGCGTGGTTCCGCAGCGGGGATCATCTTCCGAACGGCCACGGCCGCGCGGCGCCTGCGCAACCGAAACGCGTTCAGCGCGACGCGGAAGAGGTAGGCCGTCGGATCCTTGATCCGATCGATCTCTCCCCACCGTTCCCAGAGCTTCAGGAATGCCTCCTGGGTCAGCTCCTCGGCGTCGTGCCGGTTTCCCGCGACGAAGTAGAGCGCTCGGAACACACGTTCCCGTTCCTCCTCGAAGAAGATGTCGAAGCTTGCTTGGGCTTCGACATCTTTCGAGAGCTCCACGACGCCTTCCTCTGCTCGCACACAGCATGGATACGCAACGGCCATGTTCTGCTCATGCGGAAGGGGAAGAAAGGCCAAACGAAACGCCGGCTGCCGGATGGTGTACGGTCATTGATGCAAGTCAACTTGGTGCGCTATCTGGTGCTCCTCAACGGTCGCGTCCGTCGCAGCGGTTGATGACTCGAGATCCGTTCCAGGGACTCGTTCCCTCGCTGGAGGGTTCATCGATCGCAAGGAGCAACATGAGTGACGCACTGCTGCATCCTCAGAAGACCGCACGAATCGCGGGGTGGCTCTTCATCGTCACCTTCGTCGCGTCGATCCCAGCCTTCTTCATTTTCTACAAGCAGGTGCTGGAGCAAACCAACTACATCATCGGCGGCGGGGCGGATGACAATCGCATCGCCCTTGGAGCGCTCCTCGAAATGCTCGTCATCGTCGCGAACATCGGAACAGCCGTTGTGCTGTTCCCGATCCTCAAGCGGCAAAACGAGAGCCTTGCCCTCGGCTATGTCACCGCGCGCGTCGTGGAATCCGTGTTCATCGGCGTCGGCATCCTGAGTTTGCTCGCGATCGTGACCTTGCGGCAGGACGTCGGGGCCGCCGGCGGGGACTCGCTCGTCATCGCCGGCCGGTCGCTCGTTGCAGTACACGACTGGACGTTCCTGCTCGGGCCCGGTTGGGTCGTGGGACTCGGGAACGGCCTGATCCTCGGCTACCTGATGTACCGATCCGAGCTCGTGCCGCGGCGCATGGCGATGCTGGGGCTGATCGGCGGCCCGCTGATCATCCTGTCGGGGACCCTCGTCCTGTTCGGTGCGATCGAGCCGGGCTCCCCGGTGCAGGCCATCGCGACGATTCCGGAGTTCTTCTGGGAGCTGTCGCTCGGCATCTACCTCATCGTCAAGGGATTCAGGGCTTCGTCACCGCTTCTCGCGAAGCCCGACGTCACGTTGGTGGACGTGGGTTCGACGCCCGCGGTGGACGCAGCCACGTAGCCCCTAACGCGCCGCCCAGATCCCGACCGGCTCGAACGTCATCGGCACGTCGACGAGGATCAGCTCGCTCGTGTCGTCCGCGTGGATGGCGAGCGAGGTCTCATCGGTGACCTTGGCGGCGTCGCCCGTCGCCATCGCTTCGCCGTTCAACGTCACGGAACCCTCGATCACGTAAAGGTACGCGCCGCGGCCGGCTCCGAGGTCATGCGCAGCCTCGCGGCTCGCCTCCAGCCGTGAGACGAACAACGAGGCGTCCTGGTGAACCGAGACGTGGTCCCCCGAGCCCGGCGCGATCACGCGAAGCAACCGGTTCGTGCGGTCCTGCGTAGTGAAGACCTTCTGCTCCACGGCCGGCGGAAGCGACGGCGTGTCGGGAAGAATCCAGATCTGGATGAAGCGCATCGGCTCCGTCTCGGAGGCGTTCTGCTCCGAGTGGAGCGCCCCGGAGCCGAGCGTCATCCGCTGGACCGAGCCCGCGGGTAGCGGGCCGTAGTCGCCACCGACGTTGTCCTCGTGCCCAAAGCTGCCCTCCACGACATAGGTCAGACCCTCGACGTCCTGATGGGGATGCATAGGCCAGATCGCCCCGGGCACCAGCCGGTCGTCGTTGAACACGCGCATCGCCCCGAACTCGTCGTTCTCGGGGTCCCGGTACCGATCGAACGAGAAGTGCCAGCGCGCGTGGAACCAGTCGCCGTCGATCTCGTAGATCTCCTTGTCGCGGCGAATGCTGATCATGCAGGAACCTTACCGGGCGGGCCGACTACGCCCAGCCGACCTCGATCGGCACATCGACGGGCAGGGGCAGGGATGCCGCCTCTGCCTCGACCGCCTCGCGCTGGGCGCGCGAGATTCGCCGCCAAAGCTCAACCGTGAGCTTGTGCTGGTTGCGGTTCCAGGTGCCGGCGATCTCACCGTCGACGAGGACGGCTCCAGGCCAGACCCTCGAGGTCCACAACTCGCCGCGCCGGCGAGCGTCCGACACGAGGAGCTCGCGGTCGGCGCCCCACACGAGGTAGAACGCGTCGCCGCTCGGCAGCAGGCGGGCTGCTGCCGCCGGCGCTGCGGGCCGACGGAACTCCTCCTCGTCATCGGTCAGGATCCACGCGTCGCCGGTCGGTGTCTTGACCGGCATCACCGATCCCTCGAGCGCATCGAAGGTCGCCCGGCCGGTCTTGTCCGCGATTCCCGCCCAGTGGACGAGGCCGGCGGGGGTGCCAGGCCCGTACACGGCGAGGTACCGGCGGGCGAGTTCCAGCCTCGCCTCGTTCGGATCCATCGAAGGCGCCGGCACGGACCAGAGAACCGGCGCTCGTGCGCCTTCCCACCGGATCAGCATCGTGCCGGTCGTCGAGCCGTAGCGGAGCGAGTTGGCGTTGACACCGAGTGCCTGGCCGACCTCGCCGTGCTGCATGCGGCGTTCGATTCCCAGCACTCGCCGGACGCGGGCGGCAGCGTCCTCGGCGCGTTGCCGTCCCTTTGGGTCGTCCGGAAGCCTGCCGAGCGTGAAGATCGCGAGGTCGCGCTTCGCGACGACGAAGACGCTGTAGCGAGGACCCCAGATCTGCACGAGCGACGGGTCCTCCCACGTCGATGGCTTCGTCCCCGACACACGCGCGTGGATCGACAGGACCGCGGCGCGGGGCATGCTGTCCTGCAGTCCGGCCCAGGCTACCCGCCGGAGCGACCGCTTCCCCCGCGGCAGGCGCTCGTCGAGGGCGCCGACCCGCCGCCGGAACGCGAGGATCTGCGCCCGCGTGAGTCTGAGTGGGGCCGGGCTCACGCCGCCGACCCCCTCATCGTGGCTCCGCTACGCTCCGCGACACCGATCGATCATCGCATCCGGAGAGGGGGCACCGATGGCGCAGGCGTTCGGGCAGATGCTGCCATTCGCGCTGGTCATCGCGCTGAGCCCGATCCCGATGATTGCGGTCATCGCGATGCTCTTTTCGAAGCGCGCGATCGGAAACGGCTTTGCGTTCCTCGTCGGCTGGATCGTGGGGGTTAGCAGGCGGGCTCTTCCTGCTGACGCAGTTGGCCTCGACACAGGACCTCGGCTCGGAGAGCAATCCGTCGACGACGGCGACCGTTATCCGTCTGGTGCTCGGGGTTCTGCTGCTCGCCGCCGCCGCCCGGAAGTGGCGAGCGCGGCCCGGTCCCGACGAGCAACCTCCGATGCCCGCCTAGTTGCAGCGCGTCGACGGCCTTCACCCGGCGAGTGCGTTCGGGCTCGCGGTCCTGTTGGGCGGGATCAATCCCAAGAACCTGCTCATGAACGTCGCGGCCGCAGCCGTCCTCGCGTCAGCGTCGCTCTCCACGGCCGATGAGGTCGCCGTGATCGCGCTCTACACGCTGGTCGCCTCTTGCACGGTCGCGGCGGCGGTGTTCTATCGACTACTCGCCGGCGACCGTGCGGTCGCCACGCTGGAGCGGTTGCGCGGGTGGTTGGCGGCCAATAACGCGACGGTTATGGCCGTCTTGTTCCTCGTGTTCGGGGCGAAGCTCGTCGGCGACGGGATCTCGGGGCTGTAACTGCCCGAGTTTGCGCGCCTGGACCCGAACGCGGTAGGAGTCAACCGACAAGGGAGGATTCCAATGGTTGCCGAGGTCAGCTTCTTCGCGTTCCTCTGGTACGTCCTCGCGGGGCTCATCATCGGTGCGCTCGCACGGTTGTTCCTGCCCGGAAAGCACAACATGGGAGTCCTGATGACCATCGTGCTCGGCGTCGTGGGCGCGGTCGTCGGCGGGTATCTCTGGGAGCTGATCTTCTCCAACCACGGCATTGCGTGGATCGGCTCGGTGATCGCGGCCGTCGTGATCCTCTGGGCCTACGAGCGGTTCATGACAAGTCGCGGGTCCAAGCCGGCGTCCTAGTCGAGGTAGCCCTCGACGGTCGTCTCGTCGCGCACGCTCGCATCCTCGACATCGAGACCGGCGGCGCGGCGGGCGCGCCGTTGGTGCAGCAGATCCCAGCACTGATCGAGGGTCACCTGCAAAGTCTTGAGGCGCTCCCGGTCGACGTCGCTCGCCGCACCGTGCGATTCCTTCTCGAACAAGGCGTGCTCTTCGTCCGCCAACTCGTTGATCCGGCCGATGACAATCTCGTCGTCCATGGATGGAACACCTCCGCGGTGGGTGGATATGCCCGACGCTCGAGCTTACGCCGCGGCTTCGGAAGTCGCGTCTTCCTCCAGCGCGATGCGGAGCACCTCGCGGATGTCGTCCACCGGGTGGAAGTTGATCTGATCGCGCACCTGCTCGGGTACATCGTCGAGGTCGCCCTCGTTCCGCTTCGGCAGGATGACGTCGGTGAGCCCGGCCCGGTGTGCGGCCAGCACCTTCTGCTTGAGCCCGCCGATCGGCAGCACGCGCCCCTGAAGAGTGACCTCGCCCGTCATGCCGACCGTCGCGCGCACCGGACGGCCGGTGAGCAGCGACACCAACGCGGTCGTCATCGTGACGCCGGCGCTCGGACCGTCCTTGGGCACCGCGCCGGCCGGCACGTGCACGTGGAAACGCCCGCGCAGGGACTCCGGGGCGATCCCGAGATCGGCGGCGTGAGACCGCACGTACGACAACGCGATCTGCGCCGACTCCTTCATCACGTCGCCCAGCTGGCCGGTGAGCGTCAGTCCGTCCTTGTCGGGGTCGTCCTCGCGGGTCGCCTCGATGAACAGCACGTCGCCACCGCTACCCGTCACGGCGAGCCCGGTCGCAACGCCGGGCACCGACGTGCGCTCGGCGGCCTCGAAGAAGAACCGCGGTCGCCCGAGATACGCCTGCACGTCGTCGCCATCGATGGCGATCGGCGCGGTGGCCTCGCCGGCCGCGAGCTTCGTCGCGACCTTCCGGAGCACCTTGCCGAGCTCACGCTCGAGATTGCGGACCCCCGCCTCGCGCGTGTAGTCCCCGACCACCGCGCGCAGCGCGCCGTCGGTTAGCTCGACCTCGTCGGCACGCAGACCGTTGCGCTCGACCTGCCGGGGCAACAGGTGGTGCCGCGCAATGGCGACCTTCTCGTCCTCGGTGTAGCCGTCGAGCCGGATGACCTCCATGCGGTCCAGCAACGGCCCCGGAATCGTCTCGGCGACGTTGCCGGTCGCGATGAACAGCACCTCCGACAAGTCGAGGTCGACGTCGAGGTAGTGATCGCGGAACGTGTGGTTCTGTGCGGGGTCGAGGACCTCGAGCAGCGCGCTCGAGGGATCGCCGCGCCAATCCGCGCCGATCTTGTCGATCTCATCGAGCATCATCACGGGGTTCTTCGTGCCGGCGTCCTTGAGCGCGCGAACGATCCGCCCCGGGAGTGCCCCGACATAGGTGCGCCGGTGTCCGCGGATCTCCGCCTCGTCGTGGGTGCCGCCAAGCGCGACCCGGACGAACTGCCGGCCGAGCGCGCGTGCGACCGACTCACCGAGCGATGTCTTGCCGACACCGGGTGGTCCGATCAGCGTCAGGATCGCGCCGGAACCGCGGCCGGTTGCTTCGCCCAGACCGCGCTCCTGCCGGAGCTTACGAACCGACAGGTACTCGAGGATCCGCTCCTTCACGTCGGCCAGGCCCTCGTGGTCCTCATCGAGAATGCGCCCGGCCTCGGCGATGTCGAGATTGTCCTCGCTGCGAACGTTCCACGGCACCTCGGTCAGCCAGTCGAGGTAGGTGCGGATCCAGCCGTACTCGGGCGACTGCTCGGAGGTGCGCTCGAGGCGGCCGAGTTCGCGGTCCGCCTGCGTGCGCACGTCCTCGGGCATGCCCGCCGCCTCGATCTTTGCGCGAAGCTCGCCGACGACGTCCTCGGTCGAGTCCTCGCCGAGCTCCTTGCGGATCGCCTGCATCTGCTCGCGCAGGATCATCTCGCGCTGGCGCTGCTCGAGAGACTCGCCGACTTCGCTGCGGATCTTCTCCGTCAGCTCGACCTCAGCGAGGATGTCCTTGGCCCAGCCGAGCACCTTCTCCAGTCGCGCCTCGACGTCGATCGTCTCGAGGATCTCGACCTTGCGCTCGAAGCTCAGGTCGGGCGAGTACCCGGCCGTGTCGGCGATCTGGCCCGGGTCGTCGATCCCCCGGAGGAACTCGGCCACCGCGGGGATGCCGCGCGACTCGACGATCGAGCCGACGGTCGCGCGATACTCGCGCGCCAGCTCGCGCGCCCGATCCGACGGCTCGAGCTCGGTCACCGGCTCGACCTGGATCCATGTGGCCGCCCCGGTGCCGGCAACGCCCACGCCGAGGGTGGCGCGGCGGATCCCCCGAATCACGAGCGCGTCCTGGCCCCCGCGGAGCCGGCCGACGTCCTCGATGGCGGCGACGGTGCCGACCAGCGCGTAGCGGCCGTCGATCCGCGGCACGAGGAGCAGCTGCCGTTCCTCGCCGGTGGAGGCGGCATCGATCGCAGCCTTGGCCTCGTCGGACTCGATCGTGAGGGTCACGACCATGCCCGGCAGAACCACGCCGCTGGTCAACGGAAGAAGGGGAAGAACCTGGGTCGTCGTGTCTGGCATCGTTGCTCCTTCACGCATCGTCGGGCGCATCTCGCCTTGCAGATGCAAGAACGCCCCGCGCATCCCGGGCATTCCCAAGGTAATAGGGATTACACCATTCGACATCTTCAAGTACCGAATTGCGCTTAGCGCCAGACCTCCCCTAGGGTGGAAAACACGGTCCCGATAGATTCAGGGAGGCGACACATGACTACGAAACTCAACCCGTATCTCCAGTTCGACGGGAACGCCCGGGAGGCGATGGAGTTCTACAAGGGCACCCTCGGCGGCGAGTTGACGGTGAACACGTTCGGCGAGTTCGGCGCCGCCGATGACCCGGCCATGGCCGACAAGACCATGCACGCCCAACTCGAGAACGACCGGGGATTTACCTTGATGGCCTCCGACGCGGCCCCCGGGATGCAGCACCAGCCGGGGACGAACATCACCATCAGCCTGAGCGGGGAAGACGCCGACGAGCTCCGCGGCTACTGGGACGGCCTCTCGGACGGCGGCATGGTGATGATGCCGCTCGAGAAGCAGATGTGGGGCGACGAGTTCGGCATGTTCGCCGACAAGTTCGGCATCCAGTGGATGGTGAACATCACCCAGCCCCACTAGCGAACTGACGCGCGGCTGCCGCTCAGATCAATACAGCTTCGGAACCGTACCGATGGATTGCTCCGGCCTGCCCCGAACCACGGCCGAAGCGGTTCCAAAGGGGGAAGTTGAAGTCCGCGGTGACGGACGTCGGCAAGAGCAAGGCGGCCTCAAGGAAGGACTGGAGGTCGGGAACGCCGTAGATGTTCGTCTCCCAGCCGCGCTCCTCGAGCTCTCCGATGATCCAGCGCATCCTTTCTCCCCATCGCACGGAAAGACGCGTGATCCCCCAGGAACGAAGTCGTTCCAGGACGACATCCGCCTCGTCCGGTGCCGCGGTGAGCAACGGAACGATGAAGTCGATCGGGCACGAGCCGATGGCATCCGGATACCGCGTGAGAAATGCATCGAAGGCGGCCGGGCCCACCACGTCGATCCGGGCGTTGAACCACACGCGATCGTCGCCGAGGGCGAACTCGTCGATCAGGTCGAGCACCTCACGGAGGGTGTCGCCGTTCTCCTTGACATCGAGCTTGATCGACCGGTCCGCCGCCGCGAGCGCTTCGATGCTCGTCCGCGCCAACGGGGGACGCTCGTCGCGATTCCATAGCCGCTCCTCGAACCCGTCATGCCGAAGGACGAGGCGCCCGATCGGGTCGCGACGGAGGTCCATCTCGGCCCAGCTGATGCCCGAGCGCAGGAACTGCTGAAGGTTCTCCTGGTCGTTCACACCGTGCCAGACGAACTCGACGTGCTCCCGCAGGCCGTCCTCGCCGATCAGTCCACCGAGCTCATACCCCGCTCCGTGGACGACACCCCGGGCGTCGCTTCTGTTCGACTCGAAGATCGTGTCGGCGAGCAGGTACAGGACGTCTCCGGTGCTCTGCGCCGCCATCGAGGAGAGGTTCTCGGGCTCGTTGTCCACGACGGCAACGATGCGGAGTCCCTTCGCCTCGATCTCCGCCAGCGCCGCGACCTTCGCGCTCGGAACCGAGGTCGCCGGGTCGCGTCGCATGAAGAGGAGATCGGGGTCGAATCGGACCCGGGCCTGCTCGCCGATCATGTTCAAGGAATCGAGGGTGATCCGGCGCATCGACTCCGTGCGGCCGGTGTTCAACGCGACGCGCGTTCCGGGTTGAATCTGAAACCACCGAATCACACCCAGAACCCCTTGGTACGGCGCACTTGCGGCGAGCACATTGTCTTCGTCCCACAGGTGCGAGCGATAGAAGGCGCCGACATCGCCGCGCTGCTCTTCCGGAACGTCCAGCCCCTTGAGCAGGACATCGACCTTGTTCTCCGGAACCGTCACGCGCTCGGACACCAGCCCGTGGAACAGATCGGTTCCGTGGCGGCGATCGTAGGAAAGCAGCGTGCGAACCACGAGATGGCGAAGGTCCAGGATGGTGCCGTCGATGTCGAAGACGACACACAGCTCATCGTCGGGATGGGCATGACGGACGGATGCGTAGTGATCCGCAAGGCACCGCATCCAGTCTGCGTCGTCCGGCCGGTCGGGGAAGGCCATCTCCAGAAAGCGTATCGAGAGAAGGCGTGCCGACGGGGGTTCGTCAGCGATCGTTCAGACAACGTTCGAGTTCCGTTGCTCCTTCATCCACACGCGCAGCGGACCGAGCGGTTCGAACCCAGCTCGCTGCGCCGCATCCAGGTCTTCTCCGTGTGCATAGCCGACCAGCGGGAGCGCCCAGGCCTGGTGTGCCAGGGCCGCAACGGCTCCCCGCCACGCGGCCTCCCGATTCCCGGTGACCGAGAAGACGTTGGACACGCCGGCAACGGTCGCGCTGCGATTGACGATGGCCCCGGCGACAATCGCACCATCAGTCGAGCCGGCCAGCATGAGAACGTCGTCACGCTCCAACAATGCCGGCCGGAACAGACCCGGTGGAATGTCGTCCTCGTTCCAGGCGTGTTCCCACGCGTTCAAGGCATCGGCATCACGCACCGGTTCCCAGGACATGCTCGGGGGCGATTCCGCAGGTGGCCACGTCGACTCGCGCGATACACCCACTGGGCCTCGAACAGGACGTCGAATCCTTCGGAAGCCAGATCGAGACACGCGAAGCTGTCCTTGATCGAACAACCCTCGGACGTGTCGATCGCGGTGAGGATGGCCTCGACGTCGGTCTGCCGGGTCCACCGTGACGGCGTCCGGGTAGAAGGGTGGCGACCGGCGCGGCACCGTCCATGCACCGTCGTGATAGACGCCGACCTGGCCGTGCAGCCGACAGATGATGTCGCACCACTCGGCGTTGTTGCGCGCCGCTGCCGCCAACTTCGCACCAATCATCAACGTCATCCTGCCTCTCTTCCAAGATCGAGGCCTCACGCCACATCGCGACAGTCCGCCACCAACCTGCGCATACTGGGCGAAGGACACGAATCCGTCAGTGACGGGAGAAGAGATCTCACGGGTTCGCCTCCGCCGAATCCGTTCCATCGACCTTCTCGAGTTCGTGAGCCGATATCCGGAGCGTTCTACTCGCTCCGACCTCCTTGCTCCTCGCTCGGGCCGTTTCGGGACATCCAGCTGAAGGAGCACGTTCATGCAGGCAATACGAATCGCGAACTACAAGCTCATCAAGGGTGCCTTCCCTGAGCTCGCCGAAGAGGCGAAGGACGGCATGCTCGCCACATTCAAGACGCAGCCCGGTTTCATTCACTACGGGCTCGCCGACACCGGTGACGGCACGTGCGTGTCCATCAGCATGTGGGACACCCACGAGCAGGCCGAGGCTGCAGGGCCGGTAGCGGCAACGTGGGTGCGTGAGCACCTCGCCGATCGCGTCGAGCTGAGCTCGAACCAGGCGGGCGATCTCGCCTTCTTCGAAGGCGTCACCGCCACCGTCTGATCAGGTAGTAGCTCCCGGGGAGAGCCCAGCAATGGGCTCCCCCCGCGGAGCAACGCAACCGCCTCCAAGGGAAGGAAGTCACATGCCGACCATGCTGCAAGACCCCGCCTCCCTCAAGCGAGAGCCGTCCTCCCGACACGCGTTCCCCGAGATCCGGAGCGACGTCGACCTGAGAGCGCCGCGAACCCTCGCCGAGGAACTCCTCGCCTCGTACAACGAAGGCACTCTCGACACCGAGACCTCGTTCGAATTGGCGTCTCCCGGGGGATATGCCAGAAACGTCACGGGGAAGGTCGTCTACCTGGATGACGAGGCGCACACGTTCATGGTCCGCGAAGCCGACGAGCTCATCCGGGTCCCGTTGCGAGACGTGACGTCGGCGCACGCCGCGGCATCCACCGATGTTCACGATCCGCGATAGCAGCAACCAATAGCCCCTCGACGAAGGGATGGCGCCAATGGCGCTCAACAAGCAGGACACGGCCACACCGCGAGATGCATCTTCAACCCAGACCATCCTCGAGCCGCCCCGGGGGGTCGCGGCGGATCGAGCGCGGCCGGCGGGTTCGCAACGCACGATGTGGGACACGATCGTGAGCGGCGCTGCCGCCGTGATCGCCGTCGCGCTGATCATGATCGGGGCCGCCGCCGTGTACGGCGGCAACTTCGGCAGGCAGAACGTGCAGGATCGCCTGGCGCCGGAGCATGTCGCGTTTCCACCGCTCGACTCGATGACGCCGCAAGAGCAGGCACAGCTCGGCCAGTTCGCGGGGCAGACCGTGGACACCGGTCCGGAAGCCGAAGCCTTCGCCCGCTTCATCGGCGGGCACCTCGCTGAGGTAAACGGTGGAGCGACCTACTCGGAGACGAGCGCGGCCGCTCGCGCGGAAGGGTTGGCTCCTGCGAAGGCCGCCGCCCTGCAGGTGATGGCCGACACCCTGTTCAAGGGCGAGACATTGCGGTCGATCCTCCTGAACGCCTATGGATGGTGGACGGTCTCGACGATCGCCTTGTTCGTCGGATTCGGGCTGATCGTCGCAGGCCTCGTGTTGGGGTTCCTCTCGATTCTGGGGTTCCGCCACGCGCGTCGCGCAGGGACTTCGCGGGCAGTACAAGTCGCCTGATGCACCCCTCGATAGGGGCGGCGCCTGCCCGGTGAGATCAGCCGGGGCCGGACAGGACAGTGATCCTTCCGGCCCCGGTTCCTCTTCACATGATCCAGGACCCGTCAGATGCCTTCGGTCGCCTCGAGCTTTCCGGAACGGATGGCGTCCACGAACGCCTCGTAGTCGCGATCGTTCTGATCGGCGTAACGTTCCGAGAAGTCGGTGATCGAGCGGTCGAACTTGTCGCTCGTGCCCAGATACGCCGCCATCGAGACCGGATCCCCGGAGCGAGCGTGCGCCCGTGCCAGCGTCCATGCGCATATCGTCGCGTAGGTCGAGAGGCCCAGCGGCGACATCGTCTCGATCTCGGCCGATCCCTTCATGTCTCGCAGCTGTCGCCAGTAGAAGTGCCGAGTGGTGTCCAAGCCGACCGTCCAGCCCAGGTAGATGTCGCTCGCCGCCTGCATGAGCCGCTGGCCGCGCACGACGCGTTCACCGTGGTTCTTGTACCGGCTCTTCGGCAGATGATCTTCCAGGACCGACGTCGTCGCCTCTTTGACCTGGAGGAACAGCGGGTCCTGCTCATCTCGGCCTTGGAGCAAGACGATGAATGCCCGCGTGCCGACGCTTCCGACGCCGACGACCTTGCGCGCCAGGTCGAGGAACTGGAACTGCTCGAGTAGGTGGCGCCGGTCATCCTCCAAGGTGGTCCGATACGCGCGGAACTGCTCGCGGACCGCGTCCTCCACTTCGGTCGGCGACAAGCCATAACTAGCGGCGAGCTCTCGCTCGGGGACCACAATCGGCGGCTGACTAACGATCCGGAAGCGCCCATCGACGAGCTCACCCAACTTTGACAGCGCCTGGAGGCTGTCGCGGGTCCGCGCTTTCTTGACCGCCTTCTCGGCCAGTTTGGCCTCCTTGGCCCCCTGCTTGGTCTTCGCACCCTTGCGCACCGCCGCCATGATGTCGTCGGCGTTGAGATGGGCGTACCAGACCTCCATCGTCGTCATCTCCGCGAAACCCGCCATCGCGTCGCGATACCCGGCGACCGATGCGCGCGTCGCCGCGCGCGTGTCGCTCTTCGAGAACCCGTTGTTGCGGGCGGCGATCGTGAAGCTCGCGGCCATGCGCTTTACGTCGTACTCGAACGGGCCTGGCAGCGTCTCGTCGAAGTCGTTCACGTCGAAGAGCAGCTGTCGCTCGGGAGATGCGAAGGCGCCGAAGTTCGACAGGTGGGCATCTCCGCAGAGCTGGGCGGACAGCCCTGCGTCCGGCGAACCCGCGAGGTCGGCCGCCATGATTTTGGCGGCGCCCCGGTAAAAGGTGAACGGCGACACCATCATCCGGCCGTGCCGCACCGGCACGAGGTCCTGCTCACGGGTGGTGTTCTGCTCCTCGAGAAGCGCGACCGGGTTCGGACGATCGGGCGCCGCCTCCCAGCCTGTATGTGCGGAAAGCGGCGCTCGGGTGCGCGCTTCCTTACCTTGTGCTCGGCGCTCTTCCAGAGTCGGATGCGGAATCTTCTTCAGGGGCATCTACGCGCTCCAAACGTCGGGGGGACTTCTGACGATACCGTTCGGTTGGCTAGCTCATCGAATCGTCGTCGGCATCCTCGAGCTCGACAACCAGTTCGGCGAAGCCGAGGGCGGTAACGACGTTTCCGACAGCAGACGCCGTGCGCGCCGTTCCAACAATCGGGGCGATCGCGGTAACGACATCGCGAACCGTCTCCCCGTCGATGCCCGCAGCATCGGCGGCCATGAGATTCAACACGTAGGACGCCGGCGGTGCATCCACGGCCACGAGCGCCGCGATCCGCACCAACATGAGGCTCCGCGCGTCGAGTCCCGACGCCTCGATCGAAGCGACGGTCATCACCTCCAGGAGATCCCGCACCGGGGTCTCAACCGATCCATCAGCCATAGTCTGCTCCTTCCGCTCGGGCCGTCTTGTCGACGACCACCTCATGACTCTAGGCCGTGCGCTGGATAGCGTCGCCGCCAGCGTCGTTAGTCGAGGACGTGGATGGTGAACGCGACCGCGAAACCGAGCGTTGTCGCGATACCGACCCACTTCCCTCCGTGCTGATACGCCTCGGGCATCATGGTGTCCGCGAGCATCGTGAGGATCGCGCCCGCCGCGAATGCAAGGACGAACGCCACCACGTCGGGCGACGAGTTCTGAAACACGACGTAGCCGACGAGCGATGCGAGCCCTGAGATGAGGGCGATCGCGATCCACATCCACAGGATCTTCGACTTCTTCCATCCGCTCGAGAGAAGTCCCGTGGTCGACGAGATCGACTCAGGCAGGTTGGAGATGAAGACCGCGATCAGGTAGGCGGCGCCGACGGCACCCCCTTGGAAGATAGTGAGGCCGATCACCATCGACTCAGGCACACCGTCCAGCACACTGCCGAGCACGATGGCCATCGACGAGCCGCTCTCCTGGGCGCCGTCGGCATCCTTGCGGTTCTTCCCACCGGCATGGTCGATCGCCCAGTCCCCACCGAAGAAGACGAAGGCACCGGCGAAGATGCCCGCGATCACCCAGCCGTGACCGCTGGACATCCCGAATGCCTCCTCGACCAGGTCGAAGGCGACGGCGCTGATCAGGACGCCTCCGCCGAAGGCCATAATCAGGCCGATCGTGCGCAGGCCGATCGTGAAGCGGATCGCGACGACCGCGCCGATCACCAGGGATGACGCGGCAAGGGTCCCCCATCCGAACGACCCCCACATCTCGCTTCCTCCTCAGGTCTCCGCAGTTCCGGTTCGCCCGGAAGGGAGCCGTCTCGTCGCTCGTCTAGTCCCTGACTCGCTCGATCTCGCTGACCTGCCAGCTCTTGTCGAAGAACGGCTCGAGCGGGCTGTACAGGCGGACACATGCGAAGTAGCCCCGCGTCGGGTCGGTCTGGATCCAGTTCCCGGCCGGAACCCCGTCCGGCTGGGCCGACGAAAAATGCAAGGTCGTCGAGCCGTCCGGGCTGGTCTCGGCAGCCGGCGTGGGAAAGCTCTGACTTCCCGCGCGCGGGAAACGCTGCGGGGTCTGCAGCATTGATCGCGTCTGGTTGTCGTACAGGGTCATGGACCAGAAGCGCGCCTCCGGGATGTCGGGGGGCAGTGTGACGGTGTAGTGCGCGTCGCCTTCGAGGTACGCCCCCTTTGCGTCCTTGAACGCGACGAGGTACTGCGATCCGACGCCGGTCAGCCGCATGCACATCGCGGGCGTGATCCCCGTGTACCCATAGAAGAACGTCGTGCGCGCGTGCAGCTTTCGCGACCCGGTCGCCGGGAACGGGACGATTCCCTCCGGTGTCACCATGGGCGGGGGCGTCTCGAAGTCGTACCCACCCACGAAGAGCATCGCGGTCCACGCGGACCCCGGGTAGTACTCCATCCCCTTGCTGTCGAACATCAAGGTCCGGGACATCGCCGTCCCGATCGCGGCGGCCTCCTCGAGGATTCCGCGCATCCGCGGGTCGGGGTCGAACTTCTCCCCCTTAACGATCCCGATCGCCTCGAACTGACCCATGATCTCGGGATCCAGGAACCCCAGCGGCTCTTGCTGGACCATCTCGTTCACCTGCTCGAAGAAACGTGCATCGGTGAACGGGATCGTGTTGAAGGCTTTGCCGCTTGCCTCGACAAAAGTGGTCTCGGGGATCGGGGCCGCTTTGCCGGGTGTGACCTTCCCCTCGAGCAGGGTCGCGATGGGTGTCCCGTACCCCCCCGGCGTGTAGGGATAGATCTTCATCGTCTTCTTGATCAGGTCTGCCGTCGGCTTCGGGTCGCTGTCCTGCATGAACGCTCGTCCGAGCGCCAGCGCTCGGTTTGTCTTTGATCGACCGAGGTAGAACCCTGCGTCCGGCAGGTCGCCCTCGTAGCCGGGCGGAAGAAGAAGGAACTTTCCGCCTTCGCCACGATCGGGACCCGCCAAGCCGAAATCCACCATCCAGTTGAACGCCATGTCGTCGAAGATCGCGAGTGCCTGGGGCGGAGTTTCGACCACCATTGGTCCCGAGCTCAGGTCGATGAAGGAGAGGAAGTAGACCGTATCTGCGTTCGCCGTGAGGAACAGGGACTCGGAGCCCATCAGCTCGGAGAAGATCATCACCGCGTTGTCCTGGACCCCAGCGCTTAGGAAGCCCTGCCGGACCGCATACGTCGAGGCCACCTGGTAGCCGTTCATGAACGCGTTTACCGCGTGAATGAGATCGAGTTGGTCGTAGACGTTTGTAACCGTCTCCGGAGTTGGGGCGCCGTCGACGAACGCCATCGTCCCCAGCCGGGTCTCCAGTCGGTCCGGTGCACCGAGCGTGGTTCGCAGGTTCCCGGCGTCGTCGCTCATCGTGATCCCCTTTCTCACCTCGAAACCGTGCCGAGCCCGGGCCCGGCGCCGAGGTCGATCTTGCGTTCCCCCAGTAACGGTGTCGTCACGCAGATTGCATGAATGCGCCGCGGTTGCTGACGACCGTCCTTCTATGTGACCCGAGGTACGATTCGGTCGACACGCGAGCCGGGGGGGCCGATGTCTGAAGTGGCCGAGCTCGGCCAATCGCTGTACGACGCCAAATTGTCGGTACCAACGCTTCGTTTCGGTGCAGTCAGCCGCCGGTCGGTGATTGACGCCGCTCGAGCGAGCGACTGCCGTGTCGTCGCCGTGACCGCGCCGGCGGGCTATGGCAAGTCAACCCTCTTGGCGGAGTGGGCACGAGCCGAGGATCGGCCGGTTGCCTGGGTCTCGCTCGACGGTTTCGACGACGACCCCGCGGCGCTTCTCGCCCTCCTCGCGTCTGCGTACGGTCGTATCGCGCCCGGGAGCGCCGACCTTGTCGCCGACATGGGGGGGCTGGGCATGTCTGCGCTCGGCCGGGCAGCGCCGCGCTTGGCCGCGGCACTTCGGACGAGCCCATTCCCGTTCGTCCTCATGGTGGACGATCTGCACGAGCTCCGATCGCCGGACTGCCACGATGTGCTCGGCGTCGTGCTCGCCGGAATCGGGCCGCGTTCGCAGCTTGTCGCGGCCAGTCGCTTCGAGCAGCCGCACGTGCCGCGACTTCGGGCCTCCGGAGAAGTGATGGAGGTCGGCGCCGACGATCTTGCCCTCGACGTGGAGGGCGCTCGTCGGATCTTCGCCGCGGAGCAGCTCCAGCTCTCACCTGCTTCGGCCACCGAGGTGACGCGACGTACCGAGGGGTGGCCGGCGGGCCTCTACCTCGCCGCCGTGATCGCGAGAGAGAACCGCAGCGAGGCGGCGTCGGTCAGCGGTGAGGATCCGTATGTGGCCGACTATCTGTACCGCGAGTCGCTGACCAATCAGCCAGACGACGTGCAGCGATTCCTCCGGCGCACATCGGTGCTCGATCAATTGTCCGGCTCCCTGTGCGATGCCGTCCTCCAGGAATCGGATGCAAACGCCCGGCTCCGCCATCTCGAGGCAACGAGCATGTTCGTCGTCCCGCTCGATCGTCGCCGAGATTGGTATCGCTACCACGGGTTGTTCCGGGAGTTCCTGTTCGGTGAGCTGCAGCGTGTCGAACCGGAGATCATCTCCAAGCTGCACCTACGCGCCGCCGACTGGTATGAGTCGAATGGCTCTCCGCGCTTGGCTCTCGAGCACCTGCTGAACACCGACGAACGCGATCGGTGTGTGCAGTTGGTGAGCACATTGGTCTTGCCCACCTACAGCGCGGGTCACATGTCCACCGCGCAGCAGTGGCTCCATACGCTCGGTGACGCGGGAGTCGAAAGCTACCCCCCGCTCGCGATCCAGGCAGGGTGGACGTCCCTCTTGACCGGACAGACCTCGGAAGCGGAGCGATGGGCGGCGATCGCCGACGCGGCCTCGTGGAACGACGTCCCGCTCGACGGCTCGGCGTCATTCGACTCGGGGCGGGCGATGTTGCGAGCGGTCATGTGCGCCGCCGGGCCTGAGCAGATGCTTGCCGATTCGGCGTTCGCCGTGGACCAGGAGCCTCGCTGGAGTCCGTGGCGAGACACCGCGCTCCTGTTGCTGGCCGAAGCGGATCTGCTTGCCGGCGATCCCGCGCATGCGGCGGGTGTGTTCGTGGAAACGTCTGACAGTGCGACCCAACTGGGCAACACGGACACGATCGTCTGCGGCCAGGCCGAGCTCGCCCTGTTGGCAATGGATCGCGAAGAGTGGGAACAAGCAGAGGGCCATCTGCGGTCTGCCCTCGCAACGATCGACAAGAACCGGATGCACGACTACGTCGTGTCGGTGATCGCATTCGCGGCTGCCGCTCGGCTCGCGTTGCACCGCGGTGACAAAGAGGACGCGAATCGACAAATAGCTCGGGCGATGCGAGGCCGGCCGACGTGTACGTACGTGATCCCGTGGCTGTCGGTGCGCGTGCGGCTGGTGCTGGCGAAAGTACATGTGGCCCTGGCCGATGTGACGACCGCCCGCCACTTGCTCCGGGAGATCGATGACATCCTGCGCATCCGGCCCGCGCTCGGCACGCTTGTCGACGAGGTGTCCGCGCTTCGGACGTTGCTCAGCACAACCTCTGCCGAAATCGTGACCGGGGGGCCACCGCTCAGCGCCGCCGAGATCCGGCTACTCCCCTATTTGCAGACGCACCTCACGATGCGGGAGATCGCAGACCGGCTCTACGTCTCACACAACACGGTCCGATCGCAGGTCGGTTCGATCTATCGAAAGCTCGGCGTGTCGTCTCGAACCGATGCCGTGGAGCACGCCACGACGATCGGGTTGCTGGGCGGGTAGCGGCCCTACCTGTTCATCGCCTCGTCGAGGTCGTAGCCGAGCGCCATGGCCAGGTACGGCGCGGCAGCAACGACGCCGGGAACACCGACGACAGGAGCGACGCCAAAGACGACGTCGACGATCTCGTTGGCGCTTGCCCCCGCGTCTACCGCCGCGTCCGTGAGCGCGCCGTAGGAAGGCTGGGCGCCACCAACCGCGATGAGCGCCCCCAGACGAACGAGCGCCAGGGTCTTCGCATCGAGCTCCGCGCTATCGACACCGGTCCTGAGATCATCTGCGACGCTGGCATCCTGAATGGCCAATCGGCGTAGTCGGTCCGTATAGTCCACGTCGCGTCAACCCTTTCTCGGGCTCCGAGTGGATGAACGGTTCACCCGAGCACCTCACGCTAGGACGTGGCTTCCCTCTTCGCGTCATGCACATTGCGTGAATCTCTGTCTGCGCCGACAGAGTTTCACCCCCTTTGCGTGATGGCTCGGCGGAGCCGTTGGGGTTCGATCGGCGTATCCGGCACGGCAAGGGGGACGTGTGGCTGGGACGGGCGCTCCGAAGATCGGCATCTGGGCGTGGAGCTTCGTGGGATTCGTAGTGGCGACGGTCATCGTCGTCACGGCGTTCGCCGCGGTCAGTGAAATCCTGCTCCCGCTTCTGTTCGCAGCCGTCCTTGCCGTGATCTTCAAACCGGTCGCCGGGAGCCTCCTGCGCCACGGATTCAAACCAAGTCTCGCAGCCGGTCTGCTCGTGCTCGGACTCCTCGCGCTGATGACCGTCGTCTTGGTCGCAACCGTCCGTGGGGTGGTCGACCAAACGGACGAGATTGGTGCGTCCGTCGACGCCGCGATCGACTACGCGGTCCACGAGCTTGGCTTCGATCAGGCGACGCTGGACTCCGCACGGGAATCCGCTCAAGCGGCAGCCCCGACGATCGCCGAGGGCGTCCTTCCCGCGATCGTTTCAGGTCTCGGCTCGCTCGTCGCGTTCGCCGGCGCGCTGATCCTGGCGGCGCTCATCATGTACTACCTGCTCAAGGACGGCACCCGGCTCCGGCGCGCCGTCGTCGCGGAGGTCGACGACGACTCGATCCGGGAGCAAGTCGACGGCTTCATCACGGACGCATGCGCGATCCTGCGCGACTACGGGCGGGGCCGCACGGCCATGTCGGCGATCGTCGCCGTCGTGGTCGGCATGGCCGCCCTCCTTCTCGGCCTTCCGCTGGTGTTCACGATCATGGTGGTGAACTTCGTCGGCGGCTACATCCCGTATATCGGCGCGTTTCTCGGTGGGGCGCTGGCGGTCATCGTCGCGCTGGGCGAGGGCGGCCTCGCCACGGCGACCATCATGCTCGTCGTCGTCTTGGCGTCGAACTTGCTCCTGGAGAACTTTGTGGAGCCCAAGGTCATGGGCCGCACGCTCAAGATCCACCCGCTGGTGGTGCTCGTCGTCACGGCGCTGGGTGGTCTGCTCGCCGGCATCGTCGGTCTGATCCTGGCCGTGCCGTTCACCGTGATCGCCGGCAACGCGGTCGGGCGCCTGAGGGCGCAAGGGTTCTTCGGTGTCGTCGCGGACCGAGCCGAGCCAACGGTGAAGAAGATGCTCACCTGATATGGCCGGCTCGATCCGCGCCTCTGTCGCAAACCTCCGGACGTGGCTGGAGCGACTGGTCCTGTGGCGCATTTGGGAACGCTTGCTCGAGATCGAGTTCGTCGATCGCAGCATCGCGCTGGCGGCCAAAGCATTCGTGTCGATGTTCCCCCTCCTGATCGTGGTGGCGGCGTTCGTGAACGCGCGCACCCGAGCCTCGCTTGTCGGCGCTACGGCCGCACGCCTTGGTCTTCAAGGAAATGCCTTCGACTTGTTCCGGGCGGCCTTCACTTCCGCCGAGAACATCAGGGCGGCAACGGGAGTGCTCGGGCTTGTGCTCGCGTTCCTCTTCGCCACGTCGTTTACGACGGCGATGCAACGCGTGTACCTGCGTGCCTGGCGTCGACCGCCTCATTCGGGGGTCGACACGTATTGGCGCGGTCTGGCCTGGCTTGCCGTGATGCTGGTCTCGTTGGCGCTCTTCGGCTGGCTGCGCGGAGCTGTCGGCAACGGATACGTCGTTGTCCCGTTCGCGGTCGGTTCGTTCCTGGTCAACTCCGCGCTCTGGTGGTTCACCGCGTGGTGGCTCCTCCTCGGGGACGTTCGTGGGCGCGTGTTGGTCACGACCGGTCTCATCACGGGTCTGGCGACGGGTGCCTACGCCTTGTCCGCTGCCGTCTGGATGCCGGAGATGGTCACAAAGAACGAAGCGCAGTTTGGCTTCTTCGGCGTCACGCTTGCGCTGGTGACGTGGTTCTCGGGCACGGCGATCTGCGTGTTGGTCGGTGCGTGTGCGGCCCCGGTCTTCGCGGAGGACCCCGGGCGCCTCGGCAGGTTCATCCGTGGGGGCAACGATCGAACGCTCAAGGAGGGCGCGCCACCCGAGCTGTCGCCGCCGACACGCGATCTGAGCTTCCGCGACGCATTCCGAACCGGCGACGACATCTGATGACCAGGAAGGCCTGAGATGACACAGGACGACACGGGAGCCCAGCCGGCGGCCGAATCAACAAAGGGCGCCCAGGCGACCGATTCCTCGGGCCGGCGCGGGCGGCGACCCGTCGGAATCAGGGTCTTCTCCTCGGCATCGGATGCTCCACGATCTCGCCGGCCCACCGACGCCGTCATGCTCGCGCTCGCCGTCCTTGGTGCGGTTCTCCTTTCGATCCCGGCGCCGGGGCCGACCGTCATCGATACCGCGGCCACGGACTTCGTCGCCCATCTGCCCGGCTTCGCCGGCTGGTTCTGGGAGGCCTCATACGTCCTCTTGATCGTCTGGGCGTTGGTGTTGATGCTGCTTGCGCTGTTCGCCCACGGGCGGAAGCGGCTCTTCCTCTACGAGCTGCTCGCGGTGGTGCTCGGGTTGGGGTTCACGTTCCTTGTCGCGAACGTCGGGGGCACCGACCTCTCGACCAGTCTGCGCGGCCTGATCAACACGGCGTCGCCGCCGATCTACATCGCGACGCGAATCGCCATCGCGACCGCGGTTATCGTGACGGCTTCGCCCGACCTCGCCAAACCGATACGAATGATCGGCCGATGGCTGATCGGGATCGGGGCGCTGGCTGCCATCGCGCTCGGCGCGGCGCTCCCCATCGGGGTCGCCGCCGGATTCCTCATCGGGTTCATCTCGGCGGCCTTGGTGCACCTGCTCGTCGGGTCACCGGGCGGACGGCTCACGCTCGATCAGGTGACGGATGTGCTGCAGGAACTGGGTGTCGACGCGATCGCGACACAGGACGCCCCCTTGCAGCCGCGCGGCGCCGCGTTGACCCTTGCGACCACTCCGGAGGGCAAACCGCTGCTCGTCAAGGTCTTCGGCCGTGATGCGTGGGACGGCCAGTTCGTCGCCGCCACGTGGTACGCGATCTGGCACAAGGGCGCGAAGCACGTGCGCGCCGGGCGGCTCGAGCAGGTGGAGCACGAGGCGTTCATCGCGTTGGCGGCCGAGCGTGACGGTGTGCCGGTGATGGCCGCCATCGCCGCCGGTGAGGTCGACCAGGGCGATGCGGTGCTGGTGCTCGAGGCGAGCGGGCGGCCACTCAACTCGCTGAGCTCGGGCGAGGTCGACGACGATCTCCTTCGGGGCTCGTGGCGGGCGCTGGAGGGCCTCCACGACCTCGGCATCTCGCACGGTCGCGTGGACGGTGACACGCTCGTCGTGCGGACGGACGGCTCGGCCGCGCTCACGGATTTCGGCGATGCCCGCGTCGCGGCGCCCGATATGGACCTTCGTACCGACCGGGCGCAGCTCCTCGTGACGATCGCACTGGTCACGGATACCGATCGAGCCGTCACGGCTGCCAACGACGTGCTCGGGAAGGAAAGCCTCGCCGCCGTATTGCCGTTCCTGCAGCCCGCTGCGTTCGAGTTCGAGACACGCAAGGCGATGCACGACCAGCACCTGGATCTCAAGGCACTGCGCCAGCTGGTCGCAACACGCACGGACACCGAGATCCCGCCCCTCGAGCCGCTCCAACGGGTCACCTGGAAGTCGCTCGTCAAACTCGCCGTGATCGGGTTCCTCGCCTCCACCCTCATCTCCACGTTCGCCAACATCGGCATCGCCACCATCATCGACGAGTTCAAGGACGCCGTTTGGGGATGGCTGCTCGTGGCGTTGATCCTGTCGCCGCTTTCGCAGATCCCCCAGGCCTTCTCGACGTTGGGAGCCACGCTCCAGGAAATCCGATTCTGGCCCGTGCTGATGCTGCAGTACGCGGTTCAGTTCATCGGCCTCGCAGTCCCCAGCTCGGCGGCACGAGTTGCGATGGAGGTTCGATTCTTCGAACGGTCCGGCGTGCCGAGCGCGGGCGCCATCTCGATCGGTGCGATCGACAGCTTCAGCACCTTCGTAATTCAGATTCTCCTGATCGTGCTGATCCTTGCCTCGGACGCCGTGACCCTCAACCTCGCCAGCCAAGCCACCGGCTCCCCCGACGACGGGTTCAACTGGGCGGCGCTGCTGACGGGGATCGTACTCGTCGTGGGCGCCCTCGGCATCGCGTACCTCGTGCCGAGCACGCGCAAGAAGCTGCACAAGTTCCGCGAAACCCTAAGCGAGAAATGGGCCGACGCGAAGGAAGCGCTCAGCGTGCTCCGTCACCCGAAGAAGCTGGCGCTGCTTCTCGGCGGAAACCTGATCGCACAGGTGATTCTCGCGATCATCCTCGGACTCTGTCTGAAGGCGTTCGGACAGTCGGCATCGTTGGCCGCGTTGATCCTCGTGAATACGTTCGTGACCCTCTTCTCCGGCCTTCTGCCGGTGCCCGGCGGGGTCGGTGTGGCAGAAGCAGGATTGACCGCGGGTTTGATCGCGATCGGAATCCCCGACGGCATAGCCGCCTCGACCGCGATCGCGTTCCGCCTCGTGACCTTCTATCTGCCGCCTTTGTGGGGGGTGTTCGCAGTGAAGTGGCTGAAGCAGCAGTCAAACCTGTAGTCGACGGTGTCCTGGAGCAAGGAGGGAAGCATGGAGCAGCAGCGCAGCAGCGGCGCAGTTGGTTGGACGTGGTTCGCCGCGATCATGATGATCTTGATCGGCGGGTTTCACACGATCTCCGGACTCGCCGGGATCATCAAGGACGACTTCTACGCGGTCACGCCCAACTACGTCTTCAAGTTCGACGTGACCACCTGGGGATGGATCCACTTGATTGCCGGCATCATCATCATCCTCGCGGGCTTCGGCCTGTTCAGCGGCGCGGTGTGGGCGCGAACGGTCGGCGTGATCCTGGCGGCGATCAGCGCGTTCGTCAGCTTCGCATGGATCCCGCTGTACCCGGTCTGGTCGATCGTGATCATCGCCATCGACGTCGCGGTCATCTGGGCGCTGACGGCACACGGCCGCGACATCACGATGGAGTGACGTCAGGCCTCGATGAGTGACATCGATCCGACGACACGAAGGAAGGTCCTCGCGGCTGCGGTCGCGCGGACGGTCCTGACCATCGCGGCGCTGGTGACGGTGTACTACCTCGTGCCCGTCCACGAGGCGTGGCGGCTGGCGTCCGGATTCCGACTGCTTCTGACACTGGCCCTGTTCGGCGCGCTCCTCGTCTGGCAGGTCGGGAAGATCCTGAACGCGAAGCATCCGGGCGTCAGGGCGATCGAGGCGCTGGCCGTCACCGTCCCGATCTTCCTGCTGTTGTACGCCGGCACCTACTACCTGATGTCGTTCTATGGCCCGGGGAGCTTCAGCCAGGAAAACCTGACGCGAACGGACACGCTCTATCTCACGGTCACGATCTTCTCGACCGTGGGGTTCGGCGATATCTCACCTGTCAGCGAGACGGCGCGGCTGGTGGTCACCTCGCAGATGATCCTCGATCTGATCATCCTCGGCGTTGGGATCAACGCACTGCTGCATGCGGCCAAGGTGGGCCGAGCACGCCAGTCCACAACCGACGAACAGGAGTCCACATGATGCGCTTCGTTCACCATCGCTCCGCGACCGTCGCGGTCATCCTGATGATGACCGCGGTGCTCGCGGCGTGTTCCAGCGACTCGAGCTCGACCACCGCCGCGGCCTCACCGTCGGCTTCCGGCGCCCTCGAGCAAGCAAAGGCCACCGTGTGCACCAAGCTCACCAATGCGTCCTCTGCCGTGGCCGGCGCGCAGGCGGGCCAGACCGGGGAGTACGCGAGCCAGGCGCAGACCCTCGCCGACGACCTGTCGAGCGCCGCCGACCTGCTGGACTCACTCGGCGCGTCTCAGGCAGACGATCTCACGCAACTGGCGACCGACATCCAGAGCCTCGCGACCGAAGCGCCCGACAAGGTCTCGTCGGCCGCCGAATCGGTCCAGACGGAGATCTCGGACCTGCAGTCCACCCTGACCTGTCCCGAGTCGACCTAGTCACACCGCAAGGCGCGCTTCGTGAGCGCACAAGGCACACCGCTGCTGTCGTCGCTTCGCGGCTACAAGCCGCCGTGGCTCTCACGCGACCTCGTGGCAGGCCTCACCCTGTGGGCCGTGCTCGTTCCCGAGGCGCTGGCCTACGCCACCATCGCCGGCGTCTCACCGGTGATCGGCCTGTATGCGGTCCCGCCGGCGCTCGTGCTGTACGCGGTGTTCGGCTCGTCCAGGCACCTCGTCATCGGGCCGGGCGCCGCGACGGCCGCGCTGTCGGCGGCGGCCGTCGCGGATCTCGCGACCGGGGGCCCGGAGAACGCGCTCGCGTTCACGGCGGCGCTCGCGATCACGACAGGGTTGCTTGCGCTCATCGCCGGGCTGCTGCGCCTCGGATTCCTGGCGAACTTCATCTCGGAACCGGTGATGAAGGGGTTCATCGTCGGACTCTCGCTGACGATCATCGTGGGCCAGCTGCCGAAGATCTTCGGGTTCGAGAAGGGCGCGGGCGACTTCTTCGAACAGCTGTGGTACTTCCTCACACACCTCGACGAAACGGTCTGGCAATCGCTCGCCGTGGGGGTCGTGTCCTTCGCGATCGTCGTGGTGCTGCGCCGCTTTGCCCCGAAAGTGCCGGCATCACTGGTGGCGGTTGCGTTCGGGATCGCGATCGTGAATCTGCTCGATCTCGACCACGAAGGGGTCGCCATCGTCGGGCACATCCAAAGCGGACTCCCCTCGATCGGGTTTCCTCATGCCGTGAGCCTGAGCGACTACTTTGTAACCGCGGCGGCTGCCGTCGGCGTGATGCTCGTCGCGTTCGCGGAGGGCTTGGCAGCCGCGAAGACGTACGCGACGCTCGATCACTACAAGATCGACGTCAACAGAGAGTTGATCGGCCTCGGCGCCGCCAACATGGGCGCCGGCTTGTGTCAGGGAATGGTGGTGAGCGGCAGTCTTTCGAAGACTGCGGTCAATGCGTCGGCAGGAGCGCGTACCCAACTGTCGGCGCTCGCTGCTGCGGTCGTCACCCTCATCACCCTGCTCTTCCTCACCGGCTTGTTCGAGGAACTCCCCGAGGCGACGCTGGGCGCCGTCGTTGTCGCGGCGCTGATCGACCTGGTGGACGTCGGCGCGCTGATCCGGCTGTACCGGCTCTCGTCGAGGCGACTCGGTGCGATGTACGGCGTGGCGGCGCGACCGGACTTCATCGCCGCGATGGCGGCGATGCTCGGCGTGCTGATCTTCGAGACGCTGCCTGGTCTGTTCATCGGCATCGGCGTCTCCCTTGTCCTGCTCGTCTACCGTGCCTCGAATCCGTACATCGCGACCCTCGGGAAAGTTCCCGGAACCGACCAGTACGCAGACATCGAGCGGCATCCCGAGAACTCGACCCCTCCCGGCGTGGTGATCCTTCGCATCGACGGCGCGCTGTTCTTCGCGAATGCAGAGGCCGTGGCCGATACGGTCCGCTCACACGCCGATGCGCCGGGGGTGCGGGCCATCGTCCTGGACGCCGTGTCGATCCCATTCGTAGACATCAGCGCCGTGCATACGTTGGCGAATCTCTCCCGCGACCTCGAGGCAGCCGGGGTGCGCCTCGTTCTAGCGCACGACACCGGTCAGGTACGAGACTTCGTCCAGGCAGCCAAATCAGACCGCCTGTTGGACGACGTCTACCCCACGGTGGATGCGGCCGCCGACGCGGTCAGATGACTGCGGTAGACGACCATCGCGGCGTTGGGTTTCTTACAGATGCGCGTCGAACCAGGCTTGGGTCCGTGCGATCGCGTCCAACGTGTGTGCCCGCTCCAATGGAACGTGACCCTCACGCGGATAGACCACGAGCTCGACCTCCGAGCCGGTCTCTGCGATCGCGATGAACAGCTCCTGAGCTTGGCTGAGCGGGGTGCAGCGATCGTCGGCCCCTGCAGGATCAGCGTCGGGGTAGTGCAGCGGTGCGCGTGGGTGACCGGCGACCGGTCGGCGTACTGGCTGGACGCGTCGTGCCAGGCGCCCTCCAGGATGGCGTGGTCGTACCAGCACACCTCCGACGTCAGATGGAACGACACGTAGTCCGACACGACCGACATCGCGGCGGCCGCGGCGAAACGATCGGTCTGGCCGACCGCCCACCCGGCCATGTAGCCGCCATAGGACAGCCCGGCGATACCGAGCCGGTTCGCGCGGCTCTACCCCTCGGCCGTCTCCCGCGCGGCGCGCTTCTCCTCGTAATGGCTCGCCATCGCTTCCAGCATCTGGAGGTAGTTCGCGATGCCGTCGCGCGCCCGCTCTGCCTCCTCGGACAGGCCGGTCACTTTGTCGATCTTCCAGTGTTTGAACAAGACGGGCAGGACAACCTCGTCGTGATGGATTCGCAGGTCGTAGATCCCTGCTTTGGCGATCTCGATCGCCTTGGCCTTGAAGTCGGGGATGTCCATCCCGGGCATCGCGAACGTGGTGACCTGCCGGTTGATCGCCAGCATCATCGCGGAAGGGTCGATCTCGAGCGCGGCCTTGCCGAGCTCGCGGTAGAAGACGTAGTGAAGGTTCTCGTCGGTCGCGATTCGCGCTGTGAGCTTCTCGATCAGCGGGTCCTGGGTGAACGTACCCGTGTTGCGGTGCGCGATCCGCGTTGCAAGCTCCTGCAGGGTCGTATAGACGACGCCGTTTAGCGGATCGAGCGCTTCTCCCTCACCTGCCGGGTAGTACCCGCTCGAGACCTGATCCATCCGCCCGCGCTCGAGCGTGACCGGATCGGCACCGCGCGTCACCGTCAGGTAATCGCGGAGGACGATCGCGTGGCGACCCTCTTCGGCAGTCCACCGGCGCACCCACTCGCCCCAGGCCCCGCCGCGTCCGAACGTGTCCCACAGCGCCAGGTGGTAGTAGGGCAGGTTGTCCTCCGTGAGCAGGTTCACCTCGAGCGCCGTGCGCGAGACGATCCCGAGCGCGCTGTCGGTCTCATCCCAGGGCTCCTGGAGGTAGTTCCGTCCCACCTCGTACGGCACGTACTCGTGGGGGAACCATTCGACGGTGGCGGAGAGATGGCGCTCCATCGCGCGCAAGAGCGCAGGCTCGAGCAGCCGCAGCATCTCGTCGGCAGGGATTGCTCGGGTTTCGGTTTCGCCCGTCACTCACCTCCAGCTCGAAGCCCGCAGCCGGTGATCAGGGCTGAGCGGGTCGCGGCCGAGTGTTCCGTCCGCTTACACATCCGCGGGATCCGCCGACGTGAACAACAGCATATCCGTTGCATGGCCCGTTCCCCGACATCGTGAATGCGGCGTTTGAGATGGGAACCTCGGGGACAGCGGGTTAGGGTCGGAGTGGTGAGCGCTGACCGAGGTGACGCCGACCAGAAGCGAAGCCGCAGTGCTACCGCGCTGATCAGGGTGATCGTCTCTGGCTCGGTCGGAGTCATCGTCGCCGGCGCCTTCGCCTCGGTCGCCCCCTGGCAGGTGTCGGTCCTCTTGGCCTGGGATACGGCGGCGGTGGTCTTCTGCGCCTGGGTCTGGCTCGCGGTGCACGGCGCCGACGCCCCCACCACCCAGAGGATCGCGACCCGCGAGGACGACTCGCGCCCCGCCGCGGATCTCGTTCTCGTCGCGGCAAGTGTCGCCAGTCTCTTGGGCGTGGGAGCCGTGTTGCTCAAAGCGGCGGGTGAATCCGGAGCCGTACGAGCACTGACCACGACGGAAGCCGTGGTGACCGTCGCGTTGTCCTGGTTGGCCGTGCACACGGTGTTCGCCCTGCGCTACGCGCACCTCTACTACCTTGACGGCGGCGGCATCGATTTCCACAGCGAGCAGGCCCCGGACTACGGCGACTTCGCCTACGTCGCGTTCACCCTCGGGATGACCTATCAGGTCTCTGACTCGGATCTCACGTCGAAACGGATCCGGACGACCGCCCTTCGCCACGCATTGGTGTCCTACGTGCTCGGGATAGCCGTGATCGCAATCACGATCAACGTCGTTGCAGGACTTCTGGGTCGCTGATCCGGGCGGGCCGAATCCACGCAAAGCGATTGCCGAACCATGGGAGAATCCGGACGATGTCGGATGAGAGCGACTGGAACGCGCGGATCATCGAGGAGTTCCGAGCCAACGATGGCAAGCTCGGTGGGATGTTCGAGGGCGCCGACGTGCTGCTCCTGCACCACAGGGGGTCGAAGACCGGGATCGATCGAGTCAACCCGCTCGGCTACCAGCGCATCGGCAGCGCCTATGCGGTCTTCGGCTCGAACTCCGGGAAGACCTCCGATCCGTCCTGGCTCCACAACCTCCGGGCCCACCCCCGCACCACGGCCGAGGTCGGCGCCGACACCATCCAGGTCGTCGCCCGTGTGGCGGAAGGCGACGAACGTGCCGAGATCTGGGAGCGCCAGAAGAAGAACATTCCGCAGTTCGCCGAGTACGAGACGACCGCGAACCGCGACATCCCCGTGGTGATCCTGGAGCCGGTCGACTGATCTAGGCGGCCGGTTCGACGCGCTCACCCTCGCGGACCCGTGCGGTCTGCAGGAGGATCCGCGGCCGCGGCCTCACCTCTCTACAGGTCCGGGCCTCTGACGGTGTTGAATCTTCAAATGGGAGATGTGGCAGACCTCCGGCCGACGGCACTGACGCAGGATGAGCCCATGGTCTCTGAGTCCGTCGCGTTCGAGTCGTTCTTCGAGGACGAGAAGGAACGCCTCCTCCGGGCTCTGTCGATCATCACCGGGAGCCGCGCCGAGGCGGAGGACCTGGCCCAGGAGGCGTTCACCAGGGTCTTCCAGCGGTGGGACACGGTAGCGGCGATGGAGGATCCAGCGGGGTACCTGCACCGGACCGCCATGAACCTGTTCCGCAACCAGTACCGGCGCACAAAGGTGGCCCTCGGTCGGGCGATCGGGGTCGGGCCGGAGCAGGACGTGTTCAAGCCCGTGGAGGACCGGGACTTCGCCGCCCGGGCCTTGGGCGCACTCACGCCCCGGCAGCGCGCCGCGTTGGTGCTCACCGAAGCCCTCGGCTACTCGGGCGAGGAAGCCGGGCAGCTGCTCGGAATCAAGGCGTCGACCGTGTGGGCGCTCACGCACCAGGCGCGGGCTGCGTTGCACGGAACCGTGGAGGCGACCGATGAGTAACGACCGCTCGCTCCTCGAGCGCGAGATGCAGAACGTCGAGCTTCGTCCGTTCACGCTCGAGACGTTCCAGCGGCGCCGCGAGCGCAAGCAGCGGAATCGCCGCATCGGCGGGGGCGTCGTCGCCCTCATCGTGGCGGTCATCGGGATCGGCGCACTCGTCCGAGCCTTCCCGTCCGACCTCGTCGCTGCGAACGATCCCCGCAGCCAGTTCCTCGGCGAGTGGGTGACCGCCGAAGCCGATGGGAGCACCCCAACCATGACCATCGGAGCCTTGGCGGAGAGCGGCGAGGTTGCGATCGAGATGCACGACGACGCGGCGTTGGCGTGCTCGGGTGCCCCGTCGACGATGACCGGCACCGGCCAACTGGCGGATGCAACGGAGCTCGTCATCCCGGCGCCGGTGCTGACGTGCGACGACGGGAGCGAGCCCGAGGCACGCAGTGGGCTTCCCCTCGCGGAGCAGCTCCGCAACCTGACGTTCGTCCGCGACCCGCAGACCGACACCCTGACCGAGAACGGCGGGGCGGTCTGGGTGCGAGCCGATGGCGAGGCCCCGAGCCCCGAGCCGCCCACGTCGGGAGGCATGTGGCCGCAGGCGAACCGCAAGGAGGTCCGGGATGCCCAGGAGCTCGCGGACGCCGGCGACCCTCGCTATACCTGGCAGGTCGATCCGCAGCTGCGGAACTGGCACTCGGAACCGAGCCTCGAGGAGTCCCTCGGCGACTCGGAGATCGTCGCCCGATTCCTCCGAGAGGAGCTCGGCTGGGAGGCGTTCTCGTACCACCCCATCCCCGAGGACGGCTTCGGCGACGGTATCCACAGCAACGCCGCGTACATCCGGTGCGCGCCGGGCACGACGAGTTCACAGTCCCCGATCCGCGGGTGCGCGCCGACGATCGACGATGTTCGGTACGAGATGGTGAGTCTCGACTTGGCCCAGCTAGTCCGGCAGGACAACTCGGGAATCTGGGTGGTGACCGGATGGAGGACGCTGCCGCCGTTCGTGCAGAAGTGAGGAGCTACCGCGCCGGGATCTACGCGTTGACCCTGGCGCTCGCGCTGGCGGGATGCGCATCGACTGCCAGCAGCGAAGAGGCATCTGTCGCTCCGAGTGAGCAGCCCGCGGGTTTCCCGACTGCCGCGTTCGCCGATATCAGCGACCAGCCGGTTTCTGAAGAGGTGGCTGCGGAGTTCCAGGCGATCCTGCGCGACATGGCCCGCGGAGGCGGGATGGCCGCCACGGTGATGTCCCCGGATGGCACATGGAGTGGCGCGGCGGGCACGGCCGACGGCGTTCGAGACGTGCGGGTCGACGATCAGTTCGCCGTCGCCAGCATCACCAAGTCGGTGATCGCGGCCCAGGTGATGCAGCTTGTCGAGGCCGGCGAGTTGGCCCTCGACGACCCGGCGGCCGACCACGTCCCGGCGGACATCGAGTTCGACACCAATGAGGCGACGATCCGCCAGCTGCTGAGCATGCGCAGCGGCATCCCCGACTACGAGGACGCGCTCTGGACAGCGACGCCTGACGGGTACGCCCTGACCGACAAGCTTTCGACCGATCTGCAACGCCGATGGACGCCGGCCGAATTGCTGGAGCTGGTCGGCACCGCTCGCTCGCCGGCGGGCGACGCCTTCGACTACTCGAGCACGAACTACGTGCTGCTGGGGCTGATCATTGAGCAGGTTCGAGGGCGCGCTCTGGCGGATGTGCTGCGAGATGGCGTCCTGAGCGGCGACGGACTGGAGCGCCTCGTCTTTCAGCCGGACGAAGCCCCCACCGAACCCATGGCCATGCCCGGCGGGAAGTCAGCCGCCTCGCTGGAGAAGGGTGGCGGATACCTGCCCTCGATGGCGGAGGCAAGCGCCGGTGATGCAGGAAGCGCGATGGCATCGGACTCGGCTTCTCTGGCGCGATGGTGGCGGGCGTTCTGCGCCGGCGAGATCGTCTCCCAGGCCTCGCTGGCCGAGATGGCGACGTTCACCGACGGGTACGGACTCGGGCTGTACGACATCGCCGACCCGTACGCACGGGCCGTAGGTCATACAGGCGAGCACGTTGGTTACGTGGCGTGGGCAGGGTGCCTGCCCGAAGACGGTTCGGTCGTCGTCGTGCTCAGCAATCGCGTTGTCGAGGATGTGGGCGGAATGGCCCGCCCTCTCGTGGTCGCCGCGATCTCAAACTGACGGCAACAAGAGGAGGAGTTCTAGATGAAGGCTCGCCTCGGACGTGCTTTTGCGCTGGCCGTGCTGGCGCTGTCGCTGGGAGCCTGCACGTCGGGCTCCGAAACGACGGGGGCACCATCTCCTCCCCCGGCGGCGCCGACGGTCCTGGACATCGTGGGCATGTTGCAAGGCGACCCGCCACCCTTCTCCCCGCTGGAGCCGGGCACGTATGCCATCGACCCCGACCTCGACCCCTCCACCCCTCTCCGGGTGACGTTCACGGTCCCCACCGATGGATGGAAGAGCTGGATCGGCGCGGCCAAGTTCTCCAGTGCGGGGCACGTCGGGCTGAGCATCACCACTGTGTCCAACCTCGTCCGTCATGGGTGCCGCGACCATTCGTGGGCGGATCCGCCGGTCGGACCCGGCGTGGACGATCTCGCGACCGCGCTCGCGGGTCTCGCCCCCTTCAGCGTGACATCGTCTCCCGAGGATGTGTCCGTCTACGGGTACCAAGGGAAGCATCTTGAACTGACCGTGCCGAACCTGCCGGTCTCGAACGACGGGACGTTCGAAGGATGTGACGAAGGGAATCTCAAGAGTTGGGTCGCTGCCATCGACACGGAACCGGGGGACGCCTTCTACGGCTACACGGGCCCCGGATACGTAGAAGAGTTCTGGATCCTCGATGTCGACGGAACCCGTCTCATGATCGCGGCCGAACGGTCGCCCGGATCGCCGACCAAGGATGCGGTCGAGTTGGGCGGCATTCTGAGATCCATCCGGATCGAGCCGTGACGAGTCAACGACCGACCTGCCGAGGTACGTCGTTCTGATCGTGGCTATCGTGCCGGGTGGATCTGAGAGATGAGGCGAGCGGGTGGAGTACTTCTTCTACTGTCGTGACAACCCGGGAACCGAGGCGCTTCTCGAAGAGCACGCGGAGGCGCACTGGTCGTTCATGGACGGATACGCCTCGGGGATGATCGCTCGGGGACCGACGACCGACGCCGCCGGTGAGATCCACACCGGGAGCATGCACATGGTGAACCTCCCAAACGCAGAGGCGGCCAACCGGTTCGCATTCGAGGAGCCCTACTACCTCGCCGGCGCCTACGGTGAGGTGCTGAAGCGCAGGTGGCGGAACGTTCTCGGGCGCACGATGTGGGACTTCGCCCGTGGGGAGGGTCTTCGCCGGTTCCTGATCATCGGACACGGCGCCGAGGGCATCGATGCGGTTCCCGACGAGCTCGTGGCGCAGCACCGTCGATACCTGCGGGAGGCGGGATATCTCGACTGCTTCATCGAGCGCGGGCCGCTCCTGTCCGACGACGGCGAGCGGTGGATCGGCAGCGCGATGCTCGTGGAGCTCCCCGACCGCACGTCTGTGGACGCGATGCTGGCGCAGCACCCGTACTCCCTGGAAGGCGTATACGCCCACGTGGAAACGCATCCTTGGGAGTTCGGCGGCAGACCGAACCCGAGGAACAGATAGGGACGACGGAACTCGGTATTCACGAGATGCTGTCCCGCCAACTCGACCTCACGCGTATCGCTTAGAGTGCGGCCCAATGTCGGAGGCGCCGAGCGGAGCGGTCATGCAGAAGGCAGCCACGACGGTGCTGCTCACCCTCTGCACCGCGCAGTTCCTGATGGCGCTCGACTCCTCCGTGATGAACGTATCGATCGCCACGGTCGCCGATGACCTCGGCACCACGATCACCGGGATTCAAACCGCCATCGTTCTGTACACGCTGGTCATGGCGATGCTGATGGTGACGGGGGGGAAGGTCGGCACCATCATCGGACGGAAGCGGGCCTTCATGATCGGATGCGTCATCTACTGCTCCGGGTCGCTGACGACTGCGCTTTCGCCCAACCTCGGCTGGCTCATCTTCGGGTGGTCGTTCCTCGAAGGCGTCGGCGCGGCCCTGATCATGCCGGCGATCGTGGCTCTCGTCGCAGGCAACTTCCCGGCGCCGGCCCGGCCACGCTCCTACGGGCTCGTGGGCGCCGCCGGGGCGATCGCGGTCGCGGTCGGACCACTCATCGGCGGCCTCGCGACGACCTACGCCTCGTGGCGCTTGGTGTTCGCCGGCGAGGTGCTCATCGGGATAGGGATCCTCTTTCTCGCTCGCAAGGTCGCGGACGCACCGAGCGAGGAGCATCCAGGCCTCGACTGGCTCGGTTCGCTGCTCTGGGCCGGTGGCATGGGCCTGATCATCTTCGCCGTGCTCCGATCCTCGGAGTGGGGCTGGATCCTGCCCGCCGAAGGCGCCCCGTCGACTTTCGGGATGTCGCGGGTGGTGTGGTTCGTCATGGCGGGGCTCGCCCTGATCCTGCTGTTTATGCGGCACGTTCGGCACCGCGAGGCTGCCGGCGTCGATCCGCTCGTCAGCCCGGGGTTGTTCGCGAACCGTCAGATGACGGGCGGACTCCTGATGTTCTTCTTCCAGTTCCTGGTGATGATGGGCCTGTTCTTCGCGATCCCGCTCTACCTGTCCGTCGCGCTCGGTCTTTCGGCGATCGACACGGGACTCAAGCTCCTGCCGCTGTCGGTCACGATGCTCTTGGCCGCCGCGGGGGTGCCGAAGCTCTTCCCGACCGTCTCCCCCAGGCGCGTGGTCAACGTCTCGCTCCTGGTCGTCGTCGTGGGCATCGTGTGGCTTTTCACGGCGCTGGACGTGAACGCGACCGCGGCGGTCGTCACAGGACCGCTGCTCCTGATCGGGCTGGGCTTCGGCGGTCTCGCCTCCCAACTCGGAGCCGTCACGGTGTCGGCCGTGCCCGACGACAAGGCCCCCGAGGTCGGCGGTCTCCAGAACACCGCGAGCCAGTTCGGCGCGTCGCTCGGCACCGCTTTGGCCGGCTCGATCTTGATCGCAGCCCTGACGGCCTCCTTCCTCACCGGGATCGACCAGAACTCGGCCGTTCCGGACGAGGTCGTTGCGCAAGCGAACGTGCGATTGTCCAGCGGCGGAGAGTTCATCTCGGATGCGCAGCTGCAGTCGGCCCTGGAGCAGGCCGGAGTCGACGAACAGACGACGCAGGCCATCGTCGACGTGAACGAGCAGGCGCGAGTGGACGGGCTCCGCTCCACCCTCGCGCTCCTCGGCCTCTTCGCGCTGATCGCGTTGTTCTTCACCCGGCGGGTCCCGACGGAGCAACCGACGGGACCGCCTCCGGAACCGAGCGTTACGTAGTGGGGGTGTTGTCAGAGCTCACTGGCAACCTAGTTCTCGAGCGGTTTGGAGGACCCCCCTCAAGTTAGGTGGGGTCCCTCCTACAGCAGGTTCTGGGCGGGCTCGCTCCGCGCCGACGCGGCGCTCGGCCGGCTCGGGCCGAGCGCCCCGGGAGGCGTTCGCTATTCGTCGGCGGCCGCTGGGGTCAGTAGCCGTAGCCACCTCCCCGCTGACCGCCTCCACCGTACGGCGCGGTCGGGCCATTCTGACCGCCACCTCCACTGCCGCTGGACGAGAACGCGTTGGTCTGTGACAGAACACCCACCAAGCCGAGCGCGCCGATCAACACCGCGGCCGCGAGCGCGAAGCTCCGAGCACGAGCCGCAGACCGGGCCGGACCGGATCCACGAACCGCCATCCCCGCCGCGCCGACAACGGTCACAGCCTCGAGGATCGTTGCCAGGGTGTCGGGGAACCCGACCGGCAGCACGGCGCCGGCGAACTCGCCGAAGGGAAGTCCCACCGTCCTGGAGACGACCCACGTCGCCACGACGACTGCGTTGCCCAACGCGCCTAGCGCAAGCCACCACCGGGGAGCCCAGGCCAGGGAAACCGCACCCCAGACGAGCTGTGCTGCGCCGACGACGCCGAAGAACGCAATGTTCTGGACGCTCCCGCGCCCGACGGTCGCCGCCGCTGCGACGTTGATCGCGCCGGCGGCGATGCTGGCCAAGGCGATCACCGTCACGATCCGGGTGGAATTTCGATCTGACTCCCCCCTCGCCTCACTCACTCGCACTGCGACCGGATGTGCGGCGGGTTCAGCGTGATCCCATTGAGGATGTGCAGACATCTCTCGCTCTCCTTCCTAGTCGATCCCCCCAAGTAATGTGTGTTCTCCGGATGGGGTCACTCATCGGTTCACTTCACTTCTCGAGCGCACCAAGAACGAGCGCGCGCTCAATCCTCAAAACCACCCCACCCAACGACCCACGCGAGGCGTAAGCTCGCGACGGCGCGGCGGCGCTGGTAGACATGCATCTATGAGCGCGGAGTCGGACCCGAAGACTGGCTCGTTGCCCCCCGTGATCGTCGTCGGTGGCGGCCAGTCAGGCCTCGCGGCCGCCCGAGCTCTGGGCGAGTTGCGGATGCCGACGGTGATCCTCGAGGCCAGCGATCGCCCGACGGGATCGTGGCCGCGCTACTACGACAGCTTGAGCGTGTTCTCGCCAGCGGAATACAGCTCGATGCCGGGGATGCCTTTCCCTGGCGCGCCGGGCCACTACCCGGGCCGCGATGAGGTGGCCGACTATCTCGAGCGGTACGCCGCCGGCCTCGACATCGAGATACGGACCAACACCCGCGTGGAAACGATCCAGCAAGACGGCAAGGCGTTCCTCGTCTTCACCGATGACGGACAGGCACTGCCTGCATCTGGCATCGTGGCCGCGAGCGGTTCGTTCTCGAACCCGTATCGTCCGATTTTCCCCGGCGAGGAGACCTTCACCGGCGAGCTCTTGCACGTCGCCGACTACCGCAACCCGTCGCCGTACGCTGCCAAGCGAGTGGTAGTTGTCGGTGCCGGCGACTCCGCGGCGCAGGTCGCCAACGAACTCGCGCCGCTCGCGACGGCGACGATCGCCACTCGTCATCCCTTGCGGTTCATCCCACAACGGCTGGACGGCAAGGACGTGCACTATTGGCTCCGCAAGACGGGGTTCGACACCCTACCCGCGATCTGGTTGAGGAAGATCACCGGCGGCAGTGTGGTAACCGACAGCGTCGGGTTCGAGCGGACCCTCAATGAGGGTCGCGTCGATCGTCGTCCGATGTTCGCTGCGCTCGACGGTGGGCGGGTGGTCTGGAGCGATGGCCAACGCGAACCGGTCGACGCCATCATCCTCGCCACTGGATACCGGCCCAGCTTGGATTACTTGCGCGAAATCGGGGCTCTGGACGGGCATGCGGCACCGAGGCACGTCAGCGGCATCTCATCCACCCACCTCGGCTTGGTGTACGTCGGCCTGGAGTTCCAGCGCTCATACGCCTCCAACACGCTAAGAGGCGTCAGCGAAGACGCCCGAGAGGTGATCGCACCGCTCGTCGCTTGGATCCGCGACGCGCCCAAGACGGTCGGACTCGGACCATAGGACGCGACCCAGGGTGCGGACTCTCCCCCGGCCGTACCCGCCCACCCGCACCGAGGCTCGGGTCACCGTCGCATGCGAACCACGTGGTGGGTGGCTGGTGGTGGGGTGTTCTCAGAACTCCCTGACCACACGGAATCGGCCCCGTTTCGGGGAGTGCCCACAGGTTAGGAGGGGTAGTGCCCACAGCAGGTCAGAGGGCTTGCTGGCTTCCCCCGCGGTGGCCAGCATTGGCCCCCGTCCACACGTTCCTGGTGTCAGACCCCGCGATGGTCGCCGGCCGTAGGCATGAGCGGCCTGTTCCGGAAAGGGCTGACGGCCTCAACTCGGATCACCCGCTGGGATACGCTGCCAGCGATCCTCAAGACTAGCCACACGAACCGGCGGTGCGATCCGCTGTGAGATCGGGATCCCGCGTGATAGACGGAACGGGCGACACAGTGGAAGAACCCGTGTTTGATCGGCGCCTCGCCCTCCTGCTTGCGATGGCGATGTTCGTGCTCGTGTTCGACACATCGTTGATGAACGTGTCGATCTCCTCCGTGGTCCGCGACCTCGAGACCACCGTCAGCAGCGTCCAGGCAGCGATCGCGCTCGAGGCGCTCGTCTCGGCAGCCTTCATCTTGATCGGCAGCAAGGTCGGTGACCTCATCGGCCGGAAGCGCGCGTACGTCATCGGTCTTCTCGGGTACGCAGCGGGAGCGCTGGCGATGACGCTTGCCCAGAGCGTGACGGCGATCGTTGTGTTCTGGGCCGTGATCGGAGGGCTCGGCGCGTCCCTCATGATGCCGGCGATGCAATCGCTGATCCACGGCAACTTCCAGGGTGCCGCCCAGAAGCGCGTCTACGCCCTGGTTGGCGCCTCGGCGGCGGTGGCCGCGGCGATCGGACCCCTGCTCGGCGGGTTCATCACCACCTTCATCTCGTGGCGGGTCGGCTTCCTGCTCGAGCTCCTGATCATCGGGGTCGTGCTGCTCGGTTCCGGACGGATTAAGGACGTGCCGTACGCGGGACCTCGCCAGGTCGACGTGATCGGCGCGATCCTCTCCGTCCTCGGCATGGGCGGCTTGGTCGTCGGCATCTTGGCGTGGCAGGAGGGCGGAGACGCCGTCGCCGAGCTGCTGATCGTCGGGATGGTGGGCTTGGGGTCGCTCGCGTGGTGGCTCCTGCGTCGCAAGCGCGAGGAGAAGCCGACGCTGATCGATCCGGATCTGTTCCGATCGAAGATGTTCCGGTTCGGGATCTCGGGACAGTTGCTCCAGAACGTTTCCCTGGGAGCCGCCATGATCGCCCTACCGATCTTCCTGCAGATGGTGCTCGAGTACAACGCGCTGCAGACGGGCCTGTCTCTGGCCCCTCTCTCGCTCACGATGTTCGGGGTGGCGGTGCTGGCCGGGAAGAAGGCGGGAACCCGACGTCCAAGCCGGATCATCCGCTCGGGCTTCGCGCTCCTGGCGGTCGGTGTGGTGCTGCTGATCGTCGTTGTGCCGCGTGCCGACTCCGGCTGGTACCTGTTCCTCCCGTTGCTGATCACGGGAGCCGGGCTCGGCCTGCTCGTATCCCAGCTCAACAACTACACGCTGTCGCCCATTTCGGAGGAGCGGGTCAGCGAGGCCGCGGGCGTCAACTCGGCCAGCGGATCGTTCGGACTCTCCTTTGGTCTGGCCTTCGCCGGCGCCATCATGCTGGCGACGCTCTCGATCACGTTCACCGACATGGCCAACAACAGCGCGGTGCTCTCCCCCGCCGAGCAGCAGCAGGTCGCGACAGGACTCGAGGAGAATGCTGAAGTGATGACCAACACCCAGCTCGAGGAGCTTCTCGTCGGCCAGCCCGCAGACGTTCAGGCCGAGATCATCCGGATCAATACGGAGGCACGTCCCTTCGCGCTGCAAGTGGCGCTCCTCGTTCCGCTCATCGCAGCACTCCTTGGGTTTGGTACCTCGCTCCGGATGATGCGACTACCCGATCCGAAGCAATCGGGCGCCGCCGAGGGGATGGCCTTGGGCTAGGTGTCGGAGACGCCCTTCCTTCATCTCGGTCGCTGATCGCCTGGCAGTTGCCGACGTGACGTCCTTGTCCGTCGCCGGATCGCGCGAATCGCCCGTCCGGGCCTTCTTCAACGGAGTTCTGAGATGTCAGGGCCGTTTTGAGAGCACCCCGTGGTTCGTTCGTGGGGTGTTCTCAGAACTCCCTGACCACACGGTTTGCGGCCTTACTTGCCGAGGACCCACGGGTTAAGAGGGGTAGTACCCACAGCAGGTCAGAGGCCCTTTTCGGCCCTTTGCGCGAGGCTCACAACTTCGTCCGTGCGGCCGACCGCTTCGGTGTCTTCGCTGGCAGTGACGACGCGTAGGTTACGCCCCGGTCCACCCACCCTTTGAGCGCCCGATCGGTCCTCACGCCCTCGGCGCCGACGAAGACAAACCCCTTCATCGGCTTGCCGGTGAAGTCCATCGGGCGAGCGCCCGGCTGGGCGAGCACCGCCTCACCCTCCTCGGGAGAAAGCCGCACCATCAAGTCGTCGCCCGTCACGCCCACCGCCATGTTGCCGTGCACCGTGAAGCAAAGCCCCCCGAACATCCTGATCTCGGTCACGCCGCGCACCTCGCCCAACGCCGCGCGCGTGCGGGCGGCCAGCTCCTCATCGAAGGTCATCTACGCCACCCTAGCCGGACGATCGCCGTCGAGTTCGACCACCGAGTCTGAGGAAGTCGCGCTCGGCGTCCGTCGGCGCCATGTCGGCCGCTCGCGAGTATGCGTCTGCTGCTTCGCTGGTGCGACCCAGCCGACGAAGCAGATCGGCTCGCGTGGCGTGGAACGGGTAGTAGTTGTCGAGGTCCAACTCGTCCACCAGCATCAGCGCGGCAGCGGGCCCTTGCACCTCGCCGATGGCGATCGCGCGGTTGAGGACCACGACCTCCGTTGGCGCCACCACGAGCAACTGGTCGTATAAGGCGACGATCTGCGGCCAATCGGTCGCCCCGACCGTCGAGGCATCCGCGTGCACAGCATTGATCGCCGCCTGGAGCTGATACGTGCCGGGTTGGTTGCGCCGAAGGCACGCGCGGACGATCGCTTGACCTTCCTCGATCAGGGCACGATCCCATCGCGTTCGATCCTGCTCGCCGAGCAGCACAAGCGAGCCGTCAGCCGCGGTTCGCGAAGGACGGCGCGACTCGGTAAGGAGCAACAACGCCAGCAAGCCGGCCACCTCCGGCTCATCGGGCATCAGTGTCATCAGGATCCGTGCCAGCCGGATCGCCTCCGTGCACAGACCCGGTTCGGCCGAGTTGTTCAGCCCGGCGTTGTAGACGAGGTAGACGACGGCCAGCACCGGGCGCAAGCGGCCGGGCAGTTCCTCATCCTCCGGAACGCGGTACGGGATCCGTGCGGCCTTGATCTTCCGCTTGGCGCGCGCGAGGCGCTGGGACATGGTCGGCTCGGCGACGAGGAAGGCCCGGGCGACCTCGTCCGTGGTCAGCCCGCCGAGCAAGCGCAGGGTGAGCGCAACCTGCGCTTCGGTGGAAAGCGCCGGGTTGCAGCACGTGAAGATGAGCCGAAGCCGATCGTCCTGCATGTGGGCTACCTCGGGTATGCGGGGATCCTCCGGGCTGCGGGAGAGCACCGCCACCTCATCGAGCAGGTCCCGACCGCGCGTCTCGCGGCGCAGGCGGTCGATAGCGGATCTGCGTGCGGTCGTCATGATCCAGCCCCCTGGGTTGGGCGGGAGGCCGTCGATCGGCCACTTGCGAAGGGCGACGGCGAACGCATCCTGCACGGCATCTTCAGCGACGTCGATGTCACCGAAGATCCGGATCAGTGTGGCCACGCATCGGCCTGACTCCTCGCGAAAGATCCGCCCGATCGCTTCCGCGTCGACCGCGGGCGAGCTCTCGACACCGCGCACGTCAGGCGTCCGGCATCTCCCAGAACGGTCGGACCTCGATCGGAGCGCCGACCGCGGCCGTGGTCTTCGACGCCCACACGAGCGCTGCGTCGAGATCATCTGCTTCGATGATGTAGAAGCCGCCCAGGTGTTCCTTGGACTCGGCGAAGGGCCCATCAGTGGTCATGACATCGCCGGCCGCCATCCGGACGACCGTGGCAGTGTCAGGCTCATTCAGTCTGCCGGAGAAGACCAAGGCGCCAGCCGACTTCATCTCTTCTTCCAAGACCAGGATCTTCTGCCATCCCTGCTGCATCTCTTCTTCGCTCATCTCGGGGCGGGCAGCGCCCTCGACGCTATAGGCGGAGAACATGTACTGGGCCATGGAAGTCCCTCCTCGGCTCGGGCGGGCCGATCCCGCCTCTTGCCCCAACTACGAACGAGCCTCGCCCATACTGACACGCGTCGAAAAGGAACTTCGCGCCGATCCAACCGCCAGGCGCGTTCAGCGGAATTCTGAGACGTCAGGGGCTTCAGTCTTCAGAGCACCCGCGGTCGGTGGGGTGTTCTCAAAACCAGAGATCGACGACCGAGCAGGTTTCGGCGGTTAGATCCGCCGGCGACCCCGACCAGGCGTGACCGCAGCGGCCACGACCGCGGTCTTGGCCACGGGCGAGGGGCCCGGCGTTACGGCCTTGGCGACAACCGCGGTCTTCGCCACTGGGGCCCCGATGACTCCACGTCTTCCTGCACGTGCCGCTCTGAGTGGCATGCTCACCCTCCCTAGCTCGTCGGTGCTTCGTCGGCCTCGATGGAGGCGATGATCGCCTGGATCGGGATCCGGCCGTTCGCGATCAGTTGGCCGCCGGAACGACGTGCGGCGGCCGCGAATGGCGCAGCCCACAGGTTCTCCCAGATAAGCACGCCAGCCGTGGTCCCTGGGTCCATAGCGGCCGCCAGTTGCTCGACGTCTTCCTCAGCCAACAGCTCCGCCAGCTGCGCCTCGAGCGCCACGAGCTCTCCGAGCTCGCCGACGTCGGAGAGCTCCATCGCGTCCACGGAACCATCTTCGTTCTTGGTCAAAATCAACACGTCGATGACGCGGATCGTCCCAGCGTCTACCAAGGCGAGCAGTTCCTTCGTCATCTCGCCGGTGAAGTTGCTCTCGCCGGCCGGGAACTCGACCACGATGTAGTCAACGGGGCCGAGTTCATCAAGTGATACGTCTGCCATGTCGATGCCTTTCGCTCTATCGAGCGGGCGGTCTCGCTCGCGGATCCGAGACCCGAACGCACCCTAAAGCCCGTGCCCTCTCCCCGACAAAGCCCGACATCGCGAGCATTGCGAACCCCTCCTCAACGGGCAATCGGGCTGATTGCCACAAGTCGACCGTACGTTTCACACCTTCTTCGTACGTGGGGCTCCGAGGAGGACGCGCCAAGGGCGCCGATCATGTTCGATCGCCGCAAGCACGCCGACCGAACGCCCCGCGCGCGGCTCACATCGCGTGCCCTTCCACTCGCGGCGTCCGTGCGAGACTGACGAACCATGGGGCAACAAGAGGCGACCTTGCCTGCGAGCTTGCGAACGCCGCGGGCGGCAGGCATCGCGGGGATCGTCTTCTCGTTGCTACTCGGAAGCGCGCTCGTCTTGATCCACGTCGCGGCCCCCTCCGGAGCGGCCGACAGCGAATGGCTCACCGATCCCGGCCGGCGACGGTCGGTCGACATCGCGCTCAGCCTCGTGCCGTTCGCAGGGATCGCGTTCCTCTGGTTCGTCGGCGTGATCCGAGACCGGGTGGGCGCTCGCGAGGACCGGTTCTTCGCAACCGTGTTCTTGGGCAGCGGCCTGTTGTTCATCGCGATGCTTTTCGTCGGCTCTGCGATCGCCGGCGGCCTACTCGCGGATCCGGCGGCCCTGGGTCGGGCACTCCCGCCAGAGGTCTGGGGCCTCCAGCGTCGCATCACCTTCACGTTGCTCAACGTCGACGCGATCAGGATGGGAGCCGTCTTCATCCTGTCGACGACGATGATCGGCGTCCGCATCCGGATCCTCCCGTCATGGCTCGCCGTGGCCGGCTACGTCGCCGCCGCGTTGCTGTTGGTCGGCGAGGCCGTCTCCCCTTGGGTGAATCTCGTGATGCCGGTGTGGGCTTTCGTCTTCAGCGTGGACATCCTGCTGAAGAGCGGCAATCAGCGGGCCGCGGCCGCGCCGACGACAACGGCTGAGAGCTAGACCTCGATTTGCCGAGAGTCTGCCGGGCATCGGAGCGCTGGCTCCTGCCGAGCGCGATGCATTCGTTGATCTCCTCCGCAAGATGGTCGCGGCCGAACGCAGGGAGACAGCAGGCGGGGGCGCGCCTATACGGGCGCGGGCGCACCGAAAAGCGGGCAGGATGACCCGATGAGTGCCCGTTTCGAGGAGCTCGATCGACGCCAGACATCGATGGGCGAGATCAGCCTTCGCCGTCGGCTCGAACCGACCCTGCAAATCGATGTCTACGAGACAAAACTCGACGACGACTTCCTCATGTCGAGCCTCTTCACGGCGGCCGAGATCGCGCTCGCCGACATCCCTCTCGCCGGCATTCCCGGTGCTGACCTCGATGTCGTGGTGGGTGGACTTGGCCTGGGCTATACCGCGGGAGCAGTCCTGCGGGACCCCCGGGTGCGCTCCCTGCGTGTCATCGAGGCGCTCGGCGAGGTCATCGAGTGGCATCGACGGGGACTGCTTCCGCTGAGCGATGCGCTGATGTCGGATGAGCGATGCACCCTCGTCGAAGGAGACTTCTTCGCGATGGTCGCGACCGGCTCGAGCTTCGGCTCCGGAATGCGGGACCGTTCTGACGCCATCCTCGTCGACATCGATCACACGCCGCGGCGCCTCCTGGATCCGAGCCACGCCACCTTCTACGACGCGGAAGGACAGCGCCGACTCGCCGATCGCATCAGGCCTTCGGGCGTCCATGCCCTGTGGTCGGATGACCCCCCGGACGAAGCTCACATCGCCGTCGTCGAGCGCGTCTTTGCCTCCTGCGAGGCGCACGTCGTTACCTTCCCGAACCTGTTGACCGGAGGCGAGGCCTCCAACACCGTCTACGTCGCCACGCTCGGGCACGGGTGAAAATTGGCCCTGCCCCTCTCTCGCTCGAAGGTCGGGCGACCGGCTCACGTTCAGCTCAAGCGTCTCGCAAGACGTCGCCGCAAACCGCACCCCTTCGATCGCGAACGACGGCGACCGCGGCCCTCTTCAGCGGAGTTTCGAGATGTCGGGGCCTCAGTATTGAGAACAGCCCTGTTGGTTGGTGGGGTGTTCTCAAACTCCTCTGACCACACGGTTTGCGGCCTTACTTGCCGAGTACCCACAGGTTAAGAGGGGTAGTACCCACAGCGAGTCCAAGGCCCCTACCCACAACGAATCCGTGGCTTACCCACGTCGAGCACCGTTATCCTCAGCGAGTGAGCAACGAGCCACCGCCCGAGAACGATCGACGGTGGCTCCGTCCCGGTCGGATGGAAGCCTTCAGCGACGGTGTCTTCGCGATCGCGATCACGCTGCTGGTGCTCGATCTCGCCGTCCCCGAAACAGGGAGCGGGGTTGGGCATGCGCTCCTCGATCAGTGGCCCCTCTACACGGCCTACCTCGTGAGCTTCGCATCGGTCGGTGCGGTGTGGATCGCCCACTCGACGATCACGAACCATCTCGACCGAGTGGACTCCGTCCTGCTGCGACTCAACCTGCTCCTGCTCTTCTTCGTCTCGGTCCTCCCGTTCCCCACGAAGATGCTCGCGGATTTCATGAGGGATTTCGGGCCCGAGCGGATCGCGGTCACGATCTACGGGCTCAACCTGCTTGCGATGTCGGCCATGACGAGCGTCGTGTGGCGGCACGCGGTCGGCGAAGGGATGCTTTCCAGCGAGCACCCCGAAGACGAGGTGCGCGAGGTCACCAAGAAGCTGACTCCCAGCCTGGGGTTCTATGCAGCGGCGATCGCGATCGGCTTGCTCGCGCCCCGGCTCGCGGTCTTCCTCTACCTGGGGATCGCGCTGTATCTGCTCATCCCATTCCACGTGGTCATGCAACGCCGGCGGCGGCGGACCCGCGGCGGCTAGAACACGCCGTCAGCACTCAGGGCGGTCGGTTCGTTGGTTTGTTGGTGGTGGTGGGGTGTTCTCAAACCCCCTGGCCTCGCGGAACGCAATCCCCTTAGAGGAGTGCCCACAGGTTAAGAGAGAGGTAGTGCCCACAGGTGCAGCGCAACGGGGATGTGCTACGTCGAGGCCACCCGCGACGGCGATCCGATCGACCTCGCGATGCTAGAGAACGAAGGTGCACCCCGGCGAGCCGTTCCGCCGCGAGGAGGTGGCCGGGCAGAACCCAACCGATTGTGGTACGAGAGAGTTCCGCGGCGGTGGTCAGCCGCGATATCACCCAACAAGAAGGAGACACCTCGTGGAAACGCACGACACGGGCGCTTCGACCCAAGCCTCGCCCTCGCAGGAGTCTCAGGACGAGAAAGCCCCGAAGGTGAAGCATGCGAGCCGCGAGGAGCGGACGGCTCGCGGCAAGGAAGCGAGGAAGCAGGTCCCGCGCGAGAGCCACGCCGAGTTCTCTCCCGAGGTGCGCCTGGACCCGATCGATCTCCTCGAGGAGCAGGCGAAGAGCAGGATCCCGGAGCTCGTTCCGATCCGCTACGGACGGATGGGAGTCTCGCCGTTCACCTTCTACCGTGGTGCCGCGCTCATCATGGCCGCCGACCTGGCGAGCACACCGGACTCTGGGCTTCACGTCCAGCTCTGTGGTGACGCGCATCTGTCGAACTTCGGCATGTTCGCTTCACCCGAGCGACGCTTGATGTTCGACATCAACGACTTCGACGAGACCTCGGTCGGACCTTGGGAGTGGGACGTCAAACGATCGCCCGCCTCGTCGACTGCCGAACGACCGCATCGAGCCCCCGATCGCGCGAACCGCCGGACGCCTCTTCAGTGGAGTTCTGAGATGTCAGGGGCCTTAGTCTTGAGAACACCCCTTGGTGGGGTGCTCTCAAAACCCCCCTGACCTCACGGAACGCTGACCTCTTAGAGGAGTACCCACAGGTTAAGAGAGGTAGTACCCACAGCAGGTCAGAGGCCCTTTCGGCGTGTGTGGGGACGCTTCGCTGCGATCGGGTTCTTGGAGGGAGCGACGCACGCGACCTACGCGTCGGCGCCGGCGGCCTTCGCGGAGGCAGTGAGCTCATTCGCCGCCCGGCTCGAGTGAGCCCTCACCGAACCTGACTGTCCAGACGGCGTCGCTCGTGCGCTACAGGCGCCTGCTCAGCCCGGCCCCGGCATGAGCCCGAGCTGCTGCATCATCGTCGGTACGTCGAAGAGTCCGAAGTGCTCGGTGAACCGACCGTCACCATCGATCGAGACCACATCGATCCCCTCGACCGAGAACGACTTGCCCGTCGCTGGCGCGCCCATCGGCGCACCCCAGCCCTTGCCGCTGTCGGTCCCGGAGAACCGCGCGCGGATAGCGATCCTGTCACCGGTGGCCACCATGTCGAGGATCTCGGCCTTCATGTCCGGGGTGTTGTCGAGGATCGCCTGGATGGTCGCGATCGCCGCGGACTTGTCGTTGCCCATCTGGGGATCGAGCGGGTTGCGCTCGACGACGCTCTCAGAGATCGCTTCCTCGGTGTACTTCAAGTTCCGCTTGTTGAAGACCTCGTCGTAGAAGCGACGCGGGAACTCCTTCGCCTCATCAGGTGTCCGCATCTCACATCCCTCCCGGAGCCGGCATCGCGCCGAGCTGCATCAGCATCTTCGGAACGTCCATCTGCGACCACGTCTCAGCGATGCGGCCGTCGTCGGCGTGTCGCGAGATCTGGATCCATTCGAAGTCGACCGCTTTGCCGGTCGGCTCGCTGAGCCCGGCCCACGAGATTGCCTCGCCGGTGTTCGTGGCCCGCATCCGGACATGTGCCACGGTCCGGTCGCCTTCGCCGAACAGATCGAGGATCTCCGTGCGCTTGTCGGGCATGAACGAGAACGAGCCTTCGTTCGCTGCGATCGCGCCTTCGGCGCCCGGCGGCATCATCTCCGAGCCTGCCGTGTGGGGCGTGAAGTCGTCGGTGAGCAACGACCGGATCGTGTCGTTGTCCCGCGCTTGGTGCGCGGACTCGAGCCGGCGGAACACGTCGATGTTGCGTTCGACATCGGACATCTCGATCTCCTCTCCGGACTTCCACGGAACTTAAGGCCGGCACACGCTTCTCCGCAACTCGGGCGCTCCGTGCCAGCAGATATCGCCATCGAGAAGCGCCGCGAACGCTAATCAATGGGTGCCCGCCCCTATTCTCCTCCCGCCGCCTCCATGTTCTTCACGACGACGGCCATCGTTTGGTCATACTCAGCAGCGGGACTGAACTCGATGACCTGAGTGCCGGGAAGCCCGACCTCACCGGTGTGCCCGGGTCCCACGTAGTACGCCTCACCGGCTTCCGCGACGATGTCACCCTCGGGGCGGTGCATGATCATCCGGCCCGAGATGACGTAGCCCCAGTGGTGGCTCTGACACATGTCGTCGGGTAGCCCCCGATACATGGGCGTGAAGTCCCCGGCCTGATCGAAGGACTCGAACCCGAGGATGTACCCGTCCTCACGCGCGTACCGCCCCTCGAACCCGGGCATGCTCTCCGACTGCTGTGCACTGTCCCTGTTGAGCTTCGTTCCCGTACCCATGACTCCTCCTTCGCTCAGTGCTGCGTGGCGTACGTGGTCAGGTTGCGGAGCATCCTCTTCGCGTAGCTCTTGGTCGCGAGGCGTGCGATGGGCCGCAAGACGGCGGAGCGCAAGACCGCGGGTGCGTTGGTCCACTTCGAGATGTGCACGCGGTACGTGACGGTGCTTCCCGTCTCTGCCGGCACGATCTCGAACCGATAGGTGATGCGTGTGTCGCAGGCGGCCTTGCCCTGCTTCTTGGCCTCCAGATGACCCTCTGTGACGAACTCGAACACCGACGGGTTCGTCGCCTCGGTGACGACCGAGCGATCCGTGAACGTCCCCATCGGATCGTCGCCCCTGCTCCGGAACTCGGTCCCAACCACGGCCGTTCCGGCTTCGGCTTCGAGTGCGCGGAGTCCGAAGTTCTTCTTGTTGTGCATGCTGCCTGCCCAGGTCGTGTGGGTGGACAGATCGGCAAGCGTCGCGTAGATCCGCTCGGGCGGCACGCTCGCGCTCGCCGAGACGACCAGGTCGGGCATGTCGATCCGCCCGTCCTCCAGCTGCTGCTTCGTTCCCATGGGGCCACCTCCTCGTGGTCTCGTTGCGACCACGATGCGGGAGCGGACCCCTGGAAGGATCGGGAGGATTGCCTATTTCGCGTCAAGATCCGCGAGGAACCGCTGCGCATAGGCGGCGGCCTCGGAGCGGTTGCGGACGCCGAGCTTGGCCAACACGTTTCCCACGTGGTGCGCGGCGGTCTTGGTGCTGATGAACAGTCGGGCTGCGATCTCGGCGTTCGTGAGGCCCTGCCCGAGCAAGGAGAGGACCTCGCGCTCCCGCTTGGTCAGCCGATCGAGACCCTTGGGACCGGCACGTCCGCCGGCACCCAACTCGCGGAGCAGACTCGCGGCGAGATCGGCGTCTCTCACAGAACCGACCTCATCGAAGGTCGAGAGCGCTACCCGTGCCTCCTCGATGGCCAGCGTCGGCTCGCTCGCCCGAACCGCTCGGGCGATCTCGACGCGAGTCCGTGCGGCCTGCAACGGCATCTCGAGGCGCCCGTAGAGCTCGAGCGCGCGCTCGAGCTCGGCACGGGGGTCACCCCCCGTGGCTCTGGTTACTCGACCCAGCGCCAGGGCGGCGTCGGCACGGTCACGTTCGCGCTCCGATCCCTCGGCGAGCGTGTCGAGGTGCTTGGCCGCCTCGGCCGCCGCCGCGAGGTCCCCGTGGACGATCTCGGCCTCAACGAGGGCCGCGAGCATCGAGGATGCGAGGAGGTTGTCACGCCCGACCACGTTGAGCCGACGGTGGAGTTCGGCGACGGCGACGGCCGACTCGCCCCGGGCGAGGAACAACGACGCTCGGGGGATCGCCATCTCCGGCAGGTCCTCGAGGCCGACCGTCAGCTGGTCGGCCTCTTCGAAGCGACTCTGAGCAACCCGGATCGACGTAAGCAACGCTGCGGGGTGGACACAGCGAGCGCGCTGGATCCCCGCCTTGATCGGCTCGAGCGCGGCGATCAGCGTCGCCTCAGCCTTGTCCCACTCCCCCTTCTGGATCTGATCCTCGGCGTCGCACACCATGCAGAACGACAGCAGCGGCGGATGCTGGTGCCGCTCCATGTAGGCGTTGAACACCTCCAGCCAACGCTCCACGCGCGACATGTCCGCGGTGAGCGTGCACGCCTCGACCACGTCGCAGAAGACGTCGCCGAGCACGCGCGGGTCATCGGTCTCGCCACCGGTAGCCGCCGCCAGAGCGGCATCGAGGAGATCCATGCCCTCGCGGATGCGGCCTTCACGGACGCGGCCGACCCCCATCGCGGCGAGCGCTTGGATCTCGAGCTCGCTGTCGCCAAAGACGCGAGAGGCCTCCAGCGCCGCCTCGGCATGCGCGATCGCTTGGGCGGGATCCGCCGCACGCTCCGCCTCTGCGAGCCCGATCCAGCCGCGTTCGGCACTCGGTTCGGTATCGGGCAAGGCATCGCCGGCTCGTTGAAGCCACCCGTTCGCCGCCACTGGGTTCCCCAGAGCGGAGGTGTACTCGCGGGCGATCGTCACCGCCGTGCGCGCGGCGGCCCTTCGGTCGCCCGTATCACCACGCCGGAGATATCCGGCGTACGCGACCTCCCAGGCACCGATCGCGCCGATCGGATCGTCGAGCCACCAGCGAGCCTTTGCGAGCGCGTCGCTCGATTCGGGTGGAAGGCGTTCCACGGCCGACAAGGCCTCCCTGGCCGCCTCCCAGTCGTTCGCATCGAACGCAGCGTGGCCGGTCGCAAGCACCTCGGCGTCACTCATCCCGTCATCTTGGGTGAGCCCGCACCGGTGAGCAAACGGACACGGCTAGATCATGGGTGGGTCGTCACCCGGGTCTTCGGTCGGGGGCGCCCCGACCACGGACCGCAGCCGTGCCTCCGCGCGGGTCGGAACGAGCATGCTCAAGACATCTCCCTCGGCAACGGTCGTGTCCGGTTCCGGCAACAGGAGCTGATTACCCCGCTGGATGGCGACCACGACCGTTCCGGCGGGCCACGCCGCGTCGACGATCGATCGGCCGATCACCGCAGCCGTCGGATGGACCTCTTCTTCAACGAGGATGGACCCCGGGAAGACCGAGCCGAGACCCTTGAGGCTTGACGAGAGCGACCGCCGGTACGCGTCGACGAGATCTGCCGTATCGACCGTCCCCACCACGTGGCGGTCCGCATCCAGGACAGGCACCCACGTCGCGTGCTCCGTGGCGAAGATCTCTACGACCGCGTCGAGCGTCGCCTCGACAGGAACCGGGGAGATGCCCCCGTCGGCCACCGATCGAATCGATGCGGCGGGGTCGGCTCCCTCGATGCGCTCGACGTCGATCGTTCCCCGGAACACATGATCGCCGCCCACGATCGAGGTCCCGGTCAGCTCGAGTTCCTGGAGTCGCGCGCGCGCCTCGCGCACGGAAACACCTTCGTCCAAGACGAGGCGAGACGGCCGCATCGCCTCGCGAATAGGCAGAGCTGCCAGCGACGACAGGCCGAACCGTGCCCGATGAGCAGGCGCCTCGGCCCGGTTCCGAAGCTGGTTCTCGTAGATCGTCTCATCGCCGACGATGACCGTGGCGAGTCCGACGGCAACCATCGCCGGGGCAAGCATCTCGAGGCTGCCGGTCATCTCGGCGACCATCAGCATCACCGCGAGCGGGGCGTGGGCGATGCTTCCGAAGCACGCGATCATCGCCACCACTACGAACGGCGCCGGCGAGTGCGGTACCGCAGGGAGACCCTGCGTCACTCGCCACACGGCGGCTCCGAGGAAGCCGCCGATCACCATGCCCGGACCGAAGATCCCCCCCGATCCCCCGGAACCGATGGAGAGCGACGTGGCGAGGATCTTGGCGAACGGCAACAACAGGATCACCCACAGGGGAATGGTCATGATCGCCGTCGTCATCGCGATCTGGACCCATCCGTACCCCGTGCCGAGGATCTCCGGGATCGCGATCGCCATGAGCCCGACGAGCACACCTCCGACCGCGGGCTTCAGCATCCTGCTCCCCGGAAGCCGACGAGTCAGGTGGGCGACCCCGTAGAACGAGGTCGCGTAGAGGCGCCCCAGGAGCCCCGCTGCCACACCGATCACGGCGTAGTAGATGAGCTCGGCCGGGTGATCGAAGTGATAGCCGCCCGGCGTTGCGAAGATCGGGTTGAACCCATCCACCGCCCCGAAGACGGCGAACCCCACGATGGAGGCGACGAGCGATGGGATCAACGCGTCCGCCTCGACGTCTTCTCGGTACAGGACCTCCGCGCCGAGGATTGCGCCTCCGAGCGGAGCACGGAAGATCGCTCCGATTCCCGAGCCGATCCCGACCGTCACCGCGATCCTCGCGTCCGACGGTGTGAGATCGAGCCAGCGCGCGAGCATCGAACCGAAGCCCGCGCTGATCTGTGCCGTCGGTCCCTCGCGGCCGGCAGACCCTCCCGAACCGATCGTGATCGCCGAGGCGATGATCTTTACGAACGACACCCGTGCCCGGATGCCTCTCGGGTTGTGGTGGACCGCTGCGATAGCGGCATCGGTGCCGTGACCCTCGGCTTCGGGTGCCAGGCTGAACACGAGGATGCCGGAGATCAAGCCTCCGAGCCCCACGATCAACGGCAACGCCCACGGTCGGACGAGGTGAGATCCAGAGCCCAGCGTCGCACCCTCACCCGCCGGTGCCGGCGGCGTGTATCCCCCGGCCAGTTGCAGGAAGAACTCGGTCGCCCAGCGGAGCGCGGCCGTGAACGCGATGGCGCCGAGTCCGGCGACGACCCCGATGATCACCCCGAGGACGAGCCACTTCCGGAGGTACCCAGCCTGTCGCAGCCTGGCGGAAGTCCGCGCGAGAAGTCGGTCTCGCTTTGTCAGGTGCCCGCCAATCGTCACCGTTCGCCGATGCCTTCCAAGATCGCGTCGAGCGCCTTCCTAACGTTCACCCACCGGAAACCGGAAGGATCGAGTCCCGCGTGGAGCAGAAGTCCATCACCGAGCGCGAGCAGGATCGCCGCGAAGGCATTCGCTGGGATCGGCGAGAGCTCGCCCGATGACACACCTTCCTCGATCCACCGCTTGAGGGCTTCGCGCCGAGCTCCGACGACCGCGATCCATCGTTCCCGGACGGCTTCACTTGACGACATCTCGGCCCAGAGATCCGCACGGATCTGGAGTCGCGCCGCGTCATCACCTTGTTCGAGCATGGCCCGTGCGAATCGTCGCAGCCGTTCCACGCTGCTCGCACGACTGTGCTCGAGCGTCTGCATCACGTCGTCCATCTCGGCGGCCTCGTCGTCCAGGAGGGCGAGCAAAAGGTCCTGCTTCTGGTCGAAGTAGACGTAAAAAGCGCCTTTGCTGACGCCTGCCTCAAAGCAGACGTCATCGACGGTGAGCGATCCGAACCCTCCGTCTGCCAGGCAGCGCCAGGCCGCATCGACCAGCTGCTGACGACGCGCCACCTTCGTCGCGGGACTGAGACGAGGCACGTACGGATCCCTTTCCAAACCGACTAGTCAGTTTGCATGATACCCCAGCGCTGATCGGCTCTGCCAGCACGCGCTGCCGACGGCAAGCGCTCAGGCTGGAAGAACGGCGTTCGTCATCACGACGAACGAGCCGATGTCTTCAGCGGAGTTCGAGATGTCAGAGGCCCCACTCGTGAGAGCTCCCGTTCGGTCATCGGTTCCCCCTTTCTCGAGAGAACCCGATATGTACACGATGTCCGTCAGTTCTAGACGGTCGGTCGGTGGGGTGTTCTCAGAACTCCCTGACCACACGGTTTGCAGCCTTTCTTGAGGAGTACCCACAGGTTAAGCGGGGTAGTACCCACAGCAGGTCAGGGCTCTAATCGGCGTGGTCCCACGCGATGTACGTCTGCGACATCTCGATCGTGGGGAAGTCCGACGGGCGGCCACCTCTGGAAACGGGATCGCTAGTCGACGGCACTGCACACGCACAAGACCGATCCCGCCCAGATCCCTACGATCACGGGGTCCCCGGGATCCCTACTGACCGCCCTCGGATTGTCGAAGAACGGCTGCATGATCGCGCGTGACTTCACCGCGATGCCACCCAACCGAGGATCTTCGAATCGCTGCGATGCCAAGAGTGGGCTCGCTGGTCACCCTCTTGGATCACGCTCAACAGCCACCATCTGCGATTTCGCGCAACAAGCTTGTGCTCGCGGTCGTGAACGGCGGGGTGGGTCAAGAAGACTCTGGGCAAGCACTCCGTCGCGTATGGTTCGCGGCAACGTGGTCGAACGACGCAAAGGCGAGCAACGCTGGCCGATGGCACTGGCGGTCTTCGCGGCAGGGCTGATGCGCACCGCACTCCCGGATCAGCTCCGTCTCGCAGACGCGAACTGGCTCATGTTCGCCGTGCTTACCGTACTGATGGCGGCGCTGCTGCTCGGCGATCCGGGTCGGGTCGATCGAGACGATCGATGGCTCCGCGTCGTGACCGGCGCGTTGATCGCATTGATCACGGTCTCGAACAGCGGTTCGGTCGTCCGGCTCGTGCTCGCGATCTTCTACGGCTCGGCGTTCACGAAGGACCCCCACATTCTGCTTGTGAGCGGCGCGATCATCTGGTTCACCAACGTGATCGCGTTCGGGCTGTGGTACTGGGATCTCGACAGAGGGGGTGCGGCGGCCCGAGCATCCGGATCGGGGCGCTCACCGGCGTTCGTCTTCCCCGAGATGGCGCTGACCGAGTACGTGCAGGCGGGGTGGACGCCGGCGTTCGTCGACTACCTCCACCTGTCGTTCAGCACGGCGACCGCATTCAGTCCGACCGACGTCTCCGCGATCAAGCCGTGGGCGAAGCTGATGATGATGGGCGAGGAGGCCGTTTCACTCACCGTAGGCATCCTCGTCGTCGCGCGCGCGGTCAACATCCTCACGTGAAGAAGGCCGAAGCGGAACCGCCGAAGCGCCAACCCGCACACGGATACAACCGTCCCGAGCTACCGCTGAAGTTCAACCCCATCGCCGTATCGAGTTGTGGTTGTCTCCCGGGTGCGCCCGGCGACGCTAACGTGCCCGGGCGAGCCGGTCACGCAGTCTGCGTTGAACGGAGAGAGTGACAACTCCCCCGATCAGCAGGAACGCGATGTTGATCACCAAGATCCCGAAGCCAGTCGCCGCCTGGCTGACCGAGCCGATGGCCAGTGCGACGCCGCAATAGGCCGTGGACGGGATGGTGGCAACTGAGATCGCGACGCCGATCGCCGTGCTCGCCTTCGTCTCGGCGGCGAGCATGCCCGCTACCCCTGCCACGAAAGCGATGGTGGCGGCGGGAACGATCAGCTTCGTCGATGGGGCTATGACGAGCCCGCTCCCAGCCGGAAGGTTCGCCGCGAGATACCCGGTGGCATCGAGGATGTAGGCGAGAGCAGCAGCCGACAAAAGCGCAACCGCGAGTCCGATCACGAGCGTCCCGAGCGCGCGGATGAAGAGCTGGCGCCGTCGTCCCACGATGCCCACGCAGGCCGCCGTCATGGGGAGGAGGTCGGGGCTGACGGCCATCGCGCCGACCATCAACGAGGCGTTCGCGAAGATGACGGCGAACCCCGCCAAGATCCCCGCCACGAACATGTAAACGAGGTAGCGAGCCGGGAGTCGGGCGTTCTCCCGTGCCCCTTCGACGACCTCCGCCCACACCAGTGGCTCTCTTCCGAGCGTGAGCCACTGCCCATGTCGCTCGACCGGGCCGATCCCGTTCGTCCGCTCGACCGAGACGTGTTCGGGGGACAGACCGACCGCCGAGAGAGCCTCCAGCGCCCGGTCGACCCCGGCGGCCGGGAGATCTGCGCTGACCATCTCCAAGCGCCCGTCGGCGGTCCTCGGCGCATCACGTGCACAACCGCTGGGATCGTCTCGAGGGCCACAACCGCTTGGTCGGCGGCCTCGGGAACCGCGAAGGCGCGTAGGAACAGCAACAGACGGCACCCTTTCGTCGTCCTGCGATGGTCGGACCGGCACTACTTCGCACGAGGGTCGGTCCCCATCGTCGAATTCAGTCTTCCTCGTCCGGGGACCGCTGCGCGACCGACGGGATGGATTCACCCGGGTGAATCGCGACAGGGGCCGAGGCCGCCGACGCCGGAAGTAGACGAGAGAGCCGCCTCGCGCTGTCCAGTCCCGATCGCCAGACAGTTGCCGGCGCGTCGGGACCGGATCGGGATCTGGATCACCGAGACAACGCTGCCGATCGCGCCTCTCGCACGCGCCGCGCTGAAGTACGCACGATCCCAAGCAATGCGGTCGTCCACAGGGGTGTACTACATTGCGGTCGTGACCGCGCCCACCGCCGAAATTGCCATCACGACGAGGCCCGTCCCCGCATGAGCACGTTCGACTACCTTGTTGTGGCTGCCGGGCTCGTCGCCCAGATGCTGGCGTGGCGATCCGTGTCTCGTGGGAAGCGCGAGGTGCTGAGCGTCGTCCCGTTCGTCCTTGCGGCGATGGGCGTGGTGGCGATCCTTCTGTACCCGGACGCGACCGCGAAGGTCTCCGCGGGGAAGGCGGCCCTCGTCGGCGCGGCGAGCGGCATCGTCTTCTGGGGGGCCACGCGGCTGTTCGTGATCGTGGCGGATCGCTGGGCCTTCTTCCGCAAGGCGGTTGCGGCCGCATACGGAGAGGCGTCCGACACGCCGCTCGCGCGCGAGCTCCTGCTCTCCTTACTGCTCGCGGTGCCGGGCGAGGAGCTCTTCTGGCGAGGGTTCACGCAGCAGTCCCTTGCGCTGACGGGCATCGGAGCAGCGGGAGCCGCGCTCGTGGCGTGGGTGCTGTACGTGGTCGCGAACCTGCCGAGCAGGTCTCTGCCGATCATCACCGCCGCCGTCGTCGCGGGCCTCCTCTGGGCCGTGCTCGGTTGGTGGTCCGCTGGCGTGGTCGCGCCGCTCGCGAGTCATATCCTGTGGACGGGGCTGATGCTGGCGCTGCCTCCTAAGGCCGCCGGACCCGTCGACACCACGTGAGCTTCCTCTCGACGCCCGCGCAGGAGGTACTCGACTGCCTCAGGGCGTCACCGACAGGCGTTGACGGAACCGATGAAGGGCGCCGTCAAGATCCACGAGGCGCTCCCGGAGTAGATCCGGGTCGATCCCACCCGCCTCGACCTGCGCCCGCAGCGCCCCCGGAGCTCCCGAGCGACACTCGCACGTCCCCGATCTCCCCTAACGCCTCTCGCAGCTCCGGTTCGACGACAAGCGCATCGAATTCGCCGATCACGAGGTCCAGGCTCGCCGAGACTTCGCCCAGCATCCGCGGCCGATCGACATCCGTGCTCATCGGGAGCATCGAGACCTGGTCGTGCAGAGCCATGGCGCTCGCGTAGGCAAGGAGCGCGCGTCGTTCGCACCTTCGCCGAGGATGCCCGCACCGACCTGCGACGTAGCGCGTAGGCCACGACTACAGCGATCAGGAGCAGCACCAGGACGATCCAGGGCCAGACCGGTGTCGATGTCGTCGCCGCCGGGACGGAGGAAGCCGTGACCGACGGGCCGAGCGTGACGGTCGGCGGAATGCCGTCGGCGTCGTCGCCGAAGTCGATGTGCTAGTCGAAGTCGAGGTCGATGTGGTGGTCGAACTGGCGGTCGACGTCTTCGTCGATGTACTCGCGGCATAGCTCTTCGAGGGTGAGCTCGTGGACGAGGAAGCCAACGGCGACGTGGGTGTGCCGGAAAGCGCCTCACTCGCAGGGGGGGCTGTCGTACCGGAAACGATCGCGCCGGGGCGTCGGGAGGCTGGCGGAGCGCGAAGCGCTCGGGATGTTCGAGCCGCCGCCGCATGCACCGAAGAGCACGAGTGCGATCGCGCAGAGCGCGATCGAAGATGTGCGGATCCGACCGTTCCTCGACTCCCGCTGGTGTGGTGGTCCGCCGTTGGCGAGCCGACGTTCGAACATCGATGCTTACCCGCGACGCCGGATCACGCCGACGAGAACCAACACCGTCACGATCCCGACGAGGGCCACCGCGGCGATCTTGGCGATCGACATGGTCTTCCTCGCCGCCTCACGCGCCGCGAGGTCAGCCCGCTCGGCCGCATCGACCCCCCGCGAGGCTTGATCGAGCATCCTCTGCATCTCCGCTAGGCCTTCTTCCGCTTTGACGATCTTCGTGTTTCGCGACTCGCTCATCTGAGCTCCCCTTTAAGTCCGGGTGACTTCACGACACGCTCATGCGGGCTCGCCGGTCATCGACAACGAGCCGCTTCCGAGCCCCAGCACGGGGTCCCCGAGGACGGCGCTCCGACGCCGCAGCTGTACGGCGGTACCGAGATTGGCGGCCGCCGGCAGCAGCGCTATCGCGACACGGAGGGCGCGGCGACCTCGGGGCTGCCGGCGAGACGCGACAACGACCGCTGTCGCGTCAAGCACGTCCACCAGACCGCACGCGAGGAGCCATCGCTGCGTCGATCCGCCGCCTCGATCCGAGCGCGCCAAGCCGTAGCCGAGGGATACGTTCCGGGCGCCCAGGAGCCGAGTGACGAGGCGAGCCCGCCGGTTCTTCATGTGTCGACCCGTAACGACGCGCCCGATCGGTCGTGGTGCGATCACGGCAGCGCTGCCCGCGACGATCCTCGCGTCGGCCAGGTATGCCACGCGCCGCGTCGGATCGCCAAGGTCGCGGACGACCCAGGCGACGGCCGGGCGGTCCCGCAGGTCACGGACCTGGTCGAGCCACGCGTCGAGCGTATTACCCGGTCAGGTTGCCGAGCGTGATCGCGCGGACATAGGCGATGATCTCGGCCACCTGAGGGTCGCTGAAGTACTCGCGCAGGTTCGCGAGCGACTCCGGGTCGATCTCGTCGATGTTCTCCGCGTAGTGCTGCGCGAACAGAATCGCCGCGGCCTCAGCCTCATCCTTGGCCACCAGCGACTCATCTTGGTACCCGAAGATCTGGTTGATCTCCTCGAGCGGCACACCCTGCGCGACGGCGAGGTACGTATGCCCCCACTTGCAGTAGCCGCAGTCGTTGATCGCCGTGACCTCGAGCATGACCTTCTCGCGCAAGGCGGTCGACGTCTTCGGCTTCACCAGCGCCGGGATGAGAGCAGGAGCCGAGGCGAGGACGTTGCCGACCGTCGTGGAGAGGTTCGCACGGGTGAGCGTGCGCTTCGCGTCTCCCGGAGGAGTGGGCGGCCCGCTCTCGGTCGTCGCGCTTGCTGATCCTGGGCAGTCATGACACGCCTCCAGCGCGGCTCGTCGTCCTTGGGGCGGTGGCGCACCGCCACCGCCCCGCTGCGTCCTTCCTCAGTCCGCGTCGTTCCCCGGGTGGAGCTCGCCGGGCTCTTCGCGCTTCGGCAGCGCCATCTCGTCGGGGTCGAGGTCGTAGGTCCATGGCAGACCCGACATGATCCAGCCGTTCTTGCGGCGCATGCCGTCGAACACGCTGTCGTCGTCGTGGACCCTGTCGCCCTCCATCCCGTCGAGGATGTTGTAGGCCTTCGTGTAGCCGGCCCCAGCCATCATGTTGCACGCCATCGCCCCACGACCGCCCGAGCGGCACGTGACCAGAATCGTGTCCTCCGGAGCGAACCGCTCCTTCACGCGTGCCAGGAAGTCGGGGCTCAACGACCACGTGAACCCCTCCTTCTCCGCGTCCCAGACGTAGGCCAGGAACGCGAACGGGATCAGCGTCGCCATCGGCGCGTGGCCCGTGAAGACCCACTCCTCGGGCGTACGAACATCGAGGATCTTCACGCCCTCGGGGTCCTCCTGCCACATGTCGTAGGCCTCTTTGGCGGTGACGTAGAGCTCCAGCTTCGTCTGCCGTTGCTCGACGATCGGCCGCCCGTTGTGTGTCGCAGTGGCCATCATCTTCTCCTTCCAATCGCGGATCAGGGCACGTAGTTGGCGCTCGTGTCGGTGCCGTAGCCGCAGCCCTGGTAGGTGCAACCGAACTCGTCGCGCATGATCGCGGCCCAGCCGCCCGCGTGAGACGTGTCGAGCGAGAGCTCTTCGTCCAGGATCTTGGTCTCGAACGTGAAGCCCTCCGGCAGGTTCTTGTACATGGCGCCCAGCCGGTCGAGGTTGTTCGCCTCGAGGGTCGGGTCCACCTCCTGCGTGAACTCCTGCAACACCCACACGGCCGCGCCGTCGGGCTCGCGGAGCAGGTAGACCGGCTCGCCCGCATGCCAGACCCAGTTGGTGTTGCGGTAGATCAGCGACGGTGAGTACGGGCTCTTGAACTGGGCGATCATCTCCGCGCCGGTCATGTCGCCGGCCCAGCGCATCTCGACACCGTGGAAGTTCATGATGTCGCTGCCCATGTACGTGTACTCATCCATCATCCAGAAGCGCCCGCTGTTTACGGCGCACATGTCGACCTCGAGCTCCTTCGCCAGCCGCTCCGGATCGATCTGCTTGTGGGTCTCCGGAGTCACTGGGAACGCGGCCGCCGTGTAGACGTGCGCTCGCTGCATCTGGCCGACACCGACGAACGCGCCCATCCCGCAGAACCGCAGGCCGCGGGAGTCCTTGACGTGGATCGGCTCGGTGTGGTCGAGACCTGTCTTCAGCTTCATCGTAGTTCCCTCCTCTTCCTAGTCGTTGGTTCTTGTCGTTCCGCTAGCACGCGCCGGGATCGCTTCCACCATGAAAGGCCCGACGAGCGCGGTACGTTGTTCTGATCGGGCGGCCACTTCGAACTGGTCGCCATCCGCGATCGAGAGCGTCGCGATCAGCACGTCGTCCCCGAGGCGACGGAGCTTGTGCCGTTCCTCGTCGCTCGGGTCACGGAGCTCCACGCCCCTCACCTGAACGATGTCCTCGCTCCAGGCGGCCGGGCTTCCGCGGAACGCGAACACGTCCGATATCCAGATCGCGTGCCCGCGTGTCCAGCGTGCCTTCCCGGGTCGCTTCACCCGCGAGGGGATGTTGCCGTAACGTGCCCGGATCTTCCGGTTGCGCATCAGCGTGACGGTGATGCCGACCACGATGAACCACAAGGGGATCCCGAGCAGGAGCAAGATCGCCCAAACCATGCTTCACCTCCTTATGCTCGTCCAACTGGTGCTGGAACCCATGAGGCGAGCATGGCACTCGGCCTGTGCGCCTTGTGGGCCGTGGAGCCGAATCACCCGGGTGAATGCGGCGTCAATCGGCGTCGAAATGGATGCCTGGCCCGGAGATCGTGTGCGGGCCACGGGCTTCGAACTCGCGGAAGAACGGCCGCATGCTCCGGAACATCGAGATGGGGTTCCTCCGCTGCCGGATGCTCAACCAGACGATCAAGATCGGCACGACGACCGCGTACAGCAGGAGCGCAGCCAGCTCGCTCAACCTCGTGCTGCCGGGGAGGAGATCGCGGTGATCTTGCGTTTCACGCGGTACAGGAATGCGTCCACGCTGTTGCTCGTCTCGTTCAGCCAGTACATCGTGCGGGCCGCCAACGCGATGTCCGTCTGCTCCTGCGCGCTGAAGTGACGCCGGAAGCTCACGTCGACGTCGTCGGGCACCTGTTCGAAGTCGCGGCGGGCGTACGCTTGCGCCCAGGCGAACGCAGCCCACCTTCGCTCGTCGAGGGCATCGAAGTCGAGGCCCTCCAACGCGGCGAGCTCCTCCTCGGGCAGGCCCTCGGCTCGCGCCCACTCACGGTGGGCGAAGCTGCACTGACGGCTGGAGTCCGCGCCCGCCGCGGCGATCATGATCTCCTCGCGGAACTGCGGATCCAGGCGATGCTTCCGATAGATCGCCCAGAGATCCCGCCGATGGCGGAGCAGTATGGCGGTCGCCCCGAACGTGCGCTGGCCGAGCACCGGGTAGTGCCGGCCGTCGTCCCGCATCGGACCCCACGCGAACGCATCGGGCGACGTCGCGCTCGCAGCGGCCTCATGCCTCTCGTTCTCCGGTGTCGGCTGTGCACTGGCTCCGAGGTTCTCCGACGCGCTCATGCATCGCCTCCGATCCTCGCCGGCTGGGCCGTTCTCGGCTCGCCGCGATCCATCGTTACGCTTTCGGCTCCATCGGGAGGCCCGACTTCTTCCAGTTGCGCATGTGTCCCTCGAGCGGCTCGAGATCGCTGTACCCCGGTGGGCGAGGACCTTCCGCGCGATCCACGCGCGCTCGCCGCCATGGCACGTAACGACCATCTTCCTCTGCTTCGGCAGATGCGCCGTGTGGACCAGGATCTTCCCGAGCGGTGCGCTGATGGCACCGGGGATGTGACCGTGCTTGTACTCGGGTGCGGTGCGTGCGTCGACGATCAATGGTGCGTCGTGCGACTCGATCCGCTGAAGCAACTCTTTGGCGTCCATGCTGTCCTCCTCCTCCACCCCGCGCACCCTCGGCTTACAGGCTCTCAATCCGATGCTAGGTCCGCGGGCCTGCCCTCAAGAGGTCCGGTGGAAGTCACCCGGGTGAACGCGGCCGCTTCGAACGGGCCGATGGTTCGTGCGGCGTAGGCTGGCGGTGTCGCGCTATCGCCGTTGAGGGAGGAACGCACATGGCGACCAAGGCAGTGCCACACCCTTCGCTGGAAGATCGACGGGAGTCGGGGAAGACGGCGCGCGCACGGGCGCCGCGCGCCGCGATCGCGGACTGGGAGCCCGCGAGCGATCGCCCCGATCCGGTCGAGCTGCTCGAGAGCCAGAACGAGGTGCGGGAGCCCGATCTCGTGCCGCTCCGTCGAGGTCGGATGAGTGCGTCGCCGTTCACGTTCTACCGCGGCGCGGCGAAGATCATGGCGAGCGACCTGGCCACGCTCCCCACCGCCGGCCTGCAGGTGCAGCTCTGCGGTGACGCGCACCTGTCGAACTTCGGTGCATACGCGTCGCCCGAGCGGACCCTGCTGTTCGATCTGAACGACTTCGACGAGACGCTGCCCGGACCGTTCGAGTACGACGTCGCACGCTTGGCCGCGAGCTTCGTGATCGCGTCGCGGTCCAACGGGTTCCGCGCCTAGGACGCCCGGGACTCGGCCGCCGCCGCCGTCGCCGCGTACCGGAAGGCGATCGGCGGGTTCGCCGACATGCGGACGCTGGACATCTGGTACTCGCGGCTGGACGCGGACGAGGTCTGGAACAAGGGCATCGCGAAGCTCGGGAAGAGCAAGCTGACCAAGGTGGCCGAGAGGAACCGCGAGAAGACGCGGTCGAGGGACAGCCTGCAAGCGCTCTCCAAACTCGTCGAGGTGCACGACGGCGAGCAACGGATCAAGAGCGCTCCCCCGGTGGTCGTCCCGGTGCGCGACCTCGCCGAGGGCATGGGCTACACGATGGAACAGGTCACGGAGGGGGTGCACCAGCTCCTGCGTGCCTACCGCTCCACCCTCGCAGGCGATCGTCGCCGGCTGCTCGAGCGGTTCGAGCTCGTCGACGTCGCACGCAAGGTCGTCGGCGTCGGCAGCGTCGGCACGCTGGCGTGGATCGTGCTCCTGCGGGGCCGCGACAACGGCGATCCGTTGTTCCTGCAGGTCAAGGAGGCGACGAGATCGGTGCTGGAGGATCACCTGCCCGAGAGCCGGTTCCGCCAGCCCGGGGAGCGGGTCGTGCAGGGCCAGAGGTTGATGCAGGCGGCGAGCGACATCTTCTTGGGCTGGACGAAGGCCGTCGTCGACGATCGCTTCTACTACTGGCGCCAGCTGCGCGACATGAAGGGGTCGGCAGTGGTCGACGCGTTCGATCCCCCGGCGATGAGCTACTACGCCGGCGTCTGCGGCTGGACGCTCGCACGCGCACACGCGCGATCGGGCGACCCGGTCGCGCTCGCCGCCTACCTGGGCAAGAGCGACACGTTCGACCGTGCGATGACGAAGTTCGCAGAACGCTACGCCGACCTCAACGAGCGGGACTATCGAGCGTTCGTCGACGCGATCGGCTCGGGTCGGCTCGAAGCGCTGACGGGCGTCTGAGCCTCGGCGAAGGAGCGGAAGATGGACGAGTCGCGGACCGTCACCCGCCAGCGTGTCCGCACACCACGCGCCGCCGGTGTCGCGGGGATCGCCTTCTCGCTCTTGCTCGGCGGTGCGCTCGTCTTGATCCGCCTCGCCGTGCCGACCTCCGCGGACGCGAACACCACTTGGCTCACCGACAGCGGGAAGCGGAACGCGGTGGAGCTTGCGCTCAACCTCGTGCCCTTCGCCGGCATCGCGTTCCTGTGGTTCATCGGCGTCATCCGCGACCGCATCGGCGAGCGGGAGGACCGATTCTTCGCGACCGTGTTCCTCGGGAGTGGCCTGCTGTTCGTCGGGATGCTGTTCGTCGGCGCCGCGATCGCCGGCGGGATGCTGGCAGATCCCTCGATCCAGTCCGGCGTTGCTCCCGATCCCGGTCAGTGGGACTTCGAGCGCCGGATCACGTTCGCGCTGATCAACGTCTACGCGATCCGGATGGCGGCGGTCTTCATCCTCTCGGCGACCACCATAGGGCTTCGGACGAAGATCCTGCCGCGATGGCTCGTCGTCTCCGGCTTCGTGGCGGGCTTCGTGCTCCTGTTCGGCGTGAACCTGTCGGCGTGGGCCAACCTCGTCATGCCGCTGTGGGCATTCCTGTTCAGCGTCGACATCCTCATCAGGAACCGCCTGGCCGAGCGGACGGCGGAGGGCTGAGCCTCCGGAGCCTCTGCGGATCCTCGCCCGATGCCGACGTATCGACGGCCGACACCCGTCGCTCCTCCTCCTCGATCCCACGCAACGCCAGGTCGATCGACGGGTACACGTGCGCGCGGGTGAACGTGGCGAAGAGGCCGTAGCGCTCAAGAAGGTCTTCGATCCGGCTGCGCATCTCGACGAACACCACGTTGACGCCCTTGTCATTGAGCTCCTTGTCGAGCTTGTCAAGCATGTCGGCGGCGGTGACGTCGATGTCCGTGATCGCCTCGCACTGCAGGACGACCCAACGAGGCTTCCGGCGACGCGCGAGCTTGCGGATCTCCTGGCGGAAGATGCCCGCGTTCGCGAAGAAGAGCGGCGCCTCCCAGCGGTAGACGAGGACCCCCTCGGTCTCCTCGGCGTCTGGATGAAGATCGGTGCGGTGCCAACCCTCGAGCTTGCCGACGCGACCCAACACCTCGCCCTCCGGCCACCAGCCTCGCCGGAAGAACAGGAAGATCGACAGCGCGATCGCGATCAGGATGCCCTCGAGGACGCCGAAAAGGATCACGCCGAGCGACGCGATCAGCGAGATCGTGAGCGCAGACCTGCGCATTCGGTAGTACGTGCGCAGGATGAGGAGGTTGAACAGCGACAGCGCCGCCGCGATCACCACGGCCGCGAGCGCCGGTTGCGGCAGGTTCTGCAGCAACGACGGCAGGAACAGCAGGAGCAGGGCGACGATCGCCGCGCCGGCCAGCCCGGTCACCTGCGACTTCGAGCCGGACTGCTCGGCCACCGCGGTGCGCGAGCCGCTCGCCGAGATCGCGAACCCTTGGAAGAAGCCGGCGAAGATGTTCGCCGCGCCCATGCCGATCATTTCCTGGTCCGGATCCACCTCATCGCCTCGGCGTGCGGCGAAGCTGGTCGACGTGGCGATCGTGTCGGTGAGGGACACGAGCACGATGCCGAGCGCCGCAGCGAGCAGCGCGCCGAGCGTGTCGAGCGGCACCGATGGGAACGTCGGGGTCGGCAATCCCTGCGGCAGGGCGCCGACCGTTTCGACCCCCTTCTCGGCCAGGTCGAACACGCCGGTGACGACGGTCGCGCCGAGCACCGCCACCAGCACCGCGGGAATCCTCTTCGAGAGTCGAGGGAGGATCAGCAGCACCGCCAACGTCGCGACCCCGATCGCGAGCGCCGTCGTGTTCGTCTTGTCGAGGCCTTGTACGAAGGCCTTGCATTCCTCGATGAAGCCGTCCGCGTCGGTGGAGAAGCCGAACAGCTTGGGGAGTTGGCCCACGATGATCGTGACGGCGAGCCCGTTCATATAGCCGACCTGGACCTCCTTGCTCAGCAGATCCGCGACGAAGCCGAGCTTGCCGAGGCCGAGGCCGACCTCGATCGCGCCGACCATCAACGCCATCATCCCGGCGAGCGCGATCGCCTCCGCCGGATCGGTCGTGACGAGCAGCGGCGCGATCGCCGCGAAGATCAGCGGCGCGACCGAGGAGTCCGGGCCCAGGACGAGGATCCTCGAAGGACCGAAGAGGGCGTACCCGATGAGGCAGGCGATCGTCGTGTAGAGACCCGTCACGGCGGGCAGACCGGCGAGTTCCGCGTAGGCCATGCCCTGCGGCACGAGGATCGCGGCCAGCACGACGCCGGCGACGAGGTCGAAGCGCAGCCACGAACGGCGATACGTCCGGAGCATCGTGATGCCCGGCACCCATTGCTGGAAGCCCTTCGGCTGTGCGGCTACCTTCTCCCCCGCCACGTCGCTTATCCCTCCCGATTCACCGACTCAGCGGCCATCGCCGGCTCATGGCCGGCACCGCGCTGGATGTGCCGCCGGATACGCGGTTCGGGAAGATCGATCAGCTCGGGAGCGGCCGGATCGCCCGCGCGGATCCGAGAGCCGTACCAGGCGGATAGCGGCCGCGCTGAGAGTCCATGCAGCAGGACCGACAGCAGGATGGTCCACGTTGCGATCTCGAGCAGCGGCGTATCCACACTGGTGCCCTGCAGCTCCTCGACAACGATGAGCGTGAACACCACCGAGGCCAGGCCCCGCGGTCCGAACCACCCCATGAACGCCGTCGTCAGCGGCCGGAATCCCCTGCCGACTAGGGCGATCGCCACGGGCACCATGCGAATCACCGTGAGGCTGAGCACGGCGTAAAGGATCGCCGAGGCATCGAAGGCCCCGGCGAGCACCGGTCCAGCGAAGTAGGCCCCGAAGACCACCCACACCAACAACGAGGCGAACAGGGCTACGTCTTCGGTGAACGAGATCGCCTTGCGGTTGCCCTCGTCGACAGCGCCGAAAACGAGGCCGGCCACGAAGGCGCTCACGAATCCGTTGCCGCCGGCCTCGACAGAGCCGATGTAGGCGACGAATGCCAGCGCGAGCACGAAGAGCAGTCTCGATGTGTGCGACGACCACTCGCGTCGGGTCACCCACACGAGCAGCTTGCCTCCGACGCCGCCTACGACGATCGCGACCGCGATCGCGATAAGGATCTGCACCAGGGCGTCGCGGACCGGCGAACCGCCCTGTGACGTCGTCTCCCCGACTACGACGGCGAGGAAGACCGTGACGAACGGCGTCGCGATTCCGTCGTTCAATCCGCTCTCGATGTTCAGGGCGCGTCGTATTCGAACCGGCACAGCCTTATCCGTGACGACCGCCATGCCGAGCGCGGCATCCGTCGGGGCGAGCACGGAGGCGATCAGCGCAGCCTCAGCCCACGACAGGCCCGGCACGACCACCATCGCGACGACTGCTCCGAGCACAAGGGTGAGCAGCAGCCCGACACTGAGCAGTCGTCCGGGCACACCGGCATCACCCTTCAGAACGCGGAGAGGAACGGTCGTGGCGTCGGCGAACAGCAGCGCTGCCAGCGTCAACTCCGTGAACGACAGGACGACGTGGCTCCCGCCTTGGACGTGGAGAACGTCCGCTCCTTCAGGCCCGAGCGCGAGGCCGGCCGCGACGAACACCATCGGCGCGCTGATCCAGAGACGATCGAGCCGCCGGGAGAATGCTCCGTATCCAACCGCCACGAGCAACAGGATCAAGCTGCCCACGCGACCTCCTTCGCCGACGACGCGTGGTGCCGAAGCTCGCGACGAGCTCCGGCACCCGACCGCGTCACCGATCGGCTCGGTGAAGCTACATATCCATCCGTTGGGCCTTCTCCATGTCACGGCCGTGCGCGGTTAGCGCCCAGATCACCATGACGTCGATCGCGATCAGACAGATACCCCAGATGGGGTACACCGGCATCCACACGAACGCAGAGAGCGCGCTGATGATCGCGACGATCACGCCGACGGTTCGGGCCAACACGTTGCCCGAGAACACGCCGAAACCGGCGAAGAACACGGCGGCGCCGATGAGCAGGTGCCACCAACCCCACGTCTCTGCGCTCGTCTTCAGTAGGAAGTCCTTCGCCACGAAGGCGTCCGGATTGATGAGTGCGGCGAGCCCGGCCAACATCCCGAACGACCCGCCGAGGATCATCATGAAGCCGGCAAAGCCGATCCAGCCGACCGCCTTACCGCTTGGTTGATCCGACATTGTGAACCCCTCCTCTTCGGCCATCCACCCCAAGGCCGTCCGATGCTTCGACTAGTCGCGACGGTCGCGTCGATCTTCGCGACGGTCCTGACGGCGATCGACGCCGTGCGAGACCACCTTCGCCGTTCCGACGACGGCGGCGCCCTTGGCGACCGGGTGGCCGCCGGCGTGGTGGTCTGGGAGAACAAGTGGGCGGCGCCATTCGCGTCAGCCGCTCGCCGAGCCCTCCTTCGCCGCCTCGCCCTGGAAGTTGGTCTGGCCGACCGGGAACTCCACGACCACGTAATCGACGGGACCGAACTCGTCCATCTCGGTCATCGCCATGTTGGCTCCTCCTCTCGTCGCCTTGCCTTCAGCCCTTGCCTCGGGCCCCTGCCTCCCCGTCTCCGGCTCGGCAGGGGCCCCGACGGCCCCGACCGCTACGCCTGCGCCTGCTTGGCGAGCAACTCCGCGATGACCTTGGCCTGTTCGCCCAGGGCTCCAGCACCGCTGAATTGGATGATCTCGGCGCCATCATCTGAGATGAAGTTGTGCGGAGCCGGCCAGTAGCACACGTCCCCGGCGTTGCACACATCAGTCGTCCCGTCCTTGTAGATGACCTTCAGCGTGCCGCTGATGACGTACGCGTGGTGCGGAACCCCACACAGACCGTCCGGCATTGGCGCCAGCAGCGCTGTGAAGTCGGTACCCGGCGCGAAGACGTGGTAGGCGCACTGCATGTCGCCCCAGACTTCCTGCCAGATCTTGAGGCCCGGGGTGTTCTGGGTGACGAAGTCGTCAACCGGTTCCATGTCCTTCAATTGGCTTCTCATCGTCCTACTCCTTCTTGTGCCTCACCCGACCGGCGGTGATGCCGATGTGTTCAAAGCCAGGCCCGGTCGCCTGGACCAACCCTTGATGGATGTTCCGTCACGCCCTGTCAGCTCCTTTCGTCTGGTCTCCGGGCGGCGCTTGCTCCCGTTCGTCCCTGGGGCTGATCGTTTTCGTCTCGAGTAGCGTGAGGCCGAAGTCCGTCAGCCGTCGCAGCACGGCCTGGAGCGCAGCCTGATCGCGGATCTCGCCGGTCAGCGTCGTGTTGCCGTAGCCATGCGAGAGCGCCATCCCCGGGAACGCCGATGACATGTTGTCGCCGAGTTCTCCCTCAACTGTCAGCTGGTAGGCCCGAACGCTCATACCTGCAGCATGGCGTCAGGCCTGCGCACATCCCATGGATGGCGGGCGAATCACCCGGGTGATTGCGGGGGATCCAGGAGCTCGACTGCGGTCGCACGCGCGACCGCCTCGTCACGTGAGTGGACGCCGAGCTTCCGATAGAGCGCTCGACGATGCGATCGGACGGTGTTCTCCGACACGAAGAGACGCTCGCTGATCTCGTGCACCGAGAGATCGTCCGCGAGGAGCCTCAGGACGGTGAGCTCCGCCTCGGTGGGTGTGTCCACGAGATCGCCGGACGCGGCGCGTTCGCTCATGGCTGCCAGCTCGATCTGGACTTCCTCGATGAGCGCGGGAAGCGCCCCAGCGTCCGGCTGCTCGACGAGCTCGTTGCGCGCGAGGACGAGCGCCTCCGTGGCACTATCTAGCCGGCCTCGCCGCGATCGCACACGAGCCAGCAACGCCAGAACCCAGATGTGATGCACCGTCGGTACCTCATCGCGGAAGACACGCTCGGCCGTCGCGAGGTCGTGCTCCGCGGCTGAGAGATCGCCTCCTGCGGTCCGCACGACACCCGAGGCGGCCGCCACGTTCGCACCTAGCCAGCTGCGTTCCGAGCCGATGCTGCCCACAGCCTTCTTCGCTTGCTCGACATGGCCCTGTGCCGAAGACAGTCGATCCTCATCTGCTGCGATCAGCGCGAGCGTCGTGTGGGCGTGGATGAAGCTCGGAGGGCTGTCGTGGATCTCGGGCTGCTCGAGCGTGGCGATGGCGGATTCCCTCGCTTCGTCAGGGATCCCAGCGAGGTAGAGAGCGCGCGCGTAGGCCGTCAGAGCGCCCATGGCGAGCGTTTCCGCCGAGGCAACCGTAAGCTCAACGGCGCGCCGCCCTTCCTGGAGAGCACGGTCAACCCCGCTCTCGATCGCCAACGCGCGGACGATCAAACCAATAGACTCGACGTACACGTTCCTCTCGGGCTGCGCCGCGCGCGCCTCGTCGATGATCCTGAGGTATCGGCGCAATTGCATCATGCCCTTGGCCAAGAGCACGGTTGCGACTGCGGCCGCGCAGGCGATCTCGGGGTGCTTGATCAAGACGTCATCAGGCAAGGCGCTCGCCCAGTGGAGGATCGTTCGGCTCGCACCGCTCCGGACCAGTGCGAGATGATGCTCGGCGAGGAGCTCGGCAACGACCTCCTGCTCGCCCGCAGCCGAGGCGTGGGCCATCGCCTCGATAGGCCGGTCCTGCGCCAGCCACGATGCGGCACGGCGATGGATGCGCGCCGCCGCCCCGGGCTCGGTCGCTTCAAGTTCGACCTGTGCGTACTCCGCGAAGAGCGGGTGGATGCGGTGCCAATCACTGCGCTCAAGCCTCGACACGAAGAGATCGGCGTGTTCAAGCTCAGCGAGCATCTCGGCCGAATCGGTGCGGTCGAGCGCCGCATCGCAAAGCGCCGGCGTGCACTGACCGAGTACGGCAACACCGTGAAGGAAGCTACGGTGATCCTGATCCAAAGCCGCAAGCACCTCGGTACTGAGGTAATCGGCGACGACCCGCTGGCTGCCGCTGAAGCTGGACACGGCATCTGACGGGTCCGCGACGCCTCTCAGCCAGATCCCGACCAACACGAGCGCGGCCGGCCACCCTTGGGTGCGGTCGAGCAGCACATCGACCTGTGCCGTGGAGAGATCAAGACCGTTCTGGTCCACGAGCAACGCACGTGCCTCGTCGGCGCTGAATGCGAGATCGCTCGCGCGAATCTCAATCAGCTGTTGCGCGACCCGCATCCTTGCCAGCGCGAGCGGGGGATCTACGCGCGTGCCCACCATCACGCGGACGTGGGCCGGCACCTGCGACAACGCGTAATCGATCGACGCCAACGTGTCCGGGTCAGTTACGGTGTGGAGGTCGTCCAGTACCAAGATCGCCGGCTTCTTCCGCCGACTGAGCACGCTCATCAACTCGTCGACGACGAGCTCGATCGAGCCCCCCGTGACGTCGAGACGCTCCAAGACAGGGCGAGCCAAGCCCGTACGGACGCGATCGACGGCGGTCGCGATGTACCGCCAGAGGCGACTGGGATCGTTGTCGCCGGCATCCAGCGTGACCCACATCAGCGCCGCGTCTTGTGCCGCGCACCAGACCCTGATCGCGGTGGTCTTCCCGTAACCTGCGGGCGCCGCGAGGATCGTCAGCACGGTGTCCGCACCGGCATCGAGCGCCCGTTGTACGTGCAGTCGGTCGACGACGTCTGAGCGATCACTCGGCGCCGAGAGCTTCGCCTCGACGAGCGGCGGTGAGACGTTCGCCACTGTCACGACTTCTGCTTCCGCGACGTCCTTCTTACTCGCCATGGCATCCGATTCTTCCGTGCATCACAGATGGAGGCAAGGTGAGCGCCGATCGCCAGACCATCCTCGAGTGGTCCCAGTTCCAACTCAGCCGCTGAACCTGGACGGGTGACCCACGACGACGCCCCAGAGGTCACGGAGACTCTCGCGCCATCCGATCGACCGCGCGGCGGGCGAGTAGCCGATCGCGTGATGTGGCAGCCGGACGCGGACAGGCTGGGGCCGCATGGAGAACCTGAGCGGCGAGTCCATCACCATGGTTTCCCCGTCCAATCCGAGCTCGATCGATGCTCCAGACGTCACCTCAATGGTCGGGGTCGCCCAGGTCATGAACCCCCCGAAACGATCCGGGTGGCCGGTGGCGAGGGCCGCCAGGAACGCCGCGGCACCACCCTCTTTGCCCAGCACGAGCGACACAACGCCGAGCTGGCCGGTGTCCAAGCGAGGGCGACTACCCATCCCCCTGGCGGTCGTGCCGTAGGGGTTGTTCGAGACCTGGACCACGTGCGCACCCTGATGCTGCGCGCCGTCGCCACCGATGAACCGCAGGTCGAATGGTTCGGTGTCGGGACCGAGCACCTGCGGCAGCGTCGCGAGGGTCGTGTCGACCTTCGCGTCGCGGTACTCCGGAGAACGCACGATCGCCGCGTACAGGCCCAGCGACACGTTGTTGACGAACACGTGGCCATTCACGTCGGCCAGGTCGAGACGGCGCTCAACCGCGTCGCCATAGGCGTCGAGAGCCCCGACCACGTCGTCGCGGTCCAAACCGAGGTCGAGGGCGAGGTGGTTCCTTGTGCCGGCGGGGACGACCACCATCGGCAGTCCGAGCTCCGCGGCGATGGTGCCGACCATGGCCTGGGATCCGTCGCCGCCGGCCATGCCGAGCACGTCAACGCCGCTTGCGGCCACGTCGCGCACCCGCTGGAGCCAGTCCTCCCCCGGCTGGAGCACGATCGGTTCGATCCCTCGCCGCTTGCACTCGTCCACGAGATGGAACCGCTCCGCCTTACCGCCGCCGGACTTGAGGTTCATGAACAGGACGCCGCGCTTCGCGGGCCCGACGGGGGTCCCCTCGACATCCGCGGCCTTGAGCGACCCGACAGTCGTGCCGAGCGCATACTTCGCGAGCGCGACCGCGCCGATCAATGCGAGGATCCTGGCGGCCATCGAGGCACCGAGGAATCCTTCGGCGTTGAGGACGCTGGCTGCCAGGCCGACCGCAGCTGCCACGGCAATCACTGCAGCGATGACTCGGCGCCTTCCGGCTCTCGTCAAAGCGACCCACACTGCCGCAAGGAACACGACGAGCAACAGGAGCCCCGTCAGCACTCGAAGCGGTTCATCCGTGCCGATCGCCAGCGAAGTGACGATGACACCGACAACCAACAGGATCGCAAGGATCGCTGCGATGCGGCGGCCGGCCGATGTTCGCACTTGTCCCATGGCTCGCAGCCTAGCGACTGGCCCGAGCAGGGAGAGCCAGCACCCCGACCCTCCGATGCCGGGACCTTCGGTCCTGGTCGAGCACCGATGCAGCTGCAGAGTTGCAGGCGGGAGACGTGTCGCCCACGGGTTCGGCCGTTGCCGGGCATCCGTGAACATCAGGCGACGAGATGACAGGGGGCAGATCGATGAGTAAGAAGAACGGATCCAAGAAGCACCAGGACGGTGCGGTGAAGACCGCCGCGAAGTCGACGCTCGCCACAGTAGACCAAGCGCCTCACAAGATGAAGCGCAAGGCGTATGAGCTCGAGCTCGAGCGACTACAGGGTGAGCTCGTCGCGATGCAGGAATGGGTCAAGTCCTCGGGCGCCAAGATCATCATCGTGTTCGAAGGCCGCGACACGGCGGGCAAGGGGGGCACGATCAAGCGGATCGTCGAGCGCGTAAGCCCTCGCGTCTTCCGCGTGGTTGCCCTGCCGGCGCCGACCGAACGCGAGCAATCACAGATGTACGTGCAACGCTACGCTCCCCACTTCCCGGCCGCGGGCGAGGTCGTGATCTTCGACCGCAGCTGGTACAACCGCGCCGGCGTGGAGCCGGTGATGGGGTTCTGCACACCCGAGCAATCCGCCCGCTTCCTCGAGCAGCTGCCGACGTTCGAGAAAGCGATGGTCGACTCGGGCATCCAGCTGATCAAGTACTGGCTCGAGGTGAGCGCCGACGAGCAGACGCGGCGGCTCGAGAGCCGGATCAACGACCCGCGCAAGATCTGGAAGCTGTCGGACATGGACCTCAAGTCCTACAGCCGCTGGTACGACTACTCGCGGGCCCGCGACGCGATGCTGGAGGCCACCGACACGTCGTGGGCGCCCTGGTACGTCGCGAACACCGAGGTCAAGAAGCGGGGTCGGCTGAACATCATCTCCCACCTGCTGAGCGTGGTGCCGTTCGAGCCACTAGCGCACAAAGACATCGACCTGCCGAAGCGCCAGCCGGCGCACGGCTACACGCGCCCGGAGCTGCCGCTGCATCTCATCCCCACGCCCTATTGAGTTGCTGATGGCCGTCGGCGAAGGCGCGATGTAGAACTGCTAGCGGGCGACGGCACCAGGCGTCAACGGGCCACTGAAGAGCGCCTTGGTCACCCTCGGCCAGAAGTTCTTCAATGTCTGCAGCCTGGGGACGTGAAGTAAGTAAGTGAGTGAGTGAGTGAGTGGGTGGTGGTGGGAGGAGGAGGATTCGAACCTCCGTAGGCATTGCCGGCGATTTTACAGACCGCTCCCTTTGGCCGCTCGGGCATCCTCCCGGAGCCATCGATCATAGCGAACGGCTATCCTGCCGAGCCATGGCGCAACAATCCAGCTTCGACATCGTCTCCGAGGTCGATATGCAGGAGGTCCGCAACGCGGTCGATCAGGCGGCCCGGGAGATCCACCAGCGGTTCGACTTCAAGAACACCGGCACCTCGATCGAGCTCGCCGCCGAAGCAATCGAAGTGGCCGCCGGCACCGAGGATCGCCTCAAGGCCGCGTACCAGGTGCTCGAGGAGAAGATGGTCCGCCGCCAGGTGCCCTTGAAGGCGCTGCAGCCCGAAGCGATCGAGCCCGCCGCCAAGGGCACGGTTCGTCAGACGGTGAAGCTCGTGACCGGGATCTCCGACGACAAGGCCAAGGAGATCTCGAAGTACGTTCGCCAGGCGGTCCCCAAGATCCAGACGCAGATCCAGGGCGCCCAGGTCCGCGTGATGAGCAAGTCGAAGGACGACCTGCAGGCCGCGATCGCGGCCGTCAGGGATCACGACTTCGGCATTGCGCTGCAGTTCATCAACTATCGCTGAGCGACCCGTTGTCCGTCCGCCTCGGCAGGCGCATACTTCCCTGCGTACTCATCGAAGGGTCGTGACCATGCCGCGGTACGTGATCAACCGAAAGTTCGACGTGACGGAAGGCGAGATGCCGGAGATCGGGCGCCGCTCCCGGGCGATCATCGAGTCGGAATTTCCGAACGTCGTGTGGATCCATAGCCACGTCGCGATCGAGGACGACGGGAACGTTCGGACCTTCTGCCTGTACGAGGCGCCCGACCTCGACGCGATCAATGCGCACTCGCAGATGCTCGGGGAGCACACCATCGAAGGGGTCTTCGAGGTCGCCGGTGACGTCACCCCCGCGGACTTCCCGCCGCTCCCCGACGAGAACTAGCCGGAGCTCGGAGCTCTCGCCCGTCGTCTGGCGGCGCGCCGCCTGCACGTCGGGGATGTGATACATCGCGGCGGCAGTCAGCGCTCGCTTTCGTGTGACCTCGCGCCGCATGTCGGCGTGCTCCTCCGGAATGATCTCCAGGGCCTGGGCATACAGGTTGACTGCTCGCGCCTTGGCCCAGCCCTTGGCGGCGGCGTCGGCCGCGGCGAGCAGGTAGCGGACCGCCTTCTCGTGGTCCCCGGCCTCGCGCCAGTGGTACGCGAGCGTGGCGTCGGCGTCGCCGCCGCGAAGGCCGACGTCCTCGAGGAACTGCGCCGTGGTCTCGTGGCAGCGCCGGCGCTCCTCCCGCGGCAGCGTGAGATAGGCGACCTCGCGGATCAAGCCGTGCTTGAACGTGTACTGCTGGTCGCCCTTGATCCGTGAGGAGGCCTCGCGGCGGATCATGTCGCGTCGCTCGAGGGAGCCGAGCAGATCGGCAAGGTCGTCTCGTTCGGGGCGCAGCCGCTCGAGCGCTCCCCGCCAGAACACCTTGCCGACGACGGCGGCGTCGAGCATCACGCTCCGCTCGGGAGGCGGCAGGGCGTCCAATCGCGCCGCGACGATCCCTCGGATGCTGCCGGGGAGCTGGGTCGCGTCGCGGGTGGACCGCTCGGCCAGCGACGCGGTGAGCTCCTCAATGAACAGCGGATTCCCGTCGCTCGAGGCGGCGAGTGCCTCAGCCCGATCCGCGAGCTCGTCGAGACCGCGCTGATCGAACAGCCTTCCCGTGAGCTCGATCGACTCCGCCTCGTTCAGGGGCGCGAGCGAGATCGCGCGCGACGCGAGCAGCCCGCCGCCCCACGAAGGACGCGTCGTCAGAAGCTCCGGCCGCGACGTCGCGACCATGAGCAGCGGCACGCCTTCGACCCTGGAGGCGAGGAACTCCACGAGGTCGAGCAGACTGTTGTCGGCGAAGTGGATGTCCTCGAACACGAGCAGGGTTGGCTGCTGCCGGGCGGTGGCCTCGAGGAAGAGGCGTGCGGCGAAGTACAGGCCGTCGCGATCGCCGGCCTCGTGCTCGACGGGAAGCCCAGCCAGCACGGCGACGGCGTCGGCGACCTCTGTGGCGTCATCGCCGACCTCGAGATCGGCCGCCGCCGAGCGCAGCTTGTCGATCGCCACCTCCGAGGGGTCGCTGTCGTAGAAGCCGGCGATCTGCGCCACGTGCTGGGCAAAGGCGCTATAGGGACCGGTGTCGCCGTAGCCGGCGGACCGCCCACGAAGGGCGAGCCCGCCGCCGTCCGTCACGCGTTGCGCCAACTCGTGCGCGAGGCGCGACTTGCCGATTCCCGCGGGGCCGAACACCGTGACGAGCGAACAGCGGCGCTCCGACGAGACCACATCCCACATGCCCCGAAGGCCCGCGAGCTCCTCACCCCGTCCGACAAGAGGTACCTCGGAGAACACCCGCTCCCCCGCCGCAACGAGCGGCTCGATGGCCAGCCATGCGGCCACCGGCTCGGCCTTGCCCTTCGCGATGATCGATTCGGCCGGCTCGTACCGGATGACGGTCTGGGTCGAGGCATAGGTCTCGGCGCCGACGATCACCTGGTTGACGGGAGCGTTCGACTGCAGCCGAGCGGCCGTGTTGACCACGTCTCCGGCCACCATGGCCACGCCGGTCTCGGGACGGGCATCGAGCTCCACGATCGCCTCGCCGGTGTTGACGGCGGCCCGCACCTGCAGCACGAGCAGCGGGTCGGCGCTGTCCATGTCGGCGATCGAGTCGCGCACGGCAAGCGCAGCGCGCACCGCCCGCTCGGGGTCGTCGCCGTACGCGATCGGCGCCCCGAACACGGCCATCACTGCATCGCCGATGAACTTCTCGACCGTGCCCCCGTACCGCTCGATCTCGGCGCGTGCGCGCTCGTAGTAGCGGGTGAGCATGGCGCGGACATCCTCCGGGTCGAGCTGCTCGGACTTCGAGGTGAACCCGACCAGGTCGACGAACAGTACCGAGACCACGCGGCGCTCCTCCCGCGAGGCCTTCGGGGCCTCGAGCGGGGTCGCGCACGCCTGACAGAACTTGGCGCGCTCGCTGTTTTCCTCGCCGCAATTGGGGCAGATCACGCACGGAAGACTAGGCGGGATCGAGCCCGTGGACCACGGTCGCCGCGAATTGCTCGCCCCGGGCCGCCCCGGGTAGGCTTGCCGCCACTCCGGGAGGTGATACGCGTGGACCTTGAACGTCTCAAGGCACGTTCGGCGGAGATCGCCGAGAAGGAAACCAAGACGCTACTGGCACGGACGATGGAGTCCGAAAAGCTGTTCCAGCGAGCCCTCAAGACCATGCCCAACGGGGTGTCCTCGAACTTCCAGGCGGGTGACCCGTACCCGGTCTATCTGGAGAAGGGCAAGGGCGCGAACGTCTGGGACGTCGACGGCCAGAAGTACACCGACTTCCACGGCGGGTTCGGCGTCAACGTCGTCGGCCACGCGCACCCGAAGATCGTCGAGGCCCTCGAGAAGGCCGCAAAGAACGCGATCCACTTCGCCGTCACGACGCCCGACACCATCGCGCTGGCCGAGGCGATCTGCGAGCGGTTCCAGCTCGAGCAGATGCGCTTCGTGAACTCGGGGACCGAGGCCACGATGGACGCGATCCGCGTGGCCCGCGCGGCGACCGGGCGCGACAAGATCATCAAGATGGAGGGCTCCTACCACGGGCACCACGACTCGGTGCTGTTCTCCGTGGTTCCGGAATCCGACGTGTTGGACATGCGCTACAACGTGGGCGAGGAAGGGCAGTCGTGGTACACGACGCGGCCGACCTCCAAGGGCGTGCCGCAAGCGCTGTGGGACACCGTGATCGTCGCCCCGTTCAACGACTCCGAGGCGGTCGAGCAGGCGCTCGCGATGCACCAGGGCGAGGTCGCCGCGGTGATCCTCGAACCGGTGATGATGAACGTCGGGATCATCGAGCCGATGGCCGGATACCTCGAGGCACTCAAGGACGCGTGCGAGGCGCACGGCACCGTGCTCATCTTCGACGAGGTCAAGTGCGGCGGCACGATCGCCTACGGCGGCACGACCGAGCGCTACGGCGTCAAGCCGCACCTCGCGGCCTACGCCAAGGCGATCGGCGGCGGCTCGACGATCGGCGCCTTCGGTGGCGAGGCCCGCTTCATGGAGTTCGTGACCAAGGGCGCGGCCCAGCAGGGAACCTTCAACGGGAACCCGCTGTCGTCCGCGGCGGGGCTCGCGGCGCTCACCCAGGTGCTGACGCCCGACGCGTACGACTACCTCGGCAAGCTCGGCACGCAGCTCGCCGAGGGGTGCGACCGGGCGATCGCCGAGTCGGGGATTCCGGCGCACACGGTCGATCTGGGCGCGAAGGGCTGCGTCTCGTACCGGCCGACCAAGCTCACGAACTACCGGGACTTCCTCGAGACGGTGACCGACCTCTACTGGGCGTCGTACCCGTGGATGGTCAACCGGGGCATCTTTATGACCCCCGGCGACGAGGAGCAGTGGACGCTCTCGGTGCAGCACACCGAAGAGGACATCCAGCAGTACGTGGACGCGTTCGGCGAGTTCTGCCAGGAGCTCTCCGCGTAGCGCGTAGGTCCTCGCGTATCAGCGATCGCGCGGGGCCGGCCTTCGGGCCGGCCCTTCGTGTCGGAGGGATGAATCGATGGTCCAGCACATGCACGAGTTCACCGACGAGACCGAAGAGATGGCGCGTGCGATCGTCGCCTATGCCCGGAACCGGATCGCCGCCGCGCAGCCGCTCGACACCGTGGTGCCGGCGGCCGAGCTCGACCGGCGCGCCGGCGTGACGGTCACCGCCTCGGGCATCGGCTGGGAAGAGGCGCTGCGTCTATGGGGCGAGGTGCTCGCGCCGGCGACGATCTCGACCGACCATCCCGCCTCGCTGGGGTTCGTGCCCGGGGCGCCGACCAAGGCGAGCGTGCTGTTCGACCTGATCGTGGGGGCGTCGTCGACCATCGCCGCAGGCTGGATCGACGGGGCCGGGGCCATCTGGGCGGAGAACCAGGCGCTCGCGTGGATCGCCGGCGCGGCGGGTCTGCCCGCCGAAGCAGGTGGCGTGTTCGTCAGCGGTGGCTCGGCCGGGAACCTGTCGGCCCTCGTCACGGCGCGGCATGCGGCGGCGTCGCTGCGCGATCGGCCGGCGCGGTGGCGGTTCGCCGCGTGCGAGACCGTGCACTCGAGCGTGGCGGCGGCTGCTCGGGTCATGGACGTCGGCGTCCTGGATGTGCCGCCCGACGAGCGTGGCCGCCTCACCGGCGAGGCGTTAGCGTCGGCGATCGAGACCGACGGTGGCGACGGACTCTTCGCGGTCGTCGCCTCGGCGGGCGCGACCAACGCCGGCACGGTGGACGACCTGGCGGGGATCGCCGAGGTTTGCGCGGAGCGCGGGCTGTGGCTCCACGTGGACGGGGCCTACGGCGGCGCCGGGCTGCTCGCGCCGAGCACGCGCCCGCTCTACGACGGCATCGAGCGCGCGGACTCCTTCATCGTCGACCCGCACAAGTGGTTGTTCGCGCCGTACGACGCGTGCGCGCTGCTATACCGCGACCCGAACCTCGCCCGCCTGGCGCACCGGCAGGAGGCCTCGTACCTCGAGACGACGAACGCCTCCCCCGACTGGAACCCGGCGGACTTCGCCTACCACCTGTCGCGGCGTGCCCGCGGGCTGCCGCTGTGGTTCTCGCTCGCGACCTACGGCACCGACGCCTACCGCGACGCCGTGGAGACCGTGCTCGCGACCACTCGGCAGACGGCCGACCTCATCCGCGAGCATCCGATGCTCGAGCTGATCATGGAGCCCGACCTGTCGGTGGTGCTGTTCCGGCGCACCGGCTGGGGCGCGGAAGACTACGACGCCTGGTGGCGCCGGCTCGTCGATGCGCAGATCGCATTCGTCCAGCCCACGTCATGGAAGGGCGAGAAGGTCGCCCGCCTGTGCTTCATCAACCCGCGCACGACGCTCGACCACGTGCGCGCCGTACTCGGAACGATGAGCTAGGAGAGCTCAGGAGCGTAGGGCGAGCGCGGACATCTCGCCAAGGCGGTACAGCATGTTCGGGTAGACGAAGATCGCGAGGATCAGCGCGAGCGCGATCGCGGTGACCGCCCCGAGGAGCACGGGCGTCGAGGTTCGCGCCTCACCGTCCGCCGGTTCCTCGAAGATCATCGCGCGAGGGATCAAGAAGTAATACCCCACGCTGATCACCGAGTTGATCACCATCGCGACCGCGAGCCAATAGCCGATCCCGCCGCGGTCGATCGCCGCGGCGAAGATGCCCAGCTTGCCGAAGAACCCGCCGGTGGGCGGCACGCCGGCGAGCGACACCATGAACGCCGTCATCGCAACGGCGAGTAGGGGCGAGAGCTTCATGAGCCCGTCGAAATCGCCGATCCGCAGCAGCGGCCGGTGCTCCGAGACGGCCGTCGTCACCGCGAACGCCCCGAGGTTCATCACCGCGTAGATGAGGATGTAGGTGACGGTGGCGGTGAACGCGGCCTTGTTGACGTCGACGTTGTTGGACACGAGGGCGAACGGCAGCAGGACGTACCCGGCCTGTGCGATCCCCGAATAGGCGAGCAGGCGCACCGCCTGGCGCTGGCGAAGCGCCACCAGGTTCCCGAGGAACATCGTGAGCAATGACAGCGCCGCGAAGATCGGCGCCCAGAACTCCCAGCGGTCGGGGAAGGCGACAAACATGAGCTGCAGCAGCCCCGCGAAGCCGGCGGCGCTTGACATCACCCCGAGGAACGCCGCCACCGGCACCGGTGCGCCCTCGTAGGTGTCGGGCGCCCAGAACTGGAACGGCACCGCGGCGACCTTGAACGCAAACCCGACGACCACGAACAGGATCGACAGGTCGACGAGCGTCAGTCGAGGCCCGGTGAGCGCGGCGATGCCGTCGCGGATGCCGGCCAGGTCGAGGTGGCCGGTCAGCCCGTAGATCATGCTCATCCCGTAGAGCATCACGGCGGTCGAGAGCACGCCGATCAGGAAGAACTTGAGCCCGCCCTCGTTCCCGCGGATGTCGGACTTGCGGAAGGCGGCCATCAGGAACCCCGGCGCCGAGACCAGCTCGAGCGCGAGGAACAGCATGAGCAGGTTGCGCGAGGCGGGCATCAGCACGCACCCGAGGAACGAGGTCAACAACAGGAAGTAGTACTCGCCCTGATAGAAGCCGCCGTCGCGCAGGTATCGGTACGAGATGAGCAGCACGACCACACCGGCCGTGAGGAAGAACCCCTGGAAGATCAGCGTGAACGCATCGACGACGTAGGCACCGCCGAAGACGACCCGCGGTCCCTGGCCGACGAGCGTCAGCACCGCCGCGAGCGAGGCAAGCACGCCGGCGAGCGAGAGCCACATCGCCGCCGGCTTGGCACGCGCCGGCAGGAAGAGGTCCACGACGAGCACCACGAGGATGGTGACCGCCAGGATCTCGACCGGCAGCAGCGCGTGATAGTCGATGTTCAACGCATCAGCCCGAGACGATCTTGACGATGGCGTCGACGCCGGTCGCAGTGGTGTTCAGGATGAGGCTCGGGATCACGCCGAGGATCACGACAAGCGCGAGCAGCGGCACCCAGGAGACCCACTCGACCGCGAGGATGTCGCGGAACGGATGTTCTCGCCATTTGACCGGCGCATCGCCCTGGTTGACGCGTTGCAGCATCCATAAGAAGTAGCCGGCCGTGAGGATCGTGCCGATCCCGCCGATCACCATGAACGTGCGGTAGAGCGTCACGTCCAACCCTACGGCGGTGTTGGGGCTGAACGAGCCGAGCAGTGCCATCACCTCGCCCCAGAACCCGGCGAGCCCCGGCAGGCCGAGCGAGGCGATCGCAACGAAGGCGAAGATGCCCGCCATCTTCGGCATCAACTCCGACATGCCGCCGCCGATATCGGCGATCTGCCGCGTGTGGTAGCGGTCGTAGATCGACCCGACGCAGAAGAAGAGCATGCCGGTGATCACGCCGTGGGCGACCATCCCGAAGATCGCCGCCTGAATGCCGATCGTCGTCAGCGTCGCGATGCCGAGCATCACGAAGCCCATATGGCCGACCGAGGAGAACGCGATCAGGCGTTTGAGGTCCTTTTGGGCAAGACACGCCAGGGCCGCATAGACGATTGCGATCGCGGCGAGCGCGCCGATCCACGGCGCATAGGCGATCGCCCCCTCCGGCATCACCGGCAGCGCGATCCGAATAAAGCCGTAGGTGCCCATCTTCAGCATGATCCCGGCCAGCAGCACCGAGCCGATCGTCGGCGCCTCGGTATGCGCGTCGGGCAGCCACGTGTGGAAGGGCCACATCGGCACCTTGACCGCGAAGCCGAGCGCGATCGCGCCAAAGACGACCAGCTGGAACGTGTGCGCGTAGCCGCCGCCGGCTCCGAAGGCGGTGATGGCGGTCAGGTCGAAGGTGTGCTTCCCGTCGATCACCGGCCCGTTGTAGTACAGGGCCAGGAATCCCAGCAGCATGAACACCGACCCGAACAGCGTGTACAGGAAGAATTTGATCGAGGCGTACTGCCGGTTGGCAGATCCCCATTGCGCGATCAGGAAGTACATGGGGACGAGCACGAGCTCCCAGAACACGAAGAACAGGATCAGGTCGAAGGCGATGAAGGTGCCGGCCATGCCGGTGATCAGCAGCAGCGTCAGGGCGACGAAGGCCTTGGTGTTGCCCGGCGCGGGGACGTACCGCGCGGTGTAGATCGCGCACAACAGCCCGAGCAGGAAGGTCAGCAGGAACAGCGGCATCGAGATGCCGTCGATCCCGACGTGGTAGCGCGCCCCAATCACCGGGATCCACTCGACGTCCTTGACGTACTGCAGCTGATCGCTGCGCGCGCGGTCGAAGCCCGCGGCGATCGCGAGCGACGAGATGAACGCGAGCCCCGTCACGACGACGCCGAGCCCGCGGATCATCCGGTCCTGTTCTTTGGGGACCAGCAGGATCACGAGCGCCCCCACGATCGGCAGGAACACCGTGATCGTGATGGCCCACTGCTGCCACCAACTCTGGTCGGTCATCTCGCTCCCTCGTTCCTTATCTCAAGACGAAGACGGACAGGACGATGACACCGCCGAACAGGGCGGCGGCATACCACTGGACCTTGCCGTCTTGCAGCAAACGCAGGCCCTTGCCGAGCCACTCGCTGCTCCGGCCCGCCCCGTTGACGACGAAGTCGATCACGTTGCGGTCGAACCACATGATCATGCGTGCGAACACCAACTGGACGTGCGCCGCGCCGTTGACGAACGCGTCGAGCACCTTGTCGTTGATCCACATCACCGCGGCCGACCACGTGTCGCGGACCGGGCGGACGATGCCGTTCCAATAGAAGTCGTCGAGGTAGTACTTGTGATCGAGCAGGGTGTACCCGGCACCCAGGCGCGTGATCGGGTCGGTCTCCTTATAGGTGCGGTAGACGCGCCAGCTCGCGAAGATGCCGATCGCGACCATGGCGATCGAGAGCAGCGCGACCGCGGGACTGAAGACCGGCTGCTCCGGCACCCCGCCGAAATAGACCCAGTCCATGAAGGGAGCTCCCGCGGGAGCGAACCCCAGGAGGCCGACGAAGCAGGTCGCGCCGGCGAGCACCACCAGTGGCGCCGTCATGGTGCTCGGTGACTCGTGGAGATGCTCCTGGCCCCGGTACTCGCCGAAGAAGGTCTTGAGCACCATGCGAGTGGTGTAAAACGCGGTCAGCACGGCGCCGGCGAGCAGGGTGATCATCAGTAGGTAGTGCTGATGATCCTTCGCGACGAGCACGATCTCGTCCTTCGAGAAGAACCCGGCGAACGGCGGCACGCCGGCCAGGGCGAGCGAGCCGATCATGAACGTCACGTAGGTGACCTTCATGTGCTTCCGCAGGCCGCCCATGTCGCTCATGTTGTTCGAGTGCGCGGCGTGGATCACCGAGCCGGCGCCGAGGAACAGCAGCGCCTTGAAGAACGCGTGGGTGAACAGGTGGAACATGGCGGCCGGATACCCGGCCTCCCCCATCCCGAGGGCGGCGACCATGTAGGCGAGCTGCGAGATCGTCGAGTACGCAAGGACCTTCTTGATGTCGTCCTGGACGAGCGCGAGGAGCGCGGCGAGCATCAGGGTGATCCCGCCGACGAGCGCCACGATCGAAAGCGCGATCGGGTTCGCCGAGACGAACACCTCGAAGGTTCGGGCGACGAGATAGATGCCGGCGGCGACCATCGTCGCCGCGTGGATCAGGGCCGACACCGGCGTCGGGCCGGCCATTGCGTCGGGGAGCCACGTATACAGCGGGAACTGGGCCGACTTGCCGATCGTGCCGCCGAACATCAGCAGCGCCGCGGCGGTCACCAGCCCGACGTTGGTGGTCGTGGCCGCGGCGTGGCTGACCTCGCCGATGTTCGACGTGGTCATCCCGGTGAGCAGGATGCAGCAGAAGATCCCGAACACGAACGGCACGTCGCCGACCCGGGTCGTGAGGAACGCCTTGATCGAGGCCGAGGAGTTCGCGTGGTCCTCGTACCAGTGCCCGATCAGCAGGTAGGAGCAGACGCCCATGATCTCCCAGCCCACGAGCAGCAGGAACAGGTTGGACGCCAGCACCACGACGAGCATCGCCCCGGTGAACAGCGACAGCACCACGTAGAACCACGTGTACCGCTTGTCGCCGTGCATGTAGCCCAGCGAGTAGATGTGCACCATCAGCGAGATCGTCGTGACGACGAGCAGCATCGCGGCCGTGAGGCCGTCGACGAAGATGCCCAGCTGCATGTGGAGCGGCCCGATGGTGAACCACTCGACGTTGTGCTCGTAGTTGCCCATGTTGTGGGCGAAGCTCCAGAGCACCCCGAGCGCGAAGACGAACCCGACGGCGAGCGCCGCGATCCCGTAGACGGGACCTTTGCCGGGCGTCCGCTTGCCGAAGAACAGCGTCAGTACAGCGGAGGCGAAGCAGAACACCGGAATCAGGTAGGCGTGCTGGACGAACCAGTTCCCGCCGGTGGCGGCGGCGGCAGCCTCGCCCCCCTCCTGCGCGAGAAGCCCGACGAGGCCTACCACTTGAGCAGGTCCACTTCGTCGACGTTGATCGAGGCGCGGTTGCGGAACAACAGGATGACGATCGCCAGCCCGATCCCGACCTCGGCGGCGGCCACCGCGATCACGAAGAGCGCGAAGACCTGCCCGGTCACGTCCTGCAGCGCCGCCGAGAAGGCGACGAGATTGAGGTTGACAGCGTTGAGCATCAGCTCGATCGCCATCAGCACCATGATCGCGTTGCGCCGGGCGAGCACCCCGTAGACGCCCGTCGAGAACAGGAACGCGGCGAACACGAGGATGAGCGGCAGCCGGATCACGAGGCCGCCCCCTCGTCGCGGCGTGCGAGCACGATTGCGCCGATCAGCGCGGCGAGCAGCAGGAACGACACGACCTCGAACGGCAGCACGTAGTCGCGGAAGAGCACCTCGCCGACGGCGGCGGTCGAGCCGCTCGCCGGGTCGGAGGCGACGGTCGAGCCGATCGGCCAGACCTGCAGCAAGAGGCTTGCGAGCCCGACGAACAGCAGGAGCGCCACACCGCCGCCGACGGCGCGGTTCACGGGCAAGTGGTCAAGCGCGTCGCGGCCGATCGGCGCCCGCGTGAGCATCAGACCGAACAGCAGCAGGATCACGATCGCGCCGACGTAGATGAGGATCTGGGTCCACCCAACGAACTCGGCACCGACGAGCAGGAACGTGACGCCCACCGACGCGAGCGCGACCACCAGGTACAGGGCCGCATGCACGACGTTGCGGGCAGTGACGACCGCCACGGCGGCGAGCCCGCCGACCACGGCCACCACCATGAACGCGTACTCCTGGGCGGTCACGAGGCGGCCTCCTCGGCGCCCTCTTCGAGCGCCGGCGGGGGCAGCACCGTGTATGTCCACTCCTCGAGCCGCTCGCGCTCGTGCAACAGGTCGTCGATGTCGTACTCCGCGTACTCGAACTCCGGGCTCCAGAACAGCGCGTCGAACGGGCAGACCTCCACGCAGATCCCGCAGTACATGCAGAGCGCATAGTCGATCGCGAAACGGTCGAGGATCTTGGCGCTCCTGGCGCGGCCGCCGCCGGCCGGCTCGTGCGACTCCTTGTGGGCGTCGATGTAGATGCACCAGTCGGGGCACTCGCGCGAGCACTTGTAGCAGACGGTGCAATTCTCCTGCTTGAGCGCGATCACGCCGCGGCTGCGGGCCGGCAGGTCGGGCTTGACGTGGGGGTACTGCACCGTGACCGCGCGCTTGGTCATCGTCCGGAGCGTGACCGCCAGGCCTTGCAGCAGGCCGAGCCCGATTCCCTGCTCCTTCTGCGCCTTCACCATCTATGCCACCTTCACAAACGCCACGCCGAGGATCCACACCAAGGTGACGGGCACGAGCGTGATCCACGCGAACCGCTGCAGCTGGTCCTCGCGCAGACGCGGGAACGTGGCCCGCAACCACACGATGATGAACGCCAGGGCGAAGATCTTGCCGAACATCCACAGCGGCGCCGGCACGAACGATAGGCCCGGCAGCGGCAGATACCCGCCGAGGAACAGCGTTGCGGCGACCGCCGACATCACGACGATGCCGCCGTACTCCGAGAGCAGGAAGAACGCGAACTTGAGCCCTGTGTACTCGGTGTAAGCCCCGAAGATGATCTCCGAGTCGGCGACGGGCATGTCGAACGGCGGTCGCGTGAGTTCCGCCACCGACGACATAAGGAACACGATGAACAAGGGGAACAGCGGGATCACGTACCACATGGTCCGCTGCGCCTCGATGATCCCGATCAGCGACATGGTGCTCGCGAGCATGACGACGCCGGCCGCGGCGAGCACCAACGGCAGCTCGTAGGCGATCAGCTGGGCGGCCGCCCGCAAGGCCCCCATCAGCGAGAACTTGTTCGCCGAGGCCCAGCCGGCCATCAGCACGCCGAGCACGCCGATCGAGCTCATCGCGAGCACGAAGAAGATGCCGACGTCGAGGTCGAGCGCGTACAGCGTGGGCGCGTACGGAATGGCGACCAGCACGACCAGGTACGGAATGAGGGCGACTCCCGGCGCAAGCGTGAAGACCGTGCGGTCGGCCGCCGCCGGGATGATGTCCTCCTTCTGGATGAACTTCGCCCCGTCGGCCATCAGCTGGGCCCAGCCGTGGAACGCGCCGGCCTCCATCGGCCCCAGGCGCGCCTGCATGTGCGCCAACACCTTGTGCTCCATGTAGCCGACGACGAGCGGCACGACCAGGAAGATGGTCATCACGATCAGCGCTTTGAGGATCAGCGCGACCCAGTACCCGGAGAACGTCGAGTCGACGATGGAGGTGTCGGCGAGCAGGGTCACTCGTCCTCGTCCTCCTCGCCCTCGACGGCGCCCGGCCACGGCTTGGCCTCTCGCGTCATGAGCGGGAAGTCCTTGCGGAGCGGATGGCCCTCGAACGGCTCGGACAACAGGAGCTTGACGGGACGCGGGTGCCCGTCCACGCGGATCCCGAACATCTCCATCATCTCGCGCTCGTGCCAGTCGCACGTCACGTACAGGTCGCTGATCGTCGGCACCGCCGGATCCTCGTAGGGAAGGATCGTCTTCACGCGAACGCCGTGGTGGTTGGTCGTCGAGTACAGATGCGTGACCACGGCGAATCCGCCCTCGGGCCCGAGGTCGACCCCGGCGGTGAAGTCGCAATAGTCGCAGCCGAACGCGGGCTCGTCGCGGCAGTACTGCACGGCCTCGTGATAGCGCTCGACCGGCACGGTGGCGACGGCGTGGCCGAAGGCGTCGGTGACCTCGACGCTCTCGCCGAAGCGGGCCCGCAACCGCGAGCCCAGATCCTCAGGAGACAGCCGAGGTGCCACGCGCGAACTTCTCCTGGATGTCTTCGTTCTTGATCTTCTCCTGCAGCCGCACGATGCCGTGCAGGAGCGCCTCCGGTCGAGGCGGGCATCCGGGGACGAACACGTCCACAGGAATGATCTGATCGACGCCCTTGGTCACGGCGTAGCTGTCCCAGTACGGACCGCCGCAGTTCGCGCACGAGCCGAACGAGATGACGTACTTCGGCTCGGGCATCTGGTCGTACAGGCGCTTGATGACCGGCGCCATCTTGTCGGTGAGAGTGCCGGCCACGAGCAGCAGGTCGGCCTGCCGGGGACCGTGGGCGAACGGGATCACGCCGAGGCGGATGAAGTCGTTCTTGGCCGCCGAGGCCGAGATGAACTCGATCGAACAGCAGGCAAGGCCGAAGTTGAACACCCACAGGCTGTAGCGGCGTCCCCAGTTGAGGATGAACTTCACCGGCTTGACCCGCGGCAGCGGGGTCTTCTCGGTGATCACACCCACGAGAGCACCCCCTTGCGCCACGCGTAGAGCAGGCCGACGGCGAGGATCGCGATAAAGATCGTCATCTCGACGACGCCGGCGACACCGAGCGTGCCGAACACGCGGGCCCAGGGAAACAGGAACACCGACTCCACGTCGAAGATCACGAACAGGAATCCGTAGACGTAGTAGCGGATCTGGCTCTGCGACCAGCCTTCGCCCACCGGATCGATGCCGCACTCGTAGGTGAGGAGCTTCTCGCGGCTGGGCCGGCTCGGAGCGATCAGCCGGGACGCGGTAAACGCAACGGTGACGAGCAAGATGCCCGCCATCACCAGCGCGAACACCACTCCGTACGATCCGAAATAGGTCACGTACCGCCCCCGCCTTCCCCAGCGCGGCCGTATCCTAACAGTGCGCTCACCGCCCCCGTTCCAACGAGCTGAACCACCAGGTCAGCCTGCGCCCGAGGCGACTTCGGGTCCCGGGTCGGCGCCGCAACGATCCGCCAGGAACCGCGACAGCTGGACCAATGCATGACGCGCCGGGCCTTCCGGAAGCTGCATGGCGAGCCCCACGGCACGCATCACTTCGGCCGTCACCTGCGCCCGCGCATGCTCGATCGAGCCGGCGCTCCGGATGATCTCGAGCGCCCGGTCGAGCATCGCGCCGTCGGGCACCCCGGTCGTGAGGATCCGGCGCAGCTCGTCGCGATCCTCGCTCTGCTGCAGCGCATGAAGCACCGGCACCGTATAGACGCCCTCCCGAATGTCGGTTCCCGGCTCCTTGCCAAGCTCCAGCTGGGACGACGTGATGTCCATGATGTCGTCCGAGAGTTGGAAGGCCATGCCGATCGAGCCGCCGAAAGCGTCGAGCAGCTCGAGCCGCTCGGGCGTGGTGTCGGACAGGAGCCCGCCGAGGCGGCACGACGTCGCCATCAGCACCCCCGTCTTGCGCCGGATGATGTCGAGGTGGTCCTCCTCGGTCTTGTCCACCTTGTGGGCAGTGGAGACGTCGCGGATCTGCCCGTCGCAGAGCACGGCGATCGTCTGGGCGAGGAGGCGGCATATCTCGGGGCCGAGGTCGGCCGACATCTCCGAGGCGCGCGCAAACAGGAAGTCGCCGGACAGGATCGCGATGTTGTTGTCCCAGCGCGCGTTGACCGACGGCACGCCGTGACGCGACTCGGCCTCGTCCATGACGTCGTCGTGGTACAGCGTCGCGACGTGGGTCAGCTCGATCGCGGCCGCGCCGGGGATGAGCCGGGGATCGGTCGGATCGCCGAAATAGGCCGCCACGAGCACGAGCATCGGCCGGAAGCGCTTGCCGCCCGCCGCGAGCAGGTACTTCGCCGAGGCCGACAGCAGATCGGAGTCCGAGCGCACGGCCTTGTCGAGGGCCTCCTCGACCGCGTCCAGGCGCACGCGGATGTCGGCCTCGAGGCCCTCGTCGGGCGCCTCCAGCCCCGGGATCACTCTGCGCATCCGCTCACCACCTCAAGATCGACGCGTGCTCGATGATGCTCGACAGCACCCGCGGGAACACGCCGAGCACGACGACCGCCACCGCGAGCACCAGCCCGGCGACCTGCGGCACCGGCGATGTGTCGTCCACGACCGTACCGCGAGGCTCCCGGAAGTACATACGGACGATCACGCGCAGGTAGGCGTAGGCGGCGACCACGCTCGCCAGCACGCAGAGCACGGCGAGCGGCCAGTTGCCCGCAGCGATCGCGGCCCCGAACACGCCCAGCTTCGCGATAAAGCCGACGGTCGGCGGGATGCCGGCGAGCGACAGGAGGAACACCGTCATGAGCGCGGCGAGCGCCGGACTTCGCGTCCCGAGGCCGTCGTAGCTGTCGTAGGAGGACGGCTCGTCGGTCTCGGTTGCGACCAGCATCGTGACGCCAAAGGCCCCGACGGTCATCACGGAGTAGGCGATCAGGTAGAACATCGCCGCGCGGATGCCCGTCACGTTGGCCGAGGTGAGCCCCGCGAGGATGAAGCCGGCGTGGGCGATGCTCGAGTACGCGAGCATCCGTTTGACGTCGCGCTGCACCACGGCGAGACCGGCGCCCACCACGACCGACAGCGCTGCGAGCGCGTAGACGATCGGGGTCCAGTCCCATGTGAGCGGCTGGAACGCGACGTTGAAGACCCGCATCAGGGCGAAGAACGCCGCAACCTTGGTCGCCGCGCTCATAAACGCGACCACCGGCGTCGGCGCGCCCTGGTAGACGTCCGGTGTCCACATATGGAACGGCGCCGCCGAGATCTTGAACCCGAAGCCGATGATGAGAAACCCCATCGCCACGAGCGCGAGCGCTTGTGAGCCGGTCTGGCCGCCGAGCGCGCTCACGACACCCACGATCTTCGTGCTCCCCGTCGCGCCGTAGGCCATCGCCACGCCGTAGAGGAAGAAGGCCGACGAGAACGCACCGAGCAGGAAGTACTTGACGGCCGCCTCGTGGCTCCGCCGGCCGCCGAGACCGGTCAGCACGTAGAGCGACAACGACAGGATCTCGAGCGCCAGAAAGACGACGATCAGGTCGTTGGCCGCGGCGATGAGCACCATTCCCGCGGTCGCGAACAGGACGAGCGGAAAGAACTCGCCGCGAAACGCCTGCGGGTTGCGGCCGGCTTCGTGGGCGTAGTAGATGCAACCGAACGCCGCGACGATGCACAGGATCACCGCTGCGAGCACGCCGAAGCGGTCCACGGCGACCGCGTCGCCCATCACGAGCGCGTCGCCGCCCCAGTCCCAGAGCTGGACCGCCGCGATCCCCGCGCCCAGCACGCCGACAAGCGCGATCGCGAGGTGCACCTCGCGATGGCTCCGGCGCGAGAACGCCTCATACAGCATCCCCAGGATCGCCGCGCCGCAGAGGATGAGCTCCGGCATCAGCGGCTTGAAGACGAGATGGGGTGTCGCGATCGGCGCATTGGGGTCGGTCTGTGCGAGCGCGGCTGCGACGACGAGGATCATCCGCCACTCCCCTCCGCCGCCTGGCCCGCTTGGTCGGCGGCCAGGTTGGCGCCGGGCGGCGGCACCACCGACGTCGGCTGATTCGGCGCGACGTGCTCGATCACGCGCTTGGTCGCCGGATCGATCGCGCTGGTCAGGATGCGCGGGAACACCCCGAAGACCAACAGCAGCGCCAGCACGGGCGCGAGCACGACGACCTCACGAACGGAGACGTCGGCAAGCCCGCGATGCTCGTCGCGCAGGTGGCCGAACGCCACCCGTTGGTAGCTCCAGAGCAGATAGATCGCCCCCAGCACCACCGCGATCGACGCGAGCACACCGAAGAGATGGTTGACCGCGAACGTGCCGACGATCACCAGGAACTCCCCAACGAAGCTGTTGAGCCCGGGCAGCCCGGCGGAGGCGAACACCGCGAACAAGAAGGCGCCGAACAGCCACGGCATCACGCTCGCCAGCCCGCCCATCTCGTCGAGCTGGCGCGTATGGGTGCGCTCGTACACCATCCCGACGAGCAGGAACAACGCGCCGGTGGCCAGGCCGTGGTTCACCATCTGCAGCACGCCGCCGCTCACCGCTTGTTCGGTGAACGCGAAGAGCCCCAGGACGACGAACCCCAGGTGCGAGACGCTCGAGTACGCGACGAGCCGCTTGACGTCGCGCTGACTGATCGCGCACATCGCCCCGTAGATGATGCCGATCACGGCGAGCACCGAGATGGCGGTCGCGAAATGCTTGGTGGCCTCGGGGAACAGCGACATGTTGAACCGGATCAGCCCGTAGGCCCCGACCTTCAGCAAGACGCCGGCCAGCAGCACCGACCCGGCCGTCGGCGCCTCGGTGTGTGCATCGGGCAGCCACGTATGCAGCGGGAACAACGGCACCTTGACCGCGAAGGCGATGAAGAACCCGAGGAAGACCCAGCGCGCGGTGTCGACCGGCATCGAGGAGGCCACGTCGCCGAGCGTGCGAACGTCGAACGTACCGACGCCGGCTCCGGCCGACCGCGAGTACAGGAACAGGATGGCCACCAACAGAAACGCGGAGCCTGCCATCGTGTACAGGAAGAACTTGACCGCGGCGTACACCCGCCGCTCCCCACCCCACCCGCCGATGAGCAGGTACATCGGCACGAGGATCGCCTCGAAGAAGATGAAGAACACGACGAGGTCCAACGCCAGGAACGAGCCGAGGACAGCTGTCTCGAGCGCCAGCATCGCGATCATGTAGCGGCGGACCTCGGTCGAGATCCGCCACGACGCCAGCACCGAGATCGGGAACAGGAACGTCGAGAGCATGACGAGCCACAGGCTGATCCCGTCGATCCCGACCAGGTACTGCAGCCCGATCCCCGGCACCCACGAGGCCTGCTCCACCATCTGGAAGCCGGCGTCGGCCTGCTCGAACCGGCCGAGGACGACGAGCGAGAGCGCGAACGTCGCGAGCGCGATCACGAGCGCGATCCAGCGCGAGGCATCGTCGCCGATCCGCCGCCCGCCGACGAGCAGGACCACCACGCCGACGAGGGGCCAGAAGATGACGAGCGACAGCAAGTGCTCGTTCATGACCGCACCCCGATGTAGCCGAGGACCGCGACCACGCCCAGGAAGAACACCACCGCGTAGGTCCGGACGAAGCCCGTCTGAACCCGCCGCCCGCCGCTCGCGGCACCCCGGACGAGCGCCCCGATGCCGTTGACGGCGCCGTCGATCACCTTTGCGTCGACAACGTCGCCCGCCATCCGGGCGAGCGCCTTCGCGGGCTGGACGAACACCACGTCGTAGGCGCGGTCGACGTACCAGCCGTGCTGCGCCGCGGTCGCCCAGGGCTCGAGCGCTTCGCGGAACGCCGCGGGCTTCACCCGGCCGGAGCCGTAGATCCACCAGGTGATCGCGAGCGATACGAGCGAGACCGCGACGGCGATCCCGGCGAGGGCGAAGACCCCAATGCCGGATCCGACGTCGAGCGCGCCCAGGATCGGCTCGAGCAGTCCGCTGAGCCGGCCGTCGGGACTGAGCTCCAGCGGGACGATGAGCGCCACCCCCGCCGCGAGGATCGCAAGAGGGATCCACAGCAGCGGCCCCGACTCGTGCGCGCGCTCGGCGGCCGCCGACCGCGGGGCGCCGAAGAAGGTCATCACGAGCATCCGCCCGATGTAGAACGCGGTGAGGAAGGCGGCGACCGAGCCCAACAGGTAAGCGGCCGTCCGCCCGCTCGCCTGGGCGATCTCGAGCACGGCGTCCTTGGCGAAGAACCCCGCGAGGGGCGGCACCCCGGCCTGGGCGAGCCCGCCGACGGCAAAGCAGACGAACGTGATGGGCATCGCCCGGCGCAGGCCGCCCATGCGCCGCATGTCCTGCTCGTCGTGCATCCCGTGGATCACCGACCCGGCGCCCAGGAACATGAGGGCCTTGTAGCAGGCGTGCGCGACGAGGAAGAACATCGCGACCGCGTAGGCGCGCATGCCAACGGCGAAGAACATGTAGCCGAGCTGGCTGATGGTCGAGTAGGCGAGCACGCGTTTGATGTCGAACTGCGCGATGGCGCAGGTGCCGGCGAACAGCGCCGTCGCAAGCCCGACGACGAGCACGACGGTGAGCGCCACCCCCGAGACCTCGAACAGCACATGGGAGCGGATCACCAGGTAGACGCCGGCGGTCACCATCGTCGCGGCATGGATCAGCGCCGAGACCGGGGTCGGGCCGGCCATGGCGTCGGGAAGCCACACTTGCAACGGGAGCTGCGCCGACTTGCCGATCGCGCCGGCAAACAGCAACAGCGCGATGACCGTCGCGGCATCCTTTGTCAGGACCGACGCCGCCGTGCCGAAGATCGGCTCAAAGTCGAGCGTGCCGAACCGGAACACGAGCAGCGCCAGGCCGATCAGCATCAGCGTGTCGCCGATCCGCGTGGTGATGAACGCCTTCTTCGCCGCCTCGGCGTTGGCGGTCTCGGTGAACCAGAACCCGATCAGCAGGTAGGAGCAGAGGCCGACGCCCTCCCACCCGAGGTAGAGCACAAGGTAGTTGGCCCCGAGGACGAGCATGAGCATGAAGAAGACGAACAGGTTCATGTAGGCGAAGAACCGGCCGCGCCGCTCGTCCTCGGCCATGTAGCCGATCGAGTACAGGTGGATCAGCGAGCCGATCCCGGTAACGACCAGGATCATCGTCGCGCTCAGGGTGTCGAGGCGCAGGTCGGCCCCGACGCGGAACCCGCCCACCGAGATCCAGTCGTAGATGTGCTCGAGCGCAAGGCGCTCCTCGGCCGGAAACGACAGCAGGTCGCGCACCGCGACGAGCGCGACGAGGAACGAGGCCGCAACGGTGAGCGTCGCGAGGACACCCGACCATCGGCCGAGGCGTTTGCCGACGAACAGGTTGACCGTGGCGCCGAGCAGCGGGAGCGCCGGGATGAGCCACAGCGTGCTCGACGCGTGCGGGACGAGCTCGGTTACCACCGCAGCTCCCGCACCTCGTCGACGTCGACGCTTCGGCGACTCCGGTAGATCGACACGATGATCGCGAGCCCGACGACGACCTCGGCGGCGGCAACCACCATCGAGAAGAACGCCAGCACCTGGCCGCCAACGTCGTTGTGCATCCGCGCGAACGCGACGAGCGTCAGGTTGACCGCGTTCAGCTGGAGCTCGACCCCCATGAAGATCCTCAGGGCGTTGCGGTTGATGAGCACCCCGATCGTGCCAAGGCCGAACAGCACGGCGGCAAGCACCAGGAAGTAGGCGATCGGCGTCCTCACGGCACGAACTCCTTCTCGGTGACCGCCTCGTCCATCTCCGCCTGCGTCACCGCCCGCGCCTTGCGCTGCGCGAGCACCATCACCGCGATCGCCGCGACGATGAGCAGGATGGAGGTCACCTCGAAGGGGAAGAAGTAGTCCCGGAAAAGCACCTCGGCAAGCGCCTGGGTGTTGCCTGCGGGCTGCAGCGTGTCGAAGCCCTCCGGCGCATGGGCCGCAAAGCCGATCCCGGCACGCACGGCCATCGTGATCTCGACGACGAACGCGACGCCGAGCACGATCGCGAGGGGCCGCTGCAAGAACAAGCGCTCGGTCCGCACGTCGGAACGGTCGACCCCGAGCAGCATGATCACGAACAGGAACAGAACCATGATCGCGCCGGCGTAGACGATGATCTGAACCGCAAACAGGAACGGCGCGTCGAGGATCAGGAACATCACCGCAATGCAGCCGAAGTTGACGATGAGGAACAGCGCCGCGTGCACGATGTTGCGCATCACCAGCATGCCGATCGCCGCGGCGACCGCGATCGGGGCGAAGACCCAGAAGACGACGTTGTCCAAGGGCACCTAGATGCCCTCCCGGTCCACGGGGACGGAGCCCAGCGGCGGCGGCGGCTCGAGCAGCTGCTCCTTGTTCCAGATGGCGTCCTCGCGCGAGGTGAACGCGAGCTCGTAGTAGCTCGTCAGCGTGAGCGCGCGCGTCGGGCATGCCTCGACGCACAGGCCGCACATGATGCAGCGCAGGTAGTTGATCTGATAGTCCTTCGCGTGCCGCTCCCCCGGGCTCACCGGCGCTTCGGGGTCGTTGTCCTCGCCCTCGACCCAGATCGCGTCTGCCGGACACGCGTAGGCGCACAGCTCGCAGCCGATGCACTTCTCCAGACCGTTCTCGTGGCGGTTGAGCAGGTGGCGTCCGATGTGGGAGCGCGGCGGCGGTTGCACGATCTCCTTCGGATACTGCTCGGTGTTGTCGCGCCGGAAGGTCTGCTTGAAGACCGTGGCCATCCCCTTCATGACGGCCCAGACCGGGGAGGCGCGCCGCTCGGGCTCCTGCTGCGAGGATCGTTCGTCGCTCATGCGTGCGCCTCCTCTCTGCGTGCGTCGAGCACGGGTTTGAGCATCGAGCCGATGAGCCAGACCGCGACGATGAGCCCGACGGCGATGATCGCGCCGCGCTGGCGGCCGAAGCGCTCGGGCAACACGATGATCGCGCCGGTGGCGAGCACCCAGAACAGACCGAACGGGATCAGGTACTTCCAGCCGAAGTTCATCAGCCGGTCGTAGCGCAGACGCGGCAGCGTCGCGCGCACCAGCATGAAGAAGTACATGACGCCGACAAGCTTGACGAGGAACCAGAACAGGCCCCAGGCCCAGAACGGGATGACTCCCTGCCATGGCGCGGGACCGCGCCAGCCGCCGAGGAAGAGCGTCACGGCGACCGACGACACGACAACCGCGTTGACGTACTCGCCAAGCATGAACATCGCGAACGGGATGCCGGAGTACTCGGTGTGGAACCCCGCGACCAGCTCGGACTCCGCCTCCGCCAGGTCGAACGGCGGTCGGTTGACCTCCGCGAGCGCGCAGATGAGGAAGACCGCGAACGCTGGGAATTGCGGGATCGCGTACCAGACGCGGGACTGCGCATCGACGATCTCCGACATCCGCAGGTGGCCCGCGAACATGAGCAGCGCCACAAGCGACAGTCCCATCGCCACCTCGTAGCTGATCATCTGGGCGGTCGAGCGCACGCCGCCGAGGAGCGGATAGTTCGACCCGCTCGACCAGCCGGCGAGCACCACCGTGTAGACCGCGATCGAGGTCATCGCGAGCACCCAGAGCACGCCGATCGACAGGTCGGCGAGCTGCAGGCCCACCGTCCGATCGAAGATGTGCACCGAGGGTCCGAACGGGATGACGGCAAACGCAAGCAAGCCCGGGATGATCGCGAACGCCGGCGCGAGCCGGTAGACCCATGGGTCGGCCTGGGTCGGACGAATGGCCTCCTTGAAGAACAGCTTGATTCCGTCGGCGAGGGAGAGCAGCACGCCGCGGGGTCCGGCGCGCATCGGCCCGGTGCGCGTCTGCATGTCCGCGATGACCTTGCGCTCCATCCAGATGAACAACAGGACGGAGAGCAGCAGGCCGGCAAACACGAGCACCGTCTTCACGAGGAGGATGCCCCAGTCGATCCAGGTCATGGCGCCTCGCTCCCGAGCGTCGCGGGCTCGGCGGGCTCGGCGGGCTCGGCGTTCGCCTCGGGGGATTCGACCGCCTCGACCTCGACCGGCGTGGTCCACGCTCCGGACAGGAGTGTGTTGGCGGCGAGCCCCGGCTGGTTGAAGGGCACGAACACCGTGCCTTGTGCGATGTAGTCGGTGACGCGAACGGGCAAGACGGCCTCGCCGGCTGCCGTGCGCAGCCGCGCGCCGAGGCCGTCGGCGAGGCCGTGCGCGGCCGCGTCGTCCGGGTGCACCTCCGCGAACGCCGGCTCCTCGAGCGTCTCCTTGAGGGTGTCGGCGCCGGTCGACATCCTGCCCTCGTCGATGAGCAGCGGGTAGGTCAACAGGGTGAGCCCGTCTGCGGATGAGGCGACGGGCTCGGGTGCGCCGTCGGTGACCGACTCGCGCGGACCGAGCAGACTCGCCATCTCGTCCCGCAGCTCCTCGAGCGTGTCGAACCCGAGATCGCCCCCGGCGGCCGCCGCGAGTCCGGCGAGGATCTCCCAGTCGGGACGGCTGAGTCCGCCCGGTGACGAAAGTGGATGCACGGGCATCGCGCGTCCTTCCCAGTCGCTCTGGCGTCCCTCGCGCTCCAGGATCGAAGCGGCGGGCAGGAAGACCGTCGCGTAGGGCTCGAGATCGCCGAGCTCGAGCGACTGCACGACCACCGTGTCGACGTTGCGAAGCGCCCGGCGCGCAAGCGCGGCGTCCGGCGTGTCGCGGAACGGATCCACCCCGATCAGGTACAGAACGTCGAGTTGCCCCTCGGCGGCGGCGCGCAGGATACCCATCGCGTCGCGGCCCGGCTCGCTCGCCATGAGGGGGCCCCACACGGTCTCGATCTCGGCGCGTTCCGCGGCGTCGTCGACGCGTCGGCCGCCCGGCCCCAGGCTCGGGTGGACGCCCGCGGCGAGGGCGCCGCGGTCGCCCGCCCGGCGGGTCACGTAGGCGAACCGCGCCCCGGCGTGGCGAGCGGCGGCCAGGGCCGCCGCGGCGGCGCCGGGGCGCTCCCCCGCGAGGATGACGCCCCGGTCTCCCGCGTCGGCCAACGCCGCGAGTGCATCGTCGACGCGCTCGTCGGCTCCCCCGGCGAGCAGGCGCGCCTCGTCGCCGGGCCGGCAGAGCACGTGGGTCGCCACGTCGTGCAGACGCGTGCGCCGCGGATGCACGACCACGATGCGGGCGCCGCGGCGAGCCGCCTTGCGCAGGCGCAGGTGCAGGATCGGCACCTCCTGCTCCGCGTCCAAACCAACCACGACAATCACGTTCGCGGCTTCGATGTCTCGGTAGGTCACGGCGCGCGCACGGTCCGTCGCCGCGAGCGCGCCGACACGATCGACCTCGGCGTCCTGACCGCCGCGCCGGTGGTCAAGATCGTTCGTGCCGACAACGGTGCGCGCCACCTTCGCCAGGGCGTAGGCGTCCTCGTCGAGCAGCCGGCCCCCGGCCACGAACCCGACGCGCGCGCCGCGGCACGCCTCGGCGACACGCAGCAGGGCCTCGGCGAACGACGTCGGCTCGAGACCGTGTTCACGCACGAGCGGCGTCGTAATCCGCGTGGGCTGGTCGTCGTGATGCATGGCGAACCGGCCCTTGTCGCAGATCCAGGCGTCGTTGACCTCCGGGTTCTCGCGCGCGAGCACGCGCACGACCTCGCCGCGGCGACGATCGACGCGGACCGGGCACCCGGCGCTGCAGTGGCGGCACGCGCTGTCGGCGCTCGTCAGGTCGAACGGGCGGGCGGCGAAGCGGTACGGCGTGGCCGTCAGCGCACCGACCGGGCAGATCTGCACGACGTTGCCGCTAAACGGCGTGCGCAGATCCTCGCCGGCGGCGATCGCGACGCGCTGGCCGGCACCGCGGTCGTACAGATCCAGGAATCGGTCGCCGCTGATCTCGTCGCCAAAGCGCGTACAGCGCGCGCAGAGCACGCACCGCTCGCGATCCAGACCGACGAGCGGCGACATCGGGATCGGCTTTGGAAACACGCGCTTGGCCTCGACGAACCGGGTCTCGCCGGGGCCGTAGGCGAGGGCCTGGTCTTGCAGCGGGCACTCGCCGCCGCGGTCGCAGACCGGGCAGTCGAGCGGGTGGTTGAGCAGCAGGAACTCGAGGTTCGCGACCTGCGCCTCGCGCACCTGCGGACTCGTGTTCTGCGTGGCCACGGCCATCCCCGGCGCCACCGTGACGGTGCAGGAAGTCGCGAGCTTGGGCTGGCCCTCGATCTGCACGTAGCACTGGCGGCACGCGCCTGCCGGCGCCAGATACGGGTGATCGCAAAAGCGCGGGATCTGCACCCCGACCTGCTCGGCGGCCCGGATGATGAGCGTGCCCTTGGGGACGCTCACCTCGTTTCCGTCGACGCTCAGCGTGACGAACTCGGCGCTCACGACGCCACCTCGGCCGCAGGTTCCTCGGCCATCGGGCACCGGCCGAGGCGCACGTGCTCCTCGTATTCGTCGGCGAAGTGTGCGAGCGAGGAGTTGATGACGGAGGCAGTGCCGTCGGCGAGCGCGCAGAACGCCCGGAACAAGATGTTGACGCCGATGTCCTTCATGACGGGCAGGTCGGCGTCGGTGCCGTGGCCGTGCTCGATGCGCTCGAGCACGCGCGTCGCCCACCAACTGCCCTCGCGGCACGGGGTGCACTTGCCGCATGACTCGTGCGCGTAGAACGCGACCATCCGCTGCGCGCAATCGACGACGCAGTCGGTCTCGTCCATCACCATGATCGCGGCGGTGCCGAGCATCGAGCCCGCCGCAGCCAGAGATTCGTAGTCCAGACCCACGTCGAGGTGCTCGGCGGTGAGCATCGGCGTCGAAGAACCGCCCGGCGTCCACGCCTTGATGGCGCGCCCGTCGAGCATGCCCCCGGCGAGCTCGTCGAGCACCACCCGAAACGGCGTGCCGAGCGCGATCTCGTAGTTCCCCGGGCGGGCGACCTTGCCGCTGACCGTCACCATCTTGGTGCCGGGCGACTTCTCGGTGCCGACCGACCGGAACCACTCCGCGCCGCGCACGATGATGTCGGGAACGTTCATGAGCGTCTCGACGTTGTTGATCACCGTCGGGCTCGCATACAGCCCCTCGACGGCGGGAAACGGCGGGCGCAAGCGCGGCTGGCCGCGCAGCCCCTCGAGCGAGTTGAGCAGCGCCGTCTCCTCGCCGCAGATGTAGGCGCCGGCGCCGCGGTGCAGCACGACGTCGAGCCGCTTCCCGGAGCCGCAAACGTCGGGCCCGAGGTAACCGGCGGCATAGGCCTCGGCGATCGCGCGCTGCAGCACGATCGCCTGCCACAGGTACTCACCGCGCACGTAGATGAAGACGGTCTCGCAGCCGATCGCGAGGGCGGCGATCGCCGCGCCCTCAAGCAGCCGGTGCGGATCGCGCTCGACGAGCTCGCGGTTGTTGCACGTGCCCGGCTCCGATTCGTCGTAGTTGACGACGACATAGGTCGGCTTGCCCGTGTCGCGGGGGACGAACCCCCATTTCATCCCGGTCGGGAACCCGGCGCCGCCGCGGCCGCGGAGACCGCTCGCCTTGACCAGCTCGACGATGTCGGTGTCGTCCATCGCGAGCGCCTGCCGCAAGCCGTCGTACCCGCCCGCGGCGACGTATCCGTCGAGCGCGACCACGCCGGGGTCGTCCCAGTTGCGGGTGAGGCGCGGCTCGAACGCGTCGCTCATATGGCGGGCGCCTCCTCGAGCCCGGCGAGCGCGCGCGAGGCGGCCCGAAAGCTTGCGAACCCCGGGCCGCGTGCCGGCGCCGGTACGTCGCCGGCACGCAGTGCGGCGATGAGCTCGCGCACACGCTCGGGGCTCACTCGGTCGTGGTTACACACGTTGACCTGCACGCCCGGCGCGAAGTCGCACACGCCCAGACACTCCTCCTCGTGCACGGTGAACAGCCCGTCGGGCGAGACCTCCGCGCCGTCGCTCACGCCGGCGGCGTCTCGGGCCGCGGCGTAGACCGTCTCGGCGCCGCGCAGCTTGCACGCGAGGTTGGTGCACACCGCGATCAGGTGCTCGCCGGTGGGACGCAGCCGGTACATCGTGTAGAACGACGCGACCGCCTCGACCTCCGCGGTCGTGATCCCGAGCAGCTCCCCGATCTCGCGGAGCGCCTCGGGCGTGACCCGTCCTTCCTCGGCCTGGGCCACATACAGCAGCGGCATGATCGCCGAGCGCTCGTGACCGGGATACCGGGCGAGGATCGCCTGCGCGTCGGCAAGCACGGCGCCGTCGAACACGGCCATCAGCGGTCTACCCCGCCCATCACCGGATCGAGCGAGGACACCGCCGCGATGATGTCGGCGACGAGATAGCCCTCGATGACGTCGGGCAGCGCCTGGAGGTTTACAAAGGACGGGTCGCGGATCTTTACCCGGTACGGCCGGTGCCCCCCGTCGGAGACCAGGTACATCCCGAGCTCGCCGCGCGGGGACTCCACTGCGCTGTAAACCTCCCCCGCCGGCACCGCGACGCCCTGGGTCACCATCTTGAAGTGATGGATGAGGGCCTCCATCGAGCCCTCCATGATGTGCGCGAGGTATTCCGGGTCGTTGCCGATCCCGTCGGGACCGACGGAGAGCTTCGCCTGCCAGCCGACCTTCGGGTCCTCGACCATCACGGGGCCGGGCGCGGCGAGCAGGCGGTCGAACGCCTGCTGCGCGATCCGGAGCGACTCGCGCATCTCGTCGATCCGCACGCGGTAGCGCGCGTAGGCATCGCCCTCGGTGCGCGTCGGCACGTCGAACTCGAACTCCTCGTAGCCGCCGTAGGGCATGTCCTTGCGCAGATCGATCGCGAGGCCGGCGGCGCGAAGCGGCGGGCCGGTCACGCCGAGCTCGAGGCAGCGCTCCGCCGACAGCACCGCGACCCCTTCATGGCGCTCGCGCCAGATCGGGTTGTCGTTGAGCAGCGTCTCGTACTCGTCGATCCGCTTGGGCAGCACGGTGAGCAGCTCGCGGATCTTCCGCGGCGCCTCCTCGTACAGGTCCATGACCACGCCGCCGGGGCGGATGTAGGCGTGGTTCATGCGCAAGCCGGTAAGCGCCTCGAAGAGCTCCATGATGAGCTCCCGCTCGCGGAGGCCGTAGAGCATGACCGAGACGGCGCCCATCTCCAGACCGGTGGTCGCCAGGCCGACGAGGTGCGACGTGATCCGGTTGAGCTCGCAGACAAGCACGCGAATAAGGCGGGCGCGCTCGGGCACCTCGATGCCGAGCATCCGCTCGATGCCGAGGCAATACGCGAGCTCGTTGGCGAACGGCGAGACGTAGTCGGCGCGCGTCACGAAGGTCACGCCCTGCACCCACGTGCGGTACTCGGTGTTCTTTTCGATCCCGGTGTGGAGGTAGCCGATCACCGGCTCGCAGCGGATGACCGTCTCGCCGTCAAGCTCGAGCAGGAGCCGGAGCACCCCATGGGTCGAGGGGTGCTGCGGCCCCATGTTGATGATCATGGTCTCCTGCCGGAACTCGCCGCTGACCGGGTCGCGGAAGACCCCGGCCACGTCGCCGGCCGGATCGAAGGCCGCGCCGGGCAGGTCCTGCCGGCCGGTGCTCACGCCATGCCTCGCTCGTCGATCGGCGGCACCCGCACGCCGCCGCGATACCAGGTCGGCACACCGCCCAGCGGCTCGTCCTTGCGGAGGGGATAGCCCTCCCAGTCGGCGGGCAGCAGGATGCGGCGCAGGTGCGGATGCCCGTCGAACTGGATGCCGTAGAAGTCGAACGTCTCGCGTTCGAGCCAGTCGGCCGTGGGAAACAGCCCGGTGACCGACGGGACGACCGCGTCGCTTTCGGCGAGGCCGACCTTCACCCGCAGCCGCTCCCGGCGCGGGATCGACCGTAGTTCGTAGTCCACCCAAAACGCGGGGCTCCGCTCGGGCCAATGGGTTGCGGTCAGACACGACAGGAAGTCGAAGCGCAGCGCCGGCTCGTCGCGCAGCCACGCGAGCGCCGCCAGCAGCTCGTCTCGATCCACCACGACCGCCACCTCGTCGCGGGCGACGAGCGCGTCGGGGTAGCGCCGCGCGACTGCCGCGGCGAGCGCCTCGACGCTCACTTAAACGGCTCCTCGGTGCGCACCTTCTGCTGCAGCGTCAGGATGCCGTGCATGAGCATCTCGGGCCGCGGCGGGCAGCCGGGAACATAGACGTCGACCGGCACGATCGTGTCGACGCCCTGGACGATCGCGTAGTTGGTGAACATCCCGCCGGCGGAGGCACACACACCCATCGAGATGACCCACTTCGGCTCGGGCATCTGGTCGTAGATCCGCCGGAGCACCGGCGCCATCTTCTGCGACACCCGGCCCGAGACGATCATCAGGTCGGCCTGGCGCGGCGAGGCGCGAAACAGCTCCATCCCCCATCGAGACAGGTCGTAGCGGCCCGCGCCGGTCGCCATCATCTCGATCGCGCAGCACGCGAGACCGAACGTCGCCGGCCACATCGACTGCTTTCGCGCCCACCCGACGGCGCGGTCCATCGTGGTCAGCAGGACGCCGCGCTCGACCTCGTCTTCGATCTCCTCGGGCGTGTTGCCGAGATGGATCCCCTCGTAGCGCTCAACGGGCATGGGTGACCTCGTCGAGGCGTTCCTCCCGCAGTACGACGTCCTCGGGCTCGCTCGGCGTCACCTCCTGGTGCGCCCACTCGAAGCCGCCCTTGCGCCAGATGTAGGCGTAGGCCACGAAGACGAGCCCGACGAATACCGCCATCTCGACAAGCCCGAACAGCCCGAGACGGCGGAACGACACGGCCCACGGGAACAGGAAGATCGTCTCGATGTCGAAAATGATGAACAGCATCGCGACGACGTAGAACTTGACGCTGAACCGCTCGCCCCGCGGCAGCCGCACCGGATCGTTGCCGCACTCGTAGGCGGCGTCCTTGACCGGGTTGGGCTTGTTGGGGCGAAGCAACGACGACACCGTGAGCGACCCGAGCGCGAAGATCCCGGCGAGCACAGCCATGACGACGATCGGCAGGTAGTCGCTCATGATCGGGCCCCCATCCTACGAGCCATCCCGCATGCTCATCCCTTAGGCCGCCTTCGCCACCCGGACCGCCAGGTCGAGCAGCCGGTCCTGCAGGTCGCCGTCGGGCCCGTCGCTCAGATTCGCCATCGCGCGCAGCGCGAACGCCATGATCCGCCGGCGAGGCAGCAACAGGCTCGTGGCGCGGCCCATGATCGCCGGCTTGCCGATCAGGGTCGCGAACTTCCGGCCGATCGCGAAGTAGCCGCCGTACGCGTCGTCGAGCAGGCGCGGGTACTGCATCGTGAGCGCGGGCCGGTCGTTGACGAGCGCCTCCGAGACGAGGTCGGCCGCCATGCGGCCCGTCTCGATCGCGTAGGCGATCCCCTCGCCGTTGAACGGGTTCACCGCACCGGCCGCGTCCCCGACGAGCACGAGCCCCGGCACCGCGAGCGGCGCCCGGTTGAGCCCCATCGGAAGCGGTCCGGAGCGGACCTCTCCGTCGGCCGTCTCCTCGTTGATCTCGCGCTCCGCAGGCAGCATCCGGGCGAACGCGTCGAAGAGCCGCTGCGCCGAGACATCCTGGAAGTTCGCGAACGTATTGAGCAGCCCCGCACCGAGGTTGACCCGCCCGTCGGTCATCGGGAAGGACCACCCGTAGCCCGGCAGCAGGAGCTCCTCGTCCCACAGATCGAGCCACGACTCGATCCAGGGCGTGGACGGCCGGTCGCTGCGGTAGTACCGACGCGCGGCGATGCCGAGCGGCCGGTTCGGAAGGCGCCGGACACCGGCGGGGGTCCCGAACCGGCTCGCGGCGCCGTCGGCCGCGATCACATAGCGCGCGCGAATCGCCGTGGGCTCGGCGTCCCGCTCGCCGCTCGGGCGCACCGTGGCGCCGGTCACATAGCCGTCGGTGGTGATCGGACCTAGCGCCTCCGTCCGTTCGAGCAACCGGGCGCCGGCCTTGACCGCGCGCTGGGCGAGGAGCTGGTCGAAGATGTCGCGCGGCATGACAAGGCCGAACGGGGGAAACGACGTGAGGTCGGGCCACGGCAGCTGGATCGTCGTCGCCCGCGTGTGCACCCGAAGGCCGATCACCCGCTCGAACCGCGCGTCGTCCGTGTCGACGCCCATGTCCTGGATCGCCTTGACCGACCTGGGCGTCAGACCGTCCCCGCAGACCTTCTCCCGGGGAAACGCGGCCTTCTCGAGGATCGTCACGTCGACGCCGTGGCGCGCGAGGTGATACGCGGCCGAGGAGCCCCCCGGGCCGGCGCCGACGACAAGCACATCCGTGTCGAAGGTTCCCTGCACCCTCCCGCCCCCCTGCGGTCTACCGACGCGAACCGAGGCTTGTGAAATCTTTCACAATCGCCAGGGTACCGCTCACGCGAGCGACGGGCAGTCTAGTCACGGGGGCGGTGGTCCCATGTGGCGACCACGGCGGGCACGATCCGCAGGAACCCCAGGGTCGACACGGCGATCGTGAACCGCTCGAACCCGTCCCCGGCGAGCAGCGAGCGGTACTTGTCGTGCCAGGCCGACATCGGGGCGCGCAGATCCGGGTGCTCGGCCGGCAACAGCTCGGCGACCCCTTCGATCCGCGCCCCCGAGAGCTCGAGCCAGTCCCGGCCTCGGTCGATCACCACGCTGACCCGGGGGTCGCGCAGGGCGTTCTCCCAGGTGGTGTCGCCGACCGGCGTGCAGACCCACACGGCGTCCTCCAGCCACACGAACCAGCGCGAGGCGACGTGCGGCCCACCGTCGGGACGCACTGTCGCCACCCGGCAGGCGGTCAGATCGCGGTACATCCGCCGGATGATCGCCACGTCCTCGGTCACAGCGACCCCACCAGGTCGGCGAGTTGTCCGAGCGCGTCCGCGGCGTCGGGGTCGATCGGGGCGCCGTCGAGCGCGGCGCGGGCCGCGGCGACCAGGGCAAGCGCATCGATACGTGAGGGGGACGCCGTGGTGTCGTCGTCGGCGAGATCGTCGAGCATCTGGAAAGCCTGGCCGAGCGGCGCCCCGTAGGCACGCAGAGCCGCCTCGGTGCCGGCGCCCGCGCCGGCGAGCGCCGCGCCGATGAGGAGCGGCCCCTCAACGGTGTAGGCGCCCCCCTTCAATCGGGCCAGCAACGCCGGGTCCACGTCGGCACCCGCGAGGTGGAGGTAGGCCCCGGCCGCGAGCTCGAGCCGCATCCGATGGAACCGCTCGGACGCAAGCGCCAGGCGCCCGACGGGGAACGCGGACGTGCCGAGAAGCTCTTCGGCAAACGCGGCGGCGAGGTCGCCCGCCACGATCGCGACGCCGATCCCGACCCCCTGGGGGTCGCGCTGGCCGCGGGCCGCCGCCGCGATCGACTGGCGAGCGTGCGCCGTCGGCTCTCCCCGCCGCACGTCGTCGCCGTCGATCACGTCGTCGTGCAGGAGCGCCATCGTGTGGAGCATTTCGAGGGCGGCCGCGACCCGCCAGACGGCGTCGTCCGTCCCGCCGGCCGCGCGATACCCCCAGACGCAGAACGCGGGACGGATCCGCTTGCCGCCCGCCTCGACGAGCCGGACGATCTCCTCGACCGGCTCGGCGGCGCCTGCCGCGATCGCCTGCGAAGCCGCCCGCTTGTCGGCAAGGAACGGCAGCAGCTCGGCGTCGACCGGCGCGGCCACGCCGGTCAACGCGGGAACGGCGCGGGCAGACGTCGGTGTCATGGGCGCCAGTATGGCAAGCGGTCGCCTCCCCCAGCCGCGGCGCCTATCATGAGCGCCATCCCATGAGACGCACGTTCCGTTCGCTCGCGACGGCCACGGTCGTCGTCCTGCTGGTGCTCATCGCCTGGGGCGGCGTCGTCCGGGCGACGGGCTCGGGCGACGGCTGTCCCGACTGGCCGCACTGCTTCGGATCGTGGGTCCCCCGCCTCCAGTACCACACCGTCATCGAGTACCTGCACCGGCTGCTCGCGTTTGTCGGCGGGCTGCTGACGATCGCGCTCGGCGTGACCGGGCTGTGGTCGCTCCTTCGGCGCCGCGACGTCGACCGGCCGGCCGCGGTCGGTGCCGTGGTGCTGCTGCCGTTGTTCCTGGTCCAGGCCGCGATCGGCGGCTGGATCATTGCCTCGAACGAGGATCCGGGGGTCGTCACGCTGCACTTCGCGGTCGCGTTCCTGGTGCTCGGATTGGCGGTCGGGATCGCCGCCCGCACACGCTGGGCAACCGGTGGCGCGGCCCTCGACCGCGGCTATGCGCGGCTCGCCGCCGCGACGGCGCTCGCCACCTACGGGCTGCTCCTGGTCGGCACGTACGTTCGGGCCGAAGGGGCCGGGCTCGCGTTCCGGGACTGGCCCCTCATGGGCGAGCGCCTCGTGCCCGATCTCAGCCTCCCCGGCGCCGGCGCGATGTTCGCCCACCGGCTGCTCGCGGTCGTGGTCGCCGCCCTGTTCACGTGGTGTGTCGTGCGGGCCCGCACCATGCGCCCACGCTCCCCGCGGCTTGTCCGGCTCTCGACCGCTGCGCTCGTGCTGGTCGTGGCGCAGATCCTGGTGGGCGGGGCGAACGTGCTGACCGTGCTGGCGACCTGGGCGCGCGCCACCCACGTCGCCATGTCCGCGCTGATCTGGGCGACCGTCGTCGCGCTTGCCATGGCGGCCCGCCTCGCACCCGATGCAGTCGAGCCCGGCCATTCGACGACGGACGAGGAGCCTGAGCTCGAGGCGTCCGATCCCGCCGACGAGCAGCCGGCCGGCCTCGGCGACACCGTGCGGGCCTACGTGGCCCTGACGAAGCCCCGCATCATCGTGTTGCTGCTCATCATCACGGTGCCGGCGATGATCCTCGCCGCCGGAGCGATGCCGGCGCTCTGGCTCATCCTCGCGACGCTCCTCGGCGGCACGCTCGCGGCCGGGTCGGCCAACGCGATGAACATGTACCTGGACCGCGATATCGACCAGGTGATGAAGCGCACGCGTTCACGGCCGCTGCCTCGCCATCGCATCGAGCCCGACGCGGCGCTTCGCTTCGGGTTCGTGCTCGCGGCGTGCTCGTATCTCTTCCTCGCGATCACGGTCAACGTCCTGGCCGCATTGCTGGCGCTCTCGGCGATCGCCTTCTACGTGTTCGTCTACACGATGTGGCTCAAGCGATCCACCGACCAGAACATCGTCATCGGCGGCGCCGCCGGCGCCGTGCCGGTGCTGGTGGGCTGGGCGGCGGTCACCGGGTCGCTTGCGCTGCCCGCGATCGTGCTGTTCGCCGTGGTGTTCGTGTGGACGCCGCCGCATTTCTGGGCCCTGGCCTTGCGGATGCAGGACGACTACGCGGCCGCCGGGGTTCCGATGCTGCCGGTCGTCCGGGGCGAGGACGAGACCCGCAAACAGATCTTCCTGTACTCGCTCGTGCTCTTCGGCACGACGCTGGTGCTCGTGCCGATCGCCTCGATGGGCCCGATCTACATCGCGACGGCGGTGGGGCTCGGCGGCGCGTTCGTCTACCGGTGCCTGCGTCTGTGGCGCGAGCCGACCAACGACCGCTCGTGGCTGGTGTTCAAGTTCTCGCTGCTCTATTTGGCGGGGCTGTTCGCCGCCGTCGCGCTCGACGCGCTCGTCTGAGCCAGCACGGCATCGATCGCGCTCGACAACTCGCCCGAGCAGACCGCCCCGGGGCCGCCGACGAATCGGATGGTTCCCTCGGGATCGACGACATAGGTGTCGGGTAGCCCGAAGTAGTCGAGGGAGGCCGCGAACTTCCCGGACGGATCAGAGATGCTCGGGTACTGCACGCCGTGGCTTCGAACCCAGTCCTTCGCAGCGGCCGTGTTGTCCATGTGGTTGATGCCGAGGAATCGGACACCGTTGGGTGCATACCGCTTGGCGGCCGCAACCAATGTCGGCTGTTCCTCGGCACACGGGTCGCACCAGGTCGCCCACGCATTGATGACCAGCACATCGCCGCGGAAGTCATCGGTGCTGATCGGCTTGCCGTCCAGATCCTCCCCTTGCAGCGTGGGCAAGGGCCGGTCCACCGGTTGGACCGCAAAGCAGTCGGCGGATGACGTCGCGCCTCGGGTACAGGCGACGCTCACGAGCGCGAGGACGGCGAGGAGCACGAGGAAGCGACGCACGGGACCACGCTACCGAAGAACCCCGGTTAGCCGACGGTCAGGGTCCCGGTCATCGTGGGGTGAATGTTGCATCGGAACGGATACGTCCCGGGATCGAGCGCAGGGATGTCGTAGGTGATCGTATTGACGCCGGTCACCGTCTCGCCCGTGAACAGCGCGTTGGTGTAGCTGTCGTCGGAGAAGATCGCGAAGTCGTGCGGCACGCCGGCGTCCTCGTTGTCGAACGTGACCGTCGAGCCGGCTCCTGGCGGCAACGAGAGCGACGTCGGAGTGAACGCCAGCCCCTGCGCGGTCAGCGAGGCGCTCCCTCCGGACGGCGGCTCGCTCGAGGGCGGTGGCGCGGCGCTGGCGCTCGCGCTCGGTGTCGGTGGCGGGGTCGATCCAGATCCTCCGCCACCACTCCCACCGCCGCCGGTCTTCGTGCCGACCGTGACCGTGCCGTGCATGTTGGGATGCACGTCGCAATGGAAGTAATACGACCCCGATTTGAGCGCCGGGATCTGATACTCGGTGGTGATGACCCCGGTGACTATCTCGCCGACGAACAGCGAGTTCGATGCCGACTCGTCGGTGTAGATGGCGACGTTGTGCGGCGTGCCCGCGTCCTCGTTTTGGAACGTGAGCGTCGTGGGCGTGTTCGCCGGGAACGTCAACGTATCGGTGTCGAACGCGAGGCCGGACGCCTGGATGGTCTCGCCACCGGTGTTCGACCCGGGCTCGGCCCCGGGCGACACATTGAGCTGGCCGTTCATCGTCGTGGGGTGGATCTCGCAGTAGAAGTAGTAGGTCGCCTCGGGGAGCGGCGAGATCTCGTAGTCGAACGCCGACGGGCCGGTCACGAGATCGCCGGTGAACAGCGTCTGGGCGGCCGAGTCCTTCGCCGGATCGGCCGAGGCGATCACGATGTTGTGCTGCACGCCGGGGTCCTGGTTGTCGAACGCAATCGTGAACGGCGTGTCCGACGGCGCCGACAGCGTCTTCTCGTCGAAGCCGCTCGCCGCCGCGCCCGTCGGCGCCGCGATCGCCACCGTCACCGCCCCGGTGCCGCCCTCTTCGGTGCCCTGACCCACCACGAGCGCGGCGCCCGACAGCACCATGGCGATCCCGATGACGCCCGTCACCATCATCAGCACCGAGCCGTTAGTCACGCGCTTGCGGCTGGCGATGATCGCCAGCAGCGTGACGATCGCAACGGCGACCAGCAACGCCGTCGCCGTTGCGACGTGCGGCTCCACGTGCAGGAGCACGCGCGAGAAGGCGAACAAGACGATGCCGATCCCGAGCAGCAACCCGAGCGGGATCGCGATCGCCGGCCACAGCCGTTCGCGCGGGGCGCGCGGCGGTCCGGTGGGCGTGCGCTCCTCGTCGCTCACCGCGTCAGCTCCGTTCGCATGTCGGCCTCCACGTCACGCAGCGCCGTCGCGTCCCAGCCCTCGTTGCGCTCGCGCGCCGCCCACCGGAAGAAGATCACCGTGATATAGCCCCACAGGATCAGACCGCCGATGATCTTCATCAGGAGTCCCGCGATCAGCTGGTCGGTCATCGCCGAGATGCCGAACAGCCGCGGGAAGGTCGTGTAGACCTGGTACAGCGGCGTGTGCCCGAACGTCAGGAACGACGCCGGGATCATCGGCACGAGCGACTGCCCGAACAGATAGAGGATCTGACCCGGTGGCGAGATCGGCGGAAGCTCCGGCAGCGGCGAGAACACCGGCCACCACATGATCACCGCCGAGGCCACGAGCAACACGTGCAGACCGAAGTGCAACGGCTCGGATCGCACGGCCGCGTTGACGATTTCCGGCCAGTGGGTGAACAGCAGCACGGCGTTCGACACGACCAGCGCCACCACCGGCCGGGTGAGCTCTCGCCACACGCGACGCAGCCCGTCGGTCCGCAGCGCCGCTCGCCACATCCACGCCGGGATCCCCGCGACGAGCAGCGGGGCCGCGACGAGCGTGTAGGCCATGTGCTGCACCATGTGCGCCATGTACCAGGTGTGCTCGGCGAGATCGTGCAGCGGCCAGATCGACCCCACGAGCAGCACGCCCATCCCCGACAGGAACAGGCGCCGGTTGTGCGCAGGGGTCGCCTCGCCGGTGTCCCGCTCGTGTCGCCGGGACCAGATCAGGTAGATCGCGACGACCGACCCGAGGACCATCAGCACATCCACGTGTGGGCGAAAGCCGGGCACCGCTCAGGTCCCCCATACCCCGAACATCAGCAGCACGGCCACGTACAGCGTGAACGCGCCGATCGCCCCGAGCGCGAACATGCGGGAGAAGCGCTCGTTGTCGAACTTCAGGTGCATGAAATAGCCGACCACCAACAGGAACTTGATCAGCGTGCACACGAAGAGGGCCGCGACGAGCTTGGCGCCCGCGAGCGAGGAGTAGCTCAGCCACACCTCCAGGCACGTGAAGGCGACGAGGATCAGCGCGACCCGAACGTACTCCCGGCCCGAGGGGTGGTACTCGTGGTGCACGGGCGGCTGCGCGGGACGTTCATCGTGCTCGTCGGTCGCCATGCCTCACCTCCCCTGCGGGCTCGGGATCAGGTACACAAGCGTGAAGATCACGATCCAGACGATGTCGACGAAGTGCCAATACAGGCCGACCATCTCGACCGGGAACGCCGGATCGTCCGACAGCGAGCCCCGCCACGACATCACGACGAGGATCAGCAGCATCAAGATGCCCACGGTGACGTGCACGCCGTGGAACCCGGTCAGCACGTAGAACGTCGTCCCGAACAGGTTGGTCGTGAGCGACAGGCCCTCGTGATAGAAGGTCGTGAACTCGAAGACCTGGCCGCCGACGAAGGTCAGGCCGAGCATCGCGGTCCCGGTCAGCCACAGGCGCATCCGCGGAAAGTCCTTGTCGAGCGCCGCGTTGTGCGCCATCACCATGGTGAGCGAGCTCGCGAGCAGGACGAACGACGAGACCGACGTGTAGCCGATGTCGAAGACGTCCTGCGGGTAGGGGCCCTTGAGGCTTTGCCCCCGGTACAGGATGTAGGCGGTGATGAGCCCGCCGAAGAGCATGCATTCGGAAGCGAGAAACAGCCACATCGCGAGCTTGGTTGAGGACAGCCCCGTCGACGTGGGCTCAACGTGGACGAGCTCCGAGGACGACACGTCAGCCATGTGCGGGCTCCGCGACCGAGGGCTCGAGCGCCCATCCCATCAATCCGACGACGATCACCGCGGCGCCCGCGGCGACGAGCCACCACGAGTAGATCACCCCATAGGCGAGCAGCGGGAAACCCACCGACACGACGATCGGCCAGAACGACGGGCTCGGCAGGTGGATCCCGTGGCCGCCGCTCGCAGGATGCGGCTCACCCGAGGCGCCGGCAGGAACGCGCACCAAGCGTCCCTCCTCGTCCTCGGCGTACTTGCGATGCCAGAAGTCATCGAGCGCGTGCACGGTCGGGATCGACTCGAAGTTGTACGGGGCGGGCGGACACGCCGTCGTCCATTCGAGCGTGCGCGCGTCCCACGGGTCGTCGTTGATGAGACCGGCGGGCTTCCGCTGCGTGCGGATCACGTTGACGATGAACAGCAACACCGACAGCGCGATCGTGAAGGCGCCGACGCTCGAGACCTGGTTCCAGAAGGTCAGACCGAGCGAGGCCGGGTAGGTGTACTCGCGACGGATCATCCCCCCGAGCCCGAGGATGTGCATCGGTGCAAACGTGAGGTTGAAGCCGATGAGCAGGAGCCAGAACTGCACCTTGCCCGAACGCTCGGCGAGCAACCTGCCGAACACCTTCGGCCACCAGTAGTACATGGCCCCGAATAAGCCGAAGATGGCGCCACCGAACAACACGTAGTGGAAGTGCGCGACGATGTAGTAGGTGTCGGTCTGCTGGTAGTCCGACGGCACGATCGAGTGCGTCACGCCCGAGAGCCCGCCGATCACGAACATGGTGACCGCGCCAAGCGCGAACAACATGGGCGTATCGAAATGAAGATCGCCGCCGTAGAGCGTCCCCATCCAGTTGAAGATCTTGATCCCGGTGGGCACCGCGATGATCGCGGTCGTGATCCCGAACGCCGTGTTCGCGACGGGGCCGAGCCCGGCCGCGAACATGTGGTGCACCCACACGCCGAACCCGATGAACCCGATCGCGATCCCGGAGAACACCACGAACTGATACCCGAACAAGGGCTTGCGGCTGAACACCGGCAGGATCTCGCTGATGATCCCGAACGCCGGCAAGATCAGGATGTAGACCTCGGGGTGGCCGAACAACCAGAACATGTGCTGCCACAGGATCGGCTCGCCGCCGCGTGTCGGGTCGAAGAACGCGGTGTCCCAGCGCCGGTCGAAAAGCATCTGGAACAGGCCGACGGTGATGATCGGCAGCGAGAAGACGAGCAGGAGCTGCACGACGAGGCCCATCCAGACGAACACCGGCATGCGGAACATCGACATACCGGGCGCGCGCATATTGATCACCGTGATTGCGAGGTTGATCGCGCCGACCGTCGAGGCGATACCGGTGATAAGCAGACCGAGCGCGTAGAACGTCATGCCGATCGACGGGTCGGTGGTGGAGTTCGGCGGGTACCCGAACCAACCGCCGTTGGGCGCGCCGCCGAGGAACCAGCTCGAGTTGAGGAACAGCGCGCCGAACAGGAAGATCCAAAAAGACAGCGCGTTCAGACGCGGGAACGCGACGTCGCGCGCGCCGATCATGAGCGGGATCAGATAGTTGAAGAACGCCGCCGACATCGGCATCACGAACAGGAAGATCATCGTGAGGCCGTGCATGGTGAAGATCTGGTTGTACTCGTCGGCGTTGAGCAGCGTGTTCCCGGGCTTTGCGAGCTGGGAGCGAATCAGCAGCGCCTCGCAGCCGCCGATGATGAAGAACACGAAGGACGAGATCCCGTAGAGGATCCCGATCTTCTTGTGGTCGACGGTCGTGAACCAGCTCCACCAGCCGGTGGTCGCCGTCGGGCGACGGAGGAACCCGCCTTCCCCCGGTATCGACACACTCGCCATCGGTTGCGCTCCCACTCCTACTTCAAGGTGTACAGGTACGCGACGAGCGCATCGATCTCGTCGTCGGTCAGGTTGTAGTCGGGCATCTTCGTGCCCATCTTCACGGCGTTCGGATCACGCAGCCACGCTCCCAGCGCGTCGACGTTCGGTTTGCCGTCGACGAAGGTCTCGAAGTCGCAACCGGCGAAGCATTGGTGCGTGGGGATCGCAAAGGTCGTCAGGTTGGGCGCTGCCGGGCTTCCCGCCGGCGTGCCGCCGATCGCGTGGCAGGCGATGCATTGGCCGCCCTCGCCGTTCGTGCCGAAGAACAGGTCCATGCCCTGTTGTGCGAGCGGGTCCGAGGGCCGCTCCGCCGGCTGTTTCTGCGCGGTCACCCACGCCTGCCAGTCGGGCGGGTCCAAGGCGACGATCCGGAACTTCATCATGGCGTGCTGCAGGCCGCAGAACTCCGCGCACTGGCCGTAGTAGGTGCCCGCCTCCCAGGCGGAGAACACGATGTGGTTGTCCTCGCCCGACCCGCCGGGCACGACGTCCTGCTTGCCGAACAGGCGCGGTGCCCAGAACGAGTGGATGACCTGGTGATCGGGGTTGTCGCCGCCGATCAGACCGCCGGCCGACTCGAGCTGGAGGTTGATCGTCGTGTTCGTCGGGATGACGAGCACGTCGGCAACGGTGATGGGGCCCTTCGAGCCGTAATCGACCTGCATGTCCTCGTCCAGGTACTGGTAGCCCCACCACCACTGATAGCCCTCGACCTTGATCTGCATCGCGTCGGGCGGGATCACGGAGAGCTTCCAGATCAGCGAGATCGCCGGCACGATCACGATCGCGAGGATGACGGCCGGCACGATCGTCCAGCCGACCTCTAGGCGCGTGTGCCCGTGCAGCTGCGCCGGTATCCGTTCCTGTCCCTTGCGATGCCGGAACTTGATCGCCAGCAGCACGATCCCGCCCTCGACGAGGACGAAGACGATCCCCGCGATGGCGAGCGGCACCATCAGGACGTCCTTCTCGGACTGCGCGGTCGGACCCGCGGGATCGAAGGTGTTCTGCGGCAGATCCTTGCCGCAGGCGCCGAGCAGCGCGGCGAGCACGAGGAGGCCGCCAACCCACCCGAGCTTCTTGCGCACGTTGCCCCTCATCGTTTGGAAGCCGCGCCGCGGAGCGCCAGCCGGCGAGACTGTATCACCCGTTTTCGAGCGGCCGGACGCGTTGGCGCCGAACGGACTCAGGTGGCGTAGGAGTGCAGACCCGCGATCCACAAGTTCACCGCGTAGTACGTGATGAGCAGCGACACAAACCCGACCAGAGCGACCACCGCAGCGCGGACACCACGCCAGCCGGCGGTCGCGCGGGCATGCAGATAGCCCGCGAAGATCACCCAGGTGATGAACGACCACGTCTCCTTGGGATCCCAGCCCCAGTAGCGCCCCCACGTCTGTTGCGCCCAGATCGCGCCGCAGATGACGCCGAAGGTCCACACCGGGAACCCGAACCGAATGAACTTGTACGCGAGCCCATCGAGCGTCGCCGAGGGCGGCAGCGCGATTCGCCGCGGCCCCTGCTCGGTCTGTCCGACCGGCTCGTCCGCGCCGGCGGCGAAGCCGGGTGGTGCCGACGGGTCCGCGGCATTGATCGATGCGCCCATGATCGGCGGCGGCGCCGGCCGGTCGCTCGCCGCGAGGCGCCCCTCCGATCGCAGTTTGACCAGGTAGACAATGGTGAGCAGACAGCCGACCCCCAGGAGCGAGGACGCCACGATCATCGAGGTGACGTGGATCTGGCGCCAGTACGAGTTGAGCGCGGGCATAAGCGCCGTCGGTCCCACATAGAAGAACGACACGGCCATCGCCATCGTCAGCACGGCCATGGCGTAGACGAAGCCGCCCACGGTCTTCACCCGTGCCCGCGCCTCAACGATCCAGAGGTAGCCGAGCACCACGAGGAACGTCAGGAGCGAGGAGTACTCGTACATGTTGCCCCAAGGGGTGCGGCCGGCCGCGATACCCCTCGCAAGGATGGCGACGCCGTTGGCGACGAGCCCGGCGATGCCGATCGCGGTCGCCACCGTGTGCAGGCGCTCGGCGCGAAAGGCCAGGTAGGCGAACGACACGATCATCGCGGCGATATAGGCGAACAGGGCCGCGTTGAACGCGTCGGAGGCCAGACGGGCCCACTGTTCCGTCGTCACGGCGCCGCCACCTCCTGGCGTTCGTCCTCCGGCGCCCCGCCGCCGGCGCGCACCACGGCGGCCACCAGCGAGACGAACTCCTCGTCGAACCGATCCTTTCGCTGCAGCGCGAACCCTCCGACCTGCACGATCGACCCCGTGGTCCCCGGGCGGGCACGAACCCACACCTTGCGCCGCGAGACGTACAGCGCGGGCAACAAACCCAAGACGATCAGGATAGCGGCGGCGAGCACGAACGGGACGGTCGCATCGCGGGAGACCTGGAGCACCGAGTACTGCCGCAGCGCCGGGAACGACATGGTGAGCCCAGGCGCGGTTCCCGTCGGGCACACGATCGAGGACAGCGACGCCGGCAGCCCTGCAGGCGGCCCCGACACGATGCAGCGGTGCTCGAGGTCGACGGTCCATCCCTCCCCGAGCCCGCCCGTCGAGGTCTGGTGCATGAACCTCGTGTCGAGCCCGGAAAGCGACGCGTCAAGCAGCTTGCCCTCCCACACCTGGTAGCTCATGAACGGCGCCGAGGCGTCGGTCATCGGCTGGGGCACGCCGGTGGCGAGGCCCCGCACGTACGCCTCCACGCTCGGGAACAGCTGCAGCACGATCGCCATCTGCGGTCGAAGGGTCGTGAGCTTGATCACGCCCACCCACGGCTGGGCCAGCGGGTTTCCTCCCGTCGGCGTGTTCTGCCCCATCACGACGGGGCCGTCGAACAACACGCGGTTCCCCTGCGCGATCCGAATCGACGCCGCCCACCCGAAGCCGTACTGGTAGATGCGAATCCCGTTGAAGACCACGGGGTGGTTGATCCGCACGGTCTCCTCGCGAACATCCGACCCGTCGGCGTTGCTCAGACGCAACTGCGAACGGAAATCCATCGGGACGCCCGTGTCGCGGAAGGCATCGGAGTAGTCGAGCAACGTGATCTCCGTGCCGGAGAAGTTCCCCGAGAAGAACCGCCCGGTGCGCACGTCGCCGTCGTAGTTGAGCCGCGCATCGGTCCACGAGCCACCCTCGACGATCACGGCGTGACCGACGTAGCCGGTGCCCTTGCCCAGGATGACCGCCACGAGCAGCAGCAGAAAGGCCCAGTGGAACGCCAGACTGCCGATCTCGCGAAGGGACCCTTTCTCGGCGGCAACGGCGGCCCCGGCCGGATCGAGCTCGACACGATACCGCTTGCGCCGCAGCATCTTCGCGGCCTCCCGCGCGGCCTCGGCGGGTTCGGCCCGAACCGTTCGCTCGGCGAAGGACGGGAAGGCGTCGAGCTCGCGGGCCTGGATCGGGCGTTGGCGCGCCGCCCGGATCAGCGCCCGCGAGCGCGGCAACAAGCAGGCGATCAGCGACAGGAACAGCAGGCCGGTGATGAGGGCGAACCACCACGACCCGAAGACGTCGAAGAACCCCGCCGCCTGGAACAGATTGCCCCACAGCGGGTGATCGACCAGATACGCGTCGACGCGCTGCGGGCTGTTGGGGATCTGCGGAATCAGCGAGCCCACGACGCTGGCCGCTGCAAGAAACAGGAGCAGCACGATGGCCGTGCGCATCGAGCGGAGCGTCCGCCAGACGAGCGCGACGGAGCGTCCGAGCGAGGACCGGGGGCCGCCGGGAAGGGACATGGACGGACCCGATGCTACCCGCGTGCTTGTGGGCGGCGGCCGGCCCTCGCTCACAGTCCCGGGGCGAACCGGACCAGCGGTGCGAGGCGCCGGGTGAATTCGCCGGTCGCGATCATCACGCCGAGCACGATCAGGATCGAGCCCGAGACCACCGCGATCGCCTCGTAGTGGCGGCGGAACCACTCGGCCGTCCGCGTGAGCCACTGGGCCCCCAGGCCGATCAGCAGGAACGGCACCCCCAGGCCCAAGGAGTAGCAGAACAGGAGCATCGCTCCACGTGCCGCGCTGGTCGTAGCGGCCATCAGGATGATCGCCGCCAGGACAGGCCCGATACAGGGCGTCCACCCGGCGGCGAACGCCATCCCGAGCGGAAAGGCGCCGGCCGTGCCGGGTCCGACGCGACGCAGCAGCGGCCGGCGCTCGGTGAACAGGAAGAGCCAGCCTCGGCGGACGCCGACCGCGATCATCACGGCGCCGAGCGCGGCAACCACGATGCCGGCGAGGAGCTGGCCCGTCCTGCCCTTGAACAGATGCACGAACTGGTGGGCGAACGCCCCATACAAGACGAAGACCAGCGTGAACCCGCCGATAAACAGCAGGATCGGCAGCAGATCGAGGCGCCGATCCTCGGTATCGACGGCGGTCTCCCCCATCACGAACGAGAGGTAGCCGGGCACGAGGGGCAGCACGCACGGGCTCGCGAACGAGACGAGGCCCGCAGCGAACGCCAGGACGGGCCCCCACCATTGGGCGATCGAGGTGCTGGCGTCGGCGATCACGAGGCGGCCTTCCGAAGGGGCGGGGACGGCGCTCAGTCTAGAGTCGGCACCGCCGCTCGGCTCCGCGCGATGCCCTCACCTGCAGAGGTTGTCTGGCGGGCGCCGGGACGGTCATAGTTGGCGCGCCCGCGGCTTGATCTCCCGCGTCGATACACGGGTGCCACGGGTGGGATTGGTTATGATTCGCACCGCCACGGAACGGACGAGCGGATGAGCCAAATCGACGTCGCCACGAAGTCCCGGACAAAGCGCCTGGAGGGGCCGAAGGCCCGCGTCGAGTCGTTCCTTCGGAACTTCGAATGGACCTGGACCAACGCTGTGCTCTTTTCGCTGGTATTCGTCTTCTTTCTGCTCATCTCGACCGCGATCATGGCGTCGTTCTGGATGTACTTCGCGGAGCAGTCGATCGGCTGGGCCGGCCCCACCGACATCGAGGCCTTCCTGAAGCAACCATTCGGGACGGGCATCACGGATCCGCTCTCCTCCGAGGGCTACCTCATGGTCCGCGACGCGATCGCGATGGGCCTCACGACCGTGCCGTTCGTGCTCGTGCTCGTGCTCGGGACGGCGCTGCAGAACTGGCGGAAGAAGCTGCGCGGCGGCGACGCCGGCGCACGCCCCGGCGGCGGATACCGGTAGGCGACGGCGCGATGCCCTTCACCAAGACCGAGGTCGACATCCACGACGACTACGTCGTGGAGACGGTGGACCCGGCCTGGCTCGCGCAAGGCGTGAAGTCGCCGAAGCACCTGATGCTCGATCCCGACAACTGCATCCTGTGCCGCGCGTGCGAGGACGTCTGCCCGTGGAACTGCATCTGGATGATGTCGACGGAGATCGTGCAGCAAAGCGACGAGGAGTCGGTCGAGGCCGAGGTGGTCACCTCCAACGCGCTGTTCGTGGTCGACGACACCGCGTGCACGCGCTGTTCGGTGTGCGTGGAACGCTGCCCGACGGACACCCTGTACTATGCGCGACTGCCCGAGGGCTCGGGTGGGAGGCGCGCGTTGGCGGACGTTCCGACGTCGCAGGCCGAGTCGGCCTGAGGCGGCGGAGGGAGAGGCGAGGACGTGGCGAAGGTCAAACCGCCCAACCTGCGGGAGTCGGAGGTCTGGAAATCGATCTTCCGGCCGGGCTCGATCTATCGGAAGGGCTACAAGGACACCTCGCGCGACCGCGCACTCGCCACGATGAACAACGTGCTGTGGCACCTGCACCCCACCAAGGTCAAGCGCCACGGGCTCAAACTGACCTACACGTTCTGCCTGGGCGGTCTCTCCTTCTTCTTGTTCGTCCTGCTGACGCTGACCGGCATCTACCTGATGTTCTTCTACCGGCCGACGGCCGACATCGGCGGCGCGCAGGCCTACGGCGACATGCAGATCATCCGCACGTCGGTGTTCTTCGGCGACTTGATGCGCAACTTGCACCGGTGGGGTGCGCACCTCATGGTGCTGTCGGTGACGCTGCACATGGCGCGGGTGTTCTACACCGGCGCGTATAAGCCGCCGCGCGAGTTCAACTGGGTCGTCGGCGTCGTGCTGTTGTTCCTGACGCTCGGACTGTCGTTCACCGGCTATCTGCTGCCGTGGGACCAGCTCGCGATCTGGGCGGTCACCGTCGGCACGTCGCTGGCCGGCTATTCGCCGTTCATCGCCAAGCAGGCCAACTTCCTGCTGCTCGGCGGTGCCATCGTTTCGCCGAACACCCTGTTGCGCTGGTACGTGCTGCACGTGCTCGCGCTGCCGTTCGTGCTGGTGCTGTTCCTCGCGGTCCACTTCTGGCGGATCCGCAAGGACGGCGGGATCTCGGGGCCGCTGTGAGGGAGCGCGCATGAGCTGGGAGGAAGCGGGCAAGGATCTCGGCGCCTACCAGCAGATGCTGGATGCGCAAAGGGCGACCGGCGCCGACGCCCGGGTCGCGGAGGGCCGCGCCCGGTCCAAGGCGATCCGCGCGTATCTGGCGGCCAACCCCGAGGAAGCCGCCGCGCACGCGGCACAGGCTCGCACCGCCGCCCCGGAGGCCGCCGCCGCACCGGCGGCGGCCGAAACCGCGGCGGCGCCCATGGCCGCGGCCGGTGGTGCCGTCGCCGTCGCTGCCGCGCCGGTGACGACGCCGCGCCGCGAGGCCCCGCTCCCCACCGGCAACCTGCCGACCCCCAAGAAGGGCGCACCCGACAAGCACCGCTTGCTGGCGCTCGTCCCGCCCGAGGGCATCCAGCGCGTCGAGCGCGAGCAAGGCGACCGGGTACACACCTGGCCGCACCTGCTGCTCGAGGAGTTCATCGCGATGCTCATCCTGTTCGCGGGACTCCTCGTGTTCTCCTCGTTGATCAACGCGCCGCTGCGAGAGCTCGCGAACCCGAACCTGACGCCGAACCCGTCGAAGGCGCCGTGGTACTTCCTCGGTCTGCAGGAGTTGTTGCGCTACTTCCACCCGATGGTGGCCGGCATCACGATCCCGACGTTCATCCTCGTCGGGCTTGCGGCGATTCCCTACGTCGACCGGAACCCGAGCGTGCGTCCGGGCGATCGCAAGCTGGCGATCACGCTGTTCACGATGCTCTTCATGTTCGGCGCGGTGCTGACGATCATCGGTTGCTTCTTCCGCGGCCCCGGCTACAACTGGGTGTGGCCGTGGACACAGGGGGTGTTCTTCGAGCTGTGAGCCTCCTCGCGATCACCAACGGCACGCTCGCCATCATCATCGCCGTCATCTTGGCCGACGTGTTCCTGGTCTCGTTTATCACGCGCTACGCGCGCCGCAACAAGGCCGCGGCCGCCGGGCCGGGCGAGAAGCGCGCGAGCGCGACCGCGATCAGCCGCCGCGACTTCCAGCGGCGAGCGCTGCTGTCCTCGGTCATGCTCTTTGGGGCGGAGTTCGGCCTCGGCACGATCGGGTTCCTGTGGCCGAACCTCAAGGGTGGATTCGGCTCGAAGATCAACGCGGGCCCGCTCGCCGACATCAAGGCGCAGATCGCCGCGGACAGCTACGTCTACGTGGGTGTCGGGCGCTTCTACGTGGTTCCGTGGGACGGCACGCCCGGCTCCGGCTCGGCCAACTACCCCGAGGAAGGGGTGACGGCCGAAGGCATCATGCCGCTGTATCAGCGCTGCGTGCACCTCGGGTGCCGCGTGCCGTTCTGCCAGTCCTCGCAGTGGTTCGAGTGCCCCTGCCACGGCTCGAAGTACAACCAGTCCGGCGAGTACAAGCTCGGACCCGCGCCCCGGGGCCTCGACCGCTTCCAAGTCGAGATCACCGACGGCAACGTCTGGGTGGACACGTCCCGGATCATCCTGGGACCACCGCGAGGCACCAACACGACCGACCAGCCCCTGGAGGGACCGTTCTGCGTGGCGCCGGGATGATGCCGTGATCGCCGCGACCAACGGCTGGGGCGTGGTCCTGATCGGCGCGGGCCTGGTGCTCGTCGTCGCCGCCATCCTGCTCGTCGCGCTCCGGCACCGCGCCAAGGGCAGGCGGCCCGAGGTGCCGCTCACGCTTCGGCCGGGGCCCGCCGACGGCGCCCTCGAGACCAACCAGCTGCTCAAGCTCCAGGGCTGGGGCGTCGTGCTGATGGTGTTCTTCGTCCTGTGGTTCCCGCTGCAATGGCTGCTCGAGCCCGGCCGCAACCTCGCGCAGGAACAGGCCCTGCGCACCGACGCGATCGTGCGAGGCGAGAAGGCCGTGCACCCGTTCACCGAGTCAAACCAGCTCGGCGTCGGCTGCACGCGCTGTCACGGCAACGAGCTTCAGGGCGGGGTGATCAACGCCCTGGACGCGAACGGGAACCCGATCTACGCCTACCCGCCAAACCTCACGACGATCTGCGGCGGGCCGAACACCGGGCACGCCGCGATCTTCTCCATCGACGACATCTTCCAGGTGATCTCGGAGGGCAGAAACGCCATGCCGTCGTGGAGCATCCGCTACCAGGGCGCCCTTGACGACCAGCAGATCAACGACCTCGTGCTCTACCTCGTCGACATGAGCAGCAAGAACGTGCCGTTCGAGCAGAACGTGTGCCTCAACAAGGAGGCCTCCGACGCCGCCATCAAGGCGAACGAGGACGCGGGCTCGCCGATTAACCCGAGGGACCCGTAGATGGAGCAGCACTCCTGCCTGACGTTCGCCGTGGACTGCGGCACGATGGCCAAGGGTCTCGGCGTCTTCATCGCGGCCATCACTCTGTTCATCGGCAGCATCTACGTGATCCTCGCCTCGATCTTCGGCCGCTGGATGGGCTATCTCGTGCTCGCGGTCGCGCTGTTCGGCTGGCTGACGGTCCTGTCCTCGATCTGGCTGTTCGGCTTCTGGTCGCAGGGGCCGACGACGCCGACCAACCTCGGCCCGCGCGGTCCGGACCCGGCGTGGGTGGTCGACTCCGCAGGGCTCGATCCCGGCGCCGTGCACGAGGAGCTGGCGTCCTACCCGAGCGGGGAGTTCCCCGAGCCCGACACGAGCGATCCGCTGCAGGAGGCCGACGTCCAGGCCGCCTCGGGCGTCATCGCGGGCTACCTCGCGGACACGGCGAACGAGGAGCAGAACCTCGACCCGGAGGCGTTCGACTCCATCCAGTCGACGCAGTTCGTCGTCGACGACATCCGGTTCACGACCGCCGAGGACGGCACCAGGCTCGCCGTTGCGCAGGCCCACTTCGTGGGTGGCGGCCCGAGCACGACCGTCACCCTGCACTACTCGCACGGGCAGGTGTGGCACTACTCGGCGATATTCCTGATCGCCTCGATCCTGCTCCTGATCATCCACATCCCCTTGCTCGACCGCGCCGAGCGCACGCGCAAGGAGTTCCTCGTCGGCGGCTCCGCGCCGCCCTGGTACGGACCGGCCTAGGGAAGGCCAAGGGAAAGGGAGAATCGCGTGCTGCACTTGCTCGCCGAAGGCGCACTCCTCGATCAGGGGAGCGTGCAGTTCATCCTGCTCACGGTGACGATCGTGGTCGTCGCCGTGCTCGTCTGGATCACGATCCCGCGCTGACGTCGCGGGGCCGCTCCTCGGCTCCTCGCTGCTCGTAGTAGGCGAGAATCTGCAGCTCGACGGCCAGATCCACCTTGCGCACCGTCACCGTCGCGGGGACGCTCAGCACCGCCGGCGCGAAATTGAGGATGGAGTGCAGACCGGCGGCGACCATCCGGTCGGCGACCGCCTGGGCGGCACTTGCCGGGGTCGCGATCACGCCGATGGCGATCCGCTCGTCGGCGACCAGCGCGCCGAGCTCTTCAAGCGGACGCACCTCGAGCCCGTCGAGCGCCGTCCCGATCTTGGCCGGATCCACGTCGACCAGCGCGGCGACGCGAAAGCCGCGCTCGGTGAACCCGCGGTAGTGCACGAGCGCTTGACCGAGGTTGCCGATGCCGGCGATGACCAGCGACCAGTGCTGGGTCAGACCGAGCTCCTCGCGGATGTGGTGGATCAGCTGCCACACGTCGTACCCGACGCCCCGCGTGCCGGCCGATCCGAGATGCGACAGGTCCTTACGCACGTTGGCCGAGGTCACACCGGTCGCCGCCGCGATCGTCTCGGAGGAGATCGTCGTCGCACCGGACTCGGTGATGCCGACGAGCGCCCGCAGGTACAGGGGCAGCCGCGCCACGGTCGCCTCCGGCATCGAGGGACTGGGCGGACGATCGGCGGACCGCGCGGTCACGACGCCAGCCTAACCGTCCGCCGCGGCCCGCAGCGCGGCGCGCAACGCGGCGGGGTCCACGCTGATCTCGAACAGCTCCTTCCCGTCGACGGCGACGACGGGGATCCGTACCCCGAAGTCGCGCAGCAGGGCGTCGTCGGTCTCGATGTCGACCTCGGCAAAGGCGAATGGCTCGGTGGCGCCGACGGACTGGATGACCTCCCGGGCGACGTCGCACAGGTGGCAACCCGTGCGGGAGTACAGGACGACGGTGGCCACGGCTGGCAGGATACGGGGCGATGGACGACGCGGCAGGAGACATCGCAGCAGAGGATCTGGCGCTGCACCGCCGCCTCCTGGGGGGCGACCGCGGCGCGTTCGACGAGCTCTATCGCCGCTATTCCTCGCAGGCCTACGGCTTGGCCTACCGGGTCACGGGCCAGCAGATCCTCGCCCAAGACGTCGTCCACGACGCCTTCCTGGCCATCTGGCGCGCCCCGGAGGCGTTCGACGCAACCCGGGGGTCGTTCCGCACCTTCTTCCTCTCGATGGTCCACCACCGGGGGGTCGACCTGGTGCGCCGTGAGCAACGCCTGCGGGCCCGAACCCAGAAGGCGGCGAACCTCCAGCCGCTGACCGTCGAAGACCCAGCGGACGCCGTTGCCGAGGCCGGCTATCTCAGCGTCCGCCGCAAGGAAGTTCGCGAAGCGCTGACGGGTCTTCCCGAGGCACAACGACAGGTACTCGAGATGGCGTATTACGACGGCAAGACGCAGGTGCAGATCGCGGGCGAGCTCGGCATTCCCCTCGGGACCGTGAAGACCCGCACCCTGGCGGCCATGCGCAAGCTGCGCGCCGCCCTCGGAGAGAGCGCATGAGCATCGACCACGAGCCGATCGAGGAGCTGTTGGCGGGCTACGTGCTCCAGGGCCTCTCGGGCGAGGACGCCGTCGAGGCCGATCGTCTGCTCACCGAGCATGTGCCGGACTGCGAGCAATGCCACGACACCCTCGACGTGTTCCGCGCCGTGACGGGCGATCTGGCGACGGCGCTGGCGCCGATGACGCCACCGGAGACGTTGCTGCCGCGCATCGAGCGCTCCCTCGGAGCCCGTCGCGGCCGCCGCGCCCCCGCTTGGCACCCCGCACGGCTCGTCGGCGCGGCGGCCGCGGTGATCGTGCTCATCGGCATGGCCGGGCTCGTCGTGACGCAGTCCGCCGGCGACCATGGAAGCAGCGTGCTCGCGCGCGCGGACCTGGCGGACATCCAGACGGTCCGCGACCGGCCCGATGCCCGCACCACCGACGTCGGGGAGGTCGACGAGGTCACCGCACCCGGGCTGCACGAGGCCTACCTCATGGGCACCGGGGTCTCGGCGCCGCCGCCCGGCACGACGTACCGCCTGTGGACCATCGGATCCACGGGCACGGCCTACCTCGGCGATTTTGTTCCGACGGACGGCGTCATCGCGCTTCGGTTCCCGCTCGACCCCACGGTGGAGCGCTTGCTGGTAACGATCGAGCCCATCGGCTCGGAGCCGGGAACGCCCGGTCAGCCGGCGTGGCCGGCGGCCGGCTGAGGGTCGCGCGAAGGCTCCTCGGCCGCATCGGGCACCCGCACGGGCCGCGCCGCCCGGAGAAACCCCCAGAACATCGTGCTGATGCCCACCATCAGCGTGATGCAGAACCCGGCCACCATTCCCGTGGCGGCAAAGCCCGCGCCCCCGGCGACGATCGTGGCGCCGATCGCGATCAGCAGCGTGCCGACGAACCGGTCCCGGAGCTCCGGGCGCGCCCGCATGCGCCACGCCGACCACAGCGCGCCGGCGATGAGGATCGCATAGGCGGGATAGGAGAACAGCTGCGGAAGCCGGTGTGCCGCGGTCCCGTCGCCGAAGACCTCCTTGCCCGAGGGCAGCCGCTCGGCGAGCGCGACGGCGTCCATTCCGGCCTGGCGGAGCACCGAGAAGGTGAAGGCGCTTGCGAAGATGAGCACCAGCCAGGTGACCCAGAGCACCCAGCGCCGCCGGAACAGCAGCACCACCTCGCCGCCGGCGAGGAACGGCACCGTCAGCACCGCGCCGAACGCCCAGTAGACCGTGAACAGCGTGCGCGTCCAGCCGTGGCCCACCCCGATCGCGGCGGCGCCCGAGGCAGCGGCGAACATCGCCATCGCGATCGTCCACAGGAGCTGCGACGGGCTTCGACGGGCCACGTAGAGGCGTCCGAGCATTACCGCGAACGCAGCTGCGACCGCCGCGGCGGCCAGGGGAACGAGCCACATGGGCCACAGGATACGGGGCGCGAGCCCCGGCGCCTCGGCTAGCCTTCCCGTGATGGCCGGCCCGACGCTGCTCCTGTCCACCGCGACACTGTTTGCGACGCCCCTTGCCGACACGCTCGCCCTGGCCGCGGACTCCGGCTACACCGGCGTCGAGGTGATGGTGACGCAGGACCCCGCCAGCCAGAACCCCCGAGCGATGCGGGAGCTAGCCGACCGTCACGGGCTTCTCATCGGCGCGCTGCACGCCCCCGCCCTGCTACTCACCCGGTCGATCTGGGGCGCCGATCCGGTCGGCAAGATCGACACGGCGACGCGCGTCGCCCGGGAGGCAGGCATCCCACTCGTCGTCATGCACCCGCCGTACCGGTGGCAGCGGTCCTCCCGCCGCTGGTTCGTCGACTCCCTGCCGCTCGTCGAGGAGCGTACGGGGGTCACGGTCGCGATCGAGAACATGTTCCCCGTCCATGTGGGGTCGCATCCGCTGCGGCTCCACGCAAGCCAGGACCTCGATCAGCTCGCGGGTCTGCCCCACGTCGTGCTCGATACGTCGCACGCGGCCGTGGCCCGACACGACCCCATTGCCGTGCGCCGAACCTTTGGGGAGCGGCTGTGCCACGTGCACCTGTCGGACAACGCGGGACGCGGCTGGGACTCCCACCTGCCGCCGGGCGAGGGCGTGCTCGACATCGACGGGTTCTGCCGCGACCTCGCGGCGAGCGGCTTCGACGGGACCGTCTCGCTCGAGGTCGATCTGCGCAAGCGGGCGGACGATCGCGACGCGCTACGCCGGCTCCTGATCGAGATGCGCGAGCGCGTCGAGGCGTCGCTCGCAAGCGGCTCGCTATCCTGAGCCCGTGCGTCGCGCCACGGCCATCACGCTCATCGTGCTGCTGGTGCTGCTCGTGGTCGCGGGGCTCGCGCAACTGAACCAGCCTTCGCCCTCGACGCCGTTTCCCGGGCCGCCGAGCGGGACCGAGCTGCCGATGACGTCGGCGCCGGCCGGCTAGCCCGCCGCCGGCGAAGCCGGGGGCGCCAGCCACTGCGTGAACCACTGCTCGATCAGCTGCTTGACCTGTTCGCCTTGCTGCGACGTCAACAGGTCGGTGCCGTGGGCAGGGCTCGTGACGATCTCCTCCCGCATCGGCTGGGGGCTCATCCGCGCGAGCTCGTCGGCCGAGGCCACCGAGCCCGACGGGATCGCCGAGCCCCGCGATGTAGAGCTTGGCCCCCGCGATGTTCGCCAGCACGTCCGGTCCGGCCGCGAGTCCTTCGATCGCCTGCGGCGCCGAGAGCGTCACCACCGCGGGAATGCCGTGCGGATCGGTGGCGGCGACCATCAGCGCCGCCGTCCCGCCCATCGACGCGCCGGCGATGCCTACCCGGCCGACCCCGTCGGTGCGCAGACGATCGACGGCGGCCTGCAGGTCGACCGCGGCGGCATCGGTCTGCTTCGTGCCCGCCGAGCAGCCGCCGTCCCCGCCCGGGCAGAAGCCGCGGAAGTTGAACGTGAGCACGCGGTAGCCGTCGGTCGCGAGACGCTCCGCAAACGGGTACCACGCACGCTGGTCGGCCGAGAGCATGTGTGCGAGCACGACGCCGGCCTGTGCGTCGGGCGGCCCGAAGAGGCGCCCGGCCAGCGTCACGCCGTCGGGCGTACGAAACTCGACCGGCGTCGAGGACGCCATCGCGGCGCTCTCGGCGGCGGAGGAACCGCCGCCCGAGCACGCGGCCAGCAGGGTGACGGCGGCGGTGAGAACGAGAAGGCGGGCGGGGACGCCCACGTGCGCGCCTCTACTTGCCCAGCTTCATCCGCTGGTGCCGGGTGCGCTTGAGAAGCTTCTTGTGCTTCTTCTTGCGCATCTTCTTCCGGCGCTTCTTGACTAGCGATGGCACGCGGTCTCGCCTTTCATTCGGTTCCGAAGAGGCTCCGAAGGTCCACCCGCTTGGTGCGGTAGGTCTCCTCCAGACGAACGGAGCCCAGTCTAAGGGCTTTGGGCGGCTCTGCCACCGGGGTCGTCAGACGCAGGCCCCCGTCGGCCGGCACGTAGCCCAGCAACCCGAGGCCGATGAAGCCGCCGGCGCCGTCGGAGAGCCCGACCAGCATCCGATCGAGCGACGCCAGGTCGTACAGGGGCGGCAGCGTCGGGACGAACACGGTCGGCTTGATCCGGAAGCGCTGCTGCTCCCCGGACTCGAAGTAGCCGGCCATCGCCTTTTCGTGGGCGGCCATGCGCTCCTCGACGCTCGTGAGCGTCACGTCGGGATGCACCGGCACGCTCATCGTCTCGATCCCGAAGAACCGGTCGACGATGCCGAAGATCGGGTCGAGCTCCTGGCCGCGTCGAAGCCCGGCGACGAGATCGGGCTCGAGCACATCCACCATGTAGTACTTGAGCAGCTCGCCACCGATGCCGGTGATCTCCCCGCCGGTGTCGACGAGCAGGAGCTCGGCGCCCTCCGCGCGCGCACGGTCGCGCAACCGCTGGAGCGCGCCGATCAGCGCGACGAGGTCGTCCTGCGGCTGTGTGGACCCGACGAACCCCAGCGCGTCGGCGTGGGACAGCGCTTCCCGCGTGAGGTCGTTGGCGTCGCGGATGTGCTTCATCCCGACGGTCGTCGGGGGCCCGACCGTCTTCTGTGCGACATCGGCGTCGATGTAGGCGACCGAGCGGCCAACGCGAAGCGCGAATGCGGCGGTCGCACGGGCGATCGTGGACTTGCCCGCATCCATCCCGCCGAGGAACAACACGGTATGGGCATGGCGCGCCGCATGGTCGACGAGCTGTTCGTGCTCGTTCATGGACAGGTCCTCTCCGTTCACCGGAGGCCCCGCCGCGGATCGTGGGCGCGAGGTGCGCTAGATGGCTTCGGTGTACCGCTTGCTCAGGTACTCGTCGACGTCGTCCTCACGAAGTCGGTAGTTCCGGCCGACGCGAATGGCTTTCATCTGGCCGTCCTTGATCAGCCGGTACACGGTCATCCTGGATACGCGCAATAGATCGGCAACCTCGTTCACGGTCAACAGCCGGGCGTTGGTGAAGCGTGTGCTCATGTGTGGCGCGATGGTAGGGGTTGCGGTGTGACGGCGTCTAGCCCCAAGCGCATCGGTGCAGGTCAGGGGGCCTGTCCGTGCCCGGTCAGCGCAAGGAAGACCGGCCAGTAGGCGTTCGGGTCGACGTGGTCGTCGAAGACCAGTACGTGCTCGGTACGACCCTGGGCGCGCGCCACGAGCAGGGCCGGGTCGTTGACGTCGGCGATCGAGATCGTCTCGACGCCCGCCTCGATCGCGGCACCGGCGAACGCGTGGTCGGCGAACACGAGGTCCGGCCGCTCGGCCTCGAGGATCCGATGCATCGCATACGGCCAGTGGGTGTGGCGGGGCTCCCGGGTGTCGGAGAGCATCGCGACGCCGTCCCAATAGACGACCTCCCAGTCGTGGTCGAGGCCGCGCTCCGGCCATCTCGCGCCCTCGGACGGCGTGCGGACCTCGGCGCCGCTCGCCGCCAACCAGGCGGCGAGCTCGTGATACAGGTAGGCGAGCCCGACGGGATGACCGGTGGCGAGGACGACACGGGCGCCCTCGGCGCACGCCCGGCGAAGACGTTCGGCGGCACCGGCGGCTGCGGTCAGGATCGGCTCGGGGCGGATCTCCACCGGGCCGGTCCGCGCCTCACGGTCGATCGGCGCGCCCGCCGCCCGCTCGACGAGGTCGAGGATGTCATCGAGCGTCTGTCCGGTTTGCAGGCCCGTCAGCCCGAACTCCTTGTCGGGATCGTGGTCGAGCAGCATCTGCGCGTTGCCACGGACGTTGTCGAGCGGATGCGTCGCCCATCCGGCGACGAGACCGGCGAGCAGCGCGCGCTCGAGCTCTCCGCGAGGCACAGCTCGCGGCTCCCACGCGCGGCGATCGAGCGGCGGCAGACGTCGAACGTGCGCTCCGATAACGTCGGTGGGCATCGAACCGGCAGCTTAGGCGAGGGAACGGGACATGGAGCTACGCGGAACGGTCGTCGCGATCACCGGCGCCTCCTCGGGCATCGGGGAGGCCACAGCGATCGCGTTCGCACGCCGTGGCGCCAAGGTGGTGCTCCTGGCGCGTCGGAACGACCGCCTCGCCGAGGTTGCCGAGCGGATCGAGGCGGCCGGCGGCTCGGCGCTCGCCTGGCAGCTCGACGTGACGGACACCGCCGCCCTCGACAAGCTTCCCGGAGTCCTCCAGGAAATGATGGGCAAGCCCGTCGACGTGCTCATCAACAACGCGGGCATCCCCGGTGGCGGGACGTTCGCAGAACTCACACACGAACAGATCGAACGCGTCGTCGAGGTGAACCTGCTGGGGGTCATCCACGCGACCAGGGCGTTCCTGCCGGGCATGCTGCGCCGCGGCCGCGGCCACGTCGTCAACGTCGCGTCGCTCGCCGGGCGGTTCGCGACGCCGGGTGCGGCCGTCTACTCGGCGTCGAAGCACGGCGTCGTCGCGTTCAGCGAGTCGCTCGCCTACGACACGGTGCCGAACGGGGTGCTGGTGACCGCCGTCAATCCGGGGCTCGTCGCGACCGAGGGGTTCCCGCAGACGGGCATCCCAAGACGGTTCGTGATGCCCGCGGAGCGCGTCGCGGAGGCCATCGTGAAGGTCGTGCGCGACGGCATCGAGCCGGAGTACTCGGTGCCGCGATGGCTCTCGCCGTTCCAGGCGTTTCGCGTGCTGACACCCCCGCTCTACCGATGGGGGGTACGCCGGGTGCGACGCGCCGCTCCCTCGACGGCGGCAAGGCAATGAGCACCGCGCCGACCATCGTGCAGGAACCCGACATCGAGGAGGTCGCCGAGCCCGACGTGCCGTGGATCGTCATCGTCTGGAACGATCCGATCAACCTCATGAGCTATGTCACCTGGGTGTTCCAGAAGCTGTTCGGGTTCCCGCGGACGAAGGCCGAGCAGCTGATGTGGGATGTCCACACGAAGGGCAAGGCGGTTGTCGCGAGCGGCCCGCGCGAGCGATGCGAGGCCGATGTCGCGGCGCTGCACGGCTACGGCCTGTGGGCGACCTTCCAGCGGGACCGATGAGCCGCCGGACGGGCATCACCTCGGCGGGCAAGGGCGGCGTCGACGTTCGCCTGCCGCAGGATCTGCGCGACCTGCTTCGATCGCTCGCCCACCAGCTGGTCGAGCTGATCGACGATCCCGATTCCCAGGACGACCCCGGGATGGCACGGCTGTTCCCGCCGGCGTCGGTGGACGATCCGCTCGAGGCGCTCGGGTTCGAGCAGCTGATGGGCGATTCGCTCCGGGCGAACAAACGCGACGCGGCCGCGATCCTCGAGTCGACGGCCGACGCGAAGCATCTCGATGCCGAGCAGGCGCTCGCCTGGATGCGCAGCCTCAACGACATCCGGCTGCTGGTCGGCACGCGGCTGGACGTCCAGGAGGACACCGACATGGAGGCGTTGTTCCGGGATCCGCTCTCCGAGCAGGCGGCGCTTGTCTATCTCGCCACGACCGAGCTGGTCGAGATGCTGTCCCAGGCGATGGACCCCGTCTAGCGAACGGGCATCCCGACCTGGTGGATCTTGAGCATGTTGGTGGTGGTGCGCCCCGCCGGCGAGGCCGCCGCCATGACGACCGTCTGGCCCTCCTCGGCGAGGCCGTGTGCGCGCAGACCCTCGTCCATCAGCGCGATCATCCCGTCGGTGTCGGCCGGCGGCTCGGCCGGTAACGCTTGGACGCCCCAGAGGAGACACGTCGTGCGGCGCACCTCGGGCGTGGGGATGAACGCGTAGACGGGCACCTCGGGTCGCTCCGCCGAGAGCAGCCGCGCGGTGCGGCCGGTCTCGGTGTAGCAGGTGATGGCAACGACCCCGAGATCCTCGACGGGCACATCGGCGGCGGCTCGCGCGACGGCCGCCCCCTCGTTCGCATGGCGGCTCTCGACGGGCGGCGCCCGGAAGACGTCGCCGGCCTCCTCGACGTGGGCGGCGATCGTGACGGCCGCCGACGCCGCTTCGAACGGGTACTCGCCGACCGCGGTCTCGCCCGAGAGCATCACGGCGTCGACCCCGTCGAGCACGGCGTTCGCGACATCGGTCGCCTCGGCGCGCGTCGGCCGCGGCGCGTGGATCATCGACTCGAGCATCTGCGTCGCAACGATGGCCGGCCTGCCCGCCGCTCGCGCGGCTCGAACGAGCGCCTTCTGGATGAGCGGGATCTCCTCCATCGGAAGCTCCACGCCGAGGTCGCCGCGGGCGATCATCAGGGCGTCGGCCTCGGCGAGAATCCCCTCGACCTCGGTCACCGCGGGGCGGGTCTCGATCTTCGCGACGATCGGCACCGAGCGGTCGCCCATCGCCATGCGCAGCTCGCGGACGTCGCTCGGCGCGCGCACGAAGGACTGGGCGACGAGGTCGGCGCCGAGGTCGAGCGCGCGCTGCAGACCCTCCCGGTCGCGCTCGGTCACCGGGGGCAGTCCGAGCTGCTCCGCCGGGACGTTCACCCCCTGGCCGCTCCGCACCACGCCGCCCGCCACGCACTGCGTCTCGACAACGGCGCCCTCGACGCTCGTGACCGTGAGCACGACGGCGCCATCCGCGAGCAGCACCCGGTCCCCGACGCCGAGGTCGCGCGATAGATCGGGGTACGTCGTCGAGGTCCCGCGTGCGTCGCCGGGCCCCTCGGGGCGCAGCTCGAAGCGTTGTCCGGGACGAATCGTGAACGGGTCCGGATCGACCGACCCCAGCCGCACCTTCGGACCCGGCAGATCGACGAGCACCGCAAGGGGCGACTCGCCGTCTGCCTCGACCCCGCGAACGAGCTCCACCATCCGCGCGTGCTCCTCGGGCGTGCCGTGCGAGAAGTTGAGCCGAAACACCGACGCGCCCGCGCGCACGAGCCCGCGGATCATCGCGGGGGTCGCGCTCGCCGGCCCGAGCGTGCAGACGAGCTTCGTGCGTGCCATCAGCCCCAGAGTATGTCGGTGAGCTGAACGGCGACGGCGTCGGCGCCGGCGTCGGCTTCGAGACGGCCGAGCGACGGCTCGGAGAGCGTCGTCGGCACCGGCGCACCGGCTCTGGCGCTCGCCTCGGCCACCCAGTCGGCGGGAAGCTCGTCGGGCAGTTCGGCGAAACCGGCCATCTCGGCGAAGTACAACGTCCAGGCTCGAGGCACGACGCGCGCCCACTGATAGCCGCCACCGCCGGTCGCAACCCATCGGCCGCCGGTGGCGTCGTGGGCAAGCGCGTGCAGCATCCGCGCGGCCTCGCGATACGCCGCGGTCGTCAGGCGGAGCTGTGCGAGCGGATCGGTGTGATGTGTGTCGCAGCCAAGCTGGGTCACCAGCACGTCGGGGGCAAAGTCGGCAACGGCGCGCGGCACGATCGACCCGAGGGCCCCGAGCCACGCCTCGTCCCCCGTGCCCGCCGGCACGGGAATGTTGATCGCCGAACCGGGTGCGTTCGGCCCTCCCCGATCATGGATCGCCCCCGTCCCTGGGAAGAACCACGGCGGGTCGTACTCGTGGATCGAGATCGTGAGGACGCGCGGATCGTCCCAGAAGATCGCCTGGACGCCGTCGCCGTGGTGGACGTCGACGTCCACGTAGGCGACCCGCTCGGCCCCGGCATCGAGCAGCCATGCGATCGCGACCGCCGGATCGTCGTAGACGCAGAACCCGCTCGCGCGCGCCGGCATCGCGTGATGGAGACCACCGGCGGCGTTGAAGGCATGGTCGAGGCGCCCTTCCCACACGACGCGGGCCGCGGCGATCGACGCGCCACACACAAGCGCGCCGGCCTCGTGCATCTCGGGGAAGATTGGGTTGTCGCCCGGGCCGTAGCCGAAGGCGCTCCAGTCGCCGGGATCCCCGTGGCCGGCGGCTTGCGTGGCCTCGATGAACGCCCGCGTATGCACCCGCTCGAGCTCCTCCCCGGTTGCCGGCTCGGCGCCGATCGTCTCGACGCCCGGGGCCGTGTTGAGGCCGAAGGCGGCGATGAGGTCCCAGGTCAGCAACACCCGGTCGGGTCGCAAGGGGTGGCCCGGGCCGTGGTCGTAGAGACGCGCCTCCGGCGCAAGAACCAACCCCGCGCTACCGCTCACGTCGCGGAGCGGATCGCGGCGGCGGTTCGCTCGACGAGCGTCGCCGCGTCGTCGTCCGTCAGCACGAAGGGCGGGCCGAGCACGATGAGATCGCCGTTCGCGCCGTCGACGTGTCCGGTCGAGGAATAGAGCAGCAGCCCCGACTCGCGCCCGGCTGCGAGCACCGACTCGGTCACCTGGAGGTGTCGCGCGAACGGCTCCTTCGTCTCGCGATCCGCGACGAGTTCGATCCCGATGAGCATCCCGAGGCCGCGTACATCCCCGACCGCCGGGCAGTCGTCCAGCGCCGCGCCGAGGTCGCCCTGGAGCTTCGCGCCGATGTCGCGCGACCGATCGACGAGCCCGTCGTCGCGAAGTCGGCGCAGCGTCGCGAGTGCAACCGCGGCGCCGAGCGCGTTGTGCGACCACGTGAACCCATGGACAAAGCCCTTCGGGGCGACCGCTTCGTAGATCGCCCCGCTGCACGCCGCGAACCCGAACGGAACGTACCCGCTCGTCGTCCCCTTGCCGGCGGTGACGATGTCGGGCTGCACGGCCCAGTGGTCCACACCGAACCACCGGCCGGTCCGGCCGAACCCCGTCATCACCTCATCGGCGATCACGAGCACGCCGTAGCGGCGGCAGACCTCGACGATCTTCGGCCAGTAGTCCTCGCAGGGCACGGCGGCACCGAGCGTAGCCCCGGCGATCGGCTCGGCGATGAAAGCCGCAACGGTGTCCGGGCCGTAGGACTCGATCATCCGCTGGAGCTCGGCCGCGTGCCAGTCGCCGCACCGCTCGGGATGGGTGGGGTTCTCGCAGCGATACTCGTAGGCGCGCGGCGCGTGCAGGAACCGCCCGAGCCAGGGCGTGTACGGCTTGCGGATCGGCTCCTTGCCGGAGAGGTCGAGCGCGCCGAGCGTGTTGCCGTGATACGAGGAGCGCCGCGCGATCACGGCTTGGCGGCCGGCCTGACCGATCGCCAGGTGGTAGGCACGCGCAAGCTTGATGGCCGTCTCGACTGCCTCGGACCCGCCGCTCACCGGATAGATCCGCGCCTCGGGCATCGGCAACAGCGGTGCCAGCTCGTCGGCGTAGGTCTCGAGCACCTCGGTCGTGAACATCGTGCCGTGTGTGTACTGGGTGCGTGCGAGCTGCTGCGTCGCCGCGTCGATGAGCGATGCGTCGCCGTGACCGACACCCACGACGATCGCACCGCCGGCGGCATCGAGGTACGTCCGCCCGTCGGCGTCGGTGATCCAGGCGCCCGAGGCCGACACCGCCGTGGGCAGGTCGCGCTGCGCGCGCGAGAACACGTGCCCGCTCACGCCGGCGGTTCCTCTTCGGGCTCGGCGGCCAGCCGCTCGGCCAGCGCCTCGCCCCGCGCGGCGCGAAGCCGCTTGATCTCGGCCACCCAGTCCTCTTCCTCGTCGGTGGCGGACTCCGGCTCGAGGGGCCGCACGTCGTCGGGTGGGTCGCTCATCCCGTGTAGATCCCTCCCGGATCGAGTTCCTCGCGGATCAGACGAAGCTCCTCGGCGCTCGGAGCAGGCGTCTCGGTCACGTCCGGCGCCACCCGCACCTCCCAGCCCATGCTCGCGCGCACATCCTCGAGCGTCACCCCGGGGTGCAGCGACCCGAGCGTCATCTCGCCCGACGCGTCATCGAACGTGTAGGTGCCGAGGTCGGTCACCACGTTCGTGGGGCCGCTGCCCGACCAGCCGCGCGCAGCATCGTGCGCCGGATCCCCGCTGTGGCCGGGCGAGGTTCGGAAGTCGAGCGTCTCGACGAACGAGCGCGGCGCCTGGCGCATGATCACGAGCACTTGCCGGGCGTGGATCGCGATCTCGCACGCGCCGCCCGAACCCGGCAGCCGCACCTTCGGATGGGCGTAATCGCCGATCACGGTGGTGTTCAGGTTGCCGAACCGGTCGATCTGCGCGCCGCCGAGAAACGCGGCGTCGACATTGCCGCGCTGCAGGTAGTACGCGAACAGCTCGTACATCGACACGATCGCGGTCGCGCCCGTCGCGAGCGTGGGATCGCCGATCGACAGCGGCAGGCGCTCCGGCCGCGCGCCGTACACCCCGGACTCGTAGATGAGCTGCAGATCGGCCGCGACCGTTCGCTGCGCGAGGTTGCACACGATGTTGGGCAGGCCGACGCCCACGAAACAGTTGCGCGCATGGCCGAGCAGGCGCGCGCTCGCGGCGATCATGATCTCGTTCTTGGAGTAGCCGAGCTCGGCGGCAGTCTCGGGCGCGCTCACGCGTACCTCCCGTAGTCGACCTCGCCCGACCAGGCCTCCTGCGGCCGCAGGGCGTCCCAGTAGGCGTCGCCGAACTTCTCGACGTACTCGGCGTGGTTGGCCGTGCCGAACACCCACTCGTCGAGCCACGCCTGGAGGCTCTCCTGCTCGCGCGCGATCGCGTCCCATTCCAGGTAGAAGCGGTTGTCGCGGTCGTAGTAGCCCTGCGCGAAGCTCGGGTGGCAGCCGAACGGCTCCTCGACGACCGCATCGACGATCGCCCCGGGGATCACGGTGCGATTCGGGTCGCGGCGGATCACGGACTCCTCGACGATCTCCTCGACGACGACGATGACACGCTCGGCGGCGAACGCGGCCTCCTTCTGGCACCCGAGCAGCCCCCAGATCTGCGTGTCGCCGCCGGCGTCGGCGCGCTGCGCCGCGACGATCGCGACGTCGGGCTGCAATGCCGGCACCACGTACACCTCGGTTGCGTCCTCGTAGGGCGATCGCATCGGCACGATCTTGGGGTTGGCCACCGGGATGTCGGACTCGTAGTAGCTGCGGATGGGGAAGAACGGCAGGTTGGCGGCACCGGCCATGTAGCGCGACACCATCCCGAAATGCGAGTACTCCTCGATCTCGAGCGGCGCGGGGTCGGCGCGCTCGATCCGCCGGCGAACGGCATGGAGGTTCCCGACGCCGGGGTTGCCCATCCAGCTGAAGATCAGCTTCCGCGCGACGCCGGCGCCGATCATCTGGTCGTAGATCACGTCGGGGGTCATCCGGGCGAGCGTCAGGTCGCGCCGGCGCTGGCGGATGATCTCGTGGCCGGCCGCGAAGTTGATGAGATGGGTGAATCCTTCGATCGCGACCGTATCGCCGTCGCGGACGAGCTCGCCCACGGCGTCGTACATGGTGGTGAGCTTGCTAGAGCTCATCCGTCGTCCAGCCGTCCTCCGGCCCGCGGAGCACACAGAATTCGTTGCCCTCGGGGTCCCGCATCTGGGTCCAGAACGACCCCTCGATCTCGATGAAGCCGCGCACACTCGCACCGAGGCTCTGCAGGCGCTCGACCTCCACCGCCATCGACCCGGTGGGACGCACGTCCATGTGCATCCGGTTCTTGGCGACCTTCGACTCCGGCACCTTCTGGAAGAAGATGCCGCGCGCCTCGCCCAGTGGATCGGCGATAAACGCGCTCACCTCGCCGGAATCGGGGTCCAGCTCCCAGTCCAGCGCGGCCGCCCAAAAGGTGGCGACCCGCACCGGATCGGCGCAGTCGAACGTGAGGGTGTCGGGCTCCAGGCCCACTACGCGCTCGCTTCGACCTCGGCGATCACGTCCGTGAGGATCTCGAGCGCGGCTCGCGCCTGATCCTCCCGGAACACCAGCGGCGGGCTTATCCGGATGTCGGCGTCACCGCATCCGAGGATGAGCAGCCCGCGCCGGAACGCCGCCTGTTCGATCGCGGCCGACAGATCGTGATCGGCGACCGACATGCCGATCCAGAGGGCGCGGCCGCGGACATCGGTGATGATCGGGTGCGCGGCCGCGATGTCGCGGAGTCCCGCCAGCAGCACCTCGCCGACGGCCGTCGCGTTCTCGATCAGACCCTCCTGCTCGATGACATCGAACGTGGCCAGCGCCGCCGCGCACGAGATCGGCGAGCCGCCGTACGTGGAACCGTGCGCGCCGAGCTTCCACACCATGAGGTCATCGCGCGTGATCATCGCCCCGAGCGGCAGGCCGCTCGCGATTCCCTTGCCCGAGGTGATGATGTCGGGCACCACGCCCTCCTGCTCGACGGCCCACATCGTGCCGCTGCGTCCGACGCCGCACTGCACCTCGTCGCACACGAGCAGGATGCCGTGGCGGTCGCAGAGCTCGCGCAGGTAGGTGAACCATCCGTCCGGTGGCAGCACGTAACCGCCCTCGCCGAGCCAGGTCTCCACCACGATCGCGGCGACCTCGGTTGGCGAGACGATCCGCTTGAACAGCACGTCCTCGAGGTAGTCGAAGTCCCCATAGAAGGAGTGGTACACGCTCGGCAGCATCGGGCCGAAGTTGGTGCGATAGGCCGCCTTGCTCGCGGTCAGCGTCACCGAGCCCATCGAGCGCCCGTGGAACGACTGATAGAAGCCGATGAGGTACTGCCGGCCGGTGGCATAGCGGGCAAGCTTGATCGCGGCCTCGACCGCCTCGGTCCCGGAGTTGGACAGGAACGACCGCGCCGACGTTCCCCCGAACGGCGCCACGGCGTCGAGCCGCTCGCACACGTCGGCGTACATCGGCAGGTAGAAGTCCGACGCCGAGTAGTGCAGCAACTCCGTGGCCTGGTGCTGGATCGCCTCGACCACCTTCGGGTGGCAATGGCCGGTCGAGGTGACCGCGATCCCCGCGTTGAGGTCCAGGAAGATGTTGCCGTCGACGTCTTCGACGATCGACCCGGCGCCCCGCTTGGGCACGAACGGGTAGGCACGCGGCAGCGACGGGGAGGTGACCTTGCGGTCCCGTTCGATCCGGGCCATCGCCTCCGGGCCCGGCACCTCGGTGATGAGCTTGGGCCGGGCGTGCGCCGCCAGGCCCTCGTAGGTCAAGGTCGAGTCGGTGATGCTCACTCGGCGATCACCGTCCGCGACTGCTCCCGCAGATACTGCGCGACGTAGTAGGGACCGCCGCCGGCCTTGCCGGTCGTGCCGGAGGCCTTCCAGCCGCCGAACGGCTGCACGCCCGGCCAGGCGCCGGTGGTCGAGCCCGCGCGCCGGTTGACGTAGATCACACCCGCGTGGATGCGGTCGAGCCACTCGTTGATCTCCGTCTCGTCCTCGCTGAAGAAGCCGGCGGTCAGGCCGTACTCGGTGTCGTTCGCCTTCTCGATCGCGTCGTCGAGCTCGTCGAACGGTGCCACGGCGACGAAGGGCACGAACAGTTCCTTACGCCAGATCCAGCTGTCCTGCGGCGCTTCGACCACGGTCGGCTCGACAAACAGACCCCGTCCGAAGTCGCCTTCGGTGATCCGCTGGCCGCCCGTGACGATCGCGCCGTTCTTGCGCGCCTCCTCGGCCGCCTCCTCGTAGATGTCGAGCGCCGCCTCGTTGATGATCGGTCCGAGGTAGACGTCGCGCTCGATGGGGTTGCCGACCTTGATCGCCTCCGTTTTGGTCTTGAGCTGCGCCACGAAGTCGTCGTACACCTCGCGTTCGATGTAGACACGCGAGCACGCCGAGCACTTCTGACCTCCGAAGCCGAACGCGGAACGCAAGACGCCGTCGGTCGCCTTGTCCAGATCGGCGTTCTTGGTGACGATCGTCGGGTTCTTGCCGCCCATCTCGCAGATGACCGGCTTGGGGACGTCACGGGTGAAGTTCTTGAAGATGTCCATGCCCACGCCGTAGGACCCGGTGAACGTGACACCGTTCACATCCGGGTGGCGCCACAGAACCTCACCGACGACCGCGCCTCGCCCCGACACCAAATGGAACGCCCCGGCGGGCACGCCGCCGTCGCGGTAGCACTCGTAGAGCTTGTAGCCCAGCAGCGCGCCCTGGTTGGACGGCTTGAGCACGACGGTGTTGCCCGCCACGAGCGCGCCGCTCGACGGCCCGCCCGACAGGGCCATCGGGAAGTTGAACGGGCTGATAACCGCCCACACGCCATGCGGACGCATGACGTCGTAGTAGTCCCCGGCCGCGCCGAGTCCGCTCATCGGCGTGCGGAACCCGTCGTGCTTCTCCATCTCGTCGCAGTTCCAGCGGATGAGCTCGGCAGTTTCCTGCACGTCCCCGAGCGCCTCGAGCCGGCTCTTGCCGACCTCGAAGGCCATGAGGGCGCCGAGGTCGAAGACCCGCTCCTCCATGATGTCGGCGACGGTGCGGAGGATCCGCACCCGCTCCTGCCAGCCCATCCGGTCCCACTCGAGCTGGAATCCCCGCGCGGCGGCAACGGCGTCCTCGACATCTTCGGGCGTCGCCTGGGCGAAACGCCCGATGACGATGTCCTTGTCGATCGGCGAGGGCTCGGCGTAGACGTCTTCGCGCCAGCGCTCCTCCCCGTTCACGACTACCGGGTAATCCTTGCCGAGCTCGGCTCGGGCCCGCTCGGCTGCCGCGTCGTACGCGGCCTGCAACTCCTCGTTGTCCGCAGACATCGTGGCGTAGGTGATACGGAACTTCTCGGTCATGGAAGAGCCCCCCTTCGCGCGGGAACCTGAACGCAAGGCAGCCATGCTAGCCGGTGCGCCAAAGCACCGCCCACGAGTGTGCCTGACCCGGCGTCGGCCCAACACCCGACGTTTCGATGCGTGATTCGGCGCCTGTGGGGGCGTACGCTTCGGCTCCCTTTATATGAGGTTCGTCACCTACGACCGCGGGGGGCAGCGGCGACTGGGGGCGATCTTCGAGGGTGCGGTGGTCGATCTGCCCGACGCGGTTGGGCACCCGGCCTTCCCCACCACGCTCGAGGGTCTCGTCTCGAGCAGCCGAGGCACCGTCATGGACGCCGCGCGAGCGGCGCTGGAACACGACGACGTCCTCGAGTGGCGCGTGCGCCGACCCCGGATGCTCACGCCGTTGTTTCCGGCCTCGCTGCTTTCCCCGGGCTCGCTCGACGTCGAGCGTCGCGTGATCGGCCCCGAAGACGACGTGCCGTGGCCCGCAGGCGCCGCCTGGCTCGAGTACGAGCCGAAGATCGCCGCCGTGCTCGGCCTCGAGACCTCGCCCGAAGATCCCTTCGAGCCGGAGCGCCACCTGTTCGGCTACACGCTCGTGAGCGACTGGCGGGCGCGCGACGCGAGCGGCACCCCGGTGCTGCACGCCGGCGGCCTTCCCATCTCGATCGGGCCGTGCGTGATCACGGCCGACGAGGTCGATCCCCAGGTGCTGTTCCTGCAGGTGCGCATCGACGATCGCGAGATCGCAAAGGGCAACCTCAACGGGACCGCCACGAGTCTGTTCGAGGCGATCGGCGCCGCGTCGCGCCAAGCACCGCTCGGGCGTGGAGACGCGCTGGCGCTCAACCCCTTCCCGCAGGAGCCCTCGGAGCTCTGGCCCGGGGCGGAGGTTGTATTGGCGGCCGAAGGGATCGGCACGCTCCGCAACCGGCTTTCGCCTGCCTAGCGCTTCTTTGCCGCCTTGCGCGCGGCGCCCCTCTCGGCGGCGGCACGCCGCTCGCGCACCTTGACCTTGCGCTGGCGGTCCTTGGCGCTTCGCACTTTCTTCAGATCTCCACGGCCCATTGCTCGCTCGCTTTCTCAGTCGTCCTCGTCGCCGCCCTGCGCCAGCTGCTCGCTCCGCCGGTTGGCGGCATCGATCGCGTTCAAAAAGGCCGCGCGGACGCCGGCCTCCTCGAGGCGGCGGATCGCCTCGATCGTCGTGCCGCCCGGCGAGGTAACCATCTCGCGGAGCTCAACCGGGTGCTTGCCGGTGTCGCGCAGCATCTTTGCCGAGCCCAGCATCGTCTGGACGATGAGCTCCGTCGCCACGTCGCGCGAGAGACCGAGCAAGATGCAGGCCTCGATCATCGCCTCGGCGAGCAGGAAAAAGTACGCGGGCCCGCTGCCGCTCGTGGCGGTGACGGCGTCCAGATGCGATTCCTTCAATCGGAGCACCTTGCCGACATAGCCGAGCAGCTCCTCGGCCGTGCCCAGGTGCTCGTCGGTCGCCATGCGCCCTGCAGCAACCACCGACATCGCCTCGTCAACCATGACCGGCACGTTCGACATGACGCGGACGACGGGCACCTCGTCGGGCAAACGCTTCTCCACGAACGAGGTCCGGATGCCGGCCGCAAAGCTCACGACGAGGTGCTGCGGGGTGACGTCGGCTCGGATCTGCGACAGCAAGACGTCAAGGTCCTGGGGCTTGGCCATCAAGACGAGCGTGCCCGCCCAGCGGGCGGCCTCAGGGTTGTCCAGCGTGGCCACGACGCCGTACTTGCCCGCCAGCTCGCGCGCGCGTTCGTCGCGCCGGCAGGTCACCATGATCTCCTCGGGCGTGCGCCCGCCGGAGCGGATGAGCCCGCCAATCAGAGCCTCCGCCATCTTGCCGCCGCCCAACAAGGCGACCGTTCGGTTCGTCATCGCGCGGTCCTTACGAGGTTCGAGGCGAAGAACCAGAGGTTCGCGGGCCGCTCCGCCAGCCGTCGCGTGAGGTACGGATACCACTCGGTGCCGTACGGGATGTACACGCGGACGGGATATCCCTGGCCGGCCAGCTGCGCCTGCAGGTCCCGGCGCACACCGTACAGCATCTCGAACTCCACCCGCGACCAGCCCTCCGCCGCGCTGTCGACGCGTTCCCGCACGCCCTCGATCAGGTCGGGATCGTGGGTCGCGACGTCGACGCGATGCCCGCGCTCGATCGCCGTGGCGAACAACCGCCGGAACGCGCGGTCGACCTCTTTCTTGCCGTCGACGACGACGTCGCGCGGCTCGAGGTAGGCGCCCTTGACGAGCCGCAGCCGGCACGTCGCCGGCAAGGTGAACAAGTCCTCGGGCGTGCGGCGCAGACACGACTGCAGCACGATCCCGCACCGCTCGTAGCTCGCGTGCGCCTGCGCGAAGACCTGCAGCGTGCGGTCGACATAGGTGTGGTCCTCCATGTCGATCATCACGTCGAGCGAGGCGTTGGCGGCCGCGTCCAGGATCGGTGCGAGGTTTGCCCAGCACGCCTCGTTCGACTCGTCCAAACCGAGCTGCGTGAGCTTGAGGGAGACGACAAGATCGAGACCCGGTTGGGCGTGAATGGCGGCGACCTCCGAGAGGTACGCCTCGCGGGAGGCCAGCGCGTCCTGCGGCGTCGCGACGTTTTCCCCGAGGTGGTTGAGCATGGCGTGCAGGCCGTCGTCGGCGAGGGACCGGGCGACCGCAAGCGCCTCGGCGAGGGTCTCCCCCGCGACGAACCGCGTCGCAACGGCGCGGCCGGGACCGGTGCCGGTAACAAGACGGCTGAACCACGGATGATGCGCGACCCGCAGGATCGCCGGACGCAGGACCGCCGAGGAGAACCCCACGGCGCGGAGTCTAGGCTGGCCCGCGCCGGTGCATCAGACGTCCTCGCGCGCGAGGATTCCGTCGCGCAGGATCGCAACAAACTCCTTGATGCGCATGCCGCGGCGCTCGGGGCGGCGATGGATCAGCCCGGGGTCGAAATCCTCCGATACCAGCGCGTCCTGGAATTTCTCGGCGAGCCAGTCGAGCATCGATGCGAGCATCTCGACGTCGACGTCGTCACGCACCTCGCCCCGGCCAACCCCGAACTCGACGAACTCGAGCGTGCCGTAGGGATCCTCGCTCCGCATGAAGCGATCGATGGGCTGGCGAAGCCCAAGGCCCGTGTCGTACCGGCCGATCTGGGCGATGCGGTTCGGCACGGGATCCGACAGCGCCATCTCCTCGGTCCGCTCGAGCCACCAATCGAGGGTCGCCCAGAAGCCTCGATCGACCACTTCGCTCGGGGCGTCCAGCCACGCCGGCAACATCCGGATCGCGCGTTGATACGAGGCGAGGAAGAGCCCTTCCTTGGAACCGAAGTCGAGAAAGACGGTCCCCTTGGCGACGCCGACCTCATGGGCGATGTCGTCGACGTGCGCACCGCGGAAGCCGTGTTCGGCGAAATGCCGCATCGCCACTTCGACGATCCGCTCCCGACGCTGTTCGACATCGACGGCGCGCTTGGTGCGCGGCGGGTTGATCGGGTCGGTGCTCATCGAGCGGACATAGTAGAGCCCGAGAGACCTCCGGTGACCTCCCGCCGAAACGGTCGATCTCCGTCTGCCCCTCGGGCTCTAGTGCCCCGGGCGACCAGCCGCCTTGGTGGAGAGGGTCCGGACGGCCGGTGGTCGGTGCGCCTCGCGGCGCCCGTATCACCTTCGCCGCCCCTGCGGTTCCGTCGAGCCGACCTTGCGGCCGTCCGGCGGCTCCGTGGTTCGCGTGCCGACCTCGCGGCCGGCCCGCGCCCTCGGGCGGCGGACCCCCGGCGGCGTCGGCCTCGCGACCGTCGCGCCGGGTGACCGGTTCGAGCCTCGCGGCTCGCCCCGGTGCGGGGATCCTTCCCGGCTAAGTGACCTTGCGGCCTCTTTGCCCTTCCGGCTCCCCGTCGGCACCTTCTCGCCTCAAGTGTCGCCACCTGCTGCGTGTCCGGCGCCTCGTCCGGTCTCTCCTCCCGGCCTTCCAGCCGCTCGGAGCGAAGCGCAATGTATCGGCGGGCCTAAGGACGGTCAAGCCAACGTTTCCGCAGGTCAGAGGCCAAATCTGCAGGTCACGGGTTCGGGAGAAAGAGTGACAAGATCAGCGATCGATGAGCTCGCGATACGCGTCGGCCACGGCGTCTGCCGTCGCGTCCCACGTGAATCGCAACGCGCGTGTCGCCGCCTCGGCGCCGAGCTCGGACTGCAACGTCGGATCGCCGAGCAGCGCCAGCACGCGGCTTGCATGTTCGGCGGGGTCGTGCCCCTCGACGAGGAACCCGGTGCGCGCCTCCTCGACAACGAACGGCAATCCGCCGACGCGCGCCGCGACGACGGGGGTGCCGCACGCCTGCGCTTCGAGCGCCACGAGACCGAACGACTCCGAGCGCGAGGGCACAAGCACCACGTCGGCCGCCGCGTAGAAGTCCGCAAGCCGCTCCTGCGGCTGTGGCGGGAAGAGCATGACCCGGTCGGCGACGCCGAGGGCGGTCGCGAGTTCCATCAGCCGGGCGACCTCGCCGAGGTCGGTGCCGCTCGGACCGCCGACGATCGCGAGTTGCAGATCGCGCGTCGCGGCGGGGTCGATCGCGATCGCCTCGGCGATCGTCCGGATGGCGACGTCGGGCCCCTTGTGCTGCTGCAGGCGTCCGACGAACAGCGCAAGACGGAGCCCCGTCAGGTACAGGCGCTCGCGCGCCTGCTCGCGGTTCCGCGGGTGAAACATGGTGTGGTCGACCCCCGGCGGCACGAGCCGGATGCGCTCGGGGTTGGCGCGATAGAGGCCGACAAGCTGGCTCGCCTCGGCGGGCGTCGCGGCGAGGATGCGGTCCGACGCCGCGATCACGCGCGATTCCCCGTCGATGCGCGGCGCCGGCTCCGGCGTCTCGCCCAGCGCGAGCGAGTAGTTCTTGACCTTGCCGAGGGTGTGAAACGACGACACGAGCGGCACGCCCCAGAGCTCGCGCACCGCTTCGCCGACCCAGCCCGACAACCAGTAGTGGCTGTGGGCCACGTCGTAGTGATAGCCGTTCATCTTTGCGTGACGGATCACCCCGCCCAGGAATTCCGGCAGGTAGCGCGGCAGTTCTGCTTTCGGGATGGGCTGGCACGGCCCCGCCTTGATGGCGACGACATGCGCGTGGGACGTGAGGTGCTTCGTCTCGTGATCGTCGCCGCCGCGACAGCGCGTGAACAAATCGACGTCCATCCCACGGTCCTGCAAGCGGGTCGCGACCGCGCGGATGTAGACGTTCATCCCCCCGGAGTCCCCCGTTCCCGGCTGGTCCACCGGCGAGGTGTGCACCGAGAGCACCGCTGCCCGCGGCGCACGCGTCGTGTTCGCTCCCACCAGATCTCCTCGTTTCGCGACCGTCGATCGGTCGCCCTTCGATGCTACGCGCGTGCGGCGGAAAGGGTGACGACGGGCTCGAGGTGGCCCACCGGGCGCCCGCCGCCACGCACCACGGGCCGCAGGCGCGGCCGCAACCGGCGGCGGGCGCCCGGTGGGAGGAGCCCGAGCTGGTCGAGCACCGAGATGAGCGCGGGACCGGCGGCGCGGTAGCCGCCGTCGCCGACCTTGACCGCCACGCCGAGCCCAGCGTCGAACGAAACGGCGCAATCGAGGGCCTCCGCCCCCTCCTTGACGAGCAGGTCCGGCGCGGCGGCCATGATCGCGGTGTCGTCTCGGTCGCGCCCGCCGACCAGATACGGCTGAGCGCGCATTGCCGTCGTGGCTCGGTCGATCGCCGGGGTCGCCGGGAACATCGCAGGCCCGGCAAGGCGCGCGTACATCGTCGCGAGCGCGCGGAGCGTCAGTCCGTGCACCGGAATCCCGCAGCCGTCCACGCCGATCACCGGGTCCTCGCCGGCGAGCGCGCGGACGAGGGGCAGCGTCCGGCGGTGATGCGCGTGCGTCCGCGCGCGATAGCTGTCGAGCGGCCACCCCGCGCACGCGCTTGCGACCAGCATCCCGGCGTGGTTGCCGCTGCAGTCGTGGTAGACGGGTGCAGGCGCGCGCACGCGCGCGCCTGCGTCGGGATCGGCCGGCCTCGCACCCGGTGTCCGCAACGCGGACACCGGCACCCCGCCGCGGCGGAGCAGTCCGCGCACCGCCCGCACATGCACCGGCTCGCCGTTGTGCGAGGAGCACATCACCGCGACCTCACGCTCGGTGACCGCGACATCGATCGCCTCGAGCGACACAGCTGCCTGAACCGGCTTCATGCACGACCGCGCGAACACGACCCGATCGGGATCCCCGGTCGACGCCACCAGATGACCCTGCGCGTCGCACACCGCCACGTCGCCGAGATGCACGGACTCGACAAGCTCCGAGCGGACGACCTGCACGAGCGGCACGCTCACGGGAGCGCTGGCTCGAGCCCGATCACCGTCGGATCCTCGTCGACCAGATCGAGGAAGACCTCCACGACGTCGGGGTCGAACTGGGTGCACGCGCCGAACACAATCTCGTCGATTGCGTGCTCGACGGACATGGCAGCCCGGTAGGGCCGGTCGTTCGTCATCGCGTCGAACGAGTCGGCGATCGCGAATATCCGCGCCGCGAGCGGGATCTCCTCGTGTCGAAGGCCCACCGGGTAGCCCGTACCGTCCCATCGCTCGTGATGCGAGCGCACGATCTCGACCGCCCCGGAGAGAAACCGGATCGGCTGGACGATGTCTGCGCCGATCGCCGGGTGTTCCTGCATCACTTCCCATTCGGTCTCGTCGAGCGCGCCGGGCTTGCAGAGGATCCGCTCGGGGATGCCGACCTTCCCGATGTCGTGCAGGAAGAACCCGTAGCGCGTCTCAGGACGGGCGGCGAGGTCCGCATCGATCGCCTCGGCCAGGCGAAGGCCGAGGCGCTGGGTCCGATCGAGATGTCCTGCGGTCGTGCGGTCCTTGGCCTCCACGACCTGGGCGAACGACGTCATCGTGGCGATGTAGGTGTGGCGCAGTTCCTCGTGCGCCGTCGCCAGCTCGCGCGTCCGCACGCGCTCCGCCGAATACAGCGCGCCGATCTCGCGTGCGAAAACGGTGAGCTGCGCTTGGAGGGCAGGGAGCTCGGGGTCTGCGACCCGTTCCCCCAAAGGGAAGGCGTTACGGAGGTTCATACGGGCCGGATGACGGTACACCCGCCCCGGTTCGGCGCAAGGATCTGGGTGCGGTTCCCTACTCAGCGCAACGACAGGGACGGATCGTCCTTGTAGCGCCGCTTGAGCTCGTCCTGGAACCGGTCGAGCACATCGATGACCTCGGCGCGCGCTTCGGAGACCCCGATCTCCTCGGTGGCGAGCGCCTCGATCGCCGCGGCCAACGCGTCGTCGTCGAGCGCGGCGGGATCGGAGATCCCGGCGTCGGCCGCAAGGCGCTCGACGCGACGCCGCGCGAGCAGCATCTCGTCCTCGGGCACCCCGACCTTGACCGCCTCGCCCCGGGAGGTCACCGGGTGCTCGTCGTCGGCCAGGATCTCGGCGAGGTGATCGACCAGCGGGGTCTCGTCGCCGCCCGCGCGCCGCTGGACCTCCGCCTTGAGGATCTCCGCCCGACCTTGGAGCAGGCGACGCAGCAACGACAGGTACTCGCGCTCGGCCAGGCACTCGTCGCGGCGCGTCCGCAGGTCCTCCAGGGACAGCTCGCCGAGACCCTCGGCAAACGCCGGGTCGCGGATCCGATCGATACGGCGGTTCGCGGGGTGCTCGCTCACGGGCGCGATGCTACACCGCGCTTCGGACGAATCGGCGCCTCAGGCCTTCATCGCCGCGATCAGGATGTCGGCCACCTCGGGGCGGCTGAACTCCTGCGGGGGCCGCTCGCCCGTCGCGAGCATCTCCCGGACCTTCGTCCCCGACAGCGACACGCGGTCCTCGGCCTCGTGTGGACACGTCTTGGGCGAGCCCATCCCCTCGCAGCGATTGCACCAGAAGGAGTGCTCAAACTTGAGCGGCTGGATGCCCAGCTCGCCGGGCTCGAACTCCTCAAAGATCTTCTGCGCGTCGTACGTGCCGTAGTAGGTCCCCACGCCGGCGTGGTCGCGACCGACGATGAAGTGCGTGCACCCGTAGTTCTTGCGGGCGATCGCATGCCAGATCGCCTCGCGTGGGCCTGCGTAGCGCATCGCCGCGGGGAAGACGCTGATCATCGCGCGGTCGTGCGGGTAGTAGCCGGAGAACAGCGCCTCGTAGCACTGCATCCGCACCGTCGGCGGCACATCGTCGGCCTTGGTGGCACCCATCAGCGGGTGCACGAGCAGCCCGTCGACGATCTCGAGCGCGCACTTCTGGATGTACTCGTGCGCGCGGTGAATCGGGTTGCGTGTCTGGAACCCGACGATTGTCTCCCAGCCGCGCTCGCGAAACGCCTCGCGCGTCTGGGCGGGCGTCAGCCGGTAGTTGCCGAAGTCGTCGTGCGATGGCAACGCGATGACCTCGAGGTCCCCCGCGAGGCAGGTGTCGCCGCTCGCGTACATCGCCGCGACGCCGGGATGCTCGAGGTCGTCGGTGCGATAGACCGCCAGCGCTTCCTTATTCTTGTCGCGCGCGAAGCGACCGGTGACGCGAAGGATCGCAACCGCGGCCTCCCCCTCGGCCGGGCAAAGCGCCACGGCCTCAGCGTTGCCCAGGCGGTGCAGGTCCTCGTCGGTGACGCCCAGCACAACGGGGATCGCCCAGGCGAGCCCGCCGGACAGGTGCATGTCGTCGAGCACGCCGTGGTAGTCCTGCTCACCCTGGAACCCGGTGAGGGGGCTGAGCGCTCCGGTGGCGAGCATCTCCAGGTCGGAGAGCTCGCGCTCGTTGACCACGAGCTTCGGCAGGTTGGCGGCCTCGGCGGCGAGGTTGGCCGCTGCGTCGCCGGTGGCGAGCAGATCGATGAGCTTCCCCCCGTGCGGGGCGATCGGATAGCTGTCGTCGGACATGGCTTGCAGGACCTTTCGATTCGAGTGCACCCAGGATACGGAACGGTTCGAGCGGCGGCCGCTCAGGCGACGACCCAGAGGGCCTCGCGCGCGAGCTCGACCTCCAGGCGCAGGTGCTCGCCGTGCATGTCGCCGTCGACCTGGACGGGGAACGGCTTGGCGGCGGTCACGAGGACGTGCGAGGCGTCGTGGGCGTATTCGATGTCGCGGCCCTGTACGTGGCGGGCCGAGCCGAGGACCTGCCAGGCGATCCGGGGGATGTGGCGCCGGCTCAGCTTGTTGATCGACAGCACGTCGAGCCCCTTCTCGAGCGATGCGTCCGGCGTCATCCGCAGCCCGAACTCCTTGTAGAAGGTGTACGGGTCGGTCCGGCCCACCATCACCGACAGGGAGGGCACCGGGTCGGCCCCGTCGATCGAGATCGCGAGGTCGGGCTGCTTGCCCGCGTAGCCGACGAGCAGCTCCCACGACACCGCCCGAAACGCCGCCCGATCGAACTTGCTCTTCGTCTCCGGGAACTGCCGCTCCAGCCGGCGCATCGCCGAGGCGTCGATGCCCGCCCCACAGTTGACCGCGAAGTACCGGCCGTCGGCCCGGCCGAGGTGCAGCGGGAAGGCCTCGTCGTCGAGCGCCTTGCCGATGAGCATGCCGGTGCACTCGATCGGATCGACCGGCATTCCGAGCGCCCGCACGAGCACGTTGGTCGCGCCACCCGGCAGCACGGCGAGCGCGGTCTCGGTGCCGGCCAGGGCGTTCACCGCCTCGTTGATCGTGCCGTCGCCGCTGAACACGACGACGAGGTCGATGCCGTCGTGGACGGCCTGCGTCGCCAGCTCGTTGGCGTGCCCTTGCTCCTTCGTCTCGGCGACCTCCAGCGCGAAGTCGGCGGACAGCGCCTTTTCGATCACGGCGAGGGTGGGCTTGGAGACGGTCCTGGCAACGGGGTTGACGACCAGGAGAACCCGGTGGAACCGCATCCGCGGAGTATCGCAGGGTCGGCCCCGAGCTGCCCGGGGCCGATGGGGGGAAGGTCAGCCGCCGGACACCGGGGGCAGGATGGCCATCTCGTCGCCTTCGGCCAGCACCGTGGCCCTGTCGGCTCGCTCCCCGTTCACGACATACGTGGACACCTCGACGATGCGAGCGAACCGCTCCCCTTGAGCGGCTGCGAGGCCGTCGGCGACCTCGCCCACGGTGCGACCGGGCACCTCCACCGATCCGGCGCCCGCGAGCTCGCGGAGCGCGGCGAACAACCGAACGTGAACCGTCATCGCAGGTCAAGGGTACCGGCGGGGGTGCCGACCCGATACGGTAGGAAGGCATCTCATGGCGACCATGCTGCTGCTCTCGGACCGTTCTGTTTCGCAGGCGCTGCCCGCGCTTGAGCAGCTTCGCCTGGACCTCAAGCAGGAACCCTTGGCGCACAGCTCGCTCGAGCATGCCGCCGCGCTCGAGCCCGGGATCGTCCTCGTCGACGCCGCGGAGAACCCCGGACAGGCATGGTCGGTGCTCACCGCCTGGCGCGCCACCGATCCACGGGCCTCGGCCGTCGTGATCGTCGAGCGGCCGGACCTCGAGCGCTACCCCTGGGAGGAGCTCGCGGACGAGTTCGTGTTCCCGGGGGCACCCGAAGCAGAGCTCCGGCTGCGTCTGGCGATGCTGCGGCGTCGAGCCGGCGGCAGTGAAGGGCCGATCGTCCCGCTGGGCGGACTGCGGATCGATACCGACGCCTACCGGGTCACGGCTTCGGGGCGCCCGCTCGACCTCACGTTCAAGGAGTTCGAGCTGCTGCGGTTCCTCGCAACCCATCCCGGGCGTGTGTTCACACGTCCGGCGCTGCTCCGCGAGGTCTGGGGATACGACTTCTACGGCGGCACGCGCACGGTCGACGTGCACGTTCGCCGCCTCCGCGCCAAGCTCGGACCGGAACACGAGCACCTCATCGAGACGGTTCGGTCCGTGGGCTACCGCGCCCACGACGACGCCTAGCCCTTCGGCCTACCCCCGGCGCTTCGCCACACGGCTTAGCACGTCCCGACCATGGCGAAATGACACCGACGGGCTCTGCGCGGGGGAAGCCGCCGGCGCCGATGACTTCGCCATGAACACATGGCTCACCACCGCAAACCTGGTCCCCGCTCTGGGACTCATTCCCCTCGGTGCCGCGGTCGCAGCCGTGTTCATGCATCGCGATCCGGCGGTCATCCCGGTTCGGTCGTCACGAGAGGACGACCGAGACGGGCGCCGGTCGCGTTAACCCAAGGCTTCACCCATCCCCCCCGGCTGAAGGGCCGGCGCCGCAGGCGCCGGCCCTTCTACGTTGAGACCGGCGTAACCGAGAGTTAACGCTCGAGTAACGGAACCGCGTCCTCGCGCCCCTACCCTGGGAAGGTCGTCGTCCATCGAGGGGAAGGAGCAGTCATCGTGGCGAACCCGAAGACGCCGAAAGACGTCATCGCCATGGCCAAGGAAGCGGGTGCCGTGATCGCGGACCTGCGCTTCACCGATCTTCCGGGCCAGGTCCAGCACCTGTCGATCCCGGTCCACGAGCTCACCGAGGAGAAGTTCGAGGACGGCCAGCCGTTCGACGGCTCCTCGGTCCGAGGGTTCCAGGAGATCCAGGAATCCGACATGCTCCTCGAGCTCGACCCCTCGACCGCCTACATGGATCCGTTCACCAAGCACCCCACGGTGAACATCACCTGCTTCGTGAAGGATCCGATCACCGGCGAGGACTACTCTCGCGACCCCCGCCAGATCGCGAAGAAGGCCGAGCTCTACCTGCAGCAGACCGGGATCGCCGACACGGCGTACTTCGGGCCGGAGGCGGAGTTCTACATCTTCGACTCGATCCGCTATGACCAGAACCAGTTCGAGGGCTTCTATCACATTGATTCGGTCGCGGGCGCCTGGAAGTCCGGCTCCGAAGAAGAAGGCGGCAACCTCGGCTACAAGCCCCGATTCAAGGGCGGCTACTTCGCGCTTCCTCCGATGGACAAGTACCAGGACCTTCGCACCGACATGGTGCTGAACCTCGAGAAGGTCGGCCTCACGATCGAAGTGCACCACCACGAGGTGGGCACTGCCGGGCAGGCCGAGATCGACATGCGATACGACACGCTGCTGACCACGGCGGACAACGTCATGAAGTACAAGTACGTGGTCAAGAACACGGCGTATCAGGCCGGCAAGACCGCAACGTTCATGCCGAAGCCGCTGTTCATGGACAACGGCTCGGGGATGCACACGCACCAGAGCCTGTGGACCGCGGGTGAGCCGCTGTTCTGGGACGAGGTCAATTACGGCGGGATCAGCGACCTCGCACGCTGGTACATCGGCGGGCTGATCGCCCACGCGCCGGCGCTGCTCGCCTTTACGAACCCGACGACGAACTCGTTCCGCCGGCTGGTGCCGGGCTACGAGGCGCCGATCATGCTCGTCTACTCCCAGCGGAACCGAAGCGCCTGCGTGCGCATCCCGGTTGGAGGCTCGAGCCCGAAGGCCAAGCGCATCGAGTTCCGCACCCCCGACCCGTCGTGCAACCCGTACCTCGGGTTCAGCGCGATGCTGATGGCCGGGATCGACGGCATCAAGAACAAGCTCGAGCCGCCGGAGCCGATCGACAAGGACCTCTACGACCTGCCGCCGGAAGAGAAGGCGAGCGTCAAGCAGGTGCCCGGCGATCTCAACGAGGTGCTCGACGCGCTCGAGGCCGACCACCAGTGGTTGCTCGAGGGCGGCGTGTTCACCCAGGACGTCATCGACACCTGGATCGACTACAAGCGCCTCGAAGAGCGCGACGCCGTGCGGCTGCGTCCGCATCCGCACGAGTTCTCGCTGTACTACGACGTCTGAGCGGCTCAGGACCTAGCCCGAAGGTTGCGGGGCGCCCGAAGGGCGCCCCGCCCAACGGCCGTCCCTGTCGCGGTCCTGCCGGGGTACGCTTCGCCGTGATGAGTCATCAGGGACGCCCGATCCGCAGATCGCTGCCCGCCGTGGTGCTTGCCGCCGTCCTCGTCGCCGGCATCGCGCCGAGCACGGCGGCGATCAGCGTGAAGTGGCACGCCAAGCAGGGCCGATCGATCACCGACACCGCCTCCAGGCCGGACGGTTCGATCTATGCCTCGGGGTTCCAGCGACACAAGATCTCGACCGCCGCAACGCTGCAGAGGTTTGCACCGGACGGCACCCGGCAGTGGCAGCAACTCTGGCTGCCGAATCCCGAGGCCGCCACACGAGGCGTCTCGGTCGCCGTGGGCGACGACGGCACCGTCTACCTGCTCGGCATCGTGCAGGGAGAGTGCGAAGGCGGCGGGTGGTTCGTTCGTGCCTACCGGCCGAACGGCCATCTCCGATGGAAGTACGTCACGCCGGGCTGGGCCTGCTCGATCAACGAGTTACCCGAGGAGATCGCCGTTCGCGGCAATCTCGTCGTGGTGGCGGGGTCGGAGATCGGGTGCTGCGACGACCCGGCCCACGACGGGTTCATCCGCGGCTTCTCACGCACGCTCCGACCGCAATGGCGCGCCGACGTCGAGCCCCCGTCGACACCCACGGGGTACTTCGATACGGCCACCGGGGTGGCAATCGGCTCCGGCGGCGTGTTCGTCGCGGGCTGGGCGGGAACGACCGCGGCGACGGGAGCGCATCCAGGGTCGCCGATGCCCGGCTCACCGATCATCGAGCGATTCACGACGGGCGGTCACCGCGTCTGGAGCAGGCGGGTCGGGATGCCGCTCTCCAACCCGAGCCTGACGCAATCCGTCGCGGTCGGGCCAAACAGCCTGGTGATCAGCTCGCCGATCCGCGGGATGGACGTCGCGTGGGGATCCTCGCCGACGGCGGCCTTCCTGGGCAGCTACAGCCTCGCCGGCGCGCCGCGCTGGTGGCGCTGGTGGGGCGGTACCCCGACGAGCGCGATCGCCCCGACCGGGATCGATATCAATCCGGCGGGCAAGATCTGGGTCGCGACGACCCGGCGCAACATCCACAACCACGGGACGTCCGCCGAAATTCGTCTGTATTCGGCGGGCGGGACGATGCTCCAGGGCCGGCTGCTTCCCGTCACGGAACGCTATGTGAACACGGGTGGCATCGTCTCGGCGCCGGCGGGCGCGGCGGTCGCGGGCTGGGTCGGCAAGAACAGCTACCTGCCCGTAAGCGGTCACCTCTGGCGTCTGCTCGGCTAGCTCCCCTCGACCTTCTCGTTGCTCGAGGCCGCAAAGCGAGCCATCGTCGTGCGGGGCAGGAATCGCGTCGCGAACGCAACGAAGCGCCACCGCGGTGAGTACACGGAGAGCGGGCGGCCCTTCTCGGCCTCGGCCCAACCCCACTCCGCGACCGCCGCGGCGCTCGGCAACTTCCTTTCCTTCACGAGGCGCGCGTTCTCCATGCCGGCCCGCGCCTGAAAGCCGGTGGCGGTCGGTCCCGGCGCGAGCGCGGTCACCGAGACGCCGGTGCCGCGAAGTTCCTCGCCGAGCGCGATCGAGAAGTTGAGGACGTAGGCCTTCGAGGCGTAGTAGCAGGCCATGTACGGCCCCGGCTGAAAAGCGGCGTTCGATGCCATGTTCACCACCCGTCCTCGCCGGCGTGCCACCATGCCGGGAACGATGCGCCGGGTGAGCGACGTGAGCGCCTCGATGTTCACGCGCAGAAGTTGGAGCATCACGACCTCGTCGCTCTCCGCAAACGGCGCGAGCTGGGTGAAGCCGGCGTTGTTGACGAGCACGTCCACCTCGAGAGCACGCTCAGCGAGTTCGGCAGCGACATCGATGCCCGCGCCCGGATGCGACAGGTCCTTGGGCAGCACCGTCACCGTCACGCCGTGGCGGGCCTCAGCCCATTGCGCGAGCTCCTCCATCGGCGCGCCGCTTCGCGCGACGAGCACCAGGTCGTGGCCACGCTCGGCGAGCAGCCGCGCGAACTCATAGCCGAGGCCTCCGGACGCCCCGGTCACCAACGCGAGCGGTCGCGTCCCCATGCCGACAGGATGGCAGACCGCTAGTCGGCGGGCTCGGCGAACGCGCGCTCCATCGCCCGGCGGCAGCGTCGGGTGATCCGCAGGTAGTCGTCGACGAACGCCTGCCGCGGGTACTCCTCGTAGCCCAGCCGTCGGGCGAGCGCGGTCAGCTCTGCAGCGCCCGCCGGCAGCACCTCTGCGTGGACCCGACGGTCGATCTCCATCGCGCATTTCACGTCGTTGAGGAACACGAACGCCTCGCCGAGATCGCGCGCGACCGACTGCTCCACCAGCCGCCGCTCGGCGAGGCGTTCGATCGCCTGCAGCGTGCTCGTCGTGCGGATCTCCGGATCGGGACCGCCGTACCGCAGGAGCAGCATCTCGACCGCGAACTGCACGTCGGCGAGCGAGCCGTATCCAAGCTTGAAGTGGAACTTCGTCGCCTCGGCCGGCCGAACCCGTTCACGCTCGATCCGCTCGCGCATCCGCCGGATCTCCGAAACCCGGTCGATGGTGATGCCCTCGGGCGGATAGGCGAAGTCGGCCGCCGCGAGCTCGAACCGCCGGCCCAACGCGGGGTCGCCGGCGATGGCGCGGGCGCGGAGCAATGCCTGGAACTCCCACGGTTCGGCGTAGCGTTCCCAGTACTCGAGGAAGCCCGCCATGGACCGCGCGAGCGGCCCGTTGCGCCCCTCCGGACGAAGGTCGGCATCGATCTCCCAGCCGGCCTCGCGCACGCCGCGAAGGATCCGTTCGGCGGCCTCGACCGCCGCGCGCTGCTGCTCCGCCCCCTCCCCCTCGTAGACGAAGACCACGTCGAGGTCGGAAGCAAACGAGGGTTCCCGCGCGCCCAGCTTGCCGAGCCCGATCACGGCGACCGGAAGCGGCGCCCCGGCAAGATCGGTGGCTTCGCGCAGGACGCGGTCCCCCACCGCGGCGATGGCCCCGCCGGTCTCGGCGGGCGAGAGCTCTCGCGCCGCGTACCGCGCGACCACCCTGGCCAGGTCGGCCGGGGCGTCGTCGGCGTGCATCAGATTGTCGGCCAGCGCGCGGATGCGCTCCGGATCCGCGACGAGGGTATCGGTGGCGAACCGGCTTGCCCCGACCAGGTGCGCCAGTCGCCACGCGGCGTTCGGATCGGTCGCCAGGGCATCGGCGGGACCGGGGCGCTCGCCCACGGCCTCGGCAACCCGCTCGAGTCGGACGAGCGCGGCGTCGGGATCCGCGGCGAGGGCGATCGCGGGGGTCATGACCGGGAGCACGTGCGCGAGCACCTTGCCCAGACGCGTACCGGGATCCACCAGCCGGGCGAGCACCTCGTAGCTCCGCACCGGCTGGACGAACCCGAGCCCCTCGAGCAGCTCCTGCGTGGCGGTGCGGTCCGCGCCTGGGCGGAGCTGCGCGGGCCCGGCGAACGCCTCGAGCAGCGGGCGGTAGAACAGCCGCTCGTGGATCGATCGGACGAGCCCGGTCGTGCGGTCGTATTCCTCCTGTAGGACCGCCGCGCTCGCAAGGCCGAGGGAGCGCGCGATGGTCGTGCGGGCACGTGGGTCCGGCGGCAGGTCGTGCGTCTGCAGGTCGCGAACGATCTGCAGCCGGTGCTCGAGCCGCCGCAGGAATCGGTAGGCGTCGGCGAGCGCCGCGGCGTCGGCCTCCGCGACGTACCCCTCGGCGGCGAGCGCGTCCAACGCCGCCAGGGTATTCGGGCTCCGCAAACCGGCGTCGCGCCGGCCGTGCACGATCTGGAGCAGCTGGACCGCGAACTCGACGTCGCGGATGCCGCCGCGGCCCCGCTTGACCTCGGTGAACTCTTTCCCGCGCTGGCGGATGTATTCCTCGAGACGCACCTTTGTCCGGCGAACGTCGTCGATCGCTGCGGGCTCGAGGTGCGCCGGATACACGAAGGGCTCGATCCCGGCCACGAAGGCACGGGCGAGCTGCTCGTCACCCGCCGCGGCGCGGGCCTTGATCATCGCCTGGCGTTCCCACGTGGCCGATTCCCGCTCGTAGTAGCCGAGCGTGGCCTCGAGCGACCGGGACAACGCGCCCGCCCTGCCGCCCGGCCGGAGCGCCGCGTCCACCCGCAGCCCCACGCCGTCGGCGGTCGGCGCACCGAGCAGGTGCAACAGGTCCGTCGCGATCCGGTCCGCGCGCTCGCCGGCCTCGGGACTCGAGCGCTCGTGCACGAACAGCAAGTCGACGTCGGAGGAGTAGTTGAGCTCGCGTCCGCCCCACTTGCCAAGGGCGACGACCGCGAGCTCGTCACCGCCATCCACGGCGGCACACGCGCCCGCCCAGCACGCGTCGGCGACGTCGGTGATCTCGTGCACGACCTCGTCCAGCTTCGCCCCGTCGAGGTCCCGCGCGGCGATGCGCAACATGGCGCGGCGGCGGAACCGGCGCAGGCCTGCCGCCGGACCGAGGCGTTCCCGGTCGGTCGCAAGCTCGGCGTCCAGGTTCGCGCGCGTACGAGACGTCACGGTCGCGAAGGTTCCGGCCTCCTCCGGGTAACGAACGAGGAAGTCGGCGGCGGCCGGCGAGAAGCCCAAGAGTCGGATGGCGGTCGGCGCGACGCTCGGGCGATCGAGCATCTCGCGCGCCCCCGCGTGTTCGCACACGCGCTCCCACGCGGTGCGGGCGAGGGCCGGATCGGGCGCGTCCGCCAGCGCCCGGTCGACGTTCATGCCTCGGGCGCGTCCGGATCGTTCGGACCGGTGAGCGGCTCGGGTGGCGGCACCACCGGCCCTGCCCCGAGCGCTCGCGCGATGGCGTCGCCCGCCTTGGTCGAGCGAACCGCCCGCTTGATGCGCACCGACCGGCGGCCCTCGTGCAGACGCCACAGGGTTTCGATCTCGTCGTCCGCGCGCTCGGCGCGCTGCTTGTACCAGTGGTAGTGAACGTCGCCCTCGTGGATCTTGCGCCACAGGGCGGTGAACCGCGGACCCTTGGCCACCATCTCGACGTTGAGCTGCTCGATGAACTCGAGCAGCTCGCGTTCCCGAGCGTCGGCGGAGGACTCCTGTTCGCGAAGACGCAAGCGAAGTGCGCGCTCCTCCCGGCCGCCGGCCGACGGCGCTTCGCGCAGGAGCTTCGCGAGCTCGTCGAACGCGGCATCGAGCGCCGCAAGCTCGGCCTCGATCGCGCTCGGGTCAGGGCCACGGCCCCGCGCACGTTCGACGGCGGCGGCAACGTCCGCACGTTCGCCGAGCGCAACCGCGAACGTCGGGACGTCCTCGGCCGATCCCGTCCAGACCGCCGGACGCCCGTACGCGGCGGCGACGGCGCAGTCCGTCGGTGAGGCACCTATGTAGACGTCGGCCATCGCGATCGCGGCCGCGCGCTCGAGGGCGGTCCAGCGCGGCGCCGCTCCAACGGCCGGCAGCCGGGCACCGTTGGCCACACCCTCCGGCGCGTCGTCGCCGAGGGCCACATACTCGCCGGCCGGAACGGCGGCGGCGGCGCGGAGGCGCTCGACCACCGCCGGCATGTCCGCCGCCGCCGCGAGCCGGGGCAAGGCGAGCGCGGGATGGGGCACCACCCGCAGGGCGGGCGAGCCGACGGCGTCGAGCCGCTCGCGCGCCCCGACCCCGCACACCCAAATCGCCACGCGGCGCGCGAGCCCGTCGCGGGCCCGGTCGGCCCCGATCGGTGAGACCTCCCCGTGCGGCGTGACCGCAAACCACGCGACCGGCACGTCCGGTTCGAACGCGCCGAGCCCCTCCACCAGCAGCCGTTCGGGATCGTGCGCGCCCGGATCGAGCGGCACATCGCCCGCGATCACGGCCGCGTCGAGCGTCGCCGCGAGCTCTTCCTGACGGACCACGCCGAAGGCGCCGAGCGGCTGCTCCGACCAGGTCACGGCCTCGGCGACGCCCGTCGCCGGCGGGTCACCGGTCGGCGTGTAGACGCGAAGCTCCAGGTCGGGTATCCGCCTCGCCAGCTCGGCTCGCACCACGCTTCCGGTGAGGGCATCGCCCGCATCGAAGGCCCCCAGCAGCCCCACGCGCACCATGACCGGGAGCCTACGAGAGAGTTCACACCGCCGTAACCAGCAGCGCCGAGGGCATCGCTACCCTCCCGACATGCTCTCCAGCGAAGCCGAGTACGTGCTGCACACCATCGAGGAACGCGACATCCGGTTCGTGCGGCTGTGGTTCACTGACGTGCTCGGGTTTCTCAAGGCCTTCACCATCACCTCCCAGGAGCTGGAGGGCGCGCTCCGCGAGGGAATGGGCTTCGACGGTTCCTCGATCGAGGGCTTCAGCCGTATCCAGGAATCCGACATGATCGCTGTGCCGGATCCCTCGACGTTCCAGGTGATCCCCTGGCAGACCGAGCGGCCGGCGGCGCGAATGTTCTGCGACATCTTTCAGCCCGACGGAACGCCGTTCGAGGGCGATCCCCGCGGCGTGCTCAAGCGGCAGCTGCAGCGCGCCGCCGATCTCGGCTTCACGTTCTACGTCGGCCCCGAGCTGGAGTACTTCTACTTTCGCTCGCTCGAGGACCCGGCGTTCCTCGATCAGGGCGGGTACTTCGACGAGACGCCCCTCGACGTCGCGACCGACTACCGCAAGCGCACGGTGCAGTACCTCGAGTCGATGGGCATCCCCGTCGAGTACGTCCACCACGAGGTCGCGCCCAGTCAGCACGAGATCGACCTGCGCTACACGGACGCGCTGACGATGGCCGACAACGTCATGGCCTATCGCCTCACCGTCAAAGAGGTGGCGCAGGAGTTCGGGATCTACGCGACCTTCATGCCAAAGCCCGTGGCCGGCGTGAACGGCAGCGGCATGCACACCCACCAGTCGCTTTTTGCCGGGGACCGCAACGCGTTCTTCGACGCCGGGGATGCCCACCACCTCTCGCCCACCGCGAAGGCCTACATCGCCGGCCTGCTCCGTCACGCGCCGGAAATCACCCTCGTGACGAACCAGTGGGTCAACTCCTACAAGCGGCTGGTCCCGGGCTACGAGGCGCCGGTCTATGTCTGCTGGGCCCGGCGCAACCGCAGTGCGCTCGTTCGGGTTCCCCAATACAAGCCGGGCAAGGAGGAGGCGACCCGGATCGAGTACCGCTCGCCGGACCCTGCGTGCAATCCGTATCTGGCCTTCGCCGCAATGCTGGCCGCCGGGCTGGCCGGGATCGACCAGGGGCTCGAGCTGCCGCCGGAGGCCTCCAACAACATCTACGAGATGACCGAACAGGAGCGCGCCGATGCCGGGATCGCCTCACTCCCCGAGGATCTCCACGACGCCATCGTGCTGGCCGAGCGATCCGAGGTGCTGCGGGCGGCCCTGGGCGAGCACGTCCACCGGTACTTGATGCGCAACAAGCGGGCGGAATGGGACAGCTTCAAGTCCTATGTGAGCCC
>CAWFJH010000001.1:0-687938 GCA_963816105.1 uncultured Actinomycetes bacterium | reverse complement strand
CTTGTAGTGCCCGCCCGAGTACCAGCCGTTCACCTGGAAGTAGAACGTGCCGGTCTTCGGCGCCCGGAACGTCACCATCTCGTCCGCGGACTTCTTGACGCCGAGCGCTGCGACGGCCGGGCAGGCGCCGCCGCTCTTGAAGCACCCCGAGGTGAACTGGAAGATCTCCTTGGTGCCGGGCTTCCAGATCCACAGATCGAGGTTCGAGCCCTTCGGGCCGTCGAGCGTCACCTGATAGATGCCGCCCTTGTGCAGCCGCTTCTTGTAGACGTCGTTCGCGTCTTCGGGCCACGCGACGCTGCCCGAGTGCGACGTGCCGATCGCCCTCGCCCCGTCGATGTTGCCGTCGGACTTCGGCGTGGCGTTCGCGGTCGAGGCGCTGAGCGCGCCGAGCGCGTTGATGCGGCCCTGTGTCCGCGTGAAGTGACCCACGAGCAGCCCCTTGCCGACGTGGGTCGTACCGGCCCACTCCGTTTGGAGCTTGAGCGACGCCGGCTTGTCGACCGAGTGCATGATCGCGTTCTTCACCTGGACCGCCGAATAGCCGGGATGCTCGGAGAGCACGAGCCCCGCGACGCCGGCGGCCATCGGCGCGGCCATCGACGTTCCGTCCCAGACGTCGTAGTCGGCATAGCTGCCGGGGCCGTGACCGACCGCAACCGAGCTCAGGATGTCGACGCCGGGCGCGGCCACATCGACGGAGTCGTGCCCCCAGTTCGTGAAGGCGCACTGCCACAACGGAAGCAGTCCCTGGCACTGCGAGAAGTACCCGTACTGGTCGCGGTCGTTGCTGGCCGCGACCGACAGGATGTTCGGCAGCGAGTAGCTCGCCGGGTAGACGGGCGCGAACATCCCGTGCTGTGGATCGGGATAGAACTGGATGTCGTTGTCCGTGCTGGCGTTCCCCGCGGCGATGACGACCAGGATGCCGGCCTTCCCCGCACGAGCGATCGCCGAACGCTCGGCCTTGGACCACACGGGCGTCCCAAAGCTGATGTTGATGACGTCCGCGCCGTTGTCGATCGCGTAGTCGATCGCCTGCAGCTCGTGACCGGAGGTGATGCTCGTTGCCGTGCCGATCCGCAGCGCCATGATCCGGCAGTCCGGACACACGCCGCTGATGCCCGCCGAGTTGCCCTGCTGGGCCGCGATGATGCCCGCGAGGTGCGTGCCGTGCGATTCCTCGATGCTGCCGTTCGCGGGGGTCGGGTTGGCGTCGTTACCGGAGAAGTCCCATCCGTGCAGGTCGTCGACAAACCCGTTGCCGTCGTCATCGGCGCCGCCGGAGCCGCCCTGCTCGGCCGTGTTCACCCACAACCGGTTGGCGAGGTCGGGATGGTTGATGTCGACGCCCGTGTCGATGACGGCGACCACCGTCTGGTGATGCGTGGTCTGGGCTGCCCAGGCCTCGGGGGCGTCGATGTCGGCGTCGGCGGTGCCGGTCTTGTCGACGCCGGCTCCGAGTCCGATGTTGGACGTCTCGTGCGATTGCCCGGTGTTGTTGAGCGCCCATTGCTGGGCGAAGTTGGTGTCGTTGGGGAGCGGGGCACCCTCGATGGTCGCGATCCGGTCGGGCTCGGCGAACCGCACGAGGGGCGAGCGGCGGAAGCGGCGGATCGCCGCCGTGGTCGAGGCGCCGACCGGCACGCGGACGACGTCGACGCCCAGGTCTCGGCCGGCTGAAATCCGCCGCGTCCCGAAGAGCTCCGCTGTCGCGCGCTTGGCTTTCGTGGAGACGCCCTGCTTCCACACGACGACCACTCGGTTGGGCGCGAAGCGCGCGGCGTGCGACATCCACGGGAGCTTTTCGCGTCGCGAGGCGCCGCCCCGCACGCGGGCGTGGGTGTCGATTCGGGGCGCGACATGGGCCGTCGACGGGGTCGCCACGGTCAAAGAGGCGGCCGTGATGGCCAGCGCCAGGATTGCGAGCGTGTGCCGGCCTCGGATCGGGTGGCGCATCCGGTTCTCCTTCTCGTGCAAAGCGGTTTTGTCCCGAGCTTCAGAAGCCTAGTTCCGATCTTTGTCGGTGCAATCGTCCGAACGACCGAGGCCCGTTCGACGCTCGCACTCGGCAATGACAGGGGTGTCCGGCTGCGTCTTGTCACTCTTTCTGTCCGTATGGAGGCGCAGGTCAGAGGTCATATGTGCTGGTCGCGGCTGGATTGACCTCACTCGCGGGGAGCCGTAACGTCGAAGTCGGTCCCAGGCGGCCGAACAGATCGAAGCAGGGAACCGAGCGGGCTAGAGCCCTAAGGCGACTCGGAGTACCTGCGGGTACGGGTGGGAAAGCCAACTGCCTGTGCCTGCGGGGTATCTGGGAGACCCCAAAGCCGAGGTACCGCGAGGAAACCAAGCCGGTCTGGAAGTTGCCTGGGACCACTTTCTTGTTTCTTGCCCTCCGTCGACTTCGGTCCACAACCCAGTGGAGGCGGCGATGCCTGACGAGTCGGGACACATGTGGGTGATCACGACTGATGGAAGGCACGCCATCTACAACCTCGCGGCGTTCGAGGTCGTGGTCGCAACGAGGGATGCCGGCGGAGGAACGTGGTCGGTTGTCGCCGCGGATCGCGATGGCGAACGCGCGGTCCTGCTCGCAAGGGCGGACAGTCATGAGCAGGCCAACGACATCGTTCAACACATCGCCAATCGCCTGACCGCCTTGGATCTGCGACCTCAGTAAGACCTCAGTAATCAGACGTGATGTCTGTCGTTACGACGACGGATCATCACGGTGAGTCGTTCGAGGGCAAGGCGCGTCTCCCGATCCGCGAGCGCACGATCCAACTCGGCGGGAAGCTTTCTGGCACCACCGCCGCCGACGTCCCAGCTCTTGACGAGCTCGAGCTGCGGCTCGGATTCCTCGAATCGAGTGCGCATGGCGGTGTCGGTTACCAGGTCGACCATCCGAACGGTCGGCTGCCGTCGGACCGACCACAAATGCTCGAGCGGCAATCCGAATCGGTCGCAGAGCTGGTCCAGGCGCTCCTCATTCGACCGATCGATCATGGGGATCATCGTACGTCTTTCTGCTGGAGGCTGAGGGCATCGCTTGACGGGACGACGTAGTACGCGCCCGTCGTCGCATGCGTGAAGGCGGTGAGGGCGTCGGGCGTGCCGGTCGTGATGCCCGCCATGCTCTCGAGCATCGCGATCAGTCGTTGCTGGTCGGCGCTGAACCCGACGAACATCGTGCCGTGATCCGTCACCGTGCCGTACGGCATGTTCCGACGAAAGATCTTTCCGAAGCGGTCCTGGTCGGTGGTTGCGACGTGCGAATCGTCGGGCTTGTCGTCGAGCTCCACGCTGTCGACCTTGCGGCGTCCCATCACGAGCTCCTGTCGCTCGACCGGGAGCGATTCCCACGCGGTCGCGTCGTGCACCCACTTCTGGAGCAGCAGGATCGTGCCGCCGGCGCCCGGGCTGCCGTCGGGGATGAGGGCGACCTCGGGCGCCTCGAGCAGGGTCGGGTTCTCGGTGCCGTCGATGAAGCCGGTGAGGTCGAGGTCGTGGTGGTAGGGCCAGCTCGACGTTTCCTCGGCGACGGTCGCAACGGGCGCCAGTGCGGCGATGGCCGCCCGGCCCACGTCGAACACCACGTCGTAGGTGCTGCCGGAGAGCCACATCACCGCGTCGTGCTGCGTGGCGGGCATCGTGATGCCGCCGGTTCCGACGATGTCGCGATCGAATCCCTCGGCGGCCGGGGCGTCATCGGGCGCGGCGCGACGCCACAGCTCGGGGCGAAACCCGGCGACCAGGTTGACGCCGCCCATCGTGGTGCGCGGCTCGCGAAGAGACGCGACCGCCTCGACCAGCCGGTCGGCCGACGCGGCGTCTCGCGCGTCGAACTCCAGGTACGCGTGCGACGCGGTCCCGAGCGCGAAGATTCCCGCCTGCGGCTGGCTCATCGGCCACAAGCCTAGCGGTGGTCGGTCTTAGGCGAGACGCTCCACGGCGCCGGTGGTGTGCCCGCGTTGCCGCTTGCGCTCGTACATGGCCGCGTCGGCCAAGCGCAGGAGCGAGCGGGCGTCCCCGGCGTCATCGGGGAACATGGCCGTGCCGATGCTCACCCGCATCGAGAGCGTGACCCCGTGCAGCCGCATCGGGGCCGCGATCGTCTCCGCGATCCGCACGTTGACGAGCGACGGGATCTCGTTGACGGACTCCCGTCCGTCGCCGACGTCGAGGTCGGCAAGCAGCACCAGGAACTCGTCCCCGCCTTGCCGCGCGACGAGGTCGGTGTCCCGGGCGGCGCCGCGGATCCGGTGCGCGACCTCCTGCAGCACCTCGTCGCCGATCTCGTGGCCGTGGACGTCGTTGACCGGCTTGAAGTCGTCGAGATCCAAGAAGAGCACCGCTACCGCCTGGCCGTGCCGGCGGGCTCGTGCGAGCGCCAGCTCCAGGTGGTCCTGGAACATCGCGCGGTTCGGCAGACCGGTCAGGACATCGTGGAAGGCGAGGTGCTCCATGGCGATCGCGGTTTCCTTTGCCGACGTGATGTCGAACATCACGCCTTGGACGAGCATTGGACTGCCGTCGCGATCGCGCACCATGGCCGAGCGGTCGTGGATCCACACCACCCGGCCGTCGGGACGCACGTACCGGTAGTCCCCGGACTCGGGCTGCCCGGTCTGTAGGAACGACTCGTAGTCTTCCCACGCCCGCTCGCGGTCGTCGGGATGCAGCAACTCGTCCCAGACCGAGTCCCCCGAGAGGAATCGCTCGGCGGGGACCCCGAGCAGCTCCTCCACGTACGAGCTCATCGCGAGCGTCGGGCCGCCGAGCTCGGGCGCGTAGGCGTAGATGGCGCCGGGCACCTGCTCGAGCAGCGTCGCGTAGGCGGCCTCGGCCTCATAGGCGCGGCGCTCTGTCTCGCGCAAGCGCGCCTCGAGATCGTCGATGCGATCCATGCCGTGTCTATCGGCCGTTTTGGCGATGTCCTTCGCATCAACGAGCGCAATGCTTTGTTCTAGGTATTCGCGCCCGTTCGCACTCTGGTGCTGAAGCGTTCATGCTGGAGGGCGAAGGGAGTTCAGGATGAAGCGCCGGTTGCTGATCGCCCTGTGCGCCTGTGTGGTGGGCTTCTGGTCCGTGCCCGCGAGCGCTGCGGCCGGCGGAACTCTGGATCCGGGCTTTGGAACGGGTGGGCGGGTCACGACGGTCTTCCCGAACGGGTCGTACGCCAACGCGGTCGCCGTCGCGACCGACGGCACGATCGTGGCCGTGGGTGCGGCGGCGGGTCCGTCGAACAACGGCGAGTTCGCGGTCGCCCGCTACCTGAGCGACGGGTCGCCCGACCTGACGTTCAGCGGGAACGGGAGGCTGACGACGGCGATCGCCGGCGGCGGCGACGAGGCGGCCTCCGTCGCGATCCAGCCCGACGGGAAAATCGTGGTCGCGGGTAACGACAACCGCCAACGATTCGCGGTGGTGCGATACATGCCCGGCGGATCGCGAGACCAGTCGTTCGGCCGACACGGCGTCGTTCTGACAAACCTCACCCCGGGCCAGGACCTCGGCTACGACGTGGCGATCCAGGACAACGGCAAGATCGTCGTGGTCGGCACGCAGGGAACCGGCTCGGCCTTCGCGATCGTGCGCTACCTGTCCAACGGAGATCTGGATCCGGCCTTCGGCGGCGACGGGACGAGGTCGATCGTGCGGGGCGGCGTCGCGCGCGCGGTCGTATTGCAGCCGGACGGCAGGATCCTGGTCACCGGCTACGACGGCACAGGGTTGGTGCTCGCCAGGCTCCGCGTCAACGGCTCGCTCGACCCGACGTTCGCGGGTGACGGGATCGCGAGCGGCGTCGCGTGGGCGATCTTCCCGCTGACCCTGGCGTTGCAGTCGAACGGCAAGATCGTGGTTGGCGGCGACTACGACATCTTCCACGCGGGTCTTGCGCGGTTCACGTCTGCGGGCCGGCTCGATCCGACGTTCGGGGGGAACGGGATCCAGGTCTACCGCTTCGGCTCCGGTGAGCAGAACTTCACGAGCATCGCGATCCAGCCGAACGGCCGTATCGTCGGCGCCGGTCACGTCGGACCGCACGAGTTCGGCGACACGACCATTCCGCGGATGTTCGTCGGCCGAATTCTGCCGGACGGGTCGCTCGATCCCAGCTGGGGCAACGACGGGAAGGTGTTCACCCGGTTCCCGGGGGGCGCGTCGGCCGAGGGTCTGGCGCTCCAGGACGACGGCCGCGTCGTCGTGGCAGGAAACGGCGGCACGGGACCCACGTGGGGCTTCGCGCTGGCGCGCTATCTGCCGTGACCCGGCGGTCGCCGGCTACCGCAGGGTGCCGGCGGGAACCTCCTTGCGGGGATCGACGAACGGCAGCGCGGCCGTGATGCCTTCGACGTGGTCGCCACGCTCGGTCACGACGTCGAGCGGTGTGCCCGGCTCGGCCAGATCGATCGGCACCCAGACGAAGCCGATGTTCTTCTCCAGGCCCGGGGACCAGATCGCGTCGGTGACGTGGCCGACCTTGTTTCCGTCGGAGAGGACGTCCCAGACGCGCGAGAGCTCGGCGCGAAGCTTGTCGCCCAGCAGCTCGATCCCGACGAGCTTGCGGTCGACCCCTTTGGCGCGCAGCGCCTCGAGCGCCGCCTTGCCGAGGTAGTCCTGCGGCTGGTCTTCCACGAGACGCTCGAGACCCATCACGTGCAGCGGCGTGTCGTCGAGCGTGATGTCGGACCCGTAGTTGAAGATGCCGGCCTCGATGCGCCGGGGCTCGCACGGCGCGATCGCCTTGATGCCGTACTCCTCGCCGGCACCGGCGATCGCGTCCCAAAGAGCGTCGCCCTTGGCGTAGTCGAGCAGGTTGACCTCGAAGCCCGGCACCGCCGTCCAGCCGGTTCGGCTGATCTCAACGGGGATGCCCTCGATCGTGAAGCTGTCGCACCAGTAGTACTTGATGTCGTAGATGGCGTCGCCGACGAGCTTGGCGAGCGTCTTGGCCGCAAACGGACCCTGCACCTGCATCGGGTGCACGTCGGGAAGGGTGACCTCCGCGTTCATGCCCTGCGCGCTCGCGACGCCGAGCGCGTAGAGGTGCGCGTCGGAGTCGGCCAGCTGCATCCACCAGCGGTTCTCATCGACGTGCAGCAGCACCGGGTCGTTGACGATCCCGCCGTTCGGCGCGGTCACGAGCATGTACTTGCCCTGCTTGACCGCGCACTTCGTGAGGTCGCGGCACGTGATCATGTCGATGAGCTTGTCGGCGTCGGGGCCGGAGACCTCGACCGTGCGCTCGCAGCCGACGTCCCACATGGTCACGCCCTCGTTGAGCAGCCGGTACTCGACATCCGGGTCGTCGTAGTAGCCCGGGATGTACATGTGGTTGTAGATGTCGTAGGCGCTGCAGCCGGCGCGGCGCGTCGCATCGAAGTACGGCGACCGCCGGTACCACGGGCCGAAGTACAGCGTCGCGCTCTGCTCGAGCATCTCGGGTCGTTCGTTCGTCACTTGCGCATCCCCCTCGTGTCGTGGCCGATCCCAGACCCTACCGCCCGGGGCGGCGAAGACGTGAGCGAGCCCATCGGCCGGGTTGGGGCTAGTCCAGCTGGACCGAGTCGACGATCTGCCGAATCTCCTGGTCGAGGCTCGCCGTCGTCGCCTCGTGTGTGGTCTCGGCCTCGATGACGAGGAGCGATCCCGCCGCCTCCACGATCCACATGGTGATCTCGTCGCCGGCGCCCGTTTCGACCCAGCATTGCCCCCAGCACTGGCTGGGCCAGGTGAAGAAGTAACCGGGATCGCAGCCCTCGTCGGCCCGCACGCGCATGACGATGCGCTGGGCCTCATGGCCGCCGAGTCGGAGTTCGTACGGGCCGATCATGGTGTGGATGCCGGGGGCGTGCGACAAGGCCGCCGCGAGCGCGGCGGCCGATGACGTCTCGGCGGGCAATGTGCCTCTGCAGGGGGCGACGTGCACCGAGGCGGGGAGTGTGGTCCAGAAGATGATCGCCTCCGCGTGCTGTCCGCCGGTGAAGCTCTTGGTGATGCCGACGGCGCCCTGCCGGTAGATCTTGGCGCGGGGCGCGCGCAGGATCGGGCTCGGTCCCCATGTCTGCGGCGCGACGAGCGAGAGCCTGACGTCGCCCACCGTCCGCCTGAGGAACCGGCTTCGAGGTATGCCGTTCGAACCCTGCGTCGGCCGCGACGTGGCCGACGGTGCGGCGGTGGAAGCAGACGCGGCGATCGGGGTGGATCCGGACGGATCCGCGTCCCAACTGGCGACCGCCGCGACCACGATCGTTGCCGCGACGACCGCGAGGACGACGGCACGCCAGTTTCGCCGGGGCGGCGGCTCCGCGGGCTCGTCGGCGTGCGGGGGAGCGGGCAGCGAGGTCGCGGGTTCCTCGACTGCGCTCGAATCCGCGACCCGGTAGAGCGACGCGGCGCCGCACGACGGGCACGCGGGGTCGTCGGTGTCACCTTGCCAATCGCAGCGCAGGCAGATCATCGAAGGTCATTGTCGCCCGCGGGGGAGGAATGCGACGAGGCCGGGCCCGAAGGGCCCGGCCTCGCCTTCAGCTACGCCTCAGTGACACGCCGTCCTCGTGGTGCGAGGAGCCGTCCGGCAGACCTACCGGAGGTCAGGAGGTCGGTGGCTGGAGTGGATTTGCCGGTCGCCCGGCACGAGAGCGGGGGCATGCCCCCAGCTCGGTGGGGCGGCTAACAGCCAACCACCTCGAGGGTCTCATGCTCACTATGCAGTCGGACCACCTCCTTCCTCTCGTGCCCGACATGGTGCCGCAGACAGCGGCGAAAGACAACGAACCTTTCGGCCCAAGTCCCGGATACCATCGGGCGATGACCATCGAGCCCACCTGGTCCGACTACTACGAGGCCGGGGAGGGCCGCGCCCCCCGTGACCTGCTACTTCAGGTGCTGGCGCGGTTCCCCGAGCCGAGCCGGGCGGCCGATGTCGGGTGTGGGGCGGGGATCGACACCCTGGCGATGCTCGAGCGAGGCTGGCGGGTCTACGCCACCGATGCCGAGCCGGAGGCCATCGAGCGGCTCCGGCGCCGGGCTGGGGTCCACGCCGCGCTCCTGCGAAGCGATGTCCTCCCGATGGAGGACGTCGTGCTCGACCCGGCCGAGCTGGTCTGGGCGAGCTACAGCCTGTTCTTCTGCGACCCGGCGCGGTTCCCGACCGTGTGGGAGAAGCTCCGGGCCGCGGTCCTGCCGGGCGGGCGCTTCGCCGGGCAGATCCTCGGCGAGCGCGACTCCTGGGCGTCCGTCGAAGGCCATACCGCGATGTCGCGAGAGGCGGCGACGGCGCTGTTCGACGGCTGGGAGATCGAGGGCTTCGACGAGGAGGAGAACGACGGCGAGGCCTGCTCCGGCCCGAAGCACTGGCACCTGTTCCACGTGATCGCTCGGGCACCGGGGTAACAAGCAGCCCTTTGGCCGATGGATCCGAGGCTCGGCGGCGGGCGATGCTGGATGTTTCCACGCATGTCAGGGAGGGGATTCGCATGCTGACCACGCGCACCTTCGTGCGGGCGGCGGGAGTGCTGTCGCTGCTGCTGCCGCTCGCCGTCACGACGACCACGACCGCCCACGCAGGCCTGCCGTTGCCGTCGCCCACATGCCACGGGCTCGCCGCGACGATCGTCGGGGGGCCCGACGCCGACCGCCTCGAGGGAACCGACGGTCCCGACGTCATCGTCGGGCTCGACGGCGACGACATCATCGACGGGCTCGCCGGCAACGACGTCGTCTGCGGCAACCGCGGCAAGGACATCGTCAACGGTGGTGCCGACGACGACTGGATGGACGGCGGGACCGGTGTCGACTTTGTCACGGGTGAAGACGGCAACGACACGCTCTACGGACGCCAGGGCGACGACGTTCTGAACTTCGGGGACAGCGAGAACGGCAACGACCTCGTGGTCGGTGGCCGCGGCGCGGACGACCTGCACGCCGGTGTCGGCGCCGACCGTCTCTTCGGCGGCCGCGGCATGGACCGCCTCGCCGAGGGTGAGGTCGACGCGCCGACCGTCGATCTGTTCCGCGGCGGACCCGATGTCGACACCTGCGCGCCCGGTGCGGAGGACACGGTCGTCAGCTGCGAGCTCCCGATCTGAACGCGAGGAGTATCGTCGCCGGGTGCCGCACGCGCTGATCACCGGAACGTCATCGGGATTCGGACTGCTCACCGCCGAGCGGCTCACGGACCTCGGCTGGACGGTCACGGGCGCGATGCGCAACCCGGCTCGCGCCAAGGACGAGACGCGCTGGGAGACCGTCGAGATCGACCTCACCAAGGACGATTCCATCGAGGCCGTCGCGGCACACATCGGCGAGCGATACGGACGCCTCGATGCGCTTGTCTCCAACGCCGGCTTCGGCTTGCTCGGACCGTGGGAGGAGGTCGCGGCACCGAGCTCCGGCACCAGCTCGAGGTCAATCTGGTCGGAACCATCATGCTGTGCCGCGCCTGCCTGCCGTGGCTGCGCGTGGCCGGCGGCGCGATCGTCCAGGTCTCGAGTGTTGCGGGCCAGTCCGGGGACGAGCTGTTCGGTCCGTACAACGCCTCGAAGTTCGGGCTCGAGGGGGCGACCGAGGCGCTTCGCCTGGAGGTCGAGCCGCAGGGCATCCGCGTCGTGATCGTCGAGCCGGGCCCGTTTCGCACGACGATCGTGGAGTCCAGTCCCCGCATCGCTGCGCGCGGCTCCTCAGGCCGCTATGAGAAGGAGTGGCAGGAACTCGACGAGTGGACCCACTGGCTCGCCACGGAGTCGCCGGAGGCGGGCGAGGCCGTGGACGCGATCGTGGCCGCGGTAATCGATCCGTCGGCGCCGTTTCGCATCCCGGTTGGTGAGGACGCCGGCAATGGGATACGCGAGCACGCCGAGGAAGTCATCGCCGACGTGGCGCGCACCGAGGAGTTCCTACGGTCACACCGCAGCGACTAGCGCCTCAGATCCGGGGCAGGTGCAGTACCGAGTACAGGGCGAAGGCCAGCACGCCGAGCGCCAGCACGTTCGCGGCCATCCGGATGCCGGGCGTCTTGAAGCGCTGCGCGATCGCGATAAAGAGCAAGACCGAGGCGAAGAGCACGGTCCCACGGACGTACTTGTTTGCCGTCTCGCGGGCGGCCGTCCCTTCGTCGAGCATCGCGCTTGCCTGCGCGTTCATCTCGGCCGCCTGGTCGTATTCCGCCGTGGTGAACCCCGGCATCGCGACCGGGCCGGCGGGCGCGTTCGGGTCCGTGAACGGGTCGGTCAGCAGCCACTGCTCGAAGGCGTTGTGGTACTCGGGACTGAAACGACGCTCCAGCTCGGCCTCCAGTTTGGCGTCGCCGGCGTTGCGCGCCTGCAGCCACCCGGTGAAGATCGTGGCGTCGGCGACCAGGACCTGCCCGGCGTGGGTGGACAGCGCCTCGGCCTGCAGGCGCGTGCTGGATGCCTCGGCGTAGAGCTGCGACTGCCGGCCGCCCCACTGGGTGCCCTGGTAGCCCGTCCACGCGGTCATGACCGCGACGATCGCCAGCACGCCGACCTCGATGAACTCGATGAGGCGGCTCTTCCTGGCGGCGGCGTCGTCGGCGGCGGCGGGATCGCTCACGCGGTGCCCGGCAACACGTTGATCGCCCGAGCGACGACCATGATCGCCGTTGCGAGGGAGATGATCGACTCGGCCATCAGCGCCATCTTCGCCCACGCCTGCAGGGGCAGCGTGTCGGTCGGGCTGAACGCCGTTGCGTTGGTGAATGCGAGGTACAAGTAGTCGTGGTACCGCGGTTCCCAGCCATCGGGTACGAGCTCGGGCGTGGCGTTCTCCGGGAACGCAAAGCTCGGTGCGATGTCGGTCCCCGCCGCTCGCTCTGCGGGGCCGCCACGATCGAGCATCCAGAACCAGAAGCTGAACACGATGACGTTGGTGACCCAGAGGGCGGCGCCGCGTCCGAGCAGCGAGTACGGCGTTACATAGAAGTACTTGACGTCGAGAATCTCGATCATCAGGACGATCACCCCGGCGAGCGTTGCGAGCGTCATGACCGCGATCAGCGTGAGCGTGATGATGCGCGTGCTGCGCGTTCGCTTGTCGATGCGCCCCGGATCCAGGACCAGCAGCGCGATGAGCAGTCCGAGCTCGATGACCGGAAAGGTCCACCACGGAAGGTGCCTGCCGCTTCGCGGCGCGATCGCCTGCAGGAAGATCGCGACGAGCACGGCGAGCGCCATTGGCCACCGGCGTTCCGCGGTCGGCGCGGCGGTCTGGGGCGCCTGCTCGTCGCTGATGGCTTGCCTCCTGCTCCCTTGGCCACTCCCTCGGCCGGCTCAGGATAGCGGGCAACGAGCGTCGGAGCCGCCTGCTACGGTTCGCGGATGACCGACTCCCTGCTACGCGACGCGTTCAACCACCACGTCTGGGCGACCCTGACGCTCATGGACGCCTGCGCCGAGCTTGAGCCCGCACAACTGGAGACGTTTGCGCCGGGCACGTACGGCTCGATCCTCGACACAATGCGCCACACCGTCGGGGCGGACTGCTCCTACCTCTACGTGATCAGCGAGCACGAGCACCAGCCGATGGACGAGGACTCGGCCGATCTCGCCGGGCTTCGCGCCGAGATGGCGACGCATGCCGCAGCATGGTCGTCGGTTCTTGACGGCACGCCGGACCCCGATCGCTCCCTCGTGCGCAACCGCGACGACGGTTCAACGACCACCGCGACGATCGGCATCCGGCTTGCGCAGGCCGTGCATCACGGCACCGACCATCGAAGCCAGATCTGCACAGCGCTCACGTCCCTCGGCGTCGAGCCGCCGTATATCGACGTGTGGGACTACGGCCTGACGGTCGACCGCGTCAGCGAGACCGAACCTCAGTAGCCCCGGCTCGTGTCCTCCGACGCGGCGCCGCCGAGCTCGTCGAGGAACTCTTTGGAGCTCATCGGCCGGGAGAACATCGGGTAGTCGTACGTGATCGCGTTGTCGTGCTCCTCCTGCGACGTGGCCGCCACGCAGTCGGTCAGCGTCACGACGTCGTAGCCGCGCTCATACGCGCTGCGCATCGTCGATTCCACGCAGCAGTTCGTCAGGAACCCGCCGAGCGCGACGGTCTTGATCCCCTTGGACCTCAGAATGAAGTCCAGGTTGGTCGAGGCGAACGTGTCGAGCCCGCGCTTGCCCTCGATCACGATGTCGTCCTCACCGGGCGCGAGATCCTCGACGATGTCAGCCCCCCAGGATCCCTTCACAAACGCGGTGCTGTCGACGACCCCTTTCAGGATCCCGTACGGATGCTCGGTGATCTCGTAGTAGCCCTTCGCGAACATGATGGGCGCGTGGATGATCGTTGCGCCGGCGGCGCGCGCCTGCGCGACGGCTTCCTTGGCGTGCTCGAGCATGTCCGTGGACTGCATCACGCCGTCGACGGCCTCGTGGAGCGCACCGCCCTCGCTCGTGAAGTCGTTCTGGAACTCGATCAAGACCACCGCGGTCGTCGTCGGGTCCGGGGCCATGGGTCCCTCCTTCGGGTCCGGGAGGCTCGGGCGTGCCTCCGCCACTCGTTCCACCGTACGTCGATCGGCGCGATCGGGCGACCCCGTGGACCCAACGGCCGATGCGAGCCGCTGGCCATGGCGCTAACGTGCCCTATTCGGCAAGAAACAGGAGGCGCCCCCCATGGATCGTGACCCGAGATCACGCGTTCCTCACCCGACGGTCGAGGAGCAGGAGTCGGTCGGCAAGGCCGCGCGCAAGGCCGTTCCGCGCTCCTCCCACGGCGAGTGGTCGGCCGCGGCCGACCGGCCCGATCCCGTCAAGCTGCTCGCCGAGCAGGACGAGTCCCGCGAGCAGGACCTCGTACCGGTGCGGCACGCGCGTATGGCCGTCAGCCCCTTCACGTTCTACCGGGGCGCCGCCCGGGTGATGGCCGCCGACTTGGCGGCGACGCCGGTCTCAGGCGTGCGGGTGCAGCTCTGCGGTGACGCGCATCTGTCGAACTTCGGTCTCTTCGGCTCGCCGGAGCGCAGGCTGCTGTTCGACCTCAACGACTTCGACGAGACCTTGCCCGGGCCTTGGGAATGGGACGTCAAGCGGTTCGCGGCGAGCCTGACGATCGCCGGGCGCAACAACGGTTTCAGCGACGACGAGATCGAGTCGGTCACGCTCGCCGGCATTCGCGAGTATCGCGAGACGGTCGCGCGCTTCGCCACACGCGACGTACTCGACGTCTGGTACGCGAGCCTTGACGCCGATGCCCTGACCCGCCTGGCGAAGGACATCGCGCCCAAGAAGCAGAAGATGGTGGCGGCCGAGATCGAGAAAGCGCGCTTGCGAACCAGCCAGCAGGCGTTGCTCAAGCTCGGCGAGCACACCGACGACGGCTGGCGCATCCGCGCACAGCCGCCGCTGATCGTTCCGCTCGAGCAGCTGCTCGAGGCCTATCACATGGATCCCAAGGACGTGCAAGAGGGCCTGGTGCGGATCTTCCGGGCGTACCGGCGCACCCTCGCCGACGATCGCCGGCATCTGCTCGAGCGGTTCCAGGTGATCGATATTGCGCGCAAGGTGGTGGGGGTCGGCAGCGTCGGCACCCGTTCGTTCATCGTGCTGCTCACCGGCCGCGACGACGAGGACCCCTTGTTCCTGCAGGTGAAGCAGGCCAACGCCTCCGTGCTCGAGGAGTATCTGTCATCGAGCACGTATGCGCACCACGGCCAGCGCGTCGTGCAGGGCCAGCGGCTCATGCAGGCGGCGAGCGACATCTTCCTGGGCTGGACGGTTGGCGTCGACAAGAGCATCCACTTCTACTGGCGGCAGCTCCGCGACATGAAGTTCTCGGCCGACATCGACACGCTCGCGCCGGTCGGGCTCACGGGGTGGGCGAGGCTCTGCGGGTGGACGCTCGCCCGCGCGCACGCACGCAGCGGCTCGGCGGCGTCGATCGGCGCATACATGGGGTCGGGCCAGTCCTTCGATCATGCGATGCTCGCGTTCTGCTCGGCGTATGCCGACCAGAACGAGCGCGACTACGCGGCGTTCGTGCAGGCGATCGCCGATGGGCAGCTCACCACGACGACGGAGTTCTGAGCCGCGGTGAAGATGACCCTGTTGGGGTCCGGCGTCCGGGCGCCGTTCGTTCTGCATGCGCTTGCCCAGCAGCAGGACGACCTCGGCATCGACGAGGTCGTGCTGCACGACACCGACGCCGAGCGACTCGGGCTGATGACGGCGCTGGGTCGCCACCTGAGCGCCGCGTGGGGCGCGCGATTCGGTGTGCGGGGCGCGTCGTCTGCCCGCGATGCCCTCGATGGCGCGCGGTTCGTGTTCGCCGCGATCCGGCCGGGCCAGGAGGCCGCCCGTGCGATCGACGAGGAGGTGCCTCTGGAGCACGGTGTGCTGGGGCAGGAGACGACAGGCCCCGGCGGATTCGCGATGGCCCTGCGAACGATCCCGGCGATGCTCGACTACGCGCGGCTGATCGAGGAGGTCGCGCCGGAGGCGCTGCTGGTCAGCTTTACCAACCCGGTGGGGATCGTCACGCAGGCGCTCCACGATCACACGTCGGTGCGCGTGGTCGGCATCTGTGACGGGCCGATGTCGATGTCGCGGAGCATTGCGGCGTTCCTCGGCCGGCCTCTCGCGGACGTGCACGTCGACTACGCCGGGCTCAACCACTGCGGCTGGATCCATCGCGTGCTCACGGATGGACGCGATCGGTTGCCCGAGTTGCTGGCGCGATTCGACGAGCTTCGAGCGCTCGAGGACGAGGACTGGGGGCTGTTCGACGCGGCGCTCGTGCGCGAGATCGGCATGCTGCCGATGGAGTACCTGTACTTCTATTACTACCGGGACGAGGCGCTCGCGAACATCCGGGGGTCGGGCTCCTCACGCGGCCGCCAGCTGCAGGCGCTCAACGATGGGCTCTGGCCGGTGCTGCGCGAGCGGTTCGACGCCGGCGACCTGCCGGGCGCGGCCGGTGCGTGGGAGGCGGCGATGCGCGAGCGCCACGTCACCTACTTCGCGCGCGAACGGGGAGAGGGGCTCGAGGCACCCGAGCCGGCCGAACGCGGCGTGTTCGATGGGGGCGGCTACCAAAGCGTGGCCACCGCCGTCATGACGGCGGCCGTCGCCAACCGCCCGACGGCGCTCATCCTCAACGTCGCGAACCGCGGGGCGATCGAGGGCATGCGCGACGACGACGTCGTCGAGGTGTCGTGTGTCGCCGACGGCAACGGCGCGCACGCGCTCGCACAAGGGCGCCTGCCCGAGCCCGCGCTCGAGTTGCTGCAGCAGGTGAAGGCCTACGAGCGCCTGACCGTGCGGGCTGCGGTCGAGGGCTCGCGCGATGCGGCGCTCGAGGCGTTGCGGACACACCCGCTGGTGGGCTCGGACGCGGCCGCGACAGCGATCCTCGACGACTACGTCGAGGCGCTGCCGGGCCTGCTGCCCGTGCTTCGCTGAGCCGCCGCTACGCCGAGTGGTACAGCGCGAGACGGCGGTACGTGCTCTTGCTCACGCTCGTGAACACGCCGCCGACGACGAGCGTCGTGCCGTCGGTGCCGAGCGCCCACACCTGCTTGTTGGGCTTCGGAATCCAGCTCATGTCGGGCCGGCCGGTGTCCGGGTTGAGCGCGGCAAGGCGCGGCAGGTTGATCGGGTGGGCGGTACCCGGGTCCATGTAGACCCAGTGCCCGCCGATGATGACCTGTCCGTTGAAGAACGTGATCGCGTTTACGTCGCCGTCCGTCCAGGTCGTCCAGCGCAGCGCGCCGGTGCTGGACCATGAGCGAGCGCGGCCGCCACCGCCGCCGATCGATGCGTAGACGTTGTTGTCGGGACCGGTGACGAGCCCGGTCAATTCGGCGCTCGAGTCGTACGCCCACGACAGCGTTGCACCCGTCGTTGCGTCGAGCCGTCCGATGTGCGGGTTGCTCGCGCCGTTCAGATTGAGGAACGTGCCGCCCACGACGACGTCGTCGGCCGTGAGTGTGATCGCGCGCACGCGATCGTCGGCCGCGGCCGACCAGTTGAGCAGCGCGCCGCTCGTCGAGACGGCCCCGAGGCGTGTGCGTGACTGCCCGCCCAGCGTGAGGAACTGACCGCCGACGTAGACGGTGCTGCCCCGAAGCGCGAGCGCGAGCACGCTGTTGTCCGCGCCCGTCGCCCACGCGGGAATCGAGCCGGACGGCGAGACGGCGCCGAGCCGGTTGCGCGTCTGGTTGCCGATCTTCGTAAAGCTTCCGCCGATGATCAGGTTGGTGCCGTCGAAGACCATCGCCTCGACCGTGTTGTTGGTGCCGGGGTTCCACGGGAGGAGATCGCCCGTTGTGAGGTCGATCGCGGCCAGGTGTAGACGCGGCACGGTCGTCGCCCCGTCGGCCGAAATCATGCTCTTGAACGAGCCGCCCAAGTACAGCGTATTGCCAACGATTACCTCGGCCTTGGGCGTGTTGTTCGCTCCCCAGCCCTTCACGTACGGCGCCTGGGCCGGCGCTGCGAACGCCGGCTGCGCCAGTGCGACCAGACCGAGTGATGCGACAAGGGTGACGGCGGCGCCGCGAAGCCCCTTGCGGCGCTTGCCCACCCCTCCGACACGTCCCGTTTGCTCCTGCATGTCCCGCCCCCGTCCTACGTCAAAAGTTAGGTGATCGCCCAGAACCTACCCGCAAAAGGCGCAGGTATCCACTGCCAAAAGGCCCAACTCGTGGCTTTTTCGTGCGGGAGGGCAACCTCAGTGGAAGATTGCGACCCGCCGGTAAACGCCGCCATGGACCGTGTTGAAGATCCCTCCGATGCCCAGGTTGGTGCCGTCGCTGGACAGCGACCACACCTGCTTGTTGGGATGCGGCACCCAGCTGGTGTCGATGGCACCGTTGGACGGGTTGAGCGCGACGAGCTTCGGCACGTAGGTGCCCCCGCCCTGCGAGTAGTCCCAGTGGCCGCCGACGATCACCTGCCCCTGGAACCAGGTGATCGCGTTGGCGTCGCCGTCGAACCATGTCGTCCAGCGCAGGCTGCCGGTTGGGCTCCACGAGCGCGCCCGTCCGCCGCCGCCCTGGATCGCCCCATAGACGTTGCCGTCGCCGCCGGTCACAAGCCCGCTGATGTCCGAGCTCGATGGGTAGCTCCACGACAGGCGCGTCCCGCCGCTGCTGATCCGCGCGATGTGGTCGCTCGACGATCCGTTGATCTGGGTGAACGTGCCCCCGACGATGATGTCGCTCGACGTGAACGTGATCGCGCGGACGCGGTCGTTCGCCGAAGGCGCCCAGCCCTCGAGCCCGCCGCCCGATGTCGAGACGGCGCCGAGTCGGCTCCGCGAGGATCCGCCGAGCGTGGTGAACAGGCCGCCGACGTAGAGCGTTCCGCTGCGCACGCCAAGGGCGAGCACCGTGTTATTGGCGCCCGAAGACCACGAGCGAATCGTGCCGTCGGTCCCGATCGAGCCGAGATGCGAGCGCGTCTGACCGCCGAGCTTGGAGAACGAGCCGCCGACGAAGATGTTGGTGCCGTCGGTCGCCATGGCGCTGACCGTGCCGCCGGTGGCGTTCGGGTTCCAGCCGAGGAGCGCGCCGGAGCTCATGTCGATGGCGGCGAGATGGTTGCGAGTTGTCGGAGAGGACCCGGTCGATGAGGTCATCGATGTAAAGCTGCCGCCGATGTACAGCACACCGTTCAACATGACCTGGGCGTTGACCGAGCCGTTGGCGGCTCCCCATGTCTTGAGCGCCGGTGTCGTGCCCGGCGCTGCGGACGCCGGGGCGACCAACAGCACGGTGATTGCGACGGCGACGCTTGCCGCGATCCGTATGCGATAGCGCCGGCGCGGAGTTGTTGCACGCGGCATGCCAAGTCGTGTCATTGCTATCCCCCCCGGGTCCTACGCGAAGTAACCAGATGACTCGAAAGGAACCTAGCACCTGGTCCGCGATCGTCGCTACCGACCAACGTCGTGGTCATTCGTGACCAGCCCGGTGCTAGGCTCGCTCGTCATGGACGCCGACGTCGTCGTGCTCGGTGCGGGCTTCGCAGGGATCGCGGCGGCACGCGATCTGGCCGAGGCGGGCCGGCGCGTGATCGTGCTCGAGGCGCGCGACCGAATCGGCGGTCGCACCTGGTATCGGGAGATGCCGGGCACCGGCGTGGAGGCCGAGTACGGCGGCATGTTCTTCTCGCGCCAGACGCAACCCCGGATCGCGGCGGAGATCGCGCGGGCCGGCGTTGCGGTGACGCCCGCACCGGATCCAGAACTCATCGCGTGGATCCGCGGGGACGTACGGCACGAGGGTGAGGCGGCCGTCGAGCGACTGCAGTCGTTGCTCGCGGCCTCGGGACTCGAGTCGGCGCTCGAGAAGACGGCGGCGTCGTTCGCGACGGGCGATCGCGATGCGCTCGAGGCCGTCGACGTGGCAGGCTCGACCTGGATCGACGCGCTCGGCGCCGATGCCGAGGCCGCCGACTACCTGCGCGCGTTTCTGGTCTCGATGGGCGGCGCGCGGATCGAGCGGCTGTCGGTGCTCCCGTTGCTGTGGGACATGGTCGAGCTCGAGTACACGCCGATCGACGCGTACGTCGACATCGGCGAGGTGCTCACCGACGGCACCAAGAGCCTGATCGACGCGATGGCGGACGGGCTCGACGTGCGCTTCGGCCAGGTCGTGTCGGCCGTGACCCACGACGGCGACGCGGTGCGCGTGTCCCTGGCGGACGGCTCGGTCGTGACCGCAGCCACCGGCGTCGTGGCGCTCCCGATCAATTGCTGGGCCGACGTGACGTTCGAGCCCGCGCTGTCGGCACCCAAGAAGCGGGTCGCCGCTGAACGGCATGTCGGCGAGGTTTCGAAGGTGCTCGCCGTTGTCCGCGACGCGCCGAGCTCGTACCTCGGGACCGGCTGGGACACGCCGGTCAACACCGGCTTCGTGTCGAAGGAGGCGCCGGACGGACGGCTGTTCATGGGCTTTTCGGTGCAGGACCGTGTGAATCTCGCCGATCACGAGGCGGTCGCCGCCGCGGTCAACGCACACCTGCCCGACTCGGCGGTGGTTGCGACCGACGGGCACGACTGGATCGCCGATCCGTTCTCCAAGGGCACGTGGCTTTCGGTGCCGCCCGGGTGGTTCAGCGACGGCACGTTCGAGGCGCTCGAGACACCGGAGGGCAGGCTTGCGTTCGCGGGCTCCGACATCGCCTCGGCAGGCGCCGGCTGGATCGAGGGCGCGATCGGCAGCGGCATCGAGGCCGCCGCGCGGGTCGCGTCGCTGCTGGGCGACTAGCGGCGCACCGCGCCCTGGCTACGCCAGCTCACGCAGGCGTTCACCCTTCGGATCGTAGGGCGCCTCCGGCAGGATTCGCGCCGTGCGCGCCGCACCCACGACGTAGACAGTGAGCTCCGGGGCCGTCTCGGCGGTCGCGCGGTCGATGAGCGCGAGCGCCAGGCTCATCCCCACGTGGTGGCCGTACGCACCGGAGGTCACCATGCCGACGAGCCGGTCGCCGAGCCACACGCCGTCGTCCTGCGCGGCGTCGGCGTCCCCCGCATCGATCTGCAATAGCACGAGCACCTGCTCGGGCCCGTCCGTCGGTGCACGACGCAGTGCGGCCGCACCGATGAACTCGCCCTTGTCCATCGCGACATATCGGTCGAGCCCGACCATCGCCGGCGTCGTGTCCTGCCGGAACTCCGCCGACCAGATGCCGTATCCCTTCTCGAGGCGGAGGCTGTCCACCGCCCGGTCGCCGATCGGACGAAGGCCGTGCGCGTCCCCGGCGTCGCGGAGTTCGTGCCAGAGCGCGCGATGGTGCGAGGTCGGCACCACGATCTCGTAGCCGACCTCGCCCGTGAGCGAGATTCGTCCGACGACCGCAGGCGCCGTGCCGACGTCCATCGCCCGGATGGCGAGGAACCCGAAGGCGTCGTTCGTGACGTCGTCGTGGGTGAGCTCGGCAAGAATCGCCCGCGCCGCGGGCCCCGAGACCGAGAACCCCATCATCTCGTCGGTGATGTTGCGAACCTCGACGCCCGCATCGGGACGTTGCTGATCGAACCACCGGCCGTGCCAGGCCTGCAGGTAGTAGGAGCCGGTCAGCCAGAACCGGTCGTCGTCCAGCCGCGCGACCGTGAGGTCGCCGAGCAGGTGCCCGGACGGCGCGAGCATCGGAGCGAGCCGGATACGCGCGACCTCGGGAATCCGCGCCGCCAGCAGGCGGTCCAGCCACGCCTCGGCACCCGGGCCCGTGACCTCGTACCGCGCGTACTGCGCGATCTCGTAGGCGCCCGCGGCGCCGCGCACCGCCGCGACCTCTTCGGCGACGAGCGGTTCGGCGTTGGACCTGCCGAGCGTGTCCTCCTCGACGAAGTCCGGCGTGGGCGCGAAATACAGCGGCACCTCGAGCCCCCAGTTCACCGTGAAGCGTGCGCCGGCCGCCGCCAAGTCGTCGTAGCAAGGCGTCGTCTTCAAGGGCCGACCCGCCGGGAGCTCCTCGTTCGGATAGGCCATGACGAAGCGGCGCGCGTAGAACTGGGCGGTGGTCGCGCGCAGGTACGCGTCCTCGACGGCGTAGTCGCCGAACCGCGCGACATCCATCCCGAACACGTCGTAGCCGGGCTCGCCGTCGACGATCCAGTTCGCGAGCGCGAGCCCGATCCCGGCGCCCTGCGAGAACCCGGCCATGCACCCGCAGGCCGCCCAATAGCCCGGCAGTGCCGCGACCGGTCCCACCAGCGGGTTCCCGTCGGGCGTGAACGTGAACGCGCCGTTCACCCATCGGCGGATACCGATCTCCTGCAGCACCGGGAAGCGTGCGAACCCGATCGAGAGCTCGGGCATGATGCGATCGAGCTCTTCGGGAAACAGCTCGCGTCCGAAGTCCCACGGGGCGCCGTCGACCGCCCAGTGTCGCGGGTGCTGCTCGTAGACCCCGAGCAGCACGCCGTTGCCTTCGCGCTGGAGGTAGGTGAAGCCCTCGAGGTCGGTGACGGCCGGCATCAGTCCTTCGATCGCCTTGACCGCCGGCACATCGTCGGTGACGAGGTAGTGATGGGGCATCGGCACAAGGGGATGGTCGAGCCCGACCATGCGGCCGACGCGGCGCGCCCACAGACCGGCGGCGTTCACGACGTGCTCGGCGGCGATCGTCTCGCCGGTCTCGAGCTCGACGGTCCACTCGCCGCCCGCTGCGCGCGACAACCCAACGACGCGAATGTGCTCGGCCACCTCGGCGCCGCGGCCGCGCGCCGCGGCCGCGTAGGCCTGGGTCGCGCCGTTAGGATCGAGGTTCCCCTCCTCGGGGTCGAACAGCGCGCCGTGGAGTCCGGCGGGGTCGATGATCGGCACCATCTCGGCGGCGTGTTCGGGGCTCACGAGATAGGCGTCGCCGTGGCCCTGCGCGCGGAGCCACGCGAGCTCCTGGCCGAGCCAGCGCGCGCGCTCGGGGGTGCCGGCGAGCTCGAGACCGCCGGACATCTTGAGACCGATCTCGCGGCCGGACTCCCGTTCGATCTGGGGATACATCGAGATCGTGTATTGCTGCAGCGCCGCGACACGCGTGTCGGCGTTGATCGCGTGGAATCCGCCGGCCGCGTGCCAGGTGGAGCCGGCCGTGAGCTCCTCGCGCTCGAGCAGGATCGCGTGGGTGAGTCCGCGCGCCGCGAGGTGGTACAGGACGCTGCACCCAACGATGCCGCCGCCGATCACGACGACCTGGTAGCGATCCTTCACCTCGGCACCGCCTTCGAGCTACGGGACATTCGGGCCACGGGAGGGGAGCGCGGTGAGTGTAGCGGCGCCCCACCGGCTCGGAAGTGACCATCGGTCGCCGCCGCGCGCACGCGCGTGGGAGGATGCCGCCGATGGGATGTCTCCTCGTGCTGTTGACGGGGCTCGCCCCGCGTTTTGCGGCGGTCCTGTACTGGCTGTGGCGCCCGGAACTGTGGAGCAAGGCCTTCAACGGCTCGTGGGTGTGGCCCGTGCTCGGGATCGTGTTCTTGCCGATCACGACCATCGTCTGGGTGCTCGTCGCAACGGGCGGCGTGACCGGTTTCGACTTCCTGTGGCTCGGGATCGCCGTGTTCCTGGATGTCGGATCGACGGCGCGCAGCGCCAAGCAACGGCGGTGAACGCGTGAAGGCGCTGGTAAAGGAGACCGCGGCGCCGGGGCTCACGCTTGCCGACGTGCCGGAGCCCACGATCGGCATCAACGACGTGCTCATCCGCGTGGATCGCACCGGCATCTGCGGCACCGATCTGCACATCGCCGACTGGAACGAATGGGCGGCGGGCGCCGTGCGGCTCCCGCTCGTCGTCGGGCACGAGTTCGTCGGGGAGATCGTCGAGGTCGGCTCGAACGTGAGCGACTTTCGGCCGGGCGATCTCGTCTCGGGGGAGGGCCACGTCGTGTGCGGGCGCTGCCGCAACTGCATGGCCGGCCGGCGGCATCTGTGCGCACAGACCTCCAGCGTGGGCGTCGACCGGCCCGGTGCGTTCGCCGAATTCATCGCGCTGCCGATGACCAACGTCTGGCACCACGAGCCGGGAATCGATCGCGACGTCGCCGCGATCTTCGACCCGTTCGGCAACGCCGTGCACTCGGCGCTGCAGTTCCCGGTGCTCGGCGAGGACGTGCTCATCACCGGGGCGGGGCCGATCGGGCTCATGGCCTGCGCGGTCGCCCAGCACGCCGGCGCGCGCTACGTCGTGGTCACCGATGTCAACCCGAACCGGCTCGCGCTCGCCGAACTGCTCGGCGCCACGCGCGCGGTCGACGTGGGTTCGACGCGGATCGCCGACGTGCAGCGCGACCTCGGCATGAAGGAAGGCTTCGACGTCGGTCTCGAGATGAGCGGGAATCCCGAGGCGTTTCACGAGATGCTCGCGAACCTGTGCCACGGTGGCAAAGCCGCGATGCTGGGCCTGCCCGACCGGCCCTACGAGATCGACTGGAACCTCGTGATCCACGACATGATCACGATCAAGGGCGTGTTCGGCCGCGAGATGTACGAGACCTGGTACCTCATGACGGTGATGCTTCAGGGGGGTCTCGACGTGCGGCCGGTGATCACGCATCGATTCCCCTACACCGACTACGAAGCAGCACTCGCCGTGGTCAGGTCCGGGGAGGCCGGCAAGGTGGTGCTCCAATGGGGGGAGGACGCATGATCGGCGATGTACGCGCGGCGCTTGCCGGCGAGCTCGAGGAGATTCGCGAGGCGGGCACGTTCAAGACCGAACGGGTGCTGTCGAGCGCGCAGGGACCACTCGTCGGCATCGCCGGGCGCGAGGGCGAGCGATTCGTCAATCTGTGCGCGAACGACTACCTGGGCCTCGCCAATCATCCCGAGATCGTCGCGGCGGCCCGCGATGCGCTGGATCGCTGGGGCTACGGCGTCGCATCGGTGCGGTTCATCTGCGGCACGCAGCAACTGCATCGCGATCTCGAAGACGCGCTGACGGCCTTCCTCGGGTCGGAGGACACCATCCTGTATCCGTCGTGCTTCGACGCGAACGGCGGGTTGTTCGAGACGCTGCTCGGCGAGGAGGACGCCGTTGTCTCCGACGCGCTCAACCACGCGAGCATCATCGACGGTATTCGCCTGTGCAAGGCGAGACGGCTGCGCTTCGCCAACGGCGACATGGGGGAACTCGAGGATCGGCTGCGCGAGGCACAGGGCGCGCGGCGGATCCTGATCGCCACCGACGGCGTGTTCTCGATGGACGGCTACATCGCGAACCTGCCCGTGATCTGCGACCTCGCGGACCGCTACGGCGCGCTCGTGATGGTCGACGATTCGCACGGCGTCGGCGTACTCGGCGCGCGCGGCCGCGGCACACCCGAGCACCACGGGGTCATCGATCGAATCGACATCCTCACCGGCACGCTCGGCAAGGCGCTCGGCGGCGGCGGTGGCGGCTACACGGCGGCGCGGAAGGAGATCGTCGCGTTGCTGCGCCAGCGGTCCCGCCCGTATCTGTTCTCGAACAGCATCACGCCGGCGGTCGCGGGCGGTGCGTTGCGCGCGCTCGAGTTGCTCACGGCCTCGACGGAGCTGCGCGACCGGCTCGAGGCAAACGCCACGCTGTTCCGGTCGTTGATTGCTGAGACCGATCTCACCGTGCTCGAGGGGAAGACCCCGATCGTGCCGGTCATGTTTGGCGACGAGAAGATCCTCGGGCCGGTGAGCGAGCGCGTGTTCGCTGCCGGTCTGCACGTCGTCGGGTTCTCTTACCCGGTGGTGCCGCTCGGCAAGGCGCGCATCCGCACGCAGGTGTCGGCCGCGCACACACAGGAGGACTTGCGCTTCGCCGCGACGACGCTCGCGGCAGCCGCCGAGGTCGGATAAACGGGCTGTCCTTTGACGGTCGGATCGGCATACACTTCCCCCGTGCGGCGGTGGCTTCGACGTCGGCGGTTGCTGCAGGAGAGGTGGGTGCGCAAGCTGTCCTGGCTCTCTGCTGCAGACGTGCCCTGGCTCCTGCTCAGGGAGAAGCTCGCCGAGAACGAGACGGCCGAGCCCGGCGCCACGCCGCCCATCCCACCCGGCCGATAGCGGCAGGCCGCTGTGGAACAGCGGCAGCGTCGCGTCCGGTTCGCGGTGCTCGCACTCACCGCCGTCAACGCCGTGCTGATCCTCGCCATCGTCCTGCTGAATATGGAGCCGTGGCGTTCGCGACTCGGCGAGACCACCGGCCTGTGGCAAAGCTGCGTGCTGGGCATCGGGGATACGACGAGCCTCGAGGCGTGGTCGCCGTGGCTTCTTGTGATCGGTGGCGTTCCCGCGGTGGCGGCGTTCGCCCTCAGCTTCGCCGACGGGGGGATGGACGGCGCGGTCCGCGTGCTCGCGCGAACGATGGCCGTGGTGCTGGCGGTGCTGGTCTGCGTCGCGGTACTCGTTCCGACCGCAACCTGCACGACCTAGGTCCGGTCAGGCGGCCGGGCGGACTGTCGGGATCGGCCCTGGTTGTTCGTCGTCTTGGTGACGGTTCGATTGGAACGGACCGCGAAAGGAGGGAACGGCGATGGCGAAGTTCGTCTTGCTGTACGAGGGCGGCGGCATGCCGGAGACCGAAGCGGAGCAGGCGGCCGCGATGCAGGCCTGGGAGGGCTGGTTCGGCGGGCTGGGAGCCGCGGTCAAGGACCAGGGCAACCCGTTTACGCCGGTCTCCAACAAGGTCGGCGCCGACGGGTCGATCACTGCCGGCGCGGGAGCGGCGTCCGGCTACTCGATCATCGAGGCCGACTCGCTCGCGGCGGCCACCGACATCGCGAAGGGGTGCCCGGTGCTCGCCGGCGGCGCCTCGGTGGGGGTCTACGAGATCTTCAACGTGATGTGATCCACGCGTGTGGGCCGGCGGACTGCCGCGATCAGTCCGCCGGCCTCGCGCCCAGCCGCCCGGCGACGCCGGCGGCGACGACCTCCGCGTCATCCCGTGCGCCCCACAGGATCGAGGATTTGCGCGTGCGCAGGAAATGCACGCCCATGAAATGCAGCCCGTCGACGACGGTGCTCGCGCCGTCGGTGTGCAGCGGGAAGCCCATCGGATCGAACGCGTCGGGCCACGGAAGCCACGAGCCGTAGTCGGGACGGAATCCGCCGGTCAGGATCACTGAACCGAACCGCTCGACGGGCAGGCTCGCGGGCGCGGCACTCGCGTCAAACGGCGGTGGATCCTCGATATCCGGTTCGGGAATCCCGCGCTCGGCGGTCATGCGGCGCACGAGCCCCATCAGATCGCGGTGCCGCGCATCGCCCCACGCGACGGTGTCCGCAAGGGCGTCGTCGAACACGACGGTACCGCCGTCGCACCCGACGAAGTGCCCGGCAAGCGTCACACCCATGGCCTGGAGCGTTCGATAGTGCAGGTCGTGACCGCCGCCGTGCCCGGTCGTCAGGGGGTTGGACACGAGACGGAAGGAAGGGTCGGGTAGCGAGGCGACCGGCTGATCGAGAAAGCCGGTCTGCGCGAGCCACCAGACGATGTCGCGGTCCCCGAGACGGCGGGGCACCCACGGCGCCTTGCCGCATGCGAGCACGACGTCCCGGCCCGCTTCGTGCAACTCCTCGCTCAGCTGGCACCCGGACTGCCCGCTCCCCACGACGAGGACGCCCCCGTCGGGCAGGTCCGCGGGGTTCGTGTACCCGGTGAGGTCGATCACCGGCAGCTCCGGCGGCAGGGCGTCGACACCGGGCGGCCGGTGGGGCCGCTGGTAGGCGCCGTTGGCCGCCACGAGCACGCGTGTCGAGACGGCGCCGTCGGACGTGTCGAGTTCGAACCCATCGTCGGCGGTTCTGGCTGCAGTGACCTCGACGCCGGTCTGCACCGGCGCTCCCGTGTGGTCGGCGTAGCGCTCGAGGAACGCCACGAGGTCCGCCTTGGGCATGTAGCCGTCGGGCTCCGGACCGTCGTAGCCCTGTCCGGGCAGATCGATCGCCCAGTTCGGCGTCACCAGGCAAAAGGAGTCCCAACGACCCGCCCACGTCGCGCCGATACGGTCGCGCTCGAGCACGATGTGGTCGATCGAACGTTGTGTGAGGGCGGCCGAGAGCGCGAGACCGGCGTGGCCGCCACCGACGATCGTCACGTCGTGGCGCATCGCCCGAGCATAGGGGTCCACTTGGTCTACCGGGCGGTCTCGTCCGCCACCCAAGCGCGCGCCGCGTCGTAGGCCTCGAGGCTCGATTCGGACACCACCGTGGTTGCCTGCCAGACCTCCAGGTTGGGAATCCGCGCGAGCAAGCCGGCGCTCGCCATCCGTTCGTACAGCTCCGGTGCGACCCCGCTGAGGAACAGCCGCCCGCCGCCGGCGCCGAGCCGTCCCGCGTATTCCCCGAGCACCGAGAAGAACGTGGACCCGAGGCTGGTGCGTCCGCGGAGACGCAGGACGATCGCGGCGCGCTCGGCGCCGGTCGGGTCGGGCAGCCGAAGCTGCAGCGTCTTCGATCCGGCGTAGAGCAGGCTGCCGTAGACGTCGACCATCGTGACCGTGCGGCTCGGCACGTCGTGGGGGACCGGGCCCTCGACGAGACGACCGTCTGCGGCGGGATGCAGTTCCACGACCCGCAGATCCATCGCCTCCTGGTTGACCTGCAACAGGAGCGACAACGCCACCCCGATCCCGACAGCGGCCGCGATCGGCAAGGCGAGGGTCGCGAGGAACGTCGTGATGAGCGCGATCTGCGACGTCGGGCCGCTTCGCAGAATCGACGCGACCTCCCCGGGCCGGAGCGCGCCGAACGCGGCGACGATGAGCAGGCCGGCCAGCGTCGCCATCGCGACCTCGCCCACGACGCCGGAGAACAACCCGAGGATCAGCAGCATCCAGATGCCGGAGAAGATCCCCGCCCACCGGTCGCGCGCCCCCCCGGTGAGGTTGAGCGCCGTTTGTCCGACCGACCCGCCGACCGGCTGACCCTGGAACAAGCTTGCGGCGACGTTGCCGGCTCCTTGGGCCAGGAAGTCGCGGTTGGAATCCGAGAGCGAACCATCGAGGTTGGGCGCCGTCTCGGCGACACCGGCACCCTGGATGAGGACGATCACCGCGACCGAGGCGGCGCCGACCACCAGATGGAAGCTGAGATAGCTGAGCTTGGGGAGCGCCGGCAGTGGGATGCCGGTCGGGATCGTGCCGACATCGGCGACGAGCGCCACCGTCCACCCGGCCGCGGCCGCGATCGCCGTCGGGATGATAAGCGCGAGCAGCGCCGAGACGGTGCGGAGCTTGGTCTTTTGCAGGCCGACGATGATCCCGATCGCCAGCAGACCCGTGACCAGGGTTTGGACGTCGATCTGCCCCGGGTGCAGCAGCACGTAGAGACCCTTTTGCACTGAGGTTCGTCCCTGCGCCGCGACGCCGGTCAGGTCGGCCAGCTGCCCGAAGACGATGTTGATCGCAATGCCCGAGAGAAACCCGAGCATCACGGAATGCGAGACGAACCGCGTGTAGCGGCCGAGCCGCGCGATCCCGGCGGCGAGCATGATGCCGCCGGCGATCAGCGTGAGCAGGATCAGCGCCGGTTCGCGGTCGGCTTGCGGCAGGGTCGCGACGGCACTGCCGCCTGCGAGCGCCGCCGCACTGGTGGTCGCGATGAGCATCCGGCGGGTGCTGGCCGTCGCGCCGCCGGCGATCGGACCCGCAAAGCTTGCGTACAGACCGTGGATGGGGCTGATCCCGGCGAGCACGCTCGCGGCCATCCCGTCGGGAACGCTCCCGATCGCGCCCGGGAGGCCCGCGACCGCCTCCGAGCGCAGCAGCCTCCAGGAGGGTCGTGGCATGGCGCGCATCGTACGCCGGTCTGTTTCCCGGCTCAGGCCGGCCCGTCGGGCCGGCCTGGGCCAGGCTCGAGGATCCGCTGGGCGATCGCCGCCGCGTCGCGGCGGCGATCGCGATCCACGAACACCTGGGCCTCTCGTTGCAGAAACGTGAGCAGGCCGCCGGACGCCGGCTTGATCCAGTACACGATGCCGGCCGCATCGAGGGCCTCGGCGATCTCGGCCGCGTGCTCGGGGGAGCACGCGCACAGGTGCGTCGTTCGCACCTCGGGCGGGACGTCCCAGATCCGCTTCATCAGTCCCGCCCCCGGAAACGGTAGGGGGCGCCCTTCGGGCGCCCCCTGTGATCGTTGGTGCCGACGGGCGTGTTACTCCGCGTCGTCGGCCGCCTCGGCGGTCGCGACGGCAATCTCCGCTTCCGCCTCGGCGTCGGCCACCATGTCCTCGGCCACCGCCTCCTCGACGACGGCCTCGGTCGCGAGCTCCTCCGCCATCTCTTGCAGCGCGACGGCTTCGGTGGCCTTCTCGACGGCGTCCTCGTGCAACGCCTCGGCGGCGACGCCACGCTCGACGGCGTCCTCCGCGATTTCTTCGGCAGCCGCTCCCAGCTCCTCGTCGGGCATGTCGACCCCTTTCGTCCGTGCCTTGATCCGGGCGCAGAGGCTAACACCCTCCCGTGCAAGCCGTTGGGCGGTAGGATGCGAGCCTCGACCTCCAGGGAGTGATCGCATGCACGCCGGCCGCCGGATGTTCGTTGTCGCAGTCACCACAGTGCTCGTGCTCGCGCTGGCCGCCTGCTCGAGTTCCTCCACCAGTACGCCGCCCGCGAGCGTCGCAAGCTCGGCGAGCGGCGCGATCGAGGCGGTGAAGGCGACCGTCTGCGGCGAGCTCGCCGACGCCTCGGCGGCGGTCGCCGACGCGCAGGAGGGCAACACGGGGGACCTCCAGGAGAAGGCGACATCGCTTGCCGCGGACCTCAACGGCGCCGCCACCCTGTTGAACACCGCCGGACTCTCGAGCCTCGGCACCCAAGCGCAGGAGCTCGCGACCGACCTCACGAACCTAGCGAGCACCGCGGCGACCGAGATCCCGGCCAAGGCGGGCGAGCTGCAGACCAAGATCGCCAGCGCGGAGTCCTCGATCGGCTGCACGGCCTCCTCGGCGAGCCCGTCCTCCTAGGCCTTGATGCGCTCCCGCGCCGGGTCGTAGAGCGGCCGAAGCGACCGCGTCACCGGGTAGCGCCGTCCGGCGACATCGACCGTCCACTCGCCGGTTGCCAGGAACTCGTCGGTGATGTCGTCCTCGCGCTCGATCATCGCGAGTCCGACCGAGGCCCCCAGCGTGTGGCCGTAGGCGCCGTTGCGCACCTCGCCGACCCGCTCCCCGTCGCGGAACAGCTGCTCGTCGGCGTAGAGCAGCGGCTCGGGATCCTCGACGAGCACCTGGATCATCCGCGCCGTGCGCACACCGGCGTCGCGTTGCTTGACGAGCGCGTCGCGGCCGATGAACCCGTCGCGCTTGTCCCAGGCGATCGTGAACCCCAGACCGGCATCGAGCAGCGTGTCGCCGTTGTCGATGTCGAGCCCGTAGTCGCGATAGGCCTTCTCGAGGCGGAGTGAGTTGAGCGCCAGGAGCCCGGCGTGGGCGAGCCCGAGGTCTTGGCCGGCATCGATGAGTGCGTCGTAGACCGTGAGCGCGACGTCGTTGGGGATGTGCAGCTCCCAGCCGAGCTCCCCCAGGTACGTGACGCGGATCGCGTACGCGTGGGCCGGTCCGACCTCGATCTCCTTGGCACGCAGGTAGGGAAACGCCTCGTTCGAGAGGTCGGCGGTGGTGAGCCGCGCGAGCAGGTCGCGCGAGCGCGGGCCCTGCACGGTGAGCAGCGTGCGCGAGGTGGTCATGTCGGTGACCGTGACGAACTCGCCGTCGCCGCGGTGACGATCGAGCCAGGCGATCATCCGGCGGTGGATGACGTCGGCCCCGATCACGAGGAAGCGGTCCTCCGCCTGACGGGTAATCGTCAGGTCGGTCCAGATGCCGCCGTTGGGCGTGCACCAGTGGGTGTAGACGATCGTGCCGGGCGCCACGTCGAGGTCGCTGACGCTGATCCGGTTGAGCAGCGCCAGCGCACCGGGTCCCTGTACGAGCAGGCTCGCCATGAACGACATGTCCATGACGCCGACGGCCTCACGGACCGCGCGATGCTCGACGGCGTTCGCCTCGAACGATTGATCGCGGTCCCAGCCCTGCGGGCGCTCGTGCGCCACGCCCGGCGCCGCGTACCACTCGGGCACCTCGTAGCCCGAGAGCGGGAGGTAGACGGCGCCCGCCCCGAGGAGCCGGTCGTGCAGAACCGACCGGCGGATGTCGCGCGCAAGGCGCGGTCGGAACGACGGGAACCCCGCGTCGCCGAACAAGTTCCCGAGCAGCTCCACGGTGCGCTCCTCGCGAAACGCGCGCGTCGCCATAAACGGGAACATCCGGTCGGGCGAGATCCCGGTGACGTCCATCGGCGGCTCGCCGTCGACGATCCACTGGGCGAGGAGCGAACCGGCGCCACCCGAAAGCAGGATGCCGAGCGAGTTGAGCCCGCACGCGGCAAAGAATCCGCGGAGCTCGGGCACCTCGCCGATGAGCGGGCCGTTGTCGGCGGTAAAGCTCTCCGGTCCGCAGAAGAACTGCCGGATGCCCGCGTCGTGCAACGACGGGAACCGATCCATGGCATCGGAGAGGAACCCGGCCAGGCGGTCCCAGTCGGGCGGCAGCACGGCGAAGCCGAGGTCGGCCGGGATCCGATCGAGCGACCACGGCGCCGCCTTCGGCTCGAACAGCCCGACCAGGATGCCGCCGCCTTCCTCGCGGTAGTAGCCATAGCGATCGGGGTCCTCGACGACCGGCAGATCGGGGTGCGCCCATTCGACGTCGTCGGTCAGCAGGTAGTAGTGCTCGGCCGCCTGGAGCGGGAGCGAGACACCGGCGAGCTCGCCGAGCTGGCGACCCCACATCCCGGCCGCGACGACGACGGTCTCGGTCTCGATCGAGCCGTGGTCGGTCTCGACGCCGGTCACGCGACCGGCCTCGATCGTGAAGCCCGTCACGGTGACGCCCTCGAGGATGCGGGCGCCCGCTGCGCGGGCGCCCTTTGCGTAGGCCTGTGCGACGTCGGCGGGGTTGGCGCGGCCCTCATCGGGCACCCAGGCGGCGGAGAGGATGTCGTCGACCTTCGCCGCCGGCCATAGACGCTGCACCTCCGCGGCGTCGACCATCTCGACGGGCACGCCGTGGGCCTTCGCGAACTGCGCCTCGCGGGCGATCGTCTCCAGGCGCTGGGGCGTGGTCGCGAGGTGCAGGTGCCCGATCGTCTTGAATCCCGTGTCCTGACCGGTCTCGGCGGTGAGCTGGGGCAAGAGCTCGGTCGTATACCGCGACATCCACAGATAGGTCTCCGTCGGCATCCCGGCGCTCGTGATGAGCCCTGCCGCATGCCATGTCGTGCCGGCGGTCAGCTCTTTGCGCTCCAGCAACACGACATCGGTCACGCCCAGACGGGTGAGGTGATAGGCCGTGCTGGTGCCGATGGCGCCGCCACCGATCACCACGACCTGAGCGCGCTGGGGGAGGGTGGGATCCGACACGATGCCTCCTGTGCTCGACACGGGAGGGCACATGCTAGCCGCGGACGGTACGGACAAGGGAAGGGGCCGGCGAAGCCGGCCCCTTGATCCTTGTGCGGTGGTTCCGGACGGTGCGGCTCACGCCGCCTCGTGCGCCGTTCGATTGTGCCGTCGCCGTCCTCGATTGACGTAGACCCTCGGCTCCTCGTGCACGGAACACGTGGAGGAGCGGTTGTAGACCGACAGGGCGGTCGAGCAGCCGGGGTGTCGGCAGGTTCGTCCCGTGGCCCAGGTCCTGTTCGGACGGGTGTTCGTGTCGATGCCGATCGCCCGGACGGGGCTGTCGGTGTGCCGAACGGCCATCTTGCCTCCCTAAGCGCGCACCGGCTGGCCCGAGCGGGAAAGCCCCAGGATCGCGACGAACCGTGCCGCGATCCAGATGCCCGACAGGCCGACCAGGCCGTAGACGACGCGGGTGATCCCGCTCGTCTCGCCGAATTCCATGCCGAACAGCTTGGCGACGAGGTCGAACTCGCCGATTGCGACGAGTCCCCAGTTGAGCGCGCCCACGATCACGAGGATCAGGGCCGCAATGTCTAGCTTCTTCATCTTCTTCCCTCCTGTAGAGAGTCTGTCCAGAGTGAATGTAGAGACTCTGCGCTTGAACGTCAAGGGTTTGTATAGAGATTTCGTCCAGGTGTTGTACAGTGCTGCCGTGGACAACGCGAACACAGTCGGGACGCTTCGGATCGGCGAGCTCGCTCGCCGGACCGGCGTGACGCCCGAGCTGCTCCGGGCGTGGGAGCAACGCTATGGCCTGCTCCGGCCATCACGCTCGCCGGGCGGATTCCGCCTGTACTCGGCACAGGACGAGGGGCATGTCCGGGCGATGACCGCGTTGATCGCCGAAGGGCTGTCCGCGGCCGAGGCCGCGCGCCACGCGCTCGCCGACGACGATTTCCCCGCACCCGGCGCCGAGGGTCCGCTGGTCGCCGATCTCGCTGCCCGGCTGCGGGCCGCGCTGGATGCCTTTGACGCCGAGCGTGCCCACGCGGTGTTCGATCAGATCCTTGCGAGCGTGTCAGTGGAGACGCTCGTGCGCGAGGTGGTCCTGCCCTATCTGAGCGAGCTCGGCCACCGTTGGGAACGCGGGGACGCCTCGATCGCCCAGGAGCATTTCGCATCCAACTTGCTGCGCGGCCGGCTCCTGGGCCTGGCTCGCGAATGGGCGAGGGGGCCCGGCCCCGCGCTCGTGCTCGCCTGTCCCCCCGGCGAGGAGCACGATCTCGGCTTGATCATGTGCGGAATCGCCCTTGCCGCCCGAGGACGCAGGGTCGTGTTCTTGGGCGCGAGCACACCGGTCGAGACCCTTCGCGAGGCGGTGGCCGCAACCCGCCCGGAAGCCGTCGTGCTCGCGGTGACGACGCCCGCACCGCTGCAGGCGCACCGCGACGAGTTGCGAGCGCTGGCGAACGAGACCGTTGTGCTGATCGGGGGCGCCGGCGCGACCGAGCACGCGGTGGCTGCGATCGGCGCACGTGCGGTGCGCGGCGATCCGGTCGACGTGGCGCGAGCGATTACGAGCTGACGCCCCTCAGCGCCGGGCGCCTGCGGCGTGCTCGCGCTGCTCGCGGTCGCGTGCGGCGGCGCGGAGTTCCGCCTCGATCGAGCGGTTCTGCGTCGGCTGGCCCGACATCCGGGCGCGCAGGGTGCTGTTGTCGCAGTCGGCGGCGATGACCGGCCTGGGTGCGCGTTCCTCGAGTGTCGTCGGTGTGTCCCTCATATGGGCGAGCCTAGGTGGCGCCACCGGGTGAGCACATCCGCCCTGTGGTCCATCCCACGCGGCAAATGGATGTGTGGTCGCACGGCCTAGGGCGTGCGGCGCCGTTCCATCCGCACGCCCTGCCAGGTGCCCTCCTCATCGTTCCCCTCGAAGCGTTCGACGATGGTGAGTCCGACCTTGTCGGCGACGCGCACCGACGCCGCGTTGCCCGCGTCGGCGTAGGCCCGAACCACGTCGGCGCCCAGCACATCGAAGGCGTAGTCCACCAGCGCGGCGACGGCCTCGGTGGCGTAGCCGTTGCCCTGGGCCGCGGGATCCATCGTGTAGCCGACGAGCAGAACGGTTGGGTCCTCGCGATCGACGCAGACCCCGACGTCGCCGACGAAGGAGTCGGGGAGAAGCTCGACGCTGAACTGCACCCAGCCCCCGGGCTGGCCGGGGACCCGGTCGAGCATCTCCTCGATCTCGCCGCGCACGTGCTCTGGATCCGTGCGGTGCCACCCCTGGTGCATGCGCACCGTCGGATCGCTTCGATACGCCGAGATCGTCTCGGCATCGGCCGGGTCCGAGCGGCGCAGGCGCAAGCGTGTGGTCCGAAGCTCGGTAAAGGCCGGATCGGGACGCATCCGGCTCAGGCTACGCGCTTCGTCAGCCGCGCCGGGCGAAGTAGCCGCGCTCGAGGGTCGACAGCTCGGCGACGGCCTCGCGCATCTCCTCGTCGTCCGGATGGTCCACGAGCCAGGAGCGAACCCCGGCCATGACGGAAGAGATCTGATTCAACGAGGACGCCGTCGAGACGAGGGCAAGCAGTTCGGTGCGTTCCATTCCTTCTATCGATACCGCGTCGGGAGGTGCGGGGATGGGCGGCCAACACCGATGCCATGGGGTCGCCACATATCGGCAACACCCGCACCCGCGATACCCGGATGCGCATCCAGCGGCCGCGGAGTAGGTTTCCGCCACCGACGACGAGGGGGTACCTGTGACGGATCCCAGCACGATCGCCTTCTTCCCCGAGCCCGGGGCGTGGGGGCCGACCAACAACTGCGTCGCCATCGCCAACGTGCTTGCCGCGCGCGGCCACCGGATCGTGTTTGTGATCGACGAGTCCTTCAAGGGTGTGCTGGAGGCCAAGGGGTTCGAGGAGCGCCTGATGCGCATGGCGCCGCCCGAGGAGAACGCCGACCCCGACGCCGATCCGTGGGCTGAGTTCATCCGGGTGACGGCGCCCGAGTTCCGCAAGCCGACGATCGAGCAGATCGAGACCGTGACCAGGCCCATCTGGGAGGCGCTCGTCGCCGGGGAGCAGTACAGCCACGAGACGGTGATGGCCATCTGGGACGACATCCGGCCCGACGTCGTCGTCACCGACAACGTGACCGGCTACCCCGCGATCGAGCTGGCGGAATGCCCGTGGGTGCGGTTCGTCTCGGCCAACCCCCTCGAGATGCGCGACGAACTCCTGCCCCCACCCCTGTCGGGACTTCCGGTCGACGACTCGTCGTCGTGGGCTGTGTTTCGCGACGAGTACCACCGCCAGCACGAGTCGCTGCTCGCCGAGCACAACGACTTCCGCGCCGCGGTCGGCGTGGATCCCTGTCCGCTCGACGAGTTCAACACGCACTCGCCGTGGCTCAACCTGTATTTGTTTCCCGAGGCCGCCGACTATCGCCGGGCGGCGCCGCTCGGTCCGACCTGGCACCGGCTGCAGTCGACGGTCCGCTCGGGGGAGGCGGCGTTCGACGTGGCGGAGCGCGTGCCCGGCGACGGCAAGGTCGTCTATCTGTCGCTGGGGTCGCTCGGATGTATGGATCTCGGGCTGATGCAGCGGCTGATCGATGCGATGGCGACGACCGAGCACCGCACGATCGTGTCGATGGGTCCGCTCAAGGAGCAGATGACGCTCGGGCCGAACATGTACGGCGAGGAGTTCCTGCCCCAGCCCTCGATCCTGCCGCAATGCGACCTGCTCATCACGCACGGCGGCAACAACACGACGTGCGAGGGGTTCCATTTCGGCCTGCCGATGATCGGGCTGCCGCTGTTCTGGGATCAGTACGACAACGCCCAGCGCCTCGGCGAGACGGGGTTTGGCGAGCGGCTGCCGACCTACGACTGGGAGCCGGCGGACCTCACCGGCGCCGTGGATCGCCTGATTGCCGACGACGGGTTGCGCGCACGCATGCGGGGGATCGCCGAGGAGGTCCGTGCCGATCCCGGGCCGGTCAAGGGTGCCGATCTGATCGAGCGGCTGGCGATCACGCGGGAGCCGGTCACCGGCTGAACGGGCCGGCGGGTTCGCTCAGCCGGCGTAGCGGTAAAGGCCGATCGTCGACTTCGCAAACGCGACGTCGCGCTCGTACACCATCCCGATCTTGGTGGCCACGCGAATCGAGGCTTCGTTGTCGGCGTAGATCAGGGAGATCGGATCCGGCCGCATCTCGAGGGCCTGGTCGCGGATGACGCTTGCGATCTCGGTCGCGTAGCCCTTGCCCCAGGCCGGCTTTGCGAACAGGTAGGCGACCTCGAGCTCCGTGGCGCCCTCGATGTCGGGCCACTCGATGAGACCGCTCACACCGACCACCTTGCCGGTGGCGGCCTCAACCGTCGCCCACTGGCCCCAGCCGCGCTCGGCGTAGTGTTTGCGTTCGCGCTCGATCATCCGCTGCGCGTCCTCGAGCTCGAGGGTCTTGCGGCCCCCGATGAACCGCATCACATCGGGATCGGCGAACATCGCGGCGACCGCCGCGTCGTCGGAGGGGGCCAGCTCGCGCAGAAACAGCCGTTTCGTCTGGATCATCGCCCTCTAACGATACCCGCGCGGGCGTCTGACACACTCCCCGCCATGTCGGGGACGAGCGCGCGACCCGCGCCGGTGCGAGCGCCCGAGGGGTGGTCGCTCGAGGGTCTTCGCGGCGCCGGGCCCTTCGTCACCTTCGCCATGTACCGCCTAGCCGACGGCACCGAACGGGTGTGGAGCTCGCGCGGACACCGCAAGGGAAACGAGCGGCTCACTGAGCGGACGATCTGGTGGCAGCCGGGCGCCGTCGGCTGGTGGATCGCCCTGTGCTTTGCGATCGGCTCGCTCTGCTTTGCGATCGGCGTCGTGCCGGCATACGCCAATGCCGTCGGCGCCGCCGTCGACGCCTGGACCTTCTTCATCGGGTCGGTGTTCTTCACGACCGCCGGGTATCTCCAGTTCTTCCAGGCCATCAACGCCCCCGGCGACGCGGCGGGGGAGCGCCACGAGGGACGCCGGTGGTTCGCGTGGCAACCGCAGCGGAACGACTGGTGGGCCTGCGGCGTGCAGTCGATCGGAACCGTCTTCTTCAACATCAGCACGTTCGCCGCGACGCGGGCGACCCTCGACGCGGCACAAGAGCACCGCCTCGTGTGGAGCCCCGACATGCTCGGCTCGATCGCGTTCATCGTGGCGAGCTGGCTCGCCTGGGTCGAGGTCTGCCACCGGTGGTTCGCCGTGGAGCCGCACGACGTGTCGTGGTGGATCGTCGCATGCAACCTCGGGGGCTCGATCGCCTTCCTGCTGTCGGCGTTCGCGGCCTACGTCAACCCCTCGACCGGCGACATCGCCAACGTGCCGGTTGCGAACCTCGGGACGTTTCTCGGCGCGGTGGGCTTCTTCACCGGTGCCCTGCTGCTCGTCCCGGAGATGCGCCGAGCCGGCGAGTCTTAGCCGCGCTCGGTCAGCTCGCGTTGCAGGGGCGTTTTGAACCGAGGCGTGATGGCCGTCCCGCCGAGCCATCGTTCCAGACGCGCGGCCTCCTTCTGGACCTTCGTGACGGTCGATTCCTCGACCGGCTCGAGGATTCTCGTGACAACGGCGCCGTCGGCCGTTTGCGACCAGCCCCCGATCACACGACCGTCCGCCCAGATCGTCGGGCCGGCGTTGCCGTTTCGGTCGAACAGCGCCGCCGTATGCGTGCCCAGATACCAGTCCCGTTCCTTCCAGCCCATCGTCGTTGGGTCGAGGCCGGGCAGCAGCGCCACCCACCGGCGCGGTGCGCGGACCGCAGCGAGGTCCTCAGGCAGGAGATACCCGATTGCGTCCGACGCTTCGAGGCTCACCTCGACCGCACCGACGTCCTCGAGTGCCTCGGTGGTGCGCCGGACGGTCCAGCCCGTCCACCACCGGATGTCGGTGCGCGTCGCAGGGCCGAAGGCTCGTAGCCAGCGCCCGAGCAGTTCGGCGCTCGCCTCGCGCGCATCGAGCGCCGGGAGCTTCGAGCCCAGCCAATCGTCCATGAGGGTCCAGCGGTACTGACCGGAGATCCATGAACCGCGCGGACGCGCGCGCACCACCCGGCTCTCCGATGCAAGGAGGAACAGCATGCGGGTGGAAACGCCGACCCGGGCCGTCCAGAGGCCCGATCCGAAGGTCAGCTTGATGCCGAGCTCGGGGACGTCGCGGGTGAGCTCCGTCGCCGTCGCCTCACCCCGGCGGCCGATCGCGCCGACCGTCTTGCGCGCCACGCGGCGAACCCATACGGCCGCGTCGTCGGTCACCCCTTGGGTCTCGAGCATGCCCACCAGGCGGTTTCGTTCCGCCCGGGCGAGCGCCTTCGTGCAGGCCGCATCGACCACCGCCGCAAAGTCTGCGGGCACCACGAACAACGTCCCGCGCATCCCGAGGATCCGCACGAGGGACCGGCGCTCATACAGCGCGTCCTCGAGGTCCTCGTGCGTGAACCCACGCGTTCGGGCGCGCGCCGACAGATAGACCGTGACCGGATCGCTGGAGTGCAGCGCGACCATCGCCGTGGCCGCTGCGTCGACCGAGGACGCCGGTGTGGCAAGCAGGTGCCGCCTGCCCAGACGTGCCCGGCGCTCGCGGATCGTCACGGTTCGCATCGCATCACCGTAGCGGCGACTGCCGACGGCGCCAGGGCTAGGCTTTGCCGAGTGAGCGCCGAGGAGATTTGCTACCGGCCCGCGACCGAGCTCGCGCGGGCCATCGCGGAGGGCGAGTTGTCGGCCCGGGAAGTCCTGGCCGCCCATCGGGAGCAATACGAGCGCTGGAACCCGGTCGTGAACGCCATTGTGACCACGACCTTCGAGGCCGCCGAGGAGCAGGCCCGGGCCGCGGATGAGGCGCGTGCTCGCGGCGAGGCCCTCGGACCGCTCCACGGGCTGCCGATCGCGCACAAGGACCTGGTCGACACCGCCGGGATCCGCACGACCTACGGTTCGCCGATCTTCGCCGACAACGTGCCCGAGGTCGACGAGCCGCTCGTCACGGTGATCCGCGATGCCGGTGCGGTCCTCGTGGGCAAGACCAACACGCCGGAGTTCGGCACCGGCTCGCACACCTTCAATCCGGTGTTCGGCATCACGCGGAACCCGTACGACCCGTCGGTCAGCGCGGGCGGCTCCTCCGGCGGTGCGGCGGCGGCGCTCGCCTGCGGGATGGTGCCGATCGCCGACGGGAGCGACCTCGGCGGATCGCTGCGCAACCCGGCGAGCTTTTGCAACGTCGTCGGGTTCCGTCCGACGCTCGTGCCCGAGGAGGATCCGCTCGATCTGTTTACCGACGGCCCGATGGCGCGCACGGTCGAGGACGTCGCACTACTCCACGGGGTGATGACGGGCATCGGCGGTCGGATCATTGACGACGGTTCCGTCACGGGCACCACCGTCGCGTGGGCGCCGTCGTTCGGCGACGCCATGCCGGTTGAGCCCGTCGTCGTCGCAACGATCGAGTCCGCCCGCGTTGTGGTCGAGGGCCTCGGCTGCGACGTAACCGACGCAGCGCCGGAGCTGCGCGGCGCCCGCGAGGCCTTCCTCACACTGCGGGCGCGAACCTACGCGCTCGGCTTGGGCGACCTCCTCACCGAGCACCGCGCCGAGATGAAGCCGACCCTCGTGTGGAACATCGAGCAGGGGCTCGAGCTCACCGACGACGACGTCGAGCGCGCCGTGACCCGGCGCGACGAGGTCCGCGCGGCCGCCGCGGCGTTCTTCGCGACCTACGACGTGCTCGTGGTGCCGGTCGCGCAGGTGCCGCCGTTCGATGTCGATCTCGAGTACCCGACGCAGGTCGCCGGCGTTCCCATGGCTACCTACCTCGATTGGATGGAGTCGTGCTGGAGCATCACCGTGCTCGGCGCGCCCGCGATCTCGGTTCCCTGTGGCTTCACCGACAGCGGCCTGCCGATCGGGATGCAGATCGTCGGAAGACCCGGGGCGGACGCCGCAGTCCTGCGCTTCGCTCGGGCGTTCGAGCGTGCGACCGAGGTCGGCGCGATCCGGCCTACGGCTCCGGCACCAGACCCACGTCGCCCAGCAACGTGATCGCGACCTCGCCCGGCTCGTCGGTGATGTCCCAGTTGCGGAAGAACGTCTGTGCGCCCTCGAGCGTGTCCCAGTTCGCGATCGCCCAGAACGCGCTCTGGTCCTCCGCGTACCACGCGCGATGGAAGCGGCAGCCGAGCGTGCGGGCGTCTTCCTGCATCTCCGGCGTGATCCAGGTCAGGCGCTTGCGATAGAGGTCCTCGGCGGTCTGTCCGTCCGGCGTCGGGCAGGGAACCGTGAACAGGATCCACATGGTGGTCGCTCCTTCGGTATCGACGACCTATCGTCGTCCCACTATGCCGGTGGGCGGACCGTTGCGCGTGAGCCGAAGCGTCGTGATCCCGGAGGGGGAACTGCGGTGGCGCTTCAGCCACGCGTCGGGGCCGGGCGGCCAAGGCGTGAACACGGCCGACTCGCGCGTGGAACTGTCGTTCGACGTCGCGCATTCGAGCGCACTGGGACCGGTTCAACGGGCACGCGTCCAGGAACGGCTCCGGAAGCGCTTGGCCGACGGTGTGCTGACGATCCGCGCGTCGTCGCGCCGGTCGCAGCTGCAGAACCGGGAGGCGGCGCGGGCGCGGCTCGCAGCGACGCTCGCCGCCGCGCTCGCGCCGCCGGCACCACCGCGGCGTCCGACCAAGCCGACCAAGGGAGCGACGGAACGGCGGCTCGCCGACAAGCGTCGTCGTGCGAAGACCAAGCGCCTGCGACGCGCCGACGAGGACTGATCGCCGAAGCCGCTCCTCAGGCCTCGGGCGCGGTTGCCGGCGGCGGCGTGCGCGGGAGCCGGATCTCGATCGTGGTGCCGCCGGCACCGGCCGCGACACTGACCGTGCCGCCGTGGGCCTCCACGATCGCCGCGACGATCGACAGGCCGAGACCCGCGCCGCCGGTGGATCGCGCGCGTGCGGGATCCCCCCTGTAGAAGCGCTCGAACGCTTGGTCCGCGACCTCGGGCTCCATGCCGGGCCCTTCGTCCGCCACGGTGATCGCGACGGCCTCGCCGTCCTGGCGCACCTGGATACGGGTCGAGGTTCCCGCCGGTGTGTGGACGCGCGCGTTCTCGAGCAGGTTGTCGAAGACCTGCCGCAGGCGGCCGGCGTCTCCGTCGATCACGGCGGGTTCGGCCGCCGCAAGGTCGATCGTGCGGTCGGGCTCGATCGCCCGCGCACCCTCGACCGCTTCGGCGGCGATCCGCGCGACGTCCACGGGCAGCTGCTCGAGCGGGCGGCCCTGGTCGAGCCGGGCCAGCAGCAACAGGTCGTCGACGAGCACCCCCATCCGCGACGCCTCCGCCTCGATCCGGGCCATCGAGGTCGCCAGGTCTTCCGGGCGCTGCGAGGCGCCTCGCCGGAACAGCTCCGCGTAGCCGCGGATCGACGTGAGCGGCGTCCGCAGCTCGTGCGACGCGTCGGCGACGAAGCGCCGCAACCGCGCTTCGGAGGCGCGGCGCTCCTCGAAGGCCGCCTCGATCTGCGCGAGCATCGCGTTGAGGGAAGTGCCCAAGCGGCCGACCTCCGTTCGGTCATCGGCCGGCTCGACCCGCCGGGAGAGGTCGCCGGCCGCGATCGCGCCGGCGGTCTGGCCCATGTCGTCGAGCGGCCGGAGCCCCAGGCGCACCAGCAGCAGGGCGAGGCCCGCCGCGAGCGCGACGACCACGAGCGAGACGATCGCCTCGATCGCGATCAGCCGAGCGAGCGTCGTGCGCACGTCCGTGAGCGGAATCCCGATGACCACGGTCCCGCGGTCGGGAATCGGCCCGTTCGCCTGGACTCGGAACGGCACGTTCCCCGAGGTCGCCCGTGCGGTGAAGACCACGGTCCCGGTGCCGTCGGCGGCCGAGCCGGGCAGTCCGCCCGGCAGCGACGGCACCGGCGGTGCGCCGCCGCCGTGGTAGTCGAGCGTGGTGTCGTAGATCAAGGTGCCGTTGCCGTCGAGCAGGGCGACGTACGTGCCGGCGGGCGGCCCGAGGTCGCCGAAGGGACCGGGCTGCCCTGGGAAGTCGCCGCCCCCGCCGGTCCCGTGACGCAGCGCCTCGATCGCGAACGGCTCCGCCTGCCGAAGCTGCTCGTCGACGCGCTGCAGCAGCGACGCCGAGAGCGCCCGGTACGTCACCAGGTCGGCCACGAGCAGTCCGACCGCGACCAGGCCGACGGTGAGGATGGTGAGCCGCGCACGAAGCGACATTGCTCAGCCCTTCGGCGGGCGCAGCACGTAGCCGACGCCGCGCACCGTGTGCAGCAGACGCGGGCCGTCGGCCTCCAGTTTCTTGCGGAGGTATGAGACGTAGGTCTCGACGATCGAGGCGTCGCCCCCGAAGTCGTAGTGCCAGACGTGATCGAGGATCTGGTCCTTCGAGACCACGCGGCGCGGGTTGAGCATGAAGTAGCGAAGCAGCGCGAACTCCGTCGGCGTGAGATCGACGGAGTGTCCCGACCGAAAGACCTCGTGCGCCTCCTCGTCGAGCTCGAGATCGTCGAACGTGAGATGTCCGGTCGCCGGTGCGTCGCCGGTGGTTCGCCGCAGAATCGCGCGAATCCGCGCCACGAGCTCCTCGAGGCTGAACGGCTTCGTGACGTAGTCGTCGCCCCCCAGGCTCAGTCCCCGGATCTTGTCCTCGGTCGCATCGCGAGCGGTGAGGAAGATCACCGGCACGCGCAACCCGCGGTCGACGAGACGCCGCTGCACCTCGAACCCGTCGAGGTCGGGGAGCATCACGTCCAGAAGCAGGAGGTCGGGGCGAAACGCCTCGACCTCGGTCAGCGCGGTTCGGCCGTCGCCGGCCGTCGCGGTCTCGAATCCCTCGTAGCGAAGGGCCGTGGCGACGAGGTCGGCGATCGGCGCCTCGTCCTCGACGATCAGCACGCGCACGGCTCCGGGGCCGGGCGCTGCCGCGCCCGGCCCCGGCTCGTCCACGGTGGTGGTCACGATCACTCCCGCTGCTCGGGCGGCGTCTGCGGAGGTGGTGCGGCGCCGACCGGCTCTCCGCCCAGGTCGGCGCGACGCCGCAGGAACTCCTCCTGGTCGATCTCGCCGCGAGCGTAGCGGAGGCGAAGCTCCTCCTGCGCGGGATCGTGGATCGGCAGGGGCGCGGGCGGTCCCGCGACGGTCTGTGCCGCAACGGCGCCGGCCGGCGCTTGACGGCTCAGGCGCAGAACGCCCCAGACGATCACGCCGATCAGACCGAGGAGCAGCAGGACGGGCAGCAGGTGCAGCGGGCCGTACCACCAGCCGTGATGCATGTACGGAGTCGGACCGACGCTTCCGCCGGGACCGGTCCACGGGCCATTGGGGTTCATGGCGACCTCCTGTCGTTGGGTCCCCCTCTGTGGACCCTTCGTCGGCAACTTCAGCATCCAAACCTGAGAGCCGGCTGAGAGACGTCGGAGGATTTCACCCCGGGTAGCCTCCCAGGGAATCCCCGGCCGGCCTCCAGGGTTCGCTCCAGGGCAGTTGATGGACTGGTTGACCAACGACTTCGACAGGAGGAAACGATGGCGCGGTCACGCTCGCGGACGATCCTGATCGTCGTCGCCGTCTGCGCGGTTGTCGGGCTCGTTGCTGGTGGTGCGCTCCTGACGGGCGTCTTCGGAGGCGACGCCCCGCCGCCGGTGGCGCTCTCCTCGTCGAGCGCAACGCCGTCCGCGACGTCCTCGATCGGCGCGACCGCCGCCGATGCATCGAATGCCGACGGTACCTGGGCCGTCGACCCGGCGAGCAGCGTCGCCGGGTATCGGATCGAGGAGGAGGTCTCCGGGATCGGCGCCAACACGGCGGTCGGGCGCACGTCGTCGGTGTCGGGCTCGATGACGATCGACGGCACGAGCGTCACGGCGCTCGACGTCAGTGTCGACATGTCGAGCCTGCAGAGCGACGACGACCGGCGCGATGGCCAGCTGCGGCAGCGCGGCATCCAGACCGACAGCTTCCCGACGGCGACCTTCACGCTCACCGAGCCGATCGAGGTTGGCAGCGTCCCCAAGAGCGGCGAGACCGTGACCGCGACGGCGACGGGCGATCTGACGCTGCACGGCGTGACGAAGTCCGTGAGTGTGCCCGTCCAGGCGCGATGGAACGGGGAGACCGTCGAAGTTGTCGGGAGCGTCGACGTGGCGCTCGCCGACTACGGCATCGAGCCGCCGGTCGGGTTCCTCGTGTTGTCGATCGCCGATCACGGCACGATCGAGTTCGATCTGTTCTTCACGCGGTCCTAGGGCGGCGCACCGGCCGCGTCGGGTCAGGACACCTGGACGACGACCGTGTGGTAGCCGGTCGCGCCGTTCGGGGCCGGGTCCGCGAGCATCGAGGTCTGCGTCTCGCCGTCGTCGGTGGTGGCGCGAACAGCGATCTGGTGGTCGCCGGCGGGCGCGTCCCAGGTGAGCCGCCACTGACGCCAGGTGTCGACCGTGTCCTCCGGTGCGAGCTCGGCGCGTTGCCAGGGTCCGCCGTCGATCTGCACCTCGACGCGGGCGATCCCGCGATGCTGCGCCCACGCGACACCGGCGATGTCGCGAGGGCCGGCCGAGATCGACCCGCGCTGCGGCACGTCGATCCGCGACTCCACCTTGATCGGCGCCTGCTGCGACCACCCCCGTTGGATCCAGTACGCGTCGTAGGCCCCGAACGTCGTGAGCTCCATGTCGACGACCCACTTCGTTGCCGAGACGTAGCCGTACAGACCCGGAACGACCACTCGCACAGGAAAGCCGTGGGCGATCGGCAGCGGCTCGCCGTTCATCGCGACCGCGAGCATCGCGTCGCGACCGTCGAGCAACGCGGCGGTCGGTGTGCCGACGGTGAACCCGTCCGCCGAGCGCGCGACCAGCTGGTCGGAACCGTCGGCCACGCCGGCATCGCGCAGGATCGGAGCGAGCGGCGCGCCGATCCAACGGGCGTTCCCGATGTAGTGCCCGCCGACCGGGTTCGAGACGCAGGCGAGCGTGATGTCGCGCTCGATCAGCGGCATCGCGATCACGTCGGCGTAGGTGAGCGTTCGTTCGTGGGCGACCATGCCGTGGATGTGCAGCTGCCAGTCCTCGGCGGTCACCGCCGGCGTCAGCAGCGCGGTGTCGACGCGATAGAACTTGTTGTTGGGCGTAAAGAACGCGCTGATGCCGCCGACACCGTCGAGTGTCTCGGGGGTCGGGTCGACGGCGGGCGAGGAGGGCGCGGGGATCCGCACGCTGGCGCGCGATTCGTCGGCACGGAAGCGCCGAGCGAGGAACGAGCCCGCCGCGCCCGCGCCGATCGCGACGATCGCGCCCATACCTGCGGTCCATAGGAAGCGCCGACGGTCGAGATCCCGCGGTGCCGGCACGTCGGGTTCCTCCGTCGGAGCCGGCTGTCGCCCCGGCGGCACGAAGCAGGAGGCGGAAGGTGAGCGCACCGGCGAGCGCCCCGGCGGCAACCGGCAGGAGGTCGATCGCCGATCGCCTCCGGGCGCGTGAGCGCCGCCAGCGCGCCGATGCCGGCGAGCACGCCGAGCCCGATCCAGCCGTTGCGGGGCCGTCGCACGGCGGCGTCGCCGATGATCGAGCGCGGCGAGCACGAGCACCACGCCGATTCCGGCAAGCAGCACCTGTTTGTCGTTCGACCCGAACGAGCGGATCGCGAACGACTTGAGCCCCGGCGGGGACAGGTCGATCGCGGCCTCGCCGACCGCGATCACCGGGCTCGTTGCCGCACCCACCCAGCCCGCGACCAGGTGCGCGACGCCGAGTGCCACACCGGCCGTCACCAGCCCGAGGATCGGACCGATCCAGCGGGGCGTCGTGCCGCGTTCGCTCGTCATGTCCCTCTATCGTCCCGCCGAACGGCCGGAACGTTGCGTTCCCACTGGGTTATCGGGAATCGTCGCCCGGCCGGATCGCCACGAGGACCCCCGATCCGACCTCGATACGCGCTCGCGGCGAATCGAAGAGGTTGGACAGGCCACGGGTCGATCCTGGGGTCAACTCCTCACCCTCGAGGCGCCATCGCAGGCCTTCGGCACGAATGCCGGTCGCAGGCCCGCCGAGTGCGAAGAGGCTGATCAGCTCGCCCGGGGACCCTTCGAGGTCGCGAGCGTCACGCACCACGTGAAGGAGCGCGTCGCCGAGGACGGCGTCGATCTGCACGCCGGCGAGACTCGGCGAACCGAACAGCAGGAGCTCGGCCAGCAGGTGGTCGAGCCTCCCGCCGTCGCCGCCGACCACGAGCAACGACGCGCATCCCGCGGCGACGGCGGCATCCAACGCCAGCTCGAGATCCGATGCGTCCTTGTCGGCGGGGTGCTGCTCGACTCGTCCGCCCGCCGCCCGCACGCGTTCGACGGCCGTCGGTGTCGCCGAGTCGAGATCGCCGACCAGCAGTTCGACCGCGAAGCCGAGCCGCTCGGCCTCGGCGACCCCGCCGTCGGCGGCGATGAGCAGCGGGTTCTCGCCGATCGGAGGCAGCGCGCGGCGTGCGGGACCGCCTCCCGTGAAGATGACTGCGGTGCGCGACATCGCTTCCTCCGCCAGCATTACCTGGGTCAGGTTCGCGGGTCGCCGGCGCGGATAGCCGGCCTCTCAGCCCGGTTGCCCGAGCTCCCCGGTGGTGCGCTTCGAGTATAGGTTCGCCTCCCTACGAGGCAGCGGGTGTGGTGCCCGACTCCGTGGTGAGATCCGTCCAGCGGTTGTACGAATCGACCTCGTGGTACCGGGTCGTCGCGAGTTGGAACAGGATCGCGACGACGGCCACGGCGATCAGCATCACGGACCATCCGAACCCTTGGTCGACGATGATCTTTGCGGGGTGGTCGGCAAACGTCGTGACATCGACGGGGTGCACGATCATCAGGATCGTGCCGACGATCGCTGAGGCGCCCAGCAGGCCGCTCCCCACGATGATCACGTACTTCTGGAGGTTGAGGGTCAGCGTGAGGATCGCCGTCACGATGCCGACGGCCACGCCGAGGATCCACACGAGCGGACCGAGCTCGACGCCGAACAGACCGAAGAACCCGACGACGACCGCGTAGCCCACGTAGCCGCCGACCAGCGCGACCGCGATGAACCAGAACAGGTAGGAGAGCATGGCGAAGATCACGCCGAGCGCGAAGGCGACGACCCAGCTGAGCGCGGTCGACAAGAACCCGTCGCCGAACAGCGCTTGCACTCCTTGGGCGCCGATCGCCAGGCCGGCGAAGAACCCCCAGATCGGCAGGATGATCCAAAACAGCCGGTAGCCGAACAGCGCCACGACTGCCCCGAGCATGAGCACGAACGATCCGGCCACGATGGTGGCGAAGGTGCTGTCGGTCGACATGGTTGCCTCCCCTCCGTGAGCGGCGCGCACACGCCGCGTGCAGCAACCGACGCATCGTCGCATCGGGGGGACCGGTTCGCTACTACCTCGGCGCGTCTGCGCGTTGGGTCGCTAGGTTGGCTCGGCGGCCCTCTCAGCCGTGGGTGACGGGCTCGGAGTGGGCCCTAGACGCGCGCTCGCTACGTACGCCACGACGACCGCGACGATCACGAGCGGCGTAAGCGCCACGGCATCGGCGGAGAGGAACATGGCCGTGAACAGGACAGAGGTCAACGGAAGTCCCAACATCACCACCAACATCGCTCCTATGCCCATCGCCGCGCCCGCGATCATCGGGAGACCAGGGAGATGGGACAAAGCGATCCCTCCCGCAGCGCCGATGAACATACCCGGGAACGTCGGACCACCCCGGAATCCGCTCAGCGAGGCTCCGTAGGCAAGGCCCTTGCACACGATGAGCAGCACGAGTGCGCCCACGGTCCACTCGGCGGCGTTGTCGATGAGCGACGGGAGAGCTGACTGGCCGGAGAAGAGTACAAAGCTCGAGCTTTTTCCCGAGCCCTCGGCGAACACGACCGCCAGCACGCCGATGGTGAGGCCGACCACGGGGGTCAACATGATGCGCCGGCGCGCGACGAACGGCTGGAGAGCAAGGGCCAATCGCTTGATACCGCCCCCGACGACGGCGGCCATGAGGCCGATCGCAATCGCCCAGAGGAACTCAGCGACCGTCGGGGTCGTGAATGCAGGGATGCCGGGGACGGCGAGTGTGAAGGTCCCGAACCCGGTCAAGCGATCGAGGCCGATGAAGATAAGCGAACCCAACCCGGCCGCGAGGAGGCCAGGAACCAGCAAGACGCCCAGCATCGGCCCCCCAATCCCGGAGACTTCCATCAACAGGAACGCTCCTGCGAGTGGCGACCCAAGCAAGGTGCTGATTGCTGCGAAGCTCGCCGCGGCGGCGATGATCATGACCCCTTGCTTCGGAGCGTCCTTCTTGATGAGGTGCATCGCCAGAACACCGAGCCCGCTCCCGATCGCGATCAGCGGTGCCTCTGGGCCCAGCACAACCCCGAGGCTGAGGGTGGCGAATGCGGCGATGATGATGCCAGGGAGATCGATCGGTCTGACGGCTCCGGATGACTTGAAGCCTTCAGCGGGCTCGTGGCCGGCGGTGCCAGGCAGGTGTCGGATGGTGAGCGCGACGAGAAGCCCGCTCAACACCAACAGCGGAACCGGCCACCAGGTGGGCTCCCCTTGGAACCCGAGGTCGGTGGGAAGGTCCGCAAACACGTACTGCTGGGTCTCCGCGATCAGTTGGAGGAAGAAATAGGCGGCTATGGCCACGGGGATGCCGATCGCAGCCCCCAGCACGAGCACGGACAGATAGCTCCGCTCCCGCAGGACGTCGAGCGGAGAGGTCGGCGTCGGCGGCGGAGCCGAAGGGGAACTCATCCGATCACCCTGACAGAGTCACATTGCTTTCCCAACTTGCCCTCTCCTCAATCGATCCGACCCTTCGGGAGACGCCGCGGTCTGCCCGGAGCGCGGATGTCGAAACCTCATCTCGCGAACGCAGCGACGGACCGAGTTCCCGGGGTGCGCGCCGCCGGTTGACCCCCACTCGGCGTCGGGCGTCCGGCGCGCGACTTTCGGCCTTCGGCTGAGGCCTGGGCGCCGGACGCCCGGTTAGCCTTTTCGACGTGATCCCCATTCTCATCACCGTCGCGGTCGTGATCGGCGCGCTAGGTGTCGTCTACGTGATCGGCGCGCAGCCTGCCGCCAAGGACGGTCGGCGCGGCAAGCAGCCGGTTCGCGGGCGCACGACCTCGTCGGCGACTCGGGCCAAACAGGCCAAACAGAAGAAGGCCCGATCCCCTTTTCACCAGCCACCGAAGTGGATCCGCCGCCTGCCCGTGGTGCTGCTTATCGCCGCCGTGGCGTGTCTCGGTGTGGCGTTGGCGCAGTTCCGTGTCTCCAGGCAGCAGTCGACCCCGGTGGTCGCTCTTGTCATAGACGCGTCGGACTCAATGAATAACGACGACGTGAGTCCCTCCCGGCTGGACGCTGCGGTAACCGCGGCTCGCCTGTTGATCGAGGGCCTCCCCGAGAACTTCGAGGTCACCCTCGTTTCGTTCGCCTCGACGCCGACCGTGCTGGCCAAACCGACGACCGACCATGAAGGGGTGTCGGGGAAGCTCGAGGACCTGCCCCGCGGCCGGGGCACGGTGATCGGCGACGGGCTCTCGACCGCCATCGATCAGATCCAAAACGTGTGGGCGGCGAACGGTACGGAAGGTCCCTCGGCGATCGTGCTCCTGTCCGACGGCAAGGACACGGGGAGCAGGGTCCTGCCGCTCGAAGCGGCGGAGCGGGCGCACGACGCGGGCATTCCCGTGCACACCGTTGTGCTGGGCGTGCAGGGGGAGGACGGGAAAGGGGCCGACGCCGACTTACTCAACAAGATTGCGTCGCAGACCGGTGGCAGCACGGCGAGCGCGACCTCGGCGAGCGAACTGGCGAGCATCTACGGGTCGCTCGGGTCGCAGCTGTCGTTGCAGCTCAGCATCAGCAGCTCGGCGCAGCTGTTCGTCATCCTCGCGATTGCGCTCGCGATCGCTGCGGCCGTGATCCTGCTGGTGCTCACCTTCCAGCGTCAGAGCAACTGAGACGCACTCGGGCGCGAATCAGCCGAGCACCTCCGACAGCGAGTCCACGGCCACGGTGATCGCCAGGATGAGGGCGTCGTCCTGATCCGGCTCGACGTCGATCCCGTAGGTGTCGCGCACGCGGAACCACTTCTTCGAGATCTCCGCGACCTTCCCGTGCTCGCCCTTGATCGTGTACTCGTGATCGGTGAGCTTGCCCTTGACCGTGAGCTCGCCGCCGTCCTCGAGGTCGACCTTGAGCCGGTCGCGAAAACCGACGAGTCGCTTGTGCACCTCGGCGATCTTCGTGCCGTCGCGCTCGATCGCCATCGTGTCGCGCACGTGCAGCTTGCGCTCCTGGATCCTCGCGACCTCGCCGCCGGCCATGTTCTCCAGGACGAAGGTGTCGCGCAGGTGCATGGCCTTTCCGTCGACCTTGAAGACCCGTTCGCCCTGCTCGTCCTCGATCCACGAGTCGTCGCCGATCGACGCGAGCTTTGCGCGCATCTGATACTTCATTGGTTCGGTCGTCCTCGCCTACGTGCCGAGGACCTTGGCCTTCGCCGATGCGAATTCCTCATCGGTCAGCGCACCCGAGGCGTGCAGGTCCGCGAGGTTCTTGAGCTCCGCGGCCATGTCCTGTTGGGCAGGGGCGGCAGGCATCGGTGCGGCCTGTGCGACCCCTTGCTCCATCGCGACTGCCTGCTGTTGGTTGTAGGAGGCGTCCTGCGTGGCGTACTTGCTTTGCTGTCGGCGTGCGACGCGCCCGCTCACCGCGGTGGCCGTCCCAGCGACCACCGCCGTGCGTGCCGCCATCCCCACCAATCCTGGACCCCTTCGCATCGACGATCACCCACCTTTCGTTGCATTGGATTCGGCGAAGTCGATTGCCGCCTGGACCACGTCGCCCGGCAGGCGATCGAGGTCCCACACTTCGCCGCCTGCGCTGACAAGGGCGTCGCGCAACCGCTTCGCCCATACGTCTTCCCAGACCAACAATGCCGCGGAGCTGTTCGGGTCGAGTTCCTCGGCTGCGGCCGCGAGGTCCTCCGAGTTCAGCAATCCACCGCGCTCGTTGCCGAAGATGTCGGCCAGGGCAGCGCCGAACCTCGACTCGACGTCGGCGACCTCGAGCGTTTCCACGTTGCCGTCCGTGTCCTTGATCACGAACGCGAAATCGATGATGCGGATCGTGTTCGCTCGCACGAGGTCGCCGAGGGCCGGCACGATCTCACCCTTGAACTGATTCCCCGGGAACGCGACGATCATGTACTCCACAGGGCCGACGTCCATCCTGAACCTCCTCGCGCGGTGGACCGTGAATGTACCGCGCTCCGAGGTCGCCCGGGCTTTGTCGCTCAGTCCTCGAGCTCTTGCCACACTGACTGCTCGTCGTGTTCCTCCCAGTCGGCCCCCGGCAACGCAATCGCCCACCGTGTCCACGTGCCCATCGGGCGTGCGGGGGCGGTTCGCACCCTGGCACGAACGATGGTGTCTGGCGCGAGCGAGACTGGGGCGCGCAGCGGGGCCGTCGTCGTCCCCCAATGCGTCGGTGGATCGCCCGGCCCGATCGATAGTGCGACGTCGTGCGAGAGTTCGGCACTGAACCAGAGAGCAAGCGCGTTGGCCGTTCCGGCGTCGAGCACTCGCAGCGGCACCTCCGCCTCGTGTGGGGCCTGTGCCGCCTCGAGAGGGATCGTGGCAGCGTCGGTCGTCCACAATCGGCCGGCTTCGGAGCGCCTGTCCGCGTCGGCGAGATGCCGAAAGGCGCCCGAGTAAAGAATCTCGTTGACGGTCATCTCGACGACGCCGTCGAGCTTGAGGCCGTATGGCTCGGCGGTCAGGAACCCCAAGGTGTCGCCCAAATAGCGGTCCTCGACCAACCCGGCCCAAGCCGTTACGGACTTGGGTATCAACGTGCCGCTCGGTTTCAGCCATCGGTCGCGGGCGGTGATGACCGGCACGAGCATCCCTTCGTCGATCCCAAAGCCTCCGAGCCACTCCGAGACGATCACATCGACTGGCTCTGGCAGCTCGACGTCCTCGATGTCGCCGTGGATCACCTGGATCGTGTCCGCGAATCCGTTGGTGGCCGCGAGTTCCTGCGCCAAGACGGCGACCGTTGTGCGCTCGACTGCGTAGACGCGCGCCGCGCCCGCCTTCGCCGCAAAGAGGCTGAGGATGCCGGTGCCGGCCCCGACATCGAGCACGACCTGTCCGGGCCGCACCACGTCCTCGATCGCGCGGCGGAAGGCGTCGGTCCGGATCCGGTCGCAGATCATGATCCGGTGCACCTCGACCTCTGCGTACATGGGGTCGGGAGGATTTCGGATCGGGGTGCGCACGCGGCGTATTGTATGTTGTCGGCGTTGGTCGGATTCCGGCCGAAAAGCAGCCGGCCAAGAGCAGAAGGGGGTCGGCATGGGCATGCGGCGACGGACCAGGCGTCGTGCGGTCATCGGAACCGCAGCGGTCGTGCACCATCGCGACAAGAAGATGCAGGAGGCGCAGATGCAGCAGGCGCCCGCCGGCTACCAAGAGGAGCAGTCAGCACCGCCCCCCGCGGCGCCGGCACAGCCGGCACCGCCTCCGGCAGATCCGGCTGATCAGATTCAACACCTCGCGGAGTTGCACGATTCAGGTGCGATCAACGACGAGGAGTTCTCGGCAGCCAAGGCGAAGATTCTCGGGACCTAGGCGCGGCGAAGTGGCGTCCATCGGATCAATACGAGTGGGAGATCGGTGTCAGCGATGAGTGATTCACGCAAGGACGTTCTTCTGAAAGCGATTGAGGCCGAGGCTGGTATCACGCCAGCCGACCCGAGCACCCTGTTCACCGACGATGTCGTCGGGTGGTCTCCGTACGCGAGCGTATCGGGGCTCGCCGCGATGACCGAGCTCGCGGAACTCCGCGATATGGCGTTCTCCAATGTGTCGCTGTCGATGCGAGGACTCGACGAAGTGGGTAACAAGGCGTTCGCAGAGTGGGTGATCGACGCCGATCACACGGGACCGCTTGTGCTCACCGAGGATGCCGTGCTCGAGCCCACCGGCCGTCATGTCCAGCTGGCAGGCGCTACCGTTGCCGATTTCCGCGAGGGCAAGATCCGGTCCTACCGGACGTACTTCGACGACATCTCACTCATCGAACAGCTCGTCGACTGACCACGCGGTAGTGCAGTTCCTGGTCGAAGACGATCCGGATCCGCTCGACATCGGGTTCCTCGAAGCGCAGATCCGCCGTGAGGCCTCGACCGCCATCGGGTCTGAAGGACGAGGTCGACCTCGCCATTTTCATTCGCGAGGAGGGGCGGATCGTCGCAGGCGTTAGCGGTTGGACCTGGGGAGACTGCTGCGAGCTAACGAGCCTCTGGGTGGATCCTGCTCTGCGAGGTCGCTGGCTGGGGCCACGGCTCCTGGCCGCCGCGGAGGCCGAGGCCGCGGCCCGGGGATGCACGCAGACCGTGCACTTCACCTTCGACTTCCAGGCGCGCCGCCTCTACGAGTGGGCCGGATACGAACTCATTGGCCGGGTTGAGGGCTTCCCTTCGGGAGCGGACGCCCTGTGGTATCGCAAGCGGCTGCATCCGCCGGCGGATCCTGGCGACGGGGGCGTATCGCCCACTCTCTAGCGCGCTCGCGGACGCTGCAACAGCCGGCCATCCGGCGCAGGACGCCCGGCTACGCCGTCGGGAGCCGGGGCCGTCCTAGACTCAACCGCGATGGGGACCCCGCCGCCCGACGAAGCCCCCGCGCGGAAACCGATCTTCACCCGGTTCGCGCGTGCACTCGTGTCCGCGGACAGCTATGGCCTCGTGCTGCTGCTGCTCGTGGTCTCGTACGTCGCCGCGGCGATGTGGACGTCGAGCCTGGCAGCCTCCGTGGTGCTCTTCATCGAGATCGGAACGGTGTGGCTGGCGCTTCGCACCTCGCAGGCCCATCGGCGGGTGCGCCAGATCGCCACCGGCTTCATGGTCGTGGCGGCGGTGGTGGGTGTCCTGAACATCTTCGGCGAAGACGAGCCTTCGGTCGCCGTCTTCGTCGTTGCCACGCTGCTGTATCTGCTCGCGCCGTTTTCGATCATCCGGCATCTCGCGAGCCGCCACACGATCGATCAGGAGACCGTGATCGGCGCGATCTGCGCGTACCTGCTCTTCGGGTTCTCGTTTGCCTTCCTGTATCGGGTGCTGGGCGAGTTCGGCAGCACGCCATTCTTCGGTGTCGACGCAGGGCCGATCACGATGGGACAGACCTTGTTCTTCAGCTTCACGACGCTCACGACGACCGGCTATGGCAACCTCGTGCCTGCCGGGAACCCCGGGCAGAGCCTCGCGGTCACCGAGATGATCCTCGGGCAGCTGTTCCTGATCACTGCCATGGGGAAGATCGTGACGGAATGGCGGCCCCGCCGATGGGGACCGGGACAGACGCAGGCGCCCGAGTCCACGGACTAGCCGCGATCAGTCTCCGGCAGGCTCGGGCTCGGTCACGTCCACGATCTCCGCGCGGGTCGCCCGGACGAGGTCGCCCGCGACGACGTGCAGGTTGACGCCGTGCGCGCCACCGCCGATCGCGACCGTCGCCGCGGGATCCACCGAGGCGTCGAGCAGCACCGGCCACGCGGTCGTGGCGCCGAACGGCGTGATCGTGCCCCGTTCGTAGCCCGTGGCCGCGCGCGCCTCCTCGGCATCGGGCAACGACAGCCTTCGCGTCCCCAGGTGGGCGCGAAGCTTTGGCCAGTCGATCCGCCGGCCCCCCGGCACGAGCACGAAGACGTAGTCGTTCGCGCCGCGACGCACGACGATGCTGCGCAGGAGTTGGTGGAGTTCGATTCCTTGCAGTGCGGCGCTTTCCTCGGCGCTTTTCGCAGGCTGTGTTCTCGCGACGGTGAACGGGATACCCGCCGCGTCGGCCGCGACGATGCCCGGCGTATCGGCGGCGTGCTCGGTCACGCCGCTCCCTGCACGTGGATCGTGGCGTCGACGTCGACGCCGGTGCGAAGCGTGTCGAGCACCACGCAGTAGCGCTCCGCGCTTCGCAGCAGGCGCGCCGCACGCTCGCCCGACGCGTCGTCGTCGATCGTCACCCGCGTGCGACACCGAATCGTCCGGATGCCGACGGGGAACTCGCGGCCTATCGCGAGCGTGCCGCGCACGTCCCAATCGGCCTCGACGTCGATCGAGAGCGCCCGAATCGCGATGCCCAAGTTTGCGGCGACCATCCGCAGCGTGATCTCTTGGCAGGCGGCGAGGGCGCCGAGGAGAAGGTCTCCACTACAGGGGACATCGCCGTCGCCTCCGACTGCCGCGTGCGCTCCGGAGCGCCAAGTGACGTCGGGCACCGACGTAGGAACGATCTCGCAGTGGAGCGGATCCTCGAGGTCGGCGCTCCCGCCTCGCACGTGCAGCTGTTCGATCGCGGTCTGGGGATCGCGCTCGTACTTCTCACGAAGTGGTGCCTGGCGTGCCCGGATGTCCATGTCGTCTCCCAAACTCGTCGTCGATGCACGACCGTATTCGAAATTGTGAGATTGGGACTCGACAAGCGAGCCGTGCGGTCAGTAGGCTTCCGCGCATGAAACGGCTTACCCCCGTAGCCGTGACGCTCGCGACGCTGTTGTTCGCCGTGCCGGCCGTCGCCGGTCAGTGGTCGCAAGCGGGTCACGATGCCGCGAACAGCAGCTATGCAAGTGGTTCGACGATCAGGACGTCCAACGTTCGGAACCTCTCCGAGGTGTGGGCCCGGTCGTTCGGTGGTTCGGCAGTCGCGCTCGGCGGCAGGGTGTTCGTCGATCCTCCGGGCAACCATCCGCTCACGATCCTCAACCTTTCCACCGGAGCCACCATCGGCACGATCGCGGACGGCCGGTTCGAGGGGCCGCCGGCGGTCGCCGGCGGGGTCGCGGTCGTGCAGCGCAGGACGATCCGAGGGACCAACGGCACGATCCTCCACCGTGCCTCGATTGGTGCGTTCCGCATCTCGAACGGCCAGAAGCTGTGGGTGGTGCCGGCGGGCGTTGACGACAACATCCGCGCCATCGTGCCCCCGACGATCGCCAAGGGCGTCGTCTTTCCCGGCGGGCGGGGCAAGGGACGGACTCGCCCGGCGATCGCGCGAAAGGGCGGGCACGTGCTCTACCGGACCACCCCCGGCGGACCGACCGGAACGAAGGTCGTCGTCGGGTCGGGCATGGTCGTGACCGCGAGCGGCAACCAGATTCGCGCCTTCCGTGCGCGGACCGGCAAGTTCGTGTGGCGGGCGCTTCGCACGGACCCGTCCCTGACGCTCCTCGGACCACGGTTGATCGTGACCGGCGGAGGTTCCATCGCGGGATTCGACGTGCGCAAGGGGAAGCTGTTGTGGCGAACGGCTGCGGCGACGCTCGGCGGCGTGACCGTCATCAACAAACTCGTGATCGGTGCGGTTCGAGCTCCGGGACAAAGCATGCTTCGTGGCTGGTCGTCGCTTGACGGCCACGTGCGCTGGCAACGGCACATCGGCGCGGTCAACGACAAGTTCACCGATCCGGTGCTCGTCAACGGGGTGGTGCTCATCGGCTGGCGCACCTCGACGCAGTCGAAGCTGATCGCCGCGCGCCGCACGTCGGGTGGCCGCTTGGCGACGCTCCCGGTGGGCAACGGCGCGTTCGGGGCGTTGACCGTGATCAACGACACGGTGCTCGTGCCGATCGGCGGCACCCTGCACGCGCTTCGCATCCCCTAGTCGTCGAGCCCGTCCGGGACTCGACGCGCGACCGGCGGTTGCTCTAGCGTGATCGCATGAAACGGCTGCTCGCTTCCCTCGTTCTTCTCGTCCTCGCGGTGTTCGGGACGCCGGCGTTTGCCGGAGACTGGTCCCAGGGCGGGCATGACGCCGCCAACACCAACGTCGCCGATCCCGATTCGACGATCACCACCGCGACCGTCGGGTCGCTCGACGGGGTCTGGACCAGGAATCTGGGCGGCGCCGCGGCGGTCGATGGCGGGCGTGTCTTCGTGGATCCCCGGGGCAACCGCCCGCTCGTCGTGCTCGATCTCGCCACCGGTGCGACGACGGACGACCATCGACGATCACTGGTTCCAGGGCCCGGCCGCGGTGTCGGGAGACACCGTCGTCGTGCAGCGACCCACTCTGTACCGGAGCGACGGATCGGTGTCGGCGGAGCCGGCGGTTGCCGCGTACTCGATCACCACGGGCGTGCAGCGCTGGCAGGTACCCGCGGGCGTCGAGTGGATCACGGGCGGCGTGGTTCCGCCGACAATCGGAGCCGGCATGGTATTCCCGGGTGGGTACGGCAACGAGCCGCCTCGCCCCGCCATCGACCTCGCGACCGGCCATGTCGCCTACACCACGTCCCGCGGGTTCGACTGGGCGGCCAAGGTGGTCGTCGGCGCGGGCATCGTGGCCACCGTGCGGGGCGAGAGCGGAGGCAACGTCCAGGCGTACGACGTCGACGACGGCACCTTCCTGTGGGAGAACCGACGCATCGACGCCGCCCTCGCCCTCGCGGGCGATCGGCTCATCGTCAGCAAGGGGAAGTCGGTCGCCGCCTTCGATGCGACGACGGGGGCGCGCCTGTGGAAGCAGCCCACGCAAACGCTGGGCGGCGTCGCCGTGACCGGTTCAATGGTGATCGGCGTCGCGAAGACTGCCAGCGGCGCCGACCTGCGCGCGTGGTCGTTGGCGGACGGGCATCAGCTGTGGAGCCGTTCGCTCGGAGGCGCGAGCGTGCGCCTCACCGACCCGGTGGTCGCAAACGGCGTGGTGCTCGTCGGTCGGTGGGGCTCGGGGGGTGCTTCCGTGCTCGCGTTCCAGCGGTCAACCGGCAGTCCGCTCACCGAGCTTCCCGCGGGCGCAGGGCCGATCGGCGCGCTCGCCGTCGTGGACGGCACGCTGCTGGTTCCCGCGGGCGGCGTCCTGCGGGCGTTCCGCATCGCTCCGTAGGGTGCGCTTCCTCCAAGCGCGGGCGGTAGGCTGCCGCCGAAGCCAAGGAGGACCGCCATGACCGAGGGAGCTCGCGAGGTCCGCGCGCCGCGGGGGACACAGATCTCGTGCCGGGGCTGGCAGCAGGAAGCCGCGATGCGGATGCTCATGAACAACCTCGATCCCGAGGTGGCAGAGCGTCCCGACGACCTCGTCGTCTACGGCGGCACCGGCCGCGCGGCGCGCTCGTGGCCCGCCTACGACGCGATCGTCCGGGAACTGCAGCGTCTCGAGGGCGACGAGACCCTGCTGGTGCAGTCGGGCAAGCCGGTTGGTGTCTGGCGCACCCATGAGTGGGCCCCTCGGGTGCTGATTGCCAATTCCAATCTCGTCCCCGAGTGGGCGACGTGGGAGGAGTTTCGCCGGCTCGAGGCGCTCGGCTTGACGATGTACGGCCAGATGACGGCGGGCTCCTGGATCTACATCGGCACGCAGGGAATTCTCCAAGGCACGTACGAAACGTTCGGCGCGGTGGGCGCCAAGCGCTTCGGCGGCACGCTCGCCGGGACCATCTCGCTGACCGCCGGGCTCGGCGGGATGGGCGGTGCGCAGCCGCTCGCCGTCACCATGAACGACGGCGTCGCGCTTTGCGTCGATGTCGACCCCGCACGCATCGAGCGCCGGATCAAGCACCGCTATCTCGACGTCGCCGTTGACGATGCCGACGAGGGGCTCCGCATGGCGATCGACGCACGCGACCGCCGCGAGCCGCTGTCGATCGGCATCCTCGGAAACGCCGCCGACGTGGTGCCGCGCCTGGCGACGATGGACGCGCCGATCGACGCCGTCACCGATCAGACGAGCGCGCACGACCCGCTCGCCTACATCCCGCAGGACATGACGCTCGACGAGGCCGCCGATCTTCGCACCGGCGATCCGGCCGAGTACACGCGACGGGCGCGTGCCTCGATGGCCGCGCACTGCGCCGGCATGGTCGCGTTCCTCGACAAGGGCGCGGAGGTCTTCGACTACGGGAACAACTTGCGGGCCGAGGCCCAGCACGGCGGATTCGAGCGGGCCTTCGCGTATCCGGGGTTCATCCCGGCGTATATCCGGCCGCTGTTCTGCGAAGGGAAAGGGCCGTTTCGCTGGGCGGCGCTTTCGGGTGACCCCGCCGACATCGCGGCGACGGACCGAGCGGTGCTCGAGGCGTTTCCCGACGACGAGCATCTCGCCCGGTGGATCCGGCTCGCGGGTGAGCGCGTGGCGTTTCAGGGCCTGCCGGCGCGCATCTGCTGGCTCGGCTACGGCGAGCGCAACACGCTCGGTGTGCGCTTCAACGACATGGTGGCGAGCGGCGAAGTGCAGGCGCCGATCGTGATCGGCCGCGATCATCTGGATTGCGGGAGCGTCGCCTCGCCCTACCGCGAGACCGAGGCGATGGCCGACGGGTCCGATGCGATCGCGGACTGGCCGCTGCTCAACGCGCTCGTCAACACGGCCAGCGGCGCGTCGTGGGTGAGCATCCACCACGGCGGCGGTGTCGGGATCGGACGCTCCATCCACGCCGGTCAGGTCGTCGTGGTCGACGGCACGGAGCTCGCCGGGCAGAAGGCCGAGCGCGTCCTGACCAACGACCCGGGCATGGGCGTCATTCGTCACGTCGACGCGGGCTACGAGGAGGCCGAGACGGTTGCGGCCGAGCGCGGCGTCCGCATCCCGATGTCGGAGGCCTAGTGCTCGTCGACAACATCGGCGAGCTGGTCACGAACGATCCGTCGTGGGGCGGGAAGCTGGGGTTGTTGGAGAAGGCCGCCGTGGCGGTCGAGGGCGATCGCGTCGTGTGGCTCGGCCCGCTGAAGGACATGCCCGACGGGGTGGAGGGGCCGCGCATCGATGCGCAGGGCGGCTGCGTGACCCCGGGCTTCGTGGACAGCCACACCCACATGGTCTTCGCCGGAGACCGGACCCAGGAGTTCGACGTCCGGATGCGGGGCGGGAAGTACGAGGCCGGCGGGATTCAGTCGACCGTGCGGGCGACCGGTTCGGCGAGCGAGGAGGCCTTGCGGACGAACGCGACGCGACTTCGCAACGAGGCGCTCCGATCGGGCACGACCCACGTCGAGATCAAGTCGGGCTACGCGCTCACGGTTGACGGCGAAGCGGCGTTGCTCTCGATCGCCGGCGAGTTCACGGACGACACGACGTTCCTCGGCGCGCATGTGGTGCCCGAGGAGATGCGGGAGGCGCCGGACGACTACGTCGACCTCGTGAAGGGGCCAATGCTCGATGCCTGTGCGCCGTTTGCAAAATGGGCGGACGTCTTTTGCGAGCAGGGCGCCTTCGACGAGGACCAGTCGCGAGAGATCCTGCTCGCGGCCCGCGGCAAGGGGCTCGGGCTTCGCGTGCACGCCAACCAGCTCGGTCCCGGTCCGGGCGCGCGGCTCGCCGCGGAAGTGGGCGCGGCGAGCGCCGACCACGTGACGTACCTGACGGATGAGGACATCTGGGCGTTGTCGGATGCGAACGTGGTCGCCACGCTGCTGCCGGTCGCCGACCTGTCCACCCGAGAGCCGTGGCCGGATGCGCGCGGCCTCATCGAAGCGGGCGCGACCGTGGCGCTTGCGACCGACTGCAACCCGGGGACCAGCTTTACGACGAACATGCCCGTGGTCGTCGCCCTCGCTGTCACCGCGATGCGGATGACACCGGCCGAGGCGCTGTGGTCGGCCACCGCCGGTGGTGCGCGCGCCCTCCAACGCGACGACGTGGGGACGCTGCGGCCGGGCGCGCGCGCCGACCTCGTGGTGCTTGACGCCCCGAGCTACGTCCACCTCGCCTATCGCCCCGGCGTGCCCCTCGTCCGCACCGTTGTCGCCGCGGGTGTGGAAGCGGCGTAGCGCACCGCGTATCCTCCGACGCCATGTCGACGCAGATGCTCAACGACCGCACGTTCGATGCGGAGCAGCGCGAGAAGCTCGGGGCGACCCAGGCGGCCGCCACGATGTCCTACGGCGGGGTCGTCCTCAAGACCCTCCTATTCCTCGTCGTGCTGGTGATCGCGGCGTCGTGGGGCTGGCAGAACGCCGACCGGTGGTTCTCGCCGACGTCCGGCCTGCTGTTCTTCGTCGGGTACCTCGTGTTGATGGCGCTCACCTTCGCGGCCGTCGCCAACCCGCGGATCGCCGCGGTCGCCGGACTGTTCTACGCGTTGCTCATGGGCGCGTGGATGGGCGCGATCAGCAGCGTGTACGAGTCCTACTACGAGGGGATCGTCGGCCAGGCCGTCTTCACGTCGGTCTGCGTGTTCTTCGCGTGCCTGCTGCTGTACGGGTTTCGGATCGTCAAGGTCACGAACAAGTTCGCGGCGATGGTGATCGGCGCCACCGTCGGCATCCTCGTGCTGTACCTGGTCGCGTGGATCCTCAGCATCTTCGGCGTGGGGCTCGCGCTGTGGAACAGCCCGACCCCGCTCGGCATCGGGCTGTCGATCGCGATCGCTCTGGTCGCGGCGCTCAACCTCTTCCTGGACTTCGCCGTGATCGACCGGGGAACCGACGCGGGCGCACCCAAGGCGTTCGAGTGGTACTGCGCCTACGGCGTCATGTCGACGCTTGTCTGGCTCTATGTCGAGATCCTCCGGGTCCTCGCGCTGCTGCGCCGCGCAGGCGGCTGATTCAACCGGCCCCACGCACCCGTCGATACCCGAGCCATGTCCGGCCGGGGGCTTCGCGTGCGCGCGCTCGGCGTCGTCATGGCGACGCTCGTGGCCGCCGCCGGCGTGGTCTCCTCGCACGCGAGCACCGCGAGCCGCCTCGAGCGCGCGGAGCAGCAGCTGCACGCGCTCACCGACCGGGTCCGACAGCAGGAGGCCGCGGTCGAGGACGCCCGCGCCCGTGCCGCCGACGCCGCCCAACGGGCGCAGGAGGCCGAGCGCGCCATCGGGCCCCTCCTGCAGCAGCGCGCCCATCTCGCACTGAAGATCGCCCAGACGCAGGCGACGCTCGCCGCAGCGCAGCGGGAGCTCGACGCCGCCGCCGTCGAAGCCTTTATCGCGTCGCCGGGCACGGAGCCCGGCGCCGACACCCTCGCCGCCGTGCTCGGGGCCGACACGATCGACGAGCTGCAGGACCGCCTCGCCTACGGCGAGGCGGTCGCCCGGGACCGGGAGGCCGCGATCCGGCAGGTCGCGGCCGTCAACGCCCAGCTGCAGACGCAGGCCGACGCACAGGACGCCTTGATCGCGGCCGCGGAGGACATCCGGCTGCGTCGCGACGACGCCCTGCGCGATGAGGAGCTTGCCTGGCAGCAAGGGGAGCAGGCGCTCGTCGATCTCGCCGCGGCTCGAGACAACGTGGTCGCCCTCATCGACCGTCTGCGCGCCGAGTTCGCACCCGCCGATATCGCCGAGGTGGCGGCTGCGTTCCAAGGGGAGCACAACATCACCTACGGCGACTGGGCCAAGGCGTTCCTCCAGGTGATGGGCGCGCCGACCTGTCGCGAGAACCTCGTGGTGGCGATCGCCTGGCAGGCCCAGGAGGGAACGCAGGCGGCCTGGAACCCGCTCGCGACCACCCACCGGATGGAGGGCTCGACCGACTTCAACAGCGTCGGTGTCCAGAACTATCGATCGCTCGGACAGGGCTTGGCCGCCTCCAAGGAGACCATCCGCAACGGCTGGGATGTCTACGGCTACGGCCCGATCATCGAGTCGATGCGGGACTGTGCCGGCGCCATGCACACCGCGCGCGCCATCGCCGATTCCCGCTGGTGCTACGGATGCGCCGGGGGCGCCTACGTCCTCGGCATCGTGCCGGCGGTCGAGGCGTCCTTCGAGACGTACGCTGCGCTGTAACGCTTCCAAAACCGCTGGTCAAGACGTGCCAAACAGCTGCCGATGGCACGAACCATGCAGGTCGAGGAACGACGGGCGTGCCCGCAGTGCGGCGCAGACAACCCCCAGGACGCGGGGTTCTGCTGGCAGTGCTACACGCCGTTTGCCGCGCAGGCGGCCCAGCCGGTGCAGCCACCGCCGCCGCCGAACATCGCGCGTGGCGGCTGGGGCCCGACGGGCTCGCCCGCGCCGCTCGCCCCTTCGCCCGCGCCGACCGACACGGGCTCCAAGGGCCGGACGGCGCTGCGCATCGTGATCGGCGTCGTGGTCGCGCTCGTCGTGAGCGGTGTCGTACGGAACTTCCTCGCGCCCTCGTATCACGTGCCCGAGGCCATCGGCGCGCGCACGCGTATGCACGACCAGACCGCGCAGCAGTTCGAGCGGGATATGGCCAACGAGGGCGACAAGGCCGACGTCGACCTGGAGGCCGCCGTCTACGGCGTCTCCGACTCGCCCGACGTGTTCCTCGTCATCGCCAGCGGCAAGGCGGCCGAGACCACCGACGAGCTGTTCGAGTCGTTCCTTGGCGGCATCGAATCCAGCGGGGTGACCATCGATCGCACCGACACCGTCACGGGTACCCACCGAGACGCCGAGTATCGGTGCCTCCCGGTGGGCTCAGGGTCGCAGCAGTTGTCGGCCTGCATGTGGCGAGAGGACGGCAGCGTTGGCATCACGCTCGATGCCACGCCCGAGGGCGATCTCACCGCCGTAGTGATCGAGTCCTACGACGCGAGCCACTGAGCCGGCGCGGAGCGCTCAGCCCGTCAGGCGAACCCGAATGCCCAGCACCGTCCGGTAGAGCGGGTCTTGCGTCAGCGTGGTCGTCGGCAGCGCCGTCGGCTGCCGCGACACCACCTCGTCGAGAAACGGCGCCTGCCGCCGCGCTCCCTCGAGGTCTTTGAGTAACTCGCCCGCCTCGTCGCCGACGCCGCTCGCCGAATCGTCGCGGAGCGTCCGGAGCCGCAGCCGGACGTCCTCGATGACGTCGCGGACGAGCCGGTTCTCGTAGATGTTGGCGGTCAGCGAGCGTCGTTCGTCGAGCGTGTAGAGCGGCCGGCCCTGCTCGTCGAGGTTGCCGGCCTTGCGCATCGAGCGGATCAGCTCGCGCGGCTCGGGATGGCGCACCAGCTCTTCCTTGGACCAGCGCGGTTCGGTGCGGAGCTCCTTGCGGTGGCGGCTCTGCAGCAGCGGCAGCACCGTGGCGAGCCCGACCGTGCGGCCGTCGCCGTGGACGGCGTGGCGCAGGAGCGCGAGCTCGCCGCGCGACACGCGGGTCGGCTCAGAAGAAGGAAACGAATCCATGCGCGTCCAGCTCCGCACGCATCGCCCGCGCCTTTGCGTTCGCCAGCGGGAAGTTCTCCTCGGTGATCGCGATGAACGCATCGATCGACGGACCGGCGTCGCTGTCGCCCCGCAGCCGCGGCAGCACCTTCTGCACGAACTCCTCGTCGAGCGCGTCGGCGGGATCGATGCCGATCTCCGTCGCCGCGATGACGTAGGCGTTGATCTCGTCGAGCACGCGGAACCCGAACGGCGCCACCGAGGCCAGCACGTCCCAAACCTGCAGCACGGTGTCGGCCCACGGATAGCCCAGGAGGTGCGCGGCCACCATTTCGCGGCCAAGCGGCAGCTCGAGGATCTGCGCGCGGTCGTAGACCTTGTCGGCGAAGCCGTGGGTGGTCTCGTCGATGTTGACCGTGCCCGAGAACTTGAGGTTCGGCGTGAGCTCGACGGTGTGGCCCGGCGCCAGGTCGAGGCGCGCGATGCCCTCGCGGCCACGGACCTCCATCGCCGAGAGGAACCGGCTGAAGTAGTGCTCGACGCGAGCGAGGTTCATCTCGTCGAGGATCACGTGGAACTCCCGCGCGATGCGCCCCGCCTGGTTGGAGGCGTTCCACTCGCGAGCGGAATCCGCCACGAACTCGCTGAAGGGCGTGTGGTGATAGAAGCCGTCGAGGGGGGACAGGTAGCCCAGGAGGTCCTCGTTAGAGGACCAGCTCGGATCGACGGCCACCAGCTTCTGCCGGGCGCCGATCACGTTTGCGTAGGCCTGGGCGAGCCAGGTCTTTCCGGTCCCGCTTTGGCCGCAGAGGATCACGAAACCCCTGGTCGAACTTGCCAGGTGATATCGCCGGATCACGTCATCGGAGATCCGGAAGGTCGGGTTGTCGGACCGGAACCTGCGAACCAGCTCTTCGAAGGTATCCCGCGCCAGGGGATGCACTGTGTCGCTGACGTTCTCGCGTGTTGCGGCCATGCGGTCGACGTCCTTCCGAGGGGGGCGGTGGGCGTTGGGATGCTCAGCGAGACTAGCGGGCATCGCTCGCCGGCGCCATCCGACCTTCGGCCGGGGGAGGGCGAACGACCCAGGTAGGTCAGACGACGTCGGTACTACTGAGGGCCGCCAGTAGGCGTTGTAGGGGACCCCGGAGCCCAAGCGCGTGGGCCTCCTTGAGTAGGGCGTCGTCGTCGCGCCCGCCCGCCCACAGGCTGAGTGGCGCCGTTGCGTTGATCGGGACCAGCCGCTCCATGTCCGCCAGATACGCCTTCGCGTCGATCAGCCGGGCCCGGAGCGCGGGCTTGAGTCCGCCGGTGCTCGTCTCGGCCGCCTCGACCATCGCGTCGATCGAGGGGAACTTGTCGACGAGCTCCTTGGCCGTCTTCGCGCCGACCCCGCGGACCCCCGGGAGGCCGTCGGACGGGTCGCCCCGGAGGATGGCGAACTCGCCGTAGCGGCTTGCCGGCACGCCGTACTTCTCGAGCACGCCCGCCTCGTCGAACACTCCGAGATCGGAGACGCCGCGGAGCGTGAACAGAAGCCGGACCACCGGGTCGCGCACCAGCTGGATGAGGTCGCGGTCCCCGCTCACGATGTCGATCCGGTCGTCGTCGCCGGCCTCGATGCAGAACGCGCCGATGGCGTCCTCGGCCTCCCAGCCCTCGGTCTGCGCCTGGAGCATCCCGGTCTTGTCGAGGAGCTCTCGAAGGAGCGCGAATTGCACGGTGAGATCCTCGGGCTCCGGCGGGCGAGCCGCCTTGTAGCCGGCGTAGATGTCGGTGCGGGCGACCGGTCGCCAGTCGTGGTCGTAGACATGGACGATCTCGTCGGGCCGGCGATCGACGATGAGCTTCGTGACCATGTCGAAGTAGCCGTGCAGGGCTCCTACCGGCCGGCCGTCGGGCGTAAAGACACCGGGCTCGCGCATGGCGAAGTACGCCCGGTAGAACATGCTGGAGACGTCCAGAAGCAATCTGTGCGCCATGGCGGGCAGCGTAGCGTCTCGATCCGACCCGCACCTGCTCGAGGAATCCTGCGACCCCGTATCGTTCTCGTCACCGACAGAGGAGGTTGCGTGACGCCAGAGACCGAGCAGCTTCGCCGATTTGCGGAGGACTACACCGCTGCCTGGTGCAGCATGGATCCGGCGGCCGTGGCCGGACATTACGCACCCGATGGCTCACTCACGATCAACGGCGGAGCGCCCGCGGTTGGTCGTGAGGAGCTGCGGCGGGTCGCCGCGAGCTTTTACGACGCCCTGCCGGACATGCAGGTCTTCTTCCGAGATCTCGTCGTGGACGGAGATCGGATCGAGTTCCACTGGACGTTCACCGGCACGAACACCGGCCCCGGCGGCACCGGCAACGCGGTGCGCGTGGATGGCTTCGAGTCATGGACGCTCGACGAGGATGGCCTTATCGCCGCTTCGATCGGGAGCTACGACGCCGGGGAGTACGAGCGCCAGCTGGCTGAGGGCGTATAGGTCACGCGCTCGGCGTCCCGGTGGCGGGCCAGGGGAGTTCCAACGCGTCGAGCATGTTGTCGAGATCGCCCGGGGAGTGCCCGCATTCGGTGAAGTACCGGGCAAGCTCGCTCCGATGCTGCGTCCCGTGGCTCACGATGTGGGACACCACTATCCATCGCGGCCTCATGAAACGAGGATCGGTTCCCCAAGGCTCGGCCAGGGCTTCGTCGTCGAGCGACTCGACGAACGTCCGGAGGCGCACGTCCTCCTCGAGGCAGAACGCATGCAGGGCGCTGAGGTCATCGAGCGCGTACCCGTGATCCCACACATACGTTTCGCCCACATCGTTGCCCAGGCAGAACTCGCGCCAGCTCCAGTCGACGTCGACCAGATGCCGGACGGTATCGAACGCACTCCCAAGGTCGAGCACCTCGGGCCTCCGAAATTCCTCGTCGGAGAGGCCGGCCGCGGTCCTCAGAATCCGATCGTTTGCCCAAGCGTGATACCGAACGAACGCGAGCAGCGAGTCGCCATCCATCCCCTAACCCTAGCGGGGTCGTCGGTCGGTGTTCAGACCTCGCGCGCGCCGACGGGGTTGAGAAGCTGCCGGGCCGCTCGTCTGCCGCGGCCCCAGTCCGAGAGCGCGAACGACTCCTCGGTCGTGATGGTGAGATGCGTGCCGTTCTTCTTCTCCGGCTCGACCTTGACCGTCAGCTTCGAGCCCCAGGAGAACCACGTGACCCCTTTCGTGAAGACGAACAGGCCGGGTCCGCTCTGTCCCTCGGCGAGCGCGTAGCCGAGCGCAGCCGCCTGTCGCCGGATCGCCGTGGTCGCCTCCTCCGGTGGCATATCCATCCTCGCGTGAACGGTCGCCATGGTTCCTCCCTCGTCGAACCGTGCCCACACGCATCGTAGTCCGATCCTCTCCGCGTAAGGTCGGGGGCTCGACACCGGTAGATTGCGCCGGACTTCGAGGAGCACCTGCGCGGCTTCTACCTGGAAGCCTGTGGGCTTCACGCCGACGAACGCCGGCCTGATCGCGCTCTGATCGCTTCGCATCAACCTTCGTTCGGCGACGACCCTGCAACCACGTTGTGCTCCACGGGGCAGCCCGATCCGAGCGTGCGCGAGACCGTGCACAGATCGAGTGCAGTCTTCGACCGCGCCCGTTCCAGCTTCGCGGGGTCGTGCCCCTCGCCGACGTCGTAGGTGACGCGTAGCCACTCCATCCGGAAGTCCTCTTTGTCGCCGTCGACCTCGATGTGGAAGGGCTCTATCGGATCGCGCTGCTTGCGCATCAGCAACGCGATGTCGACCGCGCTGCAGCTGCCGAGCGCCGCCAGCAGGAGCTCGAGTGGGGACAGGCCGCGCTGGCCGTCCTGGTCGACGGTCAGCTGGGTGCCGTGCTTGTTGGTCACGGTGACGGTGCCGTCGGTGTTCGCGGTCATCTGGAGGTGCCGATTGCCGGTCATGGGACCAGGGTAGACGCGTGCGGTACGGTTCCCCGCGATGCCGGAGCGACCACGAACCGCCGCGCAGCTCGGCCTGATGGCCGGGTCCCCGCCGTTTCCCGAGGGGAAGCTCGTCCACCTCGACAACTGGCAGGACCCGCCGTTCAACCGCTGGGGGTTCCAGCACGTCCGGGATCTGATCCCGACGGCGCGGATCCCGCGTGGCGACGGTCCCGTGTGGAAGCTCCCTCGCGCCGAGCGGAACCTCGACCGATTCCGACTGGAGGTCGGGCGCCGGCGCATGACGCTGCCGGAGTTCCTCGAGGACACGTATTCCGACGGGCTTCTGGTGTTGCATCGGGGGCGGGTGGTGACCGAGCGGTATTTCAACGGGATGACGCCGAGCACGACGCACTTGCTGATGTCGGTATCGAAGTCGGTTACCTCGGCGGCGTGCGGATCGTTGGTCGCACGAGGCGTGCTCTCGCCAGCGGACCTCGTGACGCGGCACATCCCGGAGCTCGCCGGCACGTCCTGGGACGGCTGCACGGTGCGGCACCTGCTCGACATGCGCGCCGGGACGCGCTTCAACGAGGACTACGACGACCTGCATGCCGACGTCCGCGTCTACGAGCAGATCTACTTGTGGCGCTCGCGCACGAACCGCAAGCTGCCGTCGTCGATCACCGAGTACTACCCGTCGCTTCGCAACCAAGGGCCGCACGGCGGACCGTTCGACTACCGCTCGGTGCTCACCGACATGCTGGCCTGGGTGATGGAGCGCGCGGCGGGCGGTCGCCTGGCAGATCTCATCTCACGCGAGCTGTGGCAGCCGATGGGCGCCGAGTTCGACGCGGAGATCACGGTCGATGCGCACGGCAACCCGATGGCCGACGGTGGCATCTGCACGACCCTGCGGGACCTCGCGCGCTTCGGCCAGCTGCTCGCCAATAACGGGAAGCGTGGTTCGCGCGCCGTGATCCCGCGGGCGTGGATCCACGACACGCTCACCCCCGAGCCCGACTCCATCGCAGCGTTCGACGCCGTGGCCCAGACGCGGGAGATGCCACCGACTGCCTACTACCGCAACCAATTCTGGGTGATCGACGGCGCGGCGCCCATCTACATGTGCGCGGGTATCAACGGGCAGACCGTGTTCGTGCACGGGCCGACGAAGGTCGTGGTCGCCAAGTTCTCGACGTGGCCCGAGGCCTGGACCATCGGACGCTCGAAGCGGACACGGCTCGGCTTGACCTCGCTGGCCGAGAAGATCGCCGCGCGCGGCTAGGCGCCGCCGGCGCGTGCCCGGTCGCGACGACGCTGGAGCCGCCGGGCGACGAGCGCGGTCGATTCGCCGATCGAGACGCCGACGAGGGAGCCGGCGACGACGTCGCCGGGATAGTGCACCCCCGTGTGGACGCGCGAGTAGGCGACCAGCGCCGCGAGGCCACGGATCGGCAGCGCGAGCACCGGCGCGGTGCCGGCCACCGCGCTCGCGAAGGCGAACGCCGATGCGGAATGCCCGGACGGAAACGAAGTGGAGGTGGGCATGTCGACCCAGCGTTCCTCGGGAACGCCCGCCCCCTCGCGATCGGGACGGCCGCGGCGGGTCGCGTATTTCAGCGGGAGGTTGACCACCGCGGAGTTGACGCCGATCGCCGCCACGCCGGTGAGCGCGGCGCGCCGGCCCGCCCGGCCGCCGAAGACGAACAACGCGCCGGCGATCCCCAGCCAGAGCCCGGAGTTGTTCGCGAGGTCGGACAACCTGCGGAGCGGCTCGTCGAGCGTCGGGGTCGGCGTTTCCGCGATCGCCCGGTAGACGGCCTTGTCGACCTCCGCGAGCTCGTGCAGCGCGCCGGCCGCGGCTGAGCGCTTCGGCGTCGGGTTGGCCTCGAGCCTCGCGGCCAGCCGTTCTTCCGGCGGCTCTTGCTGGGGCTCGGGGGGCGTCGAGGGCTGGTCGGGCACCGCGCGATGGTACCGCCCGCTAAGGTTCTGGCATCGCGACAGAGCCATCGGGAAACGGGACCGCGGTAGCGGAGGGGGGCGCCCTCGAGCGCTGGGTTCCCGGCGTGCGCATGCTTCGCACGTATCGGCGGCCGTGGCTCCGGCCGGACCTGGTCGCGGGCGTCGTGCTCGCGGCCATTCTGGTCCCGCAGGGGATGGCCTACGCCGAGCTCGCGGGGCTCCCGCCGGTCACCGGCCTGTACACGACGATCGCCTGCCTCGTGGGCTACGCCGTGTTCGGTCCCTCCCGGATCCTGGTGCTCGGGCCTGACTCCTCGGTGTCGCCGCTGATCTTCGCGGCGATCACGCCCCTGCTCGTCGCGGGCGATCCGACCACCGCCGTCGCGCTCGCCGGCATGATGGCGCTTCTCGTCGGCGCGATCGAGATCGGGCTCGGGCTCGCCAAGCTCGGGTTCGTCGCTGACCTGCTCTCCAAGGAGGTGCAGGTCGGCTATATGAACGGCCTGGCCATCACGATCATCGTGGGACAGCTGCCGAAGCTCTTCGGGTTCTCGACCGACGCGGACGGCTTCATCGCGGAGGTGAAGGCGTTCGCGAGCGGGCTCGATCAAACGAACGCGACGGCGCTCGCGGTGGGTCTTTCGACCCTGGTGCTCCTGCTGACCCTGCCGCGCATGACCACGAAGATCCCCGCCGTGCTCGTCGCCGTTGTTGCCGCGATCGTCGTCACCTCGGTCTTCGATCTCGCAGCCGACGGCGTCAAGACGGTGGGGGCGCTGCCGAGCGGCCTGCCGACGCCGACGTTCCCGTCGGTGCCGCTCGCCGACATCGGCCCACTCCTCGTGGCGGCGCTCGGCATCGTCCTCGTTTCCCTCACCGACACGATCGCGACCTCGACGAGTTTCGCGGCCCGTCGCGGCGACGAGGTCGATCCGAACCAGGAGATGATCGGGATGGGCGCGGCCAACGTCGCGGCCGGCTTCTTCCAGGGGTTCGCCATCTCGGCGAGCGGATCCCGCACCGCCGTGGCCGAGCAGTCGGGATCGAAGTCGCAGGTGACCGGGCTCGTCGGCGCGGCCGTGGTGGCCATGCTGCTCGTGTTCCTGCCGTGGCTGCTGCAGAACCTGCCGCAGCCCGCGCTCGCCGCGATCGTGATCGCGGCGGCGTTGTCGCTGGTGAACGTCAAGATCTTGCGCACGTACGCGCGAGTTCGCCGGACCGCATTCCTGCTGTCGCTGGTCGCGACCCTCGGCGTCATCCTGTTCGGGGTCCTCCAAGGCATCCTCATCGCGATCACGCTGTCGATCCTGCTGTTCTTCCGCCGGAGCTGGTGGCCGTACGGCGAGATCCTCGGCCGGGACGAGCAGTCGGGGGAGTGGCATAGCAAGCAGCGCTACCCCGAGTCCGACGAGGTTCCCGGCGTCGTCGTGTACCGCTGGGAGGCGCCGCTGTTCTTCGCGAACGCCGGCATTTTCCGCCAGGAGGTCCGACGCCTGGTGCGCACGCGGAAGCCGCGCTGGGTCGTGCTGCAATGCGAGGCGGTCACCGACGTCGACGTGACGGCCGCAGACGTGCTCGAGCGGCTCGACCAGGAGCTCAACGACCAGGGCGTCAACGTGGCGTTCGTCGAGCTGCGCGACCGGCTCGAGGACCTGCTGCACAGCTACGGCCTGTTCGCGACGCTCGATCGCCGGCACGTGTTCAACACCATCGAAGCGGCGCTCGCCGGCATCGAGGCGGAAGGGGGTCCTTCAGCCCTGGAAGCGGGAGGGCCGGCCGCGGATGACCCGCCAGAGCTCGCCGAGTGATTCCCGCCAGGTCATCGAACGCGCTGCCGGCGAGTAGCCGATTGCGTGCGTTGGCAGCCGGACACGCACCGCCCCGGGACGGATCGAGAAGCGAAGGGGCGAGTCCATCGACATGCTCTCGCCGTCGAGACCGACGTCGATCGCGGCGCCGGAGCGCACCTCGAAGGTGGGGGTCGACCACTCTTCGTAGCCCTTGTAGCGCTCGGGATGACCGGTGCCGAACGCGGCGATGGCGGCCGGTGCGCCGCCGTCCCCCGACGAGATGGTGAGCGAAAGCACACCGAGCTCGCCGGAGTCGAGCCTGGGCCGGCTGCCGCGGCCACGGGCGGTGGTCCCGTAGGGGTTGTTCGAGATCTGGATCAGGTGCGCGCCGCGGCGCTCGGTGCCGTCGGCCCCGGTGAACTGCAGGTCGAACGGCTGCGTGTCCTTCCCCAACACCGCGGGCAAGGTCTGCAACGTCGTGTCGGCCTTCGCGTCGCGATAGTCGGGCGAGGAGACGATCGTGGCGTACAGACCGAGCGAGACGTTGTTCACGAAGATGCGGCCGTTCATCTCCGCGAGGTCCATCGGGCGCTCGACGGCGGTGCCGTATGCGTCGAGTGCGCCGACGACGTCGTCGCGGTCGAGTCCGAGGTCAAGAGCGAGGTGGTTCCGCGTGCCAGCAGGCACGACGACCATCGGAAGCCCGAGTTCGGCGGCGACCGAGCCGACCATCGCCTGCGATCCGTCGCCGCCCGCCATCCCGAGGACGTCATGCCCGGAGGCCGCCACCTCGCGCACGCGCGCAAGCCAGTCCTCGCCCGGCTCGAGGACGACCGGCTCGATGCCGCGCGCCCGGCATTCCTGCACCAGGTTGAACTTCTCCGGCTTGCCGCCGCCCGATTTCAGGTTCATGAACAGCACGCCGTGCGTGGCCGCCGGCACCGGCGTGCCCTCGACGTCGGCGGCTTGCAGGGATCGCTTCGTTGCGCCTACGGCGTACTCGCCCAGCCACACGGCGATCACGATGGCGGCCCCACGAACGACCGCCGATGCGAGCAGATGGTGCTCGGACGTGAAGATCGAGACGACGAAGGCCACGACCGCGATGACCGCGATCACGACCCCGATCGTCCGCTGCGGGTGGGTGCGGGTGATCGCCATCCATGCCGCGCACACGAGGACGAACAGCAAGGCGATCTGCGTGATGACCCGCAGGAATTCATCGGCGGTCAGCGAGACCGTGACGACGACGACACCGACGACGAGCAGGATGGCAACGATCGCGGCGACCCGCTGGTTGGTGGTCGGTCGTCCCTGCCCGGGCATGGGGCAAGCCTAGCGACACTGCCCTCGCAGCGTGCGCCTCGTTACGAGCTGAACGGGTCGGGCATCTCGCGGGCGATCGCCGCCGCCTGGTCGAGCATCACCTCGGCGGCCACGATGTTGGCCTCGGCGCCGGAGTTCTCCGAGACGCGATCTTCGTCGACGCCGTCACCGACGCGCCCACGAGCGCGGTCGTAGACGGGCTGCCCGGCAGCGTTTCGGCCGTCGAACCACGCGAGGGCGTCGGCGGCGAGCCCGGTCCATCGCGCGTCGTCCGTCGCCTCGGCGAGGCGCTCGAGCGACCACACACAGGAGGCCACGTCGTAGGGAGAGCTCGAGGTCTGCGCGCCGAACGCGGCGCCCACCGGCGGCACAAGGACCGCCTCGGCGCTCGCGCCGGCGATGGCGAGCAGCGCGACGTCGCCAAGGGCGCCCGCGCATCGCGCGAGCACGCCTTCCTGGATGTGCGCCCACAGATGCGGCCGCCCGCGCTCGAGGGACGAGTTCATCAGCATGTCGCCGTCGCGGGTCGAGGCGATCTCATCGGCCCACCGCCGCACGAGTGCACGATCGGGCTCGGGCCGGGCGAGCTCGGCCACGACATGCAGCGAGCGGATATCGGGCGGCGCGGGCTCGTCGCGCACCACCGCGAACCCCCGGGCGAACGCGGCAGCGGCGCGCTCGTCCCCGAGCACCCGCGCCGCGTCGCCCACCCCGAGCAGGGCGCGCGCCTGCCAGAAGTTCTGGCCGGTGCGCGACGTAATTCCGTCGCGGTTCTTGTCGCCCTCCCAGTCGTGGACGAAGTTGAGCCACCGGCCGTCGGGCTCCTGCATCCACAGGACGAAGTCGAGCAGGCCGCGGGCCCATCGCTCGACCCACGGCAGCCGCGTGCGGTCGTAGATCTCGCAGACCACGCCGAGCAGCCGAGCGGTGTCGTCGACGCACGCGACGCCCTCGAAGCCCGATTCTGCCGCGTGCACCGTGCCATCGGGATGCTCGTAGATCGTGACGGTCAGTGCGTCGGGACCGGCGGCCGGCAGCGGCCCCGTGAGGCGCGCGAGTTGTCGCAGCACTAGACGGGCGAGAGGGTCGAGACGATGTCGTCGATCGCCAGGTCGGCGGCGCAGAGCACGGCGTCGGCAGCGCCGTAGTAGACACGGATGTGCCCGTCGCCCAGTTCGATGTGCCCGCTCGGGAAGACGACGTCGTGGAGGAACCCGTCGTGCTCGTAGCTCTCTTCCGGCACCATGACCGGACGCGTCGAGCGCGCGAGCACCTTGCTCGGATCGCCGGCGTCGAGCAGCAGCGCGCCCGCGCCGTAGCGATTCATCCGATCGGCGCCGTGGTAGACGACGAGCCAGCCGTCGTCGGTGCGGATCGGCACGAGCGAGGCCCCGATCCGCATCTCGTCCCACATCCGGTTCCGCGGCTCCGCCACCGGGCGATGCCGGCCCCAATGCACCAGATCCTCGCTCTCGGCCAGCCACAGCCCGAGCACGCGTCCGAACGAGCCCGGCATCGGACGAGTGAACGCGAGGTACTTGCCGTCGACCTTCTCCGGGAACAACACGACGTCCTTTTGGTCCGGGTACATGATCGTTCCGTGGCGCTCGAACGTTCGGAAGTCGGTGGTGGTCATGTGCGCAGTCGTGATTCCGAGGCGGCTGACGGCGACGTAGGTGATGTGAAATACGCCGTCGATCTCGGTGATCCGCGGGTCCTCGACCCCGTATTCCTCCATCGGGTCGGCGGGGTGAATGGCGATGTCGGGGTCGAGCGCGAAGTGCACGCCGTCGGGGCTCCGCGCCACTCGCAGGTGTGAGATGTGCGAGAGGTAGTCGGTGAACTCGTCCTGCCCGGGCGTGAAGCCGCCTGCCGTGTTGCGGTACCGAATCGTGCGCGGATCCGACAGGTCGAGGCCGGGGAGGTCGCGCGGCACGTAGCCGATCACGACCTGCGGCGGTTCCCGATCGCAGTCGAAGTAGGCCATGCCGATCAGCTGCTCCGCGTGCAGGCCGCTCGGAAGCGGAATGAGGCGAGGGCTCGGGCCTGAGAGATCGACCATCTGCGCATCGGCCCCCGGCTCGGCGTCGTGGCGAGGCCGCTCGGCCACCCGCACGAGCAGCACGGTCTCGTCGCCCACCTGCGCGGCGCCCGGATTGATCGTGGAGATCACCTCGAAGCCCGCCTGTGAGGGCTCCACGATCTGGGGGCTGATGAGCGGGTTGGCCTTGAGCCGATGCGCCACCTTGAGCGCCGCACGGTCGGGCTTGCGACGGGCCACCTCCGGCGGATGCTCGTCAACGAGCTCCTGCATCGCGGCGAGGAACCGGGCGCCGGTCTTGGGCCAGGTTGCCTGGTTCGCGTAGGTGTAGGCCTTCTTCTCGAGGCGAGCCTTGAGCTTGGGATCGTCGAGGATGGCGTTCACGGCATCGGCGATGCCTTCCGCCGAGCGGAAGTCGACCAGCATGCCCCGATCCTTCTCGAGCGCCTCCTGCGCGTGCAGGTACGGCGTGGAGACGACGGCCTTGCCGGCTCCGAGCGCGTAGGAAAGGGTGCCGCTCGTGATCTGGTTGGGGTCGAGGTATGGCGTGACGTAGACGTCGGTCGCAAGCAGGAAGTCGATGATGTCCTTCTGCTCGAGGTACTCGTTGACGAACGAGACGTTGTCGCCGATCTCGAGCTCGTCGACGAGCGCCTGCAGCCGGTTGCGGTATTCCTCGCCGCGCTGCTTGAGGAGCTCCGGATGGGTCTGGCCGGCGATCAGGTACAGGGCCTCCGGGTGCCGGGCGGCGACCGCGGGCATCGCCTCGATGGCGTACTCGAGACCCTTGCCGGGACCGACGAGACCGAAGGTGGAGATGATCGTGCGGCCGTCCAGGCCGAGCTTCGCCTTGAGGCGGCGCCGCCCCTTCGGCTCGATGTGCGGCATCCCGTGGGGGATCACGAGTGGCTTCTCGGCGACCCCGTAGACGCGGTCGAGGATGTCGACGGCCGTCTCGGCCATCACGACCAAACGATGGGCGCTCTCGGCGATCGATCGCACGGCGTCGCGAATCGCGGGGGAGGGATCCGGCAGGACGGTGTGCATGTTCACGAGCGACGGCTTCTTCAGCTCCTCGAGGAACGAGGTGAGGTGGTCCTCGTACATGCCCTCGATCCAGTGATCGCCGACGAAGCCGCCTCCCTTCCACAGGCCGTAGAGGCCGAACTCGTGCTGGACGCAGACGACCTCCGCGTTGGATCGGTCGATGGCGTGCGCGGCCGCCCGGTAGGGAAGGACGCTGCCCTGCTTGATCCGCCAGCGGACCTCGTTGCCGTAGGCGCGCACCGAGTTCCGCTCATCGATCGCCGCGATCCGGCACTGCGTGGCGGGGTCGGCCTCGCGAATCGCGCCGATCAGGTCGGCGGTGAAGGTGGCGATGCCGCAGCGCCGCGGGGGGTAGGTCGAGACAAAGGCGATGCGCATGTCTCGTTAGGGTAGCGCGATGACCTCCGCCCCCGGTCCGCTCGCCCTCGTCGGTGGGGATGAGCTGCATCCCGGCAACGAGGAGCAGGATCGAATCCTGGTTGAAGCCGCGGGCGCCGGTCCGGCGTTCGTGGTGGCGACGGCGGCCGCCCGGCAGCGCCCCGACCTGGCGGTTCGTCACGCCGTCGAGTGGTTCGGGCGGCTCGGGCTCGACGTCGAGGAACTGCCGGCGACCAAGCGCTCGCACGCCACATCGGCCGAGAACGCGGCGCTCGCCCAGACCGGAAGATTCTTCTATTTGGTCGGGGGAGACCCGGGTCTCGTTCCAAAGGTGCTCGCGGGCTCGCCGCTCTGGGATGCGATCGTCGACGCGTGGCGGAGCGGCGCCGCCCTGGCGGGATCGTCGGCCGGAGCGATGGCGCTCGGGGAGTGGACGCTGGTTCGCGAGCGGATGCCCGGCGATGATGCGCGGAGGTATCTCCCCGCGCTCGGCCTCGTGCCCGGTGTGACGGTGCTTCCACACTTCGAGACGTTCGGCCATCGTTGGGTCGACTCGGCGCTCGCCGCTGCTCCTCGCGACGACGTGGTGCTGCTCGGCGTGGACGAGCGAAGCGCCGCCGTCTGGCAGGACGGCCAATGGCGAGCCCACGGCCCGGGTGCAGTCACCGTGATGGCCGGGCTCGAGGAAGCGCGAAAGTCCTTGTCCGGATCTCCGATTCGAGGTCTGCCGGCGCCGCGCTGATCGCCGGAGGCTGCCCGTCTACGCTGCTTCGGTGAGCCTCATGGCGGACGAGGGAGGAAGGGCCGGGGCGCTGCGATACGAACCGCTCGCGCGCCGCGCCCTGGAAGGCTACGAGCTGGACGTCACAGGCCTCACGCCCATCGGGTACGACTGGAACTTCACGTTCAGAGTTGACACGATCGACGGCCCATACGCGTTGCGCGTCTACCTCGCGGACCGCCGGAGCGACGAAGAGATCCGCGTCGAGCTTGCTTGGCTCGACGCCCTCGCGGGAGAGTCGGTGGTCAAGGTGCCTCGCCCTCTCCGATCCAGGGCAGGATCGCTCTTCGAATTGGTTCCTCACGCTGAAGCTCCCGAACCGCGACGAGTGGCCGTCTTCACCTGGGTTCCCGGCGCTCCTCTTGGCGAGAAGCCTGAGCCGTCCAACGTGTCTTCATTTGGGGGAGGGGCAGCCCGTCTGCACGAACACGGTCGATCGTTCCCGCACGTCGAGGGACTCCAACGGTGGGACGCTCCGTTCCTTGAGGGAGACGCCGGAGCGCTCCTGTCCGAACAGAACGCCGACATCGTGCTGCCGCCTGCGCGTGCCATTTTCGAACGGGCGCAGCGCCGGATCCGTGAAGCTCTTGTGCGTCTCGAGGCTTCGAACGAGCAGCAGCGGATCGTCCATGGCGACCTTCATCAGGAGAACGTCTTCGTCCACGACGAGGACGTGTGGTTTCTTGATTTCGACGACTGTTTGCTCGCATGGCCCGTTCAGGATCTGGGCGTGACGATGTGGGAGGTCGGGGAGGACGAGGCGACGTGGCCGTACCGGGACGCGCTTCGGGCCGGCTACGAGCGCGTCTCGCCCTGGCCGGAGCGATGGCCTGGCGAGATAGACGTCTTCGCTGCCGCTCGCGGAATGCGCAAGGCCGACGACGTGGTCTCGATGCGCTCAGTGTCAAGCGCAGCGGATCTTCTCGAATCCGTTGAGCGTCATGCTGTGGCGATCGACTGGTTCCTCCGCCGGGTGAACGACCACAATTGGTGAGTAGCTCGGCCCTGGGAGCGGTCTACGCTGGGATGGCCATCTACTACCCTCCTGGCGCGTGGATACGTTCGACTACGTCGTTGTCGGTGGCGGCTTCGCCGGAGGAACGTTCGCGACCGTGATGTCCCGGGCCGGAGCGAGTGTGCTGATGCTCGAGCGCCAACCGGACTACCGGGATCGAGTCCGCGGGGAGTTGATATGGCCCTGGGGTGTCGCGGAGGTGCAGCGCCTCGGACTCCAGGATGTCCTTCTCGATGCGGGCGCGAACGTTGCGGATCGGCTCGTGGCCCACGATGAGGGGAGAAGCGAACCGGCCGGCCCGTTCGACTTGTCGGCCGAGGTGGCCGGTGTGCCGGGCTCGATGAATCTGTTCCACCCACGGGCCACGCGTGCTCTGGCTGAGTCCGCGAGTGCCGCCGGGACACGGCTCGTCTTCGGAGCACAGCAGGTGGTTATCGAGACCGCCCCGCCCACGGTGGCGTGGACCGACCGCGAGGGTCGGCATACCGTTTCCTGCGAGCTGATCGTCGGTGCCGATGGCCGCAGTTCAACCGTGCGCGCCCAAGCGGGCATCGAGCTGCACGAGGACCCGACCGCGCACCTTGCGACGGGGCTGCTGGCCGAGGGCCTGGGTGAGGTCGACGAGCGCATCAACCTCGCCGCGCGCGCACACGACACGCTGTTCCTCACCTTCCCGCAAGGCGATGGTCGTGCGCGACTGTACTTCTGCATTCCTACCGAGCAACGCCACCGATTTGCAGGCGCCGAAGGCGCTGCGCGATTCCTGTCCACCGCCACGCAGGTGTCGTCGCTGCCCGACGGCGAGCGGTGGGCCGCAGCGAGGCCAGCGGGACCCTGCGCGACCTTCGCGTGCGCCGACACATGGGTCGACCGACCGTTCGCCGACGGGGTCGTGTTGATCGGCGACGCGGGCGGCTACAACAATCCGCTGATCGGGCAGGGACTCTCGTTGGCAGTGCGCGACGCCGGCATGCTTGCGGATCGGCTTCGGTCTGATGATGGTGGGACACCGGCCGCGGTCGAGGCCTATGCCTCCGAACGGATCGAGCGACTCCGCCGCGCCCGGATCTCGTGCCTCGTGGACTCCTGGGCCAACGACGGCTTCAACGTGCAGGATCCCGACGAGCGCGCCCGCCGACACGACCGAATCGAGACCGATCAGGTCCTCGGCCCGCTCTCGGATGCGCAATGGAAGGGATTCGACACGGTGACGCACACCCCGAGCGACGAGGAGGCCCGCGAGCGACTCTTCGCGATCGCGTGACGCGGGCGCCTGCGTCTACCCTGGTCGAGTGCCGACCGTCTACGACCTGACGCAAGACCGACTCGCCGATCGCCTCACCGCGTGGGGAGAGCCGGCCTTCCGGGCCAAGCAGGTCTGGCGCCATCTCTGGAAGCGTGGCGCGACCTACGAGGAGATGCCCGACGTCCCCGGCGCGCTTCGAGAGCGGCTGGCGCGCGAGATCCCGCTCGGGGTCGAGGTCCTCACGGAGAGAACCTCGGATCGCGGTGCCACCCGCAAGGCACTGCTCAAGCTTGGCGGGCAGCACGTCGTCGAGGCCGTCCTCATGGGCTATCCGGATCGCGTGACCGTGTGCATCTCCTCGCAGGCCGGGTGCGCGATGGGCTGCACGTTTTGTGCCACCGGCCAGATGGGTCTGCAGAACAACCTCACGGCCGGGGAGATCGCCGCTCAGGCCGTGTGGGCGAGGCGGGAGGCGGCGCGATTGCCCGAGACCACGCCGCGGCGACTCACCAACGTCGTGTTCATGGGGATGGGGGAACCGTTCGCCAACCAGCGGCACGTCTTCGCCTCGCTCGATCGGCTGACCGACCCTGCTGCGTTCGGCCTCGGCGCGCGGCACATCACCGTCTCGACGGTCGGCATCGTTCCCGGCATCAACAAGCAGGCTGAACTGCATCCGCAGGTCGGCCTTGCGGTGAGCTTCCACGCCGCGAGCGACCGGCTGCGCGACCAGCTTGTCCCCCCGAACACGCGGTATCCGCTCGCCAAGCTCGAGGATGCGATCGCCGGCTGGCGCGCCGTGACACACCGGCGTCCCTCTATCGAGTGGGCGCTGATCGACCAGGTCAACGACACCGACGAACAAGCCGAGCTGCTGGCGCCGATCGCGCGCCGGCTCGGCGCCCACATCAACCTGATCCCGCTGAATCCGACGCCCGGGTACGAGGTGCGGGGGTCGCCGCCCGTGCGGATTCGGCGGTTCGTCGCCGTGCTCGAGGCCCGTGGCGCCAACGTGACGGTGCGCGACACGAGAGGTCGCTCTATCGACGCCGCTTGCGGCCAACTGGCTTTCGCGTCACAGGCAGGCTGATCCGGGTCAGGCCGGCTGGGTGCCCCAGCCTGATCCAAAGATCCGCCCTCCTGTTGATCCGCCAGGGGGTCAGCCTCCGCCACAGGGCGAGGGCGCTTCGACGACCGTCTGTCCCTCCTTCAACGCCTGGATCTCATCGATGAATCCCTTCGTCTGTGGATCTGCCTCGAGCGTCTGATACACGGGCATCGCGGCCCGCTGCAGCGCTGCAACGTCAGCCTCCGAGGCGATCGCGACGTCGCCGCCCGCATCGCAGAACGCTTGTGAGTCTTCGGTCGCGGCGTCCGTGGCGAACGTGTACGCCTCCTCGGCTGCCGCGGCGAGGATCGCTTGCTGCTCGTCGGAGAGCGCTCCCATCAGATCCTGGTTCGCGAACAATGTCTTGACCTGGGGGAACAGCACCACGTTGCCGGTCAGCACGGATCCCTTCGGCGCGATCGTCGCGGCCAGCGCCAGCGAGATCTCCGTGCCGTCCACGTCGCCGCTCGCGATGGCCCTGGCCAACGCATCGCCGGTCAGCCCGTACACGGGCCGCCCCCCGAGCGCCCGGACCAGGGCCTCGGTGGCCTCTGACGGGACGAGCCGGATGGCGGCCCCGTCGAAGTCCTGGAGCGAGGTCATCGGCGCCGTGTAGCCCATCGGGTGCCGCAGCCCGTCCGGGAACAGGCCGAGCCCGACCACGCCGGCGTCCTCTAGACCGGCGGCCATCTCGTCTGCCATGGGGCTTGCGAGCACTTCGGTCAGGAGCTGCTGGTCCGTGATGAGGAAGGGCGCCTGCAGGGCCTGGAAGCTCTTCACACCGACGGTATCCCATGCCCGTGTGGCGATCCAGCCGAGGTCGAGCTCACCGTCCTGGACGAGTTGCACCACGCCCTTCTCGAAACCGTCGGGGACACTCGAGTCATCGCCCGCCTCCCATACGACCTCGACGCGCATCGCGCCATCGGACAGCTCCTCGACTGCATCGGCGAAACCCTCCACGACCGGGGTGTCGGGTCGGCCCCGTGGGTCGCCGGTGCCCAACCGGATCACGACCGGATCGCTCGTCGGCGACTGCGTGGGGCTCGGCTCCTTGGCGCTCGATGAACATCCAGCGATCAGGACGCTCAGCACGACGACGATCGCTCCACCCTTGACAGCGCTCAACCGGCGCTCCTCCCTTTGCTCACTCAAACGTCGAACTCGATCGACCGGACGACCTCGTCGGCTACCTCGGCCCGCTCGTCGAAGCGAGGGCCTGGGTAGTCCGTATACAAGAGCGTCACGGGCTGGCCCTCCACATCGGGGAGCACGGTGATCCGGTACGCCATCCACCTCGCGAACGCGAAACCTGAAGGTTCCCCCGACGTGGAGAAGAACACGAGGCACGCTTGCGGGAACGGTCGGGTGTCCTTCGGCGCGCAGTCGGCGTCCGACCGCACGCGGATGTCCGCTTGCTGACCGGAGAACCCGCCGATCTCCACCGGATCCACCTCGCCGACGATCTCCATTCCACCCTGATCCACCAACCACCCGAGGAGGTCCTCGGGTGCGGGACGCAACCGCAACGGATCTCCCGGATCGCTTGGGTCCCGGACGACCTCATCGAGGTTGAGCAGGAGGAGCTCCGCGTAGGGGAAGTGATCGAGCTGGCCGAAATCGACGAACCCCGGGGCGTTGGCCGCGCCGTACCAGGGCGTAGTGGTCGTGAGGGTGATGGCGGGCTCGGTCTGGGCCAGGTAGCTCCCAGGGTCCATGAGGGACTGGCCCTCCGGGATGGGGGTGATGGTTTCCGAGGCACTCGACCGCGAACCCGACGGCGAGCCGCCCTGATCCGACCCCCCTTCGCCTCCCGCGCATGCCGCCCCCGCGACCGCGAGGGTGGAGACCGCGATGACGACCAGCACGCGCGCGAACGTCTGGTTCACCGGGTTTCCTCTCCGTCCCCCACGGCAGCATGAATGCGCGAGAGGGATGGATTGTGAATCCCTGGTCCTCCGGGTCTTCACAAATCGCCCGCCATGCGCATTCATGGTGGGGATGACCGAGGCGGACGGGGGGCTCAGGCCTCAGGCGGAGGGCGAGCGGACCGATGACGGGATCGTCGACGACCCGCTCGGGCTGTCGATCAGCTTCGAAGATTTCTTTGAGATCGAGCATGGTCGGCTGTTCGGGGCGCTTGCCCTCGTGACCGGGGACCGTCAGGAGGCCGAGGACGTCATGCAGGAGGCCTTCCTCCGGGTGTGGGAGCGCTGGCACGTCGTGCAGTCGTTCGCGTCTCCCACCGGCTACCTGTACCGGACCGCGATGAATGTGTTCCGGATGCGCCGGCGGAGAGCCCTGACCGCGAGCAGACGGATGGCTCGCCGGTTGCTGCCGAGCGACAACGTCGAAGCGGTGGAGGCGCGTTCCGACCTCGACCGCGGCCTCGCAGCGCTCTCGGCGAGGCAACGGGCGGCCGTCGTGCTGACCGAACTGCTCGACTTCAGTTCGAGCGAAGCCGCCGCAGCGATGGGCGTGTCGCCCGCGAACGCCCGGAAGCTGGCCCAACATGGCCGCGACGGGCTTCGGAAGGCCCTCGGTTCCGACGACGTCGGAGGTGATGCCCGTGGGTGATCTCCGCGACGCCCTCAGACGACGGCAACGGGCGTACGAACCCGCCCCCGGCGCGTTCGATCGACTCGCCCGACGCCGACAGCGGAAGCAGCGCGCGAGGCGCCTCACGAGCGTCGCGGTCGCATCGCTCGTCTTTGGTGCAGCGCTCTGGGTGTTCCTCCCGCTGTCCGACCTGCAGCATCGATCGGCCGCGCCGATCATCGACCCCTCCACGGTGGAAGGTCTCGAGGTCGCGTGGACGGCCGGCGTCGGCGACTCGCCGACAGCGCCGATCGTGCATGCCGACCGCGTGTTCGTGGGGACGGGGTCGGGTGAGCTGTTCGCGCTCGACGCCCGCGGTGGCCACGTCGTCTGGGTGGGACGGCTCAGCGGATCGATCGTGTCGGCGCCGGCGATCGCCGGGGACCAGGTCGTGGTGCACACCACGTCGGGGGTCCTCGCCGCCTTTGAGGTTGAATGCGGCACGAGCGGCGCGACGTGCCTCCCGGTGTGGACGGCGTACACGGGTGACGACGCCGGTTCGCCGCCGTCCGTCGTGGACGGCGTGATCTACGTGAACGCCGGCGAACACCGAATGCTCGCGTTCGAAGGATGTTCCTCCGGCCTGTGCGATCCCGCATGGATCGGGCGGGTCCCGTCCTACGGACAGCCCCCCTCGCCGGTGCCGCCTGCGGTCGCGGACGGGTCCGTCTGGACGGTCCTGGGCGACGATACGGTCGTGTTCCCGGCGCGGTGTGACCGGGCATGCGAACCAACGCAATCGCAGTTCGCTGGGAGCATGTCGATCGGGCCGGTCGTCGGCGATCGACTGGTCGTGCTTGGATCGAGCACCGGGTACCTTTACGGGTTCGATGTCGATTGCCCGGGACAGTGCCGAGCGGTGTGGCGAGCCCGGGCGGACGCGCCAACGACTCCGGCGGTCGACGACGGTGTGGTGTTCGTCTCCGGGGCGCCCGGCGGGGGGCTGGCCGCCGTCCCCGAACGCTGCCGTTCGGCCGGGGCGGCGTGCGCCCCGCTATGGGTCGGCGACATCCACGGATCCCCGACATCCACGGTGGCCACGGCGAACGGGGTCGTCTACGTCGGTTCGAGTGACGGCAACTTCTATGCGTTCCCGACGGCCTGCGACGCAGCCTGTTCCCCATCCGCGGTCGTCCGCATCGGGTCGTCCGTCGAGGGTCCCGCGGTCTGGGAAGGCCGAGCGCTCCTCGTAACGGCTGCGGATGGGACCCTGCGTGCCCTCACCGTCGGTGGCGTCGAGCCCTGAGCGCCTCACACCCGGGATGCCTCACGCCATGGATCCCCAGGTCCGGCGGTGCGAGAGGGCAGACTCGAACTCCCACGGCCTTTCGGCCACCGGATCTAAGTCCGACGGGTCTGCCAGTTCCGCCACTCTCGCGTCTTCCGGCCCAGATGGTAGGCGCCGATCGCACGCCGGCTCGGCGCCCACATCAACCTGATCCCGCTGAATCCGACGCCCGGTTACGAGGTGCGGGGGTCGCCGCCCGTTCGGATTCGGCGGTTCGTCGCCGTGCTCGAGGCCCGTGGCGCTAACGTGACGGTGCGCGACACGAGAGGTCGCTCGATCGACGCGGCCTGCGGTCAGCTCGCGCTCAGCGCGAGCGCGTCTGCTTCGACGCCACCTCGGCAACACGCGCCTTGACGATTTTCTGCACGAGGCGCACGGGCAGCCGCTCGCCGTACGTGAACTGGATCGTGCCCTTGCCAGTCGCGCGCGCTCCCAGCTCCTCGGCGTTGTCCGCGACGACCTGCTTGCTCATCGGGAACAGGCTGTAGTGGTCTTTGAACGCCGCGTAGCAGACGAGCCCCTTGCCGTTGAGCCGGAAGGCCGCCATCGCGTAGCTGATCCCCTCGGTCGCGTCGGGCGCCGCCTTCGCGATCGCGGCGCGAAGCCCGTCGAGCGCGGCGCGATGCTCGTGTGTCTGCCACGACAGGTACTCCTCGACGCTGGCGGGCTTGCGCATCTCAGTGCTCTTCCTCCGGCGGGGGCTCGGCCTTGCGCCGGTCCATGAACGCGATGAGCTCGGCGTCGACGTCCGGGTCGATGCCCGGATCCTCGTAGGACTCGAGCAGCTGCTTCCACCTGCGGTTGGCGCGCGCCGCGGCCTCCTCGCCGCCGGCCGCCGACCACGTCGTGAAGTCCTGCGTGATGAACAACGGCGAGATGTACTGCCACTCGCGGAAATGGTTCATCGTGTGTTCCGCCGCGAGCCACAGGCCGCCGGGACCGACCTCCTTGAGTGCCTCGAAGGCGAACTCCTCCTCGCTGAAGCCGATGCCTGCCTGCTGCACGGTGAACTGCTCGAGCAGCTCGACGTCGAGCGCGAACTTCTCGAGCGAGGCGGTGAGGCCGCCCTCGAGCCAGCCGGCCGCGTGCAGCACGACGTCGGTGCCCGCGAGGACGGTCGCCCACAGCATGAAGGCAGACTCCGCTGCCGCCTGCGCGTCGACCGCATTGGAGGAACAAAGGCCACCGCCGCCGCGGAACGGGAGCCCGTAGCGCCGCGCGAGCTGCGCGCCGGCGAAGACGCCGAAGACCGACTCGGGCGTGCCCAGCGCCGGCGCGCCGGTACGCATGTCGGTCGCCTGGAAGAACGAACCGTACAGACAAGGCGCGCCCGGGCGGACGGTCTGGGCCAGCGCGACGCCGGAGAGCGCCTCCGCGGCCTGCTGGGCGAGTCCGCCGGCCACGCTGACCGCGGCGGTCGCGCCGCCGAGCAGGAACGGCGTGACGACCGTCGCCTGGTTCGACTCCGCCCAGGCAATGAGCGCGTCGACCATCCGGTAGTCCCAGATGAGCGGGCTGACCGAGTTCACGACGCCCATGAGCGCCGTGCGGCCGCCGAGATCGCCGCCCTGGACGATCCGCGCCATCTCGATGCCGTCGCGTGCCTTGGGACCGCTTGTGCCGTACGTCGTGTACGGCAGGTCGCACCAGCGAAGCGTCGAGTACTCCATGTCGAGGTGCCGGGTGTTGACGTCCATCTTGACCGGCTCGCACGCACCGGTCTGCGCGCAGTTGAGCGGCGACGCGGCCTGGGTGAGCTTGATGAACGTGTCGTGACCCTCGAGCGTGCCGCCGCGACGTCCTTCGTCCAGATCGCTCAGGAAGGGCGGGCCACCGACGCCCATCCACAGCGGCGTGCCGCCGCCCACCTCGATGCTGTTGGCGGGATTGCGCGCGTGCAACGTGAACGTGTGGGGGGCCTTCGCGACCTGCTCCATCACCCAGCCGCGATCCATGCGCACCCGTTCGCCCTCGACCGCCTGGCCCGCCTCGGCGAGGAGCGCCCGGGCTTCTTCGTGCAGGACGTCGACGCCGATCTCCTCGAGGATCCGCATCGCGTACTCGTGGACTTGATCCTCTTGCTCCTCGGTCATGGGGCGCGGCGCGTGCTCACGCGTGTAGAGCATCGGCGTCCTCCTCGACGGTCGGCTCGATGAGCGGCATCAACAGGTCTTCGAGCGGCTCGATCCCCAGGTCGTGGATCTCGAGCGGCAGCTCCATGTACGCGGCGATCTCGCGCGCGGCGGCCTCGCGATCGGGGTCGGGGTGCTGGCGGATGAACAGCACGCGCGTGAGGTTGCCGAAGTAGGTCTCCTTGAGCCAGGGAAACCGGTCCAGACCGAGCCCGCGAATGACGGCTCGATCCCAATTGGTCACGAGCCAGTCGGTCAGGAAGTAGATGCCGTAGTCCTCGTCGAATCGCTTGAACAGGTCGCCGGCATACCACTGGAAGCAATGCACGCCCGCGGGCCGGACGGCCGGATAGCGCTCGAGGACCTTGTCGAGCCGTCCGCCGGTGCCGCAGTCGCCGTAGACCACGATCACCCGGTCGTAGTTCGGCAATAGCCGCTGGATCTTCTCTTCGACCGCCGGCGCGATCTCGAGCGGCGTCATGTGCAGGTCGGAGCTGATCCCGTGGACATCGGCGTCCCAGCCGTGGCGCTCGACGAGCGCGGCGGTGTCCTTCGCGACGGCCCCGCACGCGATGAGCGCGATACGAGCGCCCGTCCGCGTCATCCCGTCGCCTCCGTCGCCGCGGCCGGCTCGGTGGCGGTCTCGAGATCGGGAAGGGTGTCGAGCGGCGGCAACCCCAGATTGTTGATGAAGCGGTCGTTGAAGTCCTCGACCCCCGAGAGCTCGATGTACTCGACGAAGCTCGGGATCTCCCAGGCGACCTCGCGCTCGCGAAACGACATCAGCGCCATCTTGGCGCCCTCGCTCGCCGTGTTGCCGACCGCCTTGATCTTGTCGATGCGCACCGGCGGGACGAGACCGATGACCTGGGCGCTCCGGGGGTTGATGTAGGAGCCGAACGACCCGGCAAGCATGACCTCGTCGAGATCGTCGGCCCCGACACCGAGCTCGCGCATCGCGGTCTCGATCCCGGTGGAGATGGCACCCTTGGCGAACTGCAACGCGCGCACGTCGGCCTGGGTGAGCACGACCTCTCCGTACAGCTGGAACGCGCGCACCTCGCCGTGCATGACCAGGTTGGCGGCCAATGGGTGCCCGGCGGCGTCGGCGTCCTCGCGGGTCGTCATCTTGCCGCCGTCGTCGAGCAAGCCCGCAAGCCGGAGCTGGGCGACGATATCGATGAGTCCCGAGCCACAGATGCCGCGGGGCTCGACGTCGTCGCCACCGATCACCTGGAGCTCCACGCGGCCGTTGGTGAGCACGACGCCCTCGATCGCGCCCTCGGTGGCGCGCATGCCGAACACGATCTCGCCGCCTTCGAAGGCGGGCCCGGCGGGTGCGGCCGTGGCAACCGAGCGATCCTTGTTCCCGCACGCGATCTCGCCGTTGGTGCCGACATCGACGAGCAGGCGGGTCTCAGGGTCGCGCACGAGCCCGGTCGCGACGATGTCGCCGACGATGTCCGCGCCGACGTAGGAGCCGATCGAGGGGTAGATGGCGACCCAGCCGAGCGGGTGCATGTCCAGACCGAGCTGGTCGGCGCGGACGTCCTGCGGGTCGACGAACGTCGCGACATACGGCGCGAGCGCGATCGACTCGGGGCTCACCCCGAGCAGCAGCGACATCATCGTCGCGTTCCCGACCACCACCGACTCGTAGATCTCACGGGGCTGCACGCCGGCTTCTTCTTGCACCTGGTGGAACAGGTCGTTCACCGTCTCGATCGCCGCCGCCTGCAGCTGGGCGATGTCCTCGGGACCGCGCATGGCCTTGGCCGCGCGCGCCATCACGTCGGCGCCGAAGGATGCCTGCTTGTTGATCGAGCTTGACACGCCCACCGTGGCGCCGTTGCGGAGATCGACGAGCGTGCAGACGCACGTCGTGGTGCCGATGTCGAAGCTCGCGCCGAACATCCGGCCGCGCGTATCGCCCTCCTCGCAATCGACGAGAAACTCGCCGACGAGTGTCGCGGTCACGTTCGTCCCGTTCCGGAAGGCTTCCGCGACCGCCGGCAGGACTTCCCAGTCGTAGTTGCGGGTGTAGCCCTCCTCCTCGACCGCGTCCATCACGCGGCGCAGGTGCGAGCGATGGTCCTCCAGCGACGGGGGCGGCAGCTCGAAGTAGAGCTTCGCCACGTTGGGCTCGAGGAGCACGAACCGCCCGACCCCCATGGTCGCGGCCTTCGGCATCTTGAGCAGCCGCGGCACGTCGACCGTCATCGGCCCGTTGATCGGGCATTGACACGACAGGCGCCAGCCGTCGTCGAGCTTGTCGGCCAGGTGGCGATAGTCGGCGAGCGAGAGCTCCGCCGCGCCCTCGAGCACCTGCACGCCGCATTTGCCGCATGTGCCGCGGCCGCCGCAGGTCGACTCGATCGGAAGCCCCGCCCAGTGCGCGGCGTTGAACAGCGTCGTGCCGGCGGGCACCCGCGCGGTCTTGCCGCTCGGGAGGTAGGTGACCTCGATCTTCGCGCCCGCGTCGGTCATCCGGCTTGGGACGCCTCCAGCTCCGCGCGGTGGTCCCGGATCCACTCGGTGCCGTATTCGTCGTGACCGAGCAGCAGGTCGGCGGCGAGGATCGCCTTCTTCACCGGGCGGTGCAGCGGGTTGGTGATCGCCGTGTTCATCCCGGCCCCGATCATGAGCGTCAAGAACGCGGCGTCGATCTCGTGACGGCCGGGCATGCCGAACGAGATGTTCGAGGCGCCGCACGACAGGTTGACGCCGAGCTCCTCGCGAATCCGGCGCATCGTTTCGATCATCGCGGTGCCGGCGTCCGGCGCCGCGCCGATCGGCATCGCCAGCGGATCGATGATCACGTTGGACCGATCGATGCCGTGCTTCTCGGCGTTCTCGACGATCTTGGCCGCCGCCACGAAGCGTTCGGCCGGCTCCATGGAGATGCCGGTCTCGTCGTTGGCCATGCCGATGACGGCCGTGCCGTACTCGGCGACGAGCGGCAGCAACCGATCCATCGAGTGCTGCTCGGCGGTCACCGAGTTGATGAGCACCTTGCCGCCGGCGAGCGGCACCGCGGCCTCGAGCGCCTCCGGGGTCGAGGAGTCGATGCAGATCGGCACGTCGACGAGGTCGTTCACGATCTTGACCATCTCGGAGAGCATCGCGACCTCGTCGAAGCCGGGGATGCCGGCGTTGAGATCGAGGACTCGGGCGCCCGCAGCCACCTGTGCGAGTGCGTCGGCGCGAACGGTGTCGTAGTTGCCCTGCTTGAGCTCCTCGGCGAGCTTCTTGCGGCCGGTCGGGTTGATGCGCTCGCCGATGATGACGAACGGGCTCGCGTCGCCGATCACGACGTCGTGCCCGGCGTTGGAGCGCAGGACGGTCTCGGTCATCTCCACTGTTTCTGCTCCTGGTTGTCGTTGAGGGTGGTGCTCGCCTTGTCACCTGACCGGTGGTCAGCCGCGGGCCGCGGCGTGGCGCGTTCTGAGGATAGGTGTGCAGGACCCGCGCGGGAACGCCCGGTGCTGCGTGAGTTGTGACCGCGGGTCAGACGAGAGCCGTGGGGCTGGGGTCGGCGGATCCCGCAGGGATCGTGACCGGCGTGTCGTCCTCGACCGCTGGGATCGTTTCGGGAGCTTCCACCCGCATTGGGTCAACTGGTGCCGGCGTGGGCTCGACAATTGCCGGCTTCGCGTGCGGGCCGGCCTCGAACACGTCGCCGAACCGCCGCTCCGGCGTTTCGGCATCGAGTTGCACGTGGCGCGTGAACCGCCGGACGAGGTCGGCACCGATCCACAGGCACACGAGGATCGCAACCGGGTGGCCGAACGGTAGGCGCACATTGCGGATCAGCTCCGGCAGCCGGTCGTTCTCGGTGACAAGCTCCGTGACCGTAAACGCGATGCACAGGATGACGAGCGTTCGCCGCGCGACCCGCGGCAACGCCCAGGCAAGCGGGAGCACCCACACGAGGTACCAGGCTCCGAGCATCGGGGCGAGCAGGATGACGACGATCAGCGCCCATCCCCATGCGGCCAGCTGCGCCTGCGGGCGCCGGGCGGCGGGGTCGGTCCACACCCGTCGCGCGATCATCCAGACGCCCGTGACCGACAGGCCGAACAAAATGATGTGTGCGGCGATCATCGAAGGCGTCTCGAACGCCGGGCCGCCGATCGACGTGCCGACCCACGTGAACGCGTGCACCAGCAGCTGGCCCGGCGCCTTACCCGAGTCATGACCCGAGAGCTCGAGCATGCCGAGCGTCGGGTTGGTCCATTGCAGGAACGGCGCGGCGAGGATGAGCCACGTGCCGCCGACGACCGCGGTGTACTTCGCAAGCAGGCGCGCGCGCCGTTCCGGCTCGGCGCTCGCGGCAAGCGCAACGACGAGCAGGATGAGCGGCACCACCGCGCTCACCTTGACCGACATGCCGAGGCCGAGACAGACCGCCGCCGCGAGCTCGTGTTTGGTGAACAATAGGTATGCCGCCGCTGCGATGAACAGCGCGACGAGCATGTCGTTGTGTCCGCCGCCCACCACTTGGTAGACGACGATCGGGTTGAGCCCGATGACGGCGATCGCGAAGATGGCCCGCTCCGGACGCACGCGCTTCACCAGACGCCAGACGATGAACATCGTACCGAGGCTCGCGAACGCGGCGACGATCTGGAACCCGCGGATCTGGCTGTGCACGCTCTTGACCACACCGGTCGTGAGCACCGACACCCAGGTGAACAAGGGCCCGTAGACGGACGGGGTTCCGCGCCACGCCGGCCAGGTCAGCGACCACAGCGCGTTGAGATCGAAGTCCTTCGGCGTGAGGACGTACGGGTTGCCGCCGTAGGTCGAGACGATGCGTCCGTAGTACGCGTAGCTGTAGACGTCGCGCGAGAACAACAGCGGCAGCGTCAGCACGAGCAGGTGGAACGCGATCGCGAGCGCCCAGACGATACGCGCGGGGACACGCCCGTGCCAGGCCTCGCGCAGGATCAGGATGAAACCGAACGCCGCGAGGATCACCGCGAACAGCCCTGCCATCATCAGGCCGAGATCGCCGAGGTGCTGCAGACCGATCGCATCCGCGATCCAGCGCAGCGGTCCCTGCGCCTGGACACCGTCTGGGAGCACGGGGTAGTAGGGGGAGTTCGGCGTCGCCGAGACGATCGCGACGGCGAGCGTTCCCACGATCGAGGCGGCCACGGCCCGCAGGGCGCTTGGTGAAAGCGGCACGGACCGAGGGGTTATGCGTCGCATGGGTCCGTCGAATCTACCGTAGCGGGCTTGTCCGGGATATGGCAGAACCATGCCCGGGGACCGCCGCAACCGTATCTCCATCAGCCACCCCTCCCGGGTGCTCACACACCGTAGCGAGGGTCGGAATTTCCAGCAACACGGACTCGGGGGCCCCGTATCCTGCAGCGATGGGATTCCTCGAGCTGACCGACGTCACGTATCGCCTCCCGGGCGGCTGGACGCTGTTTGAGGGCGTCACCTTTCGGGTCCCGGAGGGTTCGCACACCGCCCTGGTCGGGGCCAACGGCATCGGCAAAACGACGCTGCTGCGGATGATCGCCGGCGAGGAGCGCCCGAGCGAGGGAGCCATCCGGGTCGACGGACGCGTGGGCCTGATGCGGCAGTTCATCGGCTCGAGCGAGCGGCCGACGAGCGTGCGCGACTTCCTGCTCGCCTATAGCGAGCCGGAAGTCCGGACGGCGGCTGCCCGGCTCCGGACGGCGGAGGAAGGGCTCGCCGGCGAAGCCGGCGAGCCCGCCCAGCTCGCGTACGCCGCTTCGCTCGCCGCATGGGAGGACGCCGGCGGTTACCGCGCCGAGGTGATCTGGGACCGGTGCTGTTACGAGGCGTTCGGCGGCGGCTACCCGGAGTCGGGCGACCGGCACATCGAGACCTTGTCCGGCGGCGAGCGCAAGCGGCTCGCGCTCGAGATTGTGTTCCGCTCGCCGTTCGACGTGCTCCTGCTCGACGAGCCCGACAACACGCTCGATATCGCCGGCAAGGAGTGGCTCGAGGCGCGCATCGCCGGGGAACCGCGGGCGATCCTGTTCGTCTCGCACGACCGGACCGTGCTCGAGCGTGCCGCGACGCGCGTCGTCACGCTTGAGGGGCGGGCTACCTGGACGCATCCCGCGGGGTTTGCAACCTATGCGGCGGCACGCGACGCGCGGGTCGAGCGGCTCGACGAGCAGCACCGCCGGTATGAGGAGGAGCGCCAGCGGCTGGCCGACATGGTCAAGGAGATGAAGCGCAAGGCCGCCTACAACGACGGGTGGGCGTCGAAGGCACGCTCGGCCGAGCACCGGCTCGATCGCTTCGTCGAGCGCGAGCAGCCGCCGGAGCAAGCCGCGATGCAGGACGTGCGCATGCGTGTCGACGGCGGCAGAACCGGCAAGGTTGCGTTTCGGGCGCGCGGTCTTGCGATCCCCGGGATCGTCAAGCCGTTCGATGCGGAGGTCCGCTTTGGCGAACGTCTCGGCGTGATCGGTCCCAACGGAACCGGGAAGACGCACTTCCTGCGGCTGCTCGCCGGCGAGGAGATCGCGCACGAGGGCGAGTGGATGCTGGGTGCGCGCGTGGATCCGTCGTTGTTCGCGCAGCTGCACGAGCGGCCCGACATCGGCGAGCGTCCCATCCTCGACGTGCTCCTCAAGAAGGGGCTCGAGCGATCGCGCGCGCACTCGGCGCTTCGCCGCTACGAGCTCGACCAGGCGGCGCAGAATCCGTTCGAGCTGCTCTCGGGTGGGCAGCAGGCGCGCTTCCAGATCCTGCTGATGGAGATCGACTCGCCGACGATGCTGCTGCTCGACGAGCCGACGGACAACCTCGACGTGGCCTCGGCCGACGCGCTCGAGGCGGCGCTCGACCGCTACGAGGGCACGGTGATCGTGGTCACGCACGACCGCTGGTTGATGCGCGCGCTCGATCGCTTTCTGCTCTTCGATGACGACGGCACGGTGCAGGAACTGCTCGAATCGCCATACGGCCTGGCCGTGCGATGACCCCCGCGGTCGCGATGACCGCCGCGTCGGTTCGGATCGGTGGGCGGACGATCCTCGGCCCGCTCGACCTGACGGTTGGGGAGGGCGAGCAGTGGGTGTTGCTCGGTCCGAACGGAAGCGGCAAGACGACGGCCCTCTCGCTGATGGGTGCCCGCCGCCAGCCTTCCGACGGCGAGGTATGGGTGCTCGGCGAACGGTTGGGCCGCACCGACGTGCGAGCGCTCCGGCGACGGATCGGGCACGTGTCGCACCGACTCGCCGAGGAGTTGCCGGGCCGGCGGAGCGTCCTCGAGACCGTGCTGACCGGGCGCGACGGCGTGCTCGTGCCGTGGGGGCGGACCTTCGATGCGACGGCGCGCGCCGAGGCGTCGGCGTTACTTGCGACGGTCGGTTGTGCGGAGCTTGCCGAGCGGCCGCTCGCCACCTGCTCCCTCGGCGAGCGCCAGCGTGTCCTCATTGCCCGGGCGTTGATCGGCGAGCACGAGTTGCTGCTGTTCGACGAGCCGGCCGCGGGGCTCGACCTACCTGCGCGCGAGCTGTTGCTGGACGCCATGGTCGCCGCCGCTGCAGCGCGCACGACCGTATTGGCCACCCATCACCTCGAGGAGATTCCGCCGACTGCGACGCACGCGGCGCTACTGCGGAACGGGACACTCGTCGCCTCTGGCCCGATGGAGGAGGCACTTGTCGACGCGCCGATGTCGGAGTGCTTCGGATTGCCGCTCACAGTGAAACGACATGCCGGCCGCATGACGGCAAGCCGCGTCCAGGAGGAAGCGTGAGCGAACGCAAGGAGCTTCCGCCTGGTGGAACCAAGGTGGACCAGAAAGCGCCCTGGCACCCATGGCATCCACAAGAGGTCGCCGAGCGGCTACGAGGCGTCGATGTCCCCTGGTGCGTCACGGCCGGCTGGGCGATCGATCTGCACCTCGGCGTGGTGACCCGCGTCCATGAGGATACGGAGATCGCCGTCCCGACCGGTCGGTTCCCCGAGATCCGTCGCGCCCTTTCGGCGTTCGACTTCGATGTCGTCGGCTCGGGGCATGTCTGGCAACTCGAGGATCAGGCAGCCTTTGATGTGATGCACCAGACGTGGGTACGGGACCGAACGACGGGGACCTACCACCTCGACGTCTTCCGAGATCCGCACGACGGCGACGTGTGGATCTGTCGTCGCGACGAAACGATCCGCCGTCCCTACACCGAGGTCATCGAGACAACCAAGGACGGGATCCCCTACATGGTTCCCGAGATCGTGCTGTTGTTCAAGGCGAAGCACGATCAGGCGAAAGACAACGCCGACTTCGCAGCGGTCTTGCCGTCGTTGGATCAGCTTCAACGCCGCTGGCTGATAGACGCTCTGCAACGTCTCCACCCAGGACATCACTGGCTTGGCGCGCTGCGGGACTAATCACACGCAGGTGCGCCAACGTTCGGGAATGTCGCCCGAGTCGCGAGCCGCTCTTGTTCTAGTGGCGATTGCGGGGCGCGGGGACGCGGACTTCAGGCGGTTCGTGACGCTCAGGTTCGACGGCGGATTCGGCCAACCCCAGGGCACCCGTTGTAGGGACGAAACGAATCAACTGGGACTCGCGGAACAAGGCCAGAGCCGCTCGGAGCCGTTCTCGATTCATGATCGCCTTCTCTCGCATCGAGTTTACGATGCCAGGTGGCGAGACTCCAGGGACGGCGTGTCACGCCTGGGATCCGGGAGCCGATCAGACTTGATCGCGTTCAGCCTGGCTGCGAAGGAGGCAGAACTCGTTTCCCTCGGGATCGGCGAGAACGAGCCAGCCGCTCCCGTTCTCTTTGCGAAAGTCGTGCAGCGGTTTCGCACCCAAGGCTATGACCCGTTCGATCTCATCATCGCGGCCGCGGTCGGTTGGTTCCAGATCGAGATGCACGCGGTTCTTTACCTGCTTGCCCTCGGGTACCTCAATGAACAGCAGCCTCGGCTCGGCATCCGACCCGATGATCATGCACTCCTCGTGCCCCGGCTCGTTCGGATCTCCCGGCACGTCGTGATAGCCCAGCACCTGCTTCCAGAACGTGGACAGCGCGAAGGCATCGCGGCAATCGAACGTCGTGTGCGAGACCCGAGAAGTCATGGGTTGATGCTATCGACCTCGGCCTGCGCTTGACGGACTGATCTTCGCGTGCGCCAGTGTTCGTGAATGCCCTTGAGAAGCGGCGTGTGCCCGCAGATAGACCTGGTCGGAAGTACCCTCCCCCGAGGCGCGCTCAGGTCCGGGGTTTGGTTGCGACGGTGAGCTGGTACTTCAACTCGAGGAGCACGCTGCCGTCATCCGCAGCGTTCCATGCCGAAACCAGGCGACAGAGCTCCTCGGAGAAATCCTCCCATCGCTGGGAGGCCGTCGCCGCTTGAAGTGGGCGAACATAAGGATCCTTCCCCAGCAGCTCGTCACAGAAGCTCTCTGCCGTCGCGAACCTCGCGCGGATCGCTCGGCGCTGGACCCCGATGCTCTCGGCGAACGGCGCCAGGCTGGTGCGGACGAAGTCCTCCTGACCGAGATCGGGGCGATACTCGCCTCGATCCGGCCCCGGAGAAAACCTCCGTATGAGCTCCACGTACGCGCCGAAGAACCCCTCGCCGGTCCACTGGGCGATTCCAACGACGCCGCGCGAGCGCACGACGCGGAGCATCTCCACGACGGGGCATCTCTTCGCCGAACGAATCGAGGCAGCCGTCGAAGCTCGAGTGGGCGAACGGTAGACGTCTACCGTCCGCACGGACCCACGCGATCGGACTGCTCTCCATCCTGGCCCGCTGCCGCCCCCGCTCGATCTGCGCCTGAGAAGGATCCAGCGCGGTCACGATCGCGCCACGTCTGGAGGCGGCAAGCGCTGTGTTCCCGTCCCCGGCTGCCACATCGAGCACACGGCCTCCGGCGCCTACGCGAGCAGCCTCGACGAGCGACTGCGAAGCCGGCTCGAGGATGCGAGACCAGAAGGAGTAGTCACCGGCCGCGAAGAAATCCGTCGCTTCGGGTTTGGACTGGTCAGCATGCACCCGGAATCTCCACAGACGCATCCTGAACGTCGCCAGCTGGGGTTCGCAACCGGGACGACAAGCCAAGACGGAGAGGTTCAGCCCTGCTTCGGAACAGCACCCCGTGATGCACGAGGGTTCGCGAATGTACCCAGAGGCCGCGGATCAGTCGACAGTGGCCGTTGCGTACTGCGGGGGCCCGGTGGGCCGGTAGACCTGAATCGTCACTCCGCTGGGGGTGGTTCGCGATCCGACCAGTTCGAGCGCCCCGTCCCGGCCCGTGTCAGGGAACAGCCGCGTGCCCTGGCCGACGACCACGGGGAAGGTGAACAGGTTGATCTCGTCGACGAGGTCGTTGTCGAGCAGCCACCGGAACAAGGCGCCGCTGCCGTGCACCTGCAGGTCGCGTCCCGGCTTGGCTTTCAGCTCGCCGACTGCGGCCGTGAGATCACCGGCGAGGACGGTCGAGTTCGCCCACCGCGGGTCGGTGAGTGTCGTCGATGCCACGTACTTGGGCTTCGAGTGCAACGCCGTCCAGATCGGGCTGTCGCCCGGATCGTCCCACGTTCCCCAGGAGCCGGCGAAGATCTCGTAGGTGCGCCGGCCGAACAGGAACGCGTCGGCGCCTTGGTAGATCTCGTCCATGGCCGTCCCGGCTTCGTTGTCGAAGTGGGCCCATCCGCCGCGCTCGAATACGCCGCGATCGTCCTCCTCCGGCCCGCCGGGCCCCTGCATCACTCCGTCGACGGAGACCTGTGCGGTGGTCGTCAGCTTCATGGTCGCGGTTCTCCTTCCCGTGGGTTGGTCCGTCCTCCCTGCTCTTCGTACACAGAGAGGCGGACAGACACTCGCTACGCGGTCTCGCGCGCCTCGGCGGTGTTGGCTGGCGAGTCGAGGGCGGCGGCGAGATCGTCGTCCTTCTCCGTGCCGTCGCGCTTCTTGTGCTGCATCGAGCGCCCTATGAAGTAGACGCCCCCGTAGAGCAACAGCAGGAACAGCGTGATGTTTGCCACCATGATCAGCAGCACGATCGTGGGGTCCGCGTGCTGGTCGCCGCCGATCCACTGGACGATCGCGTAGACCGTCAGCGCCAGCCACATGAGGACGACGATGACCGACGCCCAGACGACGTAGCCGAACGTCAGGACTCCGGCGATCGCGAGCGCCGGGCCGGTGTTCTCACGCATTGGCGACCAGCCTAGCAACGCGGCCTCGGGCGCGCGTGACGCCGCTGGGATGATGGGTCGATGCACGAGGACGACCGTCGCCGGCGCGGCATCACCGCCGTCTGGCTCGCCACGTTCGTCTGGGCGTGGGGACCGGTCATCGTCAAGTGGAGTGGGCTGCCCGGACCGACGTTCGCCATGCTTCGGCTGTGGGCGGGCGTCTGCGTCTCGTTCGCGGCGATCGCAATCACGCGGCGCCGGTTCACCTGGTCCGCGTTTCGTGCCTGCGCGGCAGGGGGCGTGCTGTTCGCCGCCGATATCGGACTCGGGTTCACGGCGCTCAATCTCACGACCGTCGCGGACGTTGCGCTCATCGGCGCGCTTGCGCCGGTCGTGATCGTGATCATCTCCGCCTACCGGCTGCGCGAACCGGTGAGCGCCGGCGCGTGGGCGCTCGTGGCGGCGTCGTTCCTCGGTGTCGCGGTTGTGGCGCTCGCGTCCGCGGGCGAGCCCAGCTGGAGCCTTACCGGCGACCTGCTCGCGTTCCTCGGGATCGGCACGTGGACCACCTATTGGTTCTTCTCGCGTCACGTGCGGGAGCGATTCGACCCGATCATCTACTTCGCGTGCGTCATGCTCGCGGGGGCGCTCACGATGACCCCGGTCGCGCTCGTCACGAACGGCGTCCCGCACGGTCTCACGGCGAGCGATCTTGCCGCGGTGATCGGCGTCGCGCTGCTACCCGGGTTCGTCGGCCACAGCCTCGTGATCTGGTCGCACCGGTTCGTGCCGTCGTGGCTCTCCGCGCTCATCACGCAGGTCTCGCCGGTGATCACCGCGGTCCTCGCGTGGATCATTCTGGGGGAGGTCATTCCGCCTGCCGCGATCGCCGGCGGCGCGTTGACGATCGGCGCGACGATGGCGGTGATCGCGATCGAGTCGCGGGCGGCGCGCGCCGCGGAGCTCGGCGACGCGGCCGAGAAGGTCAGCTAGGAGCGGCGCCGCGTCGGGCGGCCCGGATCGTGACCCACACGCCGGCCACGAGCACCAGCACACCGATGGCGAGCACGCCGAACCCGACCGGCCCGAGCGGCTTGATCGTCACCGAGCCGCGGACGGTGACATCGATCGAGGGCTGCGCGTCCTGCCGCATGAGCACGAGCGTCCAGTCGCCCGGGGGAATCTCCCAGTGCAGCGACGGCCCGCCGCCCGTCGCCGAGACCGCCCAGAAGTCCTGATCGACTGGCGGATCGGCGCTCGCCGTTCCCGGGACGCGCTCCGTGCGGGCGGCGCCCGGCCAGTCGATCTGCTGGATCACGTCGATCGGCACGCCGCGCAAGTAGGCGTCGACGTCCGGAGATGGTCCGATCCCGAGGAACAGCGGCGTCGCGCCCGGCTCGACCGCGACTTCCAGCGTCACCGGGGTGTCGTTGGGGAGGGCGGGGACGTCGAGCTGCGGCAGCGTGATCGCCTCGCCGGTGCCGAGGAGACGGGTCGGCGGCAGCGAGACCGAACCGTCGGGGCCGACGAGCAGCACGATGGCAAGCCCGGCGATCGTCGTGAACAGGCCGGCGAGCAGCAGGACGATGCCGAGCGTCAGACGCACCCATCGCGGCATCGCGCCATCGTGCCACGCTTGACCCTGGCCCGAAGGAGGAGTAGCCAGAGCGAACATGAGCGAGACCTCGCTCGACGCGCTGGTCGATGCGACGCCCGCAACCCGCGACCGGGTGGTGGACTTCCTCCGCGCGGCCAGCATCTGCACCGTGGTCGTCGGTCACTGGACGATCGCGATCGTGTGGTGGCAGGACCGCATCCTCCGCACGACGAGCGCGATCGGCGTGACGTCGTGGCTGTGGCTCGTCACCTGGGTGCTCCAGGTGATGCCGATCTTCTTCTTCGTCGGTGGCTTCTCCAACCTCGTCACCTACGACGCGATGAAGCGCCGCGGCGAGACGACCGGCGTGTTCGTCAGAACCCGTCTTGCCCGGCTCGTGCGTCCCTCGCTCGTGTTCTTCGCCGTGTGGGGCACCATCGATGTCGCGATGCATGTGCTCGATGTCGGTGCGCCGACGGGCCCGCATCTGTGGGACGGCACGACGCTGCTGCGGCTGTTCCAGCCGCCGGGCCAGACGCTCCCGTTCGGGCCGTTGTGGTTCCTCGGGGTCTATCTCGTGATCGTCGTCATCGCACCGGCGATGATCTGGCTCCACCGCCGGTTCCGTTGGTGGGTGCCGGCGATCATGATCGGCGGAGCCGTCGCCGCCGACGTTGCCGGTTTCGTCCTCGGGCACTCGGCGTTTCGCTGGTTCAATGTCGCCTTCGTGTTGTTGCTGCCCCACCAGCTCGGGTTCTTCTACGGGGACGGCACCGCGCAACGGCTGCCCAAGAAGGTGTTCTGGTCGATGGTAGCGGCAGGCCTCGGTCTGCTGGCTCTGCTGACGACACAGCCGTTCTGGCAGCTGTTCGGCGATCGCCGGCTCGACTGGTTTCCCGGGATCGGGGCCTACCCGAAGAGCCTGCTCGGCACCGATGTCGAGCGCGTGTCGAACGCCTATCCGCCGACGGTGTGCTTCCTGCTCGGGGGTATCTGGACGATCGGGGCCGTGATGCTGCTGCGCCCGTATCTCCAGCGCTGGCTGCAGCGACGCCGGCCGTGGAAGGCGACGATCGCCGTGAACGCCGTGATCATGACGCTGTTCCTGTGGCATATGACCGCGTTCCTCTGCGCGGTGCTGGTGCTGTGGCCGCTCGGCCTTGCCCGCGAACACGACAGCACTGCGTCGTGGTGGCTGCAGCGGCCACTCATTCTCGGCGTGTCGGGATTGTTCCTGCTGCTGCTGATCCGGGTGTTCGGTCGGTTCGAGCGACCGCGCCATCGCCCCGGCTGACCTGCGCGGACGCCGATTCCGGCGGGGTGCTACTTTCGTTCAACCGTGGGAGGCTCGAACCGTCGTCGTGGTACCACCGCCGAAGGCTGGCGCGCGCTTGCGCTCGCGGCCGCCGGCTTGGTGGCGATGGCGATCGTCGGGGCGGTCCCGCGCTCGCCGTATCAGCCGATGCTCACGCCCCAGGGGGAGCCACGTGGGCCGCTGACCGCAATTGCGGAACGCCTGGGACTCGGCAACATTCCCGGCAACCCGATCCTCGCGGTTGGTGTCGCCGCCTCGGTGCTCGCCGTTGCCGGGTTCCTGTTGCTGCTGCGGGCCGCATTCCGTGGTCGCGTCGGTCTCGGGCCCGTCGCTGCGCTCGTGGTCGGCGCGCACGCGCTGGTGTTGCAGCTGCCGCTGCTGTTCTCGCGCGATGTCTATTCCTATGCGTTCTACGGGCGTATCGCCGGCGTCTACGGCGGCAACCCATACGTGCAAACACCGCTCGATCATCCAAGCGACGCCCTGTGGCGCTTTGTCGGACCCATGTGGGTGAACACGCCGGCGGTCTACGGCCCGGGATGGACCGCGCTTTCGGGATGGCTCTCGACGTTCCTGCGCGCTCGCCCGGCCGCGCACGTCGAGGCGTACCGGATGCTTGCGCTTGTCGCCAGCCTCGCGACCTGCGCGGTGATCGTGTGGACCGTGCGCCGCCTGTGGCCCGACCGCACCGCATTCGCGCTGGTCGCCTTTGGCGCCAACCCGGTCGTGATCTTCCACGGCGTGGCGAGCGGGCACAACGATTTGCTCGTCGCGCTCGCGATCGCCGCCGCGTTCGCGCTTGTCGTCTCGCACCGCGAGATGCCGGCAATCGCGCTGCTGACGCTTGGGATGCTCGTCAAGGCGACCGCCGGGCTGCCGCTCGTGCTCCTGTTGGTGTGGTGCATCGCGCGGCGTCCGCCCGAGGAGCGATGGCGCGTTGGCATCACGCACGTCGGGCTCGCCGCCCTCATCACCGCGGCGTTCGCCGCGCCGTACTTCCAGCTGCAGGACCCAACGCTCGGCATGCTGGCGCTCGCACAGCACCAGGGGTGGCTCGCGCCGGCGGCGGTCGGCTCGAGCTTCCTCGACATCATCAGCTTCCACACGCTCGGGTGGACGGTCCGGCTGGCGGCAGGGGTGATCCTCGCGATCTCGATCTGGCGCCTGTCGGTGGCGATCTGGCGGCGCACGACGGGCACCGCCGGCGAGGGCGTCCCGACGATGAGCCCGCGCGAACAGGCGGCCACGTGGGGATGGGCGCTGGTGCTGCTGATGCTGCTCGGACCGGTGCTCCTGCCCTGGTACGTCGTGTGGGCGCTCCCGCTTGCGTGGGTGCTCCCCAAGGCGCCGCGCACCGCGTTGCTCGCCGTCAGCTCGCTCCTCGGCGTCACCTTGTGGTCGGCCGAGGCACTGCGCTATCCGGGCGCCTTCACGCTCAATGTGGTGATCGGCGACTGGATCGTCGTGCCGATCATCGTGTGGTTGCTGATCGTGCTGCTCCGCGACCTGCGCTCACGGATCGACGGCGGCCTGCTGTTCGAGGACGACCTCGCCCTCGAGGAGGCCGTGTCGGCGCCGGCGAAGCAGCCGGAGGCTGAGCAGCGCATAGCCGCACCCGCCCGCGAGGGCGCAGGCGAGCGTTGAGGTCGCCGTCGTGCCGAGCGGCGCGCCGAGCCGCTCGAGCGCGTAGGCGCTAAGCGCGAGCAGCGGCGCGGCGAACGCCGGGGCCGCGGCGACGCCGGTGACGACGTCGCCGAGCGCCCACCACGCCCAGCCCAGCCCGATCACGAGGAGCAACAGAAAGGTGCGCCAGGTTGCGCCGACCAGCTGCTTGGGTGTGGCCGGTGCGAGCTCGTCGGCAGCGGCCGGCAGCGGTGCCGGCGATCCCTCGGAGCTCGCGACGTTGGGATCCCATCGGGTCAAGCCGGGCGCGTCGAGCGCGCTCGGGTCGCGGATCTCCTCGCCGATGACGAAGGTCACATACGGACCCGGCGGTATGCGCGCAAGCGACGCGGCAGACGCGGCAGCGTAGGTGGGGTCGCCGTTCGTGCTCGGCCGGTTGGCCGCAAGATCCTCTGGCGTCCCGAGGAACACGTAGACGTCGCGAGCCCGGTCCGGTGGCATCGCCGCGCGTGCGGCGTTTGGGGTGTGCCCGAGCAGGAACAGCCCTTCGTCGGTGTCGTCGCTGTCGGCGATGAGCACGATCGGCGTGCCGGGATCCGACCGGTCCGAAGCGATCCGGCCGGCAAGGGTCAGATGGGCGATCTCGTCGGGCGAGACATACGTCTGTTGATCTCGCCAGTCCCGAAGCGCGGGGGACACGATGAGGAAGACGAGCACGATTCCCACCGGCCATGCCAGCCACCGTCGGCCGATCAGCCCGCCAAGCGCGACCAGTCCGAAGGCCGCGAGCATCGGCAGGCAGAACGCGAACATCAGCAGCCGGTCCGGCGGGAACCACCCCGTGGCCGCGCCGAGGACGAGCCCGGCGGCGGTCACCGCGACCCACGACAGCAGGTAGCGCCGGACGAACCCGCGCGCACGAAACGACCCGAGCGTCGCGAGCGCGGCGGTCATGAACGGGCTGTAGCGGCGCCAATTGACCAAGAACCGGTCGAGATAGGAGCGGCGCAGCTCGTTGAGCTGTCCGGTGTGCCGCAGGAACGCGTCGGTCGAGGTCTCGCCGGGCACCCGCACCCCGCCCAAGGTTGCCGACCATACGGCGAGGACGGCGAGCAGCCCGCCACCCCCGAGCGCAATGCCGATCCGTCCGCCGTCGGTGTCCCAGCCAAAGCGTCCCTCGTGCAGCACCGCCCAGGCGCCGGCGCAGCCGAGCACGATCGCGCCCACGACGAAGAACCCCGGGTGTGCAAGGCCCCCGCCGCCGAGCAGGATGGCCGCCATCACCGCGCCGCGGCGTGTCCGCCGAGCGAGCGAGACGGCGGCGCCGAGGAAGGCCGCGACGAACACGAGGTTCGAGACGTAGCCGCCGCCGAGAAAGGTGGCCCAGGCACCGGCGAGCACGCCGGCGGCGAGCCAGCCGCCGCGGGGGAGCAGGCGGCCGCGGCCGCGCGCCAGCGCGGCCGCCACCAGCGCGATGGCGGGTCCAAGCGCGTACTGGACGCCGCCGAGGGCGGCGACCAGGCCCTGATCGAGCACGCCCGCCACCGTGCCGATGAGCGCCGGCGCTCCCGGCCGTTCGCTCGCGAGCGCGGGCCCGCCGGCAATCGCGACCCGGGTCCACCACAGATAGACGGGCACGTCCGGGCCGACGGGGAACGGGTAGCTGTGACGCGTCGTCGGCCACGTGAACACCCAGACGAGAACCGCGGCGAGGAGCGCAACGAGCCCGAGGTCGACCGCCGTGCGCCGTTGGCGCGCGCGAACACGACGGTCGTGGATGGTGGCGGACACTCCGGGCGGCGACCGTACCACCGGGCGCAGGGGGGGCCGGTGCCGGAACGGCCCGCTGTTACCATCGCCGAATGCTCGACCGCGACCTTGTCACCGAGGTACTCGTCGCCGCCAGACGCAAGGGCGGCGACTTCGCGGAGGTCTTCGTCGAGGAGCGTTCCTCGACATCGGTCCGGCTTGACGACGCTCGGGTCGAGGAGCTCACGACCGGCCTCGATCGAGGCGCCGGCGTTCGCGTGTGCCGGGGCACCACGTACGGCTACGCGTACTCCAACCGGCTCGATCGCGATTCGTTGCTCGAGGCCGCGGCGGCCGCCAGCGCCGCGCTCGCCGGCGAGGCGCCGGGAGCGGTCGTCGATTTGACCGAGCGCACCGGTCCGGGCACGAATCGCGCCGGGCGCGCCGCCGCCGAGGTCGATGCGGCAGCCAAGGTGGGGTGGCTCCGCGAAGTCGACGAGGTCGCGCGTGGCGTGAGTCCCGAGGTGGCGCAGGTGACCGGGATCTACTTCGACTCGCTCCAGCGCCGGCTGATCGCGACGAGCGACGGCGATTGGGTGCGGGAGGACCGGCCGCGCATTCGTGTGGTCGCACAGGTGGTGGCCAAGCGGGGCGACGTCATTCAGACCGGCTGGCACGGCCCTGCGGCATGCGCCGGCGTCGAGTTCCTCGACCTCCATCTTCCCGCCGACACGGGGAGGCTGGCCGCCGAGCGCGCGGTCGCGATGCTCGATTCGATTCCGGCGCCGGCCGGCGAGATGCCGGTCGTCGTCGCCAACGGCTGCGGCGGGGTGCTGTTCCACGAGGCGGTCGGGCACCCGCTCGAGGCCGATGCGATCGACAAGGAGGCCTCGGTCTACCGCGGCCTGATCGGCGAGCGATGCGCGAGCGAGCTCATCAACGGTGTCGACGACGCGACCATCCGCAACGGCTGGGGATCCTTCGACTTCGACGACGAGGGGACGCCCGCACAGCGGACGGTCCTGTTTACCGACGGTGTGCTCCAGGGATTCCTGCAGGACCGGATGCGCGCGGCAAAGATGGGTGTCGCGCCGACGGGCAACGCGCGGCGCGAGTCCTACGCACACCCGCCGATCGTGCGCATGACCAATACGAACATCCTGCCGGGGGCAACCGATCCCGCCCAAGTGATCAGCGGAACGGATCGCGGGATCTACGTGCGCGGTCTGGGCGGCGGCCAGGTCAACCCCGCGTCGGGCGATTTCGTGTTCGGCGTGTCGGAGGGCTATCTCATCGAGCAGGGCGAGGTCACGACCCCCGTGCGCGGCGCGAACTTGATCGGCCGCGCCATCGACGTGATGAGCTCGGTCGACGTGGTCGGTTCCGACTTCGAGACCTGGGAGGGCGTCTGCGGCAAGGACGGCCAGGGTGCGCCGGTCGGCAGCGGCTCGCCGACGCTTCGGATCGGCCGTATCACCGTCGGAGGCACCGGTGTCTGAGCTCGCCGATCTCGTCCGGGCGGCGGTTGGGTCGGCGCAGAGCGATGAGCAGGTTGAGGCCTTCGCCGAGGAGGAGCGTCGCACCGAGGTCAGCGCACTCCGCGGCGAGGTCGAGGGCATGACCTTCGCCGAGTCGCGCGGTGTGGGCGTGCGGGTGATCCGCGATGACCGGCTTGGCTACGCGTGGGCGTCGGATCCGACCGAGGACGAAGTACGCACGGCCGTCGCGCGCGCCCGCGAGAACGCGGCGCTTGCCGAGCCCGACCCCGCCAACGGACTTCCCGACGCGGCGCCGGTCGAGCCGATGCCCGAGTTGTTCCACGCGGGGTCGGCGGCGATCGGCGTCGACGAGAAGGTGCGGATGGCGCTCGATCTGGAGTCCTACGCCATCGCGCGGGACCCGCGCGTGACCAAGCTCGACCTCGCACAAGTGGGGGACGTGACGTCGCGGGTTGCGATCGCCTCGACGACCGGTGTCGATGTCACATATGACCGCACGGACGCGTGGGTGGTCGTGGTCGCGCTTGCGGTCGACGGCGAGGAGACGCAGACGGGCTTCTCCTTCACGATCGCGCGTGGCCTCGATCTGCTCGACCGGCACACGATCGCCGACGAGGCCGTCGACCGCGGGGCGCAGATGCTCGGCGCCGTCAAGCCGGCGACCGCCAAGGTTCCCGTTGTCCTCGACCCCTTCGCCGCCTCGAATTTCCTCGGCGTGCTCGCCGGGGCGCTCAATGCGGACAACGTCTTGAAGGGACGGTCGTTGTTCGCCGACCAGGTCGGAAACCAGGTCGGGTCGGCGGCGTTCACGCTTGTCGATGACGGCCGGCGGGCCGACGGACCCGCCGCGAGGCCGTTCGACGGCGAGGGCGTGCCGAGCGGGCGGACGGAGCTCGTCGCGGCGGGAGAGCTGCGCGGGTTCCTGCACTCCACCTATACGGCCCGGCGCGCGGGCGGCGGCCAACGCTCGACCGGCAACGGCTCCCGCGGCGGCTACAAGTCGGCGCCGAGCGTCGGCACGTCCAACTTCTTTGTCGAGGCGGGCGAGGGTTCGCAACAGACGCTGCTCGCCGCGGCCGAGGGCGGCGTGCTGATCATGGACGTCTCGGGCGTGCACTCGGGCGCGAACCCGATCAGTGGGGAGTTCAGCGTCGGTGCGACGGGCCGGCGGATCGGGCCCGGCGGGACGCTCGGGGAGCCCGTGCGCGAGATGACCGTCGCCTCCACGCTGCCCGCAATGCTTGCCGGCGTGCGCGCGGTCGGCGAGGACCTCCGGTTCTTCTCGAGCGTCGGCACGCCTTCCATCCTGATCGGCGAAATGACGCTCGCCGGCGTCTGATGCCGGTGCGCATCGCGCCCGCCGACGCGGCACGCATCCCCGACCTCGAACCGCTCACCCGGGCGCTGCACGCGCACCACGTCACGGTCGACCCCGCCATCCCGGGTATTCCGCCGCGCGATGCGGACGCATGGTGGGCGATCCGCCGCGGCCGGTACACGGCCTGGCTGGATGAGGACGACACACTGCTGCTCATCGCCGAGGACGGCGGCGCGGCGGTTGGGTACGCCTTCGTGACGTGCCATCCCGCCGACGACTCGCACACGACGGGGACGCGTTTTGCCGAGCTGCAGTCCCTTGTCGTCGCCGAGGACCGGCGCGGCGACGGGATCGGCACCGAACTGCTCCACGAGGTCTACCGTCGTGTTCGCGCCCAGGGGGTCACCGAGATGGTGATCGGGGTGCTTGCGACGAACGAGCCCGCGATGCGGCTCTACGCGCGCGAGGGATTCCGTCCGTGGGTGGTGCTCACGATGGGAACGGTGCCGGATCCCGACGCTTAGATCGTCCCCGAGCGCGTGCCCGAGACGACGAGCCCGATCACGAGCAGCGCGACCGCGATGCGATACAGCATGAACAGCAGGAAGTCGTGCGTTCGCAGATACCGGAGCAGGAACCAGATCACGAGGAAGCCGCTCACCGTCGCGGCGAGAAACCCGGCGAGGAACTGCGCGCCATAGCCCTGGAAACCGTGCTGGGCGATGTCGAGCCCCTTGACGGCGCCGGCGCCCGCGATGATCGGAAGGGCCAGCAGAAACGAGAACCGGGCCGCCGTGGCGCGCTCCAGCCCGAGCGTTCGGCCGGCGGCAATCGTGATGCCGGAGCGGGAGACCCCGGGCTGCAGGGCGAGGGCCTGGGCCAGCCCGACGAACAGGCCGGTGCGCGGGCCGATCGAGTCCAGACCGCGGTCCTGGCGGCAGACCCGGTCTACCACGTAGAGCAGTACGCCGACGAGGGCGAGCATCACGGCGATCAGCACCGGTTGGCCGAGCGTGTCCTCGATCACCGATTCGAACAGCGCGCCCACGATGAGTCCCGGGATCGTGCCGATCACGATCGCCCACGCCATGCGTTCCTCGGTGGTGCGGATCGCGCGGGCACGGCACGACGCGACGAAGGCCTTCACGTAGGACCACAGATCGCGCCAGAAGTAGATGACCGCGCCGAGCAGCGTGCCCATATGCAGCGCGACGTCGAACGTCTTGTTGAGCGCCGGATCGTTCACGATGGTCCAGCCGAGCGCCCACGGAACCAAGATGAGGTGTCCGCTGCTCGACACGGGCGCGAACTCGGTGATGCCCTGGACGATCCCGAGGACGATTGCCTGCCAGATGGTCACGGGGGGCGAGTCTAGCCCGGCGCCGGCGTCGCTCCGGGGAAGGACCAAGGGCTCGGTGATGGCGAAGCCGTGATGTTCGCGCGTGCGGCGAGCCCGATCGTGCCTGAGACGGCCGCCTGCAGAAGTTGCCGTGCGGTCTCCGGGTCGACGTCGAGGGTGACGGCCACGCGTCCCGGCCCCGTCACCGACTCCTCAGTTGCGCCGATCGCGAGCACGTGGAGGTCTTCGCCGACCAGCGTCGTGTAGGGACGCGCCCCCGCGTAGGTCGCGTAGGCATCGACCCGGTCGGCCGGGGTGATCCCCGCCGGGACCGACGCCGCGCCGACGGTGACCGCCACGTCGCCGGGGGCGAGCAGCGCTCCAAACCCGCTCGCCGACAAGCGCGTGCCGACGAGCACTTCGCCGGCGCGCACGGGCGCCGCACTCACCAAACCGATCGCGGCCTCGAGCGACGGGACGGCCTCGGGTGGGACGTAGACCTGCGGGATCGAGGTGGTGCGGACGTCCGCGGGGCCGATGGCCGCCCCGGCGGCAATGTCGCGCGCTGCCACCACGACGGCGGCCATCGGCCCCGCGGCGCGCCGAGCTTGTTCTGCTCGCCCGAGTTCGGCCCGCACCAGCAGGAACGCGGCGAGGCCGAGCGCCGTCGCCACGGCGAACAGGATGCGGGACGATCGGGGCAGCTTGCGTCGCGCGTTGAACGAAAGACTGGGCATGCGCGCGACCCTAGGGGCCGGCGCCTCGTCTCACCGTGACGGGCCGCACAGCCGGGGTCACTCGACCGAGCGCAGGTGGTCTTTCTTCTTGACGTCGAGCTGCATGGATCGCACGCGGAACTCCTCGAGCTGTTCCTTCCCGACGATCGATGCGACGGATTCCCGGACGCGGTCGCCCAGCTGCTCGGGATCCTCTTCCGTGATGAACGACAGCTCGACGCGCACCAGAAGCCGCGCCATCACGAGCTCCCGGAGAGCGCCTGGCCGCAGGTGCACCCGCGCTCGGCGGGCAGCGCCGGGATCGCGGCGAACAGCAGCGTTCGGAGCGCCTCGATGTTTTCGCCGAACACCTTCAGCACCTCGTGGTGGATGACCGGCGAGATATCGTCGACGCCGACGTCGTAGTCGGTGACCAGCGCGACGTTGGCAAAGCAGAGCTCGGCCTCGCGCGCAAGCGTCACCTCGGGAAACTGCGTCATCCCGATCACGTCGCCGCCGGCCTGCGCGAACATCTTCGACTCGGCGCGGGTGGAAAAGCGCGGTCCCTCGATCACGACCATCGTGCCGCCGTCGCGGTGTTCGATCCCCAGGCGCGCGGCCTCCGTGAGAAGCGCGCTCCGCATCTCCGGGCAGTAGGGGTCGGCAAACGACACGTGGGTCGTCACCGGTCCGTCGAAGAACGTGTACTGCCGGCTCTTCGTCCAATCGATCGCCTGATCGGAGACCACGAACGTCTTGGGCGGGATGTCGCGGCGAAGCGAACCCGCGGCGCTCGGCCCGAACAGCCGCGTCACGCCGAGCTCCTTCATCGCCCAGACGTTTGCCCGGTAGGGGACCAGATGCGGCGGGAACTCGTGGTCCGTGCCGTGACGCGGGATGAACGCGACGCGACGCCCCTCGATGGTGCCGATCGTCACCGGCGCGCTCGGCGGGCCGTACGGCGTCTCGACCTTCACTTCCCGCGGATCCTCGAGAAACGCGTAGAAGCCGGACCCGCCGAACACCCCGATCTCGGCCTCGCTCACGACGACTCCTCCCTCTTGGTGGTTTTCGTACCGGCGTCCTTCGAGCCCGATTCCTTCGAGCCCGATTCCTTCGAACCCGATTCGCTGCCGCCGCTCGACGTGCCGTCCTTCGAGGTCGTCGACGAGTCCTTCTTGGAAGTTTCGCTCTTGGATGTGTCGCTCGACGTCGATGGTTTGGCCTTCTTGCCGTGGTCCGTCGCGTAGAAGCCGGAGCCCTTGAACGAGATCGCCGGCGGCGCGAACACCTTGCGCAGCTCGCCCCCGCACTCCGGACAATGTGTGAGCGGCGCATCGGCCATCTTCTGCACGATGTCGAAGGAGTGGCCGCAGCTGCGGCACCGGTACTCGTAGGTCGGCATGGGTGGGAAGTGTACCGACGGGCTCCCGGTAGACTCGCCCGCCATGACGGTCCGGACGGCGGTGATCCCTGCAGCCGGCCTCGGCACGAGGTTCCTGCCCGCCACCAAGGCTGTGCCGAAAGGACTCCTGCCCGTCGTCGACACGCCGGCGATTCAACTAGTGGTCGAGGAAGCGCTCGCGGCCGGGCTCGAGGACGTGATCGTCGTCCACGGGCCCGGGCAGGACGCCATTCGCGAGCACTTCGCCCGCGACGAGGCGCTCGAGGCCGAGCTGGAGGAGCGGCATAAGGCCGACGCGCTCGCCGCGGTGCGCCGCGCGACGATTCCGGCCGTGCGTTTCGTGCTCCAAGAGGAGGCGCTCGGGCTCGGGGACGCGGTGCGCATGGCCGCGCCGCTTGTCGGTGACGCGTCCTTTGCGGTGCTGCTCGGTGACGATCTGATCGATCCGGCGGTGCCCCTGCTGCGGTCGATGGTCGCCGAGGCGGATCGGACGGGCGGCTCGGTGGTCGCGGCGATGCGTGTGGGCGCGCGAGAGATCGCGATGTACGGCGCGATCGGTCCGGGCGAACGCGACGGCGACCTCGTGCGCGTGGCATCGATCGTGGAGAAGCCCGCCCCCGAGGAGGCGCCGTCGGATCTCGCCGTCATCGGGCGTTACGTGTTCACGCCGGGCATCTTCGCGGCGCTCGAGCGCACCGGTCCGGGCGCGGGCGGCGAGATTCAGCTCACCGACGCCATCGCCATCCTCGCGACCGAGGAGCCGGTGTTTGCCTACCCCTTCGAGCGCGGGCGCTACGACGTGGGCAACCCGGCCGATGCGATGCGGGCGCAGATCGCGCTCGCCCTTGCGCGGGAGGACCTCGGTCCGGGGCTCCGCGAGTGGCTCGTCGCCGAGCTCCAACGCTGAGACCGTGCGAACGCGGGGCTGGCGCAACTGGGACGACCTTCCGCGCATGCAGGCGTTGCTTTCTGCCGAGCTCGCCGATCCGGCTCGACACGGGTTCATACACCCCGGGGACCTGGCGTGGTGGGTCGGCTGGGCGCCCAAGACGCCGGCCGAGCTCGCCGATCGCATCCTGCTCGTGGAGGGCGACGACCGGTTGCTCGGCTGGGCGATGCAGGACGAGGGCGATGTCGGCGAGGCGGTCCACGCGGATGCCCCTGCCTCGGTGTGGGAGTGCATCGACACCTGGATCGGCGAGGACACCGCCCACACGCGCTATACGCGCGACGACGACGCCGCGTCGATCACGCGACTCGCCGCCGCCGGCTACGAGCCGGTACCCGCAGACGACTTCCAAGCATTCGAGATCGATCTTGCCGGCATAGACGAGGGCGAGGCCGACCCGCGCGTGCGCGCCGTCGCCACCCGTGACGATCTGCGCCCGCGCTGCTCCGTGACCCACGGTGCCTTCGGCGTCGCCCGTCCTTTCAACCGGTACGTCGAGCAGTACGCAGCGTTCATGGACTCGCCGGCGTATCCGGACGGCTGGGACTTCGTCGTGTGGGCCGATGCGGGGGAGGCCGCCGCCTGCGCGATCGCCTGGCCCGATCCGGCGAGCGCCGTCGGGAACTTCGAGCCGGTCGCAACGCACCCGGATCACCGACGACACGGATACGGCACGGCCGTGCTCCGCGAGGGGTGCCGTCGGCTGCGATCGGCCGGGATGCGCAGGGCGATCGTGCGCACGCCGGTCACAAACCACGCGGCCCTCGCGCTGTATCGATCGGCCGGCTTTGCCGACTCCTACCTCGAGCGCGCCTTCCGCCGGGCTGCGCCGCCGCGCCGATAGACTGCGCGCATGGCAACACGCTCGCTCCACGACCACGACGCGGCGGAGGGCCTGCTGTCGCTGGAGGCGGCCCGCGAGCGCGTGTTGTCGCGTATTCACCCGCTCCCGCCGATCGAGCTGCCGCTGACCGACGCCTACGGGTGTGTCGTCGCCGCCGACATTCGGGCGGTCGTCGATCTGCCCGAGTTCGCCTCGAGCGGCATGGACGGTTTCGCGGTTCGGGCCACCGACGTCGCGAGCGCCACGCCGGCCACGCCCGTCGAGCTCGCGATCGTTGGACGGGCCATGATCGGACACCGGCCGGAGGCGACGGTCGGGCTCGGCGAAGCGGTTCGGATCGCAACCGGCGCGCCGATCCCGGCGGGCGCGGACAGCATCGTGCCGATCGAGAACGCCGAGGCCTCCGAGGAAGCCGTCCGTATCTTCGAGGCACCATCGCCCGGGCGGCACATCCGCCCTCGAGGCGAGGATGTTCGCGAGGGCGACCTGCTCCTCCCCGCCGGCAAGCGCTTGGGAGCGCCCGACCTCGGCTTGCTCGCGAACGCCGGGGTGCCGCACCCGCTCGTTCACCCGCGTCCGCGCGTGATCGTGTTCTCGACGGGCGACGAGCTCGTCGCGCCGACGGAGACCGCGGACTTCGGCCAGGTACGCGACTCGAACGCGTTCACCATCTACGGAGCGCTTCGCGAGGTGGGGGCGATGCCGATCCTCGCGGGGATCGTCCGCGACGAACCGGAGGCGCTGCGCGAGGCCGTGCTGAGCCACGAAATCCAGGCCGACGCCTTCGTTTCCTCGGGTGGCGTCAGCGTCGGCGAGCGCGACGTGGTCAAGCAGGCGTTTCGCCGGGGCGACCTCGAGTTCTACAGGGTGGCGATGCAGCCCGGGATGCCCCAGGGGTTCGGCTTTATCGAGGACAAGGCCTTCTTTGGGCTGCCGGGCAACCCGGTCAGCGCGTTCGTGAGCTTCGAGATGTTCGTTCGGCCCGCGATCCTCAAGATGATGGGTCGCCGCCAGCTCGAGCGGCCGGCCGTGACCGCGACCCTCACGGGCGAGATCTCCGGCCCGGCGCCGAAGACGGTCTTTGCGCGTGTCGAGCTCACACGGGGTCCGCAGGGCTGGATGGCCGCGCCGACGGGAGCCCGCGGATCCAACCTCATCGCCACGGTCGCGCGGGCGAACGCGCTTGCGGTGATCCCACCGGGAATCGGCTCGCTCGGGCCGGGCGAGCGCACGCGCGTGCTGCTCTTCCGCGCCACCGAGGACTGAGCGCCGTGGCGGGCGCGGATCAGGCCGGTGCCGACGGCACCACCCGGATCGTCGAGGTGGGCGACAAGCCCGAGACCGCACGCGAGGCCGTTGCCGAGGCCTGGCTGCTGTCGACGGCTGCCGCCGTCGCCCACCTGCTGGCCGGGACGAAGAAGGGTGCGCCGATCGAGACGGCCAAGATTGCGGCGATCGCCGGCGTCAAGCGGACGCCCGATCTGCTGCCGCACTGCCACCCGATCCGCGTGACCGGCGCCCAGGTGACGATCGAGCCCGCCGAGGATCGTCTGCGCGTCGTCGTGGCCGTCCGGGCGCACGATCGCACCGGCGTCGAGATGGAGGCGCTCACCGGTGCCGTCGCCGGCGCGCTGTCGCTCTACGACACGGCCAAGGCGTTCGACCGCTCGGCACGGATCGACGGGGTTCGCCTGCTGTCGAAGTCGGGTGGCGCGAGCGGCGACTACGTTGCGCCGCCGACCGTCTGAGCAGGGCCTCCGTCCCGATCCGCCGCGACTCCACAGGACCTCCACACCTGGGGAAAATCACATCGATGTACTTCTCGTGCACTACATGTAGTGCTAGCGTCCGGTCCCAGCCCAGATGTTGTGTCGTAGCCGGGGATCGACGGACGAGGTGCTGGCTGGTGCAGTGGTTGCTGCTGGCGGTCTTGGTCATCATGTGGGCAGCGTTCCTCGTTCCCGTCGGCCGGAAACGGTCCGATGCGAGGAGCGTCCAGGATTTCGAACACAGGATGGAGCTTTTGGCCCACGCAGAGGTGCACGGCACGAACGGCCGCTGGATCGTCACGCCCCGCAAGGGCGTTCGGTTCCTCGGGCCGCGTGAGCGACGCCAGGCGCGGGCACGGGCGCGGCGCCGCCGCGTGTTCGTCGTCCTCATCGAGGCCATCGGGCTCACCCTGCTGATCGGCATCGCGCCGCCCCTTCGGCCGGCCTGGTACGCGGCCGCCGTGCTCGGCGGCCTTCTGTTCCTGTACGTGTGGGTGCTGCTCCTTATCAAGGCGCGGGCGCGGTCGGCGCCCGCCCGCCCGGCCGAGCCCGCGGTGCGACCAGCACCGCGACCTGCCGCCCGGCCCGCCGTGGTGCTGCAGCCCGACGAGCACGTGGTGGTGCGCCCGCCCGCCGTCGCGACGGCCGGCTGATTCGGCCGGTGGACGTCGACGGCGCCGCCACGGAACTCCACCGCCGCTTCGACGCCAAGACCGCCGCCCGCGAACAGGCGATTCCCGCCGGCCGCCGGGCGATCCGCGCCTCCGCCAACGCGATTCGCGCGGCCCATCGCGGCGAGTTCGACCTTGCCGATGAGCTCCTGGCTGCTGCCCGTGGCGAGCTCGACCAAGGTCTCGCCGCCGTCGTCGACCAGCCCGACGTGCGCTTTGCCGGCTATCTGCGCGACGCCGAGAAGGAATACGCCGAGGCGTGTCTCACGCTCGCCCTCGTCCGCGGCGGCGAACTGCCCGCGCCGGCGGCGGTCGGCGTCGGCGACGCGCCCTACCTGAACGGCATGGCCGAGGCGGTCGGCGAGGGACGCCGGCACATCCTCGATTTGCTGCGGCTTGGCGAGGTCGAGCGGGCCGAGCGCGTGCTGGCCGAGCTCGAGGAGCTCTACGGCCTGCTCGTAACGATGGACTACCCCGACGCCATCACCATGAACCTGCGCCGATCGACCGACGTGGCGCGCTCGCTGATCGAGAAAACTCGCGGCGATCTGTCGATCGCCTTCGTGCAGCGCGAGGTGCAATCTGCCCTCGACGAGCACGTGCGGCGGCTCCGGGAGGGCCAGGGGCCTCTGTTAGGCTGAGGCTTTCCGGGGGTGTAGCTCAGTCCGGTAGAGCACTGCGTTCGCAACGCAGGGGTCAGGGGTTCAAGTCCCCTCACCTCCACTCCGGCCCACGACCAATGGTCGTTGCATCGGGGCCCGGCACGGGTCACCATCCTCCCAAGCCTTCCCCAAGGGGTTCCGCATGGACACGAAACGGATCAGCTACGCAGGAGTGGGCGCGGCCGTCGCCGGCGTCATCGGCATCATCGGCATCTACTCGGCCTGGTGGGAGACCGACACCACGCTCTACAACGGCACGGCCGACATCTCCGGCACCCTCGCCCTCGCGATGGCGGTCGGCCTGTTCGCGTTTGGCGCCGCCTACGTCCTGCTCTCCGATCCCGGCATCCGCCGGGCGCTGGGTGCGCTCGTCATCATCTGCGCGTTCTTGCTGACGATCGCGTGCATCTGGGGCATCTCACGGACCGGAGACGTCGCGGCGAGCGCCACCGTCTCCGCCGGCCTTGCGGTCTCGCTCTTGGGCGGGATCCTCGGGGTCGCGGCAGGGTTCTTGGTACTCCGGGACAACGCGGAGGCCGACGCGGACGCCGCGCCCGCGCAGGAGGACGCGCGCGAGGACGAGGTCGCGGTCTGAGCGAGCGACTTCCCGTCGCGCCCGACTGGTTTCGCGCCGAGGACGCCGGGGGCGGCATCACGCGCCTGTTCGAGCCCTACATCAACGAGCTGCTCGAGTCGAACGTGTGGCACGTACCCGGGCGCGACGTCGACTTGCTCGTGGACGCCGCGAACGGCATCGGCCCGCTGCTTCCCCATGTGCTGCCGCTCACGTCGGGCAAGCCCGTGATCGCCTTCGCCACGCACGGTCACTTCGACCACGTGGGCGGACTCCATGAGTTCGACGATCGGCGCGTCCACGAGGCGGACGCCGACATGACGCGCGCGCCGTACGGAATGCGCCTGTGCCGGGAGGACTTCCCCGACGATGCCGAGGAGATCTTTGCCTACTACGGCGTCGAGGTGCCCGAGCTCGTCGTCACCGCCGTGCCCTCGGAGGACTTCGACCTCGCCGGCTGGGTAACGCCCGGCGCGGAGCCGACCACGCTGCTCGTCGAGGGCGACCGCCTCGATCTGGGCGACCGGGTCTTCACCGTGCTGCACACGCCTGGGCACACTGCCGGCTCGGCTTGCCTGTTCGACGAGTCGGACGGAACGCTGTTCACCGGGGACGCGCTCTACGTCGACGCAAAGCTCAGCTGGGACGACGAAGCGTCCATGGCGTCCTCACTCGAGCGGCTGCGCGATCTCGACGCGCGCATCGTCCACGCCGGCCACGAGCGGTCCTTCGACGGCGCCGAGGCCCGCGCGACCGCCGAGAAAGTGAGAGCGGGGCTCGGCGCCTAAGCGCCGAGCCCCGCTACCCGCGTCGCCTCCCGCTCCGGGAGCCTCAAGACCCATCCCCGGTCATCCGCACTGAAGCGGTGGGACCGAAGCGGTTCTCCGGCGACTCGGGCTGGAGACACCCTTACGGGTGGTGGTGGCCGGTGGGCTGGAGAGGAGAGCCTCGACTACCACGATTCAGGTATCGGCCCTGGCGATTCGAACCTGGAGCGTCTTCACACGGTTCTCACGACGCGGTTCTCTCCGCATCTCGCGAGTATCCTCGCGCGCATGGCCGAACGCATCGCAGTGCTGCCCGACCACGTTATCGACACCGAACGCGGGGAGGTGCTCGCCGATCGTGCGGTGCTGATCGAGGACGACCGAATCGTCGACGTCGTCGCGGCGGCCGACGTTCCCGAGGGGCCTCGTCGCATCGAACTGCAGGGCCACACGGTGCTGCCGGGGCTCATGGACATGCACTCCCATCTCGCCGGCGAGGAGGAGACCGGCCAGGGCTACGCGCATCTGGTGATGGGCAGCGGCGCACAGGACGCCGTCATCGGTGTACGCAACGCGCGACTCGTTCTGGAAGCGGGCTTCACCTCGGTGCGCGACGTCGGGTCGTTCCGCGCGTTCACCGACGTCGCGCTTCGCGAGGGGATCGAGCACGGCTGGTTCCCCGGGCCTCGCATGCTGTGTGCCGGCGCCTACGTCACGTGCCCCGGCGGTGGGGGCGACTTAACCGGGTTGTCGGTCGACGTCGATGCCGTGGTGCCGGCCGAGCTGCGGTTCGGCGTCACGAGCGGCGTCGACCAGATGCGCGCAAACGTCCGGCGGATCCTCGGCCGCGGCGCCGACTTCATCAAGATCATCGCCACCGGCGCGGTGCTCACGAGCGGGACGAATCCGGGAGCGCCCGAGTTCACCGAGGAGGAGCTGCGCGCGGCGGTCGAGGAATGCGAGCTGCTCGGCTCGTTCGTCGCCGCGCACGCGCACGGTCCCGTGGGCATCCATCGCGCGGTGCGCGCCGGGGTGCGCTCGATCGAGCACGCGTCGCTCATCGACGACGAGGCGCTGGCCGCCGTCGTCGAGCGGGGCACCTACCTCGTGATCGACATCTCCGACGGCGATCACATGGAAGAGCACGGCCCGGCGCTCGGCTACACCGAGGAGGTCATGCGCAAGGTGCGCTGGACCAACGAGGTGAGCCGCGCCATGTTCGGCAAGGCGGTGGCCGCCGGCGCCAAGATCGCCAACGGCTCCGACACCGGGATCGCCCCGTTCGGGACCGAGGCCAAGAACCTGACCTGCTACGTGCACTTCGGGATGACGCCGATGCAGGCCATCCAGAGCGCGACCGTCGTGGCCGCCGAGATGGTCGGCTGGCAGGGCGATGTGGGCAGGCTGGCGGCCGGCGCCTACGCCGATCTGATCGCGGTTCCCGGGGACCCGACCGAGGACATCACGCTGTTGGAGTCCGTCCCGTTCGTGATGAAGGGCGGCGCCGTCGTCAAGGACGAACGGGCGTAGGCGGCGACTCGGCCGCGGTGGCCCAGCGCTCCGACCAGATCTGCAGCTCGCCGAGCACGCCGGCAAGCTCCTCGCCGCGCTCCGACAGGCCGTAGCGAATCCGCACGGGCGTGGAGGGCTCGACCGTCCGCAGGACGACGCCCGCCGTCTCGAGTTCCTTGAGGCGCTCCGAGAGCAGCGCGTCGGAGATGTTCGGGATCGCGGCTTTGAGATCGCTGTAGCGAACCGGGCCGGGTCGCATCGCATAGATGACCTGCGGCACCCATCGGCGCGCCACGAGCTCAGCGGCACGCTGGAAGTGCTCGCAGATCCGCCGGTCGGGCTTGTCGTGGTGGGTCATGGTCACATCCTATGCAACGCGTCGATCGGGATCAAGATTCCCAAGTAACTCTGGAATACGGAGTAACTACGGATCGTTGAGCGGAGGGAGACGCCGCCGAAGGGGCGGCACCGACGCCCAGGAGGGTGCCCGATGAGCGACATCATGACCGAGCGGCAGATCAACGGGATCGCACTGCCGCCCGCCGGCAGCTACTCGTTCGACAAGGCGCACACGAACGTCGGGTTCGTTGCGCGGCACATGCTGTCGAAGGTCCGCGGACACTTCGCCGAGTACGACGGCCGGCTCACGATCGGCGATGCGATCGAGGATTCCTCGGTAAACGTGACGATCCAGACGGACTCGGTGAGCACCGGCAACGAGCAGCGCGACGGCCACCTCCGGAGCGGGGACTTCTTCGAGACCGAGGAGTATCCGACGATCACCTTCACGTCGACTGGGATTCGCGCGGGCGATGACAAGGGCTTCGAGCTCGACGGCGACCTCACGATCCGTGACGTGACGCGCCCGGTGACGCTCCAGGGCACGTTCCTGGGCTTCGGCCCGGGGCTGCAGGGGGGCACCCTCGCCGCCTTCACCGCCCGCACGACGGTCACGCGGGAGGACTGGGACCTCACGTGGAACGTCGCGGTCGAGACCGGCGGCGTCCTGGTCGGCAAGACCGTCGACCTCGTGATCGACGCGGAGCTGCTGCTCGACGAGTGAGCCCGGCTACGCTTGCGGCATGCGCGCCGCGGTGTGCCAGCTGAACGCCGGTGAGAGCGACGTCGACGCCAACGTCGACGTCGCTCTTGCGTTGTTGGCACAGGCGGCGGCGGGCGGTGCAGACGTGGCGGTGCTGCCGGAGCTGTTTGCCTACTACGGCTCGCAGCGCCGCATGCGTGAGCTCGCCGAGCCGCTCGATGGCTCGCTGGGCGCGCGTCTTGCGGAGGCCGCACGCACGCACGGCATGTGGGTGCTGGGCGGCTCGATGTGCGAGGCGGCCGATGGCCGCGTCTACAACACGTCGTGCCTGTATGACCGGAGCGGTGAGCGCGTCGCGGCGTATCGCAAGATCCACCTGTACGACGTCGGGCTGCCCGGCCAGTCGCCGATCCGCGAGTCCGCGCTGTTCGCCGGCGGCGACGCGCTCGTGACCCACGACGTCGACGGGATGCGTCTTGGCCTGTCGGTCTGCTACGACCTTCGGTTCCCGGAGCTGTATCGCCGGCTGGTCGCAGCCGGCGCGACGGTGCTCGCCGTGCCGTCGGCCTTCCAGCAACTCACCGGTGAGGCCCACTGGGAAATCCTGCTGCGGGCGCGCGCGGTCGAAGACCAGTGCTACGTGCTTGCCGCGGCGCAGTGGGGTCCGTGGGGCCCGCCGGAGGCGGGCCACAGCACCTACGGCAACGCCATGATCGTCGACCCGTGGGGGGAGGTGCTCGCCCGCGCCGAAGGCGCGGGCGACACCGTGCTTATCGCCGAGCTGAAGCTCGAGCGCGTGCGTTCCGTGCGCGAGCGCCTGCCGGCGCTCGCGCACCGCCGCCTCGGCACCGTCTGCTGAGGTCGCTCGCAACGGCTCGGGCGTGCTCAGGGACCGACGGTGAACGTGACGGTCGAGGTGACTGGCGGGTCGAACGACAGGTGGTCGGCCGCGACGAACTCCGCTTGGAGCCGGTGCGTGCCGGACGAGACGGGGATGCGTGCCTCGAGGCCGGTCATCGCGACGAGCTTCCCGTCGAGCGATAGATGGATGTGCCCCTGGTCCGGCTGGACGTGCAGCGAGGTGAACGACACGATCTGACCGCCGTCGAGCTGCAGCCGCACGTCGACGCCGCCTGCATCGGACCGCACGACTTGGCCGTCGGTCGGGGAGACGAATGTCAGGGAGGCGGTGCTCGACGGCCGGCTGAGCGACAGTCGCGCGCCCATGAACACCGGCACGAACGGGGCCGCGAAGATACTGCACGTCGCGATGATCCCGAGGGTGATGGTGGCGGCCCTGGCTCCACCCCCGGACCAATGGTGGAACACCCACCAGGCCGCTGCGGCCGCGACGATGCCCACGGCGAACAGGCCCTCCGCGAGATACGGCGCCGGTCCGGGGATCCCGTGGTGAGCCACACCGGGGATGGGGAGGCTGCTCGGCATGACCTGAGAGTGTGCGCACACCGGCACCCGTTCCGGAACCCCCATTCGGCCAGATCAGCCGGGCCTAGGCGGGCCTGTCAGGGCAGGTCGTCGGGGGTATCGACGTCGCGGGGAGCGGGGCGATCGACGGCCACCTCGTGCACCCACTCCGGGTGAGAGGCCGCCAGGACGCGCGCGCCGGCGTCGCCGTTCAGATGTCCGGCCTCGGCGTAGATCTCACGCGACAACAGCGCCGGCCCCGGCCCGTCGGTAAAGCGAAGCCGGACCATCTGCGCGCGCGTGGCTGCGAAGGCCTCGATCAGCGCCCGCACGTCCGCCGTCTCGATGCCCGGTTGGTCCGCCAGCAGGATGACGGCGCCCTCGCTGTCGTCGGCGACCGCGTGCAGCGCGGCGGCGAGCGAGGTCGCCTGGCCGTCGCGATACGCAGGGTTCGGCACCGCCCGGGCCTCGGCTGGCAGCACCGCCGCGACGGCTTCCGCGTCGTGACCGGTGACGACGAGGATCTCGCCGACACCCGCCTCGAGCAATGCGTCGATCGCATGCACGACCAACGGCCTACCGCCGACCTCGACCACCTGCTTGGTCCCCCCGAAGCGGGAGCCAATGCCCGCCGCGAGCACGACGCCGGAGATCACGTGGTTACCGCGCTTCGGTGCCCGGCCGCGGCCGGTCGTGGATCGGCCCCGGCCGCTCGCGGAGGAATCCGCCGGCGCGTTCGTGCCGCACGGCGACGATCTCGGCGACGATCGACTGGGCGATCTCCTCCGGTCCCTCCGCGCCGAGGTCCAGACCGGCCGGGCCGTGGATGCGGGCGCGGTCCTCCTCGGAGACGAGCGTGCCCTCCTCGGCCAGGTCCATCAAAAGACGCTGCGTGCGCGCTCCCGGACCGAGCATCGCGATGTAACCGACGGTCGAGGCGAGCAGCCCGCGGAGGTAATCCCGGTCGCGCAGGTAGTTGTGGGTCATCACGACGGCGAACGTCGCGGCGTCTAGCGGCGCGGCGGTGGCGACCTCCCCGGGCTCGGCGATCGGGACGAACGCGTGCGCGTGCGGGAACCGTTCGTGGGTGAGGAAGGCGGGCCGGTCATCGACTACGACCGGCCGCCACCCGACGACGGCGGCCGCACGTACGAGCGGGATGGCGTCGTGGCCCGCCCCACAGATGACCAGGCGCAGCGGCGGCTCGAGCACCTCGACGAAGGCGCGCACGCCGTGGGTGAACACGCGGATCTCCGAGCGGCCCGCAGCGAGCAGCGCACGCGCCTCCACGATCGCCTCGGCGTCGACGTCGGCGTGGCCGAGCGAACCGTCGATCTCGCCGTCCGGCCGCACAACCAGTCGGGCCCCCGGTGCGACGAGCTCCGGTGCCGCCGACTCCAGCACCGTCACGACGGAAATCGGTCGCTCCTCCTCGAGGGCAGTACGAAGGGCATGCGTCACCGCGACGGCCTGTTCGGCGGGCTCGATGAAGACCTCGATTGCGCCGTTGCATCCGAGACCCAAACCCCACACGTCGTCGTCGTCGGCGGTGAGATCCCAACCGGCGAGACGCGCCTCGCCCTCCTTCATGACGATGCGCGCCATGTCCGCGACGTCACCCTCGAGGCAGCCGCCGCTGATGTTGCCCACGGGGGCACCTTCCTCGGGAACGAGCAACCGGGCGCCCGGCCGGCGGTAGGTGGAGCCACGAACGGCGACGATGGTCGCGAGCGCCATTCGCTGCCCCTCGGCATCGAGCGACTCGATCGCTTCCAGCACATCCGTGATCTCGCTCACGACTCGATGGTAGCCCCCTCGAGTGGCAGCGTTCGCAGACGCGGCGGCCCGGCTCCGCGGCGGATCAAGCAGGCAGGGGAACGTCCCGATGACTGATGGGCGTATCGGTGCGCCGTCCCGGCGTGCCCCTGAATCGGAACGAGTCGGCTATGAGTCAGATCGGTTCCACCCCGGATCCGCTGGGTTCTCGCAGCTCAGAGGGGTTCACGACACGTGCGTCGGATTCCTTCTCGCTGGGCGAGCCCGCAAAGGGCGCCCGCAGTCTGCCGGCCGCCAAGTCGACGCGAACGAGTGGCGGCGGCTCGCTCGAGCGCTCGCGCATGGTGCTCGGCGGCATCGGCCTGGTGATCGCGGCCGTGGTCATCTACGGCTTCATGCACTTCATGGGTGGCGCCGGCAAGGAGATCGCCTCCGATCAGCAAGCGGCGATCGATCAGATCGGGAACGCACAGGACGCGCAAGCACAGCTGACCGCGAACCAGGGATCCCAAGCGGTGGAGGCGCTCTACGCGCAGTCGCAGTCGTTCGTCGCGATCACACCCGCCGCTTTGCGGGACTTCGAACCCGCGTACACGTACACGACCACCGCCTCCACCGACCCGAACACGCTGAGCGTGGCGAGCAGCTCGAACGGCGTGGGTCTCGCCGTGCTCTCGACATCCGGGTCGTGCCTGTACGTGCACATCACGCCGACGGGCAACAGCTACGGGCAAGGCACCACGTGCACGGGCCAGGCCGCCTTGTCGGCGTCCTCGCCCGGTTGGAGTAGCGGTGGCACCACCAGCGGACCACCCGCCTAGGTCCGGGCTACACCTTCCGGCCGATCCGGCCGATATCTCCGGCGGGATGGATGAGACCTTCAGCCTCGTCGCCACGCACATGCCGCGGCGCCGCATGACGCCGTTTGCGACCAAGCTGACCGTCATGCTGTCCGTGCTCGGCCTGCTCGTGATGCTCTTCGGCGCGTTCGTCGTGGGTCAGCAGCACGCGGCGGACGCCCGGCGGGCGGCGCTGCTTGTCGAGCGCCGGGCCGAGGCCGCGGCACAAGCGCAGGCACTTGCGACCGAGGCAGGATCAGCGGAACCATCGGTGAGCCCCTCGGGTGCCGACGTGGCGGATCTCCTCGATGACCAGGCGCGATCGGCCGCCGAGACGGCGCTGCAAGCTGCCGTCGGGATCGCGTCGGGGGGCTCGGTCGAGCTGGCGAGCCCAGCTGGAATGACACAGGCCGAACACACGCTGCTCTACGTCGACGGCCCGTCCACGGCACCCTCGGTCGTGAGCGTCTACGCCGGCACCGCCGGCTGGGCGGCGGCGGTTCGCGGCGGCGACCACCAGTGCTTCTGGGTCGCGCTCACCCCGGACGGGCGTGAGCGGTACGGGACCGGGTCGCCCTGCACCGGCACCGCGGCGCTCGGCGCCGATCGACCCACCTGGTAGTGGACCGGCCGATTCGCCCGTTCCTACGGTCGGTACTACGCTCGTGGTCATCGCGACATCCGCACGCTCGAAGGAGGTTCGCCGTGGCTGAGGTGTCCCTGACCGTGAACGGCTCGTCGAAGCATGCCGACGTGGAACCGCGAACACTGCTTGTCTACTTCCTTCGCGAACAACTGGGACTGACGGGGACCAACGTCGGTTGCGACACGTCGTCGTGCGGCTCCTGCACGGTCCTCGTCGACGGCGAATCGGTGAAGTCCTGCACGATGCTCGCCCTGCAAGCCGAGGGCCGCTCCGTGACGACGATCGAGGGCATGGCCGACGGGGACGGGATGCATCCGCTCCAGGAAGCCTTCCATCGCAACCACGGTCTGCAGTGCGGCTACTGCACCCCCGGGATGATCATGGCCTCGGCGAGCTACCTGCGGGAGAACCCGACGCCCACCGAGGAGGAGGTCCGCGAGTCGCTCGAGGGCAATCTCTGCCGCTGCACCGGTTACCAGAACATCGTGGCCTCGGTGCTGGATGCCGCCGCCCACATGAGCGGCGCGAAGGCCTGAGAGGAGGAGTGATGGCGACCACGACGCAGTACGTCGGCCAGCGGCTCCTTCGTAAGGAGGACGCGAAGCTGCTCGCCGGTGAGGGGAGCTACATCGACAACCAGTCGATGGCCGGGATGGTGTGGATGTCGCTGGTGCGCCCGCCGTACGTGCACGCGACGATCGACTCGATCGAGACGAGCGCCGCGGCGTCGATGCCCGGCGTGATCGGCGTGTACACGGCTGCCGATCTCCAGGGCGAGTGGGCAGGCAGCTTGCCGATGGTGTGGCCGATCACCGAGGACATCAAGATGCCGGTGCACTGGCCGCTGACCGGCGACACCGTTCGGTTTGCGGGCGACGCGGTCGCGGTGGTCGTCGCCGAGACCCGCGGCCAGGCCGAGGACGCCGCGGAAGCGGTGGTCGTGCACGCAACGGCGATGCCGGCCGTCCTCGACCTGGACGAGGCGACGAAGGACGAGGTCGTCGTCCATCCCGATCTCGGCACGAACAACGTCGTGCACTGGAGCCACGGCGGCGCGGGCGACCAGGGCGTCTTCGACAGTTCGCCGGTGCTCGTTCATGAGCGCTACACACAGCCGCGACTCATCCCCAACCCGATGGAGACCCGCGGGTGCCTGGCATACGGCAGTCCGGCCGCGGGCGAGTTCACGCTGGTGTCGGCGACCCAGATTCCGCACATCGCTCGTGTGGGACATTCGCTCGTCACGGGCATCCCGCAGAACAAGCTGCGGATCATCGCTCCCGACGTCGGCGGCGGTTTCGGCTCGAAGCTCAACGTCTACGCGGAGGAATCGCTGGCGCTCGCGCTCTCCCGGAAGCTCGGACGACCGGTCAAGTGGATCGAGACCCGCGCGGAGAACTACGTGGCGACGATCCACGGGCGCGGCACGGTGCACGACTGCACCCTTGCCGGCACCGACGACGGCAACATCATCGGGATGAAGTTCGTCGAACTCGCCGACATGGGCGCGTATTACCAGCTGCTCACTCCCGGCATCCCGGAGCTCGGCGGCTGGGTCTACATGGGCCCCTACGACATCGAGTCGTACTGGTACGAGTTCACCGGCGTGATGACCAACGCGACGCCGACCGATGCCTATCGTGGCGCCGGCCGCCCGGAGGCGACGTTCGTCGTCGAACGGCTGGTCGACGCCTTCGCGCGCCGGATCGGGATGGATCCCGTCGACGTGCGGCGCAAGAACCTGCACGCACCGTTTGACGAGGCGACGCCGTTCATCTGCGGGCTGAGCGTCGACTCCGGCAACTACGAGCCGGCGCTCGACCGCGCGCTGGAGCTCGCCGACTACGCGGGCTACCGCGCGGACCAGCAGGCTCGACGCGACAGCGGCGACGTCAAGCAGATCGGGATCGGCGTCACGACCTACATCGAGATGTGCGGGCTCGCGCCGTCGAACATCCTGGGCGCGCTCCGCTATGTCGCCGGTGGCTGGGACGGCGCCGAGATCGAGTGCCGCCCGTTCGGCAAGATCGTCGTCCGCACGGGCACGTCGCCGCACGGGCAGGGACACGAGACCGCGTGGGCGCAGATCGTCGCCGACGGCCTCGGCGTGACGCCCGACGACGTCGAGGTGCTGCACGGCGACACCAATGTGTCGCGGATCGGCATGGACACCTACGGCTCGCGCTCGGTCTCGGTCGGCGGCGAGGCCCTGCGCCTCGCGGTCGACAAGGTGCGCGCGAAGGCGCGTGTGATCGCCGCGCACGAGTTGGAGGTGTCCGAGGACGATCTCGAGTGGTCCGACGGGGCCTATCGGGTGCAGGGCGCGCCGGACAAGGCACGGACGATCCCCGACCTCGCGACGACGGCCTGGCAGGCACACGCCCTGCCGCCCGGCGTCGAGCCGATGCTCGAGGGGACGGCGATTTTCGACCCGCCCAACTTCACCTGGCCCGGCGGCACGCACATCTGCGTCGTCGAGGTCGACACCGAGACGGGCAAGACCGACATCGTCCGCTATGTGGCGGTCGACGACTGCGGCAACGTCATCAACCCGATGATCGTCGACGGGCAGGTACACGGCGGCGTCGCGCAGGGCATTGCCGAGGCGCTCTACGAGGAGGCCGTCTACGACGAAAGCGGGAACCTCATCTCGTCGCAGATGACGCAGTACCTCGTACCGTCGGCCTCGGAGATCCCGTCGATGACGCTCGACCGGACCGTGACGCCCTCGACCACGAACGGCCTCGGCGTCAAGGGCATCGGGGAGGCCGGCACGATCGCCGCCCCGCCCACGGTCGTGAACGCGGTGATCGACGCCGTCTCGCACCTCGGCGTCACCTCGATCGACAAGCCGGCCACGCCGGAGCGCGTTTGGCGAGCCATCCGCGACGCGAAGGGAGGTGCGGCATGATCCCCGCACCGTTCGACTACGTGCGCGCGGGCTCCGTCGAGGAGGCTATCGCGGCGCTTGCGGCGGACCCCGAGGCAAAGCTGCTTGCCGGCGGGCACTCATTGCTCCCGGCGATGCGGCTGCGGGTCGCCCGCCCCTCCACGTTGGTCGACATCGGGCGCCTCACCGACCTCTCCTATGTGCGCGAGGACGGCGATGCGATCGCGATCGGCGCGCTCACCCGGCACCACGACATCGCCAACAGCGAGGTGCTGCAAGCGGGCTGTCCGATCGTGCCGTTCGCCGCCGCGCAGATCGGCGACCCGTCCGTCCGTCATGTGGGCACGATCGGCGGCTCGGTCGCGCACGGGGACCCGGCGGGTGACCTGCCGAGCGTGCTGCTCGCGCTCGACGCCACGTTCGTGGCGACCGGCGCGGGCGGTGCGACGCGAACCATCGCCGCGTCGGATCTGTTCACCGGATTGTTCGAGACGGCGCTCGCCCACGGCGAGCTGCTGACCGAGATCCGCGTGCCCAAGACCGATGCCGGGTGGAGCTTCCTCAAGTTCAACCGGCGCGCCCAGGACTGGGCGCTCGTCGGCGTCTCGGCGGTTCGCTCCAACGGCGGAGTCCACGTCGCGTTGACCAACATGGGGCTGACGCCGTTGCGCGCCGCCGCGGTCGAGGAGGCCGTGATCGGCGGGGCCGACCCCGCAGCGGCCGCGTCGCACGCGGCCGAGGGCACCGCCCCGCCCGACGACGCGTTCGCGTCGTCGGAGTACCGCCGTGCGTTGTCGTCGGTGCTGGTGGAGCGGGCGCTCCGGGAGGCGATGGGCTGAGCTGGCGCGACCCGCTGCTAGGGTCGTGGCCGTGAATCTCGGGGCGCTGGCGCAGCCGTTCTCGAACGACTGGTTTGACGCGCACGGATGGGAGATCGCGGTCACCTTTGGGATCGCGGTCGTCCTGACGATCGTCTCGCGCCGATGGGTCCGCCGCTACCGGCGCAAAGCGCGCAGCGGTGGCGACGATGCCGAGGGGCGCCGTCGCCGGCGCACCGCCACGGTCGTCGGACTGTTCTCCGGAATCATCGTCATCATCGCCTGGTGTGTGTTCGCGTTGACGCTGCTCAAGGCGCTCGGCGTCGACATCACCCCGTTGCTCGCATCGGCCGGCATCGTGGGCCTTGCGCTCGGCTTCGGCGCGCAGTCGCTGGTTCGCGACACCATCAGCGGCCTGTTCATCTTTGTGGAGGGTCAATACGACGTCGGCGATATCGTCGATCTCACCACCGGCTCGCAGGTCGTCTCGGGAACGGTCGAGGCGCTCAACCTGCGCACCACCGCCGTGCGTCAGTACGACGGCTCGCTCTCGACGGTGCCCAACGGCCTGGTCGAGGTCTCGAACAACCGCACCCGCGGGTGGGGCCGGGCGGTCGTCGACATCCGCGTGGCGCTCAACGAGGACCCGGATCGCGTCCGCGAGGTGATCGAGCGCATGCTCGAGGAGATCCGCGACCAGCCGCCGCTTGGCGAGTGGCTCCGCCAGCCGCCCGTCTTCCTCGGGGTGACGCAGCTCACCGACACCGCCCAGGTCATTCGGATCGCCGCCGAGACGATGCCGAGCCATCGTGTCGACACCGAGCGTCTGCTCCGGGAGAAGCTCGTCGCGCGCATGGCCGACGAGGGACTTCGCCAGCCGCCGGTCGGCCCGACGCCGCCGAGCGCGACGGTGTCCTAGGTGTGCTGCGCCGGTAGGCTTCCGTCATGATCGAGCTGCCCTTCGCCTCCGTCGAGGACCTCACCGCCGGTCTCGGCGAACACGCCTACCTGGCGGATCGGGGTCTCTCCACCGCGATTTACCTCTCGCTGTCGCTCGGCAAGCCGCTGCTTCTCGAAGGCGAGGCGGGCGTCGGCAAGACCGAGGTCGCGAAGGTGCTGTCCGAGCTGCTCGGTCGCCGGCTGATCCGCCTGCAGTGTTACGAGGGAATCGACGCCTCCCAGGCCCTGTACGAGTGGAACTACTCCCGGCAGTTGATCGCGGTGCGCGCGATGGACGCTCGCGAGGCCGACACGCAGGTCGAGGACCTCTTCGGTCCTGAGTTCCTGGTGGAGCGGCCGCTGCTCGCCGCCATTCGCGCGGGCTCCGGCGCCGTCCTGCTGGTCGACGAGCTTGACCGCGCCGACGACGAGTTCGAGGCGTTCCTGCTCGAGATCCTGTCGGAGTTCGCGGTGACGATCCCCGAGGTCGGGCGGATCGGCGCCGAGACGCCGCCGGCCGTGGTCGTCACGTCGAACCGCACGCGCGAGTTGCACGACGCGCTCAAGCGGCGCTGCCTCTACCACTGGATCGATCACCCGGATCTGGACCGAGAAGTCGCGATCGTGCGCGCCCGCGCGCCCCACGTGGATCCCGCGCTCGCCCGCGACGTGGCACAGGCGGTCGAGCGGTTGCGCGAGCTCGACCTGGCGAAGGTGCCGGGCGTCGCCGAGACGATCGACTGGGCGAACGCGCTGGCGTTCCTCGGTGCGGAGCGTCTCGACGCGGGTCTGGCCGCCGACACGCTCGGGGCGGTCGTCAAGGACCACGAGGACCAGGAGCTCGTCAGCGCGCGGCTGGCCGAGGTGGTCGGGGAGGATGGCTAGCGGGCCCGTCCCGCCGCTCGTCGCCTTCGGGCGCGACCTGCGTGCGCGCGGCCTGCCGGTCGGCACCGGACGGATCCTGACCTTCGTCCGCGCCGTCGCGGCGCTCGGGCTCACCGATCGCGAGTCGCTCTACTGGGCGGGGCGCACCACGCTCGTCGCGAGCCGCGCCGACCTCGACACCTACGATGAGGTCTTCGCGCAGTGGTACCGGTCGTTGCGTGAGATGCCCGAGCCCGAGATGACGCTCTCGTTCGACCTGCCGCCCGATCCGGAGGACCTCTTTGCGGGCGACGACGCCGTCGGCGCCGATGAAGCCGGCGTCTCGACCGCCTCGAGCTGGCACAACGCCGGCGAGGACGAAGAGACGACCGAGGGCGACGAGGCGGCGCTGCGGCTCGTTGCCTCCGGTATCGAGATCCTGCGGTCGAAGTCCTTCGCGTTCCTGACGGAGGAAGAGCGCCAGCGCGTCGCACGGCTCATCCGCGAGCTCACGATCCAGGTGCCGTTCGAGCGAACGCGCCGTACGCGCGCGGCGTCGAAGGGCACGACGCTCGACATCCGGAGGACGCTCCGGCGCTCGCTTCGGACGCAGGGCGAGCCGTTCGACCGGTCGTGGCGACAGCGGCGCACCCGGCGCCGGCCGCTGGTGCTGATCCTCGACGTGTCGGGCTCGATGGCGCCGTACTCGCGCGCGCTGATGCAGTTCGGCTATGCGGCGATGGCCGCCGGCCGGCATGTCGAGGTCTTCTGCTTCGGGACGCGGCTGACTCGGGTGACGCGCGTGCTCCGGACCAAGGATCCGGATCGCGCCATGCACGAGATCGGGCGGATCGTGGCCGACTGGGAGGGCGGCACCCGGATCGGCGAGTCGCTCAAGACGCTGCTCGACGGCTGGAGCCAGCGCGCCGCGCTCCGTGGGGCGGTCGTGGTGCTGTGTTCGGACGGCCTCGAGCGGGGCGATCCGGATCTGCTCCGCCAGCAGATGGCGCGGATGCGCCGGCTCGCCTATCGCGTGGTCTGGGCCAACCCGCTCAAGGGTTCCCCCCGGTATGAGCCGCTGGCCCGGGGGATGGCCGCTGCGCTGCCGAGCGTCGACGTGTTTCTGTCGGGGCACAACCTCGAGAGCCTGGAGGCGCTCGCCGACGCCCTCTCTCCGTAGGGCGAGCGGTACGCTGGTGCGATGGCGGTCGACGACGACCTCGCGGTAGGGACGCTTCCGGAGCCGGAGGCGCAGGCACCCGTCGAACAGCGGCGGCGGGGTTTTTGGCTGGTCGCCGGCTCGCTCGGTCTCGCCTGCGTGTTCGTGCTGATCGAGATCTTCGCCAACTTCGGCACCAAGGACACGATCGCGCACGCGGAGGCGACACTCCGGCGGGCTCAGGCGGCGGCGGAGAGCGTTCGCGGTCGCGACGGGTCGCTCGCCGGCGCCGATGCAACACGCCTCGGCACGGTGGATCCGGGATTGCACTGGGTCGACGGCTCGCAACTCAGCACGAACCTCGACGAGGTCAGCGTCGCGGTCGACGGCTCCGACTGGGGCGCGGCGGTGCAAGCGCGGCCTGGCGCGTGCTTCTACCTCCATCTACGCGGAACGTCGGACGAGGTCCTCTACGGCGTGGGAACGGTCTGCACAGGCGAGGCCGCGTTGTCGGCATCCGACTCGCGCTGGTAGCGCAGTCGCGGACATGACCTCCGCACCGTCGCCCGACGTGCTCGATGCGTTCGGGGTCGGCGGGTTCGATCTGGTGCCGTTGTCTGGTGGCGAGGGGAAGGCCCTGCGCGCCGGCGATCTCGTCCTCAAGCCCTGCGACGACCCCGTGGAATGGACATGGCTCGGCCACGTCCTCCCGACGCTCCGGCCGGATGGGTTCCGCCTCGCGCTCCCCATTCCCACCCCGGACGGGCGGTGGGTGGCGGACGGTTGGTGCGCGCAACCGCTCGTCGAGGGTGCCCACGCGGAACGATGGGGCGATGTCGTCGAGGTTGGGCGCCGGTTCCACGAACAGACCACCGATTTGGAACGTCCCGCGTTCCTCGATGTGCGGACTCATCCCTGGGCGGTCGGAGACCGTGTCGCGTGGGAGGAGGTGCCGTCTCCGGTGGAGCATCCGTTGCTCGATCGAGTGCTCGAGCGCCGGCGGCCGGTGACGCTCCAGGCCCAGGTGATCCATGGGGATCTCACCGAGAACGTGCTCTTTGCCGACGAGCTGCCCCCGGCGATCATCGATATCACCCCGTACTTCCGGCCCGCGTCGTTCGCATCGGCGGTGGTGATCGGCGATGCCGTGCGCTGGCGTGACGCCGATCCCGAGCCACTGCTCGATGCGGTGCGCGATGACCCCGAGTTTCCTCAGTTGTTCGTGCGTGCCGTGATCTACCGGCTCGTGACGACCCTCGTGTTCGATCGTGGCGATGTCGGTTACTTCGAGTCCGACATCGCGCTCGCCGAGCGGCTCACCGAATAGGTCCAGAGTCGGATTTCTTCTGAAGGGCCATCCGTTACGTCGACGTGGAATCGGCCCATCACGAAGGCACCGTCACAGTTCTGCTGCGACAGACCGCTTTTCAGGCCCGTGATCATGTTCCAACACCGGCCGGCTCAAGAATCTACCCTGGAAATGACGATGCTCATATTTCCGTAGTACCGTCGCGTCGCATACGAATCGAGGGCAGGGCCTCCTCCGGACGCGCTGCCCTCGACCTTTTGAGGAGGAGGTGCAACCACAGACCAAACCGACCGGCGAGCCGCTATCAAGACGCGGCCGACACCGAGCGGAGGTGCGAACACATGAAGCGTTCGATGATCGCGGCGAACATCGCCGCCGTAGTACCCGAAACACCTGCAACACCGGCCGGTGCACTCTCCCGGCCGAAGCGGTATCGCGAATACCGCTTCCAACCCCCCGAGAGACTTGCCCCCTTCCACGCCACCGCACGCACCATGCGGGCGATCACGCATGGGGGGTGGGGACCGTGCGGAATGTGAGACGTGTGCTCGCAGCGTTCGTCCTCGTCGTGCTGCTGTCCCCGGCTGCAAGCGCCAAGCCGGCAACCGCCAAGCCGGCAACCGCCAAGCCGGCAACCGCCAACCGGCAACCGCCAACCCGGCAACCGCCAAGCCGGCAACCGCCAAGGACGTGACCACGAACTTCAGTACCAGGCGGAGCTTTTCCGGCTGGTCGGCGTTTGAGGGGAAGGACGCGTCGAAGTCGAACATCGACTTCACGCCCGTGGGAGCGCGGCTCTGGGTCCGCAACGGCAAGGGCGCGGCGATGGGGCTGAAGAACCCGATCCGCTACGGCGAGTGGCAAGTGAAGATGAAGATCTCGGGCTCCGGCACGAAGGTGTGCCTTCTGCTGTGGCCCTACGGTGACGGGTGGCCGCCGGAGATCGACTTCAACGAGTCCGGTGATCGCACGAAGTCCAACCAGACGATGCACTACTCCTCGGCGAACAAGATGATCCAGACGCATTACGCGGTGGATCAGACCCAGTGGCACGTCTACGGTGTCCGGGTTCGGGAGAACACCGTTGCGTACACGCTCGACGGGCAGGTCATGGCAACGGTCGCCAATATGGCACCGTCGCAGAGTTGGAACATGCACATCCGCACGACGAAGACCTCCTCCACCTCGCAGAACACCCAACTGCTCGTGGCCTGGGCCTCGGAGGATGCCTGGTAGTACCAATGTGGTCCCGGGTAGGTCGTTGACGGCCTACCCGGGCCACACTGCGCTCCGGTTGTACGACCACCTGACCTACACCGGGGCGCGCAGGCGGCATCAAGCCCGATCGACAGGCGCATCCTCGGCCGGCTTCGATTGAGCCGCCTGAATGAAGCACAGCGCCGCGACCCACGCGGCGTCGAGCGCGAAATGCGTGAGGAGCGTCCCAACGCTGACCTCGCGCAGACACGTGAAGAGCGCGTGCACTCGACAAGGTCGAAATGAAGCCCTCCCAAGGATCACGAGCAGGAAGCCGACGAAGAGCGTGACCGACCCCAGCGCCCGCAGCACGACGACCGACGCCTTCGACCTCCATAAGAGCCCGAACAGGCCACCGACGAACGTGCCGACACTTGCGCCGATCATCACCCCTTTCGCGACGAGGTCGATGCTCATGCCGGCGCCGATGAAGAATCCGATTCCCGATCCGAGGATGGCGCCGAACAACGCGACACCGCTCGCTCGCGCCCCGAGCCCGATGAAGGCCAACCCACCGGCCACGCAGAGGAGGCACCAGACGCTCGCAATGAATTCCTCCGTGACGATCGGTGTGTTGCTTTCCACCCAGCAAGCCGACCACGCCGATTGCCGAGGACACAACACATACGACACAGGCGCAACTGTGCGGCCACAGGATCGACACAGTCTCGGGCGCCGAACTGCCCAGAGTGATACCGGCGGGCAGCTACAGAAGGTCTTCAGCATCTAGCGCAATGCGAACTCAGCCGGTCTCACGTCGCCGAGCGGCTCACCGACTGAGCAGCCGCCGTGAGGGAGCGGTCGAGCAGTTCTACCGGGTGGACGACCGGCATCGTCGCGCCTTGCGATCGCAGGTGGGTCTGAAGCTGGATCGTGCAGCCGGGGTTTGCGGATGCGATGGTTGTGGCGGTCGTGGTCGCAATCGCGGACGCCTTCTCTCGGCCGAGCTCACCGGCCATCTCCGGTTGGGTCGCTGCATAGATACCCGCTGCACCGCAACACCGATCACCGTTGGGAATCTCCACCAGCTCGAGCTCCGGGATGACCAGGAGCAACTCGCGGGGCTCGATCCGGATCCCTTGCGCCCGGAGTGCGTGACACGCGTCGTGGTAGGCGACCGTTTCCGGCACCGGCCCGAGCGTGACGTCGCCGAGTCCCTGCTCGTGCAGGAACGAGACCAGATCGCGCACCGGGAGCCCGTTGCCCGGCGCGAGTTCCTCGTAGGTGCGCATGTGTGCGCTGCAACCCGCCGCGTTCACGACGACGATGTCGGCGTCACGGAACGCGTGCTTGGCACGCGTGGCGAGCCGTCGCGCGACGCTAAGGCGCCCGTTGTGCGCGGCGAGCGCGCCACAGCAGGCTTGCCCGCGCGGCACGGTCACGCGCCAGCCCGTCTTGGTGAGCACCCGGATCGTCGCGAGGTTCACGCGATGGAACCACCGGTCCTGCACGCAACCGGAGAGCAGTGCGACGGTTCCACGAGTCTCGACGCCAACGGGAGGAACCGACAGGCGCGGCAAGCGTGCGAACGCTTTCCCGTGCGTCGGCACCATGCCGCGGAGGCGCCGCGGCAGGAACGGGCGAACGATCGGCTGCAGGAGTGTTCCCAGCCGTATCAACGTCGGATGGGGGAGCACCCAGTGGAATCCGAGCCAGTGGACGAACCGCTGGCGGCGCGGCCGGGTGGGCTCGACCTGCTCTCGCGCCGCTTCCATCATCCGGCCGAACGGAACGCTCGACGGGCACACGTCCTCGCAGGCGCGGCAGACGAGGCAGCGGTCCATGAAGGCGCTGAAGGTCTTGTCACGCGGTGCGCCGGCCGTCACCGCGCGCATCGCGGCGATGCGGCCGCGGGGCGAGGCTGACTCCTCACCGGTAAGCCGGTAGGTCGGACAGTGCGGCAGGCACAGGCCGCAGGCGACACAGGCCGAGAGATCCTCGGGCGTGGGGGCGTCGCGGCCCGCTCGCCATCCCGGCTCCGCGCCAAGAGCCGTTCCGAAGAAGGCGGTTCCTTCCGGCAGGTCGGTGCCGAGCGGCGCCGTCGAGGAGTCCATCGCGCGATGCTACGGCCTCATGCCCGTTCGGGCCGGGAGGCCGGCCGCAACCGGCGACTAGGCTGTCCGCTCATGGACACGGTCTCAAAGCTGCGCGCCTCCGTGAAGTCGTCGTCGTTCACGGAGTCGGTGATCCGCGAGATGACGCGGCTGTCGGACCTGCACGACGCGCTCAACCTCGGGCAGGGCTTCCCCGACTTTGCGGCGCCCGACGAGGTCAAGGAAGCCGCCGCCGCGGCGATTGCCGCGGATCACAACCAGTATCCGATCACCTGGGGCGTGCCCGAGTTCCGGCAGGCGATCGCGGCCAAGTACGGGCGTGACTACGGCATGACGGTCGATCCCGAGACCGAGATCTGCGTGACGTGCGGCGCGACCGAGGCGATGTCCGCCGCGTTCCTCGGGCTGCTCGACCCGGACGACGAGGTCGTGGTCTTTGAGCCGTTCTACGAGAGCTACGGGCCGGACTCGATCATGGCCGGGGCCACGATGCGACACGTGACGCTCCGACCGCCGCACTGGGACTTCGATCCGGCCGAGCTGACGGCGGCGTTCGGGCCGCGCACGCGCGCGATCGTCATCGGCTCGCCGCACAACCCGACGGGCAAGGTGTTCTCGCGTGAGGAGCTGACGGCCATCGCGGAACTCTGCCGCGAGCACGACGTGATCGCAATCACCGACGAGATCTACGAGCACATCACCTACGACGGCAACGAGCACATTCCGATTGCGACGCTGCCGGGCATGCGTGAGCGGACGGTGACGATCAGCGCGCTGTCGAAGACCTACGCCGTGACGGGATGGCGCGTCGGGTGGGCGGTCGCGCCGCCGGCGCTGATGGCCGGCATCCGCTCGACGCACGACTTCATGACGGTGGCGGCGGCGACACCGCTGCAGATGGCGGGGATCGCCGCGATGGCCCTGCCGGCGGGCTATTACGAGCGCATGCGCGCGGACTACACGGAGCGACGCGACGTCATGATGCGCGAGCTCGCCGCCGCCGGGTTTGCGGCCGACGTTCCGCAGGGCGCGTACTACGTGATGGCCGACATCTCCTCGCTCGGCCTGGCCGACGACGTAGCCGCGGCGACCTTCTTGGTGGAGAAGGCGAAGGTCGCGAGCGTGCCCGGGTCGTCGTTCTTCTCGCGGCCGGAGCTCGGGGCGCACTTGGTGCGATTCGCGTTCCCGAAGCGGATCGAGACGCTCGAGGAAGCCGGCCGTCGCCTGCGTGCCGCGGCGAAGCGCTAGCCGACCAGCACGCCGGCGGGATCCAGCGCGGCCTTGATCCGGCCTTGGACTTGGGCCAGCGGGAGGTCGTCGAGGTCGAGCCCGCCCTCGCCCTGCACGACGGGCGCGCTTCCGCCGAGCTCGTGCGCCTGCTTGCGCAGCGTCGCGAGTGCTTCCGCGTCGTCGCAGGGCACCCAGGCGAACCCGACCCCGAGCAGCGCTCGGTAGTGGTCGACGCCTTCGAGCAGGGCGCCGAGACGGGAGGGCGGGACCGCGGCCCGGGCGACGATCGACGCGTCGGTGAACGCCGGGTCGAGCCACGTACTCGGGTCGTCGTCGGCCATCACCGCGACCGCCGTGACGGCGCGGGCCTGTTCCTGGACCTCGTCGGGCCAGCCTTCAAGGCGCACAAGAACACGGTCGTGTTCGACCAGCACCGCCGCGGGGATCGGGACGGCCTCGAGCAGCTGCAGGCCGAGCTCGAGCCCGCCCTCCTTGGTGACGAGCGTTCGCGCGACCTTGGGGAGCGGACGGAGCTTGAGGGCGACCTGCGTGATCACACCGAGCGTGCCCCGTGCGCCGGTCAGCAGCCGGTGGACGTCGTAGCCGGTGACGTTCTTGACGGTGCGCGCGCCGCTTCGGATCACACGGCCGTCGCCGGTGACGAACGACATCTCGACCACGGAGTCGCGCAGCAGTCCGACGCGAAGCTGCCGGGGGAGCGCGACATCGGCCGCGATCACGCCGCCGACCGTCGCGTCGCCGCTTTCGTCGACCGGCCATTCCTGCGAACCGGCGGCAAGCGTCTCGCGAAGGTCGTGCAGCCGGCCGCCGGCCTCGACGACGCAGAGCATCTCCGCGGGGTCGTAGGCGACGACGCCGTCGAGCCCCGTCGTCCAAAGCTCGGCATCGACCTGCGGACCGGGCACGCTGTGCTGCCGGCCGCCCACGACGCGCATGCGGGAACGATCGGCGCTCGCGGCTCGCAGGAACTCCGCGACCTCGGCCGGCGTGTGCGGGTGGATCAGATCCATGTTCCCTCGGGGATCCCGCCGGCGCGCGCCAACGCTGCGGCGGCGTAGTCCCCGCATCGCGCGCCGTCGGGCAGCACTTTCTGCGGGTTCATCCGGCCGTCCGGGTCGAACGCGGTGCGCAGGCATGCTTGCGCCGCGAGGTCGTCGTCGGTGAACACGAGCGGCATGAAGTCGCGCTTCTCCAAACCGATGCCGTGCTCGCCGGAGAGCGAACCGCCCGCGTCGACGCAGAGACGCACGAGCTCATCGGACGCGGCGAGGACGCGCTCGAGCGTGCCCGGCTTTTGCAGGTCGAACGAGAACAGCGGATGCAGGTTGCCGTCGCCGGCGTGGAACACGTTGGTGACGATCAGCTTGTGGCGCTTTGCAATCGCGTAGACCCCGGCGAGCACGTCGACCAGCCTGGTTCGCGGCACGACGCAATCGTGCAGGTGGTAATGCGGGGCGATCTGCGCGATCGCGCCGAACGCCGACTTGCGTCCCTTCCACAGGAGCGCGCGCTCGTCGGCGTCGGCCGCGACACGGATCGTGCGCACGTTGTGCTCGCGTGCGGCGGCATCGATCTCGGCGGTTTGCGCGGCGACCCCGGCCGCCATGCCGTCGACCTCGACCAGCAGCACCGCGGCCGCGTCGGTCGGGTAGCCGGCGTGGGCAAAATGTTCGACGGCGCGCACGATCCCTTGGTCCATCATCTCCAGGGCCGCCGGCACCACGCCGCGTGCGACGATCGCCGACACGGTCGCGGCGCAGTCCTCGACGCGGTCGAAGTCCAGGAGCATCGTCCGCACTGCGGGTGCGATCGGGGTCAAGCGCACGCACGCGGCCGTGACGATGCCGAGGGTTCCCTCCGAGCCGACGACGAGGCCGCGGAGGTCGTACCCAGGCGTCGCCGGCGCCTCCGAGCCGATGCGCGTCGTGGAGCCGTCGGGCAAAACGAGGTCGAGCGCCAGCACGTGTGCGCTCGTCACGCCGTAGGCCAGGCAATGCGGTCCGCCGGCGTTCGTGTTGACGTTGCCGCCGATCGAGCTGACCTGCTGCGAGGAGGGATCCGGCGCGTAGGTGAACCCCGTCGGCGCCAGCTCGGTTGCAAGGTCGAGATTGAAGACGCCGGGCTCGACCCACGCCAGGCGGTCTTCCGGGCGCACCTCGAGGATCTTGTCCATCTTGGTGGTGACGACGACGAGTGCATCGCCGATCGGCGTGGCGCCGCCCGCAAGACCGGTGCCGCTTCCGCGCGGAACCACCGGAAGGTTGTGCTCGGCCGCGACGCGCATGCACGCCGCCACGTCCTCCGCGGTCTTCGGGAACACGACGAGCCCGGCACTCCCCTGCACGAGCGACGCGTCGCGAGCGTAGAGACCAAGGGCGAGCGGGTCCGAGACCACGGCGTCGCGCCCGAGCGCGGCCTCGAGAGCTCGCTGGGCGGGGTGCCGGTTCTTCGCGCGCGCCACGGAAGACAGGCTACGTCGGCTCAGCCGCGAATCACGGAAAGCACGAGTGTGTCGCCCCGCGCTTCCGTCGCCTTGGGCGCGTAGCGGTAGCCGGCGGGGTGGCGCCATTTCGACAGGGTCGAGGGCGTGGTGCCGGGGTTGGCCGCGAGGTATCGGACGAGCGCGCCTTTGAGCGACTTGTTGTCGTGCGAGACCGCGACGAGCGAGCCGTCGGCGCGCCGGTCGAGGAACCGGACCGTCCACTGCTCGCGGCCCTCGGGCGGCGCCCATGCGGCGTTGTGCTCGTTGGGTAGGAGGTTCCAGATCGGGCGCTTCGACGCGAGGGCGGTGAGACTCGCGGACAGGGGTTCCCGCCACCAGGTCGAGAGCTTTCCCATCGGCTCGAGCGCGGCGCCCATCTTCAGGCGGTAGTCGGGAATCGGATCCGCGGGCATCACGAGGCCCCACAGGCCCGAAACGATGACGACGCACCGATCGAGACGCCGCCGCTCGGTGGCGCTCAGCGTGCGATACCCGAGCGCGTCGTAGAGCACGCCCGTATATCGCTCGATCGCCGGCAGGGTCGGCGTCTTCGCGAGCGAGCCGTCGGCGGCGGTCGCCCGCGCGAGCGCGGTGCCGGTGACGTCGAGGAGCTTGCGCCGGCTCGCCTCGTTGCCCTTCATCGCCTTCGCAAGGGCGCGCATCACCGTGGCGCGCTCGGTGTCGAGATCGATGGCCATCGTGCCGCGCGCCCAGCGCGGGCCGGTGCCGCCCTCTGCCTTCCCCTCAGAGGGCGGCAGCAGGATGAGCGGGAGCGGCGCGGCCATCGCCCGATGATCGCAGGTAGGCGGGCCGTCTCGGGCCGAAGGCGTCATGCTGTGTGCATGGCGACGGGCGAGGTGCCGAGCGAAGCAGGATCGCTGTATCGAGCGGCGCCCGAGACGTTCACCGAGCGACGAAACGAACTGGTCGTGTCGTTGCGGGCCGACGGGCGGGACGCGGAGGCCGCCGCGGTCAAGGCGCTGCGCAAGCCGACGATCGTCGCGTGGGGTCTCGACCAGCTGGCGTCGCAGCATCCCGCCGAGCTCGAGCGGCTCTTCGCCGCGGGCCGCGACCTCCGTGCCGCCCAACAGGCCGCGCTCGCCGGCACCGGTGGCGACGCGATGCTCGCCGCCTCGACCGCGCGCAAGGCGGCGGTCGCCACGTTGACGACGGCAACCATCGCGATCATCGACGCATCCGGGGGCAGCGGCGCCGCGCACCACGACGCGATCGCGACGGCCCTCGAGGTCGCCTCGGTGGATCCGGAGGCGGGCGCGCAGCTCGGGGCGGGCACGCTGGAACGGCCCCCGACGACCGTCCGCGACCTCGGTCTCGGCGGCGGCGCGCCGATGACGGTGCTGCCCGGGGGCAAGAAGAGCGCGCCGGCCAAGCCGGGCGCCTCCCGCGAGGACACGGCGCGACGTCGCCGTGAGGCGGAGAAGGTCCGGAAGGTCGCCCGATCCAAGCGCGAGGCCGCGGACCGGCTGGGTCGCCAAGTGCAGGACCTGCGGGAGCGGCTGGCCTCGACCGAGGCGGAGCACGTCGCCGCGGAATCGGTCGCGCTCGAAGCAGAGCTCGAGGCCGAGCGAGCCGAACAGCAGGAGAACGGGGACTAGCGCCTCAGGCGACGCGGCCGGGTGAGCCGTCGGGCGCTTCGAAGGGGAGCCCCGCCTGCGCCCAGGCTTCCATTCCGCCTTCGACGTTGGTGGCGTCGTAGCCGCGCGCTTGCAACATCATCGTGGCGAGCTCGCTGCGATTGCCGCTCCGGCAGATCACCGCAATGGGCTTGTCGTGGTCGAGGCCGCCGCCGGCGCCAGCCATGATCGCGTTGACCGGGATGTGGATCGCGCCGTCGATACGGCCCGCTTCCCACTCGTAGTTCTCCCGGCAATCGACGAGCTGGACGTCGCCCAACCGCTCGTGGACATCGCGAACGTTACTCAGGTCGCTCATGAAGGTGGAAGCCTACCAGTGGGGTCGGAAATTCCCGGTCACTGAAGTGCGCGCTCGAACGCCGCATACGCGCGATCGTCGAACAGCACGAAGCGCACCTCGGCGACCGACGTCGACGCGTCGCGAACCGCGCCGATGGCGACCGACGCGGCCTCGTCGAGGGGATAGCCGAAGGCGCCTGTCGAGACGGCGGGAAACGCGACGGTTGCCGCACCGAGCGCATCGGCGACGCGCAGTGACGACGTGTGGCAGGCACGCAGCAGCTCGGCGTCGCGGCCGGTCCTGCCGTAGACCGGTCCGACCGTGTGGATCACCCAGCGCGCCGCGAGGTCGCCCGCGGTGGTCGCCACGGCCTCGCCGACGGGGAGTCCGTCGGGCCAGGTCGTCGCGCGCAGGTCTTCGCACGCCGCGAGGATCGCGGGCCCGCCCCGTCGGTGGATCGCGCCGTCGACGCCGCCCCCGCCGAGCAGCGACGCGTTAGCGGCGTTCACGATCGCGTCGACCGAGACCTCGGCGATATCTCCGATCGTAAGGACGATCGCGGGCATGACCGCATCGTAGCCGGAGGCGCTTCGTCGTAAGGTGCATGGGTGGCCGCGGACCTCGATCTGCTCGTGCTCGGCGACGCGAACCCCGACCTCGTGCTGCACGGCGGTGACGTGGTGCCGGCGTTCGGACAGGCGGAGCATCTGGTCGACGATGCGCGGCTCACGATCGGCGGTTCCGGGGCCATCCTCGCGTGCGGTGCGGCGAAGCTCGGGCTGCGCGTTGCCATCTGCACGGTGGTCGGCGACGACGTCTTCGGCCGGTTCGTCCGCGAAGGACTCCTCGACGCGGGTGTTCTCGACGTCGGCATCGCGGTCGACGAGACGGCCCCGACCGGGGTGACGGTCGTGCTGTCCGGCCCGCAGGACCGAGCGATCCTCACGATGCCCGGCACGATCGCCGGCCTGCGGAGCGAGCTCATCGAGCCAACGCTCCTCGCGCGCGCCAAGCACGTGCATGCGAGCTCGTACTTCCTGCAGACGGCGCTCGTGCCGTCGCTCCCCGGGATCTTCGACGCCGTCCACCGCAACGGCGCGACGACGTCGGTCGACCCGAATTGGGATCCGTCGGGAAGCTGGGACGGCGGGTTGCTCGAGCTTCTGCACAAGACCGACGTGTTCTTGCCGAACGCGATCGAAGCGACGCGCCTTGCGCACACCTCCCTGCTCGAGGATGCCGTCCGCACACTCGGCGCGCGGGCCGGGACGGTGGTGGTCAAGGACGGCGATCGCGGTGCAATCGCGGGTGGGTCCGGACAGTTGCACCGCGTCTCGGGCGTCGTCGCCAACGCGGTCGACACGACTGGGGCCGGCGATTCCTTCGATGCCGGATTCCTTGCGGCGTGGCTCGGCGGCGAGCCGCTCGAGCGCGCGCTGGCGATCGCGAACGTCTGCGGGGCACTGTCGACTCGCACGCTGGGCGGCACCGGCGCACAGCCGACGATGACGGAGGTCACCACGATGCTCCAGGAAGGGAGCGCCGCATGATCGTCTGCCTCGCCGCCAACCCGTCGATCGACAAGCTGTTCGAGATCGAGCGGCTGGTCAAGGGCGACATCCACCGTCCGCTCGGTTTCGTGCAAACCGCCGGGGGCAAGGGGCTGAACGTCGCACGCGCCGCCCACGCGCTCGGGGCGGACGTGGTCGCCGTGGCGCTGCTGCGCGGGCACGCCGGGCGATGGCTGCAGGACCAGCTTGCGGCCGAGGGCGTCGACGGCGCGTTCGTCTGGGCCCACGGCGAGAGCCGCTCGTCGCTATCGGTCGCCGACAAGGAGACCGGGAGCCTCACGGAGTTCTACGAGCGCGGCTCGGTGGTGCCGGATGCGGCCTGGACCGAGCTGATGCAGGTCGCGTCGGAACGCTGGTCGCCGGGCGGTTGGTTGACGATCAGCGGGTCGGTGCCGCGCGGCGCGCCCGACGACGGCTACCACGATCTCGTGGCCGAGGCGCGCCGCGCGGGTGTCCACGTTGCGGTCGACGCGGAGGGCGAGCGGCTCCGGCTGGCCCTCGACGCGCAGCCCGACGTCGTCAAGGTCAACCAGGCCGAGGCGCGCGAGCTGCTCGGCGTGCCGACCGCGCGTCGCGAGGAGGCGCTTAGCGCCGCCGCCAAGCTCCGCGATCTCGCCGGCGGCGACGGGCACGCGGGCGTCGTCACGCGCGGTGCGGAGGGCGTCGTGATCGCGGCGCCGGACGGCACGCTCTTCGAGGGCATGTTGTACGTGCGCGGCCGCTATCCCGTGGGCAGCGGCGATGCGTTCCTGGCCGGGCTTGTCACCGGTCTCGACGGCGGCGAGGGCTGGGACGAGTCGCTCTGTATGGCCTTGGGCGCGGCGACGGCCAACGCCGAGCTTTCGGGTGCCGGCAAGCTCGAGCCCGCTCGGGCCGCGAGCCTCGCCGAGCAAGCAGAAGTCCGGATCGTCTAGCGCTCCGCGTCGTCGCGAGCAGGCCTCAGACGATCGCGATACCGCTTTCCGCGTCGAACAGATGCGTCGTGTCGGGGTTCACCGCGAGGTGCAGCCGGCTGCCGGGCAGGGGCCGCACGTCGGGCGCGACGCGCACCGTAACCGCCGCGCGATCCCCGGTGTCCTCCGCGAGCAGCGTCGCTTCCTCCGGCTCGATCCGCACGCCCGCGTCGGCCGCCGCGACCGTCCCATGGACCAGCACCTCGTCGCCGAGCGGCTCGACAACGTCGACCTGCACTTCGAAGCCGGGACCGGAGTCGTCCTCACCGACCGGGCGCAGACTCTCCGGACGGATCCCGACGACGACGTCGCCGTCGCGCAGGCCGGCACGCGAGAACGCGAGATCGCCGGCCTCCACCCGCCCGCCGGCCGCCGACCCGCGAAGCAGGTTCATCGGCGGCGACCCGATGAACCCCGCAACGAACACATTCGCGGGACGGTCGTAGACGTCTTGGGGCGCACCGATTTGCTGCAGCTTCCCGGCCGAGAGCACGGCAATCCGCTGGCCGAGCGTCATCGCCTCGACCTGGTCGTGGGTGACGTAGATCGTCGTGATCCCGAGGCGGTGGTGCAGCTTCTTGAGTTCGGCGCGCATCTGCACGCGGAGTTTCGCGTCGAGGTTCGACAGCGGCTCGTCGAGCAGGAACACCTGCGGCTCGCGGACGAGCGCCCGTCCCATGGCCACACGCTGACGCTGGCCGCCGGAAAGCTGCCCCGGCCGGCGGCCGAGCAGGTCCGACATGCCGAGGAGCTCCGCCATGTCGTGCACGCGCCGCGTGATCTCGTCCTTCGGGACTTTGCGCTGCCGCAACGCGAACCCGAGGTTCTTCTCCACGGTCATGTGCGGGTACAACGCGTAGTTCTGGAACACCATCGCGATGTCGCGATCCTTCGGCGGAATGTCGTTGACGACCGAACCCGCGACGCGGATCTCGCCGCCGCTCACCTTCTCGAGCCCGGCGACCATGCGCAATGCCGTCGACTTTCCACACCCCGAGGGCCCGACCAGGATCAGGAACTCGCCGTCGCCGACGTCGATCGACAGGTCGTCGACCGCGACCAGCGGCCCGGGAAAGACCTTGGTGACGTGATCGAAGGCAACCGCGGTCATCCCTTGAGCCCCTGCGTCGCGATCCCGCGTACGAAGTAGCGCTGTGCGGCGATGAACAGGATCAGCACCGGCAACATGCTCATCACGTTGCCCGCCATCAGTAGGTTCGTATCGTTGACGTGCGAGCCCTGGAAGCTCTGGAGTCCGAGCTGGATCGTGAAGGCGCTCTCCTTGTAGATCGTAACCAGCGGCCACAGGAAATCGTTCCACGTCCACAGGAACTGGATGACCGCGATCGTCGCCAGCGCCGGGAGCGAGAGGGGGAGCACGATCGCGAACAGGATCTTGAGCCGGCTGGCGCCGTCGATCCTGGCCGCCTCCTCGAGCTCGATCGGCAGCGTGCGGAAGAACTGGGTCAAGAGGAAGATCCCGAAGACGTTCGCGAGGTTCGGCACGATCAGTGCGCCGAGCGTGTTGATGAGGTGCATCTGCTTCACGATCAGGAACGTCGGAATGATCACGACCTGGATCGGGATCATCAGCGTCGCGAGCAGGAAGAAGTACGCGACGTTCTTGCCCCAGAAGCGGATCCGCGCGAACCCGTAGGCGGCCAGCGAGCACAACAGAAGGTTCGACGCGACGATCGCCGTCGTCACGATGAAGGTGTTGAGAAACCACCTCGCGAACGGGACCGACGACCACGCGCGGGGGTAGTTCGACCACTGGAACGAGCCCGGCCACAGGATCGGGGGGAAGTGCTGTGTCTGCGCAAGCGTCTCGAGCGACGTCATCACGACCCACAGCAGCGGCGTGAGCATCACGATCGCGACGGGCATCAGCAGGAAGTGCCACGGGCTGAACGGGAGCCACGAGCGCCGAGGCCGCTCGACCATGCCGGTTTCCCCGCGGAGCCGCGTCACATCGGTGGCCGGGTGGAGCGCTCCGACGGTGCGCACGTCGCTCGAGACGCCGCTCATGAGGAGTAGTGGACCACTCGGTTGCCGAGCCAGAACTGTGTGAGCGTCAGGATCAGGATCACGACGAACAAGACGTATGCGAGCGCCGCGGCGTACCCGGCCGCGCTGAACCCGTACTGGTTGGTGAACGCGAGCCGGAAGATGTAGAAGACCGGCACGCTCGTGTGGCCCGACGGGCCCCCCTTCGTCACAAAGAACACCTCGTCGAACAACTGCACGGCGCTAATCGTCGACCACACGACGAGCAGCAGCGTGGCGGGTCCGAGGAGTGGCAGGGTCACGTTCCGGAACGTCGACCAACGACTTGCGCCGTCGACCGCCGACGCCTCCACCAACTCGTGCGGCACGCCCTGCAACGCGGCCAGATAGATGATCGCGTCGAACCCCAGCCAGCCCCAGACCGTCATGATCACGAGCGACGGCATCGCCCCTTGCGGTGAGTTGAACCAGCCGAAGGGTCCGACGCCCACCAACCCGAGCGCCCAGTTGGCGATCCCGAAGGTCGCGTCGAACACCCACATGAACATGACGCCCGTCGCGATCGTCGAGACCGCGACGGGGATGAACACGGCGAGCCGGTAGAAGCGGATCAGGTGGATCTTCTGGTTCAGCGCGATCGCGAGGAACAGCGCGATGATGATCGACGTCGGCACGAACAGGAACGTGTAGATCACCGAGTTGACCGCGGCCTGGCGCGCGAAGGGGTCGCTCGCGATCTTCGTGTAGTTGTCGATCCCGATGAACGGCCGGTTGGGCGAGATCAGACTTGCCTTCTGCAGCGACAGGACGAAGCCCCAGATGATCGGGAAGATGCTGAACAGCGCGATCAGGAACACTGCCGGCAACACGAACAGCCAGCCCGCCAGGTGATCGGAGTGCAGGGCGCGCCGGGCGAAGCCCGGCGCGCCCTGCTGCGAGCTGGTGACGACGGCCATGTCTAGCCGCCCGCCAACACCTGGTTCACCTGGTTCGCGGCGTCGTCCAACGCCGCCTTTGGGTCGCCTTGTCCGAGCATCACCGAGACGATGGCCTCGGCCATGATCCGGCTGATCTGGTCGTAGCTCGTGATCACTGGTCGCGCTTTGGTCACGTTCGTCAGGTTCTCGGCGAACAGACCTTCACCGGGGAACTTCTTGTCGAATTCCGCGAGGAACCCGGGCTCTTGCACGACGGAGTTGCGGATCGGCAGGTGGCCGCTCGTCATCGAGTCCTGCTTCACCTGCTCGGCGGCGGTGAACCACTGCATGAATTGCCACGCCGCATCGCCGTGCCCGTCGTTGTCGAACATGACCCACATGTCCGGGCCGGCGATCGTCGCGTGCGAGCCACCCGGGTACATCGGCATGATCTGCACGCCGTAGTTCGCATCGGGGTACGCGGACAGCGCCCACGGCCCAGTGACGAGCATCCCGATCTTCCCGGCGTTGAACAGGTTGTCGATCTTGCCGGTGTTCTGCTGGTCGAGGAACACGGAGTGATCGGTGACCGCCATCTGCTGCAGCGTCGTGAGGGCCTGCACGCCGGCGTCGGAGTTGAACGCGGCCTGGGTGTTGTCGGCGTTGAGGATGTCCCCGCCGCCTTCCCACAACATCGCGTCGTAGTGCCACGTCGTGTCCTCGCTAGCGTCGATCGGGAACGCGAAGCCGAACTGTTGCTTCGAGGTGTCGGTGAGCGCCTTCGCCGCCGCCGTGAAGTCGTCCCAGGTCCAGTCGGCCGTCGGCGCATCAAGCCCCGCCTGCGCAAACAGGTCCTTGTTGTAAACGATCGCCAGGTTGTCGATTAGCGCGGGGATTCCGTAGACCTGGCCGTCCACCGATGCGGCCTGGCGCGCTCCTTCGGAGAAGTCGTCCCAGTTGAAGGCCGGGTCCTGCACCCGATCCGTGAGATTCATGACGTTGGGTGCCGTCGCCAACGCGGGCATCGATGTGCCGTATTGGTAGGTAATGTCGGGCTGCTCGCCCGCATTGAGTGCCACGGTCAGTTTTGACAGGGCGTTGTCGTTTGTTCCGATGTAGTTGAGGTTGACGTGGATGCCCGTGTTCATCGCGTTGTACTGGTCAACGAGATCGGTGAGCGACTTGGCCTCGTAGTTGGTCTGGCCCTGGTTGTCGATCACCTTGCCGTAGCCGTGCCACATCGTGAGCTCGATCGGCGCGCCGCTTGCGTTCGAGCCCGACGAGCCGGAATCGCTCCCCGACGTGCACGCGGCCGCGATCACCGCGAGCGAGGCCAGCGCGGCCAGCACCATCACGCGCTTCTTCATATCGTTCCCTCCTCCTGCAGCACCACCGACCGGGTCAGGTGGCGTGGATGGTCCGGGTCCAAACCGCGCGACTCGGCGAGCGCGACGGCCGTTCGTTGGATACATACGAGTTCTGCCATGGGGTCGAGTTCTGCAACTCGCACAGTTGCCCCCGTGGCGGCGACGTCGCCGGCCACGGCGGGATCGGGCGAGCCGAGGATCCACACGAGGCTGTTGGGGCCGGCCAGGCTGATCGGCCCGTGGCGGTACTCCATGGCGGGGTAGCTCTCGGCGTGTGCCTGGGCGGCCTCCCGCAGCTTGAGGGCGGCTTCGTTGGCGAGCCCGACCGTCCAGCCGTGGCCGAGGAACACGAAGTGGTCGAAGGCCGCCGGATCGTGGGGGAGCGGCATCGCGATCGCGCGCTCGGCGTCGGCGGCAGCGGGCTCGAGGTCCTCCCCGAGGTGCGCCCTGAGGAACGCCAGTGCCGTCGTGGCAAAGCGCGTCTGGACGACCGAGCGCTCGTCGGCGAACGAGAGATCGACGAGGTGCCCGGTCAGCTCGCCGATCGGGGAATCGGGCACCGCCGTGAGCGCGGTCGTCAGCGTCGCCTCCTCGCGCATGCGCTCGATCGCGCGAACGACCTCGGTGGTCGTGCCGCTCCGGCTGATCATCATGGTGCGGTCGATGGGTCGGTTTTCGGGAAGCTCGGTCGGTGTGTACGCGTCGGTGACGCCGAGACCCAGGTGGAGCTCACCCCGGCGGGCTGCATAGGCCTGTGCGACGAACCAGCTGGTGCCGCATCCAAGGGCGACGACGCGTTCGCCGCCGTGGGGCAGGACGAGCACGGAATCGGCGGCGAGCGCGGCCGCCTGCCGCCAGCAGTCGGGCTGTGACGCGATCTCCCGCTCGATCTCGGTCATTCACGCGCAGGCTATTGCGCGTTCATGTTCGAGGTCAATTTGAAACGCGCATGAACGTGCACGTTTCGATGTATCGTCCCCGCATGAACCAGGCGGAGCGCCTGTCGACGATCCTGGCGGAGCTGTCGGAAGACGGCGGGGTCGAGGTCGCCGATCTCGCCAGCCGGCTCGAGGTCTCGGCCGCCACGATCCGTCGCGATTTGGAGCTCCTCGAGCAGCAGCGGCTGCTCGCCCGCACGCACGGCGGCGCGGTCCCGATGGGCGTGCTGTACGAGCTGCCCCTTCGCTACAAAGGCCCGCGCCACCACGAGGAGAAGCGCCGGATCGCGAGAGCCGCTGCGGAGCTCGTCACCGACGGAATGGCGATCGGCCTCACCGGGGGCACCACCTGCACGGAGGTCGCCCGCGAGATCGTCGAGCGGGAACGACTGACCGTTGTCACGAACGCGCTCAACATCGCGTCGGAATTGGCCGTACGGCCCAATCTCAAGCTCGTTGTCACCGGTGGCACCGCGCGGCCGGAGTCCTACGAGCTCGTCGGGCCGCTCGCAGAGGCCTCGCTCGCGACCCTGCATCTGGATCTCGTCGTGATCGGCGTCGACGGCATCGATGTGACCGCGGGCTGTACGACGCACCACGAGGTCGAGGCCCACACCAACCTGGCGCTGATCGAGCGCGCCGAGCGGGTCGTCGTCGTCGCCGATCAGTCGAAGATCGGCCGCGTCGCGTTCGCCCGGATTTGCGAGATCGGGCGCGTGCACGAGCTGATCACGGACCGCGGCGCGAACGTGCGCACGCTGCGCGCGCTGCGCGAGGCCGGCGTCGAAGTGCAGGCGGTCTGATGGCCGGGCTGGGCGATCTCCCGCTTCGCTCGTTTCGCCCGCAACCGATGGTGCGGCGGCATCTGACCGAGCTACCGGCTCTCCCGCCGGTTCCGATGATCGACGCGCACAACCACCTCGGCCGCTGGCTCACCGGCACGTGGTCGGTTCCCGACGTCGGCGCCCTGGTCGCCACGATGGATGAGCTCGGAGTCAAGGCCGTGGTCAACCTTGACGGGATGTGGGGCGAGGAACTCAATGCGAACCTTGATCGCTACGACCGCCCGCACCCGGGTCGGTTTGCAACCTTCGCTCAATGGGACCGACGGTGGTTCGAGCTCGCCGCCTGGGAGGAGCTCAGCGCACAAGCTCGTGCGAGCTTCGCCGCCGGCGCACGTGGGCTCAAGGTATGGAAGGACCTCGGCCTCCACCTGCGGGACGAGCGCGGCGCGCTGGTGATGCCCGACGACGAGCGCCTCGACCCGGTGTGGAACGCCGTCGCCGAAGCGGGCGTGCCGGTCACGATCCACATCGCGGATCCGGCCGCGTTCTTCGAGCCGCTCGATGAGCGTAACGAGCGGCTGGAGGAGCTGCTCGCCAATCCCGACTGGTGGTTCGGCGATGCGGATCGGTTTCCAAGGTACGGACAACTCCTCGAGTCGCTCGAGGCCTTGGTCGCCCGCCGCGCCGACGTCACGTGGATCGGCGCCCATGTCCTTTGCAACGCCGAGGACACGGCGTGGGTCGCACGGATGCTCGCCGCGTATCCCAACGTCCATGCCGACATCGCGGCGCGGATCGCCGAGCTCGGCCGCGTACCCCGAGCGGCGCGCGACCTGCTCATCGCCCATACCGATCGCTTCCTGCTCGGCACCGACGCGTTCCCGCCCGATCCGGCCGTCTACGAGGTGCACCGGCGGTTCCTCGAGACCGCCGACGAAGCGTTCGCCTACGACGCGGAGCCCGACGAGCCGCCGTCGCAAGGGCGGTGGACGATCAGCGGTCTCAATCTGCCGCCCGGTGTGCTCGAGCAGGTCTATTCGGGCAATACCCGCCGTTTGATCCCCGGTCTCGCATCATGATCGAGGTTCGGGAGATCAATCGCGGAGACCTCGACGCGATCGTCGCGGGCATCTCCTCGCGGCTGCCCGAACAGCACCGACGTCGTCTCGACGAGCACGAACGCGCCACCGGCTTCGTCGAACTCATCGCGTGGATCGACGGCGTGCCGGTCGGCTGGGTCGGGCTCGGCTGGCAGGACGACGCGGGCATCGACGAGATGCTCGAGGCGCGTGGCCTCGCGCTCGTCTACGACCTCCACGTCGAGGAACAGCACCGCCGCCGAGGAGCGGGCCGCGCGCTCATGCAGGCGCTTGAGGAACGTGCTCGTGCTCTCGGAGCTCCCGGCGTCATCCTCGACACCGGTACGGGCGAGGACTTCGCCGCGGCCCGCGGCTTGTACGAATCTCTCGGCTACGAGCGAGTGGGCGGTGTGTACCTCGGCGGCTGGAGCGACCCCGACCGGCCAGGCGTGAACATTGTCGATCAGCTCATGCAGTGGCTGAAGCCGCTGTAGTCGACGTCAGCCGGCGTGCCAGACGGTGTGCTTTGGATCGGGATCGCCGTGGCCGTTCGTCCTGGTCAGCAAGCACGAATCGAGCAGGAACTCGAACGCCTCCCACGAGCCCAGGTCCTCAGGCGGCGCGTCCATGGTTCGCTCCTTCGCGTACTGATCGGCCAGCAGCGCGATGAGGACTGTGTCCTCGACCTTCGTCGCGGATCCGGTCACATAGAAGGCGTCCTCGTTGTCGTCGGTGGGGAACGAGTGCATCGCGAACCGCCCGTCGCGGTGCAGGTCGGCGCGCTTTGGCGACGGAACGATGAAGGCGTACATCCCGTCGTCGGTCAAGAGCGGGCACATCGGATGCACGCGCGGCGCTCTGTCCGCCCTGGTCGTTGCCAAGAACGCCAGGCCGACACCGAACTGATAGAAGAGCGCACGGCCGGCATCGGCGAGGTCGGGACGTTCCTCGGCGAACGCGCGCCAGGTCCGGGGCTCGGTCACCCGGTCAGACTAGACGTTCGTCGCATCGCGAATTGAATTCGGAATCAATTCCCCGTGCGCCTCGATCAGATCGTCAACCATATTGACGATCTGCGCCGTGGACAGCGTCGCGGCTGTGTTCGGATCGAGGAACGCCGCCTGGTAGACGTGCTCCCGCGAGCCTTCGACGACCGCTCGGACCGTGAGCTCGACGACGTTGAGGAACGTCCGGTTGAGCGCCAGGCACTGCGGCGGGATTGGCCCGATGCGTTGGGGCTGCACCGCGCCGTCGGCAACCAGCACCGGCACCTCGACGCACGCGTCGGTCGGCAGCCCGTCGATCAGCGACTCGTTGCGGACGTTGCCGTACACCTCGATGGGCTCACCGGTCTCGAGCGCGACGACGAACTGCGACGCAAGTTCGTGGTTGCGCTCCAGCTCGATCTGCTCGCGGGCGTCGAGCTGCTTCTTGAGCGCCGCCCATTCTTCGAGGTTCTCGTCGCTGCGGCGGATGTACTCGTCGATCTCGCAGCGGAACCTTTCCACCTGGTCGTCCAGATGCAGGAACCACGGCACGTACTCGCTCGAGTGCTCGGAGCTCTCCGTCGGGAAATACCCGAACCGCCGGAAGAGCTCGACGCGGACGCGACGCCCGAGCCCCTCGGGATCGGCCTCGACGATCTCGCGGAGGCGCGGATACAGATCCTCACCGGTCCCGCGATCGCGGAACACGTAGACGAAGCACTGGTGGTTGAACCCCGCGGTACGGAACTCGATCTGCTCCTCCGGCACGCCGACGGTCTCGGCGAGGAACGAATGCGTGTCGCGCACGCTGTGGCACACGCCGATGGTGCGCGCCGCCGGCCAGCGAGAACCAGCCCAGATGCCCCACGGGACCATCGCCATCGGGTTGGTGTAGTTGAGAAGCAGACCCTCGGGGCAGAGCTCGGCCATCTCGTTGCCCATGGCGATCATTACGGGGATGGTCCGAAGCCCGCGCATGATGCCGCCGATCCCGATGGTGTCGGCGATCGTCTGGCGCACGCCGTAGCGGCGGGGCACGTCGAAGTCGGTGACGGTGGCGTTGTAGCCGCCGACCTGGATCTCGTTGATCAGATAGTCGGCACCGTCGAACGCCTCGCGGCGATCGGCGTGGGCGCTCACGGTGTAGCCGGCGCCGAGCCGCTCGACGACCTGGATGGCGGTGCGCTCCGCGTAGGCGAGGCGCTCGGCGTCGATGTCGTGCAGCGCGAGGTGCAGGGTGCCGTGCAGCGCCGGCTCGCTGCCGAGGTCGGTGAGGATGTTTCGAGTGAACTCGACGCTGCCGGCGCCGATGATCGCGATCTTGGCCATGGGACGAGTCTGGCAGCGCCGAGGAGGCGGCGTCGATGCGGAACGCACACGCCGCTGCGCGTTCGCTCCCGCGCCGCAGGGTTGACCGGGGCTAGGCTCCGCCTCGATGGCAACCTTCATCCTGGCCTTCGATCACCGTTCGTCCTTCGTGCGCTCGTTTCTTGAGGTGACCTGGGAACCGTCGGCCGACAACGTCCGCGTGGCGGCGGACGTGAAGACGCTGATCGCCGACGGGCTCCTCGCGGCGGTCGAGCAGGGGCGTGTCGCCCGGGAGGAGGCCGGTGCACTCGTCGATGCGACCTTCGGTGTCGCCGCGATCGAGCGGCTGCAGGGCGCCGGTATCCGCGTGGCGGTGCCGCTCGAGGCGAGCGGCCGTCGCGAGTTCACGTTCGAGAGTGGAGACTGGCGGGAGCGGCTCGACGCCATCAAACCCACGTGGGCCAAGGTGCTCGTCCGCTACAACCCTTCGGTCGACGCCGAGATGAACGAACGACAGCGCGCGCGGCTCCTGGACGCGCAGACGGTGGCGCGCGCGATCGGCGTGGGGTTCCTGTTCGAGCTGCTGGTGCCCCCAGGGCCCGGGCAGCGCACGGAGGACTTCGACGCGGCGAGCCGTCCGGGTCTCGTGGTGGCCGCGCTGGAGGAGCTTCGCGCGGCAGGCATCGAGCCCGACATGTGGAAGGTCGAAGGGCTCGAGGACCGCGCGGACTGCGAGGCGGTCGGTGGCCGCGCCGGCGTGCCCGTTGTGGTCCTCGGCCGCGGCGCGGACGCCGCAGCCGTCGAGCGCTGGTTGCGCGCCGGCGCGGGGGTTCCCAACTACGACGGGTTCGCGATCGGGCGCTCGATCTGGTGGGAGCCCGCGCGCGCCTGGCTCGACGGTGCGTCGGACCGTGAGGCCACCGTTGCCGCGATCGCCGAGCGGTACGCGCACTTCGCGGACGTCTGGCGCGACGCGACGTAGCGGCGGCCCGAGCCGCCACTGTTAGCGTGGCCCGTGTGCGCAGTCCCCGGGTCGATTCCGCCGCCCAGGTCCAGGGCCTCTTCCTGTTCTTCGGGCTCGCGATCGCGGCCTTCTTTCCGTTCCTGACCTTGTATCTCGAGGAGTACCACGGCCTCACGGCGGCGCAGATCGGGATCGTGATCGCCTTCTCCGCCGCGGCGCGGCTGGTGGCGAACCCGGTCTGGGGCCATCAGGCCGACACGCGTCTCGGCCGTGTGCGTGTGCTCCGGATCTGCCTGGTCGGCGCCGCAGTGGCCGCGCTCGCGCTCAACGCCGTGACGGCGCTCGCCGCTGTGATCGTCGTCACCGCCGTGCACTCGGTGTTTCTCGTTGGGCAGGGTCCGAACCTCGATGCGTTGGCGCTCTCGTACCTCGGTCCGGATCGCATGTCGGACTACGGGCGGATTCGTGGCTGGGAGAGCGTGTCGTATGCGGCCGGCGGCCTCGCGTTCGGGTTCGCGTTGCAGCGCTGGGGCGCGGGGTGGGCCATGCCGATCTACGCGGTTGCCGCGCTGCTCTTGTTTGCGTGGACCATCACGGTGCCGCGCGATCACCCGACCGCGCTCGAAGGCGAGGGACGCCTCGGCGCCGTCGGCGCGGTGTTCCGGGAGGCGCCGCGGATCTGGGGGTTCCTCGCGGCGGCGCTGCTCGTGTGGACCGGATTCAACGCGGCGTGGAACTTCATCGCGCTCCGCATCACGAGCGAGGGCGGCGGCGCCCTGCTCATCGGTCTCGGTGTGGCGCTCGGCGGCCTCGTCGAGCTGCCCACGATGCGTGGTTCCTCGCGGTTGCAGCGCCGATTCGGTCTCCGCCGCGTCTACATGCTGGGCTGCGTCGTCTACGGAATCGGGTTCCTGCTGTGGGGCACGGTGTCGAACCCGACTGTCCTGTCGGCTCTCACCATGCTCGAGGGAATCGGGTTCTCGCTGCTGTTCACGACCGGTGTCGTGATCATCGGAAGGCTCGTCCCGTCGCACCTGCTGTCGACGGGGAACGCCATCTTGTTCGCGGTGGGGTTCGGTCTCGGCCCGATCATCGGCGCGGGGCTGGGTGGTGTCGTGTACGAGCACCTGGGCGCGGCGACGCTCTACGGAATGGCGTTCGTGGTCGCGCTGTTGGCCGCGGTCGTGGCATGGTTCGCACTGGACATCCCGGCGCTCGAGCATCAGCCGACCGCGGCGCCGGAGGAGGTTCCGCCGGTGCCGCTGCCCGACACCGGCCCGACCGTGTGAGGCGACCGTGGACGACGAACCGCGCCAGCTGGTGACCGAGACCTTCCCCCAGCTCGAGGCGACCACCGTGGAGCCGATCGGCACCGGCTGGACCGTCGACACCTACGAGGTCGACGGCACCTGGATCGTCCAGTTCGCGCGAGACTCGTACGCGGCGGATCGTCTTCGTGCCCAGATCGAGGTGCTGCCCGAGCTCGCCGCCGAACTGAGCGCCCTCGTCCCGGAGCCGGTCTACACCGATCGCGACACGCCGGCGATCGCCTACCGCAAGATCGAGGGCCAACCGCTCGACCGAGCGCCCGACGGGCTCTGGCCCGAGCGGCTCGGACGCTTCCTGTACGACCTGCATCTGCTCCCGCCCGAGTACGTCGGCCTTCGCGGCCAGGTTGCGCGGTTCGAGCGAACGCGGCTTGCCGACGAGCTGACCGGGCACCGGCGCGACGTCCTTCCGTTGCTCGATGCGAGCGAGGCCGAGCGCTTCGGCGCGCGATTCGATCGTTACCTCGACGACGACGAGTACTGGCGATTCGCGCCGTGTCTGACCCACGCCGATCTCGGACCCGAGCACGTGTTGGTGTCGCCGACCGGCGATCTCGCCGGGGTGCTCGACTGGGAGGAACTCTCGGTGGGGGATCCCGTCGCCGACTTCGCGTGGCTGCTCAACGCCCGTCCCGACGACGGCGAGCGAGTACTCGGCGCCTACGGCGGCGCTCCCGACACGACGTTTCGGTCCCGTGCGGCGTTCCGCTACTTCCTGATGCCGTTTCACGAGGTGCTCCATGGTCTGCAAACGGGCCAGCAGGACTTCGTGACGAGCGGCCTCGAGGGTATCCGCGAGCGGGCCGACGTGGTCCGGGACTGAAGCTCCGCGACCTGCGGGTTTGCGGCAACGCGCGGCCGCCCCGACCATCAGTCCACGACCCTCGAAGGAGGTTCCATGGTCAGCGCGTACATCCTGATCCAGACCGAGGTCGGCAAGGCGGCACAGGTCACCGATCAGGTTCGTTCGATCGAAGGCATCACCGTGGTGGACCCGGTGACGGGTCCCTACGACATCGTTGCGCGTGCCGAGGCGGCGGATCTCGATCTGCTCGCCAAGGGCACGGTGATGCCGATGCAAGACCTCGACGGCATCACACGCACCCTGACCTGCCCCGTGCTCCAGTTCTGACGCGCCGCTAGTCGTCCACCTTCACCGGGAACGGCAGCGCGACCGGATCGACGTACGGCGGATTGCCGTGTTCGTCGAAGCGGTCCATACGGAAATCCTCGACGCGCTCGACGACGTCGGTCGTGATGCCGAGCGCGAGGTCGGCCGCGATCCGTGCGACCGCGGGCCCCCACATCATGCCGTGACCGCACGCGCTCGCCATCGTGGCGCCGTCGACGATGGTGCCGTCGCGCTGCACGACGGGGCCGAGCAAGGGCAGATGGTCGGGGGTGTACTCGATCGTCGCCGCCCAGACCTTCTTCATGCCGAGGTCGGCGGTGGCTGGAAGGAGCCGTGCGAGCCGTCGCTGCATCTTCCGGAGGTAAGGCCAGTCGATCGTCCGGCCCGGGCCCGGCGTTTCGGCCGGGTTTGACATGCCCCACAGGAACCCGCCCTCTTCCGGTCGCCAGTAGATGCCGGCGCCGATGTCGAACGCCATCGCGGTGGTGTCGGGATGCAGTGCCGCCGACGGTTCCGTGACGACGACCTGGTGCCGGGCGTAGCCGACCCAGGCGCGCGCGCCGGCCGCAGTGGCGACCGCCTGCATCGCCGGTCCACCTGTGAGCAGCAGGGTGCCGGTCGCGATCGTGCCCGTGCTCGTCTCGACGCCAGTGACGACGCGGTGGCCGCGACGTCCGGCCTTTGTGCGAAGCCCGAGGAACGTCACGCCTTCGCGGAGCTCGACGCCGACGCCCTGCATCGCGAGGCCATAGGCGCGGACGTTGCGAGGCGGATCGACCCAGCCGTCGGTGGCGACATAGGAACCGCCGCGATAGCCCGTCGTTCCCATTGCCGGGATGAGGCGGCGCACCTCGGCCGCATCGACCCAGTAGGCGTCGAGTCCCGCGTCGCGCTGCATTGCGATGCGCTCGTGCGCTGCGTGCTCCTCGGCCACGGTGCCAGCGAGGATCACGTAACCGCGGCCAACAAACCCCGAGTCGGTGCCGTAGCGCTCGCGCTGACTCCGATAAAAGTCGATTGACCACGCGCCGAGCCGCACCGTGTCGGGCGTGCCGCCCTGGGCGCGTACCATGCCCGCCGCGCGGCTCGACGCGCCGTTCCCGGCGACCTCCCGCTCGAGCACCACGACGCGCTTCGCGCCCGACTCGCGGGCGAACACGGACGCCCATCCGCCGACCGTGCCGGCGCCGACGATCACGAGGTCTGCGGCATCGCGGGCCATCGGCTGCGAACCCTATCGCGACGCAAGGCGAACCGGGTTGCGATGACGGTTACCCTTCGCCCGATGGAGCCTGCCCCGACGACTGCGCAGCCGGACCGCAAAACGATTCGCGGCGAGATCCTCGTGGTGCTGTCGGTCTCCCTGCTCGCGAGCGCCGCCTACGCGATCGTGTCCCTCTTCCAGACGCCGTTGCGTGGCACCGTGGTTGCCGCCGCCGACCAAAGCCCGCTGTTCGCAAACCAGTTGATCGGCTGGATCTTCGGCCTGGCACCGGTCGCGCTGGTGATCCATCTGCTGCATCGGGATGGCGAAGGGGTCGGCATGATCGGTCTGGACGCGACCGAGCCGTTGCGCGACATCGTGCGTGGGTTCCTGCTCTGGATCGTGGTGGCGGCGGTCGGCCTCGGCATCTACATCCTCGCCATCCGAGCCGGCGTCAACCGGTTCGTCGTTCCGGCGCCGCCACCCGGACACTGGTGGACGTGGCCGGCGATCTTCATGAACGCGTCGGGCGCGGCGTTCCTCGAGGAAGTCGTCGTGCTCGCGTACCTGATCACGCGCTTGAAGCAGCTGGCGTGGTCGCCGTGGGCGATCATCCTTGCGAGTGCTCTGCTTCGCGCTTCCTATCACTTGTATCAAGGGTGGGGCGGCTTCGCCGGGAACCTGCTGATGGGTGTGCTATTCGCGTTCCTGTTCCTGCGCTGGCGTCGAGCCTGGCCGTTCGTCGTCTGTCACTTCCTGCTCGACTTCAGCGCCGCCGCCGGCTGGATCCTCGTCCACGGCCACGTCCCCGGCACCTAGCGACAGCACGCTCGCGCACCACAGAGTTGTTTGAACTGATCGAGAACCACCTGGGCAAAGCGTTCGTGAAGGTCCAGCAGGCGATGCAGGTCCAAGTGCATATGATGCAGCCGCCCAGTCCGAGTAATCCGTAAGCCGGGCTGGCTGCTTCACTCCCACTTAGGTGAACACAGACACCAAGTCAGCGATCGGAGGAACTCGAGTGAGCGAGGCAGCGACACCAGCAGTGGCCGCGGGGAACCGGGTGTCCACGACGCGAATCGTCGGCGCCGCCGCGGTCGCCTTAGCCGCGTCGGTGGTCGTTCAGAACGCGGTGTTTTTTGTGGGCCCTGAAGCGCCCACCTACGCCACGCCTCTTGGTGAGGTCCTCGCCTACCACGCCGAGAACCGGGGCGTCGTGGCCGTCTCCGTGGGTCTGGAGGCCGTGATCCTGCCGCTGCTCCTGTTGTTCGTCACGGGACTGCACGGGCTCGTGCAGCGCCGTGGCGGCGCAGGGGCTGACTGGTCGCGGCTCGCGGTGGCAGCCGGAGCGACACTCGCGGCGGTACTCGCCCTCGTCATGGCCACGCACATCGCGGTCGTGCTCGCCGCGGATGGCCTGGCCGAGCCGACCCCCGCCTTCCAGCTGGCCTGGCAGCTCCATGCCGCGGCCTTCGCGCTCTCGCTGCCCGCGCTCGGGGCGACCTTCATCGGCGCGGCATTGGCCACCCACGCCAGCGGTTTGACGCGGCCGTGGCAGCGGCTGCTAGGCGTGGCGGGCGGCAGCTTGCTCATCTTGGCCGGGGCCGGAAACCTCGCCATCGCGGATGGCTCGCCACTGCTGTTCGTCGGCCTTCTGGGCTTAGCTGCGTGGCTCGTCTGGCTCGTTGTCACCGGCCTACGGCTCATCCGTGGACAGGGCTGACGCGCTCTAAGCCTCGCGAACCTTCCGGTTCGCGCTCGAGGGACATTGAGCAACCCTCGCCCACCACGCCGCGGCTTCCATGGGTACCTGCATCGTTCCTGTGTCGATCGCGTTGCGGCGCCGTGACGCGTGTATCGCGGCGCTTGCTTCGCGGGTCACCAGGATGATGACCTGCGCTGGATGCTGAGCACCGGTACGTCCCTCGAAGAAGCCATAGTGCCGGGCTGGTTCATCGGCTGCGCGGTCGTCGGTCCGGTCTTCATCGCGATCGGGGCACGGGCGGGTGGCCTCGCACTCCTGGGCGCTGTCGTGGGGGCGTTCCTCGGGTCCCTGTCCGCGTCGTACCTCGACCAGCTCCCGCAGCATCTCATGGTCGGCGCGACGGTCGGCACGTTCATCGGTGGGCTCGCTGGGTTGGCGTGGAGGCCACCGTCCTACTCGTCGGCTAGGACCCTGCGCGTCCTCGGGTTGGTCACGATCTTGGTCGGCTTCCTGGCGGCGTGGGCGGCGTCTCAGCAGGCTTGCAGTGGCTTGCGCGACATGACGTGCATGCCCGAAGTCGACGGTGGCTCGCTCGCGTTGTTCGTGCTCGACGCCGTCTGGGTCGCCGCGCTGTGCTACGTCCAGGCGGCTCAATCGAACCGAGCATCAAGCCCGACCGTCGGTGCGCACGAGTTTCCCCAATCACCAGCTTCGTAGGCTCCGCTCCTGGGACATCGCGGCACGCTAGTTCACGACAGCGGGCCTTCACGTCCGAGTCGTGCGGGCCTAGATGATCGAGGCCGACACGGCGATCAGCCAAATGATGGCAGCGGCGTAGTGGGTCCGCTCGATCACTCCGAACGCGACACGTCGAATCGGTGCGACGACAAGCGCGGTACCGGTCGCGATCGCCGTTGCCGTGACGACCCATCCGAGTGGGCCGAGAGCGTCGGGCATGCCCGTCCAGTTCAAGTGCGACGCTGCGACGGCGATCGAGGCAAAGGCCGTCCCGGCGAGAAGCATGTGGATGCGACCGGTACGCGAGAGCGAGCGGAGACCTTGCGGTTCGCGATCGGTCATAAACCCCGATATGAGGAGTCGGACGACGCCGTAGGCGTAGAGCCAGCCAAGGGACTGCACGTCGGTCTCCCGGCCCAGCCCGACTGCGATGAGGATCGCCCCGACGCCCTGCAGCACGACCATCATGCGGTAGCCCAGTTGGTACTTGGTCCAGCCGTAGTCGCTCACGGCGTAGCGGATGGGATTGAGCCCGGTCGGCACGAAGTGCAGCGCGACCAGGATGACCGCGGACGCGGCGACGCAGATCAACCCGACAAGCGCGGCGGTCATCAGGCGATCCGTTCCGCAGAGGCCCGCATCCGCGGCATCATGCCGAGGAGGATAGGCGCACAGGACACACGCTCAAGGGACATTCCCGAACGCTCGGGCAGCGCCGTGCTCTCGCCAGCGGGGTTCTAGTATCGGCGGGTGCCGTCGCCGCCCACCATCACGCCGGTTCTCGTGGCCGAGTTGCTCGCTGAGGGCGAGCGGATGCCGGTCTACGTGCACGTCATCGACCATCCCGACGCGCGCGTGCTGGTCGACACCGGCATGACGGAGCTGCACCCGGCGGTTGCCGACATGGACCCCCGCCTCATTCCACTGAGCGAACAGGACTTCGACCTCGCCGGCATCGACATCGTCGTCAACACGCACCTGCACTTCGACCACTGCGGCGGCAACCACCTCTTCGCCGGCAAGCCGATCTACGTCCAGCGTCAGGAACTTGACGACGCGCGCACCGAGGACGACTACACCATTCGCGAGTGGGTCGATGCTCCCGGCGTCCAGTACGTACCGGTCGACGGCGAGCTCGAGCTGCTGCCCGGGCTCCGGCTCGTGCCGGCGCCGGGCCACACGCCCGGCTCGCAGGTGATCGTCGTCGAGACGGGCGCGCATCCTGTCGTCGTAGTCGGTGACACTGCGGTGTGGGCCGGTGAGCTCGATGAGCCGATCACTGAAGGCCAGCGGCTTGTGCGCGCGCTCGATCCCGAGCTTGCCTGGCTCGCGCACGAGCACGAGCCATGGCGGCCCCGCACCGCGTAAGGCATCGGCACCACTAGGACATTCCGAATCCTCGGGCAACCGAGGGTGCCTCGTGCAGCCTCACATCGCCGACCTCAACACGTCGAACTCGCAGCCTGGGGAGGACGGGTCGAAGCCGTGCTCGATCAGCCAACGTGCCGCCAGCAGGCTTCGCAGCGACCACCACGCGCGGATCACGTCCAGGTCGACGTCGGTGCCGTAGCCGGCGACGAGGTCGCCAAGACGCTCCTCGTGTCCGAGCGTCAAGGTGGCGAGGTCCCACAGCGCATCGCCCTGGGCCGCCCCGGACCAATCGATCACTCCGGTGATCTCGTCACCGTCGACGAACACGTGGGTGATCTGCAGGTCGCCGTGCGTGAACACCGGTGTCCACGGCCGAAGCGCTAGCTCGGCGACTCGGCGGTTGCGTGTGACCACGTCGGGGGGAAGGACGCCGTTCGTGACGAGCCACTCGCATTCGGCGTCGAGGTCCGATGCCAACTCATCGAGGCTCCGACCGGGCCATGGCGGGAGCGGCGCGTCGTGCAGCGTCCGTGCGGCGGCACCGGCCGCGGCCCACGCCGCCGACGACGCGGTCGACGGCTCCCCGAGTCGACCGAGTGCCGTCCCCGGGAGGGCGGCGAGCGCGAGCACCGGCGGCTTCCGCCACAGGACTTCCGGAGTCGGGATCGGCGCCATGGCCATCGCCTCGATCTCGACGTCGATCTGCGTCTGATCGGTGTCGATCTTCAGGAACACGTCGCCGACGCGCAGGGTCACGCGCTCGCTATGGGCGACGACGACCTCGACCTCTTCGCCGCTCATCTTCGCGCCTCGCTTCGAAGCTGCTACGACGTGCCGGTCGCGTTCCGATCTGAGACCACATAAGCCACGATCAGCGCAGCGGGGAAGAAGACCAAGCTGAAGATGAAGTAGCCGATGAAGCTGTGACCCTTGCGGCCGGCAACGCGAGCCGGCCAGAAGGCGATAGCGATCCAAACGATGAGAGCGAGCGTCCACCAAATCCAGAAGCCGTTTGACGCGATCACAAGCCATCCCTTCTCTGAGGCAACTCGACAATTCTCACATGCGGGGGGATCGACCGTTAACGCGACCGAGTCGAACACTCGGGCATCCCAGTTCGACTTACGACCCTAAGCCCGCCATTGATAGTGTGAACGAATGCCGGTCCGCCGCGTCGTTCGACCCGAGACGATGGAGTTCAGGTCATGCGGAAGCTGATCGCGACGGTGTTCAACTACTCGCTCGACGGCCTTCTCGCCGACGAGGGAACCGAGTTTTGGAAGTTCTGCTTCGACCAGCCCGAAAACAACGAGCCCGACGACCCGGCGCAACTCGACTTTCTCCAGAGGGCGTATGCGCACCTCATGGGTCGCACCGCTTACGAGGCCATCGCGAGGTCCATGACGACGACGGCCGCCGACCATCCGTTCGCAGACATCTTGAACGCCGGTCGCAAGGTCGTCTTCTCCCGAACTCTGAAGACGGCCGAGTGGGCCAACACGACCATCGCCGCCGGCGACACGACAGAAGAGGTCGACAAGCTCCGGCAAGGTGGCGACGGCTACATCGTGGTGTGGGGCGGCGTCACTCTCTGGCGCTCGCTCATGAAGCTCGACCTGATCGATGAGCTCCAAGTCAGCATGTTCCCCTACGTTGCGGGCGAGGGAACCCGGCTGTTCGACGGTGCCCCGGCGTCCTACCGGCTCGACCTGGTCTCCAGTACCACCTCTGCTAACGGGATCCTCGAGCTGCGATACCGCCGGCACCGCTAACCTCAGCGACCCAATTCGCGAGGACCCTGGGTAGGCTCGTTCCGATGGCCGAACCGACGTACACGATCAAGGCACTCGACGAGTCGACGTGGGACGCGTTCGCCACGCTGGTCGAGCGCAACAACGGCGTATTTGGCGGCTGCTGGTGCATGGGGTTCCACTCCGAAGGGGTCGGAAAGGAAACCACGGCGGCCCTCAACCGCAAGCGGAAGCTCGCGCGTGTCCGGGCGGGAACGGCCCACGCGGCCCTCGTGTTCAACGATGAGGATTGCCTGGGTTGGTGCCAGTTCGGCGTTCCCGACGAACTGCCGCGGATCAAGAGTCGCGCTGCGTACGAGAAGGGTCAGTCGACACCGCCCGACTGGCGGATTGCGTGCTGCTACGTGGGCAAAGGGCATCGTCGTCAGGGCGTCGCGAGCGCCGCGCTCGCCGGTGCGCTCGACCTCATCGCGGATCTCGGAGGAGGGACCGTGGAGGGGTACCCGGAGGACGCGGAGTCGGTGCCCGCCGGCTTTCTCTACAACGGTGCGCTGTCGACCTACGAGCAGCTCGGGTTCACCCGGGACCGGAAGATCGGTAAGCATCGCTGGGTCGTGACCCGGGTCATCGACCCGACTTCCAAAAGGAGCAGAGCATGAGCAAGGTGGTCGCACTCATGTCGATGTCGCTCGACGGGTTCATTGCCGATGCGAACGACGGGGTTGACGAAGTCTTCGACTGGTACTTCTCGGGCGACGTCGAGGTCCCAACAGCGAGCGGGACATCGGACATGACGTTCCGCGTCTCGGAGCCGAGCGCCGAGCACCTTCGGGCTTTGACCGCTGAAGTCGGCGCCATGCTCACTGGTCGGCGTACGTTCGACGTCGCCCACGGCTGGGACGGCCAACACCCGTGGGACATACCGGCGTTCGTCGTCACCCACCAGGTGCCTGACGGCTGGCCACGTCCCGGCTCGACCGTCCATTTCGTCACCGACGGCGTTGAAAGCGCTGTTGCGCAAGCGAAGTCGGCTGCCGGCTCGAAGTCCGTCGGCGTGCACGGCTCCGACACGATCCAGCAGTGTCTGAACGCCGGATTGATGGACGAGATCCACGTCGACCTGGCCGCCGTCTTACTCGGCGCAGGCGTGCCGCTGTTCGACCACCTCGCGAACACACCGGTTGTCCTGGGAACGCCGACCGTTGTCGCCGGCGTAGGAGTCACGCATCTGCGCTACCCCGTGCACGCTGTCTAGCTGACCGCACCGCCCTCAGTGCCGGACGGGTTCTGGTGTCGCGTGAGCATCAACGCGACCAGGGAACCGATCACGAGAAGACCGCCGATAGCGCCCGCGAACTGCTTGAGAGCCGCGTTGTCCCCACAGATTCCGTAGTCGGCCGACGGGTAGACGCAGGAGTTGGTGATCGGGACGAGCACCGCCCACGCGAGGGCCGCGATGCCGACCACGAGCAAGACGATGAGGAAGGTCGAGAGTCCGCGAGCGTGGTACGCCATACGGCGAGTGTGCAACGCGGCAGTCGAGCTGTCTACTGCAGGTCGCGCGGGACGACCTGATCCCAATGCCGGCGCACGATGCTGACGCCGTTCTCCTCGACCTCGAGATCGATCCCGACCCGGTAGTTGACCGCGTCGGAATCGATCCGCACGTGCGCTTCGGTTCGCACCGACGCCTCCGGCCACGAGATCGCGAACGAGCTTTCGCCGTCGGCAAAGGCGATCCCCGGGTCGGCGCGCGAGACGCCCACGACGCCCTCGTAGCTGTCGCGGTACGTGTCGCAGAGCCCGCCGCCGGTGGCCGCGGTGCCGTATCCGGTGCGAGCGATCGCCGCCTCGGCGTCCGGGTCCTCCTCGACCTCCCAGCGCCACCAGTCGTCGTCGGTGCTCTCGAGGCCGCCCTGTCGGCCGGTGACGATCGGAAGCTCCGGCGTGGCGTCGACCGGCGGTGGTCCATCGAGAACGGGAAGCTCGAGCTCGCCGCTCGCAATGTCGAACGTCAGCGTCGCGGCGTACGGCGGCGGCCAAGCGTTCGGCCAGTCGGCCCCCGCGAGATCGAGCCGCAAACGGTGCCCGGCCTCGAGCGTCCACGCAATCGCCTCCAGCTCGAGGTCAAGGTCGATCGGCTCGCCGGCAGGCACAGGCGCGGGCCCGTCCTCGCCGTCACCACGGCGATGCGCCAGGTTGGCCATCCCGCGAACGACGAGCGATGAGGAGCCGTCCGGGAAGACATCGGTGATCTTCGCCGAGAGGTAGGCGGTCGGTTGGTCGCACTTCACACTCACGCGCAGGCGCGGGTGTCCGAACAGCTCGAGGTCGCGCTCGAGCGGCGCCCACGTGTAGGTGAGCGAAGCCTCCTCGTCCGGACGCTGATCGGCGGACTGACCCCAGGGCAGACCGCCGGCGCAGGAGATCCAGGCGGTCGCGCCCACGTCGCCGCGGGCGACGAGAACGTCGCCCGCGGCCGCCAGCCCGCCCGGCTCGGCCTCCGCGAGCCGGAGCGTCTGCGTTCGCAGACGCTCCGGCGGCCAGGTGGGCTCGAAGCGCCAGTCTCCGCGCACCTCGGCGCGGAACGGATCGGGCGGGGTCGAGCGCTGCTGATACACGACGATCGGCGGTTCCCGGTCGATCCCGTTGTCGATCCCCTTAAGCCAGCGATCGAACCACCGGATCATCTCGACGGTGAGATCGATGTTCGGCCCCGGTCGGGAGCTGGCCGTCGACGCGTGCGCCCACGGGCCGAGCAGCAGCCGTAGCGGCGCCGTCATGGTCTCGAAGGACCGCAGCGCGATGTTCGTGTAGCCGTCGGCCCAGCCGCCGACGATCATCGTCGCCGCCTCGATCCGCGTCGGATCCTCGCGGGTCGACCCGTAGCGCCAGTACTCGTCGCGGCGCTGGTGGGCGAGCCACGTCAGAAACCACGGTTCCGTTTCCTCGATCCGCCGCAGCCACTCGTCGCGCCATCCGTCGCCCCAGAGCGACGGCACCGGCGGCAGCGCGTTCATCGCGACCATGTACGTGGGGTAGTCGACGATGTCGAGCTGTTTGAGCGCGCCGCCGTAGTAATGGACGTCGTCGCGATACCGGTCGTCGGAGGCGAAGATCGGCACGATCGCCTTGAGCGCGGGCGGGCGCTCGTACGCGGCCTGCAACGAGGTGAAGCCGCCGTAGCTGGTGCCGAACATCCCGACCGTCCCTGCCGACCAGTTCTGGGCGGCGAGCCACGCGATCACCTCGACGATGTCGCTGCGTTCGGCGGCGGAGTACTCGTCGGTGGCGATTCCGCCGGAGGAGCCCGTCCCGCGGACATCGAGCGAGCACACCACGTAGCCACCCTCGGCCAGGCGCTCGTAGCCGCGGCTCGACGACGAGCTGACGTCGTCCTTGCGGTAGGGGAGCGCTTCCATTGCGGCGGGCCACGGGCCGTCACCCTCGGACGGGAAATACAGGGTCGCCGACAGCGACACGCCGTCGGCCATCGCGATGCGGACCTGCTCCCGGCGCGCCATTGGGGGCGGAGCCTAGCGTCAGATCCAGGCTCGGAACCACACGATGGTGCGCAGATGCAGATCGCTGATGCGACCGGCGGTCAGGATGGGCCAGAACCACCAGAACGCGACGACCACCGCAATCAGAAACGCGACGATGAACGGGCGGTAGACGTGCGCCGTCGAGATCGCCGGCTCCCCCGTGTCGGGGTGCATCGCGACTTCACCGGTTGCGGGATCGCGCACCACGATCGTCGCGTCTGATGCTTCTCGCAGCAGGTAGGTGACCATCAGCACCATGAACGGCGTGAGCGGCAGCACGTAGAAGAAGAACGTCGGCCGCGTCTGGATGAACCACGGCAGGTACTGGCCGAACAGCGCCACGGTCAAGAAGCCGGCGCGCCAGTCGCGGAGGCGCCGCCAGGCGAGCGCGACGAACGGGATCGCCACCACCGACGCCCAGAAGGTGAAGGGGTTGCCGATCGCGAGGATCTGCTCCGTGTCGGTGCCGAAGTCCTTCACATAGAAGTTGATCGGGCGGAGCAGCAGGATCCACTTCCACGGGCGCGCGTAGTACGGGTGGGTCGGGGTCTGCAGGCCGGTCTTGGGGTCGAGCCGGGTCCAATCGATCCCGTTGTGGTGGAAGCGCCACGTGGCGGCGAGGTTGTCGAACCACCGGCCCCAGTTCCAGCCGAAGTGGTGCATCCACGGGATCCACGTCACCATGTAGACGGCGAGCGGCACCAGCACCAGCGCGAGAACGATGCCGAAGGACTCGCGCGCGATCGCTCGCCCGATGGCGCCGCGCCATCGCATGTCGCCCCGGTGCCGCCGCGAGGCCTCCCACATGAAGGCGATGACGAGCACGGCGAACAGCGCGAAGGCGCCCGACCATTTGACGGCGCACGCCGCGCCGAGCGCGGCCCCGGCCGCAAAGCGCCATGGCCGCCACACCGGCGAGGGCACCGGACGGACCATCGCCGGTTCGTCGCCCGGCAGCATCGGCCCGACGTCTTCCTCTCGGTTCTGGCGTCGTTCGATCCATCTTCGGTCGAGCAGGATCAGCACGAACCCGAGCACGATCCAGAACTCGAGATGGACGTCGAGCAACCCGGTGCGCGACATCACCACGTTGAGGTCCTCGACTGCCATCAACAGCCCGGCGACGAGGGTCCAGACCGTCGAACCGAACAACAGCTGGGCCATGATCGCGGTCAGGGTGACGACGAGCGTGCCGGCGACGGCCGAGGGGAAGCGCCAGCCCCACTCGCGCATCCCGAAGAGCTTGATGCCCATCGCGATCTCCCACTTGCCGAGCGGGGGATGCACCCACGAGCCGACATCCCACTTGGCCTCGCGCCAGTACTTCTCGTCGCTCGATTGGACCATGCACGTGTCGTTGGACCATCCGAGCAGGATGCAAGCCGCCTTGGGGTAATAGACCTCGTCGAACACGAGGCCCGGCGGATGGCTGAGGTGCACGAAGCGCACGCCGGCCGCGAGGATCGTGACCGCGACGATCGCCACGACGGGGCGGTTGAGCCGCGACACCAGGGCACGCACGGCCCTCAGGGTACCCGCGCGTCCGCGCTCACCGGGGCCGATCGGCGCGGCGCCGAACGAACTGCAATCCCTGGTAGACGGTGGTGATCGACGCCGACTTGTTGTCGACGAGCCCGGCGTCCAGACCCGTCCGCTGGACGAGGTCGAAGTCGAGATCGGTGTCGGCGTGCGCGGCGCGTTTCGGCCACGCGACCCACAGCCGCCCGGCCGGCGCGATCGCGCGGGCGAGCGGCTCGAAGCGGCGGCGAAGCACGCTCGCACGCGTCACGAACAGCACGACCACGTCGAGGTCGGCGCCCCGTGACAGGAACGAGACGCCGTCGGGGAGCGGCGCGATGGCGACGAGCGCGTCGTCGAAGTCCGCCGGCCCTCCGAGCACGCGTACGCGCGCACCCGGCGCGATTCCGAGCTTCTTCCACAGGGGTGTCGAGGAGTAGTCCACGTGGCCGGACGGCATGGCGCGGTCAAGAGTACGCGGGGCGTGCGACCATCCCGGGCATGGCCGCCGGACGCCTGCACATCGTCGGAACGCCGATCGGCAACCTCGGCGATCTCAGCGACCGCGCGCGCGAGACGCTCGCCGCGGTCGACCTCGTCGTGGCCGAGGACACGCGCCGGACGGGCAAGCTCCTCAAGACCCTGGGGATCGAGGCACGCCAGCAGTCCATGTTCGAAGGGAACGAGCGCCAGCAGACGCCGGAGATCGTCCGGCTCCTGCGGTCGGGGCGCTCGGTGGCGCTCGTCTCCGACGGTGGGATGCCGCTGGTGTCGGACCCCGGCTACCGGCTGGTGGCGGCGTGCGCCGAGCAGGGGATCGAGGTGGTCGTCGTCCCGGGACCGTCGGCGGTCGTGGCGGCGCTCGCGGTGAGCGGGCTGCCGACCGACCGGTTCTCCTTCGAGGGGTTCCCGTCGCGGACCGCAGGGGAGCGCCGAACACGTTTGGCCGAGCTCGCGCACGACCGCCGCACGCTCGTCTTCTTCGAGTCGCCGCGGCGGGCGGCGCGGTTCCTCGGCGAGCTGGCGGCCGAGCTCGGCGACCGGCCGGTCGCCGTGTGCCGCGAGCTGACCAAGCTGCACGAGGAGGTCATCCGTGGCCGGCTCGGCGAGGTGGCGGAGCGGCTCGGCTCCGCCGAGCCGCTCCGCGGCGAGGTCACGATCGTGGTCGGGGGCGACCGCGAGGGCGAGGTGGGCGATCTCGCGGCCGCGACAGCGGCCGCGAGGGAGCTGGTGGCGGGTGGCGCGCGCAAGCGCGACGCCGCCCGCGAGGCGGCGGCACAATCGGGCATCGGCGCCAACGAGCTGTACCGGGCGCTGCTCGAGGACGATGCCTCGGCGGCGCCATGACGATCACGCCGCCGCGACCCGACGCCTTCCCCGCTCCGCAGCGCCCGTCCGCGGCGCCTCGTCCGGCGCGGCGCGATCCGGTCCTGTGGATCGTCGGGGCGATCGGATGTGTCGCGGTACTCGCCGCGTCGACAATCCTGGCGAAGCCGCCGCAGCTTCGGACGATCACGGCGCCCCCGGGCGTCGCCACCGCCACCCCGGCTCCCTCGGTGGTCGCCGACGTTCCGACCGATCCCGACGGCGCGTACTCCTTTCTCGACGTGGCGTTTCAGCACGGACGCCGCGTGCCGGTCCGCTGGAACCCGTGCCAGCCGATCGAGTACCGGGTCGACCTCGAGGTGTCGCCGCGAGGCGCCGGCGCAGCGATCCGCGACGCGCTTGCCGCCTCGACCGCCGCCACGGGGATCGCGTTTCACAGTGACGGCACGACGCGGTCGGGGGCGCATGCGCTGTTCGAGCATGCGTTCCTGGCCGATGCGCTCCGATCGATCTATCGACCGGTGCTGATCACAATCGTGTCGCATCGGGCGTTCCGGTCCTTCGACGTGCCCAAGCGCGCGGTGGCGTTCACCCGGCCCCAGCGCGGCACCGGGCTGTTCGGCCGCCAATGGGTCGCCGGCGCCGTGGTGGTGGACGGGGGGATCCGCTACGCATCATCCGGTCGGTGGTCGCTCCGGCTCGTCCTGCAGCACGAGCTCGGGCACCTGCTGGGCCTCAACCACGTGCGCGCCCCCGACGAGCTGATGTTCAGCTTCGAGGTAGCGAGATCGACGATCCCCGAGCCCATCCACGGCTGGGGTCCGGGCGATCGGACGGGGCTGGAGATGCTCGGCGCCGACCACGGGTGCCTCCGGCACGTCCGGGTCGCGGCGTAGCCGGCGGGCGCCGGTAGCATGGCGCCACCATGGGCCGGGACGTCTTCTACATCACGACGCCGATCTTCTACGCCAACGACGTGCCCCACATCGGGCACGCGTACAACGCCGTCAACACCGACTTCATCGCCCGCTATCACCGGCTGCGCGGCGAGCGCGTCTTCCATCTGACCGGCACCGACGAGCACGGGCTCAAGGTGGCACGGGCCGCCGAGGCCAACGGGATGACGCCGAAGGAATGGGTCGACGGGCTCGAGGCCAGCTGGCGGGAGGTCTGGGCGCGCCTGGACATCGGCTACGACGACTACATCCGCACGACCGAGCCGCGCCACTACGAGGCCGTCGCGAAGATCCTCCAGGCGGTGCGCGATAACGGCCGCGACGATATCTACCTCGGCCACTACGAGGGCCTGTACTGCGTGCCGTGCGAGGCCTACTACCAGCCGGAGGATCTCCTCGAGGGAAATCTCTGCCCGGTGCACGAGCGGCCCGTCGAGTTCGTTCGGGAGGACAACTACTTCTTCCGGCTCTCGGCGTATGCGGATCGCCTTCTCGAGCACTACGCGGCGCACCCCGGGGCGCTCGAGCCCGAGACGCGGCGCAACGAGGTGCTGTCGCTCATCCGCGGCGGGCTTCAGGATTTCTCGATCAGCCGCACGACGTTCGACTGGGGCGTGCCGTTGCCTTGGGACGAAACCCACGTCGCCTACGTTTGGTTCGACGCCTTGACCAACTACATCACCGCCGCCGGCTATGCCGACGACCCCGAGCGTTTCGACGCGTTGTGGCCGGCGAACATGCACTCGATCGGCAAGGACATCCTTCGCTTTCACGCGGTGTATTGGCCGGCGATGCTCATGGCCGCCGGCGTCGAGCCCCCGACGCAGGTGTGGGCACATGGGTACCTCACGGTCGGCGGCAAGAAGATGTCCAAGACGAACCTCACCGGGATTCACCCGTTCGAGCTCGTCGATCATTTCGGCGTCGACTCCTACCGCTACTACTGGATCCGCCACATCGCGTGGGGCTCCGACGGCGACTTCTCGTGGGAGGCCATGGTCGAGCGTCACAACGCGGATCTCGCCAACGGGCTCGGCAACCTCGCGAGCCGGGTCCTCGCCATGCTCGGCTCCTACTTCGAGGGGGCGGTGCCCGTGCCGGCGCTGGCGGGGGCGGAGGCCGACCTGCCCGCGGTGACGGCGGATGCGGCGGCTCGCTACGACGCCCACGTGCTCGCGGTCGAGTTGCAGGCCGCCGTGAGCGCGGTCTGGGATATCGTCGATCGGCTCAACGGCTACCTGGTCGAGAAGGAACCGTGGAAGGCGGCGAAGGACCCCGCGCGCGCCGATGAAGTCGCGAGCGTTCTGTACGCAGCGTCGGAGTCGCTGCGCATCCTCGCGGTGCTCATCCAGCCGATCATGCCGGCAGCGGCTCAGCGCCTGTGGGAGCAGCTCGGCCTCGCCGGTCTTGTCGTCGATCAGCGGGTTCCCGATGCCGTCGCATGGGGCCAACTCGAGCCGGGAACGCGCACCCACAAGGGCGATTCGCTCTTCCCGCGACTCGAGGACTGATCCGGCGCCAAACCCCGCCCCTTCAGCGCGGGATGAGGCTTGCAGGATTCATGTTTCACGTGAAGCTCGCCGGATGCACCCCAGGTCGAGACCCGCTATCGTCGCGGCCGAATGGGCGCCTCGAACGGTGAAGTCCGGGTGCAGTCTGGCGTTGTGGATACCCACTGCCACCTGTTTCTCATGGACCAGGAACCTGCAGTGGCGGTCGAGACTGCGCGAGGGGCGGGTGTCGAGCGCCTGATCTGCGTCGGAGTGGACATCCCGACCAGCGAACGCTCGATCGCGATCGCCAGCGAACTCGAGGGTGTGGCGGCCTCCGCGGGCGTGCACCCCCACGACGCCGACACATTCGACGATACGGCCGCCGCCCGGATCGAGGCGCTCCTATCCGATCCCGCCGTCGTGGCGGTCGGGGAGTGCGGGCTCGACTGGTTCCGCATGCGGAGCGAACGCGAGGCGCAGATACGAACCCTGCGCACCCACGTCGATCTCGCGAACGCGTCGGGCAAACCGATGATCGTGCATGTGCGCGACGCATGGGACGACGTCCTTCGAGTGTTGGACGAGGGTTCGGCCGAGCGCGTGGTTATCCACTGCTTCACCGGCGACGCCGACATCGCGCGCGAGTGCGAGCGACGCGGGTACTGGCTCTCGTTCGCCGGCAACGTCACCTATCCGAAGAACGCGCACATGCGTGAAGCGGCCGCCGCGGTCTCGCTCGATCGCATCCTGCTCGAGACCGACAGCCCGTTCCTCGCGCCGCAGAAGCGTCGCGGCACGGACAACGCGCCCGAAAACGTGCTGCTGACGCTTGCGGTGGTCGCCGCGGTGCGCGAAGAACCCATCGAACTCCTCGCGGAGGCTTCCTCTGCGAACGCGAAAACGGCCTTCCCGGGCCTCTTTTGACGGCGAACGCCAGTTTGGGCTCAAGGTTGCAGTGAGGGTTGAGGGTTCGGTAGGGTGGCCCTCCATGCGACCGGAGACTTCGATCCGGCCCGGCTCCTTCCCACCGAGCTGCTTCCCTCGAAGACGCTCCCCGTCACGACGGAGGCAGGGTGGTTCGACCTACACGCGTACGGCGGCTTCGACGTCGCCGAGCGATGAAGTCCGCGATCGTCGCCCTTGGCGTGCTCGCCTCGGTTTCGATCGTGTCCGGTGCATGGGCCAAGAACGTCACGCTGGTGGTTGGCGGCACGTCGCACGAGGTGCGCACCCGCTTGGCCAGCGTCGAGGACCTGCTCGACGATCAGGGCTTGCCGCTCACGATCGGCCTGCAGGTGCAGCCGCCGCCGAGCACCGCGCTCGCCGACGGCATGACCGTCGTCGTCAGTCCGCCGCCGGGTGTGCCGGCGGACGGCTTGTCGATGGCAGTGTCCTCCACAGGTGTGGGGGTCTGGGTGGTGGAGCGACCGGAGACGGGTCCGTTCGGGAAGGCGGAACCGTCGACCGAGGGGGCAGCTGCTCCCGCGGCCGGTGTCGGGCCTCCGGGCGTCTCCGTCCGGGCCGTCGTGGCGGGGAAGGTCCACGACGTCTCGACCAACGCGAGTACGACCGGGGCGCTCCTTACGGCCATGGGGATCCAACCCGACGCTGACGACCGCGTCGTCCCGCCACCCAGTACCCCCCTTCACGACGGCAGCCACGTCCGGTACGACCAGATCAGCACCGTCGTGCACAGCGTCTCGAGGACGATTCCCTACCCGGTCTCGACCGACTACACCTCCACGCTCGTGCCCGGCACCGTCCGCGTCCTGCAGCAGGGCTTGCCCGGCGCCGTGGTCGCAACGGTCCAGGATCGAGTCGTGAACGGCCGGGTGGTCGCGCGCTCCTTCGTGTCGAGGACGGTGCTGCAGATGCCGGTGCCGGAGCGTCGCGTTTCGGCGCCCTACTCGATGTACAGCGGCACGCTTCGCGAACCGGGTACCGGCGCGACGACGCAGCGGGGTCAGGCGTCGTGGTACGACCCACCGTGGGGGGGTTTCACTGCGGCGCATCCCTGGCTTCCGTTCGGGACGCGGGTCACCGTCACCGATCTCGCGACGGGTCGCTCCGTTACCGTGGTCATCGATGACCGGGGACCGTTCGGATCGGGGCGGGTCATCGACCTCTCGCCCGAAGCCTTCGCGCAACTCCAGCCGCTCGGCCGCGGCGTCCTCAACGTCGAGCTCACCTGGTAGCGCATCGCCGCGCACCCTGGCGCGCGCGATGGGGCTGCGGCCCTCAAGGGCGCTCGGGCAGAACTTCCTGCTCGATCCCAATCTCGCCGCCGCCATCGCGCGCGACGCCGAGGTCGGTCCGGGCACGCGCGTCGTCGAGATCGGTGCGGGACTCGGGTCGTTGACCGTTGCGCTTGCCGATGCGGGCGCGGATCGAGTGCTGGCCGTTGAGTTCGACCGGGGTCTGCTGCCGGGGTTGACCGAGACGGTTACCGGCAGACCGGCCGTCGAGATCCTCCAGGGGGACGCGACGAAGCTCGACTGGCCCGCCGTGCTCGGGGACGGGGAGTGGGTCTGCTGCGGGAACCTGCCGTACAACGTCGGCACCTCGATCGTGCTGCGGATGCTCGAGACGGCGCCGGGCGTGTCGCGCTTTGTCGTGATGCTGCAGCGCGAGGTGGCCGAGCGGCTCGTGGCGGGCCCGGCGGACCGCGCGGCCTACGGGGCGGTCAGCCTTCGGGTCGCCTATCGGGCGACGGCGACGCTGCTTCGCTCGGTGCCGCCGGACGTGTTCTGGCCGCGGCCGAAGGTCGGCTCCGCGATCGTGCGGATCGACCGCCGCCCGGCGCCGCCCGTCGAGGTGGATGAGGCGATGCTCTGGCGCGTGATCGAGACGGCGTTCGCCGAGCGCCGGAAGACGATGCGCAACGCCGTGCGCCGCCTCGGACTGGCGCCGGCGGATGCCGACGCCGTCCTCGCCGACGCCGGGATCGATCCCACGGTTCGCCCGGAAACGCTCGACCTGGCTGCGTACGCTCAGCTGGTGGAGGCGCTTCCCAGGTGAGCGAGCCGGTCACCCGCGCGGCCCACGCCAAGCTCAATGTGTTCCTGCGCGTCCTCGGCCGCCGTGACGACGGTTTTCACGACATCGAGTCGGTGATCCTGCCGCTGGACTTGCACGACCTGGTGACGGTCGAGGCAATCGAAGGGGACCTCGAGGTGGTCGTGACCGGACCGCGCGCCGAGGAGCTGGATGGCGCGGGCGGCGAGTCCCTCGTCGCCCGAGCGGCGACCGCGTGGGCCGGTGCTGTGGGACGCGACGGTCCTGCGGCCCGTATCACCCTCGACAAGCGCATCCCGGTTGCCGCGGGGCTCGGTGGCGGCAGCTCCGACGCCGCCGCTACGCTTCAAGCCCTCGACGCCTGTTTTGGCTCGAGGCTCTCCGAGGAGGCTCTGCGCGAGGCCGCGGCCGGGCTCGGCTCAGACGTTCCGGCGCTGCTGTCGGACGAGCCCTCATATGTTCTGGGGCGTGGCGACCGGCCGACGTCCGTGCACGCGGTGACGACACAGTGGGTCGTCGTGCCGCACGGGTTCTCCGTGTCGGTCGCCGATGCGTACGCCTGGTGGGACGAAACGGGAACGACCGGCCACGATCCGGGTGCGCTCGTCGCCGCGTTCGAGGCCGGCAACAACGACCTGCTCGGGCCGGCCGCGTACAACGATCTGCAGGGGCCTGTCGTCGCCCGGCACCCGGAGATCGGCGAGACGATCGCGGCGCTCGAGGAGGCAGGCGCGCTCGGCGCGCTGATGAGCGGCAGCGGCCCGACCGTGGTGGCCTTGGCGCGGCATCTCGGCCACGCCGACACGCTCGCCGCCGCGGTGCCCGGTTCGTTCGTCGCCGTCGGACCCCCGCGTACGATGAGGGCTCCCTCCGGGGTCGTCTAACGGCAAGACACGGGCCTTTGGAGCCTGGAATGGAGGTTCGATTCCTCCCCCCGGAACCTCATGTGACATGGCGAGGACACCATCACTCACTACCGGCCGCCGGCGCTGCGCGGTCCAACGTCGAGGGGCATAGTTGACGGCGTGACCGCACTGCCGACGGGAACCGTGACCCTGCTCTTCACAGACATCGAGGGGTCGACGCGGTTGCTCGAGCGGCTCGGCGACGCGTATGCGGGCACTCTCGCCGAGCACCGGCGAGTGTTGCGTGAGGCCTTCGTTGGGCGACGGTGGCTCGAGCCCTCGGCGAACTCGCCGCGGCTCGGGGAGATACCCCCTCGAGCCGTGCCCACCTCGAGCGATCGCTCACGATGGCGAAGAGCATCGGCGACCGGTGGGGTGTGGAGCGGTCGCGCGAGCAACTGTCGGGCTCCCCGTAGTGAGAGGACGGGTTCGCCGAGCTATGGGCGCCACGCCGTGCGTTGCGGCCGCACCCTGTGCCACGCGAGGATGGATGGATGGGGGGCGAGCTCGCTCGGGGTCGAGAGGCCTTCGCGGCGCAGGCGTGGACCGCGGCATATGAGGCGCTCACCGCCGCCGAGGCGGAGGCGCCGCTCTCGGCCGAGGACCTCGAACGTTCGGCAATGACCTGCCAGCTCCTCGGCAACGACGACGAGAGCGATGACCGATGGGCTCGCGCGCATCACGAGCATCTTCGTCGAGCAGACGCCAGGGGCGCGGCCCGCTGCGCATTCTGGCTCGGCTTCGGGTTGATCGATCGGGGGGAGTTCGCGCGAGGCGGCGGGTGGCTCGCCCGGGCCGACCGCGTGCTCGAGGGCTACGAAGGAGATTGCCCCGAGCGGGGGTATCTGCTGATCCCCGTCGCTATGCAGGAGCTGGAGGCCGGCGATCCGGCCGGGGCTTCGGTCACATTCGCGAGCGCGGGTGTGATCGCCGAGCGGTTCGCCGACGCGGATCTCACGGCGATGTCCCGGCTCGGCCGAGGGTCCGCGCTGCTCGCGCTGGGAAAGATATCTGACGGTGTCGAGCAGTTTGACGAGGCGATGGTCGCGGTCACTACCGGCGAAGCGTCCCCGATGGTCGTCGGGACCATCTACTGCGCCGTCATCGAGGCGTGCCAACGACTGTTCGACTTGCGGCGAGCGCAGGAATGGACGGCGGCTCTCGGTCGCTGGTGTGATGCGCAGCCCGATCTCGTCCCGTATCGGGGACAGTGTCTCGTCTTCCGCGCCGAGATCATGCAGTTGCACGGCGAGTGGGCAGATGCGGCGGATGAGGCGCAGCAGGCCCGCGAGCGACTGTCCCAGCGAAGCGAACATCCGGCGTTGGGCGATGCCATGTATCGGATCGGTGAGCTGTGGCGGCTTCGCGGCAAGACCGGCAAGGCCGAGTCCTCCTATCGCGAAGCCAGCCGGGCGGGTCGAAGTCCGTACCCGGGTCTCGCCCAGCTCCGTCTGGCCCAGGGACGGACGGCCGCCGCCGTCGCTGGGATCGCTCGGATGCTGGGCGAGCTCGATGATCCGGTCGCGCGCGCACGACTGTTGCCTGCATGCGTTGAGATCGGACTTGCCGCCGACGATGACGCGGGCGCGAGAGCGGCCGCCGGCGAGCTCGCGAACATCGCCCAGGACCTCGAGGCCCCCTTCTTACAGGCCGCGGCCGCCCACGCCACGGGCGCTGTCGAGCTGGCTGCGGGGAACGCCTCCGGTGCCATGCCGTCCCTGCGCCGCGCTGCGCAGGCCTGGCAAGCGTTGGACGCGCCTTACGAAGTGGCGCAGGTTCGGATGTTGATCGGTGCCGCGTGCCTCGAGATAGGTGATGACGATGGAGCGGAACTCGAGTTCGACGCGGCGCGTCGCGTGTTCCAGCAGCTCGACGCGGCACCAGACCTGATCCGGATCCAGGAGCTGTCGAGTGGGTCGGGAACTTCGGGCCCGCAGGGTGTCTTGACGGCTCGCGAGGTCGACGTGATCCGCTTGGTGGCGTCGGGGATGACCAACCGAGCCATCGCCAGGCAACTCGTGATCAGCGAGAAGACGGTTGCCCGTCACGTCAGCAACATCCTTGCGAAGCTCGGTGTGTCGAGTCGATCAGGCGCCACGGCCTACGCGTACGAGCATGGGCTCGCGTAGCGCCCTGCGCAAAACTACCCATGCGCCAGAACCTCGAATTGGGTGTTCCTCCCGATGCGGGGCCGAGCACACGCCCCATAGCGTCGCCTCCAAGAGAGACCGATGGTTTCCGTCGATCTGGAGGAGGAGCGATGAACGAACCGCAGGGGATGCGAATGGACGCCCTCACCGCCGAGGACGACCTTCGAGCACACCTGCTCGCGGGCATGGCAGTCACGCATCAGCGTATGGAGTTGGGCGGGGTATCAACGAGCCTGCTGGAAGGGGGCGAAGGCCCCTGCGTGGTGTTGTTGCACGAGCAGGGAGAGTTTGCAGAGCGCTGGATGCGCGTGATGCCCGAATTGGTCAAGACCCATCGGGTCGTGGCGCCGGACCTACCCGGTCACGGCGCTTCCCGGATCGTCGAGGGAGAGCTGAATTCCGAGTTGGTGCTCACGTGGCTTGCCGAGACGATCGACCATACCTGTGTCTCGCCGCCCACGATCGTCGGGCACATGGTGGGAGGCGCGATCGCCGCGCGCTTCGCGACGAGGTATCCCGAGAAGGTCGGTGGCCTCGTGCTGGTCGACTCGTTCGGGCTTGCACGCTTCCGACCATCGCTCACGTTCGTGATCGCGTTGGTGCGATACCTCGTACGCCCGAGCCGCCGTTCTCACGAACGCATGCTTGACCGCTGCATGGCCGACCTGGACGCCGTCCGCCGGGACATGGGTCCGGATTGGGACCTGATGGAGGCCTATCTCGTCGATCGAATTCGAGTCCCGAGCGTCAAGTCCTCCGTGAAGGCGGTCATGAGTTCCTTGGGCGTTCCGAGGATCCCTCGCGAGGATCTGGCGGGGATCGCCGTTCCGACGACGATGATCTGGGGACGGCTTGATCCCGTGACGCGCCTGCGGAACGTTCGGGACGTCGGCTCGAGTCTCGGATGGCCGCTCCACGTGATCGATGACGCGGGCGATGACCCGCCTGTGGAACGTCCTGCGGCGTTCCTCGAAGCCCTGGCGCACGCGCTCGACGGAGCGTGAACTCTCCGGCGGCGTCGAGCGCATTTTGCGAGCGCGCCCGCCATGCTCGACACTCCGTCGGTGCGAACGTGTCAGATCTGCGGCGCCTATCTGGGGATGGCCTGAACGGACGCGACGATTCGTACCGACCGCCTGTTGCTGACGCCGCTCGGGCCGGAAGACGTCGATGCGCTGTTTCCCCTCCTCGACGATCCAAGACTGCATGCCTTCACGGGGGGCGCGCCGCGCACGCGGGAGGATCTCGCTCGCTGGGTCGATCTGGTTGCGGCCGGACGCTCGCCGGACGGCGCCGAGCGCTGGTGCAACTGGGTCGTGCGACGGCTTGACGACAGGGCCGTCGTCGGAACCATGCAGGCGACCATCGTCGGCGACGAGGCTTCGATCGCCTGGGTGATCGGCAGCGGCTTCCAGGGTCGGGGCTACGCGAAGGAAGCGGCGGCCGGCATGGCCGTCTGGCTTCGGACCGATGCGGGCGTCGGGCAATTGCGAGCCGACATCCATCCCGACCATCGCGCGTCCGAGGCGGTGGCGCGATCCCTCGGCCTCGGGCCGACGCAGGACATCGTCGACGGCGAGGTCGTCTGGCGCACTGGGTAGCGCCGGCGTCCATCGCGGCCCCGAGCTGGGACGATGCGTGCTCCGACCGGGAAACGAGGGGACCAGTGAACGGGAACTCCCACCGGGAGCGCCGGACCGGGACGAGTGTGGCCGATCTCGATCGCCGTTACTACGGATCCCGCCTCGACCAGCACGTACGGTTCGAGGCGATGGTTCGCCGAAGGCTGCGACCCGAGGCGATCGTGCTCGATGTCGGAGCCGGAGATGGAACGCGGTACCCGAACGACCATCGCGATCGAGCGGCACTCGTGGTCGGGATGGATCTGGACCCGGCGGTTGGTCGGAACACATGGATCTCGGCCCCCGTCCGTGCCGACATCGAGCGGATTCCGCTTCGTGATGCGAGCGTCGACGTGATCGTCGCGCGGTACGTCCTCGAGCACGTTGCGCGTCCCGTCGCTGCCTTCCGTGAGATGCGCCGGGTCCTTGCTCCCGATGGACACCTCCTCCTGCACACGCCGAACCGCTGGCACTACGTTGCGCTCGCGGCCACGATCACGCCGCACGCGTTTCATGAGTGGTTTGCCGCAAGGCGGGGCATCGATGACCTCCACGCATTCCCCACGCACTACCGCGCCAACGACCGCCGTTCCCTTCGGGCGATCGCGGACAGGACCGGCTTCGCGCTCGATGTACTCGAGGTCGTCGAACCCAAGCCGGAGTACTTGTCCTCCAGCGGCCTGGCTTACCGTGCGGGGATCGCGTACGAGCGCCTCGTGAACAGCACCGAACTACTGGCCGACCTGCGCTGCGTGCTTCTGGCCGACCTTCGCGCCGTCCCGCCGTCGGGGCGGCCGTCCTAGCAAGCCGTTTGCCGCGGCCCCTTCGGGCTGCGACGATGAGTGCCCCTGACCGGGAAACGAGCGCGTTGGCCCAGACCAAGACCACACGCACGAGAACACTGACCGCGGTCGTCCTGGCCGCCGGCAAGGGCAAGCGGCTGAAGTCCGCCCGCCCCAAGGTCCTGCATCCGATCTGCGGGAAGCCGGCCTTGTGGCATGTCCTGCAACTCGCCAAGGCCGCTCGGCCGACCAAGATCGTCGTCGTCGTCGGTCACGATGCCGACGACGTGAAAGCCGCGGTTCGGTCGTGGAAGCTCACTCCGGCGCCCGTCTTCGTCGAGCAGAAAGAGCAGCTGGGCACCGGCCACGCGGTCGCCGCGGCGGAAAGGGCGGTCGGCCGCGCAACGGACGTCCTCGTGCTCGGCGGCGACTTCGACCCCATCACCGCGGAGGACGTCAAGGCGCTTCTTCGCACGCACCGGCGTGGCTCGAACGCGGCGACGATCGCGACCGCGGAGGTGCGCGATCCGGGCGGCTACGGCCGGGTGATCCGCGACGGCGGCCGGCTCGTTCGGATCGTCGAGCACGCCGACGCGACGCCGGCCGAGCGCGCGATCCGCGAGGTGTGGCTCGTCGCAACCGTCTTTCGCCGGGAGGACCTCTTCGGCGCGCTCCCGCTCGTTGGCGACGACAACCGGCAACACGAGTACTACCTCAACGACGTCTTCCCGATTCTGCTCGACAAAGGCGAGCGGATCGCAGCGGTCACGGTTGACACCGGCGGTGCCATGGGTCTCAACTCGCGCGGCGGGCTGGCGGCGGTGACGCGGGTCGTACGCGATCGGATCAACGCGGCGCACATGGCCAACGGCGTGACCCTCCTCGATCCCGACACGACCTACATCGACGTCGGTGTGAAGATCGCGCCCGACACGACGATCGGCCCCAATTCGACGATCGAAGGCGAGACCCGCATCGGCCGCGACTGCCGGATCGGCCCGTCGGTCCAGATCCGCGACGCCGTGATTGGCGACGGCGCGACCATCCGGTTCGCGGTCGTGGAGGAGGCACGCCTCGCTCGCAACGTCACGGTCGGCCCGTTCGCACGCATACGCCCGGGGACCACGCTCGCCGATAACGTGATCGTGGGCTCCTACGTCGAGGTCAAGAACGCGGACATCGGCACCGACGCCAAGGTGCCGCACCTGTCCTACGTCGGGGATGCCTCCGTGGGGGAGCGGACGAACATCGGGGCGGCAAACGTGACGGCGAACTGGGACGGCTATCGCAAACATCGGACGACGATCGGCGCGGACGTGCGGACCGGCTCGGATACGATCATGGTGGCGCCGGTTGAGATCGGCGACGGGGCGATCACAGGAGCGGGCTCGGTGATCAGCAAGGACGTGCCGCCGGGCGCGCTCGCGGTCGAGCGGGCGGAGCAACGGATCGTGCAGGGGTATCGCAAACGCAAGGACGCGCAGCAGCGGGCGCGCCGTCGGGCCAAGGGGGACTGAAATGGAGATCATCACCAAGAAGCGGATGATGCTGTACTCCGGCACGGTCCACCCGACGCTGGCACACGAGATTGCGGAGAACCTCGGCATCCCCGTGAGTCAAAGCGAGCTCCGCCGATTCGCCTCGGGTGAGATCTACTTCCGCGCCGACGAGTCAGTGCGCGGCGCCGACGTGTTCGTCGTGCAGACCCACTACGAGCCGGTGAACGAGGCCATCCTCGAACAGCTGGTGATCATCGACGCGATGAAGCGGGCAAGCGCAAAGCGGATCACCGCCGTCGTGCCGTATTACGGCTACTCCCGGCAGGACAAGAAGACGCTGTCGCGGGAGTCGATCAGCGCCAAGCTGGTCGCTGACCTCCTGTCCGCCGCCGGCGCCGACCGCATCGTCTCGGTGGACCTGCACTCGGGGCAGATCCAGGGGTTCTTCGACGCGCCGTTCGATCACTTGACCGCGTTGCCGCTCATCTCCTCCTACCTGAAGGACGAGCTCGGTCTGCACGGCGACGACGTGGTGGTCGTCGCCCCCGACGCGGGCCGGATCAAGACCGCCGAGAAACTCCGCGAGTACCTGCACGCCGACCTTGCCTTCCTGTACAAGCGCCGGTCGCGCACCGAGGCCCACAAGATCGAGGAGATGGCGGTCGTCGGCGAGGTCGAGGGTCGCCCATGCGTGGTGGTCGACGACATGATCGACACGGCCGGGACGCTCTCGAAGGGAGTCCACGCCCTCGCGGCGATGGGGGCCGGCCCGATCTTTACGGGCGCCACCCACGCGATCTTCAGCGACAAGGCGCGCCAGAACCTCGAGGAGGCGCCGCTCAAGCAGGTGATCGTGACCAACACGGTCCCGATCCCCGAGGAGAAGATGTTCTCCAAGCTGCGGGTGCTCTCGATCGCCCCGCTCATCGCCTCGGCGTTGCGGGCCGTGTTCGAGGACTCGAGCGTCTCCGAAATCTTCGGCGGCGCCAACCAGGTCTAGGGCGTCGGCGACGGCGAGGCGTGGATCACGTCCACCGCACCGGGACGTGCCCGGAGTTCGATCGGGCCGCCGAGTGCGTCGGTGCGTGCCCCGAATGAGATGGTGTCGGACTGCCCGACCGGCAGCGACAAGATGCAGATCTCCGAGCCGGCGAAGTTCGATTCCAAAAGAAGGTCGGAACACAAGGGTGATCGTCCGAACGAAGTGGTCATCCGTGTCGCCTCCGGGAGCACGACGGCGATGGTCGCGTTCTGCTGGCCGTAGACGCCGCCGATCACCGGGGAGCTGTCGCCGCCCAAGGAAATCGCGTGCCAGGAGGGCAGGCATTCGCTCGTGCCCGAGTCGGACGGATCGGCGCCGATCACCTTGACGAGCGCGCATTGGTCCGTGTGGTGGGCGATGCCCCACGAGACCACCCCGTCGCTCCCTGCGGCGAAATAGCCGTCCGGGTACAGCGGCGATGGCCACGAGATGAACATCGGGAGCGAATCGGAGTCGTCGAAGACTCCGGTGCCGGATCCTGGCAGGGCCATGACCCAGAAGTTCGCAGGACTGCCGTCGTTCGCCTGCGCGGGCGTGTATCGACCTTCGATGGTCTGCGGCGGTTCGGTGCGGTCGACCGTGACCGTCCACGACTTCACGCTCCGAGGTTCGACGCCGATCCTGAAGGTCCCGCCGTCCACGTCGACGTCGATCGACGAGCCCGTGGCGAACGAGAAGCCGCCCCCCGGGTTCTCGACACCGTCGACGAGGAACTGCGTCACGCCGTTGTGGAGGTGGATCTCCCAATCGTGGCCGAGGTCGTGACCGAAGACGATGAGTTTGCCGTTGTCGTCCATGCGCGTCTGCAAGTGCTGACTCGTCGGCGTCGAGCCCGGCGTTGGTTGCGGCGAGTCGCCCGCGATGAACGTGACGTCGCCCTCCTCGGCCGGCGCCGCGATCCAGATGCCTCCGGCGTTGTCGAGCGGCTGTGACGCCGCGACGGTCAAAAGCCCTTGCGGCCATGCGAACACATCGGCCGTCGTCACGTCCCCAGTGGAGCCGGTGACCTGGGCGCCGGTGTAGTTCGCGGCAAGATTCCCGTGCTGCAGGACCTGGCCGCCCACCACGTTGCGGTTCTCCGAATTGGCGAGCGATGTATCGGCTTGCGCGGTTTCCGATCGGGTGTCCGTCGTGACGAAGACCGATGCCGGGATCGGGGTACCGTCCTTCGTGTACGACTCGATGCCCGCCTCGAGCCGCCACCCCGCATCGGGCGTGCCGCCCGCGGTCAGGACGTATCCGGGGCCGACGCGACCGGGGTCGAGCGCGACGTAGGGCGAGACGCTGCCAAAGAACCCCTGGTCGAAGAACGACCGGACGACCGCGAGATCGGCATCGGAGGCTCCCGGCCCCGACACGGCGATCGCCGCCATCGTGAGGGAAACCGATCCGTCCTCGTTGGACAGCCCAAAGGTGTAGCCGTTTGCTCCCGCGGCCTGCATGTAGCGCTCGGCTCCGGGACAGGCGTCGAACGCGGACTGCGAGCTCATACCGGCGGGGAACGCCGCGACGTAGAGCGCGACGCCGTCGTTGGGCAGCGGCGCGGCGGGCTGATCGCCCAGGGCGCACACGGATCCCATCAGTGGGACTTCGAAGTTCGCGAGCTGTATGAACGGCACGCCCGCGGGCGATGCGACCGGTTCCGACGCGCAGGACTCCGATGCGGTCGGCGTCGGTCCGGTCATGACGGGCGATCCGTTCGCATCGACCTGCGTTCCGCTGGCAGAGAACGAACAGGTCTGCGTCGATGTCGCCACGACGTTCAACATGGGTGCGTCGTCGATGAGCGTCCAGCCTGCGGGGGCCTCGACCGGGACGCCGCCGATGACCGTCGAGCGCGCCGGCAGGTCGTTTCGACCGCCGGGAAGGGTGTCTGCGGGGCGTCGGACGAGGTTCGATACGGCCACCGCGAGGCAGACGACGACCACCGACGCGACGACACCCGCGATGACCGTTCGGATCTCTCGACGACGGCCTCGACGCAGCACCTGCTCCGGTGCGGCGGCGGGCGTGTCCAGATGGCGCGTCCGCTCGTCGAACAGTGCCCGGAGGTCGCGTTCCAGATCGTTCATCGCTCATCACCTTCGCGTTCGTATGTGGGGAGTTGGGCGCGGATGGCATCGGAGCCGCGGGCAACCAGTGACTTGACCGCGGCGACACTGCACCGAAGCACATCGGCCGTGTCCCGCTCGGAGAGGTCCTCGTAGTAGCGGAGCACCAGGGCGGCTCGTTGCCGGGCCGGCAGGCCCTCGAGTGCCTGCCAGAGATCGGCGCGCCGGGCGACATCGGGAAGATTGGTCACCGCCGCCATCGCGCGCGGACCTTCGCGGCGTAGCCACTCCCGTTCCACTCGAATGCGTCGCAGCCCCGAGATATGCAGGTTCACGATGGCTCGTCGCAGGTAGGCGTCGAACGCCTCCTGGGTACGCAGATGCGCGAATCTGCCGACGCAACGGATAAACGCCTCGTGGGCGAGGTCTTGGGCTCCGTCGGCCTTGCCGGTCAACAGGTACGCGAGGCGGATCCCCGCGGGCATGTGCCGGACGTAGAGGTCGGCCATGCCGCGCTGTTCGGGGTCTGTGGCGATCCTGCCGTCGGCGTCCATACCTATCCGTTCCATCGTTATCTTCTCTGACGCGCGAGAGGCCCCGAAGGTATCGGTGGCGATCGCAGCTGGGCACCTGGTTGGCGGGTCCGCTACTATCCCGGGGTTCCCCCACCGAGCGCGAGGTTCGATCGACCATGGAAACCGTTCTCAAAGCCCAGGCACGTGACGGCCGCGGCAAGGGTGCCGCCCGCAAGCTCCGTGCCCAGGGGCTCGTCCCCGGCGTGCTGTACGGCCACGGCGTCGAGCCCGTGTCGATCGCGCTCTCCGGCAAAGAGGTACAGCAGTTCTTCCGGCAGTCGCACGGTGCGGCGATGGTCGTCGACCTCGAGGTCGACGGCGCGATGCACATGGTGATCCCGCGCGAAGTGCAGCGCGATCACCTGCGCGGCCGGTACATCCACATCGACTTTCTCGAGGTCCGGCGTGACGAGAAGGTCAAGATGTCGGTCGAGATCCACGAGGTCGGCGAGGCAGCCGGCGTGAAGACCGGCGGCGTGCTCGAGCACCACTTGCGCGACGTCGAGATCGAGTGTCTGCCCGGGGACGTCCCCGAACAGATCGACGCCGATGTCACCGAGCTCGAGCTCGGCGACATGATCCGCGTGCGCGACATCGTGGTGCCCCCGGGCGTGACGATCCTTACCGATCCCGACACGCCGGTGCTTTCCGTCATCACACCGGCGGCGCTTCGCACCGAGGCAGACCTGCTGCTGCCCGGCGAGGAGGGCGCCGTGGTCGAGGAGGCCCCGGAGGGCGAGGGTGGCGTCGAGGGCGAGGAGGCTCCCGAGGCGGAGCCGGCACCCGACGCCGAGAGCTAGCCGTCCGCGATGGCCTGGCTGGTCGCCGGCCTGGGCAATCCCGCCGACGAATACGGACGCACCCGGCACAACGCCGGCCGCATCGCGCTCGGCCATCTCGCCGACACCTGTGGCGCCCGCCTCAAGAAAGTGCGGTTCCAGGCGGCCGAGGCGTCCGAGGCGCGCATCGGCGAGGAGATGGTCTGGCTGGTCGCGGCGACGCGCTACATGAACGAGTCGGGGCCGGCCTACGCCAGCCTGGCCGCGAAGCACGGCGTGGATGCCGACCACGTCGTCGCCCTGCACGATGAGCTGGAGGTTCCCGCTGGCGAACTGATGGTCAAGCGTGGCGGCGGCAGTGCAGGGCACAACGGCGTGAAGTCGCTCGCCCAGGCGCTCGGCACACAGGACTTCGTTCGCGTACGGATCGGCATCGGCCGCCCGCCGGGACGCCAGGACCCCGCCGACTTCGTGCTTCGGCAGATGAGTGGGAGCGCCTTCGACGAGCTGGACGTGCTCGCGGCACGCGGCGCCGACGCCGCGGCCGCAGTGATCACCGAAGGCCTCGCCGCGGCGCAACAACGGTTCAATCGCGGCGCCGGCACCGGCTGAACGCCGCAGGCCGCTTCCTTCGTCGTACCCGAAAATGGGTAGCGGCGGATCACGCGTCGAGACCGTCGCCGGATGCATCGCGGACGCCACGGCGGCAGACTGCCCCACCAGGAAGGACCTTTCCCCGTGTCTCGGAGCCCTCGGGATCGCCGTCGAACCGGCGATCCCGAGGGCTCCGGCACGCCGGGCGCCAAACGGCCTAGTGGCGTACCCGACCCGACCGATCGGGGTTCGCGCCACTCGCCCGATGTGGCGACGGCCGGGTGGCGGCGACACTTGGCCGACCTGAAGCAAGGAGGTGATCGGATGCGGGCACGTATGTCGAACTGGAAGCACCTGCTGTACATCGCGGGAACACTTGCCACGTTGACGCTCGCAGCCGGCGCTCGATTCAAGCCCTGCTAACGCGGGATCAGCTAGGAAGGAGAGGATCCGATGCTTCGTAGGATCATGTACTCCCTCTCGGCGCTCGCCGTGTTGGCGATGGCCGTGGGCGCGGGCTACAAGCCCAGGTAGCAGTTGTGCAGAAGCTCGTTCGGGGCCTCCGCGGCGGTCGGTTCACCGGCCGCCTCGGAGGCCCCGAACGCTTGCGGTGGAAAGCTACAGAAGGCTGAGGGGATTCCGATAGGACGCCTATGAGGCTGATGGCGGTGTGCATGCTCGTCATCATCGGCGCCGGCTATCTGTTTGGTGGGCGCTTGCGAAACATCGCCAACCTTCGGCTGACGTGGTCGTGGATGGCGCTCGTCGGTCTCGCACTGCAATTCGTGACCGGACCCGGCTCGATCGTTCCCGTCGTCTGTCTGTATCTGTCGTTCGCATTCCTGATCGCCTTCGCGATGAAGAACATTCGTGTCTTCGGCTTTCCGCTCGTGCTCGCGGGGGTGCTCTGCAACTTGCTCGTCATCGGTGTGAACGCGGGTATGCCCGTGTCGGGACACGCGCTCGAGGCGTCGGACCAGGGACAGTTTCTCGCCGGTCTCGAGCACAACCCGTACCCAAAGCATCACCTGGCGACGTCGGACGACACCTTGCGATTCCTCGGCGACGTCATCCCGCTGCCGTCGCCGATCGCCCAAGCCATCAGCGTCGGCGACATCCTCACCTACGCGGGAATCGGACTCGTGATCGTCGGGGCCATGCGGTCGCAGCCGGCACGTCGCCAGGAGACCGAGCCAGGAGAAACCGAGGTGGCCCATGTCGGCGGATGAACGGGAGGTCGCCGCGCCCGGTGTCCACGGCGAGGCCGCCCAGGACGATGACCGCCCCGAGCGTTCCCTCGCGCTGAGGATCTACGAGCTCGCGGTGTCGCTCCCGATCGTCGCCTTCGTGGCTGTTGCGCTCGTGCATGACCCGTCGATGTTCAAGGATCCCGAGATCCTGATCTGGATCGCGGCGATCGCGGCCGTGGATCTCATGCCGGTGCCAACGACGATGTCCAACGTCGCGTTCAGCCTGAGTTTCCCGATCGAACTGTCGGTCGCGCTGATCTACCCGGTGCCCGTTGCGGCGTTCATCGCGCTGCTCGGCTCGACCGACCGACGGGAGTTCCGGGGCGAGCTGCCGGTGCTCAAGGCGGTGTTTATCCGGGCGCAGATCGCCGGTGCCGTGATCTGCGAGAGCCTTGTGTTCAAACGCGTCGTCCCCTCGTGGGAGGCGGTCGGTCAGATGTCGCTCGTGCATGTCGCGCTTGGCGTCATCCTCGCCTCCGTGGTGGGCTACGCCGTCAACCTGGGCTTCGTGGCGGTCTACGGCTACTTCGCCCAGGGCCTGAACCCGTGGCGATTCGTCCGGCAGGTGCACGTCGGCGTCTTTGGCGAGTTCGTCATCGCGTACATGGCGCTCGCGCTGTTCAGCGTGCTCGTCGTTGCCGGCTACTCGCGCTTCCGCGCGTTCTCGATCCTGATCTTCCTCGCGCCGTTGCTGTTCGCGCGCCAGATGTTCCAGCGAACGCATTCTTTGCAGCGCGCGACCGACGAGCTCGCGGTGAAGCAAGCGGAGAACGAGTACCAGGCGCTGCACGACTCGCTCACCGGCATGCCCAACCGGATGTACTTCCATCAGCGTCTGCTCGACGAGATCGAGCAGGCACAGGAGACCGACAGCCGGATGGCGGTCATGCTGATCGACCTCGACCATTTCAAGGAGATCAACGACACGCTCGGGCACCACGTCGGGGACCTGATCCTCCAGGAGATCGGCCCGCGTCTTGCCAACGTGCTCCGCGACGACGACCTGATGGCGCGTCTGGGTGGAGACGAGTTCGGCATCGTATTGCCCGAGCTGCCCGCCGAGGAGGTCGCGCTATCGATCGCGGATCGTCTGCTCGAGGAGTTGGAGCAGCCGGTGACGGTCGAGGGGCTTGCCCTCGACGTGACGGGCTCGATCGGGATCGCGTTGTACCCGATGCAGGCCGGCGACGCCGAGACGCTGCTGCGGCGTGCCGACGTGGCGATGTACGTCGCCAAGGAAAAGGGCGGCGGCTACGAGGTCTACCAGGACTCCTTCGACCAGCACAATCCGCAGCGACTGACGCTGATCAGCCAGGTGCGCCCGGCGCTCGAGTCGGGTGAGTTCATCCTGTACTTCCAGCCCAAGGTGCGGTTGATGGACGGACGGGTCGCCGGCGCCGAGGCCCTGATTCGCTGGGAGCACCCGTCGCTCGGGCTCGTGCCGCCCGACGAGTTCATCCCGCTCGTCGAAAAGACGGTGCTGCTGCGGCCGCTCACCCACTTCGTCGCGCAGGAGTCGCTCAAGCAGTGGCGCGAATGGTCGGCGATGGGGATCCGCGTGCCGGTCTCCATCAATGTCTCGCCGCGGTCGCTGCTCGACGCCGATTTCCCCGAGCAGATCCAGGAACTGCTGCGCGATTGGGACGTGCCGCCCGCGTTCCTGCGCCTCGAGCTGACCGAGGGATTCCTGCTGGGGGACTCGGGGCGATCGATCGCGGTGCTCGACGCGCTTGCCAATGTCGGCGTCGGCCTGTCGATCGACGACTTCGGCACGGGGTATTCGTCGCTCTCGTATCTCAAGCGGCTGCCGATCGAGGAGATCAAGATCGACCGCTCGTTCGTGATGCAGATGCACGTCGACGCGAACGACTTCATGATCGTGCGCGCGACCGTCGATCTCGGCCGCAACCTCGGTCTGCGTGTCGTGGCCGAGGGCGTCGAGGACCTTGCCACCTTCGACCGCCTGGCCGACTTCGGCTGCGACGAGGCGCAGGGCTACTACATCTCCCGGCCGCTGTCGGCGGCCGCCTTCCTCGAATGGCTCGGCGAGCGGAACCTCGACGCCGCCGAGCCCACGGACCGGCGCGAGCGCCGGGCCGGCAACACGCTCCGCGCCATCTGATCGCCCGTTGACGCGCGCTCCCGTAGACTTCCGGCATGCCCCGTCGCGCGCGACCGGGGCTTTCGGTGTTGTCCGGAGCGGGTGCGGAGGCGAGATGTCGGTGCGGGAGCAAGTCCAGACGCTCATCTCATCGGAGCCGTTCGAGCGGCTCCTGCTCGCACGCGAGCGGCCGGTCCGGGCGCGCGCCGACAGCGGCGACGCCTTTGTCATCGCGGCGCTCGCGACCGCGCTCGAACAGCCGGTGTTGGCGGTGGCACCCGGGCCGCACGAGGCCGAGGCGCTGGCGGCCGACGTCTCGGCGTTTCTGCCGGGCGATGTCGCGCTGCTCCCGGCATGGGAGGCACTGCCGTACGAGCTGATCCCGCCGGCGCCTGAGGTCGCGGCGCGCCGCGCAGCCGCCGTGCGGCGGCTGCGCACCACCAGCGGTGCGCTCGTCGTGGTCACGCCGGTGCTCGGCGCGATCCAAGGGATCGCGCCGAGCGCGGGGACGGCCGAGCCGGTCGACCTCGTGGCCGGTGCCGACCTGGCGCCGGACGTCCTCGCGGATCGGCTGGCGGAGCTCGGGTACGAGCGGGCCGATGTCGTCGATCAGCGCGGTTCGTTCGCCTCGCGCGGGGGCGTGCTCGATGTCTTCCCGGCCGACGCGCGGCGGCCGGTGCGCCTGGAGTTCTGGGGCGACACGATCGAGTCGATCCGCCGCTTTGTTCCGTCGACGCAGCTGTCGAGCGACCACCTGGAGCGTGTGTCGGTCGGTGCGGCGCGCGAGCTCGTGCTGGACGATGCCGCCCGGGAGGCCGCGCGTGCCGCGGCGGCCGAGATCGGGGATGAGCGGCTGGCCGACCTCCTGGCGCGCATCGGCGACGGCTTGGCACCGGAGGGGTTCGAGTCGGCCGCCGCGCTGCTGTTCGACCACCTGCCGACGCCGGCCGAGTTGCTGCCCGCCGGCGCGTGGGTCGTCCTGACCGAGGAGCGGCGGACCCTGGCGCGCGCCGACCAGGCGTCCGCGGACGCGGACGCCCTGGCCGCCGCGCTGAGCTGGCCCGGGCCCGCGGTGATCCGGCCGCTCGCCGAGTCCCTCGGCGAGCGGCCGGAGCTGCACCTCTCCTCGTTCACCGAAGGCGAGGACCTCCAGCTTCGGTCCTGGGGCGCATCGGCCGGCACGCCCGGTGCGCTCGTCACGCAGCTCAAGGAGCTCCGGGCCCTGGACTATCGCGTGGTGCTCTCGGCGCACGGGCACGGGTCCCTGGAGCGGGCGCGTGAGGTGGTGGGCGATGCGGCCACCGAGACGATCGAGTCCCCGCTCGCGTCCGGGTTCGTGTTCGGCCCCGGCAAGCTCGCCGTGCTCACCGAGGAAGACCTGTTCGGCGCGCGCCGGTATACCCGCGCCGCGCCGCGGTTCACCGCTCGGCAAACCGACGGCGCGGCCGACGAACTCACCCCGGGAGACTTCGCCGTGCACCGGATCCACGGTGTCGGGCGCTACCAGGGCATCGTGCACCGCGAGCTTGCCGGGTCCGAGCGCGACTACCTGGTGCTCGAGTACGCCAAGGGCGACAAACTCTACGTGCCGACCGACGCGGTGGGGATGGTCGCGCGCTACATCGGCGGCGACGTGCCGCGCGTGCACCGGATGGGCGGCACCGATTGGGCGCGGGCGACCGCAAAGGTCAAGCGCGCCGTGCGCGACATGGCCGGGGAGCTCGTACGCCTCTACACCGTGCGGATGTCGGTCCCGGGTCACGCGTTCGGCCCCGACACCCCGTGGCAGCGCGAGCTCGAGGACGCCTTCCCCTACGAGGAGACGCCCGACCAGCTCCGCGTCATCGACGACGTCAAGCGCGACATGGAGCGCCCCCTGCCGATGGACCGCCTGCTCTGCGGCGACGTCGGCTTTGGCAAGACGGAGGTCGCGGTGCGCGCCGCGTGCAAGGCCGTGATGGAGGGCAAGCAGGTCGCGGTGCTGGTGCCGACGACCCTGCTCGCCGAGCAACACTTCCTGACGTTCCGGGAACGCTTCGCGCCGTTCCCGGTGACGGTCGAGATGCTGTCGCGTTTCGTCGATGCCGAGCGTCAGTCGGCGGTCATCGCCGACCTCACGGCCGGCAAAGCTGACATCGTCATCGGCACGCACCGCCTGCTCGGCTCCGACGTCAAGTTCGCCGATCTCGGTCTGCTCGTCGTCGATGAGGAGCAGCGCTTCGGCGTCTCGCACAAAGAGCGCCTGAAGGCGATGCGTGCGCAGGTAGACGTGCTCACGATGACGGCGACGCCGATCCCGCGCACCCTCGAGATGGCGCTCGCGGGCATCCGGCAGATGAGCACGATCGACACGCCGCCGGAGGACCGCCAGCCCGTGCGAACGTTCGTCGGTTCCTTCGACGAGGAGCTCGCGGTCGGCGCCGTCCGTCGCGAGCTCCTGCGCGAGGGCCAGGTGTTCTGGGTCCACAACCGTGTCGCGACGATCGACCGGCAGGCCCACCGCCTGCAACAGCTCCTGCCCGAGGCGCGCGTCGTCGTCGCCCACGGTCAGCTCGACGAGGCGGTGCTCGAACGGCAGATGCTGCGGTTCTGGGAGCGCGAGGCCGATGTGCTCGTGTGCAGCACGATCATCGAGTCGGGGCTGGACGTGCCCAACGCGAACACCCTCGTCGTCGATCGCGCCGACCTGCTGGGGCTGGCGCAGCTCTACCAGCTGCGCGGGCGTGTCGGGCGTTCGGCCGAGCGCGCGTTCGCGTACTTCTTCTTCCCGGAGCAGCGCGAGATGACCGAGGAAGCCCACTTGCGGCTCACGACCATCGCGCAGCACCAGGCGCTCGGGTCGGGGTTCAAGATCGCGCTTCGCGACCTCGAGATTCGCGGGGCCGGCAACCTGCTCGGGGCCGAGCAGAGCGGACACATCGCGGCGGTCGGCTTCGACGCGTACGCCAGGATCCTGCAGGAGTCGGTTCACGAGCTGCAGGGAGCGCCCGTCGAACAGGAGGTGGAGCTGCGGATCGACCTGCCGGTCAAGGCGTTCGTCCCGCCGGGCTGGCTCGCACAGGAATCCCTCCGCCTCGAGCTCTATCGGCGGATCGGGATGGCGAACGATCACGAAGCGCTCGCGATGATCCGCGACGAGACGGCGGACCGGTTCGGCGCTCTGCCCGACTCGGTCGACGTGCTGTTCGCGATCGCGTCGCTTCGGCTCACCGCCCGCCGATTGGGCCTCCAGGAGGTCGCCACCTATCGCGACCAGGTGCGATGCAAGCCGGTCGAGCTCTCCGACGTGGTGGCGATCGGTCTGGGCGCGGTCCTTCCCGGGGCCACCTACGCCGACGCGACGCGCACGCTCAACCTCGTCCCGGATCGCGTCTTCGGTGCGGACCTTGTGCGCTGGGTCGAGGAGCGTCTGCGCCAAGCGGTGGGCGAGCCGGCCGAGACGGGGCTTCCGCAACCGGCCATCGCTCGCGAGCCCGCCCCGTAGACTGCCGGACCGTGTTCCCCGCCCACCGCTCCGTCTCGCGCGCCCTGGCAGTGTCGCTCGTGCTCGTCGCCGCGCTGGTGCTGTCGGCCTGCGGCAGCGCGGCGCCCACGGGCAACACGGCGGCGACCGTCGCCGGCACGCAGGTCACCAACGACCAGTTGCGCAAGGCGGCGTCCGTCTTCACCGCCGTTGCGGCGCTGCAGCAGCAGCCGTGCGGCCAGCTCGACGGGCCGACCGATACGCAGGAAGCCGCGTGCAACCGCGCGTCGCTCAGCTCGTTGATCCGGTTCTTGCTCGCCGAGGACTACGCGAAGACGCACGGCATCGAGGTGAGCGACAAGCGCGTCGAGTCCACTTTCAAGAGCTTCGAGCAAAGCGCCGGCGCCGAGGTGCTGGCGACCGAGCTCACGGCCAACGGCGTCGGGGCAGACGACGTGCGCGAGCTCATCCGGCTCTCGCTCCTGCAGAACGCCGCGATGCGCGCCATCACCGAGGAACGGCTGAGTGAGGACGATCTCCGCCAGCAGTACGAGAGCTCGATCGGGCAGTTCACGACCCTGCACGTCGACCACATCCTGGTCGATTCCGAGGCGAAGGCCGAGGACGTGTACCGTCAGGTCACGGCGCCCGGGTTCACGCTGGCCGACTTCCAGGCACTCGCCAAGCAGGTTTCGATCGACTCGAACGCGGCAACCGACGGCGGAGAGCTGACCCTGGCGGCCAGCCAGCTGGTACCGGAGTTCGCCAACGCGGCACTGGCCCTTGCCCCCGGCGAGATTTCGCAACCGGTCAAGACGCAGTACGGCTGGCACGTGATCTGGAAGATCGACCAGACGGTCGCGCCGTACGACCAGGCACGCGAGCAGATCCTCAGCGCTGCCCAGAACCAGCAGTTCGGCCTGTGGATCGGCGAGCAAGACGTGGCCGGCAGGATCGAGGTCGATCCGAGTTTCGGGCGATTCGACGACCAACAGCTGGCGGTCGTTCGGATCACGAGCACCGACCCCAGCGCGACGGCCACGCCGAGCGGCGCCGTCAACGGGGTCACGCCCTCGCCGTGAGCGACGAACGCTTCGGCGGCCCGGTGCCGTCGTCGCAATCCGGCGAGCGCCTCCTCGATCTGGTTCGGGTGCAGGCCCTGCTGCGTGCCCCCGGCGGGTGTCCGTGGGATCGCGAGCAGACGCACCGGTCCCTTGCCCGCCACCTGCTCGAGGAGGCCCACGAGCTGTTGGCCGCGATCGATGCCGAGGACGAGGACGGCATGCGCGACGAGCTCGGCGATCTGCTGTTGCAAGTGACGTTTCACGCCCAGATCGCGGCCGATGAAGGCCGGTTCGACATCGACGACGTGGCCGAAGGGCTCGTCGCGAAGCTCGTGCACCGTCATCCGCACGTGTTCGGCGACATCGACGTGGCCGACGCCGACGAGGTGCTGCGGAACTGGGAGAAGTTGAAGGCGGAGGAGACCGGGGGCCGCAAGGGTGTCGAGGAGGATATCCCGGCGACGCTCCCGGCCCTCGCGCGCGCGGCCAAGGTGCAACGCCGGGCGGCGGGGTGGGACGTGGACGGCCCGGATCGGGTCGAGGCGATTGCGGCCCTTCGCGCCCGGGTCGAGGATCTGGGGGCTGCGGGTGGGGACGAAACCGTTGCCGAGCCGGCGCTGGGCGAGCTGTTGCTCGCGGTGGTGGCCGCGGCCCGCGCGCTCGGTCTCGACGCCGAGTCGGCGCTCCGGCGGGCCACGACGGCCTTTGCCGAGCGAGCCGAGCGCGCGATCGCGGACGAGCACGGGTGAGCGCCGGCGATCTCGCCCGCATCCGCGCGATGCGCCGATGGATCGACGACGCCACGGCGACCCGCGTGATTCCCTGGCGCTTCGGCACGGCGGTCTTTACCGACGACTTCCCCGGGAGGTACGACTCGAACTTCCTGCGTGTGGAGCGGCCCCTCGACGGCCTTGCGGCGGCCGATCTTGCCGCCGAGGCCGACGCGGTACAGGCGGCGCTCGGGCATCGCGAGCTCCAGATGGACGACACGACCGAGGGTGCGCGGCTCGCACCGGGGTTCGCCGAGCTCGGATACGAGTGCGACCGGCTTCTCTGGATGGTGCAGCGCACGCCTGCTGATGCCGGTCCCGTGCCGGTCCGGGAAGTGGATGCGACCACCCTGCAGCCGACGCTCGTCGCCTCGAACCGATCCTTCCCGGGGATGTCCGACGGGGACGCCGAGATGCTGGCCGCGTTCCGTCGCGTTTCGCAGGAGCGAGCGGGGACGCGGTTCTTCGCCGCGGAACTCGACGGCAAGATCGCGGGCTACTGCGAGCTGTATCTGCATGACGACGTTGCGCAGGTGGAGGACGTGAACACCCTCGAGCGGTTCCGGCGGCGCGGCGCAGGGGGCTCGTTGGTGCGGGCGGCGTCGGCGGCCGCGCGCGAAGCGGGCGCCGACCTCGTGTGGCTGCTCGCCGATGCCGAGGACTGGCCGAAAGGGCTGTACGGGGCGCTCGGGTTCGAGGCGATCGGCACGTCGTGGCAGTTCACGCGTGCGCCGGCGGCGCATGCGGCTCGGCTGCGCGATCCGGGCACCTCCGGCGCCTAGAATCGACCGGCATGTCTCGCATCGAGCAGGTGCACGCACGCCAGATCCTGGATTCCCGGGGCAATCCCACGGTCGAGGTCGACATCGAACTTGACGACGGCGCCCGGGGGCGCGCCGCCGTGCCCAGCGGCGCCTCGACCGGCGAGCACGAGGCACGCGAGCTTCGCGACGGCGACGACGCGCGCTACGGCGGTGCGGGCGTGCTCCAGGCGGTGGCCAACGTGAACGGCCCGATCGCCGAGGCGGTGACGGGCCTCGACGCATTCGAGCAGCGCGAGGTGGACCGCGTGCTGCTCGACCTCGACGGCACGCCGAACAAGGACGCGCTCGGCGCAAACGCCATCCTCGGCGTGTCGCTTGCCACTGCCCGCGCGGCGGCCGACAGCGCAGGACTGCCGCTCTGGCGGTATCTGGGCGGTCCGAACGCGCACCTGCTGCCGACGCCGATGTTCAACGTGATCAACGGCGGAGCGCACGCCGACAACGAGCTCGAGCTTCAGGAGTTCATGCTCATGCCGGTCGGCGCCGCCTCGTTCACCGAGGCGCTGCGTTGGGGGGCGGAATGCTTCCACGCGCTGCACGCGCTGCTGCGCGACAAGGGCTTCTCCACAGCGGTTGGGGACGAGGGCGGCTTCGCCCCGGCGATCGCGACCGGCGCCGATGCCTGCGAGCTGCTGCTCGGCGCGATCGAGGCCGCGGGCCTCGAGCCCGGCGCCGAGATGGCGATCGCGCTGGATCCGGCGATGAGCGAGCTTTTTCGCGACGGGGCCTACCGCCTGGAGGGCCGGACGCGCGCGGCCGAGGAGATGATCGAGTTCTGGACCGGCATCGTCGACCGGTTCCCGATCGTCTCGATCGAGGACGCGCTCGCCGAGGACGACTGGGCGGGCTGGCGGGCGCTCACCACCGCGCTCGGCGAGCGGGTGCAGCTCGTCGGGGACGACTTGTTCGTGACGAACACCGAGCGGCTCGAGCGCGGGATCCGCGAGCGGGCGGGTACCGCGATCCTGGTCAAGGTCAACCAGATCGGCACGCTCAGCGAGACCCTCGACGCGATCGAGACCGCGACGCACGCCGGGTTTGGCGTCGTGATCAGCCATCGCAGCGGCGAGACAGAGGACACGACGATCGCCGACCTCGCGGTTGCGACCAACGCCGGGCAGATCAAGGCCGGCGCGCCGAGCCGCGGCGAGCGCACGGCCAAGTACAACCAGTTGCTTCGCATCGAGGAGGAGCTCGGCGAGACTGCCCGCTACGCGGGCCGTGCGGGGGTGGCCGGGCGATCGCCCGGAGGTGACGGCCCGCCATGAGCGCCCGGGCAACGGCGACTTCCCCCGCCGAGGCCCCGGGGAACGACGGGATCCGCCCGCCGACACAAACCAAGAAGAAGAAGCGGGGGCACCGCCTGACGCCGCAGGCCTCGATCCTCGCGTTCGTGGTCTTTCTCGCGGCGATCTTCGCGGTCGCCCCGGCGCGGGCGTACCTCGAGCAGCGGTCCGAGCGCGCACGCCTGGTGCACGAGGTCCAGCAGCTGCAGCAGGAGAACGACGCACTGCAGCAGCGGCTGACCAAGCTGCACGATCCGATCGAGATGCAGCGTCTGGCGCGCGAGTGCCTCGGCCTCGTCGATCCGGGCGAGATCGCGTTCGTTCCGGTACGCCCCAACGCGCCGCCGCCGGCCCCGAGCTGCGACTAGGGCTCGAACCGGTAGTCCGCGGCCTCGCACGCCCACTCGTAGCCGACCCGCATGTAGATGGCGTTGGACGTGGGGTTGGACAAGTCCGTGTGCAGGAAGCACGCGTCGGCCCCGGCGGCGAGGGCCTCGGCGCTCACGTGTGCGACGAGTGCGGTCGCGTAGCCGCGGCCGCGAAGCGGCCGCGGCGTGTAGACGGGCCCGATACGCGCGCCGCCCGGCGGCGCGGGGCTCATGCCGGTCATCGAGACGGGCTCGCCGGCGTCCTCCCACAGCCAGTACCCGCCCTCGCCGAGCACCTGCTCCAGCCGGCGACGGCGCATGCCGGGGTCCGCCTGCACACCCGGCACGGCCTCGGACAGGAACGCCTCATGCCACGTGTCGAGCAGGTCGAGGTCGTCTTCGGTGGCGCGGCGCGGCGCGCCCGGCGCGTTCCCGGTCTCGCGCACCGTCCGCAACTCGTACACGCCCTGGCGCGTCTCCGGGCGAAACGATCCGCCGTGTCGCGCGACCCACGCGGTCGCCGCTGCGTCGACCTCGGGACGCCCCCCGATGACGCCGGGCGGGCGAACACCGGCGTCACTCACCGCGTCGATGAGCGCGGCCACGACCGCATCGTCCTCGGGTGCCGCAACGATCAGGTTATGCGGCGGCGTCTGGACCGTGACGCCGGCGACGGCGCCGTCGCGCTCGGCCACGAACAGGTGAAACGCGGGGTACACGGCCGGGTGATGGCGCAGCGTGTCGATCAGCCCCAGCGGCAGGTTGTGCCGCGCCGCGTCGCGCAGCAGGAACGGCGTCACCAGCTCGGCGAACGCCGCCGGGTCCTCGATCCGCCGCACGTCCATCCCACGATGCTACGGGAACGCCACACCGCGTTCGCACCGGCGTCACGGTCGCGTGTGAGGCTTGCGCCAACGGATCGAGAGGGACGCGTGATGTCGTCGCACCTCCTTCGGCGCGCACTGGCGCTGTGGCTGCCGGTCGCGGCCGCCGGCAGCGTCCTCGCGTTCGCGCTCTACGGCGGTGTCCAGCAGGCGCAACGATCGGCCGCCGACGATCCCCAGCTCCAAATGGCGCGCGACGCGGCGGCGGCGCTCACCGCGGGCGCCGCGCCCCAGCAGGTCGCCGCGGGAGCACCGGTCGACATCCGCAACAGCCTGGCCCCGTGGATCGTGGTCTACGACGCCGATGGCAACCCGCTCGCCGCGACCGGGTCGTTCGACGGGAAGGCCCCGGTCGTGCCCGACCAGGCCCGGGCCGACGCGGTGGGCGGCGAACACACGTTCACGTGGGAGCCCGCGGACGGCCTGCGCATGGCGACCGTGGTCGAGCCCTACGCGGGCGGCACCGTCGTGGCCGCGCGGTCGATGCGGGAGGTCGAGATCCGCGAGAACCGGACCCTCGCGATCGCCGCCGGCGCCTGGATCGCGGCCCTGCTGGCCGCCGCGGGCGCGGCGCTCCTGGGCGCCTGGGCATGGGGGAGCGCCACCACCCGCGATTGACGGGCAGGCACCGCCTCCCGCACACTTGGCGCCTCACCCGGGCAGGAGCCCGGGGACAAACGGGAGGAGACCGCAGATCGCCATCGAAGTCGGCGCCACGGTGCAGGGGACCGTCGCGCGAATCGAGAACTACGGAGCGTTCCTCCAGCTCGAGGACGGGCGCATGGGGCTCGTCCACATCTCCGAGATCGACCGGAACTACGTGAAGGACGTCCGCGACCACCTGCGCGAGGGCGACACGGTCGAGGTCAAGGTCACCTCCATCAAGGACGACGGCAAGATCGACCTGTCGATCAAGGCCCTCCAAGACCCCGCACCCCCGCGCCAGTCGCGCCGTGGCAGCGACCCCGAGTTCGAGCAGAAGCTCAAGAAGTTCATGCGCCAAAGCGAGGAGCGCCAGGTCGACTACCGGCGGGCAACCGAGCACAAGCGCAAGTAGCCGGGGCGACGTGCCGCCCGAGCTTCGCGCCTCCGATCTCGCACTCGTCCGGGAACAGCTCGGCCGCGAGCCAACCATCACCTTCGAGGTCACGGCGCGCTGCGCGAGCGGGCACCCGCTCGTCATCCGCAACCATCCACGCGATGCCGACGGCGAGCCGTTTCCGACGACGTTCTGGCTGACGTGCCCCGAGGCCGTCAAAGCGGTCTCGCGTATCGAGTCCGGCGGGGCCATTGCACGGCTCAACGAGCGGTTCGAGGAGGACCCCGAGTTTCGCGCGGCGATCGAGCGCGCCCACGCCGAGGCCGCCGAGGATCGCGCCGGGATGCTTCCCGAGGCGCTGGCGTGGGGCGGCGTCGGCGGCACACGAACGGGGCTGAAGTGCCTGCACGCGCACTACGCCAACCATCTGGGCGGCGGCGACGATCGAGGTCGGCGCCTGGGTGGCGAGCCAGGTCGAGCCCATTCACCCCGGTTCTGCCGGCGAGCGCATCGCGGTCGTCGACCAGGGGACGCACTCGTGCCGCCTGCTCGTCGTCGAGCGCGGCGCCGACGGCGAGCCGGTCGTGCTCGCCGAGGACATGATCATCACCCGTCTGGGCGCGGGCGTGGATGCGACCGGCCTGCTCGACCCCGAGGCGCTCGCGCGCACCGAGACGGTGTTCGCCCGCTACTGCCGGCGCGCCCGAGCATTGGGTGCGTCGCGGATTCGCGTCGCCGCGACGAGCGCCGTGCGCGACGCCGCCAATCGGGAGCTGTTCGTCGAGATGGTCCGGCGCCACGCCGGCACCGACCCCGAGGTGATCGGCGGCGACGAGGAGGCGCGGCTGTCGTTCCTCGGCGGCACGCGCGGGCTTCCTGCGGCGGACGGGCCGTTCCTGCTGGTCGACATCGGCGGCGGATCGACGGAGTTCGTGGTGGGCGAGGAGCCGGGTCGCGCGGGTGCGGACGTCAGCACACAGATCGGGTCGGTGCGCCTGACCGAGCGCCACGTCCGCACCGATCCGCCTGCGGCGGCGGAGCTGGCGGCGATTCGCACGACGGTCGTCGGCGCGCTCGATGCGGCAGAGGTCGCCGTGCCCGCGATACACACCGCGCGCACCATGGTGAGCGTCGCGGGCACGGCGACCACCATCCAGGCGGTGGCCTTGGGTTTGGCCCGGTACGACCCCGAGATCACCCACCGCAGCCGGCTCTCGCGCGCGACCGCGGAGGCCGTGCTCGACCGGCTGGCGGCCATGACGACGCCGGACCGGGCGGCGCTGCCGGTGATGGCGCCCGGACGGGCGGAGGTCATCGTGGCGGGTGGCGTGATCCTGGTCGAGACCATGCGCCGTTTCGGGTTCGATGACACTTTGGTGTCAGAGACCGACATCCTGCTCGGGCTGGCCCTGGACACGCTTGGCGTCGGATAACCTTTCCGGCCGATGCCCTCCTCACGGTCCCGCGATCGACACCTGGCGAAGAACGCCGAACGCCGCCGTCTGGCGCGCGAGCAGAAGCGCCAGAACCGGCGTACCGCGCTCGGGGTCGGCGGCGCCGTCGCCGTCATCCTCATCGCGGTGCTTGCGATCGGGCTGCTCACGCGTCCCAAGCAGGACGACGCGTCGGCATCGCCGAGCACGTCGGTGAGCGATTCGAACCTGCCGCAGCAGACCGGCACGGTCACCGCGCAGGCAAAGCCTCCGGCGAAGGTTGCCTGCGGCGGTACCCGGCCGGCTGCGGCCGACAAGCCCAAGCCGCAGTTCGACGCCGCGCCGACGGCCGACGCCGTGCTCAACCTGCGCAAGACCTACGTCGCGACCGTCGAGACCTCGTGCGGCACGATCGAGATCGAGCTCGATACCCAGCACACCCCGGCGACCGTGGCGAGCTTCGTGTTCCTCGCCGAGCAGGGGTATTTCGACGGGACGTTCATCACTCGGGTGGTCGATTCGATCGACGTGGTCCAGGGCGGGGATCCCACGGGTACCGGCGGCGGTGGGCCGGGCTACTCGATCCCCGACGAGCTCTCCGGCAAGGAGCATTACGCGCCTGGCACCGTCGCGATGGCGAACGGAGGTCCAGGCACCGGCGGCAGCCAGTTCTTCCTTATCACCGGCCCCGACGGCCCGAACCTCGACGCCAATCCGGCCTACACGATCTTCGGGCACATTACCGAGGGACTCGACGTCGCCCAGGAGATCAACGCCTTGATGAAGACGCACGACGGCTCCTACGACGGGCCGCCGACCGAAGCGGTCTACATCGACTCGGTGAAGATCTCGTCCAAGCCGACGCCCTCGCCCACGCCCAGCGCGTCGGGCTGAGGCCGCCTGGCTGCGCTACAGACGCTCGACGTGCGGCTCGTTGATCCCGACGGTGACGCCGCGCGCATCGAAGACCAGCGGCGCGCCGGCGACGATCGCGTGCACGTCGAGCTGCGGATGGTCGGTAAGGATCACGACCACGTCGGCGCCGCCGAGCGTCGCGGCGTCGAGATCGACCGAGTCGAGGTCCGTGCCGGCGATCGTCACGCGCGCCACGTACGGATCGTGAAACGAGATCGCGGCGCCCTTGCCGGCCAGCCGCTCGAGCACGGACATTGCCGGTGATTCCCGAAGGTCGTCGATCCCCGGCTTGAAAGCGACGCCCACGCCGAGCACGGCCGAGCCGTTGACCGGCTTGCCGGCCCGGTTGAGTGCCTCCGCGACCCGGGTTGCCACGTAGTCGGGCATCCGGTTGTTGACCTCGTTCGCGTGCTCGATGAAACCGACCCGATAGCCGAGCTGCTGACCCGCGCGCCACGACAGGTAGGTCGGGTCGATGGCGATGCAGTGCCCGCCCACACCCGGTCCCGGCCAGAACGCCTGGTAGCCGAACGGCTTGGTGGCCGCCGCGTGCAGGGCTTCCCAGATGTCGACGCCGAGATCGCGCGCCATGACCGCGAGCTCGTTGACGAGGGCGATGTTCACCTGCCGGTAGGTGTTCTCGATGAGCTTGGCCATCTCGGCCGCACGCGGCGTGGAGGTGACCGCGATCGAGTGCACGATCGGGGCGTAGAACGAGACGGCGAGGTCGCGGCATCGCTCCGTGACGCCGCTTACCACCTTCGGCGTGTCCTGAATCTGGTGCTGGCTGCGACCCGGGTCGATGCGCTCCGGCGAGTAGGCGAGCGCGACGTCGCTGCCGACTCGCAGCCCGCCGGCCTCCAGGATCGGCCGCAGGACTTCCTCGGTGGTTCCGGGCCACGTCGTCGATTCGAGGATCACGAGCATCCCGGGGCGCAGGTTCGCGGCGACCGCCTCGGCGGCCTCGCGCACCATCGAGAGATCCGGCACGCCGTCGGCAAGCGGCGTCGGCAGGCACAGGACGACGACGTCGGCCTCGGCAAGGACGGCCGGATCGGCGCCGAACGTGGCGCGATCGAGCAAGGCAAGCGCCGCGCTCCCGACCTCGACCGTCGTGGGACGACCGGCGCGGAGCGAGGCGACCTTGTCCACGTCGTTGTCCAGCCCGATCACTCGGAAGCCGGCTTGATGCACCGCGACGAGCAGCGGGAGGCCGACATAGCCAAGCCCGATAACGGCGGCGACCGCCTCTCGTTCGCGAATCGACGTCGCGAGGCGCTCGAGGGGGTCGATGTCTGGCGGTGAGGCGAGTTCCACGCGGGCTCCTGACGGGCTCGGCGCCCGGGCGCGCCAGGGTACCGCCGGTTCGCGCGGCACCGCAACGGCACCGCGGGTTGCAGTCGGAGTCGAACTTGCACGGGACCTCGAAAAGGTCGACTCTCGCGCTGGAGGAGCTCATCGAACCTCTCTCGAAGGTTCGCCGCAGCGCACGGGGATACCCCGTCCCTCTTCTCCTTATCGTCCTTCTTCTGACCGCATGTCACGGGAGTGCCTCGGCGTCTCCTTCCGAACACCGCCCGTCAACGATCTCGCCCACCGGACAGCCGAGCGTGTCCACGGCGCCGCCCGAACCGGTGACGGGTCGGATTGCCGCCGGTCTCGTCGTCGGCGATCTGGAGCAGCCGACGGCGTTCACCTTCGACCACGATGGGCGAATCTGGATCGCCGAGAAGGCGTCCGCACGGATCTCGATCTTCGATCCGGCGTCCCGCGTTCGCAGCACGTTCTTCGTCGTTGACCGGGTGGTGTCCGACGTCGAACAGGGTCTCGTCGGCATCGCGCTCGATCCGGCGTTCCCGCAGAAGCCATTCGTGTACGTCTTCGCAACTCGGCAGGTCGCTGGGTCGCTGATGGATCAAGTGATCCGAATCACATCCGTCGACGATCGAGGGCGCGATCCGGAAGTCGTTCTTTCGAGCGCCGCGAGCGCATTGCACCAGCACTCGGGTGGCAGGCTGCTGTTCGGACCCGACGGGCTGCTGTATCTCGCCCTCGGAGACGCGCTGCAGGCGGATCTCGCGCAGGACCCGGCATCTCTCCGCGGCAAGATCCTTCGGATCGACACCAGCGGCGAGACTCGGCCCGAGGTGTTCGCATCCGGCCTTCGCAACTCGTTCGGCATCGCGTTCGACCCAGTATCGGGGGTGTTGTGGGAGACGGAGAACGGCCCCGAGTGCAACGACGAGCTCAACGTGGTGCCGGAAGGCGCCAATCTCGGATGGGGGCCGTCGGCCACGTGCGACTCCGGTGCCGCCCCCCGGAACACCAACGCGGATGGCTCGAATGTGGTGATGCCGCAGCGGTACTACGACACGACCATCGCCCCGACCGGTGTCGCGTTTTGCATGGAATGCCATCTGGGCACGTCGAGGGAGGGAACGCTCTTCTTCGGCTCGTACAACGACGGCAGCATCACCGAGGCCACGGTGTCGAAGGACCGAATGCAGGTGATCGAGACCCGCGTGGTCTTGCAACCTGCCGTGCTTGTTCTTTCGATGGAGCGCGGGCCCGACGGTTCCTTGTACTACAGCACCTACCTCGGGATTTTCCGGCTCGAGCTGCTCGCGTCGCAGGACGCATGATGCGGGAAGGTCAGGATGCAGCCGGTGCTCGCGGCGATGCAACGGGCGAGGCGAGCCACGTATCGATCCCCGCGATGAGCTCGTCGCGGACCGTCCGCTCGGCGAAGCTGGCGTCGACGGCCGCTCGGGCGATTTCGGCGAGGTCCTCGTCGGTGAGACCCCACGCGTCCCGCGCCGCCGTGTACACCTCGGTCAGCCAGCCGTCGAACAACGCGGGATCGTCGCTGTTGAGCGTCACCACGACACCCGCCGCTCGAAGCGCGGGGAACGGGTGCGCCGTAAGGCTCGGGTAGACGCCTGTCGCGACGTTGGAAACCGGGCAGACCTCGAGGGGCAGCCTGCGAGCGGCGAGCTCGGTGACGAGCGCGGGATCCTCAATCGATCGAACGCCGTGTCCGATCCGGTCGGGGCGGTACTCCTTGATGGTCGCCCACACGTTGGCCGCTCCGGCCCACTCGCCGGCGTGCGGCACCGCGCGAAGGCCGGCCGCGGTGGCGCGCGCGAAGAGGCCGGCGAACGGCTCGATGCCGGTGCGCTCGCTGCCGGCGGCCCCCAGGGCGATGACCCCGCGGTCCGCATGCCGCAGGACGACATCGAGCGTCCGTTCGGCGTCCGCGACGCCGTCGTCGCGCACGATGTCCGGGCACAGTCGCACCGTCACGCCGTGGTCGCGCTCGCCGGCCGCGAGCCCGTCGAGCACGGCCTCGATAGGCCCGTCCCAGTCGCCGCCACGCTTGGCGTGGTTGCCGGGGGAGAACACCGCCTCGGCGTAGCGAACCCCCGTCGCCGCGAGGTCGGCGCAAAACTCCGTGGCGAGCCGGCGAAAGTCCTCGGGGACGACGAGCAGGCGGCAGAGCCCCAAGTAGCTCTCGATGAAGTCGAGGGAATCCCGGAATCGCCATCGATCGTCGGGGCCAAGCGCGCGGGGCGTCGGCACCCCGTCGCGATCGGCAAGCTCGCGGATCGTCGAGGCTCGCAGACTTCCCTCCATGTGGATATGGAGCTCCGCCTTGGGGAGCGCTCGCAGGTCCCGCATCGATCGATGGTAGCCGTGCGCCGCGCGTACCGTGTGGCCGTGGCGCGCTACACCTACGGAGACAGCGACCTCGCGCGGGAACGCCTCGGGCTCGTCGCGCGGCTGTTCGAGCCGACGAGCCGGGCGTTCCTGGCCTCGGCCGGCGGCGCGCCCCGCGTCGCGCTGGATCTCGGCTGCGGCCCCGGGCACACGACGGCGCTCGCCCAAAAGGTCACCGGTGCTCCCCGCGTACTCGGTATGGATCGGTCGTCGTCGTTCCTCGGGGGCGCCGCCATCGCGGATGGCCGGCGCTTCATCGTCGCTGACGTCGCACGCAGCCTCCCCGTTCGCGCGGCCGATCTTGTCTACGCCCGCCTGTTGTTGGCGCATCTTGTCGATCCCGCTGCCGTGGCCGCACAGTGGTCAACCATATTGACCAATGGCGGCCGCCTCCTCGTGGACGACCTCGAGGCGATCGAGACGAACGACGACGTCTTCCGTACGTATCTCGACGAGGTTGCGTTGCACGTCGTTCGGCGGGAGGGCGGCTCGCTGTTCGTCGGGCCGATCCTGCACGAGGCCGACGATCCCGCCGGATGCCGCCGCATTGCGGACGCCGTGGCCTCCTTCGCGCCGGTCGCGGCCGACACCGCCCGCGTGTTCGCGATGAACCTCGCGGTCCTGACCGAACGCGGCGAGGTCGGTGCGCGACCTGCCCTCGCCGATGCCCTTGCGGCGATCGGTCGCGGCGACCGCCATGCCGAGCGGGTTCGCTGGCGGGTGCGGCAACTCGCGTGGGAGCGAAGCGGCTAGGCTCACGCCGATGCACGCCAACCTCATCGCCGGGGAGTGGGTCGATTCCGCCCGCACGATCGAGAACCGCAACCCTTCGGACGTCTCCGATGTGGTGGGGGAGTTCGCGCTTGCCGACGAGACGCAGGTCGACGACGCGATCGGGGCGGCGGTCGAGGCGGCGCCGGGATGGGCGGCGGCGACTCCCCAGGAGCGAAGCGCCGTGCTCGAGACCGCCGGGCTCGAGCTCGCCGCGCGGGCCGAGGAACTCGGGGAGCAGCTCTCCCGTGAGGAGGGCAAGCCTCGCGCCGAGGGCATCGGGGAGGTCCAGCGCGCGTCGCAGATCCTGCGGTTCTTCGCGGGAGAGGCGCTCCGGATTCCCGGCGAACATGTGCGAAGCGTCCGCCCCGGTGTCGACGTCGACGTGCTGCGCGAACCGCTCGGTGTCGTCGGGGTCATCACCCCGTGGAACTTTCCGATCGCGATTCCCGCGTGGAAGATCGCGCCGGCGCTCGCCTACGGGTGCGCGGTGGTGTTCAAGCCGGCGGCGATGGTGCCGGCAAGCGCGTGGTCGCTTGTCGAGGTGCTTGCGCGTGCCGGGGCGCCCTCGGGAGTGCTCAATCTCGTGGTCGGACCGGGGAGCGTCGTCGGCGAACGGCTCGTGCACGACCCGCGCGTCCGGGGTGTCACGTTCACCGGCTCCCAGGCGGTCGGCGCCGGCGTCGCGGCCGGCCTCGCCGCTCGGTTCGGCCGCTACCAGCTCGAGATGGGCGGAAAGAACCCGCTCGTGATCCTCGACGACGCCGACCTCGACGTGGCGGTGGACTGCGCCGTCCAGGGGGCGTTCTTCCAGACGGGCCAGCGGTGCACCGCCTCGAGCCGGCTGATCGCGACCGCCGGAATCCACGATCGGTTCGTCGAGGCGGTGGTGGCCCGCATGCGCGAGCTGCGGGTCGGTCATGCCCTTGCTCCCGATACACAGATCGGTCCGGTGGTCTCGGAGGAGCAACTCACCCAGGACCTCGACTACCTCGCGATCGGGCGAGACGAAGGCGCCGAGCTGCTGTTCGGCGGTGAACGGCTCGAGCGGGACACCGACGGCTACTACCTCGAGCCGGCGCTGCTCGTCGGCACCCACAACGACATGCGGATCAACCGCGAGGAGATCTTCGGCCCGATCGCCTCTGTGCTCCGGGCCGCCGACGCGGAGGAGGCCCTCGCCCTTGCCAACGACACGGAGTTCGGTCTTTCCGCCGGGGTCTGCACCACGTCGCTTCGCCACGCTGCGCGCTTCCGCGACGGGCTGCAGGCCGGCATCGTGACGATCAACCTCCCGACCGCCGGCGTGGACTTCCACGTGCCGTTCGGGGGGACCAAGGGCTCCTCGAGCGGAACCCGGGAACAAGGCCGCTACGCCGTGGAATTCTTCACGACGGTCAAGACCGCCTACGTAAAGCCCTGATAGCCTCGCGACGTCGTGACGCCCGACGCGATCGCACCCCCGTTCTTCCTCGCCGCGGCGCTGCTCGTTCTCGCCGGTGGGGTCAAGCTGGTCACGCCGCGCGCGAGCGCGCAGGCGCTCCTGGATGCGGGATTGCCGGGGTCACGCGCGCTCGCGCGCGGCGTGGGCGCCGCCGAGGTGCTCGTGGGGCTCTGGGCGATGGCGGCGCCGGGCACCGGCGGGGCGGTCGCCCTCGGCCTCCTCTACCTGGTGTTTGCCGCGTTTCTCGCATACGTGCTCCGCACCCATCCCGACGCCGGATCCTGCGGGTGTGCGGGCCCCACCCCCGTGCCGCCGAGCCTGCTGCACCTGACACTCAACGCGATCGCCGCGCTCGCGGGGCTCGCCTACGCGGCGACGGCCGCGCCGGATGCGAGGGAATGGCTCGCCTCGCTCGGGTGGGGAGTCGTTCCGGTCGTGGGCGGGCTCGCCCTTGCCGGCTGGCTTGCCATCGTCGCGGTGACGAGCGCACCCGCCGCGTTCCGTGCGTGGCAGCCGCCCGTGGACGACCACGAGCACGGCGATCGCCCGCATGCGCCCCACGGCCACGATCACGTCGCGGCCGACCACGATCTGGCGTCGGCGGGCATCACCTTCGGGCATCCGAGCCTGTGGCCCGGCATCAAGGAAGCCGGATGACCGTCTGGACACGGATGGCGCAGGCGGCGAGCGCGCTCGCGGTCGCGCCGGTCCGGTACACAACACGCCCGGTGAGCGCCGAGTCGGTGGTTCGCCGCTCGTGCGGCAACTGCGGCGGGGGCGGCCGCTGCTGCGATTCCTACACCGCGTTTTGCTGCACGCTGCCGGGCGGCGACAATTTCGGGTGCCCACCGAACACGTTCATCGGTGGCTGGTGGCAGTGCAACTACGGCGGCACCGACCTCTGCGGTACGACCAACATGCGCTACTACCTCGACTGCTCGATGAACCCCGGCGCCGCCTGCCCGGGCGGGTGTCATTGCGGGAACAACGACTGCAACAACTTCAAGACCTGCTGCGTCGTGTTCCGCTACGGGAACTGCAACACGCACATCCCCTATGTCACGCCGATCCAGTGCCGGCTGGTCACGTGTGTGATCCCTTGCCGGATCGACTGTCTGGACTGCGACTGCTCTGTGGCGGTCGATCAGACGACGTGCCGGCACAACGCGGGGTGTTTGTGAGCACCGGCGCGCTGACCGCGATCGTCGTGCTCGAGACCATCGTGCTGGCGCTGCTCGCCGTGCTCGTCGTCTCCCTGCTGCGGAGCCATGCCGAGGTGTTGCGGCGGCTGCCCGCGTCCGACGACGAGCACGAACACGACCACGCGCCCGACGCTTCGGCGCCGGTGCCGATCGCGCTCGAAGCGGAGCCGGCGCTGCCGGCGCACCTGCCGTCGCCGAAGCGCCGCGCCACCGAGGCGCAAGACGTGGCCGGGACCACGCTCGGCGGCGACCACGTCGTCGTGTCCGCGGCCTCGGGGAGCGACACGCTGTTCGCGTTCCTGTCGACCGGTTGCCTCACGTGCCGAACCTTCTGGGACGGGCTGCAGCCGGCCGTCCGCCAGCCCCTGCCCGGGGATGCGCGGGTGATCGTCGTCGTCAAGGATCCCGCCTACGAGTCGCCCGCCAAGCTTGCCGGGCTGGCCCCGCCCGACGTGCCGGTCATCCAGTCCTCGCAGGCATGGGAGGACTTCCAGGTGCAGATGTCGCCGTACTTCTGCTTTGTCGACGGGGAGACCGGCGAGGTGCGCTCCGAGGGCGCCGCGATGAGCTGGGACCAGGTCGGCTCGCTGCTCGCCGATGCGCTGTTCGACGAGGCAGCCCTTCGCGAGGGCGGCGCGTGAACGTCGTCGTCGCGATCGGCATCGCCGTCGCGGTGGTGGCGGGCATCCGATCGACATGGTCGCCCTGAGGCGTGTCGATGCTGGGGAGCATCACCCCGCTCGGGGAGCGGGGACGCGGGTCGCGGTGGTGGCTGACGGTCTCGGCGTACCTCATCGGGTCCGTCGCGGGCGGCGCCGTGATGGGCGGCGCGCTCGGCGCAGTGGGCGCGACCCTTGGCGCGGGCGCGCGCTCGACCGGCGCTCGGCTCGCGGTGTTGGCTTTGGCGCTGATCGCCGGCCTCGCGCTCGACCTCGGCCTCGGCGGGCTGCGGCTGCCGACCGTGCACCGGCAGGTCGAGGAGGAGTGGCGAGGCCGCTACCGGGGGTGGGTGTGGGGCCTCGCGTTCGGGTTCCAACTGGCCATCGGCGTCGTGACGATCGTGACCACCTCGACCGTCTACGTGACGTGGCTGGCGGCCGGCCTCGCCGGGTCCGCGGCCGGTGGTGCACTGATCGGTGTGACGTTCGGTCTGGCTCGCGCGCTGCCGATCCTGACCGTGTCGCGCGTGCGCCGGCCGGCCCAGTTGGTCGGTCTCGACGCGACGCTCCGGCGACTGGCGGCGCCCGCGCGACGCGCGACCTATGCGGCGGGCGGCGCGCTGGCTGCCGTCGCCGCCCTCGGAGCCGTGCGATGACGACGCTTCGCGCACACGGACTGGACCTGACGGTTGACCGCGGATGGGAGGCGCGCATCTGGATGCCCGACGAGCCGGCGCCGGCGGAGAACCATCCCGTCGTGCGCATCGCCAACTTCGCGCTCACGACCTCGCGCGACACGTACACGACAGAGGCGGTCGAGGACCTCCGGCCGGGGCAGGTGGTCGCCTCGCTCGTCGAGTTCTCGCCGCGCTTGGCCGGCCGCGGGCTCTACGCGCCGGCGGGCGTGCCGAGTCTGCGAGTCGCCGATCTTGATCCGAACGCGCTCCAGGGTGCCCGTCCCGGCCGGTTCGGGCTCCAGCGCTTCTTCTCCCAGAACGGGCGCGCGTTCAGCCTGTACGTGATGGCGCGGGAAGGGCCCGGGCTCGCCGGGGCGCTTCGCCAGCTCGAGACGCAACTGCGTGGGATCGGGATGGACGCCCGGTGACGCCGACCGGTTGGGTCGTCGTCGCGCTGCTCGCGATCGCCGTTGTCTGGCTTGGGCTCGCCACCGTCGGCCTCGTCCGCGAGGTGTCGGCCCTGCGCGAGGAGGTCGCCGCGCTCGGTGCGGCCGCGACGATCCATTTCGACGGCGGACTTCCCGTCGGCGCGCGCGAGCCGGGATGGTCGATCGACAGCGACACCGGTGTGGCCGGGGCAGACACGTTGTCGGGACAGCGTCACTTGGTCGTGTTCGCCGACGCCGAGTGCGAGAGCTGCGGGGCGCTGCTGCCGGAGCTCGCGCGCGCGGCCGCGGCGGGCGTGGTTCCCACCGTGGTGGTCGTCGGCCGCGCGGGCGACACCGTGCCGTCCACCTGGCGGGGAGCGCGGGTGGTGGCCGGGACCGAGCGCGACCGTTCCGTGAGCGACGCGTTCGGGGTCGAGGTCAGCCCGCATGTCTTCGTCATCGACGAGGGCGGTGTGATCGTCGCGCAGGGTGGAGCCGTCTCGCTGGCCGACGTCGAGCGGCTGGTGCACGACGCCCAGGGGATCCGCATCGTGCCGGGGGCCGCCGGTGGCTGACCCGCTGACCCGCCGCGGGTTCGTGACGCGGGCGAGCGGGCTTGCGCTCACGGGCCTCGGTTTGGCCGCCGGGCTCGGTCGCGACCGAGCTTCCGCGCACGTGCAGCCTCCGCCGTGCCGGGTGCGCTGCGAGCCCATCAGCCGCACGGGGTGCCTGTGCGGGGGCAACCTCTATCGCTGCAGCGGCTGCGGGAGCGGCTTCCACGTGTGTGCCGACCGCGATCGGTTCGGCTGGTTCTGCCTGCGCCGCGACTGCTGATCGCCTAGAGGGCGGAGCGGATCCACACCGAGTAGTCGGTGTACGTCCGCTCGTACCGAGCGAACGACACGCGCTCCACACCGGCGATGACGGCAAGCGAGGGCTCGTCGTTGGTCCGATACGGCAGCGTGGCGGCGTCGGTGAGGCGCCGCCCCGTCTCCCAGGTGGCGCCGCCGTCGGGGGTCGCCCGATAGACGATGTCGATGCGTGAGCTGGACGCGTTCGGATTGCATACCGGGCCGGGCGTGTTGCGGCACCCCGCGACCGCGACGGCGATCCGCGCCGAGCCGACCGGCAGCACCGCGGGACCGTAGCCGCTCACGAAGTACGTACCGCCGATCGTCGTCGGCCACTGGATGGCGGTCGCGGCGGTGCCGAGGGTGCCGCCGTCCCAGACGCGCACATCGATGCCGGTGTCGGTCGAGTACGCGATCGCCACGCGGGGATTCGCGGGATCGGCGGCCCCGCCGACCGCCGGATAATGCTGGGCGTCCGAGGGGCTCGACGGCGTCAACTGCGCCGGCGTCTGTCCCTGGAAGTCGTCGCCGCCCGTCGACGAGACCAGCGCGTCCTGTGCGCCGGTGTCCGCGGCTATCCACGCGATCGCGACGTTGGCGCCGCTGGCGCCGATATCGGGGAGGCCCGCGAAGCCTTCGGCCGAGCCCATCGGCATCGCCGTGGTGGTTCCCACCGTGGCGACCTGCCAATGCGCGCCGAGGTCGTCGGAGCGCGCAAAGCGGATCGCCCCGGTGCCGGCCGCCGTCCACACGGCGACCAGCCGGCCGCCGGCGACGGCGACGCGCGGGTAGTCCACGCGCGAGCCGGCCGGGGACAGTCGGACGGGCGCCCGCCAGTGCCGGCCCCGATCGGTGCTCACTCGAACCCACAGCACGCGCGGCGCCTCCGGCCGATACCGCTGATAGCTCCGCTGCGTGACGTAACTCGCGATCACGGTCGCGCTGTCCGCGTCGATGGAGGGCCGCTCCGCCTGTACGGACCGGGGGCTCAGCCGAAACGCGTTGCCCCACCGGGGCGGGTCGGCGTTGGCCGGCGACCGGCCGACGAACACGCCCATGCGCGGGCCGTGGTCGGTCGCGCACCGCCCCGTCGGGGGCGGGCAGTCGCTCGCCCAGATCGAGAGCAGTCGGTTCGTTGTCGCGGCGAGGGACTTGCCGGGGTTCCAGGCATAGGGCGGCGAGACGCGGTGAATCGGACCGAACCCGATCGCCGCGGCGGGCGTGGCGGCGGCGAGCACGATCAGCGCGCAGACGATCGGGGCAACCACGCGACGCGACATCGCGCGCATGGTACCGGGGTAGCATCGGCGCGGGACCCGGCCCGGGTGCCGGAACTGGTATACGGAGGCGGCTTAAACCCGCCGGCCCGCAAGGGCGTGTGGGTTCAAATCCCACCCCGGGCACCTCGCCACCGACCCGGCGTGCGATTTGCGGCCGTCGTGGGCGGACATTAGCCTCGCTGCGGATCGGCCCACGAAGCCACGTCGGCTCCGGCGGTCAACACGGAGAGAGGCGGTCCTGCATGCGAAGGCTCCTGTCAGCGGTTGCGACGGCGACCCTGGTCGTATCGATGGTGCAGATGACCGGTCCCGTCGCACACGCGGGAGGCGTCGGGCCGTCGTACTACCTCGCACTCGGCACGTCCCTGGGAATCGGCTATCAGCCCGGCCAGGGAGCGACGCAGCACGGGTACGTCGATGACCTCTTCGGGCGCATGCAGCAGCAGTTCCCGGGGCTCGTCCTGAAGAACCTCTCCTGCCCGGGCGATACGAGCCGATCCATGATCACCGGGGTGCATTCCCTTTGTGATCGACCGGCGGGCCCACAGCTCGACGCGGCGGTCGCATTTCTGACAGCCCATCCCGGCGCGGTGCCGTTCATCACCGTCGAGGTTGGCGCGAACGACCTCATCGAGCGATGCGCGCAGAACAGCGGCCTCATCGAGCGATCCTGTGCAACCGACCTCCGGCCACACCTGGAGCGCCGTCTTGGTCACATCGTCGATACCCTGCAGGCGGCCGGACCCGGCATCCCGATAGTCGTGATGACGTATTACAACCCGCTGCTGGGATTCTGGGGCCTGGTTCCCGGCGGCCAAGCGCTGGCGCGTGCCGACCAGCGCGCGTGGGTTGTGCTCAACGCCGCGCTGACATCGGCCGCCACGGACGCCGGCGCCGAAGTCGCGGACGTTGCGGCAACCTTCCAGATCGACAACTTCACCGACACGGGATGGGTACCGGGCCGCGGACAGCTTCCGATCAATGTCGCCCTCACCTGTCGATGGACCTGGTTCTGCCGAGTCGGCGACGTTCATGCAAACACGACGGGATACACCAAGATTGCCGGTACGTACTACCGGGAGCTTGTGACGCTGCTTCCCTGATCACGACGACCTCGGCGGTTGGTCGAGGGCGGCGAGGGCGCCGCGCCTCCTATGGAGAGCGGGTGCACGGCAGCGGGTTCCGCACTGGTGCGCGGGCTCCGTCGTGCTTGAGGCCGATTGTGCATACACCGATCGAGGCCAACTGTGAATCGTCCTGTCGGCGCATCGGTCGTACGACATTCGGGGCCGGGACGAAACAGCGGTGGATGTCGGATGGAGGTCCGGCGGATCGCGCATCCGATGCATAGACCACCCAACGGGATGAATGGATGTGGCCCGTTCGCCGGGTGTGCAACGACGTACGACAACCGGATACTCGCCCCTGCGGAAGACGCAAGACAGCAACCGCGATCGAAGGAGAGCGATCACCGGTGCAAGGAGAGGCAATCCCTACCACGACCGACAAGCCCCCGCGGCGTCGCCGCGCCGGCGACCCGATGCGACGGTGGCTGTGCGCCTTCGTTGCCGTGATGCTGCTCGTGGTCGGCGGATCGCTGTCGGCCGCAGCTCCCGCGATGGCGACCGATCCCACGCCGTCCGACCAGCCCTCGGCCGACCCATCGGCAACGCCGTTTCCCACGCCGACGGATGAGTCGACGCCCACGGACCAGCCGAGCATCGAGCCCAGCGCGACGGACACGACGAGCCCCGACCCGACCTCGACCGACGAGCCGAGCGCCGACCCCACGTCGAGCGATCCGGGGCTCGACCCGCTGCCGAGCGGCGACCCCGACGCCCCGTACGTCGCCGCGGACGACCCGAACTCGCTCTACGCCACCACCGCCTACACAGGAGTGACCGACTGGTGGCATGCCGGCTACACCGGCGCGGGCGTCGACGTCGCGATCATCGACACCGGTGTCGTGCCCGTCGAGGGACTCGCGACGCCCGGCAAGATCGTGTACGGGCCCGACCTCAGCCTCGAGTCCCAGGACCCGAACGTGCGCAACCTCGACACGAACGGGCACGGCACGTTCCTTGCGGGCATCGTCGCCGGGCGCGGCAGCGCCGCCGGCTCGGGCGCGGCTGCCGGCGACGCGACGAACTTCCTCGGCGTCGCCCCCGACGCCGGCATCTTGAGCGTCAAGGTCGGCGCGACCGACGGCAGCGTCGACGTCTCCCAGGTCATCGCCGCGATCGACTGGGTGGTCCAGCACCGAAGCGACGGCGACCTCAACGTGCGCGTTCTGCTCCTGGCATACGGGACAAACAGCACGCAGCGCGCCGGCGTGGACCCGCTCGCCTTCGCGGTCGAGCAGGCCTGGCGCGCCGGGATCTTCGTCGTCGCCGCCACCGGCAACGAGGGCTACGTGGCCCGCACCGGCACCTTGACGAACCCCGCCCTCGACCCGCGGATCTTCGCGGTGGGCGCCTCGGACTCGAACGGCACCGCGACGACAGCCGACGATTCCGTCCCGGCGTTCTCCTCGACGGGCAGCGACACGCGAAGCGTCGACGTCGTTGCGCCCGGCACACACATCGCCAGCCTGCGCGTTCCCGGTTCGTTCATCGACGAGATGTATGGGTCCACGGGAAAGGTCAACGAATCGTATTTCCGCGGCAGTGGCACGAGCGAGGCCTCGGCGTTCGTCGCGGGAGCCGCCGCGCTCGTCCTGCAGCAGCGGCCGTGGATGACGCCGTACCAGGTCAAGCAGTTGTTCTCGAACAACGCCACCTACCTGGCCGGATCGGCTGCCGAGCAGCAGGGTCACGGTGAGGTCAACATGGGCGCGATGCTTGCGGCGCCCACCCCGCCGACGTTGAGCAACTGGCGGCTGAACTGGTCCACCGGCAGCGGCACGCTGGAGGGCGCCCGTGGCTCGGCCCACCTGACCGACGGCAACGTGGAGCTTCGCGGCGAGATCGACATCTTCGGCCACGAGTTCGTCTCGTACCGCATGGCGCACTACGAGTGGTTCCAGAACTCCTGGCGGGGTGGCACGTGGAACGGGAATGCCTGGGCGGGCACGGGGTGGATCGACTCGGCTTGGTCCGGCAACACGTGGAGCGGCAACACCTGGTCGGGCAACACGTGGAGCGGCAACACCTGGTCCGGAAACACCTGGTCGGGCAATACCTGGTCCGGCAGCACCTGGAGTCGCCGCTGGAACGGCAACACCTGGTCCGGCAACACCTGGTCGGGCAACACCTGGTCGGGCAATACCTGGTCCAGCCGGGCGTGGCTGGGAGCGACGTGGCGTTGATCGCGCCGCATGCGATGAGCGGGGAGGGCCGCTGATGGGTTCTGTGGGAGCAACGAGAGAGCGGCGCCACGCAATGTTCGGGTCCCGGGTGGCACGGGTCTGGCTGTTCATCGGCGTCGTGACGATCGCGGCGGCGGCAACCTGGGCGTGGAATCTCTCCGCCTTCCCGCCGGCATCGACGGTCGGTCCGGCGCTCGTGTGGCTCCCGCTCGTCACGGTCGTCTTCTATCTGGCGGAGACGTACGTGGTGCACCTGTATTTCCGCAAGCAGGCGCACACGCTGTCCGCCTCGGAGCTCGGGCTGACGCTCGGGCTCTTCTACCTCGCGCCGGTCGGGCTGCTTATCGCACAGCTCGTCGGCGCGGGCCTCGCGATCCTGATCCATCGGCGCCAAAAGCCGATGAAGTTCTGCTTCAACCTGGCAGAGCTCTCGCTGTCGTGCGGGCTCGGTTTGTTGGTCTTCCGCTCCCTCGTCGTGCCCGGGATGGTCGGGGTGGAGATCTGGGCCGGGGTGCTCGTTGCGGCCGCGGTCGCGCACATCACTGGCGTGCTCCTGGTGACGATGGTGATCGCGGTGGCGGAAGGTCGCTTCGAGGCGCGCCAGCTCGGCCGTACGCTCACCGTCTCGCTCGTCGGTGTCCTCGCCGCGTGCTGTCTTGGCCTCCTCATCGTCGAGCTCCTCGAGCGCGACGCGCACGCGCTGCTGCTGCTCGCGCTTCCGATTGCCGCGTGCGGTGTGTCGTTCCGCGCCTACATGCGTCAGCGCGAACAGCGTGAAAGCGTCGAGTTCCTCTACGAGTCGATGCGCGCCACACAGGGCGCGCCCGAGTTCGGGCTTGCCGTGGGGGAGCTCCTCGTAGCCGCACGCCGCCTGCTGCGCGCCGAGTATGCGGAGATCCTGCTGCTGTCGCCCACGCCGGGCGAGCCCGCGCTTCGCAGCGTGAGCGGACCCGACGGCGAGACGCTCATGCAGCGCACGACGCTGACGCCGGTGGACGAGCTGGCGATCAAGCGCACGCTCGTCCAGGACCCCGTGCTGCTGCCGCGCCGCCGGGCGGAGGATCCGCTGGACGCATTCCTCGCCGAGCGCGGTCTCGACGACGCGATCGTCTGCTCGCTTACCGGCGAGCAGCGCACCTTCGGCCTGCTGCTCGTCGGGGACCGGGCCAGCGACGTCAGCACGTTCACCGAGGAGGAGCAGAGTCTGTTCGAGACGTTCGCCAGCCACGCGAGCGTGCTGCTCGAGAACGGCCGTCTGGAGCGCTCGCTCGCAGAGGTCACCGAGCTCAAGGAGGAGCTGCACCATCAGGCGTACACCGACGCGCTGACCGGGCTGCCGAACCGTCTGCTCTTCGGCGAGCGGCTCGAGGAGCTGCTCGCCCAGCCGGGCGCCACCGAGCACGCGCACGCGGTGTTGTTCCTCGATCTCGACCGGTTCAAGGTCGTCAACGACAGCTGGGGGCATGCGGCGGGCGACGAGCTCCTGTTCCAGGTCGCCGAACGAATCCAGGGGTCGCTCCGTCCCCAGGACGTCGCGGCACGCCTCGGCGGCGATGAGTTCGCCGTCTTGATGCGCGACACGCGCGCGGCCGACGCGGAGCGCGCGGCCCGCAGGCTCCTCGACGTTATCAACGCGCCGATCGTGCTGTCGTCGGGGCATCAGGCGACGGTGCATGCAAGCGTGGGCGTCGCCGTGAGCGGACCGTCCGCCTCGACCCCCGAGGAGCTGCTCCGCAACGCCGACTTGGCGATGTACACGGCCAAGGCAGAGGATCGTCCGTGCGCGATCTACGAGCCGATCCTGCACCAACGCATTCGCGGCCGCCGGGCGCTCGCCCTCGAGGTCGAGCGCGCGGCCGAGCGCGGCGAGTTCGTGGCCTTCTATCAGCCGGTGGTGTCGCTTGTCGACGGCACCATCCAGGCGTTCGAGGCCCTTGCGCGGTGGGATCACCCCGAGCGGGGGATGCTCGCGCCCGCGGAGTTCCTGAGTGTCGCCGAGGAGAGCGGGCTCACCTTTGAGTTCGGGGCGCGGGTGCGTGCGCAGGCGCTGCGCTCCGCGGCCGAGTGGCAGGACGCGCATCCGGAGGCCGCGCACATCGGGATATGGCTGAACGTCGCACCCGGCGAGCTCACGGACGAGCGCCTCGTTGAGGATCTGGCGATCGCGCTCACGCGTTCGCGGGTGGATGCGCGACGAGTCACGATCGAGATCACCGAGTCGACCGTCGTCCGCGACGAGCACGGCGCGGTGCGGGCGATGCACCGGCTGCGCGACCTCGGGCTGCGCCTGTCGCTGGACGACTTCGGCACCGGCTACTCCTCGCTCGCGCGGCTCGCGGCGTTCCCGATCGAGCTGCTCAAGATCCCCAAGCCGTTCGTCGACCAGCTCGTGGGCGAGCACGCCGACGCCAGCTTCGTCGATGCGATCCTGCGCCTGGCCGGCTCCCTGGGCCTCGTGTCCACCGGCGAGGGAATCGAGGACGCCGAGCAGGCGCGGATCCTCCGCGATCTCGGATGCGGCCTGGCACAGGGCTTCCTCTTCGCCGAGCCGATGCCGGCGCCCGATGTGTTCCGGCTGCTGCGCTCCTGTGCCGAACGTGGCCTTCCCCCGACGCTCCCCACCGCGCAGGCGTTCGTCGCGGCGCACCGGTCCGCGGGCCCGGCGCGGGGCGCCTCGGCGACCTCAGCGGCCTAGCACCCCCGCGTCGCGCGTTCCGAGCCTGGACTAGCATCGGGGCATGGACGCCGCCCCCGACGTGGTCTACCGCGGCGGCGCGGTATTCACGGCCGATCCCGCGCAGCCCCGGGCGACCGCCGTGGCGACCGCCGGGGAGCGCATCGTGGCGATCGGCGGCGACGAGGTGGCGGAACTCGCGGGCGAACACACGGCGGTGGTCGATCTCGCCGGCGGGATCCTCCTTCCCGGCATCACCGACGCGCATTTCCACACGCTGATGACCGGGGAGGCCCTCCGGCGTGCGGAGCTCGTCCACGCCCGTGACCTCGGCGCGATCCAGGACCTTGTGCGCGCGTGGGCGGCGGCCCACCCCGACGAACCCTGGGTGCTCGGCAAGGGCTGGTTGCACCAGGTGCTGCCGGACGGGCGGCCGGTGCACGCACCCCTTGACGAGGCGGTGCCCGATCGCCCGGTGGCCCTCGACGCCAACGACTACCACTCGGTGTGGGTGAACACGGCCGGGCTCCGCGAGCTGGGCATGACGCGGGCGAGCGAGGACCCGCCGGGCGGCGAGATCGTCCGGGACACCGACGGCGAGCCGACCGGCGAGCTCAAGGAGACCGCGGCCCTGCTCGTGTGGGATCACCTGGGGACCCTCGCAACCGACGCGTCGCGCGATGCCGCGCTCCGAGCGGCGCTCGACGCCATGGCGGCGAGCGGAATTACGAGCGTGATCGACATGGCCTTGCAGCCCGACGCGCTCGAGGCGATGGTCCGCGCCGACGAGCGCGGCGAGCTGACCGCGCGCGTGCGCGGACATTGGATGTGCCGGGAGCCGGCGCGCGCGCTGGTTCCCGTCACCGAAGCGATCCATCTGTCCGAGATGCATCGTTCCGCATGGCTCGCCGTCGTCGGTGTGAAGATCGTCTCCGACGGCACGATCGACGCGCGGACGGCGGCGATGCTCGCCCCGTACGCCGACGGATCCTTGCCGCCGCCGATCTGGGATCTGGAGTCGCTGCTGCCGTGTGTGCGCGCGGCCGACGCGGCCGATCTGCAGGTGGCCGTGCACGCGATCGGCGACGCCGCGGTGCGCACCGCGCTCGACGTGTTCACCGACGCCGCACGGGCGAACCGGACGGCGGGCCGGCGCCACCGGATCGAGCACATCGAGACGGTCGATCCGGCCGACATCCCGCGGTTCGGCGAGCTCGGGGTGACGGCCTCGATGCAGCCGGTGCACGTCGACCCCGCAATCGTCGAGAACTGGGCGGCCGTGCTCGGGGACGACCGGGCCGACCGGGGGTTTGCGTGGCCGCAGCTCGGCGCCGTGACACGCCTCGTGTTCGGCACCGACGCCCCGACCGCACCGTTTGCGCCGCTTGGGAACCTCCACGTCGCCGTGACGCGGCGTTCCTCGCTCGAGCCCGGCGGGCCGGCGCCGTGGCATCCCGAGATGGCGGTCCCAATGGAGGAGGCACTCCGGCACATGACGATCGACGCCGCGTGGTCGTGCCGCGACGAAGCCGAGCGCGGCTCGATCGAAGCGGGCAAGCTCGCGGACCTTGTCGTGGTCGATCGCGACATCACGGCCGAGGAGCCGGAGGCATTGCTCGAGGCCCGCATCGTCCGCACGGTGGTCGGCGGCCGGGTGGTCTACGAAGCCTGAGGTCTGCGCGTCGCCGGTCTCACCAGGCGTTGCGGTGGATCTGCTCTTCGAACGGACGCCGCCGCCGCGCCGCCCCGGAACCGCTCGACCGCTCGTCTTCGGCGCGATAGCCGAACCCGAGTATGCCCACCGGCCGGATCTCCTCCGGCACGCCGAAGTGATCGAGCAGCGCGCGTTCGCCGACCGTGATGCCGAAGAACCAGCCGCCGATGCCCTCATCGACGGCCCCGAGCAGCGCGAGCATCGAGGCCATCGAGGCGTCGATGTCCCAGAACTTCACCGGCCAGCGCTCCTCGTGGTCCATGCCGAACGCGATCTTGTCCGGCTCCGCGTAGCGGGCGAGGTACGGGCGCTTGTCCGCAATCGGAAGCACGATCACCGTCGGCCCCTCGGCCACGTCATCTTCCGTGACCGGATCGTCGGGGTCGGCCGTCAGCTCCCAGAAGGTGGCGATGCTTTCCGGCGTGTCGAGCACGAGGAAGTCGACGCCCTGTGCGAACCCGGCCGAGGGGCCGCGGCGAGCGACGTCGAGGATGCGGTCGATGACCTCCCGCGGCACGGGCCGCTGGTCGAACCGGCGGATCATCCGGCGACGGCGAACGACCTCGGCGAACTCCATGTTGCGAGCCTACCGTCTACGGCGCGAGCGTCAGGACCAGCTGCGGTCGCGACGCTGCCGCGGCCTCGCGCGATGCGAAGTCCGCGCCGTCTTGATGGGGCGTCGAGATTCGCAGCGTGTAGACGCCGTCGCCGTGCACCACAGAGGACAGGTCGATCGTGTAGCGCGTGTTCTTCACCACGGCGCCGAGCGACGCGATCGTCGCGCCGGCCGCCGGCGCCGTGCTCCAGGTGACGGTCGATTCGGTCCAGGCGCCGGGGGCGGCCACGGTGATGTCGCCCCCGCGCGGCGACGGGTCCGTGCACGTGAGCGTGAGCGTCGCGGCGGTCACCGTGCGCGTGCCGACCCCGGTCACCGTGAACCGAATCAGGAACTGTTTGAGGGGGTTGTTGTCCACCTCCAGCTTCTGGAGCGATCCGTAGTTGGTCGTGGCCGTGGCCGCGTACAACGAAGCGTCGGCATCGGGCGTGAACGTGATGGTGTTCGTCGGCGGCACCGTCACGACGAGGCCCGGCGTCGGGGACGAGGGGTTCCCGGCGACGTCGTAGGCGACGATCGTGTAGGTGCTCGTCAGTCCCGGTGCGACGAGCCCATCCGTGAACGTCGTCGCGGTCGTCGTGCCGATGACCGCTCCGTCTCGGATCACTGAGTAGAACCCGATGCCCCCGGCGTCCGTGCTCGGCGACCACGACAGCCGGACCGTGCCCGGCGTCGAGGTGTCGGCGCTCACCGTTGCGGGCGTGGTCGGCGGCGTGTGGTCCGCGATCGCCGGTGCACCCCGGACGATCGAGAAGGAATCGCTGAACGTTCCCTCGCTCCGCACGAACGACGCGTCGAGCCGGTCGGCGGCGACCGTGTATTGCACGAACCCGTGCGTGGTGCCGTTCATCGACACCATGTACGGGGCCTCCGGGTCCGTGCTGCTCACGGAGTACAGCCCACGTCCGAATGTGCCGGCCACGACTTCCACCGTGCCGGCGTCCTTTGGATACACGCCGTCGAGCCCGTCGTCGGTGACGCATCCGGGGTTGTAGCCGGTGGCCGCGATGCTGGGGCACCCCACCGCGTCGAGCCCGACCTGCTTGCTGCGTTGGTAGTTGTGCTCGTGCCCGTTGAGCACCAGATCGACGTGCTTTGCGACCAGAAGGTTGAACAGGTCCGAGCCCGAGGCACACGCGTACTTCCCGGCCGTCAGACACGGGTAGTGATATCCGACGATGATCCAGCGAATGCCGGCGCTTCGGGCCTGATCGATCGTGTCAGCCACCCATTGATAGGCGGGGGACCCCGGCGTGTAGTGGTAGGCGGTACCGGCGACGGTCAGTTCGGGCGACAGCATGATGAAGCGGGCGAGCGGAGCTGCCGCCGGGTAGTCGAAGGCGTACTCCGCACCGTAGAGGCTGCCGGGGCCGACGGTCGCGTTCGCCTGGTCGGGCAGGCAGGCGGCGAAGTTCTGGATCGACCCGTTCTCTCCGCCGTCGTCCTCGTGATTGCCCGTGACGAGCTCGAACGGAAACGCCGGTCCCTTGGTCGGGAGGCGCTGATGGACGTAGTCGCACCACGCCTGATCGGTCGGGGTCTCGTTGTAGTCCATGTCGCCCAGCGCGAGGTACAGCGACGCGGGCGAGGCGTCGATGTTGGCGAGGGTCCTGTCTGCCGTCGCGTTGGCGCCGTGATCGCCGGCCGCCGCGAAGGTGAACGATGCGGGCGCCGGTGGCGTGGTGGCCGAGACGGTGGCGGGATCGGAGCGATGCCCTGCGCCGTCGAGGGCGACGACGCCGTAGGTCAGGTCGGACCCCGGTGGCGCGCCCCGGTCCACGTAGCCCGGCGTCGCTGGCATCGCGATCGGCGTCCCGTTCCGCGACACTTCGTAGCCGGTCACGCCGACGTCGTCGTTCGGCACCGACCAGGTGAGCGTGACCTGGGTCGGCCCGTCCACGGCGGCCGTGAGATCCGGCGGCGGATCGGGCGGGGTGGTGTCGACGGGGTTGCCGACGTTCACGGTCACAGGGGCCGAGATCGTCGCGTTGCCGGCGGCGTCGCGGGCGGTCGCCGTGAGCGCGTGGGGTCCGTTGGGTACGGCGAGCGAGTTCCAGGAGAGTCCGTAGGGGGCGGTCGTGTCGGTGCCGACCGCGGTGCCGTCGACCGCAAAGTCCACGCCGGTGACACCGATGTCGTCGGATGCGGTCGCGGCGAGCGCGACAGTGCCCACGACGGCGGATCCGTCGACGGGCGCGGTCAGAGCGACTTGGGGCGCCGAGGCGTCGGGTGTCGCGGTCGTCACCACGACCTGCGGGCGCTGGGCTGCGGCTCCCTCACGCGAGGTGAAGGTGGCGCCGTCGTTGGCGGTGGACACGATGCGCATCGAGTACGTCCCGTCGCCGTGAATCAACGCGCCGAGATCGAACAGCACCCACGTGTTCTTCGTGGCCTTCCCGACCGACGAGATCGGCGTGGGGTCTGCCGCGGGCTCGGTCAGCCAGGTAGTTGCTTCCGGCCACGTCTGGCTGGCGACACGGTTCAGCGAGCCACCCGCGGGGGCCGGATCGGTGACGTACAGGCGCAGCGCCGCCGAGGTGACCACGTCGGTCCCGACGCCGGTCACGGTGACGCGGAGCAGGATGTGCTTCACCGGGGAGTTGTCGACCGCGAGCGTCGTGTTTGCGCCGAAGGATCGCGTCGGTTGATCCGCTCGTACGAACGTGTCGGCAACCAGGCCGAACGTGAGGGTCCGTGGCGCTGCGCTCGCGGGCAGCGGTGCCAGGGGTAGAGCGACCAGGGCGAGTGCAAGCACGCAGAGAGGGAAGGGATTAGGTCGCCGCACTGCGCACCCCCCGACAGGAATCCCGGACCGCACCGCGGCCGCGTTCGCCACCGTACGTCGCAGGTCGTGTGCGGCGCAAACGCGGTAGGGCAGTTACCCGGTCTTGACCTCCGCAACGGTCGTGGTTGGCGCGGCGTTGGCGAAGGCGAGCTCGATGGTGGCGGTGCCGCCGGGCGAAAGCGGCGCCGTCAGTCCCGACAGCACGATGCGTGGTCCCCCGGGGCCGAGGATGACGATCTTGTCGGGTGCCAGCACGACGCCGGCGGCCGGCGCACCGAGGATCTCCACGCTCGCGGCGCAGGTGCACGAGACGCTCACCAGCCGGTCCGGCTTTGCCGCAGCGTTGTGCAGGGCGAGGGCGACGACCGCCGTATCGCCCGGCCCCGGCGTCACCGCAGCGGAGAACACGTGGATGTCCGACGTGTCGATCGGTGACGTTGCCGAGCTCGATGCGCTGGCGCCGCTGCAGGCGACCGCGAGCACCGCGAGCATCGCGGCCCCGAGGATGCGCCGGTTCATCGGGCGGTGCTCGCCCGCGGCGCGACCGTCGTCGCCACGACGATCTCGCACGGTGCGACGGCGGCACCGTCGATGAGATCCAGCAGCAGCTCCGCAGCGCGCCGGCCGAGCTCCGGGTAGTTCCACTCCAGTGTCGTCAACGGCGGGGTCGTCGTGAGCCCGCGCCCGGTGTCGTGCGTCGTTGCGAGGAGGATGTCGCCGGGCACGCTCAGACCGCGGGCCTGCAGCATCTGCAAAACGGTGGCGCCGGCAAGCTCGATCGGCACGAACAACGCATCGGGCCGCGGCGTCCGCGACAGCAGACGGTCCAGGGCGCCCGCGTAGGTGGCCACCCGATCTTCGATCAGCTCCTGCATGTCCACCATCTCGAGCAGCACGGGCCGGCCGGTCCGCGCGCACCAACGCCGGTACGCCTCGACGCAGTCGCGCGTGAACGCGTTGAGCGCGGGCGGTCCGAGCAGCGCGACGCGCTCGGCGCCGGCATCGGCGAGATGGTCGAGCATCCGACCGGTGCCCTCCAGGTCATCGGAGCGCACGACCGCGTCGCGTTCTCCACCGGCGGGATCGACCGAGATCGTCACGAAGGGCACGCCCCGGCGCCGAAGGTCCGGCAGCGCCGGTTCGCCGTAGGTGGGCTCGATGACGATGACACCGTCGAGCGGGACGCGGTCCCATACGAACCAGTCCGCGCCGGGCGGCGAGACGACGAGCGCCTGGTCTCGGTCGACGGCGACGGCGGTCGCGGCCGAGATCAGCGCGGAGAAGAACCCGAACTCGGCAAACGCGACCGGCACCGAGCGCGGGAGCGACGGAATCGCTGCGATCAGCCCGGTGCGGCCCGACACCAGGGATCGCGCGGCGGGGTTCGGCCGGTACCCCAGCCGATCGGCAACGTCGCGCACGCGCTGGCGGGTGTCGGGGTTCAGACGCCCTTTCCCGTTGAGGGCGTGTGAGACGGTCGTGACCGAGACGCCTGCCTCGCGGGCGACGTCGCGGATGCTGACGCGGTCGGTCATCGCCGGGATGCTAGCGCCGGGCCGCGGCAACCCACCACACGAGAGGCGGGCACTCCTGGAACGCTGGGTCGACCATCGAGGTCGCCGCTACGCGGCGACCTCGATCCCCAGGAGCCGTTGGGCGCGGCTGACGGCCTCGGGCGCGTCGGGCGCGAACCCGTCGGCGCCGATCTCGTCGGCCCACTCCTGCGTGACGGGAGCGCCACCCACCATCACCTTGATCGAATCGAACAGGCCTTCCTTCTTGAGGGCCTCGATCACGACCTTCTGTTGGGGGACGGTCGTCGTGAGGAGCGCTGACATCCCGAGGATGTCGGGCTTCATCTCGCGCACCGCCGTGAGGATCTTGTCGAGCGGGGTGTCCTTGCCGAGGTCGGTGACCTCGAACCCGGCGGTCTTGAGCATCGCGCCGACCATGTTCTTGCCGAGGTCGTGCAGGTCGCCCTTCACCGTGCACAGAATCACCGTGCCCGAAACGATCTTCTCGCCGCCGGCCGCAAGCAGCGCGGGCTCGACCAGGTCGTTGCACATCTTGAACAGCGTCGCGGAGGCCACGACCTCCGGCAGGAAGACCTCGCCGCGCGACCACATCGCGCCCAGCGTGAACATCGCGGTTGCCATTGCGTCCTGCAGGATGATCACCGGGTCGGCGCCCTCGTCGAGCAACGCCTGGGTCGCCTCGACGCCCTCGTCCTTCTTCGCGCCGATCAGGGCCTGGCGGAGCTTCTCCATGTTCTCTTCGGACATCGGCTCACTCCTTGGGTGGGGGCCCGAGAAGGCCCCGGGTTTGAATCGCCGTTCAATATACCGCGCCGCAGGTCAGGGGGATAGTTCAGGCTGCCTCGACGTGCTCCTGCTCGAACCGCTCGACGATGCGCCGGATCTCATCGGCTGCCCCGTCGGGCAGTGGGTAGGCGGTGTGCGTCTCGAGGATCTCCTTGGCCCGGTCGATGGCGCGGGTCTTCGAGATCGGCCGGCCGTTTGCCTCCCAGTCCTCCCAGTTGCCCCGGTCGAACATCTTGGTCTGCCACACCTCGCGCATGTGCGTGAGGGTGTGCTCCTGATCCAAGAAGTGTCCACCGGGCTTGACGGCGTCGATGACGTCGACCGCGAGCGACTCGGCGTCCCAGCCGCGAATCCCCTCCGACGTGGAACACAAGAGGTCCCACAGCTCGGCGTCGAGCACGAGCTGTGCCGCGCTGAACACGCGCGCGGCGTACAGCAGGCCCGCGCCGCTCGCCATGTCGACACCGCTGATCCAGCTCGCAAAGCCCGACAGAGCGTTTTCGGCGCCGCCCTGCCAATCGCTCGTCTTGGACCCGGTCGCAAAGGTCCCTACCATCGACTTGAGCCCGTAGGCGCGCGCGAGCTGCGCGTTGGCCATCTGGAACACGAGGTCCTCGGGGCCGCCGCAGTTCGCGGCGCCCGACCACAGGTCCATCGTCGTGACCGCGCTCGCGTAGAACGTCCGCGCACCCGGGGCGAGCAGCTGGTGTGCGATCACACCGCCGATCACCTCGGCGTTGTTGACAACCATCGTGCCGGCCCGCGTGATCGGCGCGGTCGCGCCGAGGATCGGCATCACCATGAAGCCGCTCGGCACGTCGGCCTTGGCGAACTCGACGGCCGCCGCGAGCGGCCCGCCGTCGTAGACGAGCGGCGAGACGCTGCACTGGAACGCCGACAGAATCGGGCGGTCGCGAAGCGCCTGCTCGCCGCCGACCGCGACGGCCGCCATCTCGGCGCTCGCCGCGGCCTGCTCCGGCGTGACCGCGGTCATCATCACGATGTGCTTGCCGGTGTTGTTGAGGTTGGCCTCGAGGTTGTGCAGCGGCTCGGACGGCACCGGCATCTCGCGGCTCACGGCCGGCTGCCAGATGTAGCCGATCTGGGGGAGCGCGTCACCGATCAGCGTGCCCGCGGCGACGTCCTCCTTGCGTGAGGCCCGGCGAAGGTCCGTGTCGAGGTCCACAACCTCGGCGGCGTTCCCGTCGACGCCGAGGTAGCCGCGCGTTCCGTCCAGCACCAGCTCGAGTCCGGGCTCCCGGGAGTGCAGCGGCAGGTCGTCGGGCACCAGGGCGAGCGCGCCCTCCTGGACCTCGATCGGGAACCGCGCCCGCCCCTCGTCCTCGTCGATGACCGCGCCGGCCGCTTCCAGCTGGCGTAACAGGGAGTCCGAGCGAACCTCGAGTCCGGTGCGCCACAAGACTTCTGCGCTCGCCTGTTTGATGGCCTCGACGGCTTCGTCGGGCAGGATGTCGACGGGGGATGTGCGGTGGTGGACGTAGCGAATCTCACGGTCGGTCATGGGGTCGCTCCTGAGTCGGCTGGTGGCGGCGGGCCGCGCCGGGAGCACCGTGTCACGGGTAGGCGGGCACGGGAACGGTTTGTCCTGACTCGCGGTCAGGATCGGGACTTGGCTTCCCGCGCACTTCTAGACTCGCCGGCGTGGACACATCCGGCATGTGGGAGGCGATCGACGCTGCCGGAGACGCGTTCTGGGTCCCGCCGAGGTTCGCCGGCGCGCCGCCGTCGGGTGTGCGGGTCGAGGACCTCGCGGCCCTCTCGACCGGTTGGCTCGCGATCGGGCGCGGCAACAACGACCTGTTCGTCGCGCCCGTCGTTGTGGCCGACGGCCGCGCACGCCGGGCCACGGCGGGCGACGGGGTGATCGCCGCGCTCCTGGAAGGCAGCGACGACGGATCGCTGGCATTGCATGCCACGGGCACGACGATGCCGCCACTCGGCGAGGAGCAGGCGATCGAGGTCGATCAGACCAACGAGTCGGTGGTGCTCGGCGAGGGGGTGATCGTGAAAATGTTCGTTCGCACCCGGCCGGGGCCGCAGCCGGCCGCCGACCTCCCCGCGCACCTCGTCGCGGTCGGCTTTACGGAGATGCCGGCTCCGTACGGGTCGGTCGCGTGGCGCGAAGACACGCTCGTCGCAACCGCGACGGCGTTCGTGCCCGGCGCCCGTGACGGGTGGGAGTGGTACGTCGAGCTGCTACAGCGGGACCTCGGCGGCCGCGGGTGGGACGAGGTCGACGCCGTGCCGATCGCGATCGGCGGCGTCGTAGCGCGGCTGCACCGAGCGCTGGCCACCCCGAGCGCCCTCCTGCCGGAACCCCGGGCCGTTGCCCCTCGTCGTCAGATCGGCGACTGGCGCGTCCGCGCGGAGAACAGGCTCTACGAGGCGATATCCGCCACGGGCGGCGCCGCGGGGGAGCGGCTCCGCGCGATCGCCGACCGGGCACGGACCGTCCTTGAGCGCCTGGACGAGATCGACAAGACGCCGGTGCAGCGGATCCACGGCGATCTCCATGTCGGCCAGCTGCTCCGCGCCGGCGCCGGCCCGTTGCTCGTGTGCGACTTTGACGGCAACCCGCTGACGCCGTCGCCGGCGAGCACAGCTCGCGAAGCCACCGCGCGCGACGTCGCCGCGATGGCCGCGGCGATCGACCACGTCGGCAGGGTGGTGGCGCGCCGCGAGCCGATCGCAGCGCGGGTCATCGAGGACTGGATCGAACGCTCGCGCGAGGCGTTCCTTGCGTCGTATCGCGAGGCGCTCGGCGATCAGCGCCACCTGTTCGACGAGCGGCTGTTGCATCCGTTCGCGATCCAGCAGGAGGCGAACGAGTTCGTGTACGCCGCGCGTTTCCTGCCTCGCTGGGGGTATGTGCCCGATGCCGCCATGCCCGCCGCGATTCGCCGCGCCGAGACGGGGACGTGACGCCCTCACGCGTGGCGGCGGGCGAGGGCCGGGCCTAGGATCGACGTATGAGCGACGTCGCGGTGCCGAGCCGGACCGAGGCGCTCGAGATTCTGCAAGGCGACCGGACTCGCACCGAAGCATTGCTCGCCGGGCTCGCGCCGGGCGACATGGAGCGGACCGGGCTCGGCGGCGGCGACTGGGCGCCCAAGGATCTGGTCGGCCATCTCGAATCCTGCGAGCAAGACGCACTCGATGCGCTGGCGGCGTGGGATCGCGGCGACACGGCACCGATCGAAGCGGCGATTCGCACGCTCGGCGTCGACGAGGTCAACCGCGGGGAGGTCGAGCGCAAGGCGTCGATGTCGACCGAGTCGGTCACGACCTCGGCCGCCGCGACGCACGAACGGCTGATCGACGCGCTCGCGGCGCTCGACGACGGTCGCTGGGCCGAGCTTCCCGAACCGGACGCCGACGACGACGACACGATTGGCCGGAGGCTCGGGGACATCCTCGGTGGCACGCAAGGTCTGTTCCGCCACGACCAGGATCACTGGCGCGATCTCGAGACGTTTCCGGCCGGCTGAGCGCGCTGGTGGGAGGGACCAACGCCGCCGAAGGAAGTCATGGGGCGCGCGTAGGATTCACCCATGAGCGAAGCCGTGGTGGTGCCGAGCAGGACCGAGGCGATCGAAATTCTGCGCGCCGACCGGAAGCGCACCGATGCGCTGCTCGCCGGCCTCGCGCCGGGCGACATGGAGCGGACCGGGCTCGGCGGTGGCGACTGGGCACCCAAGGATCTGGTCGGCCATCTCGAGACCTGGGAACAACACGCGCTCGACGCGCTTGCGGCATGGGATCGCAGCGAGGTGGCACCGATCGGCTCGGCGCTTGACACGCTTGGCACCGATGAGGTCAACCGCCGGGAAGTCGAGCGCAAGGCCTCGATGTCGACCGAGTCGGTCGCGACCTCGGCCGCCGCGACGCACGAACGGCTGCTCGACGCCCTCGCGGCGCTCGACGATGATCGATGGGCTGCCAACCCCGAGCCGGACGACGACGACACGATCGGTCGGATGGTTGGCGGAATCCTCGGTGGCACGCAGGGTTTGTTCCGCCACGACCCGGATCACTGGCGCGATCTCGAAACGTTTCCGACCGGCTGAGCGCGACGGCGCCTCAGCCGTGGATTACGACGGGCGTGCCCAGGCGCAGATAGGGCATGAGGTGGGCGAGCGCCCACTCGCTCACGCGAACGCATCCGGCCGAGGCGCTCGTCCCGATCGACGACGGGTCGTTCGTGCCGTGGATGGCGAGCTGGTTGCCGCCGGTCCAGCCCGGTGGTAGATGCGGCTGGATCCCGCTGATCCCGAACGCGAAGGAACCCAGCGCGCTGCCCTGCGGGAACGGCACGCGGTCCGTGACGACGTAGTGCCCCGGCGGGGTCGGTGACCACGGCGCACCCGTGGCGACGTCGATCGAGAACAGCACGTTGTCGTGCTTGTACAGCCGGAGCAGGTGGGCAGACAGATCGACGTCGACGTGCACGAAGGTCGTGTCGTGTTGCAGCCCCGCAAGGGGGATCCAGCCCGTGCGCCGGGGGTACACGTAGGGGAGCTCGACGCGGCCCCAGGTACCGCGCGCGTTGGTGTCGGCGGCCCAGATGACGAGCGGCACGTGGTAGTACTTCGAGCTCGACGCCACCGTGCCTACGACCGGCGAGGACGACCACGGGCTCCGATGCGCCACGATGCCGCCGCTCGGTACGTCGACGAGCAATGTCGCCGCTTCCCAGCCGGGGTGCAGCGGCGCCCGCCGATGCGTTGCCCGCCGCGCCCCTCGGGCCCCGAGGACCCTCGTCGGCGGCGAGAACGCGTGCACCGCGCCGGGATGCGTGAGCTCGGCGGGAACCGTCGGCGCGGCTGCGGCCCTGACGGGTTCACCACGCGCGCCGGCGGCGGCCGCGGCCGTGCCCAGCTCTGTTGCCATAAAGGCCGAGAGACCCAGCACCACAGCCAATATCATCATTGTCCACGGCGTGCGAAGCCCCGCGTGCTTCCCCCGGTTCATGCACGATCCATCGGCTCGGTGCAGGCCGATCCTGAGCCCGGGCGCGTGGTCGGCACGCGCGCCGACGAACTACGCTGCCCGTCACATCAGGGCATGCGCACCGGGCGATCGCACGCCCGGAGGGGGTTCCGCACACAATGAACGACATGATGCAGAACACGGCCGCGGCGCTCGTCGCACCCGGAAAAGGCATCCTCGCCGCCGACGAGTCCACGGGCACGATCAAGAAGCGCTTCGACTCCATCGGCGTGGCCTCTACCGAGGACACACGACGGCGCTATCGCCAGATGCTATTCACGACGGCGGGGCTTGGCGAGCACATCTCGGGCGTGATCCTGTACGACGAGACGATTCGACAGGCGGCCGACAACGGCACGTCGTTCGTCGAGGTGCTCACCGGCGCGGGGATGATTCCGGGAATCAAGGTGGACACCGGCGCCAAGCCGCTTGCGTTGTTCCCGGAGGAGACGGTCACGGAGGGGCTCGACGGCCTGCGCGAGCGGCTTGCGGAGTACGCGACGCTCGGCGCCCGCTTCGCCAAGTGGCGCGCCACCATCATCATCGGCGCCGGCACCCCGACGAACTTCGCGATCGATTCGAACGCGCATGCGATGGCGCGCTACGCCGCCTTGTGCCAGGAGGCAGGGATCGTGCCGATCGTCGAGCCCGAGATCCTGATGGACGGCGACCACGGTGTCGCGGCATGCGAGGAGGCCACGGGCCGGACGCTCGACGCGTTGTTCCGGCAGCTGGCCGCGCACCGCGTCGAACTTGCCGGGTCCCTTCTCAAGGTGAACATGGTCGTGCCGGGCAAGGGGAGTCCCGCGCAGGAAAGCGACCACGCGATCGCCGAGGCGACGATTCGCTGTTTGAGCGCCAACGTGCCGGCGGAGGTCCCGGGCATCGTGTTCCTGTCGGGCGGGATGAACGACCTCGAGGCGACGAGCCGGCTCAACGAGATGAATCGGATCGGCGGGTTCCCGTGGCAGCTGTCGTTCTCGTACGGGCGTGCCCTGCAGGCCCCGGCGTTGCAGGCCTGGAAAGGCGAGCTCGCGAACGAGGGGGCAGGACAGGACGCGCTCGCACACCGCGCCCTGATGAACGGTCTTGCGACGACGGGTTCCTACGAGGTCTCGATGGAGCCCGCGGCCTGATGCTCCTGCGCCCCGGCTTCGGGCTCGGGGTCGAGGTCTGTCGCGTCGAGGGCCACCGCCGCGGGTGACGGGTCGGGCTCGCGTGAGACCGCGATCAGGTAGCCGGTGATCGCGAGGAGCGAGATCCCTTCGACGATGTAGATCGTCCGAAAGCCGACGAGCGCGACGATCCCGGCGCCGAGTGCGATCGAGATCGCCATCGGCAGCGTGAAGGCGGCGTCGAGCGCTGCCATCACGCGTCCCTGCATCGTGACGTCGGTCCGTCGCTGGACGAGCGTGATTAGCGCGACATTGAAGAATGCGACACCGACGCCGACGGCGACGCCCGAGACCACCACGACGGGGAGGTTGGCCGTCGCGAGCAAACCGATCCCGACCGCGACGCCGCCGAGCGACCACGCGATGGTGCGCATCTCGGTGAGCTTGCGCAGCACGGCGCCGATTGTGATGCCGCCGATGATTGCCCCGAGGCCTTGCACGGTCGAGAGCACGCCGAGGAACGCAGGCGGGCGATGCAGGCCCTCATCGATCAGCGCGAAGATCGCTACCTCCATGACCCCTGCGACGAGCGTGACAAACGCCGTCGCGATGGTCAGACGTCGGATGTCGGCGGTGTGCACGATGTGACGAAGACCCTCGCGGAGCTCGCCCCAGAAGTCGGGCTCCTCCTCGCGGGGGATCGGCGGCGCGTGCACGCCCATCAGCAGGATTGCCGACACGAGGAAGGTGGCCGCGTCCACGAGCGCGACCGCCGTGCCGCCGATCGCCGTGTACAGCGCCGCGCCCACCAGGGGTGCGAGCAGCCGAACCCCTTGGTTGGTGGACTGCAGCAAGCCGTTGGCCTCGCCCAGCTCTTCGCTCGGGAGCATGCTCACGATCAACCCGGACCGCGCGGCCTGGTAGATCACGGTGCACGTGCCCAGCAGGAACGACGACAGGTAGATCAGCCAGACGTCGGCGGCGGTGTGCACCCACAGAAGCGGAGCGAGCGCGCCGATCGCGGCGAGGTCCGTCGCGACCATCACGCGCCGGCGCGGGTAGCGGTCGACATAGACCCCGAGCACGGGACCGAACAGGCTCGGCAGGATGAACGGCAGGACAGCGAGGCCCGCCATCGCATTGGAGCCCGTCAGCTCCTTCACCCACACGGCGAGCACGAGGAACATTGCGAAGTCGCCGAACGAGGAGAGCGTCTGCCCGACCAGAAGCAGTCGGTAGGACCGGTCGCGCAGGAGGGCTCGCATGCCGTCAGCTCCGGGGCGCCGCGATGCGCCCGATCTCGACGTCACCCGAGACGGTGTTCACGGTCAGCTGCAGGTCGGGGTCCGCCCGGTCTTCACCGCGGGGAACCGACTCGAGCGAACTGCTGACGTCTCCGTTGGCCGAACCGACGTCGAGCCACACGCCCAGATCGCGCCGTACCCCGACCTGGACGTCGCCGGACACCGCTCGAACCGTGACGGTCCCCGGTCCGAGGTCGCGGAGCTCGATATCGCCGGATCCGACGGTGATGGTGGTGGCGCCGTCCAGACGCCCGATCTGGATGTCGCCCGACGCCGAGCGCACCGTCGCGCCGGCGCCGACCGATCCCACCTCGATGTCTCCCGAGGCGCCTTTGAACGAGAGGTGCCCCCCGACGGATCGGCCCTCCACGTCGCCGCTTCCACACGTGATCTGCACATCGCCGGTGACGTCGTCGAAGTGGACGTCGCCCGCGCCAACGCGAAACCAGATGGCCCCGACCGTCCCGCTCGCGTCCAGGTCTGCCGCGCCGATCGATCCGTCGAGCGAGGAGCCGGTCGGCACGACCAGCGTGATCTCGAGACCGCGGCTGAACGAGAAGCCCCACGTCTTCTTGACGCGGTGTTCGATCGAGAGGCGGTAGCTGCCGTCCGGCTGCGCGTCGCACGTCACCGTCGGCGGGGTCGCCTCGTCGTAGCCGGTGATCTCGATCCGCGTCGTCTGCGTGTCCTCGGCCCGAAGATCGATGTCGCCGGCCGTTACCTGCATCGCGACCGTGACCGGGCCGGGGGTGTCGTAGGTCTGCTGCATGTCGGTCCTCCGTCGTTCTCAGCTGCGGGCGTAGCCCTGGATGCGGTTGCCGCCACCGCGGCGGCGCGGCTCTTGGGCCCGTCCGAGCGCGGACTGCACTGCCTGGATCAGCCATGCGTTCGCCGAGATTCCCGCGATGTCGGCGGCGTCGTCCACGGCGGCCTTCAATCCGTCGGGGAGTCGCAGCGTGATGCGCGACGTGCCGCCTTCTTCGTCGAATGCCGGGGGCGGGGGAGGGGCATCGGGCGGGCCGACGAACACGAGCGTCGCGTCGCGGCCCGAGACCCGCACCTCCGCGTGCCCGGTCGGGAGCTGCTCGGTCAGCTCGAGCGCGCCGTCGCCAAGGAGGTCGAGGAGGCGGAGTTGGAGCGACGCCTCCAGGGGGCGAGCCATGCGGTCCATCGAGGCCGCGAGCGCTTCGTCCGTCCCGAGCACCGAACCCAGATCGGTGCGGATTGCTTCGAGGTGTGGTGTGAGGTCCATGGAACAGTCCTTCCGTCCGGCGTGTGAAGGTGCATCATTTCTACCACCTACCTTCCGTCTTCTGGCCGTCAAGTCGACGTCTATAGTGACGTCACTATGACGTCACTCATGCCGTCTGTCAACCCGGGCGCACATCCGTTGCCGGGGTAGGGTTGTGGGATGCGGCTCTGCACGATCGGCGGGACGTCGTTCTCCGGACGGGCGTTCACAGGGCTGGCCCTGGATGCCGGGCACGAGGTGACGGTCTTTCATCGTGGGTCCGGGGCCGATGACCCCTGGCCCGGTGCCGAGCACATCCACGGCGACCGCGGGAAGGATCTGTCGGCGCTTGCCGGGCGGTCGTTTGACGCGATCGTCGACTTCTGCGGCTACGTGCCGCGCGAGATTCGCGAGTCGACCACGATGCTGCCCGACGGGCGCTACGTGTTCATCTCGTCGGTCTCGGCCCACGAGGAGCACACGCGCGCGGGCGCGACCGAGCACGACGACGTCTACGGGCCGCCGTTTCCCGATACCGAGGAGATCACCTGGGAGACCTACGGCCCGCTCAAGGTTGCCTGCGAGCAGGCCTTGTTCGGGGCCCGCGGCGATCGGGGAACCGTCGTTCGGCCCCACTACATCGTTGGCCCGTACGACCCGACCGACCGGTTCACCGCGTGGGTGCGCCGCGGCGCGAACGGTGGCCGCGTGCTCGCGCCGGCGCCCGAAGGGCAGCCGTTGCAGTGGATCGACGCGCGCGATCTTGCGGCGTTCGTCCTGCGGGTGTGCGAACACGACGTCGGCGGGACGTTCAACGTCGCCGTCCCGCCGCGGCGGCACACCCTGGACGAGCTCCTGACCACCTCGGCCGCCGCGGCGGGGGTGCCGATCGAGATCGCGTGGGCGCCCGAGGACTTTGTTCGCGAACACGGCCTGCTCGTCACCGAGGAGTCCGACCCGTTCCCCCTGATTACCCCCGACGAGGACTTCGCCCACCTGTTCGACACCTCGTTGGCGGTCGCCAACGGCCTCACGTTCCGCGACATCGAAACCACCGTCACCGACACCCTGGCGTGGGACCGGGAACGGGGCCTGCCCCCGCTCAAGGTCGGTCTGAGCGCCGACCGAGAGACGGAGCTGCTCGCCGCTCTCGAGGCCGCCACGTGACCGGCGGATCGCCCGTGCGTTCACGCCTTGAGCCCGCGCTCGGGTAGCGTGATCCCATCCAGACCAACAGGAGCTCACCCATGCAGCGCACCACCGCCCCGCTCGACCTCGCGGCAGTCGAGCACGTCCTTCGGCCCTACGACCAGGCGCTGACCTTGCCCGGCGAGGCATACAGCTCCCCCGAGGTCTTCGCTTGGGAGCAACGCCACGTGTTCGAGGGATCCTGGATGTGCGTCGGCCGGACCGCCGATCTGGCGCTCGCCGATCGCGGCGACCAGGTCGCGATCCAGGTGGGGACGCAGACGTTCCTGCTGGTCCGCGGTGACGACGACGCCGTTCGCGCGTTCTACAACGTGTGCCGTCACCGCGGGCACGAGCTGCTCGCCGCCGGTGAGCATCGGAACCAGCGCGCGATCCGCTGCCCGTACCACGCGTGGGTCTACGGCCTGGAGGGCGACCTCCGCGCCACGCCGCGGTTCAACATGGACACGCTCGACAAGACCGACTACCCCCTGGTCGAGGCGCGACTGGAGGAGTGGCACGGCTGGCTCTTCCTCAACGCCAGCGGCGATGCGCCCGATCTGGCAGAGCAGCTCGGCAACGTCGGCATCGTCGTCGACGGCTACCGTCCCGAGGACCTGCGCCTGGGCGCCCGCCACGAGTACGAGCTCGCGTCGAACTGGAAGATCGCGATCGAGAACTACGCCGAGTGCTATCACTGCTCGGAGATCCACCCCGAGCTCTGCAAGGTGACGCCGCCGGATTCCGACATCGCCTATCCGGAGCGCGCGACCGGCGTGTGGATCGGCGGCCCGATGGAGCTGCTCGACCACGCCGTGACGATGTCGCTCGACGGGTCCTCCAACGGTGTGCCGATCCCCGGCCTGCCCGAGGAGAAGATCCGCCTGGTCGGCTACTCGGTGATCTACCCCAACCTGCTCATCAGCCCGCACCCGGACTACGTGATGACGCACCGGCTCGTGCCGATCGCCCCGGACCGGACGTGGGTGGAATGTGCCTGGTACTTCCCCGAAGAGGCGTTTTCGACGCCGGGGTTCTCCCCCGACTACGCATCGGAGTTCTGGGACGTCACGAACCGCGAGGACTGGGCGGCCTGCGAGTCGATCCAGCGCAACGTCACGTCGCCCGGGTACCGGCCGGGACCGTTCTCGTACTGGGAGGTCGACGTGTTCCGCTCGCAGGCGATCCTCGCGCGCGCGTATCTCGAAGGCCGGCTTTCGCCGCCGGAGCACGACTTCGTCGACGGCATCGGCCGCGGTCTCGCAGGGTTCTGACCGCGCTCAGGCAGGTTCGGCGCTCTGCTTCTTCGTGGCGCGCTTGAGCACCACGTAGGCGATCACGATCACGATGGTCGAGGCCGTGAGCATCAGCGTGCCGATGGCATTCATCGCCGGCGTCGGCGAGGTTCGCGCGGCGCCGTAGATCGTGATCGAGACCGTCTGCGTGGAGGCGTCCTTCGAGAGCTGGTTGACGATCACGAAATCGTCGAGCGCGAACGCGAAGATGATTGCGGCGCTCGCGAAGATCGACGGCCAGAGCAGCGGCAGCGTGACGCGCCGCAACGTCTGCGTCGGCGAGGCACCGAGGTCCATCGAGGCCTCTTCGTAGGAGCGACCGAGTGAGAGCAGCCTCGCGCGAACGATGACGACGGGGTAGGCGAGCGCGAGCACGATCAGCCCAATGAGCTGCGAGCCCGTCGACAGCCCCATGAACTTGAAGACGCTCCCCACCAGCAGGAACAGCGACACCGCGAGGATGAGCTCGGGTGTGACGAAGGAGAACATCATCATGAAGTTCGACGAGCCGGAGCCGTGGCCGCGCCAATGGTGCAGCGCAAGCGCGAAGAGCACCGCCGGCGGCACGGCGAGCACGGCCGTCAGCGTCGCGAGCTTGAGCGTCTGCAGGATCGCCTGCTGCAGCTGCTCGTTGTGCAGGACCGAGCCGGTCGGGTCCCAGGTGTACCAGCGAAGCGAGAAGCCCTCCCAGTTGGAGATCGACCGCCCGCGGTTGAACGAGAAGACCACCGCCTCGACGACCGGTACCATCGACCAGAGGATGTAGCCGATGCCGATCACCCACAGGAACCGGGTCTCCGCCCACGGGTTGGCGAGCCAGCTCCGCAGCGACCCACGCTGACGCGGCGGCGCGAGCGCGCTCATGCGCCGATCTCCCGGGTCGCGCGGTTCGTGCTCCGCAGGTAGTAGAGGATCGGCGGGATCAGCAGGATGAGCAGGACGAGGATCAGCGCCGCGCCGCGCGAAACGAAGATGGGCTGACGCAACGAGTCGACGACCGCGTTGCCGATCATCCGCGTGTTCGAAGTGCCGGCGAGGAGCTGCTGGGTGAAGTAGTCGCCGAACATCGGCAGGATGCAGAGCACGAACCCGGCGAGGATCGCCTGTCGCGACTGGGGGAGCGTGACGCGAAAGAACGTCCGACGGGGGCTCCCGCCAAGGTCGCGGCCGGCCTCGAGCTGCGAGTCGTGGATCCGGTCGAGCGTCGCGTAGAGCGGGAGCACCATAAAGGGCACGTACCCGTAGACCAGCCCCAAGATGACGGTGAGCGGCTTGCCCGAGAGCCACGCAAACGGTTCCTGAAGCACGCCCAGGCGGATCAGCGCGCGGTTCACGTACCCGTCGACTTGCAGCAGCGAGATCCACGCGAGCATCCGCAGCATGTAGGAGATCCAAAACGGTGCGAAGAACAACGCCAGGAACAGACCCTTGTAGCGACCGGCGCGCCGGGCGACGAAGTAGGCGAACGGGTAGGCGATGAGCAGGCACAGCACCGTGGCGATGCCGACGAAGACGAACGTGTGGATGAACGGGGCGTAGTAGAGCCCGTCGCTGTGCACGATGTTCGACAGCGTGAAGGTGATGATCGCGGGGTTCCACGTGGCGGGGTTCCAGGCCGGGACGGGCTGGCGAAGGATGGGGTCCACCGAGCCGAACGTCACGGCGATGACCACGTAGAACGGCAGCGCGAAGAATAGGATCAAGAACAACGTTGCGGGCAGGGACAGTCCCTGCCAGAAGCCGCGGGGGGACCAGGCTTCGCTCTCGGTCTCGGCGGCCCTGCGGGGCCGCCGAGACCTTCGTGCGGTCGTCGCGGTGGCGCTAGACACCCGACTGGAGCTCGAGGAACGCCTGTTGCCACAGGGCGTCGGCTTCCGTCGGCAGCTCCAGCTCGCGGGAGCCCTTGCTGAAGTCGTCCTCGCCAACGATGATCGTCTCGAGGCCGGCGGGCACGATGCCGCTGGACACCATCGACTCCTGGGTCATGCTCTTGACGGGCATCTGGTAGCCGGTCGTGATTGTGAAGTTGTTGAGCGATTGCTTGGCGTCGAACACCCAGTCGGCCAACAGGTGGGCCAGCACGGGGTTCTTGCCCGCCTTGAGAACGACCGTCAGGTCGTTGTCGACGTTGGCGGGATGGCCGTCGGCTCCCGGCCAGTAGAACGAGTAGACATCGGTCGGGTCGTTTGGCCCCAGGAACACGACCGTGTCGCTCGCGTTGCCCGACCACGACTGGTGCAGCCACACCGACCCGTCGAGGATGTCGCCGGCCTGGTACTCCAGGTGGTCGTACTTGACGCCGTCGGCCGCCTCGGCGATCTGTGCAATCGAGTCTTTGGCGGCCGTGATGGTGGCCGGGTCCGTCACGTTCACGTCGGTCAAGCCGTCGTGGAACATCGCCATCGACAACACGTCCTGCGCGTTGCCGAGCAGGTGTGTCTTGCCCTTGGGCGGGTTGTTCCAGAACACGTCGTAGGGGTTGTCCATCGACGCGGGATCGATGTCGATCTTGTCGTTGCGCCAGAAGATGCCCGTGTACCAGACGCTGTAGGGGACGCTGTAGTTTGCCTCGACGTCGTAGAACGGGCTCTGGAGCTGATCCCAGACGTTGGACTGGAAGTTGGTGAAGTAGTCGTGGTTGAGCGGCCGGATCTGCCCGGCCGCAATCGATCGGCCAAGCGCCCACACGTTCATGCCGAACAGGACGTCGAAGTCGGACGACGACTGGTTCATCTTGACCAGGAGCGAGTCCATGTCGGTCGCCTCGGTGACCTCGACGTCGCAGTCGTACTTGTTCTTGAAGGCATCGACGACGTCGTCGCCGAGGTAGTACGGCCAACGCAGCACCTTGAGCGTGGCGTTCTTCTCCGGCTGCTGGCCGCTCGGGATGACGTCGGCGGGATCGACGTTCCACGTCACCGGTGCATCGGGGCGAGCAAGGGGGTACGCCGCCCCTGCGATCCCGCCGGTGCCGAATTGATTCCCGCTGCCGACGCTCGCCGCCGAGGTGGCTACGCCGGTCTGCGCGCCGCTGCCGCAGGCCGCGAGGATTGCCGACAAGGTCGGCAGGGCGATGCCCGCCACCGCGGCGCGCTGCAGGATCTCGCGTCGGGAGTAGCGATGCTGTTCCTTGGGGTGCAACGGTCGATCCACGTGGGTTCCTCCTCCGAACTCGGTGTTGGCCGCGGGGCCGTTCGTACACCGAATACGGAACGGCCGCAAGCTCGGGTTTGGCCGGCGGTCACCTCTACACTGCGGGGATGCCGACTCGCGACGATCTGCGCAACGTGGCCATCGTTGCCCATGTGGATCACGGCAAGACCACATTGGTCGACGCGATGCTCTGGCAATCGGGCGCCTTCCGGGCGAATCAGGAGGTTGCCGAGCGTGTTCTGGACTCCATGGACCTCGAGCGGGAGAAGGGCATCACGATCCTCGCCAAGAACACGGCCGTGCGCTACGGCGACGTCAAGGTCAACATCGTCGACACGCCGGGTCACGCCGACTTCGGTGGGGAGGTCGAGCGCGCCCTCACGATGGTCGACGGCGTCTTGTTGCTCGTCGACGCCTCCGAAGGACCGCTGCCGCAGACGCGATTCGTGCTGCGCAAGACGCTCGAGGCGCGCCTGCCCGTCATCCTGATCGTGAACAAGGTCGACCGGCCCGATGCGCGGGTCGCGGCCGTCGTGCACGAGGTCGAGGAGCTGTTCCTCGATCTGGATGCCGACGAGGACCAGATCGGCTTCCCGATTCTGTACGCGAACGCGCGCGACGGGCGCTGCGGCCGGACGCCCGAGGACCTTGCCGACACGCTCGAGCCGTTGTTCGAGACGCTGCTCGCGACGGTGCCGCCACCGGCCTACGACGACGATGTGCCGTTGCAAGCCCTCGTGACGAACCTCGACGCGTCACCCTATCTCGGGCGTCTTGCCCTCTGCCGCATCCGCAACGGCACGATCCGGCGCGGCCAGCAGGTCGCGTGGTGCCGCACCGACGGCTCGATCGAGCGCGTCAAGATCGTCGACCTGACCGTCACCGAGGCGCTCGACCGTGTCGATGCCGAGGAGGCCGGCCCGGGGGAGATCTGCGCCGTCGCCGGCATCGAGGAGGTCACCATCGGCGAGACGCTCGCGGACCCCGACGATCCGCGGCCGCTGCCCGTCGTTCGTGTGGACGAACCGTCCCTGTCGATGACGATTGGGATCAACACTTCGCCGATGGCCGGGCAAGACGGCGCGAAGGTGACGGCGCGGCTGCTCAAGTCGCGCCTGGATCAAGAGGCGGTCGGCAACGTCTCGATCGAGGTGCGCGACACCGAGCGCCCCGAGCTGTGGGAGGTTCGCGGCCGCGGGGAGCTCCAGCTCGCGATCCTGGTCGAGGTCATGCGTCGCGAGGGGTTCGAGCTCACGGTTGGCAAACCGCAGGTGGTGATCAAGCGCGTGGACGGCGCCGCGCACGAGCCGACCGAGCGCGTCTCGATCGACGTGCCGGAGGAGTTCCTCGGCGTCGTCTCGCAGCTGCTGGCGCTTCGGCGCGGCCGCATGATCCAGGTGGTCAACCACGGCACCGGATGGGTGCGGCTCGACTACGTGGTTCCGGCGCGTGGGCTCATCGGGTTCCGCACGGAGTTCATGACCGAGACGCGCGGCACGGGCCAGCTCCATCACGTCTTCGAGGGCTACGAGCCGTGGCTGGGTGAGCTGCGCACGCGCCCGTCCGGCTCGCTCGTCGCCGACCGGCGCGGCCCGACCACCCAGTTCGCGCTGCTCAACCTTCAGGAGCGCGGCGTCATGTTCGTCGGACCCGGCGAGGACGTCTACGAAGGCATGATCGTCGGGGAGAACGCTCGCGCCGACGACATGGACGTCAACCCGACGAAGGAGAAGAAGCTGACGAACATCCGCCAGGCCAATGCGGACGAGCTCGTGCGGCTGATCCCCAGGACACAGCTGTCGCTCGAGCAGGCGCTCGAGTTCATCCGCGAGGACGAATGCGTCGAGGTCACGCCGTCGCACGTGCGGCTGCGCAAGGTGCTCCTGTCGCAGCAGGAGCGGGTCAAGGCGTCGCGGCGGGGCCGGACCGGCGGCTGAGGGTTAGCCCGGCGCGGCGGCTGGTGCCGGCTCGCCCAACGGCTCCGGGGCCTCCGGCGTGGCGAGTTTGCGCGAGCCGAACGCCCACGCGAGGGCGTACAGGAGCGCGGCGATCACGAGCAGCCCGCGATAGCCGGTGATGAGCGACAGGTACTCGAGCACGCCGCCCAGCATCGCCCCGAGGAGGTTTGCCCCGAAGGCGGTGGTCGGATCCGCGACGTCGCGGAACCGACCGGCGAACACCAGGTTCGCAACGAACACGGGCAAGAAGGCGAGCGTCGTCGCGGCGAGGAACCGCGGCACGACCTCGAGGGACAGGAGCCAGGACGCCGGCACGAGCCCGGCAAGCAGCAACCCCGCGAATAGCACCGGGAACAGGAGGTTCGGCCGGCGGATGTTGGTGCGCCGCTCCACCTCGATGGCGATGAGGATCGTCAGCAGGATTCCCGCGAAGACGAGGGCGTTGACGAACCACGTCGTCCCGAACAACAACGCGAACTGCACCACCGACTTGGTCTCAAGAAGCAGAAACCCGGCGCCCATGAAGAACAGATCGAGGTAGCCGCGCATCGCGCCGAAGCGCCCGCCGGCCAGCCGGACCGCCACGGCCGAGACCAGCAGAATCAGCCCCAGGGTCCACAGGTAGCGCGACGGGATCGACGGGGTTCGCAGGTAGACGAACGGTCGGTCGTCGGTCGCCGGCGCGACGACCTCGCCGCTGGGCGACCACACCTGGTCGCATTGCATGCTCGCCGCGTCCGTCCCGACCGTGAGCATCGAAAATGCGCCGACCTGCAGCGAGCCGTGCGCGCCGCCGTCCAGGCACGGCCGTTGGCCGAACGTTTCCTCGAGACCCCCGGCCAGCCGGTCGAGCAGCCATGCCTCGCGGTAGAAGTTGTACATCGAGAAGGCACCGCCGGGATTCAGATGGTCCCGCGCAGCCTCCATGGCCTCCTTGGTGAACAGGAAACTCTCGAGGCGCACCGCCGACTGCCCGCTGACGAGCGTGAGCGAGTCGGGCAGCGCGAAGATGATCAGGTCGTAGGTGTTGTTCGTCTGTTCGAGGAACGCGCGGCCGTCGTTGGTGATTTGGGTGACGCGCGGGTCGTCGTAGGGCCGATCGGGGTGGTGTTCGGCGCCGAGCTCTTGCAATACGGGGTCGATCTCCACCGCGTCGACGTGCTCCGCCCCCGCGGCCAGCGCAGCCGCGACGTCGTTGCCGTTGCCCGCCCCGACGATCAGCACGTTCTTCGGGGTTTCCGTCAGCCGCTTGTAGGGGACTTCATACGGGGTGCCCGCGATGTCGATCATCGATTGGTGGGGGATGCCGTTGACGCTGATCGCACGCTGGTCGTCGAAGTACTGCACCCGGTAGTACTGCGACCAGATCGTGAGCCCGCCCCCAGCCCCGATGATCGCGACGAGCACGATCACCCCGCACGAGATGGCGTCGAGCGCGCGCGGGCGCCAGGTCAGCACCACGATGAGTCCCGCGATGACGACCATCCAGCCGACCGGGGGCACACGAAACCACGCCAGCACGGAGTAGGCGACGATTCCCGAGAGGGAGCCGATGATGTCGAGCCGGTACGCCTCGAGCGCCGGGAACTTCCGGAATCGCTGCGCGACCCCGTACGCGATCATCATCATGATCGCGGCGACGGCCACGAAGACGAACGGGAGCACGACCCACGTCGGTAAGCCCTTGGTCTCGAGCGAACCGAAGTAGATGAGGTCCCCGCCGGTGCGGTCGATCTGCACCGGGAACGCCTTGATAAGCGCGAGGAAGATGGCGAGCGAGAACGGCGCGAGCTTGAACAGATCGGGCCCCCGATGTGCCCGAAGGAACCCCAGGCCCACTCCCAGGAAGCTGCCCAGCAGGACGAAGTTCGAGAAGTAGGAGAGGTAGACCACATAGGCGCCGGCCCACCGGATCAGCACTAGTTCGGTGAACAGCATAAGGAAACTGGCGAGCAGCAGCTGGAGCCGGTCGTCGCGCATCCGCAGGATTGTAGGCGCGCCGGGCTAGGACGCCGTGGTGGGTCCGGAGCCGGCCTCCTTGACGGCTCGCAGCACGGTGTCGCCGATCTCGGCGGGGTTGCGCACGACCCGATGCCCGAGCGCCTCGATCGCGTCGAGCTTGGCGGTCGCGGTATCGGCGTCGCCGGCAATGACGGCGCCGGCGTGGCCCATTCGGCGCCCGCGCGGCGCCGAGGAACCGGCGATGAAGCAGACGAGCGGCTTGGCCATGTACTGCGAGGCCCAGGCGGCCGCATCCACCTCCTGCTGGCCGCCGATCTCCCCGATCATCACCACGACATCCGTGTCGTCGTCGTTCTCGAACGCCTGCAGGACGGTCTTGAAGTCGGTGCCGTTGACCGGATCGCCGCCGATGCCGACGCACGTCGACTGGCCGAGCCCGAGGGCGCTCATCTGGCTCACCGCCTCGTAGTTGAGCGTGCCGGAGCGTGAGACCACGCCGACGCGTCCGCTCGTGTAGATGTGGCTCGGCATGATCCCGACCTTGCACGCGCCCGGCGTGATGATCCCCGGGGAATTCGGGCCGATGATCGTGGTGCTGCGACCGGCGAGATAGCGCTTGACGCGCACCATGTCCTGCACCGGCACGCCGTCGGCGATGATCACCGCGATCTCGATGCCTGCCTCGACCGCCTCGTAGAGCGAGTCCACGGCTGTCTGCGGCGGCACGAAGATGCCGCTCACCGTGGCGCCGGTCGCTTCAACCGCCTCCGCAACCGAGTTGAACACCGGCAGATCGAGGTGGGTGGCGCCCCCCTTGCCGGGTGTCACGCCCCCGACGACCGTGGTGCCGAACCGGATCGACTCCTCGGCATGAAAGGTGGCGTGCTGGCCGGTAAAGCCCTGGATGAGGACGCGCGAGTCCTTGTCGACGAACACGCTCATGCTGCCGTCCCCTCGACCGCGGCGACCGCCTTTGTCGCGGCGTCGTCCAGATCGTGCGCCTGGATCACCGCCAGGCCGCTCGCCGTCAGGATCCGCCGGCCTTCCTCGACGTTGGTGCCGGCGAGGCGTGCGATGACGGGCACGTCGATTCGCAGGTCGGTGGCCGCCTGGACGATGCCCTGCGCGATCCAATCGCATCGGTTGATCCCCGCGAAGATGTTGACGAGGATCGCGCGCACATTGGGGTCGGTGAGCACGATCCGAAAGGCGTTCGCGATCTTCTCCGGGGTCGCACCACCCCCGACGTCCAGGAAGTTGGCCGGGCGCCCGCCGTGATGCACGATCGCATCCATCGTCCCCATCGCGAGGCCGGCGCCGTTCACGATGCAGCCGACGTTGCCGTCGAGCGCGACATAGTTGAGGCCGTGCCCGGAGGCGTCGACCTCCTTCGTGTCCTCCTCGTCGAAGTCCCGGAGCTCGGCGACGTCGGTCTGCCGGAACAACGCGTTGTCGTCGAACTGCATCTTGCAGTCCAGCGCGATCAGATCGCCGTCCTCGGTCACGATGAACGGGTTGATCTCGAGCAGCAGGCAGTCCTTGTCGCGGAAGAGCCGGTAGATCCGCTTGAGCAGCCGCGTGAACGGCGCCGAACGGGCCGACAGGCCGATCGCGGTCGCGATCTTTCGGCACTGGAAGTCGAGAAGCCCGACGCCGGGATCGACGTACTCCTTGTGGATGCGCTCGGGATGGGCCGCGGCGACCTCCTCGATCTCGACGCCGCCTTCCGCCGAGGCGATGACGACGATGCGCTGCGACGTGCGATCGAGGATGAGCCCCAGGTAGAACTCGCGGTCGATCCGGCTCGCCCGCTCGACCAGCACCCGGTGCACGCGCCGGCCCGCGGCGCCGGTCTGGGCGGTCACGAGCGTCGAACCGATCATCTGGTCGGCAACCTCGGCCACCTTCCCCGCGGTGTTGGCGAGCTTGACGCCGCCGCCTTTGCCGCGGCCGCCGGCATGGACCTGGGCCTTCACGACCCAGCGGCTGCCGCCGAGCTCCTCGGCGACGCGGGCCGCAGCGCGGTCGGTGTAGACGACCTCGCCGGGCGGCACCGGCACGCCGTAGCTCTTGAGGAGCTCCTTGGCTTGGTATTCGTGAATGTTCATGCGGATCCTCCGCGCGTCCCGCTCAGCGGGCGCGCATCTGCTCGACCTTACGGGTCAGGTTCTCGGCCATGCGGATCGATGCCGCGTCGATCAGGCGCCCATCGAGCGAGACGGCGCCCTTGCCCTCCTTGGCGGCCTCCTCCATCGCGTGCAGGATCCGCGCCGCGCGCTCGATCTCGGCGTCGCTCGGCGTGAACACCTCGTTGGCAAGCTCGATCTGCGAGGGGTGGATCGCCCACTTGCCCTCGCAGCCCAGGGCGGCCGCCCTTCGGGCGGCCGCCCGGTAGCCGTCCGCATCGGCGACGTCCCCGAAGGGGCCGTCGATCGGCCGCAGACCGTTGGCGCGGCACGCCGCCACCATCCGTGAGATGCCGAAATGCCACTGGTCGCCCCAATGCAACGCTCGCATGCCGTCCTCGCCGGCGTCCGTGAGGACCGCGTAGTCGGCATTCGCCCCGCCGATGTTCGTCGTCCGCGCCTGGACGCTCGCCGCGTAGTCGGCGACGCCGAAGACCATGGCCTCCAGCCGGTCGAGGCGAGAGGTCGCGATCGACTCGACGTTGGCCATGCCCTTGGCGGTCTCGATCAGAATGTGGATCCCGATGCGCCCCGCCGGCCAGCCGTTGCGCTGCTCGATCTGGTCCAGCAGCGTCGCGACAAACTCGACGTCGGCCGGGGCGCCGACCTTGGGCACCAACACCGTGTCGAGCACGTCGCCGCGCGCCTCGACGACGTCGACGACGTCGCGATAACACCAGTGCGTGTCGAGCCCGTTGACCCGCACGCTGATCGCGGTACGCGACCAGTCGTTGCCACCGAGCGCGGCGATCACGTTGTCGCGCGCGCGCTCCTTGTCGCCTGGCGCGACGGCATCCTCCAGGTCGAGGAACACGACATCGGCGCCGAGCGACGGCGCCTTCTCCATTGCGCGCTCGTTCGTACCGGGCACTGCCAGTTCGCTGCGATGCAGCCTCGACGCATCAGCCATGGACGATTCCCTCCCGTCGCCGCGTCGGCGTCAGCGCGGCAGGACCGTGTCGAACGCCTCGAGGACGCGGTCGGCCGCCTCGCGACGCGCGTTCACGCCCATAAGCCCGACACGCCAGATCGGCGGCGCCTTCGGCCCGAGCCCGCCGCCCACCTCGAGGTTGAACTCGCGAAGGAACCGAGTTTGGACCTCCTTGCCGTCGATCCCGTCCGGCACCTTCACCGCAGTGAGCTCCACCAGCTGGTTGTCCGGAGCGAGCAGCTCGAAGCCGCGCGCGGTGATCTGCTCCTGGAAGTACCTGCCGGCGTCGGTGTGGCGCGCCCAGCGCTGCTCGAGACCCTCCTCGAGCGCGAGTTGGATGCCGGTGTATAACGCGTAGTACTGCAGGATCGGCATCGTGTGGTGATACGCGGGCGGCCGATCGATCCAGTACTTCGTGAGCTCCTCGAAGTCGTAGTAGTAGGGCACCGGCGCCGCGTGCTGCTTCGCGACCTCGATCGCGCGGTCGCTCAGCGTGATCGGGGCGATTCCCGGCGGGCAACCGAGCGCTTTTTGGGAGCAGGAGTAGCCGTAGTCGACGCCCCAGTCCTCCGCGTCGACGCGCTGGCCGCCGAGCGAGGTGACGCAGTCTGCGTACAGCAGCGCGTCGGTGCCGCTCGCCCGCATCGCCGCGGCGAGCTCCTCGAGCGGGAACTCCGCGCCAGTGGAGGTCTCGGCGTGCACGACGGTGACGATCTTTGCCTCCGGGTGCGCGGCAAGCGTTTCCATGATCCGGTCGACCGGCACGATCTGGCCGAAGTCGGTCTGCAGCTCGATCACGGTCGCGCCGACGCGATGCGCAAAGTCGTTGAGCCGCGACCCGAAGAAGCCCCAGTAGCAGCTGATCACCGTGTCGCCCGGCTCGAGCAGGTTGAGGAACCCGGCCTCCATCGCCGAGTTGCCGGAGGACGACAGACAGATCGAGAGCCCCGAATTGTTGCGCCACAGTGCTCGCAGACCGTCGACCAGTTCAAGGAGGATGTCCCAGAAGTCGGGATCGAGGTGGCCGTTCATCGGCAGGCGCATCGCTTCGAGCACCGCGGGGTGCACGTTGGAAGGCCCCGGGCCGCAGAGCAGCCGCTCGCCCGGGTCGAGCGCCGGGAGCGAAGTCACCAGGTCAGCCATGGTTCTTCCTTTCCGTCGCGCCGCGGTCGGTCTGCCGGCCGCTGCGAAGGCCGCAGCATAGGGCAGTCCCTGTCCGGGCGGGTAGCCGGCCGCTCAGCCCGTGTACGCCTCGGGGTTGAGCAGCGTCGGCGGGCGCTCGCCGTCGAGCGCGGCGAAGACGTTGTCGACCGCCACCTGTCCCATCGCGTCGCGCGTATCCACGGTCGCGCTGCCGAGATGCGGGATCACGACGACGTTGTCGAGCTCGAGCAGCGCCTCGGTGACATCCGGCTCGCGCTCGAACACGTCGAGGCCGGCGGCGAAGATCTCTCCATTCGCGAGGGCCTCGGCCAAGGCCGCCTCGTCGATGACCGGCCCGCGCGAGGTGTTGACGAGCACGGCGGTGGGCTTCATCGCGCGGAACTCCTCCGTGCCGAACAGATGCCGTGTCTCCGGCGTGAGGTTGGTGTGGATCGACACGACGTCGGCCCGCGCCAGCAGCTCGGGGAGCTCGACGCGTTCGGCGCCTGTGTCGGCCTCCACCTCCGGGGGCAGGCGCACGGCGTCGGTATAGAGGACGTCCATACCGAAGCCCTGCGCGCGTCGGGCGACAGCCTGTCCGATCCGGCCGAACCCGACGATGCCGATGGTCTTGTGATGCACGTCTTGTCCCAGCATCATCAGCGGCCCCCAGATCCACGGGGTGCGCGCTCGGAGCAACCGCTCGCCCTCGCCGATCCGCCGTGCGGCGGCGAGCACCAGCGCGAACGCCGTGTCGGCGGTCGTCTCGGTCAGCACGTCGGGCGTGTTCGAGGCGAGGACGCCGGCGGCCGTGCAGTCGGCGAGCGTCACGTTGTCGAAGCCGACCGCGTGGTTCGCGACGATCTGCAGCTGGGGGCCCGCGGCGGCGAGCAGCTCCGCGTCGACTCGCTCCGTCAGCATCGTGATGAGCGCGTCGCGTCCCGCGACCACCTCGAGGAGCTCACCGCGCGGAATGCCGAACTCGTTCTCGTGCACGGTCACGTCGCATCGCTCGCGCAGACGGGCGAGCGGGCCTTCCATGATCGGCCGCGTCACCAGCACATTGGGTCGATTCATCGATCCGCCTCCTCCCACGGCAGGCGCGGAGCATGCCACGGCCGCGATGTCGAGCGGTAGTCCCCGCGTGCCGATAGGACGATGTGCGATCGAACCATGTTGCCGTGGCGACCCGCCGGGAGCCCGTCGAGGCGCCACCGCCGGCGAGCGACGCCCAGGGCCGTGCCGACCCATGGGTGCTCGTGGCATTCGTGCTCCCCGCAGCGGCCGTGCTCCTGTCCCTGATGCAGACCGAGGATCTTGCGTATCAGGTCCGCGCCGGTTCTCTCATGTGGCACGCCCATGCCGTCCTGCGCCAGGATCTCTTCACGTTCACGATGTCCGGGGCGCCCTGGCGCAATCAGCAGTGGGCCGCGCAGGTCCTGCTTGCCGGCATCCACGCGGCCGGTGGCTGGGGCGCCCTGGTGGTCGTGCGTGCGCTGCTCGTCGGCGGGCTCGTCGGCGCGACCTTCTTGCGTGTTCGCGCGCGCCGCGTGGCTCCCGTGCCCGCCATCCTGCTCACGTTCGCGCCGCTGCTGGTGTGCATCACGATGCCGGGCTCGCTGTCGATGCGGCCGCAGCTGTTCGCCGCGCCGCTGTTCGTGGCGGCCGGCGTCCTCCTGGCGGGGCGCCTCGAGCATCCTCGGCGGTTGTGGTGGATTCCGTTCATCGGGATCGCGTGGGCCAACCTCCACGGCTCGTTCGTCCTGCTGCCCGTGTTGTGTGCGATCGCGTTCGTCGCCGACGTGGTGTCCCACCGGGCGGTCGCGTGGCGGGCCGGACTCCTCGCGGTGGTCACGCTTGCCACCCCGCTCGTCACACCGTGGGGCGCGGGCTCCTATGCCTACGTCTACGACCTCGTGACGGCGCCGATCGTGCGCCAGGTGATCGACGAGTGGAAGCCGATCCTCCAGCAGGGCGTCGCCGGAGTGCTCTTCCTCGCCGCGCTCGCGCTCGTCCTCGCCGTGGTTCTTCGGCGCCGGCGAACGCTCGCGCTCGAGGATTGGCTCGTCCTGGCGGTGTTTACGGCGCTCCCGCTCCTCAGCGGGCGGAACACCGTGTGGTGGGCGCTCGCGGTGCCCGTCGCGGTCGCGCCGGCCCTCGCGGGTGAGGCGCACGCATCGGGCTGGTCACGTTCGGCCGTCCGCGTCGTGGCGGCAGGGCTCGGCGCGCTGCTCGTCCTCGCGCTGGTACGCGTGGCTGTCGGACCGCCGAGCGCGCTCCTCGCCGGCGCGCCGCCGGGGATCACCGCCGCGCTTCGCGAGACGCCACCCGGCAGCAGGGTGTTCTCGGGACGCTGGGGCAGTTGGCTCGAGGTCTCCGTTCCCGCGGACCGCTACTTCGTCGACTCGCGAGCGGAGTTGTTCTCACCCGCCGTGTGGGAGGACTTCTTCCGGATCTCGGAGGCCTCCACCGGGTGGCGCGAGGCGCTGGACCGGTGGCAGATCGACGTGATCGTCGCCTCGCGTGCCCACCAGAGCGCCCTGATCGCGGCGCTTGCCGACGACCACGACTGGCGCGCGGTCCACCAGGATGCCGACGGCGTCGTATTCGAGCGAGTGAGCCCGCTCAGTCCGTGATGTCGATCCGCTCCAGCACGACCTCGTCGACCGGGTGGTCCATCTGACCGGTGGGCAGCTTGCTGATCGCCTCGACCACGTCGTAGCCCTCCGTCACCTGACCGAAGATCGTGTGCTTGCCGTTCAGCCACGGCGTCTCCGACACCGTGACGAAGAACTGGCAGCCATTGGTGCCGGGTCCGGCGTTGGCCATCGCGAGCCTTCCGACCTGGTTGAACGTAGGCCCGTCCGGCGGGCATTCGTCGGCGAAAACGTACCCGGGGCCGCCGGAGCCGGTGCCCGTGGGGTCGCCCCCTTGGATCATGAAACCCTCGATGACCCGGTGAAATTGCGTTCCGGGATAGAGCGGTTCGGTCTTCGTCGTCGCATCCCGTGGGTCGGTCCACTCCTTGGTGCCGGCCGCCAACGCGATGAAGTTCTCGACCGTCTGCGGGGCGTGCTCTGGCATGAGCGTGACCGTGAACTGCCCTTGGTTGGTCACGAAGGTGGCGTTCGGCATTGCGGGATCCCTCCTGGTCTTCGGTCCGGCGAGCCTACCGCGTCGTGCGGGAACGACCGGGTGCCGGATTCGCCGGCCGGCGGGGCTACAGTTCGCCGCCCCCGCGGACGAAAAGTGCCAGTGGAGGTCTGACGGTGGTGGATGGAAAACGACGTGACAGTGGTGGGCTCGGTCGCCTGATCGTGACGGGCCTTGTCCTGCATAGTGGATCCCGCCTGTGGGCGCGAACCCGGACGAGCTACATCGACGCCGGCTCGGGCAGCTTCATCTTCCAGGCGGTGATCGGTGGCCTGCTCGCGGTCGCGGTTGCGTTCCGCGTGTTCTGGCGCAAGCTCCTGGGCACCTTCAAGCGCGACGATCGCCAGCCGAAGTCCTGACGCGCATGTCGGGCCGGCCGGACGTGCTGTCCGCCTCGTTCCGCGATCCGCGCGGCCACGTCTTCGCGCACGACGGCGTGCTGTATCGCCAGCTGAACGAGGCACATCGAGCGGACTACGAGCACCTCATGGCCTCGGGTCTGTACGACGCGCTCGTCGGCGCCGGCGAGCTCATCACGCACGTTGAGGACGATGTCGTGCTCGCGACGGGGTCGCCGGCCGCCTACATCCTGCGCCCCGAGCTCGTGCCGTTCGTGTCCTACCCCTATGAATGGAGCTGGTCGCAGTTGCGCGACGCGGCTCTGTGCACGTTGTCGGTGCAGTCGACCGCGCTGCGACACGGGATGACGCTCCGTGACGCCAGCGCCTACAACATCGCGTTTCACCGCGGCCGGCCGGTGCTCATCGATACCACGTCGCTCGGCCTGCGAGCGCCAGGCGCTCCCTGGGTCGCCTACCGTCAGTTCTGTCAGCACTTCCTCGCGCCACTCGCGCTGATGTCGTACCGAGACGTCCGGTTGGGGCGGCTGCTGCGCGAGTATCTCGACGGCGTGCCGCTCGACCTGGCCGCGGCGCTGCTGCCACGGCGGACGATGGCCCGCCCGGGACTCGCGATGCACATCCGCCTGCACGCTCGCTCCCAGCGCCGGCACGAGGACGACGAGGAGGCCGCCGCGATCGGATCGTTCTCGGACCGCTCGTTCGAGGGCCTCATCAGCAGCCTGCGCGCGGCGGTGGAAGGCCTGCACGAGCCTGAGGGTGCCTCGGCGTGGCGGGAGTACTACGAGCAGGCCGATCACTACTCCGACGACGCGGCTCGCGCCAAGGAGGAGATCGTCGGTCGCTGGCTCGAGGGACTGCGCCCGGGTTCGGTCTGGGACCTTGGCGCCAACACCGGCCGATTCAGCCGCCTGGCGACCGCGGTCGGCGCCGACACGGTCGCGTTCGACCTCGATCCGTTTTGTGTCGAGGAGCTCTATCGCGAGGCCCGCGCCGCCGGCGAGGAGCGTCTCAGCGTTGCGGTCATGGATCTCACGGACCCGAGCCCCGGCCTCGGCTGGGCAAACGAGGAGCGCTCGACGTTGCCGGAGCGCGGCACGGCCGACGTCGCCCTCGCGCTTGCACTCGTTCACCACCTCGCGATCGCCGGCAACGTGCCGCTGCCGATGATCGCCGACTGGTTCGCGAACCTCTGTCGCACGTTGATCATCGAATTCGTCCCCAGGGACGACGTCATGGTGCGGCGCCTGCTCCGCGACCGCGAGGACATCTTCACGGCCTACTCGCTCGAGGACTTCGAGGCGGCGCTCGGGCAGCGGTTCCGTGTGCTCGAGCGCGAGGCGGTCGGGGATTCCGGCCGCACACTCTTCTGTGCGGAGCGGTCATGAACCGTCTCCGCAGGATCGCGTCCAGCTCCTTGCTGCATCCTCTGCTCTTTGCGACGTATCCGATCGTGTTCCTGTGGTCGCAGAACAAAGACGACGGCGCGCCGATCCGCAGCGCGTTCGAGATCCTCGTGATCACGCTGGCGATCGCGCTCGTCATCTACGCGATCTGCCGGCGGCTGCTTCACAACGCGGCGCGCGCGGGGGTTGCGACCTCCGCCGTCATCGTGCTCGCGCTGACGTTCGGGCACGTGGAGCAATACATGAACATCGGCGCCGGCATGGCGACCGAGGACGGCCTGCTGGCCGCCTGGGTGCTCTTCTTCTTCGCAGGTGTGCTCATCGCTCGCGGCCTCAAGACCCCGGAGCGCGCGACGCGTCCCTTGAACCTCATTGCAGGCTTCCTGGTCGCGATCAACCTGGCACCGGTGGGCACGGCGCTCGCGCACACCGGTCCGGTCCCCACAGTGCGCGGCGAGGTCGCCTACGGGAACCTCGACGCGCACGCGCACGGTCCCGCGCGCGACGTCTACTACCTCATCTTCGACCGCTACGCGGGGGAGCGAACGCTGAGCGACCTCTACGGGTACGACAACGCGCCGTTCCTCCAGAACCTTCGCGACCGGGGTTTCCAGGTCGTCGACAACGCGCTCGCCAACTACCCGCAGACCACGCACTCGTTGGCGTCCTCGCTCAACATGGTGTACCTCGACGACCTGGCCGAGCAGGTGGGCACCGATTCGTCCAATCGCGAGCCCTTGTACGAGTCGTTCAGCGACCCCGCGGTCGCGCAGGCGTTCGACTCGATGGGCTACACGTACGAGCACATCGGCTCATGGTGGGCGGTGACGTGGGTCGATCCGGCGGCCGATCACAACTACATCTACGGGGGCGTGCCGGAGTTCTCACAGGTCTTCCTCGACACCACGATCTTGCCGGTGCTCGCGCAGAAGCTCGGAATCTCCTCGATCCAGTTCGAACGCCAGGCCTATGACCGCATCGGATTCCAGATCGACAGCCTCAAGGACGTCTCCCGGAATCCGGACCCCACCTTCACGTTCGCGCACATCCTGCTGCCGCACCCGCCGTACGTCTTCGATGCCGAGGGCAACTTCATCCCGCCGGGCTCCGACCGTCCGGACGAGGAGGCCTATGTGGAGCAGTTGCGGCACTGCAACGACGTCATCCTGCAGATCGTGGACATGCTGCGCGACGCACCGGGACCCGATCCGATCATCGTGGTGCAATCCGACGAGGGTCCACACCCGCCCGAACAAGACGGCATTACGGTCATGAAGGCGGGCTGGGCCGATGCGAGCGATGTCGAGCTCGGGCGGAAGCTCCGAATCATCAACGCCTACTACCTGCCCCACGACGACGACCACATCGCGGAGGACATGACACCGGTCAACACGTTCCGGGTGATCCTCGACGACTATTTCGGCGGGCAGCTTCCGCTGCTGCCCAACCGGACCTACATCTATACCGAGTACAACCGGCCCTACGAGTTCGTGGACGTCACCGACCGGCTCCGGCCCTGAGGCGCCCACGGCGCGCGATCATCCCAACAGCGCCGCCAGCTCGTCCGGCTCGGTCACCGGCATCCGGCACACGAACCGCTCGCAGACATAGGCGGTGGGGCGTCCGCCGGCCGCGACGCGATCTCGAAGCAGCGGGACGATCGCCGCGGCCCGGGAGTCATCCGTCGCCGCAGTCGCAAGCACGGTCTGGGGGAGGTAGCGCGCACGCACTTCCCGCAGGAGCGGCCCCGCGTCGGTTCCCGGCGGGGCGACGATCGCGATCTCGGCGGTCGGGCCGACCAGCAAATCCGCCACGCACAGGGCGCGGCCGAACGCGGTCGGGTGCCGGCGTGCCGGGGTCACCACCGTCGCGATGGCCCGCGCCGCCGCATCCTCGTACGGCGCCTCGCCGGTGAAGAGGGCGAGGAGCACCAGAAGTTCGGCTGCGGCCGACTGCCCGCTCGGCGTCGCCGTATCCAAGATCTCCTTAGGCCGGACGATCAGGCGCTCCGCGTCGTCTGCCGTGAGGTAGAACCCGCCCGCCCCCTCATCGACGAAGCGGGCCAGGATCTCGTCCCCGAGGTGGCGGGCGCGTTCGAACCAGACCGGGTCGCCGGTCGCCTCATAGAGCCCGAGCAATCCAAGCCCGAGGAGGGCGTGATCGTCGAGAAACCCAAGGGTGGGCCCGGGCGTGCCCCGCCAGGAGCGAAGCAGACGTTCGTTCGCATCACGGAGCGCATCCCATATGAAGGCGGCGGCGCGTTCTGCCGCCTCGAGTGCCGGCGGAAGGTCGAGCGCGCGGCCCACGTGTGCGAGCGCCCGGATCGCAAGCCCGTTTGCACCGGCGAGCACCTTGTCGTCGGTCGCCGGCGCGGTGCGGCCGGCGCGCGCGTCGAATAACAAGGCTCGCGCGTCACGCACCGCGACCTGGAGGTCGGCGACGTCGGCCGCATGCCGGGTCGCCACGGTGGCCAGCGGCTCCGGATGCCACAACACATTGGTTCCCTCCCAATTGCCTTCGGGGCGGGCGCCGAACGCGTCGGCGACGGGCTCGCCGACGAGGCGTACCAGCTCGTCCCAGGACCACACGAAGAAGGCGCCCTCGACCCCGTCGCTGTCGGCGTCCTGCGAGGTCGCGAAGCCCCCACCCGGGAGCTGGAGCTCGCGGAGCAGGTACGCCGTGGTGCGCTCCGCCACGTCGCGGTCGCCGTCGGCCCCGAGCGCGAGCCAGGCGTCGGTGTACAGCATGAGCAGCTGCGCGTTGTCGGTCAGCATCTTCTCGAAGTGCGGGACGTGCCAGTGCGCGTCCGTGCTGTATCGGGCGAAGCCGCCGCCGACCTGGTCGTGCATGCCGCCGTCAGCCATCCGGTCCAGCGTGACGCGGAGCAGATCTCCCACGTCGTCGCGGCCGCGGGCATGCTGGCGCAGCAGCCAATCGAGCACCATCGGCTGCGGGAACTTCGGTGCGATGCCGAACCCGCCCCAACGGTCGTCGAAGGATCGGCGAAGCGCCGTGACGGCATCGTCGGCAAGGCCCGGCTCGATCGCGGCGGCATCCGCGGCACCGCCCGCCGTCCGCGCGATGGCGGCCGCCACGTGGCCGCCCTGCTCCTCGACCTCGGCGCGCTGCGTCGTCCACGCGTCGGCGAGTCCCTCGAGCACCTGGCGAAACGACGGCATCCCGTGACGAGGGATGTCGGGGTAATACGTCCCCGCGTAGAAAGGCCGACCCGCGGGGGTCAGGAACACCGACATGGGCCAGCCGCCGCCGCCGGTCATCGCCTGCACGGCGTCCATGTAGATTGCGTCGACGTCGGGACGCTCCTCGCGATCCACCTTGATCGAGACGAAATGCTCGTTGAGGAAGGCGGCCGTGGCGTCGTCCTCGAAGGACTCACGCTCCATCACGTGACACCAATGGCAGGCTGCGTAGCCGACCGACAGGAACACCGGCACATCTCGTTCGCGCGCGCGAGCGAACGCCTCGTCGCCCCACGGGTACCAGTCGACGGGGTTGTAGGCGTGCTGCAACAGATAGGGGCTTGACGCCGCCGCCAGCCGATTGGGCCTGCGCTCCGTCATGGCACCCAGTCTCGCGCTTCAGGAACCCGCTCGCATGTGCCGATGCACAACTGGGGATGGATGCAGACGTTCGTGTCGTGGTCTTGGAGCGTGGACTCGGTCTCACGCACGACTTGACGCTGGCCTGTCGTCATTCAGGCGTATCCGTTCTCGGACCCGTCCGCGACGTCGAGGAGGCGCGCATCGCAGCCACGGACGTGCCGGTCGACGTTCTGGTCGTCGAGCTTGCCGGACCGTCCGTCCAGGTGCTCCGCGACGCCGTGACCGCCCTCGGGGGCGTCCGCGTCCTGGCAGTGGCCGAGGAGCTGGATCCGGAGGTCGGCGCGGCCGTGATCGCAGCCGGCGCCGCCGGTCTGATGGAGCGCTCCAACGACGAGCGAACGGTCCCCGACACGCTGCGGCGCTGTGCGGCCGGGGAGCTGATCCTCCCGGCGGCCCACCTCGCCGCGCTAGTCGAGCTTGTCCGCGTCTCGCGGTTCGAGCGGGAGGCCTCGCGGATCGAGGCACTGACTCGACGCGAGCGCGAGGTCCTGGCCTTGCTTGCGGACGGTCACACCACCAACGAGGTGGCCGACGCCCTGTCGATCAGCGTCATGACGGTCCAGAGCCACGTCAAGAACGTGCTTGCCAAGCTTGGCGTCCACTCCAAGGTCGAGGCGATTCGCTACGCCTGGAAATCGGGCGCGATCTCCATGCCCGTCGGCGCCTGAGGCGCTCGCGACCGCCCCCTGCGACCGTTAGCCTCCTTCCGTGGAGCTCGCCTCGGAGGTCGTGATCGTGGTCACGTCGCAGCCCGTCATCCAAGGCGTCGTGCATCTGGCCGCGCGCTCCATGTTCGAGATCCGGTCGGTGGGTCCCGAGGACGATCTCGGCGCGGCCATCGACAACGCGTTCGCGCCGATCGTGGTTGTCGACGTGGACCCGTACACCGCGGCCGCCCTCGAGCCGGCCCGGCGAGCCCGGGCGTTTGATGCGTCGTGCCGGCTCGTCCTGCTCGCCGACGTCGAGGAGGGGGACGTGCTGCTCGAGGCGCTGCGTCTTGCGCCGCACGCGATCGTCCGCAAGCCCGAGGAGCTGGCAGAACTGGGCGATACGCTTGCCCGGGTCGCGATCGGCGAGCGCACCGTCGACGCCGAGCTCGAACGCGCGGCCATCTCCGGGCTCGGGCGCTTTGCGCGCCAGGCGCGCGAGGGATCCGTCGTGGACGCCGCGTTAACGCCGCGCGAGCAGCAGATCCTCGTGTTGCTGGCGGAGGGGCTCACGACGCGGCAGATCGGCCGGCGCTTGGGAATCTCCGCCCGGACCGTGGAGGCGCATGTCGCCAAGCTCTACCGGAAGCTGTCCGTGCACTCTCGCGTCCAGGCGATCTCGCGCGCGGCCTCGCTCGGCCTGCTCGAGCTTGGCTGACGGCCGCTCAGCAGCTGCCCGAAGTGTGCCGATAGCCACCCAGGAGCCGCGCGCCGACGCGCCGGGGCATGGGATGAATAGTCGACGGGGAAGCACTGGGACGCAAGCAACCACAAAGCGTGGCCTTGGTGTCGTGATCGTCGATGCGTTGCCGGTCGTCCGGGCCGGGATGGCGCTGCTGGTCGCGACGAGTCCCGATCTGGAGGTCCTGGCCGAGGCGAGGAGTGCCGACGAAGGGCTGCGTGTGGTCACGTCGGTGCGGCGCTCCCGAGTGGCCGTGCTCGTCGGGCTCGGGCTGGACGGGCCGCACGACGCCCCGTGGCTGATCCGGGCGATTCGCGAACGCCACCCTGCCTACGTGGTGCTCGCGGTCGGGGCGAACGCCGATCCCACCGCGATCAGCCGGGCGCTGTTCGTCGGCGCCGACGGGTTCATCGACAAGCGCGCGGAGCCGGAGGAGTTCCTGTCCGCCATCGCCCGGGCCGCCACCGGCGAGATGACGATCGCCGGTGCCGAAACGGGAACGGTCGGATCGATCGCCGAGGGGCTGCAGCGCCGGCGGGAGCTCGATTCCCGTCTGACCCAGCGCGAGCGCGAGGTGCTCACGGTGGCAGCCGAAGGCCTGACGGCCCGGGAAATCGCGTCGCGGCTCGGTGTGCGCGAGCGAACCGTGACGACCCACCTCGGCCACATCTACGGCAAGCTCGGCGTGGGAAGCCGCCTCGCCGCGGTGCGGATCGCAGCCCGCTCCGGGCTCGTGAGCGTCGGCGTCTCAGAGTGATCGCTCAGGCTCGGACGAACAGCTCGCCGTCGTCGTCTTTGTAGACCGAACGCCAGCCAGGATCCGCCTCGAGCAGCGGCAGCAGCTCCCAGTCGGCGTTGGCGACGATCGCTCCTACTTCATAGTGGTCCAGCACCTCGTTCCATCGCGCGCCGGCAAAGCCCACCTGGCCGTAGTCGTCCCAGATGTCGGCCGGCACGATCTCGATGCGAGAGTCGACGAATACGGGATCCCGGGGCAGGGCGAACTCGAACCAGGAGCCCCATGGCTGGTCGACCAGCAGGCGCGTTCCGTCCGGGAGCTGCCGCGCGGCCTCGGTGAGCCCGGGCGGGGCCGCACGCAGGAACCTGTCCGGGGAGTTTCCCCGCCACCAGGGCGCGAGCACCAGGATGAAGGCCACGAGTGCGCCGATGATGATGTACGCCGGCGCGCGGGAGCCCCCGTTCGCCTTTGCATCCATCGCCTCGGTCTGTACCGGGACCGGGTCCGGCTCTGGCCGCATGAGCGCCCCCAGCACGACCGGCGCGACCATGCCCCACCACACGATTGCCCGCTGGGCCGACATCGCGAGCAGGAAGAAGATGCCAAGCGTGAGCAGCGCGGTCGAGGGCGTCGGCCGGGTACGACGGATGAGATAGACGGCGACCGCGAGCGCCGATCCGATGGCGAACCAGCCGGGCACCGTGCCGATCGTGAGCGGTGCCCATTCGCTGATCGTCTGGCGGATGACGGGGTTCGTGGACAGGGCCAAGGCATAGCTCCACACCTGCACCCCGAACGGGTTGAGCAGCGTCGCGAGCGTCGTGGCCCCGGTGACGATGAGGGTCCTGCGGACCCCGGGAGAGCGCGTGCGCAGGTCCTCGAGCCAGGCGAGTCCGAGCACGAGCGGGAACAACGTGAAGCTCCCGTGCAGGTTGGCGCAGATCGCGGCGAGGACGGGCGCCGCCCACAGGCGCGCCGGATGCTCGAGGCGTCCTGCCGTGACCCACAGGAGTGCCGCGAAGAGCGGCAGCGCGAGCAGCTGGGGACGCATCGCCAGACCGGGCGAGCCGACGAGAAATCCGCCGATGGTGAGGAGCGACGCCGTTCGAACCCGGGCGCCCGCCTGGCGCACGGCGAGGTACAGCAGGAAGTAGGTGGCGCCGATCAGCAGCGCCTGCGCGGCGGCCAGCGTCGGCCAACCACCCGCCCGGTACAGCAAGGTCAGGATGGCTTGGGCCCCCCATTGCTGATCCAGCCAGGGGGTCCCGGCGACCGTGAAGGTGTAGGTATCGAACCGAGGAATGTGCCCCGCCAGTACGTCCGCGCCGGCCCGGAGGTGATACGCGAGATCGATTGCGCCCATGCGCGAGAGCAGGGCCACGATCGTCGGGATCAGAAACGCTAGGGAGGCCCACGCCAGGTCTAGCGGCGCCCGACGGGGACGGTCCGAGGCGGTCGGGCTTTCCACGCGGGCATGCTACCGGCTACCATCCTGGTCGGAGGGATCCTGCAGAGATATACGTACGCAGGAATACGTAGACAAGATGCGTGAGTTTCGGGATTCCCGTAGACCTCTGGCCCCTTCTACGCTCCCGGGTGGCGGAGTAGCGTTTACCGCCCCCGGACCCCTAGGGCTCGGGAACGAAGTGGCTCGGAGGAAGGAGGTGACAGGATGTTCCTTCGTCTCTACACGGGTGTGACCACCTGGTGGACGGATCTGAAGGCACGCGCTGACGAGGAGTACGGTGCGACCGCGGTGGAGTACGCGCTGATGGTTGCCCTGATCGCTGTCGTCATTATCGCGGCGGTGGCGTTCCTTGGCCACGCGGCCAGCAACCAGTTCGACACGGTTGGTAGCGCGGTCAACAACCCGTAACCCTGCATGAGCGACCGATACACCGGTCGCTCGCTTCCCCGGGACCGACGCCCGAGGAAGCGAGGGACCGGTGGGCGGAGAGGTTTGCCGACCATGATCGCGCGGGGCCTTGCATCCTCGAAGGCGCCGTCGTCCGGTTCGGAAGTGAGGAAAGGTGGTCTGGGTTGGGCCGAGCTCGAGCGCGCACAGACCCCGTTGACGGCGATGCCGCCATTCGGGGCTTAGGTGACCCGAGCACCGTGCCGATTCCCTAGGAGCGCCAAGCTATAGGCGCAGGACTGCCAATCGAATACGGAACCCGGAAGGAGAACGAGGGATGAGGTCACGAGGTCTGGTGGTCGCGATCGCCGTTGTCTTGGCGGTCCTGGCGGCCGTGGGAGTCATCGTCTACACCAGCGGCGTTCGCGAGTCCGCCACCACGGAGAACACGAAGCCGGTGCTGGTCTCGACCCAGGACATCCAGGCGAACACCGCGCTTGATCCGCTGATCGAGCAGAACGTGTTCCAGATCCAGAACGTGCCGGACGGCCTCGTGCTCGCCGGCGCGGTTACCGACGTCTCGGAGCTGCAGGGGCAAACCGCAACGGCGCCGATCTACCAGAACGAGCAGATTCCGATCGCTCGAATCTCGGCGGGTGCCTCCAACAACCTCGGGATCGACCCCGGCAACATCGGCGTCGGCCTGCTCGTGGACGGGCCCAACTCCGTCAACGGCTACGTCCAGCAGGGCGACAACGTGACCATGTACGCGACGTTCCCGCAGGGGACGCTGATCACCAAGTCCTCCCTCAAGCAGCTGCTGGCCGCCGGCGGTTCCGTCGGACAGGTTCTCGGCGGCACGAGCACGAGCGGCTCGGGCAACGTCGTCCAGGTGCAAGCCGACTTCACGATCACGCTGATCCCCTCGGTCGAGGTCCTGTCGGTGCAGAACCCGGCGACCGACCCCGAGAGCGGCCGGGCAACGTCCGGCGCGTCGACCTTCGTGCTCAACTTGACCCCCACGGACGCCCAGGAGCTTGTGTTCGCGATCGATCACGCCAAGCTGTACATGGGCTTGCTGCCCCCGGACAACGACAAGGGCTACGCAGTGCCCGGAACGGTTGGGGTTCCTGTGGGCAAGGTGGTTGGACTGAAGTGACGGACTCAAGCGTCGTCGCCGTCGGGACGCCGCAGTCGTTCCGTCAACAGATCGCCCGGGCGTTGGAGCTCGAAGCGGAGGAGGTCGGCTGGGTCCAGTCGGCCACCGCCGCCGAGGAACTCCTGATCAACGCCTTCACCTCGGTCGAAGTGCTCGTGCTCTCGCCCGAGGTGAAGGAGCCCGACGCACTCGGCCTTGCGGAATTCGTCGGCCGAGCGGCACCGGGGACGGCGATCGTGCTGGTCCGCGACCACACCTGGAACGGTCTGCTCCCCGCAGCCATGCGGGCGGGCATCCGCGATGTGGTCGACATGACCCAGGGCACGGACGAGCTGCGCGAGGCGGTGGAACGCGCCATGTCGTGGGCCGCCAACCTGCGCACCGCGTCGGTTACCTCACAGCACGAGGGTGGCCGCTCCCGCCGCGGCCACATCATCTCGGTGTTCTCGTCCAAGGGCGGCTCGGGCAAGACGTTCTTGACGACCAACCTCGCTACCTCGATCGCGCAGGTGACGGGCGAGGACGTCGCGGTGGTGGACCTCGACGTCGACATGGGCGACGTGTTCACCTACTTCGGACGCGAGCCGAGTGCCTCGATCAGCGATCTCATGGAACTCGGCGAGGGTGCCGACGGCGAGCAGATTCGCCGGGTCGGTGTGGAGGTTGCTCCCCACACCTGGGGCTTTGGCGCACCACCGGACCCGGCGGCGGAAGCGCCTGCGGGCGAGGCCGTCGGCAAGTTCTTGCGCGCGATCCGCAGCGAGTTCGAATATGTGGTGGTCGACGCGTCGGTCGACTACTCGGACTCTGCCCTCGTGTGTTTTGACCTTTCCGACAAGATTTGCCTCGTGACCGGTCTTGACGTCGTCGGCGTCAAGCACCTGTCCAAGGCGCTCGACACGCTGCTGACCATTGGCCTGCCGCGCGAGCGGTTCCGCGTCGTGCTCAATCGCGCGGACTCGAAGGTCGGCCTCGATGCCTCCGACGTGGAGCGCGTCATGAAGATTCAGGTCGACGCGATGATCCCCTCGAGCCGGCTGGTGCCGACCTCGCTGAACAAGGGTCGTCCGGTGGTCGTCGACGAGCCGCAGTCCGAGGTGTCCCAGGCCATCGCGCAGCTTGCGGCGCGGTTCTCGGGTGTCGAGGACCGGGGCGCGGGCAATGGCGACTTCACGGCCATCGGCTCGGCCGACCCACGCAAGCGCAAGCTGTTCGCCCGGAAGACCAAATAGGAAGCTGAAGGAGGCACCCGATGTCCCTCGCAGATCGCCTGGCGAAAGCCCAACAGAAGGACCGCATCGCCGATGTGCGCGGGCGCGTGCAGGAGCGCCTCGTCGAGTCCCTTGGACCCCGGCTGTACGACGCCACGATGTCGGACACCGAGCTCGAGGGTCTCGTGCACCAGCGGTTGCGCGAGCTTCTCGACGAGGAGGAGGGGCCGCTCTCCGCGCAGGAGAAGCTGCTCATCGTCCGCCAGATCGGCGACAGCGTGCTGGGTCTCGGGCCGCTCGAGCCGTTCGTGCGCGACCCGGAAGTCACCGAGATCATGGTGAACAACTGGGACACGATCTACGTCGAGCGCGCGGGCAAGCTCTTTTGGACCGGCACCAAGTTCCACGACGACCAGCAACTGCGGCGCACGATCGACAAGATCGTCGGGAAGGTCGGCCGTCGCGTCGACGAGGCAAGCCCCTACGTGGACGCACGTCTGCCCGACGGCTCGCGTGTCAACGCGGTCATCCCGCCGCTCGCGATCGACGGCCCCTCGCTGACCATTCGTAAGTTCGCCGCCGACCCCTACCAGGCCGACGACCTGGTCGAGTTCGGCACCATGAGCTCGCCGGTCGCCAAGTTCCTCGAGGCATGCGTGCGCGGCCGGATCAACATGCTCGTCGCCGGAGGAACCGGCGCCGGGAAGACCACCACGCTCAACGTCGTGTCCTCGTTCATCCCGGACGACGAGCGAATCATCACCATCGAGGACGCCGCGGAGCTCAAGCTGCAGCAGCCCCACTGCGTCCGCCTCGAGTCGCGACCGCCGAACATCGAGGGCAAGGGGCAGGTCACGATCCGCGACCTCGTCCGCAACTGCCTGCGCATGCGCCCCGATCGCATCGTGGTCGGTGAGGTTCGTGGTTCCGAAGCCCTCGACATGCTCCAGGCCATGAACACCGGTCACGACGGCTCGATCAGCACGATCCACTGCAACAGTCCTCGCGACGCGCTGAGCCGTCTGGAAACCATCACGATGATGGCCGGCATGGAGCTGTCGAACAAGGCGATCCGCGAGCAGATCGCGTCTGCCCTGCAGCTGATCGTGTACCAACAGCGGCTCAAGGACGGTACCCGCCGCATCACGCACGTCACTGAGGTGGCGGGCATGGAAGGCGAGGTCATCACGCTGCAGGACCTCTTCCTGTTCGATTTCACGGCCGGCGTCGACGACGAGGGCCGGTTCCGCGGGCGCCTCAAGTCGACCGGCCTTCGTCCCAAGTTCCTGGAGAAGCTTGCCGAGCGCGGTGTCTACGTCGAGGCGGAGCTGTTCGCGCTGGAGCCGAAGGGGGTCTGATGCTCGCCATGACCGTCGAGCCGAGCCAGATCGTCGTCGGCGTCCTCGTCGGCGCGGTCGCGTTCCTGCTCGCCTGGTTCTTGCTGGGCACCGCTGCCCGTCAGAAGCAGGACCGCGAGCGCGAGGCGCGCATGCGCGCCGTCATTCATCCCGGGCAGCAGCCCGTCGCGGTCGGCGCGAAGGGCGCCAGCACGGGCGGGTGGATCCCCGACACGGTGACCAGGTTCGGAACCCGGTTCGCCGAGTCCCGCGGCTTCAGCGAGCGCCTGGACGCCGAGCTCGAGGCGGCCGGTGTGTCGCTCCGTTCCGGCGAGTTCGTGGTGGCCTCGGCGGTCGCGGCCCTCGGCTTCGGCGTCATCGGCGCGGCGCTGCTGCGCAGCTGGTTGCTCGCGCTCATCGTCGCCGGCGTGGGGCTCGCGTTCCCGACCGTGCTGCTGCGTCAGGCGCTGACACGCCGTGCCGACCGTCTGCGTGAGCAGCTTCCCGACGTCTTGACCATCATGGCGTCGTCGCTGCGAGCCGGGCACAGCTTCCTGCAGTCACTCGACACGACCGCCAAGGAGATCGCGCAGCCCGCCGCAGCGGAGTTCCAGCGAGTGGTCGCCGAGATTCGTCTGGGTCGCCCCGTCGAGGACGCTCTGGAAAGCCTCGCCGAGCGCGTCGGCAGCTCAGACTTCAAATGGGCGGTGTTGGCGGTCAACATCCAGCGCGAGGTCGGCGGTAACTTGGCCGAGATCCTCGACACGGTCGCCGACACACTGCGCGAACGGGCCACGCTTCGTCGGCAGATCAAGGTGCTCACCGCGGAGGGTCGTCTGTCGGCCTGGGTCCTGGGCGCGCTGCCGATCGGTATCGCGCTGTACTTGTACGCGACGAACCCGAGCTACATCGGGAAGCTGTTCGAGAGCACCTACGGCATCATCATGGTTGGCGGGGGCTTGTTTCTCATGGTCGTCGGCATCCTCTGGATGAGGAAGATTGTGAATATCGATGTCTAGCGATATCTGGCTCGTCATGTCCGTGCTCGCGCTGTTCTTGGCGATCGTCCTTGTCGGGGTTTACATCGACCAGACGCGTTCGGAGAAACAGCGCGCCGTGCGCTTGCTCGAGACCCAGGTGTCGGGTCCGGCCGGCGTTGCCGCGCCGACCGTCAACCTGCGCGAGCAGGAGCTCAAGGAGAACTTCGGCTCCCGCGTGCTCGTGCCGGTCGTCTCGCGCGCCGGGCGCCTTGCGCGCCGGGTGACACCGCTCGATGCGCGCGAACGGATCGAGAAGAAGCTGCTTCTGGCGGGCAGTCCCGTGGGGTGGGACGCCGAGCGGATCCTCGCGTTCAAGATCATCGGCGCCGTGGCGGGCTTCGTCGGCTCCCTGCTGCTTCTGCAGGTCATGTCGTTCTCGCCGTTCGTGCAGATCGTGATCATCGCCCTGCTGACCTTCGTCGGCTTCATCCTGCCCGACTCGCGGCTCAACAGCCGCGTCGAGGACCGGAAGAAGGAAATCCTGCGGACGCTCTCGGACACCCTCGACCTCTTGACCATCAGCGTCGAGGCCGGTCTGTCCCTCAACGCGGCGATCGCCATGGTCGTCCGCAACGTGCCGGGCGTCTTGTCCTCGGAGTTCGCGCGGATGCTCCAGGAGATCCAGCTGGGCGTGCCCCGCTCCGATGCGTTCCGGCATCTGGCCGAGCGCACCGACGTCGACGAGCTGAACGCCTTCGCGCTGGCGATGGTGCAGGCCGACATCTTTGGTGTCTCGATCGCGAGCGTGCTGCGTACGCAGGCCTCGCAGCTGCGCATCAAGCGCCGCCAGGCCATCGAGGCCAAGGCCGCGCAGACCCCGGTCAAGATGGTGTTCCCGCTGGTCCTGTGCATCCTGCCGGCCCTGTTCGTGGTCATCGTCGGCCCCGGCGCCATCGAGATCTTCCAGAACTTCTCAGGCCTGTAAATCGGCGCCCGCCACGGGCCCTAGGCCCGATGTCCGGATGGCATCCCCATCGCGGGCCCTCCGCCGGATGCTTTGGGGGACGGGTCGCGGTACCGTCATCTCACGGCAAACGCCACTTGGCCGGAGAGGGCGGAGGGGATGGGCCAGCCAGGCAAGATCGATGATCGTGTGGGGACGCGACCCCGCGCCGTTCCCGCTCGGGACGGCTCGGTTCGTGCGCGCTTCCGCAGCCTGTATCGATGGGTGGCGCTCTGCGACGTCCTCGCCATCGAGATCGCGCTGATGATCGCCTTCTGGCGGCGTTTCGGGTTCGGGATGCCGACCGACGAGTTCCTGCTCCTGCTCCTTGCCGTCCCGGTCGTCGTCATCGGCATCTTTGCGAGCGCACATCTGTATCAGCCGTTCCGCTATACCCCGGCCGAGGAGTTCCGGCGGCTGCTCCTTGCGGTCTCCGCCTCGATCGGCGTCGTGATGTTCGCGTCGTTCTGGATGAAGGCCGACCTGTCGCGCTCCTGGATCGGCGCCTCTTGGGCGATGGCGCTCGTGTTCGTGCTGGTGTCGCGGCGCCTTTGGCACGACCGATTCGGGCATATGCGGGCAACCGGCGTGCTGTCGTTCCCCACCGTCGTTGTCGGAACCAACGAGGAGGCCTCGCGACTGGTGGCCATCATGACCACACCGTCATTTGGCTTCCGGCCGATCGGAGCAATCGTGACGGGGGATCAGCCCTCCGCGATCGATCTTCCGACGCTCGGCGGGATCGACGAGCTACGCGAGGTGCTCGTCGCGTCGGGGGCGGAGTGTGTGTTCGTCGCCGCGAGCGCGGTGCGACCCGAGGATATGAAGGCGATCGCCAAGGCCGTGCGTCTGGCCGGCGTCGAGGTGCGAATCACGGCGACCCTGCCGGAGGTGCTTGCGAGCCGGCTCACGGTGCAGCCCCTCGGCGGCATTACCGCGCTGTCCCTGCAGCCGGTGCGCCTGTCCGGTGGCCAGGTCGTGGTCAAGTTCACGTTCGACATCCTGGTCTCGGCGATCGTCGTGCTGCTGCTGTCGCCCGTGCTGCTGGGGATCGCGCTGGCGGTCAAGCTCACGTCGCCGGGCCCGGTGCTGTATCGGCAACGGCGGGTCGGTTTGCGGGGGCGACCTTTCACCATGCTGAAGTTCCGCACGATGCGCGCCGGCGCCGAGGCCGAGGTGGAGCAGCTGCGCGCCGACCACGGTGTGACCGACGTGATGTTCAAGCTGCAGGACGATCCACGGGTGACCCGGGTCGGCAGGTGGCTCCGCCGGTACAGCCTCGACGAGCTGCCCCAGCTCTTCAACGTGCTGCGCGGCGATATGAGCCTGGTGGGTCCGCGCCCGGCGCTGCCCGAGGAGGTCGCGAAGTACGAGGACTGGCATTTCGACCGCCTCGAGGTGCCGCCGGGTATCACCGGTCTGTGGCAGGTGAGCGGTCGCGCCGATCTGTCGTTCGACGAATGCGTCCGCCTGGACCTCTTCTACGTCGAGAACTGGTCGCTCGCCTATGAGCTCTTCATCATCGGCAAGACCGTTCCCGTGCTGCTCGCGCATCGAGGGGCCTATTGATGAAGGTCGCGCTGGTCTGCTCCTCCGGCGGCCACCTCGCGCAGCTGTACCAGCTCGAGCCGTGGTGGCGCGAGCACGATCGGGTATGGGTGACGTTCGACACGCCGGATGCGACCTCCTTGCTTGCCGGCGAGCGCACGGTCTGGGCGCGGCACCCGACGACTCGCAACCTGCCCAACGCACTGCGGAACCTCGTCATCGCGTGGCGGGTGCTTCGAGACGAGCGCCCCGACGTGATCGTCTCCGACGGCGCCGGGGTCGCGGTGCCGTTCTTCGTCCTGGCCAAGGTGCGTGGAATCCGCACCGTCTACCTCGAAGTCGTCGATCGGATCGACACGCGCACACTCACCGGACGTCTCGTCTACCCGCTCACCGACGTGTTCTGCGTGCAGTGGGAGGAGCAGGTCCCGCTCTACCCCCGGGCCGTCCGGGTGGGAGCCCTCCTCTAGGGGGCCGTCGATGACCCGATCGCAGGATCCCCTCGTCGTCGCCCTTGTCGGCACCGACCATCACCCGTTCGATCGGCTCGTGCACTGGGTCGACGCGTGGGCGGGCGCGCGCCCGGCCCGCGTGGTGGTCCAGCACGGCAGCGCGCGCCCGCCGGAGCACGCCGAGGGCGTCCGGCTCCTGCCGGTGGACGAGCTCGAGGAACTGCTGCGCGGTGCGACCGCAGTCGTCTGCCACGGCGGCCCCGGCACCATCGCGGCCGTGCGCGCCGCCGGCGTGCTGCCGATCGTGATCGCGCGCGATCCAGGCCGCGGCGAGCACGTCGACGGGCACCAGCAGCGGTTCGTGGCGGCCGCTGCCCGCGCGGGCGAGATCGTCTCGATCGAGGACGAGGCCGGTCTGGCGGAGGCGCTCGACGCCGCCGTGGCCGATCCCGCCGCCCAGCGAATCGACCCGGTGCGAGTCGACGTTGCACCGGTGGCGGCCCGCTTCGGGGCCCTCGTCGACGATCTGGTGGCCGAGCCAATGCCCGAGACACGCGTGCTCTTCGTCGCCGGCTGGGGCCGGAGCGGCAGCACGCTGTTGGACCGGATGCTCGGGCAGGTTCCCGGCGTGTTCTCCGCCGGAGAACTTCGGGACATCTGGGAGCGCGGCGCGCGCGAGGACCGCCTGTGCGGGTGCGGCCAGCCGTTTCACGAATGCGAGGTTTGGCGCAAGGTGGGGGAGGTCGCGTTTGGCGGGTGGGACCAGCTCGACCTTGCCGCCGTGCAACGCCTGCGCGACCGGCTGGACCGGCCGTGGTCGGTACCGCTGTTGCTCGGCTCCCGCCTCACGCCGGCGCTCGACGCCGATGTCGCCGCGTACGTGTCGATCCTCGGCACGCTGTATCGAGCGATCGCCGAGGTCACGGGTGCTCGGGTGATCGTGGATTCCTCAAAGATCGCCACCTTTGCGATGTTGCTTCGACAGGTGCCGGGGCTCGAGGTGCGGACGGCGCACCTCGTCCGCGACCCGCGCGGAGTCGTCCATTCCTGGCGCAAGTCCGTCGTTCGCGCCGACGGCGGCGGGCGTGACGCGATGCTGCGCTACGGCGTTGCCTCCGCGTCGGTCCGCTACGTCGCCTACAACGCGCTCGCGCACGGCCTCGCGCTACGCGGCCGCTATCGGTTCCTGCGATACGAGGACTTGCTCGCCGATCCGCGCGCAACCGTCGGGCGCCTGCTGGCGTTTGCCGGCGTTGCTGCGACCGAGGACGATCTCGCGTTCCTGCGCGAACACGAGGCCGACCTTCGGCCCAACCACACCGTGGACGGCAACCCGATGCGTCTGCAGCAGGGCCCGGTGCCGCTGCGGCTCGACACCGACTGGCGGGCAAACCTCCCGTCGGCCGATCGCCGGGTGGTCTCGGCCCTGACCGCACCGCTCGCCTTCGCCTACGGCTACGGATGGGCATGAGCGAAGACGGCCTGCCCGTGCTGTTCATCGGCGGTCTCGGCCGCAGCGGCAGCACGCTCGTCGACCGCGTGCTCGGCCAGACCCCGGGCGTGTGCTCGGTGGGCGAGCTCGTCTTCCTCTGGGAACGCGCGCTGCTCGGCAACGAGCGCTGCGGCTGTGGCGAGCCGTTCTCGGAGTGCGGGTTCTGGACGGAGGTCGGACAGCGCGCATTCGGCGGGTGGGACCGGATCGCACCGGCGGCGCTGCTGGCTCGCCAGCGCTCCGTCGATCGCAACCGCTACGTCCCGCTGCTGTTGCACCCCAGGCGTTCGCCCCGGTTCCGTGAGCGGCTGGACCCATATCTGGAAGCGCTTCGCCGTCTCTACCTCGCGATCGCCGCGACGAGCGGCGCCGCGCTCCTCGTCGACTCGTCCAAGCACGCCTCGACCGCTGCCCTCGTCCGCAACGTGCCGGGGGTCTCGGCACGGGTCGCCCAGCTCGTGCGCGATCCTCGCGGGGTCGCGTGGTCCTGGGCGAAGACGGTCGAACGCCCCGACACCGTCGAGGGACGCTCGGAGATGGCGCGCGTCGGCGCGGCACGGATCGCGCTTCGGTGGCAATCGCACAACGCCCTGTTGGCGGTGGTGCGCTCGCCCGGCGGCGTGCTGCGGTACGAGGATTTCGTCGACCGTCCCGAGCACGCGACGCGGCGACTGCTCGCCCTCGGCGGCCTGACGGTCGATGACCTTCCCCAGTTCGTCGACGAACGCACGGTGAAGCTCGGCACCGATCACACCGTCGCCGGCAACCCGCTGCGCTTTCGCACGGGCGAGATCGAGATCCGCGCCGACGAGGCGTGGCGCGAGGCCATGCCCGCACGTCGGCGCCGGTTGGTCTCCGCCCTGACGCTGCCCAGCTCGATTCGATATCGGTACGCGCCGTGAGCGAACGCGCCCTTCCCTCGGTGTCGGCGGTGATCGCCACGCGCGATCGCCCCGCGCTCCTGCGGCGCGCCGTCTCGGCCGTGCTCGCGCAGGACTACGACGGCCCGATCGAGTGCATCGTCGTGAGCGACAGCGGCGAGGACATCGATCTGTCGGACCTCGGGCCGCCGCAGCCGGGCCGGAGCCTCGTGTCCATCCGCAACACGCGGACGCCCGGGCTCGCGGGCGCGCGAAACAGCGGTACGCAGGCTGCCACGGGCGAGCTTTTGGCGTTTTGCGACGACGACGACGAGTGGTGGCCCGACAAGATCGCCACCCAGGAAGCCGTGATGCGCCGGCAGGCCGCCGCGGTCGTCGTCACCGGCGTGCGCATCGTCTACGAGGACCAGGTTCGCGACCGCGTGCCGCCGCCGGTCATCCGGAGCGAGGACCTCCTGCACTCCCGCCGAACGGAGGTGCACCCCTCCTCGATCCTCGTCGAGCGGCGAGCCTTCGACGCCATCGGTCCGGTCGACGAGGCCATCCCGGGAAGCTACGGCGAGGACTACGAGTGGCTCGTCCGCGCGGCCGCGCACGGTCCGATCGCAGGCGTGTCGCATCCGCTCGTCACGGTGCACTGGGGGGGCTCCATGTTCGCCGACCGGTGGCAGACGATCGTGGACGCCATCGACTACCTCACGACGAAGCACCCGGTCCTGCTTGAGGACGACGCGAATGCAGCGCGGCTCTACGGACGTGTCGCCTTTGCGCACGCGGCGCTTCGACACCGGAGCGAGGCCGCGCGCTGGGCGTGGCGGGGCATTCGCCGGCGCCCGGCGGAGCGCCGGCCGTATCTGGCGCTCGCCGTGGCAAGCGGCTGCGTCAGCGCATCGACGATCCAGCGGCGGGCGAACCGGGCGGGGCGCGGTGTCTAGGACGAGTATCGACCCCGTCGTCGCGCCCCGCCCGGAGACCGGAACACCGGTCCCGGAGCTCCGGCGTCTTGCGCGCGGCGGCTCGCTCAACCTCGCCGGCTACATCGTCTCCGGCGTCCTGACCTTCGTGCTGGCGGTCATCGTCACGCGGTTGATGGGCGCCCACGGCGCCGGCGTCTTTTTCGCCGCCGTCGCCGTGTTCACGATCATGTCCAACATCACCGAGCTGGGAGCCGACACCGGAATCGTGCGCTTCGTCGCTCGGTTGCTCGAACAGGGGCGTCGTGCGGAGGTGCCCGCGCTCGTGCGCATCGCGTTCGTGCCCGCGCTGATCTTCTCGACGATCGCCGGCATTGCGACCGTCGTCTGGGCGGTGCCGCTCGCCGATGTGCTGTCGCGCTCGGACCCGCAGGAGGTCGCGGCCTATCTGCGGATCTTCGGCTGGTTCATCCCTGCGGCGACGATCGCGGCGATCGCGCTCGCCGGCACGCGTGGCTTCGGCACGATGCGGCCGTTCGTCGCGATCCAGTCGATCGGGATGCCCGCGATCAAGCCCGTGGCGATCCTCGGAGCGGCGATCGGCGGACTGACCGTCACGGGCCTCGCGCTCGGCTGGGTGATCCCGGAGGCGCTTGCCTGCATCGCCGCAGTCGTCGTGCTCCGGGGCCTCGTGCGCCGCGTGGGCACCGGCCGTGCGATCGAGGCCAACGCCGGCGTCGTGTACGAAGGCGGCCTGGCCAAGGAGTTCTGGTCGTTCTCCGCACCCCGCGGGGTGGCCGCCGCGTTTCAGATCGTCATCATCTGGTTCGACCTGCTCTTGCTGTCGCACTTCCGCGACGCCACCGAGGTCGGCATCTACGGCGCAGCCTCGCGCGCGGTGCTCCTCGGCACGTTCGCCCTCCAGGCGATCCGTCTCGCCATCGCCCCGCAGATCTCCCGGTTGCTTGCGCGCGACGACCGGCAGGGGGCACAGGTCGTCTACCAGACGGCGACGTGGTGGCTGATCGTCGCCTCGTGGCCGCTGTTCATTACGCTCGCGATCTTCGGCCCGGTGCTCCTCGGCGTGTTCGGTCCCGGGTTCGACCAGGGTGCGACGGCACTTGCGATCCTCACGGTCGCGATGCTCGTCAACCTTGGCACGGGCAACGTAACGGTGGTCCTGCTCATGGGCGGGAAGAGCTCGTGGAACCTGCTCAACACCGCGGTGGCCCTGGCGCTCAACATCGGGCTCAACGTTGTGCTCATCCCTCGCTACGGGATGGAAGGCGCGGCCGTCGCCTGGGCGGTCTCGATCATCGTCGACAACGTGATGGCGCTGGTCGAGGTCTGGTGGTTCCTGGGCATGCGCCCGTTCGGCCCGGGGTATTTCCCGTCGGCGGTTGCGGCGGTTGGCTGCTTCGGCGTCATCGGCTTGGCGGTCCGGGAGATCCTCGGGGAGAGCGAGGTTGCGATCCTCGTATTCTTGCTCCTCGCAATCCCTTGTTATGCAGTCGTTCTCTGGCGTCTTCGCGAACGGCTGCACCTCGACGAGTTTCTTGGCGCCTTCGGGGTTCGGCGTGGGCCCCGGCCCGGCGCCGGGGGAAGCGGCTGGACGCCGTCGAGTGGTCCCAAGCGCGGGCGGTCGGTGCGCCGCGCGGTGCGAACCCTTGTGCATTGGGCATACGTCGCGACCGTGCCGCTTCGCCGCCCGCCCGACGTCGTGGTGCTCGGCACGAAGCGCGGTGGCACGACGTCGATGGCCGCGTATCTCTACGAGCATCCCCAGATCCTTCCGCCGGTGCCGGCGCGCTTCGCACCAAAGGGCGTGCGTGCGTTTGACGAACACCAGGATCGCGGCGCGTGGTGGTATCGCTCCCATTTCCCGACGGTGTTCGCACGTGGCTCGCGCCGGGCGCCCAAACGGCTCGCCGCCGAATCCACCGCCAACTACTTCTTCCACTTCGACCAGGCGGCACGCGCCGCGGCGATGGCGCCGGACGCGAAAGCGATCGTGCTGCTCCGCGATCCCATCGAGCGCGCGTGGTCGCACTGGCGTGAGCGCACGCGTCGCGGCAACGAGCCGCTGACCTTCGAGGAGGCGCTCGACGCGGAGGCCGAGCGCTTGCGGACGCTCCCGACCAGCGAGCGCGCAAACATCGCGTATCGAATCCAGGGCTGTTACGCGGAGTTGCTTCCGGCGTGGCAAGAGGCATTCGGCGATCGTTTGCTCGTCCTTGTCTCGGAGGAGATGTACGCCGATCCCCGCGCAACCTACGAACGCGTGCTCGCATTTCTCGGCCTGCCGTCCCACGAGATCGAAAGTTTCGAAGCGTGGAATTACCAGCCGACGACCACGCCGATGGATCCGGCGACACGCGCTGCACTTGAGGAGTTCTACGCGCCGTACGACGAGCGCCTCGCGGCCATCCTCGGTCGCGATCTGCCGTGGCGTCCGGCGGGAAGGTCGTTTCAACCGTCAGTCTAGGCCGGTAGGGTGTGGACCTTCCGATGCGTATCCCCCCCGAACGACGTCGGTTCGCCGTTGCGGCGTTCCTGGTGCCTGCGCTCCTTGTCGCGGGTCTGCTCGCTACCCCCGCCGGGGCCGTGTGGCCGCAGTTCCATTCCGGCCCAGCACGTCTGGGGGTTTCGCGGGACCGTACGATCACGCGGAAGAACATCCATCGTCTTCACGTGAACTGGCGCCGCAGTACGTCGCAGAGTGTGGAGGGCATCAACTCGTCGCCGTCCGTCGCCGGCGGCCGCGTGTACACCGGTTCCGACGATGGGCGGCTCTACGCGTTCAGCGTCCGCGGAAAGCGGCTGTGGTCTCGCGAGATCGGCGGTGCCGTTCGCTCCTCGCCCGCCGTGAGCGGCGGCGTTGTCTACGTCGGTGGCAATGGCGGCAAGCTGGAGGCGCGTGACGCAGGAACCGGCCGGCTCCTGTGGTGGCGCTCGCTCGGAGGGGCCATCACGTCGTCGCCGCTCGTGGCGCTCGGCAGGGTGTTCGTCGGCTCACGAAGCGGCACGTTCTTCGCGTTCGCGGCGCGGACAGGGCGGACGGTGTGGCGTCACGACATCTGGTCCGTGTGGGACGGCGCCGCCTATCGCGACGGCGTCGTGTACGTCGGCTCCGATCAGTCCCGGGTGTGGGCCTTCGACGCACGCACGGGCGCGCAGCGCTGGAGCACACAGCTGTGGGGTCGCGTCCGTTCGACGCCGGCCGTCACGCGCAATCGTCTCTACATCGGCACCGATCAGGGGCGCGTCTACGCGCTCAACCGGCACACGGGCAGGCAGCAGTGGGCCTCGGCGGCGGTTGCGCCGGGCGACGGCTACGTGCGGTGCGCGGCCGCCGTCGCGCACGGCCTCGTCGTCGTGAGCGTCGGGCTCACCACCAATCCGATGGACGGCACGCTCCGTGCGTTCCACGCCCGGAGCGGTCACTCGGCGTGGACGGGTGAGCTCGCCGACTACAGCACGTCATCGCCCGCCTACCTGAACGGGATGTTCCTCGTGGGGTCGTTCGACCACCGCATGTACGCCTTCGGGTGGCGCAAGGGCAAGGCCCTGTGGAACTCGGGCTGGGCGAACCAGGGCGGTTTCTTTACCCGCGGGATCTCCTCGTCGCCGGCGATCAGCAACGGCAGGATCTTCATCGGCGTGCGCGACGGCCGCCTCTACGCCCTCGGCCTTCGCTGAGCGGCGCCGGTCGCCCTTCGGCGTAGGTCCTCGGGCGGGCGTCGCGAGTGAACGTACCGGCTAGCCTGCATCCATGAGCGGCACGGAGGGTCTGCGCGACCGCGTCGGCCGGGCGACGCCGGCGCCCGTGCAACGCGCCATTCGCGGCGCGACCCGTCGGCTGGCTCGCGGCACGGCGGGTTCGCGCGTCCTCCCCAGCTTCCTTCTCATCGGCACACAGCGCGGCGGGACGACCTCGCTGTTTCACTACCTCCTGCAGCACCCACAGGTGCGGGGTGCGGTCGCCGACAAGGAGGTGCATTTCTTCGACCGGCCGGGGTTCACGGCGCTCGACGGGTACCGTGCGGCCTTCCCGTCGGCCGCGGCCGTTGCACGCGCCGAGCGGTCGGCGGGCGGGCGCGTCGTCGTGGGCGAGGCGACTCCGTACTACCTCTTTCACCCCGCGGTGCCGGGCCGGGTGGCCGCGGCGCTGCCCGACGTGCGGCTGATCGCCATCCTGCGCGACCCCGTCGAGCGCGCCTGGTCGCAGTATCGCCACGAGTGCGATCTCGGCTTCGAGTCGCTGCCCTTCCCCGAGGCCCTCGAGGCCGAGGAGGAGCGCACCGCGGGTGCCGTCGAGCGGCTGCTGGTCGATCCGGCCGCCACCTCGTTCGAGCACCAGCACCACTCCTACGTGGCGCGCGGCCGCTATCTCGAGCAGCTCGAGCGCTGGTGGGCTGCCCTTCCCCGCGAGCGTCTGCTGCTCGTGCGCAGCGAGGACCTGTACGCCGACCCGGCCGGTACATTCGACGCGATCACGGCACACCTCGGGGTCGAGCCCTGGCAACCGGCGGCGTGGCGCGCCTACAACGCCTCGACGAGCTCCGGGCTGAGCGACGAACTGCGATCCGGCCTGCGCGAGACGTTTCGCCCGTGGAACGAACGGCTCGCCGAGGCCACGGGCCGCTCGTGGGGCTGGGACGAGGCGGACGCGTGATCGAGGTTGCCGGAGAGCTCGACGGCAATCTCGCCTGGCTGCTCGAGGCCTTGTGGGGGAGCGAGGAAGGCCCGACGGTGCTCGACCGGCCGGACGAGGCGGCGAGCGCTTCGTACACGATCGTGCCACGCGGTCGGCGCGCGAGGGCCATCGTGCCGGCCGAGAGCGTGGCGGCCCGAGCGGCGCTGCGCGCCGGCGCGGGCACGCGGCAGCGCCGAGCACAAGCCGGCCGTTCGCTCGCCGCCTGGGCCGTCGGATCGCGGATAGCGCGTCCGCTGTTCCGGGATCGGCTCTGGCTCGTCGGTGAGGATCCGCTCGCGACGACGATCGCCGCAGCCCTGGGGGAGCCGGTCACCCTCGCGGCGGCGGTCCGTCCTCCCGGCCCCTTTCGAAAGCCCGTCGTGCAGGTGCTGAGCGCCGACGGCCGCGTGATCGCCTATGCCAAAGTGGCGTGGAACGAGGTCACCGGCGCAAACGTCCTCGCCGAGCACCGGGCGCTGACGGGGCTGGCCGAGCGCGCCGACGGTCCGGTCGTCGCACCGCGACCGCTCGCCGTGCTCGAGCACCGCGGGTTCCCGGTGGTCCTGACCGAGCCGATGCCCTCGCCACTTCGCCGCTACGACCCCGATGGCGGACCGCCGGCTGCGCGGGTCTCCCAGGTCGTGGGCGGCGTGTTACCGGTAAGCGCCGGCGCCGATCCCATCGGCGGTCGTCTCCGGGATCGCTTCGCCGCGGTCGACGCACCCGCGCTCGCGCCGATCGCCGAGGCGGTCGCGGAGTTGATCGCCGCGATCGGCGACCGCGCGACGGCGCTTCCTGCCGGTGCCTGGCACGGCGACTGGTCCTCGTGGAACCTCGGCTGGCAGGGCGACCGGCTGTGGGCATGGGACTGGGAGTACTGCCGCACGGACGTTCCGGTCGGCCTCGACATTCCGCATTTCACGTTCCAGCAGCAGTTCATCGCGGAACGCGCGCCGCTTGCCGACGCGTTCGCCGCAGCCTCGGCGGCAAGCGCGTTTGCCTTGTCCTCGATCGGCTATGACCCCGCAGGGAGGGCGATCGTGCACGCCGTGCACACGGCTGAGGTGGCGCTGCGGTATCTCGAAGCGGAGACGCTCGGCGTGGATTCGAATCCGCGCTTCACGTCCGACGCGGTGCCCGTCGTGCGCGCAGCACGCCGCGCTGTCGGGTAAGCGTCGTCTCGGCGCTCACGTCGGTCGTCGAAACGACCTGCACGAATCCGAGTTCCTCCCGCCAGGCGAGCGCCGCTGCCACCATCGCGATCGCCAAGCCCCACGGCAGCAGGTCGTAGTACGGCATTTGGATCAGCGCAACGAAGATCGCCACCTCGCACCAGAACCGCAGCGTGACGTCGCCCGGATGTCCGGGCGGCAATCGTCGAGACGCTCGCCACAGCGCCCAGAGCAACCACCCGGTGAACAACAACAGCCCGGGGACGCCCTGTGACACCACGATGGTCCACAGCTGCCCGTGCGTCCCGGCCGACAGGTTGCCTTCGATCAGGACCGGGGCGCCGTAGCCAAGGATCGGCGACTCGCGGACCAGGCTGGCCGACTCCTGGTAGAGCTGCGCTCGGTGCGCGTCGCCGTAGCCGTTTTGCAGCCGCGTCATGATGATGTCGCCGAGCGGTGTCACGAACAGCAGGACGCCGAGCACCATCGCGACCACCGCCACCACGCGCAGCAACTGGGCATTGCGGCCCCGTGCCAGGCGTACCGTCGCGTACAGCACGCCGGCCGTCGCCGACAGCCACGCGCCGCGGTTGAGCGAGAAGACGAGCGGGAAGACAGAGGCGAGCGTGAGCACCAGCAGCATCTGCTGTCCGCGTTTTGTTCGCGCCGTGGCGATCGCACACAGCGCGAACGGCAGCGACATGGCGTAGGCGGCGCCCCATTCGTTCGCGTAGATGAATGGCGCCTTGGGCCGGAAGATCGGATATGCCGCGAAGGCGCGGCCCGACGACGTCGATGCCGACACGAGGTCCTTGACGAAGCTGTCCGCGAGCAAGCCGTGCGGTACGAGCCCCTGCGCGACCGTCGTGAAACTGATGTTCGGGATGACCATCCCGATCATGCCGCCGATGACCGTGATGACGAAGAACGCGGCCATGATGCGCACGGCCCGGTTGGGAGTGAGCTCGTCGCGCGGGGCGTTTAGCACGTAGAGAAACAACAGGCCGGCCCCGAGGTACATCGTGCCGCGATAGCCCGCGGAGAACGCCTGCCGGGACTCCGCGACCTGGGTCGCGGAGATGACGCACCAGGCGAGAAACAGTAAGTAGAGGCCGAAACCGCGAGGCACCAGCAATCGCCTGCGGAGAACGAGGGCGCCGAGCAAGGGCAGACAGCAGATCGAAAGAATCAGGCCACTTACGCCCAGCACCCACCACAGCGGCAGCAGCGGGAAGACGACGATGAGCGGCCACGCCGTTGTCAGCGGGCTGCGTTGGGGCGACGGGGCGCGTGTCGGCGTCTCGCGCGTGACGGTGCCGGGGATGACCGTGGCCACGAGCACGAGGCTAGCAGCGGCCGGACGACGATACGACGGACCAACGGCCGTGACCCGATGCAGGGGGAGGGCGTCTTGGCGGCCCCGCCTCAGCGAGCCTCAGCGAGGCAGGCGCACGGTGTCGTGCGGCGTTGGAAGCAGGCGTCGGAAGGTTCGGCGACGATCTGCTTTTCGCCGCGCCGCATACATGGCCGCGGCGGCCCAGCCGTCGGCGGCGTCCCAATTTCCCATTTCGACGGCCGCCGCGAACTCCTCCGAGGCAACAATGTGAGAGGATTTGCGGAGTTTCACGAAAGCGGTATCGGCAGCGCGGGAAGCATTCTGGAGGAGGCCCGTTGCGGTGCACCCCGATTCGGTCGAATTGAGACCTTCGGTCCCTTGCACGTACTAGCTCGGGTGGCCTACGATGCATCCGCTTCAGGATATGGAGGGGGTTAGTGCAAATGTTCAAGCGTCTCTCTGGTATGGCGATGCTCGCCGTGGCAACCGTTGTGGTTACCGCGGGAAGCGCGCTGGCTGAGACCTCCACCTACCCCTATCAGCCCACCTCCGGATCTTCGGTTGAGGGCGCGGGCGGTGGAACGGCGTTCACAGGTTCCAGCCAGGTGCCACTTGGCGCGCTGATGGTGCTTGTGTTTGTCGCGCTCGGTGTGACGGCACTGCTTGTTGCACGTCGTCGCGCTGCGCGTCTCGCCGGCTGAGTCAACCACCAACGATAGGTCGTACCGCGTCGCGGACCAACCGCAGCGGAAGTGACGCCCGGAAGCGCACGCTGAGTGTCAGCGTGCGCTTCGGCGTTCCCTGCCAGACGGCGGTCCCGCCATCCACCGCCATCGGCTCATTGGTCCATACGATGTCCGTGCCCGACGGAGCGTGGATAGTCACTTTGAGATCCGTCGGTCGGACCGTTGTCTGTGGGGAGAACGTCAGCGTGTAACTACCGCCGCTGGAGTTCCCTTCCCATGCGTCCTCGGAACGCATCGTGATCGAGAGCTCGCCGGTCTCGTCCGAGGGGATCGTCCGGTAGTCCTGGAACCAGACCGCGCCGTTTTCGGTGCCCGAGGTCAAACCGATCGGATCGCCGTCGCGGGTCGCACCGATCAGCGAGCACGAGCGGCCGCACCAGACGTTGGTGGCTGGGATTTGGTCACCGGGCGCCGCACCTTCCACGTACGGGCCGATGACATAGCGCGGCTGTCCGTGCGTCGGTGCGTCGTTCTGGATGGCGACGGTTGCCACGCCGATCGCCTCACCGTCGCCCCCGAGCGTGACGTCGTACGTGATGTGCCGCGTCGCGTAGTAATCGATCTTGCTTCCCGACCCGTTGTTCACGGTCACGCCGAGGAAGTCGCCCGGCGGTGGGTCGAGGGCGCCCGAGACGCCGAGCTGCGTCAGTCCTGCCTGCACGTCCTCGTCGGTGCTGTAGATGCGCAGGTGCCCCCCGCCGACGGCATCGCCCAACGCCCGCAGCCGGGCGAGTCCGTGCTCGTCCATGCCGAGGAAGCGCCCCAAGACGTCGGTGGCAACCGTGCCGAGCACCTCCTTGCGCTGGATCGGACCGCGGTAGTCCTTGTACGAGGTGTTGGTGGTGACGTCGACCACCGTGTCGGCGGTCACCGAGCCGATCCCCGGGACCTGGACGGGCCCGGTGACCGCGAGCAGCGACTGGAGCGCGAACGGGTCGGCCGCGATCACGCCGTCGAGCGCCTCGCCTTCGCCGAGTTCGTAGTTGGCAAGCGCGGCCTGGGCCGCCGCGGGGAAGTCGGGGGTCGCGTTGAGGTTCTGCCACGAGCCGGCGCCGCCGAAGTGGTCGTAGTTCGTGGCGTAGTCCTCACTCGGGCTCGGTACCCGTCCGGCCGGGAAGTCGCGAAGGGTCTGCGTGGGCTGTGCCGGAGACACCGATGCGCGACCGTCCTCGAGCGTCAGGATCGCGTAGGCACCCCAGATGCCGCCCGTTCCCCGAAGCTCTGCCGGGTTCTGGGAGACCACGAGATACCGCATCGGCCCGTCCTTGCCGGCGAACGCCGCGGAACCCCGCAGCAGGTCCGCGACACCTCCGAGATCCTCCGCCAACCGGCTTGCCTGCTCCTGCGCATCCCAGCGCGGCCGCGCCAGGACCTGCGGGACGAAGCTCTGCGGCGCCGCACCCAAGGCGTCCGCCGCCGCCGCCGCGCCGTCGCGAGCCTGTTCGACCGCATCGGTGAGTGCCGCGTAGCGATCGAGCGGGAGCTCACCATTGGCCGGCGCGAGGGAACCGAGACCTTGGGGCAACTCAGCGAGGGCGCCGGTGAGCGTCGCGCCGGCGTCTGAGAGAGACACACCCGCGGAGGCCATCGCCGCGACGGTGTCGGCGCTGTTTCCGAACCACGGCACGGCGCGTGCGACGGTGCCGAGGGGACCGTGTGCGGCACCGTCCGCGCCGTCAAAGGCGTCCTGTGCCTTCGCAAACGAGGCCTTGGCGCTCGTGAGGTCCCCGGCGACGGTTTGCCGGCGGGCCGCCGTGAGGGCATCTCGCCCCGCCTGGAGGTTGCCGTGGCTCTGGAGCAAGAACAGTCCCTCGACCAGAAGGATCGCGACGAGACAGCCAAGAACGATGAGGACGGCGCGACGCCACCGGCGGCGGCTGGGGGCGCGCTCGATCAGGCCGACTGGCTCTTGTTCTTGCGCAGCCGGTTCCACGTGGTGGCCGTTCCGTTCGCCTGCTGCGGCTCTTGGTGGTAGCTGTATTGACCGTAGTACTCGTATCCGCGCCCGCTGCCCTGCACGTCGTTGAGGACGCCGCCGAGGAGGTGCGCGCCCACCTGGTCGAGCTGTGCCCGGGCGGCGACGACCGCACCGCGCGGCGTGACCTGCTCGTTGGCGACATACAGGATTGCGTCGGCGAGCGGTGCCAGCACGAGCGCATCGGCAACGGCCAGCACCGGGGGACAGTCGACGATGATGAAGTCGACGACCTCGCGCTGGTCGGCGAGCAGCTCGCGCATCGCCTCGGATTGCAGCAGCTCGGTCGGCTGCTCCGAGACATGGCCGCTTGCCATGATCCAGAGGTTGTCGACGCGGCCGCTGCGGAGGGACTCCCACGCCTTTCGGTTGCCCTCCAAGACTTCCGAGAGGCCGCGCTCGGAAGGCCCGAGCCCGAAGAACTCGTGCAGACGCGGCCGGCGCAGGTCGGCGGAGATCAGCACAACGCGCTTGTCGGCCTGCGCAAGCACCACTGCCAGGTTGGCTGCCGTCGTGGTCTTTCCTTCGCCGGCGAGCGCGGAAACCACCATCAGGGTCTTGTATCCCTGCTCGGCGGCCGCGACCAGGATGCTCGTGCGGAGCGTTCGATACGCCTCGGCTGCGGGGCTGCGCGGCGCCTCCATCGTGACGAGATGGGCGCTGCCCTGGTCACGCCAGGACGGGACCTGGGGGATCATCGTGATCACCGGCGCGCCGAGCACCTCCTCGAGGTCGGCGCGCCCGCGAAGGCGATCGTCCAGCCGCTCCCGCACGAAGGCGAGAACCAGCCCGAGCACGCCACCGAGGAACGCAGCAAGGATGATGTTGAACACGAGGTTGGGGCTCGTCGGGCTGGACGGCACCGTGGCGTCCACCAAGATGTAGCCGGGATTGATGATCGTTGCGTTGTACTGCGCCTTCGTGTTCTCGAGCGCGGCACGGGCCTCAGCGTTCGCGAGACCGGGCAGCTCGTCGATCTGCTCCTGGACCGATTTGACCTGCGCGTCGATCGCCGCTTGCGCGTCGTCGGACTTGACTTGGAAGTACGCCTTCGAAAACTCCTCCGCGCCTGCCGCCGCCCGCGCCGGATCCGAGTCCTCGAACCGAATCTGCAGCACCGAGGAGCTCTTGTCGGAGGCTACATCGACGTGCTTGAGAAGCGCCGTGGGGTCCGCCCCTTGGCCCAGGAGCGCAGCCGCGGCGGTTGCCACCGGTATCGAGAGCACCTTCTGTTGCTCGTCCTCCACGTTGATCGGCGGGTCGAGGTTGGTCGCCGGCTGGACGAATATCTTGGTCGACGCCGTGTAGACGCGAGTCTGCAGCGTCGTCCAGACGACGGCGAGGCCGATGGCGATGGCGATGCACGACGCAATCAGCTTCCAGCGCCGGCGCACGACATTCCCGTAGTCGCGGAGGTCGAGAAATGACCCACCCGCGGTGGGAGCCGGAGCCCAGCTCGTTTGCTGCGGAGTTTGTGATTGCTGCATCAGCGTCGAGGGGGATTGAAGGTTGCCAATTCGTTGCATCGTATCATCGGGGTCGGAGGCTACTTGCCTTCTGACCTGCTCGCATCCGGCGATGGGGGACGGCGTTTTCGCGTCGGTCCTAGGTCCGCAGCCGCCGCCCGGGCGCGCCAATATCCACTGCTACGCTCTGCCGGCGATGAAGGTTGCGTACCAGGGCGAGCCCGGCGCCTACAGCGAGCGAGCGGTGCGGTCCGTCTTCGCCGAGGCCGAGCCGATGCCCTGTGAATCGGTGCGGCTCGTGTTCTCTCGCGTCACGAGCGGCGAGGCCGCCTACGGTGTCGTTCCGCTCGAGAACTCCCAGGCGGGATCGGTCAATGAGACCTACGACCTGTTGCAGCACACCACATTGCTTCAGATCGTGGGTGAGGCGGTGCTCCGCGTCGACCATGCGCTGCTGGGAGTCCCCGGGGCGAGGCTGGAGGAGATCCGCCGGGCCCGTTCCCATTGGCAGGCACTCGCCCAGTGCGAGGAGTTCCTGGCCTCGATGCGGATCGAACCGGTCCCTGTGCACGACACCGCGGGGGCGGCCCGGCAGATCGCCCGCTCGGGAGAGCGCGAGGACGCTGCGATCGCGAGCGTCGAGGTGGCGAAGAACTTTGGCCTTGCCGTCCTCGCCGAACGGATACAAACCGAGAAGGAGAACTTCACAAAATTCGCGATTCTCGGCCAGGAGGATCCCGGCCTCGGAGCTCCCGACAAGACGTCGCTCGTGTGGGCGGTGCTCGACGAGCCCGGGTCGCTCCTCGGCGCGTTGCAGCCGTTCGCCGATCGCGGATTCAACCTGCACAAGCTGGAGTCGCGGCCGCGCCGCGGCAAGCCGTTCGAGTACCTGATGTACGTCGACATCATGGCCGGGATGGACGATCCGGCGCTCGCCGAGGCATTGCGGGAAGTGGAGCGCCACACGTCGATGATCCGCGTGCTCGGCTCGTACCGCTCGGCGGCGGATCCCTCCTAGGCGGCGCGTCAGACGCGGCCCGAGCGTCACGGTTCTGCGACAGGTCGCGACTACGATTCGGTCATGTCCCAGGAAGCGCCGTCCGGCGCCGCCGCGCGCGACCACCTTCCCTTCTGGGGGGTGATCGCGATGGCGGCCGTGGCCGCCATCGCGATCGGAACGGTTCTCGCGGTGGCCGCGCCGGCTTCGCCGGCGCGGCCCGGCACCGGCTCGGGTGTTTCGCCGAGCCAGCCAGCGGCCGGGCTCCTCACCTTCCGCGGGAACGACGCCCGTACGTTTTACGGCGAGGGTCCCGTGCCGTCGGACCCGGTGACCCAGTGGCGGTATCCGGACGACGGTACGAAGCTCTGTTCCGACTCGGCGGAGGGCGGTCCCGGGTCGACGGTCAAGCAATGGTGCGGGACCGGGTGGACCGGCCAGCCCAACGTCGTGCCGATGCGCGACGGAACCATGTCGATCCGTATCGGTGCCTACGACGGGCACTACCATTTCCTCGACGCCGCCACGGGCGAGCAGGTCATGCCGGACCTGGTGACCGAGGACCTCGCGAAGGGTTCCGCAACGAGCGACCCGGACGGCTACCCGCTGTACTACGCGGGCTCGCGCGACAACCTCTTCCGCGTCGTCGCCATGGACCGAGCGGAGCCGGCCGTGCTGTGGACGATCGACGCGCACGATCGATCGCTCGCTCCCCGGCCGATGTGGAACGACGACTGGGACGGCGCCGCCCTCGTGATCGACGACGTGCTCGTGGAGGGTGGCGAGAACGGGTGGCTGTACATCGTCCGGCTCAACCGCGGCTACGACTCGCAAGGGCTCGTGACCGTCGCTCCGGAGGTCGTGGCCGTGGTACCCGGTTTCGACGACGGGCTACTCGCGTCGGTCGAACAGCCCGGGAGCCCCGACGCCGACGGGCTCGACACCCGCTACGACGTCTCGATCGAGAGCTCGGTCGCGTTTCGCGACGGCATCGTCTACGTGGCCAACTCCGGTGGGCTCATCACGGGGTGGGACATCTCCGATGTGCTTAACGGCGGCACGGGAGTGCACCGCGTATTCCGATTCGAGACGGGGGACGACACCGACGCGACGATCACCATCGACGACGAGGGATACCTCTACGTGGCGAGCGAGTACCAGCGGTTCAACGAGGCCTCTCAGCGCCTGGGCCAGCTGATGAAGCTGGATCCGCGCGCAGCCGACCCGGTGGTGTGGTCGATCCCGGCGCTGGAGCTCGGGTTCGAAGGCGCTGGAGGCAGCTGGTCGACGCCGGCGCTCGGCGACGGGGTTGTCTACTTCACGACTGCAGCGGGCCGGGTTTTGGCCGTCGACGCCGCGACCGGTGCCGTCGTGTGGGAGCGGCAAATCGGCGCTCCGACGATCGCCTCGCCGGTGCTCGTGGACGGGATGCTGTTGCAGGGAGACTGCTCGGGGCACCTCTACGCGTGGGATGTCGCGGATCCGCTGGCGCAGCCGCGTCTTGACTGGAACCTCGATCTCGGAGACTGCGTCGAGTCGACGCCCGCGGTCTGGCACGGCTGGCTGTTCGTCGGTACCCGCGAGGGCTTCATCTACGGCATCGCCGACGCGGGCACGCCGCCGCCGACGGCGAACCGCTAGCCGCTAACCGCAGACCGGGCCGAGCGCCTGCAGCGATGCGGTGTGGGTCACGACCCCGAACACCGTGAGCGCCAGAAGCCCGACGGTAGCGACGGCGAACGTGGCCGTCCGGTTGCTCTCGTCGCGCAGACCGTCGGCGGCCAACCCGAGCACGAGCCCGCCGATGAACCCTCCGACGTGCGCGCGCCAGTCGATGCCCGGCACGCTGAACGAGATGACCGCGTTGATGACGATGAGGGTGACGGCATTGCGGATCCGAGAGGCGTAGAAGGCGAGCTCGCGCCTGCGCCAGCTGTAGCCCACGAACGCTCCGAAGATCGCAAAGATCGCACCGGAGGCTCCTACCCCCGGAACGTTGGGAACACCGAAGACGAAGCTCGCCGCCGAGGCGAACAGACCGCCGATGAAGAAGATGAGGAGGAACCGGCCCTTGCCGAGCTCCGCTTCCACGACATTGCCGAATGCCCAGAGGGCATAGCCGTTCATCGCAAGATGGATCAGTCCCGCGTGCAAGAAGATGGCGGTGAACAGTCGCCACTGTTCACCGGCGCCGATCCCGATGAGATCCCCTGAGCGCGTGCAGGCAAAGCCGACGCTCGCGCCCATGCGAACGAGGACGTTGGTGTTCGGCCCGCTGACGAGACTGCTCGGCCCGCCCAGCCACACCTCGATCCCGTAGACGACGAGCAGGATGACCAGGAGCGCGTTGGTCAGGGTGAGGCCGCGTCCCGGCCGCACGCCCACCTGCTGGGCGGGCCGCCGAATCTCCTGTTGCGACCCCTGGGCGCAGCTCGGACACATGTACCCGACGGGCGCCGGGCGCATGCAGTCGGGGCAGATGGGATCGCCGCACCGAACGCACCGGAGCAGCGTCTGGACGTTGGGGTGCCGCTTGCACGCCACCGGGCCGGCCGGCTGATTGGGCGACGGCTGCGCAGGTGGCTGCGAGGGTGGCGGTGGTACCGCGGGCGCTTGCGGCTCCGCGCCGTCGCGAGTCACGTCGTCGCTCATTTCGACGCCTGCTCCAGCTCGCGGCGGACCTCGATCGGATCGAACAATGGTGCCCACCGATCGAGGATCGTGCCGTCCGATCCGATGAGGAACAACCATGGCTCGGTCATGTCGCCGTTGCGGAGCAGCCACTGCGCAGCGGCCTTGTTGATCGAGCTCTTCTGGTAGTCGTTCCAGATCTCGACGTGGATGTAGTCGGCGTTCTTCGGGCCGGTTCGAGCGAGCTCCTCGAGCGCGTCGGTGGAAGGCCCACAGAACTGGCTTGTGCAATAGACCGGTGTCGCGAACAGTGCCAGCACCGGCCGGCCCGCCGCGATGCCGGCGGCGATCGTGTCGCGGTGAAGCTCGGGATCGGGGATCGGCGCGCCGTCTTGTGCCCGCGAGTCGATCGCCTGCGGATCGACGCCGGGGGAGTCCATCGTGAGGTTCTTGGTGGCGAACGCTTGGTCGCCGGGAGCGGGCAGCGCCGGCTTGTCGGCCACGGTGAACGACGCGGTGAGATCGATGGGCTGGGCGCCGGCATTGAACGACAGCTGCGCCTGCCACAGGCCGGGATTCGGGAAGGTGACGTTCTCGAGCTGGTAGACCCCGCGCGCCTCCGACGCCGGCGTCAAGCTCGGTGTGTCGGCGTTGGGCGTCCCTGGTGCGGGCACGTAGCGGGCCGTCCCGCTGATCGGGTCGCCGCCGTCCGCGCTCACCAGCGCGAGCGGGATGCTGCCGCCGGTGAGCAGCTCGACCCCCTGGTCGCCGCTGCCGAACACGCCGACCTGCACGCGCTGGGGAGCGGCCGCGTAGAGGTCGGTGCTCGCGACCTCGAGGGAAAAGGTGGTGCCGCCCGGCGAGCCTGATCCTGCCGAGGTGCTCGAGGATCCCGACGAGCACGCGACAAGGATGAGGGCCGCTGTTGCGGCGCAGGCGATCACGAATCGTCGCATGGCCCCATGTTCTCGCATGGACCTCCGAGCGTCCTCAGATGGCTCGTTCGAGCCGGAGGAGGAACGTCCGGCGCTCGGGATGCCCGCCGTACGTGCCGAACCCCGGTCCGGCCGGCACGATCCGGTGACACGGGATCCACAGCTCGATCGGGCAATGGCGAAGCGCGGTGCCGGCCGCGCGGTAGGCGCGTGGGCGTCCGGCGTCGGCGGCGATGTCCCCGTAGGTGCGCATCTCCCCGTAGGGAACGCGCCGGGTGGCCTCGTACACGGTTGTGGCGAACGGCGTCGCGGCTCGAAGGTCCACGGGATGTCGCAGCCGGCGCAGGGTGCCGGCGAAGTACGCGCGTGCTTCCTCACGAGCCCGGGCTAGGCCGCGATCGTCGCGCCGGGCGGTCCGGAGCGCCGAGCCTCCGTCGTTCTCCGCGCCGGTCGGATCGCCGAGCGCGGTCTCGACGATCCCCGCGTCCGACGCCACGATCACGAGCTCGCCGAGCGGGGTGACGAGCGTCGTGAACGTCAGATCGGCGGCCACGGGTACGGCCTCACGCCGGGCTCCGGTTCCGGGAAGCGGCCCGCCGCGAGCACGCGCTCGATCCGCACGGCGATCGCATCGACTTCCTCCGGCTCGAGGAGCGCGCCCAGCTCGGCGCGGAGCGGCCCGCCGTCGGTGATCGCCGAGGCCACACGCCGCAGGTCGGCTGACGCGTCGGTGGGGATCGGTTCGTCCATGAACGACCAGATCACCGTGCGGAGCTTCGGCTCGACGGCGAAGCACAGGCCGTGGTCGATCATCCACACCTCGCCGTCGTCATCCAGCAAGCAGTGCCCGGCCTTGCGATCGGCGTTGTTCGCCGCGAGGTCGAACAGCGCGACGCGGCGGAAGACGTCGGCCCGCTCGATCTCCATCGTGAAGAAGTGCTCGCCGGGATCGAACCGGATGAACAGCTGCACCGAGCCGGGACCGTACGGTCCGTCGCGAAGCACGGTCGGGGGGATGCGCGGCCAGCCGAGTGCTTCGGCCAGGACGAACGCGGCCACCTCGCGGCGATGCAGCGTGCCCTCGGGGAAGTCCCACAGGGGCGCCTCGCCGCGCATCGGCTTGTAGACGGCGATGCGCGGCTCGGCATCGCCGATGCATCGCACCAGCAGGGCCGCGTTGGACGAGTTCGGGAGCGCGCCGAGCACGTCGAGCTCGCCCGTGCGGAGGGCGTCGACCGCGTCTAGGCCTGGCGTGCTCGATGTCCGTTCGTGGCCGGACACACATGGCCCTCCGGATCCATCGGGTTGCCGCAGAACTGGCATCGAGGCCGCCCGCGCTCCACCACGGCCTGCCCGTGCCGGGACAACGCCAGCATTTGCTCGCGGCTGGCCCACAGCGTGATCGAGTCGGGCTCCTGCGTGAAGCCCTCGAGCTCCTCCTCGTCGGGCTCGGGGATGTATTCGTCGATCTCGAGGAGGAACTGGTCCTCGGCATGGTCGAACCCGATCGAGAGGCGCCCTGCCCGCCAGCGGGGATCCACCGGTTCTTCGAGGGTCTGCTCGTCGTCGTTCGTCTCGGCCATCGGTGTCTCGATGGAGAGGTCGGCCAGCAGTTCGAGGACCGAGCGGGCGAGCAACTCGACCTGTTCCTTCTCGACGATCACGGTCAGCAGCTCCTCGCCCGCGCGGGCCTGAATGTAGAAGGTCCGCAAGCCGGGCTCGCCGATCGCGTCGGCGGTGATTCGGTCGACGGCCCCCAAATCCATGCGGGCTATCCTCGCATCTTCGGCGCCGAGCGCCCCCTGCCGGCTTCCCACGGCGGTGTCTGCGTGGCGCGGAACCGCGCGAGACCTCCGGTGTCGTTCACCAGCACGACGTGTGGACGCGGGCCGCCGAGCGCGAGGACCGAGACGCCCACCGGGTCGATCACGATCCGCTGGAATTCGTCCAGCGGCATGCCCGCGTAATGCGCGATCGCGATGCGGGAGATGTCGCCGTGGGTGCCGACCAGCACGCTGCCTTTCCGATGCCGACGAGCGATGCGATCGATCGCCGCGGCGATTCGAGCTTTCGCGTCGACGAACGCTTCGCCGCCGCCGGGAAACGCAAATGCGCTCGGCTCCTGCAGCACCGTGGGCCAGGCCCGGAGCCGCCGCAGTTGAGCGAGGCTCCGTCCGGTCCAGCTGCCGGCGTCCATCTCTTGCACGTCGTGTTCGAGGCGAACCTCGAGTCGCCGCTCCTGCGCGAGCGGGGCGACGGTTTGGAGGCAGCGCTCGAGCGGGCTGCTGTAGATCGCGGTGAGTCGGATGCCTGCGAAGCGCTCGACAAGCTGATCGGCCTGCGCCGTGCCGCGGTGGTCCAAGTCGATGCCGGGAGTGCGCCCGTACAAGATGCGGCCGGTGCTCGCGGTCAGCCCGTGGCGGACGAGATAGAGGATCGTCACGCTGGCGCTCCCGGCGTCGCGTCGAGCGCCGGAAGCCGGACTTCGAAGGTGGTGCCGCGTCCGAGCTCGCTCGTCACCGTGACCTCGCCGCCGTGGTTTTCGCAGACGTGGCGAACGATCGCCAGGCCGAGGCCGGTGCCGCCGGTCTCGCGCGAGCGCGCTTGGTCGACCCGATAGAAGCGTTCGAAGATCCGGGGCAGGTCGCGCTGCGGGATGCCCACGCCGGTGTCGGCGACACGCAGCAGGACCCGCCGCCCTTCGGACGCGACAGTCACGGCCACATCACCACCCGATGGCGTGTACCGGATCGCGTTGTCGATCAGGTTGCGCACGAGCAGCGCGAGGTCGCGCGAGGAGCCGCGCACGCGAGGCACTGGCTCGGTCTGCAGCTGCAGACCGACCTCGTGCTCCAGCGCCATGTCCTCGAGCCGTTCCACCTCGTCGGCGGCCAGGGCGTTCAGGTGGACGTCGTCGCCGAGCTCGCTGCCCGATTCGAGCCGTGACAGATCGAGCAGGTCGGCGATGATCCGCGATAGACGGATCGACTCTCGCTCGAGCTGCTCGGTAAACCGCATCGCCGCCGGCGGGTCGTTGATCGCGCCGTCACGAAGCGTCTCGGCGGCCGCACGGATCGACGCCACCGGCGTCTTGAGCTCGTGCGATGCGTTCGCGACGAAATCGCGTCGCGTCGCGAGGAGCTGTCGCGCCTGGGTGATGTCGCGAACCACGAGCAGCACGGTGCCGTCGGAGCCCGTGGGCAGCGTGGTTGCGCGAAGCCACCGCGTCGGCGAGCCGATTTCGACCTCGGTGCGCTCGACCTCGCCGGTCGCGATCGCCCGCAAGACGCACGCCTGCAGCTCGAGCGGGCGAATGGCTTCCGCGCTGTGGGGAACCGTCCCAAGATGGCTTGCGAGAGAGTCGTTCGAGAACAATGGAGATCCGTCGGCGGCGAGGAGGAGCACTCCTTCTTCCATGACGTCCAGGATCGCCTCGCGCACGTCGCGGTTGTCCGCCGCATCGCGCGCCTGATCGGCGAGGCGTTCGGCCGCCCGGTCGAGCTGGCGCCTGCTCGTGGTGAGCGCGCGCTGGCTCCGGGCGCGCATCACGAGCACGGCGACCAGCGCTCCGACGAGCGCCGCGACCAGGACTTCCACCGCCGGGGACATGCCGCGGCGAGTCTACGGCCCACCACCTGGGCGTTCATGCTCCGTTTCCCGACGCTTCCTCGGACGTTCCGAACCGTAGGCACAACCCCGATGGTGGCCTCCCGCGCGATGCCCGTGTTCACCCAACGTTCACCTTGTCGCAAGGGGGCTGCCACCTGCCCTGCCTAGCGTTGCCATGCACGGTTCGGCAACCCACGGCATGGAGGGGGACGCAGGAATGCGCAGAGGCAGGGTCTCGAAGTGGCTCGGGATCGGCGTAGTCGGTCTCGCGATGGTGGCAAGCGCGTGCTCGGCGAAGAGCGACACTGATTCGGCGAGCGCGAGCGGCAGCGGCGGCGCGGTGAGCGGCACGCTCACGATTTCGGGCTCCTCGACGGTGCAGCCGATCACCCAGCTCGTGACGGAGAACTTCACGAACGCAAACCCAGACGTCTCGGCGTCGGTCGATGGTCCCGGTACGGGTGACGGCTTCGTCCTGTTCTGCGAGGGGAAGACCGACATCAGCGACGCGTCGCGTCAGATCGAGCCCGAGGAAGCGAAGGCCTGTAAGGACGCCGGGATCAACTACGTCGAGCTCGAGATCGGGCTTGACGGCATCACGGTGATGACGAACCCGGCGAACGAAGCGGTCACGTGCCTCAACTTGGGGGACCTGTACGCGTTGTTCGGCCCGGAGTCCGACGGCTTCAAGAACTGGTCGGACGCCAACGACCTCGCCACGAAGGTCGGCGGCAACGGCAATTTCCCGAATGTGCCGCTCTCGATCACCGCACCGGGAGAAGAATCCGGAACATATGACTCGTTTATCGACCTCGCCGGGATCGCAGACACTGCCATCGCGCAGGGCATCCCGGAGGACAAGGCCGCGTCGCTGCTCTCGGACTACCAGTCGAGTCCTAACGACAACGTCATCATCCAGGGCATCGAGGGCTCGGACACCTCGCTCGGGTTCGTCGGCTTCGCCTACGCCGACCAGCAGGGCGACAAGGTGAAGAAGCTGGAGATCGACGGTGGCGACGGATGTGTCGAGCCGAGTGCCGACACGATCACCGACGGCAGCTACCCGCTGTCGCGCTCGCTCTACATCTACGTCAACACGGACAAGCTGGCGACGAACCCGGCGCTTGCGTCGTTCGTCGACTACTACCTGTCCGACGAGGGTATCCAGGCGGTGACCGACGCGGACTACGTGGCGATCCCGCAGGAGCGGCTGGACGCATCGCGCCAGGCGTGGTCGGACGCCTCGGGCGGCGGTGCCAGCGCGTCGGCGTCGGGCTAACGTAGGTTGGTGGCCGCCGGGCGCCGAAGGCGCCCGGCGGCTCTCCTGAGTCCCCGAGGAAAGGCCGAGGCTGATGGCGTCACGACCCGTCGCGCTCACACCGGCGGATCTGCGGCCGCGCGCCGCCCATCGCCGCAAAGAGGCGATCATTCGGGGCGCCTTCTTTGCGACCGCCCTCGTGTCGTTCGTGATCAGCGTCGTCATCGTGGTATCGCTGTTCGCCAAGGCGATCGTGTTCCTCATGAATATTCATCTCGCCTGGCTCCTCGAGAGCGCCTGGCGGCCGAGGAGCAACGAGTTCTCACTTGCAACGATCTTCGCGGGCTCGTTCATCGTGGCGATCATCGCGATGGCCGTCGCGGTACCGCTCGGCATCGGGACGGCGATCTATCTTTCCGAGTACGCCTCGCCGTCGATGCGACGGCGGCTGAAGCCGATCGTCGAGCTGCTCGCCGGCGTACCGAGCATCGTGGTCGGGTTCTTCGCGCTCACCGTGATCAGCCCCGCGTTGATCCAGCCGCTGTTCCACAACGGCATCTTTAGCCTGGCCGCCGCCGGCCTCGGCGTCGGTGTCCTGACCATCCCGCTCGTCGCGACGATCTCTGAGGACGCGATGTTCTCGGTGCCGGCCGGGCTGCGCGAGGCGTCCTTCGGCTTGGGGGCCCGCCGTAAGGCGACGAGTGTTCGGGTGGTGGTGCCGGCGGCGATCTCCGGGATCGTTGCCGCGATGATCGTCGGCTTTTCGCGCGCGCTCGGTGAGACGATGGTGGTGGCGATCGCTGCGGGCGGCTCGGGCGGCGCGAGCTTCACGCTCAACCCGCTGGACGCCGGCCAGACGGCGACCGGCGCGATGGCCGCGCTTGCGACCGGCACCGACCAGGTCAAGGGGGCCGGTCAGGCGTTCAATTCGCTGTTCTTCGTCGGCCTGCTGCTGTTCGTGCTCACGTTCCTGCTCAACCTGATCAGCGAGCGATTCGTGCGGCGCTATCGAGGGCGTTACTGATGGCGATCGCAACCAATGTCACGACCTCGCGCGTTGAGGAGGCGCTGCAGGGCGGGCGGCGCGACCTCGGGGGCGTCATCTTCGCGGGTGTGCTCCTGTTCGCGCTGATTGCATCGCTTGCGATCCTGTTGCTGCTGTTCTGGAATGTCGCCCAGCAGGGCGTTCCCGTTCTCGCCGACCGCGGACTGAGCTTCTTGACGAACGGGCCTTCGAGTTCCCCCGAGAAGGCCGGGATCGGTCCTGCGCTGTTCGGCTCGATCGTGATGATGATGATCGTCGCCGTTGTGGCCATTCCGCTGGGCGTTGGTGCCGCGGTCTATGTCGAGGAGTACGCCCGCGACACCAAGCTGACGCGCGCCCTGACGGTCAACATCCGAAACCTCGCGGGTGTGCCCTCGATCGTCTACGGAATCCTCGGGCTCATCGTGTTCGTGATCGCCTTGAACTACGCGCTGAACATCAACGACCTCGGCGCGCTCATCTCGGGCGGTTTGACGCTCGCGGTGTTGGTGCTGCCCATCGTGATCATCACCACGATGGAGGCGCTGCGGGCGGTGCCGCGATCGATCCGCGAGGCGGCGTACGGTGTCGGCGCCACGCGCTGGGAGGTAGTGCGCAGTCACGTGCTGCCGTACGCGATGCCCGGCATCCTCACGGGTGTGGTCGTCTCGATCGCCCGCGCGTTCGGCGAGACGGCACCGTTGATCCTGGTCGGCGCGGTGATGGGCTTCTTCACCACAACGGGGAGCCTTTGGGACAAGATCGTCCACGACCGGTACACGGCGCTGCCGGTCCAAATCTTCACGTGGGCCCGGCTGCCGCAGCAATCCTTCAAAGACTTGGCCGCCGCGGCGATCGTGATCATGATGGTGGTGCTGGTGCTTGTGAACGGGATCGCGATCTGGCTGAGGAACCGATATGAGCGGAGATGGTGACGTGGTCGACCAGGACGTGACGACGCCGGCAACCGTGGTGCCGCCGACGGAGCCGGTGCATATCGAGATGGAGCACCGCGAGACGCCCCAGCTCGCGCGCGACCTGGTGCTCGACACGCAAGGCGTCGCCGTGTACTACGGCGACTACCGCGCCGTGCGCGACGTGACGCTGCCGATCCAGCGCAACCAGATCACCGCGCTCATCGGTCCCTCCGGCTGCGGCAAGACGACGTTCCTGCGCTGCCTCAATCGGATGAACGACCTGATCGAGACGGCGCGCATCGAAGGGAAGATCCTGTATCACGGCGCAGACCTCTACCACCCCGATGTCGACCCGGTCGAGGTGCGCCGGCGAATCGGGATGGTCTTCCAAAAGCCCAATCCGTTCCCCAAGTCGGTCTATGAAAACGTTGCGTTCGGGCCGAAGGTCGCCGGCTTCAAGGGCGACATGGACGAGGTCGTCGAGCAGTCGCTGACGAAGGCGGCCCTGTGGGACGAGGTCAAGGACAAGCTCAAGGAGTCGGGGATGGCGCTGTCGGGCGGGCAACAGCAACGCCTGTGCATCGCACGCGCGATCGCGACCAAACCCGACGTCATCCTGATGGACGAGCCGTGTTCGTCGCTGGACCCGATCGCGACCACGCGGATCGAAGACCTCATGCGGGAGCTGGTGTCCGAGTACACGATCGTGATCGTGACGCACAACATGCAGCAGGCGGCGCGGGTCTCGGACCGCACCGCGTTCTTCACGGTCGACGTGACGGAGGAGGGGAGCCGTACCGGCGTCGTGGTCGAGTTCGACGATACCGAGACGATCTTCACGAATCCCTCCGACGAACGAACGGAGGCGTACGTGACGGGGCGGTTCGGATGACGCGCGAATCGTTTGACGAGGCACTGCAGCGCACCGAATTGGAGCTCCTGACCCTCGGTGAGCTCGCCGGCAACGCGATCCAGCGTTCGGTCAAGGCGCTCGTCGAACGCGACGCAGATCCTGGCCGAGCTCGTCATCGCCGACGACGACCAAATCGACGAGCTCTACCTCACGATCGACTCCGGGCACGCTGTCGCTGCTCGCGCTGCAGTCGCCGGTGGCGGCCGACCTCCGCTTGATCAGCGCGATTCTCCACAGCTGTCTGCATCTGGAGCGCGTGGGCGATCAGGCCGTGAACGTCGCAAAGCTCTATCTGATGACCCCGGCCGTTCCGGGGAGCGCCTCGATGCGCATGCTGCTCGATGAGATGGGCGAGCGGGTGGTGCTCATGCTCCGCACGGCGATGGACGCCTTTGCGAACCGGGACCTCGAGCGCTGTCTGCAGCTTCCGGAGATGGACGATCTCGTCGATCGGCTCAACCGGTCCTCGCATCTGGAGGCGCTCAAGCTTGCCGAGGACCAAGGCATGCTCGAGTGGGGGCTGCACATGAACCTCGCCGCCCGCGCGCTCGAGCGCGCGGGCGACAACGCCGTCGACATCGGCGAGCAAGTCGGGTATCTGGTCACCGGCGAGTTTCGGGAGTTCACCGACGCCTCGCACGAGGTCCAGGCGTGAGCGACGTTCCCAGTCGCATCCTGCTGGTCGAAGACGAAGAGGCGCTCGCCGATTCCATCCGATATTCCCTCGAGCGCGAGGGCTACGGTGTCACCGTTGCCGAGGACGGTCGACGGGCGGTCGAGCGGTTCCGGGCAACCGAACCGGACCTCGTGATCCTCGATCTGATGCTGCCGGAGATGTCCGGACTCGATGTGGTGCGCACGATCCGACAGGAGTCCACGGTCCCAATCATCATCGTGACCGCCAAAGACTCCGAGGCGGACAAGGTAAGCGGGCTCGAGCTGGGCGCCGACGACTACGTCACCAAGCCGTTCTCGGTGCGCGAGCTCGTGTCGCGCGTCCGAGCGCACCTGCGGCGCGCGCGGATGGCCGCGCCGCTGCCCGCCGAGGAGATCCTGGCGGGGGGTCCGGTCGAGATGGACGTCGGCCGCCACGAGGTCCGCGTGCACGGTTCCGCCGTAACGCTGCCGCCGAAGGAGTTCCAGCTCTTGGAGCTCTTGCTCCGCCGGCAGGGGCGGCTTCTCACTCGTGATTTCCTGATCGAGGAGGTCTGGGGGCGCGACTATGTGGGGGACACCAAGACCCTGGACGTCCACGTCAAGCGAATCCGCCAGAAGGTGGAACGTGACCCCCACGAACCCAGCCATCTGGTCACCGTGCGGGGGCTCGGCTACAAGTTCGTCGCCTAGCGTCGTCTCTCGGGCACGCGTAGCGCCCTAGGGGATATGGCACTGTTGGGGTAGGCTCTCGTGGCCATGGCGGTCCACCATTTCCCCACGCCCGAGCCGCTTGAGGACGGGCCCCGCTACATCAACCGCGAGCTGTCGTGGCTCGACTTCAACACTCGCGTGCTGGCGTTGGCGACCGACGCCGACCGCCCACTCCTTGAGCGGGTTCGGTTTCTGGCGATCTTCTCCTCCAATCTCGACGAGTTCTTCCAGGTGCGCGTGTCCGGGTTGCTCGAACAGCGCGAGGCGGGACTGCAGCAAGCGACCTTCGACGGGATGACGCCGTCGACGCAGCTGGCGGCGATCCGGGAGCGGGTGGTCGATTTCATGGCGGCGGTGGCGGTGGAGTACCGCGACGTGCTGCTCCCCGCGCTCGAAAAGGAGGGCATCCGCCTGATGCCCTGGGCCGAGCTCGACGAAGAACAGCGCGCCTGGCTGACCGAGTTCTTCAACGACCGGATCTTCCCGGTGCTGACGCCGCTGTCGGTCGATCCGGCGCACCCGTTCCCGTATATCTCCAGCCTCTCGCTCAACCTCGCGGTGCTCGTGCGCGACCCTTCGACCGGCGGGCGGCGCTTCGCTCGCGTCAAGGTGCCGCCGCTGTTGCCCCGGATGATCGCGCTGCCCGACGGCGAGCGTTTCGTCGCGATCGAGGAGGTCATCGCCGCGCACCTCGACCGGCTGTTCCCGGGCATGCAGGTGGGGGAGAACTACGTCTTCCGCGTGACGCGCGACGCCGACCTCGATGTCGAGGAGGACGAGGCGGGCGACCTGCTCGAGGAGATCCAGACGGTTCTGTTCCGCCGTCGCCGTGGCGCGAGCTGCGTGCGGCTGGAGATCGGCCAGGACGTGCCCGAGAGCGTGTTGCGGCTGCTCTCGCGCGAACTCGACCTCGAGGAGGACCAGGTCTACGTGAGCACGGTTCCGCTCGATCTGGCCGGGCTCGAGATCATCGCGGCGCTTGACCGGCCCGACCTGCAGCGCGAACCGTGGACGCCGGTGACCGCGCCGGTCCTCATGCCGATCGGCGATCAGCCGCAGGACATCTTTGGGGTGCTTCGGCGCGGGGACGTGCTCGTGCACCACCCGTACGAGTCCTTCGTGACGTCGGTCGAGGCCTTCGTCGAGGCGGCGGCGGCCGACCCGGACGTGCTGGCCATCAAGCAGTCGCTGTATCGAACCTCGGTCGACAGCCCGATCGTCCAGGCGCTCGAGCGGGCCGCCCAGGCCGGCAAGCAGGTGGTGGCGCTGATCGAGCTGAAGGCTCGCTTCGACGAGGAGGCCAACATCAACTGGGCCCGCACGCTAGAGACGGCGGGCGCGCACGTCGTCTATGGGGTGGTCGGGCTCAAGACACACGCCAAGGTCTGTCTGGTCGTTCGGCGCGAGGGCTCCGCGATCCGCCGGTATGCGCACATCGGTACGGGCAACTACAACTCGAAGACGGCGACGCTGTATGAGGACCTCGGGTTGTTGACGGCCAACCAGGCGCTCTGCACCGACGTGGCCGACCTGTTCAACCTGCTGACGGGGTACAGCCGGCAGCGCTCGTACGGCAAGTTGCTGGTCGCGCCGCTGACCCTTCGGGCATCGTTGCTCGAGATGATCGACCGGGAAGCCGCGGCCGGCACCGACGGCGAGATCGTGCTCAAGATGAACAGCCTCGCCGACGCGGGCATGATCGATGCGCTCTACGCGGCGTCGCAGGCCGGCGCGCGCGTGTCACTCGCCGTGCGCGGGCTGTGCTGTTTGTTGCCGGGTATTCCCGGCATGTCCGATGGCATCACCGTTCGCTCGATCGTCGGACGCTTCTTGGAGCACTCGCGGATCTTCCGCTTCGGCAGTGCCGAGCGGGGACGCAGGTACTTCATGGGCTCGGCCGATCTGATGCCACGCAACCTCGACCATCGCGTCGAGGCCGTGGTGCCCGTCGAGCGGCCCGATCTGCAGCGACGCCTCGACGAGGTTCTCGAGGTCGTGTTTACCGACGACGCGCTCGCTTCCGAGCTCTGTCCGGATGGGGTCTGGCGGCCCGTGAGGAATGGCCGGCAGCTCGATTCCCAAGCGGAGCTCATGCGGATGGCGGCGGAGCGAGCCCGCGGGGAGCGGTGATGGGGACGGCCGTCGTGGCCCTCCCGCTGTCGACCGCGATCGGCTCAACGATCGCGCCCTCCATTGAGCGGTTGCGCGCCTGCCGCGCACGGCCCGGGTTAATGCCCGACCCCGAGGATGTCCACCGCGCGCGGGTCGCGGCGCGGCGGCTTCGCGCGCAGCTCAAGCGGCTCGACGCGGTCGTCGGTCTGGACGTAGACGACGTGCGCCGCGAACTGGAACGCGTCGGTGGCGTGCTCGGGGTGGTCCGCGACACCGACGTGCTCCGCGGCTCGCTGATGCGTGCGCTCGAGGGAGCGCCGGCCACTGTGGAACGAGGCGGCACGCGGCTCGTCGCGGCGCTCGACGAGGAACGCACCAAGGCGCGCGACGAGCTGGCGGTCACGCTCGCCGCCGAGCCGTTCGGATCGCTCCTGCGGCGGCTCGACGAGGTCGTGCTTGCGGTCCGCAATCGCCGCGAGGTCGCGATGGAGGCCGAGGCCGTCATGCGGCCGGTGTGGCGTGCGCTCAAGCATCGCGTGGACGCCGCCGGGAGCGCACCGACGGATGCGTCCCTGCACCAGATCCGTATCGGGACCAAGCACGCGCGGTACGCGGCGGAGTTGTTCCTGCCGATCGCCGGCGCCGACGCCCAGCGGTTCGTGCGCCGCGCGACCGTCGTGCAGGACCTCCTTGGCGAGCACCAAGACGCCGTCGTCGCCGAGACGTGGCTGCTGGCGCGTGAGCCGGTCGATCCATATGAGGCGCTTGCCGCGGGCTGGCTCGCCGGTCGTGCCGCCGCCTGGCGCTACATCACCCGGGATGCGTGGCGGCCGGCGTGGGTGTCGCTGTCGCGATCGGGAACCCGGTTCTGGTGAGCGAGGAGGTTGCCGCGGCTGGCGGGGTCGTGATGCGTGGGACTCCCGGCGAGCGCGAGCTGCTGATCGTGCATCGGCCGCGCTACAACGACTGGACGCACCCGAAGGGCAAGCTCGAGGACGAAGAGTCCTTCGAAGACGCCGCCCTCCGCGAGATCGAGGAGGAGACCGGATGGCGGTGCGCGCCGGGCCCTGAGCTGCCGTCCGTGCGCTACCTCGACGGACGCACGCGGCCAAAGGTGGTGCGGTACTGGCTGATGCAGCCGATGGGCGAGGGCACGTACGAGCCGAACGACGAGGTCGACGCCATCCGCTGGGTGGTACCCGACGAGGCGCGAGGGCTGCTCAGCTATCCCAGGGAGCTCGACACCCTCGACGCCGCGCTTGCGCTCGATGAGCCGGTGTATCTCGTCCGCCATGCCAAGGCGGGGTCGCGCGCGATGTGGACCGCGCGGGACGACGACCGGCCGCTCAGCGGCAAGGGGCAACGTCAGGCCGAGCGGCTGCTCGACCAGCTTCGACTCGCTTATGTGCGCCGGGTGATCTCGAGTCGTGCGCACCGCTGCGTCGCCACGGTCGTGCCGATCGCACAGGCGCTCGGCGTCTCCGTCGAGCTCGACGACCGCCTGCGGGAAGGGACGCCGCTCGAGGCGGCGCGCGAGTGTCTGCGCACGCTGGGCGGACCGTCGGTCGCCTGTACCCACGGCGACCTGTTTCGCGCGCTCGTGGAACCGATCATCGCGGAGCGGCCCGCCGACGGCTCGTACGGCTGGAAGAAGGGCGCGACGTGGGTCATCGAGCGCGATGCCGGCACGGCGATCGGCGCCCGCTACATTCCGCCGCCCCGCGACCGGGTGCGCTAGATGCGGTGTGCCGTGCTCGACCTCGGCAGCACCTCCTTCCAGCTGCTGGTCACCGATGCCGCCGACGACGGCTCGCTCACCCACGTGCTTCGCGATCGAGTGATCCTCAACCTCGGCGCCGAGGTCGCCTCGAGCGGTCGTGTCTCCGACGAGTTGGTCGACCGGGCCCTCGGGACCGTGGCGCGCTTCCGCGATATCGCCGAGCGATCGGGAGCCGAGCGGCTGTGGCCGGTCGCGACCGCGGCGTTCCGCGATGCCGCCAATCAGCCCTGGCTATCGAAGGCGCTGCGCGGCGCGCTCGGGGTTCGCGTCCAGATCCTCGCGGGCGATGAAGAAGTCCGGTGTACCGCGACCGGGATCCGCGCGAGCATTGCCCTTGCGGACGGCCCGTGGCTCGCCGTGGACCTCGGCGGCGGAAGTCTCGAGATCGCGCTCGTCGACGAGGACGTCATCGTGTGGACCGACACGTTCCCGCTCGGGGCTGCGGCGGTGTCCGCCACGATGGTGGCGGGCGACTCGATGGCGCGATCCGAGCGCCGGCACATCCGCAAAGTCGCGACGGAAATGCTCCAGCCGGCCGTCGAGGCGTGTCGCCCGCCCGCCGACCCGATGTGCGTCATCGCCGGCGGATCCGCGGGCGCGCTCGCACGGCTGATCGCGGCCCGACGCTGGCCGGACCCGCCGACCTCGCTCAACCAGTTCGAGGTCTCGGTGGACGGGCTGCGCGACCTGGCGCGCACGCTCGGCGCCGCGACGCCCGAGGAGCGCGCCGATCTGCCGGGAATCGACACGCGGCGCGCGGACCTGCTGCCCGCCGGCGCGGTCGTGCTGTCGACCGCGCTCGAGCTTTTCGGCGCGACGCGGGCGGTCCACAGCGAGTGGGGACTCCGGGAGGGCGTCGTGCTTCGCGAGCTCGCCTCGCCCTTGCCGGCGGGCCCGGTCGCGCTTCGCGCGGCGGCCATCGACCATCTGGCCGCGACCTGGCGCGTCGACGACAAGCACTCGGCCACCGTCCGGCGTCATGCGGAGCGCCTGTTCGACGAGACGCGAGCACTGCACGACCTCGGACCGACCGAACGCGAGTTGCTCGCGGCGGCAGCTCGGGTGCACGAGATCGGCGCGCGCATCTCCACGGACAAGCACCACAAGCACGGCGCCTATGTCGTCGAGCACGCGGGGCTCCGCGGCTTCTCGCCTGATGAGATTGCGATGATGGCGAGCCTCGTCCGGTTCCAGCGCGGCTCCCCGCCCCGGGCCGCCTATCCGCCGTTTGCCGCGCTCACCGCGACCGAGCAGGAGGCCTGTCGAACGCTCACCGGGATCCTCCGGGTCGCGCTGGCCCTGGGCCGCGGCGGCGCCGACGACGTGTCCGGGATCGACGTCGTCCGCGAGAACCACACCCTGCACGTCCGGGTCGAAGGTCCCGATCCGTCGCGCGCGATCGACGATGCACGAGAGCAGGGGCCGTTGCTCGCGCGCGCGCTCGGCAGCGCGCTTGCCTTCGAGCGCGCCTGAGCGGCTGGCGCACGAGGCTGGGGTAGGCTCGCGCCCGATGATCCAGGTCCGGGTCTACCGGAACGGGGTGGCCGACGATGGACCGGTCGCACTCGACCGGGCGCGGGAGCTGCTGGGCACGGCGGGTGTCTTCCTGTGGCTCGACGCGGCTGCGCCGACCGAGGACGAGGTCGCACAGTTCGCGGAAGCCCTCGGGCTGCATCCGCTGACGATCGAGGACCTCGGCCACCAAAAGCAGCGGCCTCGCGTCGAGTTGTTCGAGCGCTACGCGTTTGTGGCGCTGCGGCCGCTCAGCCTCGACGACGAAGACCTCGTCGAGCACGAGGTGCACGCGGTCGTGGGGGCCGGGTTCCTCGGGACGCTTCGCTACGGACCCGCGCCGTATCCGATCGAGGAGATCGCGCGACGGTGGCAGCGTCAACCCGACCTGTTCGGCGCCTACCCCGGTGGCTTTGCGATCTACCGGCTCATCGACGGCGTCGTCGACGACTACCTGTCGATCGTCGAAACGCTCGAGGACCGGACCGACGACCTCGAGGACGTCGTGTTCGCCGACGATCCCTCGGTCGATGGCCGCAGTATCCAGGAGCGGATCTTCCGGCTCAAGCGCGCGGTTGTCAGACTGCGGCGCTACGCAGCGCCGCTGCGCCAGGGCCTCGACCTCATCCAGGACGATCCGGGACTCGTGGCGGCCGAGCTGCTTCCGTATTACCGGGACGTCACCGAGCACGCCATCCGGGTTGCGGACTTCGCCGACAACATTCGCGACGTGCTGACGTCGCTCCTCGAGTTGCGTGTGGCCCAGGTTGCCAATCACCTCAACGTCGTCATGCGCAAGCTGGCTGCCTGGGCGGCCATTCTGCTCGCCCCGACGCTGATCGCCGGGGTGTACGGCATGAACTTCGAGGGCATGCCCGAGCTCGGGTGGCGGTTCGGCTATCCCTTTGCCCTCGCGGTCATGGGTGGGACCGCGCTCGGGCTCTACATCATGTTCAAGCGCAAAGGCTGGCTGTAGGTGTGCCGGTCCGTCCGGGTCCTCTGCGTCGCGCCCGATGCCGAACAGCTCGCGGCGCTTCGCCGCGCGGTGGTCGCCGCGGAATGGGAGCTCACGCCCGGCGCGACCGACCTGCGCGACGCGTTGGACCGGCTCGATGCCGAGCGGCCGCACTATCTGGTGGTGGTCGGACCGTTCGAGAAGCTGGTGGCGCTCGCCGCCGAACGATTCCCGGGGATGTGGATCGTGACCGATCGGCCGATGCCCGGATCGGGTGTGGTGATCGAGTCGGTGCAGGACGCCCGGGCGGCGCTGCGTGAGCAGCGCCGCCCGGGTGGTCCCATCGGTTAGCGATCAGCCGCCCCAGGGGCCCCAGCCACCCCGATGCACCATTCGCATGGTGACCAGGATGTTGGCGCGGGCGTTGAAGGCCGGCCAGTCGTGGAAGCCGTACGTGGTGGCACGTGTCGGCCAGTAGGTGCATAGATGCTGGTAGATGCCTTTGGCGCAGCTCCAGCTGTTGTATGCGCGTGGGAAGAAATGCGACTCGCGATCGGCGACGTCAAGCGCCTTGTCGACGCTGACGCCGTAGTGGCTCGCGGCGCATCGGATCAGTTGCCGGACAAAAAACGGTCCCTTCGTCCAGTCCACCGGGCACACCACTTTGGAACGAGGGGCATGGGTGGAATGCGGCCGTAGCAGCGGCGAGGCCACTGCGTTCGGTGCCATGGCACCGGCCGTGAAGGTCGCGGTCAGGGCGAGCGTCGCGATTACGCGACGAAGCCAGATCGCTTGCGTCATATGGTTCACCCCCGCGGCGGACGGAACTGGCGGCTGCGTCCTGATCCCCGCGCCCGGCGAGCCTTTCGCCGGATGCGGGCCTCTCCACGGTCGGTCGCGGGTGCTGCATCACCTCCTGGGTGCGTGCTCGTTCGTGTGACCGACCTACCGACGGTCGTCGCCTCGTCCCACCCTTCGGCACACAGGCGCGCGCGAGCCACACCCTGGGAAGGTGCGTAGCACGCGTCTCGTGCCGGGAAGGGGGGTTCGGACGGGGAGGCGTCCGTCGGAAGGTGCGACCACAGTACCGACGGTGGGAACGTTGCGGCAACCTACCTATGACCGTAGGTCATATCCTGCGGTGCGACGATGGGACGCGTGAGCGACGGCGAGGATCGCGGCCAAGGCGGTGGCAAGAAGGTGCTGCTCGCGGCGCCCCGCGGCTACTGCGCGGGCGTCGAGCGGGCGGTCGAGGCCGTCGAGCGCGCGCTCGCCAAGCACGGCGCGCCGGTCTACGTGCGCAAACAGATCGTCCACAACCTCCATGTTGTCCGGGATCTCGAAGCGCAGGGCGCGGTGTTCGTCGACGAGATCGACGAGGTGCCGGCGGGCGCCGTCGCGGTGCTCTCGGCACACGGATCCCCGCCGACCGTCTTCGATGAAGCCCGCCGGCGCGAGCTGGCGTTGATCGACGCCACCTGCCCGCTCGTCACCAAGGTGCATGTCGAAGCTCGGCGCTTCGCCGCGGAGGACCGAACAATCGTGCTCATCGGCCACGCAGGCCACGAGGAGGTCGAGGGCACGAGCGGCCAGGCACCCGCCCGTACGGTGCTTGTCCAAGACGTCGCCGACGCGCGCACCGTGACGCTGCCCGACGGGCCGCTTGCCTACCTCACGCAGACGACGCTCTCGGTCGATGAGACCGGGGAGATCGTGCGCGTGCTCCAGGAACGCTATCCCCACCTGCAGGGACCGCCGCGCGAGGACATCTGCTACGCGACGCAGAACCGGCAGGACGCCGTCAAACAGCTCGTGCCGCGGGTCGACGTGCTGCTCGTCATCGGGTCGCGGAACTCCTCGAATTCCAACCGGCTGGCGGAGGTCGCGCGCGAGCGGGGAATCCCCGGCCATCTCGTCGATGACGAGACCGAGGTGGATCCCGACTGGCTCACCGGCGCGGCGGTCGTCGGTCTGACGAGCGGTGCGAGCGCGCCGGAGCATCTCGTCTCGCGGATGCTCGAGTGGCTCGCGGCCCGCGGGTTCGACGACGTCGAGCAGATCTCCGTGGCCGAAGAGGGCGTGCGGTTCAGCCTTCCGGCCGGCGTTCGCACGCCCGGCGGCTGATCACGCAGGCGCTTCGACCGGCTGCTCGCCGCACAGCGCGACGAGTTCGTCCTCGCCCTCCTCGGGCCCGACCGAGATGAGCCGGTCGCCGGCCAACAGCGTGAAGACGCCGCGCGGCCGGTAGACCCACCGGGTTCCGCGCTGGATCGCGAGCACGAACATGCCGGTCTCGGTCTCGAAGCGAAGTTCCGAGAGCGTCCGCCCGTCGGCAGGGGACCCTGGCTGCACGATGGTTTCCGCGCTCGTCTCCTCGGTTTCCTCGAGCGCCATCTGGACGACCGGATGCAGGGCGTCGCCGTGTTCCACGTACCAAGTCATGTCGCGGGCGGCGTCGCTGATCGCCTCCGAGGCTGCCGCAAGCCGGATCAGTCCGCGAAGTTCATCGACGTTGCGCGCCTCCGGCGCCGCGCGGAGCACCCAGCTCTCGAGCTCGTCCTCCAGCTGGTCCGATCGGGCCTCGAGCACGCCGACCTCATAGGCGAGCGCGCGGTTGTTGAACAGAATCGAGGAGTAGGCGAGGCCGACCGTGGCCTCCGCCAGGTCCTTCATCTCGACCAGGATGTCGACCGCGCGGTCGAGCTCGGACAGGGCCGGTGCCTCCTGCTCGGGCGGCCCGGGGACCTTGGGCGCGCCGGCGAGCTCGCGCACGAGGTTCACGCCTTCCTCCGGACCCCGGACGAGCAGTACGTCCCCAGGGGCGATCGTGTCCTCGGGGCCGGGGTCGAACTCCCACCGGTTGTCCGAGCGGATGGCCATCACCCACATGCCGGTCTCGGTCGGCAGCGACAGCTCGCGAAGCGTCTGACCGATCGCGGGCGCCTCGTCGCGCACCCGCACGCGAGCGGTCATCTCGTCGGCGTGACGCAGGTCGGGCCGCAGGGCATCGGGGATGCCGAGCCGTGCGGCGATCACACGCGCGACGTCGGAGGCCGCCGCGCCGATGCGCTGGATCGCATCGGCGATCCATAGGACCCCCGCCATCCCTTCGGCGTCCTCGGGGCTCCGCGCGGCGAGCATCGCCATGATGCGGAGTCGCCGCAACAGGTCGCCCGAGCGGCCGTCGAGTCGGATGACCTCGTCGGCGAGCTTCTCCTCGTTGAAGAAGACGGCCGCGTAGGCCAAATCGACCATGAGCTCGGAAGCGTCCTTCAGCTCGACGAGCAGGTCTTTGACGGTGCTTGGCGGTTGGTCATCCATGCGGCAGCACTCCCGATGATGTCATGACGAGCAGGACGAGCGCCACGCCGGCCAGGTCCATGACGCTGGTGATGATGGGCACGCCCTGATTGTCCGGGTCCAGACCGAAGCGATAGGTGACGACCGCGAGGTAATAGCCCGCGACGATCGTGATGGGGGTGACCAGAATTCCGGCCACCAGCGTCGCGCCGATCAGCGTCCCGGCCGAGGGCATCTGCTGCAGGCCGGTCGCCGTGCCGAGCAGCCAGGCGACGGTTCCGATGAGCAGGAACACGACGACCGAAAGCCCGGCGACGATCGTGGCGTCGATGATGGCAGGCACCTCGGGCCGGCCGCGTGGGGTGATCACACCCAGTTGCATCTTGGAGGTGATCCGGGACGAGAAGATGCCCCCGAGTGCGCCGGCCTGCGACACGAACGGTGGGATGAGCGTGAGCACCACGGGCACGCTGAACAGCTCGGCCGAGCGCGCCTGCTGCAACTCGCCGGCGAACACGTCGAGGATGGGTGTGAGCATGATCGTTGCCGTCATCTCCCACAGGATCCTGCGGATCATCCGGTCGCGGGTGCGGTAGCCGGCGACGATACAGACGACACCGAGCGTCAAGCACACCACGGCGATCGCGCCGGTCACGCTGCCGTGGCCGAGCAGCAAGGTTGCGAGGAACATGCCGGGGATGCTGGTCATGTCGCCGAGCGCGGTGACCATCGGCGTGGACACGGAGTCGAGGTCCCACCCGAGACGGGTCGATGCCGCCGCGAGCGACACCGTGATGAGCAGGATGATCACGGATCCGATCGCGCCGCCGACCGTCGCGACGATGAGGAGTTCGCTGAGGGGAATCGAGGCCTGGCCGGCGATCGCGGAGATGGCGCGCGCCAGGACCGCGAGCCAGAGCGCCGAAGAGAACGTCGTGAGCACCGCGACAACGACGTTGCGGCGGAGCACGCCGCCGGGGCGCAGATCGATGGTGAGCAGTCCGGCGGCGTCGGCGGTGCCGAGCCGGGCGCCGATCGCGCCGAAGATCGTTCCCCGCATGCCCGTCGCCGCGGGCATGAGCGGCAGGAGGCCGGGAAGCTCGCTGAGGGTGCCGGTGAGGTGCGAGAGGGTCAGGCCTGCGACGAACCCTGCGCCGGTACTGAGGACGAGCGCGACCAGGCCCTGGCGAAGCGTCCGGGTCTCGGACCGCCAGTAGCCGAGTAGCCGCCGTGCGCGGCGCGCGAGGGCGCGACGAGGCGCCATCGGCACTCCTTCATTGCGTCGTCCTCCAGGCCGGGCCCCGAGGGGCGTTGTGGGTTGGGCCGCATGGGCCTCGGGCAGTATGGACGGGTGTGGCGGGCGGGGCAACCCCCGGATCGGGGAGGTTCAGCTCACCCAATCGCGCGTCACGAACAGCCAGAATGCGAGACCGGCCTCGGGGCCGTACCGGCGAAATCGCCGCTCGATCTGGGCGTCGGTCGGCTGCCGGCGTGCTCCCGCCAGGCGCCGATAGGTCGGACGCGTCCAGGAGTCCAAGATCAGCTTGGAGTTTCGCCCGAGGGTCATCATGACGTGGGCGGCCGCGTACGGACCGATGCCGGGCAGCGCGAGCAGTTGCCGCTCGACCTCTTCGTCGGACAACTCCTCGCGACCGGCCTCGCCGAGCCGCTCCAGGTCGACCTCGCCGGAGAACACCAGCTCGCCCAGCCGCTTGAAGTGCGGCGCGCGATAGCCGCTGCGCACGATGTCGCGGTAGAAGCGTTCCGGCTGGGCGGCCAATGCCGCCGGCGTCGGGAACGCATTCGTCGCGGGATTGCGCGGGCCGAGGGACGGGTCGCCGAGGTTTGTAACGAGCGCGGTGACCATCGTGCGGGTGAGCCCCCACGAGCAGTTCGTCGTACAGAGGGTCTTCACGACGTCTTCGAACACGGTGGGGGAGCGGAGCATCCGGCCCGCGCCCGTCGTCACCCACGACAGATCGGGATCCTCCGCGGCGAGGGTGTAGAACGGCGCCAGGTCCTGGTCGAGATGGAGCACACGCGCCACCTGTCCTTCGATCGATGCGCGCGCCTGCGCCGACGGCTCGGACCCGGTGGGAACGATCCGCGCGGCGCCACGTCGGCCGGCGCCGACGGTGACGCGCCGCGGCGCGCCGCGCGGCATCCGCACGGTCATCGTGAGGGTGCGTTGGTCATCGTCGAGCGCGAGTGGCGGGAGATCGTGGAACCCGTGCGAGACGAGCGTTCGCCACAGGTCGACCGGTTCGCCGGCGGGTCCACGGAGCCGGAGCTCGATCGCGCTCACGCCTCGGCGTGCCGTTCCCGGAAGGCGCGCACCTTCGCCCGGTTGCCGCACTCGGCCATCACGCACCATCGCCCGGACCGGTTCTTCGAACGGTCGTAGAACACGGATCGGCACGTCGGGCTTGCGCACTCCTTGAATCGTGCCCACGAGCCGTCGAGTTGCGCGAGGAACGCGACGGCGAGCACTGTGCCGACGGCGCCGCGGACGCCGCCGACCGACGGCACGAGGCCCTCGACACCGAATCGTGGCGCCAGGCCGACCTCGGTGGTCGCCCGGTCGATGAACTCGATCGCCGCCGAGTCTCGCGGCTCGCCCATGTTCTCGAGCACCATCGCCCGAAGCGCTTCCAGCACGGCGCCCGCCCAGACGAGGTCCTCCTCGGTCGCCGGCTCGCCCGGCTCGAGCAGCGCGGCGTCCTGCAGCCACCACCGGATGGTCGCCGTCGATGGCGGGATCGATTCCGGCTCGAGCCGGGCAGCGCGGGAGCCCGGCGGATGGTCGTGCAGGGACACGAACGCCCGCACGAGCTCGAGATCCCCGGGCGCGGCCGGAGTGGTGTCGAGCTCGGCGTTTGCGGGTCGTTCCACGCCCCGAAGGATACGCCTCGAAACCGGAAAGTTCCACTTGACTGGTTACATGCAAACCGGTATCTTGGCGTAACCGGTTACAGAAGGTGATCGGTTTCAGGTCGGAAGGGGGAAGCGATGCACCCGATCATCGCGCAGGACATGCTCCGGGCGTTCGAGCGAGACCTGCAGGAGAAGGTGGGCTCGCCTCGACGCCCCCGGGCCGCTCGCCGTACGCGCACGCACTGGCGGCCCCGATGAAGCGGGGGTTCGGCGATCGGCTACGACGGCGGATCCGCCGATACCTCGCCGAGCCGGGCCGCCGTCCGTGGCCGGATCCGGACCGGCCCGGCGAGCCGTCGCTCGACGATTGGATTCTCCGCGGCCCGCGATGGCATTGAGCAGGGCGCTAGCATCGGTGGATGCTCACGTTCACCGATCGTGCCGCCGAGGCGCTGGCCACCTTCCAAACGGCCGCCGCACGCTGGAACCCCGACGTACGGATTCGCCTCGTAGTGGCCGGAACGGAGCTGCGTCCGGAGCTGGCGGAGACGCCCCAAGACGATGACGTACCGGTCGCGGTGGGAGCGCTCACGGTGTTCGTTCCCTCCGGCGTCGACGGTGTGGTGGACGCCGGCGAGCACAATGCGCTGATCGTCTCGAAGGGCTGAGCGTGGACACCGCCGCGATTCGATCCACGCTGGAATCCCGTCTTGCATCGCTTGATGGAGAGCTCGCCGAGCTGACGGCGGTCCCCCGAGACCCGGCGACGGCGGTCTCGTTCGGCAAACGCATCGGCGACGGCACGACCGAGGCCATCGACAGGATGACCAAGGTGGGCACCGCCGAGCAGCTGGACGTCATGCGCATCGACGTCGTACGTGCCCTTGCCAAGCTCGACGAGGGGACCTACGGACTCTGCGATCGCTGCGGCGCGCTCATCCCCGAGGAGCGCCTCGAGGCCCGGCCCTGGTCGGTGTTGTGCGTCTCGTGCGCCTCGCGCCGGGCGTCCTGACCCATGTGCTGGCGCCTCACATACGCGCACGCCTATCGATCCGGGCACACCCCGTGGGACACCGGCATCACGCCGCCCGAGGTCGTCGAACGGATCGAGGGACCCGGCGCGCTCGCGCCCGGGCGGGCGCTCGATCTTGGGTGCGGCACCGGGACGAATGTGCGCTACCTTGCCGTTCACGGGTGGCACGCGACCGGGGTCGAGGCGAACGAGCGCGCCTACGACGCGGCGGTCGAGAAGCTTACGGGCGCCGACGGCTCCACGGCGGTGCGCGGCGACGTGACGCGTCTGGACAACCTCGCGATCGAGGGGCCATTCGACCTCGTGTTGGATATCGGGTGCTTTCACTCCGTGTCGCGGCGGCGGCGCGACGACTATGCGCGCGGCGTCGCGCGGCGTACCGGGGCCGGCGCGTCGCTGTTCGTGTGGGCCTTTGCTACCGGCGGCCGAATGCGGCCGCTCGGCGTGACGCCGCGCGAGATGCGGGATCGTTTCGCGCCGTGGTTCGAACCGGTGGGGAGGATTCCTGGACAGCATCCGCCGGGTGCGGCGTGGTACTTGCTGCGGCGGACCGGCGTCGCGGCGCCGTGAGGCGCGTCGCTCAACGCTGCGCGAGCGCTTCGAGCCGTCCCGCCTCGAGCGCCGCAAGCTCGCTCGGGTAGTCGACGTCGAAAGACTCGGCGATCGCAGACGCGTGCTCGCGGAAGAAATCGACGATCTGCATCGCCGCGGCAAGCATCGCCGCCTCGTCGAGTGGTCCGACCGTTGCGGCAAGCGGGGCGAGTTCGTCGGACGGCACGATCTTGTCCACCTTCTCGAACGGCTCCTCCTCTGCCTCGGCGCCGTTGGCGATCCGCAACAGATTCACGCAGCAGCCGCGGAGGAACTCGAGCTGTCCCTGCGCCCACCATCGCTGTCCCCGGCCGAGCGCCGCGGTGAGGTGCGACACGTCGTGCCAGAACCACGTCACGAGCCGTTGCAGCTGTTCGCGTTCTTGGGCGCGGTCGGGTGGGGCGAACGGCAACGAGCGCCCGGCCAGGATGCCGCGCGGGTCGTGCAGGGTCTCGTGAGGCCCGGAGTGGATCCGGTCGAGGTCGCGCTCAGGCGCAAATGAGATCTCTGCCTCGCGACCGTCTGCCAGGATCACGAACACAACGTCGGTGTTGCCGAAATCCTCGACGAAGAGCGGGTCGCCGAGACGCCGGGCGATCGCGGTTCGTTCCGCCGTCACCTGAGAAAACGCCGCGTCGGTCGTCACGACGCCGAAGTCCACGTCGGAGAACTCGTCTGCCTCGCCGCGCACGATCGATCCGGCAAGGAAGACGGCGAGGATGCGGTCATCCGTCGCGCAGGCGTCGACGAAACGGGTGACCAGGTCTTCGTGACGGCGCGCAGTTCCGGGTGTTCGCATGCCGCGAGGCTACGCCCCTATTCCGAGCCGTGACGGGCGGTTTGCGTGGTTCTTGCGAGCGGAGCAGGACGATGCCGCCTTGCGCAGCGATTCCGACCCTGGGTACGGTCGCCGGGTGCAGTTCCGTGTGCTCGGTCCGTTAGAGGTCGACGCGGGAGATGGCCCGCTGCCGCTCGGCGGGCCAAAACAGCGCGCCGTCCTCGCCAACCTTCTGGTGCGCGCCAACCAGGTGGTGCCGGCCGAGGTCTTGATCGACGAGGTCTGGGGTGACGAGCCGCCGGGGCAGGCCCGCAACACCTTGCAGACCTACGTATCGAATCTCAGGCGGAGCCTCGGCGACGTCGCGCTCCAGCATCGAGCGCCGGGCTATGTCCTCGTTGTTGACCCACGGGACCTGGACGCGGCGCGGTTCGACGCCCTCGTGCGTGATGCACGTGCCGCGCTGCCGGTCGACCCCCAGGTCGCCATCGACACGCTCGAGGACGCGCTTGCGATGTGGCGCGGTCCCGCGCTCGCCGACGTCGCCGATCGCTCGCTGCTTGCCGAGGCCGCCCGGCTCGACGAGCTGCGTCTCGAAGCACAGGAGGAGCGGATCGGCGCGCTGCTCGCCGTCGGCGCGACCGCTAGGGCGATCGCCGAGCTGGAGCCACTGCTCGCGCAGCACCCTCTTCGCGAGCGGCTCTGGGAGCAGCTGATGCTCGCCCAGTACCGCGACGGCCGGCAGGCGGAGGCGCTCGCGGGCTTCCAGCGGGCGCGGGAGATCCTCGCCGACGAGCTGGGCATCGATCCGTCGCCGGAGCTCGTTCGCCTGCAGGGTCAGATACTGGCGCACGATCCCACCCTTGAGCTGCGGGGCGAGCCGCTTCGCGGATACCGGCTGCTGGAGAAGCTCGGCGACAGTCGCGACGGCGTTCGGTTCCGCGCGATCCAACCGCGCATCGGGCGGGATGTGACCGTCGAGGTTGTCCGGGAGGACGTCGCTGCTGGCGAGACATTTGTCGCGCGATTCGAGCCCGAAGCGCAGGCGGTCGCCGCGCTCGAGCACCCGCACATCTTGCCTGTCTACGACTACTGGCGCGAGCCTGGGCGGGCCTACATCGTGACGCGCTTCGTGCGCGGCCCCTCACTCGCATCCACTTTGGACCGGGGTGAGGCGATCGATCGCGAGCGTGGGCTTGCGATCGTGGATCAACTCGCCTCGGCGCTTGCCTTCGCCCACCGGCAGGGTGTCGCCCACGGTGACATCGGGTCGGGGAACGTCGTGTTCGATGCTGATGGCAACGCCTACCTGGGCGGCTTCGAGATCGGCGCCGGGCCGCCGCCGAGCGCGGCCGACGACGTCCGACGACTGGCGTCGCTCGTGCCTGCCATCCTGCGCAACGACGTCCCCCCCGCACTGATGGCCGCAATCGACGAGGCGAGCGTCGCCGACCCGGGATCGGCGGAGGCGATCGTCGACGCGCTTCGAGCGAGTCGTGCGGCACATGGGATTACCCCCCGCACGGCGCCGGACGACCACGCGCGGAACCCGTACCGGGGCTTGCGAGCCTTCACCGAGGCGGACTCGCTGGACTTCTTCGGCCGCAAGGCGGCGGTGACCCGGATCGGGGAGCGTCTTCGAGAGCCGGGCCGCGGATCCCGTTTCCTTGCGGTGGTCGGTCCGAGCGGTTGCGGCAAGTCCTCACTCGTGCGCGCAGGGGTCGTGCCCACGATCCGCGGCGGCGGGCTCGGCGGTCGAGGCGTCTTCGTCGCCGAGCTCACGCCCGGGCCTCATCCGATGGATGAGTTGGAATCTGCCCTTGGCCGGATCGCGGTCCGCGGCGTGCGCCGCCTTGGCGATCTGATCCGGGGCGGATCTCGCGGGTTGGTGGAGGCCGTTGACCGCGCCATTCCCGGTGAGGCAGACGTGGTACTCGTCGTCGATCAGCTCGAGGAGCTGTTCACCCTCACGACGGACGAGACCGAGCGGTCAGACTTCCTGGACAGCATCCGCGTCGCCTCGGTCGATCCTGACAGCCGGGTAACGGTGATCGCGACCCTGCGTGCGGACTTCTTCGATCAGCCGCTCGTCTACCCGCGGTTCGGGGAGTTGCTTGCGAATCGCACCGAGCCCGTTTCTCCGATGCAGCCCGACGAACTGGAGCAGGCGATTCTCGGCCCCGCGGAGCGCGCGGGCGTGCGTCTAGCATCCGGGCTCGAGGCGGAGATCATCGGTGATGCGGCACACGAGCCCGGCGCACTGCCGCTGGTCCAGTTTGCGCTGACGGAGCTGTTCGAGCGGCGCGACGAGAGCGAGATGACGCTCGATGCCTACCGCGAACTCGGGGGCATCGTCGGCGCCGTCTCGACGAGCGCCGACGACATCGCACGCCGGGCGACCGCCGAGGAGCGGCGGGCGATCCGCCACGTGTTCCTACGTCTCGTGACGCTCGGGGAAGGGCGATCCGACACGCGCCGGCGCGTGACGCGGCGGTCGCTCGACGTTCTCGACATCGAGCCCGGCGCTGTCGACGGCGTGCTCGAGACGTTCGGTCGCCACCGGATCCTGACGTTCGATCGCGAGCCGTCCACGCGCGAGCCGACCGTCGAGATCGCTCACGAAGCGCTCCTCGATGCATGGCCCCGTTTGCGCGGGTGGATCGACGAGGCGCGCGAGGATCTCCGTCGCGATCGGCTTCTCGGGCGCGCGACGGCGGAGTGGACGGGGGCCCAGCGCGATTCGAGCTTCCTCCTGCGCGGCGCCCGGCTCGAGCAAACCGAGGAGTGGGTCAGCACCGCGGGCATCGCGCTGGACGCCGATGAGCGGGCGTATGTCGCGGCGAGCGTCGCCGCGCGGGCGGAGGAGCGCGCCGCCGAGGAGCGGCGACGCGCGCACGAGGAGCACGTCGAGCGGCGGTCGGCCCGGCGCCTCCGCGCATTGGTCGCGGTGTTCGCCGTTGCGGCGCTCGTCGCCGGATCCCTGACCATCGTCGCAACCAGCCAGAGCGATCGGGCCGAGCGCGAGGCGGCGATCGCAGCCGTACGCGAATTGGCGGCGGCGTCGGTCGCGAGCCTTGAGACCGATCCCGAGCGGTCGATCCTGCTGGCCATCGAGGCAGTTGATCGCTCGCGCGCCGCGACCGGATCGGTCCTGCCGGAGGCCGAGGAGGCCTTGCACCGCTCCGTGGCCGGCTCGCGCCTCCTCGCTACCTACCCCGGCTTTGGCGACTCGGTTGCGGTCAGTCGCGACGGTTGGATGGGCGCCGAGGTGATCGACCATCCCGGGCAGGTTGCCGTTCTCGATGGCTCGGGCGAGAGTCGTCGGTCGATCGATGCCCACGCGGGCGAGGTCGCCGACCTGGGAATCACGCCCGACGGTCGCGTGCTGCTGACTATCGGGGAGGACGGCTGGCTCCGAGCGTGGGACGTGTCCACCGGGCAGCGACTGTGGCAGAGGCATGAGCCGCATCGAGTCCAGGACCCCGAAGCCGCCCATGTGTTGTCCGTCGACGGGCGCGGGCTGCTCGTTGCGGCCAGTTGGCCCGAAGCGAGACGCATCCTCGTTCTCGACATTCCTACCGGTGCCGTCAAGGAGCGCTATCGATGCTCCCCGGACTCGTGCCAGGCATCCCTAAGCGCCGACGGGAAGCGCATCGCCGTCGCAGCCGGATACCAGGACCCCGGGATCGAAGGAGGCTGGATCGGTCCGGTGACGGGTCGCGGGTCGCGGGTCTCGTTCCTCGCACCCCCGTGGGTTGGGATCAACGGGAGGCTGGCGTGGAGCGTCGACGGTCGCCACGTGTCGGGATCCTCGTTCGTGTGGAGCAGTGTCACCGGCAAGCTCCTCCACCCAGTGGAACATGGCTCCCTCGTCGGTCCCACGAGCTGGAGCCCCGACGGGCGCCTCGCCACCGGCGCCGGAACGACGGCGAAGATTTGGGAGGTCGGGCCGCGGGAGCTGCGCGATACCGTCACGCTCTCCACCGAGGCGAGCTCGAGCCCCGTCATGGACCTTGCGTTCACAAACGGCGGCGAGCGCCTCGTGACGGCGTCGGACGCCATCCGGGTGTGGGACGTTCGCCCCATTGGCGCTTCCGAGCGCGGGAGTCTCGACCTGTCGACGGTATATGTGGGCGGTCTTGCCTTCACCCCGCAGGGCGACGTTGTGATCGCAGCAGATCAGGGGCGCAAGCGCGCCGGGCTGGTCCTGTGGCGCCCGAACGAGCAAGTCCCCGAGGGCCTGGGCGGGAGCACGGAGCGCGGGCTTGGGGCTCCTTTCTCGGTCAATCCGGTCGATGGATCCGTCGTGCGCGTCGTGAGTGTGGCTGAGTCGGACCCGACGCGGCTTGTGACCTCCTCTGGCAGGGCCCTTCCCTTTCCGGCGGACCATTTCGCGTGGGCGCCCGACGGTGTGCACCTTGTCACCAGTCTGCACAACGAGGTCGCGCTGGTCGATCTGGAGGGTCATGCGCTGTGGCAAATCCGGCAGCCGTTCCCGATTGGTGTGCTCACCGTGGCCCCCGACGGCAGGATCGCGGTAGCGGCGGGCGACCAGGCAGCCGATCCGCGCGTGATCGTGCTCGACGGCGGGACCGGTCTGCCAATGGCCACGCTGTCCGTTCCCGACGCTAGGGGCATCGCGCTTGATCCGCGCGGGAGGGAAGTCGTGGTCCAGACGAATATAGCTGGGCCGCTGCAGGTGTGGGACCTCACCACGGGAACGCAAATCGGCGTCTATCCGGACGCGACCTCGGGCGAGTTGCCGTTCGCCTTCAGCCCGGACGGTTCCACTCTCGCGACGAGCGGCGAGGATCAGGTGGTCCGCTTCTACAACACCGACACGCGACAGCTTCGACTCACCTTGCCTGCCCCCGACGATCTGCTCGGCAGCGCGCCCGAGCGGGCGGACGGGGATCCGCGGTGTAGTGCACAAAGCGTCGCCTTCAACACGGACGGATCGGTTCTCGCGAGCCAGGGGTGCGCCGGCGTCCGCGTATGGGACCTCGACGTCGATCGGCTGCTCGCGATCGCCCGCTCTCGCGTGACTCGCTCCTTCACCGTCGACGAATGCCGGCTGTACTTCCGAACGGATCCCTGCCCCGCGATCTAGTGCCCGCACCGGCCCCCCCGACCCCTGGCCTTTCCAGCCCAACGTGTCGGCAGCCTGGACCCCGCACGGCGCTGATCTTGCGTCGTTCTTACGCGCCTTGCACGCGGTTCTCAGGGTGAGTCGCACACGCTCCGGGCTTCGTTTCCACATGCTCGAAAGGCGGAGGTCATGCGCGGTACTACCCAGACTGTGCCGGATAGGACCTCGGACGGGAACCGGGGAACGGCGACCGGCAGACCGCACCCCGATCGTAGACGAACGTGGGTCACCGGGATCGTTCTTGTGGCCATCGGGCTTGTGCTCATGGCGGCGGCGGCCGTTGTTTCGAGGCACACGCGCGGAGCGGTGCCAGCCCCCGGAAGCGTCGCGGCCGTCGCGGCCGCTGGCACCGAGGATCCGCTGATCGCCGAGGTTTCCGGCCGTCTCGCCGTCCCCGCCGCGGAACCATTGTTGGTCGGTTCGGGCGGAGCGAACGGAAAGTGGTGGGTGCTCAGTGTGTCCGTCGACGGACGTTGCCTGGCCCTGACGGACGAGAATGGGTCAGACCGGTCCTGCACGAACGCGGCGGGCCGGCTCATCGGTATCCGGCGCTCGTTCGGTCGACTCCTGGTCTTCGGCCGCGTGCCCGGTGACACAGTTGCAATGGAGATTGGAACGCTGCGAAACGACCGGATCGACGACGGCGTGGTATTCCCCGCTCCGACGGGTGTCGATCCGCAGCATCGGTACCTCGAGCATCGGTACTTCGTGGGATCGATCGACGGATACAGGGATGGCGTCGTTCCGAGCGGCTCCGTTTGGGCCCTCGGCACGCGCGATCTCATTCAAGTCGAAGACGAGATAAGCCTCCCCCTGCCCGGCTGGGCCGAGCGTCCAACGACGCGGGTTGTCGCCATCGTCGCATCCGGCAACGGTGCCCCAGCGGGTCCGGCCGTCAGGTTCCCTGTAGCCCCCATCGGTCGCTGGCAGGTTGCCATCTTCCGCGAAGGGGGCACTAGGCGGCTTTGCCTTGGAGTAGTTGGGGGACAGAGCGTGTGCGGCCTCTTTGGTCATCCAGTCGAGACATGGGAGGCTGTCTTGGGGCGACCCACCGGGAGTTTCGACTCCGTCCCCCCGGCCGGGCTCACCATTCTCGGCCGCGCCATGAACGGCGGCGGCGGTCCTTATGAGAACTGGTACGCGATCGGCGTCATCAGCGATCCCGTGGTCGCGGTGCGTGCGACGTTCCAGGACGAGCCCTCGAGCCCGGTCCACTTGTACGAGCTGCCGGGGCGCTACGGAGGCACCCTGACCGTGTTTGCGATCGAGTGCGCATGCCCCACGTCTACGGGTCTGGAGGGGCTGGATGCCTCTGGTCGAGTCGTGGCTCGAGCGGAGGTGTGACGGGGATGATCCAGCAATTGTGTCGGACCGCCGTCGCCCTGACCTTGTTGGCCACCATGTGCACCGGGTGCACTCGGTCCGCTGAGACCAGCCCAACCACCGTCCCAGCTCCTGCGGGAACGCTGGAGGGCCTCGCGCCGGCATCCTTCGTTGACCTCAGCACCTTCGGGACAACGGCACTTCCGGATGCCATCCAGGCGGCTCGCGCCGAGCGATTCGAGGTGTCACCGGATGGCTCGGCCATCGCGTTCGATGCCGACGACGGCAATGGGGTCTCCCAAGTCTTTGTCGCCGACATCGACGGCGATCACATGCGGCAACTGACGCACGTCGGGGCGGACGCACACGTCGGGGGTTGGTCGCCCGACGGTTCACGGATCGTGCTCTCGAGCGGCGACCTCTGGCATTCCCGGATCCTCGTCGTGGACGTCCGAAGCGGCGACGCTCAGAGGATGACGAAGCTAGGGGCTGTGCTCGCGCCCAGCTTCAGCCCGGACGGGCGGACCATTCTGTATACGCATGCTCGCTCATCGGAATCGGATCTGATGACGGTGCCCGTCCGAGGCGGGGAGCCAACCGTCCTGATCGAGCGCGCCGTCGCCGGCTCGTTCTCTCCCGACGGAGCCCAGATCGCTTTCCACAGAACACTCGCATTCGCGTGTGCGACGTGCGCTGTCGACGAGGTCACGATCGTCGCGGCTGATGGGAGCGAGCAGCCCGGATGGCTCCAGCCCACGGACGTTCATGGTTCCGTGGCCGCCATCGATCAACTTCGCTCGATCGTGCCACGCTGGTCTCCATCCGGTGACGTCCTCGCCTATCGGGATGGCAGCAGCGGTGCGTCCACGACGCTCCACATCGTGAAGGTTGGATCCGGGCACATCACAGACATCGGCGAGGGGCGGGACCCCAGCTGGCTGGACGATCACACCTTGATCGTCGCCGACTGGGAGCAGTACACATGACGACGTGACTCCATCGACCAACCTTCAGGGAACTCCGCGGCGGGCGCTCAGCCGACGGATTCCGCTCGCGTACGGTAGGCGGGCAGCTCGGGGTATACGCGTGCGGTGACAAAGGCGCCGATGATGCACGCGATCCCGCCGGTGACGACGCTGATCGCCGGCGTGAAAATCGCGGCGACGAATCCCGCTTCGATGTCGCCGAGCTTGGGCCCGCCGGTGACCACGATGAAGAACACCGCGGCCAGCCGGCCGCGCAAGCGGTCGGGGACCGTCACCTGCAGGATGGTCGAGCGGAAGATCGCGCTCACGACGTCGGCCGCACCCGCGATCGCGAGGAAGACCATGGTGGCGAGGAGATTCGCGCCCGACAGTCCGAAGCCGACAATGGCGGCTCCCCAGGCGACGACGGCCCAGACGATCGCGTCGCCCTGGCGCTGCAATGAGGTGATGGGCCTCGACACGAGCGTCAGCAGCAGCGCCCCGGCGGCAGGCGCCGCGAACAGAAGACCCACCGCCTCCGGTCCGCGATGCAGGGATTGCACGGCGATCACCGGGAACAGCGCCTGGGGACTGCCGAAGATCATCGCGACGAGGTCGATCACGAACGTGGACTGCAAGAGCCGGTGGTCGCGCAGGTAGCGGAGGCCTTCCGCGACCGCCTTGGTGCCGCGCTCGACGATCCGCGTCTCGGGCGGCAGCGGCCGTAGCGCGACGGCCGAAAGGAATCCCATCGTGTACGTGGCGACGTCGACCGCGTAGGCAGCGGCCACGCCGCTCGCGCCGATGAGCAGACCGGCGAGCGCCGGGCCGGCGATCGACGCGATCTGCCATCCCGCCTGGTTGAGCGCCGCGGCCGGCGGTACCTGCGCATCGGGGAGCAGCCGGGGAATCGACGCCTGCCGCGCCGGGCCGTGGATCGCGGCGAGGAACCATGTGCCGGCGTTCGCGGCGTGCAGCAGCCACAGCGGAGGATCGCCCGCGTGCGCGCCGGCGAACAGGACCGCGGAGACGCCGACGCCGCGAGCTGCGACCACATCAGCGTGACGCGCCGGTCGTGCCGGTCGATGAACGACGAGCCGACGAACGTGCCGGCAAGACTGCCGACGAGTCCGGACAAGCCGAGAAGCCCGACGGCCGCGGGCGAGCCCGTGAGCGCGTAGACCTGCACGTACAGCCCGACTCGCGCGAACTGCGAGCCGAGCGCCGAGACGACCGATCCGCCCCACAGCAGGCGGAAGTCGCGCGAGACACGCAGCGGCGATGATGTCGATCGCAAGCCGGCCGAGCCACCCCATCGCGGCAGCCTACGCCGCGTCGATGCAGCGAACGGCTAGGAGAGCGCGGCGGCGACCGACGCGTCGAGCACGTCGAGTCCGTCGGCGAGCAACACCTCGTCGATGTTGATCGGCGGCAGCAGCCGCACGACGTTGCCGTAGGTTCCCGGCGGTGATCACGATCACGCCCTCCGCGAGGGCCCGGCTCGTGATCGCGCCCATGCGGGCGGCGTCCAGCGGCTCCTTCGTCGCCGGGTCGGCAACCAGCTCGATTGCGCACATCGCACCGCGGCCGCGGACTTCGCCGACTTGGGGGAAGCGATCTTGCAACGAACGGAACCGCGCCATCACCGTCTCGCCGACGCGGCGGGAGGAGGCGAGCAGATCGTCACGCTCGATCACGTCGAGCACCGCGAGCGCCGCGGCTGCGGCGACGGGGTTCCCGCCGTAGGTGCCGCCGAGCCCGCCGATGTGCACGGCGTCCATGAGGTCCGCGCGGCCGGTTACCGCGCTGATCGGCATGCCGCCGCCGAGCGACTTCGCGCTCAGCACGATGTCCGGCGTCACCCCTTCGTCGGTGATCGTGAACCACGCGCCGGCGCGGCCCATCCCGGTTTGAATCTCGTCGGCGATGAACACGATGCCGTTGGCGCGGCAGAACTCGGCGATGTCCGCGCACGAATCCCGTCGGCCGGGACGACGAACCCGCCCTCACCTTGGATCGGCTCGAGGATGACCGCCGCGATGTTCTCCTCGCCGATGTGTTTGTGCATCTCGTCGGTCGCGTAGGCGAGCGCCTCCTCGGCGCAGTGCTCGGGACCGCTCGGCCACCGGTAGGCGTAGGCGAAGGGAAGCCGGTAGATCTCGGGCGCGAAGGGTCCCATGCCCTGCTTGTACGGCATCACCTTGGCGGTGAGCGACATGCCCATCAGCGTGCGTCCGTGAAACGCGTGATCGAAGGCGACGATCGCGCTCCGGCCGGTCGCCTTGCGCGCGATCTTCACCGCGTTCTCGACCGCCTCGGCACCGGAGTTGGCGAACATCGTCTTTGCCGGCCCGTCGATCGGGACCAATGCGTTGAGGCGCTCGGCGAGCTCGATGTACGGCTCGTTCGCGGTGACGTGAAAGCACGTGTGCGTGTCGAGCTCGGCCTGGCGCTGGACGGCGGCGACCACCTCGGGTGCGGCGTGGCCGATGTTGAGGACCGAGATACCGGTCGCAAAGTCGATCAGGCGGTTGCCGTCGACGTCCTCGATGATCGCGCCGGAGGCACGCGCGGTGACGACCGGATGCAGGTTGGCGATGCCGATCGGCACGGCGGAGGCACGTCGCGCGAACCACTCGGTGCTCTTGGGACCGGGCACCTCGGTGACGAGCTTGCGTTCCTGTGGGATATCCATGGGCGACAGTGTCGCGCGCGTCGCCGCGCCGCGCAGGCGCACAGCTGGCCCGCTCCGGGCCTCCTGTTTGTACCGGATGTCGAAACGCGCGCCTGCGCAGACCGAGCCTGCAGCCATCCATACGCCGTTTCGTACAATCCGGACATGGCTCTGACGGTCCACGACATCGTCGGGATTCCCGGTATGCCACTGAAGTTGCTTGCGGGGCAGGATGCCGCGATGCAACCGGTTCGGTGGGTCCACAGCTCCGAGCTGGAAGATCCGACCGCGTGGCTCAAGGGCGGCGAGCTCATCCTCACGACCGGCATGGGGGTCGGTCACACGGCCGCCAAGCAGCGCGCCTACGTTCGCCGTCTCGTCGACGCCGGCGTGGCCGGCCTCGGCTTCGGCCTGGGATTCGGGCACGACACGACGCCAAAGGCGCTCGTCGCAGAAGCACAGAAGCTCGGCTTCCCCGTGTTCGAGGTGCCCTACCCGGTGCCGTTCATCGCGATCACCGAGGCGGTGTTCACCCGCGTCGCGGCCGAGCAGTTCGACACGCTACAGCGCGCCGTCGACGCGGAACACGTGCTGACGCGCGCGGTGCTCGACGGCGGTGGGGTTGCGGGCATCGCGTCTTCCCTTGCCGGTGTGGTGCACGGCTGGGTGACGGTCCTCGATCTGCACGGCATGGCGCTCGCTGCCACCGGCTCCGACGCCGAGGCCCGGCGGGAGCGCATCTGGGAGCAGATTCGCGCGACGCGTCCCGCGACCGACGCGAGCTTCTCGCTGACGATGCTCGACGAGGGGGACCACGTCTCGGTGCAGCCCGTGGGCGCGCAGGGGCGCGTCGAAGCGTTCCTCGTGGTTGGCACGGTCGAGCAGCCGACGCAGCTCGATCGGATCGTCGCCGGGCACGCGCTGAGCCTGTTTGCGATCGAGCTCGCGAAGTCGCGGGCGGTTGCCGAGGCCGAGCGGCGGCTCCAGGGCGACTTCTTCGACGAGCTCGGTGCCGGCACGCTCACCCCGGCCGAGTCCGCACGCGGACTCACCCGCTTCGGGTTCGCACGCGACGACGCGGTGATCGTCGTCGCGATCGAAGGCGCCGAGGAGCGACTCGACCCGAGCGCACTCGTCGCGGCCGCGACCGACGAGAGCTCGCGGCGGGAGGGCGGCTACCTGATCTCGATGCGCGACGACGGCATCAACGTGCTGCTCGTCGCCCAGGAGCAGGAGCAGCTTTGGACGTTCGTCAAGGCGCTGGAAGAGCGGATCGGCCAGCCGCTGCGTGCCGGTGCCGGAGGCGAGGCGCGTCCCGACGACGTGGCGCGGTCGCTCCGAGAGGCGCGCTACGCGCTTCAGGTGTGCCGGCTCGAGGGCCTGCCACACGCCGGATTTGAGCAGCTGGGCACCTACCGGCTCCTGCTCAGCATGACCGAGCCCGACGCCCTGCGGGCCTTCGCCGACGCGTTACTCGCTCCGCTCGACGCCTATGACCGCGAGCAGAGCGGCGAACTTATCCTGAGCCTGCAAGCGTTCCTGCAGCACAACGCGCGATGGGAAACGGCCGCCTCCGAACTTTCCGTGCATCGGCACACGCTCCGCTATCGGATGCGCAAGGTGGAGGAGCTCACCGGTCGCGACCTCTCGAGCTCGTTCGATCGCATGGAGTTCTGGCTGGCGCTGCGCGCGCGCGACCTGCTCGCCGCACAGCCCGACCCATAGGCCCGATCCCGCGGCGCCACGGCCGTTTGTCCAGGACGTCCAATCGCACGGGCCCCCGGTGCCCCCCTGGCGGGTGGTCCGTTCGGCCCCGATCGCGCGATACTGGCGGTCTGGCCCGATCCGGCGCGGCAGGCGTGCGTCCCGACAGGAGGGAACCATGGCGGACAGTCACCAGATGTTCATCGGGGGCGAGTGGGTCAACTCGTCCGACGGCGGCACCCGCGACATCATCGGCCCCCACACGGGCGCGGTCATCGCCTCGGTGCAGGAAGGAACCGCCGCCGACGCCGACAAGGCAGTGGCCGCGGCAAAGAAGGCCTTCGACGAGACGTGGTTCGACTCGACCCCGAAGGACCGCCAGCTAGCCCTGCTCAAGCTTGCCGACGCGATCGAGTCCAACGCCGAGGAGTTCGTGAAGATCGAGGCGGAGAACGCGGGCAAGCCGGCCGAGGTCACGATGTCGGAGGAAATTCCGCCGATCGTCGACAACCTCCGGTTCTTCGCCGGTGCGGCGCGCACCGCCGAGGGCAGGAGCGCCGGAGAGTACATGGCCGGATTCACCTCGATCGTTCGCCGCGAGCCGATCGGTGTCGCCGGACTCATCGCGCCGTGGAACTACCCGCTCATGATGGCGATCTGGAAGATCGGGCCCGCGCTGGCCTCGGGCAACACGGTTGTCCTCAAGCCGAGCGAGCTCACGCCGCTCTCGGCGCTCAAGCTGGCCGAGTACGCCGCGGAGATCTTCCCGCCCGGCGTCTTCAATGTGATCACCGGCGACGGCGTACCGGTCGGCGACACGATCGTGCGGCACAAGGATGTCGGGATCGTCTCGCTCACCGGCGACACCGCGACGGGCAAGCTCATCGCGAAGAACTCCTCCGACACGCTCAAGCGCGTCCACCTCGAGCTCGGCGGCAAGGCGCCGGTCGTCGTGTTTGACGACGCCGACCTCGACGCCGTGACGGAGTGGGTCTCGATCGCCGGGTTCTTCAACGCCGGCCAGGACTGCACCGCGGCCTGCCGCGTGCTCGCCGGGCCCGAGATCTACGACAAGCTGCTCGGCAGCCTCGTGCCCGCGGTCGAGGACATCAAGGTCGGGGGCGCGTTCGAGGAGGACGTCGCCGTCGGTTCCGTGATCTCGAAGGAGCAGCTCGAGCGGGTCGAAGGGTTCGTGGAGCGGGCCCAGGAGGCCGGTGCCGAGGTGCTCACCGGCGGCAAGGCGATGGGGAGCGAGGGCTTCTATTACACGCCGACGGTCGTCGCGAACCCGCAGCAGGACGCCGAGATCATCCAGCGGGAGGTCTTCGGCCCGGTGGTGACGGTGCAGCGGTTCACCGACGAGGCGCAGGCGCTCGCGTGGGCCAACGGCGTGGACTACGGCCTCGCCTCCAGCGTGTGGACGCGCGACGTCGGCCGCGCGATGCGGATGTCGCGCCGGCTCCAGTACGGCTGCGTGTGGGTGAACACCCACATTCCGCTCACGCCGGAGATGCCCCACGGGGGCTACAAGCAGTCCGGACACGGCAAGGACATGAGCGTCTATTCGCTCGAGGACTACACCAACATCAAGCACGTGATGATCTCGCTCGATTGAACGAGCCGTGACACGGCACGGCGGCGGGGCGTCCAGCGGGCGCCCCGCTTCCGCGAACGCAGGAAAGCCAAGAGGGAAAGCCAAGAGGGAAAGGTGGTGCGAACCAAGTCATGACCGTCCGTCCCTATCTCGTAAACGGGCAGTGGCGTACCGGTGACGGCACGTTCGAAGTAAAGAATCCGTTCGACGACTCGCTGGTCGCGGAGATCGGCGTACCGAATGCCGAGGACGTGGAGGAGGCCATCGCGTCGGCCGCGGCGACGTTCCCGGAGGCATCGCGCCTGTCGGTCGCCCAGCGTTCCGAAGCGCTCGATCACATCTCGCGGCGTCTCGGCGAGACGATCGAGGAGAACGCCCAGCTGATCGCGGCCGAGGGCGGCAAGCCGCTCAAGTGGGCGCGTGTCGAGGCGGCCCGCGCGGTTTCGACGTTCCGGTGGGCGTCCGAGACGCTGCGACACGGCGCCGACGAGGTGATGCGTCTGGACACCGAGCGGGTGTTCGGCTCGCGGCTTGGCATCATCCGTCAGTTCCCGATCGGGCCGGTATTCGGGATCACGCCGTTCAATTTCCCGTTGAACCTGGTCGCGCACAAGGTCGCGCCGGCGCTCGCCGTGGGCGCGCCGATCGTCGTCAAGCCGGCGAGCGCCACGCCGATCGGGTCGCTGCGTCTTGCCGAGTTCTTCGACGAGACGGATCTGCCCAAGGGCATGTACCAGGTGCTGCCGGTGAACTCGAAGGTCGCCGACGGGATGGCCCGCGACGATCGATTCCGCAAGATCAGCTTCACGGGATCCGCGCCGATCGGCTGGTACCTCAAGGGCCTCGACCCGAAGAAGAAGGTGACGCTGGAGCTCGGCGGCAACGCCGGGGTGATCGTGCACAGCGACGCCGATCTCGACCTCGCCGCGCAGCGGGTCGCGTTCGGCGCGTACTACCAGGCCGGACAGAGCTGCATCAGCGTGCAGCGGGTGCTCGTCGCCGCCGAGGTGTACGACGAGTTTGCGACGCTGCTCACGAAGCAGGTGGAGCAGCTCATCACCGGTGACCCGATGGATCCGAACACCGACGTCGGTCCGGTCATCCAGCGAAGCGAGGTCGATCGGATCGCGGAGTGGGTCGAGGAGGCCAAGGCGCAGGGCGCCGAGGTGCTCACCGGCGGCACGGCGGACGGGCCGTTCTACCGTCCCACGCTCCTGTCGCAGACGCGCCCGGAGATGAAAGTGCGGTGCGAGGAGATCTTCGGGCCGGTCGCGACGATCAGTCCGTACGAGACCTTCGAGCAGGCGCTCGCCGAGGTGAACGACTCGAAGTACGGCCTGCAGGCCGGGGTGTTCACCAACGATCTCAACCGCGCGTTCGAAGCGCATCGCACGCTCGAGGTCGGCGGGGTCATCGTCAACGACGTCAGCGCCTTCCGCGCCGACCAGATGCCATACGGCGGCTCGAAGGACTCCGGTGTCGGGCGCGAAGGTCTCAAGTGGGCCATGGAGGAGATGACCGAGCCTCGCATCATGGTGTTGTCGCACGTGCCGCTGTAGGCGCGGCGCGGCCGGCATCCGAGCGGTAGCCTCGGGCGGTGACGCCCGACAACGCGTGGATCTACGCGGTGCTTCCGTTCGTGACGATGGTGGTGCTCGCGTTCGGGCTCTACGTCGTGTTCCGCCAGCGACACCTGGCGCGGCAGGCTCGGTCGGCCTCGGAGCCACCGCCTCCCCCGCGACCCTGGTGGGCGAACCCCGTGCTCTGGATCGGCGTGTGCCTCGTATCGATCGTGTTGGGGGTGCTGTGGTGGCCGGGGCTGTTCGGGATCACGCTGATCCTGATTCCGTTTGTGTGGATACGCAGACCCCGGCGCGAACCGCCGCTGGACCCGCGGAGCAACGGGCACAGTAACCGCGACGACGGTCTGTTCACACCGGAGTAAGAACCCGCTCGGCGAACGCGCCGACGATCCCGGCCGCCTCGCGCTCGCGCCGCCAGAAGAAATGGTCGGTGCCCTCCACCACGTTCGCCGTCGCGTCGGGGAACTGCGCGGCATAGTCGCGGAGCGCGCCCGACGGTGCGAACTCGTCGTTGGCACCCGCGAGGAGCAGGACCGGGCGCTGCAACGTGCGCAGGTCGGTGGTGTCGGGCAGCGGCGGCAGGGTGAGGTCCCCGGGCACAAGGGGGAGGCCGACGAGCGCGAGCGCCGCGACGCGGCGGTCGTCAATCGCGGTGCGCACCGCGACGTTGGCCCCGAACGACCAGCCGACGAGCACCGTCGGCAGCTCGTCGGGCACTCGGGAGCGGGCAAAGCCGATCGCGGCCACGGCGTCGCGGAGCTCCTCGCGGCCGCCGCCGTAGGTGCCGCTCGAGCCCATCACACCGCGGAAGTTGAAGGCGAGCACGGCGAGCCCGTGGGCCGAGGCGAGGTCGTTGCGAATCGCCCACAGCAGGGGATGGTCCTTCGACCCTCCTTGGCGGGGGTGTGGGTGGCAGAGCACCGCCGAGCCGCGCGGCGGACCGTCGGGCAGGCGCAGCTCGCCCTCCAGGCGTACTCCGTCGTCGGCTGCAAAGGTCACGGACTCCATCGCTCTGCCACCATCGGAGCATGCGCCCGGACGATCGCCAACCCTCCGACCTCGGATTGGCGCTCCGCGACCCCTATCCGTGGGGCGATCTCGCCTCGCTTGCGCGCGCGGCCGAGACCGCCGGCTACCGGGCGCTCTTCCTGCCGGAGGTGGGCACGCGGGACACGCTGGCCACGCTCGCGGGGCTCGCCGGCGAAACCGACCGGCTGTTGCTCGGTACGGGGGTGGTCCCGCTTCCCGCACGGTCGACCCGGCTGCTCGCCATGGCGGCGGCGACGGTGCAGGAGCGCTCGGGTGGGCGCCTGTTGCTCGGCTTGGGCACCGGACCGAGCGGCCCGGGCGCGCTCGAGCGCCTGCGCGCGGCCGTGGAGGAGATCCGCGCGACCTTCGCGTCGTGGGCCGATCCGCACGACGCGGGGCTCGACGTGGGCGCGCCGCCCGAAATATGGATCGCGGCGCTCGGTCCCCGCGCGACCGCGCTGGCGGGGGCGGTCGCCGACGGCGTGCTGCTCAACTGGTGCACGCCCGAGCGGGTCGCCGAGGCCCGGGCGCAGGTGGGGGCCGGCGCCGAAGGCGCCGGCCGCGACGCCGCGGAGGTGACGGTCGGCGTGTATCTCCGGGCCGCTCTTGGCGCCGGCTCGCAGGCGGCCGCGCTTCGCGCGGCCGCCGAATACGGCTCCTACCCCGCCTACGCTCGGCAGTTCGCTGCGATGGGGATCGATCCTGGCGATCCGGCGGCCATCGTCGCGGGCGTGATGCTCACCGACGCCGCGACGGCCCGGGAACGCTTCGACGCGTACCGCCGTGCGGGGGCCGACCTGCCGGTGGTCTATCCCGTCGTGCCCCCCGGACGTCCGGATGCGGCGGCGGCGCGGGCCACGCTCGAGGTCCTCGCACCCGTGGGTCACTGAGCCTGGGTTGCCGAGGCCGGTCCCTGCGCTACCATCCCTGCAGTTCCCGGCTCCGTGCGGGCCTCGAACCGAGAACCGCGAACCGAGAGGGTGAAGGGGTACCGATGACGTACACGATTTGCGAGCCCTGCATCGACGTGAAGGACCGCGCCTGCGTGGACGAGTGCCCGGTCGACTGCATCTACGAGGGCGGTCGCATGCTCTACATCCAGCCGGACGAGTGCGTCGACTGCGGCGCCTGCGAGCCCGCCTGCCCGGTCACGGCGATCTTTTACGAAGACGATGTCCCCGGCGAGTGGAAGCCCTTCACCCCGATCAACGCGGAGTTCTTCAACGACGGGGTCTCGGGCATCGGCTCACCCGGCGGCGCGGCACAGGTGGGGGCGGTCGCCGCCGATCACCCGACGGTCGCGTCCTGGGAAGTCGTCTAGCCGGTCGTCTCGGCGGGCGCGGCGTCCTGCTCCTGCGCCGCCGCGACCGACTCGTTGGGCTCGAACGGCAGCAGCACGCGGAACGAGGCGCCGCCGCCCTCGCGATCCTGTACCCATGCGCGGCCGCCGTGTAGCTCGGCGAACCTGCGTACGAGCGTGAGCCCGACGCCCACACCGGGGGAGTGCCGCGGCGCATCCGGTCCTTGCTGGAACGGCTCGAAGATCGTGTCGCGCAGATCCTCCGGCACGCCCGAGCCGTCGTCCTCCACCAACAGCAGCGCGCCCTCGGGGGTCGGCTGCACGCTGACCCAGATCGTCGAGGAGCCCGGCGTGTGCCGGGCGGTGTTCGCAAGCAGGTTCTCGACGATCCGCTCGACCTTGGCGGCGTCGGATCGCACCATCACCGACCGGATGTCGGTGCGCAGGCGCGCGTCGGGGATGAGGTCGGACTCCGAGAGCACTCGGCGGACCACGGCGCCCACGTCGGTCGGGAGCAGGTTCGGCGTCACGATGCCGCGCGCGAGCCGGTCGAGGTCGAGGAGGTTGGTGACCAGCCGGTCCAGACGCCGCGCGTTGCCCGCGATCCGGCGCGCGAGGTCCTTGGCGTCGCTCTCCTCCAGATGCACGTCGCCGCGTTCGAGCGTGATCGCCAGTCCAAGGATGGCGGCGAGCGGGGTGCGCAGGTCGTGCGATACCGCCTGGAGGAACGTGTTCTTCATCTCGTCGAGCGCGCGCAGCCTGCGCGTTGCCTCGCGCTCGACCTCGAGTGCCCGCGCGAGCTGGTCCTCGGCCTGTTTGCGCTCCGTGATGTCGAGCAGGAACCCCTGCCAGTACGGGGTCTTGTCCTTGATGCGCACGAGCGAGCAGGTGTCCTGCACCCACACGATCCGCCCGTCCTTGCTGATCATGCGGTACTCCATCGAGAACGTGTCGTCGGCGTTGCGGTTGCTCATCACGTCCGCGGCGAGCACGCGCTCCCGGTCGTCGGGGTGGATGGTGCGGGCCCACAGCTGGGGATCGGCGAGCATCTCGTCGTTCGAGTACCCGAACAGGATGCTCTGCTGCGGTGAGATGTAGGTCGTGCGCGACACATCCGGATTCTCCGCGTCGAACTCCTGCTGGTAGAAGACCGCCGGTCCTCGCTCGACGATAAGCCGGAAGCGTTCCTCGGCCTCGCGCAGCTGCCCCTCGGCCTCCTTGCGCTCGGTGATGTCGATGATGAAGCCCTGCCACCAGCCGCCGGCCGGGTCGGGGACGAACGTCGCCTCGTCGTGCACCCAGCGATAGCCGCCGTCCCGGTGTCGGAAGCGGTACTCGGTGGCGTAGGGCTGCTTCGTGCGGTTCGCGAGCTCGTTCGCGGCAAGCGCCGCCTCGCGGTCGTCGGGATGGATGTGCTCGGGCCAAAAGCCCGGGATGTCGTCGAGCCATTCGTCCGCCGTGTAGCCGAGCATGTCGTGCACCTGCGGGCTGATGTACATCTCGTGCAGGTCGGCGCGATCAGGCGGCTCGCGGTAGACGATCGCCGGCAGGTGTTCGACGGTCGCGCTGTGGACGAGCTCGCTCGCCCGCAGCTGCTCCTCCGCCTGCTTTCGTTCGTTGATGTCGAACAGGAGGCCTTGCCAGGCGCCCTCCTGATCGGGGTCGGGCTGCAGGAAGACCGCTTCGTCGAGCACCCAGACGTAGGTGCCGTCGGCTTTTCGGAACCGGTACTCGCGGGAGTACGCGTGTTGCGAGCGCGACGATTCCACCTCGGCGAGCAGCACGCGCTCGCGGTCGTCGGGGTGCAGGTGGTCGGCCCAGAACTCGGGTGTCCACGTCCACTCCTGGACGGTGTGGCCGAAGATCTCCTCCACCTGCGAGCTCATGAAGAACTTGTCCGGGGAGGCGTCGGGGGACTCCCGGTAGACGACGGCCGGCACGTGGTCGATGAGTGCCTGCAGACGCCCCTGCGCGCGCTGGAGCTGCTCCTCGGCCTCGCGCCGCTCGGTGACGTCGACCAGCACGCCGTGCCACGACACCGGGTTGCCCGCGATGTCGTTGGTCAGCTGGGCCTCGTCGTGGAACCAGATCACCCGTCCGTCGGACGCGATCATGCGGTACTCGCTGCGGAACGGGTCGCCGCTCGCACGGCTGCGCTCGGCGTCGGCCGCGACGACGCCGGCGTCGTCGGGATGGGTGACGCCCGCCCAAAAACCCGGGTCCTCCCAGCGCGCGGCCGGATACCCGAGGATCTGCTCGATCTGCGGGCTGACGTAGTACAGGGCGCCGCCGTGGCTGAACGCGCCGGCGCTCGGCGCTTCCTGATACGTGACGATCGGGGTGTGCTCGACGATCTGTCGGTAGCGCTCCTCGGCGATGCGCACGCGTTCGGTCGCGTCCACGCGCTCGCTGACGTCCAGGATGATGCCCTGCCAGTAGACCGGCACGCCGCCGGCGTCGCGGATGAGCACGGCCTCCTCGTGGACCCACACGACATGTCCGTCCGCGGCGACCATCCGGTAGTCCATCGAGAACGGGTGGCCCGAGGCGTGGCAGCGGTCGCCTTCGGCAAAGACCAGCTCGGCGTCCTCGGGGTGGACGACCTCGCCCCAGCGGCCGGGCTCGTCCGTCCACCACCCGGCGGGGTAGCCGAGCATCCCGACGGCGGCGGCGCTCACGTAGTCGACCTTCTCCGGCACCGTCGAGTCGGCCTGCAACGTCTCCGTGTAGACCATCGCCGGCATCCGCTCGACGAGAGCGCGGAAGCGCTCCTCCGCCTCGCGCAGGCGCTCCTCGGCCGCGTGGCGTTTCGACACGTCGATCAAGAAACCCTGGAAGTAGCTGAGCTCGCCCGTCGCGTCGTACACCGGTACGGAGGTGTCCTGCACCCACACCCAGCGCCCCGAGACATGCCGCATTCGGTACTCCTGCGGGATGACCGCCGTGTTGGCGATGCTGAGGTCGCCGGACTCGTTGAGCCGCGCGAAGTCGTCCGGATGCATGATCTCGAACCAGAACCGCGGGTCCTCGGTGAATCGCTCGGGCGGATAGCCGAGGACCTGCTCGACCTGGGGGCTCACGAAGGGCATGGTTGCGTTGATGTCCTCGCCCGCCACCGGCTCGTCGATGTAGGTCACGGCCGGGAGCGCCTCGACCATCGTGCGGTAGCGGTGTTCGGCCTCCTCGAGGGCGGCCTCCGCTTCCTTGCGGCCGGTGATGTCGGTCAGGAACCCCTGGAAGTACGTCGATTCGGAGCCGTCGTCGCTCAGGATCCGCGTCGACGTGTCGTGCACCCACACCCAGCGCCCGTCGGCGTGGCGCATCCGGTACTCCTCGTCGAACGGCGAGCCGGTGGCCCCGGCGAGGCGTGCGGCGTCGTCGACGCGCTGCTGGTCATCGGGATGCACGATGTCGAACCACCACTCCGGTTCGTCGAGGAACCGCTGCGAGTCGTAGCCGAGGAGCCCCTCGATCTGGGGGCTGAGAAACGCCATTTGCACACCGTCGGGATGCGTGACGTCGAGATACGTCACCGCCGGGATCCGCTCGACCACACCTCGGTAGCGTGTCTCGGCGTCGCGCAGGCGTTCCTCCTGGCGCTGGCGCCCGATAGCGGCTCCCAACAGCGCCGCTGCGGTGCGCGCACCGTCGAGGTCGGCGAGGCTCCAGGACCGGCGGTCGTCGCAGTCCTCGAATCCGATCGCGCCCCACCAGTCGCCGTCGACGGTGATGGGGTAGTAGGCGAGCGAGATCACGCCGTGGCGCGTGAGCACCGGCTGCTCGATTGCCGGGAAGGAGTCGACGTCACCGACGATCGGCTGGCCGGCGCGCATCGCGTCGGACCAGCGCTCGAACCCCTGGGTGATCGGCTCGTTCGTGCGCGCGATGCCGAGAGTGGCCGCGATACCGGGGGCGCACCACTCCGCGAGGGTGTCCTCGTAGATGATGTCGTCCTCCTGCCGGGCCTGGACGACCACCGCGCGCGACACACGGGCGCCGATCCCGAACCGGGCGAGGACCTCGTCGATCGCGTCGTGCCAGTCGGCGGCCAGCAGCAACCGTTCGGCGGCAAAGGTGACGGCCTCCAACACGGCGTCGCGGCGCAGCGGCGCCGGCAGTGAGGAGCGCACCGGTTCAGCCATCCATCGGACTCCTGTGGGGCTCGGCCATGGCGATGCTCGACCCTCGGGCGGGTCGCGTGTGTCGATTATCGGCGCAGGTGGGGCCGGGTGGAGTCCGGAGGGTGGGGGGGTCCCATCCCCCAACCCGACTAGGCGGAATGGACCGTCGGGCCTACGAGCCCGTGAGGCCGGGGGTGGCGCCGGCCATGGGCACCTCGTCCTGCCCCGGCCAGCGGTCGCGCGAGCGGGCGGCGAGCTTGAACATGAGCGCAACGGCATCGGGGTCGGCGTCGGCCGCGCGCTTGGACTCCAGCAGGCCCGCGGCAATCGCGCCCTCCCAGATCTGGTGCCCGAGATCCGTCCGCACGATCGAGAGCGTCCAGCCGTCGCCCTGACCGAGGCCCCCGAACGAGATGTCGGCGTGCTCGGCGGCGAAATCCGGGCAGTGCAGGCACCCAGGGCGCGTAAAGCGATGGCTCTGCTTGAGCGAGTAGACGATTTCGTCGCCCGTGTCGGTGTAGAAGAGCAGCTTGCCCTTGATGTTGACGCGCGCGAGATGGTCGAGGTCGATCCCGAGCTCCTCTTGGGCGATCTCCACCATGAGGCCGTCGTAGGTGAACGACTTCGAGCACATGAGCCCGAACGTCCACGCGATCTTCTTTCGCCACTTGTTCACGCGGCGTGCCTCCATGGCTCCGGTCACGGACGTCTGACACCCCATCCCGACAAGCGCGACCTTCGACAGGCCGAGCTCGGCCGCCTTCAGCAGGGCGAGCGGATTGGCGCTGTAGGTGTAGCGGCTGCCCGCGGCGGCGAGCACGCCGGCGCGGTCGGTCACGATCGCGGGCTCGCAGTCCCACTGCCGCTCGCTGGAGAGCACGCTCGTCGCGGCGCCGTCGATCTGTCCCGTCTCGAGTCCCCAGATCAAGAGCTCGCTCACGACGCCGCCGTCCTGACCGGCCATGAGGGTCTCCGGGGTCGTGGCGCGCGCGAGGTAGATCTCCTGGTACTGGCCGATCAGTTCCTCGGGGGCGCGGGTGCGCCCGAACATCACCTGGTCGATCTCAGACTCCCAGTCGCGGAAGCGCGGACAGGCGAGGGTGCAGAGCGAACATCCCTTGTCGCCGTGCGAGCAGGCATCGGGACCGTTCTCCTGCAGCTGTACGGGGTAGTTGTCCTCGTAGCCCAGGACGTGGAACGGACACGCGACGATGCATGCGGTACAGCCGGTGCACAGGCCGCTCGTGACCACCTCGTGGTACAGCTCCCGCCATTGCGTGGAGTCGGCCTTGGGCATGTCGGGAGCTTACTCCCGGTGTGCGGAGCTTTGCGGCGGCGCGCCCTCAGATAGCGAACGAGTCGCCACAGGCGCACTCGTGCACGGCGCGCGGGTTGCGGACCTTGAGACCGCCCCCGACGAGCGCGGGGTCAAGGTCGAGCGTCGAGCCCTCCACGATCGGCGCGCTGCGCGGGTCGACCAGGACCCGTACGCCGTCGGCCGCCTGAATCACGTGGTCGTCGGCCTCGGCCGTATCGGTGAAGCCGAGCTCGTAGGAGAACCCGGAGCAACCGCCGGCGACGACCCGCAGCCGCAGGATCGGCTCGGTTCGGCCGTCTTTGGTCGCAAGCTGCGCGATCTTGCGCGCCGCCGGCTCCGTGACGGTGATGGGTGCGGTCGCGGTTGCCATCACGACAAGGATACGGCCTGGGGGCCTGAGCGCCCGTTAGCCGAGCACGGCGGCGAAGACCCGCGCGTACACGCGTGCCGCAGCGGTGAGGTCGGCGACCTCGATCCACTCGTTCGCCGTGTGTGCGACCCCGAGGGAGCCCGGGCCGTAGATCACCGTCGGGATCGCCGCGTCGTTGATGTAGAAGCGTGCGTCGGTGATGCCGGTGAACCCGACGTCGGGCGGGATCTCGTGGAGCTCGTCGCGGGCAGCTTCCCGCACCGCCTCGGCGACCGCCGAGTCGGCGCTCGCCTCGGCCGCGTCGGTCCACTCGCGAAGCTCCGCCGTGAGATCCACCTCGGGATGCTCCGCGCGAATCGCGGCGGCGAGCTCGGTGAACGGTGCGAGGACGGCGTCGGGATCCCTCTCGCCGGGCACGATTCGCCGGTCGACGTCGATGACGCAGCGGTCGGGCACCATGTTGGGCGCGCTGCCCCCCTCGATCAGCGCGGCGTTGACGGTTGGACGACCGCAGAGCGGGTGCTCGATGTCGGGCAGCACCTCGGGCAGCCGCAGCAGGAACCGCGCCATCGAGGTGATCGCGTTGACCCCGAGGTGCGGGAGCGATCCGTGGGCCGATCGCCCCCGAGCGGTCACGGTCGTCCAGGCGCCGCCCCGTTCGGCCAGACCAAGGGCGAGGTCGCTCGGCTCGCCGACCATCGCGAGATCCTGCGTGAGGAGTCCGTTCTCGCGAAGCACCCGTGTACCGTGTGTGCCGGCGAGCTCCTCGTCGGCAACGAGGTGCATCGTGAGGGTGCCGCGGAGATCGACGCCCGCGCGCCCGAGCGCGGCGACGGCCGCGATCGCGGAGGCGATCGGCCCCTTCATGTCGCAGGCGCCCCTGCCGACGAGGCGCCCGTCGATGACTTCCCCGGCGAAGGGATCGACCGTCCAGGTGTCCAACGACCCCGTCGGGACCGTGTCGAGGTGACCGTTCCAGGCGAGGGTGGGTCCGTCGCCGGAGCCGATCGTCGCGACGAGGCTCGGGCGTCCGGCGTCGCTTCGCACGGTCGTGGTATCGGCGCCGAGCCCGAGCAGCAGGCCCTCGGCGACTGCGACCGCCTCGTCCTCGGTGCCACCGGGGTTCTCCGAGGGCGCTGCGATGAGGGCGCGTGCGTACGCCAGGATCTCGGCGTCGTCGACAGCCGCTGCGGCGGCCTCGGGCGTGGTCATCGCGCGCACGCTACCAGTGGCCGTTCTCCGGCGCTCGCGCCCGTACGATGAGCGCGTGCCCGATCTCGCCGCAACGATCTCGCCGCATCTGAACGCCGACCCGCGGCCCTCCGCCGCGCCCGGCGACCGGCTCGCGGCGGTCCTGGCGCTGATCGTCGACGACGGCCCGGCGGGCATCCTGCTCACCGAACGCTCGGCGTCGATGTCGCGGCATCCCGGGCAGGTCGCCTTCCCCGGTGGTCTGCAGGATCCGGAGGATCCCGACTTGCGGACGACCGCGCTTCGCGAGCTCCACGAGGAGCTCGGGCTCGAAGCCGAGGGCATCGATGTCGTCGGCGCCTTGCCACCGGTGCACACTTACGTCTCGGCAACGCTGGTCACGCCGTTCGTCGGCCTCACCGGCGAGCTGGCGCCACTCGTGGTCAACCCCGCGGAGATCGCCCGCGCACTCGTCGTGCCGATCGCCGATCTTGCGGGCGTCGAGGCACTCCGCGAGCGGCGGGAGCCCGACGGCACGACCTGGCGCGGCTGGTGGTACGAGCTCCCCGAGCTCACGGTCTGGGGCGCCACGGGCATGATGCTGCACGCATTGCTGGAGCTGTTTCGGCGGGAGGCCGCATGGATGCTGCCCTGAGCCCGGAGGATCGCGAGCTGCGCGCACTGCTCGGTCAGGCGCACACGATCGCGGTGGTGGGGTTGTCGTCGCGTCCCAACCGCCCGTCGCACCAGGTTGCCGCGTATCTGCAGGACCACGGCTACCGCATCGTGCCGGTCAACCCGAACGAGACCGAGGTGCTCGGCGAGACCGCGTATCCGACGCTGCGGGATATCCCGGCGGAGCTCCACATCGACGTGGTCGACGTGTTCCGGCGCGCCGAGCACACGCCACCGGTCGCGCGCGATGCCGTGGCGATCGGTGCGTCGGTGCTGTGGCTCCAAGAGGACATCGTCAGCGAGGAGGCGGCGGCGATCGCGAGCGAAGCCGGCCTCGACGTGATCATGGGTGTATGCATTCGCAAGGTTCGCGAGCGTTTGATGAGAGAGGAGACCCGATGACCGCTTCCTGGGAGTACTTCGTGGCACCGCTGCTCGAGCACAACCCTTCCGAGATCCTGAACACGTTCGGCGAGGACGGCTGGGAGCTCGTGTCCGTCGTCGCACAGCCGACGCCGATGGGCGGCGTCTCGACGATCGCGTATCTCAAGCGGCCGCGCGCCGCCTGAGCGCCGACGTGCTTCGCATCGACCACGTCGTCTATGCGGTCGGCGACCTCGACGAAGCCGCCGCGCGGTTCGAAGCCGACTACGGACTGCGCTCGATCGCCGGCGGTGTGCACCCCCGGTGGGGAACCGGCAACCGGGTGCTTCCGCTCGGCGAGGATTATGTGGAATTGATCGCGGTCGTCGACCGCGAGGTCGCGGCGACGACGGCGCTGGGGAGAGCGGTCGGCGGCGCAGCCGCCGACCGCGGTCGGTGGTTCGCGCTGTGTCTGGCCGACGACGACCTCGACGCCACCGCCGCCCGGCTCGGCCTTGAGGCCGAGCCCGGCTCCCGCACGCTGCCCGACGGCCGGGTCGTGGCCTGGCGCGGCGCGGGGATCGACGATCCCCGCCGGACACCCGACCTCCCGTTCTTCATCGCCTGGGACGTCCCGCCGGAACTGCATCCCGGTGCCGGCGAGGCGACGCACTCCGCTGGCGCGACGGGCATCGCCTGGGCCGAGGTGGCCGGGGACGCGGCGCGGTTCGAGGCGTGGACGGGTGGTGCCGCCCTGCCGGTGCGGATCGTCGAGGGAGCGCCGGGCCTGGTGGCGGTCGGTCTGCGCACGGCCGAGGGCGAGGTCGTGATCCGCTAGGCGCCGTCGATCGCGCGGGTGAGGTCCTCGAGCAGGTCCTCGACGTGCTCGATGCCCACCGAGAGACGGACCAGATTGCCGGGCACCTCGAGGTCCGAGCCCGCCACGCTCGCGTGGGTCATCGGCCCCGGCACCTCGATCAGCGATTCCACGCCACCGAGTGACTCGGCAAGGACGAACAATCGCGTGCTGCGCACGATCCTCGCCGCTTCCTCCTCGGTCGCGACCGTGAACGAGACCATCCCGCCGAACCCGCGCATCTGCCGTTGGGCGACGGCATGGCCCGGGTGTTCCGGCAGCCCGGGATAGTACACCTGGTTGACTTTCGGATGGGCCGTCAGCGCGTCGGCGATGATCGCGGCGTTGGCGCAATGCCGTTCCATCCGGATGGCCAGCGTCCGCAGCCCGCGCAGCGCGAGGAACGCGTCGAACGGCCCGGGGATCGCCCCCACCGCGTTGACGAGGAAGGCGAGCTGCTCGATGAGCGCCGCGTCGCTCGTGACGACGGCGCCGCCGAGCAGATCGGAGTGTCCGCCGATGTATTTCGTGACGCTGTGCACGACGACGTCGGCACCGAGCGCGAGCGGGCGTTGCAGCGCGGGCGAGGCGAACGTGTTGTCGACGACGACGCGTGCGTCGCCGGCGTGCGCCACCGCGGCGACGGCCTCGATATCTACGATCTTGAGCAGCGGGTTCGACGGCGTCTCGAGCCACACGAACCGGGTGGCCGGCCGGAGCGCGTCCGCCATCGCGTCGAGGTCGCCGAGGTCGCACGTCGACAGCTCGAGCCCCCAGGGTCCGAGCACCGTGCTCAGCAGCCGGAACGTCCCGCCGTAGACGTCGTCGGCGAGCAGCACGTGGTCGCCGGGCCGCAGGGTGAGCAGCAGGGTGGTCTCGGCGCCCATGCCGCTGCCGAAGGCGAAGCATCGATCGCCGCCCTCAACGGCCGCAAGCGCGTGCTGGAACGCTTCGCGGGTCGGGTTGCCGCCGCGCCCGTAGTCCCAGACCTTCGGCTCCGCGACGTCGTCCTGCGCGTAGGTGGAGTTCTGGTAGATCGGCACCGATACGGCGCCGTAGGGCGCGTCCGGGTCCTGGCCGGCGTGGATCGCCGCGGTCTCGAGATGCTCCTCGCTCACGTCCACCCCCGTCGCTCGAGCTCGGTGCGGGCGCGGTCGCCGTCGGCGGCCGCCCGCTCGAGCTCCACCATGAGCTTGCGATCGTGCCCCGAGCGGAACTCGCGGCCGGGCCGCGTCTGCGCACCGCATCCGCAGGCGCAGAACTGGATCAACGGCTCGGTTCCCGATCCGTTGGGACCGCTCGCCGCTGCCGGCACGCACCGACGGTACCCGGCGGCGGGCACCACACGCGCGGGCAGCACGATCCGTCCTTCCTCGGGCACGCCGGGGGCGAACGGATCGCCGAGCTCGAGCGCGACGATCCCCGTCAGCGCCGCGAGTGCCGCGTCGATCTGGTCGAGCGTCTGCAGCTGCGAGGTGGGCACGTGCTGGGCCCGGAGCACCCCGGCGCGCCAAGCGCGCTTGCCGGTCGTCGTCTGCCTGGCGGGCGGGAGGCATCCGGCGAACACCGTCGCAGAGGCGTGCGGGAAGACCTCGATTGCGTGGCCGCGGATCGCGCCGGCGCGGTATGTGGAGAATCCCGCCCGATCGGCGGCGCGAAAGGCCGCCATCCCGTTGCGCATCCAGTCGTAGAACCCATTGGATTCCCCGGCGGCGCGATCCGGGGTGTAGTAGGCCTGGATCCCGATCAGCTTCAGCTCGCGCTCCGCCGTGCGGGAGCGCTTCCCGCCCGGCGCCCAGGCGGGCGGCGAGTCGATACACACCACGTCGGGGCGCTGGTCGGCGATCAACGCGCCGACCCTGCCGACCGGCACGCGCGAGCCGACGACGGCGATCTGCCGGTCGGCGTCCATCACGACGATGTCCAGGTGCTTCCGGTGCTCCCCGCCGACGTCGATGCCGAGCGACCGCACGTCAGTCCGCCGGCACCTGGCGCCGGTGTGCGAGAAAGTCGAGCAAGTCGCTCCTCGTCAGAACGCCGGTGACCGTGCCGTGCTTGCTCACGAGCACGGCCGGCGCGCGTTCGAGCTCTCCGAAGGCTTCGTCGACGCTCGCACTGTGTTCCACCGTCGGGATCGGCGGCGCCATCACCTCGGCGACGTCGGCCTGCAGCGCGTCGGGATCGCGGAACACCCGCTCCAGCAACTCGCGGTCACGGATCGACCCGACGAATTGCGCCATGTCGGTGGAGTCCTCGCGCACGACCGGCGCCTGCGAGATGCCGTGCTCGTGCAACACGTCCACGGCTTGGCGCACCTTGTCGTGCGCGCGCACCGTGATCAGCTTCGGGAGGTCGCCGCCCTTCTCCGCGAGCACCCGCTCGACCGTGATCGCCTCGGGCTCCTCGAGAAAGCCGTACTGGCGCATCCAGCCGTCGCTGAACACCTTCGTCAGGTACTGGCGGCCGGTGTCGGGCAGCAGCACGACGATGGTCGTGTCGGCGTCGTAGTCGCGCGCCACGGTGAGTGCCGCGAACACCGCCGAGCCCGCCGAGCCGCCGATGAGGATGCCCTCGTGCCGCGTCACGGCCCGCGCCGTCAGGAACGCGTCGCGGTCGGGCACGCGCACCCAGCGGTCGACAACGCTCGGATCGAACGTATCCGGCCAGAAGTCCTCGCCGATGCCCTCGGTGAGATACGGGCGCGGCTCATCGCCCGTGTAGACGGAGCCCTCCGTATCGGCGCCGACGATCAGCACGTTCGGGTTTTGGGCCTTCAGGTAGTGACCGACGCCGGTGATCGTGCCGCCGGTGCCGACGCCGGCGACGAAGATGTCCACCGTGCCGTCGGTCTGTTCCCAGATCTCCGGTCCCGTCGTCGCCTCGTGCGTCGCGGGGTTGACCGGGTTGAAGTACTGGTTGGGCTGGTAGGCGCCCGGGATCTCGCTCGCAAGGCGGTCCGCGACCGAGTAGTAGGACTCCGGGGACTCGCGCGCGACGGCGGTCGGCGTGATCACCACTTCGGCCCCGTAGGCGCGAAGCAGAGCGATCTTCTCCTGGCTCATCTTGTCGGGCATCACGAAGATGCAGCGATACCCGCGGATGGCCGCCGCGATCGCGAGGCCGTGGCCGGTGTTGCCGGAGGTCGGCTCGACGATGGTCCCGCCGGGCTGAAGGAGGCCGCGGCGCTCGGCGTCCTCGATCATCCGGATCCCGATCCGGTCCTTGACCGAGCCGCCGGGGTTCAGCAGTTCGAGCTTGGCGAGCACCGCCGGCGCCAACCCGCGGGTGACGTGGTGCAGACGCACGAGCGGCGTGTTCCCCAGCGCATCGAGGAACGTGTCCAGAACCTGCATGCGGGCCCCCTCGGTCCGGTGTCGCGACCCCATCGTGCCACGGGCGCGGGCGAACGCGCCGAGCTTCCCGCGAGCGGCCCGGGGATGACGGTAAGCTGCCGCTGCGGCGCGCGCGCGTCGCCAGCCAGGAACGGAGCACGGTGACCGACGGCGAGCACGGTACGGATCCAGCGGGCGAGAAGCTGCTCGTTGTCGATGACGATCCATTCATCGCGCGGCTGCTGGAGATCGAGCTGGCGGCGGCCGGGTATCAGGTCCGCGTCGCCAACGACGGCCAGCAGGCCATCGACCTCGTGGCCGAGGACCCGCCCGACCTCGTGATCACCGACGTGATGATGCCCCATGTCGACGGGTTCGAGCTGACGCGCTCCCTGCGCCAAGACCCGCGCACCGCAACCATCTCCGTGATCATCCTGACCGCCCGCGGGCTCTCGGCCGACAAGCTCGAGGGGTTCGCGATCGGTGCGGACGACTACATCGTGAAGCCCTTCGACACGCCGGAGCTGCTGGCTCGCGTGCGTGGCGTGCTCCGGCGCAAGCGCGAGATGAAGGATGAGTCCCCGCTCACCGGCCTGCCCGGCAACAATCGGGTCCAGGAGGAGATCGAGTCAAAGGTCTCCTCGGGCGTGGACTTCGCGCTGCTGCTCGTCGATCTCGACCGCTTCAAGGCGTTCAACGACCACTACGGATTTCCGCGCGGCGACAAGGTCATCCAGGAGTTGGCGAAGTTGATGCAGTCGGTCATCGGCGACGTCGCCGGCGAGGACGGGTTTGTCGGGCACTTGGGCGGAGACGACTTCGTCGTTGTGGTTCCCTCCTCGAGCGCCGCGCTCGTGGCCGACACGATCGTGCAGCGGTTCGATGCGTCGGTGCCGGGGTACTACGAGGACGAGGACCTCGCGCGCGGCTGGATCGAAGTGCTCAACCGGCGCGGCGAGCCGCAACGCTACGAGCAGATCTCGATCTCGATCGGTGTCGCGAGCACCCAGCGTCGAACCTTCGCGCATTTCGCCGAGGCGATGGCGGTCGCCACGGAGATGAAGAACTTCACCAAGACGACGCCTGGCTCGTCCTGGGCGATCGACCGCCGCACCGTCGGCTAGACGCCGAGCGGCGCCGGCTTCGCGAGATGGAACCCCTGGCCGTATCGAACGCCGAGCATGCGAAGCGTGCGGAGCTCCTCCTCGGTCTCGATGCCCTCGGCGACGATCGTCATCGCCATTTCGTCTGCGAAGGAGATGAAGGCCGAGGCGAGCGCGCGCCGGGCGCGATCGCGGTCGATGGCGCGGGTGAGCGAGATGTCCACTTTCACGATGTCGGGGTCGAGCGCGAGCGTGTGCCGGAGGTTCGCGTAGCCCGCGCCGGCGTCGTCGATCGCGATGCGGACGCCGAGCTCACGGAGCGGGCGCATCGCGGTGGCGAGCGCCTCGTAGTCCTCGACCGGCTCGTGCTCGGTGATCTCGACGACCAGCCGTTCCGCGTTCGGCGCGAGCATCGCGTGCAGCTCGGGGTTGCCCACGGCGCGATGCGAGCAGTTGAGTGAGAGGTAGCAGCTCGCCGGTAGCCCCGGCAACAGGCGCAGCGCCTTGCCGATCGCCGCAAGCTCGAGCTGGACGCCGAGCTCGAGCGCCGCTGCCTCGGCGAACCATTCGTCCGGCGGACGCGGCGGCAGGGATCGGAACCGCGCGAGCGCCTCGAACCCGACCGGCTCGCGGGTCTCGAGGTCCATGATCGGCTGGACGTGGATCGCCAGGCCCTCCCCGGCGCTGAACCGCCGGATCTCGGTGGCGCGCGCCTCGACGTGCTGGAGCTCGATCTCCTCGCGGCGAAGCTGGGACGAGAGCTCGAGGACGATGCCGTCCATCACGTCGGCCGACACGCTCGCCCGGCCGTTCGCCACGCGGTGGATCGACTCGACGATGTCGTCCGCCGCGGCGCCCTTGACCAGGTAGCCGACGGCCCCGGCGCGGAGCATGGCCAGGACCGTCGAGCGGTCCTCGAACGCGGACAAGGCGATGACCCGGGTCTGCGGCGAGATGCGGGCGATCTCGCGTGCGGCACGAGCCCCACCGCCGGCCGGCATCGACACATCGATGAGCGCGACGTCCGGCAGTTCGAGAGCCGCGAGACGGACGGCGTCGTCGGCATCGGCGGCAGTGCCGACGAGCTCGAGCGAGGGCTCCTGCGCAAAGACCGCGGCGAGCGTCTCGCGAAGTGCGGGCTCGTCGTCGGCGACCAGCACGCGAACAAGCGCGCTGGCGCCCGCTTGGGGAAGGCTGGCGCTCACGAAGGGCCACGCTAGCATCCGCTCCGGGTGGGAAAAAGCACCCGGTTGGGGGACGGTCCGATGGGACAGATCGTGGCGATGGGCGGGGGAGGGTTCCTCATGGACGACCCCGTCATGGACGCGTTCGTCCTCTCGCTGGTGAAGGCCGAGCGGCCCAAGATCTGTTTCATCCCAACAGCTTCGGGAGATCATCCGTCGTCGGAGCGAGTCTTCGAAGCCTTCCCCGGGGACCGGTTCGAGACGAGCATTCTGTGGCTGTTCGACCGCACCGAATCAGACCCCGCGGCCCTGCTTGCCGCACAGGATGTGGTCTACATCAGCGGCGGTAATACCGTCAGCATGCTCGCCGTCTGGCGCGCGCACGGTATCGACACGGCGTTGCGCGCGGCCCACGACACGGGCGTGGTTCTCGCCGGGGTCTCCGCCGGTGCGAACTGCTGGTTCGAGGCGTGCACCACCGACTCGTTCGGGCTGGGCCGCGCCGACCCGCTGCTCGACGGTCTCGGTTTCGTCGGCGGATCGTTCACGCCGCACTACGACGCGGAGCCGGCGCGCCGTCCGGCAGTGCTCGATCTGGTCGGGTCCGGCCGGCTGCCGGCGGGGTATGCGTGCGACGACTTCGCGGCGCTGCACCTCGTCGATGGCGAGGTTCGGGAGGCGATCGCATCGCGCCCGGGCGCGAGGGCGTTCCGTGTCGAGCGGGACGGCGCCGGCGGCGCGCGGGAGGAACCGCTCGCCGTGCGGCAGCTCCCCGCTGCGTCGACCCGTCCCGGCCGGTAGCCTTCCCGGCGATGGACGCACCCGTTGCGCTTGGCGAGCCGCTCACCCTGGGCGACGTCGTCCGGGTGGCGCACGGCGCGCCGGTTGCCCTCGGCGACGGCGCGCGCACGCGGGTCGGGGCTGCGCGCGGCGTCATCGAGCGCGCCGTCGCCGAGGGCACCACCGTCTACGGCGTCACGACCGGCTTCGGCGCACTCGCGGACACGCGCATCGACCCCGCGGCGGCTTCGGCGCTGCAGCACGGCATCGTCGCGTCGCACGCGACCGCCGTCGGACCGCTGCTCTCTCGCGCGGAGGCCCGGGCGATGTTGTTACTGCGCGCGCACGTGCTGGCGCTCGGGCACTCCGGCGTGCGCGCCTCGGTGATCGAGCGAATGGTCGAGATGCTCGAGCGCGACATCGTGCCCGCCGTGCCGGAGCAGGGGTCGCTCGGCGCCTCGGGGGACCTTGCGCCGCTTGCCTGCCTGGCGCTGCCGCTCATCGGCGGCGGCCGCGTGCTCACCGACACCGGGAGCGAGCCCGCCGCCGACGTGCTCGCGCGCGCGGGGCTCGAGCCGCTCGTCCTCGAGGCGAAGGAGGGGCTGGCGCTTGTCAACGGCACGCAGGGGATGCTCGCGGTCGGGATCCTCGCGCTCGAGCGCGCGAGCGCACTGCTTCGCACAGCCGACGTGGTCGCGGCGATGTCGATCGAGGGCCTCCTCGGCACCGACGCGGCGTTCGACGAGCGGCTCCAGGCGCTGCGGCCCCACCCGGGACAGGTGGCCTCGGCCGCGAACCTGCGGCGGCTGCTCGCCGGCTCGTCCATCCTCGATTCCCATCGCGACAGCCCGCATCTCGTGCAGGACGCGTATTCGCTGCGGTGCACGCCGCAGGTGCACGGCGCCTCGCGCGACACGGCGGCCCACGTTGCGGGTGTCCTGAGCATCGAGGCCAACGCGGTCTCGGACAACCCGATCGTGCTGCCCGACGACGGCGAGGTCGTGAGCGGCGGCAATTTCCACGGGATGCCGGTCGCGGTCGCGCTCGACGCGCTCGCGTTGTCGCTCGTCTCGGTCGCATCGGTGAGCGACCGGCGGCTCTACCGGCTGCTCGACCCGAAGCGCTCCAACGGCCTGCCGCCGTTCCTCGTCGCGGAGAGCGGCTTGAATAGCGGGTTCATGCTTGTCCAGTACACGGCGGCCTCGCTCGTGTCGGAGTCGAAGAGCCTTGCGCATCCGGCTTCGGTCGACTCGATCCCGTCGAGCGCCGGCCAGGAGGACCATGTGAGCATGGGGATGACTGCGGCGCGGCACGCGCGCGCGATCGTCACCAACGCCGAGACGGTGCTGGCGCTCGAGATGCTCGGCGCCGCGCAGGCGCTCGATCTTCGCGCGCCGCTTGCGCCCGGTCCGGCGACGGCCGCGGCCCACGCCGCCGTCCGCGAGCGCGTCGCGTTCTTGGAACGCGACCGCGAGTTTGCGCCCGACATCGAGGCCGCGCTCGATCTCGTGCGCACCGAGGCGTTGCCGTTCGCCGCCGCCGCAGCTTCTGGCGGCGGCCCGCTCGGATGACGGTCGTTCGCACGATCGACCTGCCCTGCACCCCCGAGGAAGCCTGGGACGTGCTCACCCGCTGGGAGCGTCAGGTCGACTGGATGCTCGACGCCGACGAGATCGTCGTGCGTTCGCCGCAGCGCGATGGTGTCGGCGTGCGCCTCGACGTGAAGACGCGCCTGTTCCAGATTCCCGCGTTCACCGACGCGATGGAGGTCACAGCGTGGGATCCACCGCACCGCCTCGAGATCGCCCACGGCCTGCCGGTCCAAGGCCGGGGCACGTGGACGCTCGAGGCGATCCCGGCGGCGGGCACGCGGTTTACCTGGACCGAAGAGGTCGTCCTCGCCGTGCCGTGGCTCGGGCGGCTCGCGGCGGCGGTCTATGCACCGGTCATGCGGTTGCTGATGGGGCGCGCGCAGCGGGGACTCAAGACGCTGATCGTTGCGTCGGGACCCGCCCGCTAGGCGGGCGGCGGGGGCGGCGCGAGCACGAGCAGCACGACCGATGGTTCCTCCGAGGCGTTTCGCATCGTGAGTTCCTCGCCGGCCGGTACAAGGACCGATTCCCATTGGCGCAGGCGCGCCCGGCTCTTGCCGACCTGCGCCGCGATCTCGCCGGCGAGCACCACAGCCAGTCCGTCCGCGGTGGCATCGCTCATCGGTCCGACGCCCTGGGCCTCCTGCAGACAGATCACCTGCGAGAAGAGGTGGTCGCTCTCATGGAGCACTTCGGTGCGTGCGTGCTCCTCGTCGAAGTACACGAGGTCGGTGACGTTGCGCCGCTGCATCGCCCCAGGGTATCTAGCCGGGTGCCACTAGACTGGCGCGACGCGAAATCGGGAGCGAGGGGGAACCGTGACGACGTTCGACACCACGACGGTCGGGGCTCGGGAGGTCGCCGCCGACCTGCTCATCGTGCCGGTCTTCACCGGCTCGGACAAAGGTCCGGGCCTCAAGGACACGCGGCTTGCCGAGGTCTACGCGGCCGCGAAGCTCACCGGGAAGAAGGGTGAGAACCTCCTCGTCACGAAGCGCGCCGGCGACCGTTTTGCCGCCGAGGCAGTGCTGCTCGCGGGCGCCGGCGCCAAGGACAACTTCGACGTCGTCGCGATGCGGCGAACCCTCGCCAAGGCGGTTTCGGGCGCGCGCACGTTCCCGCGCGTCGCGACGACGTTCGCGGCCGGCTTCGGCGCCAAGCAGGCGCCGGAGGCCGTGCAGGCGGCCGTGGAGGCCCTCGCGTTCGGCGCCTACCGATTCGATCGTTACAAGAGCGAGGCGGGGGAGCCGGGGCTCAAGCAGGGCACGGTGATCGTTCCGGCCCGCTGGGACGCCAAAGCGGTCAAGGCGGCCGCCAAGGCCGGCAGCGTCGTCGCGGATGCGGTGTGCTGGGCCCGCGACCTCGTCAACACGCCAGCCGGCGATCTTCCCCCCGCGGAGCTTGCCAAGCGGGCCCAGGCTATGGCCAAGCAGGTCGGACTGACCTGCAAGATCTGGAGCGAGGCGCAGCTTCGCCAGGGCGGCTTCAACGGTGTGCTCGGCGTCGGGCAGGGTTCCGAGAACCGTCCGCGGATGATCGAGCTCACCTATCAGGGTGGCGGACGCTCCGCACCGATCGGGCTCGTCGGCAAGGGCATCACGTTCGATTCCGGGGGTCTGTCCCTCAAGGACGCGTCGAACATGGAGTGGATGAAGGCCGACATGGGCGGCGCCGCGGCGATGCTCGCGACGATGAAGGCGATCGCGCGACTCAAGCCGAAAGTCAACGTGATCGCGGCGATCCCGTGTTCGGAGAACATGCCCGGTGGACGCGCGCAGCGTCCGGGTGACGTGATCGTGCATCGCGGCGGCACGACGAGCGAGGTCCTCAACACCGACGCGGAGGGCCGGCTGGTCATGGCCGATGCGCTCGCGTATCTCACCGAGAAGAAGCCGGCGTGCATCGTCGATGCGGCGACGCTCACCGGCGCGTGCATGGTTGCGCTCGGTCCGGACATCGCCGGGGCGTTCAGCAACGACGACGCGATGGCGCAGGAGATCGTCGCCGCGGGCGCGTCGGTCGGGGAACCGATCTGGCAGATGCCGCTGTGGAGCGACTACCACGTGATGATCGAGTCGAAGACCGCCGACATCAAGAACGTCGGCAAGCGCTGGGCCGGCGCGATCACCGCGGCGTTGTTCCTCGAGGAGTTCGTGGGCGAGACGCCGTGGGTCCACCTCGATATCGCCGGGCCGGCGTTCCAGGACGGGGCCACCGATCTCGGGCCGGCGGGCGCGACCGGCGTGCCGACGCGCGCGCTTGTGCGCTGGCTGCAGCACCGCGCCGCCGCCCAGTAGTGATGGCCGACGAGCAGCGCGAACCACGCACCGGTCCGGTTCTTGCGGTGTATGCCCACCCGGACGACGCGGAGATCAGCGCGGGCGGCACGATGGCGGCCTGGGCCGCGGCGGGCCGCGAAGTACACCTGCTCGTCCTCACCAACGGCGACCGCGGCTCGAGCGACCCGACGATCTCGCGTGCGGAGCTCGCCGCGACCCGCCTCACCGAGACCGAGGAAGCTGCGGCAATCATGGGCCTCGCCGGTGCGCGTGTGCTCTCGACGCACGACGGCGAGCTGGTGAACACGCCCGAGATCCGCGAGGCGGTCGTGCGGCGGATCCGCGAGGTGCGCGCCGAGACGGTGCTCACGGTCGACCCGACCGCCGTCTTCTTCGAGAACCGCTACTACAACCACTCCGATCACCGAACGGCCGGCTGGATCGCGCTCGACTCCGCGTTCCCCGGCAGCGGGAACCCGCACTTCTTCAGCGAGCACCTCGGCGAGGGGCTGGAAGTGCAGGACGTCTACGACGTCTGGCTCGGCTGGACCAGCGAGCCCAACCACACACAGGACATCTCCGGTCACCTGCAGACGAAGGTGGACGCGCTCGCGGCGCATGCAAGCCAGCTCAGCGAAGGAATCCGCTTCTTCGAGGAGTTCCTCACCAAGGATGCCGCCGAGTCGGGACAGAAGATCGGCGTCGAGCACGCCGAGGAGTTCCGCGTCCTCGACCTGAGTTAGCCGGCGATGTCGGCGGCGTGCCGTCGCTTGACACGCTCGTATCCCGCGCCCAGGGTGAATGGATGAACGAGGCGGAACGCACAGACCGCCGACGGGTTCTTGCCGCAGGAGCCTTGCTTGGGCTGTTGGCGCTCGACGTGATCTGGGGATTCTTCGCAACCCGCGTCCTCTCCGGCGTTGTCGTGCCCGGCGAACGTGCGGGGGCGTCGGGCTCGGATCAGAGGTTGCTCGACGCCGTGGCGATGTCGTTTCTGATCGTGTTCGTCGCGACCGCGGGGCTCTGGCTCATCTGGCAGTACGCGGCGCACGAGACGCTGCGGCAACGATCGGCGCCCGGGGTTCGGCGAAAGCCGTCCGTCGTCGGGTGGTGGCTCGTTCCGATCGTCGGCCTGTTCACCGCTGGGTTCGCCGTCGGGGAGATCGTCGGGGCTGTTCCCATCCCGCACTGGTTGCCGCGCCGAGCGCTGCGTCTGCTGTTTGCCGCTTGGTGGATGTCGGTGCTGTTGTTCACGCTGAGCCCCCGCACGATCTGGGACACCGGCGGCCCCGTCGCGGTTGCACTCTCGACGGCCGCGACGGCGACGTTCGCGCTCGCCTCGCTCTTCGCGTTTCCCCTCGTGTGGCTGCTCGATCGCGGTATCGGCACGGTGATTGCCCGGCCCGAACACGTGCCCGATCGCCGCGACGCGCTGACGTCGTGAGCGGCGCGAGCGCCCCTATTCCTTGACTGCGATCGCGAGCATGACGTCGCGCGCGTCGTGCAGCGGATCGGGAAAGCGCTCGGCGAACGTGGCTCGCACGCGCTCGAGAAACCGCTGCCAGTCCTCCTCGCCGAGCATCTCGTGGACGAACCGCCCGACGGCCCACACCGTGAGCCCGTCGACGTAGTCGTCTCGGTCGTACCACCACTCGTAGCGCGCCGGCTCGGTCCGCACGTGGCGAAACCCGGCGTCGATCAGCGTTTCCTCGACCGTCGCCCGCCGCGTGAAGCGATCGTGATTCGGGATCGCACGCGAAAGTGTCGACTCGAGCATGTCGTCGGGGACCACCGACGATACGAGGTCGCGCCACGTCTGCGTGAACGTGTCCGGCGCGTCGGTCCAGGTCGTAAAGCCGACGGTGCCGCCCGGACGCGTCACGCGGGCGATGTCGAACAGCGCGGTCTCCGGTTTTGCGAAATGCGCGAGGACGAAGTTGCCGAGCACGGTGTCGAACGCCCCGTCACGAAAGGGCAGATCGATCGCCTCCGCCGCCGCAACCTGGATCTCGGGCCGGTTCGCACGGGCGATCCCGAGCATCCCGACCGACGGGTCGATGCCGGTTGCTGAGGCCCCGAGGTCGCGCGCAACCGCCGCCAGCACACCGGTTCCGGTGCCCACGTCGAGGACTCGTGTGCCCTCGCCGACCTCCGCGAGCGCCGCGAGATCGCGGGCGGGCTCGGCCAGGCGGGGCGCGTGCACGCGCTCGTAGGTCTCGGCAACCGGGTCGTAGGAACGCCAATCATCCATGCGCCCCAGCGTACCGGCGCGGGCGCCCCGCGCCGCGGCCGCTACCCTTGCGCCCGCATGCGAGAGGAGCGCCGGTGAACGGCTTCGCGGGAGTCATGGCGGCCGTCTTGGCTCAGACGCTGGCCGGCGCCTCGGTGCTCGTGTGGGCATTCCCTCTGTGGAATCAGACCAAGCGCTCGTTCTTCTCGATCTGGGCCGTGATCATCGTGGCGCTCTTCGCCTGGCCCGCGTACCTGTCCGCGCGCGCCGGCGCCATCCCGGGCGACGCCGCAGCGGCGACGGCCACGCGAGTCGCGCTCGGCGCGGCGGTGCTTCTGAGCCTCGCGACGATCTGCCTGCTCGCAAAGTGGCACGCGCCCGGACGTGTACTCGGCATTCTCGCGGCGATCGCCTCGGTCGGCACGGTCGTCGCGCTCGCGCCGACCGGCCGGCAGAGCGTCGCGCTGTCGTTGTTCCAGCTGTTGGCCGGCGCCGCCTTTCTGGGAGCCGCCTACGACGCGCTGTTCCTCGGCCACTGGTACCTCACCGACCGCAAGCTCTCGCGCACGCCGATCAACCGGTTCACCGTCGTGCTCATCGTCGCGACCTGCGTCGAGTTCTTGGCGATCGCGACCGGTGGCTTCTCGGGCACGGCGTCGTCGCCGGCGTTCAACCCGCTGCTCACCTCGGGTGCCCTTGCTCCGTGGATCGCAATCGGCATGACGGCGACCACGCTGTTGATCGCGGTGCTCGCCAAGGCGGCGCTTCGAGGCGAGCGGGCATCCGCGGTGCAATCGGCGACCGGGTTCTTCTATCTGTCGCTCGTGACCGCCTTCACCGCCGAGGTCGCGTTCACGACCAGGTTCTTCCCGACGTAGGGTGCTCGCCATGGTGCCGATCGCGCTCGTCGTCGGGCTGGCGGCGACCATGCTCAGCTGGCGCTTCATCGTGCGCGGCCGCGACGTGTGGCGCACGCTCCCGCCCGTCCTCGGGGTGCTCGGGCTCATCGCGATCCTGCTCGGGCGTGGGATCGCCAAGCCGGTGCCGGCCGGGTCCCACGTGCCGGGGCCTGCCGGCCAGCTCCTGGTCGGCGCGGCGACCGGTTTGCTCTTGTTCGTCGCGACGCGAATCTTCGTCGTGCTCGCCGCCCACGTGCCCGCGTTCGCCCGACAAACCGCGGCCGCCTACGCGGAGGCCGCGACCGCCGATCGCAGACGCGAGCTGATCCTGTCGCTGTTGCTGGCCGTCCCGGGGGAGGAGCTCTTCTGGCGCTTCCTCGCCTACCGCTGGGGCGCGAGCCAGCTGTCGTCGACGCTCGCCGCCGCCGGGCTGGTGTGGCTGGGCTACGTCATTGCCAATGTGCCGAGCCGGTCGCTGCCGATCATCGCGGGGGCAATCGTCGGTGGCGCGCTGTGGGGCGGGCTCGCGTGGTGGAGCGCCGGTGTCCTCGCGCCGCTCGCGAGCCATATCCTGTGGACCGGTTCGATGCTGGTGTTCCCACCCCACCCCGCGCCCGTCCCATCGGAGGGCAGCCCGTGAGCTTTCTCTCGACCGCCGTCCAGGAGGTGCTCGACCGCGGGCATTTCTGCGCCGTTGCCGCGCTCACGCCGAGGGGGCCGCACTGCACCCCCCTCGTCTATGCGGCGAGCGGCGCCCGCGTGTGGCTCACCACCTCTCGGCGCTCGGTCAAGGCCCGCGCGTGGCGCGAGGACCCATCGGTGGCCGGTCTCGTCCGGGCCGAGGACCTCGCCGTAACGTTCACCGGCAACGTCCGCACCTACGACGCCCTTGACCGGCGGACCTGGGGGGCGGCGGTCGCCGGTGCGACCTCGATCGCACGCGCCACCGCGACCTTCAGCGCCAAGAACGCGCGGTTCTTCGCCGGCTACGCGGTCGATGCAAAGCAGGTGCCGCTCGCCTGGACCCCGCCCGGCCGCGTGTTCGTCGGCGTCGACCTCGACCGGACCGCGCTACTCGACGACCAGGGCGTGCAGGAGGGCCGGGGCCGCTGGGGCGGCGAGCCGGCGTCGCACGCGTCGTTCCGCAACACGAAGGCGGACGATCCGTTTGCCGTGCTCCCCGACGACGTCCGTGAAGGGGTCGGGCGCGCGGGTGTCGGCGCGCTGGCGATCGCCGGCGAACGCGGGCTCGTCGTGTTGCCGGTGCGCTGGCGGGCCGAGGAGAATGCGCTCTTCGCCGCGCTTCCGGCGGAAACGCTGGCGCTCGCCGATGCCGAGGCCGACGCGCCCGTGGCGCTCATGGTCGACCGACCGTCGGTCTGGCGTGCCCGCGACATGGTCGGCGCGATGTTCCAGGGGACGGCCTCCAGCTTCGTCGACGGCATGGTCGGCTCGGGCGCGGGGTCGCTTCGATCGATCGCGTCCGTATTCGGCCCCGGCGCGACGGCGCTCGTTCGCGTCCGGCCCGGGCGTGCCGTGTGGTGGCGCGGCTGGACCAGCGGCAGCGCCGACGTCGCATGACGACGACGGTCGAGTACTCGGTCGAGGTCGACGCGCCCCCCGAGGTCGTCTGGCGAACGACGAGCGACCCGCGGGGGCTCCCGACGTGGGAGCGGCTGATCGAGTCGGTGTGGGTCCCGGCCGGCGGGCTCGGTGCCGGGGTGGCTTTCGAGGTCACGATGTCGTTCATGGCCGTGCGCGCGACGGTGCCATGCTTCGTCCGGGAATGGGAGCCGCCCTGGCGTTCGGTCATCGAGCTCGACGGCCTGCTCGAGGCGGTGGTGACGACCACCGTGGCGAGCCTTCCCTATGACCGGAGTGTGCTTCGCCACGAGGTCAGCTACGTGTTCCGCGGCCCGCTCGGGCGCTTCGCCGCGGCGAGCGTGCGAGCGATCGGCGGCGCGGAGTACGCGCTCCGCCGGGGCACCGACGGGCAGCTCCGCGCCATCCACGCGTCGACCTGAGCGCCGCGATGTTGGCGCGCTCGGTGTTCTGCCCCATGATGGGCGGCCATGGGAATCGTCCGGATGCTGTGGGGCGCCACGCTGTTCGCCGGCGCGTACGCGGTCGGGGCCGCGGTCACGCGCTCGCCGGAGCTCGCGGAGGCCGACCGTGAGTTGTTCGAGGTCCTCAACACGGATCGCGGTCAACAGGCCGACGCGCTGTTCTCCTCGGTGACCGAGCTGGGGTCGCTCTACGCGGCGGGTGCCGCCGGCGCGACGTTGTTCGTGCTCGGGCGTCGTGCGCCCGCGGTGCGGGCGCTCGCGGCGGCCGGCACCACCTGGGTCGTCCTCCAAGGGATGAAGAAGGTGTTCGACCGGCCGCGGCCGCTCGATGCCGACCCCGAGGGAACTCGTCAGATGATCGAGCGTCCCAGCGGGCAATCGTGGCCGTCCTCGCACCCCGCCGTGCTCACGGCCTTCAGCCGCGTCGCCGCGAGGGAGCTCGGCGTCGGCTTCCTCGGCCGCAGAGCGCTCGGCGGGCTCGACGCGACGGTGGCGACCTCGCGTGTGTACCTCGGTGTGCACTATCCGAGCGACGTCGTGAGCGGCGTGCTCATCGGCAGGGCGATCGCCCGCATCTGGCCCCGCTGGTCCTAGCGCGGGTCGCTGTTAGGCTCGCCGCCCATGGCCGTTCTCGCCGCCGTCGGATGGCCCGTCGTCGATCGGGTGTTCGGCATCTCTCCCCACGGCGTGTTCATCGCCATCGGCTTCATGATCGGCGCGTGGCTCTTCGGCAAGCTCGGTCCCAGCCGGGGGATCGAAGAGAAGGCGATCAACTCGGTCGTGCTCTGGTCGCTGATCGGTGCGATCGTCGGCGCGCGCGTCTTCTATCTGATCGGGCATTGGTCGGAGTTCTCACCCAAGCCGATCGAGTCGTTCTACATCTGGAAGGGCGGCATCACGCTGCTTGGCGGGATCGCCGGCGCCGTGATTGCAAACGCCATCAACATTCGGCGGTACAAGCTGCGCTTCTGGCAGGTCGCCGACGCTATCGCGGCGCCGCTCGCCCTCGGTATCGCGGTCGGGCGGATCGGCGACCTCATCATCGGCGACCACCTCGGCAAGCCGACCTCGTGGTTCCTGGCGTGGAAATACAAGAGCGGAACGCTCGCGCCGCCGTGGCTATTGGCTCAAGGGGAGTGGCGCGACGATCTCAAGGGCGGGTTGACGGAATTCATCTCGCGCGACGGTGCGCGGCTGGTGCGCAATAGCGATGCCACGACGATCGCCTCGGGGGTCGGCGTGCACCAGACTGCGATGTACGACATGTTCCTCGCCTGGGGGCTGTTCGCGCTGTTGTGGTGGTTCACGTCCAAGTCCCGGCGTGAAGGGCTCGCCGCGATCCTGTTCGCGATCTACTACGGCTGCTGTCGACTGCTCGAGGACTCGCTCCGCATCGACAAGCGCTGGGGACCGTTCACCGGCTCGCAATGGACGGCGCTTGCCGTCGTCATCGTCTGCGTCGGGATCTGGGGCTACCTCGCGCTGTCGAAGCGTCCCGGTGCCACCACCCCACCGCGACCAAAGCTGCGCCGACAACGAACGAAGTCACCGCCGGAGACCGCGGCCGCCGCCTAACGAATGGGCTGCCCGCTCAGCGGGCCATCACGGTGAGGGGTTTGCCGATCTTCGACTTCGACGCCGCACGCACGGCCTCAGCGGCGTCGCGGAGCGCGACCGCGGCCGGCGACCCGGGATCTGTGAGCACGATCGGATGCCCCGTGTCGCTGCCGGTGCGAACGGCCGGCTCGAGCGGCACCTGCGCGAGGAGCGGCACCCCGATAGTCTCGGCCACCAGCTGACCGCCGCCTTCGCCGAACAGGTGCTCGCGCTCGCCGCAGTGGGGGCACACGAACCACGACATGTTCTCGATGACGCCGATCGGCCGAAGGTTGGTGCGCTCGGCCATCTTGCCGGCGCGCTGGGCGACGGTGTAGGCGGCCTCCTGCGGTGTCGTCACGACGACCATCGAGGCGCCCGGGATGAACGATGCGAGCGAGATGCTGACGTCGCCGGTTCCCGGCGGCAGGTCGCACAGCAGGAAGTCCAGGTCGCCCCAGTACACGTCACCGAGGAACTGCTCGATGGCCTTGTGCAGCATCGGGCCGCGCCAGATGACCGGGGTGTCCTCCGGGACGAAGAAGCCCATCGAGATGACCTTCACGCCGTGGGCCTCTAGGGGCAGGATCATGTCGTTGAACCCGACCGGCTGGCCCGACGCGCCCAGCATCCGCGGCACGCTGAACCCCCAGACGTCGGCGTCGAGCACGCCGACCTTGTGACCTGCGGCCGCGAGCGCGACGGCCAGGTTGACCGTCACGGAGGACTTTCCGACGCCGCCCTTCCCCGAGGCGATCGCGATGATCGAGGTGGACGGCGAAATCTTGATCTTGGTCGCGCCGCCGCCGCCACGGAGCGCGCCGACCAGCTTGGCCCGCTGCTCCTCGCTCATCGGCGTCAGCGAGACCTCGACGCGCTCGACCCCGGCCAGGGGCTGCAGGGCTGCGGTGACGTCGCCGGTGATCTTGTCGCGAAGGGGGCAGCCCTCGATCGTCAGCAGGACGTGGACGCGAACGTTGCCGCCGTCGATGTCGATCCCGGCGAGCATGCCGATGTCCTCGATCGGCTTGCCGATCTCGGGGTCGCGCACCTCCCGGAGGGCCGCGCGAACGTCTGCCTCGGTGACCATGGGGCTCCCTTGTCGACGGGCTGGTCCCTCCAGTCTACGGGCACGGGCGCGCATGCCCATATGGCCCACGCTCGAGCGGGGGACTGTAGGTCACGCGGTTTGGCGCCGATTGACCAAGTCATGGACTCGACCCATGTGATTCCGGAGTTCAACTCCTGGCTGGAGGAGCTCGTCAAGAGCAACGGCTCGGACCTCCACGTCAAAGTGGGCTCGCCCCCGATGATTCGCCTTCCCCACGGTCTGCAGCGTCTTGTCCGAGACCCGCTCAGTCCCCTCGAGACGCAGGCGATCGCCGACGGCGTCGTCCCCGAGGACCGCAAGGCGCTCCTGCGCGAGCGGGGCGAGGTCGACTTCGCGTACTCCGTGCCCAACGTCGGACGGTTCCGCGCCAACGTGTTCCGCCAGCGCGGCTCGGTCTCGATGGTGCTGCGAAAGCTTCGGTTCGGTGGGCCGAGCTTCGAGGAGCTCGGTCTGCCCGACGTCGTTCGGCGCATCAGCGACGAGCAGCGTGGGCTCATCCTTGTGACCGGACCGACCGGCTCGGGCAAGACGACGACACTCGCCGCGATGATCGACTACCTCAACCGCACCCAGCCGGTGCACATCGTCACGATCGAGGACCCGATCGAGGTGCTCCATCGCGACGACGTCGCCTCGATCAACCAACGCGAGGTCGGCCAGGACACGGCGGACTTCCTGTCGGCGCTCCGCGCGGCGCTGCGTCAGGACCCCGACGTCATCCTGATCGGTGAGATGCGCGATACCGAGACCGTCCGCGCGGCGCTGCAGGCTGCGGAGACGGGCCACCTCGTGCTCTCCACGCTGCACACGCAGGACGCGACCGAGACGGTCAACCGCGTGATCGACTTCTTCCCGCCGCACCAGCAAAAGCAGATCCGGCTGAGCCTCGCGGGAACGCTCCGCGGGATCGTGTGCCAGCGCCTGGTGCCGACGGTCGCGGGCGGCCGCGTGCCGGCGCTCGAGATCCTGGTGAACACCGGACGCGTTGCCGAACGAATCGTCGACGAGGAGAAGACCTCGGAGATCAAGGACGTCATGAACGAGGGCGGCTACTACGGCATGGTCACGTTCGACCAGTGGCTCCTCGGGCTGGTGAAGGACGGAACCGTCTCGGTCGACGACGCCATGCAGGCGGTCTCGAGCCGGCACGACTTTCAGCTGGCCATGCAGCAGGCCGGTCTTGCCGTGCCCCGCCGCACCGGCGAGCTCGGTGAGGAGCCTCCGGATGAGGACGAGGGCGAAGACCCTGACGACCCGTCGTCGGCCGACCCCCTCGACGCCGCCGTCGTCCCGCCGCCGTTCGCCACCGCCCCCGCGGCGCCACTCGCCTGAGGCGTGCCGACACCCCACGCAGCCGGGCCGGCGGGCGATGTTGCGGTCCCGTGCCAAGCTTGCGACGCGGCGATGACGGTACCCTCGAATACAACACGTTTTGGTGGCGTCGCGACGAAGACCATGCGACCATCAGTCACAGGCCTCCCCGGCAAGCCCGCCGGGGCGCGACGTGCGTATCACCGGAAGGACCCGCGGTGCAAGGACGCAGCGACGGACCGCTCCTCCCTCGTGAGGAAGAACAACTCATGGAAGGCCTGCTTGCCGGTGATGACGCCGCCATCCGCGCGCTCTACGCGCGGTTCGGCCGCCCCGTCTACACGATGGGGTATCGCCTGCTGGGCTCCCGCGAGGCCGCGGAGGAGCTCACCCAGGACGTCTTCGTCACCGCCTGGCGCAAGGCCGCGCGGTTCGACCCGCACCGCGGACGACTCTCGACCTGGCTCATGACGATCGCCCACAACCTCGCGATCGACCGCCTCCGCCGGGAGACCGGTGTGACCCGGCCCAAGCTGGTGCTCGTCGACGAGGTGCCCGATGCGGGGCACTCGGTGGATGAGGACCTCATGCTCGAGCGCGACGCCGCGCTTCGGGCGATCGCGTCGCTGAACGACGCCGAGCGTCGCCTCGTTGCGCGCACCTACTTCCGCGGGATGACCGCCCGCGAGATCTCCGAATCCGACGGCATCCCGCTCGGGACCGTCAAGACCCGGCTTCGCTCGGCCCTCATCAAGGTCCGCAAGGCGAACGAACAGAAGGAATTCCTGTGAACTGCACGGCGGTGCGCGAAGCGCTCCCGGAGTTCGCCCTCGGTGTCGCGCCGTCCGCGGAAACCCGGCGCGTCGAGCTGCACGTCGAGACGTGCGCCGCGTGCCGCAAGGAGGCCATCGACCTGCAGCGCGCGGTCGCCGCGTTCGGCTATGCGCTGGCTCCGGCCGAGGATTCCGACGCGGAGCTCGAGACGCGCGTGGTGTCCGCCGTTCATGCGGAGGTCGTCGCGCCGGCGTCGAATGGGCATCGCCATAGTCGGCGCTCCGCGTTTGCGGTGCTCGCGGCGGCGATCCTCGTCTTCGCGCTGGGCACCGGGGCGGTGTTCGCCAATCGTGCCGAGCGCACCAGGCTCGAGCGCGAGCGTCAGGCGCTCGCGACCGAGACGTTCCTGCAGAAGTTCGGCGTCGACGTACAGTCCGGCCCGGGCAGCGACGTGTACCTCGGGACGCTCGCGGCGACCCGTGGCAGCGGCTCCGGCTCCGCCCTGACGGTGGTCACGGCGTCGGGCGACGACCAGGCCATCGTGCTGGTGGACGGGGTGAAGCCCGCCGCCCTGCCGCTCGGGGTGTCGGTCACCGACACAAAGGGGCACAAGATCGATCTCGGGTCGATCGTGGAGCTGAACTCCTCGGGCGGCGCGACCTTCGCGCGGTTCGTGCCCTCGACCCTCGACGGGTTTATCGACGTCATCGTGCGCAACCAACATGGGCGCATCGTGCTGCGTGGCACGCTGGCGACCGAGACCTCCGTCTCGACGCCGTCCCCGTAAGGCCCGCCCGGCCGTATCCTGCTGGCCATGCGCGTCGGCATGGCGATTCCGCAGTACGGGTTCTCGCTTCCGGATCGCGCGATCTCCTTTGCCGAGACGGCGGCGTGGGCCGGCCGCGCCGAGGAGCTCGGGTTCGATTCCGCGTGGTTGTCCGATCATTTCCTGTACTCGTTCGCGCGCTACGGCGGGAGCGACGAGCCCATCGACGCCCTCGAGCCGTTGACCGCGCTGGCGGGTCTTGCTGCCGTGACCGACCGGGTCCGCCTGGGCGTGCTGGTGCTGTGCGCTGCGTTTCGGCACCCGGCGATGGTGGCGAAGGCGGCGGCGACGATCGACCAGCTGTCCGGCGGCCGCGTCGAGGTCGGCCTCGGCGCCGGCTGGCTCGAGCAGGAGTTCGCCGCCTTTGGCTACCGGTTCGGCTCCACCGCCGAGCGCTTCGTGGCACTCGAGGACGCCGTCGCCATCGTCGGGGGGCTCTTCGCCGGCACGGACCCGCTCACCCACGAGGGCTCGGCGTGGTCAATTCGCGGCGGCCGGCTGACTCCGCCGCCGGTGCAGACGCCGATCCCGCTGTGGCTCGGCGGTAAGGGTGGCCCGCGGCTCCTGCGGACCGCGGCGCGCGGCGCGACCGGCTGGAACGTGGTGTGGCGGATGACCCCGGCGGCCTACGCGAGCTCGCTCAAGGGTGTCCGCCGCGCGTGCGACGAGGTCGGCCGCGACCCCGCCACGTTCGGGCTGTCGCTCGGCCTGTACGGGATCGCCGGGCGCACCGAGGCGGACGCTCGCGCAGCGTTCGAGCGGGCGCGTGCCGGGTTTCCGGCCGATGCGATGCGCGAGGAAACGTGGGAGTCCTGGCGCGCCGACACGCTGAGCGGCTCGATCGAGCAGGTCCGGGAACGGGCCGAGGAGTTCGCAAGCTTGGGCGTGCACGAGCTGATCGTCTCGCCGTGGGCGCTCCCGTTCGCGGTCATCGAGCCCGAGCAGGTCGACCTGTTCGCCGAAGCCCTGTGCCGGTGACCGAACCGGCCGAGGCGGTCTTGCAAGTGTTGATCGAGGCGGGGGAGCCGCTGCACTGGACCGTGGTGCAGGATCGGGCGCTCCGGGCCGGTCTCATCGATCCGTTCTCGACGCCGGACGTGCGAGGGACCGTCCAGACGGCGCTCCGCACGGTTGTCGCTGACGGTCGTGCCGTCAAGGTTGCGAAGGGCACGTACGAGACGGCGCGCGCCGGCTAGGGCCGGTAGTCGATCGAGGAGAACCGCTCGAGCTTCTCGAAGCGATGGTCCGACCGCACGTAGCGGATCGTGCCGGACCGCGAGCGCATCACCATCGAGTACGTCGTTGCCCCGTCGGGCCAGTACCGCACCCCGTCGAGCAGGTACCCGTCGGTGATGCCCGTCGCGGCGAAGAAGAGGTCGTCGCCGGCGGCAAGGTCGTCGATCCCGAGTACCCGGTCGAGGTCGAAGCCGTCGGCCACGAGCGCATCGCGCTCCGCATCGTCGCGCGGATAGAGCTTGCCCTGGATGGAACCGCCGAGGCACTTGAGCGCCGCGGCCGAGATGACTCCCTCGGGCGTGCCACCGATCCCCATCAGCAGATCCACCTCGGTGCGCGGGATCGCGGCGACAATCGCGCCCGCGACGTCGCCGTCGGTGATCAGGTGCACCCGTGCCCCCGCCTCGCGGATCTCCCGGACCATCTGCTCGTGACGCGGCCGATCGAGGATGGTCACCGTAACCTCCTCGGGGCGCTTGCCCTTGGCCTTGGCCACCTGCGCGACGTTCTCCGCGACCGGCGCCTCGATGTCGATCGCGTCGGCGGCCTCCGGCCCGGTGGCGATCTTCTCCATGTACATGGCCGCCCCAGGGAAGAACATCGAGTCGCGCGGCGCCAGCGCGATCACCGCCAACGCGTTTGGCTGGCCCACGCTCGTGAGCGTGGTGCCGTCGATGGGATCGACCGCGACGTCGGTTTGCGGACCCGCACCGCTGCCCACCTGTTCGCCGTTGAACAGCATCGGCGCTTGGTCCTTCTCTCCTTCGCCGATCACAACGACGCCGTCCATCGAGACGGAGTCGATCATGAGGCGCATGGCGTCGACCGCGGCGCCGTCGGCGGCGATCTTGTCGCCCCGGCCGACCCAGCGACCCGCCGCGAGCGCCGCCGCCTCGGTGACGCGCACGAGCTCCATCGCGAGGTTGCGGTCGGGGAGCTGCCTCGTCGTCATCGTAGGACCTCCATGATGTCGCGGGGATCGGCGCCCCGGGTGAGCACCCGATCGATGGCCGCATGGTACGGCAGGTCGAGGCCGTGCTCCTCGGCGAGGCGCGTCACATCGCGTGTCGAGTCGACACCCTCGACGGTCATGCCACGTGCCTCGAGGTCGCGCAGCGTGTCGGCCGGGGGCTCGCCGGCACCGACGAGCTCGCCGTAGAGCCGGTTCCGCCCGCCGAGCGAGGTCACCAGCTGGTCGCCGATCCCGGCGAGCCCGAAGGCGGTCTCGGCGCGGCCGCCGCAGGCGCTCACCAGCTCGACGATCTCGTGCGCCGCCTTGGTGAACAGCGCTGCTTTCGCGTTCTTGAAGTCCTCGCCGGTCGGCTTGCCGATGCCGTCGAGCATGCCGAGACCGATCGCGGCGACGTTCTTCATCATCGCGCAGAGCTCGACCCCGACGACGTCGTCGGTGTAGCTCAGCTGGTAGGCCGGCGCGTCGAAGACGCCACCGGCGTCACGGGCGACCGACTCGGGGTTCGCGGCCCAGACCCCGGCGGTGGGGAGCCCTTCTGCAAGCTCGGTCGCCAGGCACGGTCCGCCGACCGCCACGATCGGCACCCCGGGCAGCGTCGTCGTGTAGACCTCGGACATCCGCAGCCCGGTCTCGGGCTCGAGTCCCTTGGCGACGCTCACCGCCGCCCGAGCGCCGTCGAGGTGCCCGGCGATCATCCCGGCGAGCGAGCGGGCGCCGTGGGAGTTGGCCCCGAGGACCGCCACCTCCACGCCGGCGGCGGCCTCCTCGAGGGCGTCGGGCCCGCACACACGCACCGCGTCGGGCAGATGCTCGGAAAGCAGCGGATGGGATCGCTCGGCGACCAGGCCCGCGAGGGCCGGCGAGTCGAACGAGGACCCCCACAGGGTGACGTCGTGGCCCCGGCGGGCCGCATGCATCGCGACGGCCGTTCCCATCGCTCCCGCCCCGAACACCGCGATCCTGGCCACGGGCGCACGATAATCGGGCGATGCAACGCCGGCACATCGTGTGGCTAGTCGTCGGAGTCACGGCGGTCTCGTTCTCGGCCGTGCTCGTCCGGCTGGCGGACGCGCCGGCCCTGACGGTGGCGTTCTACCGTTGCTTCCTCGCGAGCCTCATCCTCGTCCCGCTCGGGCTCATCCGGCATCGCGACGAGTACCGCCGGTTGGACCGGCGAGCGTGGCGGCTCGCGCTGCTGTCGGGCGCCATTCTGGCGGCGCATTTCGCCACGTGGATCTCCTCGCTCACCTACACGACGATTGCCGCCGCCGCCGTGCTCGTGCAGACCATGCCGATCTGGGTCGCCGTGTTCGGCCGGTTCATCGGGGAGCGCACCTCGCGGCGCGCCTGGCTCGGCATCGGGATCGGGCTCGCGGGCACGCTCATCATCTCGAGCGGCGGTCTCGCAGCGGGCGGAACCGCGCTCTTCGGCGACGCGCTTGCGCTCGCCGGCGCGCTCTTCGCCGCGATCTACGTGCTGCTCGGCAGGAGTCTGCGACCGCACGTCTCCGTCGTGACCTACACGAGCATCGTCTACGGCACCTCCGCCGCTGTGCTTGCCGCGGTCATGCTGGTGTCGGGCACGCCGTTCTTCGGCTTTCCGCCCGAGACGTGGCTTATGTTCGGGCTCATCACGGCCGGCCCGCAGTTCCTCGGCCATACGACCTTCAACTACCTCCTGGAACACGTCCGGGCCTCGGTCGTTGCCATTGCCCTGCTCGCCGAGCCCGTGGGCGCGACGATCCTCGCCTATCTGATCCTCGGGGAGGTGCCGGGCGCCGTGACGGTGATCGGCGGCGCGGTCGTGCTCGCCGGGGTGTTCGTCGCGATCCGCGCGGAAGCGGCGGCCGTGCCGCAAGTGTTGTCGCCGGTGGAGTAGCCTCGCCGTCGTGGCGGAGCCCATCCCACCGTTCGTGACCCTCGACGACTTCGAGGCGGCCGCGCGCGACGTGCTGGCGCCGGAGGTCTACGGCTTCTTCGCGGGCGGGGCCGGCGACGAGCGCACGCTTGCGGAGAACCGCCGCGCGTTCGCCCGGTGGTGGTTACGCCCGCGGGTGCTCCGAGGCGTCTCCGAGCCCGACCTGTCGACCACCGTGCTCGGGGCGAAGCTGTCGTTCCCGGTGATGGTCGCTCCCTGGGCGTTCGCGCGGATGGCCCATCCGGACGGCGAGGTGGGCCTCCGGCGGGCGGCCGCCGCCGCCGGCTCGCACATGGTCGTCTCCTCGACGTCTTACGACGTCCTCGAAGAGGTTGCGGCGGCGGCCGATGCGCCTGCGTGGTGGCAGCTGTATCTCGCGACCGACCGGGCGTTCAGCGCCGACATGCTCGCCCGCGTGGTCGCGGCGGGCTTCGGCGCGATCGTCTGGACCGTCGACCTGCCGACGTTCGGTCTTCGCCATCGGGATACCCGCCTGGGCTTCGAGATGCCGCTCGGCCTGCGCGGCGACGAGTACGAGTTCGAGCCGAATATCTCGTGGGACGACCTCGGATGGCTCCGCGAGCACGCGCCCGGGCTGCCGATCCTCCTCAAAGGCATCCTGACGCGTGAGGACGCCGCGCTCGCGGTGGAACACGGCGCCGACGGCGTCATCGTCTCGAACCACGGCGGGCGGCAGCTGGATGCGGCACCTGCGGCGCTCGATGCCCTCCCCGAGGTCGTCGAGGCGGTCGCGGGGAGGGTGCCCGTGTTGGTCGACGGAGGGATTCGTCGAGGGACCGACGTGGTCACGGCGCTCGCCCTCGGCGCGGCGGCGGTGCTCACCGCTCGTCCGGTCATCTGGGGCCTTGCAACGGGCGGAGAGGCCGGCGCACTCCGGGTCTTGCGGATGCTCCGTGACGAGACGGAGAACACGATGACGCTGTGCGGATGCGCCACCGTGGCCGAGATCTCGCGGGACCTCGTGCGACTCGCCGAGTGACGCCCCCCGGGTCGTCTGCCAGGCTTGGTTGCGATGAGCGGGATCGATCTTCACACGCACTCGACGTATTCGGACGGCACGAACACGGTGAGCGAGAACGTCCGGCTCGCGCGCGAGCGCGGCCTGGCGGGGATCGCGATCACCGATCACGACACGACCGCGGGCCTTTCCGAGGGCGTGGCCGCCGCCGAGGGGACGGACCTTCGCATCGTGCCGGGCATCGAGTTCTCCGCCGAGCACGAGGGCGCGTCCCTGCACGTCTTGGCCTACTGGGCGGATCCCGCGAACCCCGCCCTCGTCGAGGAGCTTCGACGCCTGACCGACACCCGGTTTCGCCGCGGTGAGCTGATGGTCGAGAAGCTCCAGGATCTCGGCTACGACATCTCCTTCGAGCGCGTGCGCGCGATCGCCGGCGACGACCTCATCGCGCGCCCCCACATCGCCCAGGCGATGGTCGAGGCGGGCATCGTCGCCACCGAGAAGGAGGCGTTCGATCGGTTCATCTCCGACGGCGGCATCGCCTACGTGCCCAAGCACGCGCTCGCGCCGACGGACGCGCTCCAGCTCATCCGCGACGCGGGCGGCGTCTGTGTGCTCGCCCATCCCGCGATGTGGAAGGGCAACGACGCGGTGCCCGACCAGCTGATCGAGTCGATGGCCGAGCAGGGAATGGGCGGACTCGAGGTGGACCACCCCGACCACGACGCCGAGCAGCGCGCACGTTACCGGGCGCTGGCCGAGCGGCTCGATCTTGTCCCGACCGGCGCCTCCGATTGCCACGGCGCCCGCTACGACTACCGGCTGGGCTGTGAGACGACGCCACTCGAGCTCGTCGACGAGCTCGAACGGCGCCGCGGCCGTTGATGGGCATCGAGCACGTCTTCCTCGACATCGGGGGCGTCCTGTACGACGACCGTGTCTACGCGGAGGCCTGGCGCCGCGCGCTCCGCGAGGCCGGCGGAACGTTTACCGACGACGCGTTCGACGAGGAGTACGCGGCCTGCCGCGCCGGCCAGGACCGGTCCTTTCGCGTCCGGCTCGCGACGGCGTTTCTCGGACCCGACGCCGACCTCGAGACGCTCGAGCGGCGCGCCGCCCGGCATTGGGCGTATCCGCCGGGCGCGCTCTACGCCGACGTCCTGCCGACACTCGAGGAGTTGCGCTCGGCGGGCTACCGGCTCGGGGTGATCGCCAACCAGCCCTCGCAGGTCCGTACCGCGATGGCCCGCGACGGTCTTGTCGACTATTTCCAGACGTGGGGCATCTCCGACGATCTCGGTCTGCACAAGCCGGACCCGGCGCTGTTCGCGCGCACACTCGAGCTGGCCGGCGTGGCGGCGGAACGAACGGCGATGGTGGGGGACCGGCTCGACTACGACATGCGCCCGGCAAAGGCCGCGGGGATGGCGACCGTCTGGTTGCTGCGCGGCGAGGCGCCGGATGACCCGACGCCGGCCCAGCTCGCGGAGCCCGACGTCTCGATCGAGGACCTGACGCAGCTCGCCGGCGTGCTCGACGAGCTCAGCTGAGCTGCCGCTGGCGCTGCAGCTCGCTCGCGGCCTTCAGCGCCGTCTGCGAGCGGGCGATGTCGGGCATCTCGTGCCCGCTGCCGAGCTCCTCGGCCGCCCACTTGGTCAGATCGCGGATCGAGACGATCCCGACGACCTTGCCCTTGTCCACGACCGGCAGGTGCCGGATGTTGAGCGAAACCATCTGATCGGCCGCCTCGGCGATGTCTGCCTTCGGCCCGATCGTTTCGAGGTGCCGCCGCGTCATGCCGTGCGCCACCTCGACGGAATGCGGGTCGCCGCCGGCCGCCACGAGGTTGACGATGTCGCGCTCGGTGACGATGCCCTGCAGGGCGCCGTCGCCCCCGAGGACCACCACGGACGAGATCCCGTTGGCGCGCATGGCCTTCGCGACGTCGGCGAACGTGTCCGCGCCGTCGGCCGTCTTGACGTCGGCACGCATGATGTCGCCCACCAGCATCGGTGCACCTCCTGGAGCCTTGGGGAACCAAGCGTACAGCAGGGCAAGGCCCTGCCAAGACGGGCCGTGTGGCCCGGGCCACCGGCGCTCCCGTTCCCTACGGTGACGGTGGACTGTAAAGGAGGTGCGCGATGGTCACGAACGTCGCCCGACACGGGTTCACGCTGGCGCAGGCGATCGCGGTCGCTGAGGAAATCGGTATTGACTTCAGCGCCGAGAACTTCGGCCCTGAGTCGTTCCGCCGGGGCATGGAGGTGGAGCTCGAGCACGGCCGGCGCGATCTGCGGACGAACGTCACCAACGACGATCCAATGCTCACCGGGAAGATCACGTGGGCCCACCTGCTCGAGATGCCCGACTACTACGAACGCCTCGAGGAGATGGAGGCGGAAGCCGAGCACAAGGGGTGAGCGCCCGTCGGCGCGGTTGACTCGCCCGGTCGCGCAGGTGGCATGATGCGCGCGACCGAGCCGAGGAGAGCTGCCGATGCCCGTGGAACATGCCGACGATCACCCCACCTTCGAGATCGGCGGGAACGCGGTGACGTCGCTCGCCGCGCCGTCGCGCGGTTCCGACGAGACGGCCTTGTTCCAGGTCGCGCTGCCCCCGGGCGGGGCGCTGCCGCGACACCGCCACGATCACTTCGACGTGTTCACCGTGGTCGCGGGCGCCGGCATCATGTATCTCGGGGATGAAGCGACGGAGCTCGCGGTGGGAGACAGCGTGGTCGTGCCACCGGACGCGTTGCACTGGCTCGAGGCGGGAACGGCCGGCGCGACGATCGTCGTCACGATGCTCTCCGGCACGAAGATGATTCGTGAGGACGACGGCTCCGTTGTCGTCCCCCCGTGGGTCGGCTGAGCCGGCTCAGGGCGAACGATCGTCGCGGGTGACGCGCTCGATCAGCTCGGTGCCGCGCTCGAGATCGGCCAGTTCCGGACGGCTCAGCGACGACAAACCGGCCGCCAGCGCCTGCACGCGCTGGCGACGCCCCTTGATGAGCGTGCTCCGCCCGGTAGCGGTCGCCACGACCAGCACGCCCCGTGCATCGGCCGGGTCTCGCCTGCGCCGCACATAGCCGTCGCGCTCCAGCCCGTCCACGAGCCGGGTCATGGTGGGGGCGCTCACGCCCTCGGCGGCCGCGAGCGCGCCGATGCCGATCGGTCCGGCGAAGACGACGACGGACAGTGCCGAAAGCCGGGAGGGGGAGATGCCGAGCGCGTCGTCCTCGGTGCGCAGGCGACGCAAGAGATGGAGGGCCGCCGAGTGAAGCCGGTCGGCGGCGGCCTCCATCTCTCGCGTTGGGGAAGCTCGCCTTGACGCCGTCATCGCGATGTGATGTATTTGCTTAGCCTAAGCAAATACAGAGAATAGTGGGAGGATCGACCGATGGCAAGCACCGCGAAGGACCTCTTCGACCTCATCAACGATGACGACGTCGCGGGCGTGGAGGCGCTGCTGGGCGACCAGCCCTGGCTCGCAGCCGACCGTGACGACGAAGGTGTGTCGCCGTTGCTGCGCGCGCGCTACATGATGGATAAGGCGCTGGTCGCGGCGGTGCGCCCCCATGTCGAGCGGCTCGACGTCTTCGAGGCGGCGGCATTCGGCGATCTCGACCGGCTGAGCGAGCTGCTCGGCGAGGAACCTGAGCGCACCGACGCGGTGAGCGGCGACGGGTTTACGCCCCTGCACCTCGCGGCGTTCTTTGGCCAGGCGGACGCCGTGCGTTTGCTGCTCGCACGTGGTGCGGCGTGCGACCCCGCCGGCACGGGGTGGATGACCGGCACGCCGCTGCACGCGGCGGCCGCGTCATCGCAGGCGGAGATCGTCCGCATGTTGCTGGCGGCGGGCGCCGCGCCGGATTCCCGGCAGCGTCACGGCTACACGCCGTTGCTCTCCGCCGCGGCTAACGGCGACGTTGCCACGATCGAAGCGCTGCTCGCCGCCGGTGCGGACCCGGCGGCCCGCAACGACGACGGCAAGGATGCGCTGCAGCTTGCGGAAGAGAGCGGCGACCTGGTGGCGCTCGACGTGCTGCGCGCGGCCTCAACGTGAACCGCTAGACCGCGTAGGACGCGAACCGGTACTCCTGCGACACGGAGTCGCAGGGGTTGCCTCGCCCGAAGTGCACGACGCCATCGGTTACGTCGGCGACGCACCAGAACGCCGTGACGCTCGTGCGCCCGGGCGACTCGTGGCGGCAAAGCGAGTCGGGGGCTCCCTCGTGGTCCTGCAGGAAGCCGTGGAGTATGTCCATGGTGACGGTGCCGGCCGGCGCGCCGGCAAGCAGCTCGGTGGCGCGGCGATAGCGGGTGGCGGACAACTCGGCGTACTCCGGGTCGCCCTCGAACCCCAGCATCGAGCTGCAGACGTAGTGATTCGTGTGAACGAGGTGACCCTCGGTGTCCGCGGCGGTGACCTCGGCCCCGGTGGCCGAACCCTCGACGTTGGCGACCGCGCCCGCGGCGTCGACGAGGACGTTGTTGTAGGAGGACGCGCGGGCGGGGTGCAGCGCCATCGCGACCATGCCGTCGAGCGTGCGTTCACGGAGCATCGCCCGCACCTGGATCTCGCGCGGGATGCCGACGCGCTCGTCGTTCGGACTGAGTTCGTTGCCGGTGAGGTTGAGGCCCGCGTCGTTCCAACCCACGCTGATCCACACGCCGTTGCCGATCGTGAGGACGGTCGGATCGTCGCCGCAGGTGCGTTCGAACGCGACGAGGTCGTCCTGGTAGCGGCGCGACATGTCGTTGTTGTGGGCCGTGAGTGTGTGACCGTCGGCCGTCGCCGGCGCGGTCGCGACCAGGTCGCTGCAGCGTCCGGAGATGGCCGCGCCGGGCACGCCGGCAGTGCGGGGCGCGTACCAGATCTCCTCGATGCAGCAGGCCCAGAGTGCACGCGGGTCCACGCCCGCCGCCTCCGCCGCGCCCTCCAGCTCCTCGAAGACCCACGGAAGCACGGGACGGGTGGCCTCGGCGTAGCGATCGGCAAGATCCAGCTGCTCGGCGACGGTACGGCCCGGCGGGAGACGCCACGCGCCGGTGTCGCACTCCCGCTGCATGGTGTGGGCGCAGACGTCGCCGATCGTCGCGCCGACCTCCGCATAGCTGCCGGTTGCCTGGAACACGGGAATGGTGTGGCCGGTCATCGCCACGATGCTACGCCGGGGCGAGGGTCGTGAGCAGCTCCCCGTACGCGTCGAGATACCGATCGACGTCGGCGTCGGTCGTGGGGATCGGACACGTCGGGCCGGCACCGGGCAGCGCTTCCCAGATGCCGCGGTTGGCCATCCAGACGCGGATGAGCTGGGTGAGCACCAGGTCGGTCAGCGCGTGCGCCTCGGCGCCCGTCCGGGGCTCCGGGCCATACCACTGGCCGGAGCGCGGGCCGAATCGGACGGTCGTCCACGGCAGCGAGGTCTCGGCGATCGCGTCGGCGATGCCAGCGGCCAGGCGGGCACCGGCGGCGGCCGCGCGCGCGTAGGCGTCGGGCACGAGGATCTCCGTCAGCGCGGCGCGCGCGGCCGCCGCCGACAGCGGGTTTCCGAACAGTGTGCCGCCGGTCGCGACGTTCCGCTCGACATCGAGCTCGGGAGCGAGTACCGCGCTGACCCCGTAGGCACCCATCGGGATGCCGCCGGCGACCGCCTTACCGATTGTGATCATGTCGGGCTCGAGTCCGAACATCCCGCTCGCGCCGTGCTCGCCGACGACGTGGGTGTGCGTCTCGTCGAGGGCGAGGAACGTGCCGTGCTCGCGGGTCAACCGGCGGAGGTCGTCGTGCCATCCCTCGCGTGGCGCGAGGAAGTGGATGCCGTTGGTCATCGCCGGCTCGGTCAGCACGAGCGCCACGTCGCCCGGCGCCAGCGCATCGGCGACCGAGTCCGCGTCGTTGAACTGAGCGATGCGAACGCGGCCGGTGGTGGCCTTGGGGAGTCCTCGTTGGTAGGCGTGCTGCGTCTCTCCCTCGCGGTCTATGAGCGCTTCGTCGAAATGGCCGTGGTAGTGGCCCTCGAACAACACGACGACCTCGCGGTCGGTGACGGCGCGCGCGAGCCGGATGACCTCGGTGTTGGCTTGCGTGGCCGACAGCGTGAATTGCCAGTGGGTCTGGTGGGGATACCGCCGCGCGAGCTCCTCGGCGACGATCACCGAGTCCTCGGTCGGCAGGAGGAACTGCGTCGAGAGCGCGACACGTTCCTGCACCGCCCGCACGATCTCGGGTGTCCCGTGGCCGCAGAACATCGCCAGGTCGCTCGCGTTGAAGTCGACATAGCGATGCCCGTCGACATCGGTGAACCCGGCGCCCTCGCCGCGGTCGACGTAGACCGGCTGGTCGTTGTCGGAGGCCATCCACGCCATCGGCGTGCCGTTGGGCATGTGCGCGCGGGCCCGTTCGAGCAACGCCATCGAGCGCGGCCGATCCTCGCGGAATCGCTCGAGCTCCGCGGCGTGAAGCTGCCGGATCAGATCGCGGTCGAAGTCGCCGGTGGCGGTCATGCGCGAAGCCTAGCCGTGCCGGCGTTCCATCAGCCAACACTCGACGCGCTCGCCGTCGCGGGTGTCGGTGTCGAGCACGCGGCGGATCTTGACGAACCCCGCCTTCTCGTAGGCGCGCTGGGCTCGCGTGTTGGCCACCTCGGTCGTCAGCGCGATCCACGAGGCGTGCTCGGTGTGCTCCAGATAGTCGCACAGCAGATCGACGGCGGATGATCCGATCCCCCGGTCGATGAGGTCCGGCTCACCGATGTGGATGTCCAGACCGAAGGTGTCGGCATCCGGCCGCACGTCGATCGCAGGCTCGTCCTGCGTGAAGGGGAGCCACCGGTAGAACTGCACGTAGCCGATCGCGCGTCTCTCCCATTCGATGATGCAGGCGGTGGCGTCGTCCTCGGCGCGCGCTCGGGGACCGTATTTCGCAGCCACCTCCTCGTAGGAGGGCGCGGGCTCATCCGGATCCCACCATTCGTGCACGTGCGGCTCCGCGCGCCACCGCACGATCGCCTGGTAGTCCGCGGGGTCGTCGCGCATATGGCGGATCGTGATGGAGCCGTCGGCGGCGATCTCGGTCATCGCGCAAGCGTGTCAGACCCGGGTCTTACGGTCGAGGAATGCATACCCCCCTCGAGGTTGTGGCATGAGCGCCGAGCCGTGGGCGATGGCCGTGGCCGGCGCGGTACTTGGCTTGCTCGGCGGGCTCGCCCTCGCCCTGTGGCGCCGGCCCAATGACGATGCCCGCCTCCGGGGCCAGCTCGAGGTGCAGTCGGCCGAGCTGCGCCGGCTGGCCGACAGCGCCGCCCAGCGCGAGCGCACGACCGAGCAGGTGCAGCAAAGCCTCGAGGGCGCCCGCCGGGCGCTCGAGGAGCTTCGGGTTCGCGACCAGGAGCGGCGCGGGACCGACGACGAGCAGCGCGAGGTCGTCCGCCGCCTTGCGACGGTGCTCGCGGGTGGGGCGACCAAGGGGCGGGCTGGCGAGCAGGTCCTTCGCGAGCACCTGTCGCAGCTGCCACCGGGAATGCTCACGTCGGACTTCCGAGTGAACGGCAAGGTGGTCGAGTTCGGCCTTGTACTGCCCGACGGGCGACGGCTGCCGATCGACTCGAAGTGGACGGCGCTCGCCGAACTCGAGGCGCTCGAGGCCGCGACCGATCCGCTCGAGCGCGACCAGCGTTCCCGGGCGGTCGAGAAGGTCGTCGTGGCGCGCACCAAGGAGGTCGCGCAGTACCTCGACCCGGCGCTCACCTCGCCGGTCGCGGTGGCCGCCGTGCCCGACGCGGTCTTTGCAGTGCTCAAGCGCGCGCATGCCGAGGCGTACCGCTCGGGAGTGATCGTGGTGCCGTACTCCAGCGCACTGCCCATCGTGCTGTTTCTCTACGAGCTGGTCCGCCGGTACGGCGACGTGGCCGACGTCCAGGCAAGTCTGTCCGAGATCGGCGGGCTGCTCGACGCGCTCGAGGGCATCGTCGAGAACCGGTTCGCCAAGGCCGCGACGATGATCACCAACGGGGCCGATGAGTTTCGCGCCAATCTGGGGAAGGCGCGAGGCTCGATCGCGCGTGCACGCGCGATCGAGCCGGGACCCGACGAGACGACCTCGCTCACCGTGGTGTCCTGATCCTCGGACGGGGCCGGCGGGACGCTATCCTCCCCGTATGAGAACTCGCGCCCTCGTCTTGTCCTTCCTAGTGTTGCTCGGCACCGCGGCGACGGCCGCCGTTGCGCCCGCGGCCGTTGCACACCGCGGCGCCCCGCGTCCCGCGCATCTTGCCCCGCCGCGTCACTGTCACGGCTGTTGGCATCCGGGACGGCGCGTGTCGTGGCAATGGCAGCTCCAGGATCCACCTGCCGCCGCCGACCTGCTGCCGGTGCAGATGTACGACATCGACGGCTTTGACACGCCCAAACACCTCGTGCAGACGATGCACGCCCGCGGCATCAAAGCGGTGTGCTACATCTCCGCGGGCTCCTGGGAGAACTGGCGTCCCGACGCCGGCAGGTTCCCAGCCTCGGTCAAGGGCAATTCCAACGGCTGGCCAGGTGAGAAGTGGCTCGACATCCGCGACCTCGCGACGCTCCGACCGATCATGCGCGACCGGATCGCCCGGTGTGCCCGGAAGGGCTTCGATGCCATGGAGTTCGACAACATCGACGGCTACACGAATGACACCGGCTTTCCGCTCACCGGCGACGACCAGCTTCGGTACAACGTGTTCCTCGCCAACGCGGCGCATGCGCGCGGCATGTCGGCGTTCCTCAAGAACGACATCGGTCAGGTGAAGACCCTGCTGCCGTACTTCGAGGGTGAGCTCAACGAGCAATGCTTCCAGTACTCGGAATGCGGCAAGATCGTGCCGTTCGTCAAGGCGGGCAAGCCCGTGTTCAACGTCGAGTACTCGCTCGGTATCTCCGAGTTCTGCCCCAAGGCCAACGCGAAGAACTTCAACTCGTTGAAGAAATACCTCGCGCTCGGCCGCTGGCGTGTGCCGTGCCGCGGCGTTTAGGGAGCGGCGTCCCAGAGCGCCCGCAGAGTCGGGTTGGCGCGGTCCTTCGAGGACAGTGAGAGCCGTTCGTCGGTGATGGGCCAAGCGACGTCGAGGTCCGGGTCGTCCCAGGCGACCGCCGGGTAGGTCGTGTCCGCCGACCAGTGCGCATCGACCAGATAGGCATAGACCGCGGTGGCCGACAGTGCCTGGAAGCCGTTGCCGAGCCCGGCGCCGACGAACAGCGCCCGGCCGCGATCGAGTTCGCCGGTCCAGACGCCGCCCGCCGTGGGGGAGTCGCGCCGGATGTCCGCGATGGCGGCAAAGACGCTGCCGGCGGCCACGTGGACCAGCTTGTTCCAGGGTTCGGCGTGGAACCCCCGCAGCGTGCCCTCGGTCGATTCCGAGATGTTCCACTGCACCGGCTCGAAGGAAGGAATTCCCGCCTCCGCGTATTGCGCGGCGTGGAAGACCTCGCGAAAGGAGCCGCCCGGGCGCTCCGCGTCGGCGCGGATCTCGAGGTCGACGACGAACAGACCGTCGAGCGAGGTCGGGGCGATCCGCGGGGCCATCCGGCCAGCCTAGCGGGGACCTCCCGACTCGCCATGTGACAATCTTACCCACAGTCTGCATACTTACGCACTTATGGGAGATCGGACAGCTATCGGTGTGCTGGGAGCATCGGGCTTCGCGGGTGGGGAGCTTGTTCGGCTCCTGCATGAACACCCATCGTTCGAAGTGGTCTACCTCGGTGGCAAGGACGCGGTCGGGCGTCGTCTCGGCGAGGTGCACCCGCATCTGGCCGGGTTGCCGGCGGCCGAGCTCGAGGTCGGCCCGATCGATGACGCCGTCGCCCGGGAGGCCGACGTCGTGTTCTCGGCGCTCCCGCACGGGGCGAGCGCCGCGCTCGTCCCCGCGCTGCTCGATGCGGGCTGCCGCGTGATCGACCTCGCCGGCGACTTCCGTTTGGACGCCGGTGCGTATCCGGCGTGGTACGGCTTCGACCACCCGGCGCCCGAGCTGCTCGAGGACGCCGTCTACGGGCTGCCCGAGCTGTTCGCCGATCGGATCGCGGGAGCCTCGCTCGTGGCCAACCCCGGATGTTTTCCCACGTCGGCGGTGCTCGGCTGTGTGCCGGTGCTCGCGGCCGGCCTGGCCGGGGGCGACACGATCCGCGTCGACGGCAAGACGGGCGTGTCGGGAGCCGGTCGCGCTGCGACCGAGGCGGCGTCCTTTGCGGCGGGGGAGGACTCGGTGCGTCCGTATCGCTTCCCGACGCATCAGCACACTCCGGAGATCGAACGGGGCATTGCTCTCGCTACCGGGCTGGTCGTCACGGCCCTGTTCGTGCCCCACCTCGTGCCCGCGGTGCGCGGCGTCGTGACGACGTCGTACCTGTCGCTCGGGTCGGGGGTGACGACGGAGGAACTGACCGAGTGCCTTGCTGCCGCCTACGCGGACGCGCCGTTCGTCCGCGTGCTGCCGCCGGGCGCGATGGTCGATTCCAAGCGCACGCGTGGCGCGAATCTGATCGAACTGCAGGCCGTGGCGGATCCGCGGACCGGGACGGCCGTCGTGATCGGCGCCGTCGACAACCTCGTCAAGGGCGCGGCCGGCCAGGCGATCCAGAACGCGAACCTCGTGTGCGGGTTCCCGGAGGCGACCGGATTGCCGGTCGTGGGGGTCTACCCGTGAGCGTGGCCGTGAGCGCGACGTGATGCACGAACTGGCGCCGCAGATCCGCGAACGCACCGTTGCGAAAGCGCGAACGCTGCTCGAGGCCCTGCCGTTCATGCGCGAGCACGCCGGCCGGGTGCTCGTGATCAAGTACGGCGGCGCGGCCATGGACAGCGCCGGGGTAACGCCGGCCTTCGCCGAGGACGTCCTGTTGCTGCAGTCGGTCGGGATCAAGCCCGTGCTCGTGCACGGGGGCGGCCCTGCCGTGACCCTGATGTCGGCGCGCCTCGGCATCGAGACGACGTTCGTCGACGGACTGCGCGTGACCGATGCCGAGACGCTCGATGTCGCCACGATGGTGCTTGCCGGCAAGCTGAACACCGACGTGGTCGCGACACTCGTCGGCGGTGGCGTCCGGGCGGTCGGTCTTTCGGGCGTCGACGGCGGGCTGTTGCTCGCCCGCAAGCAGGAAGGCCCGGACCTCGGGTTCGTCGGCGAGGTGGTCCACGTGCAGGCCGACATCCTCGCCACCTTGCTCGAGCGCGCCTTCGTCCCGGTCGTGGCCTCGATCGCGATCGATGACGCCGGACAGGCGTACAACGTGAACGCCGACGTCGTCGCCGCCGAGCTGGCGGTTGCCCTCGATGCCGAGAAGCTGGTCTATCTCAACGACGTCCCCGGGCTGATCGGGCCGACGGGCGACCTGCTGTCCGAGCTCTCGGCCGCCCAGGCCGAGGAACTCCTCGCCACGCCCGGGGCCGTCGACGGAGGGATGATCCCCAAGCTCGAGAGCGCCGTGCGGGCCCTCGGCGCCGGGATCGGCCGGGTGCACTTCGTCGACGGGAGGGTCGACCACGCCGTCGTGCTCGAGCTGTTCACCCCGGAGGGCATCGGCACGATGATCGGACCGGACGCCGGGGCGCCCGGGTGAGCACGACGGGCCGGTCTCGGACACGCCGCCACGAGGCGATCGTCGATCTGGTGTCGACGGAGCGGCTGGCCTCGCAGGAGGAGATCCGCACGCGGCTCGTCGATCTCGGCATCGGCGCCACGCAGTCCACGATCAGCCGCGATCTCGAGGAGCTCGGGCTCGCGCGCGTCCACGACGCCGAGGGTGTGCGCTACGTCCTGCCCGGCGCGCCGGGGGGGACGCCACCGACCGGCGGCCTGCGGCGACTGCTCGACGAGTTCGCGCTGGCGTTCACCCAGACCGACGTCGGGCTGATCGTGCGCACACCGCCCGGCGCGGCAAACGTGCTCGCGGAGGCGATCGATCGCGCGAGCCTGACCGAGGTCGCAGGCACGATCGCCGGCGACAACACCATCCTCGTCATCGGCCGAACCGGCGTCGGCGCCGGCGTGATCGAGACGACCCTCACCGACATCATGGAGGCGAAGCGCGATGCAACGTAAGGCAGTGCTGGCATACAGCGGCGGGCTCGACACATCGGTGACGATCCGGTGGCTCGCCGAGCGCGACTACGAGGTGCACGCGGTCGCGGTCGACGTGGGGCAGCAGGAGGATTTCGCCTCCGTCAAGGAACGTGGTGAGCGGGCCGGCGCCGCGAGCGTGCGTGTGGTCGGCGCGGTCGAGCGGTTCGCCGCCGACTACCTCACGCGTGCGATACGCGCCAATGCGATGTACGAGGGCAAGTATCCGATGGTCTCGGGGCTCGCCCGTCCCTGTATCGCCGAGGAGGTAATCCGCGTCGCCCGCGAGGTTGGCGCCGACGTCGTCGCCCACGGCTGTACCGGTAAGGGGAACGATCAGGTTCGCTTCGAGGTGTCGTTCGCGGTGCTCGCGCCCGACCTCGAGGTGCTCGCACCGATCCGCGACGACACGATCCCTCGAGAGAAGGCGATCGCCCTCGCCGAGGAGTGGGGCATCCCGCTCACGACGGTGGCGTCCACGTATTCGATCGACGAGAACCTGTGGGGCCGCACCGCTGAGTGCGGCCCCCTCGAGGATCCGTGGGCGGCGCCGCCCGAAGACGCCTTTGCGCGAACGGCCGCGCCGGCGGACCGGCCGGACGAGTCCGCTGAGATCGTGGTTTCGTTCGAGCGAGGGCTGCCGGTCGCCCTTGACGGCGAGGCGCGGGATCTGCCGGGGGTGATCCGCTCGCTCGATGCCCTCGCCGGCAGCTTCGGGTTCGGTCGCGTCGACATGATCGAGAACCGGCGCGTGGGGATCAAAAGCCGCGAGCTCTATGAGGTGCCGGGCGCGCTCTCGATCATCGCCGCGCACCGAGCGCTCGAGGATCTGACGCTCGAGCGCGACCTCGCGCATCACAAGCCGGGGATGGAGGCGCGCTGGGCCGACCTCGTCTACGACGGGCAATGGTTCTCGCCGCTCCGCGAGGCGATCGACGCCTACATCGAGCAGACCCAGGCGCCGGTCACCGGCGACGTCCGTCTTCGATTCGAAGCCGGCACCTGCACGGTCGTCGGTCGCCGAAGCGCGAACTCGCTCTACGATCTCGCGCTCGCGACCTACGGCGCCGACGATGCGTTCGACCAGTCCGACTCGCGAGGCTACGTCACGCTCTACGGGCTGCCGCTCAAGGTCTGGTCCGCGAAGCAGCGGCAAGGGTGAACGTGAGCGGCGACGACGGTGCGCTCTGGTCGGGCCGGTTCTCGACGCCGCCGGCCCTCGAGGCACAGGCGCTCGGCCACTCGCTCGGGGTAGACGAGGTGCTCGTGTTCGAGGACGTCGAGGCCGGGATTGCACACGTCGCGGCGTTGCGGGACGCCGGCTTGCTCACCGCGGACGAGGCCACGAGGCTCGAGGAGGCGCTCGTCCAAGTGCGCGAGGCGATCCTCGGCGAGCGGTTCCTGTTCGATCCCGCGGACGAGGACATCCACTCGGCGGTCGAGCGCGGCGTGACCGACCTTCTCGGCGATCTCGGGGGGAAGCTCCACACCGGCCGTTCTCGCAACGATCTCGTCGCAACCGACGTCCGGCTTCACTTGCTGGGTGTCGAAGGAACCGTCGCAGTTATGGTGCGCGATCTCGCCCGTGCGCTGGTCGTGCGAGGGCGCGAGCACGCGAGCGATCCGATGCCCGGCTCGACCCACAACCGAGCCGCGCAGCCCGTGACGGTGGGACACCACCTCTGCGCGCATGCCTGGGCGCTCTCGCGGGATCTCGGTCGGTTCGCCGACTGGCGGCGCCGGGCCTCGGTCTCGCCGCTCGGCGCGGGCGCGATCGCGACGTCGACCCTCGGACTCGATCCGGCCGCCACCGCCGAACGGCTCCGGTTCGACCGCGCGTTCGAGAACTCGATCGATGCCGTGAGCGACCGCGACGTCCTGCAGGAGTGCGTGGCCGTCGCGGCGATCTGCGCGACGCACATGTCGCGCTTGGCGGCCGACCTCCTCCGGTGGACCGACCCCGCGCTCGGATGGGCCGAGCTCGACGAGGCCTACTCGACGGGGTCGAGCATGATGCCGCAGAAGCGGAACCCCGACACCCTGGAGCTCGCACGAGCCAAAGCCGCGCGTATCTCCGGTGACTTCACGACCCTTGCCGCGCTGCTCCAGGGGCTACCCCTCGGCTACCAGCGCGACCTTCAGGAGGACAAGGAGCCCGCGTTCGACGCGATCGGCACCGTCGGCAACGTCGCGCAGGCGCTCCGCGGCGCGGTTGCAACGCTCCGGATCGACACCGCGGCGATGCGCACGGCCTGTGCGGATCCCGGCCTCTACGCGACCGACGTCGCGGAGGTGCTCGTCCGCGACGGCGTGCCCTTCCGCGAGGCGCACCGGCGAACGGGCGAGCTCCTCAAACGGCTCGATGTTGAAGGCCGAACGCTGAACGACATGACCGACGAAGAGTGGGCCGCCTTCGGGGTTCCGGATGGAGCGACGTTGCTCGACCCGGATCGATCGATCGCCGCGCGCCCGACGCCTGGCGGTCCCTCGACCGCGAGCGTCCTCGCGCAATGCGACGCGCTCGAGGCGCTCATGGGTCCGGGGAGAGCACGAGGCGCCGCCGGCGAAGCCGGCGGCGCCTCTCGGTGAGGCTTGTGGCTCGTCGGCGATCAGCCGACGAGCCGGACGTTCGCGGCCTGCGGGCCTTTCTGCCCGTCGGTCACGTCGAACTCGACCTGCTGGCCCTCTTCGAGGTTGCGATACCCCTCACCCGTGATCGCTGAATAGTGCACGAACACGTCCGGACCACCGTCCTGCAGGATGAAACCGAAGCCCTTCTCAGGGCTGAACCACTTCACGGTTCCCGTCGCCACTGGCGATTCCCTCCTTCCTCGGCCCGGCCGGGCGTGGTGCAGATGCAGTGCCCGCCGGCCTCCCGACGCCGAAGCGCCAGTGAGGGAACTGCTTCCAGTGCAGTACTGCGATGCGGAACCCTCGGCGCGAAACAATACCGGACGTCGCCCCGACGTTCCACGGGCCGCGGGGCTACCCTGACCCCATGACGCAACGGTTCGACTCCGCGCTCGTCTTGTTCGCGCACCCCGACGATGCCGAGTTCATGTGCGGCGGCACCGTCGCAACCTGGGTGGCCGCAGGAACCCCGGTTCACTACGTCGTGATCACCGACGGAGCGGCCGGCTCGAACGAGCCGGGCTTGACGCGCGAGGAGATCTCCGTGGTCAGGTTGCAGGAACAACGCGATGCGGCCGCCGTGCTCGGTGTTGCCTCGGTCGCGTTCCTGGGCGAGCCCGACGGCATGCTGGAGGTGAACCTCGAGACGCGCAGGAAGGTGTGCCGCGAGGTTCGCCGGCTCCGTCCGGATGTCCTCCTCGCGCCCGATCCGTCGCGCCTGTGGTTCGGCGACGGATATGTGAACCACTGGGACCACAAACAGGCCGGTCTGCTCGCGCTCACCGCCGTGATGCCCGACGCGCCGACCCGCCCGATGTTCCCCGAGTTGCTCGACGAGGGCTTCGAGCCCTTCGAGATCCCCAACCTATGGCTTGCCTCCAACGAGCCGGACACGTTCGTCGATATCACCGCTGCGATGCCGACCAAGCTCGCCGCGCTCGCCGCCCACGTCTCCCAGGGCGCCGCCGAGGCCGGCGACCGCGTTCGCGAACGGGCCGAAGCGGTTGCGGCGCAATCAGGAGACGGGATGACGTACGCGGAGGGATTCAAGGCGTTCCGCTTCGTTGACGACGACGAAGGAGACGAGCCCGCCTAGCGGGGGTGCTGGCATGGACGAGAGCTTCCCGATTCCCGAACCCGAAGAAGAGCCGATCGAGCTCACCGAGGACGAGCGCGCCGACATCGCGGCGGACCTCGGCGACCTCGGACAGATGTTCTCGATCTTCTTCCCCGCAAGGGGTGAAGGGCGTCGTCATCGCGTGCCAGGAGTGCAAGCAGAACCACTTCTACGAGTGGGATCTGCTCGCGGACAACCTCCAGCACATGCTCGACACCGGCGAGCCGCGGATGCACGAGCCGGCCTGGGACATCGACGAGACCGAATACATCCAGTGGGACTACGGCAAGGGTTTCGTCGACGCCCTGGTCGACAACGGCATCGAGCCCGGCCGGCAGGTCGGCCTCACGGCGTGCCCGTATTGCGAGACGCCGTTCGACACGGCGTTCCGGTACTGCCCCGCGTGCGGGAAGCAGCTCGCGGTGATCCGCCTGTTCAACGAGCTCCTGGACCGGGGCATCGAGGAGCGGGAAGCCCGCACCATGCTCGTGCGCGCCGGCTTCGAACCCTTCTAGGCCGGGGCCCCGCCCGGGAACTCGGCAGTGGGTCTATCGGTGCGTGGCCCCTTGCTCAGCTGCAGGCGCATGAAGTTGAGTAGCGGCATCGGGGATGGGGTTTCGTGGGCACAAGCAAGAGGAATGGAGCTTCGACTAGCTCAACGTCTGATGCAGCGCTCATTGCTGCCTCCGAGTTCGACGCCACCTCCTTCGGTGTCGTGTTCGACCGCCATGTCGACAGGATCCACACGTTCATCCTGCGGCGGGTCGGCCCCACCCTTGCCGAGGATCTGACGGCGGAGACCTTCGTGAGAGCGTTTGAACAACGCGCGCGGTTCGCGCCCATCCACGAAAGTGCGGCTCCCTGGCTCTACGGGATCGCCACGAACGTCGTCCACAAGGCCTGGCGGGCCGAACGCCGGCAACTCGCGGCCTACCGGAGGACGGCTGTGGTTGTGGTTGCCACCGAGGACGAAGTCGGGGCTGCGGAGGATCGGATCGACGCGGAGCGCGCCGCCGCGAGCCTCGTGGATACGCTCGCGGTGCTGGAGCAAGGCGACCGAGACGCGCTGCTCCTCTTCGTCTGGGAGGAGCTCAGTTACGAGGACGTCGGTGCGGCCCTCGGCATCCCAACGGGAACCGTGGCCTCCAGGATCAATCGAGCTCGACGGCAACTTCGGGCGGCACAGGAAGCCATAGGCGAACCCTCGAAGGGGGCTGTGTGACATGAACGACACAGATCTGCTGAAGCGTCTGCCACCTCTCGCCGAGCCCATGGACCCCAGGGCGCGGGATCGAATCCGCGCGATGGTGGATGCGCGGACGGCTGAGCCCGAACAGCGCGAGATGCCAGCGCGACGTCGACGCCGAGTTGTGCGTATGGGGATCCTCGCCGCTGCCGCGGTCATTGCCGCGACTGCTGCAGGTGTGGTCGTAGACCGCCCCTGGACGGCTGACGAGCCCGTCGCCATCCCTCTCGATAACGGGACTCACAACAACGGGTTCAACATCGATATCCCGGATCCGAACCTGGTGGTTGATCCAGCGTCCCTCCCGTCGACGGTCGCCGAGTTTGCGCCCTCGATCAGGCTTCCCGATGGCGGCTCGTACGACGAATGGATCAACTACGCAACGGCCAACTACAGCCCGGAGTACTCGTACGAAACGACTCGATCCACCGTCGTTTTCAGGATGGCAACCATCGCGCAGTGCCAGTGGGTTCAGCAGTGGCTGACGGCGACCGCCTCGTCGAACGGCGCGAAGGCGTCAGAGGCCATTCGCGTTCTTCCCGGGGTCAGTACCTGGCTGCGGGGAGCCGGCGAGTTCGACGCGGGCTACTTCGACACCCTGCTGAATCAGATGCGGCAGGGCAACGTCGCACAGGTCCAGTCGTTCGAGAACGGCTGCCCATTCACCGGATCGTGGGGAAACACTGCGTCGGAGCAGGACGGCAAGGCAATGGGCGATCTCGCTCCGGCGATCCAGATCGTGCGCTCGTACCTGAATGAGGGCGGCGATCCGGAGGCCTTCAACTGGCACGCCGGGGTCAGGCTGGCGCACCTCATCGAGTGGAGCGATCCCGACGTACAACCGGGACCGATCTTCCCGGGTTTGATCTACATCGCTCCAACGACCGAGGACGGGGTCATGCTGATCTCGCCGAGCGAGTCGGGTACGAGGTTCTGCGCTGTCATCAGCGATGCGTCCGTCGCCCGAGGGATCGTCGACCCCGACCGATTCCCTCCCGACCCGACCAGTCTGAACTCGCCATGGGACAACTACCCTGGGCCGGTCAGCTGCACGCGAGGCGGTTGGCCCGGTTAGATCCAAGGCAGCCGACGAGAGAAGCCTCGCGTTGGGATATCCTCCGCGCGATGTCGTACAGCTGGCTCAAGTTCCTCCATGTCGCCTCCGTGCTGGCGTTCCTCGGGCTGCACGGCGCGTCGATGACGGTGCTCTACGCGATCCGGCGGGAGCGCGATCGGACCAAGATCCTCACCATGATCCAGGTCTCGGGCCAGACGACTATTCCGATGTACATCTCGTTCGGCGCGATCGTCGTGTTCGGCGTGTTGCTCGCCTTCAAGGTCCACTACTGGGGTCAGACGTGGCTGTGGGTCGTCGATCGTGCTGCTCGTCGCGACCGCTGGGCTCATGACGCGACCGCCAAGCCCTACTTCGCCAAGGTGAAGGAGGCGTGCCAGCTACGGCCCTCTGGAGTGCCGCGCGTTTCCGACGAGGAGCTCGGTGAGGTGCTGCGATCCGGCCGGGCACACCTGATCACCGCGATCGGCGTGATCGGTCTGCTGGCGATCCTCTACCTGATGATCTTCAAGCCAAAGCTCTAAGCGGGCGGCAGCGGCCGCGCGGCCGGACCGTTCACGACTTCGCCCTCGGGGCCGAACCGCGATCCGTGGCACGGGCAGTCGAACGTCTTCTCGGCGGGGTTCCACGCGATCGTGCAGCCGAGGTGCGTGCAGCGCGCCGAGAACAGGTGCTGCGTTCCCTTCTTGTCGACGAAGACGGCGAGCTTCTCGCCGCGGCGCTCGATCACGCCGCCCTCGCCGGAGGAGAGCTCCGAGGCGATCTGCACGACCGTGCGGCACAGCAGCACGTCGACCTCGGCGCCGTCGAGCACGGCCTCTGGGACCGACCCGAGCAGCAGACCCTTCGCCCCTTGCAACCCCTTGTTGCCGACGACGATGAGCTCCGCGCCGACCTCCTTTGCGGTCGCCAGGATGAGCTCCGCCGGCTCACCCTGCAGAAGCCTGACGTCGGTTTCGATGCCCTCGCCGTACACGGCGATCGTGTCCTGCATCACGAGGTCGCCGGTGGCGGGATGGCCGACAAACACGAGGGTCACCGCCGCCAACACCTCGCGTGCGAGGTCGAAGCCCTTGCGCGCCGCGCGGTCGGCCGTCGCCGACCCGTCGCTCGCGATCACGATCCGGCCGTACGGGGCGTGTGGGTCGCGGCCCGCCGGGGCGACGAGGAGCAGATCGCACGGGCAATGCTTCGCGAGCCAGCGACCGAGGTCGGAAAGCGGCTGTCCGTCGCCGCGTGCGATCGCGATCAGCCCGGCATCGTGCTCGTCGGCGGCGGCGACCAATGCGTCGCCCGCGCGGCCGACGACCGCCTCGCCGGAGACGCGGGAGGCGCGCACACCGGCAGCCTCGGCAGCCTCGACGGCGCCGGAGAGGATGTCTTGTGCCTCGTCGGGCATGCGCGAGCCGGTGATCGCGGTGAGCTTTGCCGAGACCGCCCGGGCGATGGTCGCCGTCGTCTCGCCGGCGCGGTTCGCGGCGGGCGAGCCGTCGGTGCCGAGCACGATTCGTCCCCACATAGCGCCGGGGAGCCTACCGCGCTACCCGCGAATCGGTCGTTCGAGGATGCAGTCCTCGGGAGCCTTGTCGTCACGCATGCGCAGGAAGACCGGTGCGCGCATCTTGCCCGTGCTCTTCGTCATCTCGAGGTAGGCGACCTCGCAGACAAGCTTGGGCTCGACGAAGACCGCGCCCTTCGCCTTGCGCAGCTCCTCGACGGCCGGGTCCGGCCGGACGAGGTCCTGGAGGTCGGCGAGCAGCCGCTCGAGGAGCGACTCGGTGAGGCCCGAGCCGACCTGGCCGACCCACCGGAGGCGGTCCTCGTCGTATGCGCCGACGAGGAGCGCCCCGAACGTCGCGCCGCGTCCCCCCTGACCGGGCGTGAAGCCGAGGATCACGCAGTCCTGCGTCTGGCGCAGCTTGATCTTCCGCCAGGCGTCCGTGCGTTTGCCCGGGACGTATGGGGAGCCCAGGCGCTTGGCCATCACGCCTTCGAGCTGCTGTGCCTTTGCGGCCTCGACCATTGCCTTCCCCTCGCCGGCAACGTGCGCGGTCAGTCGCAGCCGGTCGTCTTCCTCGACGACGTAGCCGAGCAGCTCGCGGCGCTGTTCGAGCGACAGGCCGGTCACATCGCGCCCATCGAGCCACAGGAGATCGAAGGCCACCAGGGTGACGGGCAGGCGCTTTCGCACGCGCTCGATCTCGCGCGGGTTGACGAGGTTCATCCGCGACTGCAGCGCCTCGAAGGAGTTCTTGCCCTCGGCGTCGAACGCCACGATCTCGCCGTCGATCACGGCGTTTACCTCATCGACGAGCTCGTGGATCATGTGGAGCTCGGGATACTGCGCGGTCACGTCGCGGCCGGTGCGCGAACGCAGGATCGTCTCGCCGGTTGACAGCTCCGCGAGGCACCGAATGCCGTCGAGCTTGGGCTCGAACCACCACCCGTCGTCGTCGAAGGCCTGATGCCCGCCCTCGGCGAGCATCGGCGAGAAGCGCGGCGGCGACGGGATGAGCGAGCGCGGTCTGCGCGCTCGCGAGGAACGCGAGCCAGTCGGTTCTGGTCTTCACGAAATGAAACTCGAGCCCCGGATACCGGCGGCCGTGCAACCGGAACGAGACCTTGGTGTCGGTCCACTCCACCGGCTCGTACCACCCGTCGTCGAAGATCCGAACCTCGCCGGCGCCGTAGTGCCCTTCCGGGATCGTGCCCTCGAACTTCCCGTACTCGAGCGGGTGTACCTCGGTCTGGACGGCCAGACGCTTGTCGCCCTTGGCGAGCGGCAACCCTTTCGGAACCGCCCACGACGGGAGCCCGCCGTCGCGCTCGAGGCGCACGTCGTAATGCAGGCGGGTCGCCCGATGCTTATGGATCACGAACGAGTTGCCGGTCCCCGTATCCTCACCGGGAGCGGGCTCGGTCGTGCCTTCCTCGCCGAACTCGCGGCGGCGGACGTACTCGAACAACGCGGGGTCTCTTCGAGGCGAGCGCGATTTCGTCGGCGGTCTTCGCCTCCACGGACTTCGCGGCGGTGCGGGGGAGCGGCCCCGACGGGTCCTCCTCAGGCTCGACGCCGAGGGCCTCCATGGCTGGCGCGAGGTCGTTGAACGGCCCCTCCTTGACCGGCGCCCAGAGATCGCCGACCTCTGCGAAGCGTTCCCACACGTTGTCGATTCGGAAGTCCTGCGGCTCGAACCCGCCGCCGGCCACCTCGTCCCACGTGAGCGGTGTCGACACCGGCGCGCGAAGCTCGGGGCGGAGCGAATAGGCGGCCGCGATGTTCGCCCCCTGCCGGTTCATGTTGTGGTCGATGAAGATCTTCCCGGTGCGATCGGCAATGCGCCAGGCCATGGTCACGCGATCGGGATCGGCCCGCCCGATCATCCGTCCGCACGCGCCCACGAACGCGCGCACTTCCCCGTACGTCCACCGGCCGGCCTCGATCGGGACGAAGATCTGCAGGCCGGTCGCGCCGCTCGTCTTCGGATATCCGGTCAGCCCGAGCTGGTCGAGCACGACCTTGATGTGCCGGGCCACCGTCAGCACGTCCTCGTAGGTGTACGGCGGGAACGGATCGAGGTCGAAGAACAGATAGTCGGGATGCTGTGTGTCGCCGCACCGCGAATGCAGCGGGTGCATCTCGATCGCGCCGAGGTTCGCGACGAACAGCAGCGTCTCGAGGTCGTCGATCGTCAGGTAGTCGATCCGTCCTTCCTTCGCGTCCTCGGAGAGAACGGTGCAGCGGTGCACCCATTCGGGCGTGTGCGACGGCGCGGTCTTCTCGTAGAAGGAGTCGCCCTCGATGCCGTCGGGCATCCGCTTCATGGTCAGTGGCCGGCGCTCGAGGTGGGGCAGCAGGAGGTCGGCGACGTTGAAGTAGTAGGCGAGCAGGTCGCCCTTCGTGTAGCCCTCCTCGGGCCAGAAGATCTTGTTCAGATTGGAGGCGCGGAGCTCGCGCTGGGGCAGGTCGACCCACCAGACGTCGGTGGTGTCGCGACGAACGGGCAGCTCACGCGGCAGCTCGACCGTGAACGCGGCCTTGCCGGTCGCCTTCTTCCGTGTGGGCATGGGATTGATGGTAGAGACTGCTGCGGAACGACGGGAGGAGCGCACGTGGAGGACTGGCTGCGGCTGCTGGCGGGCACGCTCGGCGTCGACCCGCTCGATGACGACCAGATCGCGACCATCCTGGGCGTCGCGCGCGATGTGGCGCACGGGGTCGAGCGGCGCGCGACGCCGCTCGCGACCTTCCTGCTGGGTGCGGCGGTGCAGCGCCGGATCGGTCACGGCGTGACGCCCCCCGACGCGCTTGCCGATGCGCTCGTCGACCTGCACAGCGTGCTGCCGCCGCCGTCCGAAGGCCCTGTCGGCGCCTCGGGGTAGGATGAACGCTCGCGCGGACGGGGGATCCGCGCACACCCGGGGGTGCTCATCATGCCGAGATCGATGTGGAAAGGGGCCATTTCCTTCGGCCTCGTGACGATTCCCGTCGCCGTCTACCCGGCGACCGAGGAGAAGACGCTCCGCTTCAACCAGCTGCACGACGAGGACGGCGGACGCATCCGCTACAAGCGCGTGTGCGAGAAGGACGGCGAAGAGGTCACCTTCGAGCACATCGTCAAGGGTTATGAGGTCGAGAAAGACCGTTATGTCGTGCTCACCGACGACGACTTCGACGCCGTGCCGGTTCCGTCGTCCCGTGCGATCGACATCGTGCAGTTCGTCGAGTTCGACGAGATCGATCCCGTGCTCTTCAAGAAGAGCTACTACCTGATCCCCGAAGAGACCGGCGCCAAGGCCTACGCGCTGCTTCGCGAGGCCATGAAAGAGGACGACCGGGTCGGGATCGCAAAGGTCAGCTTCCGCGACAAGGAGCATCTGGCCGCGCTCCGCTTCAAGGACGACGCGTTCGTGCTCGAGACGATGTATTGGCCCGACGAGATCCGCGAGGCCGACTTCGGCGGCGTCGATGTGCACGAGGACGTCCGCGACCAGGAGCTCGGGATGGCGCGCCAGCTGATCGACTCGCTCACCGGCGCGTGGGAGCCGTCGCAGTACGCCGACGCGTACCGCGAGGCGCTGCTGCAGATCGTCGAGGCCAAGCTCAACGGTCAGGAGATCGAGGTCGTCGAGGCCGAGCCCGCCGCCAAGGTCGTCGACCTGATGGAGGCGCTCAAGGCGAGCGTGGCCGCTGCCAAGAAGGAAGACGAGCCCGAGAAGGCCGCGCCGAAGCGGAAGGCCGCCGCCAAGAAGCCTGCGGCCAAGAAGCCGGCCGCCCGCAAGAAGGCGGTCGGTGAGTAGCGCCGCACCAGAGGGCTACACCGCTCGACCTGCTTCCCGCGACGACGTCGCCGCGTTCACGGCGTTGTCCGGGCGCTACGACGAGTTCCTCGGCGTGGAGCTTTGGCCGATCCGGTCGTTCTTCGAGTGGCTCCTTCAGGTCCCTTGGATCCGGCACGAGCGCGACACGGTGGTGCTCGAGCGTGACGGCGAGATGTCTGCGTTGGGATTCGCGATGCACGATCCGGCGAGCGAGGACTCGGCGATGCAGTGGTTCGGCATGGTCGATCCACCGCATCAGGGGAGCGGCTTGGGCGCCTGGCTGACCCGCTGGGCGGACGACGTTGTCGCGCAGCGGGATGCGGAGGGCTTTTCGGCCGTCCGCTCGGAGTTCCCGGCCGAGGATGCGCCGGCGCACGACTTGTTCACGCGGGCTGGCTACGGGCACGTGCGCACCAGCTGGGACATGGCCCGGCCGATCGACAGAGGGCTCGAGCGGCAGGCGCCGCCCGCGGGCGTCACGATCCGGCGGTTCGAGCCCGGCCGCGACGAGCGCACGTGGTGGACCGTGACCGAGTCGGCGTTTTCCGAGACCTTTGGGTTCGCGTCGGCGCCGTACGAGTCATTTGCCGCGGAGTGGTACGAGACCGAGGACTGGAACCCTTCCCGCGTCTTGCTCGCCGAGGCAGAGGGCCAGGTGGTTGGCGAGCTCGCGTGGGTCGACAACCAGACAGACGGCTATGTGGCGAGCCTCGGGGTGCTGACGTCGCATCGGCGCCGTGGGATCGGCGCCGCTTTGCTCCATCAGGCGTTTGCCGACATGGTCGAGCAGGGGTTCGGGCGCGCCAGCCTGTCCGTCGACACCGAGAACACGACGGGGGCGGTCGGGTTGTATCAGAACGTCGGGCTGGAGCCGATCCGCGAGGGGCACGTATTCGAGCGGGGAGCCGCGTAGGCGTGTTTCCCAACGGGTACGAGGTGCGGCCGGCCTCGCTCGACGACGTCGACGCCGCGGGGGCGGTCTTGCGGGCGTGCGATCTGCACGACGTGGGCTTTTCGGACGGCTCCGAGGTGTGGATTCGCGACGACTGGGTGGCCTCGTCGCATCGTGGGGCGTGGATCGTTGAGGCGGCATCGGGCGAGGTCTGCGCGTTCGCCGCGCTCGAGGCCCACGACGTCGCGTCGAACATCGACGCATTCTTCCCCGTCCTCCCCGAGCATCGCAGCGCCGTTCGGCCGGCGCTCGTCGCCTTCGTCGAGGAACGGGCGCGAGCGATCGGGGCGGACACCACCCGGCTGTTGATGAACGTCGCTACGACCGAGGGGGCCGGCGATGTTCTCGTGGAACTGGGGTTTGCCCACGTTCGCGTCTTCTGGCACATGCAGCGGGCGGTCGATCGTTCCTTTCGCGCGATCGAGCCGCCGGGCGGCGTCCGCATCCGACCGTTCGTCCCGGGAGACGACGACCGGCTCAGCTGGGAGTTGCTCGAGGCGTCGTTCGCGGATCACTTCGGCCAGGACCCCGCCTCGTTCGAGGCGTTTCGGCACGACGTGCTGGAGTCCGACACGTGGGAACCGGGGCTCGCCGCGATCGCGGAGCTCGACGGTGAGCCCGTCGGTATCGTCACCGGGTTCGCCGTGGAGGAGACGGGCTGGGTCGGCGACCTCGGGGTGCTTGCGAGCGCACGCGGTCGCGGCGTCGGACGCGCCTTACTGGAGCACGAATTCGCCTTGCTGGCGGCGCGGGGCTTCGAACGGCTGCAGCTCAATGTCGACAGTCAGAACGAGACGGGCGCGCCGGGGCTCTACGCGGCTGCGGGCATGACCGTCCGCCGGTCGTTCGACTGCTACGAGAAGCGGCTGGGTCCGGAGTAAGCTCGCGCGCGATGAAGCTCGTCACGGCGGTCGTCAAGCCGCACCGGATCGAAGAGGTCAAGGAAGCCTTGCGCGAGATCGGCGTGAGCGGCCTGACCATGACCGACGTCGAGGGGTTCGGCCGCCAGCGCGGCCACACCGAGGTCTACCGGGGCGCGGAGTACCAGGTCGACTTTGTGCCCAAGGTGCGGGTGGAGGTCGTCGTGGACGACGACGACGTGGACGGGGTCGTCGACGCCATCGTCAAGGCCGCTCGCACGGGAAAGATCGGCGACGGCAAGCTCTGGGTTTCCGAGGTCGAGCGCGTCGTTCGGATCCGCACGGGCGAGATGGGCCCGGACGCCCTCTAGGGCGATGGCCGATCCAGGAGCGCTGCGGCGCCGCGTCGACGCGCTCACCCGCGCGTATCCGCCGGGCCAGCAGGGACGGTGGGCCGCCCACGAACGGGCGAACGCGCTCGACGCCTGGTTCGCGGAAGCGGCGGGTGACGACGTCGGCGATCGCGTCGCGGTCGTCGCCCTCGGCGGGTACGGCCGCGGGCTGCAGCTGCCGGCATCCGACGTCGACGTCCTGCTGCTGCACGACGGGCTCGACGAGGACGTTCTCGCCGAGCTCGGGCGACGACTGTGGTATCCGCTCTGGGACGAGGGGTTTACCGTGACGCCGCTCGTCCGCACCCCCGATGCGTGTCTGGCCGCGGCGCACGAGCGCCTCGACTCGTGGACGGCGATGATCGACGGCCGCGCGGTGGCCGGGTCCGAATCGCTCGTGGAAGGTGCGCTCGAGCCCATTCGAGCGGCCGCCCGGTCCGACGCCGGCGGGTTCGCGCGGCTCCTTGCCGAGGATCGCGACCGACGTCGCGCTCGGGCCGGCTCGTGCGCCTACGACCTTGCGCCCGACCTCAAGGACGGCGCCGGTGGCTTGCGCGATATCGCCTCGCTCGGCTGGCTTGCGGTTGCGGTGGGGGAGCCGCTCGTCGACGCCGGTCTCGTACGGGGTGACGACGCCGCGGCGATCGACGAGGCGGAGGAGTTTCTCGTACGGGCGCGAAGCGCCGTGCACGTCGAGACCGGCAAGCGATCGGATCGGCTCCCGCCCGATCTGCAACCGGAGGTCGCGGCCGGGATGGGCTTTGAGGACGAGCCGGGACTCGCGGCGATCGACGCGCTGATGCGCGCCGTCTTCGAACGGGCTCGCATCGTCGACGGCGTGGTCGGCACGGCGCTGGCGCTTGCCCGAAGCGGCGGTGGCGGCCCAGTGCCGGAGGAGATCGAGGGACCGGCGGCGGTCCTCGACGCGCTCGCCGATGTGGCGGAGCAGGGGGCCGAACCGTGGCCGGCGCTCGTCGACGCGGTGGCGAAGGCACCGGTTTCGGACCCGGTCGTCTGGGACGACCGGGTCCGCGAAGGGTTCCTGCGTCTGGTGCGCACCGGCGCCGAAGGCGCCGGTGCGCTCGCCCTGCTGGACCGCCTGGGGCTGCTCGGGCGATTCCTCCCCGCGTGGCGCGATGTCCGCTGCCGCCCGCAGCGCGACCCCTATCACCGGTACACCGTCGATGCCCATCTGCTGGGAGCCCTCACCGCGATGGCCGAGCTTGTGCGCGACCCGTCGCGAGAGCCGCTCGCGGAGGCCTTGCCGCCCTCGCCGTCGGATCACGATGCGTTGTTGCTCGGCGCGCTCTTTCACGACGTCGGCAAGGTGGGCGCCGGCGATCACGTGCCGGCGGGGGCCGCGATCGCGGCGGCGCAGCTCACGTCGATGGGGCTGCCGGCGGCGACCGTCGAGCTCGCCGCGTTCCTAGTCGCCGAGCACTTGCTGTTGCCGGACACCGCCACGCGCCGGGACCTCTCCGACGAGAACTTGGTGATCGATGTGGCCGCCCGCGTCGGTACGGCCGAGCGCCTGTCGGCGCTCGGCCTCCTCGCCGTTGCCGACGCCACGGCTACCGGGCCCGCGGCCTGGACGCCGTGGCGCCAGACGCTGCTCCGGGAGCTGATCGGCAAAGTTGGGCACGTGCTCGAGCGTGGCACGATGGGGGTCGAGCTTGCCGCCCGCCTGACCGATCGCATCGAGCGCGTGCGGGAGCTCCTGGTGTCGGAGCCAGACAGCGACGTCGAGCGGTTCATCCTGCGGATGCCGCGCGGCTACTTCCTGTCGGTCGAGCCGGCGCAGGCGGCGCGACACTTCAAGACCATCACGCCGGATCTCGGCACGAACGAGGTGCGGACCGCGGCGGTGGCCGGGGTCCGGGCGGGAACCTACGAGCTCCTGGTCGTCGCGCCCGATCGCCCGGCGCTTCTCGCCTCGGTGGCCGGCGCACTCGCCGTTGCCGGCATCTCGATTCTGTCGGCACAGGTGTTCACGACCGACGATCGAGTCGCGGCCGACCTGTTCGAGGTGCAGGGAGCGTTCGAGCCCGAGATCACCGAAGAGCGCTGGCGGTCGGTGCGCTCGACGCTTCGGCGGTGGATCGAGGGGTCGATTTCGATCGACCGCCGTGTCGAGGACGTGCGCCGGCGCTATCCCGCGCCGGCTGTGATCGCGCCGATCACGGTGCGCGTCGACAACGACGCCTCGGACTTCTCCTCGGTGATCGAGGTGGGCGCGTCCGACCGTATCGGCCTCCTGCACGACATCACCCGAGTGTTTTCCGACGTCGGGCTCGACGTCCATCTGGCAAAGGTGGCCACGTTCGACGGCCGCGTCGTCGACGCGTTCTATGTGCGCGACGAGCTCGGTCGCAAGATCACGAACGCGGAGCGAATCGCCGAGGTCGAGGCGGCGATGCACGGCCGCCTCACCTGAGCGGCGTCGCGCGGTTCGGCGCCGGATCTACGGCGTCAGCAGCGTGTCCCAGTCCCCGGTGATCGCGCACGTGATCCCGGGCACCTGGATGTTCACGAAGAGCCATTTGCCGTCGGGGCTGAACCGCGGTCCCGCGAACTCCGAGAAGCCGATCCCGTCGCCCGCCGACGGACCGTCGTCGGGAACGGTGGGGTCGTACAGCTTTCCGGATGCCTCGAGGAAGTGCCGCTGCACGCCGACCAGGTTCTCGGCGATCGTGATGAGCGACCCGTCGGACAGCAATGCCCGTATGCAGTTGTTCGCCAGGTTCCCGTCCTCCGCGATCACGATGGCGCCCTGCGGGGACGTGCATAGGTTGTCGGGCCCGTCGAGCGTCTGCTTGTCGGGCGACTCGTAGAGCAGCACCAGCGTGCCCTGCTCGTTGATCTCACCGATGTTGTTGGTCGGGGTGTATTCCCAGATCTGTCCCAGTCCCGCATCGCCGCCGTCCGAGGAGTCGAAGACGATCGAGCCGTTGCGGTAGGTACACCCCTCGCCCCCGAGGAACTTGGCCGCACCCTTGTCGCGGCCCTGCTTGAACACCGCGGATGCGTTGCTTTCCGTGTTGCCCGGATTCGGGTCGTTAATCGTGACCCAGTTCGTTCCGAGCACGGCGCCGACGGTCTGACCCGTGATGGTGTTGTATTTGGATTGCCCCCGAACGCGAAGCATCTGGAGCGTGCCGTTTCGGAGATCCGGCGAGGCGCCTGGGCTGTCGGAGAGGAACCGGTAGAACCCATCGGGGCCCTCGTCCTCGGTCAGATAGACAACCCCGGTCGTGGGGTCGGCCGCGCCCGCCTCGTGCAGGAACCGGCCGAGCTTCTTATAGGGGTTCGTGAGCACGGGGGCGTCGGCGGCGGGGTCCACCTCGAACACGAACCCGTGGGGCTTTTGGCGTCCCGAGTTCACACCGGCAACCGTCTCCTCGCACGAGATCCAGGTTCCCCAGGGTGTCTGGATGCCGGCGCAGTTGGTATCGGTCCCGTTCAGGCTGATCCAATGCGACTCGAGCTCGGCGGTGTTCGCGTCGACCTGGAGTGTGACCGTTCCACCCGGTGCCTTCTTGTCCCAGGCGGTTGCGGGGTCGCCGATGACTGTGCCGGCGGGGATGTCGTTCCCCTCGCCGAGCTCGTGGTTTCGCACGATGCGAAGCTTCCCGCCGCCCGCGTCGAAGACCCCCATCCCGTCGTGAATTGGCGGCGTGATGAATCCGTCGGTCATGGCGGTCCCGAACTGTCCGAAGGTCTTGTACGTGAAGCCCGTCGGCAGCGCCAGCTCCTTCCCGGCGGCAACGAGCCCAGGCGTCAGCGGCAGCACGCTCTGCACCTTCGACTCGAGCAGTGCCGCACCGGCGGAGAGGTTGCGGTCCATCAATGCGGCGCTCGCCATCGCGGTTCCCAAGACGCCCATCCGGATGAAGGTGCGACGCGCGACCTGTCCGCGCCTGCCCCTCCCGTCGGCGTAGTCGTCTTGCTCCGGCCCGCGGTCGACGTGTGTGCCCACCCGACACCTTCCCCTCTGCCCCAAGGGGCCCTCAGCTGGTTTGTGGACAGTCGACAATCTACGAGGAGGCCCTCGAGCCGGTCAAATCCATAGGATTCCGAGCGTGGATCACGACGCCGATCGAGTCCTGCTCGTGGGAATGCCCCTGCGGCATCTCGTCGCCGCGGCGGACATCTGCGCGGCGACGGGAACCGTGGTGCTCCCGGCGGGCGGCGAGGGCGACCTGGATCTCGCCCCGCCGGGCACCGAGGTGCTCTTCATCGCCTCCGAGGCGGGCGAGCGCGAGGTTCCGGCCGTCACGTGGCGAGCCGAACTCGCCGGAATCGTGCCTGCCCCGGCGGGGTCGTATCCGGAGGGACTCCCCGCCGGCTGGATCGCCGAACGCGAGGCCGATTCCGCGACGCCCACAGTGGTCCCGCGGTCGCCTTTCGGCGACGACGACGAGGAGGATGAAGTCGCGACCGCCGACGGTGGCCAGGCATTCTTCGCGGTGCGATCGCTCGGCGAGCTGCCCAGGGGCGAGTGGGTCTTCGTCAACGAGCTCGTCCCCAAGCAGGAACGCGGCGGGCGGACCTTCTTCCCGCGGACACCTCGATTGGTGCCGCGACCCTCGTAGCCCGTCCCCGTCCCAGTCCCCGTCAGGGCCTGGTCAGTTGGTGGCGGTGGTCGCCTCCGCCGCCGCGCGGGGTTGGGGCCGGGGAATGCCATGGGCGAAGAACGGCGCGATAGGCGCGACCACATACGATTGCATTTGTGGGCGCGCGAATCCTGATCGTCGGTGGCGGGTACATCGGCATGTACGTCGCCCGGCATCTCGAGCGGCGACTGCGCGGCACGGGGCACAGCCTCACCTTGGTCAGCCCCGAGAACTTCATGCTGTATCAGCCGTTTCTCCCGGAGGTGGCGAGCGGGCTCATCGATCCCCGGGCGGTTGTGGTGCCGCTGCGACGAGTACTGCGGCGAACCCAGGTGGTCCTCGGCGAAGTCGATCGGGTCGATCTCGACTCGAAACGTGCCAGCGTCCAGCTCGTCGGTGGCGAGCGGCGGGACCTCGACTACGACGTGGTGGTCCTCGGCGCGGGCTCGTGGTCGCGAACGCTGCCGATTCCCGGCCTGGCCGAGCACGGTGTCGGGTTCAAGACGCTCGCGGAGGCGATCTGGCTGCGGAACCGCGTGTTGTCCCAGCTCGATCGTGCTGCGGAACTCTCGGATGCCGACGCGCGGCGCGCAGCTATGTCGTTCGTGTTCGTCGGGGCGGGCTTTGCCGGTGTCGAGGCGCTCGGCGAGCTTGAGGATCTTGCACGCGTGGCCGCCGGCACGATTCCCACGATCGAACGCGAGGATCAACGATGGGTCATGGTCGAGGCGGGGCCACGCATCCTTCCCGAACTCGGGGAGGAGCTTGCGGACTACGCGGCCGAGCGGCTTCGCGAGCGGCACATCGATATCCGCACGTCCACACGGCTCGAGCGGGTCGCCGACGGTGTCATCTCTCTGTCGGACGGCACCACGATTTCGGCAGAGACGCTCGTGTGGACCGCGGGCGTGCGTGCAGCACCGCTCGCCGCGGGCTCCGGCTTTCCGGTCGACCAGCGGGGCCGGGTCGTGGTCGATCGCGCGCTTCGGGTGCAGGGCGTCGACGGCGCATGGGCGGCGGGCGACATTGCGGCCGTGCCGGACCTCGACGCCGGCGGGGGAACATCGCCGCCGACGGCACAGCACGCGCTTCGCCAGGCGAAGGCGCTCGCCGCCAACGTCGCGGCGTCGCTCGAGGGCGGTGCCCTTCGGCCGTTCCGCTATCAGAATAAGGGGATGCTCTGTTCGCTCGGCCACTACCGCGGTGTGGCGAACCCGTTCGGGATTCACATCAAGGGGTTCCCCGCCTGGTTCCTGCACCGCACGTACCACCTGCTCTACATGCCGACGCTGTCGCGCAAGGCGCGCATCGCCATGGACTGGACCGTCGACCTGCTCTTCCCTCGCGACCTCGCGCAGCTGGGCTCGTTGGAGCATCCCCGCGACGCGTTCCGCCGGGCCACCGGTGAGGATTAAGTGCTCTCGAACTCGGACGATCGTGAGGCAAGGAGCCGCACGGCTCGGTGATCGGTTGGGCCTGACGCCTGCGATCTTGGGACCGGCGGAGTAGGCTCGCTCCACTTCCGCCGGTGGCGACTATGAGACGAGTTGGCAAGACTTTCGTAGCGGTTGTTCTCGTTCTGGCACCCCTCGCCGCCGTGTTCTCGCCGGTCGCAGCGAGGTCCCGAGTCGTCTGGACGGCACGCGAGCACATTGACTGGTTCGCGGATCGCTTCTCCTGTCATCCCGGAGCAACGGTCGATGCGGGCGCACACGGTCGCATATTTGTTGCGACCACGATTGCCGAGGATCCGCGGCACAGCGATATCCGCGTCGCGGCGCACGAGGCGCCGAGCGGCGCGGCGCTCTGGCATCGGCGATTCGACGTCGCGCCGGTCGACGGTGCCTTGGGCATCCTCGTTGACGGGCCGACCGTGTTCGTGCTCGGGTCGGCTGGGGAGTTGAGCGATCGCGGGCCGCCGCGCTCCATGCTCGTGTACGCGTTGTCGAACGCCGACGGCTCGGTGCGCTGGTCGCAACGGATACGGGGGCCAGACGGCTTCGCCGATGCTGTGTCGATGGCGCTGTCACCGGACGGCTCGACGCTCTACGCGGCGGGAGATGCCTATCGGGCGACCAGCGACGACGACCGCCTCCGCTCGACCATCTTCGTCGCGTCGCTCGACACCGCCGATGGCATGCTGCGATGGCGCGCCACGCCGCCGGGCCCGGATAGCGCCGCAGATCGGTTGTCCGGATGCGGCGATTCGGCACCGCACGTGGTGGGCGCCAGCGACGACGCCGTGGTCGTGGCGATCGAGGAAAGCGTTGGTATCAACGGGGAGGGTTCGTTCGCCGCCGCCGCCCTTGAGGCGACGGACGGCTCTCTTCGATGGTGGCGATCAACGTCGGGCTACGGCTTCGGTACCGCCATCGCGATGTCTCCGGACGGCGCGACCGCATACGTCGGCGGCGATATTGGCTTTGCGACCGTGATCGCCTACGACGTCGCGAGCGGCGATCGCCTCTGGCGTTCCCGCGCTCGAGCGCGTGCGGCGGGCCTCGCGATCACGCCGAACGGATCACGTCTCATCGCGATCGGGAGAAGCGTTGGCTCCGCCACGTGGACGGGGGCGCTTCGCACGGCGAGCGGCGCCTGGGTATGGGAGCGGACATACCAGGATCGCGACACATCGCACGTGGGGACGGCGGTGGACGTATCGCCCGACGGCCGCCGTGTGTACGTGGCGACTTGGCGGTGCACCGACACGCGGAACCTTGGTGATCCGGTCCTGGTGTGCAGTCGCGACTTCTTGGTGTTGCGGTATCGCGTCGATTCCGGAGCTGGTGGAATGTGGGCGACCTACGCCGGACCCTACGACCCCGGCTGGGAGCTCACGACCGACCTTGTCGTTACTCGACGTGGGCGTGTTGCGGTGACGGGCCTCCAGCAGGTGGGGCCAGCCCCGAACCTGTGCGGCCCACGAACCTGTCGCACGGACTACGACGTCAGCACCGTACTTCTTCGCGAGACCCAACCATGAGCTCCGCACACCACCGTCGATCGCAAGGGCTCGACGGGACATTCGACCTCCCGGCGTCGGAGTAGCCTCTGCGGGTGCGATTGGAAGGTAGGGACGATGGCGTTTCGCGGGTGGAAAGCGGAGGCGTTGGAGTTCTTCGAGGGATTGGAAGCCGACAACTCCAAGCCGTATTGGGAGGCGCATAAGGAGGACTACCTGACGTTGGTGCGCGCCCCGATGGAGGAGCTCCTCGCCGATCTCGAGCCGGCGTGGGGCGAGTCCCACGTGTTCCGCCCGTATCGCGACATCCGGTTCAGTCGGGACAAGACGCCGTACAAGACGGCGATCGGTGCGACGGTCGGCGACGGGTACGTGCAGCTCGACGCGCGCGGCCTGGCCGCTGGATGCGGGATGTGGGGCATGGCGTCGGATCAGCTCGATCGCTACCGCGCTGCGGTCGACGATGACCGATCCGGGAAGAAGCTCGAGCAGATCGTCGCGTCCGCGCGTGCGAAGAAGCTCGACGTTTCGGGTCACGGGGAGCTGAAGACGGCGCCGAAGGGATACCCGAAGGATCACCCCCGGATCGAGCTGCTCCGAGCGAAGGGTCTCGCGACGTGGCGGGAATGGCCGGCCGGGTCCTGGTTGGGGACGAAACGCGCGGAGGATCGCGTCGTCGAGTTCTTTACGCAGTCCAAGCCGCTGGTCGCGTGGCTGCAGCAGCACGTGGGCCTGTCGGACGCATAGGGAAGCCGACCCCACCTCGATCGCTGACGTTGCCGCGCTTGGGCGGGACGCGGTCGAAGCGCGGAATGGGCGACGTGGGGTTGCGGATCCTCGTCTCAGAGGCAGACAATCGCGCGACGCAGGGAGTGGGCGTATGTCCGGGCAGGGAAGCGCCAAGGATCCTGGGAGTACCTCGCGACCTCTTGCGCAACTGCTTGATGGTCTACCGGTTACGGACCGCAGGCTCGACATATCTGGAACCTCGACTCCCGTGCTCGAGGGCGGCACCGGCGCACCCATCGTCCTCTTGCACGGCATAGGGGGATTCGCGGAGGAATGGGCGTGCGTTGTCCCGACACTGGTGGGCAACCATAGGGTCGTCGTTCCCGATCTCCCGGGTCTCGGTCGCTCGCGAGCGGGGAGCTCCACGTTGGACGCGACCTCGGTCGTGGAGTGGCTCCGCTCTCTGATCGATCAGACGTGTGAGGAGCCCCCCACCCTCGTTGGTCACTCCCTGGGGGGAGGCATCGCTGCGCGCTTTGCGATCGCATATCCGGACAAGATCCGTCGCGTCGTCCTGGAAGACTCGGCCTCGCTTGGCCGTTTCCGCCCGTCGCCCGGCCTGGTATTGGCGATCATGCGATTCGGCGCGCGCCCCACTCGGGCCAACCATGATCGGTTCCTCGGACAGGTCCTGTTTGATCCGGACCTGGCGGCGGCGGAATGGGGTCACCGATGGTCCGCGCTCGAGGACTACGACATCGAGCTCGCGAGCAACAAGGGCGTAAGCAAGGCAACCGGTCAACTCCTCAGGCGTATCGCGGCCCGAAGGATCCCGCAGGAACGGCTCGGTTCGATCAAGGTGCCGGTTGCATTGATATGGGGAACCGGGGACCGCCTGATGCGGTTCGCGATCGGCGAGCGAGTCGCGCAGGCATTTGACTGGCCCCTGTATCCGATCAAGGAGTGCGGGCACGGTCCCCACATCGAACGCCCCCCCGCCTTCATCGAGGCGTTGGAGATGGCCATCGCTCCTCGCGAGATCGGGGCATGACCGAGGGGCTTTCGTCGTCGGATCGAGCCAAAGCGAACAAGCGCCAGCGCACGCAGTACGCGAAGGAAGCGCCCAAGTACGACGCGGAATCGGAGTCCACCGAACGCTGGCTCTTCGGCAAAGAGCACCGAGGGTGGGCGTGCTCGCGAGCGAACGGCGCGACGCTCGAGGTCGCGATCGGCACGGGTCTGAACCTACCGAGCTATCCGCCGAACGTGCATGTGACCGGGATCGACCTCACCCCCGAGATGCTGGCGCTCGCCCATGCCCGCGCGGCGGATCTCCGTATGCCGGTCACACTCTGCGAAGGTGACGCGCAGGCGCTCCCGTTCCCCAACGGCACATTCGACACGGTTCTCAGCACGTACTCGATGTGTAGCGTGCCCGACGAAGGTCGAACGGTTCTCGAGATGAAGCGCGTGCTCAAGCCTGGCGGACGGCTGATCCTCGTCGACCACGTCAGCAGCAGTGTCCCTCCGATCTACTGGATCCAGCGATTGATGGAGCTTGCTCCGTCCCGAGGCGACCGAGAGCTGACCCGTCGTCCGATCACGCGCGTTCGTGCCGCCGGCCTCCTGATTGAAGAGACCGATCGATCGCGAGCCGGAATGATCGAGCGGCTGGTGGCCAGAAAGCCGTAGCGCCCCCGATGGGCGCCGGGCTCGCGTGAGTCGACCGGCTTGCGGCACTCGGGCACCTTTGAAGTTCGTTCCACGCCCGGCTCGGGAACCACGATCGAAGGACGGGTTCCCAACGTCTGAGCTGCGGGTCGAGGGGGCGCCGGCAGTCGCGCGTACCATTCCTCGCGTGCCGCGCTCCACTGATTCCGTCGCGAGGCCGGTCCTGGCGTTCTCCCTGCTCGGTGTGCTGGCCCTCACGCTCGTCGCCGCCTCCGGGCTAGTCGTCGTCCGTCGACTTGCCAACGAGCAGGCCCTCGACCAAGCGCGGCAGCTGACCGAGCTCTCCGCTCGGCTCGTCGAACGTCGCATCGACCGCGGCCTCGTGACTGGTGACGCGGAGAGCCTCGCGGCGGTGACCTCGCTCGTGTTCGACGCGGTCCTTCGCGAGCCGGTCGTCCGCGTGAAGATCTGGTCCGCCGACGGCGAGATCGTGTATTCGGACGAGCCGGCGCTCATCGGTCAGCGCTACGAGCTCGGGCCCGACGAGCGCGAGGTACTTACCGAGGGCGGAGTGGTGGCCGAGGTCTCCGACCTCCAGGCTCCGGAGAACAGCTACGAGCGTGGCTTCGGCCAACTGATGGAGGTCTACACGAGGGTCGAGACGCCTGACGGGACGCCGCTGCTGTTCGAGACCTACCAGCTGCGGTCGAGCATCGTGCGCGACGGCCGGGAGCTGGCCGGGACCTTCACGCCGGTCCTCGTGGTCACCTTGATCGCGCTCGCCCTGCTCCTCATCCCGCTCGCTGTCGTCCTCGCGCGTCGGATCCGCCGGACCCAAAGCGAACGCGAGCGCTTGATGCTGCGCACGATGCGGTCCACCGACCACGAGCGGCGCCGGATCGCGGGCGACCTCCACGACGGCCCCGTCCAGGATCTTTCGGGTTTGTCCCTGCAACTGTGGGCGGCCGCCGAGACCACCGAGGACGGGTCGGCGCGCGATGTACTGCTGCGCTCGGCATCGTCGGTCCGAGGCAGTGTGAAGACGCTCCGGACCGCCATCGTAGGCATCTACCCGCCGAACCTCCAGCAGGAGGGACTCGCCGCCGCTCTGTCCGACCTCGTGGCGCGTCTGGAGCGGCGGAACCTAGCGGGCACGCTCGACATCGATCCAGACACGTCGTTTCCGCCGGAGGTCGACGAGCTGTTGTATCGCGCGTGCCAGGAGAGCCTCCGCAACGTTGAGGAGCACGCGGCGGCGACCACGGTGCGCGTTGTCGTCCGCCGCGAGGGCGACGACGCGGTGCTCGAGGTTCGCGACGACGGACGGGGCATCGCACCGGAAGACATCGCTCAGGCACGGGACGAGGGCCACATGGGGATGGAGATCCTCACCGACCTCGTCCACGACGCGGGCGGCGAGCTCACGGTCGGCCCGGGCGAAGACGGCGTCGGTACTGTGGTGCGCTTGGAGGTGGCGGCCGGATGATCCGCGTGGCCCACGCCGACGACCACAAGGTGGTACGGCTCGGGATCGAGCAAGTGCTCGCGGCGTTCGACGACGTGGAGCCCGTGGGCTCGGCGACTGGTGGCGAGGAGGCCGTCGCGCTCTGCCGCGACCAGCGCCCCGACGTGCTGCTCCTCGACCTACAGATGCCCGACGTCGACGGTATCGAGGTCACGAAACGGGTCGGCGTCGAATCCCCCGAGACGCGGATCATCGTGTTCACGTCGTTTTCCGACCGAGAGGGGATCGTCCGCGCGCTGGATGCCGGTGCGATCGGCTACCTGCTGAAGGACGCCGAGCCCGAAGACATCCATGAGGCCATCCGGGCGGCGACCCGCGGGGAAGCCCCCATCACACCGCGCGCGGCGATGGCGCTGCTCACCGAACGCCGAGGGCGCCCCGACGCCGTCGAGCTCACCGGGCGGGAGCGCGAGGTTCTCCTCCTGGTGATCGATGGGCTCGCGAACAAGCAGATCGCCCGTCGGCTGGGCATCAGCGAGCGGACGGTGAAGGGCCATCTGACCAATCTCTTCCAGCGGATCGGGGTCGCCGACCGAACCCAGGCCGCTCTGTGGGCCGAGCGCAACGGCATCGGCCGAGACTAGTACCGGCACCGAAGTACCGTTGTGGTTCCTCGCCCGCCCCGCGCAGGATGGGTGCGTGCGTGAGCGGATCGTGATCGTTGTCGTAGTGGTGCTGCTTTCGCTGCTCGCCCTTGCGCCCGCGGCGGCGACCGGAGACTCGGTCCGACGCGAGGGGTCCTGCTCCGGTCCGGGCGAGTGGAAGCTACGCGTGAGCCGTGAGAGCACCTCGTCGATCCGGGTGCGCTTCGAGATAGATCACGTGGATCCCGGTGACACGTGGCACCTGTTCCTCTCGGACAACGGCACGCGGTTCTTCGCGGGCACCCGGGTCGCCGATGGCGGTGGCGATCTCCGCGTCGTCAAGATCGCCGCGAACCGCGCCCGCGCGGACCTCGTGAAGGCGAGCGGCGTGAACATCACCGCCGGCGGCTCGTGCGAAGGTGCCGTCCGGTACTGAGCGCGGTGCCGGTACCGTCGTCCCGTTGTGACCCGTACCTCCGAAGCGTCAACCTCGTGGTGTGGCCGGATGTGCCGGCCCAACGAGGAGGGATGGATGATGATCGCCAAGACGGCTCGCATCCTGATGATCGCCGGAGCACTCGTCCTGACGGTGGCGCTGGCAGTGCCCGCGACCGCCGGAGGGTCCGACGTGATCCGACGAGGCAACTGCACCGGCAACACCGACTGGAAGCTCAAGCTCTCGCCGGAGAACAGCCGGCTCCAGGTTGAATACGAGGTCGACTCGAACGTGAACGGCCAGACCTGGCGGGTGCAGATCTTCCAGAACGCCAACCGGATCTTCGCGGGTACCCGGGTCACCCACGCACCGAGCGGGTCCTTCGAGCTCCGCAAGCTGGCGAACAACATGGCGGGCACCGACCGGTTCCGCGCGCGTGCGGTGAACGTTGCGAGCGGCGAGACCTGCATCGGCACCGCATCGATCTGATCGCCTCCGATCCACGGGCGACGAACCAGCGCCGGGGACATGTCCCCGGCGCTGGTTCGCGTTCATCCGCCGGTGGTTGGCGCCTACCCGGGCGAGCCGCGATGTCTCGAAGGTGGTAGCGGCTCGCAATTCAGGCACGCCGAGCGGGACTCATACCTGCTCGACCGAGCGTAGGCGAAGACCCGTCCGAACGAGTAGCCGCGTAGCCGCGTCGTCCGACTTTCTGGATTCAAGTTCTGGTGGGTCACTCTCAGGTGTGGCGATGTGGGGCACATCGTTTCGAGGCGTGTTCGCGACCTGTTGGTGCTCGATCCACTCGCGGCCCGGACTGCCGTCGTCGATGCGGGCAAGAACTCGGAATCAGCTGTCGCCGGATGCATCGAGATCGACCGCGTACGTGAGGTAGGCGAAGCCACCCTCGATTTCGGCGCTTCGCAGCGTGAGGCGAGGGGCCGTGATCCGACGGGGGAGCAGCGGCGCGCCCGCGCCGAGCGTCACCGGTGCGACGTGGAGCTGGAGTTCGTCGAGAAGGCCGCTATCGGCGAACTGACCGACGAGGTCGCCGCCGCCGACGATCCATATGTTCTTGCCGTCGGCCGCGGCCGTCATGGCTTTGTGCACCGTATCCACATCGCCCTGCACGAACCGGAGGTCGACGCCGGGGATCGCGGTGAGCTCGCGATGGGTGAAGACCCAGCAGGGGATGTCGCCGTACCACTCGTGCCACTTGGCGGGCTCGTCCAGCAGCTTCTCGTGCTCGAGCGCCCACTCGTAGGTCGTCGCTCCCATCGCCATCGCGCCGACGTTTCCGATGAACGCCTCCCAGCGGCCCTCGCCGTGCGCCTCGTCGTGTGCCTGGAAGAGCCAGTCCAGGGAGTTGTCGGCGTCGGCGATGAAGCCGTCGATGCTCGTCGCCGTGAAGTACTGCGTCCGGCCGCGTGCCCGGGGGACGTCCGACGCGGACGGCTTCGGGCGCTGCCTTGACGTCCACGGGCTGCGGCATCACCGCCCGCGGTGGCACCTCCAGCATCGCCTCGAGGCGCTTTGCCATCTTCGGGCTCGCGCCCTCGTCCTCATGCTTGAAGTAGCAAAAGATCGTCGCGCCGGCGTCGAGCGCGGGCTGGATCCGCGACGCCCACTCGGTGAGTTCCTCGTCGCTGTACTCCGTCTTGCGCAGCCGGAGGTAGCCGACGGGCTCCCAGGAAAGATCCTCCGGCGCGGGGTCCTTCTCGTCGGTCTGGGCGACGCACCATCCCACGCCGGCGTCGAGCAACCGTTCGCGCGCGGCCGACCATGATTCGTGGCGAAATTCCATCGCGTAGGCGGGTCCGTTTGCCGGCAGGGTGGCCAAGAAACTGTCGAGCAGCGCGGCGTCGTAGCGAAGCGACGGCGGGCACTGGAACAAGACACAGCCGAATCGGTCGCCGAGGAGTTTGCCCCGTGCGACGAAATCGCGGACGTCCTCCTCGACGTCATCGAGCTTCTTCCAGTGGGTGATCCGCTGGTTGGCCTTGAGCGTGAACACGAAGCCGTCGGCGGCCTTCGCTCGCCACTTCTCGACCGTCTTCTCGCTCGGGAACCGCCGGAATGTGTAGTTGACCTCCACCGAGGACAGCTGCGTGGAGTAGTAGTCGAGCATGTCGTCCTTCTTGAGGTCCTCGGGATAGAAGACCCCCTTGCGCCACTCGTCGTAGGCGAAACCCGACGTGCCCAGGTAGAAGCGACCGGCCATGACATCCATCATGGCACGCCGGAGTTAGAGGGACCGCTCGGGCGGAATCAGCACGGAGCTGGGGTCGGGGAGCAACCACACCGGGTTCGAGCCGGCGACGATGAGCCCTGTGGCGTCGCAGACCTCGGTGCGGATGAAGCATCCGGTGCCCGGCGTCACCGCGACATCGACCGGGCCTGCGGCGAAGGCACTCGCCGGCATCGTCGTCACGACGGTTGCGGGCTCGGGCTGCGTCGGCCCGGCAAGGTCCGCGGGCCCACGGACGACGTTCACCCGTCCACCGGACGGGACGTTGGTGGCGGTGATCCGGACGGTGCGCGATGCGAGCGACGAAACGGTGACGGACCCCATCGGTCCGACGCCGTCGACGAGGAGATCGAGTTGCCCGGTGAACCGCAAGACGTCGCCGAAGAAGCAGCGGCCCGCGCGCAGCGCGGCGATCAGCGAATCCTCGCTCGTGTCCGGCGCCCATGCGTAGGTGTAGAAGTTCCTGATCGAGGTCTTCCAGCCGCCCCCGCTGTGATCGTCGCTCACGCCCGTTCCCGTGAGGAACACCGCGTTTCGAGAACACGCGTCCCATGCGGCGAGGTGCCGCGGGAGATTCACGCCGCCGCGCTGGCGATAGCCGACCTCGAGCAGGTCGGCTCCGTACGCGGCGGTCGTGATGAGCTGGGAGCTCACCGTCTTGCGGCGCGTCTCTTGCTCGGCATCCCCGACGAGGGAGTTGCCGGTTCCGAACATGTGGTTGAACGAAGCGATGCCACCGGCGGCATGAATCATGGCGATCTGGTTGGCCGTTGCGGCAGGGTCATCGATCGTCGGGTTGATCCGCAGGGTGCCGTAGTCGGGCAAGGCGACGTCGCCGCCAAACCAGTTCACATGCTTTTCGTACAGGGAAACTTCGAGTCCGATGTGCTGGGTGACGGTGGGATAGGCGGGGGCGTAGGTCGCCGCCAGCTGCCGTTGCACCGTCAACGCGTGGCCGTTGGCGACGGTTCTGGTGAAACGCAGGTAGTCGTAGAAGGCGCGCGCCGTCGTTCCTCCCTTGGACTGCACACCGAGCGACAGCTCGCACATCGACAGATCCTGGCTTTGGATGTCGGGCCAGATGGCCGCCGCATCCTGCTCCGGGTTGAGCACGATGGAGTTCCACGTCCCGGCCGTGCCGGGGAGGACCACGATGCCGGTGATACCCGACGCCTTGCGGGTGCCGGGGGCGTCCGGGCCGCCGATCCGGTACGAGAGCGTGTACTGGCCGGCGGGTCGTCCGCCCGTCGCGGGGTGCGTGCTCGAAAGCACGCGAATCTCGCACATGGTGTTGGGGCCGACCTGCTGCGGGTACACCTCGAGCGCGATCTGCTGGCCCGCGAGCGTGCTGCGGAGGTTGTCCCTGGTTCCCGTCGCGACGGCACGAACCGTCGAGAACGCCGTACCGGTGCCGACGCCGCTGACCGACATACTCGAGGCGGGCGTGACCGGGTCGAGCGGCGACGCTGGCGACGTCACGATCGTCATGGCGGACGACGTCAGCGTGGAGCCGCCGGACGTCACCTTCTTCCACGTGACCGGCGCGCCGTTCTCGTTCTCCTTGAGCGACGTGAAATGCACGGCCTGGCGATAGCCCTGGGCCGACATGCGCCAGTCGTGGTCCGTCCACCAGAGCACATCGATCGGCGTCTTCCTGGCAGAATCGAGTTGGTTGTGCATCGATGCCGATCCCTCGCTGAACGAGGAATGGATGTGCATCGCCATCGAGATGGGCCGACCGAGCGCTCCGGCAGGTGGCGGGAGGAGTCCGTGCGCCGCTCCCGAGGCAGCCGTTACCGCCGCAGCTTGCAGGAAGCGACGGCGTGAGATCGACCCCCGACGAGTCATCGTTGCACCGTGTGGGAACGCTAGTCGTCGCCGGGGCCGCGGGCAAGTCGCGTGTCGGATGTTCCTCGCCCGTCGCATGATGGGCCGATGAGCGAACGGTTCTCGGTCGGCACGCCCCGCGGCGACGTGTCCGCGGCCTGGCACGCGGGGAAGCCGAAGTCCCCTGCGCTGGTGGTTGCTCACGGCGCTGGAGCGGGGATGGATCATCCGTTCATCGTGGGGTTCTGCGACGCGCTGGCCGATGCGGCGGTTTCGGCCCTGCGGTTCAACTTCCCGTACATCGAGGCCGGGCGCCGGAGCCCGGGCTCGCCGAAGGACGCGATCGCCGCGTACGCGGCCGCGATCGAGGCGGCCACCGCCCGCACCGGCGGCCGGCCGGTGTTCGGCGGCGGCAAGAGCTATGGCGGGAGGATGGCCTCGATGGCCGCCGCCGAGGGCGTGCCGGCCGCCGGCCTCGTGTTCCTGGGCTATCCGTTGCACGCGCCTGGCAAGTCCGATCAGGTGCGGGACCAGCATTTGTACGGACTCACGCAGCCCATGCTGTTCCTGCAGGGCACGAAGGATCCGTTTGCGCAACAAGACGTGCTGCGGGGTGTGCTCGCGAAGCTCGGCGATCGGGCGACCTACGTCGCGGTCGAGGGAGCCGGCCATTCGTTCGAGCGATCGCGCAAGGAGCCGCCGCGGGATAACGCCGCCGCGCTCGTGCCCGACGTCGTCGCCTTCATCGAGGAGCACGTCTGATGCCTCGAAAGAACAAGCGCGCTCCGCTCGAGTTCCAGCACTCGCCCGCGCCGTACGGCAGCCCGCGCGCGCCCGCGTGGGCGACGGCCGAGGGTTTCGAGGTGCGCGAGGTTGCCAGCCCGAAGGAATATCGGTGTCCGGGCTGCGATCACGTGGTGCGCCCCGGGTTGCGTCACCTCGTCGTGGTGCCCAACGGCGCCCCGGACGAGCGCAGGCATTGGCACACCGAATGCTGGCGCAAAGAGCTCCGCCGAACGGGAGCACTGTGAGCCTCCGAGGTCGTGTCCGTGCCCCGGTATAGGGTCGGCCGGTGAGCGAGGAAGCGGCCGCCGAAGCGCCCGTGTGCATCCCGGTGAGCGAGTCCAAGCGACTTCCGTGCGACCTCTGCGGACATCCGATGGAGCCCGAGCACGCGCACTACAAGTGCCCGAATTGCCATTACATCCTTCCCTGCTGCGGCTGGTAGGTACCAGCGTCCGGCCTGGCACGCTCGCGAGACACCGTCATACACTGCATCTTGTGAGCGATTCGGTGCGCGCGCGGATGTGGCAACTGGGCGGTCGCTGGTACGCGCACGTCCTGGAGGCGCCGATGTTTGTCGAAGTCACGGCGACGTCGCGCACCGGGTGCATCGATGAGCTGCGCGCCGTTGCCGGCGACGACGCGGTGCTGACCGTCGAGGTCGTCCCCGACGTGGTGGGCGTCTCGGAGGCTGCGGAGATCATGGGCTGGGACAAGCGGCGCGTGATCACCTACATCGATCGCGGGCACTTCCCCGATCCGATCGCCGCACTGGCGGGTGGGCGGATCTGGCTCCGGGAAGACGTGGAGGCCTACGCGGCGGACTGGCGGGCACGGCACCCGGCGGGCAAGGGAGCGTCGTGAGCGAACGCCGGCTGTACTTGATACGCCACGGCAAGGCCGACCATCGCTCGACGCGTCACGCCGAGACGCCGCTCGGCGTTGCCTCCGATCCGCCGCTCGATGAGACCGGTCGCGAACAAGCGCGTGCGTTAACGCGGCGCCTGCGGATGATGCCGGCACCGGCAGCCATCTACTGCTCCACCCTGATCCGGGCCAAGGAGACCATTCAGCCGTACTTGGACGCGACCGGCGCAACGGCGATCTACGCCGACGACCTCGTCGAGTGGAACGCCGGGGACTGGGAGCTCAAGGAGTTCGAGGAACTTCTCGGGGAACACCCGGAGATGCCGACACGGATCCTGTTTCAGGACCCGGTCTTCGTCCTGGCGCCCAACGCCGAGCCGGTGCCGGCCTTTCGCAACCGGGTCGTCACGGCGGTCGAGGGCGCCCTCGCCGCCCATACCGACGGCGACGTCTGGATCGTGTGTCACGGCGGCGTGATCAACGCCTACATCGGCTCGATCCTCGGCGTCGAGGAGCAGGAGATGTTCTTCCTCCCGGCGAACACCAGCATCAACACGGTCAAGATCGACGGCGACCGGCGCACGATGTGGTTCCTGGGCGACGACACGCACTTCACCTCGCCGGAGCTGTTCCCCGACTGATTCGGCTCGGGGTCGCTAGGCTGTGCGGCTCGGGAGTACTCGAAGGGAGCCCATCGTGAGCATGAAGTTCCTATCGGAGGAATGGGCAGCCGCCGTCGTGGAGGCCGTCAACAGCGGCGAGGAATTCGCGAAGGCGGCAGGCACCTCGGCGGCACGCGTCCAAAACGTCATCACCAAAGCCGATGGCGACGCGCACTATTGGACGGTGGTGGCGGACGGCAAGATCGATCTGGGGGTCGGCGACCTCGAGAACGTGGACGCGACCATCACCCAGAGCTACGAGACCGCGGTGGCGCTCGCCAAACGCGAGGCCAACCCTGTCACCGCGTTCATGATGGGCAAGATCAAGATCGACGGGAACATGGGACTGCTCATGGGGCTCGCGTCGGCGCTCGGCAAGCTTGCAGACGCGATGTCGACGCTCGACGTCGAGTACTAGCGGGCTTGCGGCCGGCTGACGCTGTACGTGCCGCGTGCGCGCGCAAGCGATCGGTCGGTCGCCGCGTCGCGCACCTCCGCCTCGGCGTAGGCCACCTCACGTCCGATCCGGACCGCACTTCCGGTTGCGAGGATGCGCCCTTTGGTGATGGGTCGCAGGTAGTGCACGCTCATCTCGACCGTCACGTGTTTGCGCCCGGGCTCGAGGGCGCTTCGCACGCTGAGGCCCATCGCGGCGTCGGCCAGCGTCGCAAGGACACCGCCGTGGGCGAGGCCCTGGATGTTGAGATGGTGCTTGTCCAGCTCGAGTGCGACGGTGACGGCGCCGGGCTCGGCCGCGGCGATCGTCATGCCCGACCACCGGTAGAAGGCAGAGCCGGCGACGGCCGCATGCAGTTCTTCGAGCACTCGGTCGTCCATCCGGGCGAGTCTCTCATGGGTGGTATCCGCGAGGGCCGCGCTACGATGCCGTACGGAACCGTGGACACCGAACTCGAGCAGATCGCCCGCGTTGCGCTGGGCGAAGACGCGCCGGGCGGCGACGTGACGTCGCAGCTCACGATCGAGCCTGCCACCAGTTGTGTCGCCGAACTCCTGGTGAAGCAGGCGGGCGTGCTCGCCGGGCTCGACGCCGCCGAGGCCGTGTTCCGGGTGTGCGCCCAGGAAGACCACACCGACGTCGAGATCGATCGCAAGGCCGGCGACGGGGATCGCGTCGGGCCTGGCGATCGCGTGGCGCTGGTGCGTGGTCGCGCGCGGACCGTGCTCCGGGCCGAGCGGCCGGCCCTCAACCTCCTTGGTCATCTGTCCGGGATCGCCACGCTCACGCGCACGTATGTCGACGCCGCCGCGCCCGCCGAGATCCTGTGCACCCGCAAGACGACGCCGGGCCTGCGGGCACTCGAGCGCGCCGCCGTTCGTGCGGGCGGTGGGACGTTGCATCGCGCGTCGCTCTCGGATGCGGTGCTGATCAAAGACACCCACGTTCGGATCGCCGGTGGTGTGACCGCCGCGGTCGGCAAAGCGCATACCGCCGGGTTGCCGGTCGAGGTGGAGGTCGAGACAATCGCCCAGCTCGAGGAGGCCCTCACTGCCGGCGCCGAGCGGATCCTCGTGGACAACTTCCCGCCCGCGCGTGTCCGCGAAGCACTCGCGCTGGTGGACGATCCCATGCGCCTCGAGATCTCGGGCGGCGTCTCGCTCGAGAACGTTCGCGACTATGTGGAGGCCGGCGCGCGCCGGATCTCGATCGGGCGGTTGACGCATTCGGCGCCGTCGCTCGACGTGTCGCTGGAAGTGGTCGAGATCGAATGACCGAGACACACCCGACGATGACCTACGAGGTTTGGGCCGCTGAGATCCGGCGGCTGGTCGCGGCGCGCGACGCGGTCGTGCTCGCCCACAACTATCAGGTGCCCTGGATCCAGGACGTTGCCGACCACGTGGGCGACAGCCTCGCCTTGTCGCGGATCGCGGCAGCCACCGACGCATCGACGATCGTGTTCTGCGGCGTGCACTTCATGGCCGAGACGGCCAAATTGCTGTCGCCGGAGAAGACCGTGCTGCTGCCGAGTCTCGAGGCGGGCTGCTCGCTCGCGGCGTCGATCGACGCCGATCAGCTGCGCGCGTGGAAGGCAGAGCATCCCGGCGCCGTGGTGGTCGCCTACGTGAACACCAGCGCGGCGGTCAAAGCTGAGTCCGACATCTGCTGCACCTCGTCCAATGCGGTGGACGTCGTCGCCTCGATTCCCGAGGACCGCGAGATCCTGTTCCTGCCGGACCAATTCCTGGGGGCCCACGTCGAGCGGCAGACCGGCCGGAAGATGCACATCTGGATGGGGGAGTGCCACGTGCACGCGGGGATCCAGCCCGGCGACCTGCAGGCGATGATGGCGGCCGAGCCCGATGTCGAGCTGATGGTGCACCCCGAATGCGGGTGCACGACCAACGTGATCTGGCTCCTCGGTGAGGGTGCGCTTCCCGCCGATCGCACGAAGGTGCTCTCGACGGGAGGGATGGTCACCGAGGCGGAGCAGTCGGGCCATCACCGGTTCCTGGTCGCGACCGAAACGGGCATCCTGCACCAGTTGCGACGCGCAAGCCCGGGCAAGGAGTTCGTGCCCGTCGATCGCAAGGCCGAGTGCAAGTACATGAAGATGATCACGCCGGAGAACCTGCTGGTGTCATTGCGCGACGGCGTGTTCGAGATCGATGTGCCGCCGGACATCGCCGAGCGTGCGCGCCAGGCGGTGGAGCGGATGATCGAGATCGGTCCCACGGCCGGGCGCACCGTTCCGGCGGGGCCGGTGTTCTCGGAGTGACCCGAACCGTCGTCATCGGCGCGGGAGCCGCCGGTCTGTGGTGTGCGCTGCATGCGACCGGACGAGGCGCGGTCACCGTGATCGCGCCGGGCGCTGCCGAGCTCACCGCCACGGCGTGGGCACAGGGCGGTATCGCAGCCGTCGGCGCGGGCGACGACAGCCCGGCGCGGCACGCGGCCGACACGATTCAGGCGGGTGCCGGCCTCTGCGTGCCGGCGGCGGTCGATGTGCTCGTCCACGAGGCGCCGGAGGCGGTGGCCGAGCTTCGCGCGATGGGGATGCACTTCGACGAGGGCGACGGTTCGGCGCTCGAGGGCGGGCACACGGCGCGCCGGGTGCAGCATGCGGGCGGGGACCGGTCGGGAATGGTGCTTCACCGATTTCTGGAAGAGGCCGTCGAGCGGCACGGCGGCATCGTTCGGGTCGACGGCCGAGCCGTGGCGATCGACGTGCGCGACGGGGTCGCGGCGGGCGTGCGGGTCGAGGGCGGCGCGGTGATCACGGCCGACCGCGTCGTGCTCGCCACCGGTGGCGCCTGTGGGATCTACGGGCGCCGCACCGGTCCCGACACCTCGATCGGGGAGGGCTTGGCGCTCGCGTGGCATGCCGGCGCGGCGCTCGCCGATCTTGAGTTCGTACAGTTCCATCCGACCGCGATCGATGTGCCGGGCCATCCGGCGCGGTTGCTCACCGAGGCGCTCCGGGGCGAGGGCGCGGTGCTCCGCGATGCGGCGGGCGAGCCCTTCATGGCGCGCTTTCACCCGCTCGGCGATCTCGCGCCCCGCGACGTGGTCGCTCGCGCGGTGCTCCAGGTGCGGGACGAGACCGGCAAGCCCGTCGTGCTCGACGCGACCGCCGTCGCGGATGTGGCGAGGCGCTTTCCGACCGCCGAGCAGCAATGCCGGGAGGTGGGCATCGACATCGCGACCACGCCGGTGCCGGTTGCGCCCGCAGCTCACTACTGCATGGGTGGCGTGCTCACCGATCTGTGGGCGCGGACCACGGTGCCCGGGTTGTTCGCCGCCGGCGAGGTGGCGAGCTCGGGCGTCCACGGCGCAAACCGCCTGGCGTCGAACTCCCTGGCGGAGGCCCTCGTCTTCGGCCGGCGCGCAGCCGTCGCCGAGCCCGGCGTCCCGCCGGGCGCGTCGACGGCGGACCCCGTCGGCGACCTGCCCGCGGGCGCCATGGCGCTCGCGGGCATCCGAGCGCGCACCGACCGGTTCCTGAGCGTACGCCGCGACGGGCGGGAGCTCGCCACGTTGCTCGGCGAGCTCGGCAACGCCGCCGACCCGGGCGGCGCACGCGCCGCCACCCTCGTGGCGTGGCTCATGACCGGCGCCGCCGGCAGGCGTACCGAGAGTCGCGGCGGCCACTACCGGGTGGATCACCCCGAGCCCGACCCCGCGTGGCGTGCCCGACAGGTGGTGGACCCGCAGGGCTGGTGGCGGCTTGCCGTGGTGCAACCCGTCTGACACCATGAGCGCGATGCAAGGATCCACCGGCCGCCGGTATTTCTTCGTCGGGTTCGACCCGGCGTAGTCGCCAGCAGCCAGCCAGCAGCCAGCGACCCCGGGCCGAACCGCCCGGGGTTTCGACTCTCGGGCGCCGGCGCCGGGCCACACGAGGAGGTTTCGAGCAATGGTCGTGGTGATGCGACACGACGCCACCGAGGCGGACATCGAGGCCGTCTCCGAACGCGTCCGCGCCAACGGCGGCGAGGCGTTCGTCTCGCGCGGGACCGTGCACACCATCGTCGGGCTCGTCGGCGACACCGACCGGTTCAAGGCAATCGACTGGTCGCAGATGATCGGCGTCGACCACGTCATCCAGGTCGGCAAGCCTTACAAGATGGTGGCTCGCGACCTGCACCCCGAGACGACGGTCGTTACCGTCGGAACGGTCCCCGTCGGGCGCGATGCGTTCACGCTGATCGCAGGACCGTGCGCCGTGGAGTCCGAGGAGCAGACGATGACCGCGGTGCGCGCGGCGAAGGATGCTGGCGCGGCAATCATGCGCGGCGACGTCTACAAGCCGCGCACGTCGCCCTACTCGTTCCAGGGTCTCGGGGAACAAGGGATCGAGATCCTGCAGGAGGCGCGCCGTCGCTTCGGGTTGCCGTTCATCGTCGAGGTGGTCGACGTCTCGCAGGTCGCGCATGTCGCCCAGGTCGCCGACTGCATTCGGATCGGCACCCGCAACGCGCAGAACTTCGAGCTCCTCAAGGAGGTCGGTCTTGCGAACAAGCCCGTCATGCTCAAGCGCGGTCTCGCGATGACCGTCGAGGAATGGCTGCAGGCCGCCGAGTACATCGCGCAGCGCGGGAACTCCGAGATCATCCTGTGCGAACGCGGGATCCGCACGTTCGAGCCGGCGACGCGCAATACGCTCGACCTCGCCGGGATGGCGGTCGCCCAGCAGGAATCGCACCTGCCGGTGATCGTCGACCCGTCGCACGCGGTCGGCAAGCACTCGCTCGTTGCGCCGATGGCATGCGCGGCGATCGCCGCCGGTGCCGACGGGGTCATGATCGACGTGCATCCACGTCCGGAAGAGGCCATGGTCGACGGCGCGCAAGCGCTCCTGCCCGACGAGATCGTCGCCCTGGGCAAGCAACTGCAGCTGATCGCCGACGCGCTCGGGCGTCCGGTCAACCGCTGAGCGGAAGCCGGCTCAGCCGGCGGCGGCGTTCAGCGTGAGCTCGAGGATGTCGCAGGTGCTCCGCCAGCGCCCGAGCGCCTCGGCGGGCGGTCCGTTGCGGGACCGACGCCGGTCGACGAGCAGTGTCGCGGCGTCCTCCCATTCCGCGCCCTCGAGCACGCGCCCGGAGGCGCGCAGGTCATCGAGGGCTGTGTCGCGGAGCTTCCTGCGCGTGATCACGACGAACTCGCCGGCCTCGCCGATGCCCGGGACCGTCTGCTCCTCGGGACCCGGCTCGCGCTGGGACAACACATAGACGAGGCCGTTGCGGTAGGCGAACCACACCGGCGCCGTCTTGAGTTTCCCGTTGATCTGCGCGCCGACCCAGATCACGTCGGACTTCTTGAGGCCCTCCTCAACCGCCTTGTCGAGCTTGGCGGGCGCCGATTGCACGTAGACCGGCACCTCGATCTCGCCGATCACCTGCTCGTCGATCACGAACGACGCGACGTACATACCTGTCTCGTGGAACACGGCCTCCGGCACGGTGTCGACCTCGGCGGTGACGTCGAACATGCCGCGCATCTGCCGGTATTCCGGACCCCAGCGAAAGAGCATCCGCCCCGACGGACCGAATAGACGGACTTCCTCCTGGACGATCCCGACCGGCACCTTCCATGCGCGAAACAGCACGAACGGGAGGGCAGGGCCGGGCTGGCCGGTGAGGTAGATCCCGTCGGGCGAGACGTCGCCCTGGGTTTCCCAGACGCGGGCGTCGACGACGGCGGCGGCGACCAACTCGCCGGCTACCAGCTCGGGCATGGCGCGAAGGATACCCGACGACGCGCTCGCACTCGGGTGGCTAGCATGCCCGCCACGGTGCGTTGTCCGGCGCCGAAGGGGGAGCGATGTCCGAGGCCAAGATGACGGAGCGGGTGCAAAAGGCCCTGCAGGGGGCTGGGATCGACGACACCATCGAGGTGGCGGGGCTGTTCTATCCGCGGGGACACACCGGATCGATGTTCGCCGGCGGCCTCATCGGGGGCGACATCGGCGAGAGTTTTGGCGGCCTGGGCGACGCGGTCGGGACCGTGGGTGGGGCGATTGCGGGTGCGCACGTACACGACGCGGGTACGGGGCTGCCAGATCAGATGCTCGTCGGCGTCTCGGCGAAGATCGTGTACGGCGTCGACGACGAGCACCGGCATGAAGCGCGAATCGTGTTCCAGGTCGAGCGCGTGGGGCTCGAGGTAAAGGTGCACCAGCGTGCGAACGTCCGCATCCTCGAGCTCATCCACGGCGACAGCAGTTCGGCGATCGAGCTCGAAGGCAACCGCATACCCACAACGCACTCGCACGACGTGATCGAAGCCCTGGAGCGCTGACCGTCTAGGCTGCGCAGGTGATCCAGTGTCAGGCGTGCGGACACGACAACCCTGAGACGAACAAGTTCTGCGGGGAGTGCTCGGCGTCGCTCGTCCGGACCGAACCAAGGTCTGAGGTTCGCAAGACCGTCACGATCGTGTTCTGCGACGTGGTGGGCTCGACGGCTATGGGTGAGGCGCTCGATCCCGAATCGCTTCGTCGCGTGATGGAGCGATTCTTCGGTGTGATGCAGGGCGCGATCGAACGTCATGGCGGCACCGTGGAGAAGTTCATCGGCGATGCCGTGATGGCGGTGTTCGGTGTTCCACAGGTTCGCGAGGACGATGCGCTGCGGGCGGTGCGGGCGGCGGCCGACATGCGCGACGTGCTCGCATCATTGAACGACGAGCTCGATCGCGACCACAGGATCACGCTCGGCTGCCGGATCGGGGTGAACACCGGCGAGGTCGTCGCCGGCTCCGGCGACACGACGATCGCGACGGGAGACGCGGTGAACGTCGCTGCGCGCTTGGAACAGGCCGCGACATCGGGCGAGATCCTGCTCGGCGAAGAGACGTACCGCCTCGTGCGCGACGCCGTCACCGCCGAGCCGGTCGAGGCCCTGGACCTAAAAGGCAAGACGGATCCGGTTCCCGCGCATCGTTTGATCGACGTGACAGCGGGGGCGGCCGGGTTCGCGCGGCACCTCGACGCGCCGATGGTGGGCAGGGAGCGTGAGCTCGCGCTCCTCCGGGACGCGTTCGAGCGGACGGTGAGCGACGACGCCTGTCAGCTCTTTACGATCCTCGGCGTCGGGGGCGTGGGCAAGTCGCGGCTGATGGCGGCGTTTATCGACGGTCTCGGCGATCGCGCGACCGTGCTTCGTGGCCGTTGCCTCGCGTACGGGGAGGGCATCACCTTCTACCCGCTGACCGAGGCGATCGTCGAGATCGCGGACTTGCGCGAAGCCGACACGCCCGAGGCCGCTCGAGCCAAGCTCGCGGTTCTGGCTGGGTCGGGGGAGGTCGCCGACAGGATCGCCGAGCTGGTCGGGCAGGCGATCGGGATCGCGGGAAGCGAGACTGCGCCGGAGGAGATGTTCTGGGCGATCCGGACGCTCCTGGAGCATCTCGCGGATGCCCGGCCACTCGTCTTCGCGATCGACGACCTGCAGTGGGCCGAGCCGAAGTTCCTGGAGCTCGTCGAGCACGTGGCCGACTTCTCGCGGGACGCCCCGATCCTGCTCGCATGTATGGCGCGTCCCGAACTTCTCGACGATCGGCCGGGATGGGCAGGGGGGAAGCTGAACTCGACCTCGATCCTCGTGGAAGCGCTGCAACCCGAAGAGTGCGGGATCCTCGTCGCGAACCTGCTGGCCGACCAGGAAGTGGATGCGGCTGTCCGCATTCGGATTGCGGAGGCTGCCGAAGGTCATCCTCTCTACGCCGAGGAGATCACCGGATTGTTGGTCGACGAGGGTCGTCTCGTTTTGAAGGAGGGTCGTTGGGTCGCCACGAGCGACCTGTCCGACGTGCCGGTCCCGCCGACGATCTCGGCCCTGCTGGCGGCGCGGTTGGACAGATTGCCCGCCGGTGAACGCCGGGTGCTCGACGTCGCATCGGTGATGGGGCAGGTCTTCTACCCCGCTGCCGTGCGTGCGTTGATCGACGACAACGAGGGCGTCGGGTCAGGGATCGGTGCGCTCGCCCGGAAGCAGTTCATCAGACAGGAGCGATCCGATCTGCCGGAGATCGAGGCGATGGCCTTCCGCCACCTGCTCATCCGCGATGCCGCCTACGACGCGGTCCCAAAGCGCGCACGCGCCGAATTGCATGAGGGGTTCGCTGAGTGGCTGGACGACGCGGGGGGATCGCTCGGGGAACTCGACGAGCTTGTGGGCTTCCACTTGGAGCAGGCCCACCGCTATCGGGTCGCGTTGGGAGCGGCCGGGGAACACGAGCGGCTCGCGGACGCCGCGGGCCGGCGCCTCGGCGCTGCCGGCGAGCGAGCGGTCGCCCGCGGCGACACCTCCGCGGCCATCAACCTCCTCACACGGGCGTCCGCGTTGTTGGCGTCCGACGACCCGCTCCGGCTCGACCTACTGACGGACCTTGGAGCTGCCCTCAACGCGGCGGGGGATTGGGACGGTGGCAGAGCCATCCTCGATGAAGCGATCAATCGGGCTGCAGCGGTCGGCAATGAGCAGATGCGGACGCATGCCGTCATCAAGCGATGGGTGACGTTCGAGGAGTTCTACGATCCGGTTGTTGCGCAAGGCGAGGCCGAACGCGCGCTCGTCGTGTTCGAGGCGACGGGTGACGAACGCGGCCTCGCGAGAACCTGGCAACTGCTCTCCGAGGTGTGCTTCGCTCGAGGCGAGCTTGCGAACGCCGAACGAGACCTCGAGTCCGCCTTGGTGCATGCGGGCAACGCCGGAGACGTGGGGGAGCAGACCGCCATCTACTCGCGACTGGGGACGCTGCTTGCCCGAGGTCCCACCCCGGTTGGAGCGGCAATTCGCCGGGCGGAGCAGGTCCTTGCGGAGACGGCGGGCAACCGGACAATCGCAGGCGCGATGTATCACCCGTTGGCGCATATGCGGGCCCGGCAGGGCGATTTCGACGAGGCGCGGCGCCTCGCATCGCTGTGTCGGGAGATCCATCGGGAGAACGGAGCGATGTGGTCGTACTGGGTCTACTGCGAGATTCTGTGGGACATCGAAATGCTGGCTGGCAACCCGGAGACAGCGACCGAGATCCTGACAGAGGCGTACGAGCAGATCGAGCGGATGGACGAAACCTTCCCGCTTCTCTCCGCGTGGCTGGCGGAATCCCTGTACGCCGTCGGTCGATACGAGGAAGCCGAACAGCGGGCTGAAGCGGCCGCCGCGGCGGTCGGCGACGACCTGGGCCGGTCCGCGGGGCAGGGTGCGCTCGCTCGAGTTCGTGCTCGCCAGGGTCGAGTGGACGAGGCGGAACGGTTGGCAAGAGAGGCAATCGCGTACTTCGAGCGAACCGACTACTCGACCGACCGGACGTGGGTCCTCATGGACCTGGCGGAGGTCCTCCGCCTGGCTGAGCGTCCCGACGAGGCGATCGCGACAATCCATGAGGCGATCCGCCTCTTTGATGAGCGGGAAGATGTCGTCTCGGCTGGCCGCGCTCGGGAGATGATCGAGGAAATCGGAAACGCCGCGGGCGCCTGACGTCTTAGACGGTTCGGGCGAGCCAGAGCCTCGGCTCTTCGAGCTCGGCGAGTCCGGGGAGCGCCTCGGCATCGGTCCACATCCGGGCGAGCATCGGTTCGTCGGTCTGCTCGACCACCGTCTCGCAGAACCGGCGGCCAAGCGCAACGTGCTCGCGGCCGACATCGACGCCCAGCAGCCGCGCGAACAGCGGATCGACGTCCTCGTCCTCGCGATGGCGGCGCATGGCCTCCTCGATCCGCGAATACGTACCGAGCAGCTGCGTGCCGATCGCCGCCGTCACGTGGTCGCCGTACCCCTCGACCGCGGCGATCAACGCTCGCACCCGATCGAGCCGGATGCGCTGCTCGTCGTCGAGCACGACGCCGAACATCGCCTCATCCTCGCCACCCAGCGCGTTCTGGAAGGACTCGGGGTCGGTCGGCGCGATCTGCGCGAATCGCTCGCGGATGGCGTCAACGTCAATCGTCATCGTCGACAGGAAATCGTCCAGGAGCGCGGTGGCGTGCCCGGCCAGCCACGGCAGCGCGAACTGCAGGCGGTGCACCACCTGGTGCAGCGCGACGAAGGTGGGGAACTCCCGCGCATCGAGCGACCAGTCGGCCTGGAAGCGCTCAATGTTGGCGGGCACGAACCGGATCGGCCCCGCGGTCACGAGCGGAATGCCGACATCGTGTGCGCCGAACACCCGGCTCGCGAGGAATCCGTAGACCTGTCCGACCTGGGTTGCCTGCAGGAGCGGCCCCATCTGCGCGATCAGCGCCTGCGGCGAGCCGAAGCCGAGCGCGGCGAGCGCGTCGGCCTCTTCGCCGGCGGGCTCTGGTGCCTCCTCGGTGAGCGCACGGCCGAGCGACTCCCCGACCCGCGTGGCGGCGGTCTCGACGAGCGCGCGGTAGTCCTCCATGGCCGTGGCGATCCACTCCGCGCGCCGCAGGAGCGCGACGTGCAGCACTTCCGTCGACGGTGCGAATCCGGTGTGCTCGACCACCTGGAGCTCGGCGAGGCGCACGGCCTCCTCCAGCGGGGCGCGAGCATCGTCGCCGGGAGCCTCGTCGGTCCCCGATTCGGCCGCGGTCGCGACCGCGATCTGGCGGGCGAGCTCCCACTGCACCGGGCCCGAGGACGCGCTCATCACCCGCTGTAGTTCGCGGAACAACGGCGCGTCGCGCAGCGATTCCGGATCCATCCCGAAGGGGAAGCCTGGCATCGACATCTCGGGCCAGCGTACGACCTCGGGCGGATAGGGGTGGCCGGACGCGGCTACGATGGGCGCGTGAGTGACCCCCGCACGATCGTTCGTATCGGCGCGCACGCGCCGTCCGTCGACGAGGCGCTCGCGGCCGTGGCGGATCCGGCCGCCGGCGGCACGTGTGTGTTCGTGGGGACGGTGCGCGATCACAGCGGCGCTGGCGGCGACGTGCGGGAGCTGACCTACGAGGCGTGGGACGAGATGGCGGCCGAACGCCTGGCGGGGATCGCCGCGGCCATCCTCGAGCGCTACGACGTCAGCCGCGTCGCGCTTCTGCATGCGACCGGCACCTTGCAGATCGGCGAGGTGAGCGTCGTGATCGCCGTTTCCGCGCCGCACCGGGCCGCCGCGTTCGACGCCTGCCGCTACGGCATCGAGGAGCTCAAGGCCGACGTCCCGATCTGGAAGAAGGAGACCCTCGCGACCGGCGACGCCGAGTGGGTCATGGGGGCCTGAGTGGCGCGCGAGCTGGCGATCGACCTCGGCACCGCGAGCACGCTCGTGTACCGGCTCGGCGAGGGCATCGTGTTCGACCAGGCGACGGTGGTCGCGCTCGACGGGGTGAGCGGCGACGTCGTCGCGATCGGCGACGAGGCATGGCGGATGATCGGCAGCGGCACCGGCGAGGTCGTGGGCATGCGACCGCTTCGCGAGGGGGCGATCACCGAGTTCGACGTGACGCAGCGGTTCCTCGAGGTCGTGCTGCGGCGCGTGGCGCCCGGCCGGTTCCCCAAGCCTCGAGTGTTGATCACGATTGCCTCGGGTAGCTCGCCGGTGGAACGGCGGGCGCTCGAGGAGGCCGTCGCGATCGGCGGCGGCAAGCAAGTGACGCTCGTCGAGGAGCCGCTCGCCGCGGCTATCGGCGCAGGCCTGCCGATCCAGGAGCCCGTCGGCAGCCTGATCGTCGACATCGGCGGCGCACGATCGGAGATGGCCGTCGTCTCGATGGGCGGCATCGTCTCGGGCCAGACCGTGATGGTGGGCGGGTTCGACCTCGACGTCGCGATCCAGGAGCATGTGCGCGTGCGCTACGGGGTCGCGATCGGCGAGCGAACGGCCGACGAGGTCAAGCGCGCCGTCGGCTCGGCGTTTCCGATCGGCAGCGGCAAGCAGGCGCTGGTGGTCGGCCGCGAGCTTGCGACCGGCAACGCCGTCGAAGTCCGGCTGGACGAGGTGGAGGTGCGCCAGGCGATGTCGGAGCCGATCGGCCGGATCGTGGACGCCGCCCGGCGGACCCTCGCCGAAGCACCGCCGGAGCTGACCCACGACGTCCTCGAGACCGGCATGTTCCTGATGGGCGGCGGCGCCTTGCTGACCGGCCTCGACCTGCTGCTCTCGGAGGAGTGCGAGGTGCCCGTGCACCTTGCCGAGAATCCGCGCGAGACGGTCGTTCGCGGGGCGGGGCACATGCTCGAGCATCTCGAGCGGTATCGCACGTCGTTCCAGCTCGAGCGGTCGGTGGGGCGGTGAGGCGATGACCTTCTCGATCGTCGGGCACGACGCGGCGACGGGCGACCTCGGCGTCGTCGTCGCCTCGAAGTTCCCGTGCGTCGGCGCGGTCGTGCCGTGGGCGCGCGCCGGCGTCGGCGCGGTTGCCACCCAATCGTGGGCGAACACCGACTTCGGCCCGGACGGTTTGGGGCTGATGGGCGGCGGGCTTCCCGCCGCGGCGGCGCTCGACGCGGTGCTCGAGCCCGACACCGATCGCGAGGAGCGGCAGGTGGGGTTTGTCGACGCCGGGGGCGGGGCGGCCTCCTTCACGGGGTCGCACTGCATGGACTGGGCAGGCGGGCGCACGGGGGAGGGCTTCGCGGCGCAGGGCAACATCCTGGTCGGCCCCGACGTGGTGGCCGAGCTCGAGCGGGTCTTTACGACCACCGAGGGCGATTTGTGCGACCGGCTGCTTGCGGCGCTGCTCGCCGGCGACGCGGCCGGCGGCGACCGACGGGGGAAACAGTCGGCTGCGCTGCTGGTGGTGCGTGCGGGTGGTGGCTACGAGGGACGCAACGACCGGTACATCGATCTGCGCGTAGACGACCACGCGGATGCGCCGCACGAGCTCGCCCGCCTGTTTGCGGTCTGGGACGAAACGATGCTCGTGCGTCACGACGAGGGTCTGGAGCCGACACCGGAAGTGGTGGGCGATCTCCAGCGCCGGCTCGCGGCCGTCGGAGCCTACGCCGGGGCGCCTTCCGGCGAGTACGACGACGCGACACGCGACGCCCTCGCCGGCTGGGCGGGCACTTACAACCTCGAGGGACGGCTGCGCGAGGACGGGCTCATCAGCCGGCACCTGTTGTTCGAGCTTCGCGACGTGACGCCCGATATCGCCTGAGCCGGTCGGCGGGACCGCTCATCCGGTGGCGTGTTTGATCGCCATCACGCCGACATAGAACACGCCCACGATCGCCCCGGCGGCGACGAGGACGGCGATCGCCAGTCCGACCGCGCCGACCAGCCGCGTGTGGGTGGTCGGATCCGTCGGGAGCGGCTGACGCGAGTGGGCACCGGTCTCGGCCGGGCCATATGGCTCGGTTGCCGTGTCGCGTGCAGACTCGTACGGGCGCGTCCAGGCTGCCGAAGGCCCATTGGCGACGCTCTCCGTCCCGGTCCGCAGTGTGGAGAACGCCACTGCGAGGCCGGCGGCCGCTGCGATCACGAGGACGAGCAGGTAGAGCACGCATCGAGCCTACCCGCGGCTACGGCCGCTTCCGGGAGCGGAAGCGCAAGCGTTCACGCACCGGCCTCGTAGCATCGGGGCGATGTCCGACCGCAGGCGCACTGTCTGGCTCGTGGTATTCGGTGTCGTCGCCATCCTCGTGGCGGCGATCCTGTTCTTGCCGCTCCCGTACTACTCCTTAGGCCCGGGCCCGGCCCGCGACGTGTTGCCGCGAATCACGTTCGAGGGAAAGAACCGCTACGAGCCCACCGGGCATCTCGACCTCACGACCGTCCGGTTCGACCAGCTCACCCCGATCACGGCGCTGCTCGCCTGGCTCGACGACACGAAGGCGATCGTTGCGGCCGACGTCGTGTACCCACCCGACGTGCCGGTCGACGTCGTGCGCCAGCGCGGCATCTCCCAGATGGACCAGAGCAAGATCGCGGCGACCGCCGTGGCGCTGCGGGCAATCGGCGCGTATCCGACCAAGCACGGCGAGGGCGCGCTGATCGAAGGCGTCGTCGAAGGGTGTCCCGCCGACGGCGTGTTGTTCCCCGGCGACGTCATCACCGAGATCAACGGTGTCCCCGTCGCGGACGCCGCGCACGCGGCAAAGCGATTCGCGGCGATCGGTGTCCGCAATCCGCTGCACTTCACCCTTGACGTCGACGGGCAGACGGAGAAGGAGACCTTTACGCGCGCGCGATGCGGGCCGAAGAAGGAGCCGCTTGTCGGCGTCTCGATGATCGACACCTTCCCGATCGACGTGTCGTTCTCGAGCGACGACATCGGCGGTCCCTCGGCGGGCCTCATGTGGGCGCTCGGGCTCTACGAACTGCTCGGCCCCGAGGACCTCACCCAGGGCCGCACGATCGCCGGCACCGGCGAGATCGGCCCCGACGGCACCGTCTATCCGATCGGTGGGATCGAGGATAAGGTGGTCGCCGCCCAACGGACCGGTGCCACGATCTTCCTCGCGCCCGTCGACAACATGCCCGACCTGGAGGGAGTCGACACCGGAGATATGCAGGTCATTCCGGTTCACTCGTTCGACGACGCCGTGGCCGCGCTCCGCAAGGACGCCCAGTAGGCTGGCGGGAATGGCGACCACCATCTCGATCCCGCGCCGGCGGCGCTGGCCGACGTACCTGATCGTCGGGGTGATCGCCGCCCTGCTGATCTTCACGGCGCTCGCCGGTGTCCTCGTCGAGATCCTCTGGTACCAGGAGATCCATCAGTCCAGCGTGTTCTGGCACACGTTCTGGACCAAGGTCTGGCTCGGCGTGCTCTTCGGTGCGCTGTTCTTCGGCCTGCTGTTCGTCAACCTGCTGATCGCGCGGCGGATCCGCCCGGACGTCACGGTGATCCCCAATCCGCTGGATCCGATCGAGCGGGTGCGCGACGCCACGGACCCGTATCTTCGATGGCTGCTGCCGCTCGGCTGCGTCCTGCTGGCCCTGTTCGTCGGGCTGAGCGTCGCGCACAACTGGCAGGTGTACCTGATGTGGCGCAACTCGAGCGGCATCTCGGCGGGATCGCCCGATAAGCTGCTTAACCGCGACCCTGCCTTCTACATGTTCACGTTGCCGTGGCTGCGGTTCCTCCAGGGCTGGCTGTTCTCCTCGCTCATCGGCGTGACCCTCATCGTGACCATTGCACACGTCCTATGGGGCGGCATCCGACCGCAAGCGCCGGCGTTCGCCGACAAGGTCACGCCGGCGGCGCGCGCACACCTGTCGGTGTTGCTGGGCCTGGTCATGCTGGTCAAGGCCTGGGGGTACTGGCTCGGGCGCTTCGACCTGCTGACCTCGACGCGCGGGGTGGTCGAGGGGGCCTCCTACACCGAGGTCAAGGCGCAGCTGCCGGCGCTCAATTTCCTGTGCATCGTCGCGATCATCTGCGCGGTGCTGTTCTTCCTCAACATCCGCACACGCCAGTGGGCGCTTCCGGTGGCTGCCGTGGCGCTGCTCGCGATCGTCTCGGTGCTGCTCGGCACTGCCTATCCGGCGTTCATCCAGCAGTTCAAGGTCAAGCCCAACGAGCAGCAGCTCGAGCAGGAGTACATCCTGGACAACATGGCCGCGACGCGCGAGGCGTTCGCGCTCGACATCGATCAGCAGCCATTCCAAGTCGGCGGCGCGCTGTCGGCGGCGGATCTCCGAGACAACCGCACGACGGTGTCCAACATTCGCCTGTGGCGGCCGAGCACGCTCCAGAAGCAGTTCTTGTCGTTCCAGCGCGTGCGCGAGTACTACGACTTCCTCGACGTCGACGTCGACCGCTATCCGATCGGCGTCGACGGGGCGCCGCGCGTGATCATGGTCTCCGCCCGCGAGATCAACCCGGAGGGGATTCCACAGGATGCCCAGACATGGCAGAACATCCACCTCGCGTACACGCACGGGTTCGGAGCCGTTGCGTCGCAGGTGAACGCCGCGACCGCCGAGGGCCAGCCGGTGCTCACGCTGCAGGATCTTCCGCCGGTCGGGGAGCCGACCATGACACAGCCGCGCATCTACTACGGCGAGGGCGAGCAGGGGAACTTCGTCGTCGCGAACGCCAACGGCGAGCTCGACTACGAGGGATCGACCGAGAACCTGCCGTACAGCGGCACCGGGGGCATCCCGGTCGGGAACGTGCTGCGGCGGGCCTTGTTCGCCTGGAATTTCCGCGACATCAACTTGATCTTGTCGGGGCAGATCACCAACGAGAGCCGGCTGATGATCTACCGCGACGTTGAGCAACGGGCGGCCAAGGCGGTCCCGTTCCTGTCCTTCGACTCGGATCCGTATCTGGCCATCGTCGACGGACGGCCCGTGTGGATCCTCGACGCGTACACCACCTCGTCGCAGTACCCGTACTCGCAGTCGGTCAGCGGCGCCACTGCGACCGACGGGCTGCTCGGCGGGCGCTTCAACTACATCCGCAACTCGGTCAAGGTCGTGATCGACGCCTACGAAGGATCGGTGACGTATTACGCCGATCTCACCGAACCGATCGTCTCGGTGTGGGACCGCGTGTATCCGGGCTTGTTCACTAACATCGATGCGGCGCCGGACAGCCTCAAGGCGCATTTCCGCTACCCGGAGAACCTCTTCCAGGTGCAGTCCTACCAATTTGCCAACTACCACGTGACCGACCCGACGGTCTTCTATCAGCGCCGTGACTTCTGGCAGACCTCGCCCGACCCGACGCAGCAGGCATCGGTCGGCGGAACGCTGCCGCCGATGCGGCCGTACTACCAGCTGATCAAGGTGCCCGGGGGGACGACGGAGCAGTTCCAGCTGGTGATCCCGTTTGTGCCGGCCGGCCGGCCGAACATGGTGGGGTGGATGGCGGCGTCGTCGGATCCGGCCGACTACGGCCACATCACGATGTTCCGGTTCCCCGAAGGCAGGAATATCGAGGGACCGCAGCAGGTCTTCGCGCGGATCAACAACGACCCCGCGTTCTCGTCGCTGCGCACGTTGCTCAGCCAGCAGGGCTCGGAGCTGTTCTTCGGCGACTTCCTGGTGATTCCGATCGACGACTCGTTCCTCTATGTGTTGCCGGTGTACGTCCAGTCGAGCGAGGGCGCGCAGATCCCCGAGCTCAAGCGGGTCATCGTCGTCAACGGCAGCGGAGGCGACGTGTCGATCGACACGTCGCTTGCCGGCGCGCTTGCACAGGCCACCGGCGGCGTCGGCCCCGGTGGTGGCGGCGGTGGCGGCGGCGGTGGTGGAGGGGCCGGCGAGGGCACGACCGAGCAGCAGATCCAGGCGCTGCTCGCGGAGGCGCTCACGCACTTCGCCGCAGCGGACACGGCGCTGCGGACCGGCGACCTTGCTCTCTACCAGCAGGAGCTCACCCAGGCGCAGAACCTCGTGCAGCAGGCCGAGGCGCTTGCCGCCGGGCAAACAGGTGGTGGCACCACGGGGAGCCCGAGTCCGTCGCCTGGGGCGACGCAGACGCCGTCGCCGAGCCCCTCAGGCTGAGCCGAGCCGGAAGTCTGGGTCGCCGCCGACCTCGGCGACGTCCATCTGGGCCTTCTGCAGGTGCCCGGCGTAGTCCCAGTTCATCGCCTGCCAACGGGTGAACTGGTCCAGCACCCAGACGCCCGACTGGCGCGAGCCGTTGCCGCTCTTGCCGTTGCCGCCAAACGGCAGGTGCGCCTCCGCGCCGCTGGTCGAGTTGTTCACGCTTACCATGCCCGAGGAGACGCCCTCGCGGAACCGGAACGCGTGCAGCGGGCTCGTCGTGTAGATCGCGGAAGACAGGCCGTAGCCGTGGCCGTTGGCGAGGGCGAGTGCCTCGTCGAAGGTCTCGAACGTCGCAACGCCCACGATCGGCCCGAAGGTCTCCGTCGCATACAAGTCGTCCTCGGCGGTGACACCGTCGACGATCGAGGGGTGGTAGAAAAGGCCGGCCTCCGGATCGTCACCGACGAATCCTTCGCGGGGCGCCTCGGAGGTGATCCGACCGCGCGCGGTTGAACCGAGCACCGTGTGGTGGGGCTGGATCAGCTTGAGCCAGCCCTCGAACCGTTCGGCAAACCGCGCGTCGATCATCGGCCCGTAGAGCACGTCGGCGAACGGATCCCCGACGGGCGCGGCCCGTGTCGCGGCGTCGAACCGCGCCAGGAACTCATCGTGCACCGAGGTGTGCACGATGACGGTGCCGAGCGACGTGCAGCGCTGCCCGGCCGTTCCGAAACCGCTGAACAGCGCGCCCTCCACCGCGAGGTTGAGCTCAGCGTCGGGCATCACGACTAGCGGGTTCTTCCCACCAAGCTCCAGGCACGGCGTCTGCAGGTTGCGGCCGCACAGGGCGCCGATCTCCGCACCGACGGCGCTCGAGCCGGTAAAGCCGACCTTCTTGATCAGGCCCTCCTCGAGCGCACGCTCGAGTCCGGCGAACGTGGACGGCCCGTCGGCGAGCACGAGCTGGAACACGCCGGTGGGCACGCCCGCGTGCAGGATCAGCTGGGCGAACGCATCCGCGATCGCCGGCGTGTACTCCGCCGGCTTCCACACCACGGTGTTGCCGCACAGCAGCGCGGGTACGAGATACCAGCTCGGCACCGCAACGGGGAAGTTGCCGGCCGTGACGATCAGCGAAGGCCCGACCGGCGTGCGAAACGTGAAGAGCTGCTTGTCGGGCAGCTCGCTCGGCACGGTCATCCCGTAGAGACGGCGTCCTTCCGACTGGAAGAACGCGCACGTGTCGATGACCTCCTGCACCTCGCCGCGTGACTCCGCGATCGGCTTGCCGATCTCTCGCGTGATGAGCTGAGAGAGCGCCTCCTTGTTCGCGGTGACGAGCGCGCCCAGGCGCTCGATCACCTGTCCTCGGACCGGCGCCGGAACCAACGCCCAGCGTGACTGGGCGGCCGCTGCAGCCCGTGCGGCGGCGACGAGGGTGTCGGCGTCGCCGAGCCGTGCCTCCGACACCTGCTCCGTCAGCGTCGCCGGATTCGGGATCGATCGAACGCCGCCGGGGGCGCCGTCCACCGGCTCGCCGTCGATCAGAGATGAGATCGCGCGCATGTGCGGATGGTAGCGGCACCGCGCCGCTAGGGTTGCGCCGATGGCCGCAGCCGATCGGAGCGCAACGCCCGGGCACGGCGTGCCGTTCCGCGATGCAGCGATCTACTGGATCAAGCTCGGATTCATCAACTTCGGGGGCCCCGCCGGCCAGATCGCGCTCATGCACGAGCAACTCGTCGATGAGCGCCGGTGGATCTCGGAGGGCCGGTTCCTCCACGCGCTCAACTATTGCGTGCTGCTGCCCGGTCCCGAGGCACAGCAGCTCACGATCTACGTCGGGTGGCTTCTGCACAAGGTGCGCGGCGGGCTGCTCGCGGGAATCGCCTTCATCCTGCCTGCGTTCTTCCTGATCTGGGGGCTGTCGTGGACGTATGCCGCGCACGGCGACGTGGCGGCGGTCGAGGGCTTGTTCTTCGGACTGCAGGCGGCGGTCGTTGGGATCGTCGCCGCTGCGGTGATCCGCATCGGCAGTCGCGCGCTCCGTTCGCGGGCGATGGTCGTCGTCGCGGCGGGCGCGTTCGTCGCGATCTTCTTCCTGCACGTCGCGTTTCCAGTGATCATCGTCGCGGCCGGCTTGATCGGAGCGACCGGGGTACTCGGGAAGGCGCCGGCACCCGCAGTGGAGGCCGACGCCGACGTCGCGCTTCGCGACGACGAGCCGTTGCCCGCGCACACGCAGCCAAGCGCGCGCCGGGCGATCCTCGTTTTGGTGGTCGGGCTCGCGGTGTGGATCCTGCCGCTCGTCGCGATCGCCCGGGCCCCGTGGGCGCCGCCGGTCCTCGGCGACCAAGCGGCGTTCTTCTCCAAAGCGGCTCTCGTCACGTTCGGCGGCGCATACGCCGTGCTCGCCTACATCAACGTCGCCGCGATCGCCTACGGGTGGCTTGCGCCCGGCCAGATGGCGGTCGGGCTCGGTCTTGCGGAGTCAACGCCGGGCCCGCTCATCATGGTGACCGAGTTCATCGGATTTCTGGGCGCCTATCAGCAGCCGGGCACGCTTAGCCCGGCGGTCGCCGGCGCGCTCGGCGCGTTTGTGGCCACGTGGGCGACGTTCGCGCCGTGCTTCCTGTGGATCTTCCTCGGCGGTCCCTACGTCGAGACCCTTCGCGGGAGCACGCGCCTCGCAGCCGCCCTCTCGGGAGTGACCGCAGCAGTCGTTGGCGTGGTGCTGGACCTCGCGGTCGTCCTCGGGATCCGCACGCTGTTCGGCCAGATACGTCTCGCCGAGGTGCTGGGGAACGCGGTGCCCGTGCCGGTGTGGGCTTCACTCCGGCCGTTCGCGCTGGTCATCTCGGTCGCAGCCTTCGTGGCCCTATGGCGGTTCAAGGTGCACGTCCTGCTGGTGGTCGGGGTCGCGGCAGCGCTCGGGGTGGTGCACGCGCTGGTCTGAGCCCTCCGGTTGACATATATATCCCGATATAGGTATATATCCAGGGATGGCACGGGCGGCGGCGACAGCGGACGCGTTCAACGCGGTGGGGGAGCCTAGGCGTCGCGAAATCCTCGACGTCCTGGCAGGTGGAGAGCGCTCCGTGAGCGACCTCGTCGACGTGTTGCAGCTGGCGCAGCCGCAGGTCTCGAAGCACCTGCGTGTACTCCGCGACGTCGGGCTTGTCGACGTGCGCGGGGACGGGCGCCGGCGCATCTATCGGCTCAACGGCCGCCGGCTCAAGCCCATCCACGACTGGGTGAAGACCTACGAGCGCTCGTGGGAAGAGCGCTACGAGCGGCTTGACGCCGTGTTGGACGACCTCAAGAAGGGGGAAGCAGATGGCAGTGACGAGTAAGGGATCGGCAAAGGTCGCGCTTCCGTCGGACACCGAGATTCTGATCACGCGGGCGTTCGACGCACCCCGGCATCTGGTCTACAAGGCGTGTACGACGCCCGAGCTCATTGCGCAGTGGTGGAGCGGCGAGCGGGGCGAGGTCACGAGCGTCGAGGTCGACCTTCGGGTTGGCGGCACGTGGCGCTACGTCATGGTCGCGAACGAGGGGTTCGAGGTCGCCTTCCACGGCGAGTACCGGGAGATCGAGCCGAACGAGCGCGTGGTTTCAACGGAAGTATTCGAAGGAGCGCCGTTCGAGGACCCCGACGTGCTGGGGACGCTGAACACCATGACCCTCGCCGACCATCACGACGGCACCCTGTTGACGACGTTGGTGGTCTGCCCCAACCAGTACGTCCGCGACATGATCATCGAGTCGGGTATGGAAGGCGGTATGCAGGAGGCCATGGACCGCCTGGAGCGGGTCGCCCAATCGCTCGCCTGATCGCCCCCGCCGCGCACGCTGCCCGGATACAGTGAACACGTGGACGTCGTGGCAGGAGGTGCATTCGTCTTGTTCTTCCTGGTGGTGGGTATCGGCGGCCTTGTGCTCTTCATCTGGGCGCTCGTCGACGTGGTGCGGATGCCCAACGACGCGTCGTTCAAGAGCGGCACGCAGCTCGTCTGGGTTCTGGTGGTCGTGCTCGCGCAGGGGATCGGCGCCCTCATTTACTTCATCGTCGGTCGTCCGCCGGGTGGCGCAACCGCGGCGCGAGCCCAGGTCGCCGCGAACCCGCCGACGCTTCCACCACCACCGGTCTAGGCGCCCGTCGGCTCAGGCGGAGTCGTCGGCCGGCTTGAGATAGACGAACCAGTAGACGATCCCCACCAGCAGCGCGCCGCCGACGATGTTGCCGAGGGTCGACGCCACGAGGTTCCACAGGGCGTTGACTGGCGTGAGCGAGTTCGTGTCGAGTGCCTTGTATTGCGAGTAGTTGTGGAGCAGCAACCCTTCGGTCAGTGCGTACATGTTGGCGACCGAGTGCTCGAACGCGTTCGCGACGAAGGCCGCGATGGGCGGCACGATCGCGATCACCTTGTCCATGACGGAGCGCCCTCCGGTCGCGATCCACACGGCCAGGCACACGAGCGCGTTCGCGAGCACGCCGCGCCAGAACACGGCGGCGAACGCCAGCGAGGTCTTCGACGCCGCGACGGCGACCGCGGTCTCGCCGACCTTTCCGCCGTCGAGGTTCCACCATCCGGCCCAGACGACCATGATCGCGACCGACACGGCGCCGACGAAGTTGCCGATGTACACGATCGCCCAGTTCCGAAGCAGCTGTCCGAGGGTGACCTGCTTGGACGCGGTCGCCATCACGATGAGGTTGTTCCCGGTGAACAGTTCCGCGCCGGCGATGACGACGAGGATCAGGCCGAGTGAGAAGGCGATGCCGGCGAGCAGTCTCGTCGGTCCGTAGCCGAGACCCGAATCGGTTGCGACGAGGGTGGAGAACACGCCGCCGAGTGCGATGAACGCGCCGGCGAGGACCCCGAGGACGAAGGTCGGGACGAACCCCGCCCTGGCCTTCGCGACACCGCGCGTCCGAACCATTTGCGCGATCTCCGCGGGGGCAAACGCGTCCATTCCCTGCATCGGATGCGGTGCGGCTGTGCTCATACCCGTATGGTGCCGAGCCCGCCACGAAGAGGTGACCGCCGCAGGTCCCGCTGTTTGTGGGCGGTTCGGCGCGCAGGTGCCGCTCGAGGAGGCCTCTCCTGCGGTCAGCGACGACGGCGCAATGCGGCGAGCAGGGACGAACCCAGCGATCGCAGGAGCAAGCGAATCTGCGTCGTCAGCCCCATGCCGTGGTAGATGATGAAGTCGTCGTAACGATGGACTCCGCGAGACGCGGCGACGGTGACGGCAGCGTCCCTGACCCGTCGCAACTGCTCCGCCGTCATCTGCAGTGGGGGCTCTTCGGGCTGGTATCGACAACCCGGGAAATAGTCGCGACCCGGCGTTCGGGTCATCTCGATGTGGCAGCCGACGACCCCCGTCAGCACTCGCTCGTCGGCGAATCGCACCAAGCGGTGCAGGCTGGCGACGAACGAAGGGAAGTCGCGCACATAGAGACGCCCGGGATACACGGTGTCGCCGGTCAGAAGCAGCCCGGTCCAGGGGTCGTAGATGGCCACCGACGCCCTGTGATGTCCGGGAATCCCCGTCACCTCCAGGACTCGTCCGCCCACGTCGAAGGAGACGACGTCGTCGGGCCATTTCCGAAATCCGAAGAAGGTTCGCACGCTGTCGACGTCGGGCGCGACAACGATCGTGTTCGGTCGTCCCGCAAAGCTCGAGTCGCCCCCGATGTGGTCGGTGTGGCCGTGCGAGTGTGCGACGACCAGCCGGTAGTTCTGACGTGGGTGTCGGTCCAACCACGCAGTGATGAGTGCGTCGACGCTTTCGCGAACAGCGGCGTCTTTGGTGGCACCGGTGTCGACCAGCAGGGCTCGATCGTTACCGAAGAGCAGGAAGAGAAAGGGCGCTTCGAAGGTCACATCCTTGCTCTGTCGCAGCACGTAAGTGTGCTCGTCGACGGCGTGCACTTGGATCGGCGGATCGGTGCGGTGACGACGGCTCGGCGATCCGTGGATCCAGCTCACCTCGAAGTCTGCGGCCGTCGGAGCATCGGTCTTGAAGTCGATCTCCACCGATGGAGTATCTCGCGGGTCGCCCCGAGGCTGATCCGAGATCTTCGGAGGAATCGAGAGTTAGGCCGTGTCGTTCTGCGCTATACCGTGATCTTGTTCCATTGCCGGCGTCGTCGACGACGGCGGCAGCGGTGGGATCAATAGGTTCGAGACGCCGCCCGCGACGGCGCCCAGCGCCGCGCCGCCGATGAGGTCCAGCGGCAGGTGCGCGCCGACGTACATCCGGCCGACGATGACCGGCGAGGCAAGGATCACCGCGGCGATCGCCCATCGTCGGGAAAGGTGTGCCGCCACGACGACGGTGAGCGCAGCCGCAACCGCGGCGTGTCCCGAGGGGAACCCGAGACTTCCGGCCCCGAACGTCTCTCGACCATCGACGCCGCCGATGAGCGCTGCGGGCCGGCCGTGGTTCACTATCTCCTTCACGATCACCGCGAGCGCGTACACGCTCACTCCGGCAAGCATCATCCCGAGCCCTATCTCCTATCCCTCGCCCGTCCTTGTCGGCTGGCTCGTCTGCCGCTAGCCTTTTGGTGCGGGGTGGAGCAGTCCGGTAGCTCGCTGGGCTCATAACCCAGAGGTCGTAGGTTCAAATCCTACCCCCGCGACTTGCAAGGCAAGGGGTCTCGCCACGGCGGGACCCCTCCGCCGTTTCCGGCCCGCCGAGCCCCGTCGAGCGCGCGACGTTGGACCGACATAGACTGCGGCACGTAGCATCGGCGGGTCCGAGCGATCAGGAGGAACCGTGGCGACGAGCGATCTGATCCAGCAGCTTTCCGAGGTGCCGATCTTCGTCGGCTGCTCGAAGAAAGAGCTGCAGACGATCGCGAAGACGATCCGCGAAATCGATCATCCCGCCGGCACGGTGATCGCCACGGAGGGGGAGCCCGGCGCAGGCCTCTTCGTGATCGAGAAGGGCCAGGCCGAAGTTACCATCGGCGGCAAGCGGGTCAACAAGCTCAAGAAGGGCGACTTCTTCGGCGAGATGGCGCTGCTGGACGGCGGGCCTCGTACGGCGACGGTGACGGCGACGACCGACATCGAGCTGTGGGCACTGACCGAGTGGGTGTTCCGCGGATTGCTCGTCGAGCACCCAACCATCGCGCTGCACACGCTCGAGGCGATGGCCGCGCGCCTGCGAAGCGCGACCAAGAGCGCCACCAGCTAGCTCGGTCGGCTCCCATCCACCCAGCGCCAATCGCACCGAGCGGGTGTCACGCAAACGTGGGAACCGGAGACAATGGGGGATGCCCCAGCCAGATCCTCGAGCCGTGCGGAGCCTCGTGTGAGCGCCCCCGAGGACGTGCTGCGCCTCGCGCAGGAGCGCGCCGACGCGCGCGTGGCGAGGGATTTCGCAACGGCCGACGCGCTGCGTGACCAGATCGCCGACCGTGGCTGGGTGGTGCACGACGAGCCGGGCGGATTCTCACTCGAGTCGGCCGCCGACGAGAATGCCGCGGGTCCCAAGGAAGCTCGCGACGTCGCCTCCGTGCTGGATCAGGACGTGCGGTTCGACGCCGCCCTCCATTGGGTCTGCGAGGGATGGCCCGACGACATCGACCGGGCCATGGAGGCGTTTGCCACGACGAGCGGCGCCCGTCGGCTGCAGTTTGTGATCGCGGACGTCACCGGCGAGGCGCACGCTCGATGGGAGGAACGCGACCACGTCGAGGTGGTCTGGCTCACCCCTGGGACCGGGTGGGCGGCTGCCCGCAACGCAGGCCTGCGACGGTCGCTCGCCCCCGTCGTGGTGGCCCTCGACGGGTCGGTCGAGCCGCGCGGCGACGTGCTCGCGCCGCTCGTCGACGCGCTCCAGGAGTCCACGCTCGGCGTGTGCGGGCCGTTCGGGATCGTCACGACCGACCTCCGCGAGTTTCGCGAGGCGACCGAGCCCGGCCCATGCGATGCGGTTGAGGGCTACCTGATGGCGTTTCGGCGCCAAGTGCTCGCCGAGGTGGGCGGGTTCGACGAGAAGTTCAAGTGGTATCGAACGGCCGACATCGACTGGTCGTTCCGGGTCAAGGAGGCAGGGTATGGGTGCGGCGTGGTCGACGTGCCCGTGACCAAGCACGAGCATCGAGCGTGGGCCGCGGCAACCGAGGAGGAACGCGCGAGCCGCTCCAAGCGCAACTTCTACCGCTTTCTCGACCGGTATCGCGATCGCTGGGATCTCGTCCTGAGCGGCCCGCCGACGCCGCACGATCACGACGACCATCACGAGCATCACCACGATGCACCGGTGACGCTGCCGGAAGGGCGTTAGCGGTATCGAGTGCCTGCCCGGCCGACGGTCAGTCGGCCGGCATCGGCGGCGCAGGCGGGATGTACGGCGCCGGGGTCGGTGCGTGCTTGATGATCGGCGCGTCGGTCTCGGTCGGCGTCGACGCTGCGGCTTCTGCGGCCGCGCGGTCGTTCATCCCCTGACGCGCCTGCTCCGGTGTTGGGACCGGCTTCGAGCCGTTTGCGTAGGCGATGACGTCGTCGCCCTCGATCGTCTCAACGGCGATCAGCACGTCGGAGAGGTCGCTGAGCAAGTCGCGCTTTTCCCGCAGGATCCCGACCGCGGTGGCATACGCTTCCTCGAGCAGCCGTCGTACCTCGGCATCGACCCGCTCCGCCGTCTTCTGCGACATCTTTGCGCCGGTGCTGAAGGCGGACTGTTGCTCGTCGCTCCCAAGCGAGACGGGGCCGATGTCCTTACTCATACCCAGGCGTGTGACCATCGCCCGCGCGATTGCCGTCGCGCCCTCCAGGTCGTTGGAGTCGCCGGTGGAGATCACGCCGTCGTAATGGAGTTCTTCTGCGGCCCGTCCGCCCATCGCGAACGCCATCTCGGCCTTCAACTCGGGCTCGGTCTTCATGAAACGGTCTTCGGTCGGGCGGACCCAGGTCACGCCGAGCGCCGCCGTGCCGCGTGGCACGATCGTGACCCGGTGGAGCGGGTCGATGTTGCCCGTGCTGACGGCGACCAACGCGTGGCCCATCTCGTGCACGGCCGTCCGCTCCTTCTCGTTCTCGGACAAGATGCGCGACTTTCGCTCGAGTCCGAGGGACGCCCGGTCGATCGCCTCATCGAGCTCGAGTTCGGTCACCGCGTTCTTTTCACGACGGGCGGCCAGCAGGGCCGCCTCGTTCACCACATTCTCGAGGTCCGCGCCGGTAAACCCGGGTGTGCGCGCCGCGATGTTGCGCAAATCGACGCCCGGTTCCAGCGCCACGCCGCGCGCGTGCACGCGCAGGATTTCCTCCCGTCCGCGCAGGTCGGGGCGGTCCACGACGACCTGACGGTCGAATCGCCCCGGCCGGACGAGGGCCTGGTCGAGGACGTCGGGCCGGTTCGTCGCGGCCATGATGATCACGCCCTTGGACGCGTCGAAGCCGTCCATCTCGACGAGCAGCTGGTTGAGCGTCTGCTCGCGTTCGTCGTGTGCGCCGAACCCGGAGCCCATCGCGCCCGACCGGCCCTTGCCGATCGTGTCGATCTCGTCGAGGAAGACGAGCGCCGGCGCCTTCTCCTTGGCCTGCTGGAACAGCTCGCGCACACGAGCGGCGCCGAGCCCGACGAACATCTCGACGAACTCCGAGGCGCTCATGAAGAAGAACGGCACGTTGGCCTCACCGGCGACCGCGCGGGCCAGAAGCGTCTTGCCGCACCCAGGCGGGCCGAGGAGCAGCACGCCCTTGGGGATGCGCCCGCCGAGGCGCTGGTACTTCTTCGGGTTCCGAAGGAAATCGACGATCTCCTTGAGCTCGTCCTTCGCCTCCTCGACCCCGGCGACGTCGGCGAACGTCGTCTTCATCTCCTTGCGGTCGTAGATCTTGACCTTGTTCTTGCCCATGGTGAGCGGGTTGGCCCCGCCCGCGCCGACGCGTCGGAACAAGAACCAGTACGAGATGCCGAGCAGCAGCACGATCGGCAACACGCTGTAGAGAAGCCCGAGCCACGGGCTCGGCGTTTCGAACTGGTAGTTGATGTTGTGTTCTTTGAGCCAGTCGGTGTAGGCCTGGTCGATCTGGAAGTTGGAGGGCAGCTTGGTGGTGAAGTTCTGCGTCGAGCCGTCGTCCTGGGTGAGGGCGCCGCTGATCGAGGAATCGGAGATCTTGATCACCGTGTTCGGGTCGACCTTGCCGTCGTTGACGGCGGTCTGGAACTCCGCGTAGCTGATCTCTTTGCGCCCGGCCACCGAGGAGAACTGGTTGAACGCGAGCAGCGCGGTGACCGCGAGGGCGATGAGGATCCACGGCGTCATGCGGGTACGCGGCGCCGGCGTGCCGGGGCCGCCGCCGGAGCGACGCGAGCCGTTGTTGGGGTTGTCGGACATTGCTAGTCATCTTCGCATCCCGGGGCGTGAATGACAGGCAGGGCGGAATGAACGGGCGTCGATGGTGCTGCGCCCGATACTCTGTGGGGCATGGCTCAGGCGGTCCCCACCCAGGACGACCCCGCACTTCGCGAGCGGTTCGATCGCGACGTGCTGCCGCTGCTCTCCTCGCTCTACGGCGCGGCGCTCCGGCTCACACGCAACGCCGCCGACGCCGAGGACCTCGTCCAGGAGACCTACCTGCGCGCCTACCGAGGCTTCGGCGGGTTCCAGGAGGGAACGAACCTCAAGGCGTGGCTCTACCGAATCCTCACAAACTCTTACATCAACACGTACCGCAAGAAGCAGCGCGAGCCCCAGATCGTCGAAGGCCCCGACGACGTCGACGAGTGGTATCTCTACGACCGGCTCGGGGGCCGCAACGTCGAGGGCTCGGCCGAGGAAGCTGTGCTCGACCAGATCCCCGATCAGGCGGTCAAGGACGCGGTCGAGTCGCTCCCCGAGCGGTTCCGGCTGCCAGTCCTGCTTGCCGATGTCGAGGGTTTCTCGTACAAGGAGATTGCCGAGATCATGGATACGCCCATCGGCACCGTGATGAGCCGGCTGCATCGGGGAAGGAAAGCGCTGGAGCGAGCGTTGTGGGATACGGCCGTCGAGCGAGGATTTGTCCGTGACTGAGTGCGAACCGGAGTGCACCGAAACGCTTCTTGAGGTCGAGGCGTTCCTCGACGGAGAAGCCGACCCGGCGCTCGCCGACCGGATTCGCACGCATCTGTCGGACTGTCCGCCCTGTATGGACCGCGCCGAGTTCCGCCAGCATCTGCAGTCGCTGGTGCGCGACAAGTGCACGGAGCGCGTCCCGCCTGACCTGCGCGATCGCATCGAACGGCTGATCGCGGGATCCTGATCCGGCGATGGACGACGCGGCCACCCTCGGGACGATCCTGGGGATCTGGGCGCATCCGGACGACGACATCTTCTTGTCCGCCGGCATCATGACCACGGCCGTCGCCGCCGGGAACCGTGTCGTGGACGTGACCGCGACGCGCGGCGAGGGCGGCTCGATGGACGAGGAGCGGTGGCCGCCCGAGACGATGGGCGCGGTGCGCACCACCGAACTGCTCCGTTCGCTCGAGATCCTCGGCGTGACCGAGCACCGCTTTCTCGACGGGCCGGTCGATGTCGACATGGACGAGCACCTCGACGAATCGGGTGCGGCGCAGGTGCGGGCGATTCTCGAGGAGGTCCAGCCCGACACCGTGCTCACGTTCGGTCCCGACGGCATGACGGGGCACCAAGGGCACATGGACGTGTGCCGGTGGGCAACGGAGGCGTTCGCGGCCGCGGCAAAGCCCGGCGCGCAGCTGTTCTACGCGACGCAGATACCGGCGTTCGTCGAGGAAATCGTGCCGCTCGTCGAACAGTTCGACATCTTCCGGCCAGGCACGCCGCCGGTGACGCCGCGCGACGAGCTGGCCATCGATTTCAGCGCCGACGGCGAGGTGCTCGATCGCAAGCTTGCGTCGCTGCAGGCGCACGAGAGCCAGATCGAGGGGCTACTCGAGGTGTTCGGCGCGCCGGGCTTGCGACGGTTCCTGCGCGACGAGTCCTATCGGCGCGCGGACGGCTGAGGAGGAACGGATGGGTGCGGTGTCCCGGCAGACGCAAGCGATCATCGACGCGCTCGGCGGGTTCGCGCGCCTGGGCACCGACCCCGAGCTGTGGGAGAACCTGAAGCGGCCCGAGGTGAGCGACTTCATGTTCGGCAACCCGCACGAGCGCGCCCCTCAGGCCTACGTCGACGCCCTGGTTCGCGGGGCGGCACCGACCGGCAAGGATCACTACGCCTACACGCAGGATTTACCGGAGGCCGTCGGTGCGATCGGCGCGGGACTTCGCGAGCGGTTCGGGATGCCGTTTCGCGACGAGGACGTCCACATGACGAACGGCAACTTCTCGGGGCTGGCGATCGTGTTGCGCACGGTCGTCGATCCCGGCGACGAGGTGATCTTCATCTCGCCGCCCTGGTTCTTCTACGAGACGCTGATCGTCGCCACCGGTGCGCGCGCCGTGCGCGTGTACGCCGACCGTGAGCGGTCGTTCGACCTCGACCTGGAGGCCATCGAAGCCGCGATCACGCCGGCGACACGGGCGATTATCGTCAACTCACCGCACAACCCGTCGGGTCGCATCTACACGCCCGATCAGCTCACGGCGCTCGCCTCGATCCTCGAGACGGCGTCGGCGCGCAACGACCGGCGGATCTTCTTGCTCTCCGACGAGGCGTACAACAGGATCGTGTTCGAGCCCGGCGCGTTCACGACCCCGGTCGAGTACTACCCGCACTCGTTCCTGCTGTACACGTATGCGAAGACGCTGCTGGCGCCCGGATCCCGGCTGGGCTACGTCGCGACGCCGCCGGGGATGCCGGAGGCCGAGGAGCTTCGCCTGCCGCTGCTCATCGGCCAGATCACGGGCGGCTGGGCGTTTCCGGTGTCGCTGTTGCAGTACGCGGTGCCCGATCTCGAGGGGATGGAGCCGGACATCGACACGCTGCGACGACGGCGCGATCTGCTGGTCTCGACGCTTCGCGAACAGGGGTACGACGCGATCGAACCGGAGGGGACGTTCTACATCCTCGCGCGCTCGCCGATCGAGGACGACGAGCGGTTCTTCAATGTGCTCACCGCGCACGACATCTACGTGCTGCCGGGCTCGATGTTCGAGATGCCCGGCTGGTTCCGGATCTCCGTGACGGCGAACGACGACATGGTCGAACGTGCGCTGCCCGGTTTCGCCAAGGCGATCGCGGAGGTGCAGGCGTGAGCGCGTTCGCGTTCCTCGGCGCCGGCGAGTTCGAGGACTGGCACGCCGACATCGATCGCCGGCTCCTCGACGGCCGCGACGGCCGCGTCCTGGTGCTCGCGACCGCCTCCGCGCCCGAGGGCGACGAGGTCTACGGGGACTGGGTCGCCAAGGGTCTCGCGCACTACGGCGCCCTCGGCGTGGAGGTCGAGGCGCCCGCCCTGCGCACGCCGGAGGACGCCACCGACCCGGCGGTGGTCGGCCAACTCGACGACGCGGCGCTCGTGTTCTTCTCCGGCGGGAACCCCGCCTACCTTGCCTCGGTGCTCGCCGGCTCACCGTTCTGGGATGTCCTGCGGCAGCGGATCGGATCGGGGGCAACCGCCTACGCGGGATGCAGCGCGGGCGTCGCGGTGCTCTCCGACCCGACGTTCGACTCCGACGCCGAGGACCCCGAACGGGTGTGGGCGAGTGGCCTCGGGTACTACCCGCTGGTCCTGTTCGCGCCGCATTGGGACATCGTCGATACCTGGATCCCCGGCGCGCAGGCGTTCATCACGGCGGCCGCACCCGCGGGGGGCTCGCTGGTGGCGCTTGACGAGCACACCGCGATGGTCGGCGACGGCGCGGCGTGGGACGTCGTCGGCGCCGGGGCGATCCACGTGTACCTCGACGGCGACTGGGTCGGGGAGCACGGCGGCGGTACGTCGTTCCGCCTGCCGCTGGCGGCGCCCACCCAGGACGCCGCGCGGGGGTGACGGGCATCGGCGAGGCGACCGCCGCACCGCCGCCGCTCACTCGGAAGGATCCGATCGGGCAGCGTGCGCCGGAAGTCATCCGGATCCTGTCCGAGACCTACCCCGACGCGACGATCGCGCTGCACTTCTCGAACCCGCTCGAGCTGCTCGTCGCGACGATCCTGTCGGCCCAATGCACCGACGCGAAGGTCAACGAGGTCACCGCGACGCTGTTCCAGAAATACCGGACGGCCGAGGACTACCTGGCGGTCCCCGAAGACGAACTTCGCGCCGAGCTCAAGCCGACCGGGTTCTACAACCAGAAGACGATCTCGGTGCGGGAATCGTGCCGGCGTATCGTCGAGGTCTATGGCGGTGAGGTCCCCGGGAACCTGGAGGACCTGCTCACGCTTCGCGGGGTTGCGAGAAAGACCGCCAACATCGTGCTCGCCAACGCATTCGGGATCGTCGAGGGCATTCCGGTCGACACGCATGTGAAGCGCCTCGCCAACCGGATCGGCTTTTCCGCGCACTCGGATCCCGACAAGATCGAGCAGGACTTGATGCGGTTGGTTCCACGCGAGATCTGGTCGCCGTTCAGCTACGTGCTCATCGATCACGGTCGCGCGATCTGTCAGGCGAGGAAGCCTCGTTGTGCGGAGTGCCCGATCGAGCCGCTGTGCCCGTCGAGCCAGGCCTGAGCTCAGACGGCGGTCGGCAGCAGGCGCTCGCCGGCCTCGCGGCGGCGAGTCCGTCGGATCACGCGGCGCTCCTCCTCGTCGAGGCCGCCCCAGACGCCCGCATCCTGGTAGGTGGCGAGCGACCATTCGAGGCAATCGGCGCGCACGTCGCACCCACCGCAGATCAGCTTGGCCGTTTCGACCTGGGCAAGCGCGGGTTCGGAGGCGCCGACGGGGAAGAACAGTTCGGGGTCTTCGCCGATGCATTGCGCCTCGGGAAGCCACCACATCTCGTCGGGATCATGCCTGAATCGGCGTTCAGTCATCGTGCAACCTCACCTGCGAAACTCCAGGAACCTGCAACGTATGGGGAAGATAATGTCTGAACGGCCATTCAGTCAAGAACGCGCGACGCTTGTGGTGGCGCACCGTGGCGCCTCCGCTGAGGAGGCCGAGAACACGCTCGAGGCCTTCGAGCTGGCCGTTTCGCTGGGTGCCGATGCAGTGGAATTCGACGTGCGGAGCACCGCGGACGGTCACCCGGTCGTGCTGCACGATGCGGCGGTCGATCGCACGACCGACGGTGCGGGCCTGGTTTGCGATCTGACCCTTGCCGAGGTCCGAACGCTCGCGATCGCAACCGCGGGCGGGGGCATCGCGAGGGTGCCCACGCTCATTGAGACGCTCGCGCTGCTCTCCGGTCGCGTCGCCGTCGACGTCGAGATCAAGAACATCCCGGGGGAGCCCGACTTCGAGCCCGGGCGCGAGCGGGCGGTTGAGGCGCTGCACGAGGCGCTTGACGCGACGGCCTTCGTCGGCGACGTGATCGTCTCAAGCTTCAACCCGCTGTCGATCGCGGCGAGCAAGACGATGCGCCCCGAGGTACCGACCGGGCTGCTGAGCGAGCCCGGCGTCGACGCGGCCGCGGCGCTCATGTTCGCCGCAAGCGAGGGCCACGACTGGGTGCTGCCGTTCGCCGGACGAGTCACGGCGGCGGGCCCGTCGTTCCCAGGCGCCGTCCACGACGCGGGCCTGCTGCTCGGCACCTGGATCGTCGATGACCCGAACGAAGCGCTGGCGTTGTTCGACGCCGGGGTGGACGCGGTGGCAACCAACGATCCGCGGCGCGTGGTCGGCGCCCGGCGGAACGCGGGCTCGTGAGGCGTCGCGCCGAGCTGCCGGCCGAGCTGCTCGCTCCGTACGACGCGTTCCTCGCCGTGCTCGAGGAACTCGAGCCGGCCAAGGCCGCGGTGGTCGACGCCGTGCCCGGTGCACGCCTGCCGGGCCGCCCGTGGCGAGACGCGGTCACCGAATACCGCGACCGGTTGGACCGGTCCGCGACCTTGATGCCGACCTGGCGATGCTCGCCGCTCGAGGAGGCATGGGAAGCGTGCGACCGCGGTGTCGTGGCCGGCCTGGAGCGCGCGCGCCTGCTGCTTGCTGCCGAGGAGGACCCCACCGGATTCGAGGGCTTGCTTGGAACGGTGGAAAGGCTGCTGGACCCGCTCGATCCGTTCGCCGAGGCCGAGGTCCGGTTCCGGAACCTTCGGCAGCGTGCATCGCCACGGGTTCCTATGCTCGCTCGGTGGACGCGCTCGGACTGATCCGCGACGAGGTCGTCTCCTGCCGCGCGTGCCCGCGCCTCGTCGGCTGGCGCGAGCAGGTCGCGCACGACCGGGTTGCCCGCTACGCCGATCAGACCTACTGGGGCCGGCCCGTCCCCGGATTCGGCGACGCCGCCGCGCGCGTGCTGATCCTGGGCCTCGCCCCCGCGGCCCATGGGGGCAACCGCACCGGACGCATCTTCACCGGGGATCGAAGCGGCGACTTCCTCTTCGCGTCGTTGCATCGATGCGGTCTGGCCAGCCAGGCGACGTCCACCGATCGCGACGACGGCCTGGCGCTGACCGGCGCCTATGTCACGGCGGTCAACCGCTGCGCCCCGCCCGGCAACAAGCCCACACCAGATGAACGCGATCGCTGTCTGCCGTTTCTCGAGCGCGAACTGGTGGCGCTCCCGGACCTTCGCGTGATCGTCGCCCTGGGCGCCTACGCGTGGGACGGCGCGCTCAGGGCGATCGGGGCTGCCCTCGCTGCGCCGATCCGCCCGAAGCCGCGCTTCGGCCACGGCGCGGAGGCGCAGGCGGGGGCGTATGTGCTCGTGGGCTGCTTTCACCCGAGCCAGCAGAACACCTTCACCGGCAAGCTCACGCCCACGATGCTCGACGACGTCGTGCGCCGGGCCGTCGTGCTCGCCGCTTAGCGCCCTCGGCCCGTATCTTCGACGGCATGGGTCGACACGGGCGAATGTTCGCTGCACCGAGTCAAAGGCCCGACAAGCCCGTCGACCGTGAGACTGTGCGCAGGGTCGTAGACACTTTCCGGCCGTACAAACGCAAGGTCTACGGCGTCGCGGCCTTGATCTGCGTGACGGCCGGGCTGGGCGTGATCAACCCGCTGTTGATCGTCTACATCTTCAACCATGGGCTCTTCGGGCTGGGGACTCCGGCGATGTGCAACGGGCAACCGTGCCCGGACATGCACGCCGTGTTATGGGGGGTCGCATTCATGATCGTGATCCCGATCATCACCGGCGCGCTCGGTATCGCCCAGAGCTACTACGCCAACGTCGTGGGCTTGAGCGTCATGCAAGATCTCCGAAACGCGCTGTACCGGCACCTGCAGCACATGCAGCTGCGGTTCTTTACGTCGACGCGCACTGGTGAGATCCAGTCGCGACTGTCGAACGACGTCGGCGGCGTCCAGACGGTCGTGACCGACACGGCGTCGTCGATCCTGTCCAACGTCGTCGTGATCATCTCGACGGTGATCACAATGCTCTTGCTGTCTGTGCCGCTCACGCTGCTGTCGCTGTTCATGATGCCGTTCTTCCTGTGGCTCACGGTCAAGGTCGGGCGGGCGCGGCGAGAAGTCGCCGCCACGACCCAGCAGACGATGGCCGACATGACAGCAGTCACCGAAGAGACGCTGTCGGTGAGCGGCATTCTTCTGTCGAAGGCGTTCGGGCGTCAGTCGTACGAGATCGGGCGATTCCAACGTGAGAACGAGCGCCTGACCGGCCTGCAGGTGCGTCAGACGATGATCGGCCGGTCGTTCTTCGCCGTGGTTGGCACGTTCTTCTCGATCACCCCGGCGCTCGTGTACCTGGTTGCCGGCATCTTGCTCAACAACGGCACACAGTCCATCTTCTCCCAGCCGATCAACGCCGGGGTGATCGTGGGATTCACCACCCTGCAGTCGCGGCTGTTCTTCCCAATAGGCTCGATGCTCCAGGTCTCCACCGAGGTGACGTCCTCGCTCGCGCTGTTCGACCGTATCTTCGAGTATCTCGACCTGAAGCACGACATCACCGACGCGCCCGACGCCATGCCGCTCGACGACGTCCGCGGCGGGGTTCGGATGGATCACGTTCGCTTCCACTACGAGGCGGGCGAGGCGCCCAGCGAGCTCGACCTCGACACCCGCGAGTGGACGATCGACGACGTTTCCCTCGAGATCCAGCCCGGACAGCTCGCGGCGCTCGTCGGACCGAGCGGCGCGGGCAAGACGACCATCACGTACCTCGTGCCGCGGATGTATGACGTGAACGAGGGCGCTGTGCGCATCGACGGGCACGACGTGCGGTCGCTCACGCTCGACTCGATCGCCGCAACGATCGGGATCGTCACGCAGGAGACGTACCTGTTCCACGACACGGTCCGGCGCAACCTGCTCTACGGCCGTCCGGATGCGACGCAGGAGCAGCTCGAGGAGGCGGCGCGCGCCGCTAACATCCACAACCGGATCGCGGAGCTGTCCGAGGGCTACGACACGGTGGTCGGGGAGCGCGGATACAAGCTTTCGGGCGGTGAGAAGCAGCGGCTCGCCATCGCGCGGGTGATCCTCAAGGACCCGAAGATCCTGATTCTCGACGAGGCGACGTCGTCGCTCGACACCACCTCCGAGCGGCTGGTGCAGGCCGCGCTCGAGCCGCTCATGCAGGGGCGAACGACGATCGCCATCGCGCACCGCCTGTCGACCATCCTCGCCGCCGACGTGATCTTCGTGCTCGATCGCGGCCGGATCGTCGAGCAGGGGCGCCACGACCAGCTCCTGGCGCAGGGCGGTCTGTACGCGACGCTATATCTGGAGCAGTTCGCGAATCAGCCCGAGGGGGGCGCGGCGGCCAGCGGCTTGCGATAGCCGAGGAGCACGAACCCGTCGGGGAGTACCTCGTCGGGCAGGCGCTCGTAGCCGAGCCGCTCATACATCGCCTGCGCCGCGGTCATCCACGACGTCGTGTGCAGCGTCATCTCCGTCTTGCCGGCGGCCCGGGCGCGCGTCTCGGCCTCGTGCATGAGCGCGGTCCCGACGCCGCGGCCGCGGGCGTCCGAGCCCACCCCGAGCATCCGGATGTGCGCGAGATGGGCCGGCAGCGGCTCGTCGTCGGGGTTGACGCGCCGCTCGAGTTCGAGCGTCAGGGTGCCGACGATGACGCCGTCCTCGGCCGCGACCAGGATCTGCGTGCGAGGCGCTCGCCCGGCGACATCGGCGATCCGTTCGAGGTAGCCGGCATCGGCGACCAGGCCGCGGTAGGCCTCGGCGGTCACGCGCCCCGCCTCCGTGTACTCCGCCGCGATCGCCTCCCGGATTTCCATGATCCGCCAGGGTACCCAGCACCGGATCGGTCAACGTGATTGACCATGTCGGCCGCTGCCGGGAAGATGGCGTCTCCATGGCCGACATCACCCGCCTCCTGTTGGAGGCGCGCCGGGCGCTCGCCGCCGAGCTCGACGCCGACCTGGAGGAACGGGGCTATCCGGACCTCCGGCCGGGCCACGCCGCACTGTTTCTCTCGGTTGACCGGCGGTCGGGCTCACGTCTGACCGATCTTGCCGAGCGGACCCGGCTGACCAAACAGGCGATGATGTCGATGGTCGATGACCTGGAATCGCGCGGCTACGTCCGGCGGGTCCCCGATCCGAGCGACTCGCGAGCCAAGCTCGTTCGGCTGACGGCCCACGGGCGCCGTGCCGCCGCGGAATGTCGTCGCGCGATCCAGGCTCTGGAGCAGCGCACGCGCCGACAGCTGGGCGACCGGGCCTACGACGGGCTGCGCGAGTCGCTCGAGTCGCTCTCCGAGCTCGACCCCGTCGAGTGAGCCCAAGCGGCTAGCATCGAGGCATGCCACAAGAGGCCACGGGCAAGACCGGCGTCCCCTCCGAGGAGCGGCAGAAGCCGGAGCGCCCGCGCGACGAATTGGGCCGGCCGCTTGCGTGGAATGAGCCCACCCGCCTGCACCTGCCCGACTTCGACGCGTTGAGCCTGGAGGAAAACGACCGGCTCGCTCGCGAGCTCTTGGCCGAGCGCAACGTCTTTGGCGCCCACGAGGCGTGGGAAACGGCGTGGAAGCAGGCGCGCGGCACCGGCGAGGAGGAGCTGTTCAAGGGCCTGTCCCAGATGGGCGCGGGATTTGTGCATCTGCTGCGGGGCAATCGCCACGGAGCGATGACCTTGCTTCGGCGAGGGGCGATGCGCATCGGAGGGTACCCGTCGGGAACGCGCGGCATCCAGACGCAGGCGCTTGCCGCGCAGCTGGAGTCGACGGCTGCGGGCGTCCAGGCCGGCTCGATCGCGGTGGGCGAGGAAGCGACGATCGAGCTCCCGCCCGTGTAGCCTTGTGGGCAACCGACCGCTCGGCTGGACCGCGCGGCGCACGAACGGAGTCCTGCGTGGCCACAAACCCCCTCGAGATCGAGTGGAGGGGACGTACCGGTCCCTTCCCGCTGCGGCTTGGCCCGGGCGTGTTCAGCCCAACGGCCACGAGCAAAACCCTCGCCGAGGCCATCGAGATCGGCCCCGACGATACCGTCATCGACGTCGGCTGCGGCTCCGGCGTACTTGCCTTTGTCGCCGCCAAGCTGGGCGCCGCCAGGGTCTACGGCGTCGACCTGTCGCACCGGGCCGTCGAGGCGGCCAAGGACAACGCCAAGCGGTTGGGTCTCGACCACATCTGCGAGTTCCGGCAGGGCGACTTGCTCGAGCCGGTGCGCGACATTCGAGCCACGGTGCTGATCGGCGACGTATCGGGCATTCCCGATGACATCGCGGCGGAGTCGGGCTGGTTCGACGAGGTTCCGGCGGGCGGGCCGACTGGCTCCGAGCTGCCGACGAAGTTCTTGCACTCGATCGGCGACACGCTCGCCCCCGGTGGCCGCCTCTACCTGCCGACCGGCACGATCCAGTACGAGCGTCCGATCCTTGAGGCCGCACACGAGGTCTTCGGCGACCACATGGAGGCCGTGCTCGAACGGGAGTTCCCACTCCCCGAGCTCGTCGCGAAGTCCAAGGTCGTGACCCAGATGGTCAAGGACGGCATCGTGAGCCTTCGCCAGCGGGGAAGCCGCTGGCTCTGGCAGCTCCGCATCTGGCGCTGCGAGCGCGTCTGAGGCGCCGGTCCGGTCAATCCGCCGGCCGAAGCTCCGCAACCGACGCCACGTCGTAGCCGGCTTCACGCAGCGCGTCGGCGCCGCCTCGATCGATCGCCAGCACGATCCGTCGCACGTCGGCGCCCGCAGCGGCCACCGCTTCCGCCGCCTTCTGCACCTGCCCGCCGGTCGTGCTCACGTCCTCGATCAGCGTCGTCACCGCGCCGGGCGGGACCTCGCCCTCGATCTGCGCGCGGGTGCCGTAGGCCTTGGCTTCCTTGCGAACAACGGTGACCGGCAGGCCGGTCTCGAGCGACACCGCCGCTACCAGCAGCATCGCCGCTCCTTCGGGGGCGCCCAGGAGCGTCGTGCCGGGCGCGAGCAGCTGCGCCACGGCGTGCGCCACGTCGCGAAGGAGCCCTGGCTGCGTCAGAAATCGGAACTTGTCGAAGTACACGCTGGAGGTCCGGCCCGACGAGAGCACGAACTCGCCGTGCAGCTCCGAGGCCTCCACCATCCGGCGCACGAGGTCATCGGTCACGGCGCGTGAGCATAATCGGTAGCGATGCCACCCACCGACCAGCGAACCCGCCGCGGCTGGTACGAGCGCTTCGGCCGGCGGCTCTTCTTCTCGATCGATCCGGAGCGGTCCCACCGTGTGGCGCTGGCGATGCTCGGCCTGCCGCTGCCGTGGGGCCGGATCGGCCACGCAGTGGCCGATCCGGCCCTGGCAACCGCCGTCGCGGGGGTGCCGCTCGCCAACCCGATCGGGTTGGCGAGCGGCTTCGACAAGGCGTGCGAGCGCTTCCCGGGCCTGGGGCGGCTCGGGTTCGGCTACGTCGTCGGCGGCACGGTGACCCGGGCGCCGCGTCCGGGCAACGACCGGCCCCGGATCGCGCGCGACCCCTCGCGCCGCGCCCTCGTGAACGCGATGGGTCTGCCCAACCCCGGTGCTGCCGCTGCCGCGGCGACGCTTGCCCGTCAGCCGCGCACGACCTCGCGATGGGTCTCGCTCGCCGACGAGGCGACCGATGACGTGTGCGCGGCGCACGACGTGCTCGCGCCCCATGTGGACGCGTTTGAGCTGAACGCGAGCTCACCCAACGCGGGGTGGGCCCATCGTGCCGATCACGTCGCGGAGGTCGTGAGGGCCCTGCGCGCGCGCGCCGACGCTCCGCTGTTCGTCAAGGTACCGCCGTTCACCACGCTGGAGGAGCGGGAGGGCGTCCTCGCCATGGTCACGGCAGCCGCCCGGGCAGGGGCTGCCGGGATCACGGCGACCAACACGATGCCGGTGACCGACGCGCGGATGTCGACCGGCCGAGGCGGGCTGTCCGGCGCGCCCTTGACGCCGCGGACGCCCGGGATCGTCGCCGCGATCGTCGAAGCACTCGACGGTGCGATCCCCGTCAACGCCTGTGGCGGGATCTTCACCGCGAAGGACGCGCGGGCGTGTCTCGATGCCGGGGCGGCGACGGTGCAGATCTACACCGGACTGATCTACGAGGGTCCGTCGATCGCCGGGCGCATCGCCTCGGCCCTGTCCGTGCCCGCGTAACGAGCCCAGGCCCGCGAGGGCGCTCGTGTTGCAGGGGACCGCTCGCGCCGTCAGACTGAGCCGTCCATCCCACGCCTGTCGAGGGAGCAATTTGGTTCAGGCCGCCCCCGAACAACCCGTCGTCGACGACTCCCAATCGGGGGTCGCCGTCCGGCTGGACGGCGTGGTGAAACGATTCGGCGACGTGGTGGCCGTCGACGGCGTCGATCTCGACGTTCGCGAAGGGGAGTTCTTCTCGATGCTGGGTCCCTCCGGCTCGGGCAAGACCACCTGCCTGCGGATGATCGCGGGGTTCGAGGAGCCCACCGAAGGTCATATCTACCTCGAGGGTCAGGACGTCTCGAGGCTCGCGCCGTTTGACCGCGACGTGAACACGGTCTTCCAGGACTACGCGCTGTTCCCGCACATGACGGTTGCGGAGAACGTCGCCTACGGGCTCATGGTTCGCAAAACGCCGCGGGCCGAACGGAATCAACGCGTCGACGCCGCGCTCGAGATGGTGGCGCTCCCCGAGTACCGCGACCGCAAGCCGGCCGAGCTCTCGGGCGGTCAGCGCCAGCGAGTCGCCCTCGCACGGGCGCTCGTGATGCGTCCGAAGGTGCTCCTGCTCGACGAACCGCTGGGCGCCCTCGATCTCAAGCTGCGTCACCAGATGCAGATCGAGCTCAAGCACATCCAGCAGGAGGTCGGGATCACGTTCATCTACGTGACGCACGACCAGGAGGAGGCGCTCACCATGAGCGATCGCCTCGCGGTGTTCAACCGAGGCCAGATCGAACAGGTGGGGAGTCCCGCCGAGGTCTACGAGCGGCCCTCGACCGGGTTCGTCGCGGGGTTCGTGGGCGTGTCCAACGTCTTGAGCGGCGAGGTCGCCCGCGCGATCACCGGCAACGAGCACGCCTTCACCATCCGTCCGGAGAAGATCGAGATGCGCGAGGCCGGCGCCGAGGCGGAGGCGGACCGATGCACCGCAACCGGACACGTGCGTGAGGTCGTATACCTGGGTGCGGTGACGCGATACATCGTCGAGCTCGATCTGGGAGGGACGCTCACGGTGATGGAGCAGAATCTCGGTACGAGCTCGATGGAAGCGCTCCAGGTACGCGGCCGAGCCGTGCGCCTGGTGTGGAGCCGGCAGAACAACCGGCTTGTCGACGCGCCGAGCGGCGCGGATGGATCCGACGATCAAGAGGAGGGGATCGCATGACACGAAGTGTGCGACTGCTCGCCGTAGCTGCGGTGATGGGGATGCTGACGGTGGCGTGTAACAACGCCAGCAGCACCACATCCGGCGCAAGCGGCGGGAGTGCAAGTAGCGCGATCAGCTCGATCGGTCCGGGCGAAGGCGCCCTGAACCTGATCGCCTGGGCAGGCTACACCGAAGACGACTGGGTCAAGCCGTTCGAGCAGCAGACCGGCTGCAAGGTGAAGGTCAAGTACGGGACCGACTCATCCGACATGGTCAACCTGATGAAGCAGGGTGGCGGCACGCTGTACGACGGCGTATCCGCATCCGGTGACGCTTCCAACCGTCTGATCGCGGGCGGCGACGTGCAGCCGATCGACATCAACCTCTTCCCCGACTACGCCGATGTCATGCCGTCGCTGCAATCGCCGGCGCACAACACCGTGAACGGCGTGCACTACGGGGTTCCGTTCGAGTGGGGTCCGAACCTCCTGCTGTTCAACACCGACGTGGTGAAGCCGGCACCCGACAGCTGGTCGGTGGTGTTCGACGCGAACTCGCCCTATAAGGGCAAGGTCACGGCGTACAACAGCCCGATCTACATCGCGGACGCCGCGCTGTATCTGAAGGCGACGCAGCCCGATCTGGGGATTTCCGACCCGTACGAGCTCACGTCGGACCAGCTCGACGCCGCGGTCAGCCTGCTGAAGACCCAATACGGGCTGATCGGGAAGTACTGGAGCGCCTACACCGACGAGATCTCGGGGTTCGACTCCGGCGACATGGTCGTCGGCACCGCGTGGCCCGTGAACCAGCAGTACATCGAGCTCGACAACAAGGTGCCGGTGGAGTCCGTGGTGCCGAAGGAAGGCGTCACCGGCTGGGCCGACACCTGGATGATGTCCTCGCACGTCCAGCATCCGAACTGCATGCTGATGTGGATGCAGTATTCGCTGACGGCCGACGTCCAGACGCAGGTGGCGGAGTTCTACGGCGCGACGCCGTCGAACACCAAGTCCTGCCCGCAGCTCAACAAGGACCTGGGCAAGGCCGCGGAGCTGTACCACTGCGGCGACGACGCGTACCTGTCGTCGATCGCTTTGTGGAAGACGCCGCAGGCCGACTGTGGCAACGGCAGCACCGACTGCATGGACTACAGCACGTGGTCGGAGAAGTGGATCGAGATCCAATCGGGCGGGTAACCGAGACGGTTGGCTGAGGTTGGGGCGCGCCCGAAGGGCGCGCCCCAACCGTCCCACGGGAGGGGACATGGCGTCCACGCAGTCATCGAGCGGTGGTGTCCGGCGGCGCACATCGTCGTTCCTGTTTCGCCATCCCAAGACGAAGCGCGGACTCACGCTGTCGCTGCCGATCGTCTGGCTCGTCGTCATCTACCTCGTGTCGCTCGTGCTGCTGCTCGCAAACGCCTTCTGGCGTGTGGACTCCCTCACCAGCCATGTCGTGCGCGATTGGGGCTGGCGCAACTTCGACACCGTCTTCTCAGGCAACTGGCGCACCGCGTTCTTGGAGCGGACCTACTACTTGATCACGCTGCACACCGTGGTCATGGCGATGCTCGTCACGATCGCGAACATCGTCTTCGCGTTCCCGATCGCATACTTCACCGCGCGGGTCGCGTCGCCCCGGGCGCGGTCGGCCCTCATGATCGCGGTGGTCATTCCGCTCTGGGCGAACTACCTGATCCGCGTGTTCTCGTGGAAGACGATCCTCGCGGGCGGCGGCCTGGGGGAATCGCTGCTGCACGTGGTGGGTGTGCAGAACGTGACGTTGAGCGGCACGCCCGTCGCCATGTGGTTCACGTTCTGCTACCTGTGGCTTCCGTACGCGATCCTGCCGATCTACGCGTCGCTCGAGCGCGTCCCATCCTCCTTCCTGGAGGCATCGAGCGATCTAGGCGCGCACACGGCGACCACGTTCCGACGCATCGTGCTGCCGCTGGCGATCCCCGGTGTCGTGGCCGCATCCATCTTCACGTTCTCGCTCACGCTCGGGGACTACATCGTGGTGCTGTTCGTCGGGAAGGGGTCGTACTTCGGCAACGCCATCGCGCAGCTTTACGTCAACAACCCGCCGCTCGCGGCGACCGTCGCGTTGTTGCCGCTCATCGTGGTCTTCATTTATCTGGCGCTCGCCAAGCGGACCGGCGCCTTCGAGGCGCTCTAGATGGGCGGCCGCGGGTTTCGCTGGTTGCTGCGAGGCTTTACCGCCGCGGTGCTCGTGTTCCTCTACATACCGCTCATGGTCGTCGTCCTGAACGCGTTCAACAAGGACAACGTGGTGTCATGGCCGCCGCACCTGGCCACGTTGTCGTGGTTTCAAACGGCGCTGCACGACGCCAACCTGCGCGCACCGATCGTCAACTCGTTCCTCGTCGCGGTGTGTGCGACGCTCATCGCGGTCACGTTGGGGACGCTGGCCTCGTTCGCCATGGCGCGCGCCACGTTCTTCGGGCGCGACACGATCTCGTTCGCGCTCGTGCTGCCGATCGCGTTCCCCGGCATCGTGACCGCGCTCGCCTTGTCGTCGATGGTGGATGTGATGCCGGGGCTCAACTTCGGTATTCCGGCGATCATCATCGGCCACGCTACGTTCTGCGTCGTCGTCATTTTCAACAACGTCGTCGCGCGACTGCGACGGTCTTCCGGCTCGATCCTCGAGGCGTCGATGGACTTGGGCGCCGACGGCCTGACCACGTTTCGCTACGTGACGTTTCCGTCCATCCGAACAGCGCTGCTGGCCGGCGGCCTGCTCGCGTTCGGCCTCTCGTTCGACGAGATCATCGTGACGTACTACCTGTCGGGAACGACGAGCACGCTGCCGATCTGGATCTTCAACAACATCACCCGGCCGTTCGACCAGCCGGAGGTCTTCGCCGTCGCGACCGTCGTCCTGCTGATCTCGATCGTCCCGGTGTACATCGCGATCCGTCTCGCGGGTGAGGGGGCGTTGCGGCCGGTCGCGCAGGGCGGACGCACCCCCGCGCCCGCCGGCTGATCCCTAGAGGTACTGCCCGCCGCGCTTCTCGCCGTCGGACTGCGGATCGCCGGGCTGCGGGTTCTGGGCGAGCAGGCCCCGGCGCTGCAGCTCCTGGAACTGCGCCTGGGCCGCCGCCTGCTGCGCGAACATCGCCGCCTGGATCCCGTGGAACAGACCTTCGAGCCAGCCCACGAGCTGCGCCTGGGCGACGCGAAGCTCCGCTTCGGTTGGCACGTCCTCCACCGGTGGGGCGAGGGAAGAAAGCTCCTCGCGAAGGTCGGGGGACAGGACCTCGCTCAACTCACCTACGGCCCGGCCGTAGATGTCGGCGAGGCGCCGGCGCCCCGGTTCATCGAGCGTCGTCTGCCGTGTCTGCTCGAGCATCTCGCGCACCATGGTCGCGATGCGCAGGAGCTTCGCCGGCTGGGTGATGGACTCCTCCGACGCATCGAGCGCAGCCTTGGCGTCCTCGGGTACGGGCAGCGCCTGGACGATCTCGGGCGCGGGCGTCTGTTGGTCGCTCATGACCTCAAACCTAGCACCGGGCGTCGCGGACGCCGCCGCTCAGCGGGCCTCGCCCAGCGCACGAAGGAACAGCGCCTCGGATTGCGCCATCCGCACGACCTCGCCGAGGTCCACGCTCTCGTTGCGGGAGTGGTAGTTCGAACGCTCGTCGGCGGCTCCCCACAGCACCACTTGGATCGCCGGGAAGGTCTCGACCAGCGTGGGCACGAGCGGGATCGACCCGCCCGAGCCGAGCTCGACGACCTCGGCGTCGAACACCGTGCGCATTGCGTCGCGCGCCGCGCCGAAGACCGGCGACGACGTGTCGACCAGGTACCCCTCGCCCGGCGCGTCGTCGGCGGTCACGGTCGCGCGCACGCCCCACGGCGCCGCGTCGCGCAGGTGCTGGGCCACGGCCGCTGCGGCCTTGGCGTAGTCCTCGCCGGGGGCCATCCGCAACCCGACCACGGCCGCGGCGGTCGGAACGATCTGGTTGGCGACCTCGTCCAGACGCGGCGCCTCGAACGCCAGGATGTTGATGGACGGTTTGGTGAGGGTTCGATCCGCGATCGATCCCGAACCGAGCAGTTCGACTTCCGGGAAGACTTGCGCCTCCTCGCGAAAGTCTTCTTCGGTCACGTCGGCGCCGGTCCACGGGAAGCTGAGCAGCCCCGGGACGCGAACCTCTCCCTCGTCGTCGTGCAGCGAGGCGAGCATCCGCGCGAGGGCCGTGACGGCATCGGGCAGCGGTCCCCCGAACGAACCGGAATGCACGGCGATGGGGAGCACGTCGACACGGACCGAAATCGACGTCGCGCCGCGAATGCTGGTGGTGATGGTGGGCACGCCTTTGCGCACGTTGCCGCTGTCGGCGATCACCGCGACATCGGCCCGCAGCAGGTCAGCGTTTCCGCCCACGAGATCGGGGAGGTGCGCGGTCGAACACTCTTCCTCGCCCTCGACGATCACCTTGATCGTGACCGGCGGGGGACCGTCGGCGAGCAGGGCGCGGATGACGGCGGCGTGGATCACGATGCCGCACTTGTCGTCGGCGCTGCCACGGCCGTACAGCCGCCCGTCGCGCACGAACGGCTCGAAGGGAGGAGCGTCCCACTCCTCAGCGTCTGCGGCGGGCTGGACGTCGTGATGGGCGTACAGGAGCACCGTCGGCGCGCCGTCGGGACCGTCGATCTGCCCGAAGACCGCCGGCTGGCCGTCGCCGGGGAGCTCGAGGATTCGCACGTCGGGGAGCCCCGCGTTGCGGAGCAGCGCCACGGTGGCCTCGGCGCTTGCGCGCACGTTGGCCCGGTCGTAGCCGGGGTAGCCGACGGACGGAATCGCGACAAGCCCTGCAAGTTCGTCGGTGATCCGATCGCGTTCCTCGGCGATGCGGCTGCGCAGGAGATCGGTCGGTGAGGTCGTCATCCCGCGCAGCGTAGCGACCCGCCTGGCGGGCGTCGACGATCGTGCTCAGGCGAGGGGGCCCTGATCCGTCATCCGCCAGTCATACGGGGAGACGTAGTTGGTCACGAGACGGGCGTAGTTGGCCCGGGCGTAGGCGACGGGATCGGGCACGTTGGCCATCGACATCGCGCCGCGCAGCTCATCGACGGAGGCGTAGTCGCGCTCCCGCATCCACGCGGTCATGCCATCGAGTACGGTGCGCACGTGCCCGGGGCCCTCGCGGAGCAGGGCGCTTGCCATCATCACGACGTCGGCCCCCACCAGCAGCCCCTTCAGCGCGTCCTCGGCCGAGTGGCAACCGGTGGACAGGGCAAGTGAGGCGTGCACGTTCTGGTGCAGGATTCCGATCCATCGAAGCGGCAAGAGCAGCTCGTCCGGACGCGACAGATGCAGGGCCGGGTCGATCGTCATTGACTCGAGGTCGATGTCGGGCTGCATGAATCGGTTGAAGAGCACGAGGCCGTCGGCGCCGGCCGCAACCAGCCGGTGGGCCATGTGCCCGACCGAGGAGAAGAACGGACCGATCTTGACCGCCAGGGGGATCTGGATCTCGCCCCGTACGGCCTCCACGAGCTCGACGTAGCGGCGCTCCACGGCGTCGGCGGTCTCGTCGGGGTCCGCTGCGATGAAGTAGACGTTGAGCTCGAGAGCCTGCGCGCCCGCGTCCTGCAGGCGTTTGGCGTGCGCGAGCCAGCCGCCGACCGAGATCCCGTTGAGCGAGGCGATCACGGGGACGTCGAGCTCCCGCGCCGACGCCTCCAGATGGCCGAGGTACGCGTCGGTGCCGGTCGTGTAGTCCTCGAGCTCGGGCAGATAGGTCAGCGCCTCCGCATGCGAGTCGGCCGGCAGGTCGAGGACGCCGTGCAGCTGAAGCTCCTCGTGCTCGACCTGCTCCTCGAACAGGGAGGGCAACACGATCGCCCCAACACCGGCGTCTTGCAGACGGCGCATCGTGTCGATCTGCTGACCCATGGGCGAGGCCGCGGCGACGATGGGAGTCCGAAGCGGCAGGCCGAGATAGCGCGTAGCGAGGTCGACGGTCATGGCTGGCTCTCCTCCGTGGGCTCGGCCGCGGCGAGCTGCTCGTAGCGCCGCCGCCGCTCGTGGACGTCGTCTTGCGCTTCGGCCAGCAGCGCGGCCGCGCGGTCGGGGTCGGCGCGCTCGAGCATCGCGAAGCGCGCCTCCTGCTGCTCGAACGTGTGCAGCGGGATCGTGGGCGCCTTGCTGTCGAGCCGCCACGCCGGGCCGTCGGTGCGTTCCGGGTCGAACCGGTACAGCGGCCAGTAGCCGGAGCGAACCGCCTCGAGCTGGTGGCTCATGCTGGTCGACATGTCGATGCCGTGGGCGATGCAGGTCGAGTAGGCGATCACCAGCGACGGGCCGTGATGGGCCTCCGCCTCGGCGAGGACGCTCACGGTGTGGGGCATGTCGGCGCCGATCGCGATTTGGGCGACGTAGACGTCGCCGTAACCCGACGCGAGGAGACCGAGGTCCTTCTTACCCTGCCCCTTGCCGGCGGCGGCGAACTTGGCCACCGCGCCGCGTGGCGTCGCCTTCGACGCCTGGCCGCCCGTGTTCGAGTACACCTCCGTGTCGAGCACGAGCATGTTCACGTCGGCACCGCTCGCGAGCACGTGGTCGAGTCCGCCGAAGCCGATGTCGTATGCCCAGCCGTCGCCCCCGACGATCCAGACCGTCTGGGGCACGAGGGCGTCGAGCACAGCGCCCAGGTCTCGCGCGCGCGGATCGGTGATGGCGTCGAGCCGCTCGCGGAGCGTCGCGATCCGCGCGCGCTGCCCCGCGACGCCCCGGTCGGTGTGGTCGGTCGCGCCGGCGATCGTCGCGTCGGCGAGATCGGCGCCGATGTCGGGCGCGAGCGCTCGGAGCAGCACCACGGAGACATCGCGCGTCGCGTCCAGCCCGGCGCGAATGCCGAGCCCGAACTCCGCGTTGTCCTCGAACAGCGAGTTCGCCCAGGCCGGCCCGCGGCCCTCGGCGTCGACCGACCAGGGCGTGGTCGGCATGTTGCCGCCGTAGATCGACGAGCAGCCCGTCGCGTTCGCCACGATCATTCGGTCGCCGACGAGTTGTGAGAGCACCTTGAGGTAGGGCGTCTCGCCGCAGCCAGCACACGCGCCCGAGAACTCAAACAAGGGGCGCAGCTGCTGCGAGCCCTTCACGGTGTCGGCGCGCAGCGTCGATCGCTCGGGGTCTGGGATGGTCCCGAAGAACTCCCAGTTGGCGCGCTCGGTCTCGAGGTGCGGCTCCTTCGGGCTCATGTCGATCGACTTGTGCTTGACGTCGCTCTTGTCGTGGGCTGGGCACACGTCCACGCAGATGCCGCAGCCGGTGCAGCCGTCGGGTGCGACCTGGATCGTCATCCAACGCCCAGGTCGCTCGCGATCGCGCCACTCCTTGTGGGGGAAGCTCGCCGGTGCCCCGGCCAGCGTCTGCGCCTCGTAGACCTTCATCCGAATCGCGCTGTGCGGGCACACGAGCGCGCACTTGGCGCAGTCGATGCAAATCGCCGGGTCCCAGATCGGGATCTCGCGGGCGATTGAGCGCTGCTCCCAACGGGCGGTATCGGTCGGGAAGGTTCCGTCGACAGGCAGCGCGGAGACCGGCAGTAGATCGCCCTCGCCGGCCATCATCGCGGCGGTGACACGCTGCACGAAGGGCGGCGCCTCGGGCGGCACGGCGGGCGGGCGCTGGTGCTCGCCGGTCGCCGCGGCCGGGACCATGACCTCGTGCAGCGCCGCGAGCGCGGCGTCGACCGCCGCCGCGTTGCGCGCGACGACCGTCTCGCCGCGCTTACCGTAGCTCCGCGCGACCGCCTCCTTGATAGCGCCGATCGCCTCGTCGATCGGCAGGATGTTGGTGAGCGCGAAGAAGCACGTCTGCAACACGGTGTTGATCCGCGTGCCGAGGCCCGCCTCGCGCGCGACCCGATAGCCGTCGACGACGTGGAACCGGAGCCCCTTGTCGACGATTGCTCCCTGCACCTCGCGCGGAAGGTGATCCCAGACCTCCTCGGGCCCGTACGGGCTGTTGAGGAGGAACGTCGCGCCGGGGCGAGCAACCGCGAGCACGTCGGTGCTCTCCAGCCGCTCGAACTGATGGCATGCCACGAAGTCCGCCTGCCGGATGAGGTACGTCGAGGTGATCGGATGCGGGCCGAAGCGCAGATGGGAGATCGTCACCGCGCCGGCCTTCTTGGAGTCGAGCACGAAGTAGCCCTGCGCGTGCAGGTCGGTGCGCTCGCCGATGATCTTGATGGTGTTGCGGTTGGCGCTCACCGTGCCGTCGGAGCCGAGACCGAAGAACACCGCGCGCGTGGTGTGGTCGCCCTCTGTGTCGAAGGTCGGGTCGACCCGCAGGCTGGAATGGCTCACGTCGTCGACGATCCCGACGGTGAAGTGGTTGGCTGGGGCGTCCCCAGCGAGCTCGTCAAGCGCAGCCTTGGCCATCGCCGGCGTGAACTCCTTCGACGAGAGGCCGTAGCGGCCGCCGATGATCCGCGGCAGGCGATCGGGGGCGACTTCGGCGAGCGCCGTCACGACGTCCTGGTAGAGCGGTTCTCCGAGCGCGCCGGGCTCCTTGGTGCGGTCGAGCACGGCGATCGCGCGCGCGGTCGGCGGCACCGCGGACGCGAACGCCTCGGCGGCGAACGGCCGGAACAGCCGGACCGTGACGAGCCCGACGCGCTCGCCGGCCGCGACCATCGCGTCGACCGCTTCCCGGGCCGCGCCCGCGCCCGACCCCATCAGCACGAGCACCCGCTCGGCCTCCGGATGCCCGGCGTAGTCGAACAACCGGTACGGTCGGCCGGTTCGCGCGCCGAGCTCGTCCATCACGCGCTGCACCGTTTCGGGCACCACCGCGTAGAAGGGCGAGCACGCTTCGCGCGCCTGGAAGAACACGTCCGGGTTTTGGGCGGAGCCGCGCAGCTTGGGGTGCTCTGAGGAAAGCGCGCGCAACCGGTGCTCGCGAACGGCCTCCTCGTCGATCAGCGCGCCGAGGTCTTCGTCGTCGAGCGCGCGGATCTTGTCCACCTCGTGCGACGTGCGAAACCCGTCGAAGAAGTGCAGGAACGGCACCCGCGCGCGAAGCGTTGCCGCGTGCGCGACCAGCGCGAGGTCCTGCGCCTCCTGCACGCTCGAGGAGCAGAGCATCGCGAACCCGGTCGTCCGCGCCGCCATCACGTCAGAGTGATCGCCGAAGATCGACAGCGCGTGCGTCGCGATGGTACGCGCGGCCACGTGCATCACGAACGGCGTCAGCTCGCCCGCGATCTTGAACATGTTCGGAAGCATCAGCAGGAGCCCCTGCGACGCGGTGAACGTGGTGGCGAGCGCGCCGCCCTGCAGGGCGCCGTGCAGCGCTCCGGCGGCGCCGCCCTCGCTCTGCATCTCGATCACCCGCGGCACGGTTCCCCAGAGGTTGGTGTCGCCCGCGGCCGAGCGGGCGTCGGCGAACTCGCCCATCGCCGAGCTCGGCGTGATCGGGTAGATCGCGATGACCTCGGCAAGGCGGTGGGCGACGCGCGCCGCGGCCTCGTTTCCGTCGACGACGATCCAGGGCTGGGAGGGCGCGCTCGTCACCAAGGAAGCATCCATGCGTGCCAGCTTTGCATCCCCGCGGCGGAGCGATCAGGGTCGAAGGTCCCGGCGGGCGCGGGTCGGGTCGGGCTACGGGGAGAGGCGCTCGATGCGCCACCCGCCGCCATCGCGCGCGTATCGGAAACGGTCGTGCAGGCGGAACGGCCGGCCCTGCCAGAACTCGATCTCCTCGGGCGTGAGCAGGTAGCCTCCCCAAAACGGCGGCCGGGGGATCTCGCCGTCGCCGAAGCGCTCGGTCGCCTCGCGCAGCCGCTTCTCCAGCGCGGATCGGTCTGCGATCGGCTCGCTCTGCCGGCTCGCCCACGCGCCGATCTGCGCCTCGCGCGGGCGCGACGCGAAGTACTCGTCCGAGGCTTCCGGCGCCAACTCCTTGATGCGTCCCCGGACGCAGACTTGGCGGTCGAGCTCGCGCCACAGCACGGCGAACGACGCGTGCGGGTTGGCGGCGAGATCGTGGCCTTTTCGGCTGCCGTGGTTCGTGAAGAAGGAGAACCCCTCGTCCGTGATTCCACGGAGCAATACGTGACGCACCGAGGGAGCGCCGTCGGGCGTCGCCGTTGCGAGCGCGATCGCGTTGGCGAACGGGATGCCCGCTGCCTCGGCGTCGGCGAACCACACCCGGAATTGCGCGAGCGGGTCGAGGTCCAGGTCGGCGCGGCGAAGCTCGGGATGCTCGTGGGAGCCGCTCGGGGCGTGCATCGATCGCGGGTCGCTCACGGGAGCATCGTATGCGCGCTCGCGCCCCACGGCTGCAATGGATCGCCGGCGATGTCGATGCGGCCTAGGCCATCCACCACGCCAAGCGGCCGTTCGACGGATGCGGCCGTTTTGGGCGGCCTCCTACGATCGCTCTACGAGCCGCGCGTCGCCCGACGGCGCAGGGGTCGCACACACGGGGAGGGAACCGATGTCGGATCTTCGCAACAGGCTCGAGTCGAGCCGCAAGGAAGTCGAGATGACGGTGGCCGAGGCGGAGGCTGAGCTCGAGGCGATGCGCAAGCGCTGCATCAAGCTCGAGCAGCTGATCGCCACCGGCAAGGCGATGGCCGCCGCCGGGCTGATGGAGCCTGCCGGCTACATCCCTTCCACGGTGCCCGCGAACGGCGACGCGAACGAGACGACCGCGTCGCTCGGGAAGGAACTGCAGGAGCTCGCCGCGACGCGGGCCGCTCGCTAGCGTCGCGGCGTTGCGCCCCGTGTAATCCGCGCGCCCCCGGCAGGACTCGAACCTGCGCACCCGGCTCCGGAGGCCGGTGCTCTATCCGCTGAGCTACGGGGGCGAAGGGCCGAGTCTAGTGGGAACCGCCCCGGGCAGCCCTGCTGCGTATGCTCACGCCATGGCGCGTGTGCTGCTTGTCGACGACGATGCCGCGATCCTGCGGTTGCTCGAAGTCAACTTCCGTGTGGAGGGGTTCGAGGTCGACGCGGCGATCCACGGGCAGGAGGCGATCGCCGCGGCCGCCGCCGCAACGCCCGACGCCGTTGTCCTCGACCTGATGATGCCCGGGATGGACGGGCGCGAGATCCTGACGCGGCTTCGCGAGCAGGAGTCGATGGCGAAGGTCCCCGTCATCTTCTTGACTGCGCGCGGACGGGAGGACGTCCCCATCGGTTCGGGCGAGATCTTCGTGCAGAAGCCGTTCGACATCGCCGACCTCGTCGCAACCGTCCGGACCCTGATCGAGGGCGGCCTGGAGTGATCGAGGAGCCGCTCGTGGCCTGGCTCTCCGCGGGGCTGGCGAGCGCCGCGGCCGCACTGAACCTCGATGGCGAGCTGCCCGTGCCGGAGCTCCAGCCGCCGCGCCAGAAGGAGCACGGCGATTTCGCGACCAACGTGGCGCTCGCGCTCGCGGGTCGAGCGGGCCGTCCGCCGCGCGAGGTGGCGCAGGCCGTCGTCGATGCGCTCCCGCCGGTGGCGTTCGTCGAGAAGCTCGAGGTCGCCGGGCCGGGGTTCATCAACATCTGGACCACCGACGACTGGCTCCTCGACGTCGTCCGCCGGATCGCAGCCGAGGGCGATGAATACGGGCACGGGGCACCGAGCGGCGAGCGCGTGCAGGTGGAGTTTGTCAGCGCGAACCCGACGGGACCGCTGCACGTCGGACACGCGCGCAACGCCGTGCTCGGCGACGCGGTCGCGCGGCTGCTCACCGCGGCCGGCCACGAGGTCGAGCGCGAGTACTACTTCAACGACGCCGGTGGGCAGATGGACCGCTTCGGCGCCTCGGTCGAGGCGCGGTACCTGCAGGCGCTCGGTCGCGACGCCGAGCTTCCCGAGGACGGCTATCACGGCGACTACGTGGCGGCCTACGCCGCCGACATCGTCCGAGAGTTCGGCGACGCCCTCGCTGATCTTTCGCTGGAGGAGCGGTTCGTCCGGCTGCGCGCCGAGGGTGCCAGGCGCGCGATGGACGGTATCCGCGCCTCGCTGGCTCGGTTCGGCGTGGTCTTCGACACCTACGTCTCCGAAGCGACCCTGGAGAACGCCGGTGAGATCGAGGAGGCGATCGATCGCCTTCGCGCCGCCGGGACCATCTACGAGGACGACGGCGCCGTGTGGTTTCGCTCCACGGACTTCGGCGACGACAAGGATCGCATCGTCGTGCGCTCGAACGGCCGGCACACCTATTTCGGCGCCGACTGCGCCTACGTCATCGACAAGTTCCGGCGGGGGTTCGAGCATCTGGTCTATATCTGGGGCGCCGATCATCACGGCGACATCGCCCGTGTGAAGGGCGCGGCGCAGGCCCTCGGCTACGACCCGGACCGCGTCGAGCTGCTCATCTATCAGTTCGTCGCGTTCGTCCGCGGCGGCGAGCCGCTGCAGATGAGCAAGCGCGCCGGCTCGTTCGTCTCGCTGGACGATCTGATGGACGAGGTTGGCACCGACGCCGCCCGATTCCATCTCCTGCTGTTCTCCAACGACCACGCGATGCGCTTCGACATCGAGGAGGTGTCGAGGCAATCGATGGAGAACCCTGTCTTCTACGTGCAGTACGGCCACGCGCGGATCGCCTCGATCCTGCGCAAGGCCGCCGAGACGGGTGTCGCCCTCCGCCCGATCGAGGACGTCGACCTGGGCGTGCTCGTCCACGACGCCGAGCTCGACCTGCTGCGCTCGCTGGCGTCGATTCCCGAGACGCTCGCGCGGGCGGCCGAGCTGCGCGCGCCGCATCGGATCGCCCACGCGGCCCAGGACGTGGCGGCGCGCTTCCATCGCTTCTACACCGAGTGCCGCGTCGTGGGCGAAGACGCCGAGCTCATGCAGGCGCGTCTGTGGCTCTGCAGTGTGTCCAAGCAGGTGCTCGCCAATCTGCTGGTGGTGCTTGGAGTCGCGGCACCCGAACGGATGGAGCGCGACGATGCCGGCGCCTGATCCCTTGCCGGTCATACTTGGCAGGCCGCGGGAGAGTTCCGCGGCGGTGTCGCAAGGAGGGCACGGCACGTGACGGAGCGCGCGATCCGCGTCGGGATGCTCGGATGTGGGACGGTCGGGTCGGCCGTCGCCCGAACGCTCCACGACCATGCCGACGACGTCGCACGCCGCGCGGGCGTCCGTTTGGAGATCACGCGGGTCGCCGTGCGGGATGTGGATCGCGTGCGCAACGTGCCGCTCGTCGCCGACGCGTTCACCCGCGACGGCGTTTCGATCGTCGATGACCCGAACGTCGACGTCGTGCTCGAACTGCTGGGCGGTCTCGAGCCGGCGCGCCAGCTGGTGCTTCGCGCGCTCGCCGCCGGCAAGCCGGTGGTGTCCGGGAACAAGGAACTGCTTGCCGTCGCGGGCGCGGAGCTCGAGACCGCCGCGCACGCCGGCGGGGCCGATCTCGCCTACGAGGCCGCGGTCGCCGGCGGCATCCCGCTCATCCGGCCCCTGCGCGAATCGCTCGCGGGCGATCGCGTCACGCGGATCCTCGGCATCGTCAACGGCACGACGAACTTCATCCTCACCCAGATGGCGGATCAGGGGCTCGCGTTCGACGAGGCCCTCGAGCAGGCGCAGCGGCTGGGGTACGCGGAGGCGGATCCCACCGCCGACGTCGAGGGGTTCGACGCCGCGGCCAAGTGCGCGATCCTCGCGTCCATCGCGTTCGACTCCCGTGTCACGATCGACGACGTGTACCGCGAGGGAATCGCCGGTGTGACGGCCGGCGACATCGCCGATGCGGCGCGCCTGGGCTACGTCGTCAAACTGCTCGCCATCGCCGAGCTCGATGACGAGGACGTCTCGGTGCGCGTCCACCCCGCGATGGTGCCCGCCACGCATCCGCTCGCGAGCGTGCGCGACGCGTTCAACGCCGTCTTCGTCGAGGCCGACAAGGCCGGGCAGCTGATGTTCTACGGCCGCGGTGCCGGCGGCGACCCGACGAGCACGTCGGTCATCGGCGATCTGGTGCGCGTCGCGCGCCACCTGGCCTACGGCGGGCGCATGCAGGGCGCGGTGGGCGCCGGGCTCGCACGCCGCATTCGTCAGATGGACGACACGCACGGTCAGTACTACTTGAACCTCCACGTCGAGGACCATCCCGGCGTGCTCGCGGAGATCGCCGAGGTATTCGGCCGCCACGGGGTCTCGATCGAACGCGTGTGGCAGGAGGGCTTCGGCGAGCAAGCCGCCCTCGTGTTCATCACGCACCGGGCGCAGGAGGGCTCCTTCCAAGAGACGGTGCAGGAGCTGCGCGACCGCTCGTCGGTGCGCTCGGTTGTCAGCCTGCTCCGTGTGGAGGGCGAGGAGTGAACGCCGACCTGGCGTCGCGGCCGCGCCCATGGCGGGGGCTGATCGAGGAGTACCGCGACCGTCTCCCCGTGACCGAGACGACCCCGGTGATCACGCTCGGGGAGGGCGGCACACCGCTCGTGCAAAGCGACGCCCTGTCGATGCAGACCGGCGCCGACGTCTGGCTCAAGTTCGACGGAGCGAACCCGACGGGCTCCTTCAAGGACCGCGGGATGACCGTCGCGATCTCCAAGGCCGTCGAGGAGGGCGCGGCCGCGGTCGTGTGCGCCTCCACGGGGAACACGTCCGCGTCGGCCGCCGCCTACGCCGCGCGCGCCGGGCTGACGTGCGCGGTGCTCGTGCCCAAGGGCAAGGTGGCGATCGGCAAGATGGCCGCGACGCTTGTCCACGGCGCTCGGATGCTCGAGGTCGAGGGGAACTTCGACGCTTCGCTCGATCTCGCGCGCGACCTCGCCGAGCGCTATCCCGTGACGCTCGTCAACAGCGTCAATCCCCATCGTCTGCAGGGGCAGAAGACCGCGGCCTTCGAGATATGCGACTTCCTCGGACGCGCCCCCGACATCCATTGCGTACCGGTCGGCAACGCCGGCAACATCTCGAGCCATTGGCTCGGCTACTCCGAGTACCTCGCCGACGGGGTGATCGGGGAGCCGCCGCAGCTGTTCGGTTTCCAGGCGGCCGGCGCGGCGCCGCTCGTGCTCGGCGAGCCCGTCCCAGACCCCCACACCATCGCCACCGCGATCCGCATCGGCAATCCGGCGTCGTGGGAACTCGCCATGGAGGCCGCGCGCGGGTCCGAGGGAGGCATCTGGTCGGTGACCGACCGGCAGATCCTCGCCGCGTACCGACAGGTGGCTCGCGAGGGGTTGTTCGCCGAGCCCGCGAGCGCGGCGAGCGTGGCCGGTCTGCTGCAGGCCCACGAGGAGGGACGCATCCGCGCCGGCGCGCTCGTCGTGTGCGTCCTCACCGGTCACGGGCTCAAGGATCCGGAGTGGGCGATCGCGGGCGCCGCGCGGCCCGTTGCCGTCCCCGCCGACGCCGACGTGGTGGCCGAGGAGCTCGGGCTGGCGCGATAGGCTCCGCGCGTCATGCGCGTCCGCGTCCGCGTTCCCGCCACCACCTCGAATATCGGACCGGGGTTCGACGCGTTCGGGATGGCGCTGGATCTCTGCAACGAGTTCACGGTGGATACAGACGCCGAGCCTGGTGTCGCCTGGGAAGGCGAGGGCGCGGGCGACCTGCCCGTCGACGGCAGCGACCTGGTGTCGCGCACGATGCGCGACGTCGCCGCCACGTTCGAAGGGGAACTGCCGGCGCTGCGCCTTGCGGCAACGAACCGCGTGCCGCTCGCCCGGGGGCTCGGCAGTTCCTCGGCGGCGATCGTCGGCGCGATCGCGATGGCGTCGCGGCTGCTCGACCTCGGATTGGAGGGCGATCCTGCCGGCGTGTTCGCCATCGCCGCGCGGATCGAGGGCCATCCCGACAACGCGGCCCCGGCCTGCTTCGGCGGCGTGACGGTCGCGCTCCCCGGCGGGGTCGTCCGGCGGTTCGATCCGCATCCGGCGCTCGCCCCGATCGCCCTCGTCCCCGATGTCGCGCTGTCGACGGCCGCTGCACGCGACGCACTGCCTTCGACGGTGCCGTTCGAGGACGCGGTCTTCAACCTCGCGCACGCCGCCGTGCTCCTCGAGGGGCTCACCACCGATCCCGAAGCCCTGCGCTACGCCCTTGAGGACCGCCTGCACCAGTCGGTCCGTCTCGCGCTCGTGCCCGAGGTCGCCGACGTGTTCGACGAACTGCGCCGCCGCCACGTCCCCGTATGCGTCTCGGGGGCGGGTTCCACGCTCCTGGCCTTCGCGCTGCCCGGGGTGCCGGCGATCACCGAGACATTGCTCGGCGTGTCCTCGGGCTGGCGGATCCTGCCGCTCGGCCCGCGGCGCGCCGGGTTCGAAGTCGATGGGTGAACTCGCGGACCGAGCCGCGCTCCTCACCGGCGGCACCACCGGGCTGGGGCGCGCGATCGCCAGCCGGTTCCTTGAGGAGGGCGCGGCCGTCGTGCTGACCGGGCGCGACGTTGCGCTCGGCGAACAAGCTGAACGGGATCTCTCGCCGCTCGGGCCGGTGCGATTCCTGCGTGCCGACGCGGCGGATCCGAGCGACGCGCGTGCGAGCGTCGACGAGGCGGTGGGCCTGCTCGGCGGGCTCGACATCCTGGTCAACAATGCGGGTGTCGGGGTCACCGCCGGCGTGCTCGAGACGCCGCTCGACAGCTTCGATCGGGTGATGGATGTCAACGTCCGTGGCGCCTTCGTCTATGCGCAGGCCGCCTTCCCGCACCTGGAGTCGAGACAGGGCGTCATGCTGCATATTGCCTCCGATGCAGGCGTAATGGGGGAAGCCGAGATCGGCGTCTACTCGGTGTCGAAGGCCGCGCTGATCATGCTTTCCAACATGCTCGCCATCGAGGGCGGGCGCCGCGGGGTGCGATCCAACGCGTTGTGTCCCGGCGACATCGCTCCGGGCATGCGCCACATGGGCCCACCGGGCAAGGACCGCCCGGAGGACGATCCGGCCACCTGGCAGGTGCCGCCGCTCGGCCGGGTCGGGGAGGCGTCCGAAGTCGCGGAGGCTGCCGTCTACCTGTGCTCGGACCGCGGCCGCTTCGTCAACGGCGTCGCGCTCCTCGTCGACGGAGGTATGCGCGCCGGGATGCGGACCGCACGCGACCCGGGACCGTAGACTCAAGACACACCGATGATCACGATCGCCCACATCTCCGATCCGCATCTGGGATCGCAGCATTTCGTCCCGAACCTCATGAACCGCGTGATTGTCGAGCTCAACGAGCTCGAGCCCGACACCGTCGTCGTCTCGGGCGACCTGACGACCGACGGCTTTCGCCCCGAGTACAAGGCCTGGCTCGCCTACGCGGAGCGGATCGAGGCGCCGCTGCTGACCGTGCCGGGCAACCACGACTCGCGCAATGTGGGCTACGTGCACTTCGAGGATCTCATCGGTCCGCGGATGTGGAGCCACGACGTCCGGGGCGTGCGAATCGTCGGCGTCGACTCCAGCGAGCCCGACCTCAACGAAGGCCGGATCGGCCGGGTGCACTACCCGTGGATCAAGCAGGAGTTCCGCCATCCCTCCGACCTCAAGATCTTCGTGCTCCACCATCACCTGCTCCCGATACCGGGCACCGGCCGAGAACGCTCCACGGTCATGGACGCCGGTGACCTGCTCGAGGTGCTCATGCACACCGGGGCACATGTCGTGCTTTCCGGTCACAAGCACGTTCCCTACGTATGGCGCCTCGAGGACCTCTTCATCGCCAACGCGGGGACGGTCTCGTCGATGCGCGTGCGCGGCCACGGCAAGCCGTGCTACAACGTGCTCGAGTTCGACGGCGCCGAAGTGCGGATCTTCCGTCGCTTCCCGTTCGATGCGGAACCCCATCTGATGGCCTCGTTCCCGGTTTCCAACGACGAGCGCGAGCCGCGCGAGGTGCCGCTGGAGCAGGCAAGCGCTGATCGTTCCTGAACCGAAAGAGGGGCCCCAACGATGCGCACGCTGGCGCTCGTCGACGGCGAGCACTACCCACCCGTGACCCGATGGTCGATCGAGGTCGCCCGGGAACGCGGCTTCGACGTCGTGGCCGCGGTCCTGGTCGGCGGCGCCGAGAAGCTCGGCGCCGCCGAAGTGCCTGAGCTCGGAGTACCCGTCACGGTCACTGGCGGCGACCGTGCGGGCGCGGTCGCCGCCGCCATCGACATGCATGCGCCGGCAGCGGTGCTCGATCTGTCCGACGAGCCGGTGCTGGGCTATCGCGAGCGGATGGAGGTCGCGGCGCTCGTGCTCGCGCGCGGGCTGCCCTACATCGGCCCCGACTTCCGGCTGGACCCGCCGGCACTGGACCCGGCCCCGCTCGGCGTGCCGACGCTTGCGGTGTTCGGCACCGGCAAACGCACCGGCAAGACGGCGATCACCGGGGAGGTCGCGCGGATCGCGGCTCGCCGGGGGCTCACTCCGGTCGTGGTCGCGATGGGGCGCGGCGGTCCGGCAGAGCCGCAGGTGGCCGAGGCCGGCAGCGTCGGGCTCGACACATTGCTGGCGCTCGTTCGCGACGGCCAGCACGCGGCGTCGGACTATCTCGAGGACGCGCTCACCACCGGCGTTACGACGATCGGCGCCCGCCGCGCCGGCGGCGGCCTCGCGGGCGCGCCATTTGTCAGCAATGTCGCCGATGCGGTCTCGATCGCCGCCGAACGCGACCCGGGCTTGCTCGTTTTGGAGGGAAGCGGTGCGTCGCTTCCGCCGATCGCTTGGGATGCAGGGATCATCGTGGTACCGATCACCTGTCCCCCCGAGTACGTGCGAGGGTACCTTGGGCCCTACCGACTCTTGCGAGCCGACCTCGCGGTGGTTACCATGGCTGACGGACCGGGGCTCGGCTCGGAGCACGGTTCCCTCCTCATCGCGGATCTCCGGCGTGCGCTCGGCGATGCGCGGGTGGTGGTGACCGACCTTCGACCGACACCGCTCGCCGACGTGGCAGGTCGTCGCGCGTTTTTCGCGACCACCGCGCCTCCCCTCGTCGCCGAGCGTCAGGTGGCGCATCTCACGGCCGCGCACGACGCGACCGTCGTGGGGTGGTCGGCGCGGCTGGCGGACCGAGCGGGACTCGCGACCGATCTCGATGAAGCCGAGGACTACGAGGTACTCGTGACGGAACTCAAAGCGGCTGCGGTGGACGTTGCGTGCCAGCGCGCCGTCGCGCGCGGCGCGGACGTCGTGTTCGTCGACAACAGGCCCCACGTCGTCGATGGCCCGCACGACTTGGAAGCCGCGATCGCCGACGCCGAGGACCTCGCGATCGCGCGGGCGAGCGACCGAACTGCCAGGGGGATCGGCGAAGGATCCGCCAGAGGAGCCGGATGAGCGAACGCACCCGAAGCACGCAGATCCTCATCTCCGATCGAGAGACCGGCCTGCCCTTTTCCAAGGGGCTGCTCGCCTCTCAGATCATGGTGACCGGCCTCTCGCCCTACCGCGCCTACCAGGTCGCCGAAGAGGTGGAGGTGCGACTGGTCGAACAACGGACCGGCGCGGTGACGAGCGACGAGCTGACGGATGTCACGCAGCACGTCATTCGCGAGCTGACCGGCGAGCGCTATGCGACCAACTTCGTGCGCTGGCAGCGGGTCGAGCATCTGGATGTCCCGGTCGTGATCCTCATCGGCGGTGCGACCGGGGTCGGCAAGTCGACGATCGCGACGCAGCTTGCCGCGCGTCTCGGGATCGTGCGTGTGGTTGCGACCGATGCGATCCGCGAAGTCATGCGGGCGATGCTGTCGCCCCAGCTGATGCCGACGCTCCACATGTCCTCGTTCCAGGCCGACCGGGCGCTCCGCGAGCCGCCGACGCGCAGTGCCGACGCGCTCGTGATGGGCTTTCGCGAACAGACCGCGGCGGTCTCGGTGGGGATCGACGCGCTCATCGAGCGCGCCGCGACCGAGGGCACCAGCATCGTGATCGAGGGCGCCCACGTGGTGCCGGGCTTCTTCGACGTCGAAACCCACGGCGACCGGGTTCTCGCGGTACCCTTCATCATCGGGATCGACGACGAGGAGCGACACCGTTCGCACTTCGCCGCTCGTGAGGACGCCGTCGCCTCCCGCCCGGCCACCCGCTACACCGAAGGGTTCGACGGCATCCGCCGCCTCCAGGCCTACGTCAAGGGGCAGGCGCTCGCGCACGGCGTGCCGGTGATCCCGAATCACAGCTTCGACCAGACGATCGCCACGGTGATCGACCTGGTCATGGACAAGGCGATCTCGCAGGTGCCCGATCCGGCGCCCGCAGCGCCAGATGGACAGACGGCCGGAGAGACGGCCGGAGAGACGGCCGAACAGACGGAAGGACAAAGCGCATGAAGCTGTTCCTCGACACCGCGAGCATCGAGGAGATCCGCACGATCAATCGCTGGGGGGTGCTCGGCGGCGTCACCACGAACCCGAGCCTGCTCGCGCGCGAGGGCGGCGAGCCCGACGCCGTCTGGAAGGAAATCCTCACCGAGGTGGCGGGCGACGTCTCCCTCGAGGTGACCGCTTTGGACGCCGACGGGATGGTTGAGCAGGGCCGCCGGCTGGCCGACATGGGGCCAAACGCGGTCGTCAAGGTCCCGATGACGCCCGGCGGACTCGAGGCCGCGACGAGGCTGCGGGCCGACGGCATCCGGACCAACGTCACGCTCGTGTTCTCTGCAGCCCAAGCACTTCTGGCGGCCTCGGCAGGCGCGTACTGTGTGTCGCCCTTCCTGGGGCGCCTCGATGACGCAGGAGCCGACGGCATGGAGGTGTTACGGACCATCTGCGACCTCTATGCTGTGCAGGGCTACGACACCAAGGTGCTCGCGGCCTCGCTCCGACACCCGATGCATGTCGTCGAGTCCGCCCTTGCCGGCGCCGACATCGCGACGATGCCGTTCGACGTCTTCACGAAGCTCGTGAAGCACCCAATGACCGACCTCGGACTGGAACGGTTCCTTGCCGACTGGCAGGGGCTCCAAGCCGAGCTGGATGGAGAGGCACCCGCCTGATGGATACCACGATGGATCGCGAAACCCTCAGCACCAAACTTCTGCCCGAGCTGCAACAGATCGCGCAGGGCATGGGCGTGGAGGGCGCGCAGAAGCTTCGCAAGGCCCCGCTGATCGACGCAATCGTCGACGCCTCCTCCAATGGAGGCTCCTCGAAGCGTGACAACGGGAGCGACGGCGGCGACCGTCCGGCGCGGGCGGAGCGCGCGCCGCGGGAGCGTGCCGAGCGTGCTCCCCGGGACGAGACGGTCGAGGACGAGGCCGAGGAGTCCGACGAGGGAAACCAGAACCAGGATCAGAACCAGGGCAACGTTCGCGACGATCGCCCGCGTGATGACCGCCCGCGCAACGACCGCCCGCGCACCGACCGCAACGACCGCAACGACCGCAACGACCGCAACGACCGCAACGACCGCAACGACCGCCCTCGGAACGACCGCAACGAGTCGAACGAGCGAAACGATTCGAGCGACCGCAACGATTCGACCGACCGCAACGACCGCGGCGAGTCCGACCGCGACCGACGTCGCCGGCCCTCTCGCGAGGAGCGTCGGCGCCAGCGCGACGAACGCCGGGTGCGCGAGGAAGCCGATCGCGTCGAGGAGCTCAAGACCGCGCCGAGCCGCACCGGCATCCTCGACATCCTGCCGGAGGGCTATGGGTTCCTGCGGACGAACGGGTACCTGCCCGGCCCGGAGGACGTCTACGCATCGCTCTCGCACGTGCGCAAGTACTCGCTCCGCAAGGGCGACACCGTCACCGGCAAGATTCGCGAGCCGAAGAACAACGAGAAGTACCCGGCGCTGCTGCAGGTCGAGTCGGTCAACGGGATGGACGCCGAGCAGGCGTCCACTCGACCGGTGTTCGACAAGCTGACGCCGCTGTTCCCCAACGACCGGTTCCGGCTCGAGAACGGCCCGCTCGCCGTGACGGAGCGGATCATCGACATGATCGCCCCGATCGGCAAAGGTCAGCGCGGCATGGTCGTCGCGCCGCCCAAGGCCGGCAAGACGACGGTGCTCAAGCAGATCGCCAACGGCATCATCGCCTCGAGCCCCGACACGCACGTGATCGTCCTGCTGGTGGACGAGCGCCCCGAGGAAGTCACCGACTGGCAACGGACGGTCAAGGCCGCCGAGGTCGTCTATTCGACCTTCGACAAGCCGACCGACCAGCACATCCAGGTGACCGAGCTCGTCCTTGAGCGCGCGAAGCGCCTCGCCGAAATGGGCCAGGACGTCGCGATCATCCTCGACTCGATGACGCGTCTGACGCGTGCCTACAACCTGGGCATGCCGGCCTCCGGCAAGATTCTGACCGGCGGTATCGACTCGGCCGCGTTGTATCCGCCCCGGCGCTTCTTCGGCGCCGCTCGCAACATCGAGGAGGGCGGCTCCGTCACGATCATCGCGAGCGCAATGGTCGAGACCGGCTCGCGGATGGACGACGGGATCTTCGAGGAGTTCAAGGGCACCGGAAACATGGAGATCCGCCTGGACCGCCAGCTGGCGGAAAAGCGGCTGTTCCCGGCGATCAACGTCGACGCCTCGAGCACCCGCAAGGAAGAGCTGCTGCTGCCGCCCGAGGAGCTCGCCCTGGTCATCCGGCTGCGGCGCGTCCTGCACGCGCTCGAGCCGGGCGCGGCCCTCGAGCTGCTCATCGACAAGCTCCGGGCGACGAAGTCCAACGAGTTGTTCCTCAAGGACATCGCCAAGGCTCCGGCGGGCAACTGAGGGAATAGGCCGGCGTTGGAACGAGTAGCCTGAGAGTCCGAGGAGACGACGATGAAGCAGGGAATTCACCCCGACTACCAGATCGCCAACGTCCATTGCTCGTGCGGAAACACGTTCACGACGCGTTCGACCGTGAGCGAGATCCGCGCCGAGCTGTGCTCGAACTGCCACCCCTTCTATACGGGCAAGCAGAAGCTGGTCGACACCGGCGGTCGCGTGGAGCGCTTCCAGCGCCGCTACGCGAAGACGCAGGCGGCCCAGGAAGCCGCCAAGACCTGACGGAGGTGGGCGGGGCGGCCTCGACGCCCGCCCCGCCGCCCAACCCGGCATCCCCGCTGTACGGCGGCCAGGCGGTCGTCGAGGGCGTGATGATGCGCGGCCAGGAACACTGGGCAGTCGCGGTGCGCGAGCCGACGGGCGACATCTACGTCGAGTCCCACGACGTCGACTCCGCCGCCGGCCGGCACCCGATCTGGCGCAAGCCGTTCTTCCGCGGCATCCTCGTGCTGGGACAGTCGATGCGCATCGGCGTGCAGGCGCTGCTCATCGCCTCGCACCACGCGACCGAAGAAGAGGAGCAGCTGTCCTCGCGCCAGGTGGGCGTCTCGCTCACCATCGCGCTCGTCTTGTTCCTTGCAATCTTTGTGCTGGGACCGACGAGCCTGTTCGCGTGGGTGCAGGATCGCCTGGATGCCCACGGCGTGCTCGTCAACCTGGCCGAGGGGCTGTTCCGCGTTGGGTTGTTCGTCGGGTACCTGTGGCTGATCGGCCGGACCAAGGACATCCACCGGGTGTTCGAGTACCACGGCGCCGAGCACAAGACGATCGCGGCCTACGAGCACGACGACGAGCTCGTGCCCGACCGGATCGACACCTATCCGAAGGAACATGTCCGCTGCGGCACGAACTTCCTGATCATCGTGCTCATCATCACGGTGTTCGTCTTCTCGTTGTTCGGCACGCCGGGTATCTGGTGGCGTCTGGGCTCGCGGCTCGTCGCCATTCCCATCATCGCCGGGATCGCCTACGAGGCGCTGCGTCTTGGCGCCCGCGCACCCGATTCCGTGCTGGTGCGCGCACTGATGCGCCCCGGTATCTGGCTGCAGCGCATCACGACTCAGGAGCCCGATCGCGAGCAGATCGAGGTCGCGGTCGCGTCGTTCCAAGAGGTGCGCCGCCGTGAGACGGAGGCTGCGACCGGTCCCTAAGCGCTCGCCGGGTCATTGATTCCCGCACACGAGCGGCAGAAGATGTCCCACACACGACCCCCGGAGGATCTTCCCGATGTCCGATCTCGACCTTCCGCTGACGCCGAGCGCCGATCAGATTCGGCGGCGCAAGTTCGCCACCGTGCGACGGGGGTTCGACCCCGATCAGGTGCAGGACTACCTGAACCAGGTGGCGACCCAGTACGAGACCCTCGAAACCGATCTTCGCGAGGCGCGTATGACGCCCGCGAGCGAAGCCCCGGCAGCACCCGCAGCTGCAGACGTGGCAGCCGTCGCCGCCACGTCGGCGCCCGCCGCCTCGACCGAGGAGGCCTACGCCCAGCTGAGCCAGCGCTTCGCGACGGTGCTGCGAAGCGCCGATGAGGAATCGCAGAAACTCATCGCCGACGCCACCGCCGAGGCGAAGAAGGTCCTCGACGAGGCGCAGGCGGAGGCCGACAAGATCCGGCTCGATGCGCAGTCGAGCGCCGAGGAGGCGCGGGCCAAGGGCGACGCCGAGCTCGGGCGCGCGCGCGAGGAGTCCGAGCGCGTGCTCGGCGGGCTCGACCAGCGGCGTGAGGCGCTGCTCGCGCAGATGCACGAGATGCAATCGCGACTGCTCGCCGTTGCCAACGATCTCGATGTGCCGGATCTCGAGCCGGGCGCGTCCGTCGCGCAGCCGGCGCCGACACCGATGCCGGCCGGCGGGCAGCAGGCCCCCGGCGCGGGGCAGCCCGCCTCCCCGCAGCAGTCCGGCGCCAAGCCGGAACCGCCCAACCGCGACGCGACGCCCGCGCCGCCACCGGCGCCACCGCAGCAGCAGCCGGGTGGGATGCCCGCGCCGATGGGAGCCCCGCCGGCCGCCGGTGCCGACGACGACGCCGTCGATCCGCGCTACGAGGATCTGTGGGCATCCGCCGAGACCAAGTCGGTCGAAATCCCCGATCTGTCCTCACTCGACATCGACTTCGACGACGAGGAGTAGTTCACGGCGCGTATCCGGCCGCGTACGGCTGGGACAATCCGGGCATGCCCGAAGCGTTCGACGGTCGCCTGAAGGAGCTCGAGGCCGCGTACGACGACGTCGCGGCGCAGATGGCGCTGCCGGAGACGGCCGCGGACCCCAATCAGCTGCGCGTGCTCGGCAAGCGGTTCGCTGAGCTCGGCGAGATCGTCGGGCCCTATCGCGAGCTGAAGGACGTGACGGCGCAGGCGGGCGAGGCTCGTGAGATGGCCGCGGCCGACCCCGACCCCGAGCTCGCCACCTATCTCGCCGAGGAGATCGAGCGGCTCGAGACGCGGGCCGCCGAGCTCCGCAGCAGGCTCGAGACGCTGCTCGTCCCCAAGGATCCGAACGAGGGCAAGGATGTCATCGTCGAGATCCGTGCCGGCACCGGGGGTGAGGAGGCCGCCCTGTGGGCCAGTGACCTGTTCGAGATGTATCGGCGGCTCGCCGAGCGGCACCACTGGAAGACCGACGTGATCGCCAGCTCGCCGAGCGATCTCGGCGGCTTCAAGGAAGTGTCGCTCGAGGTTCGTTCACCCGAGGCCTTCCGACGCCTGCATACGGAGGGAGGGGTGCATCGCGTCCAGCGGGTGCCCGTCACCGAGTCGCAGGGACGGACGCACACCTCGACCGCGACGGTGGCTGTCATGCCGGAGGCGGAGGACGTCGAGGTCGAGCTTCGCCCCGAAGACCTCAAGATCGACGTCTACCGCTCAAGTGGTCCCGGCGGCCAGTCCGTGAACACGACCGACTCGGCCGTGCGCATTGTCCACCTCCCGACGGGCATCAAGGTGGAATGCCAGGAGGAGCGCTCGCAACTGCAGAACCGGGAGAAGGCCATGCGTTATCTGCGCGCGCGGCTTGCGCAGATCGCGCGGGACGAAGCCCAGGCGAAAGAGGCGGCGGAGCGGCGCGCACAGCTCGGCACCGGGGAGCGGTCGGAGAAGATCCGGACCTACAACTACCCGGAGGGGCGGGTGACCGATCACCGGATCAAGCTCACGACGCACAACCTGCAGGACGTTCTGGCCGGTGGCGAGGAGCTCGACGGTTTCATCGACCGGCTGCTCGCCGCCGAGCGCGCGGCCCAGCTCGCCGACGACAGCTGATGCGACCGGCGGCCGTTGCGCGTCGCGGTGCCGACTATCTCGTTCGACACGGGGTGGATGAACGGGCCGCGGCCGCCGACGCCGACACGCTGCTCGAGTACGTGCTCGGCGCCGATCGCACGTTGCTGTACGCGCGTGCGGAACCGCTGTCCCACGACGAGGCCCGCGCGTACGGGCGTGCGCTGTGCCGCCGATGCACGGGCGAGCCGCTGCAGCACGTGACGGGGGAGCAGGGGTTCCGCCGCATGGTCCTCACGGTTCGGCCCGGCGTGTTCGTCCCGCGTCCCGAGACCGAGGTGCTGGTCGACGTCGCGCTCGCCTGCATCGCGGGGCTCGATGCCCCACGTGTCGCGGACGCCTGTACGGGGACCGGCGCGGTGGCGCTCGCGATCGCCCAGGAACACCCGGGCACGGCGGTGGTCGCGACGGATCTGTCCGAGGCAGCTGTGGCGCTCGCCCGAGAGAACGCCCGCAGGCTCGGCCTCGACGTGCACGTCCGGCAGGGAGATCTGCTCGAAGCGCTCGACGGGCCCCTCGACCTCGTCACCTGCAACCCACCGTATGTGCCCGAAGCAGCGCGTGACGAACTGCCGCCGGAGGTGCTCGCCGAACCGGAGCTGGCCGTCTTCGGCGAGCCCGCGCTGTACGACCGGCTCTTCGCGCAGGCGGCCGCCCGGCTCGCGCCGGGCGGCCATGTGGTCGTCGAGATCGAGGAGTCGGCGGCCGCGACGGTCGTCGCGGCCGCCGCGGCCGCCGGGTTGGTCGACGTGCGCGTGCACCGTGATCTGAACGGGCGCGACCGCGTGGTCGAGGCGCGGCGGCCGTGAACCGTCCGGGCCCGGTCGAGGAGGCCGTGGCCGCCGCGCGCCGGGGCGAGCTGATCGTGCTGCCCACCGACACGGTCTACGGCATCGGTACGCGGCCCGACGACCCGGCGGCAACGGCCCGTCTGTTCGCCGCGAAGCATCGTTCCCGGGACCTCACCCTGCCGGTGCTCGTCGCGACGGTGGCGCACGCCCGAACGGTTGCCGAGCTCGACGATCGTGCCGAGCGGCTCGCGCTCGCGTGTTGGCCCGGCGCGCTCACGATGGTGTTGCCCAGGACTGCTCGCAGTGCCGCGTGGGACCTGGGGGGCGACGCTACGTCGGTCGGCGTACGCATCCCGGACCATCCGCTCGCGCTCGCCGTGCTCGCCGGCACCGGCCCGCTCGCCGTCACGAGCGCCAACCGATCGGGCTCGCCGCCCGTCACGACCGGCGCCGAGCTGGCGGCGACCTTCGGCGGCGAGGTCGAGGTCTACCTCTCCCAGGACGGGCCGCTCGCCGGCGCGGCATCGACGGTGATCTCGCTGCTCGGGCCGCGCATCGAGGTGCTTCGGGTCGGCGATCTCGACGCCGAGGCGATCGAGCGGCTATCGGCCGGCTGAGGGCCGCTGTTAGACTCCCGGCCTCCCATCATGGCCTCGATCCTCGTCGTGTGCAGTGGCAACATCTGTCGCTCCCCGATCGCCGAGGGGCTGATGCGTCGTGCCGTGGCGGACCGGTTCGGCGCCGATGCACCCGAGGTCTCCTCGGCCGGCACGATCGGCCTCGAGGGATCCCCCGCGACCCCGGAGGCCGTGCAGGCCGCGGCCGAGCGCGGCGTCGTGATCGGCGGGCACATCGCGCGGCGCCTCACCAACGCGATGATCGCAGAGGCGAACCTCGTGATCGGGCTTGCGGCGGAGCACCGAGACGCGGTGGCTGCCCGGGTCCCCGCGGCGGCAGACCGCACGTTCACACTCAAGGAGATGGGGCGGCTGCTCGAGTACGACGCGCCCGCCTCGGTGAAGGCCGCGGACACGCTCGATGCCCGGATCGCCGCCGCGGCCGCGACGCGGGTGGCCGGCCGGGCCACCAACCCGTACGACGAGGATGTCGTCGATCCGCTCGGGATGCCCCTCGACACCTACCGGGCGATCGCCTGGGAGATCGACGAGTGGACGAACCGGCTGGTCGCGGGGTTGTTCGGTCCCGCGCCCGCTCGCGAGGAGGGGGCGTCGTGAGGATCGCCCTCGGTGCCGATCACGCGGGATTCCCCCTCAAGGAAGATCTCACGGTCTTTCTCCGGTCCGCCGGCCACGACGTCCTGGACATGGGCACCGACGGCATCGATCCGGTCGACTACCCCGCGTTCTGCGCGGCGGCCGCGCGAGCGGTGGTCGACGGCTCGGCAGACCGCGCGATCGTCCTCGGCGGCTCCGGCCAAGGGGAGCAGATCGCCGCGAACAAGGTGCACGGCATCCGCGCGGCGCTGTGTCACGACCTGTACCTCGCGAGGCTCTCGCGAGAGCACAACGACGCCAACGTGCTGGCGATGGGCGCGCGCGTGATCGCGCCCGAGTACGCACGCGAGATCGTCACCGTGTGGCTGGCCACGCCGTTTGCGGGTGGGCGCCACGAGCCGCGGCTCGAGCAGATCGCGGCGATCGAACGAGAGGAAGGATGACCGCAATGCGCGAGTACGTAGCCGACTGGAATGCCCTGAAGGCGACGGATCCCGAGGTCGCCGATGCGATCGCCGGCGAGCTCAACCGCGAGCGCACCAGCCTGCGGCTCATCGCCTCGGAGAACTACGCGAGCCCGGCGGTGCTCGCGGCCGTCGGCTCGACCATGAACAACAAGTACGCCGAGGGCTACCCCGGGCGCCGCTACTACGGGGGGTGCGAGTTCGTCGACGTAACCGAGCAGCTGGCGATCGACCGCGCGAAGGAGTTGTTCGGCGCCGAGCACGCGAACGTGCAGCCGCACGCCGGCGCGCAGGCCAACCTTGCGGTGTTCGGCGCGTTCCTCACCCCGGGCGACGCGAACGAGAAAGTCCTCGGGATGGTGCTTGCCCACGGCGGCCACCTGACGCACGGCTCGCCGGTGAACGTCTCGGGGATGTGGTTCAACTTCGTCGGCTACGAGGTCGATCGCGAGACAGAACAACTCGACATGGACCGCGTGCGCGACCTCGCGAAAGAGCACCGCCCGAAGATCATCCTGTCCGGCTACACGGCCTACCCGCGCGCCATCGACTTCGCCGCGTTCCGCTCGATCGCCGACGAGGTGGGGGCGATCCTGTGGGTGGACGCCTCGCACTTCATCGGGCTGGTCGCAGGCGGCGCGTACCCGAGCCCGGTGCCCTACGCCGACGTCGTCACGTTCACCACGCACAAGGCGCTCCGCGGCCCTCGCGGGGCGATGATCCTCACGACCCAGGAGTACGCGAAGGCCATCGACAAGGCCGTGTTCCCCATGATGCAGGGCGGTCCGCTCGAGCACTGCATCGCCGGCAAAGCGGTGTGCCTCAAGGAAGCAATGACGGAGGACTTCAAGGACTACGCCGAGCGCACCGTCCGTGACGCCCGCGCGCTCTCGTCCGCGTTGCAGGACGAGGGGTTGCGTGTGGTCTCCGGCGGGACCGATTCCCATCTCCTGCTTGCCGACATGCGCCCGGCCGGGATCGACGGCAAGACCGCCGAGACGAAGCTCGACAACGTGCGGATCGCGCTCAACAAGAACCAGATCCCGTTTGACCCCAACCCCCCCTCGGCGCCATCGGGTATCCGGGTGGGGACCCCCGCCTGCGCCACGCTCGGCATGGACGAGCCGGAGATGCGCGAGATCGGCAGCATCATCGGCGACGTGGTGCGCAACCCCGAGGACGAGGGAGTTGCGGAAAAGGCTCGCGGCCGGGTCGGGGATCTGATGCAGCGCTTCCCGCTGTACCAGTAGGCCGGTTGCCGCAGGCCATTCCGGGGGACACACTCTCGGCGTGGAGGCGTACGCCCTCGTATTCGGCGTCGCCGCCCTGGTCACGTTTCTGACGACGCCCCTCGTCCGCCGATTCGTGATCAAGGCGGGGGCGATCTACCGCCCGAACGACCGGTCGGTGCACAAGACGCCGCTTCCCACCATGGGCGGAATCGCCATGTACCTGGGCCTGGTGGCCGCGCTCGCGTTGTCCCAGTTCCTGCCGTTCTTCGGGCCGATCAACCGGGCGAGCTCGAGCTCGGTCGCAACGCTGATCGTCTGCACGCTGATGCTCGGGCTCGGCGTGATCGACGACACGCGGGGCACGACGGCCCTGTCCAAGCTCATCGCCCAGATCTTCATCGCCGGCGTGTTGGTCTTGTTTGGCGTGCAGCTCAGCTATCTCTGGTTTCCCTGGGGCGTGCTCGCCCTGTCCGGGGACCTCCCCGTGATCCTGACGATGGCGTGGGCGGTGGCCATCCCGAACGCGGTCAACCTCGTCGACGGTCTGGACGGTCTTGCGGCCGGGATGGTCGCGATCGCCTCGACCGCGTTCTTTATCTACGTGGTGCGAAGCCCCTCGGGTCCCTTCGGAGACGCGTCGCAGGCGGCGCTGATTTCGGCGATCACCTGCGGCATTTGCGTCGGATTCCTCCCCTGGAACTTCTATCCGGCCAAGATCTTTATGGGGGACGCCGGCTCAATGCTCCTCGGCATGTTGCTCGCGGTGGCCACCATCGAGGGCGTCGGCAACAACCTGACGGCCCCCAGCGGAGGAACCATGGCCGCCGTCGTCGGGGCCATCGCGGTCCCGTTCCTGGTGCTGCTGATCCCCTTTATCGACGTGGTGCTTGCGATCATGCGACGAACCTGGCGCGGCCAGGGGATCGGCCACGCCGACAAGGAGCACGTGCATCACCGGCTCATGGACATCGGTCACGGCCACCGGGAGGCCGTGCTGCTTCTGTACCTGTGGAGCGCGCTGGTCTCGGGGTCGGCCCTCGCCGTCGGGCTCATCGACGGACGCTTCGTGGCCGGTCTCATCATCGTCGGGGCGGGATCGCTGTTCCTGATCACCGCGCTGCCGCGCCTTGCTGCGCGCCGGGGCAACGGCAACGGCGCCCACGTGGCGTCGCGACAGGTTCCCGCGGACCACGATGCCCCGACGGGCAACGCGCCGTAGCTCCGAAGCCGTTCCGGCGCCGCGAACCCGCGACGCCGAGGTTCCGTATAACTCCCTGCCTGGAAGCCGGACGTTCACGGGCTGTTCAAACGGCCCTTCGTCGGGTGATAATCGCCCGCACTTCATGGAAACATGCGGCCGCAGGCGTGGCAGGAGGGGTAAGCCGTGACCGAAATCGACGTACGCCTGGAACGAGTCTCGAAGATCTTCTCGGGCGTCGCAGCCGTGGACGACCTCTCGCTCGACATCGCCGAAGGCGAGTTCTTCAGCATGCTGGGGCCCTCGGGCTGCGGGAAGACCACCACGTTGCGGATGATCGGTGGGTTCGAGGATCCGTCGCTCGGCACCGTCTATCTGGGCGGCCGCGATGTCACCGACGACCCGCCGTACAAGCGCGACGTCAACACCGTGTTCCAGTCCTATGCACTGTTTCCTCATCTGGACGTCTTCGAAAACGTCGCGTTCGGCCTGCGCCGCAAGAAGGTGGACAAGGCCGACGTCGACACGCGCGTCAAAGAGGCGATGCGGCTCGTCGACCTGATCGGGTTCGAGACACGCAAGCCCCCGCAGATGTCCGGGGGCCAGCAACAGCGAGTGGCGCTTGCGCGGGCGCTCGTCAACAGTCCGAAGGTGCTGCTGCTCGACGAGCCGCTCGGTGCCCTGGACCTCAAGCTGCGCAAGAAGATGCAGCTCGAGCTCAAGCGCATCCAGCAGGAGGTCGGGATCACGTTCATCTACGTGACCCACGACCAGGAGGAGGCCATGACGATGAGCGACCGGCTCGCCGTCATGCGCCACGGCAAGATCGAGCAGCTCGGCGAGCCGGAGTTCGTCTATGAGAACCCGTCGACGGAGTTCGTAGCCGGATTCCTCGGCGCGTCCAACCTGCTCGCCGGCGAGCTCAAGGAGTCGAGCAACGGGATCGCAACGGTTTTGACCTCGGGAGGAACCGTCCATTTGCCGACCTCGCGCGTGCCGGGCGACGCGCCGACGCACCTCAAGGTGGGCGTGCGGCCGGAGAAGGTCGCGATCAGCAAGAACGGTGGCGTGCCCGCAGACAGGAACGGCATCGAGGGCACCGTCCAGATGAGCACCTACATCGGTGTCAGCCACCAGTACAAGGTGGAGACGCAGGACGGCACCGTGCTCACGGTCTACGTCCAGAACCTCGGCGCCGACGAGGCGCCCCGCCAGGGGGAGCACGTCGTGTTGTCGTGGCGCCCCGAACACACCTTCGCGGTGACTCCGCAGGAGGATCTCGTGATGGAGGAGGATGACGAATGACGATCGACCCGGGCTCTCAGCCGGGCCTCTCGCCCGCGCTTGCGCGCGGCCTGACCTCTCGCCGGATGTCGCGGCGAAACATGATGAAGCTCGGCGGGATCACTGTCGGCACCCTCAGCATGTCGTCGATCCTGGCGGCGTGCTCGGGCGGTGGTGGCAGCGCAGGCGGTGGTGGCTCGAGCACCGCTCCCGCGGTGGACTTCGATCCCTCGACGGCGAGCAACAAGCTCAACTTTTCGAACTGGCCCCTGTACATCGATAAGGACAAGACCGGCAATCCGTCTCTCAACGAGTTCAAGAAGGCCACCGACATCGCGGTCACGTACTCCGACGAGATCAACGACAACGCCTCGTTCTTCGGAGAGCTCCTCCCGCAGCTGCAGGCAGGACAGGACACGGGCCGAGACATCATCGTCATCACGAACGGGGAGTTCCTGTCGGCGCTCATCCAAAACGGCTGGGCGACGGAGCTCGACCCGGCGTTTCGCCCGAACTTCGACGCCAACGCGGCGAGCTGGGCGAAGAACCCGTCGTATGACCCCGGGAACCTGCACACGATGGCGTGGCAGTCCGGCCTGACGGGCATGGGGTTCAACACCGAGCTTGTGGTGAAGACGCCGACCAAGCTCGATGACCTGATGAGCACCGACTTCTTCCCGTCGAACTCGGTCGGCGTGCTCAAGGCCGACGCGCCCGACCTCGTCATGATCAACCTGGGGATCGACCCCATCTCCTCGACCCAGGACGACTGGAACGCGGCCGCCGACTGGCTGATCAAGCTTCGCGACTCCGACACGTTCTACGCGGCCTACGACCAGGGCTACGTCGACGACCTCACCGCCGGGAACCTCGCCGGCACCATGGCGTGGTCCGGGGACGTCCTCTATTACAAGATCTGGGAGGACCAGCCGTTCGAGTTCATCATGCCGGAGGTCGGCGCAATGCTGTGGATCGACAACATGCTGATCCCTGCGAATTCCGCCAACCCGGCCGGCGCGCTCGAGATGATGGACTTCTACTACAAGCCCGAGATCGCGCAGTTGGTGACGGAGTTCGTGCTCTACATGTCGCCGGTTCCTGCGGTACAGGATCTGATCGCCGAGCACGCAAAGGAGCAGAAGACCAAGGACCCGGAGTACTCGGCCCAGCTGGCCGCAACCGCGGAGGACCCGATGCTCTGGCCCGACGAGGCGCTGCTGCAGAAGGTGTCGCTCGGCCGGCCGCTGACGACGCAGGACGAGTCGCAGGCCTGGCACGACACGTTCGATCCGATCTGGGAGCAGTAAGTGGCGACCACGTCGGCTGACGCGACCGGCGGTCTGCCGGAACTGACGCGTCCGCCGGCGCGGGAAGGGGAGCGGGCGCTCGCGCGTCGCAAGCGCACAGCGGCATACGCGATGCTCGCCCCCGGCGGGATCTACCTCATCATCGGGTTCGTCGTTCCCCTGATCATCATCGTGATCACGTCGCTGTCGACCGGCGGCCTCTTCTCGACGGGAGGCCAGCTGACGTTCGATTGGAACTGGTCGAACTACACCTACGCCATCCAGGAGTACTGGCCCGTGTACCTTCGCTCGATCGAGTACGCCGCGATCGCGACGATCCTGTGCATCGGGCTCGCCTATCCAATGGCGTACTGGATCGCTTTCTACGGCGGGAAATGGAAGGCGACGCTCTTCATGCTGATCCTCGTCCCGTTCTTCGTGTCGTTCGTCATCCGAACGGTGCAATGGAACTTTATCCTCGGGGCAAACGGTCCCGCCTTCCACGTGCTGAAGTCCCTCGGCGTGGTGAACGAGGACTTCACCATCCTCAAGACGCCAATCGCCGTTATCGCCGGCATCACGTACAACTTCATGCCGTTTGCGGCGTTGCCGCTGTACGTCGCGCTCGAGCGGATCGACCGACGGTTGGTCGAGGCCGCCAAGGACTTGTACTCGTCGAAGTCGGTGGCGTTTCGCAAGGTGGTCTTGCCGCTTTCGTACCCGGGCATCTTTGCCGCGGTCATCCTCACGTTCGTGCCCGCGACCGGCGATTACGTGAACGCGACGATCCTGGGGTCGCCGCAGACGACGATGATCGGCCAGGTCATCCAGAACTTCTTCCTGGGCCGGCAGCAGTACGCCCGGGCCGCGGCTATGTCGGTCATCCTCATGCTCGCCATGCTGGTCATCGCGCTTATCTACGCGCGGGCGCTCGGCACGGAGGACTCCACGTTGGCCGCCGGGGCAGGGGCATGAGCGCCGTCACTGCGCCGCCACAGTCCTTGGACGTGGCCGACTTGCCGCCTCCTGTTCAACGACATCCGAAAAGGCGGTGGACGCGCTTCATCTTACCGGTGTTCACCATCGGGATGATCGTGTACCTCGCGTTCCCCGTGTTCGTGATGATCCTCTACAGCTTCAACATCGTTCGTGAACGCCAGCTCGCGCAGTTCACGTGCTGCACGCTCCAATGGTGGCGAGACATCCTTGGGGTTCCATCGCTCAACGAGGCTCTCAAGATCTCGATTCTGGTCGCGATTCCCGGAGCCCTCATCGCGACGCTGCTGGGGACGTTCCTTGGACTGGTGCTGGGTCGGTACTCCTTCCGTGGGCGTGGGGCCACCAACTTCGTCATCTTCCTTGCGATCGCCGTTCCGGAGATCGTGCTTGGGTCATCGTTGCTGTCCATGTTCGTCAAGTTCCAGTCGCCGCTCGGGTACCCGACCATCTTGTTCTCGCACATCGCGTTCTCGATTGCGTTCGTCGCGATCACCGTGCGGGCTCGCGTCCAGGGCCAGGACACGACGCTCGAGAACGCGGCGCAAGATCTGTTTGCGACGCCGCGGGTCGCGTTCTTCAAGGTGACGTTCCCGATCATTCTTCCCGGCGTCGTGGCGGGGTTCCTGCTCGCGTTCGTGCTGTCGCTCGACGACTTCGTCATCACGAACTTCGTCAACGCGCAGACCAACACGTTCCCGACATGGGTCTACGGGGCCACGCGCATTGGCATCCCGCCGCAGGTGAACGTCTGGGGCACCGTGTTGTTCCTCGTCGGCGTACTGACTGCCGGGACGCAGCTGCTACGTGCGCGCGGCGGCGAGCGGTGATCGAAAACAGCCTCTGACCTGCGGAAATGCGTTTTGACGAGCTCGAATCTCGCCGCCTATACTCTGTCCGCTCATGACCGAGGAACCGCGCCGGGATGACGCCTGGTCCGGTCTTGGCACCGGGTGGACCATCGTTTCGACACTGATCGCGGGGATGCTCGCCTGGGGCCTCGTAGGATGGCTCGCCGATCGCATGATCGGGACCGACCATGTGCTGTTGGGGATTGGGATCGTGCTGGGAGGGGCGTTGGGCGTCTACATCGTGTACCTGCGATACGGGAAGGACGATCATGCCGGCCATTGAGCCTGAGCGCTTGCTCGTTCGACGCGTTCTTCCGTTCGCTCCGCTCGTGGTGCTCGCCGCCGCGGGACTCGGCTGGCTCATCGGCGGTGCGGACGCAGCCTGGTCGGCCGGCATCGCGATCGTCATCGTCACCGGCAACTTCGTCGCGTTTGCGCTCTCGGTCGCCTGGGCCGCGCGGATCTCGCCGACGATGATCGCGCTCGTCGCGCTTGGCGGCTACGTCGTACGCCTCATGATCTTCACCGTGGTGCTGGTTCTGCTCAACATGCTGTCCTGGTTCTCACCGGTCGCGTTCGTCTGCGCGCTGGTCCCGGCCACGATCGCCCTGCTGGTCTATGAGGCCAAGGAGCTCTCGGGGCGCCTGCAGTCGGATCTGTGGACGTTCGACGGAGCCAAGACATGATCGGCCTGCTCGCCGCAACGTTCGAGCCTCCCGGCACCAAGGACTTCGTCTTCGGGTGCAGGCTCTCGCCCGGTGGCTTCTGTCTCAACTTCATCTCGCTCCTGCTCGTGCTCACGCCGTTGATCGTCATCGCGATCTTCTTCTTCGGGCTTCGCAAGCCGACGGTTGTGCCGGGGAAGTGGCAGCTCATCACCGAGCTCGGGATCGATTTCGTCCGCGAGAACATCGCCGGACCCATGCTCGGATCGGAGGCGGCGAAGTTCATGCCGCTGCTCACGACCTTCTTCTTCATGGTCCTCGTCGCCAACTTGTTCGAGGTGGTGCCGGGCATCGGGCTGTCGCCGAGCAGCAGGCTTGCGTTCCCCTTTGTGCTCGCGATGGTCTCGTGGGTCACGTACAACGCGGTCGGGATCAAGCGGCATGGCTTTTTCGGGTACCTCAAGCACACCTGCATCATCGATGCGGCGCCGTGGCCGATCCGCTACCCGTTGCTCATGCCGATCGAGTTCATCTCGAACATCATCGTGCGGCCGATCACGCTGACCGTCCGTCTGTGGGCCAACTTCATCGCTGGGCACTTCCTGCTGGCGATCTTCTTCTTGGGTGCATGGTTCTTGTTCCAAACGGGCGGGCTGGCGTATCTCCCGGCCGTGTTTTCCTACAGCCTCGGGATCGTCCTGGTGGGGTTCGAGTTGTTCGTGGCAGCACTGCAAGCGTTCATTTTCGCGGTCCTCAGCGCCTCCTACATCGGGCAGGCGATGGCGGAAGAACACTAGTCAAGGAGGCACTGGATGTTCCATCTACTCGCGCAGGCCACCGATGTCAGCTCCGGGCTGGCGACGATCGGCAAGGGCCTCGTCATCGGGCTGGCGGCGATCGGACCGGGCATTGGCCTCGGCATCCTGATCGGCAAGTCGGTCGAGGCGATGGCGCGTCAGCCGGAGTACGCCGGCCAGGTCCGCTCCGTGATGTTCATCGGCATCGGCCTCATCGAGGCGCTGGCGCTGTTCGGCATCGCGTTCTCGTTCATCATCTAAGGGAGGCTCGCACGTGTTCAGCACACGAGTAGCGATCCTCGCGCAGGAAGCGACGCAGGAGGTCAGCGAGAAGAAGGACCTCTATCCGGGGAAGGAAGAGCTCATCCTTGCCGGTGTTGCCTTCGCCGTCCTCTTCTTCTTCTTCTGGAAGTGGGTGCTGCCGAAGCTCAACGTGCTTCTCGAGGAGCGACGCACACAGATCCAGGGTCAGATCGAGCAGGCGGACGAGACGCGGAAGCAGGCCGAGCAGGAGCTCTCGGACTACCGCGTGCAGCTCGCGAACGCCCGCGACGAGGGCAACCGCATCATCGAGGAGGCTCGTAAGACCGCGGAGCAGCTGCGTCGCGACATCCAGGCGAGCGCCGAGCAGGAGGCCCAGAGCACCGTCGTCCGTGCACAGGAGGAGATCCGTGCCGAGCGCGACCGGGTCTTCAACGAGCTGCGGGTACAGGTGGGCGAGATCGTCGTCGACCTCGCCGGCCGTGTGATCGGGCAGTCGCTCGACCAGCGTGCCCACGAGCAGATGATCGACGAGTACATCGAGCAGGTCGCCGCCGACACCGATGGAACCGCCTGAGCGAATGTCGGCACTTGACCGCATCTTCGGCAAGGGCGACAAGCCGACGGCGTATGCGTCGGCGCTCGTGACCCTTGCCCAGGCCGAGGGCGCGCTGCCAAAGGTCGAGGACGAGCTCTTTACCTTTTCGAAGGCTGTGGAGCAGACGCCGGCCCTTCGCGACGCGCTCACCGATCGCGGCCTGCCCGTCGAGAACCGGCAGGCGATCGTGCGCGACGTGCTCGGGAACCGCGCGAGCCCGGTCACGATCAACCTGATCTCGTTCGTGATTGAGTCGGGGCACGCGCGCGACCTGAGCAAGATCGCCGACGCGTTCGTCAAGATCGCCGCCTCGGCGCGCGAGCACGCGGTGGCCGAAGTGCGCACCGCCGTGCCGCTCAGCGACAAGCAGCGGCAGCGTCTGGAAAAGGCGCTGTCCAAAGCGACGGGCCGGGAGGTCGAGGCGAAGGTCGTCGTGGATCCGAGCGTCGTCGGCGGCGTCGTGGCGACGATCGACGACCTCGTCTTCGACGGCTCCGTGGCGAGCCGCCTCGAGGGCGCCCGACGAGCACTAGGGAGCTGACGAACAGATGGCATCGGAACTGATCGATCCGGCGGTGATCGCCGACGCGCTGCGCAAGAACGTCGAGGGCTGGACGCCTTCGGTCGAGAAGGAAGAGGTCGGGCGGGTCATTGAGACCGGCGACGGCATCGCGCGCGTCTCGGGTCTGCCGCGCGCGATGGCCAACGAGCTCCTCGAGTTTCCCGGCGGCCTGATGGGTCTGGCCTTCAACCTGGACGAGGCCGAGATCGGCTGCATCATCTTCGGCGACGCGGCCGGTATCGAGGAGGGCGACCCGGTCAAGCAAACGGGGCGCATCCTGTCGGTGCCGGTCGGTGACGCGTTCCTCGGCCGGGTGGTCGACGGGCTCGGCCGGCCGATCGACGCAAAGGGTCCGATCGCCGCCGAGGACGAGCGCGCGCTGGAACTGCAGGCACCCAACGTGGTGTCGCGCCAGCCGGTGCGGGAGCCGCTCTACACGGGCATTACCGCAATCGACGCGATGACGGCGATCGGACGGGGACAGCGCCAGCTGATCATCGGCGACCGCCAGACCGGCAAGACCGCGGTCGCGCTCGACACGATCATCAACCAGAAGCAGTACTGGGGAACGGACCAGGCCGTCCGCTGCATCTACGTGGCCGTCGGCCAGAAAGCCTCGACGGTGGCCGAGGTGGTCGAGACCCTTCGCGAGAACGGCGCGCTCGAGTACACCGTGGTGGTCAATGCCGCGGCCTCCGACCCGGCGCCGTTCCAGTACGTCGCCCCGTACTCGGGCGCGGCGATCGGTGCCTACTGGATGGACCACGGCAAGCATGTCCTGATCGTCTACGACGACCTGTCCAAGCAAGCGGTGGCGTACCGCGAGATCTCGCTGCTGCTCCGCCGGCCGCCGGGCCGCGAGGCATACCCCGGCGACGTCTTCTACCTGCACTCCCGCCTGCTGGAGCGCGCGGCGAAGCTCTCGGATGCGCTGGGCGCCGGATCCATGACCGCGCTGCCGATCATCGAGACCAAGGGCGGCGACATCTCGGCGTATATCCCCACAAACGTCATCTCGATCACCGACGGACAGCTCTTCCTCGAATCGGAGCTGTTCTTCTCGGGTGTGCGGCCCGCGATCAACGTGGGCGTCTCGGTCAGCCGTGTCGGCGGCGCCGCGCAGATCAAGGGGATGAAGCGCGTGGCCGGGCGTCTCCGGCTCGACCTCGCCCAGTTCCGCGCGCTCGAGGCGTTCGCGCAGTTCGGCTCCGAGCTCGACAAGGCCTCGCAGCAGCAGCTCTCGCGCGGTGCCCGCGTGGTGGAGGTCCTCAAGCAGCCGCAGTACGACCCGCAGCCGGTCGAGCGCGAGGTCGTCCAGGTCTTCGCCGTGACGGGCGGCTATCTCGACGCGTTCCCGGTCGAAGACGCCAAGCGATTCGCGACCGAGTTCTGCGAGTACCTCGAGGCGCGGCACCCGTCGGTGTTCAGCGACATCCGCGAGACGGGCGATCTGACCGACGAGCACGAGGCGATCCTCAAGGAGGCCCTCGAGGGGTTCGGCCAAACGTTCCAGTCCACTGCCGATGCCCCCGGCTCCGCGGCCGCGCTCGGCGAGACGACGCCGCCCGACGAGATCAAACCCGACGTGGGCTGGGATCGGATGTCCTCGGTCGACGAGGCCGAGGTCGAGGCAGCAGGGGAGCCCGGGGTCGACCCGGAGGGCGGGAACGACCGGGAGGGCGGGGACGGGTAGGTGGGAGCGAAGCTCCGGGTCGTCCGCCGCCGGATCCGGTCGGTGCAGTCGACGAAGAAGATCACCCGGGCGATGGAGCTCATCGCCTCCTCGCGCATCGTCCGCGCCCAGCAGCGCGTGGAGCAGTCCCGTCCCTACGCCGAGCAGCTGACGAAGGCGATGGAGGACCTCGCCGCGAACGCGGCGGGTCTCTCCCACCCGTTGCTCGAGGCCCGCGAGTCGCCTGCGCGTGTTGGCGTCCTCGCGGTCACGTCGGACCGCGGTCTGGCCGGCGCCTACAGCGCCAACGCCCTGCGTGAGGCGGAACACGTCGTCCGCGCCGTCCGCGATCGTGGGCTCGAGCCCGTCCTGTACGTCATCGGCAAGAAGGGCGTCACCTACTTCCGTTTCCGCGGCGTCGAGATGCGCGGGTCCTGGCAGGGGTTCAGCGAGGTGCCGGTCTACGAACGCGCGATGGAGATCGGACGCACGCTGATCGACGCGTTCGGTGCCGAGGAGATCGACGAGCTGTGGTGCGTCTATACCGACTTCCGCTCGGCGTTCACCCAGCGCACGACGTCCAAGCGGTTTCTGCCGATCGCGCCCGAAGAGGTCACGGGCACGGCGAGCGGCGAGGTCTCGCCCGAGTACCTGTTCGAGCCGGAGCCCGAGCAGATTCTCGACCATCTGTTGCCGCAGTACCTCATCACCAAGGTGTGGGCGGCGTTGCTCGAGTCGGCCGCGTCGGAGAACGCGGCGCGCCGCCGTGCGATGAAGGCGGCGACCGACAACGCGGACGACCTGTTGAAGGTCCTCACGCGCCAGGCCAACCGGGCGCGCCAGGACGAGATCACGACCGAGATCATGGAGATCGTCGGCGGCGCCGAAGCGCTCGCGGCCGCCGGCAAGGAAGGATGAGCGATGGCTGAAACGAACGGACACGCCGACGGGCGCGTCGTGCGGGTGATCGGACCCGTGGTCGACGTGGAGTTCCCGCCCAACGAGCTTCCCGAGATCAACAACGCACTGACGGTCGATGTCGAGATGGCGGGCCGAACGACCACGATCACCTGTGAGGTCGCCCAGCACATCGGCGATTCCTCGATCCGCGCGATCGCGCTCAAGCCGACCGACGGGCTGGTGCGCGGTTCGCGGGTGGCGAACACGGGCCAGCCGATCACCGTGCCGGTGGGAGAGGGCGTGCTCGGGCACGTCTACAACGTGCTCGGCGAGCCGCTCGACGCCGACGCCTCCGAGATCCACGCTGCCGACCGCTGGGCGATCCACCGGGAGTCTCCGGCGTTCGCCGACCTCGAGCCCAAGAAGGTCATGCTTGAGACCGGCATCAAGGTCATCGATTTGCTCGAGCCCTACGTGCAGGGCGGCAAGATCGGGATGTTCGGCGGTGCCGGGGTCGGCAAGACCGTCATCATCCAGGAGATGATCCGCCGCCAGGCGCAGCAGCACGGCGGCGTCTCGGTGTTCGCCGGGGTCGGCGAGCGCACGCGCGAGGGCAACGACCTGTTTCTCGAGATGACCGAGTCGGGGGTCATCGCCAACACGGCGCTGGTGTTCGGCCAGATGGACGAGCCGCCGGGTGTGCGCCTTCGGGTCGCCCTGTCCGCGCTGACGATGGCGGAGTACTTCCGCGACGTGGAACACAAGGACGTGCTGCTGTTCGTGGACAACATCTTCCGGTTCACCCAGGCGGGCTCGGAGGTCTCGACCCTGCTCGGACGGATGCCGTCCTCGGTCGGCTACCAGCCGAACCTGGCGAGCGAGATGGGCGACCTGCAGGAGCGCATCACCTCGGCCGGCGGCCGGTCGATCACGTCGCTGCAGGCGATCTACGTGCCGGCCGACGACCTGACCGACCCCGCGCCGCACGCCGCGTTCGCCCACCTCGACGCGACGACCGTGCTCTCGCGCGACATCGCGTCGCTCGGCATCTACCCGGCGGTCGACCCGCTCGATTCGACCTCGCGCATCCTCGACCCCCGCTACGTGGGTGAGGACCACTACGCGACGGCGCGGCGCGTGCAGGAGATCCTCCAGCGGTACAAGGACCTGCAGGACATCATCGCGATCCTCGGTATGGACGAGCTCGCCGAGGAGGACAAGGTCATCGTGTCGCGGGCCCGCAAGATCCAGCGGTTCTTGTCGCAGCCGTTCTTCGTGGCCGAGCAGTTCACCGGTCTGCCGGGCAAGTACACGCCGGTCGATGAGACGATCGCGTCGTTCAAGGCGCTCTGCGAAGGGGAGTACGACCACCTGCCGGAGCAGGCGTTCTTCCTGGTCGGCGGGATCGAAGAGGCCGTCGAGCAAGCGAAGCAGATGGAGACCGCCGCGTGACGGTCGAGGTGCACGTCGTCACGCCCGAGCGTGAGGTGTGGGCCGGCGACGCCGATCAGCTCATCGCGCACGGCGTCGACGGCGAAGTCGGCATCCTCGGCGGGCACACGCCGCTGCTCGTGCAGCTCGCGATCGGGCCGATGCGCATGCTTCGTCCCGACGGTGAGATGCGGGCGGTCATCGACGGTGGGTTCCTTCACGTATCGTCGCACGAGGGCGTGACGCGTGCCGACGTGCTCGCGACGCAGGCCGAGCTTGCCGACGAGATCGATCTCGAGGCGGCGCGCCGCCGCCTCGAGGAGTGGGAGAACCGCGCGGCCCAGAACGACGACGATATGGCGAAGGCCGAGGTCGCCAAGGCGCTCGCGCGAATCAATCTGGCCGGCTGAGCCGCCCGGGCGTATCGAGCGAGTACCATCCCGGCATGGACCGCCTCCTCGTCACCGGGGGCGCCCGTCTGGCCGGCACCGTATCCGTGTCCGGGGCGAAGAACTCCGCGCTCAAGCTCATGGCGGCGTCGCTGCTGGCGCCCGGGCGCAGCGTGATCACGAACGTCCCGCGCATCCGTGACTGCCTGGTTATGGCCGAGATGCTCGAGCACCTCGGCGTCATCTGCCAGGTCTCGCGCGGCACCGTCTCGCTCGACGCGACGGTGGTCGACGGCTTCGAGGCGCCCCACGAACTGGTGCGACAGATGCGCGCTTCCATCGTCATCCTCGGACCGCTGCTTGCGCGATGCGGCCGGGCGCGTGTCGCGCTCCCGGGCGGCGACGAGATCGGCGCCCGGCCGGTCGAGCTGCACGTGCGCGGACTCCAGCGGATGGGCGCGACGTTCCGCTCGGAGCACGGCTATCTGGTCGCCGAGGCGCCGAACCTGCACGGGGCCTCGATCACCCTCGACTATCCGAGTGTGACCGCGACGGAGAACCTCCTGCTCGCCGCGGTGCTCGCCCGGGGGACGACCGTGATCGATAACGCGGCGCGCGAGCCCGAGATCGCCGACCTCGCGATGTTTCTCACGACGATGGGTGCCCAGGTCGACGGCGCGGGCACGAGCACGATCGAGATCGCCGGCGTCGACGAGCTGCGGCCCGCCGAGCACGCCACGGTGCCCGACCGGATCGAGGCAGGGACCTGGGCCGCGGGCGCGGTTGCGACGCTCGGCGACGTGACGATCGCCAACGCCAACCCGGCGCACCTCGATCTCCTGCTCACCAAGCTCGCCGACGCCGGTGCCGAGATCGAGATGACCGAGGCCGGCCTCCGGGTGCGCCAGGCGATGCGGCCGCGGTCGGTCGACTTCGTGACCCTGCCGTATCCGGGCATCGCAACCGACTTCCAGCCGATCCTGCTCGCGATGCTCGCGGTCGCCGACGGCACGAGCATCGTCACCGAGAACGTGTTCGAGGGCAGGTTCCTCTACGTGGGGGAGTTGCAGCGGATGGGCGCCGACATCCGGACGGAGGGCCATCACGCGGTGGTGCGCGGCGTGCCGCGGCTGTCCGCCGCGCCGGTGCGCGCGCTCGACATCCGCGCGGGGATGGCCCTCGTGATCGCGGCGCTCTGCGCCGACGGCGAGACGGAGATCGCCGATGTCCATCACATCGACCGCGGCTACGAGGACCACGAGGGCAAGCTCCGCGCGCTCGGCGCGCACGTCCGGCGCGAGGGCGACGCGGTCGTGATCCCCGATCCGGCGGCCATCGGGTGATCCCGCCGCACCCGGGGACGCCGCCCGAGCTTCCGCCGCCACCGCCGCCCGGGATGGCGGCGCTGCCCGAACGGCGTGAGGCGCGCGGGGGACCGCAGGGACTGCTGTCGGTCGGCTGGTCGTTCCCGCGCGCCCTGCTCGTCGGGCTGGTCACGAACATCGTCATCGCGCAGCTCGTCGTGGGCGTCATCGGCTTCCTGATGCTCGGCATCACCTCTGCCGACGATCCGCGTGCGGTTCCGGTCGGCCTCGCGGTCGACCTCGCGTGGCTGGGGGCCATGCTCGTGTGGCTGCACGTCTGGCACGCCGGGTGGCCGGCGGCGATCGGGGTCCTCTGGCGTGCGCGCGACGCGGCGGCCGGGGTGGGCTACGGCCTCCTACTGACGGTGCTCGTGTACTTCGCGGTGGCGTGGCCGCTGACCGAGCTGTTCCGGCAGTTGTGGGGCTCGGACGTCACGACGCCCGATCAGCTGCCGAGCGGCCTTTCCACCGGCCAGGCCGTCGCCGCGTTGGTGCTTGCGGTGATCGTGGCGCCGATCACCGAGGAGCTCTACTTCCGCGGGATCCTGTTCCGGAGCATCCGCGACAAGCGCGGGTTTTGGCTCGGTGCGATCGTCTCGGCGGCGATCTTCGGGTTGCTGCACTCGGGGATCGGTCCGTCGCCGTGGCGGGATACGCTGCTCCTGCAGCTCACCATGACGTTCACCGGCGTCTCGCTCGCGTGGATCTACGAACGGCGTGGGAACCTCGTGTCGAACATCGCCGCCCACATGACGTTCAACGCGATCGGCATGTTCTTGATCCTCACGTCCCGCTGAGCCGGGGTTCCGTATCCTAGGCTCGCCGATCGGGAGGGGCTGCAGCCGATGCCAGTGTTTGCCAGCCAAGCGTGGTTCGAGGCGTTCGCGCAGCAGATCAACGCCTCGGCGCACTACCGGGAGATGGCGGCAGACTGGGAGGGCGACATTTCCTTTCGGATCGTGGCCGAGCCCGATCGTAACGTTCCCGAGGATTTGTTCGGCTATCTCGACTTGTGGCACGGCGACTGCCGCGCCGCCCGCGTGATCGACGAGGCCGAGGCCGACACCGCGGCCTACACGATTGCCGCCCCGTACTCGCGTTGGAAGGACGTCGTCCTCGGCGACCTCGATCCGATCAAGGGGATGATGCAGGGGAAGCTTCGCGTGCGCGGGGACCTCCCCACGATCGTGCGATACGTGCAGGCGGCAAACGAGCTGGTGCACCTCACGAGTCGCGTGCCGACCGAGTTCCAGGACGAGGCGTAGTGCGGGCTGCCGTCTTTCGGTCCGAGGGCGTCGTCGAGACCGCCGACGTCCCCGAGCCCGAGCTGCAGGAACCGACCGACGCGATCGTTCGCGTGACTCGCGCGGGGATCTGCGGCTCCGACCTGCATTTCCTCCACGCAAAGGCGCCCCTCGACCCCGGATCGGTGATGGGCCATGAGGCGGTCGGGACCGTCGAGCGTGTGGGCGACGCCGTGACGGCGGTGCGGCCCGGCGAGCGGGTCGTCGCGTCGTTTCACATCGCCTGCGGCGAGTGCTGGTTCTGCCGCCGTGGCGAGACGGGGCTCTGCGACGAGCATCGGATCCTGGGGGCGGGCCCGTTCGGTGGCGATCTGGTTGGCGCCCAGGCGCAGTACGTGCGCATCCCGGTCGCCGACGTGAACCTGTTGCTGGTGCCGGATTCGGTCGAGGACGAACGCGCGTTGTTCGTCGGGGACGTACTCACCACCGGTGTGTACGCGGCGTCGCTTGCCGGCGCGGAGCCCGGCGCGACGGTGGCCGTGATCGGCGCCGGCCCGGTCGGCTATTGCACGGCGATCGCGCTTCGTGCGGCGGGGATGGACGAGGTCGTCGTTGTCGACCGCGACGAGGCGCGTCTGGCGCTCGCAGCCGCGGTCGGCGCGGCGACCGTCGACACCGGGACGCAGAACGCGGAGATGCTCCTGGCGCGCCGGACGCAGGACCGCGGCGCCGACGTCGTCATCGACGCCGTCGGCGCACCCGACGCGTACGAGCTCGCGATCGAGTCGGTCCGCCGGGGCGGCCGAGTGGTCGTCGTCGGGATGTATGCCGGCGAGACGGTGGAACTGCAGCTGGGGGTCGCCTGGGCGCGGGGACTCCGGTTGGTCTTCGCCGGTGAGACCCCGGTGCACACGTGGTGGCATCGAGCGATGGCCGGACTCGCCGACGGCACGCTCGATCCGTTGCCGCTCGTCAGCCACCGGCTGCCCCTGTCCGAGGCGGCGGCCGGCTACGCCGCGTTCGAGCGACGCGAGGCGACGAAGGTGGTGCTCGACCCGTGGGCATGAGTGTCGACGAGGGCGGCGGGGCCTTCCGCGAGCTGGTCGATGGCTTGTTGCGCGCGAACCTCGAACGCGCGCCCGAGCGCGCCCGGCTCATCACCCGGCGGGAGGCCGCATCGCTCGTGGCCTCCGATGCCGAGGTGGCCGTGACGGTCCAGCTGCTGCCCGGCGCCGGGCCGGGCTTCGTCGTACACGACGGCGAGGATCCGTGGGCTGAGATCGTCGTGCACGCGACGGGCGCGGAGCTGCTGGGGCTCGCCGCGAGCCCCCTGCGTCTTGGGCTGCCGGATCCCGCGAGCGTCGCGGGGCGCCGGGTGATCGGCGACGTACTGCGCCGCCGGATCCGCGTACGCGGCCTTGTGCGGCACCCCGGCACCCTCCGGCGCCTCTCGATGCTCCTGTCGGTTCGCTAGGAGGCATCCGTGACCCGACCCGAGGAGGAGCCGGAGCGGCCCGACGAGACGCCGGCCCAGCGTGTGCGGGAGCGACGCTGGCTCCCACTGGTCCTGGTCAGCGCGCTGATCCTGGTCGTCTCCGCCGGTGCGCGGACCGCGGCGCAGGTGACCGCCGGTACGCCGGGACCCCCGGTGATCGTCGGCGGCGATGTCCGCATCCAGCCCCTCGCCGGCTGGGATCTCGAGGAATACGACGACGACGCCGCACGCTTTCACCGTGGTCCCGTGTTGCTCGACGTGTTCGTCGGGCCGCCCGACCCGCAAGGCGCGGCGTCACTCGCCCAGCGGTATGTGGACTCGGGTCTGCGCGCGAGCCTGGCGCAGGTGAGCGTGGGGGAGGCGGGCACGACCACGATCGCCGGCGGCGTGCCTGCGGTGCGGTTCGGCTACGTCGGCATCACGAACGACGGCGTGCCGATCGAAGGCGTCGTCGTCGCCGCAAACGGCGCGCACGGAGCGGCGGTCTTCGACGCATACGCGCCGCAGGGCGAGCTGGCTACCGTCGCGGACGACCTGCGCACGATGATCGACACGGCGGCGGTCTCGTGAGGTCGGCTCGCCGCTCGCCGCTGCACCATCGTTCGATCTTCCAGTTCCACGAGCCCGCGTTCTGGGTGTTCGTGGCGTTCCTCGCCTATGGCACGGTTCGCATGGTCGGTGCGCTCGCCCAGCTGTCGTCGATCTCGCGACCCGGGTGGGCGCTCGCCTGGTTGCTCCTCCTCCTGTACGCGGCGCCGTTGTTCGTCCTCATCTACTACCTCGACCTGTACGAGCGCGAGCCGCTATCGGTGGCGTTCGCGGCGTTCCTGTGGGGTGCGTTCGCGGCGACGGCGCTCGCGCTCGACGCCGGCGGGTGGAACGAAGTGCTCGCGCAGGTCGGCGGCGCCGATTTTGCGGCGCGATGGGCGCCCGCCCTCACCGCGCCCGTCATCGAGGAGGTGCTCAAGGGCGCCGGCATCGTGCTGCTGTACCTCATCGTCCGCAACGAGGTCGACGACGTCATGGACGGGTTCGTCTACGGGGCGCTCTGCGGCCTCGGCTTCGCGGTGGTGGAAGACGTCGTGTACTTCATGGCCGCGTTCGGGGGAACGCCAGCCGGCGTGCTCGAGGGCTTCTACGTGCGGGTGCTCTCGAGCGGCCTGTACGGACACGTGTTGTACACGGGTCTCGTCGGGATGGCGGTCGGTCTCGTGGTGTCGCGACGGGAGCCGGCGCCGATGCGAGAGCGCCTGCCGGTCGCCGCCGGGATCGTCGCGCTCGCGGTGTTCGGCCACTTTCTGTGGAACTCGCCGTGGCTCACATTCGGACCGACGCCCCCGCTGACCGGTGCCGACTGGTTGCTGCTGCCGCTGGCGCTTGCGGTGAAGGGGCTGCCGCTGTTGTTGTTCGTCGTGCTTGCGCTCCACCTCGCCCGCCGGCGCGAACAAGGCTGGTTCGACCGTGCCCTCGCCGCCGAGATCGGCGGCGAGGGCCTGAGCGCGGAGGAGTTCGCGACCCTCCGCTCGCCAGCCCGACGGCGCGCCGCGGTCGCCGCGATGCGCCGGCGTGCCGGCGCGCCGGCCGCCCGGCTGCTGGCGCGCCTGCACCGCGAGCAGATCGACCTCGCGATGGTCGCCTCGCGGGTCGCGACGCCGGATGACCCCGCCCTGGCCGAGCAGCGCGAGTACTGCCGGTCGCTCCGCAGCGCGCTCGTCGCGATCCCCGGCGCCGCTGCCGCCGCCGCGGACGGGGGTGGGTAGGCTCGTGCCCGCCATGGACGTCGACGACCTGGTCGCGGGGGTGCTCGCGCGCGACGCGCGCGCGGTCGCGCGCGCAATCTCCCTCGTCGAGGACGGCGGTTCCGAGCTTCCCGCCTTGTCGGCGGGCATCTATCCACAGACGGGGCGGGCGGCAACGGTCGGGCTCACGGGTGCGCCAGGCGTCGGCAAGTCGACGCTCGCGGCCGCGCTCGTCGGGCTGGCGCGCGGCGACGGGCGGCGCGTCGCCGTTTTGGCGATCGATCCCACGTCGCCCTACACCGGGGGCGCGCTTCTCGGCGATCGGGTTCGGATGCAGGAACACGCGACCGACCCGGACGTCTTCATCCGGTCGATGGCGACGCGCGGCCACCTCGGGGGTATGGCATTGGCGGCGCCCGAGGCCGTCCGCATCCTCGACGCCGCCGGCTACGACCTGGTCGTCGTGGAGACCGTCGGTGTCGGGCAGGCCGAGATCGAGGTCGCCGCGGCGACCGACACGGCACTCGTCGTGCTGGCGCCGGGTCTCGGCGACGCCATCCAGATGGCGAAGGCGGGCATCCTCGAGGTGGCCGACGTCTTCGTCGTGAACAAGGCGGACCGCGATGGGGCCGGGGAGGTCGTCCGCGAGCTTCGCCAGATGCTGCACCTGGGCGCGGCCCGGGCGTGGGAGCCGCCGGTCCTCGCAACCTCGGCCACCAACGGGGACGGCATGGATGAGCTCTGGGCGAGCATCGAGCGGCATCGGGCGCACCTCGATGCCGCCGGCGCGCTCGCCGAGAAACGACGCGCGCGGCTGCTCCAGGAGGTCGAGTCGCTGGCGGCCGAGCGGGTCCGGGAGGCCGTCGCGCACGATCTTGCCGCCGACGGCGCGCTCGCGGCCCGCCTGCTCGCGCGCGAGGTCGATCCCTACGCCGCGGCCGACGAGCTCATCCGTCGCCCGGCATCGCCGTAGGCTCCCGGAAGGAAAGGAGGCGCGCTCGGTGGCCGACACCGACACCACGCAGGGCCAGACGCGATCGGGGATCCCCCTCGAGTCGGTCTACGGACCTGCGGCGCCGCCGGACGACGGCCTTCCCGGCATCTATCCGTTCACGCGTGGGCCCTACGCCTCGATGTACCGCGGGCGTCTGTGGACCATGCGGCAGTTCGCGGGCTACGGCACACCCGCCGAGACCAACGAGCGGTTCCGGCTGCTGCTGGAGCGCGGCCAGACCGGGCTGTCGGTGGCCTTCGACATGCCGACCCTGATGGGTCTTGACCCCGACGATCCCCGGAGCGAGGGAGAGGTCGGCCGCTGCGGCGTCGCGGTCGCGACCCTCGACGACACCGAGATCCTGTTCGCCGGGATCCCGCTCGACGAAGTAACCGTCTCGATGACGATCAACGGGCCGGCCGCGTGGATCTTCGCCTGCTACCTGGCCGCCGCGGAGCGCCAGGGTGTTGCGTGGGAGCGGCTGGGTGGGACCCTGCAGACCGACATCTTCAAGGAGTACTCGGCACAAAAGGAGTGGCTGTTCCCGCCGCGCCCGCATCTGCGGCTCATCGGGGACCTGATGGCGTTCTGCGCGGAACGCGTGCCGCGCTTTCACCCGATCAGCGTCTCCGGCTATCACATTCGCGAGGCCGGCTCGACGGCGGTCCAGGAGCTCGCGTTCACCCTCGCCGACGGGTTCGGTTACGTGGAGCTGGGGCGCGAGCGCGGCCTGGACGTCGACGTGTTCGCGCCGCGGCTGTCGTTCTTCTTCGACGCGCATGTCGATCTGTTCGAGGAGGTCGCGAAGTTTCGCGCCGCGCGCCGGATCTGGGCGCGCTGGTTGCGCGACCGCTACGGCGCGCGGACGCCGGAGGCGCAGCGGTTGCGCTTCCACACGCAGACGGCCGGTGTCTCGCTCACCGCGCAGCAGCCGATGAACAACGTCGTGCGCACGGCTGTGGAGGCGCTCGCCGCTGTGCTCGGCGGCACGCAGTCGCTGCACACGAACGCGCTCGACGAAGTGCTGGCGCTGCCCACCGAGGCGGCCGCGACGCTCGCCCTTCGCACGCAGCAGGTGATCGCCTACGAGACCGGGGTGGCGGCGGTGGCCGACCCGTTGGGCGGCTCCTATTACGTCGAGGCCCTGACCGACGAGATCGAGCGCGAGTCTGAGGCGCTCTTTGCCGAGATCGACGCGCTCGGCGACGGCTCGATGCTCGAGGGCGTGCTCCGCGCCACCGAGACCGGATGGTTCACCCAGCGCATCGCCGAGGCCTCCTTCGAAGAGCAGCGGCGGTTCGAGGCGCGGGAGCTGATCCAGGTCGGGGTGAACGCCTTCGAAGAGACCGACGAGCCGCCGATGGAGATCCTCGAGATCCCGATGGCGACCGAGCGTGCTCAGATCGAAGCGATTGAGCGGGTTCGAGCACAACGAGACGGACCGGCGGCCGCCGCCGCGCTCGAGGCGCTCCGGGCCGCGGCCGCCACGTCCGACGCCGCCGACCTGATCGAGCCGCTTGTCGCCTGCGCCCGCGCGCGCTGCACCGGGGGAGAGGTGACCGCGACCCTCCAGGCCGTGTTCGGCACCTGGCGCGAAACGCCGGCCTTCTGAGGCGGGGCGTCGCGCAACACCTTGACGTTTCCGGGGACTGCTCGGTATACAGGTGTCGGGCTTAACGCAAGCGTTTGCAATTGCAACAGCTTGAAGGGAGGGCACGTGCACATCCCCGACGGGTTCATCGACGCACCCACGGCCGCCGCATACGGCGTGGCCTCGGCGGCGCTCGTCGGGGTGGCGATCGTCAAGACGCGCGACACCCTCGAGGAGAAAGAGGCGCCGCTCGCCGGCCTGACGGCGGCGTTCATCTTCGCGGTCCAGATGATCAACTTCCCGGTTGCGAGCGGCACCTCGGGACACCTGCTCGGGGGATTGCTCGCGGCGGTCCTCGTGGGTCCATGGACCGGCGCGCTCTGTGTGACGCTCGTGATCCTCGTGCAGGGGCTGCTGTTTGCCGACGGTGGTCTCACGGCGCTTGGACTGAACGTGTTCAACATGGCCTTCGTGACGGCGCTCGGCGGCTATGTGGTGTTCTTGGGATGCCGCCGCGTGTTCCCTCGGACGAAAAGCGGCGTCGTGACGAGCGCGGCGATTGCGGCGTGGTGCTCGGTGGTACTGGCGTCGCTCTCCTTCACGATCGAGTTCGCGATCGGGGGAACGGCCCCGATCTCGGTGTCGGCGGTGTTCGGAGCGATGGTGGGCACGCACGCGCTTATCGGCATTGGGGAGGCCGTGATCACGGCGCTCACGGTGAGCGCGGTACTCGCCGTGCGTCCGGACCTCGTGTACGGGGCCCGCGACCTCACGCCGGCGCTTGCGGTGCGAGGCGACCCGGGGGTGTCATGACGACGGACCGATCCGTTCGTCGGACGACGTGGCTGTTCATCGTCGGTGGATTGTTGGTGGCGCTCGGTCTTGCGTTCTTCGTCAGTCCCTATGCGAGCAAAGCCCCCGACGGGCTCAACAAGGTCGCCGCCGATACCGGTCTGTCGTCGAACGAGCAGCCCAACGCGAACGCCGACGGCCCGCTCGCCGGCTACGAGGTGAAGGGCGTCAGCGGCAACGCCGGCACCGGCCTTGCCGGCGTCATCGGCGTCGCGGTGGTGCTCGGGGTGGGGATGATCTGCTTCGGCCTGCTTCGGCGCCGTGGTGGCCGCATCGGTGACGCCCACGCATCGGACCACGCGGAGGCGCAGCGTCGGTGAGCGGTTCGCACGCGCACGCCCTGTACGTCCACGAGCACAGCCCGATCCACAACTTGGCACCGCAGTGCAAGCTCGTCGCACAGCTGCTGTTCGTGTTCATCGTCGTGGCCACGCCGCGTGAGGCGATCTGGGCCTTCGCGCTCTATGCCGTTGCGATCGGCGTGGTGATCGCGATTGCCCGGCTGCCGTTCGGGTTTGTTGCTCGCCGCCTGGTCTTCGAGCTGCCGTTCGTCGCCTTTGCGCTGCTGCTGCCGTTCTTCGGGTCCGGCCCTCGCGTCCAGGTCCTCGGGATGTCGTTGTCGGTCGCGGGCCTATGGGCGGCGTGGAACATTCTCGCAAAGGCCACGCTCGGGGTTGCGGCGAGCCTCGTGCTCGCGGCGACGACGACCGTCACGGACCTGCTTCGTGGGCTCGACCGGCTGCACATGCCGCCGATCCTGACCCAGATCGCGTCGTTCATGATTCGCTACACGGACGTGATCGGCGATGAGCTTCGCCGGATGAAGATCGCGCGGGAGTCCCGCGGCTACGACCCGCGCTGGTTATGGCAAGCGAAGGCGATCGCGCAGGGAGCAGCGGCGCTGTTCATTCGTTCCTACGAGCGAGGGGAGCGGGTCTATCTCGCCATGGTGTCGCGCGGCTACGCGGGACAGATGCCGGCCATCGAGGAGCATGCGGTCGCGCCGGGCGAGTGGGTGGCGGCGCTCCTGTTGCCAACGGTTGCGCTCGCGATCTGCGTGTCGGCTTGGGCGACGCTATGAGCGTCATGCCGGCGGTTCCCTCTCTCGACGTCGAGAACCTCGCGTTTGCGTATCCGGACGGGACGCAGGCACTCTTCGGGGTCGACATGCGCATCGGGCAGGGCGAGCGGGTGGCGTTGCTCGGTCCCAACGGTGCCGGCAAGACCACCCTCGTGCTGCATCTCAACGGCGTCTACGCCACCCAGGCCGGCTCGATTCGCATCGGCGGCCTGCCGGTCGCGAAGGAGCACTTCAAGGAGATTCGGCGCCGGGTCGGCATCGTGTTCCAGGACCCCGACGATCAGCTGTTCATGCCGACCGTCCACGACGACGTCGCCTTCGGCCCTGCGAACCTCGGTCACACCGGTGAGGACCTTGAAGAGCGCGTCGTGCGCGCGCTCACCGCGGTCGGCATGGAGGAGTTCGCCGACCGGCCCCCGCACCACCTGTCGTTCGGGCAGCGCCGCCGCGTTGCGGTCGCGACCGTCCTGGCGATGGAGCCCGAGATCCTCGTGCTCGACGAGCCGTCGTCGAACTTGGATCCGGCCGGGCGCCGCGAGCTCGCCGACATCCTGCGCTCGCTCGACATCACCATGCTGATGGTGACCCATGATCTGCCCTACGCCCTCGAGCTTTGCCCGCGGGCACTTGTGCTCAACGGCGGCAGGATCGTCGCCGACGGGACGACGCGCGACATCCTGTGCGACGAGACGCTGATGGCCTCGAACCGCCTGGAGCTGCCGTTCGGGTTCTACCCCGGCGGGCTCCCGGCGGAGCTGGACCGAGACGAGCGGCGCTAGCCCGAGGCGACGAGCGCGGCGCACGACGAGCACAAGCCCGTGATGGCGAAGTGCGTCAGGTCCGCCGCGAAGCCGTGGTGCGCGTGGATCAGGTCGCCCAGGCGCTTGGCCTCCTTGAGCGAGAGCTCGTCGTCCCGGCCGCATCGGTGACAGGTGAGGTGCACATGCTGGGCCTCGTCGGCCTTGTGGTACTCGGCGCCGGACTCGAGATGCGAATGCTGGAGCACCCCGACCTCCTCGAGCAGTGTGAGGGTCCGATAGACGGTCGACGGGTTCACACCCGGCATCTCGGCCTCGACCCGCCGGCTGACGGCGGCAGGCGAGATGTGTCCCTGCGTCCGCATGACCTCCGAAACGATGGCCCGGCGCTGCGGCGTCATGCGCAGGCCCTTGCTGCGAAGCAGCTCGAGCACGTCGGCGTATTCGACGGGGGCGACGGTCGTCATCGGCGGCGAGTGTAGCAGCGTGTTGCAGGTGCAAGAGACCGTCGCGACGGGTTAGCCGGGCGGTGGTGGGAGCCCCAGCTCGTGACATGCCCATCGAAGCGCCACGACGCCCTGGTCGAGCTGGAGCTGCCGCACATGCGGGGCCTGCGGAATCGGCTCGCGCCCGGCGTGCTCCAGGAAGAACCCGGCGAGCAGCGCTGCCACCGCGCCCTGCCCGGGCAGCAGCGTCCACGGCTCGGGGCCGCCCTCAAAGCGGAGGCTCGGTAACCAGGCGGCACGATCCAGCGTCGAGGCTCCCCGGCAGGCCCAATTCCAGTCGACCAGCACCGCCCGGCCGTCGCGGAGACACAGGTTGTCGCTTCGGACGTCGGCGTGCAGCAGCGCGTCGCCGGCGAGCTCGGCCTGGGCCGCCGCGGCCGAGAGCGCGTCGATGTGCGTGGCGAGCCAGGCCTCGTCGAATACGCCGAGGGCATACGCACGCGTGGGATCCGCGCCGAGCGGCTCCCACCCCTGCTCGAGGTCGAACATCGCTCCGAACATCTCGCCGATGCTCGCGGGCGGCGGCGTCGCCTGGATCGTCTCAAGGGCGCCGAGCACGGCGTCGATCCCCGCGGCCGTCCAGGGCGGCGGCCACTCCGCGCCCGAAAGGTCCTCGATGACGAGTGCGGGCGCCTCCCCGTCGTCGAACCACCCGAGCAGGAGCGGCAAGAACGACGATCCGTCGAGCGACTCGTAGTTGGACCGCTCGATGCGGAGCCAGTCCGCCGTGTAGTCGAAGGCCGCGATCTTGGCGAACGCCGTCGAGCCGTCTCCGAAGGTGGCCCGCCACCGCCGGTTCGAAGGGGCGCCGTGCCCCGTCACCGGCTCCAGGCTGTCCGGGCGCCGTCCGGTTGCGCGTGCGACGCGCTCCGCATCGTCCATGCGGCATCTTCGCACGGGCTCCTCGGCTAGCCTGAGTGCATGACGGTGTTGGTGACCGGCGCATCGGGTGTCGTCGGAACGGCGGTCGTTCGATCGCTGCTCGCACGTGACGAGGTACGCGCAACGGTCCGGCGCCCGGAAGCAGCCGAGCCGCTGCGGGCACTCGGCGCCAAGGTCACGGTTCGGGCGTGCGCGACCGCCGACGACGTTGCCGAAGTGTTGCCACGGTGCCACACGCTGGTGCATCTGATCGGCGGCGTGGCGCAACCGAACCCGGAGGCGCTCGTCGGGGCCAATCTGGACTCGGTGCACGTGGCGATCGAGGCGGCACAGGCCGCCGGAACACGGCGGTTCGTCTTCGTGTCCGTGCCGGGCGCCTCATCGGCAAGCCCCCATCCCTTTCTGCGGCTGAAGGGACTTGCGGAGGAGGCGGTGGCGGCCGCGGGGCTCGAGTACGCGATCGTTCGCCTCTCGCACGTGTACGGGCTTGGCGGTCTGTGGTTCACCGGTGTGGTGCACGGGGCGCTCGCCACCCCGCCGTTCGTGTGCGGGCCCGGTACCCAGGAGCTCGCCCCGGTGTTCGCCGAGGACGTCGGCGACGCGATTGCGGCGATCGACGACGACGCCGGCCCGCTGAACGGTACTTACGGTCTCGAGGGACCCGACGTCATGACGGCCGATGACCTCGTGCGACTCCTGCGCGATGACGACGCCGAGCCGGTGCATGCCGACGGGCAACCGGCGGCTGCCGTGCTGACCACGCTGCTGGAGACACCCGTCGACGCGGTCACAGCCTCGTTCTTTGGGATGCCCAGCCGTCGCGATGTCCCCGACGCCTCCGAGTGGCTCGGCAGAGCTCCGACCCCGCTCGTCGAGGGGCTGCGACGGACGCTCGCGGCCGCCGAGGCTCTGGTCGAGGGGTAGGCTCGCGGCCATGGGAGCCCTGGTCAGCCTTGAGGTGACCGACGGCGTCGGCCTCGTCCGGCTCGACAACCCGCCCGCGAACGCCATCGATCTTGCGATGGGGCGGGCCTTGCACGATGCGATCGTCGAGGCGGACGGGCGGGCCGACGTCGGCGCCATCGTCGTGTGGGGCGGGCCGAAGATCTTCGCGGCCGGTGCCGACGTGGGAGCGATGGCCACCTGGGGACCAGAAGAGGTTCGACCGTCCGTCGATGCGCTCGGCGACGCCTGCGATCTGCTCGAGACGATCGACACCGTCTCGATCGCCGCGGTGAACGGCTACGCTCTCGGCGGCGGGTTCGAGCTGGCCCTGGGTTGCGACCTGCGCTACCTGGCCGCCGACGCGACGGTGGGCCAGCCGGAGATCAAGCTCGGCGTGATCCCGGGCGCCGGCGGCACACAGCGGCTCGTGCGGCTTCTCGGGCCCGGGCGCACCCGCGAGCTCGTGTATACCGGGCGGTTCGTGACCGCCGAGGAAGCCCTGGCGCTCGGGCTTGCTGAGAAGGTGCTTCCGCCCGGCGAGGTGCTCGACGTGGCTGTCGCCGATGCGAAAGCGCTTGCGCGCGGACCGCGCCAAGCGCTTGCGGCTGCGAAAGCGGCGATCCATGCCGCGGTCGAGACGCCCGGTGCGACGGGAATCCGGGCCGAGCGAGAGGCGTTCCTGGCGTTGTTCGGCACGCCGGACCAGCGCGAAGGTATGGCCGCCTTCCTGGACAAACGCGATCCGCGGTTCGGTTCCACGTAGCGGTTCACGCCGTCGCCACATCTCGGTCACATTCGTGTCACACCGCCTCGATATGGTCGCGATGACCCCAGGGTCGCGTCGGGAACCCCGCTCGATGTTGGCGGGATGGGGAATGAACCGACTCCCGGTGCTGTTCGAAATGGGTACACAGGGCCGGGAGCCCACACGTCCGGCCCGCCTGGAAAGGATGTGAGGCGCCATGTCGGACGAGCGGTTCAGGGGGGCGTCCGTGCGGAATCTCCCGCGACCGAACAAGACCTACGGTGCGGGGCGTGTCTGCGCCGAGGCCGGGTGCGAGACCCGACTTTCCATCTACAGCAAATGGAAGTACTGCTGGCAGCACGAACCGGTGCACTCCTACGTTCCTCGGGGCAAACGCCGGAGCAGGTCCAAAGCTGCATAACCAGCACAAACGCGCGTTCTGCGGGCCCCTTCGGGGGCCCGCAGCCGTTGTGCGGCCGGTGTAGGCCTCTCGGCCCCATCGCGTTCGGCGAAGGTCGGTTGGTTTGCGGCGCGGGTCAAGGCCCTCGAATCGCCCTCCGATGCGTTGAAGGACCGCTCCCCCCGAGTGGGCCGCACGATGCCAAACGAATTGTCGGAACCGCCGCCGATGCGCATGGGCGATTGCCCGTACTGCGAGCGCGCCGTGCTCGTGTACGAGGATCCGCCCCGTTGTCCGCTGTGCGCGTGCCCGCTCGATGCGTCCACCATGCGGCCGTTCGCCGTGCCGAACGATCGCGCCGCGGACGAGTAGCGGCTCAGCCGACCACCACGGCCCGGCACCACCCGCGCACTGAGTTCACAAACGCGATCTCGTCCGCCGTCTCGAGCTCGTGGATCGTCACCGTCTGCTCGGTGAGCGTTCCGTCGGCCAGCAGTGCCGCGCGTTCACAACCGGCAAGCAGGCCGGCCCCCAGCGGCGGGGTGACCCATAGGCCGCCCCTGCGAACCGCGATGTTCGCCCGCGTCGTCTCGGTCACCTCGCCCCGATCGTTTACGAGCACAACGTCGTCGGCGTCGGGGAACCGTCCGGCCGCCGCTTCGTAGCGCTCGCGAAGCGTGGTCTTGAAGAAGAGCATCGGGTCGCGTGGGTCGACGGGGTGGGAGCGATCGAGCGCGAGCCGGAGTGGCTCGAGCGTCTCGGCTCGGCGTACCGAACCCGATTCCACTCTGCCCGAGCGGTCTACCAGGAGTCGCACGCGGGCGGCGGCGTCGGGATGCTCGCGCGCCTCCCGCTCGAGCGTCGCCACGATCTCGTCCTCGTCGAGCGTGTAGCCGAAGTACGTCGCCGAGTCGCGCAGCCTGGACAGGTGCTCCTCGAGGCGCCGGTAGCCGATGCCCGGCTCGTGGGCGAGCGTCTCGAGAAGCCGGAAGGCTGGCCGCCGCGCGGTGAGCACGCGCGCCTTCGCCACCGTCTCCTCGTACTCCGCGTCGGCGCGTGAGTCCCAGGTGATCCCGCCGCCCGTTCCGTAGACGGCGGCGCCGCTGTGGGCATCGGTTACCACGGTTCGGATCGCGACGTTGAAGCGAGCGCGCGAACCGGGGGCGCCGGTCGGCGCCAGATAGCCCACGGTGCCGCAGTAGACGCCGCGAGGCTCGGCCTCTAGCTCGGCGATGAGGCGCATCGTGGAGATCTTCGGGGCCCCGGTGACCGAACCGCACGGGAACAGCGCGCGGAAGACGTCGAGGAGCGTCGTCTCGGGCCGCAGATCGGCCGCGACGGTCGACGTCAGCTGCCACACGGTCTCGAACTTCTCGCCGGCGAACACGTCCGACCAGGTCACGGTGCCCGGGCGCGCGATGCGGCCGAGGTCGTTTCGCAGGAGGTCCACGATCATCGCGTTCTCGGCTCGGTCCTTGACCGAGCCCTCGAGCCCGGCGCGAACGGCATCGTCCTCGGCCGGCCATCGCCCGCGCGGCGCGGTCCCTTTCATCGGCTTTGTCAGGATCCTGCCCTCGTCGATCCGGAAGAACAGCTCGGGGGACGCGGAGACCACGCGCACGCCGCCCGTGTCGAGATAGCCGGCGTAGGCCCCGCGCTGCGCATAGCAGAGGTCGCGGTACAGGCCCCGGGGGTCCCCGGCCACCTGGGCGTGCAATCGGAGTGTCATGTTCACCTGATAGGTGTCGCCCGCGGCAATGTGCTCGCGAATGCGGGCAATCGCGTCGTCGTAGGCGGCGCGCGCGACGGACGGGGTCCAGCCCGCGCCCGGCGGCGCCTCATCGGCGGGCGGCTCCGGCAGCACCGTTTCCTCCCGTCCCTCGAACATCGCGAACCACGTGAGCGGAAGATCGGCGAACGGGTCGCCGGGCTCGGCCGCGCGCACGCGGAGCGCGGGGTCGAGCCCGGGCGCGGCCTCGTACGCGACGAAACCCGCCACCCACAGGCCGCGCGCCGCCGCCGATTCGGCCGCGGCGAGCACGCCCGCCACCTCGTCGGGCCGGCGTGCTTCCAGCACGCCGGCCGGCCCCACCAGGCGGAAGCTGGGCTCTTCGCCCGTCAGGTCGTCGAACCGCGCCTCGATCACGCGGCCACGATAGTGGCGGGTCGCGCCCGGGGGCGCGGTAGCCTGGTGACCATGCCTTCCGTGCTGGTCGCGATGTCCGGCGGGGTCGATTCCTCGGTCGCCGCCTTCCTGCTCGCCGAGCAGGGCTACGACGTGGTGGGCTCGCACATGTCGCTCGTGCACCTGGACGGGGTCGAGCATGGATGCTGCGGCCCCGCGGCGCGCGCCGATGCGGCCGAGGTGGCCCGCATCGGCGGATTCCCGTTCGAGATCTGCGACCTCACCGAGGACTTCGACCGGACGGTGATCGGCGACTTCGTGGCGGAGCACGCCGACGGGCGCACGCCCAACCCGTGCGCGCGATGCAACGGCGAGATCAAGTTCGGAGCGTTCCTGCGCCGCGCCGACGCGCTCGGGATCGACCTGGTGGCAACCGGGCATTACGTTCGGACGCGTACCGACGCCGCCGGCGCCCGGCATCTGCTCCGCGGCGCCGACCGCCGGAAGGACCAGAGCTACATGCTCCACATGCTCGGCCAGGAGCAGCTCGCCCGGTCCGTGTTTCCGATCGGCGGGCTTGCCAAGGACGAGACGCGCTCGCTCGCCGCAACGTTCGGCCTGCCGGTCGCGACCAAGCCGGACTCCCAGGAGCTGTGCTTTGCTCCGGCGGGAGACGCCGGGCGCTTCGTTCGCTCGCAGGCTCCCGCGCTGGTGCAGGCCGGCGGGGTCATCGAGGACGCGCAGGGCCGGCCGCTCGGCGAGCACGACGGCACCTTTGCGTTCACGGTCGGTCAGCGTCGCGGGCTCGGTGTCGCGACCGGCACACCGATGTACGTGCTCGAGACCGACGCGGCGTCCAACCGCGTCGTGGTCGGGCCGGGCGAGCTGCTCGCGCGGCACGGCCTCGTCGCGGATCGCGCGTCGTGGATCGCGGGCGTCGCGCCCGAGCAGCCCTTCGACGCGCTGGTGCGCGTTCGCTATCGGGGCGAGGACGTCCCGGCCGTCCTCACGCCGACGCCCGGCGGCTTCGAGGTAGCGTTCGTGACGCCGCAGCGGGCGATCGCGCCGGGGCAAAGCGCCGTCGTCTACCGCGATGACGAGGTGCTCGGGGGCGGGCGCATCGTGGCCGCCACGCCGAGCCGGGTGGGTACCCGCCACTAGACTCCACTGCGTGAAGCTCCTTCATCGCAGGTCCAAGTCGTTCGACATCGAGGTGCAGGACCTCGCGCTGCACATCACCGCCTCGCAGGACTATGCGGAGGAGTCGCGCGCTGCCGCGCTGTCGTTCTGGGAGCAGCTGGAGTCTTACGGCGCGCGGGACCCGGCGTTTCGCACGTCCAAGCGGGCACTCGAACGCGTCGCCACCGATGCCCCTGCGATCGTCCACGAGGTCGTCTCCTCGGCGACGGCAGCCGGGGTCGGCCCGATGTTCTGCTTCCGCGGCGCCGTGGTCGACGCCGTCGGGCGTTTTCTATCTGAGCAGAGCGGCGAGGTGGTCGTCGCCTGCGACGGCGACCATTTCGTCCGGACGAAGAAGCGGATGCGCGTCTCGGTCAAGCGTGCGGGCGGAGAACCGATCGTGATCGTCCTCGAGCCCTCCACTACGGGCCTCGGCGTCTCGACGACGCTCGGGCGTGGTCGGGGTGGGGGCGGGCCGGAGGGGCTTGCCGTGATCGCCCACAGCTGCATGCTCGCCGATGCGGCCGCGGCCGGGGTGCAGGCGTGTCTGTCCAAGCCCGACGGCTTTGGGATGGCACTGCACTACCTGCGGCGCGTGCGCGGCGTCACGGGTGGCGTGGTGGTTTCCGGGGACCGGATCGGCGTCGCGGGCCGGGTCGAGATCGCCGGATGAGCGCCGCCGAGGACCGCGCGCGCGCCGACGCCAAGGTGCGAGTCGAGGAGCTCCGCGAGGGCATCAACCATCACGCCTATCGCTATCACGTGCTCGACGACCCCGAGGTGAGCGACACCGAGTACGACGAGCTCGTGGGGGAGCTGCGGCGGCTCGAAGCGTCCTTCCCCGAGCTGATCACGCCGGACTCGCCGACACAGCGAGTCGGGTTCACACCGGCGGAGCTGTTCGCGCCGGTCGAACACCGCGCGCCGATGCTGTCGCTGGACAACGCGTTCAGCTTCGAGGAGCTGGACGCCTGGAACGATCGGGTGACGCGCGGTCTCGGCGACCCCGCGGACGGCTTCATCTGCGAGCTGAAGATCGACGGCGTCGCCTGCGCCCTGACCTACGAGCGCGGTCTGCTCACCCACGCCGCCACTCGCGGCGATGGGCACACCGGGGAGGACATCACCGCCAACGTCCGGACGGTCCAGGGCGTGCCGGCCCGGCTCGCGATCGAGGACCCGCCGGCGGTCCTCGAGATCCGTGGCGAGATGTACCTGCCGGTGCGGGCCTTCGAAGAACTCAACCGGCGTCTAGGCGAGGCCGAGCTGAAGACCTTCGCCAACCCGCGCAACGCGGCCGCCGGGTCGCTCCGGCAAAAGGATCCGAAGGTGACTGCCTCGCGGCCGCTCCGCCTGTGGGTCCATTCCTTCGGCGCGGCCGAGGGGGTCGCGTTCGATTCGCACCACGGGTTCCTCGACTGGGCGGCAGCGGCGGGCTTGCCCGTGCCTCCGACGACCGAGCGGGAGGCCTCGATCGCCACGGTGCGAACGTTCCTCGATCGGTGGGAACGCGACCGGCACTCGATCGACTGGGAGATCGACGGCGCCGTGATCAAGGTCGACCGCACCGACCAGCAGCACGAGCTCGGCGCGACCTCGCACGCGCCGCGGTGGGCGATCGCCTACAAGTTTCCGCCCGAGGAGCGCACGACGCTGCTGCGCGCCATCGACGTGCATACGGGTCGGACCGGAAAGGTGACGCCGTTCGCGGTCCTCGAGCCCGTCTTCGTGAGCGGGGTGACCGTGACCTACGCGACGCTGCACAACGAGGACGAGGTCCGCCGCAAGGACGTCCGCAAGGGCGACACCGTGATCGTGCGGCGCGCCGGCGACGTGATTCCCGAGATCGTCGGGCCGATCCTCGCCACGCGCAAGAAGAGCGCCCGCCGCTGGAAGATGCCGGCGAACTGCCCGGCGTGCCAGACGCCGCTCGTGCGGGCCGAAGGCGAGGCCGACTATCGGTGCCCCAACAAGCGAGGCTGTCCATCGCAAGGGCTCGAGTGGCTGTTCCACTTCGCCGGGCGCGGCGCGATGGACATCGAGCATTTGGGGTACATGACCGTGATGCGCCTGCTCGAACGCGGGCTGATCGAAGACCCCGCCGACATCTACGCCCTCGATGCCGAGAAGCTGACCGTGCTGCCCGGCTTCAAGGACAAGTCGATCGCCAACCTGCTCGGTCAGGTCGAGGCCTCCAAGGACCGGCCCGTGTGGCGACTCCTGGTGGGCCTCAACATCCGACACGTCGGCGGCCACGTTGCCCAGGTGCTCGCCGACGCGTTCGGCTCGATCGACGCGCTGGCGGCGGCGAGCGAGGACGAGATCGACGCCGTCCCGGGAATCGGACCGGAGATCGCCGCGACGGTGCGCGAGTGGTTCGACGAGTCCGAGAACGTGCAGTTGGTGGAGAAGCTGCGGTCCGCTGGCGTGCGTCTGGCGGATGCGCCGAAGCCGGTCGACGCCGCCCCCAAGCCGCTCGCGGGGCGTTCGGTCGTGATCACCGGGACCCTGCCGACGTTGTCGCGCGAGGAGGCCACCGCACGTGCCGAGGACGCCGGCGCCCGCGTGACCTCGAGTGTGTCGAAGAAGACCTCGTTCGTCGTGCTGGGGGAGAACCCGGGCTCGAAGTTCGCGAAGGCGAACGATCTCGGGGTCGAGACGATCGAGGAGGCCGATTTCCTCAGGCGTCTGGAAGGAGACGGGGGATGAGCACGACGACCCACAGGTTCCACGACACGGCGCGCCTCGCGATGGCGCTGCAGATCCTGCTTGCGGTCACCGCCGCGGCCTCGCTCGTGACTCGGGCGTGGTGGTACTCGACGCTTCGGACCGGGACGTTCGTCTTGCACGTGCCCGACGCCGGCGCCCCCGGCTACCAGCCCGCGTACTGGACGGGATCCTCGAGCCGTACTTCGCTGTCGGGCCTGCAGTCGATCGTGTCCATCCTTCCGTTGGCAACCTATGTGGTCTGGCTCATCTGGCAGCACCACGCGACCGCCAACCTGTGGGCGCGCGGCTACGCCGATCTGCACATTCGGCCGGGTTGGGCGGTGGGATGGTGGTTCATCCCGTTCGCGAGCCTTGCGATGCCGCTTGTCGCGATGCTGGAGCTCGATCGCCGTTCGACGCCGGACGGGACGCCCCGTCGGTCGAGTCCGCTGCTCGGCGTCTGGTGGGGCGCCTGGCTGGCGATGGGGTTCATACCGCTGTTCGGGGTCGTCGCGGCGCTCTTCAGGACGCTGAGCGATCAGTTCTCGAAGCTCGATGAACGCACGACGAGCATCGACTTCACGGAGGCCGCGCACGCAATCGCGCCCTGGATCCTCGCGTCCGGCGTGCTCGAGGTCCTCGCGGCAGGGCTCGCGATCATGGTGGTCCGGCGGATCAACGCGGCGCAGGCCACCCTCGGTGGTGCGCTGCTTCCGGCGCTCCCCGGGCGGCCCGATGTGCCGAGCTGAACACGCTCGGCCGAACGGGTCGTGACGGCCCGCGGCTAGACTGCGCGCCATGCCGGTCGAGATCGATATCGAGCACGTCGCACGGCTCGCGCGCCTCCAGCTCTCCGAGGCGGAGAAGGTGCAGCTCGAGGCCCAGCTCGGCCAGATCCTCGAGCACGCAGCGCTGGTCGGCGAGGTGGCGGCCGCTGATGTCGAGCCCACCGCCTCGCCGATCCCTCGGTCGAACGTCTATCGCGAGGACGTCCCCGAGCCCTCGCTGCCGGCCGACGAGGCGCTGCGCAACGCACCAGAGCGCGACGGGGATCGCTTTCGCGTGCCGCGAATCGCTGAGACCGGCTCGTGAGCATCGAGCTGTGCGATCGCGATGCGTTCGCGTTGTCGGCGAGCCTGCGCGACGGTGAGGTGTCCGCCGGGGAGATCCTCGCCTCTTCGTTCGCCCGCCTCGACGCGGTCGAGGACGACGTGCAGGCGTTCCTGACGCCGACGCGCCAGCTCGCCACCGAGCGGGCCGAGGAGTTGGACGTCTACCTCAGCACCGGCGCGCCGCAGTCGGCCGTGGCGGGGATCCCCGTCGCGGTCAAGGATGTCCTCACCACGGCTGGCGTCCGTACGACCTGCGGGTCGAAGATCCTCGAGAATTACGTCCCGCCCTACGACGCGACCGCCTGGACCCGGCTCGCCGGCGCGGGCGCGGTGCTCGTCGGCAAGACCAACTGCGACGAGTTCGCGATGGGGTCCTCCAACGAGAACTCGGCGTACGGGCCTGTGCACAATCCGTGGGATCTCGAACGTGTGCCGGGCGGGTCGAGCGGCGGCTCCGCCGCCGCGGTGGCGGCCGGTGAGGCAGTCTGGGGCATCGGGACCGACACCGGCGGCAGTGTGCGACAACCGGCGAGTCTCTGCGGCGTGGTCGGTCTCAAGCCCACGTACGGGCGGATCAGCCGGTATGGGCTCATCGCGTTCGCCTCCTCGCTCGACACGGTCGGCACGTTCACACGAAGCGTCCGGGATGCGGCCTCGATGCTCGGCGTGCTCGCGGGCCATGACGAGCGCGACGCAACCTCGCTCGATGCCCCCGTGCCGGACTACACGGGGAGTCTGGACGGCGGGGTTGGCGGGCTTCGGGTGGGTGTCATCGGCGAAGCGTTCGGCGAAGGGGTCGCGCCGGCCGTCGCGGCCTCGGTGCGCGCGGCGATCGACCGTCTCGCCGGGCTCGGCGCCGAGGTCGGCGAGGTCACGCTGCCGCACGCCGCCTATGCCTTGTCCGCCTACTACCTCATCGCGCCGAGCGAGTGCTCATCGAACCTGGCGCGCTACGACGGCGTCCGCTACGGGTTGCGGGCTCCCGGCGAGCACACCGACAGCATCGAGATGATGTTCGCGACGCGCGGGCTCGGCTTCGGCCCCGAGGTGAAGCGGCGCATCATGCTCGGTACCTACGCGCTCTCGGCCGGGTACTACGAGGCCTACTACGGGCAGGCCCAGAAGGTGCGCACGCTCGTGATCCGGGATTATGAGGCGGCGTTCGAGCGCTTCGACGTACTCGTGTCGCCGACCTCGCCGACGACGGCGTTTCGGATCGGGGAGAAGGCCGACGATCCGATGGCGATGTACCTGAACGACATCTTCACCATCCCGGCGAACCTCGCCGGTGTCCCGGCAATCAGCGTGCCCTGCGGCCTCGACGACGACGGGTTGCCCATCGGGCTGCAGCTGACGGCCCCCGCGCTCGACGAGGCGACCTTGCTCCGCGCGGCCGCCGCTCTGGAATCAGATCTGGGCCTCGCGCTCCGGCCGCCGCTCGTCGCCTGAGACCGTCTCCTCGGCGGGGACCTCGGCCATCGCGGCCTCCGTGGTCGGTCCGCGCTCTCCGGCCGCCACGATGAGCGCGACACTGCCGAGGATGATCGCGGCCGCGATCACGAGCCGCGGCGTGACCGACTCGCTGAGGACCACGGCGCCGAGCGTCACGGCGACCACCGGGTTTACGTACGCGTAGGTCGAGACCAGCGAGGTGCGGACGTGGCGGAGCAGCCATAGATACGAGCTGAACCCCACGAACGAGCCCGCCACAATCAGCCAGACGAGCCCGAGCCACGATGCGCGTGACACCTGGGACGCGTCGAACCCGCGGAGCTCACCGGCGGCGACGGCGACGGCGAGAATGACGCCACCGCCGACCAGCTGCTGCATTCCGCTGCCGAGGAGCGGCGCTTTCGGCAACGGCGCTCCCCGGGCGTACAGCGAACCGACGGTCCAGCAGAGCGTCGCGCACACCGCGACGAGCATGCCGCCGAGGCGCACGTTGCCGGACGCGGCGCTCGTGCCGACCAGCACGGCCGCCCCGACGAATCCGCCGATAAGCCCGACGACCACCTTCCAGCCGAGCGGGGCGCTGCGCAGGAGCACCCGGTCGAACAGTGCAAGCCACAGCGGAATGAGGGCGATGATCAGCGCCACGATCGACGTCGGCGTGCCCATGTTCTCCGACACTGCAACGAGCGCGTTCCCGCCCAGCAGCAGGAAGACGCCCACCACCGCGGCGGCTTTCCACTGGGAGGCGCGAGGGCGCTCGCCCGTTCGCCACGCCGACCAGGCGAACAGCACCGCGCCGGCGAACAGGAACCGGATCGCCGCGCCGACGAGCGTCGGCATCGTCTCGTTGACCTTCTCGATGCCGAGATAGGTCGTCCCCCAGACGAAGTACAGGGCGCCGAGGACCGTCCAGACCTGGACGGTGGAGGGATGTGGGGGCGCGTCCTCGGCCATCGGTCCAGCGTACCGGGGGGTCCGTCGTATGCCGGGCGGTGTGGCGGCTAGGCTAGGCGCCCGATGGGCGCGTACGAGGTGGTGATTGGGCTCGAGTGCCATGTCGAGCTCTCGACGGCCACCAAGATGTTCTGCCCGTGCGCCAACGCCTTCGGCGGCGAGCCCAACACGAACACCTGCGCGGTGTGCCTCGGCCACCCCGGCACATTGCCGGTGCCCAACCGCGAGGCGATCGCGCGAATCATCACGATCGGGCTGGCCCTCGGCTCCGAGATCGCCCCGCGGTCGCTCTTTCACCGGAAGAACTACTTCTATCCCGATATGCCGAAGAACTATCAGATCAGTCAGTACGACCTGCCGGTCTGTGTCGGCGGGAGCCTTGAGATCGACCTCGCCGACGGCTCGACGCGCACCATCGGCATCACGCGCGTACACATGGAGGAGGACACCGGCAAGACGCAGCACGCGAGCGCCTCGGGCCGGATCCACGACGCTGCGTACGCATCGATCGACTTCAACCGCGCCGGGGTACCGCTCGTCGAATGTGTGAGCGAGCCCGACATGCGCACGCCCGAAGAGGCCGCCGCCTACCTGCGGGAGCTGCGCGCAACACTCGAGTCGCTCGGGGTCTCCGACGTCAAGATGGAGGAAGGCTCGCTTCGCTGCGACGCCAACGTGTCGCTTCGCGCCGCCGGCACGGAGCCCCTCGGCACGAAGGTCGAGATCAAGAACATGAACTCGATCCGCTCGCTCGAACGCGCCCTGGTATACGAGATCGATCGCCAGCAGGTCGCCCTGAATGCCGGCACGTCCATCGTCCAGGAAACCCGCCACTGGGACGAGGACGCCGGCGCAACGTTGTCGCTCCGCACGAAGGAGGAGGCGTTCGACTATCGCTACTTCCCGGAGCCGGACATTCCCGCGATGGAGCCCGACGCCGCCTGGGTCGAGGAGCTGCGCGCGCGGGTGCCCGAGCTGCCGCGCGCCCGACGACGCCGTTACGGCGGCGAGTTCGGGCTGAAGCCGGCGGTCGCCGCGGTGCTCGTCGGCGACGCGACGTCGGTCGGGCTCTTCGAGGGCGCCGTCGCCGTCGGCGCGGATCCGATCGCCGCTGCCAACTGGGTGACCCAGGACGTCGCGGCGCTCCGCAACGCCGCCGGGCACGACGGGGCGCTGACCGCCGCTCACGTCGTGGAGGTGGTCCAGCTGATCGGCGACGGCACGGTCTCCAACGCCGGTGCCAAGCAGGCGCTCGAGGTGTCGTTCGCGACCGGCGAACCGGTCGAAGAGGCGGTCGACCGGCTGGGTGTGCAGCAGGTCTCCGATACGGGCGAACTCGGTGCGCTCGCCGACGAGGTCATTGCCGAGCACCCCGATGTCGTGGAGAAGTTCCGGGCCGGCAAGGAGGGGGTCATCGGTTTTCTTGTCGGCCAGCTGATGCAGAAGGCGGCCGGTGCCGCGAACCCGAAGCTCGCCCAGGAACTCCTGCGAGAGCGCCTCGAGGCGTAGACCCACCGTGAGCACCGGGCCGGGGACCCCAGCGCCGACCGGCTCACCCCGGCGGGACCCGATCTGGCGGCTGGCAGCGCTCGGCATGTGGCGCGGGTTTCAGGGGCTCGTCACGCACCCGTTGTCCCGCATGTGGCGCAGCGCCGATCCGATCGACGCCTACGGCCTGAATCACTTGGCGAGCGTTGCCGGTGACGCCCTGCTCGCCATCTCGTTGTCCGACTCGGTCTTCTTCTCGGTACCAGTCGGTCAAGCCCGGTTGCGCGTGACCGCCTACCTGCTGCTGACCATGCTGCCGCTCGCCCTCGCGGGGCCGCTCATGGCGCCGTTGCTCGACCGGGCGGGCCCGCGCCGCTCGATCACGTTCGGCGCCGCGGCGGCCCGGACCGTGCTCGCGCTGCTGCTGGCGCCGCGCCTGGGGACCAACTGGTTGTTCCCGCTCGCGCTCGGGATCCTCGTGTGTTCGAAGGTGCACTCCATCGCGAAGAACGCGCTGACCATGGTGTACGCCTCGAAGCGGGAGGGGCTCATGCGTGCCAACGCCCGCCTGGGGCGGGTGGGGGTCGCGGGCGCTGTGGCCGCGATGCCGTTCGGGCTGCTGGCGCTCAAGGCGATCGATCCGTCGGCGCCGCTGTACGTCGCCGCCGCGATCTACGCGGTGTCGGCCGCCCTGGCGATCCGGCTTCCGCATCCGGGCCGTCGCGAGCGTGTCCCGCTCGGCGAAGGAGCGCCCGATCGAGCGCCGATGGGCCGTGTGCCGCGCCTGCAGCTACCGGCGATGGGGGCGGCCGGTATGCGGGCGGCGGCCGGGTTCCTGCTGTTCCTGCTCGCGTTTGCCTTGCGCGAGGCGGAGCTGCCGGTGCTGTGGTTCACGATCCTGGCCGGCGCGGGCGTGCTGGGCGGCCTCGTCGGCGACGTGGTGGCGCCGTCGCTTCGCACCGACCGTCGCGAGGAGGCGGTGGTGATCGCCGCGGTCACGGTGGCCGGCATCGGGGCGCTGCTCGCCTCGCAGCTGTTCGGCCTGCCTTTGCTGACGATCTACGCGTTCTCCGCCGGGGCGCTCTCGGAGTTCGCGCGCCTCGCGTTCCAAGCACTCATGCAGCGGCATGCGCCACCGGAAGCGCTCGGTCGGGTGTTCGTGCGCTACGAGGTGATCTTCCAGGTCGCCTGGGTGCTCGGCGCGTTCGTCCCGGTCTTGCTTCCGGTCTCGTTTCGAACCGGGATGGTCGTCCTGGCGGTGTTCTACGGAGCGCTCGCCGCGATCTACCTCTGGCGCCTTCGCCGCCGGGCGGCCGGAGCGGCCGGAACGGCCGGTGGCGGCTAAGCTCGAATTTTCGGGAATGCCGAGCAACGGGAGGGTTCGATGGGGGACTTCGTCACGATCGGGCGCGCCGACGAGGTGGCCGAGGGCGATGCCGCGGCGTTCGAGGTCGAGGGAGCGCAGATCGGCGTCGCGCGAGTCGGTGGGGCGCTGTACGCCTTCTCCGACGTGTGCACGCATCGCGGCTGCATGCTCTCAGCCGGCGGCGACCTGGAGGGCACCGAGATCACGTGTGAATGCCACGGCAGTACGTTCTCGGTTGCCACCGGCGAAGTCATCGAGGGTCCGGCCACCGAGCCGATCGAGACGTATCCCGCGCAGGAGATCGACGGAGCGATCCAGATCGAGGTGTAGTGCCGACGGCGCAGACCTTCGCGATCGTCGGCGCGTCGCTCACGGGCGGCACGGCGGCCGCCACCCTCCGCCAGGCCGGGTTCGACGGCCGGGTGATTCTCATCGGCGACGAGCCGGCATTGCCGTATGAGCGCCCGGGTCTGTCGAAGGAGTATCTGCGGGGCGAGCAAGACCGCGAGGCGCTGTTCGTGCGTCCCGCGTCGTGGTGGGAAGAGCAGCGGATCGAAACCCGCACGGGCGTGCGTGTGCAGGAGCTCGACCCATCGGCTCGGACGATCACGCTGGTGGACGACGAGACGATCGCCTTCGACCGCGCCCTCGTCGCGACCGGCGTACGCAATCGCCGATTCGACGTTCCCGGTGCGGACCTCGACGGCATCTTCCAGCTGCGGACGGTGGCCGACGCCGACCGGATTCGCCGTGCCGCCGCCGATGCGTCGCACGCCGTCGTCGTCGGGATGGGCTTCATCGGCGCCGAGGTGACGGCGTCGCTTCGACAGATGGGGCTCGCGGTCACGGTGGTCGAGATCTTCGAGACCGCCCTGTACCGGATCCTCGGTCCGCGGATCGGACGCGCGATCGAGGCGATGCACCGAGACGCCGGCGTCGTCTTCCATTTCAACGAGCGCGTGGAGCGGTTCGACGGGACCGGCCGGGTCGAGCGCGTCGTCATCCGCGGGGGCGTCGCGATCGAGGCGGACCTCGTGATCGTCGGTGTCGGCACCGAGCCCAACGCCGAGGTGATGATCGGGGAGGCGATCGCGGCGAACGGGGGCATCCGCGTCGGACCGGCCCTCGAGACCGCGCACCCCGGTGTGTTCGCGGCGGGCGATGTGGCCTCGCACGATCATCCGGTCTTCGGGGAAGTCCGGGTCGAGCATTTCGACAACGCGATCAAGATGGGGGAGCACGCCGCTCGCGCGATGCTCGGCGCGACCGAGGCCTTCGACGATCCGCACTGGTTTTGGTCCGACCAGTGGCAGCACCAGGTCCAGATGGCGGGCGTCGGCCTCGGTGGCGAGATGGTTCTGCGTGGGTCGATCGAGGAGCGCTCGTTCTGTGCGTTCTTTCTCGACGACCACGGGGTGCTGCGGGCCTGCGTCAGCCTCGACTGGAAGCGCGACTGCCGCCGGGCCTTGCCGCTGATCCGGACGGCGGCGCAGCCCGATCCGCGCGCGCTCGCCGACCCCGACGTCGACCTCCGGACGCTGGCCGGCTAACGGCCCGTCGGTTTCCGGCGCGCATCAAACCCGCTGTTAGGCTGAATGCTCCGACCGACGAGGAGTGAGACATCGTGGACAGGCCGGAGATCATCCTGGCCCCGGGACCAACCCCGATCCCGCCCGAGGTGCTGTCGGCCCAGGGAAGCCCGATCGTGTACCACCGCGGTCCGGGGTTCGGCCGCTTGATGAACGAGGTGACGGACCGGCTCCGGGAGCTCTACCGCACCGACGCCGCCGAGATCTTCCTGCTGACGTCCTCAGGCACCGGCGGGCTGGAATCGGCGATCCAGAACCTCTTTTCGCCCGGCGACGAGGTGTTCGTGCCGCTGGCGGGATTCTTCGCGCAGCGGTGGCAGCGCCTCGCGACCGCCTACGGCCTGACCGTGCACACCACCGAGGACCCGTGGGGCACCAGGCTCGATCCCGCCAAGGTGCGGGACGCGCTCGCCGCCAACCCGGGCACGAAGGCCGTGCTGCTGACGCACTCGGAGACCTCGACGGGCGTCATCCAGCCGATCGAGGAGCTCGCGCGCGTCGCCAACGACGCCGGCGTGATGGTCGTCGTCGACGTTGTCTCGAGTCTCGGTGCCGTGCCGGTGACGTTTGACGACTGGGGGCTCGATGTGGCCGTCGGCGGCTCGCAGAAGGCGCTGTCGGCAAGCCCAGGCATCGCGTTCGTTGCGGTGAGCGAGCGCGCTCGCCAGGTGGCCGAGACGGCGGCCCTCCCACGGTTCTACTTCGACTGGCGTATCTACCGGACGTTCGCGGCGCTGCCCGATCCCGAGAACCCCTGGACGCCCGCGATCAGCGTGATGCAGGGGCTGCACGCGGCGCTCGAGCTGTACTTCCAGGACGGGGTCGACGCGGCGCTCGACCGGCACCGGATGCTGAGCCGGGCCGTGAAGGACGGTGTCCGTGCGATGGGTCTCGACCTGTTCGGCGAGGGCCTCGAGAACAACTGGACCGTCACGGCGATCCGCGCACCCGAGGGGATCGACGCGGACACGATCTGCGACCGGATTCGCGCCGACTTCGGCTGCGTCCTCGCCCCCGGACAGGGACCTCTCAAGGGCTCGGTGTTTCGCATCGGCCACTTCGGCTATGTGAGCGAGCTCGACATCGTCCGCGGGCTCGCGGCGCTCGAGATGACCCTCGAGCGACTGGGGTTCCCGGTCAAGCTCGGCGCAGGTGTCGGTGCGGCCGAGCAGGTGTTTCAAGGAGCGCGCTGAGGGTGCGCGTCCTCGTCACCGAGTCCCTGTCGCCGCAAGGGCTGGAGCGGCTGCGGACGGACTTCCAGGTCGATGAACGCACGGATCTCGCCGCCGGCGACCTCGCCGGCGTCATCGGTCCGTACGACGCGCTCATCATCCGCAGCGCCACGCAGGTGACCGCCGAGGTGCTGGCGGCCGCGACGAGCCTCAAGGTGGTCGCGCGTGCCGGCATCGGGCTCGACAACGTCGATGTCGAGGAGGCGACGCGTCGGGGCGTCCTCGTGGTGAACGCCCCGCAGTCCAACGTCATCAGCGCCGCCGAGCACACCCTCGCGTTGCTCCTGGCGCAGGCGCGGCAGATCCCGCAGGCCCACGCCGACCTGATCGCCGGGCGTTGGGAGCGGTCGCGCTGGGAAGGGGTCGAGCTCGCCGGCAAGACGATGGGCCTTATCGGCCTCGGCCGGGTCGGGTCGCTGGTTGCCACGCGTGCGGCCGCGTTCGGGATGCGGGTGATCGCGTTCGACCCGTACGTGAGCGTTGATCGCGCCAAGGAGATGGGCGTCGAGATCATGCCGACGCTCGAGGCCGTGCTCGTGCAATCCGACGTGGTCTCGGTCCATCTGCCGCGCACGCCCGAGACCGAGGGGCTCCTCGGCGACAAGGAACTTCGGATGATCAAGCCCGGCGCCCGGCTCGTGAACACCTCCCGAGGCGGCATCGTGGACGAGTCCGCCCTCGTCAAGGTGCTCGAGGACGGGCACCTCGCAGGCGCGGCGCTCGACGTGTTCGCGGTCGAGCCGACGACCGACTCGCCGTTGTTCGGGCTGCCCCAAGTCGTTGTGACCCCGCATCTCGGGGCGTCGACCCGCGAGGCACAGGACAAGGCGGGCACGACCGTCGCCGAAATGGTCCGGCTCGCGCTCAAGGGGGAGTTCGTGCCCTATGCGGTGAACGTCTCGGCCGGCGCCGAGGTCACCGAAGTGGTCCGGCCCTTCGTGCCGCTCGCCGAGCAGCTCGGCGCGCTCGCCGCGGGTCTTGCCGCGGGCGGGGTGCGCTCCGTCGTCGCCTCCTATCTCGGGCGGATCGCCGAGCACGACACCCGCGTACTCACCCTTGCCGTGCTGAAGGGAATCCTCGGCCGCTCGGTCAACGAGCCGGTGAGCTTTGTCAACGCGCCTATGCTCGCGCGCGAGCGGGGGGTGACGGTGAGCGAGATGCGCTCCACGGTGAGCCAGGACTACGTCTCGCTCGTGTCGATCCGTGTGGACACCGACGACGAACCCGTCTCGGTTCAGGGCACGATCATCGGCCGCGACTCGTTGCGGGTCATTCGCATCGACGACTTCGACGTGGAGGTCGGCCCCGCCCAGCGGATGGTGTTCTTCCGCTACGTCGACCGGCCCGGGATCATCGGCAAGGTCGGTACGATCGTCGGCAGCGCGGGCATCAACATCGCCACGATGGACGTGGGACGCCGCGCCCAGGGCGGCGAGGCCCTGATGGTGCTGACCGTCGACTCCGAGGTGCCGGCGCCGGTTCTCGACGAGGTAGCGGCCGCGATCGAGGCCAACAACATCCGCGCCGTGTCCCTCGGCTGACCGACGCCGCACATCGGCCGCGCGCTTCCTCGACCTGCGCGTGAGTGCGTGATAACCTGCCTCGGTCATGGAGTGCACGGTGAAGTTGACGGGAGATATGGGCGCCAGCGCCAGCTGAGCGCCCGCGCGTTCGCGCGCACCCCGCACCACCGTCCGCCTGCACCAGCCCCCCGTAGGAGCCGCTCCATGAAGCCGCAACTCATTCCGAGCACATCGCGTTCGAAGATCCGACGCCTCGCGATCGGTCGACTGATCTCGGTCACCGGCGGCGCGGCGGCGTACGCGGCACTCAACTACACGGTGTGGATCACCACGCGGTCACCTGCAATGCAGGCACTCTCGCTACTGCTGACGTTCGGTGTCGCGGGAATCGTCGGACCGTTCGGCGGCGCCTTGGGGGATCGCTTCGACCGGCGGCGGCTGATGATCGCGTCGGAGGCGATCTCCGCGGCGTTCTTCCTGGGGATGGCGCTCGCAACGACCACTCCGATGCTGATCGCGCTCGCGTTCGGTTCGGCGCTCGCCGAGATCCCGTTCTTCACCGCGTCGAGAGCTGCGATTCCCAACCTCGTCGATTCGGACGACGACGTGAGCTGGGCAAACAGCCTCGTCACCATGGGCGTCCACGCGGGGATCGCCGTCGGCCCGCTGATCGGCGGCGTGCTCGTCGCCACGATCGGCGCCTCGTGGGTCTTCGGACTGAACGCGCTGACGTTCGTCGTGTCGCTGCTGCTGACCGTGACCGTGCGCGGGACGTTCCAGGAGGATCACGTGGCGACGGCGTACGAGGAGCACCGTGGCCTCGCCGCAGGGCTCGCGTTTCTATGGAACGACCGCGTGCTGCGGCGGATCACGGCGTCGTTCTTCGTCTTCGTCCTCGGGATGGGAATCGGCATGGTCGCCGACGCCTCGCTTGCGGAGCACTTCGACCGCGGGCCGATTGGATTTGCGGCTCTCATCGCTTGCTGGGGCACCGGGTCGGTCGTCGGTTCCGGGCTCGGGCGGTTCCTCAAGCCAGCGACCGAGCCCCGATGGCTCGTCCTTGGGTCGTTCGGGATCGCTGCTGCGGCGTTCGCCGTCGGGTTCTCCTCGTTCTTCGTCGGCGTGCTGGTGGCGCTGTTCGTGATGGGGCTCACCGACGGGCTCACGATGGTGGCGGAGACCGGGATCATGCAGCGTCGGACACCCGACGTCGTGCGAAGCCGCACGATGGCGGGGTTCGAGGCCGTGATCTCCTTCGGGCTTGCCGGGGCGTATCTGATGGCCGCACCCGTGCTTCGCCACTTCGGTCCGCAGGTGAGCTACCGAATCGGCGGTGCCTCGGCGCTCGTGGCGGCGATCGTGCTGCTCCCGATGCTCCGACTGCGGCACGAGCACGGCCCCGACGACGACGCAGTCGTCGGCCGGCAGGAGGAGGCGTCGGTCGAGCGGGAGGAACCGCTCGGCGAGGTTGTGACAGGCGTCCCCCGCTACACCTCGGCTGAGTCGCTCGAGGCCGAGGCGCCGGAGGCCGAGCCGGAGCCAGTGACCTACGAGCCGGAGCGCCGTCCCGCCTAACTGCGGGCGGCGCTCCGGCCGTATCCTGCGGCCATGAACGAGCCCACCAACCGATACGACGCGATCGTGGTCGGCGGCGGCCATAACGGCCTCGTTGCCGCCGCGTACCTGGCGAAGAAGGGCGCCCGCACCGTGGTGCTCGAAGCCCGCGACAAGACCGGCGGGGCGGCCGACACCATGCGCCCGTGGCCGGAGGCGCCGGAGTTCCAGGTGACGACGCTCAGTTACGTGATGAGCCTGATGCCCGACACCATCCTGCAGGACCTCGAGCTGGCGCGGCACGGCTACCGATCGATCCCGACCGGGCCGTACTTCGTGCCGTTCCCGGACGGGCGCTACATCATCCAGCACGACGATCCGGCGCAGAACTACGCGGAGTTCGCCAAGTTTTCCAAGCGCGACGCCGACGCGATCGAGCAGTGGGAGGCCTGGATCGGCGGCCTGGCCGCCGTGCTGGGACCGCTGCTGATGACGACCCCGCCGGAACTCGGCTCTCGCTCGCCCGGCGATCTCTACGAGCAGCTCAAGGCGGCCTGGCGATTCCGCGGCCTCGACGTGCAGGGCGTGGCCGACGTGACGCGCCTCATGACCATGTCGATCGTCGACATCCTCGACCGCTTCTTCGAGACCGACCAGGTGAAGACCGTCATGGCGTTGAACGGACTGATCGGCACCTGGGCGGGGCCCCACGAGCCGGGGACCGGCTACGTCATGGCGCATCATTCCATCGGCGACGTCGGCAGCGGTCACGTCGGCGCGTGGGCGACCCCGATCGGCGGGATGGGCGCCGTGGCCGCGGCGCTCGAAGCAAGCGCCCGCGCCTTCGGGGCGGAGATCCGCACCGGCACGCCGGTCGATCGGATCCTGAGCACCGATGGCGTAGTGCGCGGCGTGGCGCTCGGTTCCGGCGAGGAGCTGACCGCGCCGATCGTCGTCGCGGCAACCCATCCGCAGATCACGTTTCTGCGGCAGCTCGATGCGAGCGAGCTCCCGGATCGGTTCGTCGAGGACATCCGCAACTGGCGCTCCCGCAGCGGCACGGTGAAGATCAACCTCGCGCTCGATCAGGCGCCGGTATTCACGGCCAAGCCCGATCAGGAGGACCTGACCGGCGGCTTCGAGCTCGCGCACTCGATCGCCTACCTCGAAACGGCCTTCGAGGAAGCGCGCGCGGGGAAGGCCGCGACGGCACCGTTCAGTGACGGCTGCATGCCGACCTACGCCGACCCGTCGCTCGCGCCGGCGGGCAAGCACGTGGTGTCGTTGTTTACGCAATGGTGTCCCGCGGAGTGGGCCGATGACCCCGACGACGCCGCGCTCGAGGCCTACGCCGACCGTGTGATCGCCGGGTACGACGAGCTGGCGCCGGGCTTTGCCGACAGCGTGCTCCATCGCCAGGTGCTCGGTCCCCACGAGATGCAGGAGGGCTGGGGCCTCATCGGCGGGAACATCTTCCACGGCGAGCTGTCGGCCGAGCAGCTCTTCCACATGCGTCCGGCGCCCGGCTACGCGGATTACCGCACGCCGATCGACGGTCTGTACCAGTGCTCGAGCGCCACGCACGCCGGCGGCGGCGTGACGGGGATTCCCGCCTACAACTGTGTGCGGGAGATCGTGCGCGATCGCCATCGCGCGCGCCGCCGAGTCCGCATCTCGCGAGCCTGACGGCGTGGAATCGACCCTCACCGGCCGCCTGCTGGTCTCGAACGCGTCGTTGTTCGACCCCAACTTCCGTCGAACGGTGGTGCTTATCGGCCATCACGACGACGAGGGCGCGGTCGGCGTCGTGCTCAACCGGCCACTCGGTGTCGCCGTCGAGGACGCCGTGCCGCCGCTCTCGAACCTCGTCGGCCCGGGTGAGGAGCTCTTCGAGGGTGGTCCCGTCCAGCCCGATACCGCGGTGGTCGTGGCCGAGTTCACGGAGCCGGACCGCGCCGGGATCGTTGCGTTCGGCGCCGTCGGGTTCGTCCCCGAGGAGATGGACGACGACGATCGTGAGGCGATCGTGCGGGCGCGGATCTTCGCGGGCTACTCCGGCTGGGGAGCCGGACAGCTCGAGGCCGAGCTCGACGAAGACGCCTGGCTGCTCGTGCCGGCAACCGAGGCTGACGTCTTCACCCCCGAGCCGGATCTGCTGTGGGAGCGAGTGGTCGCCCGGCTCGGACCCGGCTACGCGGTGTTGCGGACCATGCCCACGGACCCTTCCCTCAACTGATGACAACCACGCCGGCCGGCGGGTCCCTGTCGTTCGATCCGGCCGCCGAAGCCTACGACCGGACGCGCGTGACCGATGCCGGGTCGATCGAGGCGGCGACGGGCCTGCTCGATGCCGTGCTGCCGCCGGGGCCGCTCCTCGAAATCGGCGTGGGGACCGGGGCGCTCGCCGTCCCGTTCGCGGCGCGCGGCCGTCGTATCGCGGGCGTCGACGTGTCGACGCAGATGCTCGCCAAGCTCCGCGAGAAGGATCCCGGCGCTCGTGTGGGCGTGGCGGTTGCGGACGTCACGCGTTTGCCGTTCGGACCCGGCGCCTTCGCCGGCGCGTATTGCCGGTGGGTGCTGCACCTGGTGTCCGACTGGCGCGCGGCGGTACGCGAGCTCTGCCGCGTGGTCGTTCGCCCGGGTGTCGTGGTCGTCGAGCCCGGCGGCTACAGCGGCGAGTGGCGAACCGTGTGGCTGCGATTCGTCGACGAGCTCGGGCCGGGCGCGGAGCCCGTGGGGCTCGACGTGCGCGACGGCTACACCGACCTCGACGGGACCTTCGAGGGGGCGGGTGCCCGGCTCCGTGGCATCGAGCTCACCCACGCCACCGTCGACAGCTCGCTCTCCAGGTTCTTCGATGAAGCGCTGGCTCGCAGCTATTCCTGGACGTGGCGTGTGGACGATGCCGACCTGCGCCGGGCGGTCGAGGTGGTACGTGCGTGGGCGATCGACACCTACGGGCCGGACCTCTCGACCCCCTTCGGCGTCGAGGCGCCCCACCGCTGGCGCGTCTACGATCTGCCCGACTGACGGCTATCCTGTACGGACGCCCGGACCCCGGGCCGGGCAAGCGCAAGGAGGCGTCGCCGTGCCGATCACCGAGGTCGACAAGATCTGGATGAACGGCGAGCTCGTGGATTGGCGCGATGCCAAGATTCACGTCCTCAGCCACGGACTGCACTACGGCTCGGGTGTCTTCGAGGGCATCCGGGCCTATGCCACTGCGCGAGGCCCCGCGGTATGGCATCTGGATGCCCACTTCGACCGCATGTTCGCCTCGGCCGCGATCTATCACATGGAGCTGCCCTACTCGAAGGACGAGCTCACGCGGGCGACCACGGAACTCATCCGCACCAACGGACTCGACAGCTGCTATATCCGCCCGATTGCCTTTCGAGGCTACGGCGAGATGGGTGTGAACCCGCTGGCGGTGCCGGTGGACGTCTCGATCGCCGTGTGGCCGTGGGGCGCCTATCTCGGGGAGGACGCGCTCGAGGTCGGCACGCGCGTCAAGATCTCCAGCTGGAAGCGCCACGACCAGAACTCGCTGCCGTCTGCGGCAAAGGCGACCGGCGGCTATCTGGGCTCGATCCTGTCGAAGGTAGAGGCCGTCAAAGGCGGCTACGACGAGGCGATTCTGCTCAATCACGAGGGCAACGTCGCCGAGGGGTCGGGCGAGAACGTCTTCGTCGTCGATCGCGGTGTGCTCCTCACGCCGCCGACGAGCGTCGGGGCTTTGAGCGGCATTACGCGCGGCGCCGTGATCGCGATCGCACGCGACCTCGGGTACGAGGTGATCGAGCGCAACCTGGTCCGCACCGACCTGTATCTGGCCGACGAAGTGTTCTTTACCGGGACGGCCGCCGAGATCACGCCGATCCGCGAGGTCGACGACCGGGCGGTCGGGGCCGGACATCGCGGGCCGGTGACCAAGGAGCTGCAGGACGCCTTCTTCGCCGCCACCAAGGGCGACGATCCGCGCTACCTCGACTGGCTCACGTTCGTCGATGACTGAGACGGCCTCGGCGACCGCCCAGGGCTCCACGTACCGGCTGCCGCGCACCGTAACGCCGTCGCGCTACGAGATCGAGCTGCGGCTCGATCCGGCGGCGCCGACCTTCGACGGTACGGTGGACGTCGACGTCACCGTGCACGAGCCCGTCGACGAGATCGAGCTCAATGCAAAGGACGTCGTCGTCCACGGCGGGGCGGTGGGGACGGACACCGGGGTCGCGGTGACGATCGAGGACGTGGCCGTCGACGACGACGCCGGCCGGGTCACGCTCGCCCTGCCGGCGGTGCTCGCAGCCGGCGCGTACCGGTTGCACCTGGACTTCACCGGGCGTTTGAGCGACCTGATGGAGGGGATGTACCGCTCCCGGTACACCGACGACGCCGGCGTCGATCACGTCATCATCACGACGCACTTCGAGGCCACGGATGCCCGGCGCAACTTCCCGTGTTGGGACGAGCCCGACCTCAAGGCATCGTTTGCGGTGACGCTCGTCGTCCCCGAGGATGCCACCGCGCTCACGAACACTCCGGAGACCGGCCGCGAACCGGCGGGGCCCGGGCTGGTCCGGGTTCGCTTCGCGGAGTCGATGGTCATGTCGACGTACCTCGTGTGCGTCGTGGTCGGCCGGCTCGCGCTTACGGAGCCTGCGTTCTCCGGCACGACGCCGGTGCGCGTGGCGTGCCGTCCCGACCGGCTGCATCTCGCCGACTACGCCCTGGAGGTCGGCGTCTATTCGCTCGACTGGTTCGGCGACTACTACGGCATCCCGTATCCCGAGCAGAAGCTCGACCAGGCGGCGATCCCGGACTTCGCACAAGGTGCGATGGAGAACACCGGCCTCGTCACCTACCGCGAGACGCTGCTGCTGCTCGATCCGGCGGTCGCCTCCCACGAGGAGCGCCTCGACGTTGCCGAGACCATCGCCCACGAGCTCGCGCACATGTGGTTCGGCGACCTCGTGACGATGCGCTGGTGGAACGGCATCTGGCTCAACGAGGCGTTCGCGACCTTCATGTCCTACCTGTGCGTGGACGCCATGCAGCCCGCGTGGCGTGTCTTCGACGCGTTCCAGACGGCGAGGATGGCCGCGTTCGAAGTCGACGCCCTCGAGACGACTCGTCCCATTGAGTTCCCCGTGGAATCGCCCGACGACGCGAGCGGCATGTTCGACACGCTCACCTACACGAAGGGCGGCGCCGTGCTCAGGATGATCGAGCAGTGGCTCGGCCCGGAGCGTTTTCGTGAGGGCATCCGCCAGTACCTTGCGGCGCACGCCCACGCGAACACCGAGACCCACGACCTGTGGGACGCGCTCGAGACCGCGAGCGGTGAGCCCGTGCGCCGGATCATGGATGCCTGGATCTTCCAGCCGGGCTACCCAGCGGTCGAGATCCGGCTCGACGGCGATCGTCTCCACTTCACGCAGCGACGCTTCGCACCATCGCTGCCGAGCGACGAGACGACCTGGCCCATCCCGCTGATCGTCAGGCAGGTCGGACCGGACGGGGAACAGGTCTCGCACGTCCTGGTCGAGGCGGACGGGCTCGAGCTTCCCGTGCTCCATCCCGATGCCCTCGTCATCGCGAACGCCGGCGGCTCGGCGTTCGTCCGGACGTTCTACGACGACACCTTGCGCGGGCGGCTGGTCGGGCGGCTCGACGAGCTGTCGCCCGGCGAGCGCCAGGGCCTCGTCGACGACGCCTGGGCGGCCGCGATCGCCGGTCGTGCATCGGTGGGGGCGTTCCTCGACCTGATCGCGGGGTTCGCCGAGGAGTCGGCACCGGCCGTGTGGCAAACGATTCTCACCGGCCTGACCTGGTGCGACCGGTTCGTCGACGGAGCGGCGCGAGAGCGTTTCCGTGACGACGTGCGCGCCCTGGTGCGTCCCGCGCTCGGCCGGCTTGGCTGGGAGGCGCGTCCCGAGGACTCCGATCTCGATCGCGAGCTCCGTGGCGATCTGATCCGTTCGCTTGGGATTCTTGGCGACGACCCCGAGACGCAGGCGATGGCGCGTGAGGCGGAAGCGCTGTCGCGCATGGGCACCGGGGTCGAGCCGGAGATCGCGGCCGCGGCGGTCGACGTGGTCGCCTTCGCCGGCGGCCCGGCGGAGTATGAGGCGTTCGTCGAGCGGCTCGCGTCCGCGCCCACGCCGCAGGAGCAGGAGCGCTATCGCTACGCGCTTGCGCGCTTCCGCGACCCCGACCTCATGCGGCGCACCCTCGAGCTCGCGACGACCGAGCACATCCGCTCGCAGGACGCGCCGTTCCTGCTCGCCCGTGCGGAGACGAATCGCGACACCGGCGTGATCGCCTGGCGTTTCGTCCGCGACCATTGGGACGAGCTGATCCCGCGCTTTGCGGCCTCCAACATCATCAACCTCGCACAGGGAGCCCGCACCCAAACCGACCCCGAGGTGGTCGAGGAGGTGCAGGCCTTCTTTGCCGAGCACGACATTCCACAGAACCACCGGATGCTGCTGCAGGCCATGGAGCGCCAGCGCGTGTTCGCCGCGTTTCGGCAGCGAGGCGGCGCGGAGCTGGCCGAGCGCTTCGGCGGCTGAGGCGAGCCTTCGGGCCTCGCCTCAGCGATCCTCGAGATCGACCGGATCGGCGTTGCCGCCGCAGAGCACCAGACACACGCGTTCGCCCGGCCCCGGCCGGTAGGCGCCGCTCGTGAGCGCGGCGAGCGTGGCGGCCGCACCCGGCTCGACGGCGATCCGACACTGTTCCCACAACAGCCGTCGCGCACGGGTGATCTCCTCGTCGGAGACGGTGACCATCTCGCGCACGAACCGGGTGGCGATACCGAGCGCGATCACGCCCGCGCGTGCCGCGCCGAGCGCGTCGGCGGCGATCCCGCCCACCGGTACGTCGACGGGCTCGCCCGCACGCAAGGCGGCGGTGAGCGTCGCGCAGCTTTCGGACTCGACGCCGATCACCGTCACGTCGCTGGCGTACCACGCCGCGATCCCGCCGATGAGACCGCCGCCGCCGACCGCCACGATGGCGGTCTGCACCGCTGGGGCTTGGTCGCTCAGCTCGGCGGCGATCGTCCCCTGGCCCGCGACGACGGCCGGCTGGTCGTACGGGTGCAGGAACGCCGCGCCGGTGTCGAAGGCGCGCTCCTCGCACGCGGCGTAGGCCTCGGGGTAGAAGCCGTCGACCACGTGCACCGTCGCCCCGTAAGAGCGGATGCGCTCGATCTTCATCTCCGGGGAGGTCGACGGCACGAAGATCTCGGCCGAGTGGCCGAGCACCCGTGCCGCGTAGGCGACGGCGAGGCCGAAGTTTCCGCCCGAGGCCGCGAGGACGCCGTTGTGATCGATGTCGGCGGTCAGCATCCGGTTGAAGGCGCCGCGCGGCTTGAACGACCCGGTGTGCTGCAGGAGCTCGAGCTTCAGCGTCAGCAACCCGCCGACGCCGAACGCGTCGGGCTCGAGGTCCATCACGGGTGTGCGGCGAACGTAGGTGCGGATTCGCTGGACGGCGTTTTCCACGTCGAAACGGGTCACGTCGAGCGGCTGGTCCCCGGGGGACATCAGGCTCATGGCCGTATCGAACCACGTCCGGCGCGGCGACCGGGCAGCGTTTGACACGCTCCGGGGGCCTGCATACCGTTCGCATGCGAATTATTGGCGCTGCAAAGGGAGGACCAGCTGGCGGCCAGCCGGGCGGTGATCGAGGGCGTCGAGGTCTCGACCGACCACCTGATCGGTGGGGAACGCGTGGACGCCGGCGCGCGCTTCGTCGACGTCTCGCCGATCAATGAGGAGCCGATCGCCGAGGTCGCTCGTGGCGACGCCGGCGCGGTCGAGGCGGCCGTCGAGGCTGCTCGTGGCGCCACCGCCACCTGGGGCCGGACCCCGGCCAAGGAACGCGCCGAGGTGTTGCACCGGATCGCCGACGGCATCGACGGGCGCGTCGCGGAACTCGCCGCGGTGGAGACACGCGACAACGGCTCGCTCCTTCGCTCGCATGTGCGCTCGGTGATGCCGCGCGTGGCTCGGAACTTCCGCTCGTTCGCGGACAAGCTGCTCGAGATCGACGGGTCGGCCGACGCATCGATCAACGGCCACGCCGAACGGGTCACCTGGGATCCGGCAGGCGTGACCGCCGTCATTGGCCCGTGGAACGCGCCGCTGATGCTTGCGACGTGGCGGATCGCCCCGGCACTTGCGAGTGGTGCCACCGTCGTGCACAAGCCGCCGGAGTGGGCGCCGCTCACCGCATCGCTGCTCGGCGACATCGCGTTGGAGGCCGGGCTTCCGGCCGGCGCCTACAACGTGGTGCAGGGGATCGGCGAGGAGGCCGGCGCCGCGCTCGTAGCTCACCCCGGTGTCGATCGGATCGCGTTTACGGGTTCGGTCGAGACGGGGCGACTCGTCGCGCGGGCTGCGGCGTCGAACCTGACGCCGGCCTCGCTGGAGCTTGGCGGCAAGTCGCCGTTCCTGATTTTCGCCGACGCGGATCTCGAGGCGGCGGTGCGTCAGGCGGTCGGACAGTTCGACAACGCGGGGCAGGTGTGTCTCGCCGGGACGCGTCTGCTCGTCGAGGCCTCGATCTACGACATGTTCGTCGAGCGGTTCGTCGAGGCGACACGGCTGATCGTGCAGGGGGATCCGCGCGAGGATGCCACGGATATCGGGCCGCTCATCACCCGCGAGCATTTCGATCGCGTCGACGGCTTCGTGCGGCGCGCTCGCGACGACGGCGCTCGGGTGCTGCTCGGCGGCGGCCCGAACGAGCATCTCGGCGGCCTCTATTACCAGCCGACGCTCTTCGCCGACGCGCCGGTGGGATCTGAGATCCTCACGCACGAGGTCTTCGGGCCGGTGCTGAGCGTGCAGCCCTTCGCCGACGAGGAGGAGGCGATCGCCCTCGCGAACGCCACCGACTACGGGTTGGCGGCGATCGTCTACACCGGTGATGCAGAGCGCGGCCGCCGCGTCGGCGAGCAATTGGTCGCCGGCACCGTGTGGGTGAACTGCTTCTTCGTGCGCGACCTCAACGCCCCGTTCGGCGGCTCGCGTAATTCCGGGATCGGCCGCGAGGGCGGCGTATGGAGCTTCGACTTCTATGCGGACGTGAAGAACGTGGTGACGGCGCCGCCGTCCGATGACGAGGGAGGCAGTTGATGGGCGAAGTGGTGGGAGCGGCGCTGGTCGCGCACGTGCCGACGATCATGCTGCCGGAAGAAACCCGGCTCGAGATCAACGAGGGCAAGGAGATCACGCTCGTCCCCGGGCTCCAACGAATGAAGACCGAGTGCATCGACCGGCTGGAGCCGGACACGGTGATCATCTTCGACACGCACTGGGAGTCGACCTTCGAGCACATCGTGACCGCGCAGGATCGCCGGCAGGGGTTGTTTACGAGCCACGAGCTTCCCCGAGGGATGAAACAGATCCCCTACGACATGCCGGGCGATCCCGAGCTCGCGGCGCTCATCGCCAAGCAGGCCGAGGGTCGCGACGACTGCTGGATCCTCGCGTGTGACGACCCGTATCTGCCGGTGTTCTACGGCACGATCAACATCTGGACGTTTCTCGGGCGCCCGGACACCCGGTGGATGAGCGTCGCGCTCAATCAAACGTGCGGCACGGACGACTTCTTGTTGCTCGGGAAGCTCATCGCCGACGCAGTGGCCGAGAGCGACCGCCGGGTGGTGCTGCTCGCGAGCGGCGGCATGACCCACCGGTTCTTCGGCTTCAAGGAGCTGCGCCAGCGCGAGAGCCAGCGGGCACCGGACAACATTTACGACATGGCCTACTACGAGGCCGACATGCAGGTGCTCGACATGCTGCGGCGCGGTGACCACGCGGGCGTGATCGAGGGCATGCCGACGTACCGAAAGGCCTACCCGGAAGGGCATTTCGGGCACTACCTCATGATGGCGTCGGCCCTGGGTGGCGTCGAGTGCCGCGCGCCGGGGGAGCTGTTCAGCGAGTACGAGGCATCGGTCGGCACCGGTCAGGTGCATGTGTGGTTCGAGCGGCCGTCCGGGGGGTGGAGCTCGGCGGCATAGGCGTTGGCATCGAGGAGAGGGGAACGAGATGGCGGAGCAACTGGAATACGAACGGCTTGGCGAGAAGAAGCTCACCCTGGTCGACTGCATCTCGCAATCGGTCGGGTTCATGGGGCCCGTCTTCTCGGCGGCCTTCCTCATCCCGCTGATCGCAGGGGTGAGCGCGGCGGGCAAGGGCGCGGGGGTGGCGACGCCGCTCGCCGTGCTGATCGCGGCGCTGGGGACCTTCGCGCTCGGCTGGATCGTGGCGCAGTACGCCAAACGGGTGCACGCGGCGGGCTCGCTCTACGACTACGTCTCGGCCGGGCTCGGCGGCAAGACTGGTGCGTTTGCCGGGTGGATCTACTACGGCGGCACGACCGTGCTTGCAGCGGCGATCGCGTGCCTCGTGGGCTGGTATGTGCACGACGTGATCTTCACCGCCGACCCCGCGTTGCCCGGCGTGCTGTCGTCGTCATCGCCTCTGCCCATGTGGGGATGGAGCCTGATCTTCATCGTCGCGGTGTCCGTCATTCAGTACTTCGGCGTGCGGTTGTCGACGCGCGCGCAGCTCACGCTTGCGCTTGTGTCGGCCGTTGTTGTCCTTGGCTTCTTCATCAAGGTCATCCTTGACGCGCCGACGACGAACCTCGAACCCTTCAAGCCGAGCGCGGCCGCGGACGGCTGGTCGGGCATCATGTTCGGCGTGTTGTATGGCGTCCTCATCTTCGTTGGTTTCGAAACGGCCGCGAACCTCGGGGAGGAGACGGCCGAGCCGAAGCGTTCGATTCCCCGCGCCGTGCTGTACACGATCGTGATCGCGACGGTCTTCTACCTGATCGCCGCCTATGCGCAGATCGTCGGGTTCGGGATGGACATGTCGATCATCGCCGATCCCGCGGTGGCGAGCGCCCCGCTATTCGCATTGGGGTCGCCGCCCGCTGTCGGCGGCTACGGATCCGACGGCATGCTCAAGCTGTTGGAGGTCGTCGTACTCCTCGACGTGCTCGCGGTCGGGTTGGGTGCGGCGGTGGCATCGGCGCGCGGTGTGTTCGCCCTGGGTCGGGATCGTCGGATCCCAGGTGTGCTGGCCAAGGTCTCGTCGCGGGGAACGCCCGTTACGGCCATTCTGTTCGTCGAGGTGATCTCGCTGATCATGGTCGGGATTGCGCAGTTCGCGGAAGGCGTCTTTGAAAGCGCCAGCCTCGGACCGCATTTCTTCGATATGTTCGCGTGGCTCTCTACATTCGGCGGATTCGCGCTCATGGTGGTGTACTTCTTCCTCGCATTGGGCGCGTTCCGCGGGCTTCGAGAGGGGACGAACTACGCGGGGATCATCGTGGCAGCCGTCGTTGGGTGCGCCATCTCCGCGGCCGCCGTCTACGGCGGCATCTACAAGCAGCCGGATCCCTTCAACCAGGTGTGGCGATGGGTGCTGGTGTGGGCGGTCATCGGCCTGATCTTCGCGCTCGCGATGAAGGGGCGGCCGCCGGCGAGCGAGGTGCTCGACGACCTGCGCTCCGATGAGCGGGACGGGATCAACCCCGCCGGTGTTCGGGCTGAAGGGATCGGATGACCGAAGACGCCGAACGACCCCTGCGTCTCGACGCGTCGCGCGAGGAGGCGCTGGAGCATGCCGCCCGGCTCGTCGTCGAGGCGTGGGGGTCGTTCGACCGGTTCCGACCCGAGGAGCCGCCGCTGGATCCGCGGGTCGCTGAGCTGATAGGCGCCGGGTTGCCTGAGGAACCCGTATCGGTGCACGAGGCGCTCGATGACGCCGCCCGAATTCTCGACGAGTCGATCGCCCAACCGCGACCTCGGTACTTCGCGTTCATCGGCTCGAGCGGGTTGGAGATCGGGACGATCGGAGACCTGCTTGCACACACCTACGACATCAACCTCGCCGTCGATGCGCGTGCGGCAACCACCGTCGAGCACCAGGCGGTGCGCTGGATGGGGGAGTTCATCGGGTATCCGCCCGCCTCGGGCACGTTCACGAGCGGGGGAACGATCAGCAACCTGACTGCCCTGGCGGCCGCCCGCGAGCGAGCACTCCCCGGAACACGACACGCGGGCCTCGCCGGCGCGCGACCGATCGTCTATTGCTCGGCCGAGGTGCACTACTCGGTGACGCGGGCAGTTGAGCTGCTCGGCATCGGCTCGGACCACCTGCGGGCGGTGGCGCTCGATCCGCTCCGTCGCATGGACACGGTGGCGCTCGCTGCGATGATCGACGAGGACCGGGCGGCCGGGGCGACCCCGACGGCGGTCGTCGCGACCGCGGGGACGACGCTCACGGGCGCCGTCGATCCGCTCGATGCGATCGCGACGGTGTGCGGCGAGCGTGACGTATGGCTGCACGTCGACGGCGCCTACGGCGCGCCGGCGGCGGCGGTGCGGCCGGAGCTGTTCGCCGGGCTCGAGCGTGCGGATTCCGTCTCGATCGACGCGCATAAGTGGCTCTACCTGCCCAAGGCGTGCGGGGTCGTGATGAGCCGCCACGATCACGTCTTCGCGCAGACCTTCGCCCACGAGCAGGGCTACCTGCCGCACCAGCGACACGAGCTGCACGCGGCCGATGTGACCTTGGAGTACTCGCGGCCGTTTCGCGCCTTGAAGGCGTGGCTTGCGTTTCGGGCGCACGGCGCGGCGCAGTTCCGGGACGCCATCGAACGCAATCTGGAAGAAGCCGCGCTGCTCTACCGCCACGCCCAGATGACGGAGGACTTCGAGGTGATGGACGCGCCGCCGCAGCTCTCGATCGTGCCGCTTCGCCACGTCCCGGAAGGCGTCGAGCTCAACGCGCACAATCAGCGCTTGTCCGACGCGATCCAGGCCGACGGTCGCGTCTACCTCGCGTCGGCACTGATCGACGGGGACGTCTGGCTCCGACCGTGCTTCGTGAACTTCCGCACCACCGAGGAGGACGTCCTGGCGCTGATGGACGTGGCACGGGAACTGGGAGAGCGAGTAGCGAAGGAGGCCGGGTGAGCGACGACCTGCTCCCTGCGGAACGCAAGGTCATGGAGGTTCTCGGCGAGCGTCCGTTCGACTTTCGCGCGATGTGGGCGATCTCCAACCTGTTCCGGTCGGCCGCGGCGGTGCGTCGGCACATGGAGGCAACGGTGCTCGCGCCGGATCAGGTCTCGTGGACGTCGTTCGTGGGCTTGTGGGTGCTCTGGGTCTGGGGTGAGATGGGTGCGAACGCCTTCGCCGATGCCGTCGGCATCAGCAAGCCCACGGCGACCGGGGTGCTGCGTACGCTCGAGTCGCGCGGCTGGGCGATTCGTCGCGCCGATCCCTCCGACAAGCGTGGGGTGCTGGTCTCATTGACCAAGTCCGGCCGGCAGACGATCGAGCACTTGTTCCCCCGCTTCAACGAGGAAGAGGCGCGGGTCGCCGCTGTGCTGGATCCCGAGGAACAGCGAAAGCTCGCGTCGATGCTGCGCGCGCTCGCCAGTTCGGTCGACGCGAGAGACGCGAGCCTCAGCGGGTCGTGATGCGCACCGGCATCCGCTTGATGCCGTTGACGAAGTTGGACCGGATGCGCTCGACGTCGCCCACAATCTCCATGGAAGCGAGCCGAGGAAGCAATTCCTGGAACAGGATCTTTGTCTCGAGCCGCGCGAGATGCGCGCCCAGGCAGAAGTGCGGACCGCCCGGGCCGAACGTCACGTGGTCGTTCGGGGTACGCGTGACGTCGAACCGATCCGGGTCGGCGAACATCTCCATGTCGTGGTTCGCGCTGACGTACCACGTCACGACCTTGTCGCCCTGGCGGATCGCCTGACCACGGAGCTCCGTGTCGCGCGTGGCCGTCCGCCGGAAGTGCAGCACCGGCGTCGCCCATCGCAGGATCTCCTCGACGGCGACCGCGATGCGATCCGGCTCCTGCGTCAGCAGCCGCATCTGCTCGGGGTTGTCGAGCAGCGCCAGCATGCCCGAGCTGATCGTGTGCCGCGTCGTTTCGTTCCCGGCGATCATGAGAAGGGAGAAATAGTTGTGGTACTCACGCTCGTCGAGCATGCCCTCGCTCTGCGCCGTGACGAGCGCTTGGATGACGTCGTCGCTCGGCTCGACCAGCCGGTCGTCGCGCTGGCGATCCGCGTAGGCGAACACGTCGAGGGCGGTGGGAGAGCGAAACGGCAGCAGCCGGTAGGCCTCGGTGTCGACGCGATCCACGACCGCCGCGGAGAGCTCTGGATCCTGGTTGGCAATCATGTTGTCCCCCCAGGAGATCAGCTGCGGCGCATCATCTTGCGGCACGGTGAAAATCGAGCAGAGGAACCGGATCGGCAGCTCGCGGCTGATCTGCGCAACGAAGTCGAACGGCTCGTCTGACACGAGCGCGCGGTCGAGCACCTCGATGGCCACCTCGCGAATCCAGTCCTCGAAGGCACCGACGCCGCGCGCGCTGAATCGCTTGGAACAGATCTTGCGAAGCGCCGTGTGTCGCGGCGGATCGGTCTCGAGCATCGAGCGGCGGATCTCGAGCTGCTCGGTGTCGAGCTCTTCGAGTGCGACGGCGCCGACCTCGGAGGAGTACGTCGCCCAGTCCATGTGCACGGCGGTGAGGTCGTCGTAGCGCGTCACGGCCCAGAACCCGTGGTTGGGTGCGGGCTCGGGGTGCCAGACCACCGGCGCCTCTTCTCGCAGTCGCCGGAACCAGTCGAGCGGCAGCGCGTCGACGTAACTGTCGGGGTTCGCGAGATCGATCCCCTCGGGCAACCGGTTCGTCGCGGTCGCGCTCATACGATCAGAAGAACGGGCAGTAGTAGTCGAGCTCCCACGGGGAGAGGTCGGTCGACGCTGGGTCCTCGACGGCCTCGACGTAGCGCTTCCACTCCGCGAGCTTGAGTACGGAGAACGCCTCGACGAACGGCGCGCCCATCGCGGCGCACAGTTGCTCGTCCCGCGCCATCGCTCCGACCGCCTCCTCGAGCGTCGCCGGGATGTGGGTGAAGGCCGCCGCATCCTGTCCGACGGGCTGCGCCGACTGCAGCACCAGGCCGTCCTCGACGCCGAACCGGCAGGCGTGCAGCAGCGCCGCCGCCGCCAGGTACGGATTGCACGCGCCGTCGGGCACGCGGTTCTCCAGGCGAGTACTCGGTCCGCGGTCCGGGCTGATCCGAAGCGCGACGGTCCGGTCGTCGTGGCCCCAGTTCGCCCAGTACCCGTTCATCATGTCGGGGAGCAGCCGTTTGTAGGCGTTCACGGTCGGCGCGCAGATCGCGGCCGTGCCCTCGTGGTGTACGAGCATCCCCGCCATGCACTGTCGCGCGAGGGAGGACAGCCCGTCGTCGGAGTCCGGATCGAACAGCACGTTGGTGCCCGATTCGTCGACGAAGCTGATGTTGACGTGGAGCCCCGAGCCCCCGCGATCCAGGTACGGCCGGCCGATGAAGGTTGCTCGGTAGCCTCGCTGCGTGGCGACCTCGTGGGCGAGCACGCGGAACAGAAACGCGTCGTCGGCAGCGCGCACGGCCTGTGTGTACTTGATGTTGACCTCGAACTGGGTGTCGTCGAACTCCGTGCACCACGCCTCCACGTCCATGTCCGCGTCGACGGCGCGGGCGGCGATCTCCGCCACGACCCCGTCGGGGTCGACCGCCGTCCCGGTGCCGTAGACGCGCGAGGAGGGCGTGTGGATCGGCGTCCAGCCCCCCTCGCCGTCGGGTCGCTGGAGGTAGAACTCGAACTCGAAGGCCACTTGGGGCGTCAGGCCGCGCTCGAGCCACGGCGCCACGGCCTGCTCGAGGAGGTAGCGCGGGTCGATCGCGAGCGGTTCGTGCTGGTGCGACAGGCGTCCGATCGCGACCGTCGTGTTGGGCTCCCAGCCGGGTCGCAAGGTGTCGGTCTCGACGGTCGCCTCGAGGTCGGGGAGCCCGACGTCGAAGGCGAGCCCGGGAATCGGCAGGATCTCGCGGTCGAACGTCAGCGGGAAGGTCGCGAGGCAGAAGTTGGCGCGGCCGCGTTCCTGCCAGTTGCCGTGGAGGTACTTGCCGCGTTCGATGCCGTGAAGGTCGGACCACAGCAGCCGCAGCCTCGTCCCCGTCGTATCCATCCTGGCGGTCGGCCTCCTTCGGGTACGAACTATCGCGGAGGATACACCGGCGGTTTCGGCTGCGCTAACGAGCTCATCCGGGCTCGAACAGCTCCACGACATTGCCGGACGGATCGCTCGCGAGGATCTGCCGGCCACCCGGACCGGTCACGATCTCGTTGCGGAACGCCGTCCCGGTCTCGCGCAAACGCGCGACGACGTCGTCCAGGTCCTCGACGACCACGACCGCGCGGTTCCAGCCCCCGGGCTCGGGCTTCGCGCCATCGGGCATGGGCTGTGCCGCCGAACTCTGCTGGCCCGCCAGCCACAGGTCCAGGTCGTCGCGACGCACGATCGCCATCGCCGGCCCCCAGCGCTCGACGAGCTCGAAGCCGAGTCGATCGACATAGAAGTCGGTTGCCTCGGCGACGTCGTGCACGAGGTAGCGAACGGTCGCCATTCAGTCTTTCCTCGGCGCGCGGATCCCGCGGAACTCCCAATCGCCGCCGAAGGCCGTCGAGACGACTTCCTCGGATTCGCTCGGCTGAGCGCCGACATCGTCGCGGATCGCCACGTCGCCCTCGACGATCGTGTTCCGCAGGACGCCCAGTCCCTCCACCTCGACCTCCACGACATCGCCCGGCTCGACCGGGCGCGAGTTCGCGGGCGTTCCCGACAGGATGACGTCGCCGGGCTCGAGCGTGATCGTCCGTGCGATGTCGGCGACCAGGTAGTGCATGTCCCAGATCATCTCGTCGGTGTTTCCCGACTGGACCGTCGCACCGTTGACACGCGTTTCGATCGCCTTGTGATGGAAGTCCCAGTCGGTGACGAGGCCCGGACCGAGCGGGCAGAGCGTGTCGGACCCTTTCACGCGCAGCATCGAGCCGGCATCCGTATCGCGGAAGTCGTGCAGCCCGTAGTCGTTGGCGATCGTGTATCCCACAACGTGCTCGCCGGCTTCCTCGGGCGCGACGTGCAGGGTTCGGGAGCCGATCACGATCGCGATCTCGCCCTCGTAGTTGAGGAACCGGCACCGTGGGGGCCGCACGATCGCTCCGTCGTGGCCGTTGAGCGCGCTCACCGGCTTGTGGAAGTACGTTGGCGCGGCGCCGAGTTTTGCCTGGAACTCGGCGCGCCGGCTCTCATAGTTGAGATGCACGCACACGATCTTGCTCGGCTCGACCGGCGGAAGGTGATGAGCTCCCGCAACGGGCACTCGCACGCCGTCGGCGGTGACGAGGTCCTCGCCGTCGCGCGCGACCGTCGCTGGGAGGCCGTGCAGCGCAATCCGGCGGGTTTCCATGCCGCGTAGGATAGGCGCCATGCCCGAGCTGGGGGGGTTTTGGTATCCGCGGACGCCGGGCGGCGCCTCCTCGATCGTTCCCGCGCCCCCGTGGCACTACTCGGGCGACGTCCTCACCGTCGAGTACCGCACCGAGCCGGGTGCCGTCGCGACCTGGCTCCCACCCGGGGTCGAGCCCGCGGCAGAGGAACCCGACGCGGTTGCGTTGATCTTTGCGGACTGGCAGTCGTGTGCGGCCGGGGGCGAGGAGTTGATCGACCCCGTTCGCTCCCAGTACAAGGAGGCGTTCGTCGTCGTCCGGTGTGTTCGCGGCGGCGAGACGTACTCGCGGTGCATCCTCATCTGGGTCGACAAGGACTTCGCGCTCGCGCGCGGGTGGTTCCAGGGCTATCCGAAGAAACTCGGCTCGATCTGGATGACGCGGCCGGTCACGGTCGGTCGGGCCGGGCCTCGTTTGGAGCCCGGTGGCGTCTTCGGCGCGACACTGGCGGCGAACGATCGCCGTCTGGCCGACGTGCGGATGACACTCGAGGAGCCGTCCGAAACCGGTGGGTTCGTCAACGCGCTCCCGATGCTGCACTCCCGCTGGCTGCCGTCGATCGCCGCCGACGGATCGGATGCGCACAGCGATCTGGTGACGATGCGCTCGACCGACGTGGAGCTGGGTCCGGTGTGGCGAGGAAGCGCCAAGGTGGCGTTGCACGACGCACCCGGTGAAGAGCTTGCGTCGCTGCGCGTGGTGGAGCCGATCGCGGCCTACTGGCGCCAGGTCGGCGCCACGTTCGTCGGCGGCGAGCCGGTCGCCTGAGCCGATGCGCTAGCCTGCCGCGCGAGATGCGACTCGTCCGATTTCGCCACGGCGACCGGATCGCCACCGGGGCGATGCAGCCCGGGAGCGACCTCATCCAGGTGCTGCGCGGCACCTTCGTGGAGGACCCGCTGCCGACGGGCGAGGAGATCCCGCTCGACGACGTGCTGTTGCTCGCGCCGGTCCTGCCGTCGAAGCTCGTGTGTGTCGGGAAGAACTACGCGGCGCATGCGGCCGAGTTCGGCATGGAAGTGCCGGAGGAGCCGCTGCTGTTCCTCAAGCCCTCGACCGCGGTGATCGGTCCGGGCGATCCGATCAAGCTGCTCGCGATGAGCAAGCGGATCGACTACGAAGGTGAGCTCGCCGTCGTGATCGGCCGGATCGCGCGCGACGTGCGGGCCGAGGACGCCTCCCGCTACATCCTGGGGTTCACGTGCGCGAACGACGTCACGCTGCGCAGCCTCCAGCACGCCGACGATCAGTGGACGCGTGCCAAGGGATTCGACGGCTCGTGCCCGCTGGGACCGTGGATCGAAACCGCCGTCGACCCCACGGGTGTGGTCGTCGAGACGCGTCTGAACGGGGAGGTCGTTCAGCACGGGAACACCGAGGACATGGTGTTCGGGGTCGCGACGCTCATCGAGTACATCACGACGTTCATGACGCTCCTGCCCGGTGACGTGCTGCTCACCGGGACGCCGGAGGGCGTCGGACCGATCGCCGACGGCGACGAGGTAACGATCGAGGTCGACGGGATCGGCCCGCTCCGCAACCCGGTGGTCGGACCGTGAGCGTTCGCTGCCGGTTTGCGCCGGCACCGTCGGGCTCGCTGCACGTCGGCAACGTTCGTAGCGCGCTCTTCTCGTGGCTGTGGGCGCGGCACAACGACGGGGCGTTCGTGCTGCGGGTGGAAGACACCGACGCCTCGCGCGTGACCGAGGAGGCGTTCCGTGGCGTGCTCGAGGACCTTCGGTGGCTCGGGCTCGACTGGGACGAGGGCCCGGAAGTCGGCGGCCCGCACGGCCCGTATCGGCAATCGGAGCGGGCGCAGATCTACCGCGACGCCGCCGACCGGCTGCTCGCCTCGGGAGCGGCGTACCCGTGCTACTGCACCCCGGAGGAGTTGGAGGAGCGCAAGGAAGCGATGCGAGCTCGTGGCGAGCCGCCCGGGTACGACGGCCGGTGCCGGACGCGCACCGAGGAGGAACGCCGCGCCTTCGAGGAGGCCGGGACGCCGTTCGTCGTGCGCTTCCGCATGCCCGACGGCGAGCAGGTGCTCGAGGATCTCGTCAAGGGCGAGGTGCGCTGGGCGCCCGGGGAGCTCCGCGACTTCGTTCTGCTGCGAGCCGACGGCTCGCCCGTGTTCCTCCTCGCCGTTGCGGTCGACGATATGGCGATGGAGGTCACCCACGTCGTTCGCGGGGACGATCTGCTTGCGAGCGCGCCGCGCAACGCACGTGTTATCGAGGCGCTCGGCGGCACGGCGCCCGTGTACGCGCACGTTCCCCAGGTGCTCGGTCCGGATCGGCGACCGCTCTCGAAGCGCCACGGCTCGACGAGCGTCCAGGCGTTCCGCGAACAGGGCTACCTGCCCGAGGCGCTGGTCAACTATCTCGCGCTCCTCGGGTGGTCGCCCGGCGAGGACCGCGAGGTGCTCACGCGCGAGGAGATGATCGCCGCCTTCGACCTGGCGCGCGTCTCATCAAACCCGGCGGCGTTCGACGTGGAAAAGCTGACCTGGCTCAACAATCACGCGATCCAGTCGCTCGATGACGATGAGTTGGCGGCGCGCTGCGTCCACTTCCTCGTGGAGGCCGGGCTTGGCGTGGATCCGATCCTGCTCCGCGAGGCAATGCCTCTCGTCAAGGAACGGATGAAGACCCTCGCCGAGGTCGTCGAGCTGCTGCGGTTCCTCTTCAGCGACGACGTCGCGCCGAACGAGCGGGCGCAAGCGCTGCTCGACAAGGCGCCCGAGGGCTATCTCAAGGCGGCCGCGGATGCGCTCGATGCCTGTCGGGAATGGGACACGGAGCGGATCACGGAGGCACTCGACGCCCTGGCGGCGTCGGCGGGGCTCAACCGGACGAAGGGCTGGCAGCCGGTGCGCGCGGCGGTCACCGGATCCAACGTCTCGCCGCCGCTGCCGGAATCGCTCGCGCTGCTCGGACGCGACCGTACGATCGCCCGGCTGCGGGCCGCGGCGTGAGACGCGTCGCCGTTGCCGCACTCGCGGCGTGCATGGTGTTCGTGTCCGCGCTCGTGGCGTCACCCGGCGTGCAGGCGGTTCCCGTTCATGCTCGGGCGACGACGGTGGCGGCCACGGGCCACATCGCCAAGCCGCCAATCGTCTGGCGGCCCATTCCCTACGGCCCGACTCGGCGCGCCGAGATGGCCGCGTACTCCCAGCGCCACTACGGCGAGCGAACCTTCGTCTTGAGCGGTCCGAAGGTCATCGTCGAGCACTACACCGACGGCACCACCTTTGCGGGCGCCTTCGGTACGTTCGCTTCGAACGCCCGCCACAACGGCGAGCTTCCCGGCACCTGTGCGCACTTCGTGATCGATACCGACGGCACCATCTATCAGCTCGTCAGGCTTCATATCCGTTGCCGCCACGCGGTCGGGATGAACTGGACCTCGATCGGCATCGAGCACGTCGGGACGAGCGACCGGATGGTGCTCGGGAACCACGTGCAGATGCGCTCCTCGCTGTGGCTCACGCTGTGGCTGATGCAGCGCTTCGACATCAACGTGGGCAATGTGATCGGCCATGCCGAGACGCTCCAGAGTCCGTATCACAAGGAGCGGTACCCGAGTTGGCGGTGCCTGGTGCACGCCGACTTTCCGCATTGGGCGATGAATGAGTACCGCAGCCGCGTGCGGCGGATGGCTGCCCGTCGCACGATTCCCGTCGGCGCCGGGCCCGCCTGGGTTCCAAGCGGCTGCTGAGGCGGCTTGCACCGGCCCCCCGAGCGGCGCAGGATGCGAGAGTCGGATCTGATGGGGGAAGCAGGCCGATGGCGAAGACTGCCACATTGCCCGAGCGCCAAGACGCGCTCGGGGACTGGCACCAAGTGATGCGCGACGTCTGCTACGGCTGCGGCTGCGCGTACTACATCGCCGAGGACGACCACGACCTCGTCTGGGAGCCTGGGACACAACGACTCCGGGGCTGCACCGACGACCTGTGCGAGTGCCACACGGCCGCCGTCGTCGGTGAACGCAGAGACTGACTCCGCCCCAAGGCGTCCCCCGGTTCCTTAGGTCGCTCTCCCACGGGCCGATACCGTTCCTATGTTCAGGCGCGGCGCAAGCCGTTCGACGAAAGGCCTGCGACGCAAACTCGTCGCGGGTGTCCTTGTTGCCGGTTTGCTTCCGCTCGCACTCGGCGTGGTCCTGATTGCCTGGCGCAACCACGCCGCTGCAACCGAGCGTTCGGCGGCCCTCGCCAGCGAGAAGGTCGACGCGGGCGCGACGGCACTCTCGCGAACCCTGCACGACTTCCGCTTCCAGTTGCTACTGGCGGCAAACGACAGTGCGCTCCGTGACTGGTACCAGCATCCCGAGCAGCGCGGCCAACTGCGCCCGATCGTCAACGACAGCCTCGTGCTGCTGAACCGCCTGCAGCCCGACATGATCGATGAGGCGTGTTTCATCGCGGCCGACGGCGTCGAGCAGGCGCGTATGGTGCTCGGCAAGGTTGCTCCGATCTCGGAGTTGTCGCCGGATGAGACCGGCAACCCGTTCTACACGCCGACGTTTGCCAAGAAAGTCGGCGACGTCTACCAGGGTTCGCCCTATCACTCGATGGACTCGATGCGCTGGGTGATCCCGACCTCCACGCCGATCGAGGTGAACGGCGAAAAGGTCGCGATCCTGCACTTCGAGGTGAGCCTCGAAGGCCTGCGCGCCAAGATCGGCGAGTCGCTGGGCGACGGTGTCGCCTTCCGCGTGGTGGATACCTCGAACAACACCGTGATCATGGATGGGACCGATCCCACGCCGATCACCGAGCAGGCGTTCGCGCCGGCCGGTGCGTGGGGTAACGGTCTGTCGCTCGCATCCGCGCCGCTCACCGACGTCGGCGACGGTCTGCAGCACTGGACGCTCCAGGTGGGCGTGGACCGGCCGAGCGGCCTCGGGACCGAGGAGCTGGCGCTGGTCGGCCTGCTGATCATCCTGTCGCTCGCGGCGCTGTGGATCTGGGCACGGACGGTGGCCGGCCGCATCGTCAGTCCGGTGGAGCGCGCGGCCTGGGCGGCGCACGGACTCGCCGAGGGCGACCTGACGCGCCGTGTGGATTCCGATCGCGACGACGAGCTCGGGCAGATGACGAACGCCCTCGATACGGCCGGGGATCGCATGGCCGAGGCGATGGGCGAGATCGCCGTGAACACCGGCGAGCTGTCGGGTGCGGCCGGCGACCTCACGCGAGCCAGCGAGGCGACAGCACAGGCTTCCGGCGGCACTGCGGAGGCCGTGGCGATCGCCACGACCGAAGCGGCTGCCGTGAGCGAAGGCGTGCTCTCGGCCGAGGCGCGCGCCGGCGAGCTTCGTGCCGGCGCCGATCGAATCGCGGATGGTGCCGGCGAGGCGTTGCGAGTCGCTGCCGAAGCCGTCTCGACGATGACCGAAGCAACCGAGGTCATGGGCCGCTTGGGCGACAGTTCCACCGAGATCGGCGACGTCGTGCGGCTCATCGAGGCCGTTGCCGAGCAGACCCACTTGCTGGCGCTCAACGCCTCCATTGAGGCGGCGCGCGCCGGTGCTGCCGGCCGAGGTTTCGCCGTTGTCGCCGATGAGGTCAAGTCGCTCGCGACCGAGACCCAGGAAGGCGTCGAACAGATTCGCGCTCGCATCGACAAGATCCAGGCCGACGCGGACGCGAGCCGCGCGGCCAACGAACGCGTTGCGGCAACGGTCGAGCAGATCGAGCAACGCCAACGCGAGATCACCGGTGAGATCGAGGAGCAGGTGCGCGTCGTGCACGGCATGCAATCCACGCTCGCCGAGGCGGCGCGGAGCGCCGACCAGATCGTCGAGCGCCTTCGCTCCGTCGCGAGCGCCGCCACGGAGTCCAATGTGGAGGCCGAGCTGGTCCGCAATGCCGCCGTCCAGCTCGAGGCGATGTCGGAGCGCCTGGGTTCGCTGATCGGCCGGTTCACGTTCGATCGCACGTCGTTCCATGAGGACGTGCCGTCGCCGCCCGCGTCGGGCTCCCACGCCGACCCCGCCGCGCCGGAACTCGAACCGGAGCCCGCCAGCGTTTAGAGCGACGCCGCCAGGGCGAACATCTGCACGATCGCGGCCTGATCGATCGTCGGGCGCCCGTCGTAGGAGCCCACGCCGCCGCCTGTAAACCACCCATCCTCGCGCCGCGCCTCGGCAAGCAGGCGCTCGAGATACGGGTCAATCCACGCTCGGACCCGCTCGCCCAGGCCGGGCTCATCGACGAGCGCCCGAACGAGAATCGCCAGGAACGCCGGCGGCTCCGCCCACATTGCCTGCGGGGTCCAGCGTTCGATCGCGGCCTCGATCACCGAGGCTCGTTCCCCGTCGATGGTTCGAAGCGCGGCGATCGAGGCGCCCTGGTTGTAGCTCCACGCGCGGTCGTCGACGTCGCCCTCCTCGATGCGATCCCCGTAGAGGCCGTCGTCGCGGCGGAGGGTGTCGTGGAGCCATGCCATCCAGCGGCCGGCATCGTCGGGCCCGTCGGGTGCCGAGGTGACGCCCGCCAGCCACGCCGACGACGCCGTGCTGCAGGTGTTGCGGCTCTCTGATCCCTCGACCCAGCGGATGCCGCCGAGCGGGTGTTCACCCGCGCGCACGAAGCCGGCCAGCCGCTCGGCCCGCTCACGCCATTCGGGCTCGCCGGTCACCTCGTGCAGTCGGATAGATGCGAGCCCGATCCACGCGTTGTCGTCGAAGTAGCGGTATCGGGCTCGGGGCGTCGGCGCGTATCCATCGCCGCGGCGCAGCCGTTCCAAGTCTTCGGCGAGCGCCTCCGTGGGCGCATCGTCGCCGAGGGCTCGAATCTCGCCCGCAGCCCACAGCACGTGGGCGAGCGGCCAGGCCGTCGCCGCATGACCTCGCGGGCCCTCGAGCACGCGGATCGATCTGCCATCGATCCGGAACGCGTCGCGCGTGAACGCGGCCCACGCCTCCGCGGCGTGCTCGGCCCACATGACGCCTCAGATGTCGATGGTCATCGGCTGGTCGTCGTTGCGCTCCCAGTCGCGGAGCGCCTCGGCGAACCGGACGATGAGGGCCGCACCGCCAACGAACTCGAGCGCGCGGATCAACGGGTAGCGCCGGAGTCCCGGGATTCTGAAGATCGCAGGTGCCGTGAGGATGATCCCGGCGGCGAGCACCCCCCGGAAGCGCCGGCCGGTGGGGGAGTTCAGGAACCGCGCGACTTCCTTCGCCTCGATCTGGATCCGGTTGCCGATCTGCCGGATGACACTGGTCGGGGTGGTCGCTCGTGTCGACATACCGTCAGGGTACTGCCGCGCGTCACATAACCTCCACACAAGTCATCCTCGTGGGGGACTAGCGCAATTCGTGTAGGCGGCTATGTTCAATGCATGGGCGTGTACGAGGTTCGCATCGGCCGACACAAGGGGCGGGCGAACCGTGAGTACGCGATCCAGCGTGCGACCCAGGTCGCCAATTCGGACGGGATCACCGTCGTCGGAACGCCCTCCGTGCGCAAACGCCGGGTGCCGGTTCCGCTCATCGGACCGCGGCGCGAGTACGTCGTTCGCTTCGACGACGCGACCAAGGTGAACGGGCAAGGACATCACTCCCACCAGTCGCTCGGCGACCTCGAACCCCGCGCAAAGCCGTAGCGACGGGCGGAGTCGGTGGTAGTCCCAACGGGGTTCGAACCCGTGTCTCCACCTTGAGAGTGTGGCCCGGTTCGTCTCAGTGGTAACGCTCCGTCTCCCTACCTGCGCTTTCGTCTCAGGTGACGAGACGCAACGATACCCCGGAGACCGGTGGAGACGGGGGAGGGACAGACGCCGGGGCAGACTGTCCGACGCACCAGGGCCTGCCCAATCGGTACGGTCAGCGGGATGTGGTTGGGTGACTTGCGCCCCGGACGGACATCCCGCCGGGCAGCTTTTCTTTTGGAACGCGTAAGACATTTGTGGCCGCTGCCTCCCTTGTGGGCGTGGAGATGAACGAAACCGCGTCCCAGGGGGTAGACGACATCGAGGCCATCTACAGGGAGGATGGCGACAGGCTTTGGTGGGCGGTGCTGGCCTGGGCTGGGGATCAAGAGGTTGCAAGTGATGCCGTAGCAGAAGCATACGTCCAGGCGCTGGGCCGAGGCGCTGAGCTCAGAGACCCGGGGGCCTGGATATGGAGGGTCGCATTTCGCGTCGCGGCTGGTGAGCTTCAGCGTCGTCGGCGAACGGTGCCTCTGGTCGATGGCGCCTACGAGATGCCTGAGCCTGTGGAGTTGTTCACGGCGCTGGCCAAGTTGTCCGATCGCCAGCGGGCTGCCGTAGTGCTTCATCACTATGCGGGCTATCGCCTGCGGGAGATCGCCGGGATCCTCGGAACTCAAAAGGCCACGGTGGGCGTCCATCTGACGCGGGGTCGACGTCGATTGCAACAGATATTGGAGGAAGAGGATGCGTGATCTGAGTGAAGCCCTGAAGCAAGTGGAACGGAACAACCCTCCGGACCTGTGGCCGCTCGTCCAAGACCGACAAGTCGGATCGCCTTTGCCGCCTGCTGACACACACCCTCGCCGGTGGTCGACGATCTTGGTTGCGGCAGTCATATCGGTTCTCGCTCTGGGGTTCGCTTGGAAGGCGTTCGGGTCTAGCTCCGTAAAGCCTGGAGATGAGCCGAGCGTGACCGCGTCACCCTCCGCCTCGATCCCGCTTGTGACCGAGACCATCTTGTTCCAAAACGGTCCCGAGCATCACAGCGGTCCTGACTCAGGGGAGTTCGCGCCACCGCCAGCCGGGGCACAGCCAGCTCTTTCGGCTGATGATGCTCTCGATGTCTTCTTCCAAGATAATCCGGGCTTCAAGTTCGACCGGTCCGACCCCATGAGTTTGGGTAGCTATTCCGCGGTCGACGCCGACGGGCGCTACCTCTTCCAAGACAGACTTGCATACGGGATCGAGCTCCACGCGTGCACCGCCTACTCGCCTCCGTCCTGTGACCTCTGGATCTTCCTTGACGCGGATACAGGCCATTTGCTCGAGTCCACTTGGCGACCGTAGGCCTGGCAACGTGGGACGGGTGGCTCATCCGCACAGTGGACATCGGGGCAGTATCCGACGCCTCGTCAGTTTGGTGATGCTCGCTGGAGCTGCGGTCGCCTGCACCTCGACGAGTTCGCAGCCCTTGCCGAGCACTACAGAATCAGGGCCGGGGCAGAGACCCCGGCCCTTCGCGTTTCGGTGTTCGTAGAGGTCAGCGGCAGTAGTCCCAACGGGGTTCGAACCCGTGTCTCCACCTTGAGAGGGTGGTGTCCTAGGCCTCTAGACGATGGGACCGGACGTGCTCGCGCGGCGCAGACCTCGAGCCGGGAGCCGGCGGCGAGTTTACCAACCCGCCGGTGGCGGGCTTCAGTTCTCCCCTTGGTCTCGGGTGAAGCCGAGCTCGCCGTCGAACTCCTGCAGCTTCTCGATGTGCATCCAGCGATGGTGGCGGCTGATCTTCACCAGCAGCTGGTTCACGTCCTCGTCCGGCAGGTCTCCGGGCGATTCCTTGATGATGAACCGGCACCGGAAATGGTCGCCCGTTTCAGTCATCGCGCCCGTGGGCGGGAACACCTTGGTGCCGCGCGAGCTGATCATCTTGAGAGAAAGCCGCGTGTCGTGTGTGATCTCCATGAGTGAGGCCCCGAGCTCGGCGGCGGTCAACGGTGTCTCGACGAAGACGTCGAGACCCACGACGTTGCGCGTGGCCGGGCGTACGTAGTCGGGCGCGGGGTCGAGCACGGGCAACACGAGCGGCTTTGCCTCGCGGATGGTCCACGTCTCAGTGCGCTTGCCGAGGTTGCCGATGATGGCGTCCGTGTAGGCGCTGGTCGGCGTGCCCTTGTCGTACCCGAGAACGTCGCCGGTGAGCACGCCCGACTCGAGCGTCACGAACACCGCGTGCTCGATCATCGCGGCTTCTTCGAAGCGGCCGAGGTATCGCAGCATGAGGACGGCCGACAGGATCATGGCCGTCGGGTTAATGACGTCCTTCCCGGCGTATTTGGGCGCGGAGCCGTGGACCGCCTCGAAAATAGCCACCTCGTTGCCGATGTTCGCGCTCGGCGCGAACCCCAGCCCCCCGATGAGGGCGCTACTGAGGTCGGACAGGATGTCGCCGTTCATGTTGGTCATGACGAGCACATCGAACTGCTCGGGTCGCTTGACCAGCTGATGCGCGGCGTTGTCGACGATCACATGCCACGACTCGATTTCGGGGTAGTCGGGCGCCACGTGCTCGAACGCGCGCTTCATCGTTCCCTCGGAGAATTTCATGATGTTCGCCTTGGTGGCGCAGGCGACGCTGGGACGTCCCTCGGAGCGTGCGTATTCGAACGCGAACCGAGCGATCCGCTCCGATCCTTTGACGCTGATCAGCTTGAGCGCCTGCGCGACGCTCGGCGTCTGCATGTACTCGATGCCGGCGTAGAGGTCCTCGACGTTCTCCCGGACGACGACCAGGTCGATCCCACGCCCGCTGTACGGCGTGCGGACGCCGGGCATCTCGCGGACGGGTCGCACGTTCGCGTAGGTCTCGAAGAGCTTGCGAAGCGTGACGTTGGCCGACTTCTCACCGAAGCCCACGGGGGTCTCGAGCGGGCCTTTGAGCGCCACCCGAGTCCGGGCGATGGAGTCCATCGTGTCCTGCGGAACCCCGCTCGGCAGGCCCTGCTTGAACACCTCGGCGCCGGCAAGGTGTTCCTCCCACACGATCGGCACGCCGGTCGCCTCGACGATGCGGCGGGCCGCCGCCACGACCTCGGGGCCGATGCCGTCGCCGGGGATGAGCGTGACGGGGATCTTCTCGGTGGCGTCGCTCACGGTCTCCTCCGGGTCGGCGGGGCTGCTCGGTCCCGGTCATGGTAGCGGCGGCAGTTCATGCCGGCCGGGGTGACGTCGCGGTGAACAGGCCCGCGGAGCCCACCACGTCTACCTCCACCGAGTCGAAGGATCGCTCGAGCATGCGGCGGAGGCTCGCGGCGGTGTCGTCCGCGTTGTCGAAGCCTCCTTGCTTGTTCGCGGCGCGAAGGAACGTGCGCGCGGATCTCGTGTGATCCGCTTGGAAGCCGAGAACCGTCCCGCCGAAGAGCACGCCGTCAGGGGTGAGGACGTTGGCGATGTTGCGGATGGCGAGCGCCTTGTTCTCCTCCGGTTCCCGCAGGCAGTGGAGCACGAAGCTCAGGGCCGCCGAGTCGAACGGTCCGTCGACGGGGAGCGGCTTCATGACGTCGGCCTCCACGGTGACCGGCCGCCATTCGGCGAGCCGTTTGGCCGCGTGTCGCAGCACGGTCGGGTTGGGGTCGAGGAGGGTGATCTGCGTGTCGGCGGGCGGGTCGGCATGCTCGATGAAAAAGCCGGTTCCCGGTCCGACGTCGAGATGGCGGTGCCCGAGGTGCCGGCGGTATCGCTCGACGCAGGGATCGATCGGGAGCTTCCACACGACCTTCGACATGAACTTCAGTACCCACACGTCGTAGATCGTGAGCATCGCGGTGTTGTAGCCGGACTGCCCCTTGTATGCGGGATCGGTCTTGTCCATCCCGGAAGCATTCCACAGACGGATGCGGTCGCTCCAATGATGCCGTTCGCTGGCCCGCCTGGATTCGAACCAAGACCAACTGATCCAGAATCAGCCGTGCTGCCGTTACACCACGGGCCACCGGTGCGCTCGCACTCTAGCAAGGCCGCGCGCCGAAGCACGGATTCGGTTTGACCGCGTCCTCAAGGGAGGGGTAGCGTGGCAACGATTCCTAAGGGGGTGGAGGGCCGCATGAACAAGGGAGGCCTTGTCGCAGAGGTCGCGAAGCGCACGGGCGTCTCGAAAGCAGAGGTCGCCCGTGTCGTCGATGCCTCGATCGATGTGGTTCGCGAGACCGTCGTCAGTGGTGAGCGCGTCACGCTGGCCGACTTCGGCACGTTCGAGCGCAAACATCGCAACGAACGCATCGCTCGTAACCCGCGCAAGCCGGATGTCCCGATCGTGGTCCCCGCCCGCGACCTGCCGTCCTTCACGGCCGGTAAGGAGTTCCGCGCCCAAGTCTTAGGCGGGTAGACGCGCCGGCGCTAGAACGTCACGAGATGCAGGCTGCGGGCGACCGTGCCTGCATCCGTCGTTTCGACGGTGAACTTCACCCGCTGGCCGATCCGTAGGAGCAAGATGCTGGGATCCGCGAGCGACTGCTCGTCGATCGCGATCTCCTCGCTCGTGTCGGTGAGGAGCGAACCGGTTCGCGTGGCCTCATCGAAGTCCTTGATCGTTCCCTGCACTTCGCCCTCCTCACCTCGTCGCGGTTCGCGCGCGCAGCCGGTCGTCGCCGTGCAGATCCTGCAGCACCTCGCGCGTGCGTGTCGCACGCGGGCTTCGAAGCACCGTGAGGATATCGTCCGGCGCGTCCAGGTCGAAGGCGAGCTCGGGCGAGTCGAGGACGGCCACCGGAAGGTCGAGCTGGGCGGCCTCGTCGAGGTGGCGACGAAAGGAGTCCGGGCCGAAGCGGGCGGGGATCGAGGCCGGCGGTCGTCGGAGCAGGAGGTTGGTGCCGCGCCGGTCGGCGGCGGGGGCGAGCACGACCGGTCCGAGCGTGTGGACGGCCCTCGTCAGGGCCGCGGCGGTGACCAAGGGCGTGTCGGGCAGCAGCACGGCGAGCGCCTCGAGCCCTCGTTCGGACGCCAGCGTCTCTGCCTGGCGGATCGCTTCTCCGAGCGGGGGCGCGACCTCGGCGACGGGGACCGCACCCCGCCGCGCCGCGACCTCGAGGACGGCTTCGTCCGGCGAGAGCACCCAGGTCTCCCAGCCGGGGACGACGAGCGCGGCGTCGAGCGCGTCCTCGAGCATCGCCAGGGTGAGCGCAGCCCGCTCGAGCGGCGCGAGCACGGGATCGAGCCGCGCCTTTGCCTCATGGAGGTTCTTGACCGGAAGAACAATCGCGCGCACGAGCGCCAGCCTAGACCAGGCGATGCGGTAGCCTCTCGGGCTCGATGGACCGATCAGCGCGGCCGGAACCCTGGTACCACGCGATCCGCTGGACGGTCTTCCCGCTGCTCCGCGTCTGGTTCCGCTGGCACTTCGAAGGCCTGGAGCGGATCCCCGCGTCGGGTCCGGTGCTCATCGCGTGCAACCACGCCTCCTATCTCGATCCGCTGGTCAATGCCTACGCCGTGTTGCGCGCGGGCCGGCGCCCGCGCTTTCTTGCGAAGCAGGAGCTGTTTCGCGCGCCGGGGATCAAGTGGGCGATGAAGGGCACGCGCCAGATTCCTGTTGCACGCGGGACGCGCGATCGCGCTTCGCTCGACGCCGCGCAGGCCGCCCTCGCCCGTGGCGAAGTCGTGCTCGTCTACCCGGAGGGCACCGTGACGAAGCGGGAGGACGGTCTGCCGATGCCCGGGAAGACGGGCACCGCGCGGCTTGCGCTCGCGAGCGGCGTGCCGATCCTGCCGATGGCGAGCTGGGGCTCGACGCCCGTGTGGCAGAAGTCGGGACCGGGTTCGCTGCGTCCGGGAAGGCCGATCAACGTGCGGATCGGCGAGCCGATCGACGCGTCCGGCCACGCGAATGGGTCCGACGATCACGAGACGCTCGTCGAGCTGACCAAGCAGGTAATGGAGTCGCTGACCTCGCTCGCCGTCGATCTGCGCGACGGATATCCGGCCGCCTGGTCCGCCCGGTAGGCTCGCCGCGTGATGAGCGAGCGGCGCCGCCGCGTGGCCGTCCTGTTCGGCGGGCGATCCTCCGAGCACGAGATCAGCTGTTTGTCGGCGCGCTCCGTGATCGACGCACTGGATCCGGCGACGACGGAGGTCATCCCGATCGGCATCGCGCGCGACGGCCGCTGGCACGTGCTTCCCGGGCCACCGGCCCTGCCCGCGGAGACCGGCCGCCTGCCCGAGGTTGCTGCCGGCGCGGGAGTGGTCGCGCGGCTCGCCGACGACGCGCCCGGCTCGCCCGCGCTGGTCCTAGCCGACGGTTCTCGGGCCGATCTGGATGTGGTGTTTCCCGTCTTGCACGGGCCTCGCGGCGAGGACGGCGCCATCCAGGGTCTTCTCGAGCTTGCCGGCGTGCCGTACGTCGGGGCCGGCGTTTTGGGGAGCGCCCTCGGAATGCACAAGGGCATGCAGAAGGCGCTGTGGGCGGCGGCCGGTCTGCCGGTGGTGCCGCATGAGGTGGTCGCCGAGCCCGAGTGGCTCGACGACCCCGAAGGTGTCGCGGCGCGCGCCGCCGCGCTGGGCTTCCCCGTGTTCACGAAGCCGGCCTCGCTCGGGTCCTCGGTCGGAATCACCAGGATCGCCGGGACCGAGCATCTCGACGCCGGGATGGCGGAGGCGTTCCGGTTCGAGCGCACGGCCCTCATCGAGCGCGCGATCGAGCCGGTGCGCGAGATCGAGTGCGCCGTGCTCGGCAACGACGACCCCGTGGCCTCGGTCTGCGGCGAGATCGTCCCGCAGGGTCACGCGTTCTACGACTACGAGGCCAAGTACCTCGACGAGGACGGCGCGCAGCTGCTCATCCCGGCGCCGTTCGAGCCCGCGATCGCCTCGGAGATCCAGCGCCTCGCGGTCGCCGCGTTCCGCACGGTGGCGTGTGAGGGCATGGCGCGCGTCGACCTGTTCGTTCGTGACGACGAGATCTGGCTGAACGAGATCAACACGATCCCGGGATTTACCGCCATCTCGATGTACCCGAAGCTCTGGGAGCACAGCGGCCTCGCGTATCCGGACTTGGTGTCGCGCTTGCTCGATCTCGCGATCGAGCGGTTCGAGATGGAACGTGCCAAGCACGTCGACGTGCCGGCGTTGCACGGGCGTGCGGATGCGGAGCGTCCGCGCGGCGAGGGTGCCTGACCTGCTAGAGGTGGACGACCGGGCAGGTGAGGGTGCGGGTGATGCCCTCGACGGACTGGATGCGCGCGACCACGAGCTTGCCGAGGTCGTCCACGGTCTCGGCTTCCGCGCGCACGATGACGTCGTACGGACCCGTGACGTCGTCGGCCTCGGTCACGCCGTTGACGGCGCGCACCTCGTCGGCCACGGCTGCGGCCTTGCCGACTTCGGTCTGGATCAGGATGTACGCATGCACCATGGTCGCCCTCCTCGGCTGTGGGGTGGTCATGCTACGGCCGGTGCCCGCGGCGGCGCAACGCAGGATGATGGTGGCCTGGTGTTTGGGAATCGCCGTGCCGCAGGGGAGCGCCTTGCGCCGCTGATCGCGGCGCACGTGCGGGCACCGGCAGTGGTGCTCGGAATCCCGCGTGGTGGCGTCGTCGTGGCCGCCGCCGCGGCGGGGGCGCTCGGGTGGCCGCTCGGCGCGGTCGTCACCAAGAAGCTCGGTGCGCCGGGCAACCCCGAGCTCGGGATCGGTGCGGTCGCGCCCGGCGTGCGCGTGCTCGAGGCCGACGTGATCGCGGCGCTCGGCGTCTCCGACGAGTGGATCGATCGGGAGGCCGCGCGCGTCGAGGCCGATGTTCGCGAGCGCGCGGCGGCGCTTGGGTCCGCGGTGCCGCAGGATCTGCACGGCGTGACGGCCGTCATCGTCGACGACGGGGTTGCCACCGGCGGTACCGCGCGCGCCGCGGGCCGGTGGGCACGGGCGCGCGGCGCCGCCGTCGTGGTCCTCGCGGTGCCGGTCGCGCCACAGAATGTCGAGGCACGCGTGGGCGACGCGTTCGACGTGGTTCTCGCGATCGAGACGCCGTCGTCGTTCGGGGCGGTCGGGCAGTTCTTCGCCGACTTCGACCAAGTCGGGGACGCCGAGATGCGCGACGCGCTCGAGGGCGCCGCACCGTGAGTCCGGTCGAAGGGATCCTTGCCCTGGCGTTCCTTGCCCTCGCGGTGCGCTCGGCCGTCTATTGGGCGCGGCACCCCGTGGACACCGACGACGCCGTGGACGACCTGTTGTTCGCCGCGTTCGTCACCGGCAGAGTCGGGACGTGGCTGCTGGCCTCGGGCATGTTCGTCCTGTTCGGAACGATCTCGGTGCGCGGCCGCGCCTACACCGACGAGGCGCGTCAGTACGCGTGGCTCGTCCTCGTGTTCTTCGGCTTGGGCGGGATGCAGCTGCTGGCGGCGTGGTTCCTTGGCGCTCGCGGCGCGCACGACGACGATCAAGACACGGGTGCAGCCGACGAGCCGCCCGCCTCCTAGCCGACGGCCTTGATGATGTCCTCCGACAGTTCGGTGAACTGCTGGAGGTGCGCCACCCGCTCGGCCTTCAGACGCTCGACGCTCGCCCGGTACTCGTCGCCGCGGCCCTGCGCCTCGTAGAGCCGCCGCGGCTGGAGCTTCTCGATGTCCTCGAGTTCGGGCACCGAGGACGCGACCTGATAGCCGAAGTCCGGGTCCTCGTCGAAGACGATCGATCCTTCCGCGATGCCTTTGACGCAGGCCGAGGTGTCGGGGATGCGCAGCTTCTTGGAGCGCTCGTCGTCGTCCTTGCCGCCCACTCGCCCGGTATTGAGCAGGTAGGTGTCGATCGCGTGGGTCGGGAGCAGCTCGAGCAAGCGGTTGCCCTGCAAGCCGTGCGGCAGGGGGAAGAACGGGTTCGTCCCGGGCACCCGCAGAAACTTGCCCTCCTCGGCCGCGCCGCCGGCGGAGGTGCCGGTGGTCTCGCCGAGCATGAAGAAGGCGGCCGCCTGCGTTTGGTCGAGCTTTGCGACCGCGGGAATGATGTTCTCGTTGCGGTTGAGGATCAGCAGGCAATCGACCGGCCCGACGTTGCGCGCGTCCTCGTAGGAAAGCAGCTCCGACATCTCGAAGACCGCGCGGCCGTTCTTGGTGTAGTGCTCGTTGAAGAAATCGACCGTGCCGTCGTCTCCCTGGTAGACGTTCTCGAGATAGGCGGTCGGCTTGGTCACCGCGCCGTGAATCGACGGCTCGAAGTCGGGGTCGAGCCCGAACGTCTTCGCGAAGCAGCCGTTCTCGGTACCGAAGGCGTGCCCGCCGGGCATCAGCCCGACGAAGTCGTCCTGGATCGGGCGGGAGCCGTTCTGCGTCGTGAAGGTCGTCGTCGTCTTGCCGGTGCCCGACAGGCCGATGATCATGAAGACCTTGTCGCCCTGCGCCGTCGGGATGACCTTGAGCCCGGCGTGCAACGCGAGGCCGCCCTTGTTGTAGACGATGTCGTTCCACATCCGCAGCCCGCCCTTCTTGGACTCACCGAAGTAGTCCGAGTTGAGGACGCGCGTCGTGTAGTTGTCGAGGTCGACGGCGATCACACGGTCGTCGGGATAGCCCTCGGCGCGAAGACCCGGGGTGTAGATCACCTGGACTTCCGGTTCCCCGCCCGAGCTCGCGCCGTCGTCACCGGTGAAGTAGAGCTTCTGCTGCATCCCGGCGATGTTCGCGTACCGCTGTTCCATGACCAGCCGAGCCGCGGTGCGCATGTTCGGGTCGTTGCCGATGTAGCCGTCGATCACCAGCATGTCGTGCTCGGCCATGTAGGCGTCCTGGGCGGCGGCGACAGCGTCGTAGTCGGCGCGCGACATCGTCTTGCCGCTCGAGGCGCGGTCCACGACATACGTCGATCCCGCGGAACGGGACAGCACCTTGGTCTGGACGTTGACGTTGCCGAACTCGCTGATGCGAGCCTCGGGCATCTGTTCGGTGAATGCCCGCAACTCCTCGGCGGATGGGTTGTGGGATACCTGTGCCACGGTTGGCCTCCTCGATCGGTCGAACCACGCCGCCGACCAGCTTCCGCGCGGCGCAGGTACCGGCTCAGTGTATCGAACGGCATGGTGCCCCACTCTCGACGTCGGTATGGCCGGAAGTTCAAGCAGTGCAGCTTGTATGAGCTGATCGGGAGCAGCGGGACTAGCCCGCCGTGACCACTGCGGGATGGGCATGCGGAGCCGTCAAGAGGGGGGACATACGCGACGACGCAACTACTGGTAGTCGCGACACGCGCGACCACGGAGGAACGCATGCGCAAGGGCCTCACCGCCGAGGCTTCGCACGGCCTACACCGGCGCCGGGGGCGATCGTTGATCGTCGCCGCCATCGCCGTGCTTGTCGTGGGCATCGCCGCGTCGTTTCTGATCAGCGGTATCTACGCCTCGGATCGGCGCGAGGCGGGCAATGCGCGATTCCAAGCGGCGGACGCCTTGCAACGCGACAGGATCCTGGACACCATCCACTCGTACCGTCGGCTGACCACGGTGACCCAGGGCTTCTTCCAGGTCGTCGATCCCACGAGCGAGCAGTTCATCGCATTCACGAATTCCCTGGACCTGTCGGGAGCGCGTCCCGCCGCCATCGCGCTGGAGTTCATCCCGCGTCCCGCTCCCGGCGCGACCGCCTACCCCGTTGCGATGGTCGCCCCGCGTGCGGCGGCCCCCGGTCTCCTCGGTGCGAACATCGCGGCATCACCCGACGTGCGTGCCGCTCTCCGTTCGGTCGCTCGGAGCGGGGACATCGTGATGACGCCGCCCGTCGCGAACACCTATCAGCAACTGCGGATGCAGCTCGTCGCGCCGGTGGAGCGTCACGGACAATTCGTGGGCTGGGTGGGCGTCACCCTGGATTCGACGATCCTGGCGGCAGAGGTGCTGGGGGATCCGGAGATCGGCCTGGCGACCTCGATTTCGTGGAGCGGTGGAGACGATCGTGTGCTCGGCACGGTCTCGGGGCCGGGGGCCGGCGCCAAGGAGCCGGTGTTGTTCCAGTCCGTCGAGGACATCGATGCCGAGGGCAGCCCCTTCACCGTGACCATGGTTGCCTCGCCCGCCTTCGACCCGCAGGCGACCGGGTTTCCCTGGATCCCCTTCCTGGTCGGCGTGCTGCTGACCGTGGCGGTGTCCTCCGCGCTGTGGCTGATGGGTCGCTCGCGGATCGCCGCGCTCGACCTTGCGACGCGACTGGGTATGGACCTGGCGGCATCGGAGGCGCGCGCGAAAGCGGTGATGGACAGCGCCGTCGAGGCGATCGTCACCACGGACGCGGGGGGACGTATCGAATGGACGAACCCCGCTGCGGAGTCGCTCTTCGGGTGGGCGGATGCCGAGCTCTCGGGGCGACCGGTGGCCGATCTGTTCCCCGGCCTCCTGACGAACGCGACAACCAACGGAACGGACCGGGCGCGGGCGGACGGTGAGCAGATGGTCGAGGCTAAGCGCAAGGACGGCTCGACTCTTCCGGTGGACGTGACGCTCGCCCGCGCCGCCGTCGGGGGAGACGAGATCGTCACCGTCATCGCGCGCGATGCAACGATCCGAAAGCTACACGAAGCCAACCTGGAGCATCAGGCAACCCACGACCCGCTCACCGGCTTGTCGAACCGCAAGCTCTTCAGCGAGCTGTTGATCAACGCCGTCTACCGGGCCGAACGCTCCCGGCGCCCACTCGCCGTCCTGTATCTGGATCTGGACGGGTTCAAGAACGTGAACGACGCGTTCGGGCACCAGGCGGGAGACCGCGTGCTCGTCGAGACGGGTCGCCGACTGGAATCGGTCATCCGTCCCGGCGACATCGTGGCGAGGATCGGCGGGGACGAGTTCGTCGTGTTGTGCGAGAACCTCACGTCGCCCGACGACGCCGAGAAGATCGCCGTGCGAATCGTGCAGACGGTGGGCAAGCCCGTCCCGGTCGCCGCGGGGGTCGCGACGGCGACGGCGAGCGTCGGCATCGCCCTCGGGGCGTTGGGAGAGTCGGCGGATTCCATCGTGCATCGCGCGGATGAGGCGATGTACCGCGCCAAGCAGGAGGGAAAGGCGGGCTACCGCTTCGCGACGGCGATCATCGGGTAGCGGCGGAAGAGATCAGCCGCGAGCCCGGCGAACAACTTTGCCGGCCTTGATGCAGCTGGTGCACGCGTAGACCCGGCGTGGGGAGCCGTCGACGACCGCGCGCACGCGCTGAATGTTCGGGTTCCACCGCCGGTTGTTCCGCTTGTGCGAGAACGTGACCGACTTGCCGAACCACGGCTTCTTTCCACAAATGTCGCAGACCGCTGCCATCGCCGGGCCAGGGTACCAGAGCCCGAAATGCGTTCCGGCTGGTCATGACCATGGACGAGTCCGAACCGCATGATAGAACCGGGTTCCGTGGGGACGGACATGCCGCTCGATGTGGACGATCCGGTGCTTGCGATCGATCGGCGCCTTGCGACGCGGCGCACCGGCCGGACCAAGGGCCCCGAGGCATACGTGGTGCTCGCCGACGCCTTCGAGATTCACACCGTCGGGCAACTCGTGCACCACTATCCGCGCCGCTATATCGACCGGTCGCGTGTGCTGCCGATCGGCAGGCTCGCGATTGACGCGCCGGCGACCGTGATCGCAACCGTGCGCTCGGTGGCCAAGCGTCAGACCCGGCGCCGCCAGACCATGGTGACGGTCACGATCGGGGACGGCACGGGATTCCTCGACCTCACGTTCTTCAATCAGCCCTGGGCGGCCAGCTGGTACAAGCCGGGGGCCGAGCTCGCCGTCTCGGGGATCGTCCAGCTCTATCGCGGCCGGTTGCAGCTCGCCAACCAAGAGGTCGAGGTGTTGCGCAGCGACGAGCAGGACCTCGTCCACACGGGCAGGATCACCCCGGTCCATGCGGCGGCCGAGGGCATCTCGCCGCGCACGATTCGAGAGCTCGTGTGGCGGGCCCTCGAGCAGCTGCCGCCGTTTTTGGATCCGGTCCCGGCGGACGTGCGCACCGCGGAGGAGCTCGGTGACCGCGACACGGCGCTGCGTTGGATTCACTTCCCGGACGACGACGAACAGTTGCGCCGCGCGCGCGAACGGTTGAAGTTCGACGAGCTGTTCACCCTGGAGCTCGGCGTCGCGTTTCGCAAACAGCGTGTCGAGGCCGAGCGCACCGGCGTGGCGCACGATCCCGGCAACGCCCTGACGCATGCCTTCGCCGCCAACCTGCCGTTCGAGCCGACGCAGGCGCAGCGCCGAGCGATGGCCGAGGTTGATGCGCGCATGGCGGCGCCGCGCCCCATGAACGTGCTGCTGCAGGGCGACGTCGGTGCCGGCAAGACGCTCGTCGCGCTCCACGCGTGTCTGGTGGCGATCGGCTCGGGACATCAAGCGGCGATGATGGCGCCGACCGAGGTGCTCGCCGGCCAGCACTTCCAGTCGGTGAAGGACCTCCTGGGCGCGATCGGCGCCGTCCCACTCGCGACCACGCAGTCGATCGCCACCGGCGACCGGCCCCAGGCGAGCCTGTTCGGGGGCGAACCCGAAGCCGACGCCGAGCGCGAGTCCGCTCGTCCGCCGATCACGTACGCGCTCCTTTCCGGGAGCGTGACCGGCAAGGCCCGCGCGCGTGTCCTCGAGGCGGCCGCCGACGGCACGCTCGACCTCCTTGTGGGCACGCACGCCCTGGTGCAGGACTCGGTGTCGTTCGCCGACCTCAGTCTCGCCGTGATCGACGAGCAGCATCGATTCGGTCTGCATCAGCGGATGGCCCTGCAAGGAAAGGGTGGGGACGTCGACGTGCTCATCATGACGGCCACGCCGATTCCGCGGACGCTCGCCCTCACCTACTACGGCGATCTGGATGTTGCGGTCCTCGACGAGCTGCCCGCCGGGCGACGCCCGATCGCGACGATCGCCGCGCGCAGCGTGCAGGAGCGCGCCGATGCGGAGGATCTCGTCCGCCGCGAGGCCGCGGCCGGGCGGCAGGCCTTCGTTGTCTGTGCGGCGATCGACGAGGGAAACCGCACGCAGGTGAAGGCCGCCGAGGCAGAGGCAGACCGGCTTCGTACCGAGGTGTTTCCCGAGCTGCGCGTTGAGCTCCTCCACGGGCGGATGCGCCCGAAGGAGAAGGAGTCCGTCATGGACCGGTTTCGGGCGGGGGATGCCGACGTCCTCATCTCCACCACGGTGATCGAGGTCGGGGTGGACGTCCCCAACGCCACCGTGATGCTCGTCGAGAACGCCGAGCGCTTCGGGCTTGCCCAGCTGCACCAGCTCCGCGGCCGGATCGGCCGGGCGGAGCACCCCTCCACATGCGTGCTGTTCGACGAGTCCGACCCGGCGAACGAGGACGCTCGCACCCGGATCGACGCGCTCGTCGCGACCACCGACGGGTTCGCGCTCGCCGACGTCGACCTGCAGCTTCGCGGGGAAGGCACGCTATTCGACACGAAGCAGTCCGGGATGCCCGACCTCAAGCTCGTGCGCCTCGCGGAGGACGTCGACCTCGTGGGCAGGGCACGTACCCAAGCGTTCGAACTGCTCGACCGCGACCCGGGGCTTGCCGGGCACCCGGAGCTGCTCGCCGAGGTCGAGCGGCGATTCGCCGCATCGATCGACTGGCTCTTCCGCTCCTAGCCCGCCCGGCTAGGCTCGCCGACCGTGCGGATCATCGCGGGAACGGCGAAGGGGGTTCGGCTCGGGTCGGTGCCCGATGGGATTCGCCCGATGTCCGATATGGCGCGCGAGGGGCTCTTCGCGAGCCTCGGACAGCGCGTCGGCGGAGCACGGTGCCTCGACCTGTTCGCGGGTTCCGGCGCGGTCGGCATCGAGGCCCTCTCGCGCGGCGCGGAGGAGGCCGTGTTCGTCGAACGGGGAGGCCCCGCCTGCACGCTGATCGGGGAGAACCTCCGGCGAGCCAAGCTGGAATCCGCAGGCCGTGTCGTGCGAGCCGAAGTGACGCCGTGGCTTACCAAACACGCTGGGGCCCAAGGGGTATTCGATCTCGTCACGGCCGATCCGCCCTACGAGTTGGTTGGGGACCCCTTGGACGGCGTTCTGGCGGCCCTCGAGACGGGATGGCTTGCCCCGGAGGGGTGGACCGTCGTGCTGACCCGAGGTCATAAGAGCCCCCCACCTGCGGTTCCGGTACACTGGATCGTCCGGAGGCAGCTCCGATACGGGGACAGCCTCCTCATCCTGTACCGGGAGGAGCGATGGGCCTGACCGCCCTGTGTCCGGGAACGTTCGACCCGGTGACCAATGGGCACCTCGATGTGATCGGTCGTGCCGCGGGCATGTTCGACGACGTCGTGGTGGCGGTGCTTGAGAATCCGGGCAAGACGCCGGTGTTCACAGCGCCGGAGCGCGTTGCGCTGCTCGAGGAGGCGTTGCGGGACCACGACAACGTCCGGATGGTGGCCTTCGGCGGTCTCCTCGTCGAGTTCGCTCGCGAGCAGGGTGCGGACGTGATCGTGAAAGGCCTGCGGGCAGTGAGTGACTACGAATACGAGATTCAGATGGCACAGATGAACCACCGCATCGGTGAGGTCGACACGCTGTTCATGGCCACGAGCCCGAAGTGGTCGTTTTTGTCGTCTTCGCTGGTCAAGGAGGTCGCGCGGCTGGGCGGCGACGTGGAGGGGCTCGTCCCCGACCACGTCCGCAAGGCGCTGATCGATCGGCTGGGGGCGTCGTGACCGACCTCGCCGGGCGTATCGCGCAGCTGGAGGAGCTGGTCCACGACGCCAAATCGATGCCGTTGTCCTCCTCGGTGCTCATCAGCCGCGAGGAGTTCCTCCAGCTGCTCCACGAGATGCAGGAGGCCCTGCCCGAAGAGATCAAACAGGCGCGCTGGGTGGTGAAGGACCGCGAGGAACTGCTCGCGAAGGCGCGCGTCGAAGGCGACCGGATCATCGAGCAGGCGCGCGAGGAGCAGCGACGGATGGCGCTTCGCGAGTCGGTGGCCCGACGAGCCGAGGAAGAGGCCGGCCGTATGCAGCAGGAGGCGGAGGACGCCACCAACGCGATGCGTGCCGAGGCGGAGGACTACGTCGACGCCAAGCTCGCGCAGTTCGAGATCACGCTTCGCAAGATCCTTGCCGATGCGCAGACGACGGCTCGCGACCTCGCGAAAACGCTGGATCAGGTGGAGGTCGGTCGTGAGCGGCTGCGGTCGCCGGCGACCGCGGCCGAGCAGGCGCTCGGCGGCCAGCAGCCGGAGCGTCGCGCGGAGCTCTTCGACAACGAGGGGGAGGAGTTCGGCTGATGACCTTCGCTCCCATCGACGTCCACGATCTCGTCGGGCACCCGGGCGCCTCGCGGCACCAGGACATCAACGGCACGATCGAAGGGCTCGCAACCGAGCTCGTTGCCGTTCCCGACGACGCACCGCTTGGCGGGTCGCTCCTGCTCGAGTCGGTGGTCGAGGGCGTGCTCGTCTCGGGCTCGATCGGCGGCACGTGGACGCTGCGATGCGCACGGTGCCTGACCGAGCGCGTCGAGCCGTTCACGGTGGAGGTGCGCGAGCTGTATGCGCCCGATGCCGACGATGCGGAGCTTGCGGCCGAGCTCGACGACGACCGCTATCCGCTCGAAGACGAGTCGATCGATCTCGATCAGCTGATCCGCGATGCGGTCGGCGTCGAGATGCCGTTCGCGCCGCTGTGCCGTCCCGACTGCCAAGGTCTGTGCGAGACCTGTGGCGGCAACCGCAACCTGGGCGAGTGCCCCGGCCACGAGGCGCTCGACCCCCGCTTCGCGGTGCTCGCCGAGCTTCTGCCCGATTTGCCCGAATCCGACTGAACCTGAAGGAGACGTCCCATGCCCGTCCCCAAGAAGAAGCAGAGCAAGACCCGGACCGCCAAGCGTCGAGCGACGTGGAAGGCGGAGCCGACCTCCTACAGTTCCTGCCCGCAGTGCAAGCAGCCGAAGCTCTCGCATCGCGTGTGCGGGAACTGCGGCTACTACGCTGGCCGGCAGGCCGTCGAGGTCGAGTAACCGAGTGCAGAACGCCGTCGCCGCGCCGCGCGACGCGTTGAGCCGGGCGCTCGGCATCCGGCTTGACGACGATGCGCTGTGCCTCACGGCGCTCACGCACCGGTCCTATGCGTTCGAACAAGGCATCGTCGAGACGAACGAACGCCTGGAGTTTCTCGGCGATTCGGTGCTGGGGCTCGTGGTCACCGACATGGCGTTTCGCGCATATCCCGAGCTGCCTGAGGGTCAGCTCGCCAAGTTGCGCGCGGCCATCGTCAATATGCACGCGCTTGCCGACGTCGCCCGCGGGCTGGGCGTCGGCGACCTCGTCCTGCTCGGCCGCGGCGAGGAGACCTCGGGCGGACGCGACAAGGCGAGCATCCTGGCCGATGGGCTCGAGGCGATCTTCGGGGCGGTCTATCTCGATCGCGGTCTTGCGATGGCGACGGAGCTGATCGAGCGTCTGTTCCACCCGCGAATGGAGGCCTACGTCCGAGGCGAGGGGGACCGCGATTTCAAGACGATCCTGCAGGAGCTCTCCTCGCAGCGGCTCCGCGAGCTGCCGAGCTACCACGTCGAGGAGGCCGGTCCGGATCACGAGAAGGAGTTCTCGGCCGCCGTTTCGGTTGCCGGCGAGCGGCTCGGCACGGGTGTGGGGCGCACCAAGAAGGAAGCCGAGCAGCGGGCGGCGCGGGAGGCCTACGAGGCCCTTCGGGCGCGTGAGAGCGGGGAGACACCCTAGGAGGGGAAACGGGATGGAGCTTCCCGAAGTCGAGGTGATGCGGCGCGATCTCGATCGCGACGTCGTCGGCAAGAAGATCAAGAGCGTCGAGGTCAAGGGGACCAAGAACGCTATGCGCGTGATCCGTCGGCACAAGACGCGCAAGGAGTTCACGTCGCGCCTGACCGGGCACAAGATCCTGAAGGCTGAGCGCCGCGGCAAGTACATCGTGCTACAGCTCGACGGCGGCGACGCGTGGATCACCCACTTCGGCATGAGCGGGCGGTTCCAGCGCGGCAACGGCCGGCTGGCGATCGCCCCCCACACGCACGTCGTCGTGACGTTCCAGCAAGGGGGAGATCTCCGCTTTGTCGATCCACGCACGTTCGGCGAGTCGTTTGTCGCCTCGCCCGATGAGATGGGCAGGATCAAGGACCTGCAGCACATTGCGATCGACCCCTTGGACCAGGTCTTCACGTGGATCGCATTCCAGTACTTGCTCGCCGAGAAAGCCGCGAAGATGAAGCAGCTGCTGATGGACCAGAAGTTCATCAGCGGCCTCGGCAACATCTACTCCGACGAGGTGCTGTTCGGCGCCGGGCTGCGCTTTGACCGAGTGAGCAACACGCTGTCGAGCCAAGAGGTTCGTCGCCTGTCGCGTTCGATCCAGGAGATCCTGCAGGAAGCCATCAAGCTACGTGGCACGACGCTCGAGGACGAGGCGTATCTCGATCTCTACGGCGAGCCCGGCGAGTATCAGAACGAGCTCAAGGTTTACGGGCGATCGGGGATGCCCTGCCGCCGGTGCCGCACGCCGATCGAGACCGTGCGGATTTCACAACGCACGTCGTATTACTGCCCACAGTGCCAAAGCTGACTTCGATTCCCCAGTGGGGGTGCCGTAGGATGCAACGAGCGGCACGAGGAGGCGCGCAATGGGTGGGAGCGGGAACCGGTACACGCTGTTCGCCATCGCGACGACCTCCTCCCACGCGATTCCCGGCTCGCATGGCACTTGGATGCTCGAGCACCGGCACCCCGACGGGAAGCACTGGCTCGTGATCGGCCACTTCGCGACGCGCGCTCTTGCGCGTGAGACGTCGAAAGCGTTCGTGAAGGCCGGCTACGGCTCGGCGCGGGACTTCCGGGTGCGGCAGTCCAAGAACCCCGCCGACTACGATTGATCGCGTGCCGCGTCGTGATCGGCGGTCGGGTGCAAGGCGTCTTCTTCCGTGAGACCTGTCGGCGGGAGGCCGCCGGGCGTGGGGTCGCCGGCTGGGTGCGCAATCGACCGGACGGGCGCGTCGACGCGGTCTTCGAGGGCCCCGAGGAGGCGGTCGACGCCGTGGTCGCGTGGTGCCGCCACGGGCCGCCCGGGGCCGCGGTCGTCGCCGTCGAGGTCACACCCGAGCAGCCACAAGGCCTGCAGGGCTTCCGCATCGCCCCCTCGACATAGGGGCTGACCTGGGGCGATGATGAAGCGGCCCGCGCTTGCGGGGTCACGAATCACATGCCTGTTAGCATCCGCGCGATGTTCCTGCGTTCGATCACGATCCGCGGGTTCAAATCCTTCGCGGACAAGACGGTGCTGGAGTTCGTCCCCGGCGTGTCCGTCATCGTCGGGCCAAACGGCTCGGGCAAGTCCAACCTGGTCGATGCGATCAGCTGGGTCCTCGGCGAGCAGGGACCGCGGGCGCTTCGCGGCGGGCACATGGCCGACGTCATCTTCGCCGGGACCCCGTCTCGTCCGGCGCTTGGCATGGCGGAGGTCAAGCTCGTCATCGACAACGCCGCCGGGATGATTCCGGTGCCGATGTCGGAGATCGAGATCAGCCGCACGATCTTTCGCAGCGGCGAATCCGAGTATCGGATCGGGAGCCAGGTGGTCCGGCTGCTGGACGTCCAGGAGCTGCTGTCCGAATCAGGCATCGGCCGCGCCCTGCACACGGTCGTCGGTCAGGGCCAGCTCGAGGAAGTGCTCCTCGCGCGTCCCGAGGACCGCCGCAAGTACATCGAAGAGGCTGCCGGCATCGCCAAGCACCGGCGCCGCAAGGAACGTGCGGAGCGCAAGCTCGCCGGTCTCGACCAGGATCTCCTGCGTCTGGCCGACGTGCTCGCCGAGCTTCGCCGCCAGCTCAAGCCGCTCCGCCAGCAAGCCGAGTCGGCTGTCAAGCATGAGCAGCTCACGACCCAGGCCGACGAGCTCGCCGGCAAGCTCGCCGCGGCGCGGCTGCGCGCGCTCTTGCGCGAGCGCGATCGGCGAAAGGGCGGCTGGGACCATGGCTTGGAGGAGCGCGCCGCCGCGCGGGCCTCGCTCGACGCGCTCGATGGAGACGTGCTCGCTGCGGCAGACGCCCGGGCGCAGACGGCGGTTGCGCTGACCGAGACCGAACAGGCGTTCCGGACGGCGGGGGCCGAGCGCGAGGGAGCCGAACGAACCTACCGCGACGCCGTCGATCGCGAGACCGCAGCGCGCCAGGACCTGGCCGGCGAGGCGACGCGCGCGGCACGCATCGACGCGGTCGACGCCGACCTGACGCGGATCGAGAGCACGCTGGTGCGTGTGGTCGAGGAGCTCGAGCAGCAGGAACACGCGCTCGATGGAGCGGAGGCCGCATACCGCGACGACGAGGATCGCCGCCACGCCGTCGAGGAGCAACGGCGCCAGATCGGGGAGGAGGCCGCCGGCCGCCGCGCCGAGGCCGACGCGATCGAGCGCACCGTCGAGAGCTCCGAGCGTGAGCGAGTGCGCCTCGCGGCTGCGCTCACCGCGACCCGCGAGCGCATCGCCGCCGCGGACGCCCAGCGCAGCGAGATCGAAACCGACATCGAGCAGCTCGACGGACAAACGGCGCCCCTGACCGAGCGCCGTGGTCAGCTCGAGGACGAGCGGCGCAAGCTCGTCGAGCGGATCGAGGAGCTCACCGAGGCCCACCGCGCCATGCGCGCCCGCGCCGATCTGCTGGAGGCCCGTCGCCGCGACATCGAGGAGACGCCCGGCTCGCGCTTTCTCGTCGAGCACCCCGGCCGCGCCGTCGGGCTGCTCAAGGATCTTGTCCGCGTCGAGTCGGGCCTCGAGCGCGCGCTCGCGGCGGCCTTGGGACCGCTCGCCGACGCCGTCGTGTACGACGACGGCGATCGCGCGCTCACCGATGCGCCCTCGGGAGACGGCGCGATCCTGGCGATCGCCGCCGGCGGGCCGGTGCCGATCGGGCTCGCCAACGAGCGGCGGCTGCTGTCTGCCGTGCACGCGGAGCCGGCGGCGCGCGGCATCGTCTCGACAGTGCTTCGCGATGTCTACGTCGTGGTCGACGTCGCGACCGCCGCCGCCAAACAGGCGGAGCATCCCGGCGCGTCGTTTGTGACGCCCGACGGGCTGCTTGTCGGCCCGGCGGTGATCCACACCTTCGGCGAGGCCGACGCGCGCCTGCGAGAGATCCGGGCCGAGCTGCAGGTGCTCGCCCACGACCTGGCCGCGACCGATCAGCAGTTGCGGCCTCGGACCGAGCGTCTCGAGGAGATCGCCGGTGAGGTGACCTTCTTGCAGGAACAGGTCGACGCCGCGGATATCGACATCACCGAGTCGGCGGAGCGGCTCACGGTCCTCGAGCGCGATCTCGCCGGACTCCACAAGGAAGAGGAGCTGCTCGCCCAGCGCGTCGCCGCACTTGAGGAAGCGGCGACCACCGCCGCCGAGCGCCTGGCGGCGATGGGACCGCGTGCCACCGAGCCGTTGCCCGAGCTGCCCCCCTTGCCGCAGGCGCCGGTCCAGGTGCGGGTCCTCGTCGAGACGCTCCGGCGCGAGCGCGCGAGCCTCGACCACCGGCAGGCCGAGCTTCGCGAAGAGCGAACCCAGCTCGCGGCCCACGACCCGGTTCGGTTGCGCGACGAGCTCGCCGCGGCTGAGCAAACGCGGGCCGAGGCGGAGTCCGCGGTCGCGGCCGCCGATCAGGCGTTTGCCGATGCGACCATCGCGCGCGAGGCGGCCGCGACCGCGGAGCGCGAGGCCGCGGAGCGCGAGGCCGCGGTCAACAAGAGCTGGCGCGACGCGTCGACCTCACTCGACGAGCTTCGCCAGCGCTACGAGGAAGAGGACCGGCTGCGCGGCGACATCGAGCGCCGGATCGCCGAGGCCGAGCGGCTGCTCCGCGAGGGCTTCGGCGCCGAGCCTGCCGACTTGCTTGCGACCCTGACCGAGGACGACACCGTCGAGAGCATCGAGAAGAAGCAGGAGCTCGTCCAGCGACGGCTCGCGCTCCTCGGCCGGGTGAACCTGCTCGCGACCGGGGAGCTCGATTCGCTCCAGGAGCGCCACGACTTCATGCAGCGCGAGCTCGACGACGTGCGCGCGGCTCGTCGCGACCTGCTCACAGTGATCGTCGAGATCGATCGGCAGATCACGGAGTCCTTCACGTCGGCGTTTCGCGACGTTGCCATCCAGTTCGAGCGGCTCATCGGCGAGCTGTTCCCGGGCGGCGAAGGACGGCTCGTGCTGACCGATCCGGCCGAACCGCTCGCCTCCGGTATCGAGATCGAGGCGAGCCCCGGGCGCAAGCGGGTCAAGCGGATCTCGTTGCTCTCGGGCGGGGAGCGGTCACTCACCGCGCTTGCGTTCCTGTTCGCGATCTTCACCGCGCGTCCGTCGCCCTTCTATCTGATGGACGAGGTGGAGCCCGCGCTCGACGATCTCAACCTGCACCGGTTCCTGCGGCTCGTCGAGGGCTTTGCCGCCGCTTCGCAGGTGCTCATCGTCACGCACCAGAAGCGCACCATGGAGGTCGCGGGAATGATGTACGGCATCTCGCTCAACGCCGACGGCACGACCAAGGTGGTCGCCCAGCGCTTGGAGAACGAGGCGCAAACGGAGGCGGCCGCGCCGTCGCCGGCCACCGGGGACGCAGAGATCCTCACAATGCCGGCGGACGATGGGGCCACCACCCTTCGGTAGGCTGACCTCGCCGTGCACGCCGCCACGTTTCTAGTCGTCCTCATCGTTGTTCTGTGCATCCTCGGCTACGCCGGGCTGCGCGCCCGCCAGCGCCGGGATTACGCCGCGCTCCAGGTGAGCGTGGACCCGAGCGCCACGCCACCACCACCGGAGCGCCCGGGGGCCTTCCGCGCCGGGGGCCTCGGCGCCCGCGTGCGGTCCCTCTTCGGAGCCGATGCGCCGGAAGACGTCTGGACTCAGCTCGAGGACACCCTCGTCAAAGCCGATGTCGGCCCGAAGGCCTCGGCCGACTTGGTCGGTCGTGTCCGCGAGGCGTACACGGCCGAGGCCGATCCGGTGGCGCTGCTGCGTCGGGAGATTCTCGAGGTGCTCGGACCCGACCAGCCGCTCACTCTTCGGGGTGCAGGCCTGGACGTGATCCTGATCGTGGGCGTCAACGGCTCCGGCAAGACGACCACGATCGGCAGGCTTGCCGCCGTGCTCACCGGCACCGGCAGAAAGGTAAGCCTGGCTGCTGCGGACACGTTTCGCGCGGCCGCGGGCGAGCAACTCGACGTCTGGGCGACGCGCGCCCGTGCCCAGCTCATCGCGCAGGATCGCGGCGCCGACCCGGGAGCCGTCGCGTTCGACGCGGTGACGGCCGCGACGGCCCGCGGCGCCGACGTGCTCATCGTCGACACGGCAGGCCGGCTTCATACGAAGCAGCCCCTCATGGACGAGCTCGCGAAGATCGCCCGCGTCATCGAGAAGGCCGGCGCGACCGTCGATGAATGTCTGCTGGTGCTCGATGCGCAGACGGGTCAAAACGGGATCGCGCAGGCCCGGGCCTTCACCGATGCCGTTGGGCTGACGGGGGTCGTGCTCACCAAGACCGACGGGTCGGCGAAGGGCGGGATCGTGCTGGCCGTTCGTGAGGAGCTCGACGTGCCGGTGCGCTACGTCGGGGTCGGCGAGGGGATCGGTGACCTTCTGCCGTTCTCGGCCGAGGACTTCGTCGACCGGCTGCTGGCCTGAGCGAGAAGACGATGACCGTGCGAATCCTGATCGTCGAGGACCACCCCACGATGCGCGAGGCGATGCGCCTCGTGTTCGAAGGTGAGGGCTACGAAATCGACGAGGCCGCCGACGGCGAGGCCGCGCTGCGCGCGATCGGCGACCGGCCGCCCGATCTGCTGTTTCTCGACATGAGCATTCCCGGCACCAACGGCGCCGACGTGCTGGAGGCGATTCGGGCCGAACCGTCGACCGCGGACATCCGCGTGATCGTCGTCACCGCTGCGGGGGAGGAAGGGCGAGCCGACGCGATGCGCCGCGGCGCCGACGAATACTTTACGAAGCCCTTCAGTCCGACCGCGTTGCTGCAGACCGTCGAGCGGGTGTTGGCAGGGAACGCGACTCCGGAAGCGTAACGCGGAACACGGTGCCGCCGTCGACCGACGGCGCCACGTCGATCCAACCGCCCATCGCCTCGGTGAGCAGCTTGGTGATGTACAGACCCAGCCCGAACCCCTCGCTGTGCGATCGGCTGTCGCCGCGCTGCCGGAAGCGCTCGAAGATGAGTTCGAGGTCTTCCGGCGGGATCCCGGCCCCGCGGTCGATCACCTCGAAGACCACCGTTCCGACTGCGGGTGCGTCCCATCGCACGATGACCGGGGCCTCGGCGGGGGAGAACTTGATCGCGTTGTGCGCGAGGTTCGTGAGGATCTGGATGAGCCGGTTGGCGTCGAGCACGAGCGTGGTTGGCGCATCGGGCGCCGCCTCGAGGACCAGCCGCGCGCCGTCGGCACCGAGGCCCGCCGCGACCTGCTCGACGACGGCACGCACCTCGACGTTCGTGGGCTCAAGCATGAGTGCGCCCCCCTCGATGCGCGAGACGATCAGCAAGTCGTCCACGAGACGGATCAACCGGTCGGTCTGCGTGAGCACGATGCCGAGGTATTCCTCTTGCTCGTCGGTGCTGAGCGCGTCGCCGCGACGCAGCAGCATGTCGACGAAGCCCCGGATGCCGGCCAGCGGTGTTCGCAGCTCGTGGCTGGTGATCGCCACGAAGTCGGTCTTCATGCCGTCGAGCTCCGTGAGGCGCTCGACGACCGCCGCCTGCTCGGCGCGAAGGCGGGTGGCCTCGAGGACGACGCCCAGCTGATCCGCGATCGTCTGCAGCGCGTCGATACGACCGGGATCGGGGGGTGTGTAGTTCGGCACGCGCTCGTGCACGGCTCCGACGACCTCACCGCGAACATGCATCGGCACGATCACATCACGGTCGGCGACGGTCGCACGGCCCTGCACCGCCGTCTGTGCGATCGCGTTGGACGCGGGAGAGAGCACCGCGCCGAGCAGATACCCGGGGTCGCCGTGGACACCGGCGACGACGAAGGCATCCTCGCCCATCGAGCCGGTGCTTCGCGTGAGGATGCCGAGCGATTGGCACTCCAGTTCGGTGCCGACACGCTCGGCCGTGAGCCGGAGGGTCTCCGCGAGGTGCTCGGGCTGGGCGTCGGCGAGCACCGCGGCGTGAAACGCGGCGACCTCTCGCTGCGCTTCGGCGGCCTGCGCGGCGGCGACCTCGGCACGGCGGGCCGCCTCGGCTCCCTCGGCGGCCGCCACGCCCGCGTCGCGCGCAGCGCGGCGGAGCGAGGACGCGAACGATCCCGCGACGGCGCCGATCACGAAGGCCATCGCGGTGCGGAACAACAGCGGCGGGGCGCCGGCGGCGATCTGGGCTCGTGCGGCTTCGGCGACGATCTGCTCGACGAGGAACAGTGCCGCGCCGAGCAACCCGCCCCGCAGCCCCCAGCGTGCCGCGCCCTCGAGGGGGACGAGGTACCCGAAGGCCCAGACCGGGTCGGCCGGCCCGGAGGGGGCGAGCCAGATCAGACACAGGATGACGAGCGCGTCGAGCGCGAATGCGACGACCCCGATCGAACGGACGTGCGCCGGCGTCGTTGCCCGCCGCAGCGAGCTCGAGATGGCCAAGTTGCCGACGGCCAGCCCGATGACGAGGGCGATCGCGAGGGGGAGCGCAAAGGCGGGGTCCCGCCCGTGGTCGCGGATGGCGAAGATCACCCGAGCCGCGCCGAAGGCGGCCACCAGCCACCGCAGCGCCACGAGCTGCCGCTCGAGCCGTGCCTCGTCTCCGATCATGGGTGCGCCCGTCCCCCGGACATCGCTCGCTACACTAGGCCGCGCCGCGGCACACGAGCCGCAGCGCCCTCTCGATATGTTCGACACGCTGAGTGACCGCCTCGACGGCGTCTTCAAGAAGCTCCGCAGCCGCGGGAAGCTCCACCCCAAACAGGTGGATAAGGCCCTCGGCGAGATCCGCACGGCCTTGCTCGAGGCCGACGTCTCCGTCGAGGTCGCCGACGATCTGCTGACTCGCGTCCGCGATCGGGCGCTCTCGGAGGAGGTCACGAAGAGCCTCACGCCCGCCCAGCAGGTCGTGAAGATCATGGACGAGGAACTCACCGTCACCCTGGGCGGTGAGTTGCATCCCTTCACGCTTCCAGGGGCGAACCCGGCGGTGATCATGCTCGCCGGCGTACAAGGCTCGGGTAAGACGACGGCCTGCGCCAAGCTGGCGAACCATCTCAAGCAAAAGGGCCGGCGCCCCCTGCTGATCGCCGCCGACCTCGAGCGTCCCGCCGCCGTCGAGCAGCTGCGAACGCTGGGCCAGGAGATCGGCGTGCCGGTCTGGTCGGAGGGCCGCGACCCCGTGCGCCTGGCCAAGAACGGCGTCAAGGAGGCCCAGCGAACCGGCGCTGATGTCGTGATCATCGACACCGCCGGGCGTCTGCACGTCGACCCCGACATGATGAAGCAGGCGCGCAAGATCAAGGACGTGACGAAGCCGCATCACGTGGTGATGGCGTGCGACGCGATGACCGGTCAGGACGCCGTGGTGCAAGCGCGCGCGTTCATGCAGGAGATCGACACGACCGGGTTCATTCTCACCAAGCTCGACGGCGATGCCCGAGGTGGCGCCGCGCTCTCGATGGCCGCCGTCACCGGCCGGCCCATCTTCTTCGCGGGGACCGGCGAGAAGGTCGACGATTTGGAGCCGTTCTACCCCGATCGGATGGCGGGACGCATCCTCGGCATGGGCGACGTCCTCACCCTGATCGACAAGGCGAAGGAGAAGATCGACCAGGATGCGGCCCAGAAGGCGGCCGAGCAACTCGCGTCGGGCCAGTTCAACCTGGAGGACTTTCTCCAGCAGCTGCGGGAGATGCGCAAGCTCGGGCCGATCCAGGACATCCTCAAGATGCTCCCGGGCATGCCCGGGGGCAAGGCCGGGATGAAGGATCTCGCCGAGGCGGTGGACGAGGGGGAGCTGCGGCGGGCCGAGGCCATCATCCTGTCCATGACGCCCCAGGAGCGGCGGGAACCCGGTATCATCTCCGGGCCGCGGCGCCTCCGGATCGCAAACGGATCCGGGACCACGACCGCCGACGTCAACTCGCTCCTCAAGGACTTCGAGGGTGCGAGGAAGATGATGCGGACGATGATGGGTGGCAAGCGGTTGCCGGGCATGAAGATGCCCACAAAGCTTCCGACGAGATAGAGGAACGAGCAGGTATGACGACGAGGATCCGGCTGCGGCGGCTGGGGGCCAAAGGGCGCCCCTTCTACCGCGTCGTGGTGGCCGACCAGCGGTCTCCGCGCGACGGCCGCTTCATCGAGAACATCGGGAAGTACCACCCGCTCAACGACCCCTCGGTGATCGAGATCGACGAGGAGCGCGCGCTCTATTGGCTGCGGGTGGGCGCCCAACCCTCCGACCAGGTTCGCAACCTGATGACCAAAGTGGGCATCTGGGAGGCCTTCCTCAAGGAGCGCCCGAATGCCGCTGCCGGTGCCAAGGCCGCGAAACCGGAGCGCCCGGCAAAGGAGAAGGTCTCGAAGAAGGCCCAGGCCAAGGCCGCCGCTGCGGCGAGTGCGCCCGAGCAGGTGGCCGAGGCCCCCGCTCCGGCTGCGGCGCCCGCCGAACCGGTGGAAGTGGCCGAGCCGGTGGAGGCAGCCGAGCCGGTAGAAGTCGCCGAGCCGGTGGAGGCAGCCGCCGAGACCGCGCCCGAGGAGACGGCCGAGGCGTGATGTGAAGGAGCTCGTCGAGTTCCTCTGCCGAGAGCTGGTGGACGATCCGGACGCCGTCGAGGTGCAGGAGTCCTTCGACGAGCGCGGCTCGACGTATCGCGTGACCGTCGCCCCCGGCGAGCTCGGCAAGGTGATCGGGCGTGGCGGGCGCACCGCCAAGGCCATCCGCACCGTCGTGCGGGCTGCCGCCTCGCGGCAGAATCTCGCGGCACGCGTCGACTTCGAGGACTGAGGTGGACGAGCCGGCGATCGCCGTCGGCCGCGTTACCAAGGCCCACGGTGTCCGGGGCGAGGTCGCCGTCCAGAACCGTTCCGACAATCCCGATCGATGGATGCCCGGCGCCGTCGTGTTCGACAACGCCGGTCGCGCGCTCACCGTCCGCGCCGTGCGCCCGCACGGTGACCGCCTGCTCGTCACGTTCGAGGAGATCCCCGACCGCACGGCTGCCGAGCAGCTCGTGGGCCAGGAACTCGTCGTTCCCGAATCCTGGCTGCCGGCGCTCCCTGCCGGGGAGTGGTGGGCGTTTCAGATCGAGGGAGTCGCCGTCGTCACCGAGGCCGGCCGCGAACTGGGCACGGTCGCCGAGGTCATGGACTACCCCGCGCACGATCTCTGGCGCATCGTCGATGCCGCCGGGCACGAAACGCTCCTGCCCGCGGTCGATGCCTTCGTCGTCTCCGTCGACCTCGACGCGCGGCGTGCTGTGGTTCGCGATGTGGCGGGGCTGACCGACGAGGAGCGGCCCTAGAGCCCGGCGATCTTTGCGAGCTGCGTCGGCTTCTTGAGCACATAGCGGGAGCCGTCGCGCTGCACGAGGCCGCGCCGTTGGAAGTCGGCGACGATGCGCGTCACGTTCTCACGGCTGCCGCCGCACAGGCTCGCGAGGTCGGCGTGCGTGATGGCCTGGATGCTGGTGCCGGCGGGGGGCAGATCCTCCAGGGAGGGCGTGCCCATCTGCAGAAGGCGCTTGGCGACCCGGCCCTTCAGGTCGAGGTACAGGAGATCGTCGGCGAACGCCTGGTGCTCCTGGATCTGGCGAGCGAGGGCGCCGAGCAACTGGCGCGAGGCGGCCGGCTGGTCGATGACGAACTGGACAAAATCCTCCCCCGGCGCGGACCACACGTCGGTATCGTCGAGCGCCAGGAGGTCGGCGCTTCGCGGCAGGTCCCCCAGCACGCCGAGCTCGCCGAGGAACTGCGGTGTGTCGACCGTGGCATGCAACACGCGGGTCCCGGTGGGGGAGAACGACGCGATCTCGATCCGCCCCTTCACGAGGAAGAAGATCTCGGGCGAGGGATCGCCCTGGTGGCAGATGTAGGTGCCCGGCCGGAAGCGCCGCACGCCGCCGGCCTCGGCGAGCTTGCCGGCATCCTTTTTCGAGGTCCCTCGCAGGACCGGCGTGGACGCCATGGCGGCGGCGAGACCTTCTGGGGCGACCTTGGCCATCGCGCGGAGCCTACCGAGGTCGACGCCGCAGCGCCACTCGAGGTGAAAGACCGATGAAGCCCGGGCCTGAGGCCCGGGCTTCGATCGAACGAACGTGAGATTTAGTGAGCGCGCTTCGCCCCGACCCTCTTGGCGGCTACCCGCTTGCTCGCTACCCGCTTGCTCGCGACCCGCTTGCTTGCGACCCGCTTGCTTGCGACCCGCTTGGCGTGAACGCGCCGAGCGCTGGTCTTCTCGGCCTTGCGAGCGCCTGCCGCCGGCTCTTCACCTGTGGGGCGCTTCGGCTGGACCTTCTTCTCCGCCATCTCCGGCTCCTTTGGCTCGAGGCCCCGGCTGGGCCTTTCAACGCCGTCATCATGCCCATGGAGCAAGAGGAAGCTCGGTAGCGCAGGTCACTTCCGAGCGGTGCTTTCCATCACCCACCTATCGTGCTCGGTGTCACCGGATCGGTGGTGCCGCGCGTCACTCCTCGGGTGTGACGCACGTCACTCGTCGAGTTCCGGCAAGTCGATTGGGTCGGGGCGCGGCGTACAGGCGCCGCAAAAGAGCGCGTCCTCGACCACGAGCGCACGCGTCATGTCGCCGCCTCGATACAGCTCCAGCAGGAACGGTTGTTCCTGCGCGTGGTCCTCGCAGACGCCGCGCCCGCAAAAACGGCACGCTCCGACCGCGGTCCGACGGCAGTGCCAGCACACCATTGCGCGTTCCCCCTCCTTAGTGCTCCATGTTGCGGTCTGGCGCTCGGTCGATCGGCCCGCGCCGGAAGGTGTTCGCCACGACACTCGCGAAGCCCTCGCGGTCAAGCCTGAACACCCGCAGCGGCGTGTGCGCAACCACGGTCGCGTTGCGAGGCTCATCGGTGAGCAGGGCAACCTCGCCGAAATGCTCGCCCGGGCCAAGGTCGGCGATCCGCTCGCCGTCGCGCACGATGTCCACGTGGCCGGCGCCGATGGCGTAGAAGGCGTCGCCGATCTCTCCTTGCTCGATCAGGATCTCGCCCGGCGCTGCGTTCAGCCATTCGCCGTGCTCCAGCACCAGCGCGAGGTCGGTGGTCGAGGACCCGCCGAACGCGGGGAGAGCCCGAAGCTCCGCGTAGGCCTGCATCGTCGGCGCAAACGTTGGCGCCGCGATGTCGTCGGCGAGCAGTGCATCGAAGGCCGCCTTCTCGACGCGGATCAGGGTCACGTCACCGTCGGCGCGCGCCGTCGCGGCTCGCGGTGCCGAACCGAGAAGTCCCAGCTCGCCGAAGGAGTCGCCTTGCCCGAGCGTTGTCAGCACGTTTGTGTCGCCCTCACCCGCTTCCTCGTCCTCGATTCGGATCACACCCGTTCGCACGACGAAGAACGCATCGGCGACGTCGCCCTGGCGAAACGCGGCCTGCCCGTCGCGGATCTTGACGAGCTCGATGCGCCCGGCGAGGTCGGACAGGACTTCTTCGTCCAGATCCTCGAACGCGGGCAATGCGTCGATCAGCGCCGCCGCCCCGACACGCCAGGAGCGCTGCAGGCGGAACCGCACCCGGTCGCGCACGTCGCGGAGGCGCCGCCAGACGGTCCGGGCCAGCGTGAGCAGCCCGCGGATGAGGGGCCCTATGAATACGAGTGCGAGCACGAGCAGCAACAGGCGGCTGATGAGCCCCCCGTTCCACAGGCTGGAGACAAGACCTCCGAAGATCTCTTGCCAGAAGAAGTACGCCGTGTAGAAGGAGAGGATCGTGAACGCGATGCCGACGGTGCCATACAGACCGATTCCGATCTCCTGAAGGCTGAATTTCTGACGTCGCCACAGCTTGTGCCAGAGGTCGCCCTGGATGAACGCGAGTGATCGCCGTCGCAGATCGGGCATCTGTATCAGGTCGGAGAAGATCCAGTAGCCGTCGAGCTCCAGCAGCGGGATTAGATTCAAGAAGATCACGAAGTAGTTGATGAGCGCGAACCGGTAGAGAAAGGCTGCGAGGTGCGTTCCCGGTGTTGCGACCATCACGATCGAGGCAATCCCCGCAAGGATGAGCTCGGCGAACGGTCCGGCGAAGGACTGCACGATGCGTTTGCGCTGGTCCATCATAAGGCCATCCGAGGCGTCGACGAAGAACGCCGGCGAGCCGAAGAAGATGAAGAAACCCGCACTGATGACGTGTCGCCGATAATGCACGAGTGTCATCGCGTGCCCCAACTCATGCGCGAACGTCAGGAACATCGCAAGGGCAAGGAACAGGAGCGTTTCGAGCGCGGCCGCGGTGGCGTTCAGCTGGTAGCGCCCCGAGCGTTGCGTCTCGAGGAATGCGGCGAATCCGACGAGGGCGACCAGGGAGGAGACGGCCACCAACCACGGTCGGAAGAAGACTTTCAGCCCGCCGTCGTACGCGCCGCGCACGAAGCGGTCGGCGCCGTCCCAGCCGATCCTCAGGTTCTTCGTGAACTCGCGGATCTTGCGTCGGCCCTTCGACGCCCGGTCCAGGTGGTCTTGGACGAGCGCGCGTACGTCCGGCCGGGCCGGCTCGAGGAATCCGTTTTCTCGAAGCGCCGCGATCAGCCCGAGCACCGCGCCGGGGTCGAGACCGCCGGCTGCCTGGAGGTGATCGACGATCAGCTCCTGCGCCGAGCGTGTGCCGTCCATGAGGCCCATCAAGGAGGCCTCCCACGGCTGAAGCTCGAAGTGCAACGTCCGATCCGGTCGTGCCACGAGGCCGTAGTCGTTGCCCCAGCGCATCCGGAAGATCTTGACCTCCGTCCCGGCCGCGAGACGCGGCACGAAGGTCTCGGGATCGACAATCTCGGCAACGTCGGCCCACAGACCGGTGAGGTCGTCCGCGTCGTGGTCGTCCTCGCCACCCCGCGCTTGATCGGCCAGGGCGTCGACAACCGCAGGCCCGACCGGCGGCGCGGTCGTGCGCTCCGGTGTCCCGACCGCGGTCGCGAGCAGCCTTGGTACGTTGAGCGCCCGACGACGAAGCCGCCGCTGGCGGACGGCGTCGAGCGCCAGGACGGCGCCGGTGGCCACGATGGCGGCCAGGATCATGTACTGCATCGTCAGGTGGGCTCCACGGGAAGCTGTCTGCCGGAAGGAATCCTTGCTGAGCATGTCCCGACTGGCAAACCGGCGATGTGCTCCACGGCACACCGCCGCCGTGGCGAAGAGCACGACCAATCGGTGGCGTACGTCATCGCGGCTTCGAAGTGGCCCCTCCTAGGCTTCGGGGTGACAGAGGAGGTGCGGCAGATGTTCCAGGGAGACATGGCGAAGTACCAAGTGGACGACATGATGCGCAGAGGTCAGCGGGAGCGCCTCGGCCGCCCAATGGCCGCCAAGCGCGCCGCGTCGCGCCGATCGAGCGCGAAGGCAATCATGACCCTGGCCGCGTCGCTGCTGCCGGTGGGGCTGCGGCACTGATCCCCACCGCTCGGTAGCCTCGGCGGGTGCGGATCGACGTCATCACGATCTTCCCGGGCCTGTTCCCGGTGCCGCTCAGCGAAGGCTTGCTCGGCAGGGCACAGTCGGCGGGCGTCATCGACGTGCGTGTGCACGACCTGCGCGATTGGACCACCGACCCCCACCGAACCGTCGACGACTCGCCGTTCGGCGGCGGCCCGGGCATGGTGATGAAGCCGGAGCCGCTTTTCGCGGCCGTCGAGTCCCTCGATCCCGATCCCGGACGGGTGCTCGCGATGAGCCCGAGCGGGCGGCGTCTCGACCAATCCTTGGTCCGCGAGCTGGCGCAGGAGGCGCATCTCACCCTGCTGTGCGGCCGCTACGAGGGGTTCGACGAGCGCGTGATCGAGGGGCTTCCCGCGGAGGAGGTCTCGATCGGCGACTACGTCGTCTCCGGCGGAGAGTTGCCAGCCCTCGTGCTGATCGAGGCCGCGACCAGGCTAGTGCCCGGCGTGATCGCAAACGAGGCCTCTCACGAGCGCGATTCGTTCTCCGATCCCGGCATGCTCGACCACCCGCAATACACACGCCCGCGGGAGTTTCGCGGGATGGACGTCCCCGACGTGCTCGTCTCGGGCGACCACGAGGCCGTGGCGGCCTGGCGTCGGGAGGCCGCTCGTGCGAAGACGGCGCGAAACCGCCCGGATCTCATGCCGGAGGACTGAGCCGGAGGGCCGCACCGGAGGGCCGAGAAGATCCCGCTGGTACAATCGCCAGCCGCCGCCATGAACAAGACCGATCTGATCGAGCGACCGTTCCTGCGCGCGGATCTTCCCGACATCCGTCCCGGCGACACCGTCAAGGTGCACGTGCGGGTGGTGGAAGGAAACCGCGAGCGCGTCCAGGTCTTCCAGGGTGTCGTGCTGCGTCGCTCGGGCGGCGGGGTGCGCGAGACCTTCACGGTTCGCAAGATCTCCTTCGGCGTCGGTGTCGAGCGCACGTTCCCCTTGCACTCGCCCTCGATCGCGAAGCTCGAGATCGTCCAGCGTGGCCGGGTCCGTCGGGCGAAGCTCTACTACCTGCGCGAGCTCCGGGGCAAGAAGGCGCGCATCAAGGAGCGGCGAATCGACGACGCGAAGCTCGCGGCGATGGAGGCCGCCGCCGCCGAGGCCGCGGAGGAAGCCGAGATGGAGGCCGCGGAAGACGAGTCGGCCGACGTCGAGGACCAGACGGTGGACGACGTCGATGCCGAAGCGCCCGAGACGACCGAAAACACGACGGCGGACGAGGTCGAGGAGACGGAGGCCGCGGCCGAACCGGAGGCCCAGGTGGACGCCGACGACGCGCAGCCCGAGGACGCCCCGCAGGACGAAGCGGCCGCCGAGGCCTGAGCACGTGGCCGACCGGTCGCCCGAGACCGACGATCCGGCCGACGAACCCCACGACCACGACGAGGAGCAGGTCCGTCGTTTCTGGCGCGAGGTTCCGATCCTGCTCGTCGGCGCGATCGCGATCGCGATCCTGCTCAAGACCTTCCTCATCCAGGCGTTCTTCATTCCGTCGATCTCGATGGAGCCCACGTTGGACAAGGGGGACCGGGTCCTGGTCTGCCGCGTCTGCACGCGGTTCGGCGGCGTCGACCGGGGCGACGTCATCGTGTTCTCCGACCCGCAGCCCACGCCCGCACCCGCGCGCGGGCCCGTGGGGGGCGCGCTGCACTGGCTCGGCGAGGCAATCGGCGTGGCCCAGCCACAAAACGACGACTTCATCAAGCGCGTCGTCGGCCTCCCCGGCGATGTCGTCGAGCTGCACGACGGCGATCTGTTCGTCAACGGCGAGCAGATCGAGGAGCCGTATCTGGACGCCGAGGCCGACACGACACCCTTTGGGCCGGTGACGGTGCCGGCGGGCATGCTGTTCGTGCTTGGCGACAATCGGGCGCACTCGGGAGATTCGAGGTTTCCGCCGCCGACGGGCGTAGGGTTGGTGCCCGAGGACGACGTGATCGGGAAGGCGTTCGTGATCGTGTATCCGCCGACCAGGTGGGGATGGCTGTAGTCGAGGTGCTCGGTCGCTACGAGGCCGCGCTGTGGGCGCAGGGCTTCGAGCGCATCGCCGGCGTGGACGAGGCCGGCCGCGGCGCGCTCGCCGGCCCGTTGGTTGCCGCGGCGGTGATCCTGCCGCCGGAGTTCGACACGGCGGGGATTCGCGACTCCAAGGTCTTGAGCGCCGAACAGCGCGAGCGTCAGTACGCGCGGATCACCGCGGTCTGTGCGGTCGCGGTGGCCAAGGCCGAGCCGGGCGCGCTCGATGAGCGCGGCCTGCATCGGTCCAACATCGCGCTGTTGCGGCGCGCGGCGCGCGCCTTGGAACCCGAGCCCGACTACGCGCTGACCGACGGATTCCCCGTGCCGCGTATGCCGTGCCCGGCGCTCTCGATCAAGAAGGGCGACGCGGTCTCGGCGAGCGTCGCCGCCGCCTCGATCATCGCCAAGGTCACGCGGGACCGCATCATGACGCGGCTGGACCGCCGGTATCCGGCCTTCGGGTTCGCGCAGAACAAGGGTTACGGGACGCCGGAGCACCGCGCCGTGCTGGCTCGTCTCGGCCCTTCGCCGCAACACCGCCTGAGCTTCGCGGGAGTCGGCCAGATGCCGATCCCGGGCCTCGCCGACCTCCGGCCCGCGTGAGAGCATGGACGAGCCGATGGAAGACGACATCGAACGCTTCGAAGAAGAACGCGAGATGGAGCTGTATCGCGAATACCGCGACGTCCTCCCGATGTTCAGTTTTGTGATCGAGTCCGAGCGGCGGTTCTATTTGGCGAACTCCGTCGACATGCAGCCGCTCGAGGGCGGATGGGTGCGGGTTCGGCTCACCGACGCATGGGTCTGGGACATGTTCCGGCCGGCGCGGTTCGTTTCGAGCGTGCAGATCATGACGCGCCGCGACGTCAACGTGGAGGAACTCCGGCGCGACGAAACGACGATCCCCGAAGCGCCCGAGCTGCAATCCTGAGGTTCTTCGCAGCACTCCGTGTCAGTCCCCGTCGGTAGCGTGCTCGCATGGATCGCCGTGCGGAGGTTCGTGCGGATCCCCGGGCCGAGGTTGGTCGTCGCGGTGAGGCGGCCGCCGAGACGATGTACGTCGCCCGTGGCTACCGGGTCGTTGCGCGCAACTGGCGGTGCCGCGTGGGCGAACTCGACCTGGTGCTCGCACGAGGGCAGACCCTCGTGATCTGCGAGGTCAAGACCCGGCGCGGCGCACGTTTCGGCGGCGGATTCGAGGCCGTCGACGTCCGCAAACGACAGAAGCTGCGTGCTCTTGCGGAGATCTTCCTCCAACAGGTGCGCGCGGTACCGCTCAGCGTGCGGTTCGACGTGGCGAGCGTCTGGCTGCGTCCCGACGGCTCAACGGCCGTCGAGGTGTTCGAGGACGCCTTCTGACAGCCGGCGAAACGCCGCGAGCAGCGCATCGACGTCGGCGCGGGTCGCGAGATAGTTCACAACGCCGGCGCGCAGGTATGCGCGTCCTCGCAACGAGGTGACGCTCACCCAGCCGGTGCCGTCCACCTCCAGTGCCCGTTGGAGCGCCGTTTGATACGCGTCGAGGTGCTCGCCCGTCCATGCCGTGGCGCCCTCCGGCAGATGGCGGAAACACACGATCGAGAGCTCCGGGGGACACGCGAGGTCGAAGTCGGGAGCCACCCCGATCCGGTCGGCGAGGTAGGCGGCGAGGTCGTCGTTGTGCTCGATGAGCCCACCCAGACCGGCGGCGCCGAGGTGCTGCCAGCTCATCCACAGCTTGAGCGCGCGGAACCGACGGGTGCCCTCGATGGAGTACTCGTACCAATTGAGCGGCTCGTCTTCCGGCTGGTTCGAGGTGTAGTACTCGGGCGAGCGCGAGAAGGTCCGCAGCAGGTCTTCGCGCCGGCGCACGAGCAGCGCACCGATGTCGTAGGCCTGGAAGAACCACTTGTGCGGATCGACGGTCACCGAGTCCGCGAGCTCGAGCCCCGGCACGCGTCCGGCGTCGCGGGCCGACAGGCGAGCGGCGCCACCGTACGCCGCGTCGACGTGCAACCACAGTCCGTGGTCGGCGGCGAGCGCGGCGAGCGCCGGCACGTCGTCGACCGAGCCGGTGTTGGTCGAGCCCACCACCGCGCTGATCGCGAGTGGTGTGCGACCTGCCGCACGGTCGGACGCGATGGCCTCGGCAACCGGCGCCGCCTGCAACCGGAATCGCTCGTCCGACGGGAGGACGTGCAAGGTCTCGGGTGGGAAGCCGAGGACGTCGAGCCCACGGGCCACCGAGAAATGTGTCTGATCGCTGGCGTAGACGCGCACGTCCTCGAGCGCCGCGCCGCGGGGCTCCCGGTCGAGGTTGCGAAGCGCCCGCAGGCGCACCTCCCGCGCGAGCGCGAGCGCCATGAGGTTCGCCATCACGCCGCCACTTGTCAGCACACCCCACGAGCCGGCCGGTAGCCCCACGAGCTCGCGGAGCCAGGCGGTCACTTCTTCCTCGACGAACGCGCCGATCGGACCTGCGTGCCAGACGTCGACGCCCTGCTGCATCCACTGGGCCAGCACCTCGCCGCCGACGGACATCGCCAGCGGGGGAGGGGTGAAGTAGCTGAACGCTCGCGGGTGCTGCGCGTTGAACGTCATCGGCGCGACGCGTTCGCGAAAGACTCGAAGCACCTCCTCGGCCGGGACGCCGCGCCCGGGCATCGGTGCCGGCTCGCCCGAGGATCCGAAGAAGCTGCGGCGTGAGGCGGGGTAGTCCTCCGGCTGGATGGGACGCGCCATCGCTCGGTCGAAGAGCCAGTCGAGGGCTTCGCGTGTCAGGCGGTCGGCGAACACCTCGATTGCGGCTCGCGCGCCGGGATCGGTGAGGTCGAGCAGCTCCGGATCGAAAACGTCGGGCAGATCGTCGCGCGCGGGCACGGGTGGGGAGGCTACTAGCGCTCGATCGTGACGTTCGTCACGGGTCGGGTCACGCGTCCGCCGTACGGTGCGCCGATGTACGGGCGAGTGCTGGGAATGACGCTGCTGGGTGTCGGCGGGCACCCGGTGGCGGTCGAAGCATTCGTCGGTCGCGGACTGCCGGCGCTCACCCTCACCGGGCTACCCGGCGCGGCGGTATCCGACGCCCGCGACCGGATCCGCCCGGCCGTGGAGCACGCCGGGCTCGAGTGGCCTCTTCGGCGAGTCGTCGTCAACCTTGCGCCCGCCAACCTACGCAAGGAGAGCCCCGGTCTCGATCTGCCGATCGCCATCGGCGTGCTCGCGGCCACCGGGCAGGTTCCGGCGCCGCGAGTCGCATCGGTGGTGTTCTTCGGCGAGCTGTCGCTTCGCGGCGAGGTGCTCGCGACGCCCGGGGTGCTCTCGGCGACTATCGCCGCCGCCCGCGCCGGGTACGCGACGGTCGTCGTGCCGTCCGCGAACGCGATCGAGGCGGCGCAGGTCGACGATGTTCGCGTCGTCGCGGCCGGCACCCTCGAGCAGGTGGTCGGATTCCTTCGAGGATCCTGGGAGCCGCCGGCGGTGGATGGAAGCGGCTCGACGGGCTGGGTCGGTCCGAGCGTCGACCTCGCCGACGTGCGCGGGCAGGCGCAGGCACGGCGCGCGCTCGAGGTCGCGGCGGCGGGCGGGCACAATTTGCTGCTGCTCGGCTCGCCCGGCGCTGGCAAGACGATGCTCGCGCGGCGCCTGGCCACGATCCTGCCCGACCTCACGCGCGAGGAAGCGCTCGAGGCAACCCAGCTGCATTCGGTCGCCGGCATGCTCGCCGGACGCGGACTGCTTCGGGAGCGGCCCTTCCGCTCGCCGCACCACTCGATCAGCACCGTTGGACTCCTCGGCGGAGGGTCGGCCACCCTCCGACCCGGCGAGGTCTCCCTCGCGCACCGGGGGGTGCTGTTCCTGGACGAAGTGACGGAGTTTCGGCGCGACGCGATGGAGTCGCTCCGCCAGCCGCTCGAGGACGGCTACGTCGTCGTGACGCGTGCGCAGGGCTCGGTGACGTTCCCGGCACGGTTCACGCTCGTGGCGGCGGGCAATCCGTGCCCGTGCGGATTCCGGGGGGACCCGATCCGCCACTGCCCCTGCCGTGACGACCAATTCGCCCGCTACCGCGCGAAGCTGTCGGGGCCGCTGCTCGATCGAATCGACCTGCAGCTGCGTGTGCCGCGGCTCACGAAGCACGAGCTCCTCGGGGCGGCCTCGGGCGAGTCCTCCGCCGTCGTGCGCGACCGGGTGCTCGCCGCGCGCGAACGACAGCTTGGGCGCTATCGCGACACCGTTTGGACGTGCAACGCGCATGTGCCGGGTCCTCGTGCGCGACGGATGGCCGGTCTCACGTCGGCGGGGGAGCGCCTGCTCGGCAAAGCGGTCGAAGCGGCAGCCTTGTCGGGACGTGGCTTCGATCGCGTCCTCAAGGTCGCCCGGACGATCGCGGACCTGGGCGGGGACGACGACGTCGACGCCGGGCATATCGGCGAGGCACTGGCGTACCGCGAGGCATTCGAGCCGGAGGCACGCGTTGCCCGCGCCGGCTGACGCGGCGGTGCCGGCCGGGACGGAGGTCCCGGCCGCCGAACTCCCGCGGCCGAACGGGTTCCCGGAGGGCTTCGGCGAAGGCCCGGAGGAAGACGACGCGATCCTCGTGTTGCGATGTCTGCCTGGGATGACGCCCCGACATCTCCACGAGCTGCTGTGGCGCGAGGGATCGGCGGCCGGGGCTCTCGACGCGCTCCGGACCGGGCGGACGGGCTCCGAGGGGGACCGCGAGTTCGCGCGCGAAGCGCGCGCGAACGACCTCCGCGCCAGGGTGAGGGCGGCCGGGGCGCGCTTCGCGCGCCCCGGCGACCCCGAGTACGCCCCGGCGTTCGAGCGTCTGGACGACCCGCCGATCGGTGTGTTCCTTCGGGGGCGCCCGCTTCGTCTGGGGGACGTGCGGGTGGCGGTCGTGGGTTCTCGCCGTCCGTCCTCGCTTGGGATCGAGAGCGCGCGCACGCTTTCTCAAGGGCTCGCTCGCGCGGGCGTGATCGTCGTGAGCGGCGGGGCTATCGGTATCGACGCCCGTGCGCACGATGGCGCGCTCGACGTCGGCGCTCCCACAATCGCCGTGCTCGGCTCCGGCATCGACGTCGAGTACCCATCGACGAACCGCGAGCTTCTCCGCGAGATCGCGCGACACGGCACGCTCATCAGCGAGTACCCGCCGGGTGCGCCGGCATTGCCGTATCGGTTTCCGGCGCGCAACCGGGTGATCGCCGGGCTCTGCGTCGGTGTCGTCGTGGTCGAGGGCGTCGCAAAAAGCGGCACGCGGAGCACGGCGGACTACGCGACGCAGATCGGCGCCGAGGTCTTCGCCGTGCCGGGGCCTGTGACGAGCCCGCTCTGCGATGCCCCGCACGAGCTCATCCGCGACGGGGCCCGGCTGATCCGCGGCGTCGACGATCTTCTCGCCGATCTGCATATCGAGCCCGGATCCGTGCCGGTGTCGCTCGACGGCCTCCCGGCCCACGAGCAGGCGGTCTTTCAGGCGCTGGCCGAGCCCCTTCTGCTCGAGGACGCCGCCGACGCGTCAGGGTTGTCCATTGGGGAAACCCTCACGGCGCTGATGCAGCTCGAGATCAAGGCGCTGGTCCATGGCGGCGGCGGGCGCTACCGGCGGGCGATCCTTCCGCGAAAGCCGGAGGACGCCGCAGGCGTCCCCACGGCCCAGGGCATCGGGTCCGAATGCGTCGGAAGCGCACGGGGGCAGCGCGTAACGGCCCACCCCCATCCGGGTGATTGCGTCGGCCGTAGGGCGCTGGGACGATACCGATCCGTGCCGGATCCGCCGGCGCATTTGGAGAGGGCTCGTGTCACCCGCACTGGAGGACGCAACCATACCCGCCGGCGAGCGGGCGCTTGTCGATGCGTTCGACCGGCATCTTCGGCTCGAGCGTCACCTCTCCGCGCACACGGCCGTCGCGTATCGATCCGACCTTCTGCATCTGGCGACCTTCCTGCACCGTTCGGGCAGCGGTCTTGCGGGCGCCGACCACGTCCTGCTTCGCCGGTTTCTCGCCCAGCAGCACGCGCTCGGCTATGCGCGGGCCTCGATCGCCCGCCGCGTCGGTGCGATCCACACGTTCTACCGCTGGGCGCTCGTCCAGGGCGCGGTGAAGACCGATCCCTCGATGCTCCTCGGCCGCCCGAAGGTCGCGAATCGGCTCCCGACCGTGCTTCGCGCCGCCGAGGCCGTGACCCTCGTGGAAGCACCGATCGCCGTTGAGGACGATCCGACGGAGCGGGCGGCGGCGCTTCGCGACCGGGCGATCCTCGAGCTCCTGTACGGGTCGGGCGTGCGGGTGGGAGAGGTAACGACGCTCACGCCCGAAGCCCTCGACCTCGATCGAGGTCGGGTACGCGTGCTGGGCAAGGGTTCCAAGGAACGCCGCGTGCCGCTGTCCGAGGACGCGGTCGATGCCCTTCGCGCCTGGCTCGCCGATGGGCGGCCCCGTCTGGCGCCGGGCTCCACGGACGCGCTTTTCGTGAATCGCAAGCGCAAACCGATGTCCGCGCGCGACATCCGAGCGATGGTTGGCCGGTATGCTGAGGACCAGTTGCCGGGGCGGCGGGTCGGACCCCACACGCTCCGGCATTCGTACGCGACGCACCTGTTGGAAGGAGGGGCCGACATTCGCGCGGTACAAGAACTGCTGGGGCACAGCAGCGTCGCGACGACGCAGCGCTATACGCACGTGTCGAAGTCGCGCCTCTTCGAGGCCTACGAGCGTTCCCATCCGAGGGCCTGACCGTGAGCCCGGCCAAGAAGACGGATGTCGCCGCACGAAGCCGTTCCATGTCCAAGAAGTCCACCGCGAAGGCCTCCGTGAACAACACCAAGGCCAAGACGACGGTGAAGGCCAAGGCGGCGGTTAAGACGACCGTCAAGAAGGGCGCCGCGGCCACGGCGACCAAGACCAAGACGCTCCCACCGCTGACCGACCCCCGGGCCATTTCCCACACGGTGCCGCCCCAGGTCGACGACGCGCTCGGCATCGTGTGGCATGCCTTCAAGGCAACGGGGGACGTCGATGCGCGCGAGCGGCTGATCCTGCACTACGCGCCGCTGGTGAAGTACGTGGCCTCTCGTGTCGCGACGGGGCTGCCGGCGTCGGTCGACCAGGCGGACCTCGTCTCCTACGGCATGTTCGGCCTGATCGATGCGCTGCAGAAGTTCGAGCCAGGCAGAGGCAACAAGTTCGAGACTTACGCCATCCCGCGGATCCGCGGGGCCATCATCGACGAGCTGCGAGCCATGGACTGGGTGCCGCGCTCCGTGCGGTTCAAGCAGCGCGAGATCGAGAAGGCCCTCGCCGACCTCGAGTCGATGCTCAAGCGACAGCCGACCGAGCGCGAGCTCGCCGAGCGACTCGGGATGTCGATGCCGGAGCTTCACGAGGTCATTACGCAGATCTCGTTCGTCTCGGTGCTGGCCCTTGACGAGACCGTCTCCGTCGGTGCGGATCGCGGCGAGAAGGTGTCGCTCGTCGACACGCTCGCCGACAAGGGATTCGACCCGAGCACGGGAGTGGAGTCCCAGGAGACGCGCGGGCTGCTTGCGGCCGCGATCAACGAGTTGTCTGAGCGCGAGAAGATCGTCGTGACGCTCTACTACTTCGAGGGGCTCACGCTCGCGGAGATCGGCGACATTCTCGGCGTCACGGAATCCCGTGTGTGCCAGATCCACACGAAGGCCGTGGGTGTGCTGCGCGGCCAGATGACGGAGTACGACTAATCGCACGCCGACCGTGACTGCGGTCACGGTGCTTGATCCCTAGCAGCCCTAGCGTTGTCGCATGGGTCGCCGCCTGCTGCTTGTCGTCGTCGCGCTTGCCGCGATGGTCGTTACGCCATCCGTTCCCGCGGTGGCATCACCACCGTGGGCGTGGCCGATCGTGGGGCCAATCGTCCGAGGCTACGACCCGCCCGATTCGCCCTACGGCGCCGGGCATCGTGGGATCGACATCGCCGCTGCGGTCGGCTCGGTCGTCGTCGCGCCCGACGACGGCGTCGTGACGTTCGCCGGCCTGGTCGGTGGCCGGCTGTTCCTCACGATCGACCACGGCGGCGGCCTCTCGACGACGTCGTCGTGGCTGACGTCCCTGCTTGTTCGCAAAGGCGCCAACGTGACGCGGGGACAGTCGGTTGCGACGACGGGCTGGGGTCATGCCGATCTCACCGTGCCCCACCTGCACTTCGGTGTCAGGCTCGATGGCGAATACGTCGACCCCCTGGCATATCTCGACGCGCCGTCGATCACCGACGTCATCCGCCTCGCCCCACTCGAGGGCGCAACCGCCGCCGGGACGGGCACGGGTACCATGACGGGCCTTGCGTACGCCTCGCCTCCTGTTCCTGCTCGCGTTGGCCCCGCTGCTGTGGACGGCGGCGGCCTCCTCTGTGGCGCAAGCTGCGCCGGCGACGCTGCCGGCCTGGCCGCAGTATCAGGGCGGTCCGCAGCGAGCGGGAGCGGCGGCGTCGGCACCTTCGACTCCCTACCTCGTGTCGTGGCAAGCCGACGCGGGAATCGGTGACCGCGCCCACTGGTCCGGGCTTCCCACGCCCGTGCTCACGAACGACGCCGCCATCGTGGTGGGGCGCGACGAGGTCACCGCCGTCAACCTCGCCGACGGCTCGCCAGCCTGGTCCGTTCCGCGCCCGATCGGACCTTCCTCGGCCCCCGCCGTCGTCGGTGGTCTGCTGGTCTACCTCGAGGGCGGCGGCGACGAGTCGGCCTCGGCATCCGGTTCTCCGACCACGGCCGCGTCTCCGACGCCAAGTGCCACCGCCACGGGCTCGGCCTCGCCTTCGACGAACGCATCGGTCTCGACCCTTGTCGCGATCGATCTCCAGACACACCGCCGCCAATGGGCGGTGACCCTTTCCGACGTCAGCCGTACCGGCGTGCTCGCCGTTGGGGACGTGGTGATCGTCGGCGCCGACGACGGCACCGTCGTGGCGGTCGACGTTGCCACCGGCAAGAAGACGTGGACGGTCGATGTCGGCGACCACGTGGTCGCACCGATGGCGGCCAACGACGACGTCGTGCTTGCCGCCGTTCGACCGGAGTCGCGGGGCGCGCCGACACTTGTCGCGCTCGCGTTGACCGACGGGTCGGAGGCCTGGCGGTACCAGCCGCCGGGTTCGGCGATCGACCTGGGTGCGCCGAGCATTTCCGGCGACGTCGCGGTCGTGGCCGCCAGCGACGCAACTCTCCTGGCGATCAATATGGCCGACGGGAGCGAGCGCTGGGCTGCCGGCCTCTACACGCCGGCCACCGGCGCGCCGTCGGTCGTCACTGGCGCCGATGTGTTCGCCACGGATCAGCTGGGCACCGTCTACGACCTCGATCTCACCTCGGGGGCAGAACGCTGGCGTTTCGCCACCAACCGCCTCGCGGCGAGCGCCCCGATCGCGACGCCGACGGCGCTCCTGCAGCCGATGACCGACGGATCGATCGTCGCGCTCGATCCGAGCACGGGTCATCAGGTGTGGCACGCCGTCGTCGCCGACGGGCCGATTCTGGGGCTCGCCGCCGCGCCGTCGCTGGTCGTCGCGTCGCATACGGGCGATGCGCCCGGGTTCGTCGCCCTTGCCACGGACCCGGCCGGTGCGACCGAGGACGTTGCGAGTCCCACCGACGCCAATCCGGGGGGCCTGCTGTTGTGGTGGGCGCTCGCGGCCATCCCGATCGTCGTGCTGCTGGTCCTGCTGGGCCGCACACTCGATCGCCGCCTCGGGCTGCCCGACCTCGGCGGTGCGGACGACGAGGACATCGTTGACCCGTGGGAAGACAACGAGGACGGGGAGGGGCCGTGAGCAACAAGAAGAAGCGCAAACGGCCATCGGGGACGAATTCCGGCTACCGAGCACCCCAAACGACGCAGCCGCAGCGCCGCGGGCTCCTCGACGGCCTGTTCCAGTCGCGGCCGCCCGGCGGCTCCCCGATGCCGCGGCTCCGCTCCACCCTCGCGCGCGGTATCACGACCACGTTGTCGATTCCCTGGCTCGTGGCCGCGGTGCCGGTTGTGCTCCTCCTTGTGTGGGAGCTGCTTGTCGTCTTCGGATTCGAGGGGCCGTTTTCGGCACTCAGCGCCGCGTTCTCCCTGCCGCCGGTCACGACGTTTGCGGACACGCAGATCGCGGGCCGGACGTTTCGTTCCGCGGCCGGCTCGTCGGGTGCCGGGGCCGCGGTGCCCGGCCTCGTCGGGTTCCTGGTCGTCCTGTTGTTCCACGCGGTCATCAACGCGCTTGTCGCGACCGCGAGCGTCGAAAAGCTGCGTACGGGCGGCGTCTCGAGCTGGGCGCTTCGCCGCATCGGGCGAGTCCTCCCGGTATGCGCGAGCGTCGGGTTCATCTCGCTCGGATTGCTGATCGCCGGCAATATCCTCGCCTCGCTCTTTGGCGCGCTCGGGGTCGTCTTCGGGCTCGTGGGGTCGATGGCAATCGGCATCTATCTGTTCGGTTTCGCACCGGCCATCGCCGCGGACGAGGGGCGGCGGCTGAGCGACACGCTGATGCGCAGCGTGCGCACGGCGCGGCTGCCGGGATCCGCCAACCTCTGGTTCGCGGTCGGATACGTGCTGGTCATGCTTGTCGCGATGCTCGCGCCGCTGCCGGGTTCCTCCATCGGGGTGACCCCGCCTGCAACCGCGTGGGCGATCTCCATCCTGGTGAACCTGCTGAGCGTGATGCTGCAGTCCACGCTCGTATACCGGTACCTGGTTGTCGCGCCGTATGTGCCCGAAGGACCGCCGCCGCGCCGTGCGGCGGCGCGGCGCTGACCACCTCTGCCACCGGCCCGCGCGAGGACCCCGCGGCGCAAAGCCGCTGCCAAAACCGCTGCCAACACCACTGGTAGACTCGCCGCGCCGGCGTATCCGCGCCGAGCTCACACGTCCGGTGATCGTCGCCGGGGTCCCTTCGGGGCCGGCGTCGAGACGATCCGGGCGGCGGAATCAACCGAAAGGAGCAACACGCATGCCGGTCGTCACCCGGCGGGAGCTCCTCGAAGCGGGCGTGCACTTCGGCCACCAGACACGCAGGTGGAACCCGAAGATGAAGCCCTACCTCTTCGGGGAGCGTTCCGGGATCTACCTGATCGACCTCGAGCGGTCCCTGTCGGGCCTCGAGGAGACCCACGAGTTCGTCCAGGGCCTCGGCCGCCGCCGCGGCATGGTGCTGTTCATCGGCACCAAGAAGCAGGCCCAGGAGGTCGTCGCCGAGCACGCCACGCGCATCGGCATGCCCTATGTCAACAACCGCTGGCTCGGCGGGATGCTCACCAACTTCGCGACGATCCGCGGCCGTCTGCTCCGCATGCGTGAGTTGCGTGAGATGGAGGAGACGGGCGCGATGGAGCGCCTCCCCAAGAAGGAGGCCATCCGGCTTCGTCACGAGCGGGAGAAGCTCGAGCGCAACCTCGGCGGGATCGCGGGCATGGAGCGACTGCCCGACGCGGTCTTCGTGATCGACACGAAGAAGGAGCACATCGCGGTTACCGAGGCGCGCAAGCTCAACATCCCGGTGATCGCGATCGTCGACACCAACTGCGATCCGGACGAGGTCGACTACGTCATCCCCGGCAACGACGACGCCATCCGCGCCGTCAGCTTGGTGACGCGCGTGGTCGCCGACGCGCTTGCCGAGGGCTACGGGATGGTCAAGGAAGAGGTCGTGGAAGCGCGCGCGCTGCGTGCGCCGCGACCCGCCGGCGCCGCCAAGCCGCAGGCCGCCCCCGCTGCCGTCGACGAAACGCCGACCGAGGAAGAGGCGGCCGCCATCGCCGCGAGCACCGTCTTCGAACCCGACGTGCCCACGGTCGCGACAGAGGAAGACGAGATCGTGATCGAGGAGGTCCTCGCCGAGGTCGACGCGCCCGACGGCCCCGTTGAGGTCGCCGCGGAGACGGTCGAGGTTCTCGAGCCCGCAGCCGAGCCCGCTGCCGAGTCGGAGCCGGAGCCGGAGGTCGCCGCCGACGCAGTTGTCGCGCCGGGCGAGGAAGCCTGAGATGCCCGACGTCACGGCAGGGATGGTCAAGACGCTCCGCGAGGCGACGGGCGCCGGCATGATGGATTGCAAGCGGGCATTGATCGAGGCCGACGGCGACCAGGAGCGCGCGACGGAGATCCTGCGCGAGAAGGGCCTCGCGAGTGTGGCCAAGCGTGCGGGCCGAAGCGCCAACCAAGGTTTGATCGACGCGTACATCCACTTCAACAACACGGTTGGCTCGATGGTCGAGGTCAACTGCGAGACGGACTTTGTCGCCAACACCGACGAGTTCCGGCAGCTGGTGAAGGATCTTGCGCTCCACGTCGCGAGCCCGTCTGCGCCGCGGTGGCTCTCACGTGACGACGTCCCCACGTCGGTGCTCGAGCACGAGCAGAAGATCGCCGACACGCAGGCTCGCGAAGCGGGGAAGCCGGACAACGTGATTCCCAAGATCGTCGAGGGCAAGATCGAGGCATTCCTCAAGGACACGGTGCTGCTCGACCAGCCGTATGTGAAGGACGACTCCAAGACGATCCAGGAGTACCTGGACGAGGTCAGCGCCAAGACCGGCGAGAAGGTGCAGGTGCGCCGGTTCGTCCGGTTCCGGCTGGGTGAGGACGCGGAGTAAGCTGACACGATCACGCGGCCACCCCGTATCGGCCGCCGGCGGAAGGATCGCGAACGCGCATGAATGACGGCGACGCACGGCCCTCGTACCACCGGGTCCTGCTCAAGCTCTCCGGTGAGGCGTTCGCCGCGACCAACGGCACCGGCATCTCCGACGATGCGACCGCGCTGATCGCGCGCCAGCTGGCGGAGGTCGTCGACATGGGCATCCAGCCCGCGGTCGTGGTCGGCGGCGGCAATATCTGGCGCGGACGCCAAGCGCCCGGCATCGACCGCAACCGCGCCGACTACATGGGCATGCTCGCGACGATCATGAACGCGCTCGCGTTGCAGGACGCCCTCGAGAAGATCCACGTCCCCACGCGCGTGCAGTCCGCCATTGCGATGCCGCAGGTCGCCGAGCCCTTTATGCCGCTGCGCGCTATCCGCCACCTGGAAAAGGGACGGGTGGTCATCTTTGCGGCGGGTCTCGGCGTGCCGTATTTCTCCACCGACACGTGCGCCGCACAGCGAGCCCTGGAGATCAACGCCGACGCGCTGTTGAAGGGGACGAAGGTGGACGGCGTCTACACGGCCGACCCGGTCCTCGATCCCCAGGCCCAGCGGCTCGAGGCGCTCGAGTACACCGACTACCTCCGCGAGGGCTACGGGGTCATGGACGCCACCGCCGTGTCGCTCTGCATGGAGAACAAACTGCCGATCCTGGTGTTCGACCTCCGCGAGGAGGGCAACATCCGCCGCGTCGTTACCGGCGATCCGATCGGTACCGTCATCCACTGAGGAGCCTGCGTGACGATCGATGCCACCATGCGCGATGCGGAGCACAAGATGGATCAGGCGCTGACGCATCTCAAGGACGATCTCGCCGGCATCCGTACGGGGCGCGCGACGCCCGCGGTGCTCAACCGCGTGACCGTCGAGTACTACGGCACACCCGTCCCGCTCAACCAGCTCGCCGGTGTGACCGTCCCGGAGCCCCGGCTGCTCCAGGTGCAACCTTTCGACAAGAGCGCGATCGGGGCAATCGAGAAGGCCATCCAGTCGAGCGACCTCGGCATCACCCCGAACAACGACGGCTCGGTGATCCGTTTGGCGTTCCCGCCGCTCACGGAGGAGCGACGCAAGGAACTCGTCAAGCAGGTCCATCATCGCGCGGAGGAAGGCCGGGTTGCCGTACGCAACGTGCGCCGGCACAGCAAGGATGAGCTCGAGAAGCTTGAGCACGGCGGCGACATCTCGGAAGATGACCTGACGAGATCCGAGAAGGAGTTGCAGAAACTGACCGATCGGTTCGTGGCGGAGATCGATCAGATCCAAGACCACAAGGAACAAGAACTGATGGAGGTCTAGTCCGGTGGCGAACGACGAACGCGGCGACGAGCTCTTCGAGGATCTGGACAAGTTCTTCGCACCGATCCGCGACGTGGATTGGGACGAGCCGGACGAGCCGGCGTCCACCGAACCCGCGGAGGAACACGTCGCGGTCCGTACCGAACCCGCGGCGCCGATCCAGGTGCCCGCGTCGGTGCAGACCGAGGGCGACGACGACGCCTGGTACGACACCGGGCAGCTCGAAGAGATCGATCGCGCAGTCGGCGAGCCGGTGCACGACACGGCCGCGCCCGATGTCGACGTGGTCGATCTCGCCGGCATTGACGACAGCGGCGGCGTCGACGAGATCGAGGAGATCGACGAGATCGAAACCGCGCCGACCGTCTCGGTGTCGGACCCGACCCTGTCGTTCCAAGAGGCGTTCACCGAGCCGGAGGGCGCCGCCGAGCAGCTCGATGTGCCCTCCGACGAGGAGCTTGCGGCCGCGGCCGACCACTTCGCGGGTTCGCTTCCGCGCGAGGACTCCTATCCGACCGAGCCGACCGACGCGCTCGGGCGTGACCAGATCGATTCCTCCGGCAACGACCTGCTCGCCTCTTTGGGCGCCGACGACGTGGAGGAAGAGCTCCTGAGCGACCTCGACGACCGCGTCGAGGCGCCGCGTACCGTGGTGGTCGGCGCCGAAGGCATCAGCGGGCCGAGCTGGCAGGAGCCGGCGGCGGTCGAGGTCGGTGCCGATGTCGATCGCCGTGGGGCCCCCGGCGGCGACCGTGACGTGCCCGCCGCGTTTATGACCGGACTCATCCTTGCCGGCGTGGCGGTGCTGAGCTTGTGGGCCGGGCCCGTCTGGTTCGCTGCGTTCGCGGGTCTGCTCGTGCTCGTGGCGCAGGGCGAGTTCTTCGGCGTCCTGGTGAAACACCATCTGCGGCCCGCGACCTTGATCGGTCTGGTGGCCGGGGCGCTGATGATGCTCGGCGCGTATTGGCGCGGGGAGTCGGCGACACCGGCGATGTTCGCGCTCGGTGTGGTCGCCGCGTTCCTGTGGTACATGACCGTGCCGCCGGAGCAGCGCTCCAACGTGGTGCGCGATCTCGGTGTCACCGTGCTCAACATGGCGTGGATCCCGCTGCTGGGCGGCTACCTCATCGCCACGCTCAAGCTCCCCGACGGGTCCTCGCTCGTGCTGTGGGTCATCTTGCTCACGTTCCTGTTCGACACCACGGCGTTTCTCATCGGTTCGGTCTCGGGCGGCGCGTGGATCCGCGTCCCGCTCGCGCCGACGATCAGTCCGAAGAAGTCGTGGGAGGGCATCATCGGCGGCACGCTCGTGACCGTGATCGTCTCGGTCGCGTTCGTGACGTCGTTTGTCGGGGCGTTCCAGGATCACCAGCTGGACGCGCTTGCGCTCGGCGTGGTGATCGCCGTTGCGGCCACGCTCGGTGATCTCGCGGAGTCGCTGCTCAAACGCGACATCGGGGTCAAGGACATGGGCACGCTGCTGCCCGGCCACGGGGGCGTGCTCGATCGGATCGACTCCCTGCTGTTCGTCGCCCCGGCCGCGTTCCTGCTGTTCCGCGTGCTCCTGACGTGATCCGAACCGGCCCGGCGGCATCGCCGGGTTGGCGCAGGCTCGGGGTAAGCTCGACGCCATGAGGCAGGTCGCCATCCTCGGTTCCACGGGGTCGATCGGGACCCAGGCCCTCGACGTCGTGCGCCGCAACCCCGACCGGTTCCGTGTGGTCGCGCTCTCGGCGGCGGGCATGAATCAGGAGCTGTTCGTCGGCCAGATCCGCGAGTTCCTGCCGCCGCTCGTGGCCATCGCCGACGAGGCGGCCGCCCGCGACATCCAGGACCATCTCGGCTCGCTGAAAGGGGTCGAGTACCTCGTCGGACCCGAGGCCGCCGAACGGGTCGCAAGCGAGACCGATTGCGACATGGTGCTCAACGCGCTCGTCGGCAGCGCCGGTCTCGGACCGACCCTCGCCGCGCTGCAGGCGGGCAAGACGCTCGCCCTGGCCAACAAGGAGTCGCTGGTTGTGGGAGGCGAGCTCGTGATGGACCTCGTCAAGGGAGAGCCCGAACGGCTGCTCCCGGTGGATTCCGAACACGCCGCGCTCGCCATGGCGATCCGCCACGAACGGCGGGAGGACCTCAAGCGAGTCGTCATCACCGGCTCGGGCGGGCCGTTCCGCGGTTGGACTCACACCGAGTTGCAGCGCGCCAGCGTCAAGGAGGCCCTGCAGCATCCCGTGTGGTCGATGGGACCGAAGATCACGATCGACTCCGCCACGCTCATGAACAAGGGGCTCGAGGTGATCGAGGCGCACTATCTGTTCGATCTCGAGTACTCGCAGATCCATGTGCTCATCCACCCCGAGGGGATCGTGCACGGCATGGCCGAGTTCCGCGACGGGAGTCTGCGCGCCGAGATGGCGACCGCCGACATGCGGCTGCCGATCCAGCTCGCGCTCGGATGGCCGGAGCGCTTGCCGACCGGTGTCGAGCCGGTGCCGCTCACCGAGCAAGGATTGTCGTTCGAGCCGGTCGATCGCGAAGCCTTCCCCGCGGTCGATCTGGCCTACCGTGTCGGCGGTTTGGGGCTGACGTTCCCGGCGGTCATGAACGCCGCGAACGAGGTCGCCGTCATGGCGTTCCTGGAAGGGAAGATCCCGCTCACCCGCATCGTCGATCTGGTGCAGACGGTGGTGGATGAGCACGAGCCCGCATCGATCGTCTCCGTGGTGCATATCGAGCGCGCCGACGCATGGGCGCGCCGACGCGCCGCGGAGATCATCGAGGAACGGTAGCGCCCCGTGGCCTTTGGGTTGTCGATCCTGCTGTTCATCGTTTCGTTGTTCGCGATCATCATGATTCACGAGGGCGGCCACTACCTCGCCGCCCGCAAGTTCAACTTCCGTGTGCTCGAGTACTTCCTCGGGTTCGGTCCGCGCCTGTGGTCGTTTCGCCGCGGGGAGGTCGAATACGGGGTCAAGGCGATCCCCGCCGGCGGGTACGTAAAGATCGCCGGCATGAATCCGTTCGAGGACGACGTGCCGCCGGGTGACGAAGCGCGGGCGTACTCGGCCAAGCCCACCTGGCAGCGTGTGACCGTCATTCTGTGCGGCCCGTTCTCGCATTTTCTGGTCGCGTGGCTGATCTTTTCCCTGGTCTTCGCCTTTGCGATGAACCCGAACATCCCCTCGGTGGTCGGAGTCGACTACCTCATCGACGGGGCGCCCTCGCCGGCCGCGATCGCGGGCGTGAAGAACGGCGATGTGATCATGCAGATCGGCGACCTGCAGAAGCCCACCCGCACGCAGATCGGCGAGTATCAGCTGGCCCACGTCGGTGAGCCGATCACCTACGTGCTCGACCGGGACGGTGAGCCCGTGACGATCACGATGACGCCGGTCGAGACGACGATCGATGACCAGACCGGCGCGCGGATCGGCATTCAGATGTCGGGCGTGCGCGAGGGCCCGCTCGCGGCGTTTGTGCACGGTGGCGGCGCGGTGTGGGACACGACGCGGGAGTCGGTCGTCGGGCTGGGCACCGTGTTCGGCCCCGCGGGCATCAAGCAGATGCTGACGCTGCTGTTCACGGATCAGCAACGGCCGGCCGATGGCACCACCGCGGTATCGCTCGTCGGCGTCGGCCAGATGGCCGGCCACGCCGGCTCCGAGGGCGCCTGGGCCTGGTATTTCATGATGTTCGCCACCGTTGTGCTCTTCCTGGGCCTCATCAACCTGCTGCCGTTCCCACCACTCGACGGCGGGCATGTCGCGATCGCACTCATCGAGAAGGTCCGCCGGAAGCGGATCGACATGAAGAAGGTGGTGCCGGTCTCGGCCGTGGTACTGGTATTTCTCGGCTTCTTCTCGATCTCCGCCATGATCTTGGACATCTGGAAGCCGCTGCAGACAGGCCCGTAGCCGGCACCGGTCCTAGCGTGGTCCACCCGCGCTGACCTGCGGAAACCCGCAGCCGCGTCACAGTTTCTCCATCCGACTACCCCCCGCGCACAACGCTTGCCGCGTACGATGTGACGCGATGAGCGAGCAGACGATCCTGGTCGTCGACGACGAGGCAGCGATTGCCGAGGCCGTGCGGGCCAGGTTGGAGTCCGAGGGCTATCGCGTGATCGAGGCCGCCGACGGTCCCGAGGCGATCGCCGCCCACGCATCGCACCACCCGGACCTCGTGGTGCTGGACCTGATGCTCCCCGGGATGGACGGGCTCGAGGTCTGCCAGCAGATTCAGCGGAATGGCTGGACGCCCGTGTTGATGCTCACGGCCAAGGCCGAGGAGGCCGACAAGGTCGCCGGCTTCGCGGTCGGCGCCGACGACTACCTGACCAAGCCGTTCAGCCTTCGGGAGCTCACGATCCGCGTGAAGGCGATCCTTCGACGTGTCGATCGCATCAAGGGCGTCGGCCAGCAGCCGACGGGGCCGATCGACCGGCACGGAATGGTCATCGACGACGCGCGGCGCCGTGTTGACGTCGACGGCGAGGAGATCGCATTGACGCCGCTCGAATTCGAGATCCTTCTCTCGCTGGCGCGGGATCCGGGTGTGGTGATGAGCCGCGACGTGCTGATGGACCGCGTCTGGGGCTACCGCGACTACGCGGGCGGGCGCGTCGTCGACTCCCACGTGGCGCGCATCCGGCGCAAGCTCGGCGAAGACGGCAACGACCCGCGGTTCATCCGGACCGTGCACGGGGTCGGCTACGCCTTCATGGAGTGAGCCCGGTGGCGATGCGACCTCTCGAGAAGCTGCCTTCGATCCGGGCCAAGCTCGGATCGGTCATCGTGCTCGCCGTGGCCATGACTCTGCTCATCAGCTATGCCGTGATTGGATACGCGCTTCGTGATTCTCCCCGCGCGAGCGAGGCGATCGACGTCTTAGGGCTGGCGAACAAGGCGGCCAGCGACCAGCTCCCGAGCATCCCCGCGAACACCGCGGTCATTCATCGGGCGCCGGACGGGAGCGTGACCGGGATCGTCGGGACGCAGTTCTCCTTCCTTCCGGACGCGTACACGGACGGACTGCCGCATTGGGGCATGGTCGGACACATCACGTGGGCCAGCGTGCCGACGCCCGACGGCGGGTCGGTGACGGTCATGCAACCGTCGCCGACGCGCGGTTCGCTCGGGCGGATGTCCGCCACCCTCGGGTTCCTCCAAAGCGTCTGGTGGCAGTTCCTGGTGGCGGGTGCGATCGCCGGGCTGATCTCCCTCGTCATCGCCCGCTGGCTTGCCCGCGGCATGACGCAGCCGCTTCGCGACATGGCGGCGGCCGCTCGCGCGATGGAGACGGGCGACTACACGGGACGGGTGCACACGAGGAGCCGCGACGAAGTCGGCCGGCTTGCGGCGGCGTTCAACCGGATGAGTGCCGAACTCGAGGTGCTCGAGCAGTCGCGCCGCGACCTGGTCGCAAACGTCTCGCACGAGCTGAAGACGCCGATCACCGCGATCCGAGCCCATTTGGAGAACCTCGCCGACGGCGTCGAGCAGCCGGATCCCAAGACGCTCCAGGTGATGCTTGGTCAGACCGAGCGGCTCGGCCGTCTTGTCGACCAGATCCTGGATCTCTCACGGCTGGAGAGCGGTGAGGTCCCACTGCATCTCGAGCCCACCGCGCTCGAACCGCTCGTCACTCGGGTCATTTCGGAAATCGCCGTCGGGCGCGCCGTTACCGACGTCGCGCTCACCGCCGACGTCTCGCCCGACCTGCTCGTCGAGGCAGATGCCGAACGTATCCACCAGGTCTTGTTGAACCTCGTCGACAATGCGGTCCGGTTTACGCCACCCGGTGGTTCCGTTGCGATTAGCGCGGCACGCCGAGAGGAGCGCGTGGTCGTCCAGGTGATCGACAGTGGCGTGGGCATCGCATCGGAGCATCTGCCGCGTCTGTTCGAGCGATTTTACCGCGCCGATCCATCGCGATCGCGCGAGGACGGCAGCGGCACGGGCATCGGCCTGGCCATCGCTCGATCAATCGTCGACGGTCACGGCGGCCGGATCACGGCCACGAGCGAGCCGGGCCGCGGCGCTACGTTCACGTTCGACGTGCCGGCAGCACAGGCTGACGTCGTCACGACAGAGAGGAGAGCTCCCCAGTGATCGCCGCGACCACGACTACCACCATCACGGCGGACGGCCGCTATGAGTACCTGGATCTGACCGACGATCTTCGCCGGGCGGTCAAGGACGCGGGGGTCACCGACGGCATGGCCGTGGCGTTCTGCGCGCACACGACGTGCGCCCTGCTCATCAACGAGTGGGAGTCCGGTGCCCTCGCCGATTTCCGGCGTCACCTGACCGAGACGGTTCCGCACGAGGGCGTGTACTACCAGCACGACGACTTCGACATTCGCACCGAGAACATGCACGAGGACGAGCGCCGCAACGGCCACGCCCACGTCAAAGCGATGCTGCTCTCCGCCACCTCGCACGCGATCCCGATCGTGGCGGGCGAGCCCGCGCTCGGCACGTGGCAGCGACTGATCTTCTTCGAGATGGACGAGCCGAAGGACCGCACGATCACCTTCCACGTGTTCGGCGCCTGAGGCGGCCTGAGGGACTGCCTGAGACACTGATGGTCGTGGAGCGACGGAAATCACGGCAGCTGCAGCTCGGCGGTGTCGCGATCGGCGGCGACGCGCCGATTTCGGTGCAGTCGATGACCACGACCAAGACCGCCGACATCAACGCGACGCTGCAGCAGATCGCCTCGCTTGTCGCGACGGGCGTCGACATCGTCCGCGTCGCCGTGCCGCATTGGGAGGACGCCGAGGCGCTGGTCGCGATCGCCGCCAAATCGACGGTCCCGGTCGTTGCCGACATCCACTTCCAGTGGAAGTACGCGATGGCGGCACTGGAGGCCGGGGTCCAGGGACTGCGCATCAATCCGGGCAATATCAAGTACCACGACAAGGTGCGGCTGATCGCGCGCGAGGCGAAGGCGCGTGGGGTGCCCATCCGGATCGGCGTCAACGCCGGCTCCCTCGAGAAGGAGCTGCTCGAGCGCTACGGCTCGCCCACACCCGAGGCCTTGGTGGAAAGCGCGCTCAACGAGGCGCGCATCCTCGAGGACGAAGACTTCTTCGACATCAAGATCAGCGTCAAGCACTCCAGCCCGGCGGTGATGATCGAGGCCTACCGCCAGCTTGCCGAGGCGTGCGACTACCCGCTGCATCTGGGCGTGACCGAGGCCGGACCGATGCCGATCGGCGGGGTGAAGTCGGCGGTCGGGATCGGCACGCTGCTTGCCGAGGGGATTGGCGACACGATCCGCGTCTCGCTCACCGACGACCCCGTCGAGGAGGTCAAGGTCGGCAACGCCATTCTTGCCGCGCTCGGGCTGCGCGAGCGCGGCCTGGACCTGGTGGCCTGTCCGTCGTGTGGCCGCGCCGAGGTCAACGTGCTCGAGCTCACCAAGAAGGTGGAGGCGGCGATTCACGCGGAGGAGTTCTCTGTGCCGATCCGCGTCGCCGTGATGGGGTGCGTCGTCAACGGGCCGGGTGAGGCGCGCGAGGCCGACGTCGGCATCGCGAGCGGCAACGGGCTCGGGTTCGTCATTCGCCGCGGTGAGACGGTGGCGAAGGTGCCCGAGGACGAGCTCGTCGACGCGCTGATTGCCGAGGCCCGGACGGTCGCGGCGGAGAAGGCCGCGGCCGAGGCCGGCGGCTAGCCCACCGGGCCGCCTACTCCGCGTCGAACGGCAGGACCGACTCGATTCCCTCGGTTGCGGCGTCGGCGGCGCGGCGCCGTGGCGGCTCGCGGGGAGCGCGAATCACCGGGATCGGCCGGATGCGCAGCCACGACACCACGATGTCGATCCACACGAGGTTGCGGGCGAGCACGAGCCACCGCACCCAGCCCTCGGGCACGATCGCCTGCTCGCGCCACACCAGTGCGAGGATCCCGGTGAGCACGATGGCGACCGCCGCGACCCCGGCGGTGTGCCGCTCCTCGTGATCGCCTTCCAGGGCGAGGGCCGCAAACGGCAGCAGCCACGCCGCGGCCTGCAGCGAGAACACGGGCGAGAACACCGTGAGCGCGGCAACCGCTGCGAGCGAGGCGGCGCCCATGGCGTCGCGCCGGTCGCGCGAGGCGCGACGCCAGATCCAGGCCTCAACCGCGACGAGCCCGGCGAGCAGCGCCGCCTTGGCACCGAGCGCGGCGTGGCCGATCCGGATGGCGTCGGCCTCCCGGTAGGGAACCCCGCGTCCGATCGCCCACAGGATGTTTCCCACGACGCTTTCGACGTGCCATCCCCTGGTGTCGCGGAACGAGAGCACCTGGAACGGTCCCTTCGGTCCACCCGTCAGGTACCACCACGCGCCGAGGACGAGACAGACCGCCGCCGCGACGAGCAGTCCCCGGCGCGAGCGCCGTAGCGCGAACAGCGGCACCAGGATGAGGGGCCAGAGCTTGGCCATGATCGCGAGCCCGAGCGCGCCACCGGCAAGGGCGTCGCGCCGGCGCACGAGCCAGGCGAGCGACCACACCGCAAGCGCAACGGCGAGCAGGTCGAACCGCAGATAGATAAACCCCAAGAGCGGCAGACCCAGCACGAGGTAGGTGACCGCCTGCCGCCGCCCCCAGCCCCACCACATCCCGGCCGAAGCCGCGAGGTCGGCAAGGAATGCCACGACGGCGATCCGCATCGCCGCCGACGCGACATCGCCACCGGCAAGCACGCGATCGAACACTGTCTGCAGCGGCATGAACTCGACCGGGAAATGGAGGTACGGCGTGCTCGGCGAGGTCGCGATCCGGTTGGCGCGCCCCACGTCGGCGTCGCCGGGCGCAAGCGATCCCGCCCGCAGCAGGATCACCGCCAGCACCACGACCCGAACGGCGATGAGTCCCACCACGACCACCGTCGAGGGCCGCTGCAGGAAGCCGGTCCGCCCGGCGGGGAGGTGCGACATGACGGGCTCAACCGTAGCCTCCCCGGATGCCGATGACTCGGAGGATGCGGGTCGGGCGAGCGATCGTGGTAGTGGCGGCGTGCACGGTGCTTGCGGGCGCCGTGGCGCAGCCGGTCCCGGCCACGCCCATCCCGGGCACGACCTGCCGCGTCTTTCCGACGGACAATGTCTGGCATCTGGACGTGTCGAAACTGCCGGTCGCCAAGCGGTCGAACACCTGGAAGAAGGCGATGCACTCGGCCCACACGTTCCTGCACCCGGACTTCGGGCCGCCCTCCTACGGGATCCCGTTCGATGTCGTCGACCCGGCGCATGCCGATGTCGCCGTGCAGTTCACCTACGCGAGCGAGAGCGACCACGGGCCGTATCCGTTCGGAGCCGACACGACAATCGAGGGAGGCTCGGATCGCCACGCGATCATGATCGATAGCTCGACGTGCACGCTCTATGAGCTGTTCAACGCCCGCTGGAACGGCGGGAGCCCCACGGCCGGATCGGGTGCGGTCTTCCACCTGGGGTCGAACAAGCTGCGCCACGCCGGGTGGACGAGCGCCGACGCCGCCGGGTTGCCGATCTTTGCGGGACTGCTCCGCTACGACGAGGTCGCGGCCGGAACGATCGACCACGCGATCCGGATGACCGCGGACTGCACGACCAACGACTACATCTGGCCCGCCCGGCACAAGGCCGGCTCGCACGATCGGCGTTGTCCCCCGATGGGCGCGCGCTTCCGGCTGAAAGCTGGGTTCACCGTGCGTCACTTCAGCCCGATGGCGCGCGCCGTGATCCGCGCGATGAAGCACTACGGGCTTATCGTCGCCGACAACGGCAGCGACTGGTACTTCCAGGGGACCGTCGATCCTCGCTGGACCTACGGGTTCGTCGACCAGCTCAAGCGGATTCCCGCGAGCGCGTTCGTGGCCGTCGACGAGTCGAGTTGCACCGTCACACCCAGCAGCGGGCGCTTCGCATACGGACCGGGCTGCCCGAAGCCCTAAGGGGCGAGGGCCAGGAAGTTCTCGACGATTCGAGGACCTTCGGGCGTGAGAATGCTCTCCGGGTGAAACTGCACCCCGAAGCGCGGCAGCTCCCGGTGTTGGGTCGCCATCACGAGACCGTCCTCGGTCCAGGCGGTGAGCTCGAGGTCTGCCGGGAGGCTGTCGCGCTCGACGACCAGGGAGTGATACCGCCCCGCTTCAAACGGAATCGTAACGCCCTCGAGGATCCCGCGCCCCTCGTGATAGACGAGCGAGGCCTTGCCGTGCACCGGTTCGGTCCGCTCCACCGATCCCCCCAGCTCGAGTCCGAGGGCCTGGTGGCCCAGGCACACGCCGAGCACCGGTGTGGCCGGGGGCAGCTGGTCGAGCAGGTCGGTAAAGCAGCCGGCGTCGCGCGGATGTCCCGGCCCGGGGGAGAGCACGACCGCCGCCGGTGTGCGCCGGACGAGGTCCGCCGCCGGTTGCTCGTCGGACTTCACGACGAGCGTCGTGCGACCGAGCCCTTCGATCAGCTGGACCAGGTTGTAGGTGAACGAGTCGTAGTGGTCGACGACCAGGATCATCGATGCGCCTCCTCGGGGGCGACCGCGGGCAGCAAGGCGGACGCCTTTGCCTGGGTCTCACGCAGCTCGGTTTCGGGATCGGAATCGGCCACGACGCCGGCGCCCGCCTGGATCGTCACCTCGCCGTCGGCGACGACCGCCGTTCGGATCGTGATGCAGAAGTCGAGATCCCCCGCAAACGTGAGATACCCGACCGCGCCGGCGTAGGGTCCGCGTGGCGTCGGCTCGTGCTCGGCGATCAGCTCCATCGCCCGGCGCTTCGGCGCTCCGGTGACGGTCCCCGCCGGGAACGTCACGGCGAGTGCGTCGAACGGCTCGGCATCCGGGCGCAGGTCGCCTTCGACCGTCGAGACAATGTGCATCACCTTCGAGAACCGTTCCACCGTCATCAGCTCCGTCGGACGCACGCTCCCCGCGACGCAGACGCGGCCGAGGTCGTTGCGGGACAGGTCGACAAGCATGGCGTGTTCGGCCTGCTCCTTCGGGTCGGCGAGGAGCTCGTGCTCGAGCAGCTGGTCCCGCACCTGGGTCAGACCGCGCGGGCGGGTGCCGGCGATCGGGCGCATGAGCGCACGGCGGCCCTCCACCCGCACCAGGGGTTCGGGGGACGAGCCCGCGAGCTCCATCCCGAGCGCGCGGAGGTAGAACATGTACGGCGCGGGGTTGGAGACCCGCAGACGGCGGTAGATCGGCAGACCGCCGTCGAGCGCTGGAAAGGACACTCGGCGCGACGGGACGCCCTGGTAGATGTCGCCGGCGCGGATGTGCTCCTGGAAGCTCTCGACGATCGCCCGGTAGTCCTCGTCGCGCATGTTTGGCGTACCGGTCGTCGAAGCCGTCTCGGCCGCCTGCAGCAGCGGCGGCGGCACGGCGGCCGCGATCGTTGCGAGAAGCTGTTCGAGCGCGGCGACGGCGTCGTCGTAGCCGCCGCGAGGCGCGTGCGCGACGAGGACGAGCCGCTGGCGCCAGTGGTCGAACACCACGGCGCGATCCACGAGCAGGAGACCGATCGGGGGGAAGACGGCGTCGCCCGGGTGTGGCACGGGGTGTCCGTCGAGCAACGAGGCGGCCTCGTAGCTCACGTAGCCCATCAGCCCGCCGGTGATCGGCGGCAGCCCGTCCAGGCGCGGCGCCTTGAGCCGGTTTGCGACCGCGCGGAGCCCCTCGCGGGGGGTGAGTCGTTGCGACGGCTCGCCCACGGGAAGATCCCGCACCACGTCTCGCAGACGCACGCCGTCGTCGTCGGCGACGAGGATCGCGGCCGGATCGCCCGCGACGAATGAGAAGCGGCCCCACCGCTCCGAGCGCTCCACCGACTCCAGCAACAGGCCCGGTCCGTCGCCCGCGACCGCGGCGAAGTAGCCGACGGGCGTGCCGGCGTCGGCGAGCACCTCGGCCCAGACCGGCACGAGCGGCCAGTCCGCGCTCAGTCGGTCGAAGGCCTCGCGATCCGGGTGGATCCGCAGCGGTGCGGTCGTGGCCATGGTCTTCATCCTCTCGTACCGGTCTTGGAATGCGAACGAGCCCCGGAGGTGTCCGGGGGCTCGTGGGTGCGATGCGGTGCGATCGCTCAGGCGCGCTGCGGCGCCGGGCTCCACGAGCCCTCGCGCCACCACCAGCCGATTGTCGGCCGCGCCGTCATGGCGGGATGCTCGCACGGCTCTCAACGGGGCGTCAACGGCGGGGCATCCGGCTATACTCCCTGCGGAAACGAGTCATCGAGCTGAGCCGGAGGTGGGCACGTGCCCACCTTTCGTTTCGAGAAGGGTTGGTTTGCGATGGATGCCGAGACGCTGGTCCGGCCGGTGGTCGAGGGAGCGGGGCTCGAGCTCGTCGAGGTCTCCTTCGGCGGCACCGGTGGTCGCCGCGTACTCCGCGTCACCGTCGACCGGCCCGAGGGGCTCGATCTGGGCGCCATCGCCGAGCTGTCCGAGAAAATCGCCCGCCGGCTCGACCTCGAGGACTTCGGCGACGGTCGCTACGAGCTCGAGGTCAGCTCGCCCGGGATCGAGCGCCCGCTCCACACCCCGGCACAGTTCGGGCGGTTCGTGGGATCGCGCGTCAAGGTCAAGACCGCCGAGCCGGTCGACGGTGCCCGCGTGCACGAGGGCGTGCTCGCCGAGGCCGACGAGCAGTGGCTGACGGTATCGGTCGACGGCGCCGAGCGCCGCATCTCGATGAGCGACGTCGCCTCCGCGCGCACGGTCGCCGACTGGGACGCGGAGCTGAAGGGAACGACGGTATGAACGTCGAGATGATCGCGGCGCTTCGCGAGCTGGAGCGCGAGAAGGGGATCGGGTTCGACACGATCCTGGAGGGCCTCGAAGAGGCCATGGCCGCCGCCTACAAGTCCGCGTGGAAGCAGGACAACCCCGACGCCGACGACGACTTCGTGGGGTTCCGCGCAGAGATCGACCCCGAGAACGGCGAGATGCGCATGTTCCAGCAGGAGCTTGAGGAGGTCGACACCGAGGACGGCGAGGGTGTCGAGATGAAGGTGCTCACCGAGAAGGAAGTCGTCGTGACCGACGACTTCCGGGGCCGGATCGGTGCGCAGACGGCCAAGCAGGTGATCTTCCAGAAGCTCCGCGACGCCGAGCGCGAGATGACCTACGAAGAGTTCGCCGGGCGCGAAGGCGACATCGTGACGGGGATCGTCCAGCAGTCCGAGCGCCGCTACACCCTGCTCGACCTCGGCAAGGTCGAGGCCTTGCTGCCACAGGCCGAGCAGGTGCCGTCGGAGCCGTATCGCAACGGCGAGCGGCTCAAGGCCTACATCACCGAGGTTCGCCGCGGTGCCAAAGGCCCGCAGATCGTCGTCAGCCGGACCCACCCGGGGCTGCTCAAGCGCCTGTTCGAGATGGAGGTGCCCGAGATCGACGACGGCGTCGTCGAGATCCGGGGCGTCGCGCGCGAACCGGGCCACCGCTCGAAGATCGCCGTGTGGTCCAACGAGCCGGCGGTCGATCCGGTGGGTGCGTGCGTCGGGCCGAAGGGCTCGCGCGTCCGCAACGTCGTGACCGAGCTCCGCGGCGAGAAGATCGATGTGGTGCCGTGGTCCGACCAGCCCGGCGAGCTCGTCGCGAACGCGCTGCAGCCGGCCAAGGTCAACCGCGTGATCGTCGATCCCGACACGCAGACCGCGCAGGTCATCGTCCCGGACTACCAGCTCTCGCTGGCCATCGGCAAGGAAGGCCAGAACGCCCGCCTCGCGGCGCGCCTTACCGGCTGGCGTATCGACATCAAGTCCGAGACGCAGGCCGCGGCAGCGCCGGAGGCGCCGGCGGAGGCCTAGCGGAATGGCGCGCCGCGGTCATGTGCCGCTGCGCACCTGCGCGGGCTGCCGTGTTCGCGCGCCGCGAACCGCGCTGCTGCGCCTCGCGCGCACGGCAGCGGGTGCGATCGTGGCCGACGAGCGGGGCCGAGTGCCGGGTCGCGGCGCGTACGTGCACCGCGACGCAGACTGTCTGGACGCGGCGCTTCGGCGCGGCGGGCTCGCACGAGCCCTGCGCGTGGACGTCCGTCCGGACGCAGCAAGTAGGCTACGGGAGTTGTTTGCCGAGGAGCACGCGTGAGAGTTCACGAACTGGCCAAGGAGCTCGGCGTCACCAGTAAGCAGTTGCTGGCGACGCTTGAGGAGATGGGAGTGGCGGGCAAGTCCGCCTCCTCCAGCGTGCCCGACGACATCGTGCCGCGTCTGCGCGCCTCCGGCGGCAAGGCCACGCCGGCCCCGGCGAAGCCGCGCGAGGTTCTCGAGCCGCCGCCGCAGCCCCGACGGGCCAAGCCCAAGCCCAAGCCCGCACCGAAGGCCGCGGCGCCGGCGGTGGAGGCGCCGGCCGCTGCCGTGGCCGTCGCGGAGCCGCCGGTCGTGGCCGAGGCGCCCGCCGCGGACGCCAAGCAGGCGAAGCAGCGCCGACGGGCCGCACCCGAGCCGGCCGCGCCGACCGGGCCTGTGCTCCAGGTCATTCACGGAGCGACGCCGCAGACGATCGGCGAGAAGGTCGACCGTTCGCCCGCGGAGATCGTGAAGATCCTGTTTCTCGCCGGCGACATGGTCACCGCCACGACGTCGCTCACCGACGAAGGCATCGAGCTGATCGGCGCCGAGCTGGGCTACGCCGTCGACATCGTCGGGCTCACCGACGAGCTCAAGGCCGAGGAGGAGGACGACTACGAGGTCGACGAGTCCAAGCTGGTGCCGCGCGCGCCGGTCGTGACCATCATGGGACACGTCGACCACGGCAAGACAAAGCTGCTTGACGCCATCCGCTCGACCGACGTGGTCGCAGGCGAGTTCGGCGGCATCACCCAGCACATCGGCGCTTACCAGGCGCACGCCGGGGACCGCGAGATCACGTTTATCGACACGCCGGGACACGAGGCGTTCACCGCCATGCGCGCCCGCGGTGCGAGCGTGACCGACATCGCGGTGCTTGTGGTGGCTGCCGACGACGGGGTCATGCCGCAGACCATCGAGGCGCTCGACCACGCCAAGGCCGCCAACGTGCCGATCGTGGTCGCCGTCAACAAGGTCGACAAGGACGAGGCCGACCCGAACCGCGTGCGCACCCAGATGGTCGAGCACGGCGTGATCCCGTCCGAGTGGGGCGGCGACTACGAGTTCGTCGACGTTTCCGCCAAGGCCCAGCTGAACCTCGACAGCCTGCTCGACACGCTGCTCGTGGTTGCCGACCTCGAGGACCTCAAGGGCGATCCGACCGGTCGCGCCCGCGGCACCGTGCTCGAGGCGCACCTCGACAAGGGCCGCGGCCCGGTCGCGACCGTCCTCGTCCAGCGGGGCACGCTCGAGGTCGGCGACGCGCTGATCGCCGGCACCGCATACTGCCGGATCCGGGCGATGCAGGACGAGCACGGTCGGGCCGTTGCCACTGCCGGTCCGTCTAAGCCGGTGCAGATCCTCGGGTGGAGCCACGTGCCGAGCGCCGGCGACAACTTCCGGCAAGCGGAGGACGAGCGTGCGGCGCGCCACGTCGCGGAGGAGCGCGAGGCGATGGCGCGCCAGGCAGAGCTCGTCACCGCGCGCCGCGCGACCCTGGAGGACCTGCTGCGTCGCACCGGCGACGACGCCGTCACCGAGCTCAATCTGATCGTGAAGGCCGACGTGCAGGGCACCGTGCAGGCTCTCGAGGACTCGCTGCTCAAGCTTCCGCAGGAGGAGGTGCGGGTCAACATCGTCCGCGCCGGCGCCGGCGGCATCACGGAGAACGACGTGACGCTCGCCATGGCGTCCAACGCGATCATCGTCGGGTTCAACGTGCGCCCGTCGGCCGGTTCTCGCGAACTGGCCGAGAAGGAAGGCGTCGACATCCGCACGTACCGCGTGATCTACGACGCCATCGACGACATCAAGGCGGCGCTCTCGGGCATGCTCAAGCCTGAGGAGCGCGAGCGGATCCTCGGCGAGGCCGAGGTGCGCCAGACCTTCCGGGTGCCCAAGCTCGGCGTCATCGCCGGCTCGTACGTGCGAAGCGGCCTCATCCGGCGCAACTCGCTCGCCCGGCTCGTCCGCGACGGCGTGGTCGTCTACGACGGCAAGATCGGGTCGCTCCGCCGGTTCAAGGACGACGTCGGCGAGGTTCGCGACGGGTACGAGTGCGGGATCGGGCTCGAGAACTACCAGGACCTCAAGGAAGGCGACCTCGTAGAGGCCTACGAGGTCGAAGAGGTCGCACGGACCATCTGAGCGTGCTCGTCCTCGTCGAACGATTCGAGCTGCACATCCCGCAGGCGCGTTCGCTCAAGCAGAAGCGCCACGTCGTCAAGGGTTTGATGGCCGCTCTTCGACAGACCTTCGAGGCGAGCGTCGCCGAGGTCGACCACCAGGATCTGTGGCAGCGCGCGACGATCGCGGTCGCGCTGGTCGGCTCCGACCAGCACCATCTCCGCCGGGTGCTGCACGAGATCGAGAAGCGGGTGGACGCATGGGTCGAGACCGAGGTCCTCGACCGCGAGGTCCAGTCGTTTTGGCCCGAGGCCTAGGCGCGACGGCGGTACGCTAGCGGGATGCCGCAGGGAGCCCGTACCGAGCGCGTCGGCGAGGAGTTCCGCGAGATTCTCGCGGAAGCCGTCGGCGCCCTGAAGGATCCGCGCGTCGGGTTCGTGACGATCACCGGCGTGAAGGTCTCGCCCGACCTGCGCGTGGCGTGGGTCTACTACTCGGTCCTCGGGGATGATCGGGCCAAGGCCGGCACGCGGGCGGCGCTGCGATCGGCGACGCCGTTCCTGCGCCGCGAGCTCGGGAGCCAGATCCATCTCAAGGTCACGCCGGAGCTCCGGTTCGAGGAGGACGAGGTGCTCGTGACGGGGCGGCGTGTGGACGAACTGCTCGAGCGGGTGCACCGCGAGGACGCCGATGACGCCTGAGGAGCTCGTCCAGGCGGCGGACGTGCTCCGCGACGCGCCGGCGGTCGCGATGGCCTGCCACGTCAACCCGGATGCGGACGCCCTCGGCTCGATGCTCGGGCTCGCACAACACCTGCGGGATCGAGGGGCCGACGTGACGTGCTCGTTCCCCGGCGCGCTCGAGGTGCCGCGCTGGGCGGTGGACTGGGGCGGGCTCGACCTCCTGGTGCTCGCCGAGGCGTTTCCGGCGGCGCCTGCGGTCATGGTGACCTGCGACTGCGCGTCGTTCGACCGCCTTGGGCCGATCGGAGATTCGGCGACCGCCGCCGCGGAGCTCATCTGGATCGATCACCATCGCTCCAACGACGGCTACGGCACGATCCGCTTGGTCGATCCCGCGGCGTCGAGCACGTGCGAGCTCGTCGTTCGTCTGATCGAGGCGATCGGGGGCGAGCTCAGTGCATCGGCGGCGATGTGCCTCTACGCGGGGCTCGTCGCCGACACGGGGCGCTTCCAGTACGAGGCGACGACGCCGGCCACGCTGCGTCTGGCGGCGACCCTTCGGGAGCGCGCGTTCGATCATGCCCGTGTGTCCCAAGCCCTGTACGAAGACAACCAGGCCGCCTACCTCGAGGTGTTGTCGATCGCGACCGCCCGGGCGCGCTTGGAGGACGAGGACGACCTCGTGTGGACCTACCTGCTGTGGGCGGACCTGGAGCGCGCGGGCGTCGGGCCCGGCGACATCGACGATGTCATGGACGTCGTGCGCACGGCGCGCGAAGCCGACGTGACGGCGCTCGTCAAACAGCAGCGGGACGGGTTGTTCAAAGTGAGTGTGCGCTCGCGCGGCAAACACGACCTGAGCGCGATCGCCGCCGCCTTCGGCGGCGGCGGTCACCGGCTGGCGGCGGGCTACACGAGCGACCACGGCCCGGCCGAGACGATCGCGGCGCTTCGCGCCGCGATCCGGGCGCAGACCGCCGCGTCGTGAGCGAGGCCGACCGTCGCGGGCCCGGCCCCGACGGACTGTTGCTCATCGACAAGCCGGGCGGGGTCACGTCACACGATGTCGTCGCCCGCGTGCGGCGGGCCACCGGCACCCGCAAGGTCGGTCACTCCGGCACGCTGGACCCGATGGCGACCGGCTTGCTGCTGCTCGGCGTCGGACGCGCGACGCGGTTGCTCCGATTTCTCGGCGACCTCGCGAAGACCTACGAGGGCACGCTTCGCCTCGGCGTGACCACCACCACGCTGGACGCCGACGGCGACGTCGTCGCCGTCGGCGATCCGGACGGGATCGAAGATGCGGCCATCGCCGGGGCGATGGCCGCCAAGCTGGGAGCGAGCGCGCAGCATCCCCCGGCGTTCTCGGCGGTCAAGGTCGGCGGCCGCAAACTCTACGAGGCCGCCCGCAAGGGGGAGCACCTCGAGGCGCCGGCGCGCATCGTTCGCGTCGACACCTTCGCGATGACGGATCGCCGCGGCCCCGACGTGTCGTTCACCTGTACCGTGAGCGGCGGCACGTACGTGCGCGTGCTGGCCGCCGACGTGGGCGAGGAACTCGGCTGCGGCGCGCACCTGATCACGCTTCGCCGCACGGCGATCGGTCCGTTCACGGTCGCCTCGGCGACGTCCCCGGACGATCCGGGCGAGCCGCTGCCGCTCGAGCGGGCCGTGGCGCATCTGCCGCGGTTCCCGCTCGAGGAGGAAGAGGCGATCGCGGCGTCGCACGGACGGATCCTCGCGCCCGCTGATCTCGAAGGCCCCTACGGCGTCTACGACCTCGACGGGCACCTCATCGGCGTGTATCGCGACGAAGGGCCGAAGGCGCGGCCGCTCGTGATTCTCGCGCCGGGGTAAGCGGTCGCGCGATCAGTCGAGCACGGTGAAGAACACCGTGACCGACCACACGGCCATGATGAGCCCGCCGCCGACGACGGCGACCGTGAGCCCGATTCGCCGCGCGCTCCAGCGCTGGATCGAGATCGGCGGGCGGGTCGGTGCAAGCGCACGGAACTCCGCGATCAGATCTCGGGGATCCTCCTTGAGGTAGCGCTGGAGTTCGGTCGGGATGGCCATCCCTTGTGCGGCCGCGAACGCCTCGGCCACGTCCTCGGGCGTGAAGGAGCGAAGCGCGATGTCGTAGACACGCTGCGAGTCGGTGCGTAGCGCCATCACCAGCATCATGTTCGCGAGGTCGACGGCCTGCCGCCACGGTGACGGGCGCACCTCGAGTCCCGAGACGTCGATGATCTGCAGCCGTCCGTCGACGACGAGCATGTTGGCGGGCTTGAGGTCTCGATGAGCGAGTCCCCAGTCCCACAGCCGACGCACCAGATGCATGGCCTGGTCGACGATCTCGTCGTTCACCTCGGCGTGTCCGAGCGTGTCCGCGTTGTCGAAGAACTGCTCGACCAGCAGGTACTCCTCGTTGGGTGTGAGTTCGACCACGCCGTACGTGTGCGCGACGTCGAACCCCTGGTCGTCGAGCAGGCGAAGCGCGTAGTCCTCCTGGCCGATCAGCTGGCGCACCGAGGAGAACGACGTCTCATCCTCGAGGCGTCCGTACATGATCGTGCGCACCGTGCGGTACCAGCGGTCGGACTTGACATGGCTCGTGGCAAGGACCTTGCCGAACACCTTCGTGCCGTCGTCGAGGGTCATCAGCAGGGGTGTCGAGCCGCCCGACCCTTCGTCGCCGAAGGGGGCCAGCTCGGTCACGGTGAGGCCCAGCTGATCGTGCATCGCGCGGATGATCGCCTCGGAGCGTGCGCCCTTGAGTTCGAGGTGTGCCGCGGTGCCGCCGCGTTTGTAGGACACGGGGAACGACTCGTCGGGGGCGAGCCAGCCGAACAGGAACGCGGCGAGGGCGAATCCGAGGGCGATCGAGTACGCGCCGGCGAACAGATAGGTCGCGCCGAGAATGGCCCGGGCGATCAGGACGAGGATCGCGAGCGTGAGCGTGACGGCGAACGCGCGGCGGCGCCACCGTCCTTCCGGCGCGAGGGCCATCACGATGCATCCGAGGGTGATGGCCAGCGAGCCGATCGCCGAGGCCGGGAAGAACCAATGACCGCTCGTCGGCTCGACGACCACGGTGCTGGGAGGGCGGTTGAGCGCGAACTGGAGCCAGGTGGACGTCACGTCCATGAGCCACATCGCGAGGATCGCGACGAGCAGGTGCCGGAACCGAAGGAACCAGATCAGCACGAGGGCCATCGCAACGCGCAGCACGAGGATCCCCGCGTTGGTGGCGAACCAATTGAGCACCTGTGCGATGCCGAGGAACGGGGAGCGCTGGAACTGCGCGAACCACGCCAGGGTCCCCGCCGGCGGGTTGGAGCCCCAGACCGCGACGGTCGCCATACCGAGCAGCAGGATGACGACGAGGGTCACGACGATCCGCGGCCACCACGGCGCCCTGGGCAGTGGGGGAGATTCCCCGGAGGGCCGTCGATGCAGGCCACGACGCCCGACGGTGTACGCGCCGGTCGCGACGGGATCTCTCTTGGGGCTCGACGGGGTATCCATCGGCCGCCGATGCTATCCCAATCGAATCCCAAGGGGTTCCGATAGCCTGCAGCGCATGGAGGTCCTGCACGGGCTCGGCGCGCTGCCGCTCGATGACGGCGCGAGCGTCGTGACCGTCGGGTTCTTCGACGGGGTGCACCTCGGGCATCAGGCGGTGTTCGACCGCGTGGTCGAGGAGGCGCGGACACGCCGCGTGCGGAGCGTCGCGCTCACGTTTGACCGGCATCCCAAGGCGGTGCTCGCGCCGGGCACCGAGCCGCGTCTGCTCACCACGGTGGATCGCAAGGCCGAACTGATCGCGGCCCACGGTCTCGACGTGCTCGTGGTGCTGCCTTTCGATCGAGACTTCTCCTTGATCCCGGCGGAGGACTTCGTCGCCGAGGTCCTTGTCGGGGGGGTCCACGCCCAGCACGCGGCCATGGGCGCCAACTTCACGTTCGGGTTCAAGGCGCTCGGGAACATGGAGAACCTGTCGCAGCTGGGCGCCCCGCACGGCCTGACTGCCGAGTCGGTGCCACTGGTCGAGATCGAGAGGCGCACGGTCTCCTCGACCTCCGTCCGGGAGGCGCTGGCCGCCGGGGACCTGGCATGGCCGCTGGCCGCCCTCGGGCGCCGCTTCGTGCTCGACGGCGAGGTGGTCACCGGTCACGGCAGAGGCAAGGGTCTCGGCTATCCGACCGCCAACCTCCGCACGTGGCCGCGCCTGCTGCTTCCGGGGCAAGGGATCTACATCGGTGTGGCCGAGCACCGGGGGCGCCGGTATCGCACGGCCCTCGACGTGGGCACCAACCCGACCTTCGGGGTCGAACCGCTGCACGTGGAGGCGTTCCTCCTCGACTACGAAGGAGAGGACCTGCCCGGAGAGCCCCTGGCGATCGAGTTCTGGGAGCGCCTGCGTGACGAGGAGAAATACGACGATCTGGACGCCCTCGTGGCCGCGATCGAGGCCGATGTCGCCCTGGCCCGAGACCGGGTGCCGCAGAGCGTGCTGTGACGGGTCAGGCTCCCGAACCCGCTGGTAGCCTTGGGTGCTGAATATGACGCTGACCAAGGAAGAGAAGACCGGCATCATCGCGGAGCACGCCCGAACCGAGGGCGATACGGGCTCCGCCGAGGTGCAGATCGCCGTGCTGACGAGGCGGATCTCGGAGTTGACCGAGCACCTCAAGATGCACAAACACGACCACCACAGCCGCCGCGGACTCCTGATGCTTGTCGGGCGCCGTCGTCGGCTGCTGGAGTACTTGAAGCGCGAGGACATCGGGCGCTACCGCGACATCGTCGCGAAGCTCGGTCTTCGTCGCTAGGAACGCGCCGGCCCGTCCCCGCGGGGACGCCGGTCGCGAAGGGGTGTTGCCCAACAGCCAAGCCCCGGCCCCGAGGGAGGCCCCGAGACCGGTCGGTTCTCAGTGGCGAGCGCCTGCAGCCGCACATGCGGTTCGGGAGTTCACCACTGACAACCGGCCGACGCCCTCACCTAGAGGCGCGCGCCGCGCGCCCATGAGTCCAAGGAGGACCCGACCGGATGGTCACCGAGATGACGCGCAACATTGGTGCGCGCGACCTGACGATGCAAACCGGCAAGCTGGCAAAGCTGGCCGACGGAGCAGTCGTCGTTACCTACGGACAGACCCAGGTGCTCGCCACCTGCGTCCGTTCCAACCCCCGCGAGGGGATCGATTTCTTCCCGCTCACGATCGATGTCGAGGAGCGTGCCTACGCGGCCGGGAAGATCCCCGGCTCGTTCTTCCGTCGTGAGGGCCGTCCCGGCGAGACGGCGATCCTCACCGCCCGCCTGATCGACCGCCCGCTCCGCCCGACCTTCAAGGAAGGGTTCCGCGACGAGGTCCAGGTCGTCGTGACCGTGCTGTCGGTCGACATGGAGAACCCCTACGACATCCCCGCAATGAACGCGGCCGCCTGTGCGGTCGGGCTTGCGGGCCTGCCGTTCAATGGTCCGGTTGCCGCGGTGCGCCTGGGCCTCATCAACGGCGAGTGGGTCGTCAACCCCACGTTCCAGCAGACCGAGGAGGCCACATTCGACATCGTCGTTGCGGGCTCCAAGGGCACCGACGGCAGCGTCGACATCCTCATGATCGAGGGCGAGGCCCCCGAGCACACGTGGCCACTGCTCTCCGAGGGCGCGCTTGCGCCGACCGAGGAGGTCGTCGCCCAGGGCCTGGAGGTCGCCAAGACCGAGATCGCCCAGCTGATCGCGTTCCAGGAGGAGTTTGGTGCCGCGGCAGGCGTGACCCCCATGGAGTTCGTGCCCACGCCGCTGTACGGCGATGACCTCTGGGACGCCCTGTGGTCGAACTTCGCCGGCAAGCTCGAGGCGGCCATCGTGCCGGACAAGAACGCGCGCGACGAGGCCTTCTCGGCCGTCAAAGAGGAGGCCAAGGCCTACCTCGAGGAAACGCTCGACGGCGGGATCGGCGAGCGCGGCCAGGAGTTCTCGGCCGCGTGGAAGTCGCTCCAGAAGAAGGTCATGCGCAAGCGCGTGATCGAGCAGGGCGTGCGTCTGGACGGACGCGGGGCGACCGACATCCGGCCGCTCTCGGCCGAGGTCGGCGTGCTGCCCCGGGCGCACGGCTCGGCGTTGTTCAGCCGCGGCGAGACGCAGGTGCTCAACGTCACCACGCTCGGCATGCTGCGCATGACGCAGATGATCGACACGCTCGATCCCGAGGACTCCAAGCGCTACATCCACCACTACAACTTCCCGCCGTACAGCACCGGGGAGACCGGTCGTGTGGGATCCCCGCGCCGGCGTGAGATCGGGCACGGCGCGCTCGCCGAGCGCGCCCTCATCCCGGTGGTGCCGAACGAGGAGGACTTCCCCTATGCACTTCGCCTCGTGAGCGACGTGATGTCGTCCAACGGCTCGACGTCGATGGCGAGCGTCTGCGGCTCCACCCTCTCGATGATGGACGCCGGCGTGCCGCTCAAGGCGCCGGTGGCCGGCATCGCGATGGGGATGATCGCCGAGGGCGACCAGTTCGTGACCCTCACCGACATCCTCGGCGCCGAGGACGCGCTGGGCGACATGGACTTCAAGGTCGCCGGCACGGAGGAGTTCGTCACGGCGATTCAGCTCGACATGAAGGTCGCCGGGATGCCCGCCGACGTATTGGTCGGGGCGCTGCAGCAGGCGAAGGACGCCCGCATGCGGATCCTCGACGTGATGCTCGACACGATCCCGGAGCCTCGCGCAGACGTGAACGCGCACGCGCCGAAGATCATCGCGATCCACATTCCGGTGGACAAGATCGGCGAGGTGATCGGTCCCAAGGGGAAGAAGATCAACGAGATCATCGCGTTGACCAACACCGAGATCAACATCGAGGACGACGGCACCGTGCTCATCGGCTCGATCGGCGGCGAGGGTGCCGACGAGGCGGCGCGAATGATCGACGACATCGCGAACCCGCGTCCCGTGCTCGTCGGCGAGACTTACGAGGGTGCCGTCGTGAAGACGACGACCTTCGGCGCCTTCGTCAACCTCGTGCCCGGCCGCGACGGGCTCGTGCATATCTCGAAGCTCGGCAAGGGCAAGCGCCTGTCGAGCGTCGAGGAGGCCGTCCGGGAGGGCGACACACTGACCGTGCTCGTCGAGGACATCGACCCGCAGGGCAAGATTAGCCTCAAGCCCGTCGGTCCCGAGTGGGAGGCGCCCGCCGGCTCGGAGTCCTCCTCCGGTGGCGGCGGCGGTGGCGGTGGCGGCGGCGAGCGCCGCGACCGCGGCGACCGCGACCGTGGCGAGCGCAAAGACCGGCCGCAGCGTCAGGGCAAGCGCTTCCGCGACACCGAAAAAGACGGAGCCACCGACACCGACAACGACGCCTGATCCCGATGGCGATCGCGCGCACCGAGTTCACCTCGGGCCTGCGTGTGGTGACGGAGCGGATGCCTGGCGTCCGCTCCGTCTCCTTCGGGGTGTGGGTCCTCGCGGGCTCGCGTGACGAGCGTCCGGCGATCAGCGGGCACTGTCATTTCCTCGAGCACCTGCTGTTCAAAGGTACCGAGACGCGCACGGCGCTCGACATCGCCGAGGCCTTCGACGCGGTCGGCGGCGACATCAACGCCTTCACCGCCAAGGAGTTCACGTGTTTCTACGCGCGGGTGCTCGATCGCGACCTCGAGATGGCGGTCGACCACGTCGTCGACATGCTGCAGTCCTCCACGATCACCGCGCACGATCTGGACGCAGAAGCCGACGTGATCCTGTCGGAGATTGATATGCACGAGGATTCTCCCGAGGACGTGGCGCACGACGTGTTCACCGAAACGCTGTGGCCCGGCCATCCGCTCGGCAGGCCGATTCTCGGCACCAAGGACCGGATCAAGGCCGCCACGCGCGCGTCGGTCCGCAATTTTTACCGGCGCCACTACGTGCCCGGGCGCATGGTGATCTCGGCGGCGGGCAACGTGCGGCACGAGAACCTTCTCGCGATGTTGTCCGAGCGAATGGATGTCGGTCGCGCCCTCGGCCCGCGAGGTCGCTCGGCCAAGGAACTGCGGGAGCACCGGCGGGCACCCAAGCCTTCGGGCCAGCGCGTGACACGAACGAAGAAGGTCGAGCAGGCGCATCTGCTGCTCGGCACGAACGGCCTGGCACGGACCGATCCCGATCGCTTCGCCTTCCTGATCGTCAACACGGTGCTCGGCGGCGGGATGTCCTCGCGGCTGTTCCAGGAGATCCGCGAGAAGCGCGGCCTTGCCTACACCTCATACAGCTACCACGCCCAGTACACGGAGGCCGGTGTGTTCAGCGCCTACGCGGGCACCACGCCGGGCAAGGCCGCCGAGGTGCTCTCGCTGATGCGCCGCGAGATCGACGACGTCCGCGACGGCGGCATTACGTCTGAGGAGTTCGAGCGCGCCAAGAGCCACGTCAAGGGCTCGACCGTGCTCGCCCAGGACGATCCGGTCGGGCGCATGTCGCGCCTCGGCAAGTCGGAGGTCGCCCACGGCGAGATCCTCACGCTGAACGAGACGCTCGCCCGCGTCCAGGCCGTGACGCTGGCGGATGCCCACCGCATCGCCGAGCAGGTACTGTCGCAGCCGATGACGCTTGCGGTGGTCGGGCCGGCGGGCATGAAGGGACTGCGCGGAGCCGCGTCGTGATTCGCGTCGGCGTCCTCGGCGCGGGCGGCCGGATGGGCCGGGAGGTCTGCCACACGGTCGCCGCCGCCGCCGACCTGTCGCTGGTCGCCGCCGTCGATCCCAACGCCGCAGGCACCGAGGTCGACGGCGTCGTCGTCGGCGCCGGCCTCGAGGATCTTGCGAGCGCCGGCGTCGAGGTCGCGGTCGACTTCACGGCGCCCGACGCCGTCATGACCAACGCACGGTGGTGTCTCGGCAACGGCATCCACGCGGTCATCGGGACGACGGGCCTGACGCCGGCCGATACCGACGAGCTCGGCGCGCTCACCGCGGCGGGCTCGAACTGCGTCATCGCCCCCAACTTCTCGCTCGGCGCGGTGCTGCTGCTGCGCTTTGCCGCGGAAGCCGCGCGGTTTTTCGACGCGGCCGAGGTGATCGAGCTGCATCACGACGGCAAGGTCGACGCGCCCGGCGGCACCGCCATCGCGACGGCCCGCGCGATCGGCGAGGCGCGCGCCGGCGGATGGTCCCCGCCCGCGCCGACGGGCGCGCACGCCGAGGCTCGCGGCGCGGAGATCGACGGCGTCCACGTCCACGCCGTCCGGCTGCCCGGTCTGCTGGCCCACGAGGAGGTCCTGTTCGGCGGACCGGGGCAGGTGCTGTCCCTGCGCCACGACACGCTGGACCGGCAGGCGTTCATGCCGGGGGTGCTCCTGGCGATCCGGTCCGTCCCCGGCCGGCCCGGGCTCACGGTCGGGCTCGACGCGCTGCTCGCCGACTGAGCCCCTCGCTCGCCCACTAGGCTGGAGCGCATGGAATACCGCACGATCGAGGCCGGTGAGGTCGAGGCGTTCCTCGGCTCGCTCTATCGCGCGTTCGGCGAGGCCAAGGTGGATGCCGACGAGTTCGCGGCGGACCAAAAGGTGATCGAGCCCGATCGGACGTTCGCCGCGATCGACGACGGCGAGATCGTCGGGTGCGCAGGCGCGATCACGCAGCGGATGGTCGTTTCCGGTGGCGCGCTCGCACCGACCGCGGGGATCACCGTGGTCGGTGTGTTGCCGACGCATCGGCGCATGGGCATCCTCCGCGAGTTCATGCGCCGGCTGTGTGCCCAAGCGATCGAGCGCGGGGAGGTGCTGGCGACGCTGTTCGCCTCGCAGGCCGCCATCTACGGGCGCTTCGGATTTGGTCACGCCGCCTTTCACCTGACCTTCGACGCGGCGCTCGATCGCATCGCGTGGGTGCCGGGCACCGAGCCGACGGGTCGCGTCCGCCTCCAACCGCGTGAGGAAGGAGCCGGCGTCATCCGCGCTGTGTATGACCGCGCGTATCCGGGGCGACCCGGCGCACTCGAGTCCTCCGACCTGTGGCTCGAGACCGCGTATCGTTGGCACGAGAAGAACGAGGACGGTGGCTTCTTCGCCGTGCACGAGGACGACGACGGCACCCCCGACGCGTTTGCGATGTACCGGATCAAACACGAATGGCCGCGCGGGCTCCCGAGCTCGGAGCTGAACGTGCACCGCGCGCTCGCGGCAACGCCGCAGGGGGGCGCGTCGCTCTGGCGCTACCTTTTCGAGATCGATCTCATGGCGCGCGTCAAGGTCGGCGCCCGACCGCTCGACGATCCGCTGCTGCTCCAGCTCGAGGAACCGCGCGCCCTGCGCCCCGAGCTCGACGACGGGCTGTTCCTGCGCTCGCTCGACGTCGCGGCATCGCTCGCGGCCCGGTCCTATGCCGGGAGCGGCCGGGTCGTGCTGAGTGTGACCGACGAGTTCTTGCCGGAGCTCGGCGGTGCCTTCGAGCTGGTCGTGGACGCCGACGGCGCAACGTGTCGGCGCGTGCAGGACGAGCCCGATGTCTCCTGCACCGCCCGCGGTCTCGGATCGGCGTATCTCGGCGGCGCGACGTGGTCGGCGCTTGCGGCCGCCGGCCTCCTCGCCGTCCACGATCCCGCGGCCCTCGGTGTGTTGGACGCTCTGTTCCGCGCCGACGTGGCGCCGTGGCCGATGTACTACTTCTAGGCTGCGAGGCCCCCCGCGCGTCTAGCCGCGCAGACCCTGCACGACGAAGATCGCGCCGACGACCACCAGGGCGACGGTGAGCGCGATGCGCACCCGGCGGATGCCGCCGTCGCGAGCACAGCAGATGCGGTCGTCGCGAAGAACAGCCACGCACCCGGGTTGACCAGCACCGCCAGGACGCCGACCGCCGTCGGACCCCAGCGGCCGTCGGGTGCCGGAGCCTCGCGTGCGCGTCCTTCGCGGGCCAGCGACCGCAGCTCGAGCATCGCCAGACCGATCAGGAATCCACCGCCGATCACTTTGAGCGCACGCAGCACGCCGGGCGACGGTTCGGCCGCGGCCAGCCCGAGGGCGAGCGCGAGCAGGATGACGAGCAGCGTGAGGTTCGCACCGAGCATCACGCGCAGGCCGCCGCCGAGACCCCGCCGCGCGGTCTGCGACAGGATGAGCAGCTGCACCGGTCCGGGCGCCGCCCCGAGGGCGAAGCCGAACGCAAAGGCGCCGACGAAACTCGATCCGTCGGTCACCGCGCGCCGGGTCCCAAGCGGATCTCCTCGATCGTGATCGCACCGTCGTCGTCGCGCGTGATGAGCAGGCCCTCGCACTCGCGCATCGATTCGACCTCGACGCCCGTGAGCCCGAACGCGGCTCGCTCGACGAGCGGCGTGTGGCTGACGGCGAGCCCGAGACCGCCGTCGGGGATCCGGTCGAGCAACGCGCGGACGCCGGCGGCCATGCCCTCGGGCGACCCGCCTGTGGCGTCCTGCCCGCCGAGCCCGGGTATCACCTCGTGGGCGGGCAGCTGCTGACCCGCACCCCGCAGGATCCAGGCGGCCGTCTCGGCGGCGCGGGCTGCCGGCGAGACGAAGAGCGCGTCGTAGCCGGGGCCGTGATCGCGCCCGACCGACTCGGCAAGCGCCCGTCCGCGCGCGGACAGCGCGTCGGCGTCGGGCTCGCGCGGGGCGTGACGGCGCAACTCCAGGCGTTCCACTCAGGACTCCGAACTCGGCGGGATCGGGCTCGCGCAATCATGCCGCATCAGGCCAGCTCGACACCGTTTGCCCGTTCCCGCGATCGTTTTGTAGGTTGCGATGTGTGGAAAAGCCTTTCTCCCGCCTGCTGCTGAGCCTCGCGATCGTCGCAACCTCGGTCCTTGCAGCATCCGCCGCCGATGCCGCGTTTGTCGTTGCGCGCAACGACGGCAACGACGCCAAGGGGCCGCTGGACTTGCAGTCCGTACGGGTCAAGCCGGTGCGCGACTCGGGGGAGCGATTCCTCATCGCGACCAAGAGCCCGATCAGCCCAGCGGACCTCGACGGCACACGCGGCTGGATCGAGGTCGACTTCGACACGGACGCCAACCGCCACGTCGACTACTGGGTCGCCGTCTTCTACTACCACGGGAAACTGCGCGGGCTGCTCGGGAAGGGGAAGCACGTGATCGGTTCGGTGCACGGCGTGCAGCGCGTCGGCACAAGGACCGTCGCCTTCGACGTGACCCACCAGATGCTGAAGAGCAAGGGGAGCTACGACTTCGCCGTATTCAGCTTGTGGACCGGTTCGCCCTGCTCAAAGAAGCATCCGTGCATCGATGCCATCCCGAACCGCTACCCGCTGCTTCGGCGGGACTACACCGCCCCGACGATCTCGTGGGGAGCGGTGCCGTCGGTCTCGACCGACGTCTCGGAGGATCTGACGTTCGAGGTGAACTTCTCGATGCTCGATGATGCCCACGGCACCGGCGTCAAGGGCTGGACATTGCAACAACAACAGGATGGAGGCGGGTGGGCGACCGCGACGACAGGTCATTCGACGGTGGTCGCCACGCCGGTGACCGGCGTGCAGGGTGAAGTGACGTCGGTGCGTGTCGTCGCCGTGGATAAGCAAGGCAACAAGCGCACGAGCACCGTCAAGACGATCGTCGTTCCGTGGGACGACCAGAACACGCCGTTCTTCACGTACACGGTGCAGACGCCGGTCACCGCGACGAGCGTGCCCGGCGCGTTTCTCGGCACCACATCGACGCTGCCGATGGGAACGAAAGTCACGGCGGTGCTCCCTGCCGGCTCGAACGTCTGCGTGCTCGGCGGACCGTCGGCAGCGGACGCGAGCGCGACGCTCTCCTACGCGAGCACGAGCCTCGTCCTGAACGAGACGACCGGTTCGGCATTTCGCGATGCGGGCGCCATGTGCGGCGGAGCGGGAACGAGCACCGACACAACGGTGACGCTCGAGGTGACCTCCGCGGAGTCGTTCGTGTTCGACGGGCTCGTACTCGTTCGCTAGCTCGTCGCGCGGCTCGCGGGCTCGGCCTCGCCGGCCTCCCAGCGCGCAAGCACGAACAGCAGGTCGCTCAACCGGTTCAGGTACTGGCGCACGAGCGGATTGACCTCGCGCTGCGCGTGCTCGAGCGCGACCACCTCCCGTTCCGCCCGGCGCACGACCGATCGCGCGAGATCCAGCGCGGCGCTCGCGGGGTTCGCGCCCGGCACGACAAACTCGTTCGGCAGCGGACGCTCTTGCACCAGGTCGTCGATCCGCCGCTCCAGCCGTTCCACCATGCGTGCACTGACGAGCGACACTTCGGGCTCGAGCTTCCCGCGCTCGTTGGGGTTGGTCGCGAGGTCGGCCCCGACCACGAACAGCTCGCGCTGCAGCGTGAGGATGTCCGCTTGCATGGGCTCGTTCGGCGTGAGCGCCCGCGCCAGGCCCAGCGCCGCGACGGCCTCGTCGGTCGTGCCGTAGGCCCGCGTGAGCAGGTCGTCTTTGGGGATCCGGCCCCCGTACAACAGCCCCGTGGTGCCGTCGTCGCCGGTCTTGGTGTAGATGCGCGGCATCGGCGGCTAGCATAGGCGCGGACGACGCCGTCGCCCCGACCGGCGTCGCGGAAGGGGGCTCCGCCCATGAGCGGCCACACAAACGGCAGGTTCGGATCGGTCGTCACGGCGATGGTCACGCCCTTCCGTGACGACCACGGCGTCGACTACGACCGCGCCCAGGAGCTCGCGAGCTGGCTGGTCGCGAACGGCTCCGACGCCCTCGTGGTCGTCGGCTCGACGGGAGAGTCGCCGACGCTCACCCATACCGAGAAGGCCCAGCTCTTCCGCTCCGTTGGCGAGGCGATCCGAGGCCAGGGGAAGATGCTCGCCGGCGTCGGCACCTACGCGACCGCGGAGACGATCGAACTCAGCGAGGCCGCGGCCGATGCGGGCGCCGACGGTCTCCTCGTCGTCACGCCGTACTACAACAAGCCGCCGCAGCGCGGGCTCGCGGCGCACTTCGGCGCCGTGGCTGACGCGACCGAGCTGCCGATCATGCTCTACAACATCCCCGGGCGGACCGCGACGCGCATCGAGCACGACACCCTGCTTGAGCTCGCCCAGCGCCCGAACATCGTTGCGGTCAAGGACGCGACCGGCGACTTCCAGGGCATCTCGCGCCTCATCGCCGAGGCGCCCGACGGGTTCGAGGTCTACTCCGGCGACGACTGGGCGACATTCGGCTACACATGTCTTGGCGGGGTCGGTGTGGTCAGCGTCGCGAGCCACCTCGTCGGTCCGCAGATGCACCAGATGATCGATCTCATCCAGACCGGCGACATCCCCGCGGCGCGCAAGATCCACGAATCGCTCACCCGGTTGTTCAACGCGTTGTTCGTCACGTCCAACCCGATCCCGGTCAAGGCGGCGTTGCAGATGCTCGGTCGCGGCTGCGGGCCGACGCGCCTGCCGCTCGTCCCGGCGACGGCCGACGAGGAGGCGCGAGTGCGCACGGCGCTGGAGGACGCCGGTCTCCTTGCCTGAGAGCGCCGTGCGTTGCCGGCTCGTCTTCCTCGGCGGCATCGGCGAGGTCGGCCGGAATATGGCCTGCCTCGAGATCGACGGCCGCATCCTGGTGATCGACGTCGGGCTGTCGTTCCCGTCGGCGGAGATGCCCGGAATCGACCTGGTGTTGCCCGACATGGAGTTCGTCCGCGAACGCGCCGACGACGTCGAGGCGGTCGTGCTCACCCACGGGCACGAGGACCACGTCGGCTCGCTGCCATATCTCCTCAAGGACCTGGACAGGCCGGTCCCCGTGATCGGCACGGCGTTCACGCTCGAACTGCTGCAGGGCAAGCTCGAGGAACACCAGGTCACCAAGCTTGCCGACCTGCGCTTGGCCGAGCCGGGGAGCGGCATGACGATCGGCGGGTTCTCGATGCGGTTCCTGCACGTCACCCACTCGATTCCGGACGGGATGGCCGTCGCCATCGACACGCCGTTCGGCACGCTGTTGCACACCGGCGACTTCAAGCTCGATCCGACGCCGATCGACGGCCTCGCGACCGACCTGCACGGCTTTGCCGAGGAGGCCGGCCGGGGCGTGCATCTGCTGTTGTCGGACTCGACCAACGCGGAGGAGCCGGGTCATTCGCTGAGCGAGCGGAGCGTCGGGCCGATCCTGCACGACATCGTGGAGAACGCCCCGGGCATCGTCGTCGCGGCGTGCTTCTCGAGCCACATCCACCGCATCCAGCAGATCGTCGATGCGGCGATCGGCGACGAGCGGGTCGTGACGTTCCTCGGCCGTTCGATGCAGAACTCGGTCCGTGCGGCGCGGAAGCTCGGCATCCTCAAGCTCGCCGACAGCGATGTGATCGACATCGCCGAGGTCGACTCGCTCGATCCCGGCCGTGTGGTGATCATCTGCACCGGGAGCCAGGGCGAGCCGTACTCGGCGCTCAGCCTGATGGCGGCGCGTGAGCACAAGTGGGTCAAGCTCGCCGAAGGGGACACCGTCGTGTTGTCCTCGAGCTTGATTCCCGGGAACGAGCCGGCAATCCACCGGGTAGTCGACGCGCTGTATCGAAGCGGCGCCGACGTCTTCCACATGCCGTCGGATCCCGTGCACGCCACCGGCCACGCCGCCCAGGAGGAGCTTCGCCTCCTACTGTCGCTCGTTCGGCCGCGATGGTTCGTCCCGGTGCACGGCGAGCGCCGGCACCTGCAGCATCACGCGCGTCTGGCGGAGGACGTCGGCATCCCGCGCGCGAACATCTTCATCTGCGAGGACGGCGATGTGATCGAGATCGGTGAGACCGTCACAAAAGGCGAGCGCGTTCGGGCCGGCATGACGTTCGTCGACGGCCTCGGGATCGGCGATGTTGGCGGCGAGGTGTTGCGCGATCGGCGAAAGCTCGCCGGCGACGGCGTGGTCGTGGTGGTCGTGACGGTCGATGCCCAGACCGGCGAGCTGGTCGGCGGCCCCGACGTGGTCAACCGGGGGTTCGTGCACGAGGAGACCTCGGGCGACATCCTCGAGGAGGCGCGCGCGCGGGTGGTGGCGGCCTTCGAGGAGTCGGCCGCCGCTAACGTGACCGACCCATCTGCCTTGCAGCAGAACATTCGCCGGGTGTTGAAGCGCTACTTCGTCGAGGTCACGCAGCGCCGCCCGGTGATCCTGCCGGTCATCATGGAGGCCTGAGCCGGGCTGCTTGCCTCGGCCTCGGAACACGTCAGACTAATCGCCCCATGGCCACGAAGACTTCCCCCTCGCGGCGTTCGTCGTCGCGTGCGTCGACCAAACGTGCGGCGTCCAAGAAGCGTGCCCCCGCAAGGCGAAAGCCCGCTCCACCGCCCAAGACGCCCGTCCGGCACATCCTGTCGCCGTTCGCCCGCGACGCGATCGGCATCCTTCTGGTGGTCGTGGCGCTCCTGGGCGTCCTCGGACTGTGGTTTCACCGCGCGGGGCCGGTCGGGGAGTTCCTAGCCTGGGCCGCGCACGGCGCGTGGGGCGTCGCGGCCTTCGCCTTCCCACTCGTCGGCCTCTACTGGGGGGTGATCCTGATCCGGGACACCGCGCGCGAAGAGCGCGTGCGGATGTTCATCGGGTTCCTCGTCCTGTGCGCCGGGCTGCTCGGGCTGCTGTCGCTCCTTGGCGGCAATCCCGCGCCGACCGCCGGATACACCGCCGTCGCCGCTGCCGGCGGTCTGATGGGCGCGGTCGTCGCGCACCCGCTCGCAAGCGTGATCTCCGGGATCGGCGCCGCAATCGTGTGCCTCGGTCTGCTGACGCTCGGACTGCTCATCTTTACCGGCACGCCGATCGCGGCGGTCTGGGCACGCATGCGCGACTTCTTCACCGCCGCCGACGTGGCGGAGCGCGAGAAGAAGGAGGACCACCAATCCAGACGCGCACGGCGCCGCGCCGAGCGGGAAGAGGAGGAAGCCCTCGAGGAGGCGGAGCCCGAACCCGCCGAGCCGAAGCAGCGATGGCAACGCGTGCGCGGCTTCCGCGAGGCGTTCGGCTTGATCGAGCCGCCCGATGACGACGTCGTGTACGTGCCGGAGTCGGCACCGATGGCCCTCGACCTGGGCTCGCTCGAGCACAGCGGCTACGAAGAAGAGGACTACCTCGAGGACGACGACGAGGAGGAGCTCGCCGAGAACGCGGGCCTCGCCTCGCCGCGCTCGCGTCGCGGCCGCACGGTCGAGACGATCGACGGCCCGTACCAGCTGCCGCCGCTCGACCTGCTCCGCGAAGCCCCGCCGTCCACGGCCGATGCGGCCGACCAGTCGACGATGCAGAGCGCTCTTGAGCGCACGATGCGCAACTTCGGGGTCGACGCCCACGTGACCGGCGCCCATCGTGGTCCGACCGTCACGATGTACGAGGTGGAGGTCGCCGAGGGCACCAAGGTCAACAAGGTGCTCGCGCTTTCCAGCGACATCGCCTATGCCCTCGCGACCCCAGACGTGCGCATCCAGGCCCCGATTCCGGGCAAGTCGGCCATCGGGGTGGAGGTGCCCAACAAGCACCGCGACTTCGTCATGCTCGGCGACCTCTTGCGCTCGCCCGCCGCTCGCGAGGTCAGCCACCCCCTCGAAGTGGCGCTCGGCAAGGATGTCCACGGCCGCGCGCGCATGGTGAACCTCGCCGCGATGCCGCACGTGCTGATCGCGGGCGCGACCGGTGCGGGCAAGTCGAGCCTCGTCAACTCGTTCATTACCTCGCTTCTGATGCGCACGACCCCCGACGACGTCCGGCTTGTGCTCGTCGACCCCAAGCGGGTCGAGCTCAGCCATTTCGCCGAGGTGCCGCATCTGCTGAGCCCGGTGATCGTGCATCCGAAGCGCGCCGCCGAGGCATTGCAGTGGATCGTTCGGGAGATGGAGACCCGCTACGAGGCGCTCGCCTCGGTGGGCGTGCGCGACATCGACGGCTACGAGGAGGGCCTGCGTGCAGGAACGCTTCGCATCCCGCCCGGCATGGAGCACCGCTACGAGCACCTGCCGTTCATCGTGGTTGTCATCGACGAGCTCGCCGACCTGATGATGATCGCGCCGCGCGACGTCGAGGACGCGATCTGCCGGATCGCGCAGATGGCGCGCGCCGTCGGGATTCACCTCGTCGTCGCGACGCAGCGCCCGAGCGTGGACGTCGTCACCGGACTGATCAAGGCCAACATCCCGACGCGAATTGCGTTGATGACCTCGAGCCAGGCCGACAGCCGCGTCGTCCTCGACATGAACGGGGCCGAGAAGCTCGTCGGCCACGGCGACATGCTCTTCGCGCCGGCCTCGGTCTCCAAGCCGGTCCGTCTGCAGGGTGCCTGGGTCACGGAGCAGGAGATCCAGGGCATCACGGACTTCATTCGGGGCCAGCGCGAGGTCGTCTACGACCAGATCATCGAAGGGCTCGGCCTGCCGCCCACCGAGGCGGAGCTACACGGCGGCCCGCTCGGCTCCGACGACGACTTGTTGGAGCAGGCCGCCGACCTCGTGATTCGTTCTCAGCTGGGCTCGACCTCAATGCTGCAGCGCAAGCTCAAGGTCGGGTTCGCCCGCGCCGGACGGCTCATGGACCTGCTCGAGGAGCAGGGAATCGTCGGCCCATCCATCGGCTCGAAGGCACGCGACGTCCTCATCACTCCCGAGGAGTGGGAAGACCGCCGAACCGCCTGATCAGGCACCACGACAGGAGCAAGGGACACGACGTGCGCTCGGTAGATCGAGTCAAACGTCGATCGCTGAACGAAGCGCCGAGACGCCGGCGTCCCGCCCCTCCTCGACATCAACACCGGATCCGAGATCGGGCGCACTGAATCCTCTGGCGATCAGCCAGACGGCCAGGACCAACTCCTGCACGCCGATCGGAAGCGCCAGGGCGACGTACGACGTGATCTCGTTCTGTCCGAACAGGGCCAACACGCACGCGAGGAACATCAGCGCGATGGCCCCGATGCCCCAGCCCGAGAGCCATCGAGGCACGAGCCGAGATTGATAGAAGAGGTAGTAGTAGAGGAAGGCACCCACGCAGAAGGCGAACACGCCGATCAGCGCCACCTGCTGATGCACATCGATCAGCGAATCGCCGACTGCTCGGAGCGACGTCGCATCGGCCGCCCCCTGTGGGGCGAATCGCTGGCCAACGGCAAGCAGCGCGAGCCAACACGCCACCCCGATCATGTACATGACTCCCTCGATCGACCGGAAGACGACGGATCCCAGGGCGAGGCCGCCGCCCCACCGCCTCAAGACCGGATAGAGGGTGATGGCGATGCCGACCGACGCCGCCGCGGCGATAAGCCCGAGCAGGGCTCCCGCGGCCACGCGGTTCGCGTGCAGGGATACCGCCGTGAGGTAGTCCTGCTCATCGAGGAGGGGCGTCACGAGCGCCGAGCCGACCACGCTCGCAACGGTTGCCACGATGAAAAGCACTCCGGCCGTCCGCGCCGTCCGGTCTCGCATCCGACTCACCTCTTCGGCGATTGAGCGAGCATCACATGCGCACCCGCTTCCCAACGCCAATGTCGCACTCCGTGTGCGCGCGAGTCGGTGCCGAACGGCACGCGCTGTGGGGGACTCTTGGTGCCGCGACGACCTACAGGGCCCCGACGCGACGGGCGACCTGGAACATCGTGTCGGCATGCTGCTGGGGGTCGATCATGATCGCGCCGGCCGCGCCTACTTGCGCCTGCCAGTACGTGTAGATCGACTCGTAGGTCCAACCCCGAGACAGCGCGCTCTTGACGTTGCGCACCATCTCGGAGCCGGGCCAAATGGACTCGGGGGCCACGAGGAAGCCACCGCGAGCTCCGTCGATCGAGAGCCACAGCGCTCCGATCAACCCCCAGGTGGCATCGTCGCGGTCCCCCGAGATAAGCAGGAACCGGACCGGCCCCTCCGCGAGGGCATCGGGCGCGATGATCCGCTCACGCAAACCAGCCAACGGCGATTCACGAAGCTCGTCATCTCGTGCGCGCACGGTACCCTCCCCGGTCCTGCGTCCCTACGAGGATGGATGCTAGCCATGCGTGTGGTGCGCGCCAGGGGACGGAGGGCTACTTCTCGTGCACGATATGCGGGCCATCGGACCTAGGTCGGTTGCGGCACCCATTCCTCGACGGTGAATCCGTACAGGATGTGGTCGCGCCACTCGCCCTCGATGAACAGATACCGCGGGGCGTAACCCTCCTCGCGCCAGCCGGTCGCCTCCAGGAGCGCGCGCGACGCGGTGTTGTCCGGCTGGACGTCGGCCTGCAGGCGATGCAGCCCGAGCTGCCCGAACGCGTGCTCGAACACGAGGGGCATGGCGGCTCGCATGTAGCCGTTGCCGGCGTGCGGCAGGAACGCGTAGTAGCCGACGAACGCGTTCTGAAACAGCCCGCGGATGATCTGGGAAAGGTTGTAGACGCCGACGAGTTCCTCGCCGTCGTTGCGAACGACGAGCGTGCACGACTCGTTGTCTTGGGAGGAGCGCTGGAGGAACGCGTCGAACGACTCGTCCGTCACCGGCGCCTTGACCCACGGACGGTGGAGCTCACGGCTGCGAACCGTGGCGTCGAGAAACGCGGTTCGATCGGCAGGCCCGGGGGCGCGCAGGTGGACGAGCGGCCCGCGCGCGAGCTCCGTCATCCGCCGGCCGCCAGCCGTGCGCGCGCCTGGTCGATGACGCCGAGCGCCGCGTCCTTGCCCTCGAAGCCGTCGGTCTCGACCTTGTGCCCTTCGAGGTCCTTGTAGACCTGAAAGAAGTGCTCGATCTCATCGAGCAGCGGCTGCGGGATGCCCTCGAGGCCGTCGACGTGAGACCACATCGGATCGCGGAGCGGCACGCACAGGACCTTCTCGTCCTCGCCCTTCTCATCGGTCATGCGAAACAGCCCGATCGGGCGCACCCGGATGTGGCAGCCGGGGAACGTCGACTCGCCGACGAACACGAGGGCATCGAGCGGATCGCCGTCGCTGCCGAGCGTCTCGGTGATGAAGCCGTAGTCGGCGGGGTATTGCATCGAAGTGAACAACATCCGATCCAGGAACACCTCGCCGGTCTCGTGATCCATCTCGTACTTGTTGCGCGAGCCCTTCGGGATCTCGACGACGACGGTGAGGACGTCCTCCATGCGGGCGAGTCTACGGGGCGCGGCCTCCGGCCGGGGGTAGCATCGGGTCATGGCCGGCACGATCGGAGTGGGTTCTGCGCTTCGTCGTGCCCGCGAGATCCGTGAGATCACGCTCGACGAAGCCGCCCGGGACACCAAGCTCCGAACGGAGCAGTTGCAGGCGCTCGAGGACGAGGACTTCGACGCGTTGGGCGACCCGGTGTACGGGCGGGCGATGCTGCGCACCTACGCGCAATACCTGGGGCTTCGGCCCGACCGTGTCCTCTCGGTCTACGCGCGCCACACCGAAGACGTCGAGCCGCCCGAGCCACCGGGCAAGCTCGGGCGTGTCGAACAGGGGCTCGCCGCGAGCCGCATCCGCGACAACCAGAAATTCCTGCTGGTGGCGGCGATCGTGGTCTTTATCGCGCTGATCGGCGTGGGGTTCGTCTCGCGACGGGGGGCCCCGCCGGCCGCGGCGATTCTGTCGCCGTCGGGAGCAGCGGCGATCGCGCCCGCGACGCCGACGCTCGCCGCCAGTGTGGCGGTGACGGTCACCGCGACCAAGCCGGTGACGGTGAGCGCGGTGATCGACGGATCGTCGCAGCCGCCCACGCAGCTGCGGCCGGGCGAGTCGATCGACTGGATGGCCACGGAGGAGCTTGCGCTCTCGGCCGATGACGGTGGGGCGCTCGACGTGACGGTCGACGGGCAGGACCGTGGCGTGGCCGGTCTCAAAGGCCAGCCGTGGTCGGCGACGTTCGTGCCGGCGGGGAGCGCGTCGTGAGCGAGCCGACGCCCCGCTACGACCCGTTCGGGTTCGGCTGGCCCAACGTGGTCTCGGTGATCCGGATCGCGCTCATCCCGGTCATCTGCTGGCTGGTCGTCCAGGACACCGATCGTGCGCGCTGGGCGGCCGCGGTGATCTTCGCGGCGGGCGCGGCGAGCGACTTCCTCGACGGGTATCTCGCGCGGCGCCACGGGATGACGACGCCGACCGGCGCGTGGCTCGACCCCCTGTCGGACAAGCTCTTCGTGGCGATTCCGGCGATCGTGCTGTCGTTGCGCGGGGAGTTCCCGTGGTGGGCGACCGTCGTGATCGTCGCGCGCGAGCTGGCGGTGACGTGGCTGCGCTGGCGTCTGGATCAGGGCGGGCGCGTCTCGATGCCGGCGTCGCGGGTCGCGAAGGCGAAGACCGTGACGCAGCTGTTCGCCGTGGGCATGACGATCGCGCCGCTCCCGGCGAGCTGGGACGACGCCGTGCTCGCGGTCACGATCCTCGCAGTGGTGCTCACGGTGTACTCGGGGGCGGAGTACTTCGTGACCACCCGCCACCGGGTCGTGACGTGAAGGTCGAGATCGTCGCGGTCGGCACCGAGCTGCTGCTCGGCCAGATCGCCGACACGAACGCCCAGTGGATGTCGCAGCGTCTGGCCGAGATCGGGGCCGACGTGCTCTACCACCAGGCGGTCGGGGACAACATGGAGCGGATCGTCGCGGCGCTCGGGCTCGCGGCGTCGCGGTCCGACGTCGTGCTTGTGAGCGGCGGTCTGGGTCCGACCGAGGACGACATCACGCGCGACGCGATCGCCGAGCTCGCCGACGCGCCGCTCGTCTTCCACGCAGAGCTCGAGGACATGTTGCGGGAGAAGTTCACGCGGTGGTCGACGATGGGGCGGATGCCCGAGAGCAATCTCCGCCAGGCGTGGGTGCCGGCGGGCGCGCGTTGGATCGTTCCCGACCGGGGAACGGCGCCGGGGCTGGTCGTGGAGGTCGGAAACGCGCGGCTATACGCGGTGCCGGGGGTGCCCGACGAGATGCGCGAGATGGTGTCGGGAACCATCCTGCCGGAGCTGCGCGAGCTGAGCGGCGGCGATGTGATCGTCTCGGAGGTGCTCCGGGTGGCCGGTCTCGGCGAGTCGGCGGTGGCGGAGATCCTGGCCGACCTGTTCGCGGCATCGACCAATCCGTCGGTTGCGTACCTGGCGTCGATGGGCGAGGTCAAGGTTCGCCTGACGGCAAAGGCGGGCTCGGACGAGGCCGCCCATGCGCTGCTCGGTCCGCTCGCCGCAGAGGTGCAGCGGCGGCTCGGCGACGTGGTGTTCACGACCGAGGACGAGTCGCTGGAACAAACGGTGGTGCGGTTGCTCGTCGCCGCCGGCGCACGCTTGGCATGTGCTGAATCGCTCACCGGCGGCGCCGTGGGGGAGCGCGTCACCTCGGTGCCGGGTGCTTCGAAGGTCTTCCTCGGCTCGGCGGTCGTGTACACCGCGGACATGAAGCGCAAGGTCTTGGGCTTGACCGACGAGGACCTCGCCGGGGGAGCCGTCACGGAGGCGTGCGCGCTCGCGATGGCGCGTGGGGCGCGGGACCTCTTCGGTGCCGACATCGCGCTCTCGCTGACCGGCGCCGCCGGACCCGAGCCCCACGACGGCGCCGCGCCGGGCACGATCTGGATCGCGCTCGCGACCGCCGACGGGTTCGAGCACGCCCGGGGGTTCGTGTCTCGCGGCGAGCGCGACCGCGTGCGGCGCTGGGCGTCGCAGGCCGGGCTCGACCTGGTCCGCAGGTACCTCCAGGGCGTGTCGCTGCCGGGGACGTCGCTGCCCGGCGCATGAGCGGCCTGCGGCTGTTCGTCGCGATCGAGCTTCCCGAGGAGGTTCGACGGGCGGCGGCCGATGCCGCGGACGCCGCCTTGCGGGAGGCGCCCGACTGGCGGCTGACCCACCGGGACGAGCTGCACGTCACGCTGGCGTTCCTCGGCGCGGCGGTCGATCCGGCGCTCCTCGATCCGATCCGGGAGCGACTCCGGGCGGCCGCGTCGGTCGCGATGCCATTCGTCGACGAACCTGATGGGGCTGGGGAGCTTCCCGGAGGAAGGACGCGCACGCGTCGTGTGGGTCGGTCTGGACGATGCGGGTTCGCGGCTCGCCGCGCTGGCGGACGCGGTCGCGTCGGCGCTCCGAGACCTCGTGGAGCTGGACGATCGCCCCTTCCGGGCACACCTCACCGTCGCCCGGGCACGGCGGCCCGCGCGGCTTCCCGTCACGCTTCTCGCCGCCTCCGTCGAGCCCCGGTCCTTCGAGGTGCGTGAGATCACGTTGTTCCGCAGCACGCCGAGCGCGGCGCCCGGATCTCGCTACGAAGTGCTCGGGCGTTGGCCCCTCGGGCCGCTCTCCCCGTAGGATGCGCCTCGAGCAGAAGGAGGGCATCCGAGTGGCAGCCGTCGAGACCGCGCCGGGCTTCATCCGTCCGGACGGCAAGGAGAAGGTCACGGGCACCGGCCGGTACACGGCCGATCTCAATTTCACAGGGATGGCCCATGCGAAGTTCCGCTACGCGGATCACTCGCACGCGCGCATCCTAAGCATCGACACCTCCAAGGCGAGCGCGCTGCCCGGTGTCGTCGCGATCGTCACGCAGGATCAGCTGCCCGACGTGCGGTTCGGCTCGTTCGTCCAGGATCGGTACCTGTTCGCCAAGGACGTCGTGCGCTTCGAGGGCGAGATCGTCGCCGGCGTCGCGGCGCTCACGCCCGAGATCGCGGCCGAGGCCGCCGCCCTGATCGAGATCCACTACGAGCCGCTGCCGGCGATCGCCGACTACGAGGCCGCGATGGAGCCCGGCGCGCCGATCATCCATCCCGACCTCGCGTCCTACGACAAGGACGACAACATCGTCGCGAACGGCAACACGATGGCGTACTCACACCATCGTCAAGGGCGACGCCGACGCCGCGATGGCAACCGCCGACGTCGTCGTCAAGGGCCGCTATGTCTCCGATGCGTCCCAGGGCGTGCCGATCGAGCCCCGCGCCGTCATCGCGCAGTGGCAGGGCGACAAGGTCACGATCTGGTCCTCGACGCAGGTGCCGTACGCGGCGCGCGCCGGGCGTAGCCCAGACCCTGCAGGTCCCCGAGGCGGACGTCCGTGTGATCGTGCCGCTGCTCGGCGGCGGCTTCGGCGCGAAGTGCGACCTCCACTTCGAAGGCCAGGTCGCGGCGCTCGCGCGCGCGGCCAAGCGGCCCGTCAAGCTCGTGTTCTCCCGCGAGGAGGAGTTCGTGCGCGATCGCTCAGCGTCGCGAGGGCATCGTCATGGAATTCGAGACCGGCGCGATGCGCGACGGTCGGATCGTCGCCCGCAAGGCGCGCCTCGTGCTCGACAAGGGCGCGTACTGCGGCGAGGGCGGGTTCCTCGGGCAGATGGCGGCGATGCACGCCTGCGGCCCGTACATCATCGACGCCATCCACGTGGAGTCCTATCTGAACTACACCAACAACCAGCCGTCGGGCTCGGTCCGTGCCCCGACCGCGCCGCAGGTCTGCTGGGGCCTCGAGCAGCACATGGACGAGATCGCTCGCGCCATCGACATGGATCCCGTCGAGCTCCGCCGCCGCACGTTGATCGAAGAGGGTGCGGAAGGGCCGACGCGACAGGTGTTCGACCACGTGGGCGTGCGCGACACGCTCGAGACGGCGGTGGCGATGATCGGATACGACGACGCCGACCTGCCCGAGGATGAGGCGATCGGCGTTGCCACCGGCTGGTGGCCCTGCATGGCCGCCCCCTCCGGTGCCTACATCCAGATGAACGGCGACGGCAGCGCGACGGTGCTGACCGGCGCGCAGGAGAACGGCAGCGGCGCCGTGATGGCGATGCCGGTCTTCGTTGGCCAGGAGCTCGGGATCGATCCCAAGGACGTCTCGATCCTGTATCAGGACACCGATGTCGCGCCGTGGGACATGGGCTCGTGCGGTTCGCAGACGACGTTCAACAGTGGCCGCGCGATCCTTGCTGCGGCTGAGGAAGTCCGCGAGCAGCTGCTCGCCGCCGCCGCCGACCAGCTGGAGGCCGACCGCGGCGACATCGAGCTCGCCGACGGCGCCGCGCGCGTCAAGGGCTCGCCCGATCGCTCCGTCGCGATCGCCGACCTGGTCGGCGAGATCGGCACGGTGCACGGCAAGGGCTCCGGAGAGGTGCCAGAGGCTACCCCCGGCGACACCGGGGGCTGCGTCGGGCGCCTCGGCAACGAGACGTTCCTCGCGCCGCAGCTCATCACGCAGGCGGCCCACGTCAAGGTCGACCGCGAGACCGGCGTCGTTCGCGTGCTGCGCGTCGCCGCCGCGCACGATTCCGGGCGGATCCTCAACAAGGCCGGGCGCGAACGGCCAGGTCTACGGCGGCGTCGTGATGGGCGTCGGCCTGGCGCTCTCCGAGGGCACGATGCTCGACGACGAGGGCCACCAGCGGAACCCGCACCTGCTCGACTACAAGCTGGTCACCTGCTCGGACGCCCCGGAGATCGAGGTCAAGTGGATCGAGTACGACTCGGTCGGACCGCGTGGCTCCAAGGGCGTCGGTGAGCCGCCGCAGGTTCCGACAGCCGGTGCGGTCGCGAACGCGATCACCAAGGTGCTCGGCGGCCAGGTGCGACAGCTGCCGATGACGCCCGAGCGCGTCTGGGAAGCACGGCGGAAGGCGGGCACGTGAGCAGGTCGTTCACATCGGCCACGACCGTCGAGGAGGCGCTCGCCGCGCTCGACGGCGGCGCGCGCCCGGTCGCCGGCGGCACCGACCTCGTCGTCGGGGCGCGCCAGGGCAAGGCGCCGCTTCCCGATGACATCGTGGCGATCGACCGCATCGACGCGCTCGAACGGCATCCGTCACGACGGCAAGGCCCTCGTGCTCGGCTCGCTCGTCACGCACGAGGATTTGGTTGCCGACACCACCGTGCGCCAGCAGCTGACCGCGCTGGCCGACGCGAGCGCGATCGTCGGGTCGCACGCAACCCGCGCTCAGGGAACGATCGGCGGCAACGTGATGAACGCCTCCCCGGCGATGGACACCGGCGGCCCCCTGCTCTGCCTCGACGCCGCGGTGACGCTGCGCTCGGGAGCGGGGGAGCGCACGCTCGGCCTCGCCGATCTGTGGACCGGGCCTGGTCAGACGACGCGCGACGCCCAACGAGCTGCTCACGGCCGTGACGATCCCGATTCCCACGGCGGGCACTGGCTCCTGCTACGTGCGGCTGGAGTACCGCAGGCAGATGGAGATCGCGGTGGTCGGAGCCACGGCGGTCGTGACGGTCGCCGACGGCGCCGTGACCGATGCGCGCATTGCGATCACCGCGCTGGCGCCGACGATCCGGCGCGTTCCCGAGGCGGAGGCCGCCTTGGTCGGCACCGACGGGGGAGAAGCGGCGATCGCGGCGGCAGCCGCTGCAACCGCAGCCGCCTCGACGCCCATCAGCGACGTCCGCGGTTCGGCCGGCTACCGCTCCGCGATGGCCGAGGTCATCGCGCGCCGAGCGATCGCCGGCGCGCTCGCCCGGGCCCGCGGCGGCTCGGTCGAGATTCCCGCGAGCCAAGCCACCTTCGGCGACTAGGAGCCCATAGAGATGAAGGTCCCGGCATCCCTGACGGTCAACGGAACGACCTACCCGGTCGAGCTCGACCCGCACGTGAGTCTTTTGAACGCCGTTCGCAATGAGCTCGGCCTGACCGGGTCCAAGGAGGGCTGCGACGACTCCGAGTGCGGCGCCTGCATGATGCTGCTCGACGGCAAGCCGGTGAACGCCTGCTCGTATCTCGCCCTGCAGGCCGAGGGCCGCGACGTCACCACGATCGAAGGTCTCGCCGGCGACGAGGAAGTGGGTCCGCTCCAGCGGGCGTTCCTCCAGCAGTTCGGCGTGCAGTGCGGCTTCTGCACCCCGGGAATGCTCATCTCCGCGACGGCGCTCCTGCGGGCCAACCCGGATCCCACCGAGGACGAAATCAAGATCGGCCTGTCGGGCAACCTCTGCCGCTGCACGGGTTATGACGGCATCGTGAAAGCCGTCCGGCAGGCGGCCGCGGGCGACGTCGCCCCGCTCGGGCAGCCGCCCGTGCACGCCGACGCCACCCCGCCCCACCACGCCGGGTAGCAGTCGCGGCTCGCGTCCCTCCGAGGACCGCTGTTCTCGTCATCGGTAGGCTGCGCGGGTGGGATCGTTTCGCTCTCCACCTCCGCCCCCGTTCCGGATCGAACACGACGTCGGGCAGACTGACTGGCTCGACGAGCGACTCGACCACGATGTGGGTCTGCCCGCAACCGTGGGCTTCATCGTGCCGAGCGGGTACGACGCCTACGCCCGCATCCTGCATCCGGCACAACGTCTCCTCGGGCTCACCTACGAAGAGCGAGCGCCGCTCCGGTGGTCAGAGATCGCCGACGCGCGTGGCAAGACGATGCATCCGGAGGTCGCGCTCGACGCGCTGATCGATCACCGCGATACGGAGGACGACAACTATTGGAAAGCCATCACGATCGGTGACGGCACGTGGATGCCGGCGCGAGAGGGGACGCTAGACGCGACGGATGCTGCGGCACTCGTTTCGATTCTTCGCGGGGCCACCACAACCTCGGATGATGCGTGGTTCATGCTCTGGAATGGCTACGGCGATCTGGGGCCTTGGATGAACGACCTTCCCGTCGGCGTAATCCACCATGCGTCGGAGCCGCCGGACGTGCCGGCCGCGCTTGAGGGCGGGATCTGGGCCTCGGCCGACCACTGATCGAAGTACTCGTTGCGCACCAGGACCAACCCGTCATCCGTCATCGGGCCTTCGAGCATGTAGGGACCGGTCCCCGGAACCCCCGCGCGGATCTGCTGTTCATCGATGGGCGTCGACGACGGGACGGGGAATGCGTTCGCGAGTGCCAGGTTGGCGAGGAAATCGGGGTTCGGCTTCTCCAGATGGAACGTGACCGTGCCGGCTTGATCGTCGCTCACGATCCCCTCGGAAAGGTCGCACGACTCCGGTGTCTCCTTGCACTCGCGCCCACCGACGAGGCTGCCGAAGTAGTTGAACGCCGGGGTGAGGAGACCCTGGATGCGGAAGCCTCGCTCGATCCCGTGGCGGAAGTCCGATGCCACCACGGTCTCGCCGTTGGAGTATCGGATCCCTGGACGTAGTTGGAAGACGTAGGTCTTCCCGTCATCGGTTGGGGTCGGCAGGGTAAGCGCGAGGTCCGGTACGAGGGTTCCGCCGTCGATCCCGCCGACGCGTTTGAATCCCACGAGGCCGTCGCCCATGATGCTCATGAGCTGCGCCGGACCACGCCAGGGTTCGACGGGGTCCAACGTGTAGACCGGTACCTTAGATACGAGCTGCAGCGTCCCCCCGCGATGGCTGGTCGCGGTTCCCTGAACGGTCACCCACAGACTCTCCCCCGCGGCCTCCAACCCAGAAGGGATGCTGCCGACCGGTACCGTGCGGGGGGGCCTCGAGCCGGGGTCGATCCGGGACAAGGTCCCGTCCGATCCGTTCGCCACCCAGATCGCCCCCTCGGTGAACGCGATATCCGACGGGCCGTCGCCCACGGGGATCGCCTCCACCTCCAAGTTCGTCTCAGGGTCTATCCGCGAGACGGTGTCGGCGAGGCCATTCACGACCCACACGGCGTCCGGGCTCACGACGACCGCCCCAGGCACGTTGCCCACGTCGATCGGCGGCAGCACCTCGTTCGTCTTTGGGTCGACCCGCACCACTGTGTTCGACCCGGCCAGCGCCACCCACACGCTGCCGAACCCCACCGCGATCCCCCTCGGGTCGAGCCCGACCGAGATCCGCTCGACGTTCCCCGACGTGGTCACCGTCGCCGGCGGGACGCCCACGCCCGTCGGGAGCCCCGGGTCCCAGATGCGACGCGCTCCGGCGGTCAGAGATCCCGACCGCGTGGCAGACGATGCATCCGGAGTTCGCGCTCGACGCGCTGGTCGATCACCGCGATCGGACGACGACAACGCTGGAAACCATCAGCGATCGTGACGCTCGTGATGCCGGCGCGAGAGGGGACGCTATCCGCGACCGCCGCTGCGCCTCTCGCTCGACTCGTCGCGGGGCCCCGCCACCTCGGATGATGCGTGCGTGCATGCTCGTCGACGGCTACGGCGATCTGGGGCCTTGGATGAACGACCTTCCCGTCGGCGTAATCCACCATGCGTCGGAGCCGCCGGACGTGCCGGCCGCGCTTGAGGGCGGGATCTGGGCCTTCCGCCACTACATCGTCCTCCGCGGTCCGCTCGATGCACTCCCGACGTGTTCGGGTGGCTTGGCGAAGGACACGGCCCGAATTACTGGTGGCCTGAGGACCGGGCGTGGATCGTGGCAACGGAGATCGATGGCTACTCGACGTACGTCGGCGGCTCGAGGGACCGAATCGAAGCCATCGTGGAATCGCCGCTGATGGAAGCACTGCCCAGCGATCTCTCACACCGCTTCGATGGTTGGAACGCACCCGATCAATAGCGTCGTCTAGGCGAAAGGCGTCAGGTACCTGCGGGGGAAACTGGCTTGGCCTACTGCGGGAGGAATGAGGCATCAAATGGCTCACGGGTACCGATCCCGGCCTATTGCCTACCCACTTACTTGCATCCGAACAGGTGTTCGGGTAGCGTTCGGCCGTCCGAATCGTGTATGACAGGGGTGTAATTCATGTCAGACCGTTCAGGTAGCGTGCTCGACCGTCAGACCGAAGCGCTCGCTCGACCCTCCTCCGGGGTGGGCCGTGATCAAAAGGAGGCTCGCGTGGATCGCGACAAGATGCTGGACGTCACGCTCCAGCAAATCGAGAAGCAGCACGGACGGGGCGCCGTCATGAGGTTGGGCGAGCACCCCATGAACGTCGCGATGGGCACCATCCAGACGGGGTCGCTCGCGCTCGACATCGCCCTGGGCATCGGCGGCATTCCCCGCGGCCGGGTGGTCGAGGTCTTCGGGCCCGAGGGCTCGGGCAAGACCACGGTGTGCCTGCACATCATCGCCGAGGCGCAGCGCGCCGGAGGCATTGCCGCGTTCATCGACGCCGAGCACGCCCTCGACCCCACCTACGCTCGCGAGCTGGGCGTCAACATCGACGAGCTCCTCGTCAGCCAGCCCGACTCCGGCGAACAGGCGCTCGAGATCGCCGACATGCTGGTCCACTCGGGCGCGCTGTCGCTCGTCGTGATCGACTCGGTGGCGGCGCTCGTGCCCCGCGCCGAGATCGAGGGCGAGATGGGCGACACCCACGTCGGGCTGCAGGCCCGTCTGATGTCCCAGGCGATGCGGAAGCTCTCCGGCTCGTTGTCGAAGTTCGACACCACCGCGATCTTCATCAACCAGCTGCGCGAGAAGATCGGCGTGATGTTCGGCTCGCCCGAGACCACCCCCGGCGGCCGCGCGCTCAAGTTCTACTCGTCGGTGCCGCCTCGACGTGCGCAAGATCGAGAACCTCAAGGACGGCACCGAGGTCGTCGGCTCGCGCACGCGGGTCAAGGTGGTCAAGAACAAGGTGGCCCCGCCGTTCCGTCAGTGCGAGTTCGACATCATGTACGGCAAGGGCATCTCCAAGGAGGGCTCGCTGATCGACGTCGGCGTCGACCTCGAGATCATCAAGAAGTCGGGTGCCTGGTTCACCTACGAGGGCGAGCAGCTCGGTCAGGGCAAGGAGAACGCCCGCACGTTCCTCGCCGAGCACACCGACATGCGCGACGAGATCGAGGACAAGATCCGCCAGGCGGTCGGGCTCACCGGATTCTCCGAGGTCGACGATCAGCCGATCCAGATCGACCCCGACCTCATCGAGCTCGAGGAACCGGTCAAGGCGAGCAAGAAGGGCGACTAACCGATGTCCGCCGACCGCGGCGAGTATCGCGGGAAGCGGCCGGGCAAGCGCAAAGACGTCCACGAGCGGGCGCTCGGGCTTCTCGCGGTGCGACAACGAAGCCGTAAGGAGCTCGAGCGTCGGCTCGTCCAAGCCGGATTCGATCCCGAGGAAGTCGGCGTCGAGCTCATTCGTCTCGAGCAAGTCGGGCTGATCGACGACGAGGCGTTCGCGCGGGCGGTGGTCCAGAGCCGGACAGGTTCGCGAGCCGAATCGCGGCGGGTGGTGGCCGGCAAGCTCGCTCAGGCAGGGGTCGACCGCGACGCCGCGTCGGCGGCCCTGGAGGAAGATCTGGAGGGCGACGAGGAGCGCGCGTTCCGCCTCGCCGAGGCCAAGGCGGTGCGCCTGCGAGACGGCGATCCTGCGGTGGCGTTTCGGCGGCTGTTCGGCCTCCTGGCACGGCGCGGCTACGCCCCGGAGCTGGCCCGGCGTGCGGCGAGCAGGGCGCTTGCGGTGGAGGCCGTCGAGGACTGAGTCTTGCCTCGGGGGTTGGGTGGCCGTAAGGTGTGGAAAACCTGAACCACACACACTGAGAGGCACCAATCCGACCTGTCATCGAGCAACGAGACGACCATTGAGCACTCGACCCGACTACCACACACACCCGATCAGGGGGCCGGAAACTCCCTGAGGCGGCGGTTCGACGCTGCTCCGTGCAGGCCTGTGCGGTCCTCTCCCTGACATTCCCAGGGAGGCATCATGACCCCGGTGTTCGCGGGCGTCGCCCTCGTGGTCGGCGTCGCCGTCGGGTTCCTCGTTCGCGCCAACATGGCGAAGTCCTCGGCGAACAGCCTGGAAGCCCAAGCCCGTCAGAAGGTGCTCGAGGCCGATCAACGAACCGTCGAGGCCAACACCGAGGCCACGGCGATCGTCCGGAAGGCCGGCGAGGACGCCAAGGCCGAGGCGGCGCAGATCCGCCGCGAGGCCGAAGAGGACGTCAAGTCCCGGCGTGAGGAGATCGCCCGCCTCGAAAAGCGCATCACCGACTCCGAGGAAGACCTGCGTGAGCGCACGCGCCGGCTCGACGCTCGCAGCGAAGAGCTCGACGAGCGCGACGAGATGTTTCACGCGGCTCGGCTCACGCTCGAGAAGTCGGCGGAGCGGCAGCAGGCGCAGCTGGAGCGGATCGCGGGCATGACCTCCTCGGAGGCCCGCGAGGAGCTCGTCGCCCACGTCGTCGACGACGCGAAGCGGTCCTCGATGGCGCAAGTCCGCGAGATCGAACAGCAGGCCCGTGAGGACGGCGAGGAGCGCGCTCGCAAGATCCTGACCATCGCGATCCAACGGGTCGCCTCCGAGCAGACGGCCGAGTCGACGGTCAGCGTGTTCGCCCTGCCAAGCGAGGACATGAAGGGCCGGATCATCGGCCGTGAGGGTCGCAACATCCGTGCGTTCGAGGCCGCGACCGGGGTGAACATCATCATCGACGACACGCCCGAGGCGGTCGTGCTGAGCAGCTTCGACCCCGTCCGGCGCGAGGCCGCACGGATGACGCTCGAGAAGCTGGTCCAGGACGGGCGGATCCACCCGGCCCGGATCGAGGAGGTGCACGAGCGCTCGCTCGCCGACATGGAAGAGCGTATCCGGCGCGCCGGTGAGGACGCAGTCGCCGAGGTGGGCATCACCGACATCCACCCCGAGATGGTGAAGCTGCTCGGCCGCCTTCAGTTCCGGACGAGCTACGGGCAGAACGTGCTGCGCCACCTTGTCGAGTCCGCGCACATCGGCTCAGCGCTCGCGTCCGAGCTGGGAATCGACCCGACGATCGTCAAGCGCGGGGCGTTCCTGCACGACATCGGCAAGGCCGTCACTCACGAGGTCGAGGGCTCGCACGCGATCATCGGCGCCGAGATCGCCCGCCGGATGAAGGAGGACCCCGAGGTCGTCCACTGCATCGAGTCGCACCACGGGGAGGTCGAGCAGCGCACGGTCCACGCCGTGCTCGCCCAGATCGCCGACTCGATCAGCGGCGGCCGTCCCGGCGCTCGTCGGGAGTCCCTGGAGACCTACGTGAAGCGCCTGGAGCGCCTCGAGGAGATCTGCAACGCCTTCGAAGGCGTCGAGAAGGTCTACGCGATGCAGGCCGGCCGCGAGGTTCGAGTGCTCGTCCAGCCCGAGGCGGTCGACGACATCCAGGCGCAGGTGATCGCCCACGACATCGCCAAGCAAGTTGAAGAGGAGCTGCAGTACCCGGGCCAGATCCGCATCACCGTGGTGCGCGAGATTCGGGCCACGGAGTACGCGCGCTAGCTGGGCTACCCTAGGGCGATGCAGGAGAAGTACCTGATCCGCACCTTCGGGTGCCAGATGAACGACCACGACTCCGAGCGAATCGGTGGCGTCCTGATGGCCGACGGGATGGTGCCCACCGAGGACGCCCGTGAGGCACGGGTCGTGGTGCTCAACACATGCGCCATCCGCGAGAACGCCGACAACAAGCTCTACGGCAATCTCGGGCATCTCAAACCGCTCAAGGACGCGAATCCGGACCTGCGGATCGTGGTGGCCGGTTGCCTGGCGCAGAAAGACCAGGGCCTCATTCAGCGGCGGGCACCGTGGGTGGACGTCGTGGTCGGCACGCACGCCCTGCCACATCTGCTCGATCTGCTGGATCGTGCGGCGACCGATGGCCCGCAGATGGACGTCCGCGAGTACACCGAGACCTTCCCGAGCGCGTTGCCGGCCGCCCGGGCCGACGACATACGGGCCTGGGTGTCGGTCGCGACCGGCTGCGACAACGCGTGCACGTTCTGCATCGTGCCCTTCGTGCGCGGGCGCCAGCGCTCGCGCGCCATCGGCGACATTCTTGCCGAGGTGCAGTCACTCGCGGCCGCGGGTGTCGTCGAGGTCACCCTGCTGGGGCAGAACGTCAACACGTACGGGCGGGATCTCGAGACGGAGGGGGGTCGCAGGCCGCTGTTCGCGGAGCTGCTCCGGGTAGTCAACCAGGTTGACGGGATCCGGCGGATCCGGTTCACCTCGCCGCATCCGCACGATTTCACGCCCGATGTCATCGAGGCGATGGCCGAGAGCGACAACGTCTGCGAGCACATTCACTTCCCGCTGCAATCCGGATCGGACCGGGTGCTCCAGGCGATGCGGCGCTCGTATCGCAGCGAGCGCTACCTGGACTGGCTCGACCGCATTCGGATCGCGATCCCCGGCATCGCCGTCTCGACCGACATCATCGTGGGGTTCCCGGGGGAGACCGAGGAGGACTTCGGCGCCACGCTCGCCGTGGTCGAGCGCGCCGGCTTCGACAGCGCGTTTACGTTCCAGTACTCGCCGCGGCCCGGCACGCGCGCGGCCACGATGGACGAGCAGGTTCCCAAGGAGGTCGTCCAGGAACGGTTCGACCGGCTGGTCGAGTTGCAGACGCGGATCACCGCCGAGCGCAACGGGGCGCAGGTGGGCACCGTCGTCGAGGTACTCGTGGAAGGTGCCGGCAAGAAGGACGGCTCGACCCAGTCGCGGACGCGGACCAACCGGATCGTGCACCTCCCGACGCCGCTCGAGCCGGGCACGTTTGTCGACGCCCGGATTACCGAGGCCGGTGCGCATCACCTCCTCGGCGAGGTCGCCACAGCGGCCGAGCCGGCCGCGGTGTGATGCTCCGCGCGCTGGTCGGTCCCACGGCCAGCGGCAAGACCGAGGCCGGCATCGCCCTGGCACGTGCGCTCGGCGCCGAAGTCGTCTCGGTCGACTCGATGCTCGTGTATCGCGGGATGGACATCGGCACCGCCAAGCCCACGCCGGCCGAGCAGGCCTCGGTGCCGCATCACCTCCTCGATCTGGCGGAGCCCTCCGAGCGGTTTACCGTGGCCCGCTTTCAGGCGGCGGCGACCGAGGTGCTCGACCGGGTCGCAACGCCGGTGCTCGTCGGCGGCTCGGGGCTCTACTTCCGCGCGGTGGTCGACCGGCTGCGGTTCCCCCCGGAGGATCCCGCCGTGCGGGCGGCCCTCGAGGCCGAGGCCGACTCACTCGGTCCCGACGAGCTCTTCCGGCGGCTGGCGGAGGCGGACCCCGTGGCGGCCGATCGCATGGACCCCTCGAACATCCGTCGCACGGTCAGGGCCCTCGAGGTGATGGAGATCACGGGCACGCCGTTCAGCGACTTCGCGGTGGCGTGGGAGATCTACGACCCGGCGCACGTCCGGGTCGCCGGCGTCCGGATGGATGCCGCGGTGCTCGACGCCCGCGTCCGCGCACGCGTCGCCGCCATGCTCGAGGGTGGTTGGATCGAGGAGGTGCGTGGGCTCGTGGCGCGGGGCTTTGGGGCGTGGTTTACGGCCAGCCAGGCGATCGGGTACGCGGAGCTTGCCGCCCACCTCGACGCTAGGCTGGCGCTCGACGAAGCGATGGAGCAGACCATCAAGCGCACCAAGCAGCTCGCCCGGCGGCAGCTCTCGTGGTTCCGGCGCGATCCACGGATTCGCTGGTTCGACGTCGGCGATGGCGGCGCGCAGGAAGCCCTCGACGACGTGCGGGCATATCTGGAGGCCGCGTGAGCCGGCTGGATCTCAGCAAGTACCAGGCGAGCGGGAACGACTTCCTGGTCATCGACGAGCTCGACGCGGCGGTCGGCGAGCTCGACGTGCCGGCGCTCTGCGATCGGTGGCTGGGGGTCGGGGCCGACGGTCTGATCCGCGTCGGCCGTGGCACCGCGGCGCCGTATTCGTTCGCTCTGACCAACGCCGACGGGTCGCCGGCCGAGATGTCGGGCAACGGCATGCGCTGCGTAGGTGCCTGGCTTCGTGATCGAGAGGAGGTCGCGCACGGCGACTCCTTCGACGTCGAGACCCCGGCGGGCGTGCGTCACGTCTGGCTGACGCTCGAAGGGGCCACCGTGGACATGGGCGTGCCCAACTTCACCAAGGCGGCGATCCCGATGCGGGGGCCGGCGTGGGAGACCTACCAGGAGCAGCCGTTCGACCTCGGCGACGGCCGGGAGCTGCGCGCGACCGCCCTCAGCATGGGCAACCCGCATCTGGTGCTCTTCACCGAGGAGGACCCCGAGCGCTACCACCTCGAGCACATCGGTCCGGCGCTCGAGCACCACGAGTTGTTCCCCGAGCGGACGAACGTCGAGCTGGCGCGCGTCCTCGGCGACGGGGAGATCGCCGTGCGCGTCTGGGAGCGCGGTGTGGGCGAGACGCTCGCGTGCGGCACTGGGGCGTGCGCCGTCGTGGTTGCGGCGAACGAGGCCGGCCGGACGAAGACGGAGGTCACCGCGCAATTCCGCGGCGGCCCGTTGCACGTCGATCGCCGGAGTGACGGCGAGGTGCTGCTCGGCGGGCCGGTCGCCCACGTCTTCGACGCGGTCGTCGATCTCGACGAACTCGCCGGATGAGCGGGATCGCCGAGCGGCTCGCGGCCGACACGCTCGCCCTCGTGGACGTCGCCTCCGAGAGTCGCGACGAAGGCGCGATCCTGGATGCGGTCGCGTGGCGTGTTGCCTCCGCGCCGGGTCTGCGGATCGAGCGACGCGAGGGCGTGCTTGCGGCCCTGCCGGCGCGCCACGCCGACGCGCCTTTGGTGGTGCTCGCCGGGCATGTCGACACCGTGCCGCTCGGGGGCGCCGCGCGTCCAGGCCGGCGCGCCGAGGCCGATGTCGTCGGGCGCGGCGCCGCCGACATGAAGGGTGGGCTCGCGGTGATGCTCGCCCTGGCCGAGGACGACGCCGCGGCATCCGACCTCGATCTCGGCTACGTCTTCTTCGGCCGGGAGGAGATCCCGATCACGGAGTCGGCCCTGCTGCCGGCGTTCGACGCGATCCCCGAGCTGCGCGAGGCCGCGCTGGCCGTCGTCCTGGAGCCGACCGCCAACGAGCTCGAGGTGGGTTGCAACGGCAACCTGAGCGCGCTGGTCACCATCCGCGGTCGCGCGGCGCACAGCGCCCGCCCGTGGCTCGGCGACAATGCGATCCACGCGGCCATCGAGGCGCTCGGCCCGGTGGCGGACCTGCCGATCCGTGACGTCGAGATCGACGGTCTCGTCTTTCGCGAGGCGGTGTCCGTCACGACGATCCACGGCGGTCTGGCCGGCAACGTGGTGCCCGACCGTGTGGAGGCGGAGATCAACTTCCGCTACGCGCCGAACCGCCGGCCCGCCGACGCGGAGGCGCGACTGCGAGAGCTGCTGGGCGACGACCGTGTGTCGCTCGACGTCCTCGGGAACGCGCCGCCGGGCCCGGTGTGCCTCGACAACCCGCTGGTCGGACGTCTGCGGGCCGCGGGGGATCTGGCGGTTCGCCCCAAACAGGCCTGGACCCCGGTCGCGGAGTTCGCGATGGCCGGCGTCGACGCGGTGAACCTCGGGCCGGGGGACCCGCGGTACGCTCACACCGACGACGAGCGGGTCGCGGTGGACGCGCTCGCTCGTTCCCACGCAATCGTGTCGGCGTTTCTGGCCGGCACCTCGGACCCGCCAAAGGACTAGCGAGATGGTGCATCTGTCGCCCGCGATGCGCGCGGTCGAGCCGTACCCCTTCGAGGAGCTCGACCGGCGCACGAAGCAGGCCGTGGAGGCCGGCCGCCGTGTGATCGACTTCGGCGTGGGCGATCCCCGCGAGGAGACGCCGCAGCTCGTGCGCGACGCACTCGTCGAGGCGATCGGCCCCGTCTCGTCGTATCCGCGCGCTGCCGGGCTGCCCGCGCTCCGTCGGGCCATCGGGGCCTGGGTCGAGCGGCGCTACGGCACGACCCTCGATCCCGACACCGAGATCCTGCCCACCCTCGGCTCCAAGGAGATCGTCTTTTCGCTCGCCCAGGTGCTGGTCGATCTGCCCGCGGGCAAGGATTTGGTCGTGACGACCGCGCCCGGCTACCCGATTCCCGAGCGTGGCGCCCGGTTTGCCGGGGCCGAGGTCGCGCGGCTCCGCCTCACGGAGGAGCTCGGCTTCCTTCCCGATCTCGACGAGCTCACCGCCGACCAGTGGGATCGTGCGTGCGTGCTGTGGCTCAACTACCCGAACAACCCGACGGGAGCGGTCGCGCCGCGATCGTTCCTCGAGGAAGCGGCGGAACGGTGCCGGGCGCACGACGTGCTGCTGGCATCCGACGAGGCGTACGGCGAGCTGTGGTTCGGCGACGAGCCTCCGCACGGCGCGCTCGAGCTCGCCGATCGGACGAACGTCCTGGCCGTCCACACGCTGAGCAAGCGCTCGGCGATGACCGGCTATCGCAGCGGGTTTGTGGCGGGCGACCCATCGCTCATTGCGGCGCTGCTGCGCCTGCGACCGGCAACCGGCGTAACGCCCCAGGAGTTCGTGCAGCGTGCGAGCATCGCGGCTTGGGGCGACGAGCGCCATGTCGAGTCGATGCGGGAACGCTACGCGGCCAAGCGCGCGATCTTCCTCGACCTCTTCGCCCGCCTTGGTGTGCGGGTGGCCGCAAGCGAGGCGACCTTCTACCTGTGGCTTGTGGTCCCCGAGGGTCGCGAGAGCCTGGCCTGGGCACTCGACCTGCTGGAACGGGCCGACGTCGTTGTCGCGCCGGGCTCGTTCTTCGGCCCGGAGGGGGAGGGCTACGTTCGCATGGCGATGGTCCCCACCCTCGAGGAATGCCGGAGCGCGGCCGAGGCAATCGAGGCGGCCTTGGGAAGCGAGGTGCCGGCATGAGCGACGACCAGCTCGCCGCGCGGATCGAGGCCTCGTGGGAGGCGGCGGCGTCCGGAACGGACGCCGCCGTGGACGTCGAGGCGGTGGAGACCGCGATCGAGATGCTCGATCGCGGCCGGCTGCGCGTGGCCTCCCCGGGAGCGCCGGGTGAGCCCTGGGAGGTGCATGCCTGGGTCAAGGAGGCCGTGCTGCTGTACTTCCGGGTGCGCGGCCTCGAGACGGTCGAGTCGGGACCGTTCGAGTACCACGACAAGCTCCCGCTCAAGCACGGGTTCGCCGAGGCGGGCGTGCGCGTGGTGCCGCCGGCGACCGTGCGGTACGGGGCCTTCCTGGAGCCGGGCGCGGTCGTGATGCCGAGCTACGTCAACATCGGCGCCCGCGTCGGCGCCGGCTCCATGGTCGACACGTGGGCGACGGTCGGCTCCTGCGCGCAGATCGGCGCCGGGGTCCACCTCGCCGGAGGCGTGGGGATCGGTGGCGTCCTCGAGCCGGTCCAGGCGGCGCCCGTGGTGATCGAAGACGGCGCCTTCATCGGATCGCGCTGTGTCGTGGTCGAGGGCGTGCACGTGGGCGCGGGGGCCGTGCTCGGTGCGGGCGTCGTGCTCACCGCCAACACGCCGATCATCGATCCGCGGGGCGCCGAGCCCGTCGAGTTCCGCGGCCGCGTGCCGGCCGGGGCGATCGTCGTGCCGGGCTCGCGCCGCCGCGAGTTCGCGGCCGGCGACTACGGCCTGCCCTGCGGCCTCATCATCGGTGAGCGTTCGGCCGCGACCGACGACAAGGTCGCGCTCAACGACCTGTTGCGCGATCACGGCTCCTCGTTGGGCTGAGCCGATGTCCGATCGAAACCAACGCATGATCGTCGAGTCCCCGATCGCCGCGACGTGGCGGTCGGTCCAGCACGAGAAGGCGGTGCTCGTCGGGATCGGCCCCGGCATCGAGGAGGCCGACCTCGACGAGCTGGCTGCGCTTGCCGAGTCCGCCGGGGCCGAGCCGGTCGGCCGGGTCGTGCAGAGTCGCACGGAGCCCGACCATCAGTTCTGGATCGGCAAGGGGAAGGTGGAGCAGCTCCACGATCTCGTGCACACACCGGCTCGGAGCTCGTCATCTTCGACGAGGAGCTCTCGCCGGGTCACCTGCGGGCGCTCGAAGCGCGCCTGGGCGTGAAGGTGCTCGACCGCACCGCGCTCATCCTGGACATCTTCGCGCTGCACGCGCACACGCGTGAGGGCAAGGTGCAGGTGGAGCTTGCGCAGCTCAACTACCTGCTGCCGCGGCTGCGCGGCTGGGGCGAGGCGATGAGCCGTCTCGGCGGTGGCATCGGCACCCGTGGCCCCGGTGAGACAAAGCTCGAGTCCGACCGCCAGCACATTCGCCGGCGCATCGCCAAGCTGCGCCGCGACGTGAAGGCCATGGGGACCTCTCGCGACACGCAGCGTGCCGGGCGCCAGCGCTCGAACGTGCCGCAGGTCGCGATCGCCGGCTACACGAACGCCGGCAAGTCCTCGCTGATGCGCCGGGTCACCGGCGCGGACGTGATCGTTGCGAACCAGCTGTTCGCAACGCTGGATCCGACGACCCGGCGTATCCAGCTGCCCACCGGACGCACGGCGACGATCGCGGACACGGTCGGGTTCGTCGCGAAGCTCCCGCACGACCTCGTCGAGGCGTTCCGCTCGACCCTCGAGGAGGTGACGCTCTCGGACATGGTGCTGCACGTCGCGGACGCGTCGTCGCCGGCCATCGACGAGCAGATCGAGGCGGTGCGGCGGGTGCTCGATGAGATCGGCGCCGCGAACATGCCCGAGGTGCTGGCGCTCAACAAGATCGACCTCGTCCCCGGATCGCGACGGGCTCGGCTTGCGACGCGCTACCCGGGATCGGTCGCGGTCTCCGCGGTCACCGGCGAGGGGGTCGAGGGCATGCTCGAGGCGATCGCGGCGGCCGTGCCGATGCCCCCCGTCGACGTGCGTGCGCTTATCCCTTGGGACCGAGGCGATCTCGTCGCCCTGCTGTACCGGGACGCCGAGGTGCTGAGTGCGGAAGCGGAGCCGCTCGGCACCCGTGTGCACGCACGGGTCGGGCTCCGGGAGCTTGCCGCGATTCGCGCGTTCACCACCGAGGAGCACCGGGTGGGCACCACGGATCGCGCCGCCGGAACCGACTAACGCAGCGGCGTGCCGATCCGCCAGAGGTCGGGATCGCTCCACGCGCCGACGACCACCTGATCCGGATTTTGACTGCGCTCTGCCGCAAACCGAGCGGCCAGCATCTGCAGACGAACGGCGAGCGGGATCTGGGCGAGCAGGGTCGGCAGGCCGCTTGGTTCGTCGAGCCGCGTGGTGCCGATGCCGGCGGCCGTCGCCGCCGAGGCGATCGCTCCCACGAGGCCGTCCTCGTCGCCGAACGTGAGCGCCATGAGGTGGTCCTCGCCCGTAAGCGGCACGGCGCTCCCGTGCAGGAAGAACTCGGCGTCGTAACCCTCGGCCAGCAGGCGAGAGGCCTCGCGCACCTTGAGCGCGCCCTCACGCGCGGTGATCGCCGCGTGCCCGGCGCCGACGATCTGGAGCGAGCGGGCCGGCAAGGGCACGCCCTCGGTTCCCGAGTTGTTGATCGCGCTGCGTACCGCGCCGGGCACGAGCCGGAGCTGTTCGGCCGACAGAGCGTCGGCACCCATCTCGGAGGCGAGGAGGGCAAGGGCGAGCAGGGTCGTGGTGTAGCTGACCGTGTAGGTCTCGGACGTTTCCTTTGGAACCGTTTCGATGACGTCGTTGAGCCCAACGCCTTGGCGCGACACGGTCACCGTCTGCAAGCCGGCGGTCACCGCCAAGGCCCGCGCTGCGAGCGCATACGAGGTCTCGCCGGTGTGCGTGATGACCACGATGCCGTCCTGGGGTCCGACGATCGGCGCGTTCTTGACGAACTGCATGGACGAAACCGCATGGGCCGAGCGGCCGGCATCCTGCAGCATCCCGGCGCCGAGGTTGGCGGCGTTCTGACTCGTCCCGGTTCCCACGACCCAGATACGGCGCACCCGGTGCAGTCCCTCGGCCGCCGCATGGACCTGCGCCTTGACGGAACCGCTGACGAGCATCCGCTCGAGCTCGTCGGGCTGTGACTCGATTTGGCGCCACAGCTGTGTCGATTGCATGCGCGCTCCTTGCCCGTTTTGACGGGCCGGAGCCTACCCGACTCAGAGCTTGCGCAGGACCGCGACTACGCGCCCGACGATGCGCCCGTCGATCATCTCGAAGGGCGCGAGGGCGGGGTTCTCGGGGATGAGCATGACGCGGCCCCCGTCGTGGCCGAGCCGCTTGACCGTGGCCTCGTCCTCGGCAGGCCCCGGGAGGACCGCCGCGACGATGTCGCCGTCGTGGGCGGCGGACTGGGACCGCACGACCACCGTGTCGCCGTCGAGGATCCCGACGCCGATCATCGAGTCCCCGCTTACCCGCAGGGCGAAATGCTCGCCGCCGCGAGCGAAGTCCGCCGGGACGGCAACGTAGTCCTCGACCTGCTCGGTCGCGAGGATCGGCGTGCCGGCGGCGATCCGCCCGATGAGCGGCACAACCGTGCCGGCCGCCCGCGCCTCGTCGGTCGCAAGCGACATCGCACGGGGCTTGGTTGGGTCCTTGTGGATGAGCCCCTTGCGCTCGAGGTTCGCGAGCTGGGCGTGGACGGAAGAGGACGACGTAAGCCCCACCGCCTCGCCGATCTCCCGCACCGTCGGGGGATACCCCCGCTCGCGCACGGTCTCGGCGATGAAGTCCAGGATCCGCTGCTGTCGAGCGGTGATGTCAGACACGGCCCGTACCCTCCTCGGTTGTGATGGGCACCGTAGCACCGGGTCTGGGGGAGCGCAAACATATGTTCGAGACGTCTCTTGACACCGAACACCTGTTCGCGCAGCATGTGAGCATGCATCGAACGTACGTTCGCCGGCGCCGAACCACGGCCGTGGCCGCCACCGCGCTGATCGCGGTATTGCTGAGCCCGCTGGCCGCGGCCGCCGTGCGGCCCGTCGACGACGCGCCGCCCGCTCCGCAGCCTTCGAGCGCGGTTGTGGTTCGCGACGGGGACACCCTGTGGTCGATCGCGCTCCGGGCGCGTCCGGGCGAGGACCCGCGGGCGACGGTCCTCGAGATCCAGCAGCGCAACGGGGTCGACGCCGGCTCGCTCGTCCCGGGAATGACCCTGCAGGTTCCGGCCGCTTGACGCTGTTGCCGTGCCGCGGCTAGCGTTCCCGCCGCCACAACATCTTGTGGCTCAAGTCGATGCGATGTCCATGGTGTGGGGGCGACGACGACCGAGTTGTCGACTCCCGGGCGGCAGAAACGGGCGCGGCCATCCGCCGGCGCCGCCACTGCCTCGCCTGCGACCGGCGCTACACGACCTACGAGCGCATCGAGGACGTCGGCCTGGTGGTGATCAAGCGCGACGGCTCCCGCGAGCCCTGGGACCGCGACAAGCTCGAGGCCGGCATCGAAAATCCCTGACGGGACGGCCGGTCACGAACCTGCAGATCGACCGGATGCTCGACCGTATCGAGACCCGCGTGCGCAAGAAAGGCCCTGCGGTGCCCTCCAGCGCGGTGGGTGCCGCGGTCCTTTCGGCCATGCAGAAGACCGACGAGGTCGGCTACCTGCGGTACGCCAGCGTCTACAAGGATTTCCAAGCGGCTGGGGACTTCGAGCGCGAGCTGGGTCTGCTGCTCGAGAAGACCGAGCCGGCCAAGCGCCGGCGCGCCACCTAGTCCACTGCCTAGTTCTCTGGGGCCATCTCGGCGACCACCATCTGTCGGACCCCGGCGACGGTGAGACACTAGATGTAGTGGTCACTCGATTCATATGCCACAACCCCTTGACGTTGGGAGGGGTTCGGTACATCATGCGCGGGCGGCAAATCACAGGGTTGTAAGTTTCCACATCCGATCCACAGGTTTTGCACCGGGGGACGGGCGACGGCGTCGCGGGGCGCACGAAGGAGGGGGTTCCAGTTGGTCACACGTGAGGGGGACGTCGAGGTCATCCGGGAGGGTCTGAGCTTCTCGAGGTACTTCACCAGTGAAGGGGTTCATCCCTTCGACCAGCTGGAATGGGAGATCCGAGACGCAGTCATCCCGAACTACAAGGAGGGCGGCAACGCCTTCGAGCAGCGCGACGTCGAATTCCCGGTCACGTGGTCCCAAAACGCCACCAACATCGTCGCCCAGAAGTACTTCCGGGGCACCCTCGGCACCCCCCAGCGGGAGTCCTCCGTCCGTCAGCTGGTCGGCCGCGTGGTCGACACGATCACCGGCTGGGGAACCAAGAACGCGTACTTCGCGACCCCCTACGACGCCCAGGTCTTCTCCGACGAGCTCACCCACCTGATGGTCACGCAGAAGGCCGCCTTCAACTCGCCGGTGTGGTTCAACGTCGGCGTTCCCGACACGCCGCAGCAGTGCAGCGCCTGTTTCATCCTCGCGGTCGAGGACCACATGAGCTCGATCCTCAATTGGTACGTCGAGGAAGGCACGATCTTCAAGGGCGGCTCGGGCTCGGGAATCAACCTGTCGCGGATCCGCTCCTCGCGCGAGGCGCTGGCGGGCGGCGGCACGGCGAGCGGCCCGGTGAGCTTTATGCGCGGGGCCGACGCGAGCGCCGGCACCATCAAGTCCGGCGGCAAGACCCGTCGGGCGGCCAAGATGGTCATCCTCAACGTCGATCACCCCGACGTTCGCGAGTTCATCTGGTGCAAGGCCGTCGAGGAGCACAAGGCCCGTGCGCTGCGCGACGCCGGCTTCGACATGGATCTCGACGGGCGCGACAGCTACTCGATCCAGTATCAGAACGCGAACAACTCGGTGCGCGTGACCGACGAGTTCATGGCCGCGTTCGAGAACGACGCCGACTGGCGCCTCAAGGCGGTCAAGAGTGACGACACGCTCGACACCGTGCGTGCCCGCGAGCTCATGCGCGAGATCGCGCAGGCCGCGTGGGAATGCGCCGACCCCGGCATGCAGTACGACACGACGATCAACGAGTGGCACACCTGCCCGGCGTCGGGCCGGATCAACGGCTCCAACCCGTGCTCGGAGTACATGCACCTGGACAACTCGGCGTGCAACCTCGCGAGCCTCAACCTCATGCGGTTCCTCGATGCCGACGGCAACTTCGATGTCGCGAGCTTCCGCCACGCGGTCGAGGTCGTGTTTATCGCCCAGGAGATCCTGGTGGGCGAGTCCGACTACCCGACCGAGAAGATCGCGATCAACGCCCGGGCGTACCGCCAGCTTGGGCTCGGCTACGCCAACCTCGGCGCGCTGCTGATGGCGCGGGGTCTGCCGTATGACTCGGACCAGGGCCGCGCGTGGGCCGGCGCGATCACGTCGCTGATGACCGGCTGGGCATACCGCACGAGTGCACGGATCTCCGAGGTGACGGGTCCCTTCGAGGGCTACGCGCCCAACGCCGATGCGATGCTCCGCGTGATCCGAAAGCACCGCGCCGCGGCCGAGGAGATCGACGCCGAGCTGGTGCCCGAAGCGATGCTGTCGGCGGCCAAGCAGGCATGGGACGAGGCGGTCGCCTTGGGCGAGCTGCACGGGTATCGCAACGCGCAAGCGAGCGTGCTCGCGCCGACCGGCACGATCGGTCTGATGATGGACTGCGATACCACCGGCATCGAGCCCGAGCTCGCATTGGTCAAGACGAAGAAGCTCGTCGGTGGCGGCACGATGCAGTTCGTCAACCAGACCGTGCCGCGGGCGCTCGACAAGCTCGGCTACGACCCCAGCCAGATCGAAGACGTCGTCGCCTACATCGCCGAGCACAACTCGGTGGTCGACGCGCCGCACCTGCGCGCCGAGCACTACCCGGTGTTCGACACCGCGATGGGCGCCGAGCCCATCCACTACATGGGCCACGTGCGGATGATGGGCGCCGCCCAGCCGTTCATCTCCGGTGCGATCTCCAAGACGGTCAACATGCCCGAGGAGGCCACCGTCGAGGAGGTCGAGCAGCTGTTCATCGAGAGCTGGAAGCTCGGCCTCAAGGCGGTCGCGATCTACCGCGACAACTGCAAGGTCGCGCAGCCGCTGTCGGCCGATAAGAAGAAGACGAAGGAAGCCGAGCCGCCCACGCTCGCGCACCCGGTGCGCAAGCGCCTGCCGCAGTCGCGCCCGTCGGTGACGACGTCGTTCCAGGTGGGCGATGCCGAGGGCTACATCACCGCCGGCTCCTACCCGGACGACGGGCTCGGCGAGATCTTCCTCAAGACCTCGAAGCAGGGCTCGACGCTCTCGGGCGTGATGGACGCGTTTGCGATCGCGGTCTCGTTGGGGCTGCAGTACGGCGTGCCGCTCGAGGCCTACGCCGCGAAGTTCATCAACACGAAGTTCGAGCCGAGCGGGATGACCAACGACCCGGACATCCGGTTCGCCACCTCGCTTGTCGACTACGTGTTCCGCCGGCTGGCGCTCGACCACCTGCCGATCGACGTGCGCGAGGGGCTCGGCATCAAGTCGATCCAGGAGCGCAAGGTCGAGACCGACGAGAAGATGGCGGAGCTCGAGGCGGCAGCGGCAGAGCCGCCGCCGGCCCTTGCGCCACCGCTTCCGGCGCAGCCGGTCGAGATCGGCGACCGGCCGAACGCGAAGACGCTCGACGCGCCGCTCTGTTACCAGTGCGGCTCGAAGATGCAGCCCGCGGGCTCGTGCTACGTCTGCGGCACCTGCGGCAGCACCAGCGGTTGCTCGTAGACTGCGCCGGTGGGCGAGAACACCGCGAAAATCCTCGGGCTGCACCACGTCCAGCTCGCGATGCCCGTCGGTGAGGAAGAGGCCGCCGTGAAGTTCTACGGCGCCATCCTGGGGCTCACGCAGGTGGCCAAACCGCCCGAGCTCGCGCCGCGTGGCGGCGTCTGGTTCCGCGACGAGCAGCTCGAGGTGCACCTCGGGGTCGAGGAGCCGGAGTTCGTTCCGGCGCGAAAGGCACACCCCGCGTTCCTCGTTCGGAATCTTTCGACCTTGCGCGAGCGGATCGAGCTTGCCGGTTATCGCGTGACCGACGACGTGCCCCTCGAGGGGTTCCACCGGTGCCACGTTCGCGACCCCTTCGGCAACCGCCTCGAGCTTGTCGAGCCGATCGAGGCCTAAGTGGAACTCCTCGTTCAGCAGATGCGGCCGGAAGGGCGCCTTCCGTCATCCCAGCACGATGGCGACGCCGGGCTCGACCTGTGCTCGGCGATCGACGTGGTGGTCGGTCCGGGCGAGCGCGTGATGATCCCGACCGGTGTGGCCGTGGCGATTCCCGACGGGCACGCGGGTCTCGTGCTCCCGCGGAGCGGCCTCGCCGCCAACCAAGGCCTGACGATGGCGAATTCGCCCGGGCTCATCGACGCCGGCTATCGCGGCGAGGTGATCTGCGCGGCGGTCAACCTCGACCGCTCGATCCCGGTCTCGATCGGTGTCGGCGACCGCATCGCCCAGTTGGTGATCGTCGCCGTGCCCGAGGTCCAGCCGGCGTGGGTGGCCGAGCTGCCGGCGAGCGCGCGCGGCGAGGGCGGCTTCGGATCAACCGGCCGGTGAGGTGAGCGTCGTCATCCGGCCCGAGCGGCCGGAGGATCGCGCGGCGTCGATCGAGGTGGAACGCGCCGCGTTCGGCAGGCCCGAGGAAGCGGAGATCGCGGTGGTCGTTCGCGACGAGCCGGGATCCTTCGCCCTCGTCGCCGAGGACGACGGCGAGATCGTCGGGCACGTGCAGCTGAGCGCCGCGTGGATCGGCGACGACGGAGTGCTCGCGCTCGGTCCGATCGGGGTCATGCCCGCGCGGCAGCGACGGGGGATCGGCACAACGCTTGTCGCCGCTGCGCTCGAGGAGGCGCTCGAACGCGGCGCGTCGGCGGTCGTTCTGCTGGGATCGCCGGCGTACTACGGCGCTCGCGGGTTCGAGCCGGCGTCGCGCTACGGCCTCCACAATCCCTTTGCGGGTCCCATGGAAGACGGGTTCGTGATCGAGGAGGAAGACTTCCAGATTGCGGTGCTCGACGCCGAGCGCGCCGGGCACCTTGCCGGCGATGTTCGCTGGCATCCCGCCTTCGACTAGGAGCAGAACCCGGTCAGCGCGGACGCCTCGGCGTCGATCTCGCGGCGAACCGTGCGCGGGAGGGGCTCCAACGGCTCCCACCGGACGGTGGTGCCGTCGAGACGCCAGGTCGCCCGCACGGAGCCGTCCACGAGCACCGTCCCGACCGAGTGCGGCGTCTTGACGTTGAAGATTTGCGGCCGGAATTCCTCCGGCACGATCCCCGTGCGCCGCGCGTGCACGAGCAACGTGGCGTCCCACCAGGGCAGGAAACGAATCGGCGCCGCTGTGTCCGGATCGGGGAGCGGGGCGCCACGAACGTCGAGGAGTTCCCCTCCTGTTTCGTCCGCGAACCGACGAAGGGGAAGCCGCTCCAGGACCGGCGCGAGGATCGTTGGCGGCAGACCGGTGAAGCTCGTGATGTCCGCGCGTGCGGCCGGTCCGTAGGCGGCGAGGTACCGGCGGACGAGGAGGTCGCGGCCGGCCTGGGCCGTCACGTCGCTCGGGCCGATCCAATCCTCGGCGTTGGCGTAGCGATCGGCTCGGCGCTGCTCCCATGTGCCCGACGGCGGGACTCGCATGGCCGGCGTGAACAGCCCGACGCCCACCCAGTCGGACGCGTCGAGCCCGAGCGCCTCGACGATCTCCGAACGCCGTCTCGGTCCGTCCGACAGCAGCCGCCTGCCCTTGCGGTCGATCGCACGAAGCCTCGCTCGCTCGTCGTGGCGCTTGGTCGCGCGGAACCACCAATCGAGCAGTGGGTCCTCCACGGCGCGCTGCAACGGCCAGTAGTCGCGCCGCGAGACGAGGTGGATCGTCGCGCGCATCAGCGTTCCCTGGACGACCTGACGCCGCTCGAGGGCTCGGGTGAGGTGCTCCCGTTGCAGCCCTGCGACCCGCGACCAGAGCCCGATGTAGCCCGAGGGCGCGTACTGGTTCTGCAGCGTGCCCATCCGCTCGAGCGCACGAGGGACGGAGACGGTCGCGCGTTCCAACAGCATCTGCCGCGCAAGGAGTGCCCGATTGCGTTCCTGCTGCGTGAGCACTCGCGGCTGGGACATCGGCCGAGTCTAGGGGGCGGTTCGGTTGAAGCTCCGCGGAGCGGCTCCTAGGATGGGTGAGCAGTCACGCGGACGTGGCTCAGTTGGTAGAGCACCACCTTGCCAAGGTGGGGGTCGCGGGTTCGAATCCCGTCGTCCGCTCCAGGTCAGAGGGGGTTTCAGCCCCTCCTTCTGCGTTTCGGGTCACACTTTGGGTCACACCTTCGCGTCGCCATAGCGGGACCGCGCCGTGCTGCCCGATCTCGCCAGGGTCGAAATCCCGAGCGCGGAGGAGACACCAGTGGATCGGCAGATCGTCGAGAGATGACGGATAGCCCCGTCCTGGTGGCCGACCAGGATCGCGGAAGCCGGGTCTGCAGCGTCCCGTGACGACGGCGACGACGTCGAAATCGGAGTCCGGTCGCGCCGTCCCTCGAGCGCGGCTACCGACGAGGTAGAGCTCCTCAACCTGCGGGAGAAGTGCGCCTACCTCGCGGGCAAACCGCCTTGCGCGCCGGAGGTCGGCTTGCCGACTCATTCAACCCTCGCCCAAGAGCTGATCCATGCGAGCCGCGGCGTCCTTCTGCAGTTCGGAAACGACGTCCTGATATCGAGCGAGGATCCGCGTATCGGCGTGTCCAATCGTCCGCATCGCGACGGTGTCCGGTACCCCGGCCGCCAACAACAGTGTCGCGGCGCCGTGGCGCAACCCGCGGAACGTGATACCGGCGAACCCGTTCTCGGTCGCCCAGTCCTTCCATGCGCCCGCCCGTGCATTGCTCGAGGAGCTCAGGCGTGAGGATCATCCCGACGCTTCCTCTGACTTCATCGACGAGCTGGCTCGCCGGCGCGAGTCGGCCCGGTAGCGGCTCGCGTGGGGCCGGTTATTCGAGGGGGAGGAGCCGATCCTGCACGTGACGGGAGTACAGATAGCGAGCTAGAAACGCCGCAACCCGTGGACAGCCACGTCAGCACCGGCTCTGGCATTTAGACGCTCCTACTGAACGCGGCACCCTGCTCGCGCGTCTTACTGGGTAGAGCACATCACCGCGCGGATCAGTAGCACTGATGTTGAGCAGATCACCCACACGCACGGCATCGTCTACCGCAGCACAGATTAGGGAACGAACGCCGGTTGACGAACCAACGACGAGTACGTCGGGAGGAACCATGTCCACTGTCTGGAAGCTTGCTATCGCTCTCTTGCTGTCAGCATTCGTCGCTGTTAGCTGCACGCAAACGGTCGAGCCCGCGCACACTCTGAACTCTTCTGAAACGCGAACGGCAGAGCCGACGGAGAGTGCGAGCCCGTCTGAGACGACGACGGCGACGCCACCGTCTGGCACGATCGTGTTCGGCAGATGGGATCCGGCGATCGGGGACCAAGTGCTCTTTACGGTCAACCCAGATGGGAGCGACTTGCACCAGGTGATCCCCGGCAAGCCCGTCGCCAACGAGTGCCCGCACTGGTCCCAGGACGGGAGCCGGATCCTTGCCTGCTCAAGCAAGGGGACCAAGATCATCAACCCCGCCACCGGAAGTTCTCGGATCATGCCCTCACCGAAGCCCGGGTTCGCTTGCGGTGGGGAGTCCCCGAACGGGAAGTGGTTGCTCTGTAGTCGATGGAACCACCAGACGGGCTTCTATGTCGTCCGTTCGTCGGACCTGGGCGGCCTGAGGAGGATCACGACCAACCCAGGCGGCTCCGATGATGGGGGGCGTTGGTCGCCGGATGGCACGCAGTTGTTCTTCGGGCGAACGGATCCTCACCGAAGCCTGCTCAACACGGCGTTCTTCGTCGTGAACGTAGACGGCACCGACCTTCGGCGGATCACGCCGTGGCTATTGGCAGATTCCGTCAAGATCGACGAGGGCAGTTGGTCCCCGGATGGGCAGTGGATTCTTTACGACCGAGACGAACAGATCCATGTCGTTCACCCCGACGGCAGCGGCGACCGTCTGATCCCGATCGACATGCCCGGCAGCGACCAAGCGATCGTGCTCTATCCGGATTGGTCGCCAGATGGCCAATGGATCGTCTTCTCGATGAGCTTTCCCGGTGTCGACGCGCTCAACCTCTATGTGATGCGGGCGGATGGGAGCGACGTGCGTCAGATCACGACAGCGTTGCCAGGTACGCAGGAGCAAGGAGAAGGCGACGAGTACCCCGACTGGGGGTGAGTGTGACGATCTTACGGATCGCCTCGAACCAGCTGGACGAGCCTCAAGCAGCTACTCCGAGGCGCCGTGACGCGGACCGAGCGATTGTCACGCGGTGCGGGACGAGGAAACGATGCGATCTTCTACTGAACGCGGCTCCCCCCATCGTGCGTCTTACTGGGTGGAGCGAAGATGACCTGGTTATCCGCGGGAAGAGGCGATCCGGTGACGAAGAGCAGCGAGGCCACCGAGCTCGGGTCCTCGGAGAAGTTCGAGGAGTTCTACGAGCGAGAGTTCCTGGCAGTCGTAGGGCTCGCGTATGCGTTGTCGGGGAACCGATCCGGGGCAGAGGACATCGCCCAGGAGGCGTTCCTCGTCGCCCACCGTGACTGGGATCGGGTCGGAACGTACGCGCGGCCGGAGGTCTGGGTTCGTCGGGTGGTCGCGAATCTCGCCGTCTCCTTGTTCAGGCGCCGAGCGGTGGAGGCGAAAACGCTCGCGCGGATGGCGCTCGGGTACACGCCGGCGTTGCCGGAGCTGTCGGCGGATGACGCCGAGTTCTGGCGCACCGTTCGGTCGCTTCCCCGCCGACAAGCTCAAGTCATCACGCTCCACTACCTCGAAGACCGACCCGTCGCCGAGATTGCGGAGATCCTCGGCACGGCCGAAGGCACAGTAAAGAAGCACCTGTACGACGGACGGCGGGCCCTTGCCCGCCGTCTCGAGCTCGAGGAGGACGACGCATGACGCTCGACACCCGTGCTCGCCAAGCCGCGCAGGGCATCCGCCGCGCCGTTGAGGTTATGGAGATGTCTACATCGACGAAGGCACCTCGGAACGTCGAGCGGTTCGATCGATTCCTGCATCGGAAGCAACGGAACCGGCGAATCGGCGCACTCCTCGTCGCCGCGATGCTCATCATCGGGACAATCGTCGGAGCAACCATCGCCCTCCAGCGCCAAGACAAGACGGTCCCCATGACGCCACCGTCTGGCACGATCGTGTTCGGCAGATGGGATCCGGCGATCGGGGACCAAGTGCTCTTTACGGTCAACCCAGATGGGAGCGACTTGCACCAGGTGATCCCCGGCAAGCCCGTCGCCAACGAGTGCCCGCACTGGTCCCAGGACGGGAGCCGGATCCTTGCCTGCTCAAGCAAGGGGACCAAGATCATCAACCCCGCCACCGGAAGTTCTCGGATCATGCCCTCACCGAAGCCCGGGTTCGCTTGCGGTGGGGAGTCCCCGAACGGGAAGTGGTTGCTCTGTAGTCGATGGAACCACCAGACGGGCTTCTATGTCGTCCGTTCGTCGGACCTGGGCGGCCTGAGGAGGATCACGACCAACCCAGGCGGCTCCGATGATGGGGGGCGTTGGTCGCCGGATGGCACGCAGTTGTTCTTCGGGCGAACGGATCCTCACCGAAGCCTGCTCAACACGGCGTTCTTCGTCGTGAACGTAGACGGCACCGACCTTCGGCGGATCACGCCGTGGCTATTGGCAGATTCCGTCAAGATCGACGAGGGCAGTTGGTCCCCGGATGGGCAGTGGATTCTTTACGACCGAGACGAACAGATCCATGTCGTTCACCCCGACGGCAGCGGCGACCGTCTGATCCCGATCGACATGCCCGGCAGCGACCAAGCGATCGTGCTCTATCCGGATTGGTCGCCAGATGGCCAATGGATCGTCTTCTCGATGAGCTTTCCCGGTGTCGACGCGCTCAACCTCTATGTGATGCGGGCGGATGGGAGCGACGTGCGTCAGATCACGACAGCGTTGCCAGGTACGCAGGACCTTGGGGTAGGCGACATGTATCCCGACTGGGGGTGAGACCTGATCAAGTCGTGGATCGACGGCAGCATGCTAGAGAACTTTCGAGCCAGGGGGTGAAATTGGTGCTGTATCGCCCGGATACCTCGCCGAGCGAGGCGTGCATCACATATCCAGCTGGGTCTACGGTTGAGGCGGCCTCCAGCCAATCTTGGGCCGCTCGGTCGAGAGCCCTCAGGCCAACGGTTGTGCTCAGCTGCTCGTAGTGCCGGGCGACCGAGAGAAGTTCTTGATCCCATCCTGGCAAGGTGGCGACATGTCGCTGGCCACCTACCCGCAGACGATGCGCCGCGATCGGCAGCGGCTCGGCCTACGGGAGTGCCGCGCGGCGTGGCTGCTCGGTCTGACGGTCCGCCGGTACCGGTTGCTCGAAGGTGACGACGGCGACGCCACGTCAGACGTCTGGGATCGGATGGTCGAAGTCTTCGGGTGGCCTCGGGCTTCTTCGAGGTGAAGCGGTCGGAGATGGGAGCGGCGACGATCCTAACGCAGCGTTTGGCGATGACGCCGATGTCGTGCGAGGCGATGCGCGCGATCATGGCCGCCGACTGGCAGCGCGCCGACGAACTGCTCGCAACGCCGTTCCCCACCGAATGGCGCAACGACGGGTGGGAATGGCTCGCGCCACGAGTCGTCGAAGGCGGTCACGACGTCCGCTTGCTGGTCTGGGGTACGCGACTGGCGCGCCTGATCGACGGTCGCGGTCAGGCCGTCGCGGAGGTCGGCTTCCACGGGCCGCCGGACGACCACGGATGGGTCGAGATCGGCTACCGGGTCGTCACCGGTTACCGGCGACGCGGCTTCGCCGAAGAGGCGTGCCGCGGGCTGCTCGACTGGGCCCTCACCACGGGTGTGGCCGGTGTCCGAGCGGCGATCAGCCCGGACAACGAGGCCTCTACGCGGTTGGCGCAGAAACTCGGCTTCGTTCGTGCGGGTAGTGCTCGGCACGAGGTGCTTGACGAACAGCTGATCTTCGAGCATCCGCGAGGGTCGTACGGGAGCCTTTAGGTGATCCGGGGTACCCCGCCGAGATGCGCGGCGAATCGCACAAGCCGCTTTTCCGGATTCGGGTCACAGTTTGGGTCACACTATGGTCGTACTGACCTGTCCCGGCTCGTCCCGACATAGCCGATGCCGTTGCCGCGACCTGCGGAAACGTAGGAACCGGTACGACCCGGGACGGCTCAGGACCGCCGGTATAGCCTTGCCAAGGTGGGGGTCGCGGGTTCGAATCCCGTCGTCCGCTCCAAAGCCCGACCCGCGGGAACGGTTGGGGTACCGGGCCGGGACGTCTGCCTCGGCCTTCTGTGAGGGAGGAAGCCATGCAGAAGATCAGTCCGTTCCTATGGTTCAACGACCGGGCGGAGGAGGCCGTGGCCTTCTACACATCGCTGTTCCAAGACGCTCGGATCACAAAGACGCTGCGCTATCCGGAGAACTCGACCGTCGGCACGCCGGGCAGCGTGATGGCGATCTCGTTCGAGCTCGAGGGCCAGGAGTTCCTCGCGCTGAACGGCGGGCCAGAACCGGGCTTCGCGTTCAGCCCGTCGATCTCGTTCTATGTGCACTGTGGCGACCAGGCTGAGATCGACCGCCTGTGGGGGCCGCTGCTCGAGGGCGGAGAGCCCATGGAGTGTGGCTGGCTCACGGACCGCTTCGGCGTCACCTGGCAGATCGTGCCGACGCGCCTTGACGAGATGCTCACCGACCCTGATCAGGCGAAGGTCGAGCGGGTGACCGACGCGTTCATGAAGATGGAGAAGTTCGACATCGCCGAGCTCGAAGCGGCCTACGCCGGCTAGGTCGCCTCATGACCACAGCGTTCGTCTCTGATGAGTTCCGGCCACCCTCCGGTCTGAGTACGGAGTTCTTCCTACTCGAGCCGCTCGGTCCGAAGCACAACGCGATGGACTATGCGGCCTGGACTTCGAGCATCGAATTCATCCACACGCTTCCGGGATTCAACGACCCCAATTCGCATGACTCATGGCCGAAGCCGATGTCGCTTGACGAGAATCTGTCCGATCTCGAACGCCACGATCGAGACTTCAAGGAACGAAAGGGCTTCACCTACACGGTGCTCGATCCCACTTCTCGGGACGTGATCGGGTGCGTCTACATCTACCCCAGTGACGACCCGAATCACGACGCGTTGGTCGAGTCTTGGGTGAGTGTTTCGCACGCACAACTGGACCGGCCGCTCCGCGCGGACGTCACTACGTGGCTTGAAAACGAATGGCCTTTCGAATCGGTGATCTACCAATCATGAAGCTTCTTCTGACTTCCGCCGGCATCAAGAACACGAGCATCCGCGACGCACTGGTTGATCTACTGGGCAAACCGATTGCCGACTGCAACGCCCTCTGCATACCGACGGCGGGATACGGGCACCCGCAGGGCAGCCCCGGTGGGGCATGGCGTTTCATCACCGGTCAGGCATCCACACCGATGTGCGAGCTGGGTTGGAACTCGATCGGCGTCTTGGAGCTCACCGCGCTGCCGAGCGTCGGCGAGGAACGCTGGGTCCCCTGGGTCCGCGAGGCCGACGTCCTGCTGGTGAACGGCGGGGACGCCCTGTACCTGAGTCACTGGATGCGGGAGTCGGGGCTTGCGGACCTCGTGCCGTCGCTGCGCGAGACGGTTTGGGTGGGGCTGAGTGCCGGGAGCATGGTCATGACCCCTCGTATCGGGGAGGACTTCGTCGGGTGGAAGCCGCCCGCCGGTGGCGACAAGGCCCTCGGCATCGTCGACTTCTCGATCTTCCCGCACCTGGATCACGAGGACCTTCCGGAGAACACCATGGCCGACGCAGAGAAATGGGCGGCAGGCATGTCGGTTCCGTGCTACGCGATTGACGATCAAACCGCGATCAAAGTGACCGATGGCACCGTCGAAGTCGTCTCCGAGGGGCATTGGAAACTGTTCAACGCCTGATATCGAGGGGCCAGTAAGAATTCGCCCATTCTCAGCCGCCTCCGCCGATGAACCCCCCTGTGTGGGCATCGATGACCGTCACCCAGTCGCCTCCCGTACAGGAGGGCTGTGGCGAGGCTCCGGGAGCAGGCGATGGGCCAATCACCGGGTTGCACACGCCACCCCAATCGACGCCGTAGTAAAGGTTCGTTCCGGCTCCCCAGTGCAGCTGGCTCGCATCTGCCGAGCCAAGCGTCACTTGTACCGTCATCGCGTCGAGGTGGCCGTCCTGGACGGCGGCGCGGCGCAGGGCGTCGTCGAAGGAAATGATGCCGCTGAGGTCCATCCCGTCCACGGGGCCGAATGCCCCCTGGGTCTGTCCGTCGGTGAGCGTGACATCAGCTAGCCGGTTCGCGATGCAGTCTTCAACAACCGTGGCGCACGGGGATGGCGCGGACGATCCAGAGAGCGGTTCGTTCGCCGAACTCGCCGCACGATGCGACCAGAGCAGCCGTAGCGATCGTTGCGGCGAGGAGCAGCTTCACGGTTCCATTCTCGTTTAGCGCGACCATCGGTCAACGGGATAAGCGTCACCGTGAACAGGAGCGCGCTTCTGGTCAGCCTTCCTTCATCAGTCGGCGCAGTTCCCGGTCGAAGCCCCGCGTCCCGGTCTCGGGGTTGAGGATCAGCGGGATGGACGCAACAAAGGTCAGCAGAAGTCCGAAGAAGAGGATGAGCAGCCCGCCGACCTCAACGATCCCGAGCACGGTCAGCACGACCCCTGCCGCCATCCCGATCTCTGCGAGGAGTGTGACCGGCAGCCGGGGACCTGGTCGCGTGTCGTTGGGCCTGGCTTGGGTTTGCATCGCCGTCCTCCTACCTCAGGTTCGGCCCATTGTAGGGAACCGCTCGATCCACTTGCGACCGTGCGATCGTGGGTGCTCAGGACCCTGAGGGATGGTCCTTCTCGTCCTTCGCGTCGGCGACCAGGCGCCGAAGGGTGAGGTTCTTGCCACGATCTGCCGGCGGGCGCCCGATCCGGGGATCCGAGACCCAGTGGCAGACGCCGCAGGACCAGGCCTTGATCTCCATGTCGATGTCGTGGACTCGCTTGGTGAAGAAGATCTCGTTCGAGCCGCACTCAGGGCAGGTCTCAGGCCGCTCCATGTCCCGAGTGTAGGTCCGAGGGTTGGCCACCGGAAGCTTCTCGAGGCGACCGGTAGAATGAGGCTCCGCCCGGCTGAGCCCGGGCGATTGCTTCGGCGGGGTGGCCGAGTGGTTAGGCAGTGGCCTGCAAAGCCGCGCACACCGGTTCGATTCCGGTCCCCGCCTCGAATCTGCGGCGGTAGCATTGCCGCGCTGGGGCGGTTAGCTCAGGGGGAGAGCGCTTCCTTGACACGGAAGAGGTCAGAGGTTCAAATCCTCTACCGCCCACCAGAGAAGTCGCAGGTCAAAGACTTGTTTCGGCACATCACGCAGGCCCACCTCACATGTGGAGGGGCGCTCGCGCAGTCGCAGCGTCCCCGATGATTGCGGCGAGCTCCTTGGGGCGTGACCACATGGGCCAGTGGCTCGTCGGTAGGTCGACGTAGGTCACATCGCGGAGTTCGGCGAGGCCGGCGACGAAGGGGAATCCCTCCTTGATGGCGTCCTTGTACTGCTCGGACGAGAACCCCGTGCACACGACGACGCTCGGGACGTCGAGTCGGGTGTCGTTCGTGAGTGGGTAGGCGTCGCGAAGCGCGCCGCCAGGCTCGGGAATGGCGCGCTGCCGGAACGTGGCGAGGTGTTCCTCGCTCAGTCCGTCGAGGTTCTCCTCCGCGGCGAGCGTCTCCGCCGACGGCATCGGCAGCTCCGCCTCGGCGAACTCCGCGTCGAGCGCACCCTTCGCCGCCCCGGTATCGACGTAGACCATCGTGGCGATCCGGTTCGGGACGCGGTCTGTGACGGCGTAGCCTGGGCGCCGGCGCCGCTGTGCACGGCGAGCACGACGGGTCCCCCTGCCGCTATGACCGCATCGCAGATCGCGTCGACGTGATCGGCGAGCCCGATCGAGGACCGATCCGTGTCGGGTGACTCGAGACCGGGGAGCGTCAGTGCGGTGACGTCGTGACCGTCGGCACGCAGGGCGGCGGCCACCTCGTCCCACGCCCAGGCGCCGAGCCAGAATCCGGGAACGAGGACGATCGGTGCTGCAGTCATGGTGGCGCGAGCGCGTTTACTCGGTTGCGGTGGCGGCCACGCGGCGTTTGGTCGAGGTCACCGCGTAGATCAGCCAGAGCACGAGCGGCGTGAGCATCATGGCCGTCAGGATCGCGAAGTAGATGGCGAGCTGCGCGATGTGCTGGAGCCACGTCGGCAGCCAGCTCGTTGCGCTTTTCAGAATCTCCTGCATGCTCTCTGCGAGCATCGAATCCTCCGCTTGGGTCCGCTGGCCGCGTCATCCTACCGTCCTGCGGGCCGCTCCCGTCCGAAGTCCGGGCCGTTGGTATCGTGACAGTTCTCCGGGCGCGTAGCTCAGCGGGAGAGCGCTCGCCTCACACGCGAGAGGTCGCTGGTTCGATCCCAGCCGCGCCCACGCCACCCTCCTGGAACGCCGTTAGTCGTCCGTGTCCGGCCAGGAGCCACGTCGACCTCGTTGCCTTCCGGTCGGCGAGCGTCCACCACGACGGTGCGTGACCGTCGTAGACGATGCGGCCGCCGGCCTTGAGCGCAGCCGCGATGCGCGCTTCCGCTTGATCGCTCGGCAAGTAGACGTCGATGTGATGCGGTTGCGCTCGGGTCGTCGCGCGTCCATCTGCTGGAACCAGACCATCGGTCCTTCGTACGTCGGGATCGATGAGCATCTCGCCCAACGTCTCGTAGCCGAGGACGGCTGCCGAAGACGGCACGATGTCTGGGATGACGAGGGCGTCGATTGCGATCTGTCGTCATCTGCAGCCGCGCGACGTCGACCTTCGCACCGAGGTCGGCGGCGCTCGCGGAAGATTCGACCGGCGAGTACGACGTCATCATCGGTGAGCCGGCCCTCCTCGTTCACCGGCAGCCGGACGGTGAGACCCGGTCGCTCGCAGGTCGAGTGGGCGCGATGTCCCGATTCGTCGGCCAGGCACCCCGATCCATCGGCGAGGCGAAGTCCCTCCGCGAACGATGCGGTCCGAAAGTGCACCGAGGCGGCATAGGCCAACACTCGCCAGCCGACCTCGTGAAAGCGCGCCGATGCGATCTCTTCGGCATGCGGCCTCCTTTCTTCTGGAGGCGACACTACCCGCAGGCCAGATCCGACCGTAATGACGCGCGCCGCTAGATCCAGCGGACGTACGGACCATGCCGGTCGTACCCAGCGGCCGCGACCGGCGACCAAGAGCAGGGGGACCACCGGGATGGCAACGACGACGCAACCGGCCCTCGAGCCGAGGATCTTCGCAAGACCTACGGAACCGGCGGCAGCGGCCGTCGAGGCGCTGCGCGGCATCACGATCGACTGGCCGAGGGGGAGTGGACGGCCATCATGGGTCCGTCAGGCTCCGGCAAGTCGACGCTGCTGCACATCCTGGCGGGCCTCGACCGTCCGAACCGACGGCAAGGTGCTCATCGGCGAGATCGACCTGACGACACTCAACGACAAACAGCTCACCTTGCTGCGGCGAGACCGCATCGGGTTCGTCTTCCAGGCGTACAACCTCATCCCGACGCTCACGGCCGCAGAGAACATCACGTTGCCGCTCGACATCGCAGGCCGCGACGTCGACCAGGCGTGGTTCGACGAGGTGGTCGACAGCCGTGCGGTGCGCGACCGGCTCGCGCACCGGCCGGCGGAGCTTTCCGGCGGGCAGCAGCAGCGCGTCGCCGGCGCCCGCGCGCTCGTCTCGCGTCCGCAGATCATCTTTGCGGACGAGCCCACCGGAAACCTCGATTCGAAGAGCGGCGAAGAGCTCCTCCGCTTTCTCCGCTCGGCGGTCGACGACCACGGCCAGACGATCGTGATCGTCACCCACGACGCCCACGCCGCCGCCTACGCGGACCGGATCGTGTTCCTGGGCGACGGGAAGATCGTCGCGGAGATGCGCGAGCCGACCGCGGACCGGATCCTCGACCAGATCAAGGCGCTGGAGGTCTGAGCCGTGCTTCGAGCCCACCTTCAAGAGCCTCATGGCGCGCAAGCTGCGCCTGTTCCTCACGGGTCTTGCGATCGTGCTCGGCGTCGGCATGTGCGCCGGATCGTTCATCCTCACCGACACGGCGCTGAAGAGCTTCGACAATTTGTTCGGCCAGTGTTCAGCGGCACCGATGTCGTCGTCCAGGCGGAGACCGCGTTCGACGCCGGTCCGGGAACGATTCGGGCGGCGGACGACGAGCGCAAGCCGATTCCTGCGTCGGTGCTCGACCAGTCAAGGGCGTCGACGGCGTCGAGGCGGCCGACGGAACGGTCGGCAGCACTGCGAGATCATCGACCCCCCTGTGACAGGCGGCTTGATCCAGACGGCGGCACCCCGCAGATCGGCGGCATCCTGGAGCGCGGACACCACCTCGCTCACCATCGAACCAGGTCGTGAACGCCCCCTCCGGCCCGATCAGGTGGTGATCGATGCGGGCACGCGACGGAGCACCGACCTCGGGGTCGGCGACCAGGTCAAGGTCACCACCACCAGGGCCCGGGCCGAGTACACGATCTCGGTGTTCGCCAATTCGGGGAGTCGAACAGCCTGCTCGGGGCGACCCTGGCGTTCTTCGATCTGCCGACGGCGCAGAAGGTCTTCGATCGCGAGGGCGAGTACGACGCCATCTACGTGACGGCCGCCGACGGCGTCACGCCGATCAGCTCGCCACCCGCATCGCCGCGGCTCTGCCGAAGGGCCTTGAGGCCATCACCGCGGCCTCCGCCGCGGCGCAGCAGCAGGATCAGGTCACGACTGCGTTCGGCTTCCTGCGAACATCGTTCTTTCTGATCTTCGGCTTCGTGGCGCTGTTCGTCGGCGCGTTCATCGTGTTCAACACGTTCAACATCGTCGTGTCCCAGCGAGCCGGGAGCTCGCGCTGTTCCGCGCGCTGGGGGCGAGCCGTCGGCAGTTGCTCCGCTCCGTGCTGGTCGAGTCCTTCGTGGTCGGGCTCGTCGCCTCGATCGTCGGCGTCGCGCTCGGCTCCTCCTCGCGCTCGTGCTGAAGCGTTCCTCAGCTCGATCGAGCCTCAGCTGCCGCCGACGGCCCTCGTCCTCGAGCCCCGCACGGTCATTGTTTCCTGATCCTCGGCACGGTCATCACGATCGTGGCCGCCATGTCGCCGGCCGGTCGCGCGCGCGCCTGGCTCCGGTGGAGGCGTTGCGGGATCGGTCGCTCCGAGCGCCGGATCAAGCGACGGTGATCTTCGGTTCGATCGTGACCGTGCTCGGCGTGATCGCCATGGCCGCTGGCCTGTTCGGCGATGCGTCCAACCCCGGCGCGGTCGTGGGCCTGGGTGCCGCGCTGACGTTCCTCGGGGTGACCATGCTGGTCCGCTGTTCTCGCGGCCGCTCGCCAGATGATCAGCATCCCGCTTCGCGGCTCGGCGCCGGGCGAGCTCGGAAGCGGACGCCAACGAAACCCGCGTCGCACCGCGTCGACGGCGGCGGCGCTCGGTCCTCGGGCTGGGTCTCGTCGCGTTCGTGGTCGTCTTCGCCGCGTCGCTGAAGGCGTCGGCGACCAAGACGCTCGACGAAGTGCTTCGCGCCGACCTGGCCCTCTTCCTCGCAGCAGTTCAGCCCGTTCTTCACCCGCGGCTCGCGAAGGATCTCGCCACGGAGCCCGTATTCCAGACGGTGACGCCGCTTCGCCGAAGCGAGGTCCATGCGGGAGGCTCCGGCACGTTCGTGACCGGTGTCGATCCGCAGACGGCGACCGAGGTGATGAACATCGAGATGCTCTACCAGCTCGGTCGCGACCTCGCCAAGCCGAACTCCGTGATCGTCTCGCGCACCGCGGCCGAGGGCGAAGGTTCTCAGCGTCGGCAACACGGTCGACATGACGTGGATCGCCACGGGTGACACGCCGCTGACGGTGGTCGGCACGTTCGAGACAACGGCCTGCTCAACGACTACGCGGTCTCGCTCGACGCCTACGACCGAACCGTCGCGCAGACCCTGGATATGACGGTGCTTCGTCAACGTTCGGTGAGGGCGTGCCGGTCGACACCGCGAAGACGAAGATCGATGCCCTTCTTGGCGAAGCGGTACTCCCGGCGTCGAGCGAACAGTCACGACGCCATCAAGCAGCAATATCTTCTCGTCGATGAACCAGTTGCCTCGCATCGTGTCGTCCTGCTGCTCCTCGTCGTTCATCTCGTTCATCAGCATCGTCAACACGCTCAGCCTGTCGATGTACGAGCGGTGCGCGACTCGGCTCCTCCGGACGATCAGCATCGCCCCACAACCAGTGAAGCGGATCGTGCGGGTCGAGGCGGTCATCGATAGCGATCCTCGGGGCCGATCGGCGGTGCTCATCGGCATCGCCTTTCGCCTGGGCGATGCGGCGCGCGCTCGACGACGTCGGCATCGACGCCCTGGCGATCCCCCAGTCCGACGCTGGTGATCATGTTCGTGATCGCCGCCCTGCTGGCCGGCCCATCGTCGCGGCCATCATCCCCGCCTGGCGTGCCGCCAGGCTGAACGTGCTCGACGCGATCAGCTACAGGTCAGCGGGCGGGCTGCGGCGTCGAGCTATCCTGCCGAGATGCCAACGCTGCCGGCTTGCCGACGGATCGACCGTCGAGCTCCCGAGGGGGAGCCGGTCGGCGGCGCCCTCGCGCCCAGGGCGATTGCGGCACAGGTCGACGGGGAGCTCCGCGACCTTTCCTTTCCGTCCCTGCCAGCGACGCGGTTGCGTCAGCCGGTCGAGATCCGCACGACGACGAGCTCCACGTTACTCCCGCGCTCGACCGCGCACGTCCTTGCGCAGGCCGTTCTCGCGCTCGCCGGCACCAGCTCGGATCGGCCCAACGATGATGACGAGTCTACTACGACCTCGCCGATTCCCAAGCATGTGTCGGCCGACAACCTGCCCCGCGTCGAGGATGAGATGCGGCGATAGTCGCCGAGGATGCGCCGTTCGTCGCGAGGACGTCGACGTCGACAAGACCCTGCGACGCCTCGTCGATAAGCCGTTCAGAAGCGCGAGACGTCGAGGGCCTCCAGCACCAACGAGGCCGCCGGCGACATGGCGGAGGTGGGGCGAGCCCGAGCTTCTATCGAAACGACGGCTGGGAGGACCTATGCCTCGGGCCCGCGTGCCGTCGTACGGACGGCTCGCAGCCTTTCGCCTGACAGCGTCGGGGGCGCCTACTCTCGGCGCGGCGACGAGAAGAACCCGCAGCTGACCCGGATACCCGGGACCACGTCGGCGACGCAGACGACCTCGACGCCTACCTCCAGCGGTTGCGAAAGGCCGGCGACGCGACCACCGCAGCTCGGCGCCGATGCCGACCTGTTCTCGTTCCCGCGAGGAATCGGCTCGGCCCGCGTCTTCCATCCGCGCGGCGGCCTCGTGCGGACGATCGTCAAGGACTACTCGCGGCAGCGCCACGTCGAGGGCGACTACACGTTCGTCAACCCGGCGCACATCACCGAACGCAACCGTTCGACGCGAGCGGCACCTGCAGTCGTACGCCGACGGCATGTTCCCGCCGATCGACCTCAACGGCGGCGCCGAGTACTACCTCAGCCGATGAACTGCCCGTTCCACGTGCTCGATCTACAAGTCGCGCCCCCCTACGTACCGCGAGCTGCCGCTGCGACTGTCCGAGTTCGGGGCGGTATATCGCTACGAGAAGTCGGGCGTCGTCCACGGTCCCGCGCGGTGCGCGGCATGACCAGGACGACGCGCACATCTTCACCACGCGCGAGCGGATGAGGAGGAACTCGCATCGCTGCTGACGTCGCCCTCTCCCTCCTGCGCGACTACAGCCTCGAGGACTTCTACCTCGAGCTGTCGACCGACCTCGGAGAAGGCCGTACAACTCGACGAGGAATCGGACGAGGCCACGGAGGCGCTGCGACGGCAGCGCTCGCGATCGACCTCGGCTGGTCATGGACCCGGCGGTGGCGCGTTTCTACGGGCCGAAGATCGGGCATGTGCAGGCGCGCGACGCCATCAAGCGCACCTGGCAGATGTGACCGTCCGGCTCGACTTCCAGACGCCGCAGCGCTTCGACTTGCACTACGCAGGCGCCGACGCCAAGCGTCACCAGCCGATCATGATCCACCGCGCGTTGTTCGGATCGATCGAGCGCTTTCTTCGCGGTGCTCACCAAGCACTACGCCGGGGCGTTTCCCGCTGTGGCTTGCGCCCGAGCGGCTCCGGCTGCTGCCGGTCGCCGACCGCGACGCAGAGGCGGTGCGCGCGCTCGCCGCCGAGCGCGAGCCGCCCAGGGCTGCACATGGAGGTTGACGACGCCAAGCAGTTGATCAGCAAGAAGATCCGGTGGACGAGCTGTTCGAGACGCCCTACGTCGTCGTGATCGGGGATCGTGACCTCGAAGCCGGCGCGTTCACCGTGCGCAACCGCGACGGCGAGGAAGTCGCGGGGCTGTCGTTCGCGACGATCGTCCAGCGCCTTGCCGAAGAGAACTCCTCGCGCGCGCTCGAGCAGACCATCCGGGCGTGAGCATGGAACGCCTCTGGAGCCGTGGCGGATGGCCTACATCGAGGCGAACAAGACCGAGCCGCCCGACACCGCGTGTGTGTTCTGTGCGCTGCTCGAGAACGGCGACGCCGACGGCGAGCGGTCCTGAGCCGCGACGAGCGCGCGTTCGTCACCCTCGCCAAGTATCCGTACAACCCCGAGCACCTGCTGGTGTTGCCGACGCGCCACGTCGGGGAGCTGGAGCTCGCGGCCGGAGATCGCCGGCACCGGCGCGCTGGTGCAGCGATGTGTGCGCGCGCTGCGGCGGCGAGTAGCCCGCACGGCTTCAACGTCGGACTCAATATCGGCCGCGTCGCGGGCGCGGGCGGATCCCGGAGCACCTGCACTGGCACGTCGTGCCGCGATGGGGCGGCAATACCCAACTTCATGCCGGTCGTCGGCCAGATGCGCGCGTGTCCCCGAGCTGCTCGCCGAGAGTTCGACGAGGAACTGGCCCCCGTATCGAGGAGGACTCTGATGGACGGCATACTCAAGCTCGCCGACAGCGAACGCTTGGCGTTCGAAGACATCGGCGACGGCCCCGCGGTCGTCCTGTTGCACCCGGGCCTGTGGGACATGCGCACGTCGGAGCCGCAGATGGCCACCTTTCCGGCGGACCAGGTACCCAGTAATTCGGTACGACCTACCGCGGGGCTACGGCAATCAGCAGGCCCGAGCTGATCAAGCCGTACTCGCACATCGAGGATTTATGGGGGGTTCCTCGACATCTCGGCATCGACCGCGTTCGCCCTCGTCGGCGTCTCGATGGGAGGCAGGGTGGCGATCGACGCGACATCAACGGCTACCTGATCGCGTCATCGATGCCTGCAGCGCAGCCAGCCTCGGCGGCATCGAAGAGTCGGCGGAAGAGGAGGACTGGTGGGAGGACGCGATGGCGGATGCCTACCGCGCCTACGACGTCGGCGACATGGCGGGCGCGCAGGATGCCCGGTTCAGGGTCTGGGCCCCCTCGGGACCGACGACGACACAGTCAGCGGATACCACCGAGATCGCCCACGACAACTTGCACGAATTGACGATGGACGGAGGAGCAAGAGGTCGCCCTCGACCAGCCGGCAGCACATCGCCTGCACGATCGACGCCCCGACGCTCGTCGTGAAGGCCGGCTACGACCCGCGTCCAGCGCTCGCGCGGGCGCGACATGATCGCCACCAGTATCCCCGGTGCCCGGATCGTCATGATCGATGACGCCGATCGCGTCGTGAACCTAGGCGGCCCGGCGGCGTTCGATGCGGCGGTGCTGTCCTTCCTGGCGGAAGTTGATCGTCAGTGGGACGACGATCTGCTCGCCGTCGGCGCCCTGCTGGGTCTGATCGAGCGTCGCCGCGGGAGCGTTCGGCGCGCATGCGATCCGCGAGCACGTCACCCCCGAGCGCCTGGCCAACTGGAAGACCGGCGCCACAAGCTACGAGCTCTGGCACGCGCTCGCGATTCTCGCGGCCGCGCTGGCCGCCGTTCGCTGGGACGGCGGTTGGCGGCGGCGGCGGCGGGCTGGTGCTTCGTGCTCGGTACCGTGCTGTTCCAGGCGGACCTGTATGCGCTGGCCCTGACCGACAAGCGCAAGCTCGGCGCGATCACGCCGATCGGCGGTGTGCTGCTCATGCTTAGGATGGCGCTGCTGGTCGTCGCGGCGATCCGCGGCCGCTGAGCGCTACCTCTTTGTGCGCTTCCTCGCGGGAGCGCTGATATTCCTCGATCACCTTGCTCACGAGATGCACCAGCATCTCCTCGTAGTGCGAGAAGCTCATCGAGAAAGCGCCGCGGCCGCCGGTCATCGAGCGCGAGTCGATGACGTAGCGCGCGACCTCGCTTTGCGGCACTAGCGCGTTGATGCGCTGCTTGCCGCCGCCGATCTGCTCCATGCCCTGGATCTTGCCGCGCTTGACGTTGAGGTCACCATGATGTGGCCGGTAAAGCTCTGCGGCACGATGACCTGGAGCGCGACGACCGGCTCGAGCAGGGCGACGCCGGCGGTCTCGACGGCCTCCTTGAGCGCGAGCAAGTACCGCCGCCTGGAAGGCCATGTCGGAGATCCCACGGTGTGAAAACTACCATCAACAAGCGCAACATCGACGTGGACCGATCGGGTTGCCGCTGAGCACACCCTCGGCCATCGTCCGCACGACGCCCTTTTCCACCGAGGGGATCTGAGTGTCCCAGGAAATAGCCCCACCGACGATCTTCAACTCGACCAGGAACCCCTCGCCGTGTGCGGATCGAGCGAGATCTCGATGTCGCAGATCGCGTACTGACCGTGTCCGCCCGACTGCTTCACGTGGCGACCGTGTCCGATGCGGCCACGGATGGTCTCGCGATACGCGATCTTCGCGGGGCTCATCGGTTGACCTCGACGCCGAACTTCGACGTAGCCGGTGCATCTGGACGTCGAGGTACGCTTCGCCCATGCCGTAGATGACCGTCTCGTGGGTCTCCTGCGTTCGCTCGACCCGGAACGACGGATCCTCATCCGCGCAGGCGCGTCGGCCCGGTCGAGAGCTTGTCCTCCTCGCCCCTGGACGCCGGAGCGATCACGTAGGCGAGCAGCGGCACGGGAAGGGCGACCGCCGGGAGCGTCACGGGGTTGTCCTTCCATCGACCGCGTGTCGCCGGTGCGCGCATGCTGCAGCTTGGCGTCCGCGCCGATGTCGCCGGGGCCGACCGCCGGATCGTCTCGTGCCTCTTTGCCGCGCGGTGTGGACGCTGGCTGATGCGCTCGTCGCTGCCCTGGCTCGCGTCGAAGACCGAGGAGTCCCAGAAGACCACCTGACCGAGAACGCGAACATCGTGATGTGCCCGACAAAGGATGCCGACCGTCTGAACGGCGCGCGAGGATCGGATCCAGCAGGACGCACGCGTTTGTTCGGCGCCGTCTTTGGCAACCACCGTGATCGGCTCGCGATCGGCCGGCGACGAAACTCCTCGACGATGAAGTCCGGCACAGCAGTCGATCCCCATCGCCTTGGCGGCCGAGCCGCAGATGACCGGGGCGAGGCGGGCGCGCGAGAAGCCGTCCTTCGCACCCGAGATGATGTGCTCCTTCCGGCAAGGTGCCGGACTCGAGGTACTCCTCGATCAGCGCGTCGTCGGATTCCGCGACGGCCTCGATGAGCTTCTCGCGAGCCGGGTCGGCCATCGCGTGCAGGTCCTCGGGCCATTCCGATTCCTCCAGCCGGGGCCGCTGGAATACATCTCCTTTCTCGTGGAGCAGGTCGGCGATGCCGCGAAAATCGGCCTCGGCGCCGATCAGCAGCTCGAAGGGCGCGACCTGGTCGAAGCTCGAGACCAGCTGGTCGAGTGTGGCGCCGAAATCCGCGCGCTCCCGGTCGAGCTTGTTGACGAAGTCGCGCGCGGCAGGCCCTCCTCGACGGCGAGCTTGCCGGCGTACTCGGTCTGCACCTCCACGCCGTCGACCGCGGAGACGACCACGATCACGGCGTCGACCGCGCGGATGGCGTTGCGGAGGTCGCCGACGAAGTCCGCCGTGCCGGGCGCGTCCAGGACGTTGATCTTCGCGTCCTTCCACTGGACCGGCGCCATCGCAAGCGAGACGGAGAGCTGGCGGCGCTGTTCGTCGGTGCATCATGACGGTGTTGCCTTCCTCGACCGAGCCCATCCGCGTGAGGGCGCCCGCGGTGAACGATGAGCCTCAGCAGGGTGGTCTTGCCCGCTCCCGCGTGACCGACCCAGCAACACGTTGCGGATCTCGTTCGCCGTAGCAGGTCCTGGACGGGGCCTTCCTTCGTGGGCCGGGCTCAGGAATCGGGTCCGCGATCTCTACCAGTTGCTAGTTCGGCCTCACCCCATGGTCCGCTTTCAGCGTCAGCCGCCCGGCGCGGCGGTCACTCGCTCCAGCTTGATCCTTGGCATGGGGCTTGCCGTCGGCGCCGGCTGCCGTTGATCATCGCGGGCGACGACGTGGCCGCGGGCGCGTGCGCCGGCCTCGGCGGCGCGCTGCTGCTCCTCGGCGGTCACCGGGCCGACCGCGGGCGCGGCGGGCCGGTCGATGCGGATGCTGACGGAGCTGTTCGACCGAAGCCTGGGACGCCGTCGTGCTCACCCCCAATGAGTGTCTGGGCGACGTTCGGTACCGATCCGGCGATCTCGATCGGGGCCCTGATCGTGCTCTGCGCGAGCTTTCTGTCGTCGTATGTCCGCGCGAGGGGAGCGGCGCTCGGCTACTTCCGTGGAAGAAGCCACGTCACGCGTAGCTTCCACTAGGGCTGATCGCGGCGGGCCTGCTGTTCGGCTGGTTGTCGTGGACCGTCTGGCTCGCGGGGGGTGTGGTGGTGCTCGCGGCCTCGGTGCGCACCGCACAGGTCGCCGGGAGGCGCGCGTGGAGGACGCCCGAGACCGCCGATCGAGGAGCGTCCCGAAGAGGAACACGTGACCGCTCGCCGCGAGCACGCGGCGACCTACGCCTACGCCGGCGTGGCTCGAATCGCCGCCGCACTGCCGCGCCGGATTCGCCGCCCGGTGTTCGGTGTCATCGGTTCGCTTGCCTTCCGCTTGTTGGGTGGCGTCCGCGCGACCATCTTCAACCCGAGCGCAGGTGCTCGGCCGGCCGGAGTCAACGACCCGTTCGTCGTCACCAACGCTCGCGAGGCGTTCCGGCGCTACGCGCACTTCTGGTACGACACGTTCGCCGGTGCCCGGTGGAGCGACGAGCAGCTGGACGCCGCGTTCGTGTCGGACAGCGACGAGTTGTTCGTCGAGCCGACGTCGCGCGGCCAGGGCGTCATCGCCGTGCTCCCGCACATGGGCGATTCGGTCGTCGAGCAGGCGATCAATGGCCGCACACGGTATGCCGATCGTCGCCGTCGCCGGAGTTCTGCGGCCGGAGCGGCTATTCCGGTTGTTCGTGCGCCAGCGGCAGGCGCTCAGATGAGGATAAGACGCT